>CAVSIV010000001.1:0-1282371 GCA_963728205.1 uncultured Chloroflexia bacterium
GCCGCTACGGCCGCACGGGCCGCTTCGGCCGCTGCGCCAGCTTCGCGAGCAGCGGCTGCGCGAGCCGCACGAACGTGCACGCGAGCCGCCGCGTCTCGCGGGGGTCGATCAGGTCGATCACGTCGCCGTGGTGCGCCGCGCGGAACGGCGAGCGCAGCCGCAGCAGCCGCTGCTCGATCATCGCGCGGTGCGCGTCCGGGTCCGGCGCCGACTCGATCTCGCGCCGGTACGCCGCCGCCACGCCGCCCTCGATCGGGATGCCGCCCCACTCGCCGGCCGGCCAGCCGAAGCGCAGGTTCAGGCCGTCGGGCTGCCCGATGCTGTGCGCCGCCTCCGCCGCCACCCCGTACGACTTGCGCACCGCGAACTCGATCTTCGGGACCTGCGCCTCGGCGCTCGCGATCAGCGCGCGCACCCCGCGGCGCATCGTCGCCTGCGACTCCGCGCGCGAGCCGAGCATGAATCCCGGCATGTCCAGGAAGATCACCACCGGCAGGTTGAAGGCGTCGCAGAGGTCGACGAAGTGCGCGAACTTGTCGGCGGCGTCGCCGTTCATCGCGCCGGCGAGCACCATCGGGTCGTTGCCGATGACGCCGACGCTGTAGCCGTCGAGCCGCGCGAAGCCGGTGATCAGCGAGCCGCCGTAGTAGCGCCGCATCTCGAAGAACTCGCCGTTGTCCACGACCAGCCGGATCAGCTTCCGCGGGTCGTACCCGCGACGCCGGTCGGCGGGCATGATCGTGAGCAGCTCCTCGGGGCGGCGGTCCGGCGGGTCGCCGGTCTCCACGCGCGGCGCGACGTCGTTCGTCGTGTTCGGCAGGTAGCTCAGGAACGCCTTGATCTGCGCGAAGGCGTCCTCCTCCGACTCCGCTTCGTTGTCGACCTGGCCGCTCTCGTGGACGTGCCGCTGCGCGCCGCCGAGCGCCTCCTTGTCGAGGTCCTCGCCGAGCGCGCGCCGGACCACCGGCGGGCCCGACGGGAAGATCTGCGACTGGCCCTTCACCATCACCGTGAAGTGCGACATCAGCGCGTACGCCGCCGGCGCGCCCGCGACGGAGCCCATGATCCCGGCGGCCACGGGCACGCGCGCGAGCAGGTCGGACAGGATCTTCCACTGCTGCCCGGCGGGCAGGCCCATGTGCCCCGCGGTCTCGTCGGACTTCGAGCTGTGCCCGACGCCCTCGACGAGCTGCACGTAGGGGATGCCGTACTGCAGCGCGAGCGGCTGCGTGAACTGGCGCGGGCCCTTGTGCACGTTGTGCGGGCTGCCGCCGGAGATCGTGAAGTCGTCGCCGCCGATCACGATCGGGCGGCCGGCGACCTCGGCGAGCCCCATCACGTAGGCGCCGGGGACGAACGACGCGAGGTTGCCGTCGGCGTCGTACTCCGCCGCGCCGACGAGCGGGCCGGCCTCGAGGAACGAGCCGGGATCGGCGAAGCGCTCGATGCGCTCGCGGATGGTGAGGCGTCCGCCGCGGTGCTGGCGCTCGACGCGCTCGGCCCCGCCGAGCTCGGCGGCGAGGCCCTTGATGTACGCGATCTCGTCGACCGCGTGCTCCCAGCCCATGCCCGGCTTCCAGCTCTCGTGCGCAGCGTCGATCGGCATCCACGGCTCCCGGTTCCAGCGGCGGTGGCGATGCGGCGGCGTCGACCCGCCGCGCGGGCGCCGCGACCGGCAGCGTAATCCAGCCCGTCGCGTCGCGAACGCACGTCGACCACGCTTGTCATCGCCGTGCGGGCCGCTGACAATCCCGCTGCGAACGCCGCTCCGTGCCGCCGGGAGACGCGCCATGCCAACGCCCCTCGCCGGGCTCGCCGTGCTCGACCTCTCCGAGGGCGTCGCCGGCCCGTTCTGCGCCAAGCTGCTCGGCGACCTCGGCGCCGACGTCTGCAAGGTCGAGCCGCCCGCCGGCGACCGGGCGCGCCGGCGCGGGCCGTTCCGCGGCGACGGCGTCGACCCCGAGGCGAGCGCGAGCTTCCTCTACCTGAACACGAGCAAGCGCGGCGTCACGCTCGACCTCGACTCCGCCGCCGGCCGCGCCGACCTCGCGCGGCTGCTCGCGCGGTTCGACATCGTGATCGCGGGCGAGACGGAGGGCGAGCTGGCCGCGCGCGGCCTCGGCTTCGCGCGGCTGCGGCGCTGGAACCCGCGCGTGATCCTCACGACGGTCTCCGGGTTCGGGTCGACGGGCCCCTGCGCCGGCTACCGCTGGTCGCACCTCGTCGCGTGCGCGACCGGCGGGTGGACGCACACCTGCGGGTTGCCGGATCGCGAGCCGCTGCAGGCCGGCGGCGCGATCGCGGAGACGTTGACCGGCGCGTTTGCCGCGGCCGCGACGCTGCTCGCGGCAGAGGGGCGCGCGCGTCACGGCGGAGGCGATCACGTCGACGTCAGCGCGCAGGAGGCGGTGCTCGCCGCCGCGCTGTTCCCGACGCTCACCTACGAGTACCGCGGCGTCGTGCCGGAGCGGGAGTCGTGGCGCGGGCCCGGGCCGTCGTTCATGCTGCCGACCGCGGACGGCACCCTCGGCGTGAACGTGCTGACGCTTGCGCAGTGGGGGCTGCTGTGCCAGTTCCTCGGCTGCGGGGACATGCTCGACGACCCGCGGTTCCAGGGCGCGGCGCGGCTGCAGCACGCCGGCGCGGCCCGCGACCGCTTCGCGCCGGTGGTCGCGGCGCGCACCGCCGAGGACCTCTTCCACGAAGGACAGACGTGGCGCGTGCCGTTCGGGCTCGTGCCCGACCTGCCGGGCATCCTCGAGCTGCCGCCGCACCGCGAGCGCGGCTTCTTCGTCGCGGTCGATCACCCCGGCGCCGGCACGGTGGAGATGCCGGGGTCGTGGTTCAGGTCGACGGCGATGGCGGCGCGCGTCACGCGGGCGCCGCGGCTCGGCGAGCACAACGCCGAGTTGCTCGGGGCGGCGGGCGAGGCGGACGCCCCGGCGACCCCGCCCGCGACCGGGGCCGCCGCGGTCGACCCCCCACCCGACGAGCCGCACACTGCCCCGCTGGCCGGCGTGCGCATCGTCGACCTCTCGATGTTCATGTCGGGCCCGATGGCGACGCAGATCTGCGCGGACGCGGGCGCGGAGGTGCTCAAGGTCGAGTCGGTGCAGCGCATCGACGGCTGGCGTGGGAGCGGCGCGGGTGGCGACGCGCCGTGGGAGCACTCGCCGAACTTCAACTGGGTGAACCGCAACAAGACCGGCATCACGCTCAACCTGACCGACCCGCGCGGCAAGGCGCTGCTCGAGCGGCTGGTGGCCGGCGCGGACGTGCTGATCGAGAACTACACGCCGCGCGTGATGGGCAACTTCGGTCTCGCCTACGACGCGCTGCGCGCGGTGAAGCCCGACCTGATCATGCTGTCGATGCCCGGCTTCGGCGCCGACGTGTCCTGGCGCGACTACGTGGCGTTCGGGATGTCGACCGAGCAGCTGTCGGGCATCAGCCACCTCACGGGGTACGCGGGCGGCCCGCCGCTGTTCACGAGCATGAACGGCGGCGATCCGTTCGTGGGCGTGCTGGCGGCGGTGACGCTGCTCGCCGCGCTGCGCCACCGGGCGCGCACGGGCGAGGGCCAGCACATCGACCTCAGCCAGGTCGAGGCGTGCACGATGTACATCGGCGACGCGCTCGCCGGCTGGTCGCTGTCGGGCGTCGATCCGGGGCGCTCCGGCAACGGCCATCCGACGGCAGCGCCGCACGGCACGTACCCCTGCGCGGACGACCGCTGGATCGCGATCGCGTGCCAGGACGACGCGGAGTGGCGGGCGCTCGCGCCGCTGATCGGGCACGCGGAGTGGGCGGGGGCGGGATCCGCGTACGCGGGCGTCGCGGGCCGGCGCGCCGGCGCCGCGGAGATCGACGCGGCGATTGCCGCGTGGACGCGGTCGCAGCCGCACCTCGCGCTGATGCGGCGGCTGCAGGAGGCGGGCGTCACGGCGGGCGCAGTCCTGAACGGGCCGGAGCTGCTCGCGGACCCGCACCTCGCGGCGCGCGGCACGCTGGTCGAGCGGGACCGGCCGGGTGTCGGCGTGAAGCGCTACCCCGGCCAGCCCTACCGGTTCGCGCTCGCGCCGCCGCCGCCGGCGCGCCGCGCGCCGCTGCTGGGCGAGCACACGCGCGAGGTGCTGTGTGACCTGCTCGGCGTTGGCGCGGAGGAGTATGCCGCGCTCGAGCGCGACGACGTGGTCGGCACCGTGCCGCTCGCGGCGCGCGGCGGCTGAGCGCGCGCCGGCTTCGCGCGGAGACGGAGAGGCGAACGGGTGCTCCCCTCGTACCCGGTGCCACGTCTGCTCGCGAGCGGCTACCGGGTGCGGGCAGGCGCCCGCAACCTCGCGATGCTGGAGGCGCGGGTGGCCGGGTGCGGAGCTGGTCCAGGCGGACGTCTTCGACGCGGCGATCGCTCGAGCGTGGCGCGCGACCGATCGCGAGGTGACGCGCCGGTTGCCTCGTGGCGAGGATCGCCCCGGCCTCCACCCTGCTTCGATCGCGTCCGCGCGTTCGAACGTCTGGCGATCGGCGCGACTGCGGTCAGACAGGCAGGGGGCGGGCTCGACGCCCGCCCCCTACCTGAGCCTTCGACCGGTGCCGGCGCTACTTCAGCGCGACCTCGATCGAGTGCGTCGTCCCGTCGTCCAGGGACACGGAGATCGTGAGCGGCCCGGCCGCCATGCCCTTGGTGCGCAGGTTGAAGATGTAATGCCCGTCGGTGTCGTCGTAGCGCGCGACGCCCTGGAGCACGCCGTTCGCGTAGACGCTCGCCACCGCGGTCCCGTCCGGCGCGCCGCTCGCGTCGGCCAGGCAGAACTTCACCGGAATCGTGGACTTGATCTTGAAGACCTGCACGGGCGTGAGCAGCGGCTGCTCGAACCCGCAGAAGTCGTAGGCGACGGCGTAGGTCGCGGAGACCGAGGCCATGTTGCCGGCCAGGTCCTCCGCCCCGTCGCACGTCACCGTGACGGAGCCGAGCGGACCGCCCGTGACGGTCGCCACCGCGTCGGTCGCGACGCCGGACAGCCCGTCCGCGGTCGTGCAGCCGGCCTCGGGGGCACCGCCGACGATGTACGTGGCGCCGTCCGACACGCCGGTGACCGTCACCACCGGGGCCGTCTCGTCGACGTTGATGTCGGACACGGTCGCCGGGGCGCTGACGTTGCCGGCGAGGTCGGTGCAGGTGCCGCTCGCAGACTGGCCCGCGCCTTCGCCGAGCACGACGGCCGCGTCACACGAGGCGATCCCGGAGAGCGAGTCGCTGCCCGCGAAGGTCACGGTGACGTCGCTGTTGTTCCAGCCGTTCGCGTCGGCGTCGGGCGTGCGCGTCGCCGTGGCGCTCGGGGCCGTCTCGTCGACGTTGATGTCGGACACGGTCGCCGGCGCGCTGACGTTGCCGGCGTTGTCGGTGCAGGTGCCGCTTGCCGACTGGCCCGCGCCCTCGCCGAGCACGACCGCCGCGTCGCACGAAGCGATCCCGGAGAGCGAGTCGCTGCCCGCGAAGGTCACGGTGACGTCGCTGTTGTTCCAGCCGTTCGCGTTGGCGTCGGGCGTGCGCGTCGCCGTGGCGGTCGGGGCCGTCGCGTCGCGCTGCACCGTCACGCTCTCGCTGGCGGTGCCGCCCGCGGAGGTCGCCGTGCACGTGAAGGTCGTGCCGGTCGTGTCCGCGGTCACCGCCGTGGCGTCACAACCGGTCGTGGACGTCACCGCGGAGTCCGCGTCCGTGACCGTCCAGGAGACCGCGACGTCGCTGACGTACCAGCCGTTGTTGCCGAGCGTGCCCGACACGTTCGGGGTGATCACCGGCGGCGTGCTGTCGCTCGGGATCACCGTGCCGTTCAGGGAGATCACGGCGCTGTCGAGGTTGTTCCCCACGGCGCAGTTGTCCATCTGCGTCACGACCACGCGGTTCACCTCGCCCGCGACCATCGCGGACGACATGTCGGTCGTGGACTGCGAGCCGCCGAGATAGATGTAGCTGCCGGGGAACACGTAGCCGCCGGGGTACACGGAGTTGTAGATGGCGACACGCGCGCCGTCATCCGCGCCGGACATGTTCACGCTGAACTGCGTGATGGACGTCCCCTCTGGGACGCTGACGAAGCTCTGGAAGAAGGTGTAGTCGGCCGACGCGCCGCAGGCGTAGAAGCCGCCGAGCCGCGACCACTGGTGCATGTTGATGGTGTCGGCGCTGGGGCAGAGCCCGTTGGAGGGGCCGCAGTCCGACCAGCCCGCGTCGTTCGCGCCCGGGACGCCCGGGCTGGGGATGTAGTTGTAGAACGCGGCGTTCCCCAGCGGGGAGTACGCCGGGGTCTGGACGGGCCCGTACGGCCGCGTCACCTGCCACCCTGTGCGTCCGAGCGTCGTCGGACCGGAGGCGTCGACGGAGGTGGGGAACCACGCGGTCGCGAGCAACGCGAGCGCGACGACGAGCGTCACGCCGGCGAGGCTCGAGAATTTCAGGTGGATGGACGAACGGAAGCCTCTCAAGTAGCCCGGCCCTTCTGTCACCCCGAGAAGCAACCTTGCCTCCCGCGAGTCGGCGCACAGTAAAGGGTCGCCGTCGAATGCGCTAACAATTCCATATCAAAATCACATGAAGACATTAGAGCGTGCGTGGGAGCCGCTCCTGCGCCCCGCGAGTGGCAGGCGGAGCGGCGTTGTATCGCGCCGGACTGCGCCTCAGATCGTCTCCCCGCCGTCGAGCACCACGGTCCGCGCCGGTCGCGAACGAGGCGGCGCCGCTCGCGAGGTAGACGACGGCGCCCGCCACCTCGTCGGCCTCGCCAATGCGGCCGAGCGCGGTGGCGGCGAGCGTCTGCGCGCGGTTCGCCTCGTCGTCCCAGAGCGCGCGCGACGCTCGTCGCGATGCGCCCGCGCGCCTAGTACCCGCCCGTCCCCTTCTCATCGCCCTCGCGACCGGCCACCGCGCGCTCCTTCGGCGCGGTGTCGTAGCGGCCGCGGAAGTCGCGGAACGGCCCGTCGCGCCACTCGAGCGCGGCCTTCAGGCCCTCCTCGCGCACGTGCCGGCCCCACTCGCCGGCCGCCGGCCGGTTCGCGCTCAGCGCCTGGATCTCGGTGCCGGACCACAGGCCCGTGCGGATGCCCATGACCTCGAACTGCCGGTTCACGGCGCGCTTCGAGTACATGAGCATGTCGTTGTCGATGTGCGCCATGCGGCGCGCAAAGCGCTCGGTGAAGTCGGCGAGCTGGTCGGCCGGCACGGCGTAGTTCGCCCAGCCGAGCCGCTCCATCTCCGTGCCCGAGATCGGGTCGCCCACGTACGCGAACTCGCGCGCCTTCGCGGGCGGGAGCAGCCAGGGCGCCCACATCATGTCCATCGTCGTCATCGCGCGTACCGGCGGGTACCCGATCTGGGCGTCCTCGGCGACGATGCGGAAGTCGCAGATCGAGGCCAGCTCGGTGCCGCCGGCGAGGCAGTAGCCGTGGACCTGCGCGATCACCGGCTTCGCCAGCTCCCAGATCGTGAAGTTGGCCATCACCACGTGGCGCGACCACTGGCCGGGGCCGGGATGCGTGGTCCCGGTGTCGGGCAGCAGCGAGCGCGGGCTCACGTACGAGGAGTCCGCGCCGGCGGCGCGCGCGGGGCTGAGGTCGTAGCCCGCGCTGAAGGCGCGGCCGGCGCTGCGCAGGATGATCACGCCCACGTCGGGGTTGGCCTCCGCCTCCTTCATGGCGTCGAAGACCTCGCCGCGCAGGTTGTTCGACAGCGCGTTCAGCTTCTCCGGGCGGTTCAGCGTCACGAACGCCAGGCGGTCGTCGACCTCGTACAGGATGTCCGCGTACGTCACAGTGCGCCTCCGCTGCAGGGTGTGCATGGTGTGCGGCGTCGTCGGAGCGTCGTCCGATCGGCTCGCCCCGGGGTGAGTGTGCGGGTCCGCTCCGCGCGGCGCGGGGCGGGTGCTTCGCACCGCTGTGGTTAGTGGCCCCCGCCGCGTGCCGCAATCACGATCCTGATGGACTGGCCCCAAATCGCGTCCATAGAGTCCCGCGCAGGGGCACCGGGAATTCGGCGCTCCCTACCCCTCCGGCGGCGCTCGAACCCGGTGGTCCCTTCGTGCAGCGTTACGTCATTCGACGGCTCGTCCTCAGTATCCCCGTGCTGCTCATCGTCATGGTGATGACGTTCGGGATGATGCGCCTGGTGCCGGGCGACGTGACGATGGCGCGCATCCAGCAGGCCGGCGGCTACAACGACCAGGCGCTGCAGGCGCTCCGACACCAGCTCGGCCTCGACCGCTCGCTCCCGACGCAGTTCGTCGAGTGGACGCTCGGGGTGGCGCACGGCGACTTCGGCCGCAGCCTCATCACCGACCTGCCGACGCTCGACGCGTTCGCGCAGGCGGCACGCATCACGGTCGAGCTCGCCGTGGTGTCGATCGTGATCAGCCTGCTCGTCGGCATCCCGATCGGCGTCTACTCCGCCGTGTTCCAGGACACCGCCACCGACTACGTCTTCCGCTTCGTCGCGACGCTCGGCCTCTCCGTCCCGAACTTCTTCACGGGCACGGCGGTCGTGCTCTTCGCCGCACTCTGGTTCCACTACCAGGCGCCGTACGGGTTCGCGTCGCCGTTCACCGACCCGTGGACGAACTTCCAGCAGATGATCTTCCCGTCGCTCATCCTGAGCTTTCAGTACGCCGCCGTGACGATGCGCGTCATGCGCACGGTCATGCTCGAGGTCCTGCGCCAGGACTACGTGCGCACGGCGCGGGCGAAGGGCCTCGACGAGCGCATCGTCATCGTGAAGCACGCGCTGCGGAACGCGCTGATCCCGGTGATCACGGTCGTCGCGTCGCAGCTCGCGTTCCTGCTCGGCGGCACGGTGATCGTCGAGACGCTGTTCAGCCTCCCCGGCGTCGGCCTGCTCACGTTCAACGCGATCAACGGCCGTGACTACACGCAGGTCCAGACGAACCTGTTCCTGCTCAGCCTGATCGTCGTCTTCGGGAACCTCTTCACCGACCTCACGTACGCGTACCTCGATCCGCGCGTGAAGTACGAGTGATGGCGGGACGGAACGTGATGCGCCGATGACTTCCGCGACCGCGGCCGAGACGTCCATCGCCTTCGAGCCGGTGCGCCCCGCGCCCCGTCGCATGTCGCGCCTGGTCGCGCTCGCCCGGCACAAGCCGCTGGGCGCCGTCTCGGGCGTCCTGCTCGTGCTGCTCTGGCTGCTCGCGGCGTTCGGCCCGGCGCTCACCGCCGGCTCGCTGCGCATCCCGGGCGTGCCGACCTACGACCCGTACACCGCCTTCGTCTCCGGGGCCACGCGGCTGGAGGCGCCGAGCGCGCAGCACTGGCTCGGCACCGACGCGCTCGGACGCGACGTCCTGTCGCGCGTCGTCTACGGCGCCCGGCTGAGCATGACCATCAGCGCGATCGCGACCGCGCTCGGCATCGCCGGCGGCATGACCATCGGGATCATCTCGGGCTACTTCATGGGCTGGTTCGACCTGATCTGGCAGCGCTTCGTCGACGCGTTCCAGGCGATGCCCGCCCTGATCGTGCTGATGGTGCTGGTCTATGTCCTCAACGCGAACCTCGTGATGGTGATGCTCGCGATCTCGCTGATCACCATCCCGGTCGGGAGCCGCCTCACGCGCTCGGTCACGATCGCCGCGCGCGAGGAGCAGTACGTGCAGGCGGCGCGGGCGCTGGGCGCGACCGACACGCGCATCGTCTTCCGGCACATCTACCCGAACGTGATCCCGATCGTGATCGTCGTCGCGGCCGTGAGCCTGGGCGGGAACCTCCTGCTCGAGGCCTCGCTCGCGTTCCTCGGCCTCGTGAACACGCAGACGCCGGACTGGGGCACGATGCTCAACGGCGGCGCGCGCCAGTACATGCAGGCGCAGATCTGGCTCGCGATCGCGCCCGGCATCGCCATCAGCGTCGCGGTCATGGGCTACAACCTGCTCGGCGACGCGCTGCGCGACGTGCTCGACCCGCGACTCAGGGGAACCAGGTGACCGACCGCCCGACCGGGCGGGTGGACGAAGCATGTCCGCGTGAGGGGAGTGCGGTGGTGATGGAATCGGACCAGGGGGGGTACTGGAAGCGAGCGCTCTCGCGCCGTCGCGTGCTGCGCGGCTCCGCCGCGGTCGCGCTGGGCGGCGTCTCCGCCGCGCTGATCGGGTGCGGCAGCAGCAACAACAGCACGAGCACGCCGGCCGCGAGCGGTGGCGGGACGGCGGCCGCGAGCAATCCGTCGCTGGCTACCGGCACGCCGCCGCCGAACGTCGGCAACACCGGGCCGGCCAAGGGCATGTCGCCGCAGGAGGTGGCCGCGAACATCGGGCAGAAGTACCCGATCATCGGCCAGTACAACTGGACCAAGCTGAACTGGACGCCGCCGTCCGTGCGCGGCGGCAGCCTGCAGTACGGCATCGGCACCAGCCCGCCGACGTGGGACCTGCCCAACGTCGGAACGGGCACGCCCGGCGTGCCCTACTACAACGGGCTCTACCGCGCCCGGATGGAGCCGGGCTCCAACCTCTGGGGCCAGGAGTTCGGGCCCGACCTCGCACAGACCACCGAGGCGAACCCCGACTACACCGAGTGGGTCTTCACGATCCCGCAGAACGTCATGTTCCACGACCTCGCGCCCGTGAACGGCCGCCAGATGACCGCCGAGGACGTCGTCTATTCGCTCGACGTCTATCGGAACAAGAGCGTCTGGTCGACGCCGCTGGCCGCCATCGACTCGATCACGGCCGTCGACGATCACACCGTCAAGTTCAAGATGAAGTCGTCGTACTTCGCGCTCCCGAACATCCTGGGGATGCCGTACTACCTGATCTTCGCGAAGGAGCACTTCGAGGGCGACCAGAACCGCTGGCGCACGCAGCCGATCGGCACCGGCGCCTTCCAGATGCAGGAGTACAAGACCGGCGAGCGCATCCACTCGGTGCGTCACCCGAAGTACTGGGAGAAGGACGCGGCCGGTCAGCAGCTGCCCTACCTGGACGAGATGACCGGTCTCGTGTTCGCCGACGCCAACGCGCGCAACGCCGCGTACCGGGTCGGCAAGATCGACTGGATCGACCTCGAGTCGGACTCGCAGACGTTCAAGGACCTGGTGAAGAGCAACGGGGACGGCCAGTTCACCGTCCAGCCGCACTGGGCGACGTACCAGTGGGGCCTGATCTGGCAGTGGGACAACCCGCTCTACAAGGACGACCGCGTGCGGCGAGCGCTGTCGATGGCCGTCGACCGCCAGGGCATGGTCAACGGCATGCTCGCGACCTACGGCACGCCCTACTCACCGGTGCCGTTCGACCAGCAGGGTCTCGACGGCCCGCTCGGCTGGAACGATCTGCCGGCCTCGGCTCAGCACGACCCGAAGCAGGCGAAGCAGCTGCTCGACGCCGCCGGCCACGGCAGCGACCTGAACCTCACCGTGATCGAGCCGAACTACCTGACGCCGGCCACGGACTTCTCCGTGCTCGTGCAGCAGAACTGGAAGGATGTGGGGGTCACGCTCAACATCGAGCAGAAGGACTACCTCACCTTCACGAACACGCTCTACAAGAAGCAGTTCAACGACCTCGCCTACTTCGGCGGCATCGCGGGCTTCGACGCGGACGTCGTCGTGCGTCCGCTCTTCTACCCGGGCGCCTCGAGCAACTGGGGCAACGTCGACGACCAGAAGGTCACGGACATGCTCGACAAGCTGCACACGGCGACCGACGTGCCGACGCGGCAGGACCTCGCGAAGCAGATCAACACGCAGCTGATGGAGAACGCCGACCAGCTGTTCCTCGTCGGCTACCACACGTTCGAGGTCGAGCAGAAGTGGGTGCACACGATCGCGCACTCGCTCTACACGCAGATCGGCAACTGGGGCGGCGCGAACTGGAAGTTCGTGAAGCTCGACGAGACGGCCCCGAACGGGCGCGGCGGCAAGAAGGTCTAGCCCCTCGGCGCTGACGCCGCGACGGCGGCGACCGGCTCACCCGGTCGCCGCCACGGTCGCGCGACGGGAAAGGAACCAACGTGGGAGTCGACGTCTTTGCGCTCGGGAAGCGCTACTCGAACTGGGGCCGGTGGGGCGCCGAGGACGAGCTCGGAACCACCAACTTCATCACCGCGGAGAAGCTCAAGCAGGCCGCGCAGACGGTGCGGCAGGGCAAGGTCTTCTCGCTCGGCATCCCGTTCGAGTCGACCGGCCCGCAGCTCGGGCCGTTCCGCATGAACCCCGTCCACATGATGTCGCTGGACGGCGGCGACGACGGCGCGTTCGCGTCGCGCGCGCGCGGCCCGCTGCGCGTGTGCGACGACTGGATCATCATGCCGCTGCAGTCGGCGACGCAGTGGGACAGCCTCGCGCACGTCTACTACGACGGGCAGCTCTACAACGGCGTCCCGGCCGCGACCGTCACGAGCGGCGGCGCCGAGCGCAACGGCATCGACAAGCAGTTCCGCGGCATCACCTCGCGCGGCGTGCTGCTCGACATCGCGCGCTACCGCGGCGTCGACTGGCTCCCGGTGGGCGAGCTGATCACGCCGGAGGACCTCGACGGCGCGGCGGCCAGGCAAAACGTCACCGTCGAGCCGGGGGACGTCGTCCTGTTCCGCACGGGGTGGCGCACGAAGTACGTGCGGGACGCGAACCGCCAGGAGTTCATGGGCGGCGAGCCGGGGATCGGCGTCGCGGCGCTCGAGTGGCTCTTCGAGAAGCAGATCGCGGCGATCGCGTCGGACAACTGGGCGGTCGAGGTGCTTCCCGGCGAGGACCCCGAGGTCGCGCTGCCGGTGCACTGCGTGGCGATCCGCGACATCGGCCTGACGCTCGGCGAGATGTTCGACCTGGACGCCCTGGCCGACGACTGCGCGGCGGACGGCGTGTACGAGTTCCAGTTCGTGGCGCCGCCCCTCCGCGTGACCGGCGGGGTCGGCTCGCCGATCAACCCACTGGCGATCAAGTAAGGGCGCCGGCCAGTCGGCCCGCCCGGACGGGCTCCCGCTCCGTGCGGTTTGGTGTCTCCGTCGGCAACCTCGCGCCCGCCGGGACCGCGGTGGACGCGTGCCTCGAGGCGGCGCGCCTCGCCGACGCGCTCGGGTTCGACTCGGCGTGGGTCAACGATCATGTCGCGGTGCCGCGCCCCGCGCCCGGCGCGGAGGGGGCGCGCGGCGCCGGGTACGCCGCGCGACAGCCGTTCGAGCCGCTGGTGATGGTCGCCGCGCTGGCGGCGGCGACGCGCCGCCTGCAGCTCGGCATCTGCGTGCTCGCGATGCCGTTCCGGCACCCCGCCGTCACCGCGAAGATGCTCGCGACGGCCGACCGGCTCTCCGGCGGGCGCGTCGTGCTCGGCGCCGGCACCGGCTGGCTGCGCGAGGAGTTCGACGCGCTGGGCCTGCCGCCCGATCACTTCGCGCACCGCGGCGCGGTGACCGACGACTACCTGCGCGCGGTGAAGGAGATCTGGACGAACACCGGGCCGAGCTCCTACCGCGGGCGTTACGTCGCGTTCGAGGACGTCGGCGCGTACCCGAAGCCGCTGCAGCGCCCGCACCCGCCGATCGTGATTGCCGGCGCCGGCCGCGCCGCGCTCGTGCGCGCCTCGCGGCTCGGCAACGGCCTGCAGCTCGCCGGCGACGACCCCGCGCAGCTCGCGGAGCACGTCGAGGCGCTGCGCGCGGTCTGCCGCGCCGATCGGCGCGACCCCGACGAGCTCGCGGTCTACCTGCTCGCAGCGGTGCGCTTCACGCGCGAGCCGCTGCCGGCGGAGGGCCGGCGCCCGCTCGCGGGCAGCGCGGAGCAGATCGCCGAGGACCTGCGCGCCTACGGCCGCGCCGGGCTCGACCACCTGGTCGCCGACCCGACCGTCGACGACGAGCCCGACCCGCTCTTCGCGCGGCGCCGCGGCATCGAGCGGCTGGCCGCGGAGATCCTGCCGGCGTTCGGCGGCGGGCGCGCCGGGACGACGGGAGCGCCGTGATGGAGTTCGGCGTCACCGTCGGCAACTTCGGGAACTTCGGGAAGCACGCAGACGCGCCGGATCTCGTGGCGATCGCGCGCCACGCGGAGCTGCTCGGGTTCGACTCCGTGTGGGTGCACGACCACCTGGTGATGCCGGCCACGATCCGCGCGCGCTACCCGTACAACGAGTCCGGCGTCGCGGGCTTCGCGTACCGGCAGGACATCTACGACCCGCTGGCGATGATGGCGGCGATCGCGGTGGCGACGCGTCGCGTGCGCATCGGCACGAGCGTGCTGATCATCCCGTACCGCAACCCGGTCGTGCTCGCGCGCATGCTGGCGACGCTCGACCACCTCTCGCACGGCCGCATCCTGCTGGGGCTCGGCGTCGGCTGGATGGCCGAGGAGTTTGACGCGCTCGGCATCGGCGAGCACTACGCGCGGCGCGGCGCGGTGACCGACGAGTGGATTCGCATCTGCCTCGCGCTCTGGGGCGACGAGGCGCCGGTCTCGCACCACGGGCGGCTGCACGCGTTCGAGCGGCTCGAGCCGCTGCCGACCGTCCAGCGGCCGCGCATCCCGCTGTGGGTCGGCGGCAAGGGCGACGCCGCGTGGCGGCGCGTCGCGCGCTACGGGGACGGCTACCACACCATCACCTCGACCCCCGAGCAGATCGCCGAGGAGCTGCGCCACGTGCACGCCGAGCTCGAGCGGCAGGGGCGCGATCCCGCCGAGCTGGTGGTCTCGATGCTCGGGCCCCGCGTCGTGATCGGGCCGCGCGTCGACGCGCCCGGGGCGGTGAGCGGGAGCCGCGACGAGATCATCGAGCAGCTCGCCGCCTACGAACGCGCCGGCCTCCAGCATGCGCTCGCCACGCCCTCGTTCGGCGAGGGCCTCGGGCAGCAGCGACCCGAACGGACGATGGAGGCGATGCAGTACATGGCCGAGGAGATCCTCCCGGCGCTGCGCGGGTCGGGCCGCGCCGCGCCGGCGCGGGAGGGCTGACGGCGAAGGCGCAGCGGAGGGGGAGCGGCACATGCCCGGGGCGACGGCTGGGACATTCGACGGACTGCGCGTGATTGAGATCGCCGAGGGGGTCGCGGGGCCGCTCGCGGCGCGCCTCCTCTCCGATTTCGGCGCCGACGTGATCAAGGTGGAGCCGCCGGTGGGCGACCGCGCGCGCGGGCTCGTCGCGCTCGGCGCCGACGCGAGCGGGATCTTCGAATACGCGAACTGGAACAAGCGCTCCGTCACGCTCGACCTCGAGTCGGACGCCGATCGCCAGGTGCTGCGCCGGCTGCTGGGCGAGGCGGACGTGCTGATCGAGTCGCTGGCGCCGGGGCGGCTTGCCGCGCTCGGCCTTGGCTACGAGACGCTCGCCGCGCGGAACCCGGGGCTCGTCGTCACCTCGGTCACGCCGTTCGGGCAGGACGGGCCGCTCGCCGGCTGGAAGAGCGACGAGATCGTGGAGTGGGCCGCGGGCGGCTACATGTACTTCGGCGGCGATCCCGCGCGGCCGCCGCTGCTGATCCCCGGCTACCAGGCGCAGCACCACGCCGCGCAGGCGGCGGCCGTCGCTACGCTCGCCGCGCTGCGCTACCGCGCGACGACGGGGCTGGGGCAGCACATCGACCAGTCGATCCAGGAGGCGACGCTCGGCAGCCACGCCTGGAACAGCGTGTCGTGGACGCACACCGGCACCGTGATGCGGCGCGCCGGCTCGGACCTGTTCCGCTGCCGCGACGGCTGGGTGATGCTGATGCGCCGCGCGAACGAGCCCAACCTCTTCGTGCTGATGGACCGCCCCGAGCTGCTCGACGATCCGCGCTACGCGGACCGCACGGCGTGGATGGACCCGGCCTCCGAGATCTGGACGATGTTCGCGGAGTGGGCGCTCACGCAGGACAAGCTCGCCATCTACCACGCCGCGCAGGCGCTGCGGATTGCGCTGACGCCGGTGCAGACGATGGCCGATCTGCTGGCGTCGGAGCAGATGGCCGAACGCGGCTTCTTCGTCGAGGTGGATACGCAGGCGGCGGGGCCGGTGCGCATGCCGGGCTTCCCGTACCACTTCGGCGAGCTCGCGCCGGCGGTGCGCCGGCCGGCGCCGCGGCTCGGCGAGCACACGCAGGAGATCCGCGCGGGTGCGAGCTGGACGACGAACGGGCACGGCGACGGCGCGGACGCCCCGCCCGCGCCGTCCCGCGGTGCCGCGGACCCGACGCCGCGGGCGCTCGACGGCCTCAACGTCCTCGAGGTGACCGCGAACTGGGCGGGGCCGCTCGCCGGCCGGCACCTCGGCGACCTCGGCGCCGAGGTGATCAAGGTCGAGTACGCGCAGCGCCCCGCGACCCGCGCGCTGTGGTACCCGGGCAACGACCCCGGCGCGCGGCCCTACAACCGGGCCGGCTACTTCAACCACCTGAACCGCAACAAGAAAGACGTCTGCATCGACCTCGGGAACCCGGCCGGCCGCGAGCTCTTCATGCGGCTCGTCGAGCGCGCGGACGTCCTGATCGAGAACAACAGCGCGCGCGTCATGCCGAACCTCGGCCTCGGCTGGGAGCAGCTCCGCGAGCGCAACCCGCGGCTGGTGATGGTCTCCGTCTCGGGCTTCGGGGCGAGCGGCCCGGAGCAGCACTACGTCGCCTACGGCGCGAACATCGAGGCCTCCTGCGGGCTGGCGTCGGTCACGGGCTACGGCGACGGCCAGCCGTTCCGCGCCGGCACCTTCTACGCCGACCCCGTCGCGGCGAACTACGCGACGATTGCGATCTTCGTCGCGCTCGCGCACCGCGACCGCACCGGCCGCGGGCAGTGGATCGACATCTCGCTGAACGAGTGCGGGGTGACGTTCTTCGGCGGCGAGCTGGTCGACCACCAGCTCACCGGCGCTCCCTCGGTGCATCGCGGGAACCGACACGCGGTCTACGCGCCGCAGGGCGCGTACCGGTCGGCCGGCGACGACGCGTGGCTCGCGCTCACCGTGCGCGACGCCGACGAGTGGCGGGGGCTGTGCGCCGCGCTCGGCCGCGACGACTGGGCGTCGGATGGCGAGCTCGCGACCCAGACCGGGCGGCAGCGGCGGCACGACGAGCTCGACGCCGGCATCGCCGAGTGGGCGGCCGGCCGCGACCACCGCGACGCGGCGCAGGCGCTCCAGGCGAGCGGCGTCCCGGCGGCGCCGGTGATGGCGAACTGGGAGCTCGTGTCCGACCCGCACCTCTTCCACCGGCAGTTCTACGTGCCGATCGAGCACCGCGACGTCGGCGTCCTGCCCTTCCCCGGTCCGCCGTGGAAGCTCGGGCGCACGCCCGGCCGCGTCTTCCTCCCCGCCCCGTGCTTCGCGGAGCACAACGACTACGTGTTCCGCGACGTCCTCGGCCTGGACGACGACGCCGTCGCCGGGCTGCTGCGGGACGGCGTCACCGCGAGCGAGCCGACGCCGCAGCCGGTCTTCCGCGCGTCCTGAGCGGTAGCCGGCGGATCAACCACGCGCACCAGCCGGCCCCGCGCGCCGGCACGAGCAGACGAGGAGCACCGTGAGCTACGAGTTCATCGAGTATTCGGCCGCAGACCGCATCGCGACTATCGCGCTCAACCGCCCCGAGAAGCGCAACGCGCTGAACGTCGGCATTCGGCGCGAGATCGTCGACGCGCTGCAGGCGGCGGAGCGCGACGACGAGGTGTCGGTGATCGTGATCGAGGGCCGCGGGCCGTCGTTCTGCAGCGGCTACGACATCACGCCCAACCGCTCGCGCGGTCCGAACGACGGCTACGTCTCGCCGCAGTGGTACGACGACTGGACCGACCAGTTCACGCGCTCCTGCCTGCGCGACTGGATGACGATCTGGGACCTGCTGAAGCCCGTCGTCGCGAAGGTGCACGGCTACTGCCTGGCCGGCGGCACCGAGCTGATGTCGATGTGCGACATCGCGTTCGTCGCCGAGGACGCGGTGATCGGCTACCCGCCGATGCGCGGCATGACGACGCCGGACGTGCCGTACTTCCCGTGGAAGGTACCGATGAGCTGGGCGAAGTACCTCCAGCTCACGGGCAACTCGATCACGGGGAAGCGAGCGGCGGAGATCGGCTGGGTCGTGAAGAGCTTCCCCGCGGCGGAGCTGGATGCCGAGGTGGCGAAGGAGGTGCAGGCGATGGCCGCGATCGCGCCGGACCTGCTGGCCGGCAACAAGCTGTCGCTTAACCAGACGTACGAGATCCAGGGCTTCCGCGCGGCGCTCAGCACGGCGCCGCAGTGGCACGCGCTGACGTCGCGGCTGCGACCCGGCGCCGGCGACTTCGGCCGCATCTCGCAGGAGCAGGGGCTGCGCGCGGCGCTCGAGTGGCGGGACGGCGCGTTCCGCGAGCTCGACCCGCGGCGCTGAGGCGACGGGCGACCCCGGCCCGGCGGACAATACGACGGGCGCGCGGGAGAGCGGCGCGCCCGGCAGGCGGAAGGACGACGACATGGACTGGGCCGACACGCCCGAGCAGGCCGCGTTTCGCGACCAGGTACGGCAGCTGATCCGGGATCGCCTCCCCGACCGCTACCAGGCGCGACGCCGCGGGATTCCCTGGCAGCAGGACCGGCGCTCCGACGACGCCGCGGCGCGCGAGGCGGCCCTCGCCTGGACGGCCGCGCTCGCCGAGCACGGGTGGGTGGCGCCGCACTGGCCGAAGGAGTTCGGCGGTGCGGGGCTCACGCCGATGGAGCAGTTCATCTTCAACCACGAGATGGCCGAGGCCGGCGCACCGGCCGCCGCGAGCCTGCACGGCGTGCAGATGCTCGGCCCCACGTTGATCGTGCACGGCACGGAGGAGCAGCGCCGCGAGCACCTGCCGCGCATCCTTTCGGGCGAGGTCGTGTGGTGCCAGGGCTACTCCGAGCCGGGCGCCGGCTCCGACCTGGCGGCCGTGCAGACCCGCGCCGATCACGACGGCGACGACTTCGTCGTGAACGGTCAGAAGATCTGGACGACCGGCGCCCACACCGCCGACTGGCTCTTCGGCCTCTTCCGCACGAACCCGTCGGCGCCGAAGCACCGCGGCATCTCGTTCCTGATGGTGGACCTCAAGACGCCCGGGCTCTCGATCCGTCCGATCATCGACATGGGCTGGGGGCACGACCTGAACGAGGCGTTCTTCGAGGACGTGCGCGTGTCGCGCTCCAACCTCGTCGGCGAGGAGGACCGCGGCTGGTACGTCGGCATGACGCTGCTCGACTTCGAGCGCTCGGGCATCTCGAACGCCGTCGGACTGCGCCGCGAGATCGGGGAGCTGATCGCGTACGCAACCGGCGACGGGCGGGAGCGCTCGCGGCTCGACGCGCCTGCGATCCGCGCGGAGATCGCGCAGCGGTACATCGAGACCGAGGTCGGCTTCCAGTTCTCGCTGCGGATCATCTCGATGCAGACCGCCGGCCTGGTGCCGAACTACGAGGCGTCCGTGGCGAAGCTGTTCATGTCGGAGCTCGGGCAGACGATCGCGCGGTCGGGGACGAAGGTGTTCGGCCTCTATGCGAACGTGTGGGACCAGGACTCGCCGCTCGCGCCGAGCGGGGCGCACTTCACGCGCTCCTACGTAGGATCGATCCCGTCGACGATCGCCGGCGGCACGAGCGAGATCCAGCGCAACATCATCGCGACGCGCGGGCTGGGGCTGCCGCGCGGGTAGCGGCCGCGCCGCTCGCTAGATCGTCTCTCCGCCGTCGAGCACCACGGTCGCGCCGGTCGCGTACGACGCGGCGCCGCTCGCGAGGTAGACGACGGCGCCCGCCACCTCGTCGGCCTCGCCGATGCGGCCGAGCGCGGTGGCGGCGAGCGTCTGCGCGCGGTTCGTCTCGTCGTCCCAGAGCGCGCGAGAGAACTCGGTGCGGATCACGCCGGGGACGACGCAGTTGACGCGGATGCCGTCGGCGCCCCACTCCTTCGCGCACACCTTGGTGAGCATGATCAGCGCCGCCTTCGAGATCGAGTAGGCGCCGAGGCCGGGGGTCGGCCGGATGCCGGTGTTGGAGCCGATGTTCACGATCGCGCCGCCGTCGCCGTGCTCGAGCATTGCCGCGCGCGCGGCAACGCTGAGCTGCCAGACGGCGCGCAGGTTCGTGTTCATCACGACGTCCCACGCGCGGGCCTCGAGGTCGGCGATGCCGCCGAAGACGGGGTTGGCGCCGGCGTTGTTCACGAGGACGTCGACGCGGCCGAGCTGCGCACGCGTCTCGTCGACGAGCGCCTGCAGCGCGTCGGGCTCGCGGACGTTCGTGGGGACGGCGGCGCAGCGCACGCCGAGCGCGCGGATCTCCGCGCTCGCGTCGGCGAGCGACTCCGCCTGTCGCGCGGCGATCGCCACGTCCGCGCCCGCCGCGGCGAGCCCGAGCGCGATCGCGCGCCCGATCCCCCGGCTGCCGCCGGTCACGATGGCGACTCGCCCGGCCAGCGGGAATGCGTCGGTCATGTCGTCCCTCTTTCCATGCGCACCGGGTGCGCTGCGCCCCCGTCCGGCGCCTCGCGCCTGGTGCGGCGCGGCCGCGCGTGCGTGGTCGGCGGCGGCGTCCGCCGCGGCGGCGCGTGCGAGCCCCGGAGATCGCGGACCGTCGCCGTCGCCCGCGCCGAGCGATGCGCCGGTGATGCCGAGGACCATCGACGGCCCACGGATCGGACCGACGTCGCGGCGCGCGCCCGCCCGAAGTCGTGCGGCCGGCATGTCTCCGGCGCACATTGAATGCCACGGCGGCGGTCCCGTACATCAGCATTGCGATGAGGCGTGCCATCGTGCGCTTGCCGGGTCGTCACCGCGGAGGCGTCGATCACGAGCGCTCCCCCGCGTGGAGCGGCGCGGCGGCGGGGATGTAGCATGGCCGCCTGCTCGCCGAGGGAGGCAAGACGTGGCACGCATCTCGCGCAAGATCGCACTGACCGACGACGAGCTGAACGCGCTCATGACGTCGACCTGGAACATGCGCATCGCAACGCTCGGCGCGGGCGGGCGCATCAACCTGACGCCGATGTGGTTCGCCTGGGTGCAGGGCAAGATCTACTTCACGGGTCGCGGCCAGAAGATCGTCAACCTGCGTCGCAACCCGCGCGCGACGGTGCTCGTCGATCGCAACGAGCGCTTCCCGGAGCTCATCGGCGCGATGTTCCAGGGCGCGGCCCGCGTGCTCGAGAGCGCCGACGAGGAGCGCACGGACGCGGACCTCGAGGAGGCGCGCATGGTGATCGGGACGAAGTACGCGGGGGGCCACGGCGAGGCCGATGCGCGGCCGCGCCGCAGCGAGGCGACCGCGGCCGGCGAGACGAACCGCTGGGTGGTGTTCACGCCGGAGCGGCTCGTGACGTGGGACAACGCGAAGATCGCCGCGCTGCGCGCGGCGCGGGGCGGATAGAAGCAACGTTCGAGCGAGGACGTTCGAGCCGCGCCTGGTGAAGGCGCCGGTTGCCGGGTGCGACTGGACGGGTCGAGTCGGAGGGCGGGACGCCCTCCGCTCGCCTCCCCGCGGCGCCTGCGTACCTCCTAGTAGTGGTACGGGAACCCGGAGTAGTCCGGCGGCCGCTTCTCCAGGAACGCGTCGCGGCCCTCCTGCGCCTCGTCCGTCGCATAGCCGAGGCGCGTCGCCTCTCCCGCGAAGATCTGCTGGCCGACCAGCCCATCGTCGATCAGGTTGAAGGCAAACTTCAGCATTCGCTGCGCCGTGGGGCTCTTCGAGTTGATCGCGAGCGCCCAGTCGAGCGCGACGCGCTCGAGATCCTCGTGCGGGACCGCCCGGTTCACGGTGCCCCAGCGCTCGCCGTCCTCCGCCGAGTATTCGGCGCCGAGGAAGAAGATCTCGCGCGCTCGCTTCTGCCCGACCTGGCGCGCGAGGTACGCGCTGCCGAAGCCGGCGTCGAAGCTGGCGACGTCGGCGTCGGTCTGCTTGAAGCGGGCGTGCTCACGCGAGGCGAGCGTGAGGTCGCACACCACCTGCAGGCTGTGGCCGCCCCCCGCGGCCCAGCCGTTGACGACGGCGATCACCACCTTCGGCATGAAGCGGATCAGTCGCTGGACCTCGAGGATGTGGAGACGGCCGGCCCGGGCGGGGTCGACGGCCTCGGCGGTCTCGCCCTCGGCGTACTTGTAGCCGTCTTTGCCCCGGATGCGCTGGTCGCCGCCCGAGCAGAAGGCGCGAACCCCGTCCTTCGGCGATGGCCCGTTGCCGGTGAGCAGGACCGTGCCGACGTGGGTGGACTGGCGAGCGTGATCCAGGGCGATGAGCAGCTCGTCGACGGTGTGCGGGCGAAACGCGTTGCGGACCTCGGGCCGGTTGAAGGCGACGCGCACGGTGCCCTGGTCCACGGCGTGGTGATAGGTGATGTCGGTGAAGTGGAAGCCGGGCACCTCGCGCCAGCGCGCCGGATCGAAGAGTTCGGAGATCACGGACAGACCCTCCCACAGGACCCACGCGCTCGTGTCGCCACCACGCTAGCGGTGGGGTGGCCGCCCCGCCACCGGGGCCAGGCGTAACCCCGGAGATACCGTCGCCCGGCTCCGCCGTCGCCGCGCCGTCGAGGACGACCGGCTTGGGCGAGAGCGTCAGGGGGCAGTGCACGACCGCAGGGTGGGGGCTGCGCTCCGGGCGCGGTCATCGAACGAGATATGCGCAATGGCGCCCAGGTGACGGCGGACGGTCCGGGCGGCGCATCACGCCGGCGGCGCCGAGCGGCCGACGCGCCCGCGACTGGCGGCCGCTTGCCATCCCGGCCCGAAGGTCCCCCATAACGTTCGACCCGCGGCCCTGAGCCGCCGCGCCGCGGTGCCGCACGATCCTCTTCGCAGAAGGAGGACTGCCATGGTTGCCCGACCGCCCACCCCGTCCACGACCGCCACCGGTGCCGACGTCGACGCCACGCGGGAGCGCGCCCGCGCCGACCTGCCCGAGGCGCTCGGCCGCGTGCTCGCCGACACGTTCGGCCTCTACCTGCAGACCCACCGCTACCACTGGAACGTGACCGGCGCGCAGTCCCGCACGCTGCACCTGATGTTCGAGGACCAGTACCGCGAGCTGTGGGAGGCGGTCGACGCGATCGCCGAGCGCATGCGCGAGCTGGGGCTCGTGCCGCCCGCCAGCTACGCCGAGTTCACACGCCTGACGGCGCTGCCCGAGGACGCGGACGCGCCGGACTCCGGCGCGATGGTCGACCGGCTGCGCGCCGGCCACGGCATCGTCGCGCGCACGGCGTGCCACGCGCTGGCGCTCGCGGACTGGGCCGGCGACCGCGTCACGGCCGATTCTGCTGACGCGCCGCGTCGCCGCGCACGACACCGCGGCGTGGACGCTCGGGAGCATGCGCACGGACTGACAGCGCTTGCCGTCGGTTCCCGCACCGCGCCCGACGGGACGGCCGCGCACCCGGCCGTCGCGTCGCTGCACGTCCGGCGCTGCCCCGTGCGCGTGGTGCGCCGGGCGTGCGGGGCTCGTCGCCAATTGTTCTCCTGCGTACGCGTCCTCGCCGTTCTCTTGACCGGGCGGCCCGGGCGGATATTCTTCGTCCCGGGCACGGGACGGCCGCCGCTCGGCGTCTCCGGGCCAGGACGACTCCGCTACCACCCGCAGCGACCTCAGCCCGCCTCGACCTCCGGTGGAGGCGCGGGTGTCGCCTGCGCGCGGCGGCGGATCGCCCCCCACCCACAGGGCCGGGTTGAGAAGGAGAACGCCCCTTGGTGCTCAAGGCAATGCGAAGACGCTGGATGCGCTTCGGCTCGATTGGCCTCGTCGGCGCGATGCTGCTCGGCACCGCGGTGATCGCGAACGCGAGCAGCGGGCCGAGCACGCAGATCATGGCGTGCGTCCAGAACCACGGCCACGACGGTCCCGACGGCCATGGGAAGGCCGACGCCGGTCACGGCGCGACGATGTTCTACGTGACGTCCGCATCGGAGTGCAGCGGCAAGAACGAGTCGCTGCTGACGTGGAACGTCCAGGGTCCGCAGGGCGAAGTCGGGCCCGCCGGTCCTGCCGGCCCCGCCGGTCCGCAGGGCGACGTCGGACCGGCCGGGCCGGCGGGCCCCGCGGGTCCGCAGGGTGACACCGGTCCCGCCGGTCCGGCGGGCCCCGCGGGTCCGCAGGGTGACACCGGTCCCGCCGGTCCTGCCGGCCCGGCCGGCCCGCAGGGCGACGCGGGTCCCACCGGTCCCGCCGGTCCCGCCGGCCCCACGGGGCCGAAGGGCGACACCGGTCCCGCCGGCCCGGGCATCGAGGCGTACACGGTCGTCGTGAACCCGGATGGCACGACGCAGTTCGCGCACCCGGGCTTCTCGGTGACGCACGCGTCGACCGGCCAGTACACGGTCGCGTGGGCGGCCGGCACGTTCACCGGCGCCGCGCAGTGCTACATCCAGGGCATCGGCCAGAACGGCGTGATGAACCCGGAGGGCGCGAGCGGCAACGGCAGCGGTTCGTTCACCGTGACGTTCCCCGGGGACGCGCTGTTCACCGTGCTCTGCGCGAAGGTGCAGTAGCGATTGACGCGGGGATGGGGCCGGCAGGCCGGCCCCATCCCCGCCAGTCCCCGCCGCCGGGCTCCCCCCCGCTCGCCGCTCCCGCCGCCTTCGCTCCGCGAGCTCGCGCGGCCTGCGATCCGAGCAGGTCCCCCGCCGCGTGCTACGGTGGATCTGGCGCATTCGCACGCGCCCTCAGACTCCCCCGGCAGGCGCGTCCCGCACACGTCCCCCCTCTCGAGATTCGAGCTCGGAAGGCGCCCGGTCCAGATGGACCGCGGTCATCCATGCCGGCGGCCCCCCGGCGACAGAACCATCAACCCGAGCACCGCGCGTTCGCGCGAGCAGCGATGCTCGCGCGCCCACACGCGCCCCACACGCGAGCACCGACCGGCGGACCCCGCCGGCCGACCGCCTCGACCGCACGGCGCGAGGCAGAGGGAGCCAGGCATGGCCGAACGCTTCGACAAGTTCTCCGAGCGCGCCCGTCGCGTCCTCACGCTCGCGCAGGAAGAAGCGCAGCGGTTCAACCACAACTACATCGGCACCGAGCACCTGCTGCTCGGCCTCGTGCGCGACACCGACAGCGTCGCGGCCACGGTCCTCGCCGCACTCGATGTGGACCTCGGCCGGGTGCGCGCCTCCGTCGAGGCGGTGGTCGGCCAGGGCGACCACGCCGCGACCGAGGAGATCGGCCTCACGCCCCGCGCGAAGAAAGTGATCGAGCTGGCCGTCGAAGAGGCCCGCCGGCTCTCCCACTCGCGCATCGGCACCGAGCACCTCCTGCTCGGCCTGGTCCGCGAGGGCGAGGGCATCGCGGCCGGTGTGCTCGAGAGCTTCGGCGTCAGCTTCGAGCGCGTGCGCAGCGAGACCACGCGCGTGCTCGCCGAGCAGTCGCCGGCCGCCGGCGATGCGCCGGGCGTCGCCGCGCAGGGCGCGCGCGCCCTGCGCACCCCCACGCTCGACCAGCTGAGCGTCGACCTCACGGCGCGGGCGCGTGCGGGCCAGATCGACCCGATCGTCGGGCGCGAGCGTGAGATCGAGCGCGTCGTCCAGGTCCTCTCGCGGCGCCGCAAGAACAACCCCGTGCTGATCGGCGAGCCCGGCGTCGGCAAGACCGCGATCGCCGAGGGGCTCGCGCGGCGCATCGTCGCGGGCGACGTGCCGGACACGCTGCTCGGCAAGCGCATGCTCACGCTCGACATCGGACTGCTCGTCGCCGGCACCAAGTACCGCGGCGAGTTCGAGGAGCGCCTGAAGCGCCTGATCGAGGAGATCCGCCTCTCCGGCAACTGCATCCTGTTCATCGACGAGCTGCACATGCTCGTCGGCGCCGGCGCGGCGGAGGGCTCGGTGGACGCCGCGAACATCCTCAAGCCCGCCCTCGCGCGCGGCGAGATCCACGCCATCGGCGCGACGACCTTCGACGAGTACCGCAAGTACATCGAGCGCGACGCCGCGCTCGCCCGCCGCTTCCAGCCGGTGCGCGTCGACGAGCCCACGATCGCGGAGTCGATCCAGATCCTCGAGGGCATCCGCAGCGCCTACGAGGCGCACCACCGGCTCACGATCTCCGACGCCGCGATCAAGGCGGCGTGCGAGCTCTCGGCGCGCTACGTCGCCGATCGCTTCCTGCCGGACAAGGCGATCGACCTGGTCGACGAGGCGGCGGCGCGCGTGCGCATCCGCCACGTCGCGATGCCGCCGGCCGTCCGCGAGGCGCTGGCGGACCTCAACGCGCTGCGCCGCGAGAAGGAGCGCGCGGCGGCGGACGAGCACTACGACGACGCCGGCCGGCTGCGGGAGCGCGAGCTCGAGCTGCAGGCGACGCTCGATGCGCTGAAGGCGGAGGCCGAGGGCGGCCGCGGCGACGCACCGACCGTCGGCGAGGACGACATCCGCAACGTGATCGCGCAGTGGACCGGCGTGCCGCTCTCGCGCCTCGCGAAGGACGAGTCGGCGCGCCTGCTCGAGATGGAGGCGTTCCTGCGCGAGCGCGTGATCGGCCAGGAAGAGCCGATCCGCGCCGTGTCGCGCGCCGTGCGCCGCGCGAGCGCCGGCCTCAAGGACCCCAACCGCCCGATCGGCGTCTTCATGTTCCTGGGGCCGACCGGCGTCGGGAAGACGTACCTCGCGCAGATGGTCGGCGAGTTCATGTTCGGGTCGAAGGACGACATCGTCCGCATCGACATGTCCGAGTTCATGGAAAAGCACTCGCTGTCGCGGCTCGTCGGCGCGCCCCCGGGCTACGTCGGCTACGAGGACGGCGGCCAGCTCACTGACCTCGTACGACGCAAGGGGTACTGCCTGATCCTGCTCGACGAGATCGAGAAGGCGCACCCCGACGTCTTCAACATGCTGCTGCAGGTCTTCGACGACGGGCACCTGTCCGACGCGAAGGGCCGCAAGGTCGACTTCCGCAACACCGTGATCATCATGACGTCGAACGTCGGCTCCGACCTGATCCGCAAGAGCGGACGCGTCGGCTTCGCGACGGCGGGCGACGACACGGCCGGCGTGGAGGACGCCTACCGGCGGATGAAGGAGCGCGTCGACGCGGAGATGAAGCGGGTGTTCCGCCCGGAGTTCCTGAACCGCATCGACGGCGCGGTGGTGTTCCGGGCGCTCGAGCGCACGCACATCCGCCAGATCGTGAGCCGCGAGCTCGACGACCTGCGCGACAACCTGCGCGCGAAGGGGATGTCGCTCGAGGTCACGGACGCGCTGCTCGACCACCTCGGCGACGACGGGTTCGACTCCGTCCTCGGCGTGCGCCCGCTGCGCCGCGTGATCCAGAACCAGGTCGAGGACCGGCTCTCGGATGCCGTGCTGCAGGGCGCGTTCGGGGCCGGGGACACCGTGCGGGTCGACTACGTCGATGGCGAGGTGCGCTTCGCGCCGCTCGCCGCCGCCGCCGTGTAGCCGCCCGACCATCATCAGGGCTGCTCAGCCGCCCGGGCCGGCCCGGGCGTGGACGGGGGAACGCTTGACCAACTCGACCTCGAGCTCCGCGAAGCTCACGCGCATCCGGGTGGGTGGACTGTCGCCGGTCGCGACCGACGCGGAGGTGCGCGCGCTGTTCGACGCCTACGGCCGGGTCGTCTCCTACGAGCGCGCGAGCGCGGGGACGGGGCGGGGGGGCGCGTTCGCGCACCTCGCGATGGCGCCGGCGGAGGCGGAGGCGGCGATCGCCGCGCTGCACGGGCACGAGGTCGGCGGAGCGCCGCTGCAGCTGAGCGTCGGGGGGCCGACGGGCGCGCAGACCGGCCCCGCCGACCGCCACCCGGTATCGGCGCACCCGCGACGCACGGTGCTGCCGCCCTCGGAGCGATCCGGCCGCGCGGGCCGCTGAGCCGGGCGAGGAGCCTGCTCCACTCGACGCCCACGCCCGTAGACTGATCGCTGCGTGTCGCGCCGTTCGGCAGCGCGACGCCCCGCCCCGCCCGACGCGCCGCCGCCCGGCGCGAACCCGTTCCGAGAGGTGAGCCGTGCCGCAGAAGACCCAGCAGCAGATCGACCGCGAGGTCCAGCGCGACGCCTATTCGCGGCCCGCTCCCGGCGCGGGCGAGCAGCGGCGCGTGACCGTCGTGATCGCGCTCAACAACACCGACTACCAGCAGTGGTTCAAGGACAACGGGAAGAACGCGAGCGACCGCAACTACGTGATGGCCACGCCGGCGACGATGCGGGGCCTGCAGAACGCGCACGTCGAGGTGACGTCGCGCGGGATGTGGCGCAAGGACATCCACGAGATCATGGTCGCGCTCGTGCCGATGCTCGACCGCCCGTCGGTGCTGAAGCTCGCCGGCATGGGGTGGGGCGGACCGGTGCCGTCGTCCTGAGCGGCGGCCGGCGCGACGTGCGACCCGCGGTGCTATCGTCGCAATACACCACCGTTCACCTGGAGGTTCGTCATGGGTGACAAGAGCCCAAAGGACAAGGCCAAGCGCAAGCCCAAGGCGGCGAAGGGGCCCGCGGCCCCGGCGGCGCGCCCGGCCGCGCCCGCGCCCCGCAAGCCGTCGCGCTAACACGCGCTCGGCCGTCAGCAGCGACGCGCCGCCCGCAAGGGCGGCGCGTTTCGCGTCCGGCGCTCGCGGGCGCGGGAGCACCGCGGGTTCGCTCCGCTCAACGCGCTTCGAGCAGCGGCGTCAGTCGCGCAAGGTCCCGGCGCTGCGCTCGACGCATCGCGATCGGCAGGAAGAGTCCGAGGCGGCTCGGGACTTCGATCCGGACCGGTTGTCCCGCCTTGCGCAGACGGTCGCGGTCGGCGAACGCGGATCGCGCAGCCGGCGCGAAACGGCGCCCGGCGTCGCTTCGCTAGGCGGCGCCGCCCTGGCCCAGCATCCACAGCCCGAGCGCGCCCTCGGCCATCCCCACGAGCTGCCGCTCGCCGCCGAAGTACTGCCTGATCACGGATGCGGCTTCGCGGTCGAGCCGGCGCGCGACGGCCGGTCCCGTCAGCGGGTCCTCGACGCCGAGGGCGTCGGCGGCGGCGACCGCCTGCCAGAGCGCGCGGGCGAGCGGACGCTCCGCGCGGAGCTCGGGCTCGTCGCGCACGAGCAGCGCCTCGCCCAGCTGCAACGGCAGCCCCCAGCCGCTCACCAGCGCGACCGTCGCCTCGCGGACGGTGAAGCCGAGCACGCGCTCCTCGGCGGCCTCCGTCGCCGCGCCGCCGGCATGGACGACCGCGTCGGCGAGCGCCGCGAGCAGCTCCGGCGCCTCGCTGTCGATGGCGAGCAGCCCCACCTGGTGCAGCATCCCGGCCGCGTACGCGAGGTCGCGCGCGTCCGAGCGGTCGTGCGTCGCGAGTCCCGCCGCGAGGCTGGCGACCACGGCCGCGCGCCGCCAGTAGGCGACGAAGTCGAGCGCGCCGAGCGACGCGGCGAGCACGTCCATCAGCACGACGCCGACGGCCGCGCAGTGGATCTGCCGGTAGCCGAGGCGCTGCATCGCGGCGTTCACGTTGCGCTGCTCGTCCGACTGCAGCCGCGGGTTCTGCGCGCCGAGCGAGCGCATGCGCCGGCTGAGGTCGGGATCGGCGAGCACGAGCGCCGACAGGCGTGCGGCGGACGCCGGGTCGTCTTCGCGCAGCGCGAGCAGATCGTGCAGGACGTGGGGGAGCGGGCGGCGTCGCACGAGGCGCGCGGCGATGGCCTCGGCGGTGAGCGGGGAGGGAGGCATGCGGCGGCCGTCCTCGTTCGACGTCGTCTCCCGGCGGCCCACCGGGCGCGCCCGACCGGCGCGCAACCCACGCGCGCGACGCTACGGAGTGCATGCGTGCCGCGTCAACGGGCGCGGCACGACCTCAGGCGTGCGCGGCCGTGGCCGTCACGACCGCGGCGAGCTGCCGCCCCCAGCGCGTCGCCCGCTCCAGCTCGCCGTCCGCGAGCGGCCCCGTCGGCCCGGCGACCATGAAGTGCTCCGCCTTCGCCGCCGAGCGCAGCCCGCGCCGGCGCAGCCGCTGCTCGGTGCCTTTCGCGGCGCGGTCGAGCAGCCGCAGGAACCCCGGCTTCGCGAGCCGCGTGTCCCACGCCGCCGCCGCCACCTCGCGACGGCCGACCTCCAGCGTCTCGAGCCATTCGCGCAGGCCCGCGCCCCGGGACACGAGCGTGGTGCCGCCGTTCGTCGTGGCGGCCTCGGCGCGCGACGCTCGCGGACCACGCTGGGCCGCGGTCGGCCGGTGAACAGGAGCGAACGTCCGCCGACGCGCCCGTTGAGCGTCACACCGCGCCCGGGCGCCGCCCGTGGGCGCCCGATCCCTTGAGATGCGGGCGGCGCCCGATGGGCCGCACGCCGAGAACCCGCTATCGTTTTCATGATTGAACTGCCGGGTCGGCGAATCGGGTGGCGTGCCACGTGCGCGACGGCGATCGGGTGCTGAGCCGCTCTGACGGCGCATCGCGGCGGCCGGGCCGATGATCGGCGCGCGCGCGTTGCGCTCGTTCTTCGAGGCACCGCCGGGATCGACCCGGACCGAGCGCCACAACTTCCACTACGCGTATCGCGAGGCGGCGCTGATCGGCGTGATCAACGCCGGCGGCACGTTCCTGCCGGTGTTCCTCGTCCGGCTCGGCGCGTCGACCGTGCAGGTCGGCATGCTCACGGCGCTGCCGGCGCTCACCGCCGTGCTGCTCGCGATCCCGATCGGCGCGTTCCTGCAGAGCCGGCGCAACATCATCCCGTGGTACAGCCGGGGCCGCATCGGCGGACAGGCGGCGTTCGGCGCGGCGGCGCTGGCGTCGCTGCTGCTGCCGGCGGCGTACGTCGTGCCGGGCATCCTCGTGCTGTGGGGCGCCGCCACGCTGTTCTCGACGACGACGAACGTCGCGTTCAACGTCGTGATGAACGCGCTTTCCGGAACGCGCGGGCGGTTCGAGCTGATGAGCCGGCGGTGGTCGATCGTCGGCTTCGCGACGGCCGCGAGCCTGGCGGTGGTCGGCTGGCTGCTCGGACGCGTGCGCTTCCCGCTGAACTTCCAGCTGGTGTTCGCCGGGCTCTCGCTGCTGGGTCTGTGGGCGTACACGTTCGGGTCGAAGCTGATCGTCCCCGACCACCCGCGCGTGGAGCGGAGCCCCGATGGGCCGGCGCTGCGCGCCCGCGTGCGCGAGATGGCGGGGCGGGTGCGCGGGCAGCCGGCGTTCATCGGCTTCGAGGCGCGTCGCGTCGTCTACGCGATGGGCACGACGATGGCCCTGCCGCTGATCCCGCTCTACTACGTGCACGTGCTGCACGCGTCGAACGGCTGGATCGGGCTGATCGGCACGGCGCAGGCGCTGATGTTGCTGGTCGGCTACGCGACGTGGCGGCGGCAGTCGCGCCTGCGTGGCGCGCGGTTCGTGCTGACGATCGCGACGGCGGGCGCGGCGCTCTACCCCGCGGCGCTCGGCGTCACGCACGGCGTGGAGATCGCGCTGCTGCTCGGCGGCGTGGGGGCCGTCTTCACGTCGGGCGTGAACCTGGCGATCTTCGATCGCCTGATGACCACGGTGCCGGAGGGGTACGGCGTCACCTTCAACTCCATCGATACGACGGTGGCGAACGTGGCGGGACTCTCGGCGCCGCTGCTGGGGGCGTTCATCGCCGACCGCATCGGGCTCGGGGGGGCGCTGGCCGTGACCTCGCTGATCGGGCTGTGCGGTGCCGCGCTGTTCGCGCTCGACCGCACGCCGGCGCCGCCGGCGGGCGTGCCGGAGCCGGCGGGGGCGGCGGCGAGCGGCGGCTAACCGGCCCCGTCGCAAGCGGCGGCAGACACGCCGCCGATTCCGCCGGCGGCGCCCCGCCGCCGCTTGCGACGGGGTGCCCGGGCGGGTAGCGCGCCCGCGGACGCTCGGAGCTCAGCGGCTCGGCCGCAGCAGCATCACGGCGAAGTACGCGCGCTCGTCGGTCCACGTGCACTCGGTCTGCAGGCCGGCCGACGCGGCGAGCCGGGCGAAGCGCCCCGGCGTGTACTTATAGGAGTACTCCGTGCGGACGCGCTCGGCCGGCGCGAACTCGAACCGCCGGCGGCCGATGTGCACGGTCTGGCGCTCGACGCTCTCGAGGTGCATCTCGATCCGGCTCGCCCGCGCATTGAAGAACGCACAGTGCAGGAACCGGTCGAGCGCGAAGTCGGCGCCGAGCTCGCGGTTCGCGCGCACGAGCAGGTTGCGGTTGAAGTCGGCCGTCACCCCCTCGGCATCGTTGTAGGCGGGCTCGAGGATGTCGCGCGGCTTCGCGAGGTCGACGCCGATGAGCGCGGCGCCATCCGGTCCGCACACGCCGGTGATGCGGCGCAGGAAGCTCCACGCCTCGTGCGGCGTGAAGTTGCCAATCGTGGAGCCGGGGAAGTAGACGACGGTGCGCGCGGCGCCCTCCGGTGTCGGTGGGAGGGCGGCGTCCGCGGTGAAGTCGGCGCAGACCGGGCGCACGGCGAGGCCCGGGTAGTCGCGCACGATGCTCTCCGCCGCCGCGTCCAGGGCTGCGGACGAGATGTCGAGCGGCACGTAGCCGGCCGGCGCATCCAGCGCGTCGAGCAGCAGGCGTGTCTTCACGCTCGCGCCGCTGCCGTACTCCACGACGCGGCACGCGGGGCCGAGCCGCGCGGCCATGTCGTCGACGTGCGTGCGCATGATCGCGAGCTCCGTGCGCGTGGGGTAGTACTCGGGGAGCGCGCAGATTGCCTCGAAGAGCTGCGAGCCGCGCTCGTCGTAGAAGTGCTTCGATGGCAGGGAGCGCGGGCGCGCGGACAGCCCGCGCAGCACGTCGGCGCGGAAGGCGTCGACGGGGGCCGCGGGTGCGAGCTGCGCGCCGAGGGGCGGCGCGGCGCGGTGGTGGCGCGGCATGGTGGCGGCGGTGTGGGCGTGGGGGGCGGTCATGCGTCGCGCGCCAGTCGCACGCCGGCGTACGGCCAGCGGGCCGAGGGTGGGAAGAAGTTGCGGTACGACGCGCGCACGTGGTCCCGCGGCGTCACGCACGCGCCGCCGCGCAACACCATCTGGCCCGACATGAACTTCCCGTTGTATTCGCCGAGCGCGCCGGGCGGCGGGCGGTACCCCGGGTACGGGAGGTAGGCGCTCGACGTCCACTCCCACGCGTCGCCGAACAGCTGCGCGGGGTGGCGCGCCGCGTGCGCCGGCGCCACGACCGGATGCAGGCGGCCGTCGTCGACGAAGTTGCCGGCGATCGGATGGCTGCGCGCGGCCACCTCCCACTCGAACTCCGTCGGGAGCCGGGCGTCGGCCCAGCGGGCGAAGGCGTCGGCCTCGTAGTGCGACACGTGCACGACGGGCTGGTGCGGGTCGAGCGGCCGCATCCCCCCGAGCGTCATCTCCCACCACGCGCCGTCGTCGCGCTGCTCCCAGTAGAGCGGCGCGCGCCAGCCCCGCTCGCGGACGGTCGTCCACCCGTCGGACAGCCAGAGCTCCGGGCGCTCGTAGCCGCCGTCGCCCATGAACTCCAGGTACTCGGCGTTCGTGACGAGGCGCGAGGCGAGGCGCCATGGCGCGAGGAACACCTGGTGCACGGGCCCCTCGTTGTCGAAGTGGAAGCCGGGGCCGTCGTAGCCGACCGTGTAGAGCCCCTCGTCGTACGCGCACCACTCGAGGGCGGACGCGGGTCGCTGCGACGGCGCGGCCGCTTCCTCGCGCAGCGCCGGTCGCAGCGGGTTCGTCCAGAACACGTGCTGGATGTCCATGAGCATCAGCTCCTGGTGCTGCTGCTCGTGGTGCAGGCCGGTGACCACCGCGTCGCGCACGGGGGCATCGAGGCCGCGTTCGAAGAGCTGCTCCATCTGCCGGTCGACGTGGTCGCGGAAGGCGTAGACCTCCGCGACGGTCGGGCGTGAGAGCAGGCCACGGTCGGGGCGGGGGAACTGGGGGCCGGCGAGGTTGTAGTAGGAGTTGAAGAGGTACGGGTACTCGAGGCGATACGGACGGGCGTCGGGCAGCGCGTCCTTCAGCACGAAGGTCTCGAAGAACCACGTGGTGTGGGCGAGGTGCCACTTGGTGGGGCTGACGTCGGGCATCGTCTGCACGACGTAGTCCTCGGTTGCCAGCGTGCGGCAGATGTCGGCGGAAGCGGCGCGGACGCGGCGGTAGTGGGCCTCGATGGACTCGGGGCCACCGCCCGGTGCGGGGGCCGACGCGGGGGCGGACGGCGGCGCGGCGAGGGGGCCGGCGGGGGTCGGGGCGTGCTTCACGACGATGATCCTCTGCCCGCGGATGCGGGCGGCGAGCGATGCGGGGGTGGGTGCGGCCGGGCGATGCCGGCCGCGGACGGGCCTGCCCGTTACCAGTGCTCGAGCAAGTCGTAGGCGAGGCCCGTCGCGGCGGCATAGACGAAGTGGTGCCAGGCGTCGATCCCGATGGCTTCGCCGCCCCACTTCCAGATGGGGGAGGAGAGGCCGAGGCGCGGCAGCATCGTGATCTCCGCGCCCCAGACGCCGCCGAAGTGCGCGAGCGTCACCCACGGCTCGCGCAGCCCGGAGGCGGCGAGCGCGCCGCGCGCGACGCCCCAGGCGACGCCGTAGCCCCAGTGGGTCAGGTTGCCGAGGCGTGCCTCGGCGTCGTCGCTCACCGGCTTGATCTCCAGCACCTGCTCGACCGCCTGCGCCGGTGCCGTGCTCGGCCCGCGGTCGCGCAGGCGCCTCTCGACCATGCTGGAAGCGGTCATCGCGGCGGTGCCGGCAATGCCGGCGACGACGCCCTTGCCGATGTCGTCGGCGATCGTGCTGGGCCTGATCACGCTGGTGCTCTCTTCTCCGCGGTGGGGCGCAAGCGAACGGCGACACGGCGGGTGGGCACGCACGCCGGGAGGGGTCGGTCTAGGCGCCGGCCATCGTGCGGTGCTCGCCCGACGGCCGCGGGAACAACCTAGCGGGGCCGGGCTTGCATTCCCGTCAACCCGCGGCCGGCCGACCTTCCATCCGGCTCGCGGAGCCGTTGCAGTGCGCTCCGCGAGGCGGGGCATCCGCCGCCGCGGCGACCCCGGGCATACCTCTCGCCGGTATGACGTGGGCCGATGCCCCGGGAAGCAGCCGCGGGGCCGCCTCTTCCGTCGTGTGCGTTGCCTGCGTCGCGTGTGGCTAGTGGGGGAGGTTGATCTCCTGCCCCACGTGGATCTGCGTGGGGTCCGAGATCTGCGGGTTCGCGGCGAGCAGCGCCTGCAGCGAGACGCCGTGGTCCTTCGCGATCTTCGCCATCGTGTCGCCGGCCTTCACGAAGTAGACGTTGTCCGAGGCGGTCGCGGTCGCCGTCGCCGAGCCCGCGGCAGCGGGCGTGACGGTTGCGCCGGCAGCCGGTCCCGTCGCGGTGGCGGTGGCGGTGGCGGTGCCGAAGCCGCCGTCGGACGCGCCCGGCGAGGCGTCCGCGTGGTTCCCGCTCCCGCCGCCGGCGAGGCCGTTGAGCAGCACGCCCCAGAGGACCAGGGCGAGGACGATGATGATCGCGCCGCGATACCGCATGCAACTACGTTATGGCCGCGTGCAAGGGCGAGGCTCCGCCACGCGGGTCGACACACCGCTACGCACCGCCGTCGCCCGATCCATAGCTCACCGCGAGACCGGCGCGCGCGTCCGACTGGATGCCGTACTGCGGGATCGGGTAGCGCAGTCCGTTCCGCGCGAGGCGCGTCATGCCCTCGATCGCCTTCGGCAGGTAGTGCGGGGGCAGCGCCATCAGCAGCTCGTCGTCCAGCACGCCCCCATAGCGGCGCTCCGCGAAGCAGGGAATGGCGAGGCTGGGCTCGCCCGTGGTGAGCGCGCGGCCCCAGGAGTCGGCGCAGGCGGACTCGCCGACGACGCCCCACTCGAACTTCGTGTAGCCGGCCCACTGCAGGCCGTTGATGAAGATGATCATCTGGCCGGGCGTCGCATAGAGCAGGCAGATGTCGGGCGGGTCGAGGCGGCCGCTCGCGAGCGGCGACACCGCCATCGCGGCATAGCGGCCGTACGGGACGACGTCCATCGCGGCCTGGTGCTTCGCGGCGTCGTCGAGGGTCTCGTACCAGACCCCGGCGTAGGACGTGCCGGAGCGCCAGCGCTCGTCCTGCGGGTGGAGGCCGATCACGGCGCCGCACTGCGCGCCGGCGAGGTCGTCGGCGGTGATGCCGACGGTCCAGTTGAGCCGCGCCGCCTGCGCAACGATCTGATCCGTGGTGTGGACGGCGGTGGGCCGGCGGATGCGCGGGATCGCCTCCATCGCCTCCACGCTCTCGAAGAGCTTCATGCCGATCGGCGTCGCACGCAGGCGCAGCAGGCGGTTGAGGTCGTCGACGAGGGCCGGCCAGTCGTAGGCGGGAGCGTCGGTCGTCGAGGCGTCGGGCGCGGGCGTGGTGGGGTCGGGCATGGGGCTCCTCCGGGGCGTGCGCGCGGAAGGATACGCCTCGCGCTGAGTAGCGCCGGCCGCGGACCGCGTCGGCGCGCGGTCGGCGCGGGCGCGGCCGAGGAGGTGTGGCGGGGGAGCGGCCGACGACCGTGCCTGCGCCGCGCCACCGGAAACAGCGGGCATCATGCCCCCTGCTCGTCGCGGCGCGCGTAACCCGCGCCGCCGATACCATCGGCCGCGCGCCCACGGCTCGGCAGGGAAGGTTCGCTCGATGGCCCCGCAGACGGCCGCGCACCCGCTCGACCTCCTCTTTCACCCGCGCTCCATCGCCTACGTCGGCGTGTCGCGCAACCCGGGTCGCGCCCAGGGTCCGAACTTCCTCTACGGGCTCACGAAGCGCGGCTTCCATGAGCGCAAGCCGCTCTACCTCGTGAACCCCAACGCGACCGAGATCGAGGGCATCCGCTGCTACCCGTCGCTCGCCGCGACGCCCGATCCCGTCGATCACGTGATCTGCTCGGTACCGGCCCGCTTCGCGATGGACGTCGTCGAGCAGGCGGCGGCGAAGCACGTGCGTTCGATCCACTTCTTCACGGCCGGCTTCGAGGAGAGCGGCGACCCGCGCCAGGCGACGCTCGAGCGCGCGCTGGTCGCGCGCGCCGTCGATGCCGGCATCCGCGTCGTGGGCCCCAACTGCCTCGGCATCTACGTGCCATCCGAGCGCATCTCGTTCGCGCCGGACTTTCCCGAGGAGAGTGGCGACGTCTTCATCGTGTCGCAGTCGGGCGGCAACGCGCTCGAGCTTGTGCAGGGGCTGGGCGCGCGCGGCGTCTTCTGCTCGGGCGCGGTGTCGTTCGGGAACGGTCGCGACGTAGCGGCTCCGGAGCTGCTCGACTACGCGGCGCAGGACCCGGCGACGCAGGTCGTGGTCGCGTACCTCGAGGGCGCCGGCACCGGCCGCGCGCTGCTCGAGGCGCTGCGGCGGTGCGCCCGCGTGAAGCCCACCCTGGTGCTCAAGGGCGGCATGTCCGCGGGCGGCGCGGCGGCGGCGAGCTCGCACACGGCGTCGCTCGCCGGCTCGGCGCAGATCTTCGAGGCGCTGTGCCGGCAGGTCGGCGCGATGCGCGCCGACACGATCGAGGAGGCGCTCGACCTGGTGGTTGCCGTGCGCACGTCGCTGCGCGGCGTGCGGGGCTCGCGGGCGATCATGCTCGCGTCGGGCGGTGGCTACTCGGTGCTCTCGGCCGACGCGGTCGCACGCCACGGCATGACGCTGCCGGCGCTCTCGCCGAAGACGCAGGCGGCGCTGCGCGCGCACGTGCCGGCCGCCGGCAACAGCGTGCGCAACCCGATCGACGCGAGTTTCCTCGACGACCGCGAGGGCGCCTGGCCCGACATCATCGACATCGTGGGCCGCGCCGGCCGCGCGGGCGAGGCGGACGTCGTGCTGCTGACGTCGGCGCTGGGCAGCCCGGCGGGCGAGCACGGCGAGCCGACGCAGCGCGACGGCGAGATGGTGGCGCGCATCGAGCGCATGCAGCGCGGCGGGGTGCCGATGGTGTGCGTCGAGCGGGGGTGGAACTCGCAGCCGTCGTCGCGGCAGGTCCAGCGCCTGGCGCAGGAGCACGGCATCGCGATCCTGCCGAGCATGGCGCGCGCGGCGCGGACCGTGGAGCTGCTGCTGCGCTGGCGCGCGCAGCGCGAGGGCCTGCCCGCGATCCTCTAGCGGCGCCCGGTCTGCCTAGACCGGCTCCAGCGGATGGTGGCGGCCGTCCGGCAGCTCGACGCGGATCGCGTCGCCGGCGTGCACCTCGCCGCCGACCGCGACGATGCCCATGATCCCCGCCTTGCGGACGAGGTTGCCGTCCGCGTCGTGGTCGAGGGTCGCCTCCATCAGGCCGGGCTGAATGCCGTCGAGCTGAGTGCAGGGGTTGCGCAGGCCGGTGACCTCGACGACGGCGCGGGCGCCGATGTGGAGCAGCGTGCTGCGCGGCAGCGCGAGCAGGTCGAGGCCGCGGGTGGTGATGTTCTCGCCCATCTGGCCCGGCGCGAGGTCGAAGCCGGCGGCGCGCAGCTCGTCGTGCAGCTCGGCATGGATGAGGTGGACCTGGCGGAGGTTCGGCGGCAGCGGACGCTGGTTGAGGCGCGAGCGGTGCTGCACCGACGCGCCGGCGTGCGCGTCGCCGGCGACGCCGAGGCCGGCGACGAGGCGGATGCTCGGCTCGCCCGCCTTCGCCATCGTGTGGGTGGCGCTGCGGCTGACGGCGACGACGGTTCCATCCATGGGGGCGCTCCTCTGGCGAGAGGATCGTACGCGAGATTCTCAGCGGGCGCGGATCCGGCGGACGGGGGCTGGAGGCGCCGCGGCCGGCGCCTCGGTGCCGGCAAGGCGCTGCGGCACCGCGGTGCGGGACCGCACGTCGAGCTTCGCCAGAATGCGGTGCACGTGCGTCGTCACGGTGCGCCGGCTGATGCGGAGGCGGGCGGCGATCTCCGCGTCGCTCAGCCCCTCGGCGATCAGCCGCGCGACCTGCCGCTCCCGCGCGGTGAGGCTCGACGTCGCGGGCTTGCGGCTCGACGGTCGGTGGCCGAGCCGTCCCAGCAGTTCGCGGACTTCGTCGCCACGCACGCGCGCGCCCATCGCGTCGAAGAGCGCGAACGCGGGGCTCAGCGCGGACACGGCGAGATCGGCATCGCCCGCCTGGATCGCGTAGGTGCCGGCCCACTGCAGTGCGCCCGCCTCGCGCCAGCGGTAGTCGAGCCGGTCGAACGCCGTCGCCGCCTCCAGCGCCAGTCGCGCGGCCGCCGCGGACTCGCCGTGCGCTCCGGCGTAGAACGCCCGTGCCAAGACGATCTGCGCGTCGACGACGGGCATCCCGCTGCTGCGCTGCCGGGCTGCTTCCAGGGCTGCGATCGCGTCCTTGAGGGTGGCGGCCTCACCGAGCACCGCGGCGGCCTCCGCCTCGCGTGGGAGGATGTCCACGATCAGCAGGCGATCCCAGCCCGGGATCTGTGACAGCAGCTGGTGCGTGCTGCGGATCGTCTCCGCCGCGCGGGCCGGGTTGCCGTTCAGCATCTCGTGCTCGTAGCGCGCGACATAATCGGAGACGAAGACCGCGGGCCCACCGAAGTCCTCGTGCGTGCGGTACGTCTGGTCCACGCCGGCGTCGAGCGAGTCGGCGCTGCCCTGCAGCGCGTGCAGGAGGTGCAGCGTGGCGCGCGACCGGCGGAGCGCGCGGATGCGGTGCAGGCTCGCGTCGATGTGCATCGTGGATAGCGCGATCTGCTCCGCGCGCCGCCACTCGCCGATCTCGATGTAGGCGGTGGTGAGCCGGGCGCCGGTGCCGGAGAGCGTGGGGTAGTCGTCGCGGTCCTCCGCGTGGCGCAGCGCGCGCTCCATCCAGCGCACACCGCGCGTGATCGGGCCGGTGTCACAGAGCGCGTTGCCGATCGTGCCGGCCGCATAGGCGATCGCGTGCATGCTGCCGGAGCGCGAGGCGAGGCGGCCGGCGCGGCGGGCGACCTCGAGGGCCTGCTTCGGCTGCGCCGCGATGAGGCGGCGGATCGCCATGCTGAGCTGCGCCTCCGCGCCGAGCGCGGGGTCGTCGATGCCCTCCGCGACCCGCGCGGCGTCGCGCGCCGCCCGCTCGGCCTCACGCGGGCGGCCGAGCATCTGCAGCGCCCACGCGGAGTCGAGCAGCGCCTGGACGCGCGGCCGGTTGGGGACCGACTCGTCCGCGAGCAGCGTGCGGTAGAGCGCGAGCGCCTGCTCCTCGCGGCCGAGCGCGACATGGTCACGCGCGCGACGGATCAGCGCGGCGTCGTAGTCGCCGCCCAGGCTTTCCAGCACCTCGCGCGCGTTCTGCCACGATCCGCTGCGCGACAGCGTCTCCGCGAGTAGCACCGACGCGTCCGGCGGCACGTCCTGCTGCTGCTGCCGGAGTCGTTCGATCAGCGTGTGGAGGAGATCGCCCGCGGTCGCATAGCGACTGTGATCGATCAGTTCGCGCGCGGCCTTGAGCACGCACTCCACGCGCGCGGCGCCGAGCGGCTGGTCCGCGCGCAGGTAGTGGCGGGCGCGCCAGGTGGAGTCCTGGAGCGTGGCGTCCTCGCTCCCGGCTTCGATCTCCCCGGCGATCCGTGCGACCAGCCGCCGTCGCTCGAGGCCGGGCACTTCGCGGGCCAGCGCGTGCGCCGCGAGCGGATCGCTGAAGAACATGCGGATGGGGCCGTCGGCGTCGACGCTGGTCAGGGTGCCGGCGGTCTCCAGCGCGATCGCGGTCTCCTCGACGCGCGCGCGCGGCTGATCCGTGAGACGCGCAATCGTCTCGACGGTGGCGGGCGCGTCCCACACCGCGAGCGCGTGCGCGAACCCGCGTTCGAGCGGGGCGAGCGCGCGCACCGTGCGCAAGAGCTCGTCGGCCACCGCCGCCGGGGCGGGCAGCGCGTCGAGCGAGCGGCTGCCGGAGAGCATCTCGGCGCGTGCAATGGGCGTCAGCGCGAGCACCTGTCGCACCAGGTCGACCAGGCGCGCGGGGTTGCCGCGGCTGCGCTGCACCGCGTCCCGCGCGAAGCGCGCCGTCGCCGTGCCCGGCTCCGTCATCGTCTCGATCAGCGCGAGCGCTTCCTCCGCGGAGAGCCCGCCGAGCGTGATCCGCGTCGCGCCGCCGAGGGTCTCGAACTTCCGGATCAGCTCGTCGGCGGCGGGGGCGCCGGGGCGCGCGGTGAGCAGCAGGAACCGGCGCTCGCCGCGATTCGCCAGCACGAGCTCATGGACGAGGGCGAGATCGGTGGGGTGGTACGCGTGCACGTCCTCGAAGCAGATCGCCGTCGGACGCCCGGCCCGATCGAGCTGGGTGAGCCGCGCCTCGATCGCGCGGATCAGCGGGGGGCCGTCGAGGTTCCCGCCGTCCGACACCTGCAGGTCGGCGGCGAGTCGCGACGCCACGAACCAGGGCAGCTCCAGGCTGTAGCCGAGCACGCAGTGGGTCGTCCACGTGTCGCGCCGCGCATGCGCGAGCGCGGCGCGGGTGAGGACGGTCTTGCCCGCGCCCTCGACGCCGTCGATGGCAATCGTGATGTTGCGCCCCGAGGCGGCCAGCGTGCGCAGGTCGTCGACGCGCCGCAACTCCGCCATGCGGACCATGCGCGCCGGCGCTCCTTGCTCGTCGCGCGCCTGGAGAGGCGCGTGTGTTCGAACGACCATGGGAGCCTCCGATGCGAGCGCGCCCGAGCGCTACGCAATAGTACGTACGGAGGCAATCCCCGCGGAGAAGCTCCCGGCAGGCCGTGCGCGGATGTCCGGATTCCGGCCCCCGAGCGTGCGCATCGCACGCTCGTACGTACAGGGCCGAGCTGTACGTGCCGTACGTATTCCAACGCCCGGGACCCGTCGATAGCTTCCCTCCGATTCCATCGGTGATAGGAGGGGACCATGTCACTGCATCAGCGACGTGGATCGCGCGTGTTCCGAAGCGAGCTCGGTGCCTGGCTGCGGAGCTCGCGGCAGCAGCGCGGGCTGTCCCAGGAGCAGCTCGCGTGGGAGGCCGACATCACCCAGGCGTCGGTCTCGAACTACGAGGCCGGGCGGCACGAGATCCCGGTGTCCATCTTCGTCGCGCTCTGTCGGGCGCTCGGCATGGACCCGGGCGAGCTGCTGCGCATCCTGACCGACCGCTCCGGCCGGCCCGTCGACGAGGCGATTCCATTTTGAGCGCAGGCGTGCGCGGGTCCGTCCTGAGCGCAGGCGTGCGCGGGTCCGCACTGAGCGCAGGCGTGCGCGGGTCCGCACTGAGCGCCGCCGCGCGCGCCGCGCGCGGGTGCTGGAGTGTTAGCCGCGCGGCAACCCGAGTCCGCGCGTCGCGATCACGTTGCGCTGGATCTCGGAGGTGCCGCCCTCGATCGTGAACGCGATCGACCGCAGGTGCATGCGCGCCCACCCGCCGCCCATCGCCGTGCGCTTGCTTTCCGGGTCGAAAAGGTCACCGTACTTGCCGAGCAGCCGCGTTGCCGTGAGCCAGATGCGCTGGCCGAGCTCGGTGCCGAACATCTTCGTCACCGACGCCTCATAGTTCGGGACGATCCCGCGCGCCTGCAGCGAGATGATGCGCTGCGAGAACGCCCGCGCCACCGCCGCCTCGATGTAGCGGTCGGCCAGCTGGAGGCGCGGCGAGTCGGCGCGGCCGAGCCGCGAGCGCCCGGTGTCGGCGTCGCGCTCGCGTACCAGGAAGTCGCGGATCACGTCGAGCGTCTGCTCGTTGAGCACGGCGGAGCCGATCGACGAGCGCTCGAAATCGAGGTGGGTCGCGCCGACGTACCAGCCGCGGTCGATCTCGCCCACCGCGTTGCGGGCCGGCACGCGTACGTCCTCGAAGAAGACCTCGTTGAAGCCGCTGCCGCCGTGCATCTGCTGCAGCGGGCGCACGGTGATGCCGGGCGAGTCCATGCGCAGCAGCAGATAGGTGATGCCGCGGTGCTTCGGCGCCTCGGGGTTGGTGCGCACGAGCGCGAACATCCAGTTGGCGTTGTGCGCGTTGGACGTCCAGATCTTCTGGCCGTTCACCACGAAGTCGTCGCCGTCGCGGACCGCGCGCGTTTGCAGCGACGCGAGGTCCGATCCGGAGCCGGGCTCGGAGTAGCCCTGGCACCACACCGTGTCGCCGCGCACGAGCGGCGGCAGGTGCTCGCGCTTCTGCTCGTCCGAGCCGTGGACGAGGATCGTCGACCCCACGTCGTGCACCCCGGGGCGCGGAGCGCGCTGCTCCGCGAACGTCTCGTTGAGGATGAACTGTTCCATCGGCGTGAGATCCGCGCCGCCGTACTCCTTCGGCCATGCCGGCGCAATCCAGCCGCGCGCGACGAGCGCCGCGCGCCACCGCTTGAGCGCGTCCTCGCGCGCGGGCGATGACGGACCCTCGCCGAAGTTCATGTAGTCGCCGTCCTGCAGCCGGAGCTCGGCCGGCAGGTGCGCATCGATGAACCCCGCCACCTCGTATCGAAACGATGCCTGCTCGACCGTGTCCGCGAAGTCGACCACTGGTGCTCCCGTCGCTGGGCGCTCCGTCGCGCCGCCTCGTTGCTCCGCGCCGCCGGCTCGTTTCGGTGGCGCGCCCCGACCCGTTCAGACCGGCAGGGGCGCGTCCGCGATCACGTGCGCGGCCTCCAGCGCCCCGACCTGCGTCTCGTCGTAGCCGGCCACATCCCGCAGGACCTCGGCGTTGTGCTCGCCGAAGCACGGCGCGGCGCGCAGGGGCAGCAGGGCACGCCGTCGCAGCCGCCAGACCGGGTGCGTGGTGCGCTGCCGCCCGGCGACCGGGTGGTCATACGTCGTGTAGAAGCCGCGCGCGGCAAGATGCGCGTCGCGCACGAGCATCAGCGGCGAGAGCACGGGCGCGGCGCTCACGCCGGCCGCCTGCAGTCGCTCCGCGGCGTCGCCGGCGTCCTGGGCGCGCGCCCACTCCGCGATCGCCGCGTCGATCGCGTCCTCGCCCGCGCGCCGCCCCGCGAGCGTCGCGTAGCGCGGGGCGGCGAGCCTCGCGTCGCCGACGACGGACTGCAGCGCCTCCCACGCGGCGTCGTCCTCGACCGCGACCGCGAGCCACTCCTCGCGCGTCTCGCCGGACGTGCCGCGCGCGGCGCCGAGCGGGCGCGGCGCGCCGTCGGCGGCGCGGTAGACGCCGTGCGGCGCGCAGTCGACGTCGCGGTTGCCCTCGCGCACCGGGTACGCGGCCCCGATCGACTCCGCGACGATGAACTCGCCGATGAGCCCGATGATGTTGTCGCGCTGCCGCAGCACCATGTGCAGCCCCTCGCCGGCGCGCTCGCGGTGCAGCAAGGCCAGCGCGACCGCGCCGGCGGCGAGCGTCCCCGCGGTGGGGTCGCCGTACGAGATCCCGCTCTTGTGCGGCGGACCGCCCGCGTAGCTTTGCAGCGACACAAGCCCGCCCATCTGCTCGATCGTCGGGCCGAAGCCGACGCGCTCCGACTCCGGCGGCTCCTGGCTGAAGCCCGGCATCTGCAGCATCGAGATGCGCGGGTTGATCCGCCGCAACTCCTCGCAGCTCACGCCGAGCCGCGTCGCGACGTCCGCGCTCCAGTTCTCGATCACCACGTCGGCCTGCGCGACAAGGGCGCGGAAGGCGGCGAGCCCCTCGGGCTGCTGCAGGTCGAGCGCGATCCCGCGCTTGCTGCGGTTGTACTCGTTGAAGTACGGCGAGCGGTCGAAGGTGCGCTCGCCGTCGACGGGGCCGATCGCGCGGACGGCGTCGGGGAAGGTCGTGCCCTCGATGTGAATGACGTCGGCGCCCGTGTCGCCGAGGAAGCGCGTGGCGAACGGGCCCGCCCACACTTGCGTGAGATTCGAGCACGCGGACGCCGGCGAGCGGCAGCGGCGGCGTCCCGTGGGCGTCCGCGGCGGCCGCCGCGGACGCTGTCGCCGCGCCCGCGGCTTCGCGGCTCGGCAGCTCCGCGATCACCTCTCCGGTGTGCTCGCCGAGGAGCGGCGCGCGGCGCGGCGCGCGCAGCGGATGGTCGACGGAGAACGCCGGGCCGGGCTGCGCGTGGCGCCCGAGCACCGGATGGTCGATCTCCTGCCAGAAGCCGCGCTCGCGCAATGGCGGCCACTCGAGCAGGTCGCGCGGCGCGGGGATCAGCGAGAAGGGCGCCCGCGCCCGCTGCGACGCGTCGAAGATCTCCTGCGACGTGCGCGCGGAGGTCCACTCCATCACCAGGGCCGTCACGAGGTCGTTCATGGCCGGGTCGGCCACCATGCCGGGGAGGTCGAGCGTCTCGCCCAGCTCGTGCTGACCGATGCACTCGAAGACCGACTTCGCCTGGCGCGCCATCGACGCCACGCCGACATGCCCGTCGGCGCTGGGGTAGATCCCCCAGAGCGCGAACATCTGGTTGCCGGTGCGCGCCGCGTCGACCTCGTTCACCATCGCCGACGGCCCGAAACCCTCGAGCGCCGACGCCTGCGCCTCCTGGATCGAGATGTCGAGGTGGTCCCCGACGCCGCTCCGGCGCGCGCCGAACAGCGCGGCCAGGCAGGCCGAGAAGACGTGCAACGCTGTCTGGTAGCCGGCCTGGTCGCCCGCCGTCTTCAGCGGCGGCCGGTCGGGATCGCCGCACAGGTTCATCTGCCCGCCGGCCGCGAACGCGGTCAGCGCGGTCGCGCGCCAGCCGGCGCGCGGGCCGGTCTGGCCGAACGGCGTCACCGAGCACACCACGAGCGCCGGCCGGCGGGCGGCGACGGCGTCGAGGTCGATGCCCCGCTCGCGCCACGCGCCCGGCGTGCCGGACTCGACGACCACGTCGGCCGTCTCGATCAGCCGCACGAGCGTCGCCCGGTCCTCCGCGCGGGTCGCGTCGAGCACGACGCCGCGCTTCCCCGTGTTCAGGTACGCGAAGAGCACGCTGCCGTCCGGTGTGTCGCCGACCCGCGGTCCGCGGCGCCGGGTCGGGTCGCCCTCCGGGGGCTCGACCTTGATCACGTCGGCGCCGAACGACGCCATCAGGCGGGTCGCATAGGCGCCGGCGACGCCGTCGCTCAGGTCGATGACCCTTGTCTGCTCGAGCAGCATGGCGGGCACCTTTCCGGGCGGATGGGGGTGCCGGGGAACTGGTCGGCACCCCCATCCACCGCGAAGGTGGCAGGACGCGTCCGGTTCGCAGCCGGGGCGGCCGGCGTTGCGGTTGCCGCCGCCGGCGCGTGCGTCCTGCCCGGGCTAGTACGGCGTGCTGGGCTCGAGCAGCCGGCTCGGGTTCTCGACCAGCAGCGTGTGGATCTGCGCGTCGGTCGCGCCCTGCTCGCGCAGCGCCGGCGCGACCTGCTCCGAGATGTGCGCCATGTGCCAGTTGGGCATGACGGTGCCGATCTGCTCGTAGTTGGGCGCCCAGTCGATCGCGCAGCAGGAGTCGTGCGCGAGCGCGATGCGGTCCGCGTAGCCGTCGGCGAGCAGCCGGGCGAGGGCGCCGACGCGGCGGTCGAACGAGAGGATCCCGTCCATGCCGAAGCGGTCGAGGCCGATCATGCTGCCGTTGTCCATCAGCTCCTTCAGGTAGTCGACGTCGTCGGTGTCGCCGACGTGGCCGATCACGACGTGCGAGAGGTCGACGCCCTCGTCCTTGAAGATGCGCTGCTGCTCGCGCCCGAGCGTCGGCGGGTTGTTGTGCGTGAGGATCGGCAGGCCGGTCGCGCGATGGGCGCGCGCGCCGGCGCGCAGGCACTTCTCGTTGACCTCGGAGAGCCCGCCCGACTCCTGGTCGGTCGCGAGCTTGATGGCGCCGGGGCGCACGCCCGTGTCGGCGATGCCCTCCTGGGCCTCGCGGATGAAGGCGCTCGCCATGTCGTCGGCGTCCCGGCCGACCCAGTAGCGCGGCACCATCCAGTAGATGCCGGTCGCGCAGACGATGTGGATCGGGGTCTCGGCCTGGACCTCCTGCATCAGCGCGACGTCGCGTCCCATGTCCGCGGTCGTCAGGTCGACGACCGTCTGGATCCCCGCGCGCTCCGCGGCGCGCAGGCGCTCGAGGGCGTTCCGCTTCGCGAAGTCGCGGTTCGATCGCTCGGGCCAGTTCTCGCGGATGCCGGGCGTGCGGATGTTGATGTGCTCGTGCACGAGCGTGCGTCCGAGCTTCACCGGCTCGACGGGGCCGCGGACCGTGTTGATCGTCGCCATCGCTCTCTCCCGCTGCGGCGCATCACGCGCATGGTGGCGTCGCGGGACGCTAGGCAGGGCCGCCGGGGATCGTCAAACAGGTTTCTTTTGCCCGCCGGGTGCGGGGGCGTGCGGCCGCGTCACGCGCGGGCGGCACGGCGGCGCGCGCGGGCCATCCATCAACTTGCTGATTGCGACGCGGCGCGGTTCCCGGTATCAGCAACGCGTGTAATGCCGCGTCGCGACGGGGGAGCGCGCGCGTGCATCGCGGACCCATCGGGACGACGTACCGCGGTCGCGGACCGGGCGGTGCTTCCGCGGCGGCGGCCCCACCTGAGGGAACGGGAGCAGCTCATGACGGACGACGGCGGTTACTGGCAGCGACTGGCGAACCGGGGACTGAGCCGGCGCGGGCTTCTGCGCGGCTCGGCGATGGCCGGGGCCGGGCTGGCCGGCGCGGCGCTGATCGGCTGCGGCAGCAGCGGCTCGTCGACGGGCACGCCCGCGGCGACGCAGGCGGCCTCCGGGTCCGGCGGCAGCGCCGCGACCGCCGCGTCGGCGGGCGCGCAGGCCGCCGCCAGCGGTGACAACGGCTCGCACGTTCCGTCGAACCCGGCCGACCCGGCGCTCGCGCCGGACTACGCGTCGATCTACGGGGGCACGCCGAAATCCGGCGGCACTCTACACCTGGTGCTCGGCTCCGATCCCGGCAACTACAACCCGATCCGCGACGCCGGCTATCCCGGCCTCGAGGTGGCGGGCGGCGTGCTCAGCAACCTCGTGCGCGCGAACTGGCGCATTCGCGGCGACGTCACGTACGAGGGTGATCTCGCCCAGGCGATGCCGGAGCAGCCCGACCAGCAGACCTATGTCTTCAAGCTGCGCCCGAACGCGAAGTGGCACAACGTGCCGCCGGTCAACGGTCGCGCGCTGACGTCCGAGGACGTCAAGAAGAACTTCGAGTACATGGTCACGAACCAGGCCGACTTCGTCCTGCGGCCGATGTTCACGATGGTCGACAAGGTCGACACGCCCGACGACACGACCGTCACCGTGCACACGTCGTTCCCGTACTCGTCATTCATCGACAACCTCGCGGACTGCTGGGCGAAAGTGATTCCGCAGGAGCAGTACGAAGGCAACCTCTCGAAGACGAAGCCCGTCGGCTCGGGACCGTTCATCTTCGACTCGTTCCAGACGGGTGTGCAGTACAAGTTGAAGCGGAATCCCGACTACTACCGCCAGGGCCGCCCGTACCTCGATGGGCTGACCTGGCACGTCATCAACAACTCGCAGCTCGCGCAGTCGTCCTTCCTCTCAGGACAGGTCGACAGCTACGGGTCGGGCGTCGCGCAGCTGTCGCTCGAGACGATCAAGCGCAAGACCGATGCGAACTGGAGCTGGCGCTGGAGCGTGCTGAACCCGTTGATGATCAACAACCAGCGGAAGCCGTTCGACGACGAGCGGGTGCGGCAGGCGATCATGTACGCGGTCGACCAGGACGCGATTCGCCAGCTCCAGTTCGGCGGGTACGCGCGGCAGGGCCAGCACGTCGGGCTCTTCCACAACGACGTGTTGCTCGAGGACTCCGAGCTGCCGAAGCGCGACGTCGCGAAGGCGAAGCAGCTGCTGAGCGCCGCCGGCGTCGAGAATCTGACGCTGGCCGACAAGACGTTCCAGGGCGCGAGCCAGGCGTTCGGCACGCTGCAGGTGCAGCAGGCGCTGAAGGACGCCGGGATCGCGATGAGCGTCGACGAGATGCAGTGGGCGAACTGGCGCAGCCGGGTCTACGGCATCGAGGGCGACTTCGAAATCACGATGGGTGGTGAGTTCGACTACCTGAGCCTCGATCGGCAACTGTACAACAGCTACTACTCGAAGGGCGCGGCGAACAACCGGCACGTGAACGACGCGAAGCTCGACAAGATGCTCGACGACGCGCGCGGCATCTTCGACAAGAGCCAGGTCGCGAGCGCCTACAAGGACATCCAGCGCTACCTGTACGCGCAGGCGATCAATGTCCCGCTCGCGGACGGAGTGACCACCGCGGCGACCGACAAGAAGGTGAAGGGCTGGTTCTGGGGCGCCAGCGCCGGCGTCCTCTTCGGGGTGCAGTGGTTCGACTCGGTGTGGCTGAACACATGATCGCCGCCGCAGCGGCAGCGATGTCCGGTCGGGCGGGCGCGGCGCGGACGCGGCGCGGGGGCGCCCGTCGCGGCGGGGTGCTCCGCTGATGATGGTGTACATCCTGCGCCGGCTCGTGGTCGCCGTGATCACCGTGCTCGGCGTCGCGTTCCTCGTCGTGGTCGCGATGCGGGCGATCCCCGGCAGCGCGATCGACGTGATCCTGTCCACGGGATCGATCGGTGGCCCGCATGCGCGACAGGAGCTCGCGCACGAGCTCGGGCTCGACCGGCCGCTGCCCGTCCAGTACGTGGACTGGCTGGGCGGGGTACTGCACGGCGACTTCGGGGAGTCGGTGATCACCGGCCGGTCGGTCGGGAGTCAGCTGCGCGAGGCCCTGCCCGTGAGCGTCGAGCTCGGGATCATGGCGCTCGCCTTCGGGCTCGTCTTCGGCATCCCCGTGGGGGTGATCTCGGCGATCCGCCAGGACACGCTCACGGACTACTCGCTCCGCTCGATCGCGATCGCCGGTCTCTCTATCCCGAACTTCCTGGTGGGTGTGGTGGTGATCGTGCTGGCGTCGCGGCTCTTCAACTGGACGCCGTCGATCACGTACCACCCGCTGATCCACGAGCCGCTGGCCAACCTGCAGCAGTTTGTGCTGCCGGCCGTGATCCTCGGGTTTGGGGCGTCGGCGGCGCTCATGCGCTTCACGCGGACCGCGGTGCTCGAGACGTCGCGTGCCGACTACGTGCGGACCGCGCGGGCGAAGGGGCTGTCCGAGTACGGCGTGGTGGCGCGCCACATCGTGCGCAACGCGCTGATCCCGGTCATCAGCGTCGTGGGCGTGTTTCTGGCGTTCATCGTCGGCGGCACGGTGATCTTCGAGCAGATGTTCCAGCTGCCGGGGATGGGGCGACTGCTGTTCGTTGCGATCAACAACCGCGACTACCCGACGATCCAGTCGGCCGTGCTGGTGTTCGCGTCGACGGTCGTCCTGGTGAACTTCCTCACGGACCTCGCATACACGGTCGTCGACCCGCGCGTGCGGCTGTAGGGGTGGCCATGGTCTCGACCGACACGCCCGTCGCCTCGGCGCCCGACATCCGGCCGGCGCGTCCGCGCAACCCGGTGGTCGACGTCTTCGTGCGCCTGTACCGGGACAAGCCGATGGCGTTCTGGGGCGGGCTCGCGCCGATCGTCCTCGTGATCCTGGTCGCGGTGCTGGCCGGCGCGATCACGCGGGTGCCCCCCAACCTGCAGAACTCCGCGGTGGTGCTCGAGGGGCCGAGCCTCTCGCACCCGTTCGGCACCGATCAGTTCGGTCGCGACGTCTACTCGCGGGTCGTGTACGGCGCGCGCCTGTCGCTGGAGGTCGGGCTGATCCCGGTGTTCGTCGGCATCACGATCGCGACCGTGATCGGGGTGATCTCCGGCTACTTCGGCGGCCTGGTCGATCTCGTGATCCAGCGCGGGGTCGACATCCTCATGGGGTTCCCGTCGTTCATCCTGCTGCTGCTGCTCGCGGCGATCCTGACGCCGAGCAAGACGAGCACGATCATCGGCATCTCGGTGATCCTGATCGCGGGGCCGGTCCGCGTCATCCGTGGGCAGGTGCTGGCGATTAAGGAGCACACGTTCGTCGAGGCGGCGCGGGTGCTCGGCGCGAGCGAGACGCGGATGATGCTGCGGCACATTCTGCCGAACATCCTCGACCTCGTGATCGTGATCCTCTCGATCAACGTCTCGTTCGCGATCATCGCGGCCGCGTCACTGAGCTTCCTCGGCCTCGGTGTGCCACCGCCGACGCCCGACTGGGGCGGCATGGTGTCGGGCACCGAGCTCGCGTACCTCTCCACGGCGCCCTGGATCATGATCGCCGCCGGCGGCGCACTCACGATCACCGTGTTCGGCTTCAACATGCTCGGGGACGGGCTGCGGGACGTGCTCGACCCGCGCCTTCGCGGCTCCTGATCCCGGGCCCACCAGGCAAGCGCCGCGCGCGCAGGCACAGTAAGGACGACGCATGTCACGCGATTTCGAGAACCTGCTCATCGACCGGGTGGGGACGGACGGGCGCATCGCACGCGTCACGCTGAACCGACCGGAGAAGATGAACGCGCTCTCGCAGGAGCTGCTCTTCGAGCTGCGCGAGGCCCTGATGGACCTCGAGGCAGACGACAGCGCGCGCGTGATCATCCTGCGCGGCGCGGGGCGCACGTTCAGCGCCGGCTACGACCTCACGCCGCCACAGCAGAGCGGTGCCGACGCCGTGGTGCGCGCGTTCAAGACCACCGACCCGCAGGGCCGCCGGCTGTGGGCGAACGCGCGCGGCGGCATCCAGCGCATCACCGACATCCACATGTACTTCTGGAACATGCAGAAGATCACCGTCGCCCAGATCCACGGGTACGCCATCGCCGGGGGCTGCGAGCTCGCGATGATGGCCGACATCGTCACCGCGGCGAGCGACGCGAAGCTCGGACACCCGGGGCTGCGCTTCGGCGGGACGCGGACCTCGATGATCCTGCCGCTCGTGATCGGGATGCGGAAGGCGAAGGAGCTTTTCTACACGGGCGACAACATCAGCGGCGAGGAGGCCGAGGCCATCGGGATGATCAACCATGCCTGGCCGATGGAGCAGCTGGAGGAGCGGACGATCGCGATCGCCGACCGCATCGCGAACCTGCCCTCCGACCACCTCGCGATGCTCAAGGTCCACGTCAACCGCTTCTACGAGAACATGGGCATCTACTCGTCCGTGCGCTCGTCGACGGACCTCGACGCGATTTCGTTCACCTCGCAGGCGTACCAGTGGGGCGACCACATGCGCGAGGGCGGCCTGAAGGAGGCGCTCGCCTGGCGCGACGGTCCGTACCAGGACTACCGCGCCGCGCCGACGCGCACCTCCTGAGCTGCGCACCGTCCGCGCGCCGCCACGGCACGCGGGCCCGGAGAGCGCGTGGGAGGGGAAGGGTGCGCCGTGGAGCAGGCTGACGGGCAGGTGCTGATCGCGGGGGCGTCCGGGCTCGTCGGGCACGCGGCGGCGGCGCACTTCGCGTCGCTGCCGGGCTGGGACGTGATCGGCGTCTCGCGACGGATGCCGGACGACCTCGACGGCGTGCGGCTGGAGTCGGTGGACCTGCTCGATCGCGACGCGTGCGAGCGCGCGTTCGGCGCGATGCCGGGCGTCACGCATCTCGTCTACGCGGCGCTGCAGGAGACGCCCGGGCTCTACCCGGGGTGGACCGACCCCGAGCTGATCGAGCGCAACGGCGCGATGCTCCGGAACCTCTTCGACCCGCTGTCGCGCGTCGCCACCGGGTTGCGGCACGTCTCGCTGCTCCACGGGACGAAGGCGTACGGCCTGCACCATCCGGACGTCGGGTTCGACGGCGTCCACGTCCCGCTGCGCGAGCGCGCCCCGCGGCGCGACCATCCGAACTTCTACTTCGTGCAGGAGGACTACCTGCACGAGCGTCGAACTGAGACCGGCGCGGACTGGGGCATCACCGTCTTCCGCCCCACCGTGATCTATGGCGACGCGCCCGGCAACAACATGAACCCCGTGCTCGCGATCGGCGTCTACGCGGCGCTGCTGCGTGAGGAGGGGCGGCCGCTCGACTTCCCGGGGGCCGGCGACCAGCCGGCGCTGCACGAGGCGGTCGACGCGGACCTCGTCGCGCGCGCGCTGGCCTGGGCGGCGACCGCGCCGGCCGCCGCCGGCGGCACCTTCAATCTCACGAACGGCGACGTCTTCCTGTGGGAGCACGTGTGGCCGGCGATCGCGGAGACGCTCGGCATGGCGTCGGGCGAGCAGCGGCCGCTGTCGCTCGCCGAGGAGCTGCCGCGGCGCGACGCCGAGTGGGCGGCGATCGTCGAGCGGTACGGCCTGCACGCACCGAAGCGCGTGCTCGACTTCGTCGGGTACAACTCGCTCGTGTACGCGGACGGGATCCTCGGCGCAACGCGCCGCCGGCCGATCCCCGCGCTGAACAGCACGATCGCTGCGCGCCGCGCCGGCTTCCACGACTGCATGGATACCGAGGACATGTTCCGCGGGCTCTTCACGCGCCTGCAGGACGCGAAACGGCTCCCACCACCGGGGTAGCGATCGGTCGTCCGAGCGCACCCCCGCCGTGACATGAGACCCCCCGGAAAGAGAAGAGTCGGAATGCCGCTGAGGACGCCCGAGCAGTACACGCAGTCTCTCCGCGACGGCCGCGAGGTCTGGTTCCGCGGCGAGCGGGTCGACGACGTGACCACGCACCCGGTGATCGGGAAGGCGGTGCACCACGCGGCCATCGACTTCGAGATGGCGGAGGATCCGGAGTACCGCGATCTCGCGGTCGTGGAGGAGGACGGCAACCGGTACAGCCGCTACTACCGCATTCCTCGGAACACGGAGGACCTCCTCCTGCGGTCGCGGCTGATCGAGACCGCGACCGCGCTCGGCGACACGCTCGTCGTGCTCGTAAAGGAGATCGGCACCGACGCCCTCTTCGCGCTGCTCGCCGTCACGGCGGAGCTCGACGGGCCGTACCACGAGCGCGTGCTGCGCTTCTACGAGCACTGCCGCGACAACGACTTCGCGCTCTCGGTCGCGCAGACCGACGTGAAGGGCGATCGCACGAAGCGACCGTCGCAGCAGGCGGACCCCGACCTCTACCTGCGCGTCGTGGAGCGGCGGGCGGACGGCGTGGTCGTGCGCGGCGCGAAGGTGCACACCTCCTGCACGACGAACGTGAACGAGATCATCGTGCTGCCGACCCGCGCGATGGGTCCCGACGAGCAGGACTGGAGCATCGCGTTCGCCGTGCCCGTGAACACGCCGGGCGTGCGGCTGATCGCGAGCCCATATGGCGACCGCGACACGCGCAGCGGCGAGCACCCGATCACGCACCACCACAAGATGATGGAGACCACCACCATCTTCGATGACGTCTTCGTGCCGAACGATCGCATCTTCGTGGACGGCGACACGCGCGCCGCCGGGGCGCTCGCGCTGACGTTCGTGGAATACCACCGCTTCACGGCGGTGTCGTACAAGCTGCCGCTGATCGACGCGATCAACGGCGCCTCCGCGCTGGCGGCCGACTACAACGGGATCCTCGGCGCCGGGCACGTGCGCGACAAGTTCGTCCACCTGATCAGCTACGCGGAGACCGTGCGCGCGCTGATCGAGAAGGCGGCGGAGCGCTGCGTGCCGAAGCCGAACGGGCAGGTGGCGCCGGATCCGCTCACCGTGAACATCGCGAAGAGCACGTTCGCGCACGGCTACCACACGGCGGTGCAGCACCTGCAGGAGCTGGCCGGCGGCGGGCTCGTCACCGCGCCGGGCGACGAGGACTGGGAGAGCGAGGAGCTGCGACCGTTCCTCGCGAAGTACCTGGTGGGGCGCGACGGCGTAAGCGCCGACCGGCGGCGGCGGCTGATGAGCTTCATCTCCGACCTGACCGCGGGTGAGTACGGTCCCTACCAGGAAGTGCTCGCGATCCACGCCGAGGGATCGTTCGAGGCCGAGAAGCTCCAGATCTTCCGCGCGTACAACGAGGGTGGGCGCGCAGCGGCGGTCACCGGGCTGGCGTCGCGCATGGCTCGAATCACGACATGAGACGTCTGCGGGTCGCCGGGCAGCCCGCGGGCGTGCAGCGACGGCGAAAGGATGGATCGCGATGACCGAAGAGGTGGTGCTCGTCAGCGGCGTGCGCACGGCGATCGGGCGCTTCGGCGGAGGCTTCGCCGACACCCCGGCGTCGGACATGGCCGCCCACGTGATCCGTGAGGCCGTGCGGCGAGCGGGCGTCGCGCCCGACGCCGTGGAGCAGGTCGTGCTCGGGTGCGTCGGGCAGGTGGCCGAGGACGCATACGTGGCGCGCCACGCCGCGATCAAGGCAGGGCTGCCGATCGAGACGTCGGCGTACACGGTGAACCGGCTCTGCGGCAGCGGACTCGAGGCGATCACCACCGGCGCGCGCTGGATCCAGACCGGCGAGGCGGACGTCGTGGTGGCCGGCGGCGCGGAGAACATGACGCGCCTGCCGTACTACGACCGCAGCACGCGCTTCGGTCGCCGCATGGGCGACGCCACCCTCGAGGACGGCATCACGCTGCTCCTCTCCGATCCGTTCGAGCGCTACCACATGGGCGTCACCGCCGAGAACCTCGCGGGCAAATTCGGCATCAGCCGCGAGGACCAGGACGCGTTCGCGGTCGAGAGCCACCGGCGCGCGACGTCCGCGATCGAGTCGGGGCGCTTCCGCGATGAGATCGCCCCGATGGAGGTGCGGAAGGGCCGCGAGACGGTCGTCGTGGACACCGACGAGCACCCGCGCGCCGACGCGGACCTGGGCTCGATGGCGAAGCTGCGCCCGGCGTTCCAGTCCGACGGCTCGGTGACCGCCGGGAATGCGTCGGGCATCAACGACGGGGCGGCCGCGCTCGTGTTGATGTCGCGGCGCAAGGCCGACGAGCTCGGCGTGAAGCCGCGCCTGCGCCTCGTGGCGTCGGCGACGGCCGGCGTCGACCCGTCGATCATGGGGAGCGGCCCGATCCCGGCGACGCGCAAGCTGCTGAAGGGCTGCGGAATGCAGCTCGACCAGTTCGACCGCGTGGAGCTGAACGAGGCGTTCGCCGCGGTGGCGCTCGCCTGCTCGCGCGAGCTGCAGCTCGACCCGGAGCGCACGAACCCGAACGGCGGCGCGGTCGCGCTCGGCCACCCGGTCGGCGCTACCGGCGCGATCCTGACGGTGAAGCTGATGCACGACCTCGAGCGCACGGACGGCGAGCGCGGGCTCGTCTCGCTGTGCATCGGCGGCGGGCAGGGGATCTCGGCGATCTTCGAGCGCGTGTAGTCGGGCGGCCGGCGCGCCCCCCCGGCCCCGCGTCAAGCGGCGGCAGGATGCCGCCGATGCTCGCGGCGGCGCAAGCCGCCCGCGCCCCGGCGCCTAGGCCGGCGGCGTGCCCGTCGCCGCCGGCGTCGGTAGCCCCGGCTCCGTCGCGTGCACGCGCTCGAGGTACTCAATCAGCGTGAGGCCGCTGCGGTGCCACGCCGCCGCGTGCGCGCGGCCGATGTACCGAATGTGCCACGGCTCGTACTCGTAGCCGGTCACCGCCTCCTGCCCCCGCGGATAGGAGAGCGCGAACCCGTACTCCCACTCGTGTGCCGCGAGCCACAGGCCCTCGGGCGCGTCGCCGAACGACGCGTCGAGATCCCACGCCACCGACGCGCTCGTGAGGTCGGCCGTGGTGCCGAGCTGGTGCTCGCTGTGGCCGGCGCGCGCGCTCTCGCGCTCCGCCTGCGCCAGCCCGTGCTCCTGCACCCAGTACTCGAACGTCTGCTGCTGCGTGGCGTACGAGCGATACGACGACCGCACCCGCAGCTCGAGCCCGTCGGCCCGCGCGGCGGCGAGCAGCGCCTCGAGGGCGTCGGCCGCCGGCGCGACGAGCTGTTGCGCGCCGTAGCCGGGCGCGACCCAGCGCGCCGGCAGCGCGACGAGATCCGCGGGCACGAAGTCGCCCGCGAGCGCGTACTGCTTGCTGACGAGCGGGAGGAGCCACGCGTCCGGGTCGGGCGTGGGGCTCAGCGGCGAGGTGGCGGTCGCGGTCGTCGCGGTCGTCGCGGTCGCGGCGGGCGACGTGGCCGGCGGGCGCGCGGTCGCGGACGGCCGGGGTGCCGTCGTGCCCGCCGGGCTGCGCACGCCGCACGCCGCGAGCACGAGCGCGGCGGCGATGAGGCACGCGAGCGGAGCGGAGCGGCGCGGTCCTGGCATGCCGCCAGCGAAGCACACCCGCGCAGTGGTGTCGCCCCGCGGCGTGCTGCGAGCGGCGCCGGGTGACGGCGCTGAGTCGCCGCGAAGCATGCTGCGAGCGGCGCCGGGTCACGGCGCTGAGGCGGACCGTCGCTCAGCATCCTCGCCGGATGCCGCTCGAAGCCGGCCGCGGCGGGGCGACTCGGCGTCGTGTCCCGGCGCCGCTCGCAGCGGGCTCCTTACGCCTCGCGCCCGTAGCCCATGGCGACGGCGAACTGCCACGCGTCCAGGTCCGGCGTCGTGACGCCCTGCTGCCCGAGTGCGAGCTTGATCTCCGTGCGGTGCTCGACGCCGTGCTCCACGGCGTGCACGAGGAAGAACGACCGCGGGAACCGGTACGTCTTGCCCGCGTACGGCAGGTCGACCTCGACGTCGGCATCGAGCGACTCGGCGATGCGCACGAGGTCGTCGCTCGACGCGCGGGCGGCGTCGGCGAGAGCGTCCCAGCCGGGCCAGGCGCTGGCGCGATTGAGCTCGCCCTCGTTCTGACGCCCCTCGGTGCGCAGCACGAACGTCTGCTGTCCGCCGACGACGTGTACGAACAGCTCGCGCAGCGGACCGGACGTGCCGGGAATGCGTGCGTCGAGGTGCGCGTCGTCGAGCGTGCGACAGGCGTCAATCAGCGTGAGCGTCGCCCACCGGTTGTAGCGGAGCATCTCGGCGAGCGGCGCGTTCATGGCAACCTCCGTGAGGGCGGGTGTGCTGCGAGCGGCGCCGGGTCACGGCGCTGAGTCGCCGAGAAGCGTGCTGCGAGCGGCGCCGGGTCACGGCGCTGAGTCGCCGCGAAGCATGCTGCGAGCGGCGCCGGGTCACGGCGCTGAGGCGGACCGCCGCTCAGCATCCTCACCGGATGCCGCTCGAAGCCGGCCCCGGGGGCTGCTCGCCGCGCTGCCGAGGTGGCGCAGCGAGAACTGCTCGTACGCCTCGCGCTCGAAGGCGGGGATGCCCGTGCGGCCGCCGGGGTTGACGTGCATCGTCTTCTCGCGCGAGCCGAAGGCGTCGTACAGCGCGACGCCGGCTTCCCGGCCGCATCATAGGCGCGCGGTAGGCCCGAGGCGCCGTGCATCCCACGCACTCCCGCGGATTCCCCGCGGACGCAGTCCGCGGCTGGCGCCGCGCTTCTGTCGGCGGCGTATCTGCCGCCGCTGCGGGTGACGTTCATGCGCGCACGGCGCCCCCGGGGCATGCTGACTGCCGTGCGGAACGCGAGCAACGTGAGCTGCCCACGAGGTCATCGTCGCACACGGCAGGACCGACGCCTGCCGCTCGCCGGAGTGGGAGGGTGCCTACGCCACCGCGCGCAGCGCCGGACCGCCGCCGGCGCGCCGCTCGCGCACCCACGCCGCGAACCCGTCGGCGGGGAGCGGACGGCCGAGGTGGTAGCCCTGCGCGGTGTCGCAGCCCAGCGAGCGCAGCAGCTCGAGGCTCGCCTCGTCCTCCACGCCCTCGGCGACCACCTCCAGCCCCAGCGCGTGGCCGAGCGTCACGGCCGTCGCGACGATCGCCGCCGACCGCCGATCCCCGGCGATCGGCTGCACGAACGAGCGGTCGATCTTCAGCGCGTCGACCGGCAGGTCCTTCAGGTAGCTCAGCGCGGAGTAGCCGGTGCCGAAGTCGTCGATCGCGACGCCGACCCCCATCGCCCGCAGGCGAGAGAGCGCGCCGGTCACGAGCACGCGGTCGAGCATGATCCCGCTCTCGGTGATCTCGACGGTGAGGGCGTCGTGGCCGAGCCCGGCGTCGCGCAGCAGCGCGGCGATCAGCTCGGGGAGCGCGGGGTCCTCGAGGTCGCGCATCGAGAGGTTGACGGCGAGCGTGACCGCGAGCCCCTGCACGCGCCACGCGCTGCACTGCTCGATCGCGAGCGCGAGCACGCGCCGCGTGAGCGGGCGGATCAGCCCGGTCTGCTCGGCCAGCGGGATGAAGTCGTCGGGCGGGACGAGGCCGCGCAGCGGGTGCATCCAGCGCACCAGCGCCTCGGCGCCGACGACCCGCCCGCTGCCGCAGTCGACCTTCGGCTGATAGTGGAGGACGAGCGCGCCGTTCGCCGTCGCGGCTGCGGCGTCGGCCGGCTCGATGGCCTGGCGCAGCTCGCCGATCAGCGCGAGCCGCTCGGGGCTGTGCCGTGCCTCGTGCTCCGGCGCGTAGACGGCGTACGCCTGGCCGGGCCGCTTCGCCACGTACATCGCGATCTCGGCGCGCCGGAGCAGCGCGCTCGCGTCGCCGCCGTGCTCGGGCGCGACCGTCACACCGATGCTCGCCGACACCTCGAGCGAGTAGCCCTCGGCGACGAACGGGTGCTCGATCGCGAGCGACAGCCGTCGCGCGACGGCCTCCGCCTCTTCGACGTCCATGTCCGGCAGCAGCACCGCGAACTCGTCGCCGCCGAGACGCGCGACGACGTCCTCGGGCCGCAGCGCCATGCGCAGGCGGGGGCCAATCTCGAGCAGCAGGCGGTCGCCCGAGGCGTGCCCGAAGGTGTCGTTGATTTCCTTGAAGCGGTCGACGTCGAGCAGCAGCAGCGCGATCCGCGCGCCGTCGCCGGCCAGCGCCGCATCGAGTCGCTCCTGCAGCAGCCGGCGGTTCGGCAGGCCGGTCAGCGAGTCGTAGAGCGCGAGGTGCTCGAGCCGGTCGGCCTGGTCCTCGAGCGTGCGGATCGTCTCCTCCGAGCGGCTCGCGTAGAAGGCGAGCGTGAAGCGCATGACGAAGACGGGCAGGACGAACATCGCCGTTCCCAGCACGCCGAGCCCGCCGTGGGTCGCGCCGAGGAACGCGCCGGTGAGGCCGACCAGCACGCTCGTCGGCCAGTACCAGCCCGTGTCGCGGGCGACGGCGAAGAGCGAGCGCTCGGAGTGCGCGCTGATGATGGCGGAGACGAGGCCGACGTTGACGACGGAGTACGCGCCGACGGCACACGTCGCGGCGACCAGCCGCGCCGCCATGCCGTCGGCGCCGGCGGCGAGCAGTGCGACGTAGACCGCGGTCGCCACCCCGGCCGAGAGCACGGAGACCGCGAGGTTGAACAGCACCTTGTCCGGGCGCCGCGTGCCGGCCATCGCGACGTGGACCGCCGCGGAGGCGAGCGCGACCAGCGGCGCGGTTGCCGGTGCGGCGGTGACCGCGGCTGCGGTCGCGGCGACGGCGAGGGAGAACGAGAACGTCTCGGCGCGCGCGCGGTAGATGCGCACGCGGAGCAGCTCGCCCGCGACGCCGAGCGCCGCGATCGGCAGCAGCGTGCCCCACGGCGCGCCCCGCGCGACGGCGAGGAGCGCCCAGGCGAGTGCCGGCAGCGAGGTGGCGATCGTCCCCCAGAGGACGGCGTCGGCCGTCCGCAGGTGCGGCCGGCCGGTTGCCGTGCGGCGCGTCGTCGTCAGCCCGGCGCCCTCAGCCATCGCGCTCCGTCCCGTTCAGTCCCGCTCATCCGTCAGTTGTCGCCGTGCGCGTCCCAGTAAGACGAGTCCCAGTACGAGCTATCCCAGTAGGAGCTGTCCCAGTACGAGGAATCCCAGTAGGACGAATCCCAGTACGAGCTGGCGAAGCTGACCGTGTCGCCGAGCGAGGTGGTCAGGCGCGTCAGCGACGAGAAGTCGCTCGCGGGGATCACGCCCGCGTTGGCCGACGGCACGTTGCCCTGCGCGGCGCGCTGCAGCGCCGCCAGCACGTTGACCTCGCCGGCGGCGTCGGGCCGGTCCGGGTACGTGCCGGCGGTGCTCGTGACGAGTGCCTTCACCTGGTCCGGCGTCAGGCCCGGGGTGCGCTGCAGCAACAGCGCGACCTCGCCGCTCACCACCGGCGCGGACATCGACGTGCCGCTGAGGTGGATGTACTGGCCGTCGACGACGCTCGCCGGCGCCTCGCGTGCGAGCGTGCTGTTCGGCGCGAGCGTCGACGTGACGTGCATGCCGGGGGCGACGACGTCGGGCTTGGCGGTGCCCTCGAGCGTGCGGCCGCGGCTGCTGAACGTGCAGAGCGAGTCGTCGGCGGTCGATGCGGTCGCCGAGTCGTTCACGCAGCCGACGGTGATCACGAACGGGTCGTTGCCCGGCGCGTGCCACTCGGCATCCGCCGTCGCGCCGCGGTTGCCGGCGGAGGCGACGACGACGATGCCCTCGGCCCACAGCTGCTCGACGGCGGCGTCGACCGGGCTCGTGACGTAGCTGCTCGGGCCGCCGGCCTCGACCGAGAGGTTGACGACGCGGATGCCGTACTCGGCGTGGTAGCGGGCGACCCACTGCAGGCCGCGGATGAGGTCGGACTCGCTGGCGCTGCCGGCGTCGTCGCTGAGTCTTCACGCCGACGACGTTCGCCTGCGGCGCGATGCCGAGGTAGTGCCCGGTCGCGGCGTCGTCGCCCGCGATGATGCCGGCGACGTGCGTGCCGTGGCCGTGGTGGTCGACGGCGTCGGTGGCGCGGGAGTTCACGCTGACGGCCGTGACGCGACCCGCGAGATCCGGGTGCGACACGGCGACGCCGGTGTCGACGACCGCGACCGTCACGCCGGCGCCGGTGGCCCCGACGGACGGGTCGTTCCACGCCTGGTCGGCGTGCACGGCGGCCGGGTACGCGGTAGCGAGCGGCGCGGGATTCGATCCCGCTGTCGAGGTGCAGCACGGGGCCATCCGGCGAGATGTAGAGGATGTTCGAGTCGAGGGCGAGGGTGAGGACGTCGCGCAGGCGGAGCTGGAGCACCGCGCTGTTGATGAACGGGAAGTCGTCGACGACGGTGGCACCGACGAGTTGAGCGATCAGCCCGGTGGACTCGGTCGTTCCCGGCTTCTTCTGGACGATCACGCGCACGAGCCGGGTGGGCTCGACCTTCGCGCCGTACTGCAGCTCGGGGCTGACCGGGAGCAGGGTGTTGAGGGTGCTGGTCAGGCTGCCGAGCAGCCCGCCGCCGCCGAGCAGTCCGCCGGCGTTGGTGGCGCCGGTGGTCGAGGCCATGGTCGCGACGACCACCACGAGGAGCAGCGCGACCAGTCGCTGGATGCGATTCATGGGGACCCGCCTTGTCGGCCTGGCGCCCGCGGGTCTCCATCCTCGGCGCAAGGCGTGCTGTCACCGCCGATCCGTGGCAGCGAGTTGGGGCTCTGTCACGAAGCATCGACAGGGAGGTGGTCTTTCTGTAGGCCGGGAGACATTGCAATTCGCGCGGGCTGAGGATGCCGCCCCTGGGTGTGGGGTAACGCCGGAACTGCAACGCGGATCACGGTTCCCTCACGACCTCTTTACTCGTGTCTTATGCCTGGGCGGGTAGCCTCGAAGCTGCTTCTCCCTGCGGCCCCTGCGAGGTGGCGATGTCACTCCTCCCGGCACTTCTCCTCCTCGGCGGAGCCGCGGTCGCGGCCGCGCGCCGGGCGGCGACGCGTCAGCCGCGCCGCGTCCCGGTGCGCGTCCGCGATGGAGAGCGCGACGGGGCCGGCGGGCCCGCGGATTGGATCCGCCGCGAGTGAGCAGCCCCAGCCTCCCGTATCGAGCGGCGTCCGCTCGAGCGGGCGCCTTTGCCATTCCCGCGCTGCGCTGGTGGGCCCGCTGGGCGCCGCTGCTCGGTGTCGTCGCGCTCGCCTTCGCGCTCGATGCCTGGCGCATCTCGATGTCGGGCTACGGCAACACCTACTACGCCGCCGCGACGCGCTCGATGACCCTCTCGTGGAAGGCCTTCTTCTTCGGCGCGTTCGACCCCGGCAGTTTCATCACCGTCGACAAGCCGCCGTTCTTCCTCTGGATCGACGCGCTGTCCGCGCGGGCGTTTGGCTACTCGTCGTGGTCGACCTTGCTGCCGAGCGCGTTCGCCGGCGCGGCGACCGCCGGCCTGCTGTGGGTCACGGTGCGGCGGCACCTCGACGCCTTCGCCGCGACGATCGCGGGCGTGGTCTTCGCGCTGACGCCGATCGTGGTCGCGGTCGACCGCCTCAACCTGCCGGAGCCGTTCTACGTGCTGGCGCTGGTCGGCGCCGGCGCCGCGGTGCTGGAGTCGCTGCGGCGCGAGCGCTGGTGGGCGTGGGCGGCCCTCGGGGGGGTGCTGGTCGGGGTGGCGTTCAACACGAAGATGCTCGCGGGCTGGATCCCCGGGCCGGCGCTCGTGCTCGCGCTGATCGTCGGCGTGGGGTGGGGCGATCTCTTCGCGTCGCGGGCCGGGTGGCGCGAACGCTGGCGCGCGAGCGCCTGGAGCGACCGCTGGCGCGCGGGCTGGCTGCCCGTCGCCGGGCGGATCGCGGTGTTCGGCGTGGTCGCGCTCGTGGTCTCGCTGTCGTGGGTGGTCGTGGTCGACGCGTGGCCGGCGTCGTCGCGGCCGTACATCGGCGGCAGTGCGAACAACACGGTGAGCGACCTGGTGCTCGGTTACAACGGCTTGGGCAGGGTCGAGGGCAACAGCCCGTTCGGCGGGAACAACCCCTTCGCGGGCGGCCGCGGCGGCGGCTTCGCGCCCTTCCGCAACCCGTTCGCGCCGCCGCCGCCGGCGCCGAGCAGCGGAGGCTTCGCGCTGCCCTTCGGGCTGCACGTCCCCAACCCGTTCTCCTCCGGCTCCCAGAACGCGACGCCGGCGCCGTTCGGGGGCATCACGCGCGCGCCCGGGCCTACGACCGGCATCGGCGCCGGCGGGATCATCGCCGGGCGGCCGGACACGTGGCGCATGTTCGACGCCGCGAACGGGCCGCAGATCGGGTGGCTGCTGCCGTTCGCGGTGCTCGGCGGGCTGCTCGCGCTGGTCGCATGGTGGCCGGACCGCATGCGCCGCGCGGCGATGGTGCTGTTCCTCGGGTGGGTGCTGCTGTTCGGCGGCGTCTTCTCGGAGGCGCAGGGCATCTACCACAGCTACTACACCTACGCGCTCGCGCCGGGCATCGCCGTGCTGGTCGGCGCCGGCGCGCTCGCCGCCACCGACCTCGTGCGACGCAGCCGCTGGTGGCTGATCGCGCCCGCGGTGCTCGTGCTGGCGACGCTCGCGGTGCAGCTCCACCTCGAGTCCCGCGCGCCGTTCTACTACGGCTGGCTGCGCCCGTGGGCGATCGGCGGCGCGTTGGTCGGCCTGGCGCTGCTCGCCGCCGCCACCGTCGTGCGCCGCGTGCCGGCGCGCGCCGCGATGGCGGTCGTCGTCGCCGCGCTGCTGCTGCTGCCGGCGGGCTGGGCGCGCGGCGAGGCCGCGCACGCGTCGATGAACACGACGCTGCCGCAGGCCGGCCCGCGCGTCGGCCTGGCGTCGCGCACCTTCGGCTCGCAAGCGTTCGACGACGGCACCAGCCAGCTCGCCGCGTGGCTGCACGCGCACAACGCGCCGGCCGTGCGCTGGGATCTCGCGGTCACGAGCGCGCAAAACGGCGCGACGATGATCGCCGAGCACTCGCTCTCGGTGATGGCGCTCGGCGGGTTCTCGGGGAGCGACCCGACGATCACCGCCACGCAGTTCGGTCGGCTGGTGGCGAAGGGCGACATCCGCTACGTGCTCGTGGAAGGGGGCGGCTTTGGGCCCCGCTTCGGGGGACCGGGCGGGCGGGGCGCCCCGGGTGGGCGCGGCGGCCGCGGCTTCGGCGGGGCGGCCCCGGCACCCGACCGCCCCGGCGCCAACGCGGTGATGTCGGCCGTGCAGCAGTCGTGCACGCAGGTCGTCGACCCGTCGCTGCCGGCACGCTACAGCGGCCAGATTCTACGACTGCGGCGGCGCGGCCGGCGCGCTCCAGGGGCTCGGCACGCCGGCCGGCGTGCGCCCCGCGACGTAGTCCGTGGTCGGGACGTCGCGTTCAGCGCGGCCCGCCGAGGCGCTCGATCACCGAGCGCAGTCGCTCGAGGTTCGTCTGCACCGTGGAGCCGGCGGTCGCCAGCGCGCCCGTGGCCTCGGCGCCCATCGCGCCGGGCTGGAGCGACCGCTCCGCGATCTTCAGCATGAGGCCGAGCGCGACGAGGTCCTGCAGCAGCCCGTCGCGGAGCTCCGTGGCAACGGCGATCTTGGTCGGGGTCATGTCGGCGGCGCTCCTTCCAGTGAGCAGCGGTCCCTGACGACACAGACCACCCGGCGCGCGGGTTCTTACCGGGGCCGACTCAGGGTGTTCCCCAATCTTCCGCGCCCGCGGGTCGGCCGGCGTCGAGATCGGGGAGAGCCCGCATGGAGGCGGCAGCGAGTCGCGCCGTTTGAGGACCCGGGCGCGGAGCGGACGGCGGTGGTGCCCGGCGCCGCGCGAACGGCGACGGCGCAGGCACGTTTCGACATAGTGGACGGAACAACAGGCGCGTCGCGCCCCGGATGTGAGGATTCCAAGAGTCCTCAAAGGTTCGCCCTACATGCGGCGACGAAGCTGATCGAGACGAACACCCCAGCGGTCCGGCGCGTCGGCGTCGGCGCACTCGACGGGAGCACCCGCCAGTGATGGATCCCCACGCGGGCCCGGGGCGCGGCCGGTCGCCGCGCCCGCCGGTCGCCGCCGAGGTGAACCCGCCGGCGCGGCCGAAGCCGCGTCCGCGGCGCCTCGGCAAGAGCCTCGTCGCGCTCAGCTCGGCCGCCATCCTCTCCGTCTACGCCGTCGGCTACGTGCACACGCAGTCGGCCGAGCAGCAGCTCGCCGCGGCGGCGCTGCCGCCGCCGACGGGCGCGGGCGCGGGCGCGGCCGCCGGCGCGACGCCCGGCGCGGACCCCGCGCCCGCCTCCGCCCAGCAGGTCCGCGCCGTGCCCACGGCCGCCGCGACCCCGGCCGCGAGCGCGACGCTGCCGCCGCTCGGCGCGGCGGCGCGCGGCACCACCGCGGGCATCGCCGGAGCGACCGTGTCGACGCCGGCGCCCACCGCCCCGCCGGCCCCCGCGACCGCGCCAACCGTCGCCCCGACGCCCGTCCCGACCGTCGCTCCCACCCCGGTCCCGACGCCCAGGCCGACCGTCGCGTCGGGCTACCAGGACGGCCAGTACACGGGGATCGGCACGAGCCGCCACGGCAGCGTGGAGGTCGCGGTCTCGGTGGCGAACGGCAAGATCACATCGGTGCAGATCACCGGCTGCATGACGCGCTACCCGTGCTCGTGGATCAGCGCGCTGCCGGGCGAGGTGCTGCAGACGCAATCGGCGCGCGTGAACTACGTGTCGGGCGCCACCGACTCGTCGCGCGCGTTCATCGGCGCGGTGACCAGCGCGCTGCAGAGCGCGCTCGCGTGAGCGCCGTCGTGGAGGGCGCCGCGCGTGCGGAGGCGGGGCTCGCCAACGGATCGGCTGCCTTCCGGCGGCCGCTCGAATCGACGCCGCTGGATCGAGCGGCCGTTGGACGGCTGCCGATCTCCGCGGCGGCGTCCTTCTCCCGCGCGGCGGTGTTCATGGACACGACCGTCGCGATCGACGTCGTCGGCGCCGCGTCCGACGCGGAGGCCGAGCGCGCCGTCCAGCGCGCGTTCGGCTGGTTCGCAGGCGTCGAGTCGGCGTGCAGCCGGTTCGACCCGCGCAGCGAGGTCGCGCGCCTGTCGGCGGCGGTGGGCGTCGCGGTGCCGGTGTCGCCGCTCGTGTTCGAGGTGCTGCAGCTCGCGCTCGCCGTGGCGGAGGCGAGCGACGGCACGTTTGACCCGACGGTCGGCGCGCGCCTCGAGGCGGTCGGGTTCGACCGCAATCACCGCACGGGCGAGCGGGTGGTGTCGGGCATCGCGCCGGCGCCGGCCGGCGCCGCGGGAGTCGGCGGCCACCGGGACGTGGTGCTCGACGCCGCCGCGCAGACCGTGACGCTGAGGCGACCGCTCGTGATCGACCTCGGCGGCATCGCCAAGGGGTTTGCGATCGACCTCGCCGCGTGCGAGCTCGCCGCGTTCCCCGGCAGCGTGGTGAACGCCGGCGGCGACCTCTTCCTGCGCGGCCGCAGCGCCGAAGGCACGCCCTGGCGCGTCGGCGTCCGCCATCCCCGCGAGGCCGGCGCGCTGGTCGACGTGCTGGAGCCGCGCGACGACGTCGGCGCCGGCCTCGCAGTCTGCACCTCGGGTGACTACGAGCGGATTGCCGCCGGCGGCGGCCACATCGTCGACCCGCGCAGCGGCGACGCGCCGGCGCGGCCGGTGGTGAGCGCGACGGTGGTGGCGCCCACGGCTGCGCTGGCCGACGCGCTCGGCACCGCCGCGACGGTGCTCGGCCCAGAGCGCGGGCTGGCGCTGCTCGTCGCCGAGGGCGTCGACGGCATGCTCGTCACGCTCGACCGCGCGAGCGGGCGCCTCGCCCGCCACGCGACGCCCGGCTACGCGCGGCTCGCCGCCGCGCCCGGTGACGCAGAGGGGGCCCGCCCGTGAGCGCCGCCGCTCGCCCGTCCGCCCGCCGCTCGGTGCGGCGCTTCGTGCGCACGCCGAAGGGGCTGCTGCTGATCCTGTTCGCCGCGCTGCTCGCGGTCGCCGCGGTGCCGCAGACGCACGGCGGCGGCATGCTCGCCCTGCAGGTCGCGGCCGTCGGCGCGCTGACCGCGGCCGCGGTCGATGTCGTGCTCGTGCTGGCGCGTCGCGACGAGTGGATGTTCCCCGGCGGCGCGCTGCTCTCCGGCGTGATCGTGGCGATGGTGCTGAGCGCGCACGAGCCGCTGTGGGTCGTCGCCGCGACGTCGGCGCTGTCGATCCTCGGCAAGCACCTCTTCCGCATCCGCGCGTGGAACGTGTTCAACCCGGCGGCGCTGGCGCTGGTGGTGTCGGCGCTCGCGTTCAACGCGGGACACGCGTGGTGGGGCGCGCTGCCGGACTTCGGCCCGAACGGGCTCTACGGCCTGGCGGTGATCGCGCTCGCCGGGCTCGTGATCGCGAACCACGTGAACAAGCTGCCGCTGGTGCTCGCGTTCCTCGGCTCGTACTTCGTGCTGTTCACGGTCGCGAGCTTCAGCGTCGGCCCGGCGGGCGTTGCGGAGATCTTCCGCACACCGGACCTCAACGCGGCGGTGTTCTTCGCGGTGTTCATGCTCGACGACCCGCCGACGTGTCCGACGAAGTACGCGGACCAGGTGGTGTTCGGCGTGGTGGTCGCGGCCGCGAGCTACGCGTTCTTCATGCAGCTGGGGGCGGTGTACTACCTGCTCGCCGGGCTGCTGATCGGCAACGCGTGGGAGTCCTTCCGCCGGAGCCTCGTGATGATGTCGCGGAAGTCGGCGGCGCAGGGGACCTAGGGGCGCGCCGAGCACGCGGCCCCGGCCCGACCAAAGCGGCGGCAGATATGCCGCCGACAGGTGGGCGGCTCGCGGCCGCCCGCAGCATCGGCGGCATATCTGCCGCCGCTTTGCTTACCTAGGCCGGCACCTGATAACGCACGCGTGGTGAGGTTCGCCGTCCTTCGGCCCGCTTTGCACGCCGACTGCGCGATCGGCGGTTCACCGGCTCGACCCGGTGCGCGACGATGGATCGGTACGCCGCGCCCACCCGCGTGAGGCGCGCGGAAGGGAACACATCTCCATGTTGTTGTCCGACGAAGGACCCGTCACGACGCTGGCGGAGTACCGGAAGCGAGGCGGCCTCCAGGGCTGGGCTCGGGCCCAGGAGGTCGCGCCGCAGGAGCTGATCGACGCCATCCGGGTGGCCGGGCTGCGCGGCCGCGGGGGCGCCGGCTTCCCCACCGCGATCAAGCTGCAGGGCGCGCTCGACGCGCCCGCGCATCGCAAGTTCGCGGTGTGCAACGCCGCCGAGGGCGAGCCCGGCACCTTCAAGGACCGCCTGCTGATGCGGCACAACCCCTACCTCATCCTCGAGGGGCTCGCGATCACGGCGCAGGCGATCGGGGCCGAGCGCGCGTACATCGCGACGAAGGCGCGCTTCACGCGCGAGGCTGCGGGGCTCGAGCGCGCGATCGCAGAGCTCGCCGCCGAGACCTCGATCGGCGACCGCATCGAGCTGGTGCGCGGGCCGGACGAGTACCTCTTCGGCGAGGAGAAGGCGCTGCTCGCGGTGGTCGAGGGCGGCCTGCCGCTGCCACGCGTCTTCCCGCCGTACATCCACGGCCTCTTCGCCGGCGCCTACGGCGGGCCGAACGACCACGAGAACAACCCCACCGTCGCGAGCAACGCCGAGACGATGGCGCACATCACGAACATCGCCACCTACGGGCCGGACTGGTTCCGCTCGCAGGGGACCGAGAGCTCGCCGGGCACCACGATCTTCACGGTGTCGGGTGACGTGAAGCAGCCGACGGTCGTCGAGCTGCCGTACGGCCTCACGCTGCACCAGCTGATCTACGATCACGCGGGCGGTCCGCGCGACCAGCGCGTGAAGGCGGTGCTGGCGGGGACGGCATCCGAGGTGATCACCGCTGACCTGCTCGACACGGCGATCGACTTCGACGCGATGAAGTCGGCCGGCGTCGGCGTGGGGTCGGGCGGGTTCATCGTCTACGACGAGACCGCGTGCATGGTGCAGGTCGCGCGCGACTTCTCGCACTTCCTCTACGTGGAGTCGTGCAACCAGTGCCCGTCGTGCAAGATCGGGTCGCACAAGATCACCGCGCACCTGGACGACGTGCTTGCCGGGACGGCGAGCCGGCACGACGTAGAGGAAATCCACCAGGTGGCCGGCTGGGTGACGGGCGGGCACCGCTGCGCTCTGCCCGTGTCGGAGCAGATGCTGATGTACAGCATCGTCGAGCGGTTCCAGAAGGACTTCCTCGCGCACCTCGACGGCACGTGCCGGCTGCGGCACGACATGCCGCTGCCGAAGCTGGTCGACTACGAGCCCGGCCGCGGGTTCGTGTACGACGAGCACTACGACGAGAAGCGGGCGGACTGGACGTACCGCCCCGCGCCGCACCCGCGCGAGCACGCGCACGTGTAGCCGGTAGGCGCGCGGCGGGCTTCAGGCCCGCCGTGTGCAGTGGCCGCCTCGGGGCGACCGGAGGTGGCCACCTCTCGCCTGGCCGAGCGGCCCACTGCACACGGCAGCCAGCATGCCCCGGGTGGCGCCGTGCGCGCATGAACGTCACCCAAAGCGGCGGCAGATATGCCGCCGACAGGACGCGGACGCAGTCCGCGGCTGGCGCCGCGCTTCTGTCGGCGGCATATCCGCCGCCGCTTTGACGTTCCGACGAGGCCTGAAGCCTGCCGCGCGCCGGAGGCCGGCTGCCGGCGCGGGCGGGAGCCCGCGCTCCCTCCCCCTACCACGTGTCGATGTACGGGTACTTCTTGTCGGTCCGCGGCTCCGTCGGCGGCACGCGGCGCAGGCCTGCGGCGATCCAGTCGCGCGTCGTTGCGGGATCGATGACGTCGTCGAGCCCGCCACCGACCGACGCGTTCACCGCCTTCGCGTTCTCGTACGCGCGCGCCACGCGCCGCTCGAACTCCGCGCGGCGCTCCTCGGGGTCCTCGATGGCGGCGAGCTCCTTGCGGTAGCCCAGCTTGACCGAGCCCTCGATGTTCATCCCCGCGAACTCCGCCGTCGGCCATGCCACCGTGAAGAAGCCGACCTGCGAGCTCGCGCCGCACATCGCCTGCACGCCGAGCCCGTACGCCTTGCGCACGATCACGCCGAACAGCGGCACGGTGAGGTTCGCGCCCGTGTTGAACATGCGCGTGCAGTGGCGCACGAGCGCGGTGCGCTCGACGTCGGGGCCGACCATCATCCCCGGGCAGTCCATCAGGCTGAGCACCGGGATGTCGAAGGCGTCGCACAGCTGGAGGAAGCGCGCGCCCTTGTCCGCGCCGTCGGAGTCGATGGCGCCGGCGAGGTGATGCGGGTTGTTCGCGATCACGCCCATCGGCCGCCCCTCGACGCGGATGAACGCGGTGATCACGCCGACGCCGAAGCGCTCGCGGATCTCGAGCACGGAGTCGCGGTCGGCGATCGTGCGGATCACCTCGCGCATGTCGTAGAGACGCAGGCGGTTCTCGGGCACGACGTGCCGCAGCCGGCGCTGGTCGGGCGCCTCCCACTCCGCGATCGGGCCCTGGAAGTACGACAGGTACTTCCGCGCGACGTCGACCGCCTCGTCCTCGTCGCGCACGAGGATGTCGACGACGCCGTTCGGCACCTGGAACGACATCGGGCCGACCTCCTCGGGCGTGTACACGCCGAGGCCGCCGCCCTCGATCATCGCCGGACCGCCCATCGCGATCGTCGAGCCCTCGGTCGCGATGATCACGTCGCAGCAGGCGAGGAGCGCCGTGTTGCCGGCGAAGCAGCGGCCGTTCGTGACGCCGACGAGCGGGACGAGCCCGGACAGCTGCGAGAACCGCGTGAAGGTGTGCGTGTCGAAGGCGACGCGCGGGCCGGAGTAGTCGTCGCCGGGCCGTCCGCCGCCACCCTCGGCGAAGAGCACGAGCGGCAGCCGGAATCGGTGCGCGAGCTCGTAGACGCGGTCCTGCTTGGTGTGGCCGCGCCCGCCCTGCGTGCCGGCGAGCACCGTGTAGTCGTAGGAGACGACCATCGCGCGGGCGCGCTCGTCGTCGAAGTGCGCGCCGTTGATGGTGGCCGTGCCCGCAATCAGGCCGTCGGCCGGCGTGTTGCGGCGCAGCTCCTCGTCCGTGAAGCGCTGGTGCTGGCGCGCCACGATCAGCGGCCAGTACTCCTTGAACGACCCGGGGTCGACGAGGCGCGCGATGTTCTCGCGCGGCATGCGGTACCCGCGCGCGTGGCGCTTCGCGACCGCCTCCGGGCGCTGCTCGTCGTAGATGTGCGCGCGGCGCTCCTCGACCTCGCGCAGGTCGTCGCGGATGTGGTCGAGGTCGACCTCCTCGACGGCGGCGGCGTTGCCGGCCGCGACCTCGGCCGGCTCGATGAACACGACCGGGTAGCCCTCGCGCACGACGTCGCCCACGGCCATCGTGACCGCGCGGACGATGCCGCTGCGGTCGGCGACGATGACGTGCTCCATCTTCATCGCCTCGAGCACGGCGACCTGCTGGCCCTGCCGCACGGCGTCGCCCACGGCAACGTCGACCGCGACGATCGTGCCCTGGATGGGGGCGGCGAGGCGGAAGGATCCGTCGGGTCCGGTCGGCGCGGCGCGGGCGGCATCCGGCGTCGCTTCGGTCCGGGCCGCCTGCTCTGCCTTCGTGCGGGCGTCGTGCGCGAAGAGCGCGAGCGGGTCGCGACTGTCGACGCGCGCGCCGGCGTAGCCGTCGGTGGGCGAGTCCGCCGGGCGCGGCGCGGCTTCGGGCGTGCGAAGCCGCTGTGCCGGCCGCGCGGCGGCCAGCACAGCGACATGCTCGTCGACCCAGCGGGTGTGCACGGCGCCGGCCGCGAAGTCGGGGTGTGCGAGGACGTTGAGCAGGAACGGGATGTTCGTGTCGACGCCCTCGATGCGGAATTCGCTCAGCGCGCGCGCCTCGCGCGTGATGGCGTCGGCGAAGCGCGGCGACGGCGTATGCGCGACCACCTTCGCGAGCAGCGAGTCGAACGCCGCGCTTGTGCGGTAGCCGGCGTAGCCGAAGCCGTCGGTGCGCACGCCGGGGCCGCTCGGCGCCTCGTAGGCGGCGAGCGTGCCGCCCGACGGATGCACCGCGCCGTCCTCGCGGATCGTCTCCATGTTCACGCGCGCCTGGATCGCGTAGCCGCGCGGCATGGCAACCGATGGGTCGTCGAGCCCCAGCTCAGCGAGCGTCGCGCCGTCGGCCAGCCGCAGCTGCGACTGCACGAGATCGACGCCGGTGACCTCTTCCGTGACCGTGTGCTCGACCTGCAGGCGCGCGTTCGCCTCGATGAACACGAACGGCTCGGCGGCGGGCGCGTCCGCCGCGTCGACGAGGAACTCGAACGTGCCGAGGCTCGTGTAGCCGACGCTGCGCGCGAGCCGCACCGCGGCGTCGATGATGCGCGCGCGCAGGCCGCCGTCCAGCGCCGGCGCCGGCGCGATCTCGATCAGCTTCTGGTAGCGGCGCTGCACGCTGCACTCGCGCTCGCCGAGGTGCGCGACGCCGCCGTGGAGGTCGCCGAGGATCTGCACCTCGATGTGGCGGGCGCGCGGGACGAGCTGCTCGACGTAGACCTCGTCGCGGCCGAACGCCGCGCCGGCCTCGGAGCGGCAGCGGCGGTACGCCGCCTCGATCTCGTCGCGTGCGGTGACGGCGCGCGTGCCGCGCCCGCCGCCCCCGGCGATCGCCTTGATCATCATCGCACCGCCGGGGCCGAGGGCGTCGAAGAAGTCGACGGCCTCCTCCAGCGACACGGCGCGGTCGATGCCGCGCAGCACCGGCACGCCCGCCGCCTCGGCGGCCTCGCGCGCCCGCGCCTTGTCGCCGAACAGCGCGAGGTGCTCGGGGCGCGGCCCGACGAACGTGACGCCGGCGGCGGCGCAGCGCTCGGCGACGTCGGCGCGCTCGGCGAGGAAGCCGTACCCGGGGTGCAGCGCGTCGCACCCGGCCGCGGCCGCCGCCGCGAGGATCGCGTCGACGTCGAGGTACGCCGCCGCGCCGCGACCCGGCAGCGCGACGGCCTCGTCGGCGACCCGCACGTGCAGGCTCGCGGCGTCGTCCTCGGAGTACACCGCGACGCTGCGCAGGCCGAGGTCGGCCGCGGCGCGCGCGATGCGGATCGCGATCTCGCCGCGGTTCGCGATCAGGAGGCCGTGGAAGCTCATGTGGTCCTCGATTCACCCGTGACCCGTCGTCAAGCGGCGGCAGACGATGCCGCCGATGTGTCGCGGCCCCGAGGCCGCGTCGGATGCAGCGGCGGCTCATGCCGCGGATCTGTCGCGGCCCGAATGCCGCGTTGGATGCGGCCGTGGACCACGCCGCCGACATGTCGCGGCCCCGAGGCCGCGTTGGCATCGGCGGCATTGTCTGCCGCCGCTTGACGAGGCCGCATCGTCACGCACGCGCCGCGACGTCGTCGAGCGTGCCCGTGATGCCGGCCGCCACGAGCGCGGCGTACTCGTCCTCGCCGATGCCGAGCTCCTCGCGCAGCACCTCGCGGCTGTGCTGGCCGACGCACGGCGCGCCGGTGACCGGCGACGACGGCGCGGCGCTGAAGCGCCAGGGCCGGCCGGGCAGCCACGTGGGGCCGGTCTCGGGATGGTCGACGCGCGTGACGAATCCCGACGCGAGGAAGTTCGGGTCGGGCCGGCTGTAGAGCTCGTAGAACGGCACAACGCGCGCGGCAGTGACGCCGAGCGCGCCGAGGGCCGCCTCCATCTCGCCGGCGCCCCGCGCCGCGGTCCACTCGGCGAGGATCGCGTCGAGCGCGTCCTCGTTTGCCTTGCGCGCGGCCATCGTCGCGAAGCGCGGCTCGGCGAGCCGGGGGTCCGCCACGTGCGCGACGAGCGCGCGCCAGGCGTGCTCGCTCTCGGCCGCGAGCGCGATCCACTCGCCGCCGGAGGCGGGGTAGTTGCCGTGCGGCGCCACGCGCGGGTGGCGGTTGCCGCGCGGCCGCGGCACGCGGCCGGTCGCGTCGTACTCCACAATCGCGTCGCCGCACGCGGCCGCCACCGCTTCCACCATCGAGAGGTCGACGCGCTGCGGCTCGCCCGTGCGGTCGCGATGCGCGAGCGCGGCCAGCACCGACCCGGCGAAGCAGTAGGCCGCGACGGGGTCCGGGTAGAGGCCGCCGGTGTTCATGCCGCGGTCGCCCGCGTAGCCGTGGAGCGAGGAGAGCCCGGCCATCGGCTCGGTGGTCGAGCCGTTGCCGGGGTATTCGCGATAGGGCCCGTCGGCGCCGTACGCGGAGATCGAGGCCCACACGATGCCCGGGCGGAGCGCATGCAGGCGCTCGAGGGTGACGCCCCACGACGGCATCACCGTCGGGCGGAAGTTCTCGGCAAGGACGTCGAAGCGCGGCACGAGGTCCCAGAAGATCTGGCGCCCGCGGTCGCTGGCAAGGTCGAGCGCAATCTCGCGCTTGTTCAGGTTCACCGAGTTCGCGAGGCCCTGCGTGTTCGCGGGGTGCTGCGTGCGCGACGGATCGACGATCCCCTTCGGCACGGTCCCGCGCACGCGCCGCCAGACGTCGATGCGCTGCAGGCCGCCGATCTGCACGACGTCGGCGCCGAGCAGCGCGAGGAGCTCGGTGCCGAAGGTGCCCGACCATGCCTGGCCGAGGCTGAGCACGCGCACGCCGGCGAGCGGTCCGTCGGCGAGGTCGCGCGGCGAGAGCGATGGGGCGGATCGCGAGCGGCGCGGCGGTCGAGACACCGCGGCGCCCGGGGTGTGCGCGGAGCCGTCAGCGTCGAGCCGCGGCGCCGGTCGTGCGAGCTCCCACGCCGCCGGCGACACCTTCGCCGGCGCACCGGCCGCGCGCACGCGTCGCCCTGCAATCTCGGTCTCGACGAGGAACCCGCGCGCGGCGAGCTGCGGGTCGCGCGTCAGGTCCTCGACGTCCTGCAGCACGCCGACGATGCAGCGCAGCCGCGTCAGCGCGTGGAAGACCGGCCAGCGCTCGAGCGACGCCACGCTGTGCGCCACGCCGGCAACCACCGGGGCGAGGTCCTGCGCGTGCCGGCCGACGTCGGGGATGAGGTGCGGCTCGCGGCCGAGCTCCGGCACCCCGAGCACGTCCATCGCCTCGGTCCAGTTGTGGAAGTCGCCGAAGCCGAACACGAGGCGGCCGTCGGCGGCGTCGTAGAGCGGCCCGGGCTCGCCGCGCTGGCGACCGCCCGCGGGGCCGTAGGAGAAGCCGGTCGCCTCGTAGACGGCGGCAATCGCCCACGGGTGCACGGTGAGCGCGAACGCCTCGACCTCCGCGACGTCCACGCGCTCGGCGACGTCCGCGCAGCCGGGTATCCCGGCATCCGCCGGAGGGTGGTCGCGTCGGCGCAGCGCGGCCGCGGCGGCGACGAAGCCGGCGATGCCGCCCACGTAGCCGGCCTGGTCGTGGGGCATCTGCAGCGGCGGCTCGTCGCGGTAGCCGTTGATGAACGACCAGCCCGTGCGTGCGCTCGCCGTGAGGGTGTTGCCGGGGCGGCCGGCGAGCGGGCCGGCCAGTCCGTGCGGGGTGACCGAGAGGTGGACGGCGTCGGGGCGCAGCCGCGCGAGCGCGGCGTGGTATGCGGCCGCGTCGAGCGGGTCAGCGGTGGTGACGACCACGTCGGCGGCGGCGACCAGGTCGTCGTAGGCGCCCGGGCCGTCGACGACGACCGACCGCTTGTTCCAGTTCACGTACGCGTGCAACACGCCGCGCTCGGCGCCCGCCTCATCGTCGAGGAACGGCGGCTCCGCTCGCAGTGGATGCCCGCCCGGCGGCTCGGCCAGCACGACGTCGGCGCCGAAGTCGCCGAACAGCCGCGCCGCGAACGCGCCGGAGAGGCGGTCGGAGAGGTCGAGGACGAGGAGGTCGTCGAACGGGCGGGGCATCGCTCACCTCCGGCGCGCGGCAGGCTTCAGGCCTGCCGTGTGCAGTCGCCGCCTCCATCCCGAAGCGGCGGCAGATATGCCGCCGACGGAAGCGCGGCGCCAGCCGCGGACTGCGTCCGCGTCCTGTCGGCGGCATATCTGCCGCCGCTTGGCCTTCCGCTGACAAGCCTGCCGGGCATCCTGCACGGCAGGCCTGAAGCCTGCCGTGTGCCGGCGCAGGCGCGAGCCCGCGCTGTCTTCCTACCACGTGTCGATGCTCGGCCACTTCTTCCGCTCGCGCCGCGCCGGCTGGCGCACCGAGGCGAACACCCGCGCGACGATCGCGCGGGTGTCGGCCGGATCGATCACGTCGTCGACGCCGAACGAGACGCCCTGGTGCAGCGCCCGCGCGGACTCGTAGGCCGCCGCGAGGATCTCGTCGTAGCGCCGGCGCCGCTCGTCCACGTCCTCGATCGCGGCCAGCTCCGCCCGGTGGCCGAGCTTCACCTGGCCCTCGAGCCCCATGCCGGCGAACTCGCCGGTGGGCCACGAGAGCGCCATCGTCGTCGACTTGAACGTCGCGCCGGCCATCGTCATCACGCCGAGCCCGATGGACTTGCGCAGCACGACGGCGATCAGCGGCACGGTGATGTTCGACCCGGTCACGAACATGCGCGCGGCGTGGCGGACCGTTCCCGTCTTCTCGGCCTCGGGGCCGACCATGATCCCCGGGGTGTCGCAGAGCGAGAGGATCGGCAGGTCGAAGGCGTCGCACACCTTCATGAATCGCGCCGCCTTGTCGGCCCCGTCGGAGTCGACCGCGCCGCTGAGGTACTGCGGGTTGTTCGCGATCACGCCGACCGCGCGGCCCTCGATGCGAATCAGCGCCGTCACCATGGTCTGCCCGAACTTCGGCCGCAGCTCGAGCACCGATCCGACGTCGGCGATCGTCTCGATCACCCTGCGCACGTCGTACACGCGCAGGCGGTTCTCCGGCACGATGCGGCGCAGGACGCGCTGGTCGTGTGCCTCCCACGCGCGCAGCGGCCCCTGGAAGTACGAGAGGTACTGCTTCGCCGCCGCCACCCCTTCGGCCTCGTCGGCCACTGCGATGTCCACGACGCCGTTCGGGACCTGCACGCTCATCGGGCCGATCTCGTCGGGCCGGTAGATGCCGAGGCCGCCGCCCTCGACCATCGCCGGCCCGCCCATGCCGATGCTCGAGTTCGCGGTGGCGATGATGACGTCGCAGCAGCCGAGCAGCGCGGCGTTCCCGGCGAACGACCAGCCGGAGTTGATGCCGACGATCGGCACGAGGCCGCTCAGCGCCGCGAGCCGCCGCCACGTCGGCACGTCCTGCGGGCCGCCGACGGCGCGCAGCATGCGCTGGCCGTCGTCCTCGGGGCGGGGGTCGCGCTGGCCGCTCCGGCCGCCGCCGCCCTCGGTGAAGAGCACCACGGGGATCTGCCACTCGCCCGCGACCTCGAGGAGGCGGTCGGTCTTGCGGTGGTTGACGCCCCCCTGCGTGCCGGCGAGCACGGTGTAGTCGTAGGACAGCACCGCCGTGCGCGAGGTCGGCTCGGGGAAGAGCGCCCCGTTGACGGCGCCGATGCCCGTCACCATGCCGTCGGCCGGGTAGCGCCGCGCGATCTCGTCGATCGGCCGGCGGAATCCCGTCGGCAGTCCCAGCGCGCCGTACTCGACGAACGAGTCGGGGTCGCACAGGTCCGCGATGTTCTCGCGCGCCGTGCGCTGGCCCTTCTCGTGGCGCGCCGCGATCGCCTCCGGCCGCGCGTCGTCCCGCGTCAGCGCGTGACGGTCGAGGATCTCCGCGAGGTCGGGGCGGATCGCGTCGAGGTCGACGTCCTCCTCGTCGGCGAGCGCCGCGCCGTCGACCTCCTGCTCCTCGATGCGCACAAGGGTCGTGCCCTCGTAGATGGCATCGCCAATCGCGACGGCGACCTCGCGCACGATCCCGCTCACGGTCGCCGTGACGGGATGCTCCATCTTCATCGCTTCCATCACCAGAACCTGCTGCCCGGCGCGCACGGGGTGGCCGACGGCCACGTCGATGGCGACGACGGTGCCCTGCAGCGCGGAGGTGACGGGCACGAGCCCGTCGGCGCGTGCCGCATCGCCGGTCCCGTTCGCGCCCGCCGCGGCGGGCGCGGCGACGGCGGTCTTGCCGTGCACGAGGACCGCGAGCGGGTCGCGGCGGTCGACCTGCGCGCCGGCGCGCCGGATCTCCACCGGCTGCGCGCCGCCGGGAGCGCCCGCCGCTGCTTCCGCCCCCGTCCCCGCGGCCGGCGCGGCCGACAGGTACAGCGCCGGATGGCTGCCGGCCGCGGCCGCGATCTCCGGAAGGTGGTCCTCGATGAACCGGGTGTAGAGGAGGCCGCGGGCGAAGTCGGGGTGGTGCAGGATGCTCTGCAGGAACGGGATGTTGGTGGACACGCCCTCGACGCGGAACTCGCTCAGCGCCCGGTACGTGCGCGCGACCGCCTGCGCGAAGTCCGGCGAGGCGGAGTGTGCGATCACCTTCGCCAGGAGCGAGTCGAAGCGGGGCGACGTCCGGTAGCCGGCGTACCCGAAGGTGTCGGTCCGCACGCCGGGACCGCTCGGCGGGTCGAACGCCGACAGCGTGCCGCCGGAGGGACGCGGCGAGCCGTCGGGCCCCATCGTCTCCATATTGACGCGCGCCTGGATGGCGAAGCCGCGCGGCTCGGGGACGCGGTCCTGCGTCAGCCCGAGGTCGCCGAGCCGCGCACCGCTCGCGAGCCGCAGCTGGAGCTGCACGAGGTCGAAGCCCGTCACCTCCTCGGTCACCGTGTGCTCGACCTGCAGCCGCGGGTTCGCCTCGATGAAGGCGACCAGCGCGTCGTCGCCCGGGCCGTCGGCGTCGACGAGGAACTCGAACGTCCCCAGGCTCGCGTAGCCGGCCGCGCCCGCGAGGCGCAGCGCGGCGTCGATGATCCGCCGGCGCAGCCCGGGCGAGAGCGACGGCGCGGGCGCGATCTCGATGAGCTTCTGGTGGCGCCGCTGGATGCTGCAGTCGCGCTCCCAGAGGTGCACGACGTCCCCGCTCCCGTCCCCGACAATCTGCACCTCGATGTGGCGTGCGCGCTCGACGAGCCGCTCGACGTACACGGAGCCGTCGCCGAAGGCGGCCTGCGCCTCCGAGCGGCAGCGCTTGAGCGCCTCGTCGATCTCGTCCGGGTCGCGCACGATGCGCATGCCGCGGCCGCCGCCGCCGGCCACGGCCTTGATGATGATCGGCACGCCCTCGCCGAGCGACGCCATGAAGGCGCGCGCGTCCTCGGGCGTCTCGACGGAGGCGGAACCCGGCAGCACGGGGACGCCTCGCTCCTCGGCGAGCGCGCGGGCGCGCAGCTTGTCGCCGAAGAGCGCGAGCGTCTCTGGCAGCGGGCCGACGAACGTGATGCCCTCGTCGCGGCAGCGCGCCGCGAACGCGGCGTTCTCGCTGAGGAAGCCGTAGCCGGGGTGGATCGCGTCGCAGCCCTCGTCCTTCGCGACCGCGAGGATCGCCTCGTCGTCGAGATAGGCGAGCGCGCCGGAGCCCGGCAGCCGTCGCGCGACGTCGGCCTTCGCGACGTGGAGCGAGGACGCGTCGTCCTCGGAGTAGACGGCCACGGTGGCGATCCCGAGGTCGCGCGCCGCGCGCATCACGCGGATCGCGATCTCGCCGCGGTTCGCCACCAGCAGCTTGCGCACGGTCATCGATGATCCCCTCGGCTCAACCCTCGTCCGCACCCGTCCCGTGTCCAGCGGCGGCAGCATGCCGCCGATACGCCCGCGGCCCGCGGGCCGCGCCGGCATCGGCGGCATGCTGCCGCCGCTGGACTACCACCCGTCGACGAACGCCCGCTTCTTGCCCTCGCGCCGCACCGGCTTGATCGCCCGCAGCGTGCTCGCGACCCACGTCCGCGTCTCCGCCGGGTCGATCGTGTCGTCCACGCCGAAGAGCGACGCCTGGTTGAGCGCCTTCCCGTTCTCGTACGCGCGCGCCACCATGGTCTCGTAGCGCTGCCGGCGCTCCTCCGGGTCTTCGATCGCAGCGAGGTCGTCGCGGTAGCCGAGCTTGATCGACCCCTCGATGCCCATGCCGCCGAACTCGCCGGTCGGCCAGGACACCGTGAACGCCGGCTCCTTGTACGAGCCGCCGGCCATCGCGATCGCGCCGAGGCCGTAGGCCTTGCGCAGGATCACGGTCATGTAGGTCACGTCGAGGTTCGCGCCGACGAGGAACAGCCGGTTCGCGTGCCGCACGAGCGCCGTCTTCTCGATCTCGGGGCCGACCATGATCCCCGGCGTGTCGCAGAAGAAGAGCACCGGGATGTCGAACGCGTCGCACAGCTGGAGGAAGCGCGCGGCCTTGTCGGCCCCGTCGGAGTCGATGGCGCCGCCGAGATGCATCGGGTTGTTCGCGACAATCCCGAGCGGCCGCCCCTCGACCCGCGCGAACGCCGTCACCATGCCGCGGCCGAAGTCCCTGCGGATCTCGAGCACCGAACCGACGTCTGCCAGCGTTTCGATCACGTCGCGCACGTGGTACACGCGCAGCCGGTTCTCGGGGATGATGCGCCGCATCCTGCGCTGGTCCGGCGCCTCCCAGTCCGCGACCGCGCCCTGGAAGTACGACAGGTACTGCTTCGCGACCGCGACCGCCTCGACCTCGTCCTTCACCAGTACGTCGACCACGCCGTTCGGCGCCTGGATCTCCATCGGCCCGATGTCCTCCGGCGCGAAGACGCCGAGCCCCCCGCCCTCGATCATCGCCGGGCCGCCCATGCCGAGGTTCGAGTCCTCCGTCGCGATGATCACGTCGCAGCAGCCGAGCAGCGACGCGTTGCCGGCGAAGCAGCGCCCGTTGGTGATGCCGACCATGGGCACGAGCCCGGAGAGCGTGGCGAACTGCGAGAACGAGCGCGTGTCGCCCGGGCCGTTGCGGCCGTCGGTGTCGCCCGGCCGCCCGCCGCCGCCCTCGGCGAAGAGCACGAGCGGCAGGCGCGCTTCGCGCGCGACCTTGATCATGCGGTCGGTCTTGCGGTGGTTCTGGCCGCCCTGCGTGCCGGCGAAGACGGTGTAGTCGTAGGCGATCACGGCGGTGCGGTTCACGGGGTCGGGGAAGAGGTGGCCGTTCACGCTGCCGACGCCGGTGATCATGCCGTCGCGCGGCGAGCGCACGATCAGGTCCTCGATCGTGCGACGGGCGCGCTGGCCGGCGAGCACGAGCGGCCCGTACTCGACGAACGTGCCCGCGTCGAAGAGGTCCTCGACGTTCTCCTGCGTCGTGCGGTAGCCGCGGTCGTGGCGCCGCGCCACGGCGGCCGCGCGGTTCGCGTCGAAGGTCTTGGCGCGGCGATCGAGCACCTCGCCGAGGTCGCCGCGGATGTGATCGAGGTCGACGTCCTCGGCCGCGTCGCCGGCGCCGGCCGCGACCTCGCCCTCCTCGATGAAGAGCAGCGGCGTGTCCTGCCAGACGGTGTCACCGACCTCGACGGCGAGGCGGCGCACGGTGCCGCTCACCTGCGCGGTGATCTCGTGCTCCATCTTCATCGCTTCCATCACGAGGAGCGGCCGGCCGACGTGCACGGTGTCGCCGACCGCGACCTCGACGGCGACGACGGTGCCCTGCAGCGGCGAGACGACCGGCACCGTGCCGTCGGGCGCGGCGACCGGCTGCGGCCGCGTCGCGGTGGTGCGGCGGGCGGCGGCCTGCTGCTGGCCGTAGTTGAGGACGGCGAGCGGGTCGGCGGCGTCGACCTTCGCGCCGGCGCGCGCGCGCTCGGCCGCGGTGGTGCCGGCGGGGGCCGCGGACGCGCCCGCGTTCGCCGCCGCCGGCGCAGCCGGCGCGGCCGCCGCGAAGAAGAGGCGGCGCCGCTCGGCGTTCGCCGCCGCCGACTGCACCAGCTCGCCCATGTGCTCGTCGACGAAGCGCGTGTAGGCGCGGCCGGCCCGCACGTCGGGGTGTGCGAGCAGCGCCTCGAGGAACGGGATGTTCGTCGACACGCCCTCGATGCGGAACTCCGCGAGCGCCCGCTCGGCGCGCACCAGCGCGTCGTCGAACGACGGCGACGGCGAGTGCGCGATCACCTTCGCGAGCAGCGAGTCGAAGCGCGGGCTCGTGCGGTAGCCGGTGTAGCCGAAGGAGTCGGTGCGGATGCCGAGCCCGGACGGCGGCTCGAAGGCGGCGAGCATGCCGCCGGCCGGCATCGCCATGCCGTCGGCGCGCATCGTCTCCATGTTCACGCGCGCCTGGATCGCGAAGCCGCGCGGCGCCGGCACCTGCTCCTGCGTGAAGCCGAGGTCGGCGAGCGACCGCCCGCCCGCGAGCTCGAGCTGCAGGCGCACGAGGTCGACGCCCGTGATCTCCTCGGTGACGGTGTGCTCGACCTGCAGCCGCGCGTTGGCCTCGATGAACGAGAACGTCGTCTCGTGCCCGGGGTCGGAGGCGTCGACGAGGAACTCGAACGTGCCGAGGTTCTCGTAGTGCGTGGCGGCGGCGAGCCGCACGGCGGCCTCGAGGATGCGCGCGCGCAGGTCCTCCGGCAGCGCGGGCGACGGCGCGAACTCGACGATCTTCTGGTGGCGCCGCTGCAGCGAGCAGTCGCGCTCCCAGAAGTGCGTGACGCGGCCGGACTGGTCGCCCGGCGACCTGCACCTCGATGTGGCGGGCGCGCGGGACGAAGCGCTCGACGTAGACCTCGGGGTGGCCGAACGCGGCCTGCGCCTCGGACCGGCAGCGGGCGTAGGCGTCGTCGAGCTCGCCGGCGTCGCGCACGACGCGCACGCCGCGGCCGCCGCCGCCGGCGACGGCCTTGATGATCATGGCGTCGGCGGCCGGGAGGGCGTCGAAGAACGCGTGCGCCTCCTCGAGCGAGGTCGTGCCGGCGGTGCCCTGCAGCACCGGCACGCCGTGCTCGGCCGCGACGGCGCGCGCGCGCACCTTGTCGCCGAACAGCTCGAGGCTCTCCGGCCGCGGCCCGACGAACGTGATCGCGGCCTCGGCGCACGCGCGCGCGAAGGCCGCGTGCTCGCTGAGGAAGCCGTAGCCCGGGTGGACGGCGTCGCAGCCGGCGTCCCGCGCGGCCTGCACGAGCTGCGCGATGTCGAGGTACGGCAGCGCGCCCTGTCCCCGCAGCGCCACGGCCTCGTCGGCCTTCTGCGTGTGCAGCGAGGTCGCGTCGTCCTCGGAGTAGACGGCAACGGTGCGGATGCCGAGCTCGGCGGCGGCGCGCATCACGCGGATGGCGATCTCGCCGCGGTTGGCGATCAGCAGGCCGGTGGACTTCATGGGCTTCTCCTGCAACCGCGTCGCGGCCGTCCGTTGGGATGGTCCGCGCGCGGGCCCCGGCGGCGAGGCGACGCGCTAGGCGTCCAGTCGGACGATCACCGCCCCCTCATCCACGAACTGGTCGACCTCCACCAGCACCTCGGCGACGGTTCCGGCGGCGGGTGCGCCGATGGGCGTGAGCATCTTCATCGACTCGAGCGTGATCAGCTCCTGCTCGACCTGCACCGCGTCGCCCACGCCCACGTGGATCTCCGCGACGCGCCCCGGCCATTCCGACTTCACATCCACGCTCGGCGTCCTTCCATTGCATCTTCCTCGTGCCCCGTGACCGACCCGTGCGTGTCGCTCACGGCGTCGCCGGGACGCTCGCGCCCGGCGTGTGTGCAGCATGCGGTCGCGCACCTCGCGACGCCAGCGTTCAACCGCGCGTCGGGGTCGATGCGCTGGATGCGGCGGGCTCGCCACCGGCCGGGCGCGCCGTATCCGCGCCCTCGACGAGGTGGCAGGCCACCCAGCGGCCCGGCTCGACCTCGCGCCAGGCCGGGACCTCGCTCGCGCAGCGGTCGACCGCGATCGGGCACCGGGGGTGGAAGCGGCAGCCGTTGGGCGGGTTCGCCGGGCTCGGGATCTCGCCGACCAGCGGCAGGCGCTTGCGGCCGCGCAGCTTCGGGTCGGGCAGCGGGATGGCCGAGAGCAGGATGCGTGTGTAGGGGTGCAGCGGATCCGCGAACAGCCGCTCCGACGGCGCGAGCTCGACGAGCCCGCCGAGGTACATCACGCCGGTCACGTCGCACGCCTGGTACACGACCGCGAGGTCGTGCGCGATGGTCAGGTAGGTCAGGCCGAGGCGGTCCTGCAGGTCCTTCAGGAGGTTCAGGATCTGCGCCCGGATCGACACGTCGAGCGCGGACACCGGCTCGTCGAGAATGATCAGGTCTGGCTCGGCGACGATGGCGCGCGCGATCGCAACGCGCTGCCGCTGGCCCCCGGAGAACTCGTGCGGGAAACGGCGCTCCACGGCCGGGTTGAGGCCGACGAGCTCGAGCACCTCGGCGACGCGGTCGCGCAGCGGCCGCCCGCGCACGCCTTGCACGACGAGCGGCTCGCCGACGATGTCGCGCACGCGCATGCGCGGCGACAGCGAGCTGTTCGGGTCCTGGAACACGATGTGCGTCGCGCGCTGGAAGTCGCGCAGCTCGTGGCCGCGCAGCGCGTGGACGTCGCGGCCGCGGAAGCGGACGGCGCCGCCGGTCGGCTGCTCGAGTCGCAGGATCGTCTTGGCGACGGTCGTCTTCCCGGAGCCGGACTCGCCGACGAGCCCGAAGTTCTGCCCGCGCCGCACGACGAACGACACGCCGTCCACGGCGCGGATCGGCGGCGGACGCCGGCCGAAGATCGCGGCGACGGTCCCGGCGGCGAAGTGCTTCTGCAGCCGGTCGACCTCGAGGACGACCTCCGGCTCGCCCGCGGTGCCCGATGCGGCGCCAGGGGAGGCGGTCATCCGACGCCTCCGTCCGCGGGGTGCGCCGCGACCTCGCGGGCGGCGCCGGCCGTGGCGGCGGCGGTGCGCGCGACGGCGTCGTCGTTGAGCCAGCAGCGCACGTAGCCGCGCGGGCTGCGCGGGTCGCCCAGCGGCGTGATCGGCGGCTCCTCGGCGCGGCAGCGATCGAACGCCGCGTCACAGCGATCGGCGAAGGGGCAGCCGCGCTCGAGCGTGAGCAGGTCCGGCGGCTGCCCGGCGATCGACGGCAGGTGCCCGCCGCGACGCTCGAGCGTCGGCAGCGAGCGCAGCAGCGCGCGCGTATACGGGTGCTGCGGGTCGGCGAAGAGCGACTCGACGTCGGCGTACTCGACGATACGGCCGGCGTACATCACGGCCACGGTGTCGCAGATCTGCGCGACGATCCCCATGTCGTGGGTGATGAACAGCAGGCTCACGCCGAACGCGTCGCGCAGCTCCAGCAGCAGGTCGAGCACCTGCGCCTGGATGGTGACGTCGAGCGCGGTCGTGGGCTCGTCCGCGATGATCAGGTCGGGCTTGCACGCGGCGGCCATCGCGATCGAGACGCGCTGGCGCATGCCGCCGCTGAAGTGCATCGGGAACTCGAGCAGCCGCCGGGCGGCGTCGGGGATGCGCACCGACGTGAGGATGTCCGTGACGGCGTCGAGGATCGAGTGCTCCCGCGGGGCGCGCTCCGGGTGGAAGCGGTACAGCTCGCCGACCTGCTCGCCGATGGTGAGCACGGGGTTGAGCGATGTCATCGGCTCCTGCAGCACCATCGAGATCTCTGCGCCGCGCACCGCGCGCATCTCCGAGCCGCTGAGGTCGAGCAGGTTGCGGTCCTTGAACCAGATCCGACCGCCGGTGACGCGGCCGGGCACCGGGACGAGCCGCATGATCGAGCGCGCGGTCACGCTCTTGCCGGAGCCAGACTCACCGACCAGCCCGACGATCTCGCCGCGTCGCACGGCGAAGCTCACGTCGTTGACCGCGGGGATCACGCCCTCGCGCGTGAAGAAGCTCGTGCGCAGGTGCTCGACGGACAGCACCATCTCGGCGTCCGGTCGTTCGCGGAGCGGCGGCGGCGGCGGCGTGTCGGCCATCGCGTCCCTCCCGTTCACGCGGCTCGTCGCAGGTGCGGGTCGAGCGCGTCGCGCAGCCAGTCGCCGAAGAGGTTGCCGGCGAGCGCGACGGCGAAGATCGCGAGCCCGGGCACGGTGACCAGCCACCAGGCGACGGACATGTACCCGCGGCCGTCGGAGAGCATCAGGCCCCACGAGATCGTGGGCGGCGTGACGCCGAGCCCGAGGAAGCTCAGCGCCGCCTCGAAGATGATCACGACCGACAGCTCCAGCGTCGCCAGCACGACCACCGTGTTCATCACGTTCGGGAACAGGTGCTTCACGAAGATGCGCCGCCACGACGCCCCCGCGATGCGAGAGAGCAGCACAAAGTCCTGGTGCCGCAGCGAGAGCACCTCGGCGCGCACGAGGCGCGCGAACCCCGCCCACGTGAACAGCACGATGATGACGAGCACGTTCCGCAGCCCCGGTTTGAGTACCGCCGCCAGCATCACGCCGAAGAGCAGCGGCGGCAGCGCGATCTGAAAGTCGACGAGCCGCATCAGCAGCGAATCGATGAAGCCGCCGAAGTACCCGGCGAGCATGCCGACGAGCGTGCCGACGAGCGCGGAGAGCGTGACGGTCGTGAGCACCACGATCACCGTGACACGACTGGCGTAGACGAGGCGGCTGAACTCGTCGCGTCCGAGGTTGTCGGTGCCGAGCAGGTGCTCCATGCTCCCGCCGGCCGACCAGGCGGGAGGCCGCAGGCGGTCGGTGAGGGTCTGCTCGAAGGGGTCGTGCGGAGCGATCAGCGGCGAGGCCAGCGCCATCACCACGACCGCCGTCCACACCACGAGCGGGAACAGCGGGTAGCGGCGGGCGAACCGCAGCGGCGCGAACGCGCGGCGCGCGCCCGAGCGCCACGGGCTCGCCGGCGGTGCGCCGAGCACCGCCTCTTCGGCCGGCGTGAGCGGGTTACGCATAGCGGATCCGCGGGTCGATGAACATGTACGCGATGTCGGTCAGGAAGTTCGCGAGCACCACCGTCGTGGCCGTGAGCAGGACGGCGGCCTGCACGACGGGGAAGTCCGACACCTGGATGGCCTGGATGATCAGCCGCCCCACGCCGGGCCACGCGAAGATCGTCTCGGCGATCACCGAGCCCGCGAGCAGCGTGCCCAGCCGCAGGCCGAGGATCGTGATCACCGGGATCATCGCGTTGCGAAACGCGTGCTTCGCGATCACGACGCGCTCCGGCACGCCCTTCGCGCGCGCCATGGTCACGTAATCGCGGTTGAGGACGTCGAGCATCGAGGACCGGGTGAGGCGTGTGAGGCTCGCGGAGGCCGATGCGCCCAGCGTGATGCCGGGCAGGATCATGTGATCGAGCCCGCCGCGCCCGCCGGTCGGCAGCCAGTGCAGGCGCACCGCGAAGAGGAAGATCAGCATCAGGCCCAGCCAGAAGTCGGGTGCGGCCTGACCCACCAGCGCGATGGTGCGCGCACCGGCGTCGATCGGCGAGCCGCGCGTGATCGCGGCGAGGACCCCCAGGGGCAGCGAGATGGCGAGCGAGATCGCCAGCGCGAAGAGCGCGAGCTGCGCGCTTGCCGGAACCCGCTGCAGCACCTCCTTCATCGCCGGCTGGTTCGTGCGGAACGACGTCCCGAAGTCGCCGTGCATCGCGTCGCCGACGAAGCGCACGAACTGCACGGGCAACGGGTCGTTGAGGCCGAGCTCGGTCTTCAACTGGTTGATGTCCTGCTGCGAGAAGTCGAAGCCGACGAGGAGTGTGACGGGGTCGCCCGCGACGCGGGCAATCGAGAAGACGACGAGGAGCACGAGGAAGATCGTGAGCACCGACTGAATCGCGCGCACGACCAGGTATTGCGCCATGACCCTCGACTTCCATCCGCGCGTGCGAACGGCCCGCGCGACCAGGGCTGCGCCGGTCGCCGGAATGGGCCCGCCCGGGGCGGCACAGGGGCGGGCCCGTTCCGGTCGTTACCGGGGATCGCCGACTAGGCCGACGGGGCGATGTTCCAGTACTCCGGCACCGCGAGCGTCTGCGCCCAGATGTCCCAGCTCCAGCCGGACTTCGCCGCGACGACGGTGACCGGCTCGTAGAGCCAGATGCTCTTCGCGCTCAGGTAGAAGTCCGTGATGATCTTCTCCAGCAGCGCGCGCCGCTTCTCGGTGTCGTATTCCTGCTCGCTCTTCTCGATCAGCGAGTCGATCTCCTTCGTGACGTCGCCCGCCGGCGTGATGTCGCGCGGCGTCCCGAGCGAGAAGTTCGACGTCGAGTGGTAGTTGTACCGGAAGTTCGCCCCGGGATCCGACCCGCCGGCGCGGCCCCAGAAGACCAGCGGACCGAGCGTCTTGTCCTTCACCCGCGTGGTGACTTCCTGGTACTGCAGCTCCTGGATCGAGGTCTTGATGCCGACCTTCGACAGGTACTGCCCGACGGCCTCCATCACCGGCCGCGAGTTTGGCCAGCGGCCGATGGGCCCGAACATGCTCGTCTCGAAGCCGTCCGGGTAGCCCGCGTCGGCCAGCAGCTGCTTCGCCTTCGCCGGGTCGTAGCCGAACGTCTGCTTCTTCAGGTCCTCCGGGAAGCCGAAGCCCGACTGGGCCGAGCCGTAGGTCTTCCGTTCCTTGCCCGTCAGCACGTTGTTGATGATCGCATCGACGTCGACGGCGTAGTTCGCAGCGAGACGCACACGCTTGTCGATGAACGGGTTGGGCTTCCCGGTCGTCGGGTCGATGTCCATCGCCGTGTTCATGTCAATCATGATCGGCTGGTCGCCGTTGAGGTAGAACACCTTGAAGCCCTTGTCGCCCTCGAGCTGCTTCGCGATGTCCGACGAGACGTTGTGGATGAGGTCCAGCTCGCCGGCCTGCAGCGAGGCGACGCGCGCCTGGTCGTCCGGGATGACCTTCTGGATGAGCGTCTTGATGTACGAGGTGTGGAGCCCCGTCTTGTCGCCAATCGGGTGGTGGTACTTCTCCCACCGCTCGGCGCGGATCTCGGAGTCGGGCACGCGCGAGGTGAACTTGTAGAAGCCCGCCCCGACCGGCTTCGCGGCGAAGCCGTCGTCGCCGACCTTCTCGATGTACGCCATGGGCACGATGAACAGGGGGCGCCGGAGGAAGATGATGTCCGGCTTCTCCATGTTGTACTTCACCGTGCGGTCGTCGATGACCTCGGCGCTCTTCACGATGCCTTTGAACTGCGCGGAGTACCCGGCCTTGTAGTCCGGGTTGTACTTGGCCTGGCCGATGTTGCAATCCATCGAGAACTTCGCGTCCTCGGCCTTGAGCTGGGAGCCGTCGTGGAAGTAGACGTCGGGGCGCAGCTTGATCGTCCAGGAGAGGTGGTCGGGCGCCTCCTCCCAGGACTCGGCGACGTCCGGGATCGAGTCCTTGGTGTTCCAGTCGATGGTGGCGAGGCCGGCGCCGCCGAAGATGGTGGCGTAGGCGGGCCAGTTGCCGCCGCCGGTGCCGCCGAGCGATTGCGGGTCCATGCTGCCGACGTCGGAGCCGATGCCGGCGGTCAGCGTCTTGTCGGTGAGCTTCGCGCTGCCGGCGCTCTGCGTCGCGGCGGCCGTGGCGGTGCCGCCGGCCGCTGCGCCGCCGGACGGCGCGGCCGTGCTGGTGGCGGGCGAGGACGAGCCGCCGCAACCAATCAGCGCGGCTCCGGCGAGCCCGGCGGCGCCGATGCCGGCCCCGCGCAGCAGGCCGCGCCGCGAGATCCTTCTATTGCCCCGGAGCCAGTAGTTTTGGCCAGACATGACATCCCCTCCCTCTGGTCGTCGACCGTCCCGAGAGACTACCGGCGCGAGGCAGGCGGCCATCTACGTAAACTACGTGCTCGCAACGGAATGGCTACGTATCTTCAGCATTCCCACATCCGCGACGTTGCGCACTTCCCCGCGCGTGCCGTACCCGTACCTGCGCTGACCGGCACCGGCGGACCGAGCCGGCACTTCGAACACGACACCGGGGAAATGCAGGCGCCATGACCCAGTCGACTCCACCGCTGCACGGCCTCCGCGTGATCGACCTCGCGGGCGAGGCCGGGCTGTTCGCCGGCCGCGAGCTCGGCGAGCTCGGCGCCGACGTCATCCGCGTCGAGCCGCCCGGCGGCGACGCCGTGCGGCGACGCCGGCCGTTCCTCGGCGGCGAGGCCGGGGTCGAGCGCAGCCTCCACCACCAGCACTTCAACGCGAACAAGCGCGGCGTCGTGCTCGACCTCGCGGCGCCGGCCGGGCGCGACGCCCTGCAGCGCCTCGTCGGCTCCGGCGACGTCCTGCTGCACACGCTGCGACCCGACGAGCGCGACGCCCTCGGGCTCGGCGATGACGCGCTGCGGGTGCTGCAGCCGTCGCTCGTGCAGGTCGCGCTCGCGCCGTTCGCCGTGGACGGTCCGATGCGCGACTACCGCGGGAACGACCTGGTCGCGGCGGCGGCGAGCGGGCTGATGTACCTCAACGGCTTCCCCGAGGACCCGCCGAACGTCCCCGGCGCCGAGCAGGCCTACCACATGGGCAGCCTCGTCGCCGCGGCCGGCGCGCTGATCGCGGTGGTCGGCCGCGAGCGCGACCCGTCGCGCGGCGGCGCGCGGATCGACGTCGCGCTGCAGGACGCCGCGGCGATGGCGACGCTGCAGATCGCGAACGCAAACATCTTCGCGTGGCACGGGACGGTGCCGCGTCGCACCGGCGTCGCGGGGGCGACGGGCGCGCGCTCGCTCTTTCCCTGCCGCGACGGCCGCTGGATCAGCTTCGTCGTCCCGCTCGGCGCGCCGCACCTGTGGGAGGCGTTCGTGGCGTGGATGGTCGAAGAGGGCATCGGCGCGCCGCTCAGGGCGCCCGAGTGGAGCGACCCGTTCCACCGCGCCCGCAATGCCTCTGTGACCGCCGGCGTGATCGAGGCGCTCTGCGCGCGCCACGACCGCGCCGAGCTCTTCCGCGAGGGCCAGCGCCGCCGCATGCTCGTGATGCCGGTGAGCAACGCGCGCGACCTGCTCGAGGACGAGCACCTGCGCGCGCGTTCGTTCTTTTCGCGCTACCCGCAGCCCGCGCTGGGCGGCATCGAGCTGGAGGACGCCGGCCCGCCGTACCGCTTCAGCGCGACCCCCGTCGCCCCCACCCGTCCCGCCCCCGCGCTCGGCCAGCACACGGCCGAGGTGCTCGCGAAGCTGGTCACAGCGGCGGCGGACACGCCGCCGGCCGGCGCGCGCGCGACAGACGCCACAGCGGCGGCAGACATGCCGCCGACCGATGCGCGCGCGACAGACGCCACAGCAGCGGCGGACACGCCGCCGACCGATGCGCGCGCGACAGACGCCACAGCGGCGGCAGATATGCCGCCGACCGATGCGCGCGCGACAGACGCCACAGCAGCGGCGGACACGCCGCCGACCGATGCGCGCGCGACAGACGCCACAGCGGCGGCAGATATGCCGCCGACACCAGCGGCGGCGGACACGCCGCCGACCGATGCGCGCGAGACGGCCGGCCCGGACGGGCTCGCCGGACCGGCGACGCGAGCGGCGCGCCCGGGCGGCGCGCAGTCGGAAGGTGTGCGCCTTCCCCTGCACGGCCTCCGCGTCGCCGACTTCTTCTGGCTCATCGCCGGGCCGTCCGCGTCGCGCATGCTCGCCGACTTCGGCGCCGACGTGATCAAAATCGAATCCGAGTCGCGCGTCGACAACATCCGCACCATCGGCGTGCAGCCGAGCGAGCCCGGCAGCATCAACACCAACGGCGTCTTCAACGACTGCAACGCGAGCAAACGCTCGGTGACCCTCAACCTCAACCACCCCCGCGGCATCGAGCTCGCGAAGGACATCGTCGCCCGCTCGGACATCGTCACGAACAACTTCACCGCCGATCGCATGGATCGGTGGGGCCTCGGCTACGACGACCTGCGGGAGGTGAAGCCCGACATCATCATGCTGACGATGCCGGTGATGGGCCGCTCGGGCCCGTACAAGAGCTACGGCTCGTACGGCAACGGCGTGATCGCCTACAGCGGGCTCTCGTCGAATATGGGCTTCCCCGATCGCCCGCCGACCGGCATCGCGCCGCTCTACTCCGACTTCTCCGCGCCCTACGTCGCGGTCGCCGCGCTGATGGCCGCGCTGTACCACCGCGAGCACACCGGCGAGGGCCAGCACATCGAGCTCGCCCAGGCCGAGGCGACGATCAACCTGCTCGGCAGCGGCATCCTCGAGACCTCCGCGAACGGCGAGCTGCCGCCGCGGCTCGGCAACCGCTCGCGCGACTGCGCCCCCCACGGCGCCTACCCATGTGTCGGTGAGGATCGCTGGCTCGCGATCGCGTGCGTCGACGACGCCGAATGGGCGCGCCTCGCGGCTGCCATCGAGCAGCCGGCGCTCGCGACCGACCCGCGCTTCGCGACGCTCGACGCGCGCAAGGCGCACGAGGACGCGCTCGACGCGCTCATCACCGCCTGGACGCGCGGGCGCGAGCCGTGGGCAGCGATGCGCCTGCTTCAGGGCCGCGGCGTGATGGCCGCCGTCGTCGAGGATCTCGAGGACATGGTCACGCGCGACCCCTGGCTCTCGACGCGCCACTTCGTCCCGCTCGCGCGCGAGGACGAGGAGATCGTCTTCGCGACGCACAGCCAGCCCGCGCGGCTCAACGGCGCGTCGGTGCCGTCGCGGCGCGCGCCCTACTTCGGCGAGGACAACGAGGCGGTGTTCAAGGGCCTGCTCGGCATCTCGGACGGCGAGTACGCGGCGCTGCTCGCCGAGGGCGTGCTGCACTGACGGCGTGACGGCGCGCGGCGGACGTCAGGCCCGCCGTGCCCAGAGCCCACCCACAGCGGCGGCAGATATGCCGCCGACGGCTCGGCGGCGCACGCCGCCGGGACAGCGGCGGCGTGTCTGCCGCCGCTTGCGTCGGTGACCCGCGGTAGTGCTGAAGGCCCGCCCCGCGCCCTACCCCCGCGCCGCCGTCGCCGCGGCGAGCTCGCCGCCGACGACTCCGTCGCCGTTCGACTCCAGCCAGCCGCGCAGCTCGTGGCGCGAGCGCAGGCTGAGCTTGCGCAGCACGTTGTGCATGTGGGTGGTCACGGTGCGATGGCTGACCCACAGCATTCGCGCGATCTCCGCGTCGCGGAGGCCCTGCGCCGCCAGCCGCAGCACCTGCGACTCGCGCGGCGTGAGCTGGCGGCCGTCCGACCGCCGTGCGCGCGGCGGTCGCCGTCCGAGGTCGTGCAGGCGACGACGCACGGAGTTCAGCTCCGGCTCTGCGCCCATCTCGCGCAGCAGCTCGAACGCCGCGCCCAGGTGCTCCGCCGCGCCGTCGGGGTCGGTCGCGGCGAGCAGCGCGCCGGCGCGGTGACGCGCCCGCGCGGCGCGCCAGCGGTAGCCGCGCGCCCCAAAGGCCTCGGCGGCCGCGACGGAGCCTGCAGCGGCGTCGGCGTCGCGCCCCTCGGCGGCGGCGCCCTCCGCGCGGACGGCGAGCGCCTGCGCCGTGAACAGCGGCGACGCGCCCTCCGGGATCGACGCGAGGCAGGCGTCGAACGCGCCCACCGCCCGCAGCGTCCCGTCGCGGTCGCCGGCGGCGAGGTGCATCGCCGCGAGGCGCGGGTAGACCTCGAACAGCAGCGTGCGGCGGCGCGACGGTGTCTCGTCGATGAGCAGGCGCTCCGCGGCGTCGATGCGCTCCACCGCGCCCGCCACGTCGCCGTGGCTCCACGCGAGCTCGGACGCGGCGATCGCGTGCGCGACGCCGCGGCGCGGGTTGGTGTCGTCGTGCGCGCCCTCGAGCCCCGACGCGCCCAGCTCCATCTGCAGCGCGGCCTCGGCGGCGCGTCCGCGGAGCGACTCGAGGATGCTGAGCGTCGTGCGGCTCGCGGCGAGCGCGCGCAGGCGGTGCAGCGCGACGTCGGTCTGCACGGCGAGCCGCGCGGCGGCCCGCGCCTCCTCCCATTCGCCCGACTCCTGGTACGCCTGCGCCAGCCGCACCGACACCCACTCGAGCGCGGCGGAGTCCCCGCATCGCTGTGCGCGCTGCAGGCTGCGCCGCAGCCACCGGATCGCGCGCGGCAGCGTCTCGAGGTCGGCGAGGCAGTTGCCGACGCCCATCGACGCGCGTGCCACCGCGCGTTCGCTCCTCGAGCGCCGGGCCAGCTCGAGCGCGTGCTGCACGACGACGAGCGACGCCCGCGGCTCGCCCGCGTAGTGGATCAGCGAGTGGTACGAGACCCAGATGTCCGACGCGAGCTCCAGCTCGCCGAGCTGCTCCGCGTCCTCCGCCGCCTGCTTCGCCAGGCGGCGCGCCTCATCGTGGCGGCCGAGCTGATCGGCGACGCGGCCGGCGTCCTCCGCTGCGCGCAGCCGCAGCTGCGGCGTGAGGTCCGGGTCGTCGAGCAGCGTGCGGTAGAGGCGCAGGGCTTCGGCGTCGTGGCCGGCGGAGACGCGGTCGCGCGCCGCGCGCATCAGAATGCGCGCGCGGGCGTCGGGGTCGCGCACGGTCGGGCGCGCGGTGGCGATCACCTGCTCGGCATCGCGCCACTCGCCCAGCCGCGACGACGCCTCGGCGAGCAGCGCGTACGCGCCCTCCGGCACGGAGTCGACGTGGCGCTCGGCGGCCACGCGCGCCATCAGCCGCGTGAGCAGGTCGCGCGACTGCGCGTAGCGGCTGGTTGCGTTGAGGCGCCGCGCCGCGCGCATCACGGTCTCGAGCCGCGCGGCGTCGATCGGCGCCGCGCCGCGCACGTAGTGCTCGGCGGCAGTGACGGCGGTGTCGTCCTCCTCGCCGCTGCCGGTCGCCGCCCCGAGCAGCGCGGCGGCGCGGTCGTGCAGCCGCTGGCGCTCGAGGACGGCCGTGTCCTCGAGCACGACCAGCTGCAGCATCGGGTCGCCCAGCCGCAGGCGGACCGGCACGGTCCGCTCCGATACGAGGATCAGACCGCGCTGCTCGAGGTGCTCGGCGGCGCGGAACGTCGTCTCCGGGTCGAGGCCGGTGAGGGACTGCAGATCGGCGAGCGTCGCGGGCGCGCGCCACACGGCGAGCGCGCGCACGAGCCGGCCCTCGTCGGCGTCGAGCGCCTCCAGCGCGGGTGCCAGGCGGTCGCGCAGCCGCTCGGGGGCGCGGATGGTGGTGAGCGATCGCGCCCCGAGCAGGATCTGCGCGCGGTCACGCGGCGGCAGGCGCAGCAGCTCGTCGACGACCGAGCGCACCTGCAGCGGGTTGCCGCTCGTGAGCTCGGCGAGGTCGTGGGTGAAGGACGCGGTCCGGCTCTCGAGGTCGGGGTGCGCGGCGATCATTCTGTCGATGCTCGCCGCCGAGAGCGGCGGCAGCTCGACGACATCGAACAGCGGGCTGCCGCGCAGGTCCGAGAGGAGCGCGGCGGCCTCGGGCGTCAGCGCCACGCCGCGCGGCGCGGTGACGACGAGCGCGAACGGCCCGGTGGGCGGCCGCCGCGCGAGATCGCGGATCAGCGCGACGTCCTCGGGGCTGCAGCGGTGCAGGTCGTCGATCACGAGCGCGGCCGGCCGGCGCCGCGCGACGAGCGCGTCGAGCTCGGAGCGCGCGCGGCGGGCGAGCGCGGCCGGTCGCGTCTCCGGCGTCTCACCGGGCTGCAGTTCCTCCGCGACGCGCGCGGCGAGCAGCAGCGGCAGGCGGCGATCGAGCGCGTGGTGCACGATCGTCGTGAAGTCGCGGGCGCGGGCGAGGTGCGCGACCTCGTCGGCGAAGGTCGTGCGGCCGATGCCGGTGGGGCCCGTGGCGGCGAGGCCGGCGGCTGCGCCGTCGGCGGCGGCGTCGAGCGCGCGCGTCGCGGCAGCGAGATCGGCGTCGCGCCCCACCAGCGTCGGTCGTCCGGCCGCTGCGGCCGTGCCGGCGGTCGTGGAGGGCCGGAACGAGGGCGGGACGAGGAGCGGCGGGGACTCGGGCATGCCCGCGAGTCTAGCCGTGCCGGGCCCTGCCGTGGAAATACGTATTGCTCAGGTTCGGGCTACGTAGGTTGCGTAGTGGCCCCGACGGTGTGCTCCATATGATCGCGTGGGGGATAGGTCCGGCGGCTCGCGATCCAGCGGCGTCGCCGGCTCGCAACGCGGGTGGGCGCGCTTCACACCCGTTTCGCTCAATGACCCGGAGGGAACCGATGAACAGGGACAACTACTGGACGACGCGTCGCGTCAGCCGCCGGACGTGGCTGCGCGGGGCCGGGATCGGCGCGGCCGGCCTCGCCGGCGCCGCGCTGATCGGCTGCGGCAGCAGCGGCAACGCCACGGCGACGCCCGCAGCGGGGGGCGGCGGTGCGACCGGCGGCGCCACCGGCACGGCCACGGCGGCCCCGAAGAGCATCCCGCACGGCGGGACGCTCGACGTCGCCAACGGCCTCGAGCCGTCGTCGCTCGACCCGCAGAAGGCCGTCAGCGGCGGCGACGACTACTACTACAACGGCATCTTCGAGACGCTCGTCGCCTACGACCAGAACAGCCAGCTCGACAAGGCCAAGGGCCTCTCGGAGTCCTTCGAGGTGGTCGACCAGCAGACGATCACCTTCCACCTGCGCAAGGGCATCAAGTTTCACGACGGCTCGGACTTCACGTCTGAGTCGGTCCAGTTCTCGATCGCCCGCGCCCAGGACCCGAAGTTCGGATCGATCGCGTTCTCGTCGCTGAAGTCGGTCGCCTCCGTCGAGACGCCCGACCCGAACACGGCGACGTTCAAGCTGAACAAGCCCGACCCCGACCTGGTCTACAACCTCGGCAGCCGCTACGGCGGCTGGATGATGTCGAAGTCGGCCGTCGAGGCCGCCGGCTCCGAGGTCGGTGCGAAGCCGGTGGGCACCGGCCCCTTCCAGTTCGGCGAGTGGGTGTCGGGCAGCCGCGTCACCTGGAAGCGCAACCCCGGCTACTGGCGCAAGGACGCCAACGGCGAGACGCTGCCGTACCTCGACGGCGTCAACATTCACATCATCGCCGACTCCACGACGGCCATCGCGGCCCTCCTCAACGGCGATGTCGCGATCGCGGGCGTCTCGGGGAAGGACCTCCCGAAGGTCCAGGGCAACAGCGACTTCAACCTGCTGAAGCGCGAGGGCACGGGTCTCCCGCACGTCCTCATCTTCAACAAGAGCATCCCGCCGTTCGACAACGTCGACCTGCGCCGCGCGATCGTGTGGGCGGTCGACGCCAAGACGATCAACAAGTCCGTGTACCTCGACACGAACATCGTCGCCGACGGCTGGGGATACCCGCCCGGCACCTGGGCGTACAAGCCGATCGCGGGTCGTCCGACCTTCGACCTCAACAAGGCGAAGGGCTTCCTGCAGAGCTCGGGTAAGAGCGGCGCGAGCTTCGACTCGATGGTCTACTCCTCGCCGACGGTGGTGCAGCAGGCCGAGGTCGTGCAGGAGCAGCTGCGCCAGATCGGCCTGAACATGAACATAGTCACGGAGGACGTCGGCCAGGCCACGACCGACTTCTTCTCGAACCACAAGACGCCCATGTACTCGACGGGCTGGAGCCTGAAGGTCGTCCCGGACACGCTCGTGAGCCCGACGCTGTCGAAGGACGGGTTCTACAACCCGGCGAAGGACACGGACCCCGAGCTGCAGGCGATGATCGACCAGGCGAAGACCGAGTACGACCAGGCGAAGCGCGTCGATCTCTACACGAAGATCGGTGCCTACGCGATGGACCAGGCGCTCTACGTGCCGATGCTCTACGGCGTCTCCCACGTGGGCGTCGCGAAGAAGGTCGGCGGCCAGGACTCGCTGTGGACGAACGAGGCCCGGCTCCAGTACGACGGAGCGTGGCTGCAGGCGTAGCGAGCGACGCACGCCCGGACCCGGTCGCGCGGCGGCACGCCCGCCGCGCGATCGGGTCCCGCACTTCCGAACCCGGCCTGCGAAGAGGCGAGGTCCTCGATGTGGACGTACATCGTTCGACGCCTGCTGCAGGCGATCCCGCTCATCCTCGTGATCACGTTCCTCTCCTACTCGCTCCTGCTGCTGCTGCCGGGCGACCCGGTGCTGGCGCTGCTCACGGGTGGTGACGAGACGCTCACGCCGGAGGCTTACCAGGCGCAGCGCCATCGGCTCGGCCTCGACAAGCCGATCCCCGTCCAGTACGTGCTGTGGCTGGAGCGCACCGCCACCGGCGATCTCGGCCGCTCGACGAAGACGAGCCGGCCGGTCTCCGAGGAGCTGAAGACGCGCCTGCCGGTGACGCTGCAGCTGGGCGCCGCGGCGCTCCTGTTCGCGCTCGCAGTGGGGATCCCGATCGGCGTCGCGAGCGCCGTCTGGCGCAACTCCTGGCTGGATCGAGGCGCGACGGCGCTCGCGGTCGGAGGCGTCGCCGTCCCCGACTTCTGGTTCGCGATCATCCTGATCCTGCTGTTCTCCGAGCGGCTGCACCTGCTGCCCGCGGTTGGCTATGCGAGCCTGCTCAGCCACCCGACGAAGGCCCTCAAGCTGATGATCATGCCGGTGCTCGTGCTCGGCTGGGGCGCGACCGCCCTGCTCGCACGGCAGATGCGTTCGTCGATGCTCGAAGTGCTGCAGCAGGACTACATGCGCACCGCGCGCGCGAAGGGCCTGTCGGGCCGGCGGGTCGTCTGGGTGCACGCGCTGCGCAACGCGCTGCTGCCGGTCGTCACGATCGTCGGGCTGCTCGTCGGACGGCTTTTCGCGGGCACCGTCATCGTCGAGCGCGTGTTCTCCATCCCCGGCATGGGGCGGTTCCTCGTCGACTCGGTCTTCAACCGCGACTTCCCGGTGACGCAGGCGACGGTGCTGATCGTGGCGGTATCGGTGATCGCCGCGAACCTGCTCACGGATATCGCTTACGCGTGGCTCGACCCGCGCATCCGGTACGGGAGCTGAGGATGGTCGAACGACAACTCCCGGCAACGACGGCATCGTCGCGGAGCGGCGAGGGCCTCGCGCGCGCGTGGCACGACGGCCTCGACTTCTTCCGGCGGCTGATGCGGGTGCGCCTCGCGGCGCCGGCGCTCGCGTTCATCCTGCTGGTGTTCTTCTGCGCGATCTTCGCGCCGCTGATCTCGCCGTACGACCCGCGCACACAGGACCCGGTCGCGAGTCTCGCGTCGTTCAGCCGCGCGCACCTGCTCGGCGGCGACCAGCTGGGACGCGACGAGCTGACGCGCCTGATCTACGGCTCGCGCGTCGCGCTCGGCATCGGGTTCGGGTCCGTGGCGTTCGGCGTGCTGCTCGGCATGCCGCTGGGCATCGTCAGCGGCTACATCCGTGGTGCGCTCGACGACCTGATCATGCGGTTCATGGACGCGGTCGTCGCGTTCCCAGGGCTGATCCTCGCGCTCGGGCTGGTGGCGGTGCGCGGGGCGAGCATCCTCAACCTCATCCTCGCAATCGGCGTCGCGAACGTGCCGTGGATCGCGCGCGTCACGCGCAGCCAGGTGCTGAGCGTGCGCGAGCAGGACTACGTGCAGGCGGCGCGCTCCCTCGGCGCGGGGCACCTCCGCGTCATGCGCGTGCACATCCTGCGCAACTCGATCCAGCCCGTGATCGTGCAGAGCACGCTCGGCCTGGGATACGCGGTGCTGGCCGAGGCCGGGCTGTCGTTCCTCGGGGTCGGCGTGCCGCCGCCGACGCCGACCTGGGGCTCGATGCTGCAGTTCGCGTTTGGGTTCCTGTCGATCCAGCCGTGGCTCTCGATCATCCCCGGCCTCGCGATCTTCCTGCTGGTGCTCTCGTTCAACCTGCTGGGCGACGCGCTGCGCGACGTGCTCGACCCGCGCCTGCGCGGCTCGATCTAGGGGCGCGAAGCGGCGGCAGACATGCCGCCGACTGATCGCGGCCCCGTGGGCCGCGCCGGCATCGGCGGCATGCTGCCGCCGCTTGACACGAAGTGCCGCGGCAGGTGGGGCCGGGCCCCCACGCCCGCCGCGCGCCCGAGGAGGCGACGACATGACCTGGGAACCCGAGATCCAGGAGCTCGAACGGCGTCGCGCGCTCGCGCTCGAGATGGGCGGCCCCGACCGCGTCCGCGAGCAGCACGAGCGCGGCAAGCTCTCCGTTCGCGAGCGCATCGACGCGCTCGCCGACCCCGGCTCGTTCCGCGAGCGCGGCGCCCTCGCCGGCAGCGCCGACTACGAGGACGGCGAGCTGCGCGCGTTCCGCCCATCGCCCTTCGTCATGGGGCTCGTGCGGCTCGACGGCCGCCCCGCCGTCGTCGGCGGCGGCGACTACACCTCGCGCGGCCGCCCCGCGAGCGGCGGGGGCGGCGGCCAGGGCGGCCCGACCAAGACCGCGCAGCTCTACGAGATCGCACGTGACCTCAAGCTGCCGCTCGTCCAGCTGATCGACGCCTTCGGCGCGGACATCCGCGCGATCGAGGCGATCGGCCGCACCTACATCCCGGCCAACCCGCACTGGGAGATGGTCGTCGACCTGATGGGCGAGGTGCCGGTGGTCGCGGCCGGCCTCGGCGCGGTGGCGGGGCTGCCGGCCGCGCAGATCGCCGCCACGCACTTCTCCGTGATGGTGAAGGGCGTGTCGCAGGTCTTCGCCGCCGGCCCGCCGGTCGTGCAGCGCGCCCTGGGACACGAGATCACGAAGGAGGAGCTGGGTGGCGCCGCCGTCCACGCGCACGGCAGCGGCGTCGTCGACAACGAGGCCGAGGACGAGGCCGACGCCTTCCGCCAGGTCCGCGCCTTCCTCTCCTATTTGCCGAGCAGCATCTACGAGCACCCGCCCGTCTGCTCGACCGATGACCCCGCCGACCGCCGCGAGGAGGCGCTGCTCTCGCTGATCCCGCGCGACCGCAACCGCCCATACAACCCGCGGAAGATGGTCGAGCTGATCGTGGACGGCGGCTCGGCGTTCGAGATGGGGCGCTACTACGGCCGCTCGCTGGTCACGATGTTCGCGCGGCTCGACGGCAAGCCCGTCGGTGTGCTGGCCAACGACCCGATGGCCGCGGGCGGCGCGATGGACGCGGCGGCGGCGCAGAAGTTCGAGAAGTTCGTCGACCTCTGCGACACGTTCCACCTGCCGGTCGTGAACTTCGTCGACCAGCCCGGCTTCATGATCGGGCGGGCGGCGGAGGCGAGCGGCACGCTCAAGCAGGGCGTGCGCGCGCTGTCGGCGCTGTACCAGGCGAGCATCCCCTGGGCGACGGTCGTGGTGCGGCGCGTGTACGGTGTCGCCGGCGCCGGGCACCAGAACCACGCGCGCTTCAACTTCCGCGTCGCGTGGCCGTCGGCGGAGTGGGGGTCGCTGCCGATCGAGGGCGGCGTGATGGCGGCGTACCGCCGGCAGATCGAAGCGGCGGAGGACCCCGTCGCGTTCCGCGAGGACCTCGAGCAGCGGCTGGTCGCGATGCGCTCGCCCTTCCGCACGGCCGAGGCGTACAACATCGAGGACATCATCGACCCGCGGGAGACGCGCCCCATGCTCTGCGAGTGGGTGAACCTGGCCTATCGCGTCGTGCCGACGCTGCTCGGCCCGCGCGCGCGACGGATGCGCCCGTGACGGCGGCCGGCCCCCCCGGCCCGCTGCGCGTGCTCGAGGTGAGCGATCGCGACGAGGCGGCGGCGTACGCCGGTAAGCTCTTCGCGCGCTGGGGCGCCGATGTCACGCGCGTCGAGGCGGCGCCGCGGCGCGAGGACGCGCCGCTCGCGCGGGCGCGCGAGCTCTACCTCCACGGCGGGAAGCGACGCATCGCGCTCGACTGGCGCGCTCCGGCGGGCCGCGCGTCGCTCGACGCGCTCGCGGCCGCCGCGGACGTCGTCGTCACCGACGCCTCGCCGCGCGACGTCGATGCCCACGACCTGCTCGCGCTCGGGGCGGGTGCGGGCGCCGCGCACGCGCCGGTGCGCGTCTCGATCACGCCGTTCGGCCTGTCCGGCCCCTACCGCGACTTCGAGGCGACGAGCGCCACGCTGCTCGCGCTCGGCGGCTACACGTGGCTGATGGGCGACCCCGGCCGCGCGCCGCTGACGATGCCCGGGTCGTACGCCTGGTACCAGGCGGGGACGTTCGCGCACATCGCCGCGCTCGCCGCGGTGCTCGACACGACCGGCCCGCCGCCGGCGACGATCGAGGTGAGCGTGATGGAGTCGCTCGCCTCGCTGCACCAGTTCACCGACACGATGTGGACCTTCCAGGGCATCCTGCGCAGCCGCCACGGCAACCGCTGGGAGAACCTCTGTCCCACCACCCTGCTGCCGGCGATCGACGGCTGGTACGGCGTGAACATCCTCCCGAACTTCTGGTTCCAGTTCGCGATGATGATCGGCCACCCGGAGTACACCGAGCCCGACCACCCGTTTGCGACGAACGACGGCCGCATGGCGCACCAGGACGAGGTCGAGGCGGTCGTCACCGAGGCGCTGCGCGACCGGGGCAAGGTGCGCATCTTCCGCGAGGGCCAGGAGACGTGGCGCGTGCCCGTCGGCGCCGCAGCCACGCTCGGCGAGTTGTTCGTCGACCCGCACCTCGTGGAGCGCGGCTTCTGGCGTCCGCTCGACGACGTGCGTGCCCCCGGCGGCGACGTGCTGCTGACGCCGGGGTCGCCGTGGCGGTTCGTCGGCGAGGACGATGCCCGACGAAGCGGCCCCGGAGCCGGTGCGAGCGGCACCCTCCCCGGTGGCGCTCGACCCACCGGCGTCGGTTCGAGCGGCTGCTGGAAGGCTGCCGATCGACGAGCCGGACCGATCGGCACCCTCCCTGGTGCCGCTCGAACCACCGGCGTCAGTTCGAGCGGCTGCTGGAAGGCTGCCGATCGACGAGTCGGACCCATCGGCACCCTCCCTGGTGCCGCTCGAACCACCGGCGTCAGTTCGAGCGGCTGCTGGAAGGCTGCCGATCGACGAGCCGGACCGATCGGCACCCTCCCCGGTGCCGATCGAAGCCGGCCCCCGTCCGCTCGCCGGCGTTCGCGTCGTCGACCTCACGCGCATCTGGTCCGGCCCCGTCGCCACGCGCATCCTCGGCGACCTCGGCGCGGAGGTGATCAAGGTCGAGGCGCGCATCGGGCGCGGCGCGGCCGTCGCGCCGGCCGACGTCGCGGGCGGGCGGCCGTGGAACGTGCAGGGCCTGTTCAACAAGCTCAACCGCAACAAGGAGAGCGTCTGCGTCGACCTCAAGAGCGACGCCGGCAAGGAGGCGTTCCTCCGCCTCGTCGCCGCCAGCGACGTCGTGATCGAGAACTTCAGCGCCCGCGCGATGCCGGGCCTCGGCCTCGGCTATGACGCGCTGCGCGCGGCCAACCCGCGCATCGTCTACCTGACCATGCCGGCGTTCGGACGATCGGGCGCCTATCGCGACTACGTCGGGCTCGGCCCGAGCATCGAGCCGACGACGGGCCTCACGGCGCTCATGGGCTACGCCGACGACGAGCCGCGCGTGACGGCGAAGGCGGTGACCGACCCCGGTGCCGGTACCACCGCCGCGTCCGCGATCCTCGTCGCGCTCGAGCGGCGCCGGCGCACCGGCGCGGGCGCGTTCATCGAGCTGTCGCAGCACGAATGCGGGATCCAGGTGCTCGGGGAGCACTTCATCGAGCGGCAGCTGACCGGCCGCGAGCCGTCGCGGCTCGGCAACGCGCACCCGGAGCACGCGCCGCACGGCATCTACCGCTGCGCGCCGCGCCCGATCGCGGGGCCGCCGAGCGGGGCCCCGGATGCGGCCGCGGCGGCGGCCGCGGCCTTCGCCGACGACCACTGGATCGCGCTCGCCGCCCGCGACGAGGCGGAGTGGCGCGCGCTGTGCGCCGTCGCCGGGCAGGGCTGGGACGCCGACCCGCGGTTCGCCGACGCCGCCGCCCGCCGCGCGCACCGCGCGGAGCTCGACGCGGCCGTCGAGGCGTGGACGTCGACGCGCGACAAACGCGAGCTGATGGAGCGCCTGCAGGCGGTCGGCGTGCCCGCCGGCGCCGTGCTCGCGCCGCCCGAGTGGTTGGCAGACCCGCACCTCGCCGCGCGCGGCTACTTCGTCGAGCTCGACCACGCCGAGGCGGGGCGCAACCGCTGGGACGGGGCGCCGATCCTGCTGAACGGCGAGCGGCATTACGCCGGCTGGCAGCCCGCACCGCTGCTCGGCGAGGACAACCGCGCGGTGTTCACGCGCCTGCTGGGCTACACGGATGCCGAGGTGGACGCCCTGGTCGCCGAGGGCGCCCTCGCGGACCGCCCACCAGACGCGTAAGCGGGGCGCGCGGCAGGCCTCAGGCCTGCCGTGTGCAGCGGCACCCTCTCGAAACATGAGGTGCGCGCACGAACATCACCCACAGCGGCGGCAGATATGCCGCCGACAGGACGCGGACGCAGTCCGCGACTGGCGCCGCGCTTCTGTCGGCGGCATATCTGCCGCCGCTTTGACTTCCGACGAGGCCTGGAGCCCGCCGCGCGCCGAAACGAACGCCGGGCGTACCGCCCGGAGGAGGCGCGGCTCGCGATCGGCGCGCGCGTGGCGGTGGCGTTCTGCGACGAGCGTTCCGACGGCGCTACAACAGGCCCGGGAAGTCCGCCGACGGCACCGGTGGCGAGAGCAGGTATCCCTGGAACAGGTCGCAGCCGATCTCCTCGAGGAAAGCCAGTTGCTCCTCGGTCTCGACACCCTCGGCCACCACTGTGAGCCCGAGTCGGTGGCCCAGGTCCACGATCGACCGCGCGATGGCACGGTCCGTGTCGCTCGTGAGCGCGCCCTCCATGAACTCCTGCGCGATCTTCACGTAGTTCAGCGGGAGCCGTCGCAGATATCCGAGCGACGCATACCCGGTCCCGAAGTCATCAAGCGCGAGGTGCACACCCAGGTCGCGCAACGAGCGGAAGAGTGTCCCCTCCAGCGCTGCCGACTCGATGAAGTCCGACTCCGTCAGCTCGAGCACCAGGTGCCGCGTCTCCGTCCCGGCCACCGCCAGCGCCGCCTGCACGTCGTCGAGGAAGCCGCCGCTGCGCACCTGCCGCGCCGACACGTTCACTGAGACCACCAGCGACCGTCCCACCGCGTCCATCCACATCGCCACCGCGTCGAGCGCCTGCCGGAGCATCTCGCGGCCGATCTCGATGATCCGTCCCGTCTCCTCCGCGGTCTCCAGGAAGTCGGCCGGCCCGATCAGCCCGCGTTCCGGGTGCCGCCAGCGGACCAGCGCTTCCGCTCCTACGACGCGGCGCGCTGACACGGTGGCGATCGGCTGGAAGTACGCCTCGAACTGCTGCGACTGCACCGCGAGGCTTAGCTCGCTCCCCAGCGTCAGGCGCGCCGTGGCGGCCGCGCTGAGCTCCGGCGTGAAGAAGCGGAAGACGTCGCGCCCCGCCGCCTTCGCTGCGTACATCGCCGCATCGGCGTTGCGAATGAGCGCTTCGGCATCCCTGCCGTCGTCCGGGCACACCGCGATGCCGATGCTCGCAGTCATGAAGATCTGCCGCCCCTCGACGATGAACGGGAGCCGAAGCGACTCCAGCACCTTGTTCGCGACCAGGCCGGCCGACTCGCCCTCGGCGATATCCGGGAGCATCACGATCAGCTCGTCGCCGCCGATGCGCGCGAGGGTGTCCGTCGTGCGTAGGGCGTCGCGGACGCGCTCCGAGGCCAGCTGGAGCAGCGAGTCGCCGACGGAGTGCCCGAGCGAGTCGTTCACGTCCTTGAAGCGATCGAAGTCGAGGAACAGCACCGCAACGCGGTCGCCGGTGCGTCGCCCGCGGGCGATCGCCTGCTCGAGCCGGTCGCGCAGCACCACGCGATTGGGCAGGCGCGTCAGTGGGTCGTGCCGGGCGAGCCACATGACCTCGTCCTCGGCGGCGCGCTCGCGCGTGACGTCCTGCTGGACGGAGACCAGGTGCCGGATCGCTCCGTGCGCGTCGCGCACGGGCGCGAGCGTGAGGTCGGTGGTGAAGAGCGAGCCGTCCTTGCGCCGGCTCACGACGGTGGTTCGATGCGTCCGCCCCGCCTGGACTTCGCGAAGGAGTTCCGCGAAGAAGTCCTGTGGGTGCTCGCCCGAGCGCAGGACGTCGGCCCCCGCGTCGACGATCTCCTCGAGCGTGTACCCGGTCATCGCCGTGAACGCACCGTTCACCCACTCCACGTGGCCGTCGAGGTCCGTGACCATGATCGCGTTCGCGGCCGCCTCCATCGCCTCTGACTGCAGCTGGAGCCGCTCGCGATCCGCGGTGAAGCGCAGCGCGGTGCCCACCCGCTGCCCCCATACGTTCAGCACCGTGATCAGCTCCGGGGTGATGCCGGCCGGGTCGCGCGTGTAGGCCTTCAGCACGCCCGCGACCTCACCGACATCGGCCATGATCGGCAGCGCGAGCGAGGCCGTGAAGCCGTGTCGGCCGCTCGCGTCCCGCCATGGGACGTAGCGCGGGTCGTCGAACGACATCGCGGCCGGCGAGCCGGTGCGGATGGCGAGGCCCGCGGGCCCACGTCCGGCCGGCGTGTCATCCCAGCGATACTCGGCGTCCTCGAGGTACGCCTGCTCCGGTCCGCCGGAGGCGCGCACGCGGACCCGGCCGTCGGGCTCGCGCATGCCGACCCACACCAGGGGCAGGTCGAAGAGGAGCGCCAGGTGCTCGCATGCCATCGTCAGCATGCGGTCGGCCGGCTCGCCGCGGAAGATGCGCTGGCCGAGATCGAGCAGCAACTCGTAGGCGAGCCGGCGGCGGCGATGCTCGCTGACGTCCTCGATGATGATCACCGCACCGACGTCGGTGCTCGAGACCGAAAGCGGCGCGGCGGACACGCGCAGCGTTAGCCGCTCCGCGTCGCCCGTCTGCGCCGGCACGTCCTCCAGCACGACGCGTTCGCGTCGTTCCACGGCGGTGCGCAGGCGCGCGAGCGCGGCCCCCCGGATGAACGCGGGGAGCGGTTCGCCGACCACGTCCGCGGCGGCCACGCGGAGCAGTGACTCGGCGGCCGGGTTCCACAGGCGCACGCGACTCTCCTGATCGAGCACGATCACCGGCAGCGGCGTCGCGAGCGAGATCGCCCGGAGCGACTCCGCCGCGGTCGCGTGCTCACGCTGCAGCGCGACGAGCGCGCTCACGTCGCGGGCGACCCCGACGATCATCGAGACCGCCCCGGACGCGTCACGCACCGGCGAGAGGCGGGTCTCGAACGTCCGCTGTCCGGCCGGGAAGGTGGCGCTCCACTGGTAGATGGCGGTCTCGCCGGCCCGCGCCCGCGCGAACGCCTCGAAGTGCGCGTCCCGCGTTCCGGGTCCGGACACGGCAGCGCTCAGGTCCGCGACCGAGCCGCCGACGAACGCCTGCATCTCTGCGAGGTGCAGGCCGAGCACCGGGTATGGGTCGCCGTAGAACTCCACGAAGCGCCCGTCGAGGTCGATCGTGAAGAGGAGATCGTTCATCGCGCCGGTCACGTCGCGGAGCGCCTTGAGCTCGTCCGCGCCCCCAGAGTGGTCGGTAACATCGCGCGCCGCACCCTCGACGGCGACCGGCCTGCCTGCAGCGTCGGCGACCCACGTCGTCGAGAACTCGAGGTCGACCGGGCCGGTCGCGCCGTCGAATCGGATCACCGGCGAACCCGTCGTGTGCTCACCGCGCAGCACCGCGACGAGGAGCGAGCGCTGGTCCTGATGCGCGGCCTCAAGCAAGGCGCCGGGGCGCGCGAGGACGGCGTCTGGCGAGATCCCGAGCAGACGCTCGACGGCGGGGGAGACGTAGTCGAACGCGATCTCCGCTCCGGCAGACACGGGCACAGCGGCGGCGATACGCGTGCGGAAGATCAGGCCGCCGGCACGCACCGCGAGCAGGCGCATGCGACCGCGGTCCTCCTTGAGCGCCGCGACCGCGCTCCGGTCGTCGACGGCGCAGGCCATCGCCTTCGCGACGGCGGAGAGCAGCACACGCTCCTCGTCCAAGAACGGGCTCGACGTCTGTAGCGGTTGCACGGCGTAGGCAATCTCGATCGTGCCGACGGGCCCGTCCGCCGTCACGATCTCCTCGCGCTGCACCCAGGGCGTGACCGGGAAGGAGGCCGACTCGTAGACGCGGTCGCCGAGCGTGATCCGCGCGATCGTGAAGCGCGGTTCCTGCCACGCCGTCGGGAGCAGCTGGGCCAGCTGCTGCGCGAGCTCGTCGAGCGGCGCGGAGATGTTCGCGAGCATCGCCGTCACGCCGGCGAGCGCCCGGAGCTCCGTCAGGCGCTGGTCGAGCCGGCGGCCGACCGCGAGCGCGATCCGCTCCGCGTTGGTCTCGGCCGTGACGTCGCGCAGGATGACCACGACGTCGTTATCGGCCATCGGCACGACGCGTGCCTCGCGCTCGAGTGCCTCGCCGCGCACCTCGATCGGGTACCGCGTCGTCTGCGTCCGCCCGCTCGAGCGCGCGAGACGAGCGGTTCGCTCGATGGCACCAGCGACATCCGCCGGGACGATGTCCGAGAGCCGGCGGCCGATGGTCTGCGATGGGAGGACGTAATGCGGCCAGGTCGCGGGCGCGATGTGCTCGCGGATCGCGCCGTCGGGGGTGAGGCGCAGCAGGACGTCGGGCGACCAGTCGCGTGCGGAGGTGAGGCGGTCGCCGGGTGGAGCGTCCGAGGTCACGGGGCGTCCTCTCGAGAGGCCCGCCCGCCCCTGTCTCGCGACGACCGGCGTCGCGAGCGTTGACATCGAATTTCAGGTTATGCCCGATCGCCGGCAAGCGCGGACGGAGGCAATCCCGGTGTCGTCCGGCGGACGCTCCGGGGCGACGGCGCACGGAACGCCAGACGTCGGCCGCGCCGTCGCCCGCGGTGGGACGTGGTGTTGGCCCCCGCGCTTCGGCTCGGTGAGGGCGCGGACGCGTGTCGTCGCTACCGGGCGCGGACTGCACACGGCAGTCATCGTTCCCGGGGGGCGCCGTGCGCGCATGAACGTTACCCAGAGCGGCGGCAGATGTGCCGCCGACAGAAGCGCGGCGCCAGCCGCGGACTGCGTCCGCGTCCTGTCGGCGGCATATCTGCCGCCGCTTAGACTTCCGACGAGGCGCTGGCGCCTGCCGGCGCCTGATACTCTCCTCGCGCCCATCACGCTCGTAGCACCGGAGGACGCCCATGCCCGGGCTTCGCGACCAGTACGCCATCGTCGGCATCGGGATGACCGAGTTCTCGCGCAACTCCGGGCGCACCACGCGCGCGCTCGGCGTGGAGGCGGTGCGCGCGGCCATCCTCGACGCCGGCCTCACCGCCGCCGACGTCGACGGGATGCTCTCCTACCACGGCAACGACTCCACCACGTCGCCGGTGATCGCCGGCGACCTCGGCATCCGGCTCGACTTCTACATGGACTGCTCGGGCGGCGGCTCGAGCACCGAGGCGCTCATCGGCCTCGCGATGGGCGCCATCGAGGTCGGCATGTGCAAGACCGTCGCCATCTTCCGCGCGATGAACGGCTACACCGAGGCGCGCATCGGCGGCACCGGCCGCCAGGCGCCGGTGTTCCGCGGCGGCTCGATCGAGGCCGGCATCCACGGGATGCACTCGGCGGCGCAGTCCTTCGCGCCGTCCTTCATGCGCCACATGTACGAGTACGGCACGACCAGCGAGCAGGTCGCGCACGTGAAGGTCGCGCACAGCCACCACGCGTCGAACAACCCGCGCGCGCTCTACAAGCAGCGGGTGACTGTCGACGACGTCGTCAACTCGCGCTGGATCACGAAGCCGCTGCACCTGCTCGACTGCTGCGTCGAGACCGACAACGGCGTGGCGATCATCGTGACGAGCGCCGACCGCGCCCGCGACCTGCGCCGGCCGCCCGCGTACATCATGGGCGTGGCCGGGCGCGTGAATAAGGAGCAGCCCGGCGGCTACCACTGGACGCGCGGGCCGATCTCGCGCGTCGCCGGCGTCTACGCCGCGCCAATCGTCTTCGGCCAGGCCGGCATCGGCCCCGAGGACGTCGACGTCACCGGATCCTACGACGCCTTCACCTTCACGACGATGCTGCAGCTCGAGGCCTACGGCTTCTGCAAGGAGGGCGAGGGCGGCGACTACGTCTCCAGCGGCATCATCGAGCTCGGCGGCGCGCGCCCGAACAACACGCACGGCGGACACCTGTGCGAGGGCTACACGCACGGCATCGGCCACGTCGTCGAGAACGTCCGCCAGCTGCGCCACCAGGCCGACGACTCGTGTCCCGGCTGGGAGCGCGGCGAGCACACGTACAACTACCGCGAGGGCGGTTGCCGCCAGGCGAAGGACGTCGAGGTCACGATGAACCTCGGCTGGGCGAGCCCGCCGACGGGCTCCGCGCTGATCATGCACAACTAGGCGCGCGGCAGGCGTCCGAGCGTGCCGTGCGCAGCGGCCGCCTCCCGTCGGCGTGAGGGTGCCACCTCACGGCGCGAGAGGCACCACGAGCCACGGCAGGCCCGAAGCCTGCCGCGCGCCCACGGCGAACGCCGGGCGTACCGCCCGCCGGTCGCCATCACCACAAGGAGTCCCCCATGTCCGAATACCTCGGCGTCCAGGTCGCGATCGCGGAGAACGACCCCGAGCACCGCGCGTTCCTCGAGGCCGCCGGCCGCGGCGAGCTCGTCCTCCAGCGCTGCGCCGACTGCGGGAAGCTGCGCTACCCGGTCGGCAACGCGTGCCCGTTCTGCATGTCGCTCGCGTCGGAGTGGGCGCCGGTGAGCGGGCGCGGTGCGATCTACTCGTACGAGATCGTCACGCACGCGATCCATCCCGCGTTCCTGGTGCTCACCCCGTACCCGCTCGTGCTCGTCGAGCTCGACGAGCAGCGCGGCGTCCCCGGCGAGCACGACGCGCTGCGCGTGCTGTCGCTGCTCGTCGACGCCGACGGCCGGCCGGAGCAGGAGGAGCGCGTCGCGATCGGCGCGCGCGTGGCGGTGGAGTTCTGCGACCTCGGCGACGGCCTCGCGCTCCCGCGGTTCCGGTTGACCGACGAGGCGCCGGAGCACGCGCCGTGGCGGTACGAGGGCTAGGGGCGCGCGGCAGGCTTCAGGCGTGCCGTGTCAATGGGGTGCTGCTGCAGCCCGAGGTGGCCGACTCTGGCCGGTGAGTCACTCGCGATCCACGGCAGGCCTGAAGCCTGCCGCGCACCTTAGAGCTCGACCCGCAGCATCGCGCCGGTCGCCGGCAGCCGGAGGCCGAAGAACGTCTGATCGCCGTTGAGGCGGCGGCGGGCGACCCAGGCACCGTCCTCGAACGCCCCCTCCTCCACGACCGCGAACCGCGCCTCGCCGACGCCGGCATCCGTCGCGCGGAAGGTCACGCGTGCGTCGAAGCCGGCGACGAGGAACTCGCGCGGGCCGCGCCGTCCGAGCAGCGCGCGGCCGGTCTGCCCGGGCGTGCCGGTCGCGGCGAGGCCGCCGTACCCGGGCGCGAGCGGGCCGAACTCGACGAGCGCGTCGACGCCGTCGAACGACAGCAGCACGTTCGCCAGGTGCTGCTGCTCGACCGCCGCCCGCAGCGCGCCCGCCGCCTGGAGCCGCGCCAGCTCGGCGACCGCCGGCCGCAGCAGATGGAACGAGTCGCGCACCGCGAAGAGCCGCGGATCGAGCTCCGTCGAGCCGTCCGACCGGTCGACGCCGAAGGGCGCCCAGCCGACCGCGCCGAAGTCGCCCAGCGCGTAGAAGAGGTAGCCGGCGAAGGGCGTCGTCCCGCCGGTCTCGGGGATGAGCAGCGCGTTGTCGGGGCGGGCGTACGCCGCGCACACCTCGCGGTACCCGACATAATCCAACACGTAGATGTCCGGCGCGATCACGTCGACGGCCGGCGCGGCGTGCTTCCAGAGGTCGAGCAGGTGCGAGACCGGCACGCCGCTCGGGTACTCGACGCCGGGCCGCATGAAGCCCTTGCGCTCCTTCAGCCAGGCGTTCACCGACAGCGGCACCGCGTGCTCGGCGCGCCCCGCCTCCGCGACGGCGTTCACGTAGCGCGCGACGTGGTAGGCCTGGAACGCCTCGCCGGCGGCGGCGCCGAGGAGCTCCGGCCAGCTCGCCCCCGCAGGCCGGCCCGGCGCGAGCAGGGCGGCGACCTCGGCCGGGACGGGCGCGCGGAAGGCGCGCTCGGCGTCCGAACCGTAGTCGCGGTCGGTGAACAGCGAGCCGGGCTCGTTCTCGACCTGCACCATGATCACGGTGCCGCGCTCGGCGTCGACCGCGCGCAGGTGGCGCATCAGCGCGGCGAAGGCGCGGGCGTCGGCATCGCGCGTGGCGGCGGCGTGCGGGGAGAGGACGCGCACGGGGGCGCCGGCGGGGTCGCGCATCGGCGGGTAGGTGGCCGGGTCGTCCTTCACCCAGCGCGGCACGTAGTCGGCGACGCCGTTCTTCCAGGTGCCGAACCAGAGCAGGACGAGCCGCAGCCCGTGCGCGCGGGCGCCCGCCAGCGCGTGGTCGACGAGCGAGAAGTCGAATGCGCCCGGCGCCGGCTCGAGCTGCTCCCAGGAGACCGGCACCTCGGCGGTGTTCGCCCCGAGCGCGACGAGCTGCGGCCACGCGCGGTCGAGCGCCTCCGGCCAGGAGCTGGAGTTGTGGATCTGCGCGCCGAGGACGATGAACGGCTCGCCGTCCACGAGCAGCTGGTGGCGCGGCGGCGTGGCGCGGGGGTGGAGCGCGCGGAGTTCGGCGGTCACGCCGCGATCGTAGGCGCGCGGCGGGTTTCAGGCCCGCCGTGGCGAGGCGGAGCGGGGCCGGCCGCCACGGGGTCGCCACTGCACACGCTAGCCAGCATGCCCCTGGGGGGCGCCGCGCGCGCATGAACGCCACCCACAGCGGCGGCAGATATGCCGCCGACAGAAGCGCGGCGCCAGCCGCGATTCACAGAAGCGCGGCGCCAGCCGCGGACTGCGTCCGCGTCCTGTCGGCGGCATATCTGCCGCCGCTTTGACTTTCCGACGAGACCCGAAGCCGACCCCGCGCCGGGCGCCCGTGCTTCGCCCTACCTTCGACCCTGCGCACGCGCCTCGACGCCTGCGATGCTACGCGCGGGAGGGTGGACCCGTGCTCGAGTCGGGGCTCGCGGGGACGGCGGCGCGGCTCGCGATCGCGCTCGGGATCGGGCTGCTGCTCGGCGCCGAGCGCGAGCGCCGCATGGCGCAGGAGCCGCACCGCGGCAGCGCCGGCATCCGCACCTTCGCGCTCGTCGCGCTGCTCGGCGGCATCGCCGATCGCGTCGGCGGCACGCCCGTCGTCGCCGTCGCGCTCGCGCTCGTCGGCGCCGCCGCGCTGCTCGGCTACGCGCGCAGCGACCGCGAGGAGCGCGGCCTCACGAGCGAGGTCGCCCTGCTCGTGGCCTTCCTGCTCGGCGTGCTCGCGCAGGACGAGCCCGCGATCGCGTCCGCGCTCGCCGTCGCCGTGACGATCCTGCTGTCGGCGCGCACCTCGCTGCACCGCTTTGTGGCCTCCGTGCTCACCGACACCGAGGTCCACGACGCCCTCCTCTTCGCGGCCGCCGCCGTCGTCGTGCTACCGCTGCTGCCGGACCGCCGCGTCGGGCCCTTCGACGTCCTCAACCCCTTCGCGGTCTGGCGCCTGGTCGTGCTGCTGATGGCGATCAGCGGCGCCGGGTATGTCGCCACGCGGGCCATCGGCCCGCGCTTCGGGCTGCCGGTCGCGGGGCTCTTCGGCGGCTTCATCTCCAGCGCCGCGACGGTCGGCTCGATGGGCGGCGTCGCGCGCCGCGAACCCGGCCTGCTGCGCCCGGCGATCTCGGCCGCGCTGCTGTCCTCGGTGGCGACGATGGTGCAGATGGCGGTCGTCGTCGGCGTGACGAGCGCCCCGGCGCTCGACGTCGTGGCCGCGCCGCTCGTCGCCGCCGGGACGGGCGCGCTCGCCTACGCCGCGCTCGCGACGCTGCGGCTGCGCGCGGGCGAGGTGGCGTCGCGGCCGCACGCCGGGCACGCGTTTCAGCTGCACTCGGCGGTCCTGCTCGCGCTCGTGATCACGGGCGTGACGGTCGCGGGCGCGGTGGCGGCCGAGGCGTTCGGCGCGCGCGGCGTCGCGGTGGCGGCGTTCGTCGCCGGGTTGGCCGACGCGCACTCGGCGGCCATCGCCGTGGCGTCGCTCGTCGCCGCGGGGCGCGTAGCGCCGTCGGCGGCCGCGCTGCCGATCCTGCTCGCGCTGACGTCGAACACGGTCAGCAAGCTGGCGTTCGCGTACGCAGCCGGCGGGCGGCGCTTCGCGGTGCCCGTGGGGGTGGGGTTGACGGTCGTGATCGCGCTCGCGTGGGGCGGGCTCGCGTTGCGGTAGGGCCCGCGGCGGGTGGGCGGCGGGTGGCGGCGTCCACGGGGTGCGCGCGAGCGGCAGGCGGGACGCCTGCCGTGCGCCGGTGCGCCCGTGCGCCGGCGTGCCGGTGCGGAGCGCCGGTGCGTGGCCGTGCGGAGCGCCGGTGCGGGGCGTGCGGAGCGCCGGTGCGTGGCCGTGCGGAGCGCCGGTGCGTGGCCGCGCGGAGCGCCGGTGCGTGGCCGCGCGGAGCGCGCGGTGCGTGGCCGCGCGGAGCGCCGGTGCGAGGCGCCGCCGCGCGGCGCCGCCGCGCGAAGTCGGGCTACCGCCCCTGCGCGGTCGGTGTGTGGCGGCGCGGCAGGTGGATGCGCGCCGCGGGCCGTGCCGGCCGCCACCACGCGCCGCGCTCGCGACGTCCGATCACGACGTCGCGGCGGGCGAATCGCCACAGCGCCAGCGCGAACAGCGCGGCGGTGACGGCGATCAGCACCGCGACGCGTGCCGGGTCGAAGCCGTCGACCAGCACGTGCGACGCGTCGGCCCAGTAGAAGGGCGTCAGCCGGTCGGGGCCCGCGAGCCAGCCGACCGTGAAGCTGAGCGTGTGCACGAGGTAGGCCGCGACCAGCGCCGCCGCGGTCGCCGTCGCCGCCGCGGAGCGGTCGGGCAGCGAGACGGCGGCGAGCAGCGCGAGCGCCAGGAAGAGCAGCGTCACGAGGATCGCCGGCACCAGCGCGGCGGCGAAGCGCGTGACCGCCATGTCCATGTCGGCAACCTGGCGCCCCAGCCAGAACCCGGGGAGCGCGGCGGCGAGCGCCAGCGCGAGCGCGACCGCGATCACGGCCGCCTTCACGACCAGCAGTCGCACGCGACCCACCGGCTGCGCGAGCAGCACGTCGAGCGTGCCGGCTCCTTCCTCGCCGGCGATCGCGCCCGTGCCGGCGAGGATCGCCATCGCGATCAGGATCAGCGGCGCGAACCCGAAGAACTCGCCGGAAAGGAAGCCCTCCGGGCTCGCAAACGAACCGGCTTCGCCCAGCAATCCCTGCAGGGCGCCGGGGTACTCGAAGCCGGCGAGCGCGTCGCGGTACGCGGGGTAGAGCCCGACGAGCAGCAGCGCGAAGACGAACGCCGCGATCCCCGATGCGATGGCGGCGAGGCGCACGTCGCGCCACGTCTTGCGCGCAACCCCGAGCCGGCCGGCGTACGCGCCGCCCAGCCGCGCGACGCCGCGGGGTCCCGCTCCGGCGGCCACCACCCCGGCCGCCGCGCCTCCGCCGCGCGGGTGCCGCAGCCGCGCCAGCCAGCCCCACCACGACACCGGCGCGCCGTTGCCCGTGGCGATCTCGCGTCGCTCGAACGCGCGCACCGCGAGCGCGACCAGCGCCCCGGCGAGCAGCAGCTCGCCCGCCGCGCGCAGCCAGTCGAAGCCGTCGATCAGGACGTGCGCGGCGTCCGACCAGTAGAACGGCGTCGCGCGGCGCGGTCCGTCGAGCAGCGGCACCGCGGTGCCGAGCATGAAGAGGAAGTAGAGCGCGACGACGACCGTGGACGCCGCGAGCGCCGCCCCGGCGCGGCTCGGCATCACGGCGCCTGCCCACAGCGCGAACGCGAGGAACAGCACGACCAGCGGCACGCCGCTCAGCGTCACGGCGGCGAACCCGGCCGCGGAGATGTCGAGCCCGGCGTAGAGGTTCGCCAGCACGAACGCCGGCCACGCGAGCAGCATCGCGACCGTCAGCGCCAGCGCGATCCCCGCGCCCTTGCCGAGGAGCAGCCGCGCGCGCGAGACCGGCTGCGCGAGCAGCACGTCGAGCGTGCCGTCCCGCTCCTCGCTGGCGGTCGCCGCGCTGCCCACGATCACCGCGAGCACGGCGACGAGCATCAGCGTGTTCGTCCAGAACGCGGCGATGTAGCCCTCGGGCCGCGCGATCGAGCCGGCCTGGCCGAAGATGCCGCGCATCGCCTCGGGGTAGTCCATGTTCCCGAGCTCGCCGTACTGCGGGTAGACGGAGGTGTGCAGCGCGACGATCGCGACGACCGCGAGCCCGCCGGCGATCGCCACGCCGCGCGCGTCGCGCGCGCCCTTGCGGACCAGCGTGGCGAACTGGCCGCGCATCGCCGTCAGCCCGCCGGCTCGTAGAACTTCAGCAGGACCTCGTCGAGCGTGGGCTGCTCGGTGCGCAGGTCGAGCACGGGGTAGGGCGCCAGCGCCTTCAGCAGCGGGCCGACCTCGCCGGTCACCTCGAACTCGAGCGTGCCGGGGTCGCGGCGCAGCTCGCGCACGTTGGGGAGCGCGAACGTCGCCGCCGCGGGGGAGCCGTCGGCGAAGCTCACCTCGACGTGGCGCAGCGCGCGTCCCTTGAGCTGCGCGATCTGCTCCACGGCGACCAGTCGCCCGGCGCGCAGCACGCCGACGCGCGTACAGACCTGGTCGACCTCCCCCATCACGTGCGACGAGAAGAAGACCGCCGTTCCGCGCGCGGCCTCCTCGCGCAGCGTCTCCCAGACGACGTGCTGGACAATCGGATCGAGGCCCGACGTCGGCTCGTCGAGCAGCAGCACGGGCGGGCGGTCGAGCATCGCGAGCAGCAGCCCGAGCTTCTGCCGGTTGCCCTTCGAGTACGCGCCGACGTGCCGGTCGAGGTCGAGGTCGAAGCGGCGGGCGAGGTCGAGGACGTATGAGCGGTCGATGGGCCGGTCGCGCAGCCCGGCGATCAGGTCGACGGTGTCGCGGCCGCGGAGGCCCGGGTAGAGGCGCACGTCGCCGGGCAGGTAGCCGACCGCCGCGCGGACCGCCGTCGACCGGGCCTGGCAGTCCATGCCGAGGACGCTGGCACGCCCCGCGGTGGGCCGGATCAGGTCCAGCAGGAGGCGGATCGCCGTCGTCTTCCCGGCGCCGTTCGGGCCGAGGAAGCCGAAGATCTCGCCCTGCTCCACGCGCAGGTCGAGCCGGTCGAGCGCGAGCGTCGCGCCGTACGACTTCGTGAGCGACTCCGTGAGGATCGCGGGAGCGCTGGTCATGATCGCACCGTACGGAGGCACGATCCGGGCGCGCAGAGGCAATCGTCGGGGAGGTGACGGGGCGAACGGTGAGGGCGGGCGGAGGCCCGCCGCTCGCCTGGGGGCGAGAGGTCGTCGCCGGACACGGCAGTCGACATGCCCCGGCGGGGCGCCGTGCGCGGATGAACGTCACCCACAGCGGCGGCAGATATGCCGCCGACAGGACGCGGACGCAGTCCGCGGCCGGCGCCGCGCTTCTGTCGGCGGCATGTCTGCCGCCGCTTTGACGTTCGACGAGGCCTGCCGCCCGTGAGGCGGGCGACCGCGCGGCGTCAGGCGGCGCGGATCACCGCGGTCAGATGGCGCAGCAGATCGTCCCGGCCGAACGGCTTCATCAGGAACTGCCACTGATCCGACGCCGGCAGGCCGCCCAGCTCGTCGCCGCTGTAGCCGCTGATGAAGAGCGTCGGCGGGGCGGACTTCAGGCCGCCTGCGGCCTCGAACAGGTCCAGGCCGCTCCCGTCGCCGAGGCGCATGTCGAGCACGAGCGCGTCGAACGGGGCGGCGGCCGCATCCGACTCGATGACCGCGCGGGCGTGCTCGGCGGTCGCGGACTCGGTGACCTCGAACCCGGCGCCGCGCAGGATCGCGGCGGTGACCGTGCGCAGGGCGTCGTTGTCGTCGGCGAGCAGCACGCGGCGCGTGCCGGCATCGGCCGGCGCGGCGCGCCGCGTGCGGCGGCGCGTGCTCGCGGCCTGCCGGCGCGGGAGCGTGACGCGCACGGTGGTGCCCTCGCCCTCGACCGAGGCGGCGGTGGTCTGCCCGCCATGCGCCCGGATCACGGAGTAGGCGAGCGACGCCCCCAGGCCGGTGCGCCCGGGCTTCGTCGTGAAGAACGGCTCGAACAGGCGGCTCAGGTCCGCCGGGGGCATGCCCGGGCCGGCGTCGGAGATCTCGACCAGGCAGTAGCCGTCCGGGCACGGCTCCTCGGGCTGCGCGCCGTCGGGCAGGCCGACGACCGTCGACAGCCGCACGCGCGCCGGACCGTCGCTCGCCTCGAGCGCGTTCATGATCAGCGCCGACAGCGCCAGCACGAGGTCGTCGCGCCGGCCGTTCACGGACCCCAGCGATCCCGGCGCCGCCTGCTCGATCTGGACGCGGTCCGCGAGCTCCGGCGGCAGCGCGTCCACGGCGGCGCGCAGCAGCGGCCGCACCGGCACGGCCTTCGCGCGACCGACCTCCTGCCCGCCGACGAGCGCCAGCCCGCGCGCCAGCCGCCGCGCGCGGTCCACCGCGTCCGTGATCTCGGGCGACGTGTCGGGCGCCATCGCCCCGATCAGCGACCCCAGCGTGTTCGCCAGCTCGTGTGCCGCGCCCGCCGAGACGCGACCCAGCGCGTCCAGTCGCTCGCGCACACGCATGTGCCGCTCGAGCGCGAGACGAGCCGAGACGTCGCGCAGCACCGCCAGCACCGCGGGCTGGCCCGCCAGGTCGATCGGCGAAAGCGTCGCCTCCATCTCGAGCTGTTCGCCGTGCGCGGAGACCAGCGGAAAGAGGATGCGCTCCGCTTCGCTCTCCCCCCGCGCGATGCGGCCCACCGCCCCGCGCGCCTCCGCCAGCGGCTCCCCCTCGAGCATGTCGTCCAGGGCGTGGCCGAGGACGTCAAACCCGAGCCGCTCGCGGTACGACGCGTTGCGCACCACCACGCGGTCCTCGACGACAATCATGATGGCATCGGAGGCCCGGGCGACCATCTCCCGGTAGATTTCCAGCTCCGCGTTCGACGCGCGCAGCGCCTCGGAGTGCGCGCGCACCCGGGCCATCGCGGCCTCCTCGGAGGCGCGGCTCGAGAGCTCGATCACCAGCGCCAGCACCTCGCCCTCGATCACGAGCGGGCGCGTCGAGGCCGCGACCGGGATGCGGTGGCCGTCGCGATGCAGCACGCCGCGCCGGTGCGCGCCGCCGACGCACGCACCCCCGAAGGCCGCCTGCAGCTCGCGCTCCACCTGCATCCGCTCGGCCGGCGCGGTGAGGACGTCGGACGACGGCAGCGCGACGAGCTCGTGCAGCGAGTAACCGGTGAGCTCGGCGAGGGCGCGGTTCGCGTAGAGGATGCGGCGCTCGGGGTTCACGATCAGGAACGCCGAGTGCGACGCCTCCATGACCGCGCGGAACAGGGGGTTGGAGAGCTCGCGACGGACGATGGGCGCGGCGAGCGCGGACCACAACCCGAGCTGTGCGCCCGGGAGCGGCGTTCCGGCGGGGGGACCGGATCGGGGCGGCCGGGGGGTGGTTTGCACCATTTCCCACGAGGTTACGCGGGGGTTCCCGGCGGCCGCGTCAGGGTATTTGCGGATTTGTGGCCCGGCGCCGCGCGACCTGCTGCGCGACCCCGCTGCGCGCGCCCGACCGCGCGCGCCCGACGGCACGACCCACAGCGGCGGCAGATATGCCGCCGACAGCCCGCGGGCGTCCGCCCGCGAATCCGGGCGGGGCGGGCGCGCCGGCGACGCGGCTGCGGCGGGGCGGCGAATGCCGCCCGCCTGTCGGCGGCATATCTGCCGCCGCTGTGGGCCGCGTCGTCGGGCGCGCCGCGGCGGCGGGTTGAGCAGTCCGTCAGCCCGACACCAGCCGCAGGATCGTCTCCACGACCGCGTCCAGCGGCATGCTCGCATCGATCTCCGCCGTGGCGCGACGTCGGAGCAACGGCTCGACCGTCTCGATGTGGCCGAGGATGCGGGCCCGTTCGTCGGCGGCCTTGCCGTAGGGGTTGTTCGTCCGTCCGGCCACGCGCGCGAGGATGACGTCGGTGGGGGCGGTCAGCAGGATCACGCGGTCGAACCGCGGGTAGAACGCGCCCTGGTTCGAGACCGTGCCGCTCACGAAGAGCACGCCGTCGTCGCCGGCGGAGTCGAGCAGCGCGCGAATGCGGTCTTCGCGCCAGACCCAGTCGGGATTGCCGTCGGCATCGGTCACCCACTCGCGGTAGTCGCCGTAATCGGTGTCGACGGCGCGGTGGCCGCGGGCGGCGAGCGCGGCGATCACGCTCGACTTGCCGACGCCGGACATCCCGGTGATGAGCACGAGCATGGGTTCCCTGCGCTACGCGCGGCCGGCGGCCGCGATCAGGGTAGGGCGGCGGCGGCCGGCCGGCAGGGTTGGCGGGGTGGGGGCGGGGGCCGGGGGCAGCGGAACGCCGCCCGTCTGTCGGCGGCATATCTGCCGCCGCTGTGGGTCGGGCGTCGTCGTCTCGTGGCACATCCGCCGCCGCCGGGTGGGGCGTCGCCGCGGGCCGGCGTCGACCGAGCGTTGCGGGAAGCGTCGCATCTACGACATCATGCGACTCGTCTTGCCGCGCCGGGCAATTCGGCCGCGACGCAGCCTGGAGGTCCCGTGAACCGTCTCTTCCGCCTCGCCGGCGTCGTCGCCGCGATCCTGCTCGTCGGGGCGGCCCTCGTCGCGTGCTCGTCGCCGTCCTCGACCGCGACGCCGACGCCGGCGGCGTCGTCCGCGGCGACCGCCGCCGCGACGACCGCTCCGGGCGGTGGCGGGGGCAACGGCTCCGACGGCGGGACCGCCAGCGGCTCGGGCGGCGGGGGCGACGCCGGCGGTGGCAGTGGCAAGAACGTCAGCCCGACCCCGGGCACGACCACGCTCTTCACCGTCACGCAGGGCGGCAAGACGCTGAAGACCTGGACGCTCGAGGAGTTGCAGGCCGCCGTGACGTTCACGTCGATCACCGTCGATGGCGACCAGCAGAACGGGCCCCTCCTCAAGGACGTGCTCGCCGCGTCGGGCGTCACGTCATGGGCGAAGGGCGAGGTCGACGGCAGGGGCCCCTCCCGCTCCTTCGACGTCGCCGTGCCCATCGACCCTTCGCAGGTGAACGACACGTGGATCATCGACATCACGAAACGCGGTACCGTGAAGCTCGCCGCCGACAACCTGCCGCGCGAGCAGTGGGTGCGCGACATCACCGAGATCAAGCTGCAGTGAGGCCCGCCCGATGACGACGAACCGCGGCGGCGCGACGAGCCGGCTGGTCGTGATTGCGATCGACGACACCGACATGCCCGACACCCGCGGCACGGGCCGCCTCGCGCGCATGCTCACGCAGGAGCTGGAGGAGGCCGGGCTCGGCCGGTCGGTCGGCGTCACCCGCCACCAGTTCTGGGACGGCCCCGGCGTGCCGTTCACGTCGCACAACTCCGCGAACGCGATCGGGCTCGACAGTGCCGCGTCGCTCGACGACCTCGAGGCCTTCGCCCGTCGCGTGATGGAGCGCGAGTTCATCGAGGGCTCAGACCCCGGCCTCGCCCTGCTCACCGGCCCCGCGCCCGCCGAGGTGATCGCGTTCGCCCGCCGCGCGCAGCGCGAGCTCGTGCGCCGCCAGGAGGCCGAGGCGCTGATCGACGCCTGCGGGCTGCGCGTGCGCGGCCTCGCCGGCACGCGTGACGGCATGATCGGCGCGCTGTGCGCGTCGGCCCTGCGCTGGGAGGGCAACGACGGCCGCTACATCGGCCTCCCCGGCATCCGCGACCTCGTCGGCCGCGTGCGCGTCGCGTCGGTCTTCGCGACCGCGCCGGTCGCGGCCGTGATCGACGAGGGCACGGGCTCGAACCTCGACGCCGCCGTTATGCTCGACACCGGCGACTGGGTCCGCCCGCGGCTGATGGACGGCCGCCCGGTGGTGGTCGCCCGGCCCAGCGACGAAGCAGGAGTGTGGATCAATGCTGACCGCCGCACGCACGAGGACTAGCCCGCTCGGGGTCCCACACCGCGGGCTGCTGGTCGACATCGGCATCGCGCTGCTGACCGGCCTGGGCATGGCGGTCGCGAAGGCGACGCTCGACTTCTCGCTCGGCATCCCCGGGCACGCCGGCACGTTCTGGATCGCGGTGCTGGTCGCCGGCGCGATCGTGAACCGCCGGCCGGGCATGACCGTGCTCGCCGGGGCGTCGGTCGGCATGTGGGCCGTGCCGCTCGGGCTGGGGCACACCGCGCTCTACAACGTCGAGCTGTACGGCACCGCGGCGGCGACGCTCGAGGTGCTGATGCGGCTGCGGCTGCCGGTCGGCACGCTGCTCGGCGCGACGGTCGGCGGGGCGCTCGCCCACGCCGCGAAGTTCGGCTTCATCTACGGCTCCGCCGCGTCGGCGGGCATCGTGAAGCACTTCGAGCTGTTCGGCATCCTGCCGGCGCTGCGCAACCACGTGCTGTTCGGCCTGCTCGGGGGCGCGATGGCGTGGCTGGCCGTCAACGCGAGCCGCGAGGGCTGGCACGCCGCCGCCAGGCGGCTGCGCCGCTGACGGCTCGCGGCAGAGCCCGTCCTGCGCCTGTCGAAGGGCTTCAGGCCTCGTCTTCCGAGTCAAAGCGGCGGCAGATATGCCGCCGACAGGACGCGGACGCAGTCCGCGGCTGGCGCCGCGCTTCTGTCGGCGGCATATCTGCCGCCGCTTTGGGTGAGGTTCATGCGCGCACGCCGCCCCACCGGGGCATGCTGACTGCAGTGGATCGTGAGCACCCGGCACGGAGGCGGCACCGTCGCGCGATGAGAGTGGCCATGGCGCACGGCAGGCCTGAAGCCCTTCGACAGGCTCTGCCGCGCGCCCGGAGTCGTACCCTCCCCGCACCGCGAGGTGCGGGTTTGTTCGTCCTGAGGGGGATGCCATGCAACTGATGCAGCACCGGCCGCTGGGGCGCACGGGGCTCGAGGTGCCCGCGGTCATCTTCGGCGCGGGGAACGTCGGCGGCGGGGTGTTCACGGGGACCGACGCCGAGCGCACCGCCCTCGTGCGGCGCGCGCTCGACCGCGGCATCTCGTGGATCGACACCGCGCCGCAGTACGGCGCCGGGCAGTCCGAGGAGAACCTCGGCCGCATCCTGCACGAGCTGCGGCCCGACGGCGCGAACCCGCGCATCTCGACGAAGGTGCGGCTCGCGCCCGACGAGCTGGACGACATCCCCGCGGCCGTGGAGCGTTCGCTCGCGCAGAGCCTCGCGCGGCTGCAGCGCCCGGGCGTCACGCTGCTGCAGCTGCACAACCCGATCGCGATGGAGCGCGACGCCGAGGCCGGCCGGCTCGGCGTCGACGACGTGCTCGGGCCGGGCGGCGTCGCCGACGCGCTGGAGGCGGTGCGCGCGAACGCCGGCACGCGGCTCATCGGCTTCACCGGCCTTGGCGAGGCCGACGCGCTGCACCGCGTCGTGGACTCCGGCCGCTTCGACACCGTCCAGGCCTACTGCAACCTGCTCAACCCCAGCGCCGGCCACACCGTGCCCGCCGGCTTCGGTGCCCACGACTACCGCGGGCTGGCCGGCGCCGCGGCCGAGCGTGGCATGGGCGTGCTCGCGATCCGTGTGATGGCCGCCGGCGCAATCGCCGGCGCCGCGCCGCGCGCCGGCCGGCGCGCGCTGTCGCCCGGCTCCGCCCCCGACGACGACGTCGTGCGGGCGCGGGCCGTCGCCGGGGCGCTCGACGGCGAGCCCGGCACGCTGCCGCAGCGCGCGATCCGCTTCGCGCTGGACACGCCCGGCGTGAGCGGAGCGCTCGTCGGCTTCTCGACGCCGGCGCAGGTGGAGGAGGCAGCGGCGGCCGCGGAGCTCGCGCCGCTCTCGCCGCGCGCGCTGGCCGCGCTGCGGGGCCTGTGGGAGCGCGACTTCAGGTAGCGGGCGCGGCGCGGCCCACCTGGCCGCCCTCAGATCGGCGGCGGGTACGCCGCCGATCCCGCCGCGGGCGACCCGCAGCGAACCCACAGCGGCGGCAGACATGCCGCCGACAGATGCGCGGCTTCGGCCGCGCGAACTCGCGTTCGCGATCTGTCGGCGGCATGTCTGCCGCCGCTGTGGCTGGGCGTGACGGGCGCCGCCGTTACGCCGCCACCGGCCAGAGCCGGCGCACCTCCGCGGGCAGCGCCTCGCGCACGTCGTGGATCTCGCCGGCGCTGACGTGCGCGGCCAGCACCGCGAACACCGCGCTCGCCGCGATCGCCGCCTCTTCGAGCGTCATGTCCGGGACGTCCACGCGCACGTGCTCGAGGAACTCCGCCTCGGTGCGCTCCTTCAGCGCGGTATGCACCGGGCGCCAGCCCTCGAAGTAGAGGCCGCGCACCAGCATCGGCAGCTGCGCCGCCAGCTGGGCCGACTCGTCGACCGCCAGGCGGTCACGCAGGGCGTGCAGCGTGCCGCGCAGCGCCTGGTACGCGCGCCGCTTGTCGGGGATGCCGAGCGCGGCCGCGACCGCGTTCAGCCAGGCGGTGCTCTTCTGGTAGGTCTCGTCGAAGGGGTTGGGGTTGTCGGTCATCGCGTCGTCCCCCCGTGGCTGCGGGGCGCAGGTGACAGCATCGTGCGCCGGCGCGGGCGGCGGCGGAACGGGAGGAAGGCCCGCGTTGAGGGTGGCGTTTGGGCCGCGGCAGGCCCTCGCTCCGGCGCGCGGCAGCGGCGGCAGATATGCCGCCGACAGGACGCGGACGCGGTCCGCGGCTGGCGCCGCGCTTCTGTCGGCGGCATGTCTGCCGCCGCTTTGGGTGACGTTCATGCGCGCACGGCGCCCCGCGCCGGAACCCCTAGACCCCGCCCCCGCCGCCCCCGGCGGCGGCGCCGGTGGCGGGTTCCGCCTCCGCGACGGGCTCGCGCTCGGGCTCCGGCTCCGGCGCCATCACCGGCGCCTCGCCCGTCGTGTCCAGCGTCGAGAACGTCCCGCGCAGCTTGAACGGCTTGAACGTCGCCGCCAGCACCACCACGCACAGCGCGGCGATCACCGAGCCGAGGAAGATGCGGTCGATCGCGTCGGCGACGCCCTGCTTCTGCGCCGCGACCGTCTCCGCCAGCACCGCCTGGCCGTCGGGCAGCGCGCCGATCGTCGCCTTCACCGGCTCGAAGCGCCGCGGGTCGAGCGCCAGCGTCGGGTCCTTGAACTCCGCGTAGATGGCCGGCGGCACCACCACGCGCGCGGCCGGCGAGCGCGACTGGAACGACGAGACGTACGTCGTCGTGAAGATCAGCCCGAAGATCGCGATGCCCATCACCTGCGCGATCTGCATGAAGAACTGGCGCGTGCTCGTCGCCACGCCCATGAATTCCTGCGCGACCGCCGCCTGCACGACCACCGACATGATCGGCATGATCATTCCGCCGCCGAGCCCCGAGATGATCATGAAGACCGCGATGTGCCACGTCGGGTCGCCCACGCCCAGCCGGTGCAGCAGCCACGCCGCGATCAGCGTCAGCACCGAGCCGAACATCACCACGTACTTGAAGCTGCCCGTGCGCGCGACGAACTGGCCGCCGATCACGCTCGAGATCAGCACGCCCACCGACTGCGGCGTGGAGACCAGGCCGGACGCCGTCGCCGACGCGCCGAGCGCCGTCTGGATGAACGTCGGCAGGTACTGGATCGCGCCGAACATGCCGGCCCCGGCGAACACCACGAGCAGGTTCGCCTGCACGAACGCGCGGTTCTTGAAGAGGAAGAGCGGCAGGATCGCCTCGGGGTGGCGCTTCTCCTGCAGGATGAACAGCACCCACAGCAAGAGCGACACGCCGAAGAGCCCGATCGTCTCGGGCGCCCCCCAGCCGAAGTGCTCGGTCGCCCACACCAGCGCGAGGATCAGCGTGACGGCCGCGCCGGTGAGCAGCGCCGAGCCCAGCGCGTCGACATCGGCCAGCCGCCGGCCGCCCGGCCGCACGTTCGGCAGGTTGCGCCAGATGAAGTAGATGCCGGCCGCGCCGACCGGCAGGTTGATGTAGAAGCACCAGCGCCAGCCCGGGCCGTCGGTGAGGAAGCCGCCGAGCGTCGGGCCGACCAGCGACGCGATCGTGAACGCGCCGATGAAGTAGCCCATGTACTTCGCGCGCTCGAGCGGCGTGAAGAGGTCGCCGAGCGTCGAGAACACGCACGCGAAGATCAGCCCGCCGCCGATGCCCTGCACCGCGCGCGCCGCGATCAGGAACGGCATCGACGGCGCGGCGCCGCAGAGCGCCGACGCCGCGATGAAGAGCGCGACGCCGCCGATGATGAACCACTTGCGGCCGAACATGTCGGAGAGCTTGCCGGCCAGCGGCACGACGACCGTCGACGACAGCAGGTACACGGTGAACACCCACGACAGCAGCGGGAAGCCGCCGAGGTCCGCGAGGATGCGCGGCATCGCGGTCGCGACGATCGACTGATCGAGCGCGCTGATGAACATGCAGAGCATGAGCGAGTTCATCAGCAGGAACTTCTGCCGGGGTGCGAGGAATTCGCCGATCGGCTGAACGGCGGTACGGGGCGAGGTCGTCATAGTGGTGGTCGCGCCGGCGGAATGGAACACCGTGCGCGCGGTCCGGCGATCCTATGCGATTGCGGGCGAAGGTGGTGAAGCGCCGGTCGAAATGCAAGACCACCGACCCCCCGGCAGCGCGCGCGTCCGCCGCCGTACGTCCTGCTGTCCCCGCGACGGGCCCCGGGCGGTCGATGCCGCCGCAGGGCCGTGCTGCCCGCGCGTCCGGCGGGCGTTGCGCCGTTCCGCCATCTGCCGTATATATTTCGCGCACGAAATAGTTTCACGAAATTGCCATGCCGCGACGCTACCGCCAGACCGCCCGCGCCAGCGCCACCGCCGAGACCCGCGGCCGGATCGCCGAGGCCGCCCGCGCGGTGCACGCCCGTCGCGGCATCGCCGGCGCCAGCTACGACGAGATCGCCGAGGCGGCCGGCGTCTCCACCGCGACCGTCTACCGGCACTTCCCGACGCTCGAGGCGCTGATCCCGGCCTGCGCGGGGTCGAATCCCCGTGTTGCAGCCCGCCACGCCCGCGCTCGTCGACGCGCTCTTCGCCGGGCGCGCCACCGTGGCGGAGCGGCTCGACGTGCTCGTGACGGGCACCTGCGACTGCTATCGCGACGACCGCCCGTGGCTCGCGGCGCTGCGCGGCGGCGAGGACACGCACGACCGGCTGCGCGCGCTCGCGCGGTCGTCGGTCGAGAACCTCGCGGTGCTCGTGCGCGCGGCGCTCGGCCCGCGGCCGGCCGACGCGCGCCGCGTGCAGGTGATCACGGCGCTGCTCGACTTCCCCTTCTGGAACTCGCTGCTCGCGGTGGGGCTCGACGCGCCCGCCGCCACCGAGCAGGTGCGAGCGATGGTCCATGAGGAGGCGGCGAAGGCCGCGCGACGATGACGAAGGAGGCGGCGGGATGACCGACGTGACGGCGGCGGCGACGGCGGAGCAGGCGTACGTGCGCGCCGACGGCGAGGGCGAGGCGCTCTGGTTCGCGGGCGCGCTGATGGTGGTGAAGGCCGCGCGCGAGGACACCGGCGGCCGCTTCGCGCTGCTCGATCAGCGGGTGCCGGCGGGCTACGCCGCTCCGCTGCACGTGCACCACGACGAGGACGAGGGCTGGTACGTGCTCGAGGGCGCCGCCCGCTTCACGTGCGGCGAACGCACGTTCACGGCGTCGGCGGGCGCCTGGGTCTTCCTCCCGAAAGGCGTGCCGCACACGTTCAGCGTCGACGGCGCACCCGCGCGCTTCCTCACGCTGACCGCGCCGGCGGAGTTCGGCGAGTTCGTGCGCGCCGCGGGCGAGCCCGCGCGGGCGCTCACCGTCCCGCCGCCGGGCCCCGCGGACGTGGCGCGGCTGGCCGCGATCGCCGCGGAGCACGGCATCGAGATCGTCGGACCGCCGCCGGCGCACTGACGGGGTCGTCGGGGTTCGCGACGCGGACTGGACGTCACCCGTCCGACGTTTGTTAGCCTCGGACGATGAACGCAGCCGTGATCCCCGTCCTCGTCTTCGTCGCCGGCATGGCCGACGTGTCGTTCGGCACCGGCCGCATGCTGATGATCGCCGCCGGGCTGCGCTGGCAGGCGGCGCTGCTCGCGATGGTGCAGGTGGCCGTCTTCGTCGGTGCCATCAGCGCGGTCGTGAACAACCTGAACAACCCGTTCGCAATCCTCGGGTACGTGCTCGGCTGGGGTATCGGCACGCTCCTCGGCATGTGGGTCGAGGAGCGCATCGCCCACGGCTACCGGCTGATCCAGGTGATCAACACGAACCGCGAGGTCGCCGTCGCCGACCACCTGCGCGACGCCGGCATCCGCGTCACGCAGATGGAGGGGTACGGGATGCGCGGGCCGGTCGAGGTGGCGATGACGGTGATCCGTCGCCGCGAGCTGGTGCGGACGCGCGAGCGGATCATGGAGATCGCGCCGGACGCGTTCATCACGGTGGAGCGCGCGGAGCGCCCGCTCGGCGGGGCGACGGTGGCCGCGGACCTGCGGTCGCGCCGCTGGCCTTGGGTGAAGCAGCGGGTGGGGCCGGTGTAGGAGATGAAGCCACCTCCGACCCCCGTCCCAACGTCGGCCACCTCGCCGCCGCGACGAAGGGGCGGAGGCGGGGACCGTCCAGGTGAGCGACGAGAATCACCGTCGACTCGCGCGGGACAGCAGCGTCCTCGGCATCGAGTCGCTGAACGCCAACGAGCAGACTTGCCGAGCGGCGAAGACCGCTCGCGCTCGAGAACATGGCCAACGGTGCGCACGTCGAGGTCGGTTGGCCCTCGCCGCGTCGGCGAAGGTCAGAGATCGCCGACGGGAGCATCGAGCGCGCGCGACGGTACGGAGAGCGGAGGGGCGGCGCATCGCCGTGAGCGCCGGGCCACCAGGCGGTCAACCGCCTCCGTCGCGGCTCAAATGAAACGACAGCTCATACTTCCAGACTTCCAGGTTGGGTACCGAGCGAGACCGCCATGCGCAGGGCGTCGGAAACATCGCCGGCGACGAGCATGCCCCGGACGCTGCGTCCAGTGGCTAGCCGCGCCGCCACCCATCCCATGTAACCGAGGATCTGCCCCACCGCCTGTCTGTCGGGAAGGTTCCGCTTCGTCTCGAATCACCACGAAGTTTCCGTCCCGATCGACGGCAAGAAAGTCGATGATCCCCATACTCGGGTTGCTCGTCGCGAATTCGCGACCGCGCGCACCCTCGTACCACTCAAGGGATGGGAAGTGCGATCGCCAGTTCCTTTGCAGGTAGTCCTGGAGGTGCAACTCGAGTAGCGCTGGTCCCACCAAGTCGCCTGAGATCGTGTCGTCGTCCAGTTCGTCGGTCGCCTCGTCGGCAGCGGCAAGGAGCGTTGTGGGGTTCTGCAGCCAGTCGACAACCTGCACGTAGCTGTACTGCTCGAGGTCATCGCGCAGATGTTGAAGGAAGGCATTGCGCTCGGCCTCGGTGAGCAGCCGATAGCGCTTCCCGTGCATGGTCGGATCGTCGGTGACCAAGAGCGGGTTGCGCAGGTACTGCAGGCCCGGGCTGTGCTTCTTGCTCGGATCGTTGATGCAGTGAAACTTCGCGTCCGCGCTCACGCTCCCAGGATTGGTGCCCGGAGCGACTGCCTCCGCTGCTCGAATGATCTCGCCATTCGTGAGCCATTGCTGACCGCGCGCGTGCTCGCGGGACACGCCCTCGACGATGAGTTCCCACACAGCCATGTATCTCGCTCCGGTGCACTCGCGACCGTAATCAGTGTTCGCCAGGATAGTCAGGTCGATGCAAGAGCAGTTACATGCGCCGCGCCGATGCCGGAAACGGAGCGTAGATGAAAGCCGACATCCTCACGTTGCGGGCGCTCTTCCAGAAGGACGTACGGTACCTGATCCCGACCTTCCAGCGGCCATATGTCTGGACTCAGGAGAACCAGTGGGAGCCACTTTGGAATGACGTACGCAATACCGCCGAGCGATATCTGCGAGGAGTTAGCCGAATCACCCGAAGAACCGGCTGCCGCGGAGGCGCGAACATCGTCGCACTTCCTCGGCGCTGTTGTCGTGCAACAGCAGCCTACGGCTGCAGCGCAGATCGAGACGCGAGACGTCATCGATGGCCAGCAGAGGCTCACCACGCTCCAGCTTCTTCTAGATGCGGTGCAGGAGGTCTTCGAGCTGCGAGTCAAACCGCGGAGGCGCGGCGGCTGGCGCGACTCGTGCTGAACGACGAGGACTACGCCGTTCTCGATCCAGATCATGCGTTCAAGATCTGGCCGAACAAACGTCAACCGCGAGGCGTTTCGCGCTGCGATACGCAATGAATCGGCCGTCAATGGATATGCGAACACGCAGATCGTTCGAAGCCCATGCGTTCTTCCGAGCGCAGGTCGACCAATGGCTCGGCGACGTACCCGCGGATGACGCGCGGCGCGCTCATGGTTTGGAGACCGCGCTCGTCCGCCTGCTTGAGATGGTGGTCATCGACCTCGAGCACATATGACGATGCGAACGTGATTTTCGAGACCCTGAACGCGCGAGGCACGCCGTTGCTTGCGTCCGATCTCGTAAAGAACTTCGTGCTGCACACAGCCCGCGAAGCTGGGCTCGACGAGGATCTGTTCTACGCGCGGCGCTGGCGCGACTTCGATGAGCCGTGGTGGCGGGAGGAGGTGCGGCAAGGCCGCATCGTCCGTCCCCGGATCGATGTGCTCTTGAACTACTGGCTGACGATGCAGACGGCGAAGGAGGTGACCGCGGCCAACGTGTTCCCCTCATTCCGCGGACTGGTCGAGTCCTCCTGAAACTCGATCGACGAGATCGTCGCCGAGAATGGGGCGATCGGAGATACATACCATCGGCTCGAGTCCATGGACGCGGGCTCCCGTGAGGGACTGTTTCTTTACCGCTGGGGGGTGATGGAAGCCGGCGTCGTCACACCGATCCTGTTATTGCTGTTCTCGCAGGCTCCCAAACCCTTCCTCAACCGCGTCTCTTGCGGGCGCTACGGGCCATCGAGGCCTATCTGGTGCGCCGGATGGTGTGCCGGATGACGACGAAAGATTACAACAGCCTCTTTCTCGAACTGCTTGGCCGGCTGCAATCGCAGCCCCTTGCCGCGGCGGATGATGTCATCGTTGGATACCTCGGCGAGCAAACGGCAGACGCACGAATCTGGCCGGACGACCACAAGGTTCGTGACGACTTCGTCGAACTACCGATGTACCGGCTGCTCACCCGTGGACGTCTTCGCATCGTGCTGGAGGGCATCGAGTCGGCGTTGCGCACGCCGAAGTCGGAGGCATCCGACGTGCCGCGTGGCCTCACGATCGAACATGTGATGCCGCAGTCATGGCGTGAGCATTGGGCAATGACGGCGGAGACGGACGAGGCGCTCCTGGTCGCCGCGCTCGCGCGCGACAGGCTCGTTCATACCATCGGAAATCTGACGCTCGTGAACGAACGTCTGAATCCGGCGCTTTCGAACAGCCCTTGGCCGAAGAAGCGAGCGGCCCTTGCCGAGCATAGCGTCCTGTACCTCAACAAGATGCTGCTTGCGGATGCCGGCGAAACATGGAACGAAGATGCCATCCGCACGCGAAGCGAGAAGCTCTTCGCGACAGCAACGATCGTTTGGCCGAGCGCCGGACAGGTGTAGGACGAGGCTTTCCGCATGACCATGGCTCCCCCCGAGCAAGGACAGACTCGTCGAGGTACGTCGACGCCGGTGGGTGGTGTCTGACGTGGCCGGATCGGCGCTGCCGGTCGCGCGCGCCGGCGAGGGACAACACCTCGTCACGCTGGTGTCCGTGGAAGACGAAGCGTTCGACGAGCAACTGCAGGTCGTACTGGGAGTCGAGCCCGGCGCGCGCGTCTTCACGTCAGCGGGGTTGCCGGAGCCGACCGGGTTCGATCCGCCTCGCTATCAGGAGGCGCTGCTGGACGCGGTGCGTTGGGGTGCCGTCACCAACGCGGACACGCAGGCGCTCCAATCGCCCTTCCGCAGCGGCATCACGATCGAGGACTACCAGCTCGATCCGGTCGTGCGCGCGATCCAGATGCCACGCGCGAATCTCCTGATCGCAGATGACGTCGGGCTCGGCAAGACGATCGAGGCCGGCCTGGTCGTGCAGGAGCTGATGCTCCGGCATCGTGCCCGCACGGTCGTTGGTCGTCTGCCCGGCGACGCTTCAGATCAAGTGGCGCGACGAGATGCGCGATAAGTTCGGGCTGGAGTTCCGGATCGTCGACACCACGCTGTTCGCGCGAGCTGCGACGAACGCGGGGCATCCACGCCAATCCGTGGACACACTTCCCCGGCTGATCACCTCGATCGACTGGCTGAAACGCGACGGGCCGATGCGCTGCTTCATGAGAGGCCGCGGGTCCGCGCCGGGAGCTACCCGCGGCGGTTCGACCTACTGATCCTCGACGAGGCACACAACGCGGCGCCGACCGGGAGGCAGCACTACGCGGTCGACTCACTGCGCACGCGGGCGATTCGACGAATCACGCCGCACTTCGAGCACCGCCTCTTCCTCACCGCGACGCCGCACAACGGGTACGCGGAGTCGTTCACGTCGCTGCTGGAACTGCTGGACGATCAGCGGTTCGCGCGTGGAGTGCAGCTGGTCGGAACAACAGCTTGGCGAGGTGATGGTCCGCCGCCTGAAGGATTCGATTCGTCGACTGGGACGGGCAACCGCGCGATTCCCGATCCGCGAGATCGTGCCGATCGAGGTCGCGCTACTCCCAGGAGGAGCGCGACGCGCACACGCGCTTCTGCAGCGAGTACGCGCGAGCCCTGCGGGAGATCGCCGCGGTCGACGCGAGCGGTCAGGCGAGCGAGTTCGTCGTCAAGCTGCTCAAGAAGCGGCTGTTCTCGTCGCCAGCGGCATTCGCCGGCACCCTTGCCAAGCACCGGCGGACGATTTCCGGAGATCGCGACGAAGAGCCGCGCCGTCGGCCGCGAGTCAGTCGGAATCCTCCGGCGCGCGATCGAAGAGGCCGAAGAGGAGTACGCCGATGACGAGCAGGTCGAGCAGCCGCTCGACGATGCCGTCGGGACCGCCACGCACCTGCTCGAGCGGCTGGGTGCGCACGAGATCGAGTTGCTCGATCGCATGTCCGCGTGGGCTGACCGCGCGAAGGACGCGCGGACGCCAAGGCGGATGCGCTGATCGCCTGGCTCGACGACTGGACCTGCGGCCGGGTGGCGAATGGTCGGACGAGCGAGTGATCGTCTTCACGGAGTACCGCGCCACGCAGAACTGGCTCGTCGAGCTGCTTGACCGCGCGCGGGTTCGGTGGACTGCGTCTCGAAGCGCATCTTCGGTGGCATGGATCCGGATGCGCGCGAGCGTGTCAAGGCCGCATTCCAGGCGGATCCCGCGGACGTCGCCGGTACGGATGCTCGTCGCGACGGATGCGGCATCCGAGGGGATCGACCTCCAGAACCACTGCCATTGATCGTGCACTTCGAGATCCCGTGGAACCCGAACCGGCATGGAGCAGCGCAACGGCCGCATCGACCGCATCGGACAACGCGCGCCGGAGGTGCTCGATCTATCACTTCGTGCCGGAGGGGTTCGACGCTGATAGTGACGCGGTGTCGAACCCGGGTCTTCGAAGGTGAGCTCGAGTTCCTCTACCGAGTCGCCCGCAAGGTCGAGTCCATCCGCGAAGACCTCGGTCAGGTCGGTCCAGTGATCGCCGCACAGGTGGAAGAAGCGATGCTCGGGCGCCGTACGGTGCTCGAAACCACGACCGTCGAGCGAAAAGCCGAGGCGGACCGGCGACTACTGCGCATCGAACGCGACATCCGCGAGCGCGTGGCGCGATTGCACGACCGGTTGATCGACAGCCGGGAGTCGCTCCACTTCACGCCGTCGGCGCTGCAGAACGTCGTCGAGGTCGGCCTCGAACTCGCCGCGCAGCCGGGGTTGACCCCGGCGGCGGGAACGCGAGCGGCGGGCGCGTTCGAGATGCCCGCGCTCGGGGGGACATGGGCGCGATGTTCGGAGGGTCTCGATCATCCGCACAGCGGCCGCCGGCGCCCGATCACCTTCGACGGTGCCGTCGCCGCGGGGCACGACGATGTCGTGCTCGTGCATCTGAGCCATCGCCTGGCGGACATGTGTCAGCGCCTACTGCGATCCGAAGGCTGGGCGCTGGCGGGAGGCAGGCACCTGCATCGCGTTAGCGCGCGTGTCATCGAGGATGCCCTGAGCCCCGACCCTGCGGTGATCGTGCACGCGCGTCTGGTGGTCCAGGGCCGGCGGGGACACCGGCTCCATGAGGAGCTGATCTCGGCGGGCGGATTCGTGGTCGGGGGGCGCTTCCGGCGTTTCGATTCCATCGGCCAGCTCGACGGGATCTGGGAGCGGTCGCAGCCGCGGATGCCGGGGGATCGCTTGCTCACCCAGTTCCAGGCGCTCTGGCCCCGCATCACCGCCCCGGTCCTCGCGTCGATCGAAGCGAGAAGTGCCGACCGCATGCAGTTCGTCGCGAACGCCATCACCCGCCGCCGCGACGGTGAGATCGCTGACATGCAGGCCGTGCTCACGGAGCTGGGAAAGACGATCGAAGCCGACTCGCTGACTTGGAGCGCCCCAGCGTTCAGCTCACGCTGTGGAGCGAGCCAGAACGCGAGCAGTTGCGGCGCAACGTGGACGCACTGCGTCAACGGGTGCGCGAGATCCCGGGGGAGAGCAAGCGGGAGGCTGAGGCCATCGGCGATCGATACGCCGACCCTGCGGCGCGCATCTTCCCGGTGAGCGTGACCTTCATCGCACCGCAATCGATGGCGGACTGACATGGCGGGGCGAGACCGCCACAGCGAATGGCTCTCGTTGATCGAGGTCTCGGGCCCGTTCCTGAGCGTCGAGGTCCTCGACCGCGTCTTCCCCCAGGGCTTGGACGAACACGACCCCGAGGTCTCCGCGCGCGTTCGGCTCGCGTTCGACGAGTGGGCCGACGACCAAATGGGGCTGCATCCGGACCCGCGCCTGCACGAACAGTGGCTCGCCTTCGTGCTCTCCGAGCTGCTCGAGTTCCCGGATGAAGTGATCGAGCGAAGCACCGAGCGCTTTGCGGTGGATGTCCCCGAGCAGCACGTGGCCGTTGCGCCCGACGTCGCCGTCGTTGACCCAGACGATCGCTCCCCCCGCCTCTTGATCAGCCTCTGGCCGGCGGGTCAGTTACTCGACGAGCCGCCCTCGGAGGACGCGTGGGCGGCGTCTCCACTCGAACGGATGACGCTGCTCTGCAACGAGCTCGGGGCATTTGGACTGGTGACGAACGGGCGCCGCTGGACCTTCGTGCACGCCGCCACCGGCGAGACACCCGGGTTCGCTTCTTGGTACGCGCATCTCTGGGTCGAGGAGCCACTCACGCTCCGCGCGTTCCGCACGCTGTTGGGCGCGCGGCGGTTCTTCGCGTCGGCGGAGAACGAGACGCTGGCGCCGATGCTCGCGGACTCCGCGCTCGCGCAAGAAGCGGTCACATCACAGCTCGGTCTGCAGGTCAGGCGCGCCGTCGAGGTGCTCGTACAGGCGCTCGACCGCGCCGATCTCGACTCTGGGCGGCAGCTGCTCGCGGACGTGCCGGACGATCAGCTCTACGAGGCCGCCGTCACGGTAATGATGCGGCTGGTCTTCCTCTTTTCGGCAGAGGAGCGCGACCTCCTGCTACTCGGGGAACCGCTCTACGACCAGTTCTATGCCGCGTCCCCGCTGAGCGCGCAGCTCCGAGCCGAGGCCGATCGTGTAGGTGTCCAGGTCCTTGAACGGCGGCTCGACGCATGGGCACGCCTGTGCGCGACGTTCCGCGCCGTGCATGGTGGCGTCGAGCACGACCGGCTGCGGCTGATCACCTACGGCGGCAGCCTCTTCGATCCGGATCGCTTCCCGTTCCTCGAGGGGCGGCAGCCGGGGACGAGCTGGCGTGACGCCGAGGCGGTACCGCTCCAGATCGACAACCGCACGGTGCTCCATCTGCTCGAGGCGCTGCAGCTGCTGCAGGAACGGGGGCGGGAGCCCCGAAGGTTGTCGTTCCGCGCGCTCGACGTGGAGCAGATCGGCCACGTGTACGAGGGCCTGCTCGATCACCAGGCGGTGCGCGTCGACGAGCCGTATCTGGGACTCGAAGGCGCCGCGGGGCTCGAGCCCGAAGTCCCGCTCTCTCGGCTCGAGGCAGCGGCGGGTGACACGGACGGACTCGTGGCGGCGCTGCGCGAGGCCACAAAGCGGAGCGAGTCGGCGCTGCGCAAGCGACTGGATGTCGACATGGATGCGGGCGAGCGCGAGCGGCTGATGGTCGCATGCGGGAACGATCACGACCTGTTCGAGCGCGTGCGTCCGTACGCCGGGCTGCTGCGCGAGGACGCGTGGGGCTACCCGCTGGTCTATCCGGCGAACACGCTGCTCGTCACCGCGGGGTTGGACCGCCGCAGCACGCAGACGTACTACACGCCGCGCGCGCTCGCCGAGGAGATCGTGCAGTACGCGCTCGAGCCGCTCGTCTACGTCGGGCCCGCGGAAGGGAAGCCGCGCGAGGAGTGGCACTCCGGCCGGTGGGTGAGCTGCTCGACCTGAAGATCTGCGACCCCACGATGGGCTCGGGCGCCTTCCTCGTCGCCTCGTGCCGCTGGCTGGGTGAGCGCGTGGTCGAGGCGTGGGCGGCTGCCGCGGAGCGTCACGGGCCGATCACGCTCGAAGGCGAGCCGTCGAGCGGCGCGGCGAGCGAACACCTCGTGCCCCGGGAAGCCGCCGAGCAGCTCGCGCTCGCCCGACGACTAGTGGCGGAGCGCTGCCTGTACGGCGTCGACATCAACCCATTCGCAGTCGAGATGGCGAAGCTATCGGTGTGGCTGGTCACGCTCGCCAAGGACCGGCCGTTCGGCTTCCTCGACCACGCGCTGAAATGCGGTGACTCGCTGTTGGGCGTCACGAGCCTCGACCAGGTGCGCTACATGCACCTCGATCCCGAGCGCGGAAAGAATCGTCAACAAGAACCTCTGGTTCGACTTCGAGCGTGATGTCGTTCCGGTCGTCGAACGAGCGATGCGCGCTCGCTCCGAGCTCGAGTCGTTCCCGGTCCTCGAGTCGGCGGATGTCGAGCGGAAGTTGGCACTCCACGCGGAGGTGGAGGCGGCGCTCGCGCTCGCGCGGCTCATCGGCGACATCGCGGTCGCCTGCGCTATCGCAGATGAGGGCGGGCTCGGTGCGTACGACGGTCTGCTGCCGCAGGCTGTCGAGCGAGATCGATGCAGGCGAACGGGCCAGTTCACCACACTCCGCGCGTTTCTCGATGCGGATCTGCCTGAAGGCAGGCCTCCGCGCCGGACGTTCCACTGGCCGCTCGAGTTCCCCGAAGTCTTCGGCTCCGAGCGTGGCGGTTTCGACGCGGTCGTAGCGAACCCGCCGTTCTTGGGTGGGCAGCGGCAGACGGCCACGCTCGGCGAGGGGTACCGCAACTACTTGATCGAATGGGTTGCAGAAGGACGACGGGGTAGCGCAGATCTAGCCGCATACTTCGTGATCCGGTTCGTTTCGTTGCTTCGTGAGCGTGGCTGCATGGGCTCCCTAGCCACGAACTCGATCGGCCAAGGGGTCGCTCGCGAGATCTGTCTGGGCCCACTATTGGCCGGGGGCGCGGCTGTCTTCCGGGCTGTCCCGAGCCGGCCGTGGCCCGGCACGGCGAACTTGGAGATCGCGGAACTGTGGCTCGCCCGCCGGCACTTCAGATCCGCAGTCCTTTCCGGTCGAGGAGTCGCCGGGATCACCGCCGAACTCACCGAGATCGGGCGCGTCGGTGGGGATCCTCTCCGACTCACAGAGAACAGTGGCCTGGCATTCCAGGGTTCGATTGTGGTTGGCCAGGGATTCGTGCTTGAGCCCGACGAAGCAGCTCAGCTGCTATCGATCGACCCTCGGAATGCCGAGGTCGTCCTACCCTACCTGAATGGACAGGACCTCAGCAGCAGACCGGATCAAAGTGCTAGCCGCTCTGTGATCTACTTCCGCGATTGGGATCTCGAGACCGCTCGCACCTATGGCGCACCATTCACTGTCGTGGAGAATGAAGTTAGACCGGAGAGGGCGCGGAACCCGCGCCGTGAACAGCGAGAGTTATGGTGGCGCTTCGAGCGCCCCAGAGTCGCCCTATATGAGGCCACACGATCGAACGAGCGCGTGCTTGTGAAGGCGCAGGTGGGCTCGACGTGGGGCTGGGTCTTCGTCCCAAACGGCCAAGTGTTCGATGCCAAGCTTAATCGTTTTCGCGTTCGGGGACTGGGCGAACTACGGGGTCCTGCAAGAGCTCGTTCACCGCGAATGGATGTGGCGATTCTCAACCACACTGAGAACCGACGACACATACACGCCGACGACGTGCTTTGAGACGTTCCCTCGTCCTCACGCCGAGGATGGCAACCTGCGCTCTGCAGCTGAGCGGTTTCATGAACTTCGACGTGACGCTTGTCTGGCGCGTGGCGAGGGACTCACGAAGGTTGCGAACCGGATGGATGACCCGGAACAAGCCGCGTCAGATATCGTCGCGCTTCGCGCACTCCAAGCCGCGCTGGATCAGGCAACCGTGAACAGCTACGGGTGGTCAGATCTCCATGTGCGCCACACGCACCGGGATGTGCGCGGAAAGCGACGCTTCGCCCTCGAAGGACAGGCTCGCAGTCGAGATCGTCGATCGTCTTCTCGAACTGAATCACGAACGCCATGAGGAGGAAGTGTCGCGCTCGGACTCAGTCGCGGGCCGTGGTCCGCGACGCGAGGCGGGCGAAGCCACCCCGCTTCCACTGTTCCCGTCCCTGGATGAGGCCAGCCAGTGACCAGTCTGCAGCCGTCTCGGTGGGATCTCCGTGAAGGCCTCCTCTCGGCGGTCGTTGGCGAGCTCCGCACGGTCCGGCGGAAGGACCTGAGGAGGAGCTCACGCTCCGCCCGACCGACCGCTACCTCGTCGGGCGGATCGCGCCACGCGGCATCCTCGATCCTTCGGACAACGACACCCTCCCCGACGATCCGCTGCCCTCACCGGAAGAGGATGCCGACGAGGACGGCGCGCTCCAGGCTGAGTCGCTGACGCCTTCGTCCATCGGCATGACGTTCGCCGTCGATCCGGAGGCGAGAGCCGCTCTCGTCGACGTGAGGTGGGGTCGTTACGAGCGCGCGCCGAGCGAGAAGTACGAGACGGAGACCGGGAATCCGCGGACGATTTGGAAGCGCGTTCCCTGCGGCGGGACGTTCGAGAATCGCGCTCAAGGAATCCGCCATCGCCCCGCACGCGCCGGACGCGGAAGCGCCAGAGGTCGTCGTCCGCGGGCGCATTCGCAGGAGCGAGTCCGGCGTCTGGGTTGTCTCGCTCTTCCTCGTCAACGCGCAGCCCGAACCCGAGACGACCAAGGACACCGCGTGGCTGCTACAGCCGCTCATCCGCGTCACCGCAACCGATTGTGAGGCGGCGATCTTTCGTCGTCGCCCATTTGTGGAGACGCGCGGCGCCGGCGGCATGTTCGACACGTTCGAGCAGGCGTCCGCTGAGCGACGCACCGGTGGCACGTCGAGTTCGCCGTCGGGCACAACGTGTCCGTCCACGCCGACGTCCTCCCCGAGTCGCCCGACCGCGCGCGCTCCGTCGAGACCGCGGTGCTTCCCGTGTACGAAGTGCCCACGACGGAGTCACCAACCGAGGAAGACGGGCCCGAGTACGCCGGCCTCGAGCTCGACATGAAGGTGCTCGCGGAGGCGCCTGACGACGAGCTGGTCGAAGAGCTCCAACGCTTGTCTGCCGGCTACCGAACGTGGATCGAGCGCAACGGCGAGCTGCTCGCGAAGAAGCCCGACGACCTCGCACCGTTCGCGGACACGACCGAGCAGGTGCGCGCGACGTGGCGCGGCGCGCTCGAGCGGATCGAAGCCGGCATCGAGATGTTGCGCGGCGATCCAACGCCGCCGGCGCCTTTCGCACGGCGAACCGCGCGATGGGCTCCAGCGCGTCCACAGCGAGTACGCCCGCCGTCGCCGCCGGGGTGAGCAGGTCACGGTCGAGCAGTTCGACGTCCCCGACAATCGCCGTTGGTACCCGTTCCAGCTCGCGTTCATGCTCCTCGCACTGGAAAGCGCAACGAAGCCCACCCATCGCGATCGTTCCATCCCGTCGACGCGATCGTCGATCTGCTGTGGTACCCCCGGCGGTGGAAGACGGAGGCCTACCTCGGGCTCGCCTCCTACGCGATGGCGCTCCGGCGGTTCGAGGGCGTCGTCGACGGATACGACGGTGGGAGCGGCGTGGGCGTGATCATGCGCTACACGCTCCGACTGCTCACCGTCCAGCAGTTCCAGCGGGCTCCGCGCTGATGTGCGCGCTCGAGGTGATACGCCGCGAACGGGCGGAGGCGGGCGACATCGAGCTGGACGGGGCCGTTCCGCATCGGCCTCTGGGTCGGCCGGCGCGCCTCCCCGACGCCACCGACCCAGCCGGAAGCGCTCGCTCGCTCAGGCGCGCGACGCGCACGTGGCGCGCGGGTCAGGCGTCAGCAGGCCCGCGCGACTCACCAGCTGCCCGTGGTCCGGTTCCGAACTCGAGCGCCGGTCGCGACATCCGCGGTCAGACGAAGGACCTGCGGGCGCACACTCACGTTCTGCTCCCGACCCGCTCGGGCGCTGCCCGTTCACGCCGCGCCGCGCGCCCGACGAGGGCCTGCCGGTCGTGGTCGTGGACGAGGAGGTCTATCGGCTGCTTCCAAGCCTGATCGTCGCCACCGTCGACAAGTTCGCGCAGATGCCGTGGCGCGGTGACGTGCAGTCGCTGTTCGGCCGCGTCACCGCCGTCTGCCCGCGGCACGGCTTCCTCGCGCCGGACTCCGATGACACCGGTCAGCATCCGAAGCGGGGCAAGCACCCGGCCACGAAGCGGCAGGAGACGCTCCCCTCCGCCCCCCCGACCTGATCATCCAGGACGAGCTCCACCTGATTCGGGGCCGCTCGGCAGCCTCGTCGGGCTCTATGAGACCGCCATCGACGACCTGTGCAACTGGCAGCTCGGTGGCGAGCCCGTGCGCCCGAAGGTGATCGCATCGACGGCGACGATTCGCAATGCGGGGCAGCGGTCCACGGACTCTTCATGCGCGGTGTCGAGGTCTTCCCACCGCCCGGCCTCGACGTCGAGCGACGACTTTGTCGCACGGCAACGGACGGCGTCGCCTGAGGAGCCGGGCCGTCGCTATCTGGGGATCTGCGCGCCGGGCCGGGATCGTCCGTCCGTCTTGATTCGCGCATACGTCGCCATGCTGTCCGCGGCACAACAACTGTCGACGAGCACGGCGACGCTGTCGATCCATGGATGACGGTCGTCGGGTAGTTCAACTCGCTCCGCGAGCTGGGCGGGATGAAGCGCCTGGTCGAGGACGACGTGAAAACGCGTGCCTTCCGCATCGACTTCGACGAGGACCGCGTACCCCGCCCGGGCCTCGCCCAGCGCGACGTGCGCGTGATCGAAGAGTTGACGTCACGGAAGTCGTCGGCGGACATCCCGAGAGATCCTCGACCGACTCGAGACGCCATTCGGCGGCGACCCGCGCGCGTGCGTCCGATCGACGTGCTCCTGGCGACCAACATGGTCTCGGTCGGGGTCGACGTTCGGCGGCTCGGCACGATGATCGTGAACGGTCAGCCGAAGACCACGGCGGAGTACATCCAGGCCACGAGCCGCGTCGGGCGTGCGTCCCCCGGTCTCGTGCTCACGGTGCTCAACTGGCGCGGCCTCGCGACCTCTCCCATTACGAGACGTTCGAGTACTTCCACGCGACGTACTACAAACAGGTCGAGGCGCTCTCCCTAACGCCGTTCGCGCCGCGCGCGCTCGACCGCGGCTTGACCGGCGTGCTCGCCTCGCTGATCCGCGCGTCCGAGCCTCAGTACGGACCGAATCCCGGCGCGGGGCTGGTGCGCGCGAGCGACCCCGCACTTCGCGCGCTCAGTGATCGAATCACTGGGCGGGCGTGGAACGTCGCGAACCTCGCCGCCACGCGCGACCTCGTCGACGAGGGTCTGCGCCAGCGGCTCGACGATTGGGCGCACGAGACCGAGGAGCCCGGCCGCCAGCTGGGGTACCGGACGTCTCGCGACGGGCAGACGGTGGGGCTACTGCGCGAGCCATCGAGCGAGCGGTGGGGCGAGTTCACGACGCCGACGTCGTTGCGAGAGGTGGAGCCCGCAGTGCGGCTGCTTCTCGGTTCCGGTGGTCACACAGAGGCGCCGGACTGGGAGCAACCACCCGCACCCGAGGACTCTCCCGAATGACGACCGACAGTCTCCCAATCCGGGTAGGGGAGTTGCGCCCCAGCCAATTGATGTGGGCGCACGGCGTCGGTGCGCTCGTCGACCTCCCGCATCTCGCGGTGGTCGTGCAGGGGCTCAATCAGTGGAACCCGAATCAGTGCCGCCCAGTCACCGAGCCTCGGCTGCTGGCCGCGGTACGGCGCCGCGTGGGCTCGCAGGTCGCGGAGCTGAGAGCCGCTCCGCTGCCCCTCGTCAGCGATCGCCCGTTCGATCCATTCGGTGATGACGCGCGCATCGGCGTGCCGGTGACGCCGTTCCCCGAATGGCTGCGTTGCCCGATGTGCGGTTTGCTGGCGCCCACGCGCAGCCGGCTCTTCGAGCTGAAGGAGGAGCGATTCCGGCCCGACCTGGTCCGTTACGAGCACGGAAACTGCAACAAGGGGCGGCACCCCACCGCCGTCCACTCGATTCCTCGTCGCCTGCCGGGCAGGACATCTCGACGACTTCCCGTGGCACTACTACGTGCATCGGGGCGTGTCCGCGTGTCGTGGCCAGTTGCGCTTCTTCGAGCGCGGGGCATCGCTCGGACCGCCAACCTGTGGGTGCGGTGCGCCGAGTGCGACGCACAGCGGTCGATGGTCGAGGCGTTCGATCGCGAGAAGCCGACGCTTCCCGCCTGCCGCGGCCGCCACCCTCAGCTCGATCGCTTCGAGGCCGACTGTACGGAACATCTGCGTCCCATCCTGCTGGGGGCGTCGAACGGCTGGTTCCCGGTGACGATGGCAGTGTTGTCCGTGCCGGGACAGGTTGGGCGCCTCGATCAGCTCGTCGAAGAGCACTGGGGCGTCCTCGAGCACGCCGCGACGCCCGAGGTCCTCAAGGCGTTCCGCGCTACCGGTCAGCTCATCGCTTTCTCCCAGTTCGACGACGACGAGCTTCACGCGGCGGTCAGCAGATACCGCGCTCGCCTCGCGGGGGGCGGCGACAGCGACGTCGCCGTCGACCTGAAAACACCGGAGTGGGAGGCCTTCGCCATTCCGGGCGGCGGTCCACAGAACGCGGATTTCAAGGTGACGGCGAGTGAAGTCCCGGCCGGTGTGCCCGAGCTCGACAGCGTTCTCCTTGCCGAGCGCCTGCGCGAAGTGAACGCGCTCATTGGCTTCACGCGTGTCGAACCACCCGAGGACGGAGCTCAGACAACGGGCCGCAACGCGCCCCGATCTCGTCGAGCGGTCCGTCTTGGCTGCTGGCGACTGAAGTCCGCGGAGAAGGGGTGTTTCTCCGATTCGATGTGCCTCACTTCACAGAGTGGCTCGCCCGCCGCGAGGTCGCGGAACGAGCCGAGCAGCTCCGCGCGGGTACCGTCGCTGGCGCGCTGCCCGCCGGTTGCCGCCTGACGACGCTGCCTTTCCCGGACCACTGTTCGTGGCGATCCACTCGCTTTCCACGCGCTCCTGCGGGAGTTCGCGATCGACTGCGGCTACAGCGCAGCTTCGATCCGCGAGCGCATCTACGCGTCGGTCGAGGGCGGCGCGATCAACATGGCCGGGCTGATGCTCTACACGGCGGCGCCCGACAGCGAGGGAACGCTCGGCGGCTTGGTCGAACTGGGCAAGCCGGAGAACCTCGGGCCGCTGCTGAAGCGAGCGCTCGAGTCGGCTGCGCTGTGCTCCTCCGACCCGCTCTGTGCCGAACACGACCCCGTCACCGACCGGGCGTTGCACGGAGCGGCGTGCCATGCCTGTCTCTTCGCGTCAGAGACGTCGTGCGAGGTGGGCAACAGATTCCTCGACCGTGCTCTCCTCGTCCCGACGATCGCTACGGTTGGCGCGTCCGCCGCCTTTCAGCTCAGATCGTGACCTCCCGCTGGGTCTCGGCTGCGCTGCTCCAGGCGGCCGCAGAAGTGTCGGAAGAATCAGCGGATCTGCTGCGAGTTTCCTAATCGACGCGGGGAACCCAGCGACCGCACGCGCGCGACTCGGGAATGTGCCCACCAGTCGCCAGCGCCAGCTGCTCGAGGCGATCGTCAGCGAATGGGAACCCCGTCCTAGGGTCACCGGCGCTGGCTCGGAGCGGCGCTGCTCGCTGCACAGGCCGCCTTCGCGCAGGCCGAGGCGGAAGAGCGCGTCGAGCCTGATCTGGACGGGACCGCGTCCGGGAGAATCGACGCTCCGCCGGACGGACCAGGCGCTGTTCGAGGTGATTGACAGGGCGGCGCACCGGTTGCTGCTCGTGACCTACGCCGCTTATCGCGTCCCCGCGCTGGAGGCGCACCTCGCCGGGGCGCGGGAGCGTGGGGTCGTCGTCCGCCTGATCCTCGAGTCGTCCGCCGCCGAAGGCGGGCACGTCTCGGTCGATCTGTTCCGCGCGCTTCGTTCCGCGGTGCCGGGCGCGGATGTCTACCAGTGGCCGGCCGAGGAGCGGCTCCGAGGACCGAGCGGAGAGTACGGCGCGTTGCACGCAAAGTGTGCTGTCGCGGATGGCCGCCTCGCCTTCGTCTCGAGCGCGAACCTGACGGGTAGCGCGATGGAGGCTGAACATGGAACTCGGCGTGCTGATCGAGGGCGCCGAGGTCGCGGGTCGCATCGAGCGGCACTTCCAGGGGCTGATCGACAGCAAGGTGCTACGAATCGTCTCGTGACCCTGGGGGGATCACCCGGATCCCACCGAGCTCGCATACCGGCGTCGCTTTCCCCGCGAGCACTTCTCCGACCACCGTCGCGACCCGCTCGGGACTCTCATGCTCCCACGCGCGAACGACCGTCCAACCGGCATCCGCGAGACGTTCGTCGGTGTCGTCGTCGCGAGTCCTGTTGTCCCCTGGGCTCGTTGTCCCACCACTCGCGGTTCGACCTCGCCCGCGTGCCGTGCGTCGGACATCCGTGCCAGAAGCACCCGTCGACGAACACAGCGACGCGCTGCCTCGTGAAGACGATGTCGGCCGTGCGGCGGAGGCTCGGAACCGGCCGACGGCCGACGCGGTAGCCACGTAGACCGTGTCGCCAGAGTGCGGAGCGAACGGCGAGTCCTGCGGCGGTGTCACGTTGATGCGCGGCTCGCATACGGGTGCGGGCGGCGTCTGATGAAGGCGCGGGGGTGTCAGACTGCCGGCGGCATCGACCTCAGCCCTCCGAGGCGTTGAGCGTTCGACGTATGCAGCAAGTGAGCTCGAGGAATCCGGGCTCGAATCTCAGGCGGCTCGCTCGACTCGCCGGAGGAACCCGCTCGCGGCGCGCCACGAGAGCGGGTGGTGTTCGAACTGGAGGAACTCGTTGAGCGGCGGGGCGGTGTTGGCGACTGGCCACTCCGAGACTTCCGCCGCGAATCGCTTTCCGCAGGCACCGCGTCCCGCTCGCGGCCACCGGTCCTGATTGGTGAGCTCGTGTTCGGTACGCGGGCACTCGGCAGCCGGACATGCCAGCCGCCCGCCGAGCCATCGGGCAACCGGAACGCTCACGGCGTTGCCGACGAGCTTCCAGCGAGCGCCGGGCGTGCCGCCAGGTTTGGTCCAGTCCACGGGGAAGCCTTGTAGTCGTTCCGCGTCACGGATGTCCGGCGTGAAGAACTCCCCGGCGTCTCGGTTCCAGATCGCCGGTGCCGAGGGGATGCCTAGGCCGAGCTCCCCTTGAGAGGAGGAACTGCCTCGCGTATCCAGCCGAGGCCGCGGTTGCCCTCGGTCCAGTAGAACCCGCCGAGCTTCCAAACATCGGGTTCCCGAGGCTGCTCGGCATCGTCCGCGAGCAGCACGGCACTTGGGTCCTCGTCGCGCGAAGCGACGATCAGCACCCGGCGGCGTCGCTGCGGCAGTCCGAACGCGCGCGTATCGACCACGCGGTATGCCCATCGGAACCCGAGGCGTTCGATCTGCTCGACGAGGTAACGCATTCCCGCCCCGCGGGCGAGTTGCAGCAAGAACGGAACGTTCTCGAGAACGAGCCACCGGGGCTCAGGGCCTCGACGCAGCAGACTCAAACACGCGGGCGACGAGTCCGGACTGCGGACCGCTGATCCCGGCCAGTCGTCCCGCTTGGCTCAAGTCCGTGCAAGGGAAGCCTGCGGTCACGACGTCGGCCTCGGGCAATGCTTCGAGAGTGAGCACGTCGTCGGCGATGTGACCCGTTCCGGCGAACCGGACTCCGAGCACGGTGCGTGCGGACGGAGCGTTCTCACACAGGAGCGCGGACTCGTAGCCCGAGCTCCTCAAACCGAGCTCCAAGACCGCCAACCCCCGCGAAGAGCCCGACGACCTTCTTCGGCTCAGCCATCGACATCCGGTTCCTGGTGCCCGTGACTTCGTCGCCTGGTATCGATTCGTCCGCCCGCCGGCACAGCAATCGACCCCGCCGACTGAAGCCTAGACCGGAAGCAACTCGTACCGGCAAATGAGGAAACCTGACTTTCCTCGGGCCTGCTTCGCGGAGGCCACGGAATACATGCCCCGGTATCGATAGCCCGAGTCCGTGCGATCGATCACCCGGACCGGATTCCCGCTCTCCACGTTCGTTGCCAACGATTGGTTGAGACCCGTGAACTGTTGGTCCGCACTTTGGCGGCCGGTCTCCGGGTCACGACCGCCTTGCCCGGTGTAGACAATGAGGTCTCCGTGGTCCTCGTCGTCTTCGTATCCACCGGTTAACAGAACGGACTCGGCACCCGCTCCTCGGATGCCACTGCCGCAGATCCCTCGCCTAATGTCCCGATGAACGCCATCTCGGTGCAGCGCTGTCCGGTCCGCGAAGATAGCCCCCGGCGCAACGCCGGCGACCGGCCCGATTGCCATCCGTCCTCCGCTCAGCGGACGCCGACCCCAGAGTGGGGTGACTCACTTCCGTCGCCTCGTGTTCTTACCCCTACCTCCACCACCCGCGCCAGCGCGTTCGCGAGCTGCATCTGCCGCGGCGTCCGGCAGCGCACCCGCGCGAGCTCGGGGCTCGCGACGACGGCGGCGACGCACCGCGCGCGCGAGGTGGCGACGTTGAGCCGGTGCAGGCTGTAGAGGAACTCCATGCCGTGCGGCGCCTCGTCGGCGCTGCTCGTGGCCATCGTGTAGATCGCGATCGGCGCCTGCTGGCCCTGGAACTTGTCGACGGTGCCGACGCGGGCGCCGGGGAGCCGCGCGGCGACCTCGGCGACCTGCGCGTTGTACGGCGTGATCACGAGCACGTCGCCGAGCGTGAGCGCGTGCGCGACGCCCGCGTCGTCGATCCAGGTGGTGCCGGCGTCGAGCAGCGCGCGGACGAGGGCGGCGACGGCGTCGGCCTCCTCGGGCGAGGCGCTGGCGTTGCCGTCGTGCGGCACGGGGAGGAAGCGCACGCCGGCGCCGTCGAGCGTGTCGATGCCGAAGGGGGCGGTCGCACCGCTCGCGTCGGGTGACGCGGCGGGGTTGGCTGGAGCGGCTCGTCGCGGCGACGCGCCGGGCCGCTCGCCGGTCACGACGCGCTGCCGCTCGCGGCCGGGGTGCGCGTGCAGGCGGCCGTCGTAGAACAGCTCCGACGTCAGCGCGGCGACGGCGGGGTGCAGGCGGTAGGTGCCGTCGAGGAAGAGGCCGAGCTCGGGCGGCATCGTCTGCGCGTCACCGATCAGGTGGGCGAGCGCGGAGCGGCCGGCGCCGGGCGGGTGCACGCCCTGCAGCGGCTGGTCGAGCTGCTGCGGGTCGCCGAGCAGCACGAGGTTGCGCGCGGCGCCGGCGGCGGCCATCACGTTGGCGAGCGCGACCTGGCCGGCCTCGTCGACGAAGAGCGTGTCGACGGCGCCGGCCATCTCCTCGCGGCTCCACAGCCACGCGGTGCCGCCCACGACGTCGAGCGCCGCCTCGTCGCCGGCGGGCAGGGCCAGCAGCGCGGCGACGTCCTTCGACGCCAGCGCGCGTGCGTCGGCGCACGTCGGCGGCTCCTTCCCCTTCGGCACCTGCCCGATGCGCGGCGCGCGCGCGCCTGGGCGGCGCGCGGCGGCCTCGACCGCGGCGTCGAGGAGCTGGCCGATCACCTTGTGGCTGTTGGCCATCACGCCGACGCGGCGCCCCGCGGCGACGAGGTCGACGATCAGCTCGCCGCCGAGTCGCGTCTTGCCGGAGCCCGGCGGCCCCTGCACCGCGAGGTAGGAGGCGTCGAGCGCGAGGACGAGGTCGTGGGCTGTGAGCTGAGAAGCCCCCCCTTCGAGCGGCACCAGGGAGGGTGCCGATCGTTCCGGGTCGCGGGGTGCCGATCGCTCCGGGTCGCGGAGTGCCGATCGTTCCGGGTCGCGGGGTGCCGATCGCTCTGGGTCCCCCGGTGCCCGCCGTTCCGCATCGCCCGGTGCCGATCGTTCGCGGTCCGCGTGATCGGCACCCTCCCTGGTGCCGCTCGAACGCGAGTCGATCGAACGGAGGCGCGGCGGCCGCCGCAGCAGCAGGTCGCGCGCGGCGCGGTAGGGCTCCGCGTCCACGTCCACCCCGTGCGCGACGACCCACGCGCCGAACCGCCGCAGCGCCGCCTTCAGCACCTGCGCGCCGACGATCTCCTGCGGGATCAGCGACGTCGGCGCCGGCTCGTCGCGCCCCTTTCCGACGGCGAGCTCGATCCAGCCCGCCTCGTCGTCGACGGCCTCGATCGCGAACCGCTCCTCGGTGACGGGGTCGTATCCGCCGTCCCCGGCGGCGAACGGCTGCTCCTGCGGCGGGAACGCGAAGCGGTGGACGCGCGACTTGCGCACGTCGCGCTGGTAGCCGAGCGGGGTGAGCTGCCCGAGGGCGTCGCGCTCGCGGACGCGCTCCTCGTCGGTGAGCTCGTTCTTGAGGAAGAAGTAACGCCACCACGCCGACTTGTCCTCGCGGCGATGGAAGCCGATCAGCTGCGCGAGCAGCCATCGCGCCGGGCCGCTGCCGCCGGCGTCGTCCTGCGCCGGCCCGCCCGTGGCGGCGTCGACCGCGATGCCCGCGGTGAGCGCGTCGACCAGCGCCTGCGTCTCGTCGATCTCCTGCTGCAGGCCATCGCCCGGTGCGCCGTCGCTCGCCACGGGGCGCGGCAGCGGCGCGCCGAGGTCGCGCGCGAGGTCGTCGCGTCGCGCCTCGAGCCAGTCGCGCAGGTGCCACGTCGACATGCAGTCGTCGCGGTTGTAGGCGGCGATGTCGTCGAGCAGCGCGGCGCGGTCGACGCCCTCCTCTTCGTCGCCGGTCTCCAGCCACGTCTCGAAGTCCGCGATGCTGTCGCCGGCGGTGCGCAGGTCGGCCTCGCGGCGCCAGGTGCCGGCGTACAGCGCCTCGACCTTCTTGATGGAGTAGCTCTCGACCGACGCGCGGATGCCCTGGCGCACGGCCCGGTAGAGGTCGACGAAGACGCCGCCGCGCAGCAGCCGGTCGACCTCCTCCTCGCGCGTGGCGTAGCGGCCCATCAGGCGCTTCATCGCGGTCGTCTCGTACGCGGCGTAGTGGTAGACGTGCATGCCCGGGTCGCGGTCGAGGCGGTCGATGAAGAGGTCGACGGTCTGCTCGAAGGCGCGGCGCTCGGCGTCGGCGGTGACGCTCGGGCTCTGCGGGCTCCGCCCTGGGCCGGCGGCGTCGATGGACCAGGAGGCGTGGAACGTCGGCGCGCCGGTGGGGTCGGGGGCGCCCGGCTCGACGACGCCGAAGAGGTAGTCGAGGCCGTCGATGGCCTCGTCCTCGACGAACGGGTCGCCCTCGATGTCGAAGAAGAGGTCGCCGGGCGAGGGCTCTGGAAGCATCAGCAGGCCCTGGTCGGGGGTGAGGGCGCCGTCGCGGGTGCGGGCGGGCGGGAGCAGCTCGTGGAGGACGCGGCCGGCGCGCTCGCCCTCGAGCTGGATGCGCGCCTGCTCCCGGATGCGGGCGAGGCTGTGGGGGTTGAGGCGGGAGCCGCGGGGAGCATCCCCGCGGTGCGCCGTGGGGGCCGTGGCTGAGGCGTGCGCGGGCGCCGGCGCACCGCCGGGCTGCGCTCGGCGGTGCGCCCCCGCGGCCGGTGCGGCGCCCGCGGCCGGTGCGGCACCCGTCGCCGGCGCCGCCACCGGCGCACCGCCGGGCTGCGCCCGGTGGCTGCCGCCGTCCCCCATCGACTCCAGCGGCAGCTCCAGCACCGCCAGGGCGTCGATGGTGTCCACGCCGCGCTCGCGCAGCCCGCGGCGCTGGCGGGCGGTGATGCCGGCGGTCAGCGCGAGGTCGCGCGCGTCGCGGCGGGCGCGCGAGCACACCTCGTCCCAGCGGCAGACGCCGCAGTGCTCGACGGGGTCGGGGCGCGTGGCGCGCGGCGGGTACTCGGGCGGCGGCCCGGCGAGGGCTGCGTCGAACTCGCGGGCGATCATGCGGTAGTAGGCGGCGAAGTCGGCGACGCGGAACGAGACGACCTCGCGCGCGCTGCCGCCGAGCGCGAGGTGCATGCGCTCGGGCGGGCGGCCCTGCAGGTCGGCGACCAGGTCGGAGTAGAAGCACAGCTGGAGCACGGCCGACGCCTTCGCGTGGCGCGCGAGCTTCGTGTCCCACACCTCGTAGCTCCACGCGCCGAGGTCGCTCGGCGTCTCGACGCGCCGCAGGAAGTCGGCGCGACCGAATCGGCTCGCACCCCCGATGCCCGCCGTGCCGCTGGTGCCCGCGGGGGCTCGTGCGCCCGCGTCGCCCGCGGCGTACCGCCGGGATGCTCCCGGCGGGTCGCGCCGTTCGACCGCGCTCCCTCCTCGCCCTCCACCATCGCCCTCGTCCCAGAACGTCGCCTGGTAGACGACGTCCACCCCCGCGCGCATCGCGTCCAGCGTGGCGGCGGCCATCGCGCGGTAGTTCTCGGCGCGGGCGGGGGCGTCGTCGCGCCACGGGATCTCCACGACGCGCAGGTCGCCCTGCGTGCGCAGGTCCGCGAGGAAGCGCGCCTCGTGCTGCTCGCCGCGCTTCGCGACGCGGTCGAGCTGCGGGTCGTCGCGCATCGGTCGCCGCACCAGCCGTGCGACGGCGGCGCGCTCGAGGTTCGCGAGGTGCGCGCACTCGACGAAGCCGACCAGGTCGGTCGCGGAGTACACGGTGGCGCCGTCGATCAGCTGCATCGGGGGGACTGTAACGCGGACGACCGGGGTGGCGCGCCCGCGCGCCCGGCACCGTCCGGCGCCCGCGGCGCCCAGGCGCCTGCGGCGCACCGCCCGGCATGCGATGGCCGCGGCGCCTGCGGCGCACCGCCCGGGTACCCCGGGCGGCTTCCGTAGTCGTCCTGGTCCGCACTCCAACCGGAGTTGCAAACTCCGCGGGAATTGCAACTCCGGGCGCTGAAAGTTGTATTTGATCCGCGACATGCAACTGCCGTTGGATTGGACCGAGCGCGTGATCGGGCCGCACGACGGCGGCCGAGGGGTACGTCGAGGCGGTCGAAGCTCGCCGGGACGCCGGCGCGTGCCGCGCGCCGGCGCCGCGCCGGTCCCGGCGGGTCCGCCTAGCGCGTCACCCGTGGCGAGTGCGGCTCGTAGAGAAACTCGGGGCTCAAGTCCGCGCCGTTCGGCCACGTCACGGTCCCGAGCACGCGGTCGACCGTTGCCTGCGCAAATGCGCGCCGGTCCCGCAGCGGTTCGAACATCTCCCCGGTGAGCAGCGGCTCGATGTCGACCTCGCGGCGCACGCCATCGTCGAAGGTCACGGCGATCACGTACGGGCGCAGCACGACCACATCAGTGACGACGTGCACGGGCGTCCTCCTGGTCGAGCGGCGCGATGGGATGAGCGACGATCCCGTTGCGAGCCCTCAGTCCTTCCGTTCGCACGCCCCGGCGGCGCGCGCGACGGCGTCGCTCAGCCAGCGGTTGAGGCTCACGCCGTCGGCCTGCGCGAGGGTCACCGCCCGCGCGTGCAGGCTCGGCGGGAGGCGTACCTGGAGGCGGCCGGAGTACTCGCGGGCATAAAGGGGAGGCGGAACGTCCTCGCCGTCCTCGAGCATCACCTCGATCACCGACGCCAGGGCGTCGTCGACGGCGTCGATGGCCTCGTTCGCCGTCTCGCCCTCCATCGCGATCGAGGGGAATTCGAGCACGCGAGCGATGTACATGCCGGGCGTTTCGGGGTCGGGGATGAGCATGCGCGCGTAAGGGCGGGCGGCGAGCCGGGCGGCCCGGGCGCGCCTCGATTCAGTCGGCATCTTCGGCTCCGCTCGCGTCGCTGATCTCGCGAATGATCTGGCGCTTCGTCCCGGTGGCGCGGAGGCGGTAGGGGAGCGGGATCGACGCGTAACCGGGTTTCGTCCACACGTCCTGGTGCCTCCCTCCTCGACGTCGCGTCCAGCCGGTTGCCATCAACGCTCGTTCGATGTCGGCGCGCGTCGTGCCCGCTGGATTGCTCCGCATCGCGTCGAGATCGAGATCGCGTGGCATGCGACGGACGATCTCGCGGTGCGGGGCGCAGTGGCAATAGTAGCACTAAGAATTGCGGGGCCAGACGGCGGCGAGCAGGGAGCCGTGAGGCCGCTGTTTCCGGCGCCGGTGAGGCCCGCCGGCACGCTGGCGCGTGCCGTGCGCCGGGGCGCGACCGCCCCTCCGTGCTACCGTCCCCGGCCATGAGGAGCCTCCCCGCGTGACCGCGCCCGTCCCGCCCGCCGCGCCCGCGACCCCGGCGCTCTCGCCGCGCGACCGCCTGCGCGCGGAGTCGCTGCCGGCGGCGGCGCTGCTCGTCGCGCTCTCCGCGATCGCGCCGTTCGCGGTCGACATGCTGATCCCGTCGCTGCCGACGCTCTCGCGCGAGCTCGGCGCGAGCAGCGGGACGATGCAGCTTTCGGTGACGCTCTTCATCGTGGCGTTCGCGGGGACGCAGCTCGTGTACGGGCCGGCGTCGGACCGGCTCGGGCGGCGGCCGGTGCTGCTGGTCGGGCTCGCGCTCTTCGTGCTCGGCGGGCTGGCGTGCCTGGCGTCGCAGTCGGCGGGGACGCTGATCGCGGGGCGCGTGATCCAGGGCATGGGCGGCGGCGCGGGGCCGGCGGTCGGCGCAGGCGATCGTCGTCGACGTCTACGGGCGCGACCGCGCGGCGCGCGTGTTCGCGTTCATGGGCATCGCGATGCCGCTGGCACCGGCAGTGTCGCCGATTGTCGGCGGCTTCCTCCACGACGCCTTCGGGTGGCAGTCGGTCTTCGTCGCGCTGGTCGTGCTCGGCGTCGTGCTGGCGGGGCTGGCGGCGGCGATGCTGCCGGAGACGAACCCGCGGCACCGGCGAACGGTGGGCGACGCGCGCGGGCTGCGGGCCGACTACCGCACGGTGCTGTCGTCGCGCACGTTCCTCGGGTTCGCGCTCGTGCAGGGGCTGCTGTTCGCGGGTCAGCTGCTGTTCATCTCGTCGTCGTCGTACGTGCTGATCGACGAGCTCGGGCTCTCGGCGCGGGCGTACGGCTTCGCGTTCGCGCTCTTCGCGATGGGGCTGATGGCGGGCGCGACGCTCTCCAGCCGGCTGGTCGCACGGATGTCGCTGCCGGCGGTGGTGCGCGCGGGCTCGGCGGGCGCGGCGGCGGCGACGGTGGTGATGCTGGCGCTCGCGCTGGCCGGCGATGCGACGGTGGCGACGGTGCTGGTGCCGGTGTTCTTCGTGGGTATCGGGCTGGGCGTCGTGCGGCCGGCGGCGATCGCGGGGGCGATCGTGCCGTTCCCGGCGATGGCCGGGCTGGCGTCCTCGCTGCTCATCTTCAACCAGCAGCTGGTGGCGACGTCGTCGAACATCGTCTACGGGCTGGCGGTGCCGGCCGGCACGGTGGCGCTGGCCGGCGGGATGGCCGGGGCGATCGCGCTGGCGGTGGTGGCGGCGCTGGCGGTGCTGCCGTCGCGGGTCGGACCCGCCGCGTCCACGGGCGCGCCGCCGGGATAGCCTCGGGTCGCCAGACCGGCACCCGCCGGGATAGCCATCGGGTTGCGTCGGCCGGCGCACCGCCGGGCTCACCCCGGGCGGGCGGCTGGCGCGGGCGTACGCCGGCCGGCGCACCGCCGGGGTTACTCCGGCGGCTGGCGCGGGCGTACGTCGGCCGGCGCACCGCCGGGGTTACTCCGGCGGCTGGCGCGGGCGTACGTCCGTCCGGCGCACCGCCGGGGTTACTCCGGCGGCTGGCGCGGGCGTACGTCGGCCGGCGCACCGCCGGGGTTACTCCGGCGGCTGGCGCGGGCGTACGTCGGCCGGCGCACCGCCGGGATAATCCCGGCGGCTGGCGCGCGGCGACCGTAGCCACGATGACACCGCAAGCCGCCGGGCTGATCCCGGCGGTGCGCTGATGGACCCCGCCCCGCCAGGGTGCGCCCCGGCGAACACGAAAGGACCCGCCCATGCCATCCACTCCCGCGATTGACATGCACGCCCACGCGCTCGTCCCCGGCGTGGAGGAGCTCGTGCGTGGCACGGAGGGGCGTCGCCGCGAGAACGAGGCGACGGCGCGCGGCACGACGCAGGCGTCGATTGACCACAACCGCTCGCTCGGCGCGACCTACGGGCCGAAGCTGACCGACCTCGCGGTGCGGCTGGCCGACATGGACGCGATGGGCGTCGACGTGCAGGCGGTCAGCATCGCGCCCCCGCAGTACCACTACTGGGCCGACGAGGCCCTGGCCGAGCGCATCGTGACGGTGGCGAACGCGCACATCGCGGGGCTGGTCGCGGAGGCGCCGGATCGGCTCGTCGGGCTGGGGACGGCATCGCTGCAGCACCCGGCGCTGGCGGTCGCGCAGCTGGGGCAGGCGGTGGAGGGGCTCGGGCTGCGCGGGGTGATGGTGTCGACCCGCGTCGGCGAGATGGAGCTGGCGGACCCGTCGCTCGAGCCGTTCTGGGCGCGCGCCGAGGCGCTGGGCGCCGTGGTGTTCATCCACCCGATGGGCTGCTCGCTGGGCGAGCGCATCGCTCCGTACTACCTGTCGAACGTGATCGGGAACCCGGCGGAGACGACGGTGGCGCTGAGCCTGCTGATCTTCGGCGGGGTGCTGGAGCGGCACCTGGGGCTGAAGATCGTGGCGGCGCACGGGGGCGGATACCTGCCCTTCTACATCGCGCGGTCGGACCACGGCTGGGAGGTGCGGCCGGAGGCGCGCACGATCCCGCAGCCGCCGAGCGCCTACCTGCGGCGCATCACGTTCGACGCGCTCGTCTACACGCCGACGCAGGTGCGGCACCTCGTCGACCAGGTCGGCGCGAGCCAGGTGGTGCTGGGGACGGACTACCCGTACGACATGGGCGTGACTGACCCGCTCGCGACGCTCGCCGCGGTCGAGGGGCTCTCGGAGGCCGAGCGGGACGCGATCCGGGGCGGGAACGCGGCGCGGCTGCTCGGCTTGTAGGGCGGCGGCGGACGGGGGGTTCGCGGGGCCTCGCTGGCCCTCGCGCGCCCGCGGCGAGCAGGGGACGTCAGGCCGCTGTTTCCAGCAGCGCCCGCCGCCGGATGCCACCCTCGGAGTGAGCGCGTCGCGCGGACCGTCTCCGTGGTAGGCGGCGCCGGCGGCCGCAGCGCCCGAAAGCAGCGGGCTCACGCCACCCTGCTCGCCGCGGCGCGAGCGGGCCTACTTCACCACCGTCGTCTGGAACGGGACCTCCGCGGCGTCCACCGTCGCGTGCACGCTTCCGTCCGCGTCGCGCGGTGGGTTGTGCAGGACCAGCGACTGCGGCGTCTCGTAGTGGAACCCGTCGGCCGCGACGCGAAACGCGCGGTCGTGGCCCGGGTACACCATGGCGCAGGTGTCGATGATGCGGCGCGCGCTGCGGCGTGCCTGCTCCTCGTCGTGGAACACGAGCCGGGCGGAGGGGACCGCCGCCGCGGCGGCCGCGCGCGACGGCAGCGCGTCGCCGACCATGCCGGCGACGCCGCCCGCCGTCTCGACGAGCACCGCCATGCTGCCCGGGCTGTGCCCGGGCGCGGCCATCACGCGCACGCCCGGCTCGAGCTCCTCCCCGTCGCCGACGGTCGCAACCGCGCGGCAGCGCCGCAGGATGTCCGCCATGTACGCGGGCGTCGCCCAGTCGTGCGCGCGCGGCGACTGGGCGTACTCGTACTCGTCGCGGTGCAGGACGACCTCGGCGTTCGGGAAGTGCAGCAGGTTGAGCGCGTGATCCCAGTGCGCGTGCGTGAGGACGACGCGGTCGACGCCCTCCGGCGTCACGCCGAGCGCCGCCAGTCGCGCGACCAGCAGCTCGCGGCGCGCGTGGTAGCCGACGTCGACGAGCGTCGTGCGCTCGCCGCGCAGCAGCGTGACGCCGCAGTACGAGAGCGAGCCCTCGCTGGTGGTGGTCGAGAAGCCCTGCAGGACGACGTCGATCTGTGGCATGCGCACCCCCGGTCGCGCCGCAGGGTAGGGGATCGCCGCGTCGCGAGGCGCGCTCCTCACGCCCCGTGCGGGCGATCGCCCGAGCGATCTCCGCCTCGGACAACCCGGGCTCCGACCGCAACCCATCGGGGGTGTGCTTGCCGAGCCGCGGCGGCGGCAGCGGAGCGGGCAGGCGTGCGCGCGAGAAGGACCACGGCTGCCGGCGTAGCGGTGCGTGCCGGTTCGCCTCCGGGCGCGGCGTTCATCAGGGCGAAACATAACTCTGCGTACGATGCCCGCAGGGTTCCGGGACGACCGAAGTGATCGGAGGCGTGGCATGCGGAGCAACTGTGGCTGGGCGCAGCTCATGGACGCGAGCAGCGAGCGGCCGGTCGCGCGCGGGCGGGTCTTCGTTTCGGCGTGCGCCGAAGTAGTCGTCACGCGCGAGCAGCGATGCGACTGGGAGGGCGAGATCGACCTCGTGCGGCCGGACCGCCGCGCGCTGACCGATGGCCTCTACACGCTCTGGTTCGAGGACGGACGCGAGCAGCGCCGGGTCCGCGTCGACGACGTGGCGATGCAGGCGGCGCCGTCGGGCGCCCGCGCATCTGCGCGCCTGAGCAGCATGGACTCCGAGGCGCCGTCGCTGATCACCGAGCTCGGCGGCGAGCAGTAGCGCGGGCCGCGCCGTCGACCGCCACCGCGTCCTGCCCGCCCTCGCCCATTCAGCCGCGACCGAACGGCGAGCCGCGGGCATCCCCCGGCGGCTCGCCGGTCCCGCCCCCGCCCTCCTCCACACGAAACGAGCCGCCCGTATTCCCGGGCGGCTCGCCTGTCGTGCCCGGCGAACGCGCCTACCGGCGCGACCCGCCGAAGATGCGGAGCAGGAAGAGGAAGAGGTTGATGATGTCGAGGTAGATGGCGAGGGTGATCACCACCGCGTTGCCCATCGTGTCCTCGACGTAGCGCGTGCGGTTGACCTCGAACACCAGCAACACGCTGAACAGGCCGGCGCCGATCCAGCTGATCAGGCCGCTGAGCATGGTCCCGCCGACGAAGATGTTGAGGATCATCGCGCCGACCAGGCCGAGCAGTCCCATGAACAGGTAGGGGCCGAGGCCGGACAGGTCGCGCTTCGTCGTGAGCGCGTAGGCCGAGAGGCCGACGGTCATGACGCCGGTCGTCATGCCGGCCTGGAGCACGACGCCGCCGAGGCCGGCGCCGACGTACGCCATGATGATCGGCCCGAGCGTCATGCCCGAGACGAAGGCGAAGGCGTAGAGCAGGACGAGGTTGATGCCCTCGCGGTTGCGCAGGCCCTGCACCGCGAAGATCAGGCCGAACTCGAGCAGCAGCAGCGGCAGCATCCAGCCCGGGCCAAGGGCCGCGCCGATCACGCCCCCGACCGCCGCGAAGGCGAACGAGAACGCGAGCAGGGCGAAGACCTTGCCGAGCAGCGTGCCCGCCAGCTCGCCGGAGACCGTCCCGAAGGACGCGCGCCGGATGCGCTCCGGCTGCTCCTGGTACGACATACGTGGCTCTCCTTGTCGCGAACGAACTGCTCGAAGTGTACCCGCGCGGGCGGGCGTGCGCGTGAACGGTCTGTGAACCTTCACAGGGATCGGCGCGTCGCGGCGCGGGCACTCCGCGGCACAGCGGCGGCAGACGTGCCGCCGACAGGCGCGCGGCGCCAGCCGCGGACGCAGCGCCGCACAACGAAAGAGCCCGGCGCTTGCGCCGGGCTCTTCGAGTTGCTTCCGATGGGTCACCCGAGCCCGCGAGGGCTCCGACCGGAACGCGCGACTGACTTAGCGGCGACCGCCGCCGTAGCCACCGCCGCCGCTGCGGCCGCCGCCGTAACCACCGCCGCCGCCGCCACCATAGCCACCGCCGCCGCCGCTGCGGCCGCCGCCGCCGCCGAAGCCGCCGCGGGCGCCGCCGGCCTCACGCGGCCGTGCCTCGTTCACGTTGAGGGAGCGCCCGCCGAAGTCCTTGCCGTTGAGCGCGGCAATCGCCTTCGTGGCGTCCTCGTTCGACATCTCCACGAAGCCGAAGCCCCGGGGACGCCCCGTCTCACGGTCGGTCGGGAGGGCGACGGAAACGACTTCGCCGTATGCGGCGAACAGTTCCTCGACCTCGGCCTCCGTCGCGCTGAACGGCAGGTTGCCCACATAGATCTTCTGAACCAACTGAACCTTCACTCCTTGTCGGCCTGACGCCGACCCCGGACCGGCCTCACGGCGCGGTCATCATCGAGTCACTTGCCCATGCCGGGTGGCACGGTCCCATCCAATCTCAGACGCTACGTGGAAGCTCGGGTGAAGGGCGACCAGCGGGCGGGGCTGAGTGGGCACCGATTGCTCGATGCTCCGATTCAGCGTAGCACGCGCGGGTCCGTTAGGGGCCCGCAAGCAGACGTGAATTCTCTCGCAAACCGCCGGGGATCGACGCCGTTGGCCGTCCGCGATCCGCTGCCGGGTACGCCGTACGCCGCGCGTCGTGCCGCGATGTCGCGCCGGCGCCACGCGGACCGCTATCGCGCCGCGAACGTCGCGGTCAGGCCGTTCGCCAGCTGCGTCTTCTCGGCGGTGGTGAGCTTCGCCGACGGATGCATCCACACGTAGTAGCTCGGCGGCATCGACCCGCGGTCGATGACCCGCGCGACCTCGCGCGTGTGCTCGCCGCCCGCGCCCACGGCGGTCCACTCCGAGAAGTTGAGCGCACCGCGCCCGCCGCTCACGTCGTTCTGCACCAGCCACGACACCGGCGCGATGTTCGAGTACCAGGGCCACCTCCCCTGGTTGCTGTGGCAGTCGAAGCACGCCCGCACCGCGAGGTCGCGCGTCTGCGGGCCGTCCCACACCGGCTCCTGCACGACGGCCGGGTTGGAGTGGAACCAGCCGTACGGCAGCAGCTGCGCGCCGACGCCGAGGACCACGCCGAGCACCACCAGCGAGAGCACGAGCGGCACCGGCCGGCGCTCCGTGCCGAGGCGGCGGAGCCGCGGCCACCACCAGCGCGCGGTCACGACGAGGAGGGAGAGACAGGCGAGACGGAAGATCGACCACATGCGACGAACGTAGCGACGCGCCCGATTGCGTTCCTCGGCCATTCGGCCCGGCGCGGCCGGGACCGACGGCCCGTCCCCCGGGGGCCGCGCCCGGCGTCCGGGCGCGCGGCATGCTTCTCGCGTGCCGTGTGCAGTGGCCACCCCCTCCCCGAGAGCGTGAGATGGCTGCCTCCGACCGCGCGAGCCGGCGCCTGGACACGGCGGGCCTGAAGCCCGCCGCGCGCCGGGGGCTTCCCCCCGGCGCCGCGGAATCGTGATGATGGATGCGCCCGCGAAGCGGCCGTCGCCACGGCGCCGGCGCCGGCGAAGGGAGCGCGCGTGTCCACCACCCCGAGCGCCATCGAGACCCGCGCCCTCACGAAGTCGTACGGCGAGCGCCGCGGCGTCTTCGACCTCGACCTCGCCGTGGCGGAGGGCGAGATTCCACGGCTTCCTCGGCCCCAACGGCGCCGGCAAGACGACGGCGATCCGCCTGCTGCTCGACCTCATTCGCCCCGACCGCGGCGCGGCGACGATCTTCGGCCACGACTGCCGCGACGAGGCGACGGCCGTGCACGCGCTCGTCGGCTACCTGCCGGGCGAGTTCTCGCTCGACGCCCGCCTCACCGGCCGCCAGCTCGTCACGTACCTCGGCAACCTGCGCGGCCCGATCGACTGGGGGGAGGTCGACGGCCTCGCTCGCGCGCTCGACCTGGACCTCGACCGGCCGTTCGGGCAGTACTCCCGCGGCAACAAGCAGAAGGTCGGGCTGCTGCAGGCGTTCATGCAGCGGCCGCGGCTGCTGATCCTCGACGAGCCGACGGGCGGCCTCGATCCGCTCAACCAGGAGGCGGTGCTCGACCTTGTGCGGTCGGCGCACCGCGGTGGGGCGACCGTGTTCTTCTCGTCGCACGTGCTGAGCGAGGTCGAGACGGTGTGCCAGCGCGTCGGCTTCATCCGCGACGGCGAGCTCATCCGCAGCGGTCCCGTGCGCGACCTGCTCGCGGTGAAGGGCCACAGCGTGGAGGCGGAGTGCGAACGCGCGCCGGACCCGGCGGCGCTGGCCGCGCTCGACGGCGTGAGCGGCGTCGCGGTCGAGGACCACGTGGCGACGTGCTTCGTGCGCGGCGAGATGGGGCCGCTGGTGCAGCTGCTCGCCGGCTGGGGGGTGCGCCGGCTGGAGAGCCGGGAGCCCAACCTCACCGAGATCTTCCTCGGGCTCTACGAGGGCGACGGCGCGGACTCGCTGCCGGACGGCGCGGCCGGCGCCGGCGCGGGCGACGCGTCCGCGGCGCGAGGCGGCTGAGCGTGCTGCGCGCGGTCTGGCTGAAGACGCTCCGCGATCAGCGCTGGGCGGTCGTGGGGTGGGGGCTCGGGCTCGCCGTCCTCGCGGTGATCACCGCGGTGGGCTGGGCGCGCGCCTTCCCGACGGTCGCCGACCGGCAGGCGCTGGCGTTCGAGATGACGTCGGGGCTCTCCGGCGTGCAGATCCTCTACGGGCGCGCGGTGCGCATCGACACGCTGGGCGGCTTCGTGTCGTGGCGTGCGATCGGGTTCAGCACCGTGATGCTCGGGCTGTTCATGGTGATCGCGGTCACGGGCGCGACGCGCGGCGCGGAGGTGTCCGGCCGGCTCGAGATGGTGGCGGCGCGCGTGTCGTCGCGGCTGCGGCTGCTGCTGGAGACGGTGGGCGGGATCGCGATCGCGCTGGTCGCGTCGTGTGCGCTGCTGGGGCTCGGCCTGGCTGTGGCGGGGCCGATCGCCGGCGAGCCCGCGATCCCGGCGGTCGACGCGCTGCTGACCGCGGTGAACGCCGGCCTGATCGCCGCGCTCTTCGGCGCGCTGGCGCTGCTCGCCGCGCAGCTCGCGCCGTCGCGCCGGACGGCCGGCATGTGGGCGGGCGTCGCGCTGATCGGCAGCTACGTCTGGCACAACCTCGCGATCGTTGCGCCGGCGCTGTCGGGCTGGCGCTGGCTGTCGCCGTTCGCGCTCGCCGCGCGCACCACGCCCGCCGCCGACGGCGCCACCGACCCGCTCGCGATGCTCGGGCTCGCCGCGCTGGCGCTCGCGTTCGGCGGCGCCGGCGTCGTGCTCGCGACGCGGCGCGACCTCTTCGACGTCTGGCGGCCGTCGCGCGCCGAGACGCGTGCGCTGGCCGCCGATCCGGCCGGGCCGCGCCGCGCCGGCCCGCCGCCGCGCGCGCTGGCTGCTCCGCAACCCCTTCGCCAACGGCGTCCGCGCGACCCTCGGCACGACCATCGCGTGGGGCGCCGGCCTCGCCATCTACTGCGGCCTGATGGCCGCCGTCACGCCGGGCATGCGCGACGCGCTCACGCGCACCGGGATGTCGGGCCAGCTCCTGCAGATGCTCGAGCGCGCCGGCATGACGTCGAACCAGGGCATGCTCGGCATCTTCGTCTTCAGCTTCCTGCCGCTCGTGACGGCGCTGTTCGCGCTGATGCTGGCGTCGGCGTGGTCCGGCGAGCCGCGCAACGGCGGGCTCGACCTCGACCTCGCGGCGCCGGTGTCGCGCACGGCGTACGCGACGCAGCGGCTGCTCGCCGCGATCGCGGCGCTCGTCGCCGCGATCGCGATCGCACTCGCCGGCCTGCTCGCGGTGGGCGTGCCGGTCGACGCGGGCGTCGACTGGGCACGCGTCGCGCTGGCGATGGTCGTGCTCGCGCCGCTGCCGGTCGCGGTGCTGGGGTTCGGCTACGCGCTCGCCGCGTGGTCGCGCTGGCCGGTCGCCGGCGTCGGCGGCGCGGTCGTCGTCGCGTCCTTCTTCCTCGACCTGCTCGTCCCGCTGCTCGGCCTGCCCGACTGGGTGCGCGACGCGTCGGTGTTCCACCTCTACGGCGCGCCGCTGCTGCAGGGCTTCGCGTGGGGCAACCTCGCCGCGCTCGCCGCGCTCGCGGCGGCGATGTGCGTGCTCGGCGTGGCGGGGTTTGCGCGCGAGGATCTGACCTAAGCGGCGGCAGACACGCCGCCGACACCGTGCGCGCCCGACAGGCGCGCGTCGCACGCGGGCGCACGCCCGCGCCAGGGTCGGCGGCATATCTGCCGCCGCTGTGGCCGGCCGGTGCGGCTGCACACGCCGGGCCTGAAGCCCGCCGCGCGCCGGCCTACTCCCCCGGGATCGCCTCCGCCTCGGTCACCCACGCGGCCACCGACCCGTCCGACGGCATCCGCCAGTCGCCCCGCGGCGACAGCGCGCCGCCGGAGCCGACCTTCGGCGAGTCCGGCACCGCGTCGCGCTTGAACTGGTTCGCGAAGAACCGCTGCAGGAACACGATCAGCCACTGCCGGATCTCGCCGATCGTGTAACGGTCGCCGAACGCGTGCAGCGCCATGCGCGCGATGCGCCGCGGCCCGAAGCCGAAGCGCGAGAAGTGGTACAGGAAGAAGTCGTGCAGCTCGTAGGGGCCGATCAGCTCCTCCGACAGCTGCGCCACCTCGCCCTCCGCGGACGGTCGCGTCAGCTCGGGGCTGATCGGCGTGTCGAGCACCCGCTCGAGCACCTCGCGCACCGCCGGCTCGTCGCCGTAGACGGTGTCGGCCGACCAGCGGATGAGCCGCGAGATCAGCGTCTTCGGGACGCCGGCGTTGATCGCGTAGTGCGACATGTGGTCGGCGCCGTAGGTCGACCAGCCCAGCGCGATCTCGGAGAGGTCGCCCGTGCCAAGGTCGATGCCGCCGACCTGCGACGCCGTCGCGAACAGCATGAACTTGCGGCTCCACGCCTGGACGTTCTCGAAGGTCGTGTCCTCGACCGCGGGGTCGTGGCCGACGGCCTCGTAGATGAGGCTCGACGCCGGCCGCACGTCGATCTCGCGCGCGGTCGCGCCGAACGCGGCAATGAGGTCGCGTGCGATGGCGGCGGTGCGGTCGGTCGTGCCGAAGCCGGGCATCGAGATGCCGACGAGGTGCGTGCGCGGCAGCCCGGCCAGCTCGAGCGCGCGGATCGCGACGATGAGCGCCAGCGTGGAGTCGCGCCCGCCCGAGACGCCGAGCACGATGCGGCGCGCGCCCTCGGGCAGCGCGAGCACGCGACGGGCGAGCGAGGTCGCGAGGATCGAGAAGACCTCGTGGCAGCGCTCGTCGAGCTGCGCGGTGTCGGGCGGGACGTACGGGTGCGGCTCGATGTAACGCTCGAAGCGGCGGTAGGCGTCGACCGGCCGCGCCTCCTCGATCTCCGACAGCATCACCGCGCGCATCGGCCGGCGGTGGTCGGCCGCGTTCTGTCCCCACGACGTCTGCCGCGCGCGGTCGGTGACGAGCGCGTCGAGGTCGACGTCGGCGACGGCGAGCGTGCCGCCCATGACGAAGCGCTCGGTCTCGGCGGCGATGTCGCCGCGGTCGGCGATCAGCCCGTGGCCGTCCCACGCGAGGTCGCTGGTCGACTCCCCGAAGCCGGCCGCGCCGTAGACCTGCACCGCGAGGTTCTTCGCCGCGGAGGAGCGCACGAGCTCGCGCCGGTACTCGAACTTCGCGACCGTGACGTTCGACGCGGAGAGGTTGCCGAGCACGGTGGCGCCGGCGAGCGCCGCGATGGTGCCGGGCGGGACGGGGACCCAGAGGTCCTCGCAGATGTCGGTGTGCAGGAGGAAGCCGCGCCACTCGTTCACGCCGACGAGGACGTCGCTGCCGAAGGGGACGCTCGCGCCGATCAGCTCGATGCGGTCGACCGCCGCACCGGCGGCGGGGCGGAACCAGCGCAGCTCGTAGAACTCCCGGTAGTTGGGCGGGTAGCTCTTCGGCACGACGGCGACCGCGCGGCCGCCGTAGAGCGTGACCGCGCAGTTGTAGAGCCCGCCGTCGACGACGAGCGGCGCGCCGACGCTGACGATCATGTTCCAGTCGGCCGTGGCGGCTGCCACGCGCTCGACGGCGTCGACCGCGCCGCGCAGCAGCACCTCCTGGAAGAAGAGGTCGCCGGCGGTGTAGCCGGTGAGGCCGAGCTCGGGGCAGAGGGCGTAGTGGGCGCCGGCGTCGTACGCCTGCTGGAGGCTGCGCAGGTGCGCCTCGGCGTTGAACGCCGGGTCGCCGACACGCACCTCCGGCACGCAGACGGCGACGCGACGGTAGCCGTGCGCGCGCACGTCGAGGAATGCGTCATCCATACGCAAAGTATTGCATGATCACGGAGCGGGCGACGGTTCGAGCCCGGAGCGGGAGCGACGGGATCGCTCCACGCGACTGTCCGGTCCGAGGCGACGCCGGGGAGGGATCCCGTCGCTACCGCTCCGGGCTCGAAGCCGGCCGTCGTGGGCGTGCGGCGATCCCGTCGCTACCGCTCCGGGCTCGAAGCCGGCCGTCGTGGGCGTGCGGCGAGCCACGCATCCACGATGCCGCCGAGCGTCGGCTCGCCGGCGTCGGCGTACTCGTAGCGCGCCCGCACCACCGGCTTCGCTACGCGGATCAGCGCGCGAGGTCGATCGGGGTGCCGGAGACCACCACGTCGGCCGGCGTGGCGTCGATGCTGCGGCGCAGCGCCTCGAGCTGGGCGTCGTCGCCGTAGCCGAGCGCGGGCAGCACGCGCGTGACGTGCGGGAACCGCTCCAGCGCGGCGGCGATCGACGGCGCGGCATACGGGCGCGGGTCGACGATCTCGGCCGCCCCGGCGTCGACCGCCGCGACGTACCCGGCGCCGTACGCCATGCCGCCGTGCGTCAGCGTCGGCCCGTCGTCGACGACCAGCACGCGCTTGCCGCGCACGGCCGCCGGATCGGCCAGGCGAATCGGCGACGCCGCGCGCACGATCTGCGCGCGCGGGTTGAGGCGGCGCGCCTCCGCCTCGGCCTGCGCGACCTGCTCCGAGGACGCGGCGTTCACCTTCGCCACGATCACGACGTCGGCCATCCGCAGCGTGGCCTCGCCGGGGTGGTAGCGGGCGGCGTCCAGCGGGCGCAGCGCGTCGGTCAGCACCAGGTGCAGGTCGGGGCGGATGAACGGGAAGTCGTTGTTGCCGCCGTCCCACACGATGATGTCGGCGTTGCGCTCGGCGAGCCCGAGGACGCGCGCGTAGTCGACGCCGGCGAAGACGGCGTGGCCCGCTGCGATGTGCGGCTCGTACTCCTCGCGCTCCTCGACCGTGCAGTCGGCGGCGTCGAGGTCCGCGCGCGAGCGGAACGCCTGCGCGCGCTGCTGCTCGAGGTCACCGTACGGCATCGGGTGGCGGATGACGGCGGCGCGCACGCCCTGCAGCGCGAGGTGCGCGGTGAGCCAGCGCGCGGTCTGCGACTTGCCGCAGCCGGTGCGCGTCGCGCAGATCGCGATCACGGGGAGCGCGGCGCGCAGCTGGGTCCGCTCCGGGCCGAGCAGCGTGAAGTCCGCGCCGGCGGCGAGCGCGCGCGACGCCGCGTGCATCACGTCTTCGTGGCGCGTGTCGCTGTACGCGAAGACCACCTCGTCGACGCGCTCGCGCGCGCAGATCCGCTCGAGGTCGGCCTCGGGCTCGATGGCGATGCCGTCGGGGTAGCGGGGGCCGGCGATGCCGACGGGGTAGCGGCGCCCGGCGATGCCCGGGATCTGCGCGGCGGTGAACGCGACGACATGGACCGACGGGTCGTCGCGATAGACGACGTTGAAGTTGTGAAAGTCGCGGCCGGCGGCGCCCATGATCACGACGCGGCGAGGTTCGGCCATGGGGTCCTCCGTGTCCGGGAGAGGCGGGCACAGCGGCATGCACCCGCCCCTCGCGTCCACCGTGGCACCGCGTGCCGCGCGGGACGACGGCGAAACAGCCCGGGACGAGAGGGACCTTGGGTCTGGACTGCGGGCGCGGGGCGGGCTTCATGCCCGGGCGCCCCAAAGCGGCGGCAGACATGCCGCCGACAGGACGCGGACGCAGTCCGCGGCTGGCGCCGCACTTCTGTCGGCGGCATCTCTGCCGCCGCTTTGGGCCTGCAGCCCTTCGACAGGCTCAGGACCGGCTCTGCCGCGCGCCGGAGGCGCGGTGCTACGCTGCCGCACGCCATCACGCACGTATCCCGGGGGGACGCCATGGGACGCTGGGAGGACGCCTACCGCGCGAAGCTGCGCACCGCCGACGAGGCCGCGGCCGGCATTCCCGACGGCTCGCTCGTCGTGCAGGGCATGGGGGTCAGCGAGCCGCCGGCGATGCTCGAAGCCGTCGCCAACCGGGCCCGTGCCGGCGGGCTGTCGAGCCTCCGCATGACCACGCTGCTGCCGATGGCGGCCAGCGCCCGCACGATCTTCCAGCCCGACGTCCGCGACGTGATCCACTGGGAGTCGCTCTTCGCCAGCGGCGCGGACCGCGCGCTGCTCAAGGACGGCGCCGCCGTCTACAACCCCGCCTTCTTCCACCAGATCCCGCGCCTGATCACCGAGTTCATGCCGGTCAACGTCGCGCTCGTCACCGTCTCGCCGATGGACCGCCACGGCTACATGAGCCTGGGCACCGACGTCGACATCTCGAAGGCCGCCATCGCGAAGGCGGACTACGTCGTCGCCGAGGTGAATCCGCGCATGCCGCGCGTGCACGGCAACTCCTGGGTGCACATCGACGAGGTGAGCGCCGTCGTCGAGCACGAGGCGCCGCTGAACGAGCTCCCCACGCCGCCCGACCGCGAGGAGGACACGGCGATGGGCAAGCTCATCGCCAACATGATCCCGGACGGCGCGACCCTCCAGCTCGGCATCGGCGGCGTGCCGAACGCCGTCGCGAAGAACCTGATGGGCCATAAGAACCTCGGCATCCACACCGAGATGTTCGTGGAGTCGATGGTCGACCTCATCGAGTCGGGCGTGGCGAACGGCTCGCAGAAGACGTTCCATCCCGGCAAGGCCGTGTGGTCGTTCGCGGCCGGCACGCAGCGCATGTACGAGTTCCTCGACGACAACCCGTACATCGAGGCGCACCCGGTGTCGTACACGAACTTCCCGCCGAACATCGCGCGCAACGACAACATGGTCTCGGTGAACTCGACGATCGAGATTGACCTCACGGGCCAGTGCTGCTCGGAGTCGATGGGCACGGCGCAGTTCAGCGGCACGGGCGGCCAGCACGACTACGCGCGCGGCGCGTTCGACTCGCGCGGGGGCAAGTCGATCATCGCGTTCTACTCGACGGCGAAGTCGGGGACGGTGTCGCGCGTGGTGTCCACGCTCACGCCCGGTGCGGTGGTGACGACGCCGCGCACGGAGGTGCACTGGGTCGTCTCCGAGTACGGCGCCGCATGTCTCAAGGGGAAGTCGACGGCGGAGCGGGCGCAGGCGCTAATCGGCCTCGCGCACCCGCGGTTCCGTGACCAGTTGACCGCGGAGGCGAAGCAGCTGGGCTACTGCTAACAGCCGTGTCGCCTCCGGCAAGCGGCGGCAAATACGCCGCCGATGCCGGCGCGGCCAGAAGGCCGCGATCTGTCGGCGGCATGTCTGCCGCCGCTTTGGGCGGGCCGGCCGCGCACGGCAGCCCCGAAGCCTGCCGCGCGCCTACCGGGCGGCGACGAACTCCTCGATCCGCTGCCGGATTGCCTCGCGCACGCGGCGGAACGCCGCGAGACGTTCCTCCTCGTTGCCGCTCGCGGCGGCGGGGTCGGCGAAGCTCCAGTGCAGTTGCTCACGGCCGCCGGGGAAGAGCGGGCAGGCCTCGCGCGCCTGGTCGCAGACCGTGATCACGTAGTCCCACGGCTCGTCGAGGAAGCGGTCGAGGTGCTTCGAATCCGCGCCCGTGGCGTCGATGCCGACCTCGCGCAGCGCGGCGACGGTCAGCGGGTTGAGGCCGGCCGGCGCGGTGCCGGCCGAGCGCACCTCGAACGCGTCGTCGCCGACGGCCCGGAGCAGCGCCTCGGCCATCTGCGACCGCGCCGAGTTGCCCGTGCAGAGAAAGAGGACGCGCGTCTTTGTGAGTGCCGGCATCGCGGCCCCTCAGGCTTCCGCGAGCGCGGTGCGCTCGTCGGCGGCAGTGAGCGTGGCGGAGCGCTCGGTGTCGAGCCCGCGGGCGCCGGCGATCAGGAGGTAGACGAGCCCGCCGACGAGCGCGCCGGCGATCGGGCCGACCCAGTACACCCAGTGGTCGGTCCACGTGCCGGAGAGGAGCGCCGGGCCGAATGACCGCGCCGGGTTCATCGACGCGCCGGCGATGGGGCCGGAGAACGTCGCGGCGAGGGCGACGTAGCCACCGATGGCGATGGCGGCGGTCCCGGGCACCGCCCGCCGGTCGGTCGCCAGCGCCGCGATCACGAGCATGAGAAACGCCGTGATGATGCACTCGAGGCCGAGCGCCTCGCCCGCTCCGCCGCTCGGGATCGTCGCGCCGAGGTCCGCGACGTTGCCGAACAGCAGCCGGTGCGTGCCGCTCGCGCCGGCGGCGCCGACCAGCTGCGCGACGACGTAGCCGGGCACCCGCGCGCCGGGGAACTCGCCGGTCAGCCAGAACGCGATCGTGACGGCGGGGTTGATGTGCGCGCCCGAGATGTGGCCGAGCGCGTAGATGGCGGCCATCACCGCGAGCCCGAAGCTGAGCCCGATGCCGAGCGTGCCGACGCCGCCCCCCGAGACGTGGTCGATCACCACCGCGCCCGGACCGGCGAAGACGAGCAGGAACGTGCCGAGCGCCTCGGCGACGTACGCGGCGTACGGGTCGCCGAGCCGCGCGCGCGTCGCGAGCGGCGCCCTTCGCGCGGAGGGTGGCGGCGCCGCGGGGGGTGCGGTCTGCGCGGGCGCGGCAGGCATCGCGGCGTCTCCAGTTCGTCGCGCGGGGGCGCGTAGTCAGGACATGCGGTCGGCGGCGGCGCGCAGCCGGTCGCGTGCGAGACGCCGCGCGAAGATCGGGACGTACTCCGTGTGCGGCGCGTCGCGGAAGACGTCGGCCGCCTCCTGGACGGCGCGGTAGACCGCCTCGCGGTCGAAGGTGTCGGAGAACTCCTCGGCGAGGCGCTCGGCCTCGTGGAGGATGCGGCGCGCCGGCCAGTCGGCGCGATGGACGGTCGTGCGCTCGGTGGTCATGCGCCGGCACTCGAGGCGCGCCGGGGTGCGCGGCGTGACCGTTCGGCGCCGCTCACCACGGGCGCGAGCGCGGCGACGCGGCGACGCAGCGCCTGGTACGCCCGCTCGAAGGCGGCGGCGGTGCCGGCGCGGACGGGGTCCTCGATCGACCAGTGCAGCGTCGTAGGCCCGCCGGCGGCGACGTCCGCGCCCGCGGCCGGGTGCACCGCGAACTGCTCGTGCGCGCGGTCGCAGACGGTGACGACGAGGTCGGGTGCGCGACGCACGGCGTCGAGCGCGCGCGGGCGCGCGGCGGCGAGGTCGAGCCCGTGGCGCGCCGCCGTCGCGACGGTGCGCGGGTGGACGCGGTCGGCCGGGTGCGTGCCGGCGCTCTCGGCCGGCGTCGAGGAGGCGGCGTTCCACAGTGCGGCGGCCAGCTGCGAACGCGCGGAGTTCGCGGTGCACACGAAGAGCACCGAGCGCGCGGCCAGGGTCGCGGCCGGCGTCTCAATCGCGTCGAGCGTCTCGGCGCGCAGCCGCAGGTAGCGGCGCCGCCGGTCGCCCGCCGACACCACGCGCTCGACGAGGCCGACGCGCTCGAGCACCTCGAGGTGGTGCGCGAGCAGGTTCGACTCGATGCCGAGCGCGCGCGCCAGGTCGGACGGCGAGCGGTCGGAGAGCGCGAGGGCATCGACGACGGCGAGGCGGTGCGGATCGCCCAGCGCGGCGTGGACGGCGGCGCGGCGGTCGCGGTCTGCGGAGACGGTGGTGTCGTTCATGCGCGGCAGGATGTCACTCAGTTAAGGATGAGTCAATGAACGTTGACCAAAGCGGCGGCAGACATGCCGCCGACAGAAGCGCGGCGCCAGCCGCGGACTGCGTCCGCGTCCTGTCGGCGGCATGTCTGCCGCCGCTTTGGTCGGCTGCGCGTCGACGAACGGTCGCGTTGGGTCGGCGGTCGCGGTGCCGCACGAGCGGGCCGAGCCCGCCGGGCGGGCCGGCGAGGCGGGCCGGCGAGGCGGGCCGAGCCCGCCGGCGCCGGCTTCAGCCGCCGAGCATCTCGACCCGGCCGCGCCCACCGTCGACGCGCAGCCGGTCGCCCGTGCGGATCAGCAGCGTCGCGTCGCGCACGCCGAACACGGCCGGCATCCGCGCCTCTCGCGCCGCGTGGGCGACACGTTCGCCCCCTGGCGGGCTCCGGCCGCAGCCGCGCGGCGGCAGGTTTTAACCGGGGTTTTACGCCACGGCCGCACCGCCGGCCGCTCGCTTAATCGTCGCTTTACGTGGCGACCCGACGCTGGGGCCACAGATGCAGGAGACATGCCTCCCCGACGGAACTGTGAAAGGTACGTTGCACTTGTCCGTTCACCCCAAGCGCTCGCTGTTCTTGATCGCAGGCCTGCTCGCGGCCGCACTCATGCTGGGCGCATGCAGCAGCGGCTCCAGCACGCCGACTCCCGCCGCCACGACGGCGCCGGTGGCCACCTCGGCGGCGACCTCCGCCGGCACCTCCTCGGGGGGCGCCGTCTCGCCGCCCGCCGACATCGGCAAGGGCGACAAGGCGCAGGTCACCGGTGCCGGCTCCTCGGCCCTGACCCCCTTCATCACCTACGCCGCGCAGAAGTACCAGCAGGGCGTCGCGCCGGGCGTCACCCTGAACTACCAGTCGATCGGCTCGGGCGGCGGCATCACGCAGTTCACCGCCAAGACCGTGGACTTCGGCGCGTCCGACGTTTACCTGAGCGACGACCAGGAAGCGAAGACCGTGGCGCGCCGTCCTCAACATCCCGATCATCCACTGGGCCGTCGCGATCACGTACAACCTGCCGGACGTCAACCAGGCGCTGAACTTCAGCCCGGACACGATCGCCGGCATCTACCTGGGCACGCATCAAGAAGTGGAACGACCCGGCGATCGCCGCGGACAACCCGGGCGTCGACCCTGCCCGACCTCGAATCACCGTCGTCCACCGCAGCGACGGCTCGGGCACGACCTACAACTTCACCGCGTTCCTGTCCGGGCGTCAGCGACGACTGGAAGACAAGGTCGGCGCCGGGACTTCCGTCGACTGGCCGACGGGCGTCGGCGGCAAGGGCAGCGAGGGCGTGACGGCGCAGGTCAAGCAGACGCCCGGCGCCATCGGCTACGTCGAGCTCTCGTACGCGCTGCAGAACAACCTGCCCGTGGCAGCCGTCAAGAACGCCGCCGGCAAGTTCATCAAGCCGACGCTCGACTCGACGACCGCCGCGGTCGTCGGCGCAGGTGCCCAACGCGCCGGCCGACCTGCGCTTCCTCATCGTCAACCCGCCGGCCGCCGCGGCCGACGCGTACCCGATCGGCGCCAGCACCTGGGTGCTGCTCTACAAGGACTACCCGGCCGACAAGCAGGCCGAGGTCAAGGCGATGGTCGACTTCCTCTGGTGGACCATCCACGACGGCCAGAAGCTCGCTGCTCGAGCGCGACTACTCGGCCATGGCGCCGAACCTCGTGACAAAGGCCGAGGGAGTGCTCAAGGCGATCACGGTCGGCGGGAAGCCCGTGCTCGCGCAGTAGCTGGCGCGGTCGAGTCACCCCCGGTATCGTAAGGTGCGAGCGCGGGCCATCCCGCGCTCGCATCTCGATCTCGGAGCCAGGCAGGGCGGCGCCCCGGTGGAGGATGTGCGTTGGCGACCATAGAGGGCACCCGGGTCCGTGTCCGCGAGGCGCTCGAGAGGTCGCCGGCTCGCGGTTCGGCGAACCGGTCTTCCGCACGGTCCTGTTCGCGGCGACGGTGCTGATCCTCGGCGACGCTCATCGGCCTCCTGTTCATCACTGATCGCCGACGCTCGCAGCGCGATGGCGCACAACGGCTGGCGCTTCCTGTGGACCGCACGTGGGACCCCGTCCACGAGGTCTTCGGCGCGCTGCCCTCCTCTACGGCACGCGTCCTCACCGCCGTGACCGCGACTGTGCTCGCCACGCTGCTCGGCGTGGGCGTTGCGCTCTTTCTCGTGGAGATGGCGTCGCCGCTGGTCGCGCGGCCGGTCAGCTTCATGGTCGAGATGCTGGCGGCGATCCCCAGCGTCGTGTACGGCCTGTGGGGCATCTTCGTCCTCGCGCCATGGCTGCGGACCTGGGTCGAGAAGCCGCTGCACGAGCCACCTCGGGTTCCTGCCGTTCTTCCCGGGCTACCCGATCGGCATCGGCTACCTGGCCGCCATCGTCGTGCTCACGGTGATGATCCTGCCCACCGTCGCGGCGGTGTCGCGCGACGTGATCGCGGCGGTGCCGCAGGCGCGAACGCGAGGCCGCGCTGGCGCTCGGCGCGACGCACTGGGAGACGATGCGGATGGCGGTGATCCCCTACGCGCGCGGCGGCATCGTGGGGGCGAGCATCCTCGGCCTCGCGCGCGGCGTCGGCGAAACGCTGGCGGTCGCGATGGTGATCGGCGGCGCGCCGAACATCACGCTCTCGCTCTTCAAGCCCGGGCTACACGATGGTCGGCGGTGATCGCGAACGAGTTCGCGGAAGCGACGACCGCGCTCTATCGCAACACGCTGATCGAGGTCGGCCTGATCCTGTTCCTCATCACGCTCGCCATCAACATCGGCGCGCGCCTGCTCGTGTGGCGCGTGACGCACGGTCAGCGCTCCGGGGGGGTGGTCGCGTGAGCGCCTCCGGCTCGGCGCTGGGGCTCGAACGCCAGCTGCGCCGTCGTCGCATGGTCGACCGCGTGATGCGCGGGTTGATCTGGCTCGCGGCCGTGCTCGCGGTGCTCCCGCTCGTGCTGATCGTCGCGTACGTGGTGGTGAAGGGGATCCCGGCGGTGAACCTCGCACTGTTCACGCGCGACCCCAGCCCGCTGGGCGACTCCAGCGGAGGCATCCGGCCCGCGCTCGTCGGCAGCGTCTACATGGTCGGCCTGGGCACGCTGATCGGCGTGCCGATCGCGGTCGCCGCAGCCATCTACGTGCGCGAGTACGCCGGCGTCCGCTCGGCGATGTTCGTCCGCTTCCTGATCGACGTGCTCGCCGGCATCCCGACGATCATCGTCGGGCTCTTCATTTACGGCCTGATCGTGGTGCCGATGGGCGGGTTCAGCGCGCTCGCCGGGGCGGTCTCGCTCGCGATCATCCTCATGCCGATCACCGCGCGCGTGACCGATGAGATGCTCGGCGTCGTCCCGAACTCGATGCGCGAGGCCGCGTACGCGCTCGGCGTGCCGCGCTGGAAGACCATCGTGCGCATCGTGCTGCCGTCGGCGGCGAGCGGTATCGCGACGGGCATCGTCCTCAGCGTGGCGCGCATCGCCGGCGAGGCCGCGCCGCTGATCTTCACGGCGCTCGGCAACCAGATCACGAGTACCTCGCTGACGAAGCCGATCGACGCGCTCCCGCTGCGCATCTGGGTGTACGCCAGCGGGCCGTACCCGTCCTGGCACGACCAGGCGTGGGCGGCGTCGCTGGTGCTGGTCGGGCTCGTGCTCGTGTTCTCGCTGCTCGTACGGCTGGTGATCCAGCGCTCGCGCCGCGCGTAGCGGCGCGGTGGACGCGGACAGGAAACGGGGGACCGCAGCCATGGCCGAGGCGCCGTCGAGCCACGCGTTCACGAGCGGCAGCTGGAACGACCTGTTCGAGCGCCAGCAGCCGCGCCGCGTGCACGAGCAGGGCCCCGCGATCCGGGTCGAGGGGCTCTCCGCCTACTACGGCGCCCGGCGGGCGATCGGCGATCTCACCCTGGACATCGCCGCCAACACGGTCACGGCGATCATCGGTCCGTCCGGCTGCGGCAAATCCACGTTCGTGCGCTGCCTCAACCGCATGCACGAGGCCGTCCCCGGCGCGCGCGCCGAGGGCCGGGTCCTGATCGACGGGCAGGACATCTATGCGCCCGGCGTCGCCGTCAGCAAGATCCGCATGCGCGTCGGCATGGTGTTCCAGCGCCCGAACCCGTTTCCGACGATGTCGATCATGGACAACGCGGTGTCCGGGCTGAAGCTCGCCGGCGTGCGCGACCGCTCGCTGCTGCACACCGTCGGCGAGTCGGCGCTGCGTCGCGCCGCGCTGTGGGACGAGGTGCGAGACAAGCTCGACTCCCCCGCCGGCACCCTCTCCGGCGGCCAGCAGCAGCGGCTGTGCATCGCGCGCACGATCGCGGTGGAGCCGGAGGTCGTGCTCTTCGACGAGCCCGCGTCGGCGCTCGACCCGATCTCGACGCTGAAGATCGAGGAGCTGATGCAGGAGCTGGCCGCGAGCTTCACGATCGTCGTGGTCACGCACAACATGCAGCAGGCCGCGCGCGTCTCCGACCAGACCGCGTTCATGCTCGCGGACGACGAGCGCGTCGGCCGTCTCGTCGAGTACGGCCCCACGCAGCAGATGTTCACCGCCCCCACCGACCGCCGGACCGAGGACTACATCACCGGCCGCTTCGGCTAGTTCGGCGCGACGCAAGCGGCGGCAGATATGCCGCCGATGCGGAGGGCGGCGCATGCCGCCTGGGAGCGATCGCGGCCTTACGGCCGCGTTGATATCGGCGGCGTATCTGCCGCCGCTTGCGCCCTGCCGCGCGGCCGGGGAATGCGCATCCGTCATCCCCTCCCGGGTCGCCGTACCGGTTTTAACCGCGCGTTTACACGGCCCGCGGGGGGCCCCGGGATAGTGGGGAGGTGGCGGCTCCGCTCGGCGGATCCGTCGCGGCCGGGGCGTCCTCTCCCCATGCAGCGCCGCCGTCCGCCGGCCCGGCCACGCTTGCCGCGGCCCCGACCAGCGTCCGATTGAGGGGATTGCAGATGAACGACCGACGCGGCCAGGCACCGGTCGCCGAGCGCCCCGCTCCGCAGGACGCGCCCGCCGCCGGGGGAGCGCGGAACGTCGCAGCCGGTCCCGCCGTCCACCCCGCGCGGCCCGACGCGAAGCACAGCGGCCGCCGCGTCACGCTGCACGTCGAGCATCTCTCCGCCTGGTACGGATCGAAGCTCGCCGTGTCCGACGTCTCCATCGACTTCTACGCAAACTCGATCACCGCGCTGATCGGCCCGTCCGGCTGCGGCAAGTCGACGTTCATCCGCTGCCTCAACCGCATGCACGAAGTGAACCCCGGGGCGCGCGCCGAGGGGCGCGTCCTGCTCGAAGGCGACGACATCTACGCCTCCGGCTCCGATCCCACCCGCGTGCGCCAGCGCATCGGCATGGTCTTCCAGAAGCCGAACCCGTTCCCGGCGATGTCGATCGCCGACAACGTCGCCGCCGGCCTACGCTTCAAGAACATCACCGCGAAGTCCGAGGTCGAGGACCGCGTCGAGGAGGCGCTGAAGGGCGCCGCGCTCTGGGACGAGGTCAAGAACGACCTGAAGAAGCCCGGCATCGCGCTCTCCGGCGGCCAGCAGCAGCGCCTCTGCATCGCCCGGACGATCGCCGTGGAGCCCGAGGTCGTGCTGATGGACGAGCCGTGCTCGGCGCTCGACCCGCTCGCCACCCTCAAGATCGAGGACCTGATGGCGCAGCTCGCCGAGCGGTTCACGATCGTGATCGTCACCCACAACCTGCAGCAGGCCGCGCGCGTCGCCGAGTTCACCGGCTTCTTCCTCACCGAGGACGACGGCGCCGGCCACCTCATCGAGCACGCCCCCACGGGCGACCTCTTCACGAGCCCGCGCGACCGCCGCACCGAGGACTTCGTCACCGGCCGGTTCGGGTAACTCCTCGGCGCGCGGCAGGCTTCAGGCCTGCCGTGTCTCGTGAGTGACTCCGCAGACCCGAGGCGGCCACCTCTCGCGGTGGGGCGGGGCGCAAGGCATGAATGCCACCCAAAGCGGCGGCAGATATGCCGCCGACAGGACGCGGACGCAGTCCGCGGCTGGCGCCGCGCTTCTGTCGGCGGCATATCTGCCGCCGCTTTGACTTCCCGACGAGACCTGAAGCCTGCCGCGCGCCGAGGGGCGGACAATCGCCCCTTAACATGGGTCCGAGACCATACCGTCATGCGGCGGGAACCGAACCAGCTGAGGGGACCATCCATGGTCCGGCTGTCCGCGCCGTCCACACGCGCCCATCGCCACCACTCGGTCCCGGATCGCGCCACGCGCCCCGACCGCGGGCCGGCGTCGCCGGGAGATGCCCTGTTGCCAGCCCCGCCCCGCGTCGCGGTGATCGACCTCGGCTCCAACTCGGGCCGCGTGATCGTCGTCGAGCCGCACCCGCTGGGCTACCTCCACATCGTCGACGAGGCGCGCTCGCCGCTGGAGCTGACCCGCGCCATCGACGCGCAGTCGCGCCTCGCGCCGGAGGCGGCCGAGCGCGTGCTCGCCGCGATGGCCGAGTTCGTCGCCATCGCGCGCGGCGCCGGCTGCGCCGACATCCATGTCGTCGGCACCGCGGCGCTGCGCCGCGCGACCAACGCCGGCGCGCTGATGGACGAGATCCGGCGCCGCTACGACGTCGCGGTCGAGATCGTCGACGGCGCGACCGAGGCGCGCTACGCGTTCGTCGGCGCCGCGTACTCGCTGCCCGTGGAGAGCGGCCTGCTGATCGACATCGGCGGCGGCAGCCTGGAGCTCGTGCGCTTCGATCACCGCGAGCTCACCGGCACATGGTCGTTCCCCTTCGGCGCGCTGCGCCTGACCGACGACCTCCTGGCCGGCGACCCGCCGTCGCAGGAGGCGCTCGCCGCGCTCGCCGTCACCGTGAGCGCCGGGCTCGCGGAGGCCGGAGTGGCGCCGCTGGTGCCGGGCGAGGAGCTCGTCGGCACGGGCGGCACCATCCGCAACCTCGCCAAGATCGACACGCGCCGCCGCGACTACCCCATCGGCCGCCTGCACGGCTACGTGCTGCGCGGGAGCCGGCTGCGCAAGATCTCGTCGTCGCTCGCGGCCATGACGCGTGAGAAGCGCGAGGGCGTGCCCGGCCTGAACAGCGCGCGCGCCGAGTCGATCGTCGCCGGCGCGGCGGCGCTCGCCGCCACGATGCGCCATGCCGGCGCGCACGAGGTCGTCGTCTCCGGCCAGGGACTGCGCGAGGGGGTCGCGCGGCGCGCGACGGCCGACGGCCTGCCGCCGCCGGCGCTCGTGCGGCGCGCGTCGCTGCAGGCGCTCACCGAGCGCCTGAGCGGCTGGGACGAGGCGCGCGCCGAGCGCCGCGCCGCGCTCGCGCTCGACCTCGCCGCCGCGCTCGCGCCCGAGCTCGACGCCACGTTGCGCGAGCTGCTCGGACACGCCGCCGCGCTGCTCGACGTCGGCGCCGCCATCGACTTCTACAACCGCCACCGCGAGACCGCCGCAATCGTGCTGCGCACGGACCTGGCGGGGTTCTCGCACCGCCACCTCGCCACGCTCGCCGCCATCATCCAGCTCGCCGAGCGCCCGGGCTTCGCGCTCGCCGGGCTGCGCCCACTGCTGGCGCCGTCCGACGCGCCGCCGCTCACGCGCGCCGCCACCGTGCTCGCCCTCGCCGACGAGATCGTGCGCCGCTGCCCGCCCACCGAGGCCCTGGACGCCACCTGGCGGCTCGACGGAAAGGTGCTGCGCGTGAACCTCCCCTGGCACCCGGAGTGGGCGCCGGCCGCGCTCTCGCGCCGCGTGGACGACGCGCTCGGCCTCCGGCTCCTGGTCGAGGCCGATGATGCGTAACCCCTTCAGCCCCGACGGCCGCGAGCTCCCCGGCCGCCTGATCGTCGTCGAGGGCATCGACGGCTCGGGCAAGAGCACGCAGCTCGACCTGCTGCACAAGTGGCTGCTCAGCCAGGGCTACCTGGTTGTGTTCACCGAGTGGAACTCGTCGCCGATCGTGAAGTCGACCACGCGCCGCGGGAAGCGCCGCAAGCTCCTCACGCCGATGTCGTTCAGCCTGATCCACGCCGCGGACTTTTCGAGCCGCGTCTACGCGCAGGTGCTGCCCGCGCTCGAGGCCGGCGCGATCGTGCTCGCCGACCGCTACGTCTACACGGCGTTCGCGCGCGACGCCGCGCGCGGCGTGAACCGCCGCTGGCTGCGCGACGCCTACTCGTTCGCCGTCCCGCCGACCGCGGCCTTCTACTTCTCGGTGCCGCTCGACGAGGCCGTGAACCGGATCCTCGCCGGCCGGGCACAGCTCAAGTACTACGAGGCCGGCATGGACCTCGGCCTCAGCGAGGACATCGTCGAGTCGTTCCGCATCTTCCAGGGCCGCATCCTCGACGAGTACGCGCAGCTCACGGAGGAGTTCGGCCTGATCACGGTCGACGCCACGCAGACCGTCGTGTCCCAGCAGCGACTGGTGCGCGAGACGGTCGCGCCGCTGCTCGAGGGGGTGTCGCGCCGCGAAGGCGGCAGCTTCATCGAGGCGCTGCAGCGCGCGCAGCTGCAGGGCCGCTACCTGCCGAACCCGGAGCGCATGGAGGTGGCGGAGTGACGGACCTGCGCTTCTACGGCGAGCGCCCGCCGGGCATCGAGGGCGACCACGTCCCCGGCCGGCTGATCGTGCTCGAGGGCACCGACGGCGTCGGGCGCTCCACGCAGGTCTCGCTGCTCAAGGAGTGGCTCGAGGACCGCGGCTACGCCGTCGTCGACACCGGGCTGCGGCGGTCGATGCTCGCCGGCCCCGGCATCGACCGTGCGAAGCGCGGCCACACGCTCGACGCCATCACGCTCAACCTGCTCTACGCGACCGACTTCTGGGACCGCCAGGAGCGGTCGATCTTTCCCGCCCTGCGCGCCGGGATGGTCGCGCTCGTCGACCGCTACGTGTTCTCGCTGATGGCGCGCGCGACCGTGCGCGGCGTGCCGGCCGACTGGATCGAACGGCTCTACGGCTTCGCGCTGATCCCCGACCGCGTGATCTACCTCGACATCGGCGTGAAGGAGCTCGCCCCGCGCGTGCTCGCCCGCGGCGGGTTCGACTACTGGGAGTCCGGCCAGGACTTCCTGCGCGGCCCCGGTCTCTACGAGACGTTCGTCGAGTACCAGTCGGTGCTGCTCGACGAGTACCGGCGCCTCGCCGACAAGCACCACTTCTCGGTGGTCGACGCGCGCGGCAGCGTCGCCGACGTGTTCGACGCGCTGCGCGTCGAGGTTGGCGCCGTGGTCGAGGACATGGCGCTGGACGTCCCCGAGCCCGCCGCCGCGCCGTAGGCGCCGCGAGCGGACCGGCACCGCGAACCCTCGCAAGCGGCGGCAGACACGCCGCCGATGCCACGCGGGCGCCCGCCCGCGTCCGGGCGCGCGGCAGGCTTCCAGGCCTGCCGTGTGCAGTGCCTCCCCTCTCGCCGCGTGAGGTGGCCACCTCCACGCCCGCGGAGCCGGCCACGACCCACGGCGGGCCTGAAGCCCGCCGCGCGCCGCTCGTGCCGTTCCTCTTGCGTCCCGAGAGCTACCGCGCCATCCGCCGCAGCGCCGAGGGCTGGAGCAGCCAGACGAGCGTGGCGCCGCCGGCGCACGGGCCGTCCGGGAGGTCGAACGCGGCGACCGCGCCCTTGCGCCACAACGTCTGGGCCCGCTGCGCGTCGCCGGCGAGCAGGTACGAGGCCAGCTCGTGCAGGTGCGGCTCGTGGCCGACGGCGGCGACGACCGGCGCAGCGGCGTGCGCGGCCAGCGCCGCGACGTTCTCCTCCGGCCCGGCGCCGGAGCGCAGGCCGTCGACGAGCACGGGCGCCGGCCAGCGCGCGACCTGGTGCAGCAGGTCCGCGGTCGCGCGCGTGCGCTCGAACGGGCTCGCCAGCAGCACGTCGACCATCGGGACGAGGCGGCGCAGGCCGCGCGCGGCGACGCGGAAGCGGCGCACTCCGCGCTCGGTGAGCGGCCGCGTGGCGTCGTCCGGCCAGCGCACCGGGTCGCGGTCGAACGCAGTGGCGTGGCGGACGAGGTAGAGCCGCATGCCGGCGAGTCCCTTCGCGGCTAGCCGGCGCGCCGGCGCTCGCGACGCATGCGTCGCGCGAGCGGCTTCCACCGCTTGCGCGCGCGCCGGAGCGCGGCGGGGAAGCGTGCGCGGCGGTCGGCGATCGCCGCGCGGAACTCGTCCTGCGCCGCCCGCACGGCCGCCACCGTCTCGGGGCGCAGCCGCTCGCCCTCCGCGGCGATCAGCGCATCGAGGTCCGCGATCGCGACGACCGCGTCCTGGTGCTCGCCGAGCACGTCCTGCAGCGCGACGAGCGCCGATTGGAACCGCCGCGCCGGCTTGCCGTACAGCCCGGCGACGAACTCCGTCGCGTAGCGCGCACGCTTCGCGCGGATGCGCACCGCGTGATAGGCGGCGTCGGCCGCGCGCGGTGCAAGGCGCTTTCCCGGCTCCGCCACGCGCCGCCAGTGTCGCGCGACAATCTTCGGCGCGACGAGACGCGCGTGCCGTCGCGCCGCGGCGCGCGTCACCCGCGGGCGCAGGAGCGCCGCCGTCGCATTCGCGATCAGCGCCGCGTAGCGCGGCGACTCGAGCGTCGCCAGCATCCGGGCGCGGGCGGCCTCGCGGCGGCCGGCGAGCAGCGCGGACAGGACGGGGTCGATGCTGCCGTCGGGTGCGCGCCACGCGGCGAAGCGCCCCATCTGCACGTCGAGGTCGCGCAGCGGCGACAGCGACTCGTTCACCCAGCGCAGTTCGGCGTCGAGCGGTGCGAGCGCCGGGTCGGTCACGTCGGCGAACAGGTCGATCGCGGTGCGCATGCGGCGCACCGCCACGCGCATGTCGTGCAGCGGCTCCGCGTCGTCGCCGAGGCGCGTCCCCGGCTCCGCCGCCAGCAGGGCGGCGAGCTGCCGGCGCAGCGCGTCGTGCGCGAGCTCGGCGATGCGCATCCCGGCGTGTGTCGCCTCGCGCGGCGCCGGGCGCGGGCCGGGCGGGTGCAGCCCGGCGACGGCGAGCCCGCACTCGAACTTCGACCGCCCGGCGGCGACGAGCGCGCACGCCTCGCGCATCGCCGACACGTACAGCGCGAGCAGCGGCTCGGCGTCCTCGCGCAGCGCCTCGACCTCGACGCGCAGCAGCGGCTCGCCGCAGGCGTCGCCCGCGACGCACGTCGAGCGGTCGAGCGCGACCTCGGCCACCGCGTGGCCGTCGGCGTCGTGGAGGAGATAACGACGGCGCGCGGTGCGCACGGTGAACAGCTCGCGCAGGGGCAGGTCGCCGACGAGCGCGGCGATGCGCGATCCCACGGGCCCCGGCGCGCAGCGCAGCATGGCGGGGTTGCCGGCGGCGGGGCCGTCGAGCGGCTCGTTCCACTCGCGGCGACGTCGCAGCCCGGCGTCGCCGCCCCCCGTCGACTTCAGCGTGGCCTCGACGCCGCCCAGCGACGCGCGCATGCGCAGCGTGTAGCCGGCGCGCTCGACGCGCCAGTCGGGCGTGTCCAGGTAGCGGTCGCGATGCTCTCGCTCGCCCAGTGCGTCGGCGCGCAGCGCGGCGCCCTGCTCGACCCAGCGGGCGACGCGGTCGAGATCGGGCGTATCGAACTGCCACTCGATCTCGAGTGGCACGGCCGCCGTACCCGGGTCAGGCGTCTGTGGAGAGTCGCTGTCCATCGGAATCGCAATTGTAGACTGATCGCAAGCGGCCATGTTCGGCGTTGACTGAATGCTGGAATGAAATGCCGGGGGCGACGATGGCTCACTTCGTGCTCGCGGTCGACGTCTTTCGCTTCTCGCCGGGTGACCAGGCGACGATGCTGGCGCGCATGCTCGTCGCCGTCGTCGCGGGCGGCATCCTCGGGTGGGAGCGCAAGCGCGCGGGCCACCGCGCCGGGATCCGCACCCTGGCGGTCGTTGCCATCGGCTCCGCGATCTTCACGCTCGCCTCGATCTACGGGTTCGGCACGAGCGGGGCGAACACCTCGAACGACCCGTCGCGCGTCGCGGCGCAGGTCGCGACCGGCGTCGGGTTCATCGGCGCCGGGACGATCGTGGTGCTGGGCCGCACGGTGCACGGGCTGACGACGGCGGCCACGATCTGGGTGGCGGCCGCGGTCGGCATGGCCGCCGGCGCGGGCATGTACGTCGTGGCGCTGGCCGGCGCGGTGCTCACGACGGTCGTGCTCGAGTTCCTCCCGCACGGCGACGACGACGAGCGCGTGCCCGATGGGCCCTAGCGCCGGCGTCGACTCCGAGATCGCTTAGCCGCGCAGAACACGCCCCTCTCCGCACGAGCGCGGTCTGCCGGCAGCGTCCGAGGGACGGCTCTTCCCCGCCACGCGATGTCACCGCCTCAGCGCCGTCTTCAGCGATGAGCGCCACGCGCGCGGGCGCGGTCCGCGCGCGCCGCGACGCTCCCCGCTGCGATGGTCGCCCGGGTGGCGAGCAGAGCGGCGACTCGTCTGCCTGCAGCAGCACGCCTGCACCATGCCGAACGCCGTGATGTGGATCGGCGTATCGCCCGAGTGGTGGACGTAGGTGCGCGCCTGCGTCTCCGCGATCTCCGCGTCCAGCTCTCGCTCCGTGAAGCCGGAGCGCAGCAGCATCGCGCGGTAGGGCGCGTGGTGCATGCGCTCGTCGGGGACCCACACGTCGCGCGTGAAGCGGCCGAGCCGGCCGGCGTCGTAGCGCGCGGCGCGATCCTCGATCACGGCCGCGTAGCTGTCGGTCGCGCACTCGGTGAGCAGCGCGAGCTTGAGGACGCCGACGAAGTCGTCGTCGCTCAGCGAGGCGGGCAGGGCGGCGAAGGCGGGGCGGATGTCGACGCGCTGCTGGAGCGCGGCGAGCTCGACCGGGTCGACCATGCGACCGGGGTTGCGCGCGATCGCCGCGACGAGGGTGTCGAGTCGCTGCACGGCCGGGACCGGCACCGCGTAGGTGGTGGTCAGCGGCATGGGCGTCACGCCGCCCGCTCGGGGCGGAGGCCCGGCCGAGCGTCATCGGTGGTGCGCGCCCCCGTGACGGTCTCGGGCGGCAGCCACCCGCACTGCAGGCACTGGAACTCGTCACCGGTCCAGACCACGCGTCCTCGGTCGCAGCGCGCGCAGGGCACGATTCGCGCCATCTCGCTCCCCCTTCGAGCCGGTAGCTGCCGGCTCCGATCTGTGTCAGAAGTTCGCCACCGATACCGAAAAGATGATGCATCATCACTGCACCAGATGTCAAAGCGTGTTGCGCAAGTTTCGACGCACTTCTATGCTCCGGGCATGCAGTACACGGTGCAGGCGGCAGCGCGGGCCACGGGCGTCACCGAGAGCAGGCTTCGGACGTGGGAGCGGCGGTACGGGATTCCGAGTCCCGACCGTTCGGCGACCGGTCGGCGCCTCTACAGCGAGGAGGACCTGCAGGTCATCCGGCGCATGGCCGCGCTCGTGGAGGCCGGCTTGCCCGCCGCCCAGGCCGCGGACGCCGCGCGCACCGACGCGCAGGTTGAGCTTCCGACGGCGCCCGCGGCGCCGCCGCACGCGGCCGTCTCGGCGCTCGTCGAGGCGGCCGGCCGCTTCGACGAGACCGCCGTCGCGGCGGTGCTCGCCGGCGTGCTCGAGCGGCTGGGCTGGCGCGCGGCGCTCGAGGTGGTCGTGTTTCCGGCGCTCCGCACGACCGGCCGCGAGTGGGAGCGTGGGCGGCTCACCCCCGCGCACGAGCACTTCCTCGCGGAGCTGATCCGCTCGCGCCTCGCGGTCGCCATCGCGGCGACGCCCGAACCACCGGCCGCCGCCCCCGTCGTCCTGCTCGCATGTCCGGAGGACGAGCGCCACGACATCGGCCTGGCCGCGTTGTGGCTGATGCTGCGGCAGGCGGGCACGCGCGTCTGCTACCTGGGCGCCGACGTGCCGACGGCGGACCTCATCGCCGCCGCCGAGCAGCTTCGCCCCGCCGCCGTCTGCCTCGCCGCCACGGCGAGCGCTGCGCTGCCGATGCTCGGCATCGCCGCCCGCGCGGTGATCGCGAGCCGGCTCTCGCTGCAGCTGTTCGTCGGAGGGGCCGCCGTGGACGCCGTCGAGTCCACCCTCGACGCGCCGGGCGTGCGGCTGCCGCCCGGTGTCGCCGCCGCCGCGGACGCCATCGCGGAGCGCGTGGCGAACGCTCACTGAGCCTGCCGCGCCGACGGAGCGGCCCCGCGCCCGCGCACGCCCGCGGCGAATTACAGAGCGTGCGAAGCCCGACCGCGCGCCGACGGAGCGGCCCCGCGCGCGCGCACGCCGGCGGCGAACGATCAGAGCGTGCGAAGCCCGACCGCGCGCCGACGGAGCGGCCCGACGCCCGCGCACACCCGCGGCGAATTACTGCAGCGTGCGAAGCCCGACCGCGCGCCGACGGAGCGGCCGCCCGGCGTCAGCCGACGGCCGCGGAGGAGGATGAGAGCGCGGCGAATTACAGCGCGGCGAATTACTGCAGCGTGCGCATGCTCGGCACGAACGCCAGGCAGTAGAGCACGACGAGCACCATCACCACCGCCGCGCCGCCGAGCGCGAGCGGCGCGCCGATCATCGAGGCCAGCACGCCGACGAAGAACGTCCCCAGCGACGTCAGGCTGAACTGCATCATGTAGACGCTCATCACGCGGCCGCGGTACTGGTCCTCGACGTAGTGCTGCACGAGCACGTTGCTGAACGACTGCCGCCCGGCCTGCCCGACGCCCATCACGACCATCACCGCGGTCGTGAACCAGATCCACGGCGACGTCGTGAAGACCACGAGCATCACGCCCTGCAGCAGCGACGTGAGCAGGAACATCAGCCCGCGCCGCCGCGCTGGCAGCGAGGCCACCACGAGCGCGCCCACCAGCGAGCCGGCGCCGGTGGCGGAGAGCAGCAGGCCGAGGACGCTCGGGCCGGCGTGCAGCACGCTCGAGACGAAGCCCGGCAGCAGGAACGTGTACGGCATCGACGTCAGGATCAGCAGCATGTTCACCGACAGCACGACGCGCAGCGTCGGGTCGTGCGCGATGTAGCGAACGCCGGCGAGCATGTCGCGCATGCCGCGCGCCCGCTGCGGGCGCCGCGTCGCGCCGAGCGCCCCCTCGGCGTCGGGCTCGACGACCGGCGCGTCGGGCACCTTCGCGAGGAACGCGACCGCCGAGAGGTACGACGCGGTCATCAGGAAATAGACCCACTTCGGCGTGAAGACGGCGAGCAGGAAGCCGCCGATGCCGGGCGCGATCACGCGCATAGTGTTCTGGCCGGCGGAGTTCAGCGCCACCGCGTTCATCAGGCGCTTCATGCCGACGACCTCGGGGATCATCGCCTGGCGCGACGGCATCATCAGCGCCTGCACGGCGCCCTGCGCGAACGCCGCGATCAGCAGGTGCTCGTAGCGCAGCCTCCCGGCGAGCAGCAACAGCGCGACCGAGAACGCGACGCTCGCGCTCGCGAACTGCCCGATCTGCACGACGTGCTTCTTCTGGCGCACGCGGTCGGCGAGCACGCCGCCGTAGAGGGCGAGCGTGATGCCGGGGATCGCGTTCATCAGCGCGACGGTGCCGAGCGCGGCGTACGAGCCGGTGAGCAGGTACACGAGATAGCCGCGCACGACCATCTGCATGTTGACCGAGGCCATCTGCCCCAGCATCGACGCGAAGAACCAGCGGTAGGCGGGCAGGTGCAGCGAGTCGAACGTGCCGAGCCCGCGCATGGAGCCGCGCCAGCCCGGCCGCGGGGCGGTGGCGACGACGGTCGGGGTGTCCGGCGCGGGCGGCGGCGGGACGACGTCCCGCGGCGCGCGTCCGTTGCCGTTGCGCGCGGCGCCGCCGTTGCGGGCGTTGCCGTTCTCGGTGCCGGTGCCGTCGGGAGCGGGCGTGGAGCGGCCTGCAGAGCCTGCCCGGTGAGATGACGCGCGACGATCGGGCCGCGAGTGCGTCATGGGGCTGTGGTTGACCTCGACCCGTCGGGCCTGGCCGCCGCTGGATGCGCGCGAGCATAGCGCCGGCGCTCGCTGTGTGGGGCCACGAGTGTGATGGACGGGGCGGGGACCGCCAACGGCGGCCCCCGCCCGGGGTTGCTGCTGTGATGGCGGGCCGAGTCGGCAGGCGGACGCCTGCCGCTACTGCTGCGGCGCCGTCCCCAGCGTCACCTTCGCGGTGCTCGACTGGCCGTTGCGGTCGTACGTCACGGTCACCGTGTCGCCGGGCTTGTGCTGCTCGATCACCTGCGCCAGGTCGGACTCGCCCTTGATCTCGGTGTTGTCGACCTTCGTGATCACGTCGCCCGACTGCAGTCCGGCCTGCTCGGCCGGGCCGCCCTGGCTGACCTGCCGGATCAACGCGCCCTGCGTCTGCTGGATGCCGAGCTGCGCCGCGATGCCCGGGTTCAGCGGCAGGTACTGCACGCCGAGCAGGGCGTGGTCGACCTTGCCGTTCGCGACCAGCTCGTCGGCGATCGGCTTCGCGGTGTTGATCGCGATCGCGTAGCCGATGCCCTGCACCGGCACGCCGGCGCCCGTCGACGTCTGCACGAGCGTGTTGATCCCGATCACCTCGCCGTTGAGGTTCACGAGCGGCCCGCCGGAGTTGCCCGGGTTGATCGCCGTGTCGGTCTGGATCACGTCGAAGAGGTACGGACCCGACGTCGCGGCCGGCCCGGTCTGCGACGGCGGCTCCTGCACGGTGCGCCCGAGCGCGCTCACCACGCCCGCCGTCACCGTCGGCCCGCCGGGCAGCGCGAGCGCGTTGCCGATCGCGACCACCCAGTTGCCGACCTGCAGCTTGCCCGAGTCCCCGAGCTTCGCGGTCGGGAGGTTGTCGCCCTTGATCTGCACGACCGCGAGGTCCGTGAGGCGATCGCCGCCGACGAGCGTGCCGGGGAACGAACGGCCGTCGGTGAGCGTGACGAGCAGCTTCTGCGCGCCCTCGACGACGTGGAAGTTCGTGAGGACGTGGCCCTGATCGTCGTAGATCACGCCCGAGCCGACGCCGGCCGGGACGCTCCCGCTGCTCAGCGCGCCGGGCTGGACCTGCTCGTTCGTGATCTGCACCACGGCCGGCTTCACCTGCTGGGTGACGTGCGTGACCGCGTTGGCCAGGCCACCGGACGCGTCGGTGCTCTGCGCGCTCGTGCCGCTCTGCGTCGTGGCGCCCGAGCCGGCCGCGGCCGCCGTGCCGGTCGCCGCCACGGTGCTCGCCGTCGCCGGCGTGCCGGCCTTGCCGGTGCACGCGACGAGCGCGAGCGCGGCGACGATCACCAGCAGGAGCAGCGAGCCGCGCAGCGCGTTCGCTCGCAGCGACGGCCGTGTCAGACCGCCTGCAGAAAGGAGTTTCATTGTGGTCTTCCGATCTCCCTGAACCGCGTGATTCCTCGGTGGGAGGCGTGGCATACGGCAGAAGCTGGTGGTTCTTTCAGGATATGGGCCGTCGCAATGCGGTCCCGCGCAGCCACGCGGCTTGAGGCGAGTCGTACGCTCGATCCAGGGCGCCCGGGATCGCCGAGCGGCGACCCGGAGCGCCCGCCCCGCTCGCAACCGCCCCCACGCGATGGGGGTGACCTATGCCCGACGGGCCCAGCGCTTCGCGGCCCTCCAGTGGCGGCGCGACCGCCGATGCATCCGACCGGCGCGAGCACGAGCCGTTACCGCCGCCGATCGAGACCGCCGCCTGGCGCGCCGCGATTGCGTCGCGCAAGACCGAGGTGCCCGGCTCCGCCCGCGTGCCGTCGACGCGCGCTGCCCCGCCGGAGACCGATCTCTCGCGGCGCCGCTTCATCCGCACGTCGTTCTGGACCGGGCTCGGGCTCACCCTGCTGGGCTCGGCCGGCCTGTTCGTCGACTACGTCTATCCGCGCCATGTCAGGGGATTCGGCGGGCCGATCCCCGCCGGGAAGACGTCCGACTACCCGCAGGGCGGCGACCCGCAGCACCACCTCGACGGCCAGTTCTGGCTGGCGAACCTCGACCCGAAGGAGACGCGCCCGGGCGGCAGCGGCGGCGGGAACGGCTTCCTCGCGCTCTGGCACCACTGCCCGCACCTCGGGTGCACGGTGCCGTGGCGCCCCGAGTTCGAGTTCAACGGCGACAAGGGCTGGTATCGCTGTCCGTGCCACGGCTCGACCTACACGAAGGCCGGCGTCCGCGTCTTCGGCCCGGCACCGCACGGCATGGACCCGATGGTGGTCGAGATCGACGCCGGCGGGAACATCACCGTGCAGACCGGGCAGATCTTCCACGGCAGCCCGCGCAACCCGGAGCTCGCGATTGCCGGGCCGTTCCCCGCGACGACGCCGTCGCCGAAGTGGGTGTCGACGGGCGGGCCGACGAGCCCGTAGCGCGTCGCGCCGCTACCGCGCGCAGGCGTAGGCGCGCGTGTTCACCGGCGCCGTCAGGCCCTGCGCGCGCTGCAAGTCCGGCGTGATCTCGCTGAGCGTGAGCGCGAACGATCGGCTCGGGTCGTTCACCGATGACGCGAAGATCACGCCCACCGCCTGCCCGTCCGTGTTCACGAGCGCGCCGCCCGAGTCGCCCGGCCGTGCCTCGCCGCGCACCACCCACACGTTGCGCCGCACGAGCTGCTCGCCCCAGATGTCGCGACCCTGCGCCTCGAGGTTGCTGACCAGCGATGCGGCGACGACCGTCTCCGGCCCGCCGCCGGGATAGCCGATGAAGGCGGCCTGCGCGCCGGCCTCGCCGTCCGTCAGCGCGAGCGGATCGACGGACAGCTCCGGCACGAGCAGCACCGCGACGTCGCGGTTTGGGTCGAACAGGATGACGGTCGCCTCGCGCGGGCGGTCGCCGGGCGCCTGCACGGTGATCGGCCCCGTGCCGGCGACCACGTGAGCGTTCGTCACGACGTGCCCGCCCCCGACCGGGAAGCCGCTCCCGAGCCGCAGCCCCCCGCACCCCACGCCCTGCACGCGCACGACCGAGCGCGCCGCCGCGGTCACTGCCGCGCTCTGCGCATTCGCCGGATCGGGCGCCGGCCCCGACGGGAACGCCGGTTCGAAGCCCGCGAACACCTGCGGCAGGAAGCGGTTCGACACGATCGTCTCGAGCCGCGCCAGCTGCGGCGGCGGCCGCGGCGCGACGTCGTCGAGGCGCCGCAGGATCGCGGAGTCGCCGATCAGCGTCGCAACCTGCGGGTTCGGGACGCGGCTGAGCGTGAGCCCGAAGTACCAGAGCAGCGCGAGCGTGACGACCGCGGTGAGCGCGGCGCCCGCGATGCCGTCGATGACGCGCACGGGCCCGACGACGTGCACGATCGTGCGCACGGGCTCGCCGACGAGCCGGCCGGCCGCGGCGCCGACCGCGGCGCCCGTCGCGAGCACGAGGATCACGATCAGCAGACGCAGGCCGAGGGACGTGACGCCGGTCGCCTCGACGATGCGCGGCGTGAGCGCCGCGGCGGCCAGGAAGCCGGCCGTGACACCGAGGTACTCGAACGCGGTCAGCCAGAACCCGCGCCGGTAGCCGGTGACGGCCTCCCACGCGAGCACGACCGCGATGACGACGTCGAGCACACCCATCGGACGAGCATCATTCCGCATCGGGGCCATCACGGTCGAACGGCGCCCCAGCGCCCGCGGCCGCGTCGCAAGCGGCGGCTGCATGCCGCCGATGCCCCCGCGGGCCTTCGCCCGCGCCGCCCCCGCGGCCCCGTCGCAAGCGGCGGCAGCATGCCGCCGATGCCCCCGCGGGCCTCCGCCCGCGCCCCGGTCCGCCGCCCCGCCCGGTCCGCCGACCATCGGTGGCGGCCACGCCGCCGTGCCCTACCCCGCGCCCCGACACTCCCGGCACAGCCCGGGGATCGCGAGGTGCCCCAGGTGCGGCTCGAAGTCCGTCTGCTCCTCGATCGCGCGCACAAGGTCCGCGAGCACGCGACGGTCCAGCGGCAGCTCCGCGCCGCACCGCATGCACACCAGGTGGTGGTGCGGCGCGTGCTGGTCGACCCATGAGTATGTCGTGCGCGACCGCGGCGCGTCGATCTTCGCCACGAGCCCGCTCTCGCGCAGCGTGTTCAGCGTGCGGTACACGGTCGGCAGCGCGATCGCGCTGTGCGCGTCGTCCGTCGCCAGCGCGTCGTGGATCTCCTCGGCGGTGCGGTGCCCGCCGAGGTGCCGCAGCGCGACGGCGATCTTCAGGCGCGGCGTGGTGACGCGGCTGCCGGCGGCGCGCAGCGCGGCGACGGTGTCGGCTTCGCAGGTCACGGGATGCGCCGGGCGGCCCGACCCACAGCGGCGGCATCTCTGCCGCCGACCGGTCGGCGGCAGAGATGCCGCCGCTGTGGGTGCTCGGCCGCCGTGTTTCGTCGCATCGCGGCCCATACACTACATGCGAATAGTTGCAGGAGCATCCCGGTGCGCCTATGGTGCGCCGGCCCGCCCGCGCGCGGCGCCGTGAGCGAGGTTCGCATGCACATCCCCGACGGCTACATCAGCCCCGCCACCTCGGGCGCGATGTACGTCGCGGCGCTTCCGTTCTGGGCCGTCGCGACCGTCCGCGTGCGCCGGACGCTCAGCGGTCGCACCGTGCCGCTGCTCTCCATCTTCGCGGCCTTCGCCTTCGTGATCATGATGTTCAACATCCCCGTCCCCGGCGGCACCACCGCGCACGCCGTCGGCGGGACGCTCGCCGCGATCGTGCTCGGACCGTGGGCGGCCGTGATCACCACCTCCGTCGCGCTCGTGATCCAGGCGCTCTTCTTTGGCGACGGCGGCGTCACCGCCATCGGCGCGAACTGCATGTCGATGGCGATCGTGCTGCCGCTCGTCGGCTACGCCGGCTACCGGATCGTCGCCGGCCGCGCGCCGGCGCTGTCGCAGCGCCGGGTCGTCGCGGCGGCGATCGGCGGCTATGCCGGCATCACCGCCGCCGCGCTCGTCGTCGGCGTGCTGCTCGGCATCCAGCCGCTCTTCTGGTCGACGGGCGGCGTGCCCGACTACAGCCCGTACAACCTCGCGACTGCCATCCCCGCGATGCTGCTCGCGCACGCGCTCGGCGCGTCGTTCGTCGAGGCGGCGGTGACGGCGCTCGCCGTGGCGTACCTCCAGCGCAGCTACCCCGAGATCCTGCTGCGGCGCGTGCCCGCCGCGGACCCGGATGCCGCGGGGGCGGGCAGCCCGTGGCGTCCGGTCGCGCTGGTCGTCGTGGCCGCGCTGGGGATCGCGTTCGTCGCGGGGCTCGTGAAGGGCGGCGGCGACCTCGCGCGCTGGGGCGGCGTCGACTGGTCGACGGTCGACTGGACGGCGGCGGCGCAGACGGTCGCGGTGTCCGCGGTGATCTCGGCGGTGGTGCTGCCGGCGCTCTTCGTCGCGCTGCGGCACGCCGGCGCGTGGCGGCCGCTCGCGCTGATCTTCGTCGGGCTCGTGATCTGGGCGCCGATCGGGCTGATCGCGCCGGGCGCGGCCTTCGGCGAGGAGGCGAGCGCGACCCAGGCGCAGGTCGACGCCGCGGTCGCCGCGCGCGACGCCGGCAACCCCGCGCTCTTCGACGCGCTGCCCCAGGTGAACCGCGAGTGCGCGTGCGTGCCGAAGGGCCTCGCCGGCGGGACGTACGCGAACCACGCGCTGTTCTCGGGCTACGAGGCGCCGTGGGTCTCGCGCGACGCCCCGGCGTGGCAGCAGAACCTCGGGTACCAGGCCGCGGGCGCGCTCGGCATCGCTATCCTGACGGCGCTCGGCGCGGGGCTCTGGGCCTTCGCCCGCTGGCTCGCGCCGTCGGCGCCGCCCGACTGGAGGAACGCGACCTAGTGCCGAACGCGAACGCCACCGCCGCCGCCTCCGGCGCGGCCACGCGTCCCGCGCCCCGTCGCGCGCGCAAGCCCGGCTTCGTCGAGAAGTCGCTCGCCGGGCTGTCCGCCGGCATCGAGCACGCGATCTTCTCGGAGGCGCACGCGCGGCGCGACGGTTACCTCCAGCGCCGCGACCCGCGCGTGAAGCTGCTCGCGTTCGTCGTCCTCGTCACCGCCACCGCGATCTCGCGCGACTGGCCGGTGCTGGCCGCGCTCTACGCGGTCGTGCTCCTCGCGGCGGCCGCCTCGCGCATCGAGATGGGGATGCTGCTCAAGCGCACCTGGCTCGGCGTGCCGGTGTTCAGCGCGCTCGTCGTCGGGCCGTCGATCTTCTTCGTCGGCAGCCACCCGCTGTTCCACCTGCCGCTGGGCTTCGCGACGCTCACCGCGCGCCGCGAGGGGCTCGCCGCGGCGGCATACTTCGTCGCGCGCGTCGACGTCTCGGTCACGCTCGCGATCACGCTCATCCTCACCACGCGCTGGGCCGAGATCCTGCGCGCGCTGCGCTTCTTCCGCGTGCCCAACGTCTTCGTGCTGATCCTCTCGATGACCTACCGCTACCTCTTCCTCTTCCTGCACACCGCGAACGGCATGTTCGAGGCGCGCAAGAGCCGCGTCGTCGCGCGCACCGGCGGCAAGGAGCAGCGCTGGTGGATCGTCTCGACGATGGGCGCGCTGATGAGCCGCTCGTTCCGCATGAGCGACGAGGTCTACCAGGCGATGCTCGCGCGGGGCTTCTCCGGCCGGCTGCTCACCTTCGACGACTACGACATGCGCGCGGCCGACTGGGCGCTCGCCGTCGCCGCCTGCGCCGTCGCCGGCGCGGCGATCGCGGCCGGGGTGGCGCTGCCGTGACGACCCCCGCGCCGACGACCGTCGCCCCCGCCATCTTCGAGCTCGACGACGTGCGCTTCGACTACCGCGGGCAGGTCGCGCTCGACGGCGTCTCGCTGACGATCCGCGAGGGCGAGCACGTCGCGCTGCTCGGCGCGAACGGCTGCGGGAAGTCGACGCTGCTCAAGCTGCTCGACGGCCTGCTCGCGCCGACGGGCGGCACGCTGCGCGTGTTCGGCGAGGAGGTCGCGACGCTCGCGGGCGACGAGGAAGCCGGTCACGTGTTCCACCGGCGGGTCGGGCTCGTGTTCCAGGATCCCGACGTGCAGCTGTTCTCGGCGACCGTCGGCGACGACGTCGCGTTCGGCCCGCTGCAGCTGGGCTGGCCGCTGGTCGAGGTGCGCCACGCCGTGGAGTCGGCGCTCGGGCAGATGGAGATCCTGCACCTGCGCGACCGTGCGCCGTTCGAACTGTCGGGCGGCGAGAAGAAGCGCGCGGCGATCGCGTCGGTGCTGTCGCTGAGCCCCGACGTCGTCCTGCTCGACGAGCCGACCGCGAGCCTGGACCCGCGCACGAAGTGGCTGCTCGTGAACCTGATCCAGGACCTGGGCAACCAGGGGAAGACCATCGTCACCGCGACGCACGAGCTCGAGATCGTGCCGATCATCGCCGACCGCGTGGTCGTGATCGGGGAGGACCGCCGCGTGATCGCCGACGGCACGCCGGCCGAGGTGCTGGCTGATGAGGCGCTGCTGGTGCGCGCGAACCTGATCCACGAGCACCTGCACCGGCACCTGGAGTTCGTGCACTCGCACCCGCACGAGCCCGGCCACCACGACGGTGCAGGCGAACCGCCGGCATAACGCCGCCGGCCTGCGACACCGCCGGCGCGCGGCGCGCTTCAGGCGCGCCGTGTGTAGTACCTGCCCTGTCCCGCGCGCGGCGCGCTTCAGGCGCGCCGTGTGCAGTGGCTTTCTCTCGGCGAGAGGTCGCCCGCGAGGCGAACCGCGCGGAGGAAGCCACTGCACACAGCCGGCCCGAAGCCGGCCGTGTGCCGGTCAGGGCTCGAACCGGTATCCCACGCGCCGCACCGTGAGCAGGTGTCGCGGATTCGCCGGGTTCGTCTCCAGCTTGCGTCGCAGCCAGTACACGTGGACATCGACGGTGCGCGTGTCGCCCGAGTAGTCGTAGCCCCACACCGCGTTCAGCAGGGCGTCGCGCGTGAACACCTGGCGCGGGTGCCGCGCGAGGAACGCGAGCAGCGCCTACTCGCGCGGCGCCAGCTCCACGACCGCGCAGCGCAGTCGCACCTCGTGCGCGCCGTCGTCGATCGCGATTTCCGGGGCGGCCGCGACCGGCGCCTCCGCGCGCGGGGCGGCCGGCTCGCGCGCGCGGCGCAGCACGGTCTTCGACGCGGGTCACCACCTCGCGGACCGAGAACGGTTTGGCGACATAATCATATGCGCCGTGCTCCAGCCCGACGATGCGGTCGGCGACCTCGCCGCGGGCGCTCAGGACGAGCACGGGGATGTTCGACTCGCGCCGCAGCACGCGCAGTAGGTCGAGCCCCGGCATGCCGGGCAGCATCAGGTCGAGCAGCAGCAGGTCCGGGCGGCCGTCGCGCGCGAGGCGCAGGCCTTCGACGCCGTCCTCGGCGGTCGCGACTTCGTATCCGGCGCGCGCGAGGTGGTACGCGAGCACCTCGCGGATCGCGAGGTCGTCCTCGACGAGGAGGACGCGCGCGGCCGCGTCGGTTGCGCGCGGAGCGCTAGCGGCGTCGAGGATGGACCGTGACCGCACCGGACGTCCCATCGACCAGCACGTCGTCGCCCGTGGCGATGGCGGCGGTCGCGTCGGGCAGCGCGACGACCGCGGGGACGTGCAGCTCGCGCGCGAGCATCAGCCCGCCCGACAGGGTGGCGCCGCGCTCGGCGACGACGGCGCCGGCGAACGGCAGCAGCGCCGCGAGCTGCGGCGTGATCGCGGGGACGACGAGCACCTCGCCCGGCCGCAGCGACTCGTGCGCGCCGACCCGGGTGAGCACGCGCGCGACGCCGAAGCAGACGCCCCCGCCGGCGGGCGTGCCGCGCATGCGGACCGTGCGTGGGGGGTCGACGGCGGGTGGGGGAGAGGCGTCGAGCGCGGGCGGATGGGGCACGGGGAGCGGCTCCTCTGGCACTGCTGCGCGGTGCGACGTTCGCACCGGCGCTTCGAGCCTACGGTCGAGGAGGAGCGCGACCGTGAACGCGCGGTTAGCGCGGGGAAAAAGCTGGGTTAACGTCGAAGCGGCGGCGGATACGCCGCCGACAGGTCGAGGTCGGTCGCGTCGCGCGGCGGCCCCGCGAGGGGCGGCATCGTGCATAGTGGCGCGTCGCCCGGGCGCGCCCGGACGGGGCGTCGACGTCGGCGGCGTGTCTGCCGCCGCTTACGGGGTGGCGGTGGCGGTGCCCATGGGCATCGCCATGCCGCCGTAGTCGCCGACCGGCGCGGTGAACGCGACCTTGCCGGCGTGTTCGAACGTCAGCGTCACCTGCACCGTCGCGCCCGGCGCGAGCCGGCGCTGCAGCGCCGTCATCATCACGTGGTAGCCGCCGGGCGCGAGCCGAACCTCGCCGTGCGCCGGCACCGAGAGCCCGCCGGCCAGGGGGCGCATCACGCTGGTCGAGCCCTGCTCGACGGTCTCGTGGACCATTGCGCTGCCGGACGCGTCCGTGGTCACCGCGGTCAGCAGGTCCGCCCTGTCGCCGTCGTTGCGCACCGTGAAGTAGAGGGCGGCGACGTCGCCGGACGCGGGCGCCGGCACCATCGGCGCGGAGACGGAGATGTTGCCGCTGCGCGCCACCGGCGACGGCGCCGGCGTGGCCTTCCCGCCGGACCCGCCGCACGCGGCGACCGTCAGCGCGAGCAGCACGCCGCCCGCCGCGGCCCACGCGCGCACCCGCACCGCGCTCACGCTAGGCACCCTTCCACCCCGATTGCACCAGCTTGGTCAGGTCGTGCACCCACTCGGCCTGCGACAGCCCCAGCGGGAACACCAGGTGCGAATGGTTGTCCTGCGCGAACGCCGTCACCCACGCGGCGTGCGTCACCGCGTAGTCGCCGTTGTCGAGCGGCGTCTTCTCGGCGGGCGGCAGGCCGTCGGCGATCTCCGCGGCTTGCACCTCCTGCACCGAGCCGGTCAGGCCGATGAAGTTCGTGTCGAAGTGGTCGAGCCACGCGCGGATCACCGGGGCGGTGTCGCGCTCCGGGTCGGTCGTGACGAAGACGACCTTCACCTTGCTCGCGACGTCCGGACCGGCCGCCTTGAGCGCGGCCGCGATCGTCGCCATATGCGTCGGGCAGACGTCGGGGCAGTGCGTGTAGCCGTAATAGAGCAGCGTTACGGTGCCGTCGGTCCGGGCCGCGAAGTCGAACGGCTGCCCGGAGGTGTCGGTGAGCGTGAAGCTCGGCTTCGCGCCGGGCGTCCCGAGGATGCCGGCGTACCAGCCGCCCTCGGGCGACGCCGACGCCGCCGCGCCGCCGGACGGCGACGCAGAGCCGCCGCACGCGGCAGCGAGCACGAGGAACGCAGCGCACAGCGCGACGGCGCCGAGCCGCGACGCGCGGCCGGACGGGCGAGCGGCGGGCGGACGGGACGTGCGGATCATCGGCGGCGATCTCCACGGAGCGGCGTGCGGCGAGCCAGTTCACGATAGGTGGGATCGCCCCCGGCCGCTCGTCGTCGGCGCGCGACCGGCCACGCGCGGGGACCTCAGTCCCCGCCGCCGCCCGCCGCCTGCGCCACCTCCGCCGCCAGCGCGCGGTCCAGTTCGCGCCCGCGCAGCAGCGACGGGATCCCGCTCTCCGGCGACAGCGTCAGCCCGACGAGGAACGTCCCGGTCGCGAGCAGCACGATCGTGCTGCCGGGCGGCACGTTGAGGTGCGCCGCGAGCAGCAGCCCGCCCACGCCCTCCGCCGCGCCGATCGCCGCGGCGAGCGCCATCATCGTGGAGAGCCGCGTCACGAAGAACCGCGCCGTGGCGGCCGGGCTCACCACCATCGCCAGCACGAGGATGTTCCCCACCGTGCGCAGCGAGACGACGATCGTGACCGTGAGCAGCGTCAGCAGCAGCAGGTCGAGCACGACGACCGGGTAGCCCATCGCACCGGCGCTCGTTGGGTCGAACGCGACCAGCTTGAACTCCTTGTAGAGCAGCGCGACCCCGATCAGCACGAGCACGGTCATCGCCGCCGCGCCCAGGACGTCCGCGCGCGACACGCCGAGGATCTGGCCGAAGAGGAACGCGTTGAGGTCCTGCCGGTAGGTGGTCGTGCGGCTGATCAGGAAGACGCCCAGCGCGAACGCGCCGACGAAGAGCACGCCGATCGCGCTGTCCGCGCTCACCCGCCGCCCCGACGACACCGCGCCGATCGCAAGCGCCGTCGCGACGCCGGAGACGAGCGCGCCGAGAAACGTCGGCGCGCCGAGCAGGAACGCGATCACGAGCCCCGGGAACACCGCGTGCACGAGCGCGTCGCCGAAGAACGACCACCCGCGCAGCACGACGAACGTGCCGAGCACGCCGTTGAGCACGCCCATGAACAGCACGGCCCACAGCGCGTGCTGGATGAACTGGTAGCGCAGCGGGTCGAGGAACGCCTCAACGAGATGCATCGTGGTGCACCGTCTCCGCGCTCATGATGAACGGCGCGGCGAGCGCCGACTCGTGGAAGTGCAGCTGCCCGCCGAACGTCGGCTCGAGGTACTGCGGCACGAGCGTGTCGCGCGTCGGCCCCGTCGCGATCAGCCGGCCGCCGTTGAGCAGCACGACGCGGTCGCAGGTGTGCGCGGCCGTCTCCAGGTCGTGCGTCGCCATCACCACCGTGCCGCCCATCGCGACGCGCTGCCGCAGGATCTCGATCACGCGCTCCTGCGTGCCGGCGTCGACGCCGTTCAGCGGCTCGTCGAGCAGCAGCAGGTCGGCGCGCTGCACGAGCGCCCGCGCGATGAACGCGCGCTGCTGCTGGCCGCCCGAGAGCTGGCCGATCTGCTCGTTGCGACGGTCGAGCAGGTCGACCTCGGCGAGTGCCGCCAGCGCGTCCTCGCGGTCGGCGCGGCGCAGCCGCCCGAACCAGCCGCGCTCGCGGTAGCGGCCCATCTCGGCGACTTCCTGCACGGTGACGGGGAACTCCCAGTGCACGTCCTCGCGCTGTGCCACGTAGGCGATGCGCGAGCGCGAGTCCGCGATGCTGCGCCCGAAGACCTGGACGCGCCCGCGTCGCACGCGCGCCAGCCCTGTGATCGCGCGCAGCAGCGACGTCTTGCCCGAGCCGTTCGGCCCGAGCAGCGCCACCATGCTGCCGGCGGGAATCTCGAGGTCGACGGCGCGCAGTGCGACGCGCCGCCCGAGCACGACCGAGACCGACTCGAGCACGACGGCGGGCGCGCGCGTGGCTCGGGCCGTGGGCGCCCGGCGATTCGCGGTCGCGTCGCTCGTGGCCTCGTTCACGTCGTCGGATACCGCTCAACCGCGCTCAACCGGCCGGGCGAGGCCCGGCGGCGTGCGAGAAGACGATAGGAACGATTGAGACTAGGTGTCAATTTCGACGAGAAGAACCCGACACGGCCGTCGCATCGACCAATCCGTCTAATCACGAGATCACATGATCGAAAGGCTCGACCGGGTGGCGCCATGTGTGCATCATGGAAGCGTGCTCCGAGAACGCCGACGCACCGCCCCCACGCGCGCCCTCATCGTGGTCGCGCTCGCGGCGCTCACGCTGCTGCTGCTCGCCGCCTGCGGCGGCGGGTCGTCCGCGGCGACCGTGACCGCGACGACGCCCGTCGCGCGCACCGCGACCCCGGCGCCGCCGACCGCGACCCCCACGCCGACGGAGACGCCCTCCGCGACCCCGACCCCGACCCCCGCGTCCGCGCCGGCCGCCGTGGCCCCGACCGAGGGCCACTGGATCGACGTCGACGTGACGACGTTCATGGTGCGGTTGATGGACGGGAAGCAAGTCGTGCAGGAGATCGGCCCGATCGCGGTCGGCGCCCAGGTCGATACCGGGGCGTACGAGTCGACGCAGACCGGCCTCTTCCACGTCTACAACAAGATCGCGCCACTCAGCTACGACGCGCCGTACAAGACCTACATCCAGTGGTGGGTCGGCTTCGACCCGCAGAAGGCCAACGGCTTCCATTCGTTCCTCGAGGACCAGGACGGCAAGGTCGTGGACGGCTCGACGGGACGCGTCTCGAACGGCTGCATCCGCACGCCGAACCCGAAGGCGCTCTTCGACTTCGCGGACATCGGCACGCCGGTCTACGTGCACACGTAACGGAGCGCGGCCGGGGGTGCGCGGCGCGCTACTTGAGCGCGTCCGCGATGTTCCGCGCGTTCGTCTCCATCATCCCGATGTAGGTGTCGGCGCCCGAGCCGGGTGCGCCGAGGCTGTCGCCGTAGAGGTTCGACACGACCTTCACGTGCGCCTCGCTCGCGAGCGTCTGCGCGAGCCGCGGGCTCAGGCTCTGCTCGGTGAAGATCGCCTTCACGTCCTGGGCACGAATCTGCGCGATGAGGTCGGTGACCTGGCCGGTGGTCGGCTCCTGGTTCGTGTTCAGGCCCTGCAGCACCGAGCCGACGTACTCCAGCCCGAAGTGGTCCGTGAAGTAGCGGAACGCGTCGTGGTCCGTGACCATCTTGCGGCCGTTCGCGGGGATCCCGTCGATGGTCGCCTGCGCCGTGCGGTCCATCGCGCGCACGCGGCTGAGGTAGTCGTCCGCGCGCGTGCCGAAGGCGGCGGCATCGGCGGGGTCGGCCCCGGCCAGCGCGTCGCGGACGGCGGGGATCAGCGCCTCGACGTTCGTCGGGTCCATCCAGTAGTGGGGGTCGGCCTCGCCGCCCTGCGTGCGCAGGTGCACGACGGTGGAAAGGTCGACGATCGGCCGCTTCCCGCCGGCGTTCTGCAGGATGCGGTCGAGCCAGTCGTCGATCCCCGCACCGCTCTTGAAGACGACCTGCGACCGGGCCACGGCGGCGACGTCGCCGGGCGTCGGCTCGAAGTCGTGCGGGTCCTGGTTCGGCTTGACCAGCGTCGTCACGGCCGCGGCCGGGCCGGCGATCTCGCGCACGATGTCGCCGAGCTGCGTCGTCGTGGCGACGACCGTGAGCGCGGGCTTCGCCGTCGCGGGTGGGCGTGCACTGCTCCCTCCGCACGCGGCCAGCGCCAGGGCGGCTGCGGCGGACAGGAGGAGGCACGCGGAACGCCGCGGCGCTCGCGTGCTCCACGGCAGTGACGGCATCGCGGTCTCCGTTCGCACTCGAGCGCGGCGTCGGCACGGCACGGCAGTCAGCATGCCCCGGGGGCGCCGCGCGCGCATGAACGTCATCCAAAGCCGGCGGCAGAGATGCCGCCGACGGAAGCGCGGCGCCAGCCGCGGACTGCGTCCGCGTCCTGTCGGCGGCGTCTCTGCCGCCGCGTTGACGTTCCGACGAGGGCGGAGTGAGACTGAGTGTCAGGTTAATGATACTGAGTGTCAATTCCCGGCACGCTTCCAGCGGCTATCATCGGGCGCGCCCCGCACGCCTCGCGCACCGGAAGAGGGATTCGTGACCGATCGCATCACCCTGCAGTCCTACCTTGCGCGCTACACGCGCTCGCTGCTGACGGGCACCGCCGGCGCCATCACCGACCTGTCTCAGGACGACCTGCAGTTCCGGCCGGGCGACGACACCAACTCGATCGGCTTCGAGGCGTGGCACATCGCGCGCACCGCCGACAACCTCGTGCACTTCGCGTTCGAGCGCGAGCAGCCGGTCTGGCTGCAGCGCGGCCTCGACCAGGCGTGGGGGCTGCCGAAGGTGGACCAGGGGACGGGCATGACGCCCGCCGACGCGCACGCGCTGCGCTTCCCTGAGCCGGCGGCGCTCGCCGGCTACGCCGAGGCCGTGCGCGACGCCATCGTCCCGCGCATCGAGGCGATGAGCGACGAGTACCTCGCGACGAAGATGACGATCCGGCCGAACGGCGAGATGGCGCGCGGCGACATCATCGGGCAGGTGATCATCGCGCACGGCAACAACCATCTCGGGATGATCAGCACGGCGCGGTCGCTGCTCGGGAAGCCCGGCCTGGGGTTCTAGGGTCCTCCGCGTCTGCGGCTCGCCGTCGCGCGAGTGTGGCCGTTCACAGATCCGCCGATCGGCCAATCGCGCGCCTGCGCATTCGCGCGGTGCCGCGAGGACGTTCGGCGGCGCGCTCCCCGACGACGTCCTCTGCCGGCGCTCGCCGCCCCGACGCACCATGCAGGAGCGAAGGGGAGGCTGCCATGAACGCGTTCACTGCCTTCATGAACGGCGTCGTCGGGCGCGTTGCGCGCGTCGTCGTCGGCGTCGTGCTCATCTACCTCGGTCTGGCACAGCTCGGAGGGGTGGCGGGCATCGTCGTCGCCCTCGTTGGCGTCGTTCCACTGGTGATGGGCCTGTGGGGCCGGTGCCTCGTCGAGTTCGTGGCTCGACCGGCGTAACACTGTTCGCCGCCCGGCGCCCGGTGGCTCGTGCAGCCGCCGCGGCATGCCCCGCCGGGTCGGCGGCCCCGTTCCGTCTCGGCCTCGCGCCGCCGTTCCGCGTGGCGTCGCGTGCCTGCCCGCGCCCCTTGCGTGCCCGTAATCCTCTCGGTCGACGTTGACGCGAACAGGCGTTCTGTATAGAACATCTGTGCGCGGATCCACGCGCCGGGCGGGCGGGGGCGAGGGACGGCAACGATGACGGTGGCCCGGGCGAAGCACGCCCTGATCGCGGCAATCGAGGAGATCGGCGGCACGGCCGAGTGGCGCACGCTCCCCCCGCGCCCGGCGCGCTATGGACGGTGGCCGGACGGCCTCGACAGGCGCGTCGTGGATGCGCTCGCCCGGCGCGGCATCGCGCACCCCTACACGCACCAGCAGACCGCTGTCGGGCACGCGCTCGCGGGCCGTGACCAGGTCGTGGTCACGCCGACGGCATCGGGCAAGACGCTCTGCTACACGGTCCCGGTGCTGCAGGCGATCCTCGACGACCCGTCGGCGCGCGCCCTCTACCTCTTCCCCACGAAGGCGCTCGCGCAGGACCAGCTGCACGAGCTGCACGCGCTGGTCGGCGAGGCGGCCATCGACGTGAAGACGTTCACGTACGACGGGGACACGCCGCCCGCGAACCGGCGCGCGGTGCGCACCGCCGGGCACGTCGTGATCACGAACCCGGACATGCTGCACGCCGCGATCCTCCCGCATCACACGAAGTGGGTGCGGCTGTTCGAGAACCTGCGGTACGTCGTGATCGACGAGATGCACACCTACCGCGGCGTCTTCGGCTCGCACGTCGCCAACGTGCTGCGCCGGCTGCTGCGGATCTGCCGCTTCTACGGCTCCGACCCCGTCTTCATCTGCTGCTCGGCCACGATCGCGAACCCGGGCGACCTGGCGCACGCGCTCACCGGTCGCGACGTCGCCGTGGTCGCGGAAGACGGTGCGCCGTCGGGCGAGCGCACGGTCGTCCTCTACAACCCGCCCGTCGTGAACCGGGAGCTCGGCATTCGCCGGGGCGTGCTTGCCTCCACCACGGATTCTCGCAGCCGCGCTGCAGGCCGAGGGCGTGCAGAGCATCGTGTTCGCCGGCTCCCGCACCAACGTCGAGCTGCTCACGCAGTACCTGCGCGACGCGCGGGGCGGCCGCCGGCGCGATCCCTCTGCGCCGGAGCCGGTGCGGGGCTATCGCTCGGGCTACCTGCCGGCCGAGCGGCGCGCGATCGAGGCCGGCCTGCGCGACGGCGACGTGCGCACCGTCGTCTCCACCAACGCACTCGAGCTCGGCGTCGACATCGGCGGACTCGACGCTGCGGTGCTCGCCGGCTTCCCCGGCACGGTCGCCAGCTTCCGCCAGCAGGTCGGCCGCGCCGGCCGCCGCGCCGGCGAGTCGCTCGCGGTGCTCGCCGCCGGCTCGTCCCCGCTCGACCAGTACGCGGTCGCGCACCCCGAGTATCTCTTCGGCGAGAGCGTGGAGTCGGGGCTGGTGAACCCGGACAACGCGCTGATCGCCGCCGAGCACATGAAGTGCGCCGTCTTCGAGCTGCCGCTCGAGGAGGCGGAGCTCCCGGCGCTCGGCCCGGCCGCGCCGCTCGCGCTCGAGGCGCTCGAGGAGCACGCGCTCGTCCACCGCGCGCGCGGCCGCGCCTACTGGACGAGCGAGGCCTACCCCGCGCAGGAAATCTCGCTGCGCCGCGGCGCGGAGCAGAACGTCGTCATCGTCGACCAGGGCCCGCCGGCACGCGTGATCGGCGAGGTCGATCGACCGTCGGCGATGACGCTGCTGCACGACGAGGCCATCTACATGCACGACGGCCGCCAGTACCACGTCGACCGCCTCGACTGGGAGGAGCTCAAGGCGTACGTGCGGCCGGTCGACGTGGACTACTACACCGACGCCCAGCTGGCGGTGGACCTGAAGGTGATCGAGGAGTTCGCGACGCGGGACGCCCCGGCGCTGCACGGATTCGGCGGCGTCGCCGTGACGTATCTCGCGACGTTGTTCAAGAAGCTGAAGCTCGAGACGCGCGAGAACATCGGCTGGGGGAAGATCCGCCTGCCGCAGGACGACCTGCATACGGAGGCGTTCTGGCTCGCGCTGCCCGACGCGCTGATCGCCGGCTGGTCTCGCGCGGCACTCGAGGGGGCGCTCGCGGGCCTCGGCTCGCTGCTCGTGCACGTCGCGCCGCTGCTGCTCATGATCGACCCGCGCGATCTGCACCTCGCGGCGCAGGTCAAGTCGCCGCACACCGGCCGGCCAACCGCGTTCCTGTGGGAGGCGGTGCCCGGCGGTGTCGGGCTCAGCCAGCACCTCTTCGATCACACCGACGACCTGGTACGCATGGCCCGCGCCATCGTCGACGCCTGCCCGTGCGCCGACGGCTGCCCGGGCTGCGTCGGCCCGCCGGCCGCGCCCGGCGTCGGCGTGAAGTCGCTCGTGCGCGAGGTCTTCGCGTCGCTCGCTGAGGAGGCGACGGCGTGCGCCCCCGCTCCGGGGGCCGTCGCGCGCCGGCCCGCCGTGCGCGAGCCGGCCGGTGCGCCCGTTGCCGGGGTCTGAGGGTGCTGCTCGCCGAGCGTCCTGCTCCGCGGAACGAGACGCGGCGCCAGCTGCAGGAGCTGATCCGGCGCCTCGAGCGCCGCCGGCCGCCCGCGCCCGCGCCGGCGCGCGCGGCGACGCCGGCGGCCGAGCCACTCCCCGGGCTGACGCGCCGCGAGACCGACGAGGGGCCGTGCACCTACCGCGAGCTGCGGCTGCCCGCGACCACGGAGATTGGGCGGCAGCCACTCGCGTCGCTGTTCGCACTTCCCGACGGCGTGCTGCCGTTCCTCGCGCCCGGCGAGGATCTCGAGGACGCGGCCGTTCCCGACCTGCTCTTTCTCGACATCGAGACCACCGGCCTCGGCGGCGCCGGCGCCATGGCGTTCCTCGTCGCCACCGGCCGAGTCGAGGGCGACGCGTTCGTCCTGCGCCAGTACCTGGCGCTCGCCCCCGAGGAGGAGGCGTCCGTGCTGGCCGCGCTCGCCGCCGACGTGCGCGCGGAGGACGACCCCGTGCTCGTCACCTACAACGGACGCGGCTTCGACGCCCCGATGCTCGACGGCCGCATGACGATGCACCGGCGTCGCGGCCGCTTCGAGGCGCTGCGCCACCTCGACCTGCTCGGCGTCGCGCGCACGCTCTATCGCGGTCTGCTCGACTCGTGCCGCCTCGGCGTCGTCGAGGCAGAGCTGCTCGGCATGAGTCGTCCCGGCGGCGAGATCCCCGGGAGCGAGGTGCCGACGTGGTACTTCCGCTACCTGCACACGCGCGACATGCGCTACCTCGCGCCGATCGTGCGTCACAACGAGCTCGACGTGGTCGCACTGGGCGGGCTGCTCGCACGCCTCGGCGAGCTCGCGGACGGCGCGTCCGCGCCGGCGCATGGCGGCGAGGCGCTCGCGTTCGGGCGGTTGCTCGCGCGGCGCGGCCGGAGCGACGACGCCATCGCGCGCATCGAGCACGCGCTGGCGGTGCTGGCGCCGTCGGCGGCGCGCGACGACGGGCTGCTCCGGCTTGCGGCGCTCCACAAGCGGGCGGGGAGGCGCGACCGCGCGGAATCGCTGTGGGCCGAGCTCGCCGCGCGGCCCGGTCCGGCGCGGCTGCACGCGCAGACCGAGCTCGCGAAGTACTACGAGCACGAGCGCCGGGACTACGCGGCTGCGCTCACGGTGGTGGAGGCGGCGCTCGCCGTGCTCGGTGCGGCGCGACCGGTCGCCGGCGACGAGCGGCGGCGCGACGCGCTCACCTACCGCAGCGAGCGCGTGCGGCGGAAGCTGGAACGGGCGGCTGCACGGAACGCGGCTGCTGCCACGCGGTGAGACGAAACGAGCCGCCGGGGACTACCCGGCGGCTCGCCTCGTGATCGCTGCGGTTGCGCCGCCCCTAGGTGGATGCGCCCGTCGGAGTGGGGGTTCCACTCGGCGCGGAGCCGCCCGGGCCACCACGGAAGCCGTGGCCGCCTTCGAACCCGTGCCGGCCGCGGTGGCCCGGACCGCCCGGTCCGCCGAAGCCGAACGGTCCGTTGCCGATCGCCGCCTGCACGGCCGCCTGGTCGATCCCGAGCTCCTTCGCCAGCGCAGCGACGAAGTCGGACCGGTACGTCTGTGGGTCGGTCCCGGCCGCCGGCTTCCCGACGTCGGTCCGTGCCTTCTCAATCGCCGCCTTCAGGGCGTCGGTCGTGACGCCCAGTTTCGTCGCGACCGAGTCGAGCGCGTTCACGCCTCTACCCGCCCGCGGTCCGCCGAACGGAAAGTGCAAGTCGCCGACCGCGGCCTGGACAGTCGCCTGGTCGATCCCGAGCTCCTTCGCGAGCGCCGCGATGAAATCGCCGCGCAGCGTCTGCGGATCGGTGCCCGCGGCCGGCGTGCCGACGTCGGTCTTCGCCTGCTGGAGCGCCGTCTTCAGCGCGTCGGTCGTGACGCCGAGCTGCTGCGCGACCCGGTCGAGCTCGTCGACGCGGTCGCCGAACCGGCCGAGCGGCAGCTTGCCGACGGCCGCCTGCACCTTCGCCTGGTCGATGCCCAGCGCCTGCGCGAGCGCTGCGACGAAGTCGGAGCGCAGCGTCTGCGGGTCGGCGCCGGCGGCCGGCGTGCCGACGGCGGTCTTCGCCTGCTGGAGGGCCGCCTTCAGTGCGTCGGTCGTGACGCCGAGCTGCTGCGCGAGCGCGTCGAGGCCGGCTCCGGCGCGCTTGCCCCACGCGCCGTGCGGCCCGGGGTGGCCGCCGGGGCCGGGCGTGGCCGTCGCCGTCGCCTGCTGGGCGACGGCCGCCGCCGTCGCCGCCGTCGCGTTCTGTCCCTGGTAGCTGGCGACCGCGATCGCCGGCACGGCGATGGCGGCCGCGGCTGCGAGCCCAACGATGCTCGCGGTCCGGTGCTTGAGCTTCCACATGGGCGATACCCCTCGTTTGCGGGTGGGATGCGTTCGTTTTGTGCGCCCCGCGGTTGCGCGCGGATGCGGGGCTGCGAGATCGACCCTATGAGGGCGGGGATAAGACCTGCGTAAACGGTCGTGCCGGAGCGTGCGCAGGAGGCGCGCCCGCGGTCAGGCGCTCGCGGCGCCCGCGCGGCGCGGGATCGCCACGCGCACCTCGAGCCCGCCGCCGGTCACCGGCGCCGCCGCGGCGCGCCCCTGGTGGTGCTCCGCGACCGCGCGCACGATCGACAGGCCGAGCCCGTAGCCGCCCGTCGCGCGGCTGCGCGACGCGTCGCGCCGCGCGAAGCGCTCGAACAGCCCGTCGACCTCCGCGGGCGCGATCTCGTCGCCGCTGTTCGTCACCACGACCACCGCGTTGCCGTTGTCGACCGACGTGGAGACGCGCACCCACCCGCCGGCCCGGTTGTGCGCGATCGCGTTCGTCACGAGGTTGTCGATCATGCGCTCGAGCAGCACCCGGTCGCCCATCACCTCCACCGGCGCCAGCGCGCCGTCCACCGTCACGCCCGCCGCGCCCGCCGCGTCCGCGTGACTCGCCATCGTCCGCCGCGCGACCTCCGACAGGTCGACGGCGACGGCCGGCCCCGGCGGGCTGTCCGCGCGCGCCAGCGTGAGCAGCGCGTCGATCAGGGCCTGCGCGCGGCCCAGCGCGCGCCGCACAACCTCCGCCATGTGCTCGATCTCGTCGGGGGGAACGTCGTCGTGGCCGACCGTCACGTCGAGCTCGGTGCGGATCACCGTGAGCGGCGTGCGCAGCTCGTGCGCCGCGTTCGCGACGAACGAGCGCTGCGCCTCGAACGCGCGCTGGAGGCGGTCGAGCATCACGTCGAACTGGTCGGCCAGCTCCTTGAGCTCGTCATCGGGGCCCTGCAGTGCCACGCGCTCGTGCAGCCGCTCGTCCGAGATGCGCCGCACGGTGTCGGTCATCTCCGAGATCGGGCGCAGCATGCGGCCGGCCATCAGCCATCCGAGCCCCAGCGACGGCACGGCGAGCAGCGCCAGCAGCACCGTCGACTGCACGAGCAGCTGCCGCAACGTGTCCGTCTTGATCTGCTGCGCCGCGCTGTCGAGGACGTCGCCCAGGCGAAACGTCGCCGGCGGCGCGTTGTCGCGCGGGAACTGGGCGCGGCGTCCGCCCGTGAACGCCTCGACCGGCACGCCGAGCCGCGCGGCGGCCTGCTCGCGGAACGCGGTCGGGTCGGAGGGGAACATCTCGCGCACGAGCAGGAAGTTGATCGCGAGCAGCGTGAAGCCCGTCAGCAGGAAGAGCCCGCCGTACCAGAGGGTGAGGCGCAGCCGGATCGTCCGGCGCAGCGGCATCAGATGCGGTACCCGGACCCGACCACGGTCTCGACCACGGGCGGATTGCCGAGCCGGCGCCGCAGCGTCATCACCACCACGCGCACCGCGTTCGTGAACGGATCCGTGTGCTCGTCCCACGCGCGCTCGAGCAGCTCCTCGGTCGAGACCACGCGTCCGTCGGCGCGCAGCAGGATCTCGAGCACCGCGAACTCCTTCGGCGTGAGCCCCACCTCGGTGCCGTCGCGCGTCACGGTGCGCAGCGCGGGGTCGAGCCGGATGCCGGCGCGTTCGAGGACCGGTGCTCGCGTCTCGGCGCCGCGGCGCACCAGCGCGCGCAGCCGCGCACGAAGCTCGTCGAAGTCGAATGGCTTCGGGAGGTAGTCGTCCGCGCCGAGGTCGAGGCCCTCGACGCGATCCTCGACCGCACCGGCCGCGGTCAGCATGAGGATGCGCGCGTGCGAGCCGGACTCGTGGAGGCGCCGGCAGACCTCGTCGCCGTGCAGCACCGGGAGGTTGCGATCGAGGAGCACGACGTCGTAGTCGCTCACCTCGGCCTTCTCGAGCGCGGTGCCTCCGTCGAAGGCGACGTCTACGGCCCAGCCGTCGCGCCGCAGCCCGCGCGACAGCGCGTCCGCGAGGTCGCGTTCGTCCTCGACGATGAGCAGGCGCATGGTGGGCTCCCGGCCTCGGCTGGTCGCGCCAGCGTATCGCCACCGAAATAAGGCGCGAGTAAGGCGAGGCTCCGCGGCGAGGCGCTCCGCGGCGAACCCCCTCGCGTGAGCGAGCTGAGATGCCGCGCGGTGCGTGGGGAGCGTTCTCCGGGCGGTCTCGCGGACGGCGTGGCCTGCTCAGCCCGCTGACGCGGGGCCGTTCGCCGCCGGGCCGGCCCACCGCAGCACCGGGTGGCGTGCCGCCGTCGCCTCGTCCAGGCGGCCGATCGGGGCGGTGTGCGGCGCGGTGCGCACCAGCTCCGGGTCGCGCGCGGCCTCCTCGGCGATCGCGCGCATCGCCGACGCGAACGCCTCCACGGCCTCGCGCGACTCCGTCTCCGTCGGCTCGATCATCAGCGCCTCTTCGACGATCAGCGGGAAGTAGACCGTCGGCGGGTGGATGCCATAGTCGATCAGGCGCTTTGCGATGTCGTAGGTCCGCACGTCCGAGTCGCGGCGCTGGCGCGAGCCCGAGAACACCACCTCGTGCATCACCGCTCGCGGGTAGGGGAGCGCGTACGCGTCCTCCAGCAGCGCGCGCAGGTAGTTCGCGTTGAGCACCGCGTTCGCCGACGTCGCGCGCAGCCCGGCGAGCCCGAGCGTGCGGATGTAGGCGTAGGCCCGTAGCAGCACGCCGACGCTGCCGTGGAACTGCTGCAGCTGGCCGATCGAGTCCGCCGGGCGCGTGAACGCGAACCGCTCGTCTTCGTCGGCCGCCGCGCCGTCGCTTGCCTCGCCGCCCGTGCGCACCACCACCGGCGCCGGCAGGTGCGGCGCGAGCGCGTCGCTGCAGCACACCGGACCCGCGCCGGGCCCCCCGCCGCCGTGCGGCGTCGCGAATGTCTTGTGCAGGTTGAGGTGCACGACGTCGAACCCGAGGTCGCCGAACCGCACGCGCCCGAGCAGTGCGTTGAGGTTCGCGCCGTCGCCGTAGAGCAGCGCGCCGTCCGCGTGCACGCGCTCCGCGATCTCCTCGATGCGCGGCTCCCACAGCCCGAGCGTGCTCGGCAGCGTCACCATCAGCGCCGCCACCGTGCCGTCGAGCTCGCGCTCCAGCGTCGCCAGCTCGATCGCGCCGTCCGGCCCGCTCGGCAGCTCGGTCACCGCGAAGCCGGCCATCGCCGCGCTCGCCGGGTTCGTGCCGTGCGCGCTGTCGGGGACGAGCACCCGCCGCCGCTGCTCCAGCTCGCCGCGACGTTCGAGCGCGCGCTTCACCATCAGCATGCCGGCGAGCTCGCCCTGCGCGCCGGCCGCCGGCGCGAGGCTCACCGCCGGCAGCCCCGTGATCGCGGCGAGGCACGACTGCAACTCGAAGAGCACGCGCAGCGTGCCCTGCACCGTGTCGAGCGGAGCCAGCGGGTGCCCGTCGGCGAACCCCGGCAGCGACGCCACCAGGTCGTCGACCTTCGGGTTGTACTTCATCGTGCACGAGCCCAGCGGGTAGGTGCCGGTGTCGACGCCGAAGTTGCGGCGCGAGAGCGCGTGGTAGTAGCGCACGAGCTCGCCCTGGCTGAGCGACGGCAGCCGCACCGACTCGCGCAGCAGCCCGGCCGACGGCAGCGGCGCCGGCGGCCCCTCCCAGCGCTCGACCGCCACCGCGTGTCGCCCCGGCTCCCCGCGGTCGAACGCGAGCCGCGCGCCAAAGTCCTCCTCGCGGAAGCCACCGCCGCCGCGGACGGGTTCGACGGGCCAGCGCTCCGGCGTGGTCATGCGGTTACCTCCCGCGACTGCCCGCGCGGCACCCCCTGGCGACGCGGCGATTGGGTCGCGCGCACGCCCGCGGCAGGGCTCACGCCTGCCGCTCGCCGTCGTCGGCGACGCCGTCCGCGATCTCGCGCAGCGCCGCGATCAGCGCGTCCACGTGCTCCGGCGGGGTCGCCTCCGTCACGCACACGAGCATCGCGTCGCGCGCCTCCGGCTCCGGGCGGCCCGCGAGCGCGAGCCCGCCCTCGATGCCGCGCGCGCCCAGCGCACGCCCGAGCACTTCCGCCGGCACCGGCCCCCGCACGAGAAACTCCTGGAACCATGGCCCGCGCTCGACGACCGCGTAGCCCGGCAGCGCCGCGATCCGCGCCGCCGCGTCGTGCGCGCGCTGGTAACAGAGCTCCGCCGCCGCGCGCAGTCCCACCGGTCCCAGCGCCTGCACCGAGACCGTGAACGCGAGCGCGACCAGCGACTGCCCCGTCGAGAAGTTGGACGTCGCGCGCTCGCGCCGGATGAACTGCTCGCGCGCCTGCAGCGTCAGCACGTAGCCGGCCCGCGGCTCGCCGACAGCGTCGCGTGCGTCGCCGGCTCCGGCCGACCCATGCACCTCGCGCGTCCGCCCCACGATGCGCCCCGGCATCTGCCGCAGAAACTGCTCGCGCGCGGCGAAGATGCCGAGCGACGGACCGCCGAGCCCCGGCGGCCCGGCGAGGTCGCGCCCCTCGCCCGTCACCAGGTCGACACCCGCGTCGCCCGGCGCCCGCAGCATCCCGAGCGCGAACGGGTCGGCGACCGCGACGCACAGCGCACCGGCGGCGTGCGCCGCGGCGGCTACCGGCTCGAGGTCAAGGATCGCGCCGAGGAAGTCCGGCTGCTGCACGACCACGCACGCGTGCTCGTCGGTCACGCGATCGACCCCGGCGACCAGGTCGACCCGCAGCCCGCCGCCGAACGCGTACGTCCGCACCACGTCCACGACGCCCGGGTGTACCGGCTCGAGCAGCGCCACCGCGCGCCGCCCCGTCACGCGCGACGCCAGCAGGCACGCCTCCGCCGTCGCGCTCGCGCCGTCGTACATCCCGGTGTTCGACACGTCCATGCCGGTCAGCTCGCACACCGTCGACTGGTACTCGAACGCGGCCTGCAGGGTGCCCTGGCTCACTTCGGGCTGGTACGGCGTGTACGACGTCACGAACTCCGACCGCGCCGTCAGCGCGCCCGTGACCGCCGGCACCGCGCGGCGGTACGCGCCGGCGCCGAGGAACGACGGCCGCCCGCCGGACGTGTTCTCGCCGGCTCGCGTGCTCAACAGCCGGATCAGCGGCGCCTCCGCCAGCGCCGGCGGCAGCGCGATCACCGGGTCGCGATGTGCCGGCGGCAGCGCGTCGAACAGCGCCTCGACGCTCGCCAGCCCGAGCCGCGCGAGCATGACCGCGCGGTCGGCGTCGGTGTTCGGGATGTATGGCGTAGGCGCCGGGGCGGCCGCCCTCGTGTCGTCGTCGGGCATCGCGGCTACTGCTCGTGCGCGGCGAGCCGCGCGCGGTAGGCGTCCGCCGTCAGCAGCGCGTCGACCTCCGCCGGCTCGCTCACCCGCACGCGGATCATCCAGGCCTCGTCGAACGGCGACGCGTTCACGCGCTCCGGCGCGTCCGTCAGCGCCTCGTTACGCGCGACCACCTCGCCGCTCACCGGCGCGAAGAGGTCCGACACCGCCTTCACCGACTCGATCACGCCGAACGCCTCGCCCTGCTTCAACGCGCGCCCGACCGCCGGCAGCTCGACGTAGACGACATCGCCGAGCTGCTCCTGTGCGAAGTCGGTGATGCCGACGGTGGCCTCGCCGTCGGCGAGGCGCACCCATTCGTCCTCGGTCGTGTAGCGCAACTCCGAGGGGACCTCCACGTAGCGGCCTTTCCGTTGCCGCCGGGATCATTCCGAGCGGCGGATGAAGGGGCGGGGCACGACCTCGGCGTCGACGTCGCGCCCGTGGATCTCGATCGCGAGCCGCGTGCCCGGCGCGGCGAGACCTGCGGGCAGGTACGCCATCGCGATGCCCACGCGGAGCGTGGGGCTGAACGCGCCGCTCGTGAGCGTAGCAACCGCGCGCGGCTCGCTCTCGTCGCCGGTCGCGTCTCCCGGCGCGTGCACCGGGTAGCCGGCCCGCGGCACGCCGCGGTCGAGCAGCCGCAGGCACGCGAGCCGCCGCTCGGGCGCGCGCGCGGCAGCGGCGGCGAGCGCGTCGCGACCCGTGAACTCGGCGCCGTCCTCGAGCGTGACCGCCCAGCCGAGCCCGGCCTCGTAGGGGCTCGTGTCGGGCGTGATGTCGTGGCCGTGCAGCGGCAGCGCGGCCTCCAGCCGCAGCGTATCGCGTGCCCCCAGCCCACACGGGACGACCCCGGCGGCCAGGCACGCGTCCCACAGCGCCGCCCCGCGCTCCGCGTCGAGGATGCACTCCGCGCCGTCCTCGCCCGTGTAGCCGGTGCGCCCGACCAGCACCGTCGCGCCGCGCCAGGCGAGCTCGGTGCAGCGCCGCGGCGCGAGCTCCGCGGCGAGGTCGACCCCGAGCACGTCGCGCAGCCGCGCGAGCGCGGCCGGTCCCTGCACCGCGAGCATCACGGTCTCGCCGCCGACGTCGCGCATCGCCGCTCCCGGCGCCCGATCCACCGACGCCCGCACGCGCGCCGCGTCGGCCTCCGCGTTCGCGGCGTTGTGCACGATGAGCCAGCGGTCGGCGTCGACGCGATAGACGAAGACGTCGTCGGCGATGCCGCCGTCGTCGGTCGCGTAGAGCGAGTAGTGGGCGCGGCCGGGGTGCATCCGCGTCACGTCGTAGGTCGTCACCGCGCGGATGCGCGTGCCGGCGTCGGGCCCCTCAATCCGCACGCGGCCCATGTGCGAGACGTCGAAGACGCCGGCGGCCTCGCGCACGGCGGCGTGCTCGGCGAGGATGCCGCCCGCGTACTGCAGCGGCATCTCCCAGCCGGCGAACGGCGCGAGCCGCGCGCCCGCCGCGACGTGCCGCTCGTGGAGCGGCAGGCGTCGCAGCGCTCGTGCCTCCCTCATCGCCGCCGCCCGCCCGCGCTCACGCGTCGGCGACGTCGGCCGACCACGTGACGTCGATCGCGTCCTTCACGCTCTCGTGCGCCGGGCAGCCGCGTGCGTGCACGGCCAGCGCGCGGTCGGCGGTCTCGCGCTGCGCGGCCGGCACCCGCAGGTGGTACGTCACGTGGATCCTGGTGATGCGGATCGTGGCGCCGGTCGGGCCCTCGATCGTCCCGTCGACGTCGGCGCTGTAGCTGGAGCGGTCGAACTCGACCTTGCGGGCGGCCAGGGCCCCCGCGAGCGTGCCGAACATTCAGCCGCCGACCGCGGCCACGATGTGGTCGAGCGTCGCCGCGACCGGCGGGCCCTCCTTCGCGCCGTAGTACTCGCGCAGCGCGCCCTGCACCCCGTACGCCACGGGCTCGGCCACCTCGCCCATGTAGGCGTGCCGCACGCCGCCCTCGAACACGAGGCGGTTCTTCGAGATGTACCGGAAGTCGTCGGCCACGGGCTCCAACTTTCGTTGCGGCGCAACCGCGCGCCGCCGACCAGCCTACGCGTCGCGGCGGATGCCGCGTCGGAGGCGTGAGCCTGCGGCTAGTATTCGCGCGACACCTCGCTGAGGGGCCGGGGGAGATCGCGCATGAACGTCGATCATTTCGTCGCGGTGGTCGACTCGCTCGCTCACCTGTTGTCGGTAATGGTGTGGCCGGCCGTCGCCGTCTTCCTGCTTGTCCGCTTCTCCGGCCCGCTGAACGGGTTCCTCAGCAGCCTCGGCGAACTGTCGTTCAAGGGCGGTGGGATCGAGGCCACCGTGCGTCGGCAGCAGATCGAGGCCGCCGCGTCGCTGGGCGTCGCCGCCGGCTCGCGGGCCACGCAGGCGAACGACCCCGCGACGCCGCGACCAGACGAGATCGCGGAGAGCGTCTCCCGCTCCGTCACGCGTGAGAGCGTTCGGGGCGCCGCAGGTTCGCGGGTGCTCTGGGTCGACGACCATCCCGACAACAACATCCACGAGCGGCGCGCGCTGGAGTCTCTCGGCGCGCGCGTCACGACCCTGACTTCGACGGACGACGCCCTCGCCGCGCTCGCCGGTGGCGGGTACGACCTCGTGATCTCCGACATGGGGCGGTCGCCGGATCCTCGCGCCGGGTACACGCTCCTCGACGCGCTGCGCAGGCGGGGCGACCGCACTCCGTTCGTCGTCTACGCAGGATCCGCCACCGACGAGCAGCGGAAGGAGGCGGCGGAGCACGGCGCGTTCGGCACGACGAACCGTGCCGATGAACTGCTGGCGCTCGCGCTGCGGGCGATGCGACGACGGCTCGGGTAGGCGACTAGCGTGATGCTCCGTCCGGGCCGCTCTCGCCCCGCAGCAGCGGCCAGTACAGCGGCAGGCTCACCGCGAACGGCACGAAGTAGTAGACGACCCGGAACAGGATCGCCGCGAGCGCCGCGTGCTCGACCGACACGCCGAGCACGGCCAGCGTCGCCGTGATCGACCCCTCCTGCACGCCGAGTCCGCCCGGCACGAACGACGCGACCCCCGCGTTCACCCCGACCGCGAACGCCGTCAGCGCCGCGGCGAACCCTGCCCCGGCGCCCACGGCGGCGAGACAGCACCAGAACGCCACGAGCGTCACGCCCCAGTCCGCGACGATCAGCAGCGCCGGCGCCAGGCCCGCCGCCGGTCGCGCGCGCACCGCCGTCGCCGCGCGGTCGAGGCCCGCGCCGAGATCGTCGAGCGCGGCCGCCGCGTGCCGCGCTCGACCCGCGCCGAGCGCCACCCGCGTGCCCCAGCGGCCGGCGCGCAGCAGCGCGCCCCGGGCGCGGCGCGACCACAGCGCCGCGGTCAGCGCCAGCACGGCGACCGCCGACAGCGCCCCCGCCACCAGCGCCGCCCCCGCGCCGGCGCCCGAGAGCGGGTGCACCGCCGCGAGCAGCAGCAGTCCCGCCGGCAGCAGCGCGAGCATCGCCACGGTGTTCAGGTACGACTGCACGACGGTCATCGCGAGCACGCTTCCCGGCGACTCGCCGTGCTCGCGCAGCAGCGCCGTGCGCACCGAGTAGCCGGCCACCCCGCCCAGCGACAGCACGTGGTTGAGCGCGAACGACACGTAGCTCGCGCGGAACAGCGGCCCCGTCGGCGCGCGCACACCCACGATGCGCCCCACCGCCACCATCCCCGCGCTCAGCGCGAGGTACGAGCCGGCCGTCGCCGTCAGCGCCGGCACGACCAGCGTCCACCGCGTCTGCCCGAGCAGCCGCCCGACCTGCCGCCAGTCGAGCACGACCACCAGCGCCGCCGCGAGCACGAGCACCGCGATCGCCGACACCAGCGCGGCGTGGCCGCGCGCGGGCGGACGCTCGGCGGCGCTCGCCATCGCTAGCCCTCGGTCAACCGCGTCAGCGCGAGCGCCGTGCGCGCCAGCCCGACCGGCCCACCGCGGTACGCGAGATAGCGGTCCTCCCAGTCGGGCTCGAACTTCGCCTTGTAGTTGCGCAGTCCGCGATACGAGAACAGCCGGTTCAGGCGGTCGAAGATCTCCCGCACGGCACGCTCCGTCAGCGTCGCGTCGGGGTGCTCGCCCACGCCGGCGAACGGCGCAAGACCGAGGTCGAAGCGCGTGAACCCGCGCACGTGGCAGTCGAGCAGCACCGTCGTGAAGAGGTAGTCCATCACGCCGTTCGGCACGCCGGTGCGGTGGCGCATCAGGTCGATCGTCGCCTCGCCCGGCCGGTACGACGGGATCTCGTTCACGAATGCGACCAGCAGGCCCTCGGCGTCGCGCAGCACGAACAGCGGCGACGACTGGATGTAGCGCGGCTCGAACGCACCCAGCGTGAATCCGCGCTCGCGCCGCCCGGGCAGCGTGAGCCAGTCGCGCGACACCGCCTCCACCTCCGCCATCACCGCCGCGGGGTGTGGCGGCTCGTGGCGTGACGCGACGTAGCCCTCGCGCTCGTAGCGGCGGCGGATGTAGCGGAAGTCCTTCGTCTCGGCCGTCTGCGTCGCGAAGCGCTCGAGGTCGACCGACGCTTCTTCGCCGATCTTCAGCAGGGCGAAGCCGAGCTCGCGGTACAGGTCGAGCCACCTGTCGGTGACCTGGTGCATCGCCACCGCCCAGCCGTTGTCCTCGCCGAAGCGCACGAAGCCCTCGACGGTCGCGCGCACGGCGGCGGGATTGCCGGCCGGGTCGCCGAGCGCGATGCCGACCGCCATCGTCGCGCGGTAGGCAATTGCCGCTCGGCGCTCCGGGTCGAAGAAGTACGACTTGTCGTGCCAGAGCTTGAACTCGTCGAGCGCCGTGCCACCGAAGCGGCGGAGCAGCGCCTCGACCTCGACGCGCTCGCGCGGGAGCACGCGCAGGCGGTAGCGGATCGGCTGCACCAGCGCGAGCGCGACGAGCGCGACCGCGGAGATGCCCGCGATGCGCAGCGAATCGAGAAACCACATCGCGTGGCGCGTCTCGGGCTCGAGGCTGTAGTTCGCGCCGAGCAGGAGGAACTGGTCGAGCGTCTGCTGCACGGCCTCGCGCAGGTCGAACGTCTGGCCGAAGTCGCGGCGCTCGAGGAGCCAGAACCCGGCGGCGCCGTAGAGGAACGCGGCGGCGAGGATCGCCGCGGCGAGCGCCACGCCCTGCGCGATGCTCACCGGCTCGCTGCGCACGGTGAACCGCCCGCGGAACACGATCAGCAGCCCCACCAGCGCGGCGGGCGCGACGGCGAGCGGCCACGACTCGTCCCCCTTCAGCAGGTGCGACACCGTCGCCGCCGCGGCGGCCGCGAGGGCGAAGCCCCACGCGACGCGCCGCCGTCGCAGCAGGTGGTACGCGAGGTAGACGAGCGCGAGCCCGAACGCCGTGCCGGCGGCGCGGCTCCAGTGATGCACGCCGAGGGGGAACGCGTAGCCGGCGAGCGCGGGATGACGCGAGACGCGAAAGAGCAGCGGCGCCGAGAGGCTGACGACGCCGTTCGCCAGCGTGACGAGCGCGATCAGCCAGACCGGCCAGCGCGCCGGCTCGGGGAGAATGTGCCGCCAGGCCCGGAGTACGGCGCTGCCCCGCAGTCGGAGGAACTGCTCCGCGCCGGGAGCACGTTCGGTAGACGGAGCAGCCATTCGGACGATCATAGGTTGATGACGCGGTCCGACCAACGGCCCCCTTGCCCCGGCGCGCAGGCCCGCGCCGAGCGGCCGGGGCAGGCGGATGGGGAGCCGCCGGCACGCGCACGCGGCCGCCGCCGGCGCCGCTGGCCGGGGACCTGGCCGGCCACGATTGTGATTGGCGTCGCGGTCGTCGCAATCGGCATCGCGCTCGCGCCGCAGAGCGCGGCGCAGCACCGCGACCTCGTCGCGCGGCTGGGCGTGACCCCGCGCGCGCTCACGTCGTTCCGATGGTGGACGCTCGCGGTCTCGCCGGTCGTGCAGTCGGACCCCGGCATCGGTCCGCTCTTCTGGTCGCAGGCGGTGGCGGTCGTCGCGAGCCTGGCGCTGCTCGAGCCGCGAGCCGGCAGCGTGCGTACCGCCGCGCTCTTCTTCGGCTCGGAGCTGTTCGTCGAGCCGGTGCGCCTCGCGAGCCTGGCCGGGCTCGCGAGGCTGGGGAACGCGTCTGCGGAGGCGCTCGTGCACGTGGGCGACACCGGTTCGTCCGCAGCCGTGACTGCCGTCGCGGCGGCGTTCGTCACGACGTTGCCGTCGCGACTCGCGCGCGCGGGCTACGTGGGCCTCGCGCTGTGGATCGCGTGGAGCGTGCACGCGTTCCCGCTCGACGTCGCCATCGATCACGCGGCGGGCGCGGCGTGCGGGCTGCTCGTGGCGGCGTGGTGGCGATGGCGGCGGACGCGTGCGGCCGCCGCCACGAGCGCGGCCGGCTGAGCTCGCGGGCGACGCGGAGCGCGGCGCCCCTACCCGGATCGCGGCCCCTCGCCGCCGCCGGCCGCGTCCGCGTCGCCGCCCGCCTCGTCGTCCGCGCGCTCCTCCGCCTCCTCGGCGCCCGTCTGCGCCGCCGCCTCGATCGCGCGCTCGTCGCGCGCGGCGGCCGAGCCGCCCCCGGCGCCGTCCTCGCCGTCCTCGCCGCGGCCGTCGTCCGGCGGCTGCGCGCCGACGACGCGCAGCAGCGAGCTCGCGTCGTGCACACCGTCGAGCTCGGACGAGTAGCGCTCGACGAGGTCGGACGGCAGCAGCCCCCGCCGCGCCGCGTCCGCCAGCGCGGCCTTCTCCGCCGACGCGATCTGCCGCACCGCACGGGTCTCGCGCACCGGCCAGCCGTGCTCGGCCTGTCGCGCCAGCTCGGTCATCTCGTGCCGCGCGTCCTCCTGCGCGGCCTCGAGCCGCTGATGAAGGTCGTCGTACGCGGGACCGACGATCTCGCCGTCGAGCGACAGCGCCTCTAGCCGCCGAAGTGCCGCCCGCAGCGCCAGCGAGCGCGCCATCTGGTTCTCGTACTTCTCGAGCCCGGCGTCGTGTGTCACCAGCCCCAGCCGCCGCAGCAGCGGGCCGTACGTCAGGCCCTGCACGACGAGCGAGAAGAACACGACCGCGAACACCACGGCGATCGCGTCGACGTCGCCGACGCGCGCGCCCACCTCGCCGAGGCCCAGCACCAGCGCGATCGGGATGCTGCCGCGCAGCCCGCCCCAGAACAGCGCGTGCATCCACGTGAGCGGTACCGCCAGCGCGCCGCGCAGCGAGCGGACGCCGCCGACCAGCCCGTACGCGATGATCGCCCGCGCCGCGAACATCGCGCCCAGCGCGGCGACCGTGGTCACGGCCGTGTCCACGTGCTTCAGCTGCGAGATGTGGAACTGCAGGCCGATCAGCAGGAACAGCGCCGAGTTCGCGAGGAACGCGATGATCTCCCAGAACTGCAGCAGCGCGATCCGCGACGAGGCCGACATCGCGACGTTCGTCCTGTAGCTGCCGAGGAAGAGCCCGGCCGCGACCGTCGCGATCACGCCCGACCCGCCGAGCCGCGACGCCAGGAGGTACGACCCGAACGCGAGCACCACCGAGAGCGCCGACTCGATCAGGTGGTCGTCGACCGTCGCCATCAGCCGGTAGACGACGAAGCCGGCCACCACGCCGGCCGTCGCGCCGATCGCGACCTCGCGCACGAACTCGTAGACCGCGCCGGTGACGCCGACCGCGTGCCCGCTGCCGGGGAACGCGATGTCGACGGCGATGGTGAAGAGCACGATGCCCACCGCGTCGTTGAAGATCGACTCGCCCTCGAGCAGCGTGCGCAGCCCGTGCGGCGCCCCGTGCTCCTTGAAGATCGCGAGCACGCTCACGGGGTCCGTGGGCGAGAGGATGACGGCGAGCAGGAAGGCGTCCTGCAGGTTCAGGGGCGTCGCGAGGCGCAGGACGCCCGTGATCACCGCGGCGGTGATCAGCGTGCCGAGCACGGCGAGCACGCCGACCTGCCGCCAGCGCAGCCGCAGCTCGGTGAGGTCCATGTTCGCCGCGCCGTCGAAGAGCAGCGGGGGCAGAAACAGCAGCAGGATAATGTTGCGGCTGAGCGAGAGGTGCAGCAGGTTGCCGAACCCGATCAGCAGCCCGACCACCACCAGCGCGACCGTGTAGGGGAGCCGCAGATACGTTGCGGCGATGGCCACGAGGACGGCGACCATCAGCAGGATGGTGATGTTGAACTCGGTCAGCTCCAGCGTCGCCGGCATGTCGCGAGGGTAGCCGACGCTCGCGCGCGTCTGGCCTGACGGCGAGCGCGGGACATACGCCGCGTGCGCTGCGCTCGCCGCGCCTACACTGCTCGCAGGCCCCCGCCGCACCGCCCGCATTGCGAGGCACGCATGAGCGACGACCCGCCCGCCGGCCCCGGCCTGGCGCCGGGGTGGCCCGGCATCGAGCCGCGCTGGACCTCCGCCGCCAAGAGCGGGGTCGGCACGGCCGCCAACGGCGACAGCCGCATCTGGTTCACGCTCTCCCACGGCATCGTCGACGAGGTCTACTACCCGCGCATCGACATGGCGTCGACGCGCGACTTCGGCCTCATGGTCGCCGCCGACGGCTTCTTCTCCGAGGAGAAGCGCGACGCCGTGCCGGAGGTCGCGCTCGTCGCGCCGGCCGTGCCCGCGTACCGCCTCACCAACACCTGCCGGCAGGGCCGCTACCGCATCCACAAGACCGTCGTCGCCGACCCCCGTCGCGACGTCCTGCTCCAGCGCGTGCGCTTCGAGCCGCTGCGCGGTGCGCTCGGCGACTACCGCGTCTTCGCGCTGCTCGCCCCCCACATCCGCAACCACGGCGCCGGCAACACGGGCTGGCTGGGTGACTACAAGGGCGTGCCGATGCTCTTCGCGGAGCGCGACGGCACAGCGCTGGCGCTCGTCGCCTCCGTGCCGTTCGCGGCGACCAGCGTCGGCTACGCCGGCTTCAGCGACGGCTGGCAGGACGTCTCGCGCGACGGCGAGCTGCGCCGGCACTACCCGCGCGCCGCGAACGGCAACATCGCGCTCACCGCGCAGCTCGACCTCGCGCGCGCCGGCGGCGAGTGCACGCTCGCGCTCGGCTTCGGCAGCACGCCCGAGGAGGCGGCGGAGGCCGCGCGCGCCTCGCTCAATGACGACTTCGACGCCGTGCTCGGTGACTACGTCGCCGGCTGGCGCGCCTTCCACGCGTCGTGCACGCCGCTCCCGCCCGTCGTGCGGGACGGCATCGACCTCGCGGCGCTGAGCACGACCGTCCTCCAGGTGCACGCCGCGAAGCACCCGGCCGGTGCGCTCGTCGCGAGCCTCTCCATCCCGTGGGGCTTCAGCAAGGGCGACGACGACCTCGGCGGGTACCACCTCGCGTGGCCGCGCGACCTCGCGGAGTCGGCCATGGCGTTCCTCGCCGCGGGTCACGCCGAGGCGGCGCGGCGGTCGCTCGTCTACCTGCTCTCGGTCCAGGAGGCCGACGGCCACTGGGCGCAGAACATGTGGCTCGACGGCACGCCGTACTGGCCGGGCGTGCAGATGGACGAGACCGCGTTCCCGATCCTGCTCGCCGACGCGCTCCGCCGGGCGGACGCGCTCGACGGCCTCGATCCGTGGCCGGCAGTCCGCGCTGCGGCCGGCTTCCTCGTGCGCAACGGGCCGGTCACACAGGAAGACCGCTGGGAGGAGGACGGCGGCTACTCGCCGTTCACGCTCGCCGTCGAGATCGCCGCGCTGCTCGCCGCGGCGGAGTTCGCCGACGCCGCCGGCGCGTCCGCCGAGGCCGGCTTCCTCCGCGACACGGCGGACACCTGGAACGCGATGGTCGAGCGCTGGACGTACGTCACGGACACGGAGCTCGCCCGGCGCGTCGGCGTCGACGGCTACTACGTGCGCATCGCGCCGCCGGAGGTAGCCGACGCGCCTTCGCCCGCGGGCGGATTCGTGCCGATCAAGAACCGGCCGCCCGGCATGGCGGACTACCCCGCCGCCGAGATCGTGAGCCCGGACGCGCTCGCCCTCGTCCGCTTCGGCCTGCGCGCGCCCGACGACCCGCGCATCGTCGCCACCGTGCGCGTGATCGACGCGCTGCTGCGCGTCGAGCTGGCGACCGGGCCGGCGTGGCACCGCTACAACGAGGACGGCTACGGCGAGCACCCCGACGGCTCACCCTTCGACGGCTCCGGCGTCGGCCGCGCCTGGCCGCTGCTCACCGGCGAGCGCGCGCACTACGAGCTCGCACTGGGGAACCGCGCGGAGGCCGAGCGGCTGCTCGCGGTGATGGCGGCGCAGTCGGGTCCCGGGGGCCTGCTCCCCGAGCAGATCTGGGACGCGGCGGACATTCCCGAGCGGGAGCTGGTCAACGGCCGGCCGTCGGGCTCGGCGATGCCCCTCGTCTGGGCGCACGCCGAGCTGCTGAAGCTCGCGCGCTCGCTGCGGGACGGCGCGGTGTTCGACACGCCGCCGCAGCCGTACGACCGCTACGTTCGCCACCGCCTCGGCGCGCCGTGCATGACGTGGCGCTTCAACCAGAAGGCGCGCGCAGTCCCGGCGGACCTGCCCCTGCGCATCGAGGCGCTCGCACCGGCGAGCGTGCACTGGAGCGCCGACGGCTGGGCCACGACGCAGGACATCGCAACGACGGACACCGGACTCGGCGTCCACATCGCCGATCTGCCAACGCGCGGTCTCCCCGCCGGCACCCGCGTGACGTTCACGTTCTTCTGGCCGGACGCGAACCGCTGGGAAGGCGTGGATTTCGATGTCACGCTGACCGCTTAGTGACCGATCCCCGTGGGATCCACGATCGGCCGCCACACGTGGCCGTGCTCCAGCAGCCGGTACTGCGAATTCGGTCCGCGGCTCCCCGCGACGTACTCCTCGGGTTGCCCCTTCTCCCACGCCTCGAGCACCGGCTCGAGGATGCGCCACGCCTCCTCCACCTCGTCGAAGCGCAGGAACGGCGTGTGGTCGCCCTCGATCACGTCGAGAATCAGCTGCTCATACGCGCTCGAGTCGTGCTCCTCGCGCGAGTACTCGGTGTGCAGGATCACGTCGTGCGTCTCCAGGTCGAGACCCGGCACCTTCGCCTGCGCGACCAGGTCGATCGACTCGTGCGGCTGCAGTCGAAAGACCAGCCAGTTCGGGTCGACCTGCTCGATGGGCGTGCGCTGGAACAGCTTCGTCGGCGGCTCCTTGAACTGGATCGCGATCTCGCTGACGTCGGCCGCGAGCCGCTTCCCCGAGCGCAGGTAGAACGGCACGCCCGACCAGCGCCAGTTGTCGATGTGGAACTTCAGCGCCGCGAACGTCTCGGTGCGCGAGTCCTCGGCGATGCCCGGCTCGTCGCGATACCCCGGCACGCGCTCGCCGTTCGATTCGCCGCCGGTGTACACGCCGCGCGCCGCGTGCTCGATCAGGTCGTCGAACCGCAGCGGGCGCACGCTCTTCAGCACCTCGACCTTGTGGCCGCGCAGCACATCCGCGTCCCACACCGACGGCGGCTCGATCGCCGTCAGCGTGAACAGCTGCATCAGGTGGTTCTGCAGCATGTCGCGCAGGCAGCCGATGCCGTCGTAGTAGCGGTAGCGCCCCTCGAGCCCGAGCGTCTCCGCGACCGTGATCTGCACCTGCTCGACGTGGTGGCAGTTCAGCACCGGCTCGAGGAAGCGGTTCGAGAAGCGGAAGACGAGCAGGTTCTGCACCGTCTCCTTCCCGAGGAAGTGGTCGATGCGAAAGATCTGCTCCTCGCGCCAGTGCTCGTGCAGCTGACTGTTCAACTCGCCGGCCGATGCAACGTCATGCCCGAACGGCTTCTCGATCACGAGCCGTCGGAAGCCGTCGCCGTCCTCCTGCAGGCCGCCCTTCGCGAGCGCGGTCGCCGCCTGCGCGAACAGCCCCGGCGGCAGCGCGAGGTAGAACAGCGCCGGCCCGGTCACGACGTCGGCCAGCCGCTTCACGTCCTTCAGGGTGAGCGCGCCCGACATGTAGCGGAGGCGCGACGCGAGCGACTTCCATGCGCCCTCGCGGACCTTCGTCGCCTGTGCCTCGATGCCTTCGCGAATGTGCGACCGGAACTTCTGGTCGCTCCAATCCTCGAGCGCATAGCCGATGATGGGGCCGTCCGGGAGCTTCCCGAGGACCTCGAGCGCGTACAGCGCGGGGAACAGCAGGCGCTGGGCCATGTCGCCCGACGCCCCCAGGACGACGATCGTTGGTGAAGGTGCTTCGTCTGTCATGGGACTTACGGTACCGCCGCGCCCCAAGGCCGCTCCCCCGTCCCGGCGCGCGGCGGGCATCAGGCCCGCCGTGTGCCCCGGCCACCTCGCTAAGCGGCGGCGGACACGCCGCCGACGGGTTCACGGCCTCACGGGCTGCGTTGGCATCGGCGGCGTGTCTGTCGCCGCTTGCGGCGGACGATGTTCGCCCGCGCCCCCTACGAGTGCGCCGCGTCCACCAGGTGGCTGCTGTACACCGTCGCCTTGACGATCGTGGTGTCGGGCCGCTGCCCGAGCTCTCGCTCCATGTACGACCCGTTGCGGTTGTGGAGGAACCACTGCCACCAGTGGTCCGGCTGGTACTCCGCGATCACGATCGTCACGCCCGTGCCCTCGCCCGCGTCGCGCGCCACCGTGTCGACGTACGCAAGCAGCGGCCCCATGAACGAGCGGTACGGCGACTCGATCACCACCAGCGGCACGTCGGGGACGCGGCGGTCCCACATCGCCTCGAAGGCCTCGGTCTCCACGCCCTCGTCGCGCACGATGTGGATCGCGGTGACGTTCGACGAGATCCCGCGCGCGTACTCGATCGCCCGCAGCCCGACGTAGTTCAGCTCGCGCACGGGCACGAGCACCGGCCGCGACGGCAGGTTGTCCGGCCGGGGCGGCATCTCGATCGGCCCGTCGCCGGGGATCGCGAACCGACGTCGCAGCCCCTCGTAGTGCGCGTGGATCTGGTGCAGCAGCGCGACGAACAGCGGGATCAGGATCAGCACGATCCACGCGCCGTGCTTGAACTTCGTCCCCGCGACCACCACCGCGACGACGCCGGTCATCGCCGCGCCGATCACGTTGATCACCGACGACCGCTTCCAGCCGGGCTCGCGCGTCTTCCGCCAGTGGATGAACAGGCCACTCTGCGACAGCGTGAACGCAATGAAGACGCCGACCGCGTACAGCGGGATCAGGCGGTGCGTGTCGGCGTTGAAGAGGATCACGATGACGGTCGCGATCGAGGCCAGCACGATGATCCCGTACGAGAACGCCAACCGGTCGCCGCGGAAGGTGAACTGCCGCGGCATGTAGCCGTCCTGCGCCATGATCGCCGCCAGGCGCGGGAAGCCATTGAACGCCGTGTTCGCCGCGAGGATCAGGATTAGCGCCGTCGCGCCCTGCAACAGGTAGTACGGCGGCGTCGTCCCGCCGAACGCCACGCGGCCGATCTGCGAGATCACCGAGTCGTCGGTCACCGGGACGATGCCCTCGCGCACCGCGAGGAACGTCGCGCCCACGAAGAACGTCGCGAGGATCGCGCCCATTAGCGCCATCGTCGTCGCGGCGTTCTTCGATTCGGGCGACTTGAACGCCTGCACGCCGTTCGCGATCGCCTCGACGCCGGTGAGCGCCGTGGACCCCGACGCGAACGCGCGCAGGACGAGGAACAGCCCGAGTGGCTCGAGCACCTGCAGCGGCTGTCGTGGCGGCGCCGAGTGCGCGAGCGTCGGCAGGCCGGGCCCGAGGATCCGCCAGACGCCGGCGACGAGCATCGCGGCGAAGATCGCCACAAAGACGTAGGTCGGGATCGCGAAGATCGAGCCGGACTCGCGCACGCCGCGCAGGTTGATGATCGTCATCGCGATAATCGAGACGACGGCGATCTCCACGCGCCACTGCGCAAGCCCCTGGTTGGCCGAGATCACCGCCAGCACGCCGGCGGAGATCGACACGGCGACGGTCAGCACGTAGTCGGTCATCAGGGACGCGCCGGCGATCAGGCCCCAGAGGTCGCCCAGGTTCTCGCGCGACACCGAGTACGCGCCGCCGCCCTCCGGGTACGCCCGCACGGTCTGCCGGTACGACGCGACGACCATCGTCAGCAGCACGGTGATCGCAATGGCGATCGGCAGCGCCATGGTCAGGCTCTGCTGCCCCGCGAGGACGAGGACGAGCAGGATCTCCTCGGTGGCGTATGCCGTGGACGAGAGGGCGTCGGACGCGAAGATCGCGAGCGCCTTGAGCTTGCCGAGGCGCTCCTCGGTGTCCGCGGCGGTCGGGAGCGGGGTGCCGAAGAGGCGCCGCCGCACCCCGGCGAACAGCCGGCCGAAGAAGCCGTGGGGCCGGTCGGCGGCGAGGGTGGCGATCCAGTGGCGGGCGTCGAGGAAGCGGATCAGGCGGTCGCGCGGGCGGACGACGCGGTAGCGCTGTGAGCCGGGCTTCGCGCCGCGCCGCATCTCGCCCGGCGTGCGCGGTGTCGGCTCGCGCCCGTCGTCGCGTCGCGGGGGCTGACGCTGCTCCGTCATCGACCGGCCTCTCTGCGCCCGATGCTCCCCCGGCGGGCGCAGCGGGGCGCGGGGGCCGGCTGCGCGTGGCGGTGGGCGTCGCCCGATCCTAAGTGACGATCGCGCAAAGGGGGACGCATGCTTTAATGAGGTCACCCGGGGTGCGCGCCGGCTCGCTCCGCCGCCGCGCATCGCCAGTGGCGAGGTCGCGTGACGTACGTTCCGGTCGCCAACAAGCGCCTCCTGGTCGTCGACGACGACCAGGCCGTGACGAGCCTGCTGCGCCGCGGCTTCACCTACGAGGGCTTCAGCGTGCAGACGGCGTCGTCGGGCGAAGAGGCCCTGCGCCGCGTCCACGAGGAGCCGCCCGACCTCGTCGTGCTCGACCTCATGATGCCCGGCATCGACGGCATCGAGGTCTGCCGCCGCCTCCGCGGCGCCGACGCGCGGCTTCCCATCCTCATCCTCACCGCGCGCGACGCCGTCCCCGACGAGGTCGCGGGCCTCGACGCCGGGGCGGACGACTATGTCACCAAGCCCTTCAGCTTCGACGTCCTGAATGCTCGCATCCGCTCGCTGCTGCGTCGCAAGGGAGGCTCGCAGCCCGAGACGCTGCGCTATCTCGACCTCAGCCTCGACGTGCGCGGCCGCGTCGCCTACCGCGGCGAGCGCCGCGTCGACCTCACGGCCACGGAGTTCGACCTGCTCGCGCTGCTACTCGGGCACGCCCAGCGCGTGCTCACAAAGGAGCAGATCCTCGAGCGCGTCTGGGGCTACGACTTCGGGGGCAACACCAACATCGTCGAGGTCTACGTGCGGTCGCTGCGCATCAAGCTGGAGGCCGGCGGCGAGCCGAGGCTGATCCAGACCGTGCGCGGCTACGGCTACGTGCTCCGCGAGGCATGACCTGGCGCTCGTGTCGCTAACGCCCCGGCCGGTACGGCCATGTCGCTGAAACCCCGGCCGGTACGGCCATGTCGCTGAAACCCCGGCCGGCACCACCATGTCGCTGAAATTGCGCCTCGCGCTCTGGTACGCCGGCCTCACCACCGCCGTCGTCCTCGGGATCGTCGCGACGGCCTACGTCATCCACGGCCGCAGCCAGTACCTCGACGTCGACACCAAGCTCGCCGGAGACGCCGCGGAGTACGTCCCGGTGCTGCGCTTCGTCGCCGGCGACGCCGGCGCGCAGGTGCCCTCGGCCGGTCCGACCTCCTTCGTGCAGCTCTACGACGCGCACGGCGTCCCGATCGACGGCGGGGGTGCCTCGCCGCAGCCGCCGCTCGGGCCGCTCGCGACCGTCGCCGCCGACGCCGGCCCCGCCTACGGCCCGCCCCTGCGCTGGCTCCCCGGCGGCGGCATCGACACGCCCGGCCACTTCGCGACCGTGCGCGATCCCGGCGGACACCGCGTGCGCGTCTACGCGCAGCGCGTCGCGACGAGCGGCGCCCTCACGGGCTACGTCGAGACGTGGGCGTCGCTCGAGGCCACCGACGCCTCCATGGTGCGCTTCCGCCAGATCATGCTCGGGCTCGCGATCACCAGCGTGATCGCCGTCGGCCTGCTGGGGCGCGCCATCGCCGGCCTCGCCCTGCGGCCCGTGAGCACGATGATCGCCACAGCCCAGGCGAACGCGACCCTGCGCGGCTTCGGCAGGCGCGTGCCCGAGCCGCACCCCGAGCGCCACGACGAGCTCTCCACGCTCGCGCGCACCTTCAACGAGATGCTCGATTCGCTGCAGGGCGCCTATGTCGCGCAGCAGCGCTTCATCGCCGACGCCGCGCACGAGCTCCGCGCGCCGCTCACGGCGATCCGCGGCAACATCGAGCTGCTCGAGCGCGTGAAGGACATGCCGGCAGAGGACCGCGAGGAGGCGCTCGGCGATCTGCAGCGCGAGTCGCTGCGCCTGCTCGGGCTCGTCGAGCAGCTCCTCCAGCTCGCGCGCTCGGACGCCGGCCTGCGCGTCCGGTTCCGCCCGGTCGAGCTCGACGCCGTGCTGCTGCAGGCGATCGCCGACATGCGTTCGCTGCCCGGCGCCTCGCGCCTGGAGCTGAACTCGCTCGTGCCGCTCACGGTCCGCGGCGACGCCGACCGCCTGCGGCAGCTGATCACGATCCTGCTCGACAACGCCTACAAGTACACGCCCGCCGGCGGCCGCATCCACACCTGGCTGCTGCTCGACCGGAGCGACGCCGTGCTGCGCGTCCAGGACAGCGGCGTCGGCATCTCCGCCGCGGACCTGCCCCACGTCTTCGAGCGCTTCTTCCGCGCCGATCCCGCGCGCTCCCGCGACCCCGGCGGTTCGGGGCTTGGTCTCCCGATCGCGAAGTCGATCGTCGACCAGCACGGCGGGCAGATCGACATCGTCAGCGTCGCCGGCGCGGGTACGACGGTGACCGTCCGTCTCCCCGTGCTGACGCCGCGCACCGGCGCGCGGGACCCCGGCGTGGACGACGACGCGGCGGGCGCCGCGCGCGTCGCGGATGCCCCCGGCGGCGGGGCCGCCTCGTCCTGAGCGCGCGCGTCGCCGGCCTCAGGGCCACCTCAGGCCCTCCTCAGCAGGGATTCAGCGGCACGGCCGACGCTCGAAGCAGTACCGCGAAGGCAGGGCCGGATGAGCATCGGCAGCGGATCGAGCTCGCACGTGGCGGCGCGGCCGGCGACGCACCGCGTGGGCACCGGTCCGGACAGCATCTACCTGCATGCGGTCGCGCCGAAGGTCGTCGCCGGGGGACCGGTCGCGATTCTGCGGCTACCCGCTGCGCGAGACGACGCTGCGTCCCGCGCGCGGCGACGGCGGTGCCTTCGAAGAGCTGGTTCGGACGTCTGCCCACTGCTGCCCCGAGTGCCGCTCCGGGCTGGCGCTCGACGGTGCCGCGCGGCAGGCTGCTCGTCCGCGCGCCGCGCGGTGGGCGTGGATGAAGTGGGTGGCCCTCGCGATGGCGGCCGCGACGTCGCTCGGGGGGATCGTGCGCGTCGCCGCGACGCTGGTTCGTCGGTTCTGACGCTCGCGCGCCATGCAGGGTCGATAGCGCAAAGGAACGCACATGTTCGGTGACATTGGCTGGCAGGAGCTGGTGCTGACGCTGGCGATCCTCGCCCTGGTCTTCGGGGCGAGCCGCGTGGCGGACATCGGCGGGGCCCTCGGCAAGGGCATCCGCGAATTCCGCACCGAGATGAAGGGCGATGAGGACACGACGCCGACGCCGAAGTCGCAGTCGGCCGACGCGGCCGCGCCGGCCGCGCCGAAGGACGCCGCCGAGTAGCGTCGTCCCCGTTCGCGAGCACGCAGCTCGCACCCCCCGCGCCCCCGCCGTCGGGCGCCGCGCGCGGGGGGAGATGCATTCGACGCGATCGCGCGCGACAATCCCCGACGAGCAACGCTCACTCCCGTGAGTCGGGGTCGTGGCCCGGCGCACCCTGCGCCGCGCCAGGCGTCTCCTGACGCCGACGCCCCAGCCTGAGCGACGCCGCCGGCGCCGCACCGGGAGCGGGTGCGCGCGGGGAGCGGTCGCGAGCGCACGTGCACATCACCTTCGAACGGCCCAGGCAAGGCGTCATCGCCGCGCGCGATCGGCTGCTCGGCAACTACCTGCGCAAGTGGGTCATCCTCGGCCTGTGCATCGGCCTGATCGCCGGCGTCGGCGCCGACGCCCTGCTGATCGCCAAGGACTGGGCCTCGCAGCTCTTCCTCGGCGACCTCGTCGGCTACGCCGTGCCGCTGCCCCGCGGTGAGGGCGTCCCCGTGGTCACCGCGATGGCGCGCCCCTGGCTGCTGCCCCTGTCGCTGGCGCTGGGCGGCCTGCTCTCCGGGCTCATCGCGTTCCGTCTCGCCCCTGAGATCGCGTACGGCGGCATGAACCACGCCATCGACGCCTTCCACGAGGCCGGCGGCCGCATGCGCAAGCGCGTGCCCGTCCTCAAGCTCGTGGCCTCCGCGATCACGATCGGCTCGGGCGGCAGCGCCGGCCGCGAGGGCCCGGCGGCGCAGATCGGCGCCGGCATCGCCTCGTGGATGGGCGACGCGTTCCACCTCTCGCCCGCCGACCGTCGCATCGCGATCGCCGTCGGCATCGGCGCCGGCATCGGCGCGATCTTCAAGGTGCCGCTCGGCGGCGCGCTCCTCGGCGCCGAGGTCCTCTACGTCCGCGACTTCGAGCTGGAGGCGCTCGTCCCGGGCTTCATCGCCTCGTCCACCGCCTACGCGGTGGTCGCGACGCTGACCTCGTGGACGCCGCTCTTCGGCGGCCAGGCGGGCATCCAGTTCTCCGACCCGTCGCAGCTCGTCTGGTACGGGGTCCTCGGTGTCGCGTGCGCCGCCGCCGGCCTGCTCTTCGTGCGCGTCATGCACCTGCTGCGCCACTCGTTCGACGAGCTCGCGCTGCCCCGCGAGGTGAAGCCCGCGCTCGGCGGCCTTGCCGTGGGCCTCATCGCCCTGGTCTTCCCCCAGATCCTGTCCGGCGGCTACGGCTGGATCCAGTTCGCGATCGACGGCAATACCGCGGAGCTCGCGGTCACCGTCATGATCGCGCTGGTCTTCGTGAAGATGGTCGCCACGGCGCTCACCATCGAGTCGGGAGCCAGCGGCGGCGACCTCGCGCCCGCGCTGTTCATCGGCGCGATGGTCGGCGGCGGGATGTGGGGGCTGCTGCACGGCAACGTGCCGGCGTTCCCCGCGCAGGCCGCGCCGTTCGTCGTCGTGGGGATGGGCGCGTTCTTCGGCGGGATCGCGAAGGCTCCGATCTCGTCGATCCTCATGGTCGCCCAGATGACCGGCGAGTTCTCCATGATCATGCCGGCCATGGTCGCCGTCTCGATCGCCTACATCCTGACCGGCGACACCACGATCTACGGCAGCCAGGTGCCCACGCGCGCCGACTCCTCCGCGCACCGCGGCGAGTACACGATCCCCCTGATCCAGACGATCAGCGTCGCCCAGGCGATGCGACAGGTGCCGACCGTCGGGCCCGACGACGCCGTCACCGTGCCCGAGCAGCTGCTCGAGGACGGCGAACTGCGCGCCGTGCCCGTCGTCGCGGACGGCCGGCTGGTCGGCATCATCACGGTCACCGACATCATTCGCGCGCGCGCGGACGACCGCACGCGCGTCGGCGACGTGATGCATCGCGACCCGCTGATCGCGTACCCGACGGACAGCCTGCACACGGCGCTGCAGCGGATGGCCCGCGCGTCGATCGGCGCGCTGCCCGTCGTGCAGCGCGAGCGGCCCGACCAGCTGCTCGGCCTGGTCACGATGGCGGATCTCGCGCGCGTGCTCGACGCACAGGCGAACGAGCTGACGTCGCGCCCCGAGGGCGTGCGCTCCGCGGCGGACGACCCGCTGCGCTACGTGCCCGTCGAGGAGGTGATGAGCCGCACCTTCGAGACGGTGCCGCTCACGGCGCCGCTCGAGGCGGTGGCGAACCGGCTCTCCGAGTCCGGCCAGCACGCCGTGCTCGTGGTCGACGGGGAAGGCAGTCTCGCCGGCATCGTCACGCTGACCGACCTCGAGCGGGCGGCGGCCGGGGAGGACGGCTCAACGCCGGTGTCGAACATCATGACGCGCAACGTCGTCACCGCGCGCGTCGGCCAGTTCATCTCCGAGGCGCTGGCGCAGTCCGGCGCGGAGGCTGCGCGGCAGATCGCCGTGATCAACGACCGCGACCCCGCGCACCGCAACGTGCCGGTCGGCCTGCTCCGGCGCAACGACATGGTGCTGGCGTACCTGCGCGGCCGGGAGCGGCTCGCCTCGGCGAGCGAGCGGGCCCGCCAGCGCGGCAACAGCCCCGACGACGAGGTCGTGGCCACCGAGATGCCGATCGAGCGGCTGGACCGCGCGAATGGGCAGACGCTCGCCGAGCTGCGCCTGCCGCCCGGCGCCGTGATCACCGCCGTCGAGCGCGACGGCTCCGTGCTCGTGCCGCGCGGCCAGCTGCGGCTGCTCGCCGGCGACCGCGTGCGCATCCTCGCCAACCGCGACGTCCTCGACGCCGTGCTGGCGCGCTTCCACTCCGGCGCCGTGTAGCCGCCGCGCGAGCGGCAGGTGAGCGCGAGGCGCCGCCCGCACATCCCGACGACCGGTCTGTCTCCGCCGCGCACACCGCTCGCCCGCGCCCTGCCGCGCTTCGCGGCCGCGGGTATGCTGACGCCGCTGTCCGCACGCGAGGTTCGCCCATGCCGCCCGACGCCGATCCCCGCGCTCGCGATGACGACGACGCGGGGCTGCGCGTGCGCTCGAAGGTGTGGGTCGAGCGCGACGGCACGGTGGTCATCAGCGAGTACCGCGCGCGCCTGCTCTCGGCGATCGCCGAGCACGGCTCGGTCGCGGCCGCCGCGGACGCCGTCGGGCTCCCGTACCGCACCGCGTGGAAGAAGCTGCGCGAGATGGAGGAGGCGGCGGGCGTCCCGCTGGTCGCCTCCGACTCCGGCGGCGCGGCCGGCGGCGCGAGCCGGCTGACCCCTGCCGCGCGCGCGCTCCTCGACGCCTTCCAACGGGTGAGCGAACCGGTCGCGCACGAGGTCGAGGCGCGCTTTCGCCGCGAGCGGACACACTTCGACACGTGACTTTTGCGCAGCCGACGGCGCGCAATCGCGTGCGTGAAAACGCATGACGCCGGTAGTAGATTTCCTCCGGGGCCGCCCATAGGATGCGCGGGCCGGCAGACCGACAGACTGCCGGTATGTAATCCGGGCCGAGCACACGTTCGGCCGGACAAGGGGCGCGCCGCGCACGGAACACGGCGCGCGCCGCCATGCACGGAGGGGACTCTTGATCGATCGCGGGTACTGGCAACGAGCGCGGACCGCGCGGACCTCACGCCGCGCAGTCCTGCGAGGCGGCGCCCTCGGGGTGGCCGGGCTCGCCGGCGCAGCCCTCATCGGCTGCGGCAGCAGCAGCAACGGCACGGCGACGCCGTCCGCGGCGGCAACGACCGCCGGGACGGCTGCGGCCGGCGGGAGCGCGACCGCCGCTGCTACGTCCACGGCGGAGCCGAAGACCGGCGGCAACTACCGCGCGGGCTTCACGGGCCCCTTCGCCGGCGTCGACCCCCACAACTCGGTCTACGGCGGCGCCGGCATCGTGCCGCTCGTTTACAGCAACCTCTTCCGCAAGGAAGTGCTGCGTCCGGAGGTCGGGCTCAAGTACGAGCTCGCCGCCAGCCACGAGCTCCAGAGCGACAACGTCACCTGGGTCTTCAAGCTCCGCAACGACGTCAAGATCGCGCCGAACGGCCACAGCGTGCCCGAGCGCGTCATGGACTCCGAGGACGTCCTCAAGAGCTTCGATCGCATCGCGGACCCGAAGTCCGGCGCGAACGGCTACGCATTCTTCAGCCGCTGGGTCGACAAGTACGACGCCCCCGATGCCACCACGGTGCGCATCGTCACGAAGAAGCCGTACGCCTGGGTCGAGGAAGTGCTCGGCGACAACCTCCAGGGCGCGATCGTCCCGAAGGAGTGGGTCGTCAGCTCCGACATCAAGAAGGACGCCGTCGGCAGCGGCCCCTTCATGCTCAAGGAGCTCACCGAGGGCCAGCGCGCGATCCTCGTGCGCAACCCCAACTTCTACGACAAGCCGCACCCCTACCTGGACCAGCACACGATCCTGTCGTTCCAGGACCTGGCCACGCAGCGGACCGCCTTCAACACTCGCCAGATCGACACCTACGGCGGCAACAACGTCGATATCGACGAGGCGAAGCAGCTCGAGCAGTCCGTCAAGAACGTCGTCCGCTACGAGAATCCGAGCGTCGGCTACAAGTCGTTCTGGATGCGTGTCGACGCGAAGCCGTGGAGCGACGACCGCGTCCGCAACGCGATGAGCTTGTCGATCAACCGCGACCAGTTCGTCCAGATCATCGGCAAGGGCCAGTACACGCCGATCGGCCCCGTCACGGACGCGTTCGGCGACTACGCCCTGGCGAAGGACGAGCTCGCGAAGCTGCAGCCGAACGACCCCGCCGAGGCGAAGAAGATGTTCGACGCCGCCGGCGTGTCGGAGCTGACCTTCAATCACCCGACGAGCAGCAACACGAACGACTACGTCAATATCCTGGTGCAGCAGCTCCAGAAGATCGGAATCACGGCCAAGCCACAGCCGCAGGACGCCGGCACGTGGGTGGCTGCGTACTTCCAGGGGAAGCTCGAAGCGAGCCTCTCGCTGAACCAGACGTACAAGACGCCCGACTTCGCGCTGCAGTGGTTCCGCACAGGCGGCATCACCGGCAACGGGCACTACGACACGAAGTACTCGGTGCAGGCCGTTGACGACGCGATCGACAAGGCGGCGTCGACGATTCCGGAGGCCGAGCGCAAGGCTGCGTACCTCGACGCGCAGCGGCTGATCCTGAAGAGCGCGCCGCCGTTCATCAACCTCGTGGACCAGTTCGACAACATCCTGGTCTACAAGGACATCATGAACTTCACACACGGACCCGGGTCAATCGACAACTACTTCATCCGGGACATCTGGATCAACTCGTAGCGGAGCGGGAGGGGCGAACGCGTACGGCGTCCGCCCCTCCCGTTGCTTCCAGGCCGGGGAATCATGCTCAACTACACGCTCCGACGCATCGTCCTGAACCTGGTCATCCTCTGGTTCCTGTCGGTGACGATCTTCGTCCTGATGCGCGTGACCGGACCCGACGTGGCGCTGTTGCAGCAGGGCATCAACGCGACGCCCGAGAAGGTGGCGGCGATCCATCACGAGCTCGGGCTCGACAAGCCGATGCCCGTGCAATACCTGGACTGGGTCAAGGGCTTCGTGACCCTGCACCTCGGTCGCTCGGTCCTCAACCAGGTGGACATCACCACCGAGTTCAAGGCGCGCTTCCCCGTCAGCCTCGAGCTGATGGCGCTGACGCTCGTCTGGACCGTGACGTTCGGCATCCCCTTCGGCGTCATCTCCGCGATGCGTCGCAACTCCGGCTCCGACTACAGCGTGCGGTCGTTCGCGGTGCTCGGCCTGGCGGTCCCGGGGTTCTGGTTGGCCACCCTGGTGTTGATGATCCCGGCGCAGAAGTGGGGCTACGCGCCGCCGCTCGATCAGACGTACAGCATCATGCGCGACCCGCTCACGAACCTCCGGCAGTTTCTGCCGCCGTCCCTGATCCTCGCGTTCGCGCCGATGGCCAGCGTGATGCGCCTCACGCGCTCGTCGCTGCTCGAGGTGCTGCGGGCCGACTACGTGCGCACCGCGCGCGCGAAGGGGCTGGCGGAGCGCGTGGTCGTCGCGCGGCATGCGATGCGCAACTCGATGATCCCCGTGCTCACGGTGATCGGTCTGCAGATCTCGGGCCTGCTCGGCGGGGCCGTGATCATCGAGCAGATCTTCAACCTCAACGGGCTCGGCCAGTACATCTTCAAGGCGCTGTCGCAGAAGGACTTCGCCGTCGCCCAGACGCTCGTCATGTACACGGCCGCCACCGTCGTCACGATCAACCTCGTGATCGATCTGCTCTACGGCGTGCTGGACCCGCGGATTCGCTACGCATGAGCGCGGGAAACCGCTCTTCATGCCAGCCCGTCGCGCGATGCGGTTCGGAGGTGACCCGTGGCTGAATCAGTGCAGGGGCGTGCGGCCGACGCACCGATCGCGGCGGTCGCGCGGCGCCCACGCGGTCGCGGTCGCCGCCTCTGGAACATCGTGCGCGACAACCCGCTCGGCGCCGCCGGCGCCGTCGTGCTGCTCGTGCTCCTGCTTGCGGGGGTGTTCGCTCCGATCGTCGCGCATTACCCGATCAACGACTTCGCCGGTCAGCCGGGCCTCGCGCCGACGGGGACGTTCTGGTTCGGCACCGACCGCTTCGGCGAGGACATCTTCAGCCGCGTCGTCTTCGGCGCGCGGATCTCGCTCGAGGTGTCGTTCCTCTCCGTGATCGGCGGCACCGTCGTCGGCCTCGTGATCGGCGCGTTCTCGGGCTTCAAGGGCGGCAAGGTCGACACGGTCGTCCAGCGCGTCGTCGACACGATGATCGCGTTCCCCGCGCTCATCTTCCTGCTGCTGATGATCCAGATCCTGGGGCCGTCGATTAAGACCGTGATCATCGTGATCGGCATCGTGATCATCCCCGGCATCGCGCGCACGATCCGCAGCGCGGCGCTGAGCGAGCGCAACAACCAGTACGTGGAGGCGGCGCACGCGCTGGGCGCGACCGACCTCCGCATCCTGCTGCGGCACATCATCCCGAACGTCGTGCCGCTCGCGATCGTCCTCTCCACGACGCTGCTCGGCGCCGCGATCCTCGCGGAGGCGTCGCTGTCGTTCCTCGGCCTCGGCATCCCGCCCCCCAACCCGTCGTGGGGGAACGACATCAGCCAGTCGCGCCTGGCGTTCCCGATCAACGTCTCGGCCGCCTTCTTCCCGGGGCTCGCCCTGACGCTCACGGTGCTCGGGTTCAACCTGCTGGGGGACGCGCTACGCGACATCCTCGACCCGAGACTGCGCGGCGCGCGGCGCGCCTGATTCCGCTCGCGGCCGGGCCGCCCTCCGCTCGTTGCTGCCGGCACGCCGGCGTATCCCCTCGCGAGAGGGGATACGCGTGTGCGGGGCTCCGGCCGAGGATCTGGGGGTACGGTTGGCCGCCCACCCGCGTCCGTGAGTGGACCACGACGCCTCCGTCAAGAGGCGTTCGGGGAGCGATTACAGGTTATGGATTCGTTAACTGCTCATTGACCGTGTGACCCGGGCGGTGTCGAATATTTCTAAATCCGCGCGGACGTTCAAACCGTATGCATTTGTGTGAATGCCGCGTGGAATCCGTCAGCGTCGGCGACCGATGTGTCGCCGAGGGCACGGCCACCGTGCCGGGATACGCTGCGGGATCGCTTTCGCCGGGAGGAGGCAGAATGCGTAACGTTTCGTGGCGCCTGATGCTGCCGCTGTTGCTGGTCGTGGCCCTGGTGGCCGCTGCCTGTGGCGGCGGGAGCAGCACGGCGACCGCCACCCCGGCTGCGTCCGGTGGTGCTGGCAGCACCGCCACCGCAGCCGCAACCGGGACGGCGGCAACGGCCGGGACCCTCGACAAGGACCAGACTCTCAACGTCAACCTGACCGCCGAACCACAGTCGCTCGACCCGCAGCGCGCGACGGACGTGGTGAGCATCAGCGTCCTGCGCCAGCTCTACTCCGGGCTCCTGCAGGTCGACGAGAACCAGAAGATCCAGCCGGCCCTGGCCAAGGACGTGCCCACCACCGAGAACGGCGGCATCTCCTCCGACGGCCTGACCTACACCTTCCACCTCCGTGACGGCCTGAAGTGGTCCGACGGCACGCCGCTCAAGGCCCAGGCCTTCGTCGACGGCGCCAAGCGCCTCTTCGAGCCCGGCAGCGGCGACTACTACGTCGACTTCTATCGCGTCATCGCGGCGCAGGGGAAGAACAAGGACGTCCAGTCGCAGCTCGCCGCCGGCAAGAAGGACGCCGACATCAAGGACGTCGAGCAGGCGGTGGTCGACAACCTCGAGGTGACCGCGCCCGACGACCAGACGGTGGTCTACCACCTCAACCAGAAGAGCCCCGTCTTCCTGCTGCTCTCCACGCTCTGGCCGCTCTACCCTGTGCGCGCCGACATCGTGAAGGCGCAGGGCGACAAGTGGACCGACCCGGGCAACCTGGTCTCCAGCGGGGCGTTCATGCTCAAGGACTGGACCCACAACCAGTCGTTGACGCTGGTCAAGAACCCGAACTGGTACCAGGCCGACCAGGTGAAGCTGGCCACCGTGAAGATGGCCGAGATCACCGACACGTCGGTCGCGTACCTCGCCTACCAGAAGGGCGAGCTCGACGCGATCACGCTGGGCCCGGACCAGCTCGTCCAGGTCCGTGGTGACGCCAAGCTCCAGAAGGAGTTCCAGGCGTACGCGCTCCTGAGCACCATCGGCGTGTACTTCAACATGGACTACAAGCCGTTCCAGGACGCGAAGGTGCGCCAGGCCCTCGCCGGCGGGTTCAACCGCGAGCAGTACGCGGAGACCGTGCGTGAGGGTGCCGTGCTGCCGGCGTACAGCTGGATCCCGCCCGGGATGCCCGGCCACGACGACAAGCTCGGTCAGCAGTACAAGGACGCGGTCGACGCGTCGAAGAAGCTCCTCGCCGACGCCGGCTACCCGGACGGCAAGGGCCTGACGGTCGAGATCCTGCAGGCCGACAGCAGCGTCTCCAAGCTCACGGGCGAGTGGCTCAAGGAGCAGTGGGAGACGAACCTCGGCATCACCGTCAACCTCAAGACCGAGGAGACGGCGACCTACTTCGCCGACCGCAACGCCGGCAAGTACCAGGTGACGTCCGGTGGGTGGGGCGCCGACTACCCCGACCCGCAGAACTGGATGCCGCTCTTCAAGACCGGTGGCGCGCTCAACTCGGGCAACTTCTCGAACGCTGACTTCGACAAGTTGATCGACGCGGCGGACACCGAGCTCGACAACACGAAGCGCCTCGACGACTACGACCAGGCTCAGAAGATCCTGATCGACCAGGCTCCGTTCGCACCGCTCTACCACGGCCGGCGCAACGCCCTGATCAAGCCGTACGTCAAGGGCATCGTGCCGAGCCCGATGGAGGGCGAGATCCCGGGCGACTTCTTCCTCTGGAAGATCTCGATCTCGGGCCGCAGCAGCTAGGCTGCGATCGGTAACGCGATACGACGCGGGGCGGGCGGATCTGCGGATCCCCCGCCCCGCGGTCCTTGCGGCGCCGGCAACACACGCCAGGGGCGCAACATGTTCCAGTACATCATCAGCCGCCTCGTGCAGAGCGTGATCACGCTCTTCTTCATCGCCCTGATCACGTTTGCGCTGATGCACAAGGTGCCGGGTGGTCCATGGGACGCGCTCGCCGGCCAGCGCCAGCTCTCCCAGCAGTTCATCCAGTCGCAACAGGCCTACTACGGCTTCGACAAACCCCTGCCGCAACAGTTCGTCCAGTACATGGGCAACCTCCTGCACGGCGACCTCGGGCTCTCGTTCGCCCAGAAGGGCGTCACCGTCAGCTCGCTGATCGCACAGAAGGCGAAGCCGTCCGGCCTGCTCGGGGCAATGGCCTTCATCATGATCTTCGCCGTGGGGATTCCGGTCGGTGTCGTCACGGCGATCCGTCGCAACTCGATCTGGGACTACTTCGGCCTGGCCGGCAGCACGGTGCTCGCCGCGGTCCCCAACTTCGTGCTCGCGTTCGCGTTCCTGATCGTGTTCGCCGTCTGGCTCGGCTGGTTCAACGTGCGCATGGGCACCGGTTTCGGCACCAGCCTCGGCACCGTCAAGAACGGCATCCTCCCCGCACTCGCGCTGGGCGCCACGCCGATGGCGCTCGTTGCACGGCTCACCCGCGGCGCGATGCTCGAGGTGCTCGACCAGGACTACATCCGCACGGCCCGCGCGAAGGGCCTCTCGCGCTCCGGCATCTACCTCCGGCACGCGCTCCGCAACGCCCTCATCCCGGTCATCACGATCTCCGGCCCGATCTTCGCGGGGCTCATCACGGGGTCGATCATCGTCGAGCAGATCTTCGGGATCGCCGGCCTGGGCACGGCGTTCGTGACGTCGGTCTTCCAGCGCGACTACGGCATGATCATGGGGACGACGCTGCTTTACGCGGCGCTGCTCATGTTCATGAACCTCCTGGTCGACCTCGTCTACCCGCTCGTCGATCCGAGGGTGAGGCTCTAGATGGCCGCCGCTGCCGAACCGCTGGGTCAGCTCGCCGTACAGGAGCGCAAGTCGGGGTTCTTCTGGGACGCCGTGCGCCGGCTGCGCCGCAACCGCGCGGCCGTCGTCTCCGCCTTCGTCATCCTCGCGCTGCTGCTCTCCGCCGCCTTCGCCACGGCGATCGCGCCGTACAACCCGTCGAAGCAGTTCTTCAAGTCCTCGACCGTCGCCGCCGGCGACCCGATGGCCCCGCGCGACACCGGGAAGTTCGAGAAACCGACGCGCGATCACATCTTCGGCACCGACCAGCTCGCGCGCGACATCTTCAGCCGTACCGTCATCGGCCTGCGCATCTCGCTGTCCGCCGCGTTCTTCGCCATCGGCGTCGTCACCATCGTCGGGATCGCCGTCGGAACGCTCGCCGCCAGCGGACCGCGCATGATCGACGACATCTTCATGCGCTTCACAGACATCATCTATTCCTTCCCGGACCTGCTGTTGATCATCATGCTGCGGTCGGTCTTCGGGAACGCGATCTTCGGCTTCACGAGCATCGCCGGCGTCGACGCGAACCTGCTGCTGCTGTTCCTCGCGATCGGCGTGACAGCCTGGCCGACGATGGCGCGCATCATCCGCGGCCAGCTGCTGTCGATCCGCGAGACCGAGTATTCGGTGGCGGCACGCGCGCTCGGCGCCAGTCGCACACGCATCGCGCTGCGGCACTGGCTGCCGAACGCCGTGGGGCCGGCGATCGTCGAGCTCACGTTCCTCGCCCCGCGCGCCATCTTCGCCGAGGCAGCGCTGTCCTACATCGGCATCGGCGCGAACCCGCCGACACCGAGCCTGGGTGTGCTGATCAGCGAGCATCAGCAGTGGGTGACCGTGAACTGGACGGGCGTCGCCTTCCCGACGGCCGTGCTCGCGATTCTGTTCCTCGCGTTCCAGTTCTTCGGCGATGGCCTCCGCGACGCGCTCGACCCGCGCAGCATGCACTGAGTTGTCGCGCTACCGGCCGGCGCGGCCTCGCGCTGACGCGCTCGGTCGCTCCGGCGAGCGCGCGGGTGCGCGGAGGCTGCCGGGCGGACCTTCCGGCGCTCGCGGCGCGCACGCCCGGCAGCCGCGCGGCGGCGCGCCCGCGCGGAACCCAAGGACACCGTCGCGTCCATCGCCCGCGGTGCGACTGATGCCTCGCGCGCATCGCGTAGACTCCCGGCACACCGACCGCGCGTGGAGGGGGGGACCGCGATGTCCTGGGTCGACGTCAACGGCACCGACATCTACTACGTCGAAGAGGGGAGCGGACCGCCGCTGCTCTTCCTGCACGGCAACAGCTCGTGCGGCGAGGCCTGGTGGCAGCAGTTCGCCGCCTTCCGCGACCGCTTCCGCGTCATCGCCTACGACAGCGTGAACCACGGGCACTCGTCGAACTCGTCGCGCGACGTCGAGGAGCCGGATCGCGTCGACGAGCTCGAGGGATTCATCGCCGCCCTCGGGCTGCGTCGTCCCGTGATCGCCGGCAACTCGATGGGCGCGAACACGCTGCTGCGCTGGGCGACGCGCCACCCGGACGATGCGGCCGCGCTCGTCCCGTCGGGCATGGGCATCATGGAGCCCGGCGCCTCCGCGCCGCGCGCGGCCGAGCCGCTCAACCCCGAGACGCTCTTCCTGCCCATCGGCGACTCGCTGACCGACGGCTTCAAGGCCGCCCAGCCGCGCATGTACGAGCGCTACCTGCGCATCCGCTCGACGGCGACGCGGCTCGAGGCGATGCGCCACCCCCGCCGCCCCGCGGCGCGGACGCTCGAGGAGCGCGGCGCCCTCGGCGAGCGCGCGGGCGCGATCCGCTCGCCCATGCTGATCGTCGTCGGCACGCTCGACCGGATGCTGGAGCCGGCGCGCCGCCTGCACGACGCCGTCGGCCACTCCGAGCTCGTCGAGATCGCGGGCGCGCCGCACAACGTCTACTACGAGGCCGGCGAGCCCTACAACGCGGCCGTCGCCGGCTTCCTCGACCGCGTCGGAGCGGCGATCGCCTGACATCCGCGGACGGCGCGCGGCGGGTTTCAGGCCCGCCGTGCGAGTGCGTGGGCCGGCGAGCAGCGCGGCCGGCAAGCTCCACGGCACGCCTGGAGCGCGGCTACCAGCTGCCGACGCTGCCCCCGCCCCCGCCGCCGCCGGAGAACCCGCCGCTGCCGAAGCCGCTCGACCCCGACCCGGACGGCGTGCTCGCGATCGTGCCCGCGCTCACCGTCGAGAACGAGCCGATCGCGTCGGCGAACGCCAGCGCCGTGAACGGGTGCGACGACACGTACCAGTCCGTGCGCGGCGGCTCCGCCAACCCGGCGAACGCCTTCGCCCAGCGGTCCACGCAACCGAACACCACCGCGTACGCGAGGTAGTCCGAGAACAGGTGCGCCTGCTCGGCGAAGCGCGCCGGCTCCTTCTCCGCCTCCTCGATGAACCGCCGGAACCCGTACACCCGCCGCAGCGTCCCCGTCCCCTTCGCCGTACGCCGCGGCATGAAGCCGTGCAGCGCCACCAGCGCCAGCGCCGCGAGCACGAGCGGCACCGGCACCAGCGCGAACGTCGTCCATGCCGCCGCCGCCACCTCGATCGCGACGGCGAGCCCCAGCGCCACGAGCCCGCCCGCGAGCCACCAGCCGCGCGTCGTCTGCGGGCTGCGCCGGAACCAGCCCTTGTCGACGGCGTCGTCGTAGAGCGCGAGCTGCACGTTGTGCAGCCGCACCGAGAACGTGCGCTTGAGCGCCGACAGCTGCACCGCGTCGCCGTCCTCGAACAGTCCGTCGAGCAGGCGGCGCTCGTACTCCATCAGGTCGTCGCTCGGCTTCAGCCGCTCGAGCTTCCAATCCGCGGAGTTCCAGAAGTGATCCTTCTCGATCTCCGTGATGCGCAGGTAGCCGCGCGCCGCGAGGTCGACGATCGTCGCCGTGACGTCGAGCACGTTCGCGCGCTCGTCGACCAGCGTGCCGACCTCGCCCGGGCGGATGCCGTCGGGCGGCTCGTACTCCACGGGGTACGGCCCGCCGTCGCCGAAGAGACCGACGCGCTGCACGGCCTCCCCGGTCGTGCCGAACGCGACGTCGACGGCGGATCCGACGTAGCGGCGGTCGCGGCCGGCGGTCCACACGAGCCGCGCCAGGCCGGCGGCGAGCGCCCCGGCGAGGACCACCGCCAGGCCGACCGTGAGGACGTTCACCGTGAAGGCGCGTCGCAGACTCCAACGCGTACGCAGGATCGGCGCCGGCGGCGGGACGACGCTGCCCGGCGGGAACGCCACGACCACCGTGAACGCCTCGCCCGCGTCCAGCGCGCCCTGCTTGAAATGCGCCGCGTCGCCGGACGCACCCATCTCCGCGCACGCCAGCCGCGACCCGTACGCCCCGGCGAAGCAGTTCACCTGCGAGACGTCGCCGGGCGCGGTGACGTCGACGCTCGCGTGGTCGATTGGCACGGCCTGGTCCGCGCTGATGGCGTTCCAGTACAGCTCGTCGTGCGACGGGAAGGCGTTGAGCGCGCCCTGCACGCGGTAGCGAATCGTGTAGGTGTGCTCGCCGCTGATGGTGTGGTCCGGGTCGCCGATGCGGATGCGCTTCATCCCGCCGGCGACGCTCTCGACCTGGTACTGCGTCGGCGTGCCCGGCGAACCGGTCACGCTCAGCACGTCGAGCGGGTAGACGCGGTCGTGCTCGTTGTCGTAGTGCAGCCGCACGGGGATGTCCCGCGTGATGCCGTGCCGGTCGGCGCTGCCGAAGTCGTAGTCGATGGTCTCCTCGACCACGATCGCGCCGTCCGGCTGGATGGTGATCGCGACGGCGTAGGAGCGGATGCTCTCGCCCGCGCCCTGCGCCCGCGCGCGACCGGCGGGGCCGAGCACGACGAGGGCCGCGAGCAGCGCCAGCGCCGCGGCGAGCGGCGCGACACGCGTCGCGACCGGCCGGTGGCGCGCCCGGCCCGCGACCGGCCGAGTGGTGGGGTGGGTGGCCACGGCGGCCTCCTGCCTGCAATCGGTGCTCCCGGAAGATACCCTCCGCCCCGGTTGGGTACGATGCCTCCGCCGCCGCCGGCGACTCGAACGCGCGTCGCGTTCCGACTCACCGGGCGCAGCCCACCGGCGAGCGGAACGCGTCCCGCGTTCCGACTCACCCGCGCAGCCCGCCGGCGAGCGGAACGCGTCCCGCGTTCCGACTCACCGGGCGCACGCACTGGAGGTCGCCCCATGCCCGCGCCCGCCGCCTGGACCGCCGCTCTCATCGCCGTGATCGTCGTGGGGTGGGTGATCTTCGCCTTCAACCGGCTCGTGCGACGCCGCATGCGCGTGGACGCCGGCTGGGCGCAGATCGACGTCGAGCTGAAGCGCCGGCACGACCTGGTGCCGAACCTCGTCGAGGCGGTGCGCGGGGCGGCCGGCTACGAGCGTGGCGTGCTCGAGCGCATCACCGCGGCGCGCGCACAGGCCGTCGCGGCGCCGGATCTGGCGGCGCGTGCCGGCGCGGAGCAGGAGCTCACCGGTGCGCTGCGCAGCGTCTTCGCCAACCGCGAGGCGTACCCGGCGCTCACCGCGAACGCGAACTTCCTCGCGCTGCAGCAGGAACTCGCGACGACCGAGGAGCGCATCGCCTACGCGCGCGGCTACTACAACGCCGCCGTCGCCGACTACGAGCGGAGCCTGCGGTCGTTCCCGTCGAGCGTGGTCGCGGCCGCGTTCGGCTTCGAGCCGCGGCCCTACTTCGAGGCCGACGTGCAGTCGCAGGCGCCGGTCTCCGTCGACCTCGCGTCCTCGGGCTAGGCCCATCCTCGGTGCCGCCGGGAGGCGCGCTTGATCGCACTCGTACTATCGATTCCTGGTGGCCGGGCGGCACATGACGGGAGGCATCCGATGGCCGATCGGATTCGCCACGTCGCTGCCGGCGACGTGAAGCCGGGCCCGCCGACCCCGGCATGGATCGCCGCGAGGCGTTCGCCGACGAGGGCGTGTGGTTCGGCGAGGTGCACACCGAGCCGGAGTCGCTGTCCGCGTGGCACCACCACGGTGAGCACGCCACGTACGGCCGGGTGATTGCGGGGAGCATCCACTTCGAGTTCGGGCGCGACGGCGGCGATTCCGTCGACATCGGTCCCGGCGGTTACTTCATGGTGCCGCCGCACACGGTGCACCGCGAGGGCAACCCGGGAGGCGCGCCCGGGCTCGTCGTGCTCACCCGCGTCGGGTCGGGGCCGACCGCGTTCAACGTGGATGCGCCCGACGCCTGAGAGACCGCCGGACTGCGGACGAGGCGGCGACGAGAGCCCGGCCGGAGCGAGCGCGGTCCGCGGTCACGGTGCCGCGCTCGCCGAGAGCACCACGCGCAGCCGGCGGCTCAGTGTCGTCGTCGCCGGCGCCGCCGGTGCCGGTCCGACTCCAGGTACGCGAGGACGGCGCGCTCGACGGCGCGGCTCCCCGCGCCGCGGCGCTCCCGCGCGGTGAACCGGCTCGCGGCGTGGCCCTCGAGGACGCCGGGGTGGACGTACGATGCGCGCGAGACCGTCGGCGTGTCGCCCAGCACCTCCGCCGCCGCCTCGATTGCGCGCTGCGCGTGGCGCTTTGCCTCCGCCGCCGACCGCGGGGCCTCCTGCGCGAGCAGCGCGCCGCCCGCGGCGACCGTGGCGCGCCACGTGCGGAAGTCCTTCGCCGTGAAGGCGCCGTCCGCAACGCGCGCGAGGTAGCGGTTCACGTCCGTCGCGTGCGCCGGCCGCGGCACGCCGTCCGAGTCGCGGTACTGGAACAGGCGGTCGCCGGGCAGGCGGCGGCAGCGCCGCACGACATCCGCGACGCGCGCGTCCTCCACGCACGCCTCCTGCTGCTTGCCGCCCTTCCCGGGAAACCGCAGCGTCACCAGCGAGCCGCGCAGGCGGACGTGCTCGCGGCGCAGGGTCGCGAGGCCGAACGACGCGTTCTCACGCGCGTACTCGTCGTGGCCCACGCGCTGGCCGGTTGCCTCGAGCAAGCGGACGACGGCGGCCAGCACGCGCCGTCGCGGAAGTCCCGGGCGTGCCAGGTCGCGCGACACCCGCCGGCGGATGCGCGGGAGTGACTCCGCGAACGCGACGACCCGCTCGTACTTCGCTGCGTCCTGTGCCTCGCGCCAGCGCGGGTGGTAGCGGTACTGCTTGCGGCCGCGCGCGTCGCGACCGGTCGCCTGCACGTGGGCGTCGGCGTCGGGGCTGATCGAGACGTCGACCCAGGCCGGGGGCACGGCGAGCCCGCGAATGCGCGCGAGCACCCGGGGATTGCGGATGCCGCGCCCGCGCTCGTCCGTGTACCGGAAGCCACGACCGGCGCGCCGGCGACGGATGCCGGCATCCGTGTCGGCGACATAGACGAGGCCGGCAGCCGCAGCCGCAGCGCGCCGCCGCCGCCCGGGCGTCGGCATCGCCCTCGGCCGCATGGCCGGACGAAGCTTGCGTGGGACTCATGGCGTTGAGGGTGCCGCCTGTGGCGCGACGAAATCAGCACACGCCGCCTCCGATGCTCGCGGATGCGCAACGACTCGCGGATCTCCGGCCCCCACTGCGCACGGCCGTGCCTGGCAGGCGGAGGCGCGGAGAGGATGGGTGGTCGAGACGAGGTCGTTCCGAGCGGATCGCCGACGGCGCGCGACGTCCTCGATACGCTGTCGAGGCTTCGCGACGCGCCCGTGTAGCTCAGGGGATAGAGCAGCGGCCTTCTAATCCGCGGGTCGGAGGTTCGAATCCTCCCACGGGCTCCATGCTTCGATCACCCGACGTCGATCACCCGAGCTGCTGGGTCACCTCCGGGGCGCGCATGCGCGACGAATGCGCGCCCCGTCGGCGCCAGTCCATGTCGAAACGCCGGCCGTCGGTCAGCCGGTAGCCGCACCGAAGACGTAGCCGACGCTGAACGTCACGGCCATCGCGAGCGCCCCGCCGACCACGAGCCTGAGAATCGCCATCCGCTTCGGCGCCCCGCCGAGATACGCACTCACCCATCCCGTGACCAGCAGGGCGATCAGCACGGCGACGAAGGTGACGGCGATCCGCACACCGGCCGGGGGGAGCAGGATCGCAGCGAGGGGGGCGGCGGCTCCGGCCGCAAAGGCGAGCGCGGACGAGCCCGCGGCAACCCAGGGGTTCGCGAGCTCCTCCTGGTCGATCCCCAGCTCGACGCTGAGGTGGGCCTTGAGCGCGTCGCGCTCGGTCAGCTGCCGGGCAGTGGAGGTGGCGCTTTCCCGGTCCAGTCCCCGCTGTTCGAGGAGTCCGACGAGCTCGGCGAGCTCGGCCTCGGGGCTGGTCGCAAGCTCCTCGCGTTCTCGTGCGATCAGCGCGCGTTCGGTGTCTCGTTGACTGCTCACCGAGACGTACTCGCCGAGTGCCATCGACACGGCGCCGGCCACGAGGCCCGCGACTCCTGCGGTCGCGAATCTCGATCCGCCCGGTCGTCGCGGCCGCCACGCCGATGACGAGGCCGGCGATGGAGATGATGCCGTCGTTGGCGCCCAGCACACCGGCTCGCAGCCAGTTCAGGCGGCCCGCGACCGACCCGCTGTGGGGCTCGAAACCGTGCACGGCTTCGCCGGCCGGGTGAGAACCGCCGACGTCGTTCCCCGACACTGGGTGCTCCCTGTCAAGGCGTGGGCGCGCTGGTTCGTCATCGTATCCCCGGGCGGACCCCGGACGCGGGCGCGAGCGCGCGGGACGGGGCCCGCTCCTCACTGACGGTGGCGCGCCGACAGGATCGCCCAGGCCCAGAACCCGCCGACGGCGAAGGGGCCGCCGAAGAACACGATTGCGGCGAAGACCTCCCACGCCGGCGGCTTGTACACCTGCAAGACGAGCCCCATCGAGATCGCGATCGCCGCTCCGAGGATCGCCGCGGCGATCCGGTTGACCAGCGCCGACGCCCCTTCGAGCGCCATGTTGATCTCGTCGCGGCGCAGCCGGACCTCGAAGTCGCCGCTCTCGACCTGCCGCAGCACGCGGCGCAGCTGCCCGGGCAGCTCGTGCACCAGCGCGACCGTCTCGCCGATCGCGTCCGCCGCCCGCTCCGCGATCGCGGCGGGCGAGTAGTGGTGACCCATGACCTCGCGCGCGAAGTCCTCGGCCTCCTCCGCCGGGTTCACGTCCGGGTCGAGACGGCGCGCGAGCGTCTCGGCCATCGCGGCCGTCTTCGCAAGCAGCGCCACGCCGGGCGGGAACGCGAGGTTGTGCCGTCGCGCGACCCCGGCGACGTCGCGCAACATCTGGCCGACGGAGAGGTGCTCGAGATCGAGCCCGTAGTAGGCGTCGAGCACGTGGCCCACGTCGCGCTGCACGGAAAGGCGCTCCTCTGGCGCCGGGCGCACGCCCAGCCGGGCGAGGCTGTCGATCACCTGGTCGACGTCGCCGTCCACGACGCCGCCGAACAGCGTGACCAGCGCCGTACGCATCTCGTCGTCGACGCGCCCCGACATGCCGAAGTCGAGCACCACGATCGTGCCGTCCGACTCGACGAGGTAATTGCCCGGATGTGGGTCGGCGTGGAAGAAGCCGTGGACGAGCACCGACGCGAGCATCATCCGGATCAGGCGCCTGGCGAGTTCCGTGCGGTCGATGCCGGCTGCGTCGAGGGCGGCGACGTCGTCGATGTGGATGCCGTCGACCCGCTCCATCGTCAGTACGCGCGCAGTGGTGTGCTCCCAGTCGATGCGCGGCGCGCGCAGCCGCGGCTCGTCGGCGAACTGGCGACTGAAGCGCTCGGCGTTGCGCCCCTCGCGGACGTAGTCGAGCTCCGCGCGGAGCGTCCACTTCATCTCCTCGACGAGCGACGCGACGCCGTACTGCCGCGCGAGCGCCACGCGGTGCTCCGCGTGCTCGGCCAGGCGGCGCATCACGGCGAGGTCGACCTCCACCTGCTGCTCGACGCCCGGCTTCTGCACCTTCACGACGACCTCGCCGCCGCCGCGCAGGCGCGCCCCGTGCACCTGCCCGATCGACGCGCTGGCGAGCGGCTCGTCGTCGAAGCGCTCGAAGATGGCGTCGACGGGACACCCCAGCTCGCGTTCGACGACGGCGCGGATGTCCGCCGGGTCGGCTTGCGGCGCGGACTCCTGGAGGCGCGCGAGCTCCTCGGCGTACGCGGGCGGGAGCAGGTCCTCGCGGGTGCTCAGCACCTGTCCGAGCTTGATGAACGCGACGCCCAGCTCCTCGCAGGCGAGGCGAACGTGCTCCGGCTCGGTGGCCGGGCGGCCGCCGCGTCCGCGCCCGAGGCGATCGGAGAAGGGGATGAAGCGGCGCAGGCCCGTGCGCGCGGCGCCCATGCCGAGGCCGTGCCGCGCGAGCACGGCGACGGCCTCGCCATACCTGCTGAACTCTCGAGATCCCGGGACCAGCATCGCGCCCTCTTCAGGGTGACCCGCCCCAGGTCAACGCTATCACCGGGTCGCGAGGCCGCCTGGTGCGTATGGGCGAGATGCGGCCGCGGGTGCGGTATGGTGCCGCCGCCGCATCGCGCCGGCGCGCGAACAGCGGAGGCGGTCGGAGTTGCGACAAGGTGGAGGAGGTGGCGGGTGGTCGACATCACCTGGCGCGGCGATGGCGCCGTCGACGGAGGCGTGCACGAGCGCGAGTTCGCGCTCCCCGGGGCGCGCGACACGATCACCGGCGTCCTGTGGTCGCCGGAGGGCGGCGTCCCCGCCGGCTCGCCGCTCGTGTTGCTCGGCCATGGCGGCGGCGCGCACAAGCGCGCGCCGTCGGTGGTGCCGACCGCGCGCGGCTTCGTGCTGGAGCACGGCATCCCCGCCGTCGCGATCGACGCGCCCGGCCACGGCGAGCGCGGCGGCGTCGCCGGCCGGTCGCCCGAGTACTACGCGCTGTGGGCCGACGCGCAGGTGATGACCGACAACGCGAGCGCCGACTGGTCGCTCGTGCTGACGACGCTGCTCGAGACCGGCTGGTTCGACCCGGAGCGGGTCGGCTGGTCGGGCATGTCGATGGGGTCGCTGATCGGCGTGCCGTACGTCGCGATGGAGCCGCGCATCAAGGTGGCGGCGCTCGGGCTGTGCGGCGTCGCCGGCTCGACGCCGAGCCGCGGGAGCATCGGCGGGCTGCTGGTGAACCGCGCGCCGCTCGTGCGCTGCCCGGTGATCTTCATGCTGCAGTGGAACGACGAGCGCTTCACGCGCGACGGCTCGCTGGCGCTGTTCGACCTGCTCGGCACCCGCGACAAGCGGCTGATGGCGTTCCTCGGTGCGCACGCGGAGATGCCGGACGAGGGCCGCCGTGCGGCGCGTCGCTTCGTCGCGGAGCGGCTGAAGGGCTGACCCCGGCCGGCGCCGGGGTGCCGGGACCGGTTCGCGCCCGCGGTACGATCGCTCGGTGCCGCGCACATCGCGGCCACGTGCGCCCGCTCCGAGCGGTTCTGCCACACGCCCGGTCGCGAACCGGGGCGGTGAGCCGCCCACGGGCGCCCGGAACGACGCACGACGCCCCACCCGTCGAGAGGACCCTGCCGTGAGCGACGCCGCCGACTACGTGACCGCCAACGCCGAGTCGCTCGAGCGGCTCCGCGCGCTCGTCGAGCGCCTGACGGAGGAGGACCTCGCGCGCCCGCTCGAGGGCGGCTGGACCGTGTCCGCGACGCTCGCGCACATGGCCTTCTGGGACCGCAGGCAGCAGTACGCGCTCGCGCGCTGGCGCCGCGACGGGCAGGAGGCGGCGGACCAGGACTCCGACGCGATCAACGACGCGCTGCTTCCGCTGGCGCTGGCGCTGCCGCTGCGAGACTGCGCCCACCTCGCGCTGACCGCTGCCGCGGCCGCCGACGCGGAGGTCGCGCGCACGCCGGTTGCGTTCGCGAAGCAGGTCGAGGACGCGGGCTTCCCCTACCTGCTGCGCCGCTCGCAGCACCGCCTGAATCACATCGACCAGATTGCGCGCGCGTTCGATCGCTGAGCGCGCCCACCCCTCGAATGCGTCCTCCGCCCGGCGACTCCCGCCCGGACCCCACAGCGGCGGAAGAGATGCCGCCGACAGATGCGCGGCGCAAGCCGCCCCGACGTGCGTCCGGGTTCTGTCGGCGGCATGTCTGGCGCCGCTGTGGTTGCGGCCGCTCGGTAGCGTGAAGAGAAAGGCCCGACGAGGAGGTGCCGCATGCCCGACGCACCGCGACGCGACGAGATGACCGTGACCGTCGACCGTCTCGTCGTGCACCTCACGGGCTACCGGAGGCTGCCGAGCGCGCGTTCCGGCATCGAGACGGTGGAGCTCGACATGGCCGTCGAGAACCCGCCCGGGTCACCCGGCTCCACGCGGCGCCTGCCGCAGATGGAGCTGCGCGACGCCGCGGGCAGTGCGTACGACGTCATCCAGGACGACTCGCTCGCCGTCGCCGTGAAGCCGACCGAGCAGGCCGCGGGGCACCCCCGCTTCGAGGTCCCGGCCGACAGCACGGGGCTGTCCGTCGTGATCGCGCCGGGGACCGAGGGAGAAGCCGTCGTGCCGCTTGCTCCGCCCGCCGCACCGCCGCACAGCGGCTGAGCGCGGGCGGCGACGCGGCCGAGAGGAGCGGAGCGATGACGGAAGCACGAGAGCTCGACGAGCAGCGTCTCGAGTACGAGCTGCGCGGGCTGAACGCCTGGAACGCGACCGAGCGCACGCTCGTTCGCGAGTTCGCGTTCGGCGATCGCCCGGAGGCGATGCGCTTCGTCAGGGCGGCCAGCGAGGTGGTCGGCGATCATGAGTCGTCGATCGACTTCTTCAGCCGCTTCGCGCAGGTGCGCGTGGCGATCTCCACGGAGGGCGCCGAGCGCGTGACGATGGGCGACATCGAGCTCGCGCACCGCATCGACGCGCTCGCCGGAAAGCGGTAGCGGCGCGTCGGCGCGCGCCGGGCGCGTCACTCCTCGGCGTAGATGTGCTCGGAGAGGAACGCGCGGTGTGACGCCTGTGCCTTCGCCTGCTCGGCGGCGACGCGCCGGCTCTCGTCCATGATCGCGCGCATCCGCGACAGGTCTGCCGCCCGCGGCACGCCGATGTCCGTGAGCCGCGGGATGAAGCGGTAGCCGACGAGCAGCGTGTGCCAGCTCGTCTCCTTGAACACCGGCGCCGGCTCCGCCTCGTTGAAGCCGCGGCGATAGCGGATCAGCTTCTCCTCCAGCCCCGGCCGCATCGCATGCTCCCGGTGCTTGAGGTCGCGCCAGTATTCCGTGTCCTCGCGGTTCGTCAGCGCGTAGTGCAGCTGCAGGAAGTCGATGATCTCCGCGTACCGCTCGATCACCGCGCGGTTGTAGAGCCGGCGCGTGACGAACGACGACTCCCGCCGGATGCCGAGCGCCCACAGCAGGTACTCGGCGCCGATCTGCGACAGCTCGATGCCGGTCGACTCCAGTGGCTCCACGAACCCCATCGCGAGCCCGATCGCGACGACGTTGCCGACCCACGCGCGCCGGTGGTGCCCGACGCGCATCTGGATGTGGTGCATCTCGACGTCGCGCACGCGCTCCTCGCCGAGGTGGCGGCGGAACTCCGCCTCGGCCTCGTCGGGCGAGCGGTACCGGCTCGCGTAGACGTAGCCGGCGCCGATCCGCGAGTGCAGCGGGATGTGCCAGGCCCAGCCCGCGTCGAGCGCCGTCGCCGTCGTGTACGGGTGCATCTCGTCGTCGGCGTCGACGTACGGCACGCGCGCGGCGATCGCGCGGTCGTTCGGCAGCACGTCGGTGCGGTCCTCGAACGCCTCGCCGAGCGCGCCCTCGATCAGCAGCGAGCGGAACCCCGTGCAGTCGACGAAGAGGTCGGCCGTGAGCTCGCCGTGACCGCGCGTGACGACCGCCTCGACGTCGCCGGCCGGGCCGACGCGCACGTCCGTGACGTCGTCGACCACGTGGCGCACGCCGAGCGGCAGCGCGATGCGGTCGCGCAGCAGCGCGTGAAAGGCGGTCGCCTCGAGGTGGTACGTGTAGTCGGCGACGTCGCGCACGGCGTCGAAGTTCGTCTTCGACGCCTCGTTGACGCGGTTCGCGGCGTTGCGGACGGTGTTCGGGTAGCAGAGCTCAAAGTAGGAGTCGTGCGAGAGCCCCTCGGTGAGGTGGCGGTAGACCCAGAAGTTCGTGATGTGCGGGCCGTCGACGGCATCCTGGAACGGGTGCCAGTACGCGTGTCCGACGTCGTAGAAGTCGCGGAAGCGGATGCCCTCCTTGTAGGTGGCGTTGCACGCGCGCATCCAGTCGCGCTCGGACAGCCCCATCGCCTTGAGGAAGGCCGTCATGTGGATGATGGTCGCCTCGCCGACGCCGACCGTCGGCACGGCCGCGGACTCGACGAGCGTGATCTCCAGCGCGTCGCCGAGGTGCTTCGCGAGCAGGCTCGCCGTCATCCAGCCGGACGTGCCGCCTCCGACGATCGTGACGCGGCGAATCTCGGCCATGGCGAGCGGCTCCCGGCGGGGCTGGGCGACACGGTGGCGGGTCGCGGGCACCTTAGCGAACCGGGTGTGCTTTGGGAACGTGGTTCACGAATGGCGTGCACGCCCGCGGCCACGTGCCCGGTCGCCGCGCCATCGCTACGCTCCGCCGGGCATCGCTCGGAAAGGATCGGTCGATGGTGCACTTCCGCTTTCACGAGAGGAACTCGCGGCTCGCCCGCCCGTTCGGCAACGACACGTTCGGCCGCGCCGCCGAGTGGTTCGCGCGGATCTTCGGCACGCCGTGGTTCCTCGCGGTGCAGACGATGCTGGTCTTCGTCTGGATCGGCGCCAACGCGTTCGCGCTGGCGCACTTCGATCCCTATCCCTTCATCCTGCTCAACCTCGCGTTCAGCACGCAGGCCGCGTACGCGGCGCCGCTGATCCTGCTCGCCGCGACGCGGCAGGCCGACCGCGACCACGCGATGTCCGACGCCGACGCGCGCCACCGCGAGGACCTCGCGCGCACGACGCTCGAGCTGCTCGCGCAGAACACGGAGCTGACGCAGCAGGTTGCTGCGCTCGCGCAGCGGATCCGAGACCTGACGGAGGAGATCCACGGGCGGGTCGTGGCGCAGGGGGCGTAGACGGCTCGCGGCCACCCCGGCAAGCGGCGGCAGATACGCCGCCGATTTCAACGCGGCCCGCGGGCCGCGATCACGTCGGCGGCGTGCCTGCCGCCGCTTGCCTAGAACTCCAGATCCATCCACCGGTGCTCGATGCCGGCGTCGAGGAACACCTCGCCGCGTGCGACGTAGCCGAGCCGCTCGTAGAACGGGATCGCGTGGAGCTGCGCGGCGAGCGCGATGCCGCCGAGCCCGCGCCGCCGCGCCTCGTCCTGCAGTGCCTGCATCACCGCATTGCCGTAGCCGCGACGGCGCTGCTCGGCGAGCACCGCCACGCGGCCGATGTGCGGGAAGCGGTCGCCCGCGTCGAGCAGGAGGCGCGCGGTCGCAACCGGGACGCCGTCCACGCGGCCGATCACCTGGACCGCCGCCGGCACCGTCGCCGGGTCCGCGTCGTAGCCGTCGATCTCCTCGTCCTCGGCGACGCCCTGCTCGTCGATGAACACGCGGCGGCGGACGGAGAGCGCTTCCTCCATCTCGGCGGGCGTGCGGATCACGCTGACCTCGATCGTCGACATCGCCGGTCCCATCGCTGCGCGCGGCGTGGATCGTAGCGGACGCGCCGTCCGTATCATGCTCGCAGCCCGACCCTCGACGCACGCACGCCGTGCTGCGGCCGAGGCCGCGCAGCGAAGGAGCGCCATGCCCGGCGACCCGACCGGCCCCATCGACTGGCCCGCCGTCCAGGCGGAGGCGCTCGACGTGCTCGTGCGCTACCTCCGCATCGACACCTCGAACCCGCCCGGCCGCGAGGCGCCGGCGGCGCGCTTCCTCGGCGCGCTGCTCGAGGCCGAGGGCATCCCCTGCGAGTACATCGCGATCGCGCCCGAGCGCGAGGCCGTGATCGCGCGCATTGCCGGCGACGGGTCGCGCCCCGCGCTGATGCTCGCGAACCACACCGACGTGGTCCCGGTGGAGGCCGACTACTGGGACGTGCCGCCGTTCGGCGGCGTCGTGCGTCACGGCCGCATCTACGGCCGCGGCGCGATCGACATGAAGGGCACCGGCGTGATGCAGCTCTTCGCGATGCTGCTCGCGCGCCGGGGTCGGCTGCCGCTGCGTCGCGACCTCGTGTTCGTCGCGGTGCCCGACGAGGAGGTGGGCAGCGACCTCGGCATGGCGTGGCTCGTGCGCGAGCGTCCCGACCTCTTCGCCGGCGTCGACTTCGCGTTGAACGAGGGCGGCAGCGGCCTGGCCGACTTCGGCGGCGAGGACGCGCGCCTGTTCGCAATCGCGGTGAGTGAGAAGGAGATGTGCCCGCTGCGCATCACGACGGTCGGCACGCCCGGCCACGGCAGCCGCCCGCACGCCGACAACTCCGCGGTGCGGCTCGCCGAGACGCTGGCGAAGCTCGCGCGCTGGGAGCGCCCGCTGCGCCTCGGCCCCGAGGCCGCCGACTTCCTCGCGCGCCTGCACGCCGGCGGGCTCGTCGCGTCGCCCGACGACCGTTCCGCGGTCGAGCGCCTGCTGCGCGCGAGCCCGGACACGCAGGCGACGTTCCAGGACACGCTGAACGTGACGATGCTCACCGCCGGCATCAAGTCGAACGTGATCCCCGCGAAGAGCGAGGCCATCGTCGACTGCCGCCTCGCGCCGGGGCAGACGCCCGAGGCGTGGCGCGACGCCGTGACGGCCTACATCGACGACCCGCGCGTGCGGGTCGACTTCATGTACGCGCGCGAGCGGGCGCGCCCCGCGGTATCGCCGTGGGACACGGAGCTGGGTCGCGTGATCGAGGCGGTGGTGCGCGAGGCGTTCGAGGACGCGGTCGTCGCCCCTGCCGTCGCGACGGTCGGCACCGACAACCGCTTCCTGCGCCCGCTCGGCATCCCGTCGTACGGCTTCATCCCGTGCCTGCTCAGCCAGGCCGAGCGCGACGGCTTCCACGCGAACAACGAGTTCCTGACGGTCGACAACCTGAACATGGGGCTCGAGCTGATGTACGAGGTCGTGCGGCGGGCCTGCACCTAAGCGGCGGCAGACATGCCGCCGACAGGACCCGGACACGTGTCCGGGCGGCTTGCACCGCGCATCTGTCGGCGGCATGTCTGCCGCCGCTTTGGTTGCCCTGGGACCATCGCGCGGCTCCCCACCCGTCGTCTACGCCTCCCCGAACCGCTCCCACAACTCGCAATCCCACTCCACGCGCGCGGCGGCGTACGCGGCGAACTGCATCGTCTCGCCCGAGCCGATGGTCGCGTAGCCGTCGGTCACCCACAGCCCCATGTGCTCCGGCCGGCGGTTCGACGGCATGCGGTGGGCGACGACGCGCTCCTCCTTCGGCGGCCGGTAGCGCACCATGCGCCCGCCGACGAACGGACATGCGAAGAACGCGTAGCGCGCGCATTCGAGGTGCATCGGCCCGTCGCGGAAGATGCCGGTGTTCATCGAGAGCACGCCGCCCGCGAACGCGATCTCGCGCCGCAACGGCTCACCGCAGAGGTGGCAGAGGTTGCGTCGCACGTGATCCGCGACGCGATCGACGTCGGGCGTCGTGAAGTCCGGCACGCCGTGCTCGACGACGAGCGTCGACGGCACGGGCATGCCCCGGTAGTGCGGGCGGCGCTGCAGTCGCTTCGGCTCGCGCATGGAAGGAGGCTACGAATCACGTGGCTCGGGCGCCATCGCCGCCGAACCCATGGCGGGCGGCAGACACGCCGCCGATGTCTCCGCGGACGGACGTCCGTGGCGCGGGGACGGCGAGGCCTCCCGGCCCCGGAGACATCGGCGGCGTGTCTGCCGCCGCTTGCGAGGAACGCGATTGCCGCCGCCCGACTTACAACCGCGCGATGAACTCCCGGAGCATCGGGTTGCACTGGTCCGGCGACTCGACCTGGAGGAAGTGCCCGGCGCCGACCACGCGCGCGAACTGGATCTGCGGGATCAGCGTCTGCAGCTGGTCCCACCGCGCGTTCGCCTTCGCGGCCGCGATGTACAGGGTCGGTTGCTTGATGCGCTTCGCCGCCGGCGGCACGCGGTAGGTGAGCAGGCCCTCGAACGCCGCGATCCCCGCGGCGCGCGGCATCTCACCGGCCTCCGTGATCATGCGCGCGGCGAGGTCCGTGTCGCGCGTGTCCTGGAAGAAGCCCGCGTAGAGCTGCAGTGCGCCGGACGGCCAGTCGGCGCGCAGCAGCTGCATCAGCCGGTGGCCGCGCAGCGCGGCCTTCGTCACGCCGCCGGTCGTGAGCGGCGAGTCGATCATCACCAGCGCCCGCGCGAGCTCCGGGTGCTGCCGCGCGAGCTCCAGCGCCACGAGGCCGCCCATCGAGTGGCCGATCACGACCGCGTCGCGCACCCGCCGCGAGCGCGCCAGCGCCGCGACGTCCTCCGCGAACTGCGCGATCGTGTAGCCGCCGGCGGGCACGTCCGAGCCCCCGTGGCCGCGCAGGTCCATGCGCAGCACGCGGTGAGCGCCGGCGAGCGCCTCGACCTGCGGCTCCCAGTGCCGGAGGTTCGACGCCCACCCGTGCACCAGGATGACCGCGGGCGTGCCCTTGCCCGACTCCTCGTAGTTGAGCCGCACCCCGTCGGGCGTCCGGTACCTGGCCATCGCGCGCTCCTCGCTCCTCGCTCGTCGACCCCGGCCGCGCCCCGTGCCTAGCGGAACGGCGCGAGCACCTGCTCGCGCAGCCGGTCGTACGCCTCCTGCTTCGCGCCGACCTCACGGCCGAGGTTGAAGTCCGGCACGATCAGCTCGTCGACGCCGGCCTCCTGGTACTCGCCCATCACCTGCTGGAGCTCGTCGGCGCTGCCCGCGATCAGCGCGAAGCCGCCGCGCGAGCGCGCCCGCTCGATCGCGTCGCGGTCGTCGCTGAGCATCATCAGCGCGTTCGCCGAGCGGCGGATCGACTGCGGGTCGCGGCCGAGCGCCTCGCAGTGCCGGTCGAGCACCTCGCCCTTCTGCTTCAGCACCGCCGGCGTGCCCCACACGTTCCACTCGTCGGCGTACTGCGCGGCGAGGCGCAGCGTGACCTTCTCGCCGCCACCGCCGATCAGGATGGGCGGGTGCGGGCGCTGCACCGGCTTCGGCGCCAGCGGCGCGTTCGTCAGCGTGTAGTACTTGCCGGCGAAGGTCGTCTGATCGTTCTCGAACAGGCTCTTGATGATCTGGACCGACTCCTCGAGGCGCCGCAGCCGCTCCCCGACGGTGTAGAACGGGATGCCGTACGCCTCGTGCTCGTTCTGCTGCCACGCCGCGCCGATGCCGAGCACGACGCGCCCGCCGCTGATGACGTCGACCTGGGCGACCTGCTTCGCGAGCACCGGCGGGTGGCGGTAGGTGTTGCCGGTGACGAGCGAGCCGATCCGTACGCGGGGCACGCGCGCCGCGATGGCGGCGAGCAGCGTCCACGCCTCCTGCACGGGGCCGCTCGTGTCGGCCTGGTTCGGCATGAAGTGGTCGGCGACCCACAGGCCGTCCCACCCCGTGCGCTCGACGTGCTCGCAGAGCTGGATCAGCTGGTCCCACGGCGTGGCCGATCCCGGCCAGGCGCTGAAGCGCATGTGTGTGTCCCTTCGGTGCGTGTCTGTGGGGGGAACGTACAGGATTTCGCGGCGGGCGAAACCAGCGGGCCGGCGGCTCGCTGCTCGCCGGGCGTCGGGGCGGGACCTATCCTCGCGCGCATGTCCGACCGCGTTCGCGTCGTGATCCCCGGCGACTCGCCGACGCAGATCGGCGACTCCCCGCATCTCGCCCGGCTCGCGCCGTACGCGGATGTCACGCTGCACCGCGACCCGCCGCGCTCGCCCGAGGAGCAGCTCGCGCGCGTACGCGGCGCAGAAGTGCTGCTGAACTCGCGCAGCAGCGTGCGCTGGCCGCGGGCGCTGCTCGCGCAACTGACTGGCCTGCGCCTGATCTCGCTGTGCGCGATCGGCACCGACGCCATCGACCTGGCGGCCGCGCGGGACCTGGGCATCACGGTCTGCAACCAGGGCGGCGGCACCGCTCCGATCGTCGCCGAGCACGAGTTCGCCCTCATGCTCGCGGCCGCGAAGCGGCTGGCCTACCAGACCGCCGAGCTGAAGGCGGGACGCTGGGCGCCGGGCGAACAGATGACGCTTCGCGGGAAGACGCTCGGCGTCGTCGGCACCGGGAACACCGGCGCCGAGATGGCGCGGCTCGCCCTCGCCATCGGCATGGACGTGATCGCGTGGACGTTCCACCCGTCGGAGGAGCGGGCGCGGGCGCTCGGCGTGCGCTTCGTGCCGCTCGACACGCTACTCGCGGCGGCCGACGTCGTGAGCCTGCACGTCGCGCTCACGCCCGACACGCGCCACCTCATCGGCGCGGGCGAGCTGGCGCTGATGAAACCCGGCGCCCTGCTCGTGAACGGGGCGCGCGGCGCGGTCGTCGACACGGACGCGCTCGTCGACGCGCTGCGCGCGGGGCGTCTCGGCGGCGCGGGGCTCGACGTCTTCGAGACGGAGCCACTCCCGGCCGGGCACCCGCTGCTCGCGCTCGACCAGGTGGTGCTCACGCCGCACAACGCGGACGCGACGCCCGAGGGCATGGACCTGCTCAACCGCGTCGCCGTCGACAACGTGATCGCGTTCCTCGAGGGGCGCCCGCAGAACGTCGTCGCGTAAGGTCGCGCCCCCCGCGCGGGCCGTATGATCGCCGCGACCGGCGGCGACGAATCGAGGACCCCGGTGACGAACGCCCCGACCTCCGGCCTCTCCGGCCTCATGCAGATCGCGATGCGGGTACGCGACGTCGATCGCGCGGTCGCGTTCTACCGCGACACGCTCGGCATCCCCTTTCTCGTTCGCGCGGGCAACCTGGCGTTCTTCGATCTCGACGGCGTGCGCCTGATGCTCGATCTGCCGGAGGGCGAGGAGTTCGACCATCCCGGCTCGATCCTCTACTTCCGCGTCGACGACGTGCCGGCGAAGTACGAGGAGCTGCGCGGGCGCGGCGTGGAGTTCATCGACGAGCCGCACGTGATCAACCGCACGCCGACGAGCGAGCTGTGGATGGCGTTCTTCCGCGACGGGGAGGAGAACGTGCTCGCGCTCGCCGCGGACGTGCCGGTGGAATAGCCCCTCGCAAGCGGCGGCAGACATGCCGCCGATGTGATCGGCGGCGCCAGCCGCGGACTGCGTCCGCGCCCTGTCGGCGGCTGGCGCCGCTGTGGGTGTACCGCGGACCGCCTACAGCATCCCGCACTGCTCGAGCGCGGTGCGCACGAAGACCGTGTGCAGCTCCGCGCGGCGCGCGACCGCCTGGTCGATCTGGCCCATCTCCACCAGCACCGGCACCACGCCCGGCACCCATTTCGGGAGCGACAGCGACGACGTCCCGACGCGCGCCCAGCTCGCCTGCGACCCGACCCCGCTGCGCAGGGTCAGCTGCTCACGCTCCGTGATCTGCGCGTTCACCGCGTCGACCACACGCGCGATCGCCGGCAGGGCTTCGACCCCGCCGCCCTCGCTCACCGTCTGCCCGATGAAGGCGGTGCCGGTCTGGCCGTTCGCGCGCTCACGGTAGAAGCCCCACGACTCATGCATGTCGATGAGCAGATCGGCGTCGACCTCGCGCAGGAGCTCGACGATCGCATGCGCCATGTGCGACATCGGCAGGGCGTCCGGCGCGTCGGAGCCCGGGTAGAGGCGGTTGAGGTCGCCGAGGGCGTCGGTCGTGCGCACGAGCGCCCGGTCGGCGACGACGTTCGCCTGCGGCACGACGACGAGGCTCCCCGCGACGACCTGCCAATCGGCGATCGCCTCGGCGGCGATCCAGCCGCCGGGCTCGTTGCCGTGCACGCCCCCGAGTACGACGACGCGCGGCCCGGCGACGCCGCTGTGCGTGAGCACGGCGCGCGTGGCGGACGGCGTGCCGTCGAGCAGCGTGCGCTCGCTGCGACCGGCCGGCGGCACCGGCCGCGGCGTGGGCGTGGGCGACGGGGTGGGCGTGGATGACGGCGTGGGCGGCGCGACGGTGGGTTGCCCGACGACGGCGACCGGCGTGGTCGCCCGCGAGCACGCGGCGAGCACGGCCGCGCCGATCGCGCCGCCCGCGAGCGCGAGCGCGCGGCGCCGGGGCACGAGGCCGGGGTCCCGGGCGGGGCGTGCGGTACGCGTCATCATGCGGATTCTACGGCGTCGCGGCGGCGCTTCGGCGACGCCCCGGGGGTGGTTCGAGCGGCGCCTGGTGAGGCGCCAGTTGCCGGCGAGCCGATGCAGCGAGCCGAGCCGATGCAGCGAGCCGTGGGGCGGCCGCCTGCGCGGCGGCTCAGCCCGCTGACGCGGGGCCGTTCGCCGCGGCCGTGGCGATCATCCCGGCGGCGACGGTGTTGTTCGTCGCCTCGTCGATCAGGATGAAGCTGCCCGTGTGGCGGTTACGCCGGTAGGCGTCGAAGAACAGCGGCACCGTCGTGCGCAGCCGCACCCGGCCGATCTCGTTGAGGGCGAGCCCGTCGGCGCCCGGCACCTCGTCGAGCGTGTTCACGTCGAGGCGCGACTCGATCGCGGTAACCACCGCGCGCGCGCTTCGCGTCGTGTGCTTGATCGCCAGGCGCGCGCCCGCCGCCAGCCGGCTGCGCTCCGCCATCCAGCACACGACCGCGTCGACGTCCTGCCCCACGCACGGCTCGCGGCCGGCGCCGACGATCATGTCGCCGCGCGAGACGTCCACGTCGTCCTCGAGCTGCAGCGTGACCGACATCGGCGGCATCGCGGCCGCGACCGGGCCGTCGTACGTGTCGATCGAGCGGATGCGGGTCGCGACGCCGGACGGCAACACGCGCACCGGGTCGCCCGGGCGCAGCACGCCGCCGGCGACCGTGCCCGCGTAGCCCCGGTAGTCGTGGTGCGCGTCGCTCATCGGACGGATCACGTACTGCACCGGGAAGCGCGCGTCGTCGAGGTCCTCGTCGCGCGCGATCTCGACCGTCTCCAGGTGATCGAGCAGCGTCGGCCCCGAGTACCACGGCATCGCCGCCGACGGCTCGACGACGTTGTCGCCCCGCAGCGCCGACACCGGGACGTATGTCGCCTCGCGCACGTCGAGCCGTCGGGCGAAGGCCGCGAAGTCGTCGCGGATGTGCTCGAACGTTGCCCGGTCGTAGTCGACGAGGTCCATCTTGTTCACGCATACCACGAGGTGTGGGATGCCGAGCAGCGACGCGATGATCGCGTGACGCCGCGACTGCTCCACGACGCCCTGACGCGCGTCCACGAGGATCAGCGCGAGGTGCGCGGTCGACGCGCCGGTGACCATGTTGCGCGTGTACTGCACGTGGCCCGGCGTATCCGCGATGATGAATTTCCGCCGCGGCGTCGCGAAGTAGCGGTAGGCGACATCGATGGTGATCCCCTGCTCGCGCTCGGCGCGCAGGCCGTCGGTGAGCAGCGCCAGGTTCACGTACTCGTCGCCGCGGCTGCGGCTGCTCGCCTCGATCGCCTCCCACGTGTCCTGCAGGATCGCCTTCGAGTCGTAGAGCAGCCGGCCGATGAGGGTGCTCTTGCCGTCGTCCACCGAGCCGACGGTCGCGAAGCGGAGCAACTCCACTAGAAGTACCCCTCGCGCTTGCGGTCTTCCATCGCCGCCTCCGAGAAGCGGTCGTCGGCGCGCGTCTGTCCGCGCTCGGAGACGCGCGTGATCGCGATCTCCGCGATCACCTGCTCGAGCGTGCGCGCGTCGGACTCGACCGCCGCGGTGCACGTCATGTCGCCGATGGTGCGGAAGCGCACGCTCGCCTCGAACGGCTCTTCGCCGGGGAGACGCTGGAGGTGCTCGCCGTCCGCCATCAGCATGCCGTCGCGGCGGAACACACGACGCGGGTGCGCGAAGTAGAGCGACGGGATCTCGATGCCGTCGTCGGCGATGTACTGCCAGATGTCGAGCTCGGTCCAGTTCGACAGCGGGAAGACGCGGATGTGCTCGCCCTGGCGGTGGCGGCCGTTGTAGAGGCTCCACAGCTCCGGGCGCTGGCTTTTCGGATCCCACTGCCCGAACTCGTCGCGGAACGAGTAGACGCGCTCCTTCGCGCGGGCCTTCTCCTCGTCGCGCCGGGCGCCGCCGAACACGGCGTCGAAGCCGTGCGCGGCGATCGTGTCGAGGAGCACCTGCGTCTGCAGGCGGTTGCGCGACGCGCGCGCGCCGGTCTCCTCGACGGCGCGGCCGTCGTCGATGGCCTGTTGCACGGAGCCGACGACGAGCCGCACGCCCACCTCCGCGACCCGCCGGTCGCGGTACGCGAGCGCCTCCGGGAAGTTGTGGCCGGTATCGATATGCACGACCGGAAACGGGATCTTCGCCGGCCAGAACGCCTTCTCGGCGAGGCGCAGCATGACGATGGAGTCTTTGCCGCCGGAGAAGAGCAGGCCGGGCCGCTCGAACTCCGCCGCGACCTCGCGAATGATGTGGATCGACTCGGCTTCGAGCGCGCGGAGGTGTGAGAGGGGCGCGGGCACGCCGTCGGGCCGGCCGTCGCGCGTGCGGATGGCGGTCATCGTGGATCCTTCGTGCTGCGGGTCAGCCAACGTGGAGGCCGCACTCGGTCTTGTCGGTCCCGGACCACCGGCCTGCGCGCTGGTCTTCGCCGGGGCGCACGGCGCGGGTGCAGTGCGTGCAGCCCAGCGTGGGGAAGCCCTGGTCGTGCAGCGGGTTGTAGGGGAGGCCGTGGGCGAAGATGTAGGCCCACGCGTCCTTCTCGCTCCAATTCACGAGCGGGTTCGCCTTCGCGAGCCCGAACTTCGCGTCCCATTGCAGCGCGGGCGTCCCGGCGCGCGCTGCCGACTGATCGCGCCGCACGCCGGTGATCCACGCCGACCGGCCCGCCAGCGCGGTCTCGATCGGCCGCACCTTGCGGATGTCGCAGCACGCGTTCGCGTCGCGCTCCCAGAGCGCCTCGCCGTGCACCGCCACCTGCTGCTCCGGCGTCAGCGCTGGCGTGTAGCGGCGAAAGTCGAGTTCCGGCCAGTGCGCGCGCGACCGCTCGATCAGCGCGTAGGTCTCGGGGAACAGGAAGTCGGTGTCGAGGTAGAACACCGGCGCGCCCGGCCGGCGCTTCGCGACCATGTCCATCAGCACGATGTCCGACGTGTTGCCGAACGCGCTGGCGAGCACGACGCCGCCGGCGTAGCGCGCGAAGAGCCAGTCGAGGATCGCGTCGGGAGCCGCGGCGTCGAGGGCGCGCGCGGCGGCGTCGAGGGCTGCGGCTTCCGCGGGCGGCGGCTCGATGCGGACGGTCGGGGCCTCGGCCATGGGGGGTTCCTTCCTGCGCGCGGCGTGCGGGCGGCGCCGCGGGGTGGAGTTGTGACGAACGTCACACACTGTTCGCGCGCGGACGGCCGGTGCGCTCCCGCACGGCCGTCCGCGCGGAATGCGTCGCTAGACGGCGCACTCGCCTTCCCCGCGCTCCAGCACGTAGAGGCCGTCGCGCTCCCAGTCGATGAACTCCTGGAAGTCGTCGGTCTTGAAGACCGGAGTCACGGTCAGGTCCTTCACGGCGGCCTCGAACGGCGGGATGCCGACGCGGTCGACGTAGGCGTTGAACTCCTCGCCATCCTGCCGCTCGGCCAGGTAGAGCTTCACGAAGCGCTCGACCGCGACCGGCACGCGCTTGGCGGGAATGCGCAGGCGCGCCAGCCGGCCCATGCGCAGCGCCTCGCCCTCGCGGCGCTGGCCGCCCAGGAAGACGTTGTAGGCGGGGATCTGCCGCGCCTCGTTCTTCATCGACGCGCCGTGGAATCCGATGTTGCCGATGTGGTGCTGCCCGCACGAGTTCGGGCAGCCGCTGATGTTGATCAGGATGCGGCGGGCCAGCGGGTCGGTGACGTCGAGCGACTCGACGTGCTGCTGGATCGCGCGGTTCAACCCCATCGACGAGGTGATGCCGAGCTTGCAGCTGTCGGTGCCGGGGCAGCTCACGACGTCGGTGATCTCGGTGGCGTCCTGGTCGCCGAGGCCGAGGTCGCGCAGCTCGCGGAAAACCGAGTAGACGCGGCCGTCGGGGATCCAGCGCAGCACGAAGTTCTGGTCCTGCGTGGTGCGCGCGCGCCCGATGCCGTAGGTGCGCAGGATGCGCGCGAGCCCGCGGAACTGCTCGGGCGTGAGATCGCCCTGGCGCACCTTCGCGGTGACGGCCGAGTAGCCGGCCTGCTTCTGCCGCCGCACGTTCACCGCGACGAAGCGCGCGAACGCCTCGGCGTCGGCGGGCGGCACCGCGTCGGCCGACGCCGGGAAGTCCGGCGCCTCCGAGGCCTCGTCGTCGACGAACAGCAGCGCGTCGAGATCGGGGCGGCGCTGCGCCCACTCGCCGCGCAGCTCCTCCGCGACCATCGCCTGGAACGCCTCCTCGCCCACGCGGTGGACGAGGAACTTCAGCCGCGCCTTGAGGATGTTCACCCGCAGCTCGTCGGCGCGCTCGAAGATGCGCAGCACGGCCTCGCTGTACGTGAGGAAGTCGTCGACGGGGACGAACTCGCTGATCAGCACGGCGTCCTTCGGCATCGTCGAGAGGCCGCCGCCGACCACCATCTTGAAGCCGCGCACCTCGCGGCCGTCGATCTCGCGGACGCGCGGGATGAAGCCGATGTCGTGGATCGCGGTCATCGCGGCGTCGGCGTCGCTGCCCGAGAACGTGACCTTGAACTTGCGGGGGAGCGCCTGGCTCAGCGGGTTGCGCACGAAGTAGCGCACGAGCGCACCGGCGTACGGGGTGATGTCGAACGCCTCGTCCTCGCGGATGCCGGCCCACGGGTCGCCGGTCACGTTGCGGACGACGTTGCCGCAGGCCTCACGCGTCGAGAGGCCGGCGTCGCCGAGGCGTCGCAGCGCGTCGTACGCGCGCGCCAGCGGGATGTGGTGGTACTGGATGTTCTGGCGCGTCGTGATGTGCCCGCGCCCCAGGGGCGCGAACTCCTCGGCCACGTCCGCGAGCGCCTCGAGCTGGTCGGAGCTGACCCCGCCGAACGGCAGCTTGCACCGGATCATCTGCCGCGCCTGCTGGCGCTGCCCGTACACGCCCTGCTTCAGGCGAAACTTGATGAAGTTCTGCTCCACGCGCTGCTGCGCCAGGAACGCCTGCGCCTCGGTCCCGAAGTCGCTGAGCTCGTCGTCGAGAATCGGGATGACGCGGCCCGGGGTATCGGTGCGGGATGCGATGGTCATGCGGCGGACCCCTCGAGGTGCGGTTCGGGCAAAAGACGATATTGTTGCTCGAACAAGTAAAGAATAGCCAGCAGGATAGCACGGGCAAGGGCGCGGTCAACCGGGATCGCTCCGGGGGCCGTTCGGCGACGCCCGATCGGTGCCCGGGTTGCCACTCGTCCCGCACCCGCCCAGAGTGAGCGCATGCGCCATCCCGCCCACGACGCCATCGCGCGGTCCGTCGCCGGCTGGTATCGCGAGTCGTCCCCAGAGCTCGGGTACGTCGCGGAGCGCCGCGCGTACGGATGGGTGCAGCGGCACCCCGCTCTCGCGGGCGCCGCCGTCACCCTCGCTCCGTGCGCGCCGGAAGACGTCGCGGACCACCTGGCCGCGCTGCGCGCCGATCTCGGCGGCACGCCAGCGTCGCTGCGCGTCGAGGGCCGGGACACCGACGCCCGCCTCCGCCCCGCGCTCGAGGCTGCCGGCTGCCACGCCGGCACCGCCGAGTCGTTCCTCGTCTTCGTCGGCGACCTGCCGTCGGCGAGCCCCTCGGAGCATGTCGCGATCGAGGCGGTCGACGAGAGCGGCCTCGAGGCCTGGGCGCGCACGAAGGTCGCCGGCTTCGCCGGTGTCGAGCCGGCGGCGGTCGGCGCCGCCGAGTTGCGCGCGGAGCGGCGCATCCGCGCGGCCGAGCTGCGCGGCGGCCTGCGGCTGCGGCTCGCGCGCGTCGACGGCGAGCCGGCCGGCGCGATCGCCGCCTACACGCGCGGCCACCCCGGCGGCGACTGGCTCGTGTTCTCGCTCGCGACGCTTCCCGCGTTCCGCGAGGCCGGCGTCGCGCGGCTCCTGCTGGTCGACGCGCTCGATGCCGCCCGTGCGGCCGGCGCGCGGTCGACGCTGATCAATGCCGACCCGGACGACTGGCCCCACGGCTGGTACGTGCGGCTGGGGTTCGAGGACGAGGTGTACTGGAGGCGCAGCTACGCGGTGGCGAATGGCGAGTCGTGGGGGGGCATGAGCCCCGTGCTGCCGTCCGCTAGTACGTCGACACGTCCATCTGCGGGAGCATCCCCGTCACCGTGAAGACGGTGCGCTCCGCGATGTTGGTCGCGCGGTCGCCGACGCGCTCGAGGTTGTGCGCGACCCAGAGCAGGTGCGTCGCCGGCTCGACCGTCGACGGGTCGTTGATCATGATCTCGACGAGGTCGCGGTAGATGCGGTCGTAGAGCTCGTCGACGCCGTCGTCGAGCGCGCCCACGCGGTATGCCTCGTTCACGTCCTTGTCGGAGAACGCCTGCAGCGAGATCTTCAGCATCTCGCGTGCACGCTCGGCCATCACCGGCAGGTCGACCAGCGGCTTCACCAGCGGCTCGTCCTGCATCAGCAGCACGATGCGACCGATGCCCTCGGCATGGTCGCCCATGCGCTCGAGCTCGGCGCCGATCGACGTGACCGACACGATCACGCGCAGGTCGGTCGCCATCGGTGCCTGCTGGGCGAGTAGCGAGAGGCACATATTCTGCAGGTGGAACGCCGTCGCGTTGATCTCGGTGTCGTCGTCGATCACCTTCTGCGCGAGCTCGGCGTCGCGGTCGATCAGCGACTGCATCGCGCGGTCGATGGCGCGGTCCACCATCGACCCCATCTCCAGGATGCTGTCCTGCAGGGCGTCGAGCTGGCGGTGGAACTGCTCTCGCGGCACGGAGCCGCCTCCTCGTCCGGTGATGCCCGCCCCGCGGTGGTGCGCCGCGCCGGCGTCCCGATGATACGGCCCTGGTCGCGGGGCGGTGCCGGGGGTTGCTCGCATCATTCTGGCGGCCGCAGCCGGCTACGCGCTTTAACGACGAGTTAAGCGCGGTCGGCGGGCGCGACCGGGTCTGCCTCGCGCGCAATGGGCAGCGTGAAGCGCACGTCGGCGCCGCGCTCGCTCGGCGCGGCCCAGATGCGGCCGCGGTGGCGCGAGACGATGTGTCGCGCGATCGCGAGTCCGAGTCCGGTGCCGCCGCGGCCGGCCGTGCGCGAGCGATCGCCCGTGTAGAACCGCTCGAAGATGCGCGCGCGATCGCTCGGCAGGATGCCCGGGCCTTCGTCGCGCACGTCGAAGCGCACCTCGTGCGCCTCGGGCACGGCGCTCAGCGTGACCGTGCCCTGCGGCGGGCTGAAGCGCAGCGCGTTGTCGAGCAGGTTGGCGAGCACCTCGAGCACGCGCTCGCGGTCCGCGAGCACCGGCGGCGCGTCGGCCGCCTCCACGACGACGCGCTGGTCGGGCCCGGCAAGCGGCCGGATGCGGTCCGCCGCGGTGGCGAGCAGCTCCGCGGGCGCGACCGGATCGAGGTGGAACGGCTCGTCGGCGAACTCGATGCGGGACAGCCGTAGCAGCCGGTCGACGATCTCCCCGAGCCGCGCGATCTCGGCCGTGAGCTGTGCGAGGAAGCGCGCGCGGCGGTCGGGGTCGGGCACGCCGCTCTCGAGCGTCTCCGCGAGCGCGAGCGCGGCGGTGATCGGCGTGCGCAGCTCGTGCGAGACGTTGCCGACCAGGTCGCTGCGCGCGCGTTGCGCGGCGCGCAGCTCCGTGAGGTCCTCGAGCGAGAGCAGCGCGTGCACGCCGCGCGCGTCGAGCCGGCGCGCGGTCGCGCGCACGACGTGGCCGCTGCGCAGCGTGACCTCGCGCGGCGTGCCGGCTGCGTCGCGGACCAGCTGGAGGAGGTCGTGGTCGCCGGTGGCGCGGATCAGCGAGCGGCCGCGGATCGCCGCCGGGGTGCTGTCGAAGAGCGTGGCGGCGGCCTCGCTGGCGGCCACCACGATCGCGAGGTCGTCGACGAGGAGGGCCGGCGCCTCGAGCGCCTCGATGACCGCGGCGGGCGTCGCGTCGGCGGCCGCCGCGGGGGCGGTCGCAACGCCGTCGCCGCGCGGCGACCGCGGCGCCGACGCCATGCCCGCCGCGCGTCGCCACGCGAGCACCGCAACCGCACCGGCGACGACGCCGGCGGCGAGCGCGTCCCAGCCGCGCGGCAGCACGAGCACCACGACGGCGGCCGCGGCGGCCACCGCAATCACGGTCGGCGTGGCGCGCGCCCGGTCCATCGCCTCAGGGCACGAACTTGTAGCCGACGCCGCGCACGGTCTGGATGTGCTCGGGCCGCGCCGGATCAACCTCGAGCTTCTCGCGCAGCCAGCGCACGTGGACGTCCACCGTGCGCGTCTCGCCGGCGTAGCTGAACCCCCACACCGACTCCAGGATCATCTCGCGGGTCAGCGCCTGTCCCGGGTGCCGCATCAGGAACTCGAGCAGCTGGAACTCGCGCGGCCGCAGCGCAATCGGCGCGCCGTCGCGCAGCACCTCGTGGCGCCCCGCGTCGAGGGTGATGCCGGCGCCGGTCACGCGCGTGCTCGTCTCGCGGTCGTCGGTGCCGGCCTCGCGCGACAGCCGGTCCCGCCGCAGCAGCGACGACACGCGGGCGCGCAGCTCGCGCATCGAGAAGGGCTTCGTCACGTAGTCGTCGGCGCCGAGGTCGAGCCCCTGCACCTTGTCCGCCTCGCCGGTGCGCGCGGTCAGCATCAGGATCGGCACCGTCTGCTCGGCGCGCAGCACGCGGCAGACGTCGAGCCCCGACATGCGCGGCAGCATGACGTCGAGCACGACGAGGTCTGGGTGCTCCGCCCGCGCCGACTCGAGCCCGGCGACGCCGTCCGCCGCGCGCAGCACGGCGTGGCCGTCCGCCTCGAGGTTGTAGGCGATGGCGTCGAGGATGGCCGGGTCGTCTTCGACGACGAGCACAGTCGGCATCGCGGCCCCTCCCGCGAGAAATGTAAGCGTTCCGACGCCAGGAATCTGTTTCGGTCCGCGCGCGCGCCGTGCTTCAGGCACGCCGCGGCGACGGGACCGGCTACAGCAGGCCCAGCTTCCGCGCCTGTGCGGTCAGCTCGCCGCGGTGATCCGGGTGCGCGATCGCGATCAGCTCGCGCGCGCGGTCGCGCTCGCTCTTCCCGAAGAGCGACGCCACGCCGTACTCCGTCACGACGAAGTCGGTGAGGAAGCGCGGCACCCCGACGACCGCGCCCGGCGGCAGCTCGGCCACCACGCGCGTGTGCTCCGCGTCCGTGCCCGCGCTCGACGGCAGGATGTGAATCGACTTCCCACCGGGCGCGTACACGGCGCCGACGACGAACTCGAACTGCCCGCCGGGCCCCGTGTACATCTCGCGGCCGATGCTGTCGAAGACCACCTGCCCGGTGAGGTCGATCATCGTGCCGGTGTTGATCGCGGTCATCTGCGACTGCGAGGCGATCACCGCCGGGTCGTGGATGTAGTCGACGCCGTAGACCTCCCAGGCAGCGAAGTGGCGCTGGACGATCTCGAGCTCCTCGGGCTCGGGTGGCAGCGCGGTCACCACCATCTTCCCGACGTCGCGGCTCTTGCGGCGCCCGGTGAACACGCCCTGCTCGTGCAGCGCCGCCACGCCCGGGCTCGTGAGCTCCGAGTGGAAGCCGAGGTCGCGCTTGCCCGCGAGGTGCGGCGTGATGGCGTTCGACGCCGCGCCCACGCCAATCTCCACGGTGTCGCCGTCGCGCACGAGCTCCGACGCGAGGGCCGCCGCGACGTCGAGGACCGCCGCCTGCTCGGGCGTCGTCGGCGCCTGGGTCGTCGCGCGGCCCTGCGGCGGCTCGACCTCGACCAGGTAATCGACCTCGTCGACGTGGACGAAGTTGTCGCCGGCGGAGCGCACGCGGCCTTCCTCGACCTCGGCGACCACCACCTTCGACGTGCGCAGCGCGAGCTTGTTGTCCCAGAGCATCGCGCCGAACGACATCAGCCCGTTCGCGTCCGGCTCGGAGAGGCGGAAGAAGCCGATATCGGGCGCGGAGATGTCGCGCTCGTAGCGGCGGTGCGCGGTGAAGACGGTCGACGGCGTGTAGCTGATGCGGCGCTGGCGGTAGGCGGAGCGCGGACCGGGGGTGAGGTAGCCGGCGCGCAGCTCCACGTGGCGCTCGGCGGCGGTGGGCGCGTCCCACAGCGTCGGCACGCGCATCAGGTCGCCGTAGGCGACGACCTCGCGCAGCTCGCCGGCGCGCTTGGCGATCAGCGGGGCAATCCGCCACGGGTCGGCGTGGACCATGCCGAAGTGGAGCGTCATGCCGTCGCGCACGAGCCCGGCCGCCGCCTCGGCGGTCACGAGCTTGTCCGCGTAGCGCGTGCGCCAGTCGCTCACGGCCGTCCCCCCCGCTTGGCTCGCCGGCCGGGCCGCCTGCCGGCGCCGGGGCAGCATAGTACGCACGCGATGCCGCGGACCGCCGCGCCCGCGGCGGCGACCTCTACACTGCGCGCATGTGCGGCCGGTTCACGCTCACCTCCGACGATCGCGACTGGCTCTCCGCCGAGCTCGGCGTGCCGCCGGACGAGCTCGACGACATCACGGAGCTCGTCGTCCCGCGCTTCAACATCGCGCCGACGCAGCCGCACTGGGTCGTGCGCGCGGTCGGCGAGGACCGCGCGCCGCTGCGCGCCACGTGGGGACTCGTCACCGACTCCGCCCGCGCGGCCGAGGCCGCGCGGTACATCAACGCGCGCAGCGAGGACGTCGCGGACCGGCCGATGTACCGCGACGCTTACCGGGCGCGCCGCTGCGTGGTCCCGGCGGACGGCTTCTACGAGTGGGTCCGCGGTCCGGGCCGGCGGCGCCGTCCGTTCTGGTTCCACCGCCCCGACCGCGGGCTGCTGCGCTTCGCCGGCCTCTACGCCGAGCCGATCGCCGGCATCCCGCCCGCCGCCACCTTCACGATCCTCACCACCGCAGCCGGCGACGACGTCGCGCCGGTGCACGACCGCATGCCGGTCGTGTTGGCGGACGACGCCGCGGTCGAGGCATGGCTCTACGCGCGGCAGCCGGCGGACGCGCTGCGCGCGCTGCTGGCGCCGGCCCCGGCGGGATCGCTCGAGCGGCGCGCGGTCTCGCCGCGCGTGAACGCCGTCGCGCACGACGACCCGGACTGCCTCGCCGAGGCGGAAGCGGGGCTGCAGCCGACGCTGTTCGGCTGACGGCGAGCGCGGGCATCCGCCCCGCGGTTGACCACGATCGATGCCGAAGCCCCGCGCTCGACCGCGGACCGCGCTCGCCGGGGCTGCGCGCGCGACGTGGGGAACGCCCCAATGGGGCCCTCCCCAATCGGAATCCGCGGGGGCGCAACCGACAATCTGTGCGGAATGAAGAACGCCACCGCCATCGCCGGCGTGCCTCCACACGAACTCCTGGAGGTACCGATTGCCGTCGCCGCGCTGCTGCGGCGCACGCCGTTCCCCGTGTTCGACGTGAAGGGGAACGCGATGCGCACGCGCAACGCGCGCGACACGCAGATGGCGTACGTGCTCGCGGACGACGGCGACGTGCTGCTCGATGCGGTGCGGGAGGACCTGACCGACCTCGTCGAGTCGGGCACGATCCCCGCGCAGCACCGCGCGTGGGCGTTGCGGTACGTGTTGCTCGCGGACGTCAGCGCCCTCTATCGCGACGCGCACGCGGGCGACATGCCGCTGGGACTACCGTCCGCCCTCGACGAGGTCGGGCACTTTCTGTCGCGGGCCGCGGGCGCGCCGCTCGCGCTGATGCAGGTGATCGACGACGACGACCCCGGCCTCGTGACGCACGCGCTGCACAACGCGTTCCTGTCCCTGATCCTCGCGCACGCGGCCGGGTTCCGCCGCGCGGACCAGCTCGCGGCGCTCGGCTTCGGCGCGGTGTGCGCGGACCTCGGCCTCGCGGGGCACCCGTTCGAGCTGCTGATCCGCGACGACCTGAGCTTCGGCGAGCAGGCGACGCTCGAGGAGCACCCGCGTCGCTCGCTCGAGGTGATGCGCCGGCTGGGTTTGATGCCGCAGACCGCGCACGAGGCTGTGCTGTGGCACCACGAACGCTGGGACGGGAACGGCTACCCCGACCGCGTCTCCGGCGAGGACCTGCCGTTCGCCGCCCGCTGCGTGGCGCTGGCCGACCGCTACGGGCTGATGAAGCTGCAGAAGTCGCGCCGGTCGGCGACGTCGTCGGCGCTGGGCGAGCTGGCGGCGATCGACGGCGAGTTCGATCCGTCGCTGCAGCAGATGTTCGTGAAGCTGCTGCACCAGCACGCGCCGGGATCGACCCGGCGCCGCATTCGCTGATGCCCGGCGCGGCGCGCGCCCGCCGGCACCGGACGCTGCCGTCGCGGACGGCCCGCTACGGTGTCGCGCGCGTGTAGACCTTGCGCACGCCCGGCACGAGCGTGCGCGTCCCCGTCAGCTCCACGCGGTCGAGGTCCGACCGCGTCGTCAGGTGCCGCTGCACGGCTCGGCCGAGCGGCTGCGCCGCCACCACCGCGACCATCGCCGCCGTGAACGCGGAGCCGAAGCGCCGCCGCAGCGGCCCCGTCGACAGCACGGCGGTGGTCGCGGTCGCGGCCGCGACGGCCGACACGGCGATGTTCGTGCCGCACAGCGGCGAGACCGCGAGGTCGGCCTGGCCCGCCTGCAGCCGGCGCAGCGCCTCGACGGCGCACGCCTGCAGCTCCGCCTCGTCGACGTCGCCGAGGATGAAGAAGCCGTTGCCGCTGGCGCGGCCGGCCATGCGCGTCGGCCCGTGGCGCGCCAGGAAGACGGCGACGGTGGCGTGTTCCAGCGCGTGATTGCGCCGAACGGCGTCGACCCAGCGACTCAGCATGCGGGCTCCTTCGGTGCGAGGCGGGCGATCGTCCTTCGAGTATAGGGAGCGTGGGGGCCACCCAAAGCGGCGGCAGACATGCCATCCACAGGCCGCGGCCGCAGGGCCGCGGCCGGCGGCGGCGGATACACCGCCGCCGCCGGCCAGATGCGGAGTTACCGCGCGCGGCTCGTACCCGGCGTCCCCACCTCGAAGTCGGCCACCACGTCGACCGTGACCGTGACGGGCGGCGCGCTCGAGTTGGGCGAGCTGATGGTGATCGTCCCCGTGCTGCGCGCCCTTGGCAGCAGCGTCGGGTTCACCGTGATGTCGAGCCGCCCGGCCGGACACGGTGAGGACGCGCACGCGAGCCCCGGGCCCACGGCGACGCCCGCGGGCGGCGAGAGCACGAGGAAGTTGTCGTTCGTATTCGCCACCCACGACAGGATCCCGGTGCCGAGGTTGCGCACCGTCACCGAGGCCACGGCCTGCGACGGCGCCCCCTTCGTGCGGATCGTGACGGTGGTGCTGCCGTCGACGCTCAGCCGCGGCGCGCCGAGGACGCTCTGCGGGTAGCCGGCCGGCACCGTCGCCGGCGCGACCAGGTGCGCGGGCTGCGGCGACGGCATGTCCATCCCCGAGTACGGGTACTGGAACTTCGACAGCGATAGCGCGTCGAAGAACACCGGGATCGTGAGGTTCGGGAGCGTCGCCGCCATCGGCTGCCAGAGCAGCTGACCGTTGCGCGACGGCGGGTTCGCCATGCAGCCCCACACCAGCTCCTGGTAGGGGTAGCGGTCACGCGACTGCGTGCCGTCGCACCTGTACGCCGGCCGCGGCCACGACAGCGCCGGGTCGAGCGGGTGGTTGCTCTTCACCGAACCCGGGCCGGTGAAGCCGTTGTAGCCCCAGACCGCGAAGTACCAGTTCTCGACGAGCAGCGGGTTGCCGCCGGTGTCCGTGCCGGCAACCGGCCGCGTCTCGGGCGCCATGTTCCACTTGTCGGCCAGCACCCACGCGCCGCGCGCGACGTTGTAGACGTAGTGCGTCGCGACCTCGAGCTGGCGGTCGGTCGCATGGCCGTCGACGCCGAGCGGGATCGTCATGCCGGTCGTCACCTGCATCACGCCGTGCCCGCAGTCGAACGACACCAGCGCGTCGCCGATCGAGTCGAACTGCACCGACCGCGAGGCCATCGTCAGGTCGGACTCCACCCAGCCGATCGCCTTGAGCAGCACCGCCGGCATCACCGCCGGGCCGTCGACGCGCGAGGTGCGTGTGCCGGTGCGCACCGCCGGCAGCCCGAAGTAGGGGTCGCCCGGGAAAAGGTGGTTGACGGAGGCGGCGTCGATGGCCGTGAGGTAGGCGGAGCGGCCCTGGTCGGCCTCGTAGGTCTGGGGGCGGCGGGGGTCGAAGGCGCAGGCGAGTGCGGTGTGCGCGTGCGGCACGAACGCCGCGAAGGCGCCGCTCACGAGCAGGGCCGCCGCCACGACGGTGAGCCATGCAGCGGTGCGCCTACGCACGTCCGATCCAGCCGATGAAGATCAGCTCCGCGTTCCCCCGGACCGGGATGCGCCGCCCCTGCGCCGGGTCGACCACCACCATCGACGCCTTGCCCGGATCGCTGGAGTTCATGCCGTCGAAGGTCTGCACCGCGAGGTAGTCGCCGTCCTGGCTCCACGCCAGCGGGACATCGAAGCCCTGCGCCGGAGCCGGCAGCGCGCGCACGCTTCCGTCGAGGCCGATCACTGCGGCCGCCCGCTTCGCCGCCGGGTACGCCTCCTGCCCGACCGTCAGTGCCTCGCCGCCGGGCGTCCACACCGGGCTGTACTGCTCGCTCGCGGCCGTGGCGGCCGTGGCGGCCGGCGTCGGCAGGTTGCGCACGGCGTCGCTGGTGAGCGACACGACGTGCACGCGCTGGACGACGCGCTCCTCGAGCTGCTCCGGAGCGAGGTACGAGAGCGTGGCGCCGTCCGGCGAGAGCCGCCAGTCGCGCGCGACGTTGTCCGATGCATGGAACAGCTCCTCGGCCGGGCCGCCGGTCGCGACGCGATAGACATCCGTCCCGGCGGTCGAGAGCCGTGAGAACACCACCGCGCCGCTCGCGTCGAAGGCGATCGGATAGACGCCGAACGACGTCTGCTCGCTGTACACGACCGACCGCACCTGCGAGTCGAGGTCCACGACGACGAGCGACTGCCGATCCTGCCGGCTGCTGCGATAGACGAGCGCTCGGCCGTCGGCGCGCAGCACGGGCTGCACGAGGAGGTCTGCGTCGCTGGCCACGCGGGTCTGCTGCCGCGTGGCGAGGTTGGAGACCCAGAGCTCGGCGGGAGCGTCGCGCTGCGCCGGCGAATCGGGCGGGAGGACGGTGTACGCGAAGAGCGAGCCGGCCGGGGCGGGCGCGGGGTTGATGCCCCAGCCCTCGGCGTGCGGGACGGTCTGAACGAGGGTGCGCTGGGCGGGGTCGGACGCGGGGCTGGTGTAGATGTGATCGGCGCCGGAGCCGTACTCCGCGAACGCGAGCAGCGGCTGACCGCTCGCGACCTGCTGCTCGCCGCCACCGCCGCGTCGCGCCGCGCGCAGCACGAGCGCGCCGCCCGCCAGGGCGAGCAGCAGCGCGATGGCGCCAACGGACGTGAGGAGGCGGCGCAGGCGGGGTGATCTGAGCATGCCGGGGGGCACTGCTGAAATGAGTCCGACACCGGGCACCCCGCCAGGTCCTGCGTCGGCGACGAGTGTGTGGTGCCCCGAACTCCCTTTCGTGTCCCCTGGGTGGTTCGCGCCGGGGCCACCCCGGCGTCACAGCCGCACCAGCATATGAATCTTCGCGCTACCGCGCACGATGCGAGAGCCCGCGAACCGGGCGCGCGCGAGCGCTAGCGCGAAACCACGCGCTATCTTAAGCCCGTGATCTTTCGTTACCTCACGATCCTGACCAGCGCACCCAACGTCTTCGTCATCATCCTGGCGGCATTCACCGTCGCGATGCTCACTGGGCTCGCGTTCCACGAGTTCTCGCACGCGCTCGTCGCAGACGAGCTCGGCGACCGCACCCCGCGCTCGTTCGGGCGCCTCACGCTCAACCCGATGGCGCACCTCGACCCCGTCGGCTCCCTGCTCATCTTCTTCATCGGCTTCGGCTGGGCGAAGCCGGTGCCGGTGAACCCCTACAACACGAGCAACCCGAAGCGGAGCATGGCGCTGATCGCCGCGGCCGGCCCGGTGTCGAACCTCGTGATGGCGGGCATCGCGTCGATCCCGATCAAGCTCGGGCTCGTGCCCTTCCTTCACCCGTTCCTCGCGACTCCGGAGATCTCGTTCTTCGTCGAGCGGTGGTCGCACTCGCCGACCGACCTGATCGGGCTGTTCCTCGGCACGATCGTGCTGCTCAACGTGCTGCTCGCCGTGTTCAACTTCATCCCGCTGGCGCCGCTCGACGGCTTCCGCGCGGCGGTCGGTCTGCTGCCCGACGAGCTGTCCGAGCCGCTGGCGCGCCTCGAGGCGTGGGGCCCCGGCGTCCTGCTGCTGTTGATCTTCCTGCCCTTTCTCACCGGCGGCCGCTACAACCCGCTGTTCGACGTCATGGGCCCGCTCATCACCTTCTTCCTGAACCTGTTCGTGGGGCACGGTGGGGCGATTTTCCTGGGCTAGCGACGGCGCGACCGGCGCCCTCTACCGCGCGCGCCAGTTCTTCGCGGGCTTTCGCGGATGGCTGGAGCCGGCGCAGATCGGCGAGGTGCGCGACACGCTCTCGCCGCAGGAGCTCGACCTCTTCGTGCGCATGCAGGGGCGCGACCAGAAGCACTCGTTTCGCGTGCTGCGCCGGCTGCAGCGCTCCGCCGTCGAGCGCGGCCGCCGGCTGCCGCACGAGCTCGCGGTCGCGGCGCTGCTGCACGACGTCGGCAAGGGCCGGCTCGCGACGTGGCATCGCGTGGCGTTCGTGCTGCTCAACGCCGCGTCGCCGCGCCTGGCCGCTCGCCTCGAGCGCCGGGACGCCCCGGGGTGGCGCAACGCGCTGTGGCGGCTGCGCCACCACGCGCGCCTCGGCGCCGAGCGCCTTGCGGCCGCCGGCGTCGCGCCGCGCATCGTGGATCTCGTCGCAGGTCACACCGGCGACCCCGGCGACGACGCCGAGCTGGCCTGGCTGATCGAGGCCGACTCGCGCTCCTGAGCGAGCCGGCGCGGCGCGTTCGCCCCCGGCGCGACCGGTGCTAGGATTCGCCCATCGACCCCCTTCGCGCCCACCACCATCCCCGGAGACGCTCATGACGACGGTTGCGATCCTCGGCACCGGCCTGATCGGCTCATCGATCGGCCTCCGGCTGCGGCAGTCGTCGAGCATCCCGGAGCTCGAGGTCGTCGGCTTCGACCGCTACCGGCAGAGCCTGCAGGCCGCGCGCAAGGTGGGTGCGATCGACCGCGGCGTGGACGATCCCGCGCGGGCGGTCGAGGGCGCGGCGCTCGTGATCCTGAGCGCGCCGATCCTCTCGAACCACTGGCTGATGGAGCAGATCGCCGAGGCGCTGGAGCCGGGTGCCGTGGTCATGGACACCGGCTCCACGAAGGCCGCGACGCTGGCGCACGCGCGCAAGCACCTGCCGACGTCCGTCTCGTTCGTCGGCAGCCACCCGATGGCCGGCAAGACCGAGACCGGCGCGCAGGCGGCCGACGCCAACCTCTTCGAGGGCGCGCGCTGGGTGATCGTGCCGCCGGCGAACGTGTCGGAGCGCGCGGTGGATGCGGCCGTGCAGGTCGCCGAGAACTGCGGCGCGGAGACGATGTTCATGGACGCCGAGGAGCACGACGCCTACGTCGCCGCCATCTCGCACCTGCCGATGCTCAGCGCGATCGGCCTCTTCCGGCTCACGCGCGCATCGGAGGCCTGGCCGGAGCTGTCGCTGCTCGCCTCGGGCGGCTTCAAGGACACCACGCGGCTGGCCGGCACGGACCCCGCGATGTCCTACGACATCATCGTCACGAACCGCGAGCAGATCGCGCACTGGCTCGACCGCATGCGCGACGAGCTGCGCGAGCTGCGCGAGCGCGTGATGGATCAGGAGGGCGAGGGCGACCTCTTCAAGCTGCTCGCACAGACCGAGTTCGAGCACACCGCGTACCGCGCCGGCAAGGTCGGCCGCGACGTGAAGAACCCGATGGCCGACGCGCCGATGTTCGACTTCAGCTCGTTCATCATGGGCGAGGCGTTGAAGCAGAAGATGCACGAGATTCTCGATGAGCGAAGAAGAGCGGCTCAAGGAGCAGCAGGAGACGCGCCGCTTCCACCGCGACGTCTGACCGCGCCTTCACCGCGCCGTTCGTGCCCAGCCCGCCCACCGAGGAGCACCAGCGTCCCGTGACCCTGCAGACTGCCCCCGACGACGCCCGCACCGTCCGCGCCGCCCGCCGCCTGCGCGGCGAGCTGGCGGTTCCCGGCGACAAGTCCGTCACGCACCGCGCACTGATGTTCAACGCGCTCGCCGCGGGCGACGCGCGCATCGACGGCTTTCTCGACAGCGAGGACACGCACGCGACGATGGCGTGCCTGCGCGCCATGGGCGTGCGCATCGATGAGCCGGGGGGCGGCACGGTCATCGTGCACGGCGCCGGCCGCGCCGCGCTGCACGAGCCCGAGAACGTGCTCGACTGCGCGAACTCCGGCACGACGATGCGCCTGTTGTCGGGGCTGCTCTCCGGCCTGCCGATGCTCACGATCCTCACGGGCGACGACTCGCTGCGCCGCCGGCCGATGGCGCGCGTCGTGCGGCCGCTGAGCGAGCTCGGGGCGCGCATCACCGCGCGCGCGGAGGGCACGCTGCCGCCGATCGTGATCCAGGGCGGCCCACTCGCGGGCGGACGCACGGTGCACACGGGCGTCGCCTCCGCGCAGGTGAAGTCGGCGCTGCTGCTGGCCGCGCTCGCCGCCGACGGGCCGGTGACCGTCGTCGAGCCGGCGCAGACCCGCGACCACACCGAGCGCATGCTCGGCGCGATGGGGGCGCGCGTGGCGGTCGACGGCCGCGCGATCACGCTGACCGCGCCGCCGGGCGAGCTCGCGCCGGTCGACGTGCGCGTGCCCGGCGACATCAGCACCGCCGCCGCGTGGATCGTCGCGGCGACGCTGCACCCCGACGCGGAGGTCGTGCTTCGCAACGTCGGCATCAACCCGACGCGCACGCTGCTGCTCGATGTGCTGCAGGAGATGGGCGCGCACGTCGACCTCGTCGAGGAGCGGACGGTCGGCGGCGAGCCGGTCGCCGACCTCATCGTGCGCTCTGCGCGGCTGCACGGCGTGGAGGTCGGCGGCGAGGGCATCGCGCGCGGCATCGACGAGCTGCCGCTGATCGCGCTCGCCGGCGCCCTCGCCGAGGGCACCACCGTGATCCGCGACGCCGAGGAGCTGCGCGTCAAGGAGTCCGACCGCGTCGCGTCGACCGCCGCGGTGCTGCGCGGCTTCGGCGTGGCCGTGGAAGAGCGGCCCGACGGGATGCTCGTGCACGGCGGCGCCGTGCTGCACCCGGGGCGCGCGCGCTCGGAGGGCGATCACCGGCTCGCGATGCTGGGCGCGGTCGCCGGGCTGCTCGCGGGCGGTGAGAGCGTGATCGACGGGGCCGGGGCTGTTGCCGTGTCGTATCCTGACTTCTGGTCGGACCTGGCCCGGTTGAGCCTCGCCTGATCGGGTCAGGACGTGAGACCGGGCGCCGTTCTGGAGGGCCCCTCCCAGTGCACACCGAACTCATTCACGTGGGCTTTGACAACCACCTCGCGCTCAATCGCGTCGTGTCTGTCGCGGCCCCCGGATCCGCTCCCGTCAAACGCATGGTGCAACGCGGCAAGGAGGCGCAGCGGGTGATCGACCTCACCAGCGGGCGCCGCACGAAGGCCGTCGTCGTCCTCGACAACGACTGGGTCGCGCTGATCGCGATCACGCCCGAGACCTTCGCCAGCCGCGCCGCGTCGATGCGCGCCGAGACCGCCGCCTAGCATTGGGCGACGCGACCGCGATCCCGGCTCATCCGCTGGTCATCGTGCTGTCCGGCCCCTCGGGGGTCGGCAAGGACGCGCTCATCGAACGCATGCAGGCGCGCGGCCTGCCGATCGCGCGCGCGGTCACCCTGACCTCGCGCGCCGCGCGCCCGACCGAGGTCGATGGCGTCGATTACTTCTTCGTCTCGCGCGAGGAGTTCGAGCGGCGCATCGCCGCGGGCGACCTGATCGAGCACGCCGAGGTCTACGGCGACCTCAAGGGTCTGCCCCGCGACCAGGTGCGGCGCGCGCTCGCGAGCGGCAGGCACGTCGTGATCCGCGTCGACGTCCAGGGGGCAGCGACGCTGCGCGGGCTCTTGCCCGGCGCGCTGTTCATCTTCCTCGCGCCGGAGAGCGTCGATGCGCTCGAGGCGCACCTGCGCGGTCGGAAGACCGAGGATGAGGCGGCGCTGCAGCGCCGCCTCGCGATCGCGCGCGAGGAGATCGCGCAGGCGGACCGCTTCGATCACACGGTGCGCAACGTCGAAGGCGACCTCGACGCGACCGTCGACGCGGTGTGGGCGATCATCGAGCGCGAGGCCGCACGAACGGACCGCGCGCCGGTCGAGGTGTAGCGCCGCAGTGCCGCCGCGGAACGTCGCACGCGTCGAGCGGCGCGTGCTTCGAACGTCGCGCGCTTCGAGCGGCATCCGGTGAGGATGCTGAGCTCCTGTGCCGCCAGGTCGCGCTGGGCTCCGGATCGCCTCAGCGCCTTGACCAGGCGCCGCTCGAAGCGGGCGATGCGGACGCGCGGGCGCGCGACTCAGCGCCTCCGCCGGGCGCCGCCCGCTTTGAGCGGCGCCGGGGGCTACCCGCCGAGGCGATCCGGGCGCAGCCGCGCCAGCGAGGCGCGCACCTCGTCGAGGTCCCGCCGGTTGGTGATCCCCGCCCACGTCGCAGGCGTGCGGGTAACGCGCACCGTGAGCGCGCCGTCGTGCATCAGCCCGCCGATCTCCGTCGGTAGCAGGCACTCCGCCGACGGGTCGTCGCGGTGCGCGGCGAGGAAGGCATCGAAGCGCGGTCGGAGCGCGTCGAAGATCGACGCGTCGAAGCCCCAGAGGTTCATCGACACCGGCGTCGCCGGGTCGAGCGGAGGGCCGCCGGGCGCGGCGATGGCGCCGTCCGGGCGCCGCGCGACGCCGTGCGTCTCGGTCAGCGCCGCGAGCACGCCGTCGCGCACGTCGCACACGCCGCGCGACACCGCGCCCTCGGGCGGCACGGTGTGCCCGAGCTCGAAGGCGACGAGCACCGCGGTTCGGGCGTCGACGGCGTCCAGGGCGCCGACCGCGGCGCCGATCGCCGCGCCGTAGTAGTCGTCCGCGTTGGCGAGCACGAACGGGCCGTCGACGGCGGCCGCGGCAGCGAGGACGGCATGCGTCGTGCCCCACGGCTTCGCGCGCGGCGGCGGCAGCTCGTCCTGGTTCACGAGCGTGAGCGCAGGTGCATCGCGGCGGCCGGCGAGCAACGCCTCGACGTGCCCGCGGACGGCGTCGTGGATCTCGCGGCGCACGATCAGCACGACGTGCCCGACGCCGGCCGTCACCGCGTCGTGGATCGTGTAGTCGACGATCGCCTCGCCGTGCGGGCCCACGGCTTCGAGCTGCTTGAGGCCGCCGAAGCGCGAGCCGAGGCCGGCCGCCATCACCACGAGCGCGCGCCGGGCCGCGAACGTCATGCGCTGAGGTTCGCGGCCGTGCGCGCTAGCCGCCACCGCCGCGGCCCTCTGTTCGAGCGGCAGCCGGGTGGGTGCCGATCCCGCTCGCCCCTGGCTAGGATGCGAGCACCACGACGGGAGCCGCCGCATGACGGGCGAGCCAGCACGCCACAGCGCCGTCGCGATCACGCGCGCCTACGCCGGCGACGCCGCCGCCTACGCGGCGTTCAATGCCGACCGCTCGTTCGCCGAGCCGCTGCTCGACCTGCTCGCGGCCGCGCTCCCGCCGGGCGGCGCCGTCGTGGATCTCGGCTGCGGCCCCGGCTGGGAGACCGCCGCGCTCGCGCGCCGCGGCCTGCGCGCGCTCGGCCTCGACCTCACGCGCGACTTCGTCGCCTTCGCCGCGCGCGAGCACCCCGCCGCCGGCTGCGTGCAGGGCGACTTCCTCGCCCTGCCGTTCGCGGACGGCGCGCTCGACGGTGCGTGGGCATGCTCCTCGCTCGTCCACCTGCCGAGCGCGCGCGTCGACGACGCCCTCGCCGAGATCCGCCGCGTGCTGCGACCCGGGGGCGCGTTCTTCGCGTCGATGCAGGCCGGCGCCACGGAGGGCGAGATCCCCAGCGTGAGCTTCCCCGGCAAGCGCTACCACTACGCGTTCTACGACCCGGCGGACTGGCGGGCGCGCCTCGAGCGCGCCGGCTTCGCGGTGCTCTCGTGGAACGAGCACCCGGGGACGACGAACCCGGGGGCGACCGGCTGGATCGAGTCGCTCGTCCGCCGGACCTGAGCGGGGCGCGCGGGGTGCGCGCGCCCGGTATGCTGCGTCGACGCGGCCGCGGGCGGCCGCGAGCGCGCGTCCGAACCCGCGGAGTGACGATGGACTCTCTCGACGTGATCCGCGCCCGTCTCGGCAAGATGACGGAGCGCATCCTCTTCCGCCTCGCCGACCGCGCGGGCTTCCCGCTCAACGCCGCGGTCTACGAGCCGGGCGCCGTGCCGATCGTCGGCCGCGCCGGCGTCTCGTTCATGGAATTCGCCGTCGAGGGCCTCGAGGCCTATCACGCATCGCTCGGCCGCTACGAGTACCCCGACCAGCACGCGCTGACGCGCGCCGCGCGCCCGAACTCCGCCGCGCGTCGCGAGATCGGCGTGCCGGCGCTGCCGCACGTCGACATCGACCTCAAGGACCGCCTCTTCCGCTTCTACCGGGACGACGTCCTGCCGCGCCTGTGTGCGCCGGAGGCCGACCCGAACACCTACGGCGAGACGGCCTACCTGGACGCGGACGTACTCGAGTTGATCCACGAGCGGATCAACCTGGGCCGCTACGTGGCACGCGCGAAGTTCGAGACGACGCCGCAGATGCGCGACCCGTCCCTCTCCGCCGAGCTGTTGATTGCGCTGTTGCGCGACCCGGCGCAGGAGGAGCGCATCCTCGCCGGCGTGCGGCGCGACGCGCAGCGCTACGGCGTCGACGTTGCGGTCGCCGAGCGCGTGTTCCGGTGGATCATCGAGCAGACGATCGACGTCGAGGTGGCGTACCTGCGTGCGCTGCCGTCGCTGACGTAGCGCGACACCCGTTTCCGTTGACATAGGATCCCGCCCCCCCGTACCGTCGGTGCTCATACTTTCGGCGTAGATGACTGACGTCGAACGGGAGTAGTACGCCGCCACGCGGGGCCCAGAGAGCCGGGGATTGGTGGAAACCCGGCGCCCGACGAGCAGCGGCCGAATGGACCCGGGAGTCTCGACCCGAACCGGCGCCCCGCGGGGCCCGCAGTAGGCGTCGACGGTGCGGGCGCCGTTATCCAGGCCCAGGACATCGCCCCCGGCAACGGGAGGCCGTGTCCCGCATGAGTCCCCCCGGCGACGGGCGGGAAGAGTGGGTGGCACCGCGAGGACCATCGCCCCACGGGCGATGGTCCTTTTGTTTTGGGTGTGAGCAGACAGCGACCAGAGGAGAGCGGAGATGTCGAACTTCAGCGCGCAGCATGGCCGGGCGGACCGCATCGAGCGGGGCCGCTGGTGGCGGCGCGCGCTTCGCGGCTCCCCCACCGCTGCCGGCGACCGCGGACGCGGGGCGTGCCGTGCTCGGTGAGTACACGCCGTCGCTTGCCGAGGTGCGGCACCTCGCGGGGCGCGGCAACGTCGTGCCCGTCTACCGCGAGGTCCGCGCCGACCTCGAGACCCCCGTCTCCGCCTTCCTCAAGGTCGCGCGCGGGCCGTATTCGTACCTGCTCGAGTCCGTCGAGGGCGGCGAGCGCATGGGGCGCTACTCGTTCATCGGCACCGAGCCCTACCGGGTGCTGGACGCGCAGCACGCCGACGGCGACCCGCTGATCGAGGTCGAGCGCGAGCTCGCGCGCTTCCAGCCCGTACCGGTCGCGGGCCTGCCGCGGTTCCACGGCGGCGCGGTCGGCTACCTCGGCTACGAGGTCGTCACGCACTTCGAGCCGCGCGTCCCCATCGGCGGACCGGACGTGCTCGGCATCCCCGAGTCGTGGCTGATGTTCACCGACACGCTGCTCGTCTTCGACCACCTGCAACACACCATCAAGGCCGTCGCGCACGTGCGGCTCGACGGCGACGTCGACGCCTCGTACGAGCAGGCACGCTGGAAGATCGACCAGCTGATCGAGCGGCTCGAGGCGCCGCTCGGCGCGCTCCCCTACGTGCCGTTCAGCGGCCGCGGCGGCCAGGAGGTGCGCTCGAACTGGGAGCGCGACGACTTCCTGCGGGCGGTCGCGCGCACGAAGGAGCACATCGTCGCCGGCGACATCATCCAGGCGGTGATCTCGCAGCGCTTCACCCGCGAGACGGGCGCGCACCCGTTCGAGGTCTACCGCAGCCTCCGCGCGATCAACCCGTCGCCGTACATGTACTACCTGCAGTTCGGCGAGACGACGATCGTCGGGGCGTCGCCGGAGCTGCTCGTGAACGTCGAGGACGGCGTCGTGGAGGTGCACCCGATCGCCGGCACGCGGCCGCGCGGGGAGACGCCGCTCGACGACGAGCGCCTCGCGGAGGAGCTGCGCAACGACCCGAAGGAGATCGCCGAGCACGTGATGCTGCTCGACCTCGGCCGCAACGACGTGGGCCGCGTGGCGGAGCCGGGCAGCGTGCAGGTCACGCAGCGGCTCGACCTCGAGTTCTACTCGCACGTCATGCACATCGTCAGCCACGTGAAGGGGAAGCTGCGCGCGGGGATGTCGCCGTACGACGCGCTGCGCGCCGGGTACCCGGCCGGCACCGTGAGCGGCGCGCCGAAGATCCGCGCGATGGAGATCATCGCGGAGCTCGAGCCCGACCAGCGCGGCCCGTACGCGGGCGCGGTCGGCTTCTTCGACCTCTCCGGCAACATCGAGACCTGCATCACCATCCGCACCCTCGTGATGCAGGGCGGCCTCGCGCACGTGCAGGCCGGCGCCGGGATCGTCTACGACTCCGATCCCGTGAAGGAGTACGAGGAGTGCCAGCACAAGGCGCGCGCGCTGCTGGCGGCCATCGACGACGCCGAGCGCGGCGAGGGCGGCGGCGCGCCGTCCGGCAGCCTGGGCTACTGAGGAGACGCGCGATGCCCGAACCCGGCAAGCCCGATCTCGCCTCCGCCGTCGTGATGATGCGCGACGACGACGCCGTGCTTCTCGTGCGGCACCCGCAGCGCGCCGGTGAGGACGTCGGTCCGTTCGACGGGCGATGGTCGCTGCCGATGGCCGCCGTCGTCGGCATGGAGTCGGCCGAGGACGCCGTCGCGCGCGTGATGCGCGACCAGCTCCACGTCGCGCCCGGACCGCTCGAGTTCAACGACACGATCTACATGGTCGGCGGCGACGGCTCGCGCTTCGTCGTGAACGCGTTCCTCGCGGTCGGCTGGGAAGGCGACCCGCGCTTCAGCGGGCGCGACTACGCCGACGCCGCGTGGGTCGAGCCCGGCGGCGCCCTCGACCTCGACGGCGAGCTCGCCGACGGCATCGCCGAGTGGCTCGCGCGCGTCTTCGAGCGCGACGCCACCGCGCTCACGCCCGACGCGCTGCTCGCCGCGCTCGACGCCGCGCGCGCCGAGCTCGTCGCGGCGTTCGACGCGATCCCGCAGCGCTACCGCGACGAGCCGCTCGAGGGCGACTGGTCGCCGCTCGACGTGATCGCGCACGCGGCGGACGCGGAGGCGTACTACGCCGCGGAGACGCGGCGCATCCTCACCGTCCCCGGCCACGCGTGGCAGGGCTTCAACGACGCACAGTGGAGCGAGTCGCGCGCGCTGCGCCGCGCGACCGGCGAGCGCGACGGCGAGGACGCCGTCCGCGCGCGGCTGGCGCGGGCGCGCGCGAACCTGCGCGGGTGGCTGCGCACGCTCACGCCCGTCGACCTCGACGCCTACGGCAACCACCCGGAGCGCGGCGTCGTGCAGGTCGGCGACCGCATCGACAAGATTGCGCGGCACGACCGCGAGCACGCCGAGCAGCTCAGGGGGATGGCGCGTGCCGCCCGCGTGCAGGCCGCGGCTCAGGAGACATAACATGCTGCTGCTGATCGACAACTACGACTCGTTCACCTTCAACCTCTACCAGTACCTGGCGGAGCTCGGTGCGCAGGTCGAGGTCCACCGCAACGACGCCGTCAGCGTGGAGGACTGCCTCGCGATGGCGCCGGACCAGGTGGTGATCTCGCCGGGGCCGGGGGCGCCGAAGGACGCCGGCATTTCGCTCGACCTCGTGCGCGCGTTCGCCGGTCGGGCGCCGCTGCTCGGGGTATGCCTCGGGCACCAGTGCATCGGCGAGGCATATGGGGGCGAGATTGTGTCGGCCGGCGAGATCATGCACGGCAAGACGTCGATGGTGACGCACGACGGGAAGGGCGTGTTCGAAGGCCTGCCCAACCCGTTCGAGGCGATCCGGTACCATTCGCTCGCCATCGCCCCCGCGTCGGTCCCGCCGGAGCTCGAGGTGACGGCGCGGTCGGAGTCGGGCGTGATCATGGGGGTGCGGCACCGCTCGCTCCCGGTCGAGGGCGTCCAGTTTCACCCGGAGTCGATCATGACGCACGCGGGCCACGACCTGCTCGCGAACTTCCTGCGTATGCGCGCCCCGGCGCTCGCCGGCGATCCCGCGTGAGCCGCCGGTCGAACCATGTTGCCGCCGGCGAACGGCTCCGCGTGAGCGGGGTGAGCCGCCGCCACCGCCCCGTGCCCTCCCGGACGTAAGGAGCGCCCCATGATCAAGGAAGCCATCGCCGCCATCGCCGAGGAGCGCCGCGACCTCAGCGAGGGCGAGGCCGCCGAGGTGATGCACGAGATCATGCGCGCCGGTCGCGAGCGCACCGACGAAGACGAGGTGCGCGCGACCGAGGCGCAGTTCGGCGCCTTCGTCACCGCCCTCGCCATGAAGGGGGAGACCGTCGACGAGATCACCGGGATGGCGCGCATCATGCGCGCCTACGCGCTGCATGTGGACGTGCCCGACCGGCCGCTGCTCGACACCTGCGGCACGGGCGGCTCGCGCCTCAAGAAGTTCAACGCGTCGACCGCGGCGGCCTTCGTCGCGGCCGCGGCCGGTGCGAAGGTGGCGAAGCACGGCAACCGGGCGGCGACCTCGCAGTCCGGGTCGGCCGACCTGCTGGAGGCGCTCGGTGCGACGGTCGCGCTGGCGCCCGACCAGGTCGCGGAGTGCATCGCCCGCACGGGCGTGGGCTTCATGTTCGCGCCGGCGATGCACCCCGCGATGAAGTTCGCGGGACCGCTGCGGCCGCAACTCGGCATCCGCACCGTCTTCAACATCCTCGGCCCGCTCACGAACCCGGCGAACGCGAACTGCCACGTGCTCGGCGTGCCGAACCGGGAGCTCGCGGAGAAGCTCGCGCACGTGATGGCGCGGCTCGGCATGCGCCACGCGCTCGTCGTGTCGGGCTCGGACGGACTCGACGACATCACGGTCACCGGCCCGACGCACGTCTTCGAGATCAAGGCGAACGGCGTGACGCCGTGGGAGCTGACGCCCGGCCAGATGGGGCTCGACACGCACCCGTTCGAGGACATCGTGGGGGGCACGCCGCAGGAGAACGCGAAGCTGCTGCGCCAGATCTTCAACGCGGAGGGACCGCGCGCGGTGCGCGACCTCGTCGCCGCGAACGCCGGCGCGGCGCTGTACGTGACGGGGCTGGCGTCGTCGATCCGGCAGGGCGTCGAGATGTCGCTCGAGGTGATCCGCAGTGGCGACGCCGCAGCGCGGCTGGGAGCGTTCGTCGAGGCGACGCGCCGCGTCGGCGCGGCGAAATCGGCGCGATGATTCGCCGCGGGGTCCGGGGGGCGGCGCGATGACGGAGACCCGCGCGACCGGCACGATCCTCGACCGCATCGTCGCGCGGCGCCGAGAGCGGCTCGCGGAGGCGCGCGCGGCGGTGCCGCCGTCGGCGCTCGAGGCGCGCGCCGCCGGCGCGCCGCCGGCCATCGACTTCGCGCGCCGCCTGCGCGACGGCCGCGCGGCCACGCCGCGCGGCGCCCGGGTGCGGCTCGTCGCCGAGATCAAGCGCGCGTCGCCGAGCAAGGGCGTCTTCGACGCCGACCTCGACGCCGCGCGGCAGGCGCGCGCCTACGCCGACGCCGGCGCCGCCGCCGTCAGCGTTCTCACCGAGCCCGACTTCTTCGCCGGCAGCCTCGCCGACCTCGCCGCCGCCCGCGCCGAGTTCGCGGACGACCCCGATCGCCCGGCGCTGCTGCGCAAGGACTTCCTGTTCGACCCCTACCAGCTGCTCGAGGCACGCGCGGCCGGCGCCGACGCCGTGCTGCTGATCGTCGCGATGCTGACGCCCGAGACGCTCACCGCGCTGCTGGCCGCCGCTCGCGAACTCGGCATGGAGCCGCTCGTTGAGGTCCACGACGAGACGGAGCTGCACGCGGCGGTGGATGCCGGCGCGCGCTTGCTCGGCGTGAACAACCGCGACCTGCGCACGTTCGACGAGGACCTCGGCGTCTTCGAGCGCCTCGCTCCGCTCATGCCCGCGACCGTCACCCGCGTCGCGGAGTCGGCGATCCGGCGTCGCGCGGACGCGGAGCGCATGGCCGACGCCGGCGCGCACGCGGTGCTCGTGGGCGAGGCGCTCGTGACCGGCGGCCACGCCGGCATCCCCGCGGTGGCGCGCGACCTGATGTGCGCGCCGCCCTCGCCGTCCGCGGCGCGCGTCATGCGCGAGCGTGACGACGAGCCCCATGCGGCCCCCAACGTTCGCGGATTGACCCGCCCATGACCCTCATCAAGATCTGCGGCCACCGCACGCCGGACGACGTGCTCGCGGCGGCGAAGGCCGGCGCCGACTTCGTGGGCATCAACTTCGCGCGCTCGCCCCGCCGCGTCGACGCGCAGGAGGCGCAGGCGATGGTGCGTGCGCTCGGGCCGACGCTCGCCGATCACGAGATGACGCTCCCGCCGCCCGCGCAGCCTCGCGTGCGCGAGGAGGTCGGCCCGTGGTTCCGCCATGGCGCGGAGGTGATCGAGGCCTACCTCGCCGTGAAGCGCCCGCTGACGGTGGGCATCTTCGCGGACCAGCCGATCGAGGAGGTCAACGAGCTCGCCGAGGAGGCGGGCGTCGACCTCGTGCAGCTGTCGGGCGACGAGACGTGGGAGGACTGCCTGCTCGTCACGAAGCAGGTGATCCAGGTGGTGCACGTGTCCCCGATCGACTCGCCGCCGGACCCGATGGAGCAGGTGGAGCCGGGCTTCGCGCTCGCGCTCATGCTCGACGCCGCGCACGGCCCGTACCGCGGGGGCAACGGCCTGCCCTTCGACTGGGAGATCGCACGGCTGCTCTCGGAGCGCATCCCGATCGTGCTCGCCGGCGGGCTGACGCCGGAGAACGTCGGCGAGGCGATCGCCCGCGTCCGCCCGTGGATGGTGGACGTGGCGAGCGGCACGGAGACCGACGGCCGCAAGGACTACGACAAGGTGCGCGCGTTCGTCGCCGCCGTCCGCGCCGCCGATGCCGCGGCGCGCGCGTCGGAGGGAGAGGCCTCGCGATGACCACGACCGACCCGGCGCAGCGCCTGCCCGACGCCGCGGGCCACTTCGGCGAGTTCGGCGGCCAGTATGTGCCCGAGACGCTGATGCCGGCGCTCGCGGAGCTCGAGACCGCCTACCACGAGGCGATGGCCGACCCCGCGTTCCGCAAGCGGCTCGACGACCTGCTGCGCGACTACGTCGGCCGCCCGTCGCCGCTCACGCATGCCGAGCGGCTCTCGGAGCGCGTCGGCTTCCGGGTCTACCTCAAGCGCGAGGACCTCAACCACACCGGCGCGCACAAGATCAACGCCGCGCTGGCGCAGGGCCTGCTCGCCCAGCGCATGGGCAAGCGCCGCATCATCGCGGAGACCGGCGCGGGCCAGCACGGCGTGGCGACCGCGACGGTGTGCGCGCTGCTCGGGCTGGACTGCGTCGTCTACATGGGCGCCGAGGACATCCGGCGCCAGTCGCTCAACGTCTTCCGCATGAAGCTGCTCGGTGCCGAGGTCCGACAGGTCGACTCCGGGTCGCGCACGCTCAAGGACGCGACGAACGAGGCGATCCGCGACTGGGTCACGAACGTGCGCTCGACGTACTACATCATCGGCAGCGTGGTCGGCCCGCACCCGTACCCGGCGATGGTGCGCGACCTGCAGTCGGTGATCGGGGTCGAGGCGCGCGCGCAGATCCTCGAGCGGGTGGGGCGGCTGCCCGACGTGCTGCTCGCCTGCGTGGGCGGCGGCTCGAACGCGATCGGGCTGTTCTACCCGTTCCTCGACGACGACGTGCGCATGATCGGGGTCGAGGCGGCGGGCGAGGGCCTGCAGGGTCGCCACGCGGCGACGCTGAACGCCGGCCGGCCCGGCGTGCTGCACGGCGCGCGGTCGTACCTGCTGCAGGATCAGTGGGGCCAGGTGCTCGAGGCGCACTCGATCTCGGCCGGGCTGGACTACCCCGGCGTCGGCCCCGAGCACTCGTGGCTGAAGGTCAGCGAGCGCGCCGAGTACGCGGCCGTCACCGACCAGGAGGCGCTCGAGGGCTTCCAGCTGCTCACGCGCAGCGAGGGCATCATCCCCGCACTGGAGTCATCGCACGCGATCGCGTACCTGCCGAAGCTGTCCGCGGAGCTGTCCCCCGACGACATCGTGCTGGTGAACCTGAGCGGCCGCGGCGACAAGGACATGAACACGATCGCCGAGGCGCTCGGGGTCACGCTGTAGCGCGCCGACGGCGAGCAGCGGCGTGCAGCGGGCTCGACGGGCGCTGCCGGCGATCCGGCGACCGGGCCACGCGGGGACAGCGGCGCACGGCGGGCGTTCCGCCCGCCGCTCGCAATCCGACGACCGTCGCCACGGGGTCAGGCCGCAGGAGCGGGCCTGACGCCCGCTGTGCGCCTGCGGTGCGCCGAACGACCGGCAGCGCGCTACGCGGGCCGCTCGCTCCCACGGCGCAGTGGCGCCGACACCGCGTGCAGGTGGCCGAGGATCGCGCGCATCGACCCCATCGCGCTCGTCTCCGCGTACGGCAGATCCGCCTCGGCGCAGAACGCCCGCACGATCGGCTGCGCGCGGTGCAGATTGTTGCGCGGCATCGTCGGGAAGAGGTGGTGCTCGACCTGGTAGTTGAGACCGCCGTAGAAGAGGTCCGTGAACCAGTGGCCGCGCACGTTGCGGCTCGTCAGCACCTGTCCGCGCAGGAAGTCGAGGTCGGCGTCGGCGGCGAACACCGGCATGCCCTTGTGGTTCGGCGCGAAGACCATGCCGTTGTAGACGCCCGAGATGCCCTGGCTGATCGCGAAGTAGCCGAGCGCCATCGGCCACCCGAGGTGCGTGAGCAGCAGCGCCCAGAACGCGACGTGCCCGGCGAGCGCCAGGCCTTCCCACACGCGGTGCCGCGGTGCGTCCGCGATCACGTGCTCGATCGCGCGCACGTGCATGTTCAGCGCCTGGAACGCGGCCAGCACGAAGAACAGCGGCGCCTGGTGCGCGATCACCGGCCGCCAGAACGCGGACTTCTCCGCGATCTGCTGCTCGTCGAATGCCAGCATCGGGAACTCGATGTCCGGATCGCCGCCCAGCACGTTCGGCTTGCCGTGGTGCGCGTTGTGCTTGCGCGACCACCACGAGTAGCTGATGGCGACGAGGAAGTCGCCGACGATGATGCCGAGCACGGTCACCATGCGCCGGCTGCGCACGATCTGGCGGTGCTGCAGGTCGTGACCGATCAGGCCGACCTGCGTCGTCATCACGCCCCCGGCCGCGGCCAGCAGCAGCACCAGCGGGCCGTGCACGAAGAAGGGCGCGGCGAGCACCGCGGCGTACACGGCGAGCGTGATCGCGATCTTGCGCGCGTAGTACGCCGGCTGCGTGTCGAGCAGTCCGGCGGCACGGATGCGTGCTTTCAGGGTGGAGTACTGGGCAGGGCGCGTGGACGTGCGAGCCGGCTCGAGCGCGGCGGCGAGGGTCAAAAGGCAATTCCCAACAAACGCGGAGGTGATGACCTGCGCGCCACGCCCGCAGGCGAGCGCTCGGTCGAGAGGTTTTCAGTGTAGCGGCCGCGAGCGTCGCGTGCCGATGTCGCCGGCGGCGCGATCCGGGGCCGGGCGCTACGCTCGTTCGCATGTTCGCCGACTGGCCCGCCGAGGAGGACGACGTGTCGTTCCGCCGCCACGTGTGGCGCGGCAGCGACGTCGCGCTCGGGTTCATGGGGATCCTGCTCGGCTTCGCGGCCGTCATCGCGCTCGGCGTCGCGATCGCCGCCATCTCCGGCGTCACCTCCGACACCGGCGCGGACGTCCCCGGGGCGCTCGTCACGATGGGCTTCGAGGCGCTGCTCGGCGCCATCGTGCTGCTGCTCGCGGCGCGGCGCCGGCTCTCGCTGCGCCAGCTCGGGTTGCACCGGCCGCCCGACGGCGGCCGCGTGGTGACGGCGCTCGTCGGCGCGTACGCCACCTTCATCGCCTACCAGTTCCTGCTCGACGCCATCCGCCGGCTCGGCGTCGACGTCTCGCGCTTCAACCAGGGCAACCCGATCCCGACCGGTCCGCATACCGGGGTCGCGACGTGGGTGCTGCTGGGCATCGCCGTCGTCGTCATCGCGCCCGTCACCGAGGAGCTGTTCTTCCGGGCGTTCGTCTTTCGCGCGATCGCCGGCGCGATGCCGATGTGGCCGGCGTTCCTGCTCAGCGGCCTCGCCTTCGCGCTGTTCCATCTCAACGCGAGCGTGCTCGTGCCGTTCACGTTCGTCGGCGCGTTCTTCGCCTGGTCGTACTGGCGCTCGGGCTCGCTCTGGACGTCAATCACCGCGCACGCCATCGTGAATGGTGCCAGCTTCGTGTTCACGGTCACGGGGATGATCAAGTGACGACGGATCGCATCGCCGAGATGTTCGCGCGGACGCGCGCGGAGGGCCGCCCGGCGATCATCGTCTTCGCGCCCGCCGGCTGGCCGGAGGCCGGCGCGACGGCCGACATCATCGCGACGGCCGTGGACGCCGGCGCCGACGCCTTCGAGGTGGGCCTGCCGTTCAGCGACCCGCTCGCCGACGGCGTGACCAACCAGGAGGCGTACCAGCAGGCGCTCGCGCTTGGCGCGAACACGGAGACCGTGCTGGCCTCCGTGCGCGAGGCGCGCGACCGCGGCGTCACCGCGCCGCTCCTGATCATGGGGTACTTCAACCCGCTGCTCGCCTATGGCCTGCGTCGCTTCACACAGGACGCCGCCGCCGCGGGGGTCGACGGGCTGATCATCGTCGACCTGCCGCCGAACGAGGCGGGCGAGCTCGAGGCGCCGGCGCGCGAAGCCGGCCTGCACCTCGTCTTCCTGCTCGCGCCCACGTCGACCGAGGACCGCATCCGCGCCGTCGCCGAGCACGCGGGCGGCTTTATCTACTGCGTGAGCGTCACCGGCGTGACCGGGGCGCGGGACGAGCTCCCCGAGGACCTCGGCGCGTTCCTCGGCCGCGTGCGCCGCGCGACCGACCTGCCGCTCGCCGTCGGGTTCGGCATCTCGGCGCGGCGGCACGTGGAGGCCGTGGGCCGCGTCGCCGACGGCGCCGTGATCGGAAGCGCGTTCGTCCGTACCATTGCAGATGGACCCATCGCGGAGCGCGCGGAGCGCATCCGCCGATTCCTGGGGGGACTCACCGGTCGTGTGTCTGGATGACCTGCGGCAACCGCACGAGCACCCGTGGCTCGGGAGCTTCGCGTCGTATACGCGGAGCCACGCGGTGCCGGCCGTCCCGACCGCGGCCGGTCCGTTTGGCTCCTGACTCCCTGCGGGCGCGGCCGTGTGCCGCCGGCCCGAGGTCGCTGGCAGCGAGTGCGAACGAACGGAGCCCCCGCGGCATGCTCGTCCGAGGCATCAGAGGCGCGACCACCGTCGCGGCCAACACGCGCAACGACATCCTGCGAGCGGCCGACGAGTTGCTCGGGGAGTTGGTGCGCGCGAACGCCATCGAGCGGGACCTGGTGGCTTCGATCCTGTTCACGACCACGCCCGACCTCAACGCCGAGTTCCCGGCCGTCGCCGCCCGTGAGGCGGGGTGGACGGAGACGGCCCTCGAGTGCGTACATGAGATGAACGTCCCGGGCAGCCTCGCGCGGTGTCTGCGCATCCTGATGCACGTGAACACCGACCGGCCGCTGTCCGAGATCAAGCACGTCTCCCTCCACGGCGCGCGCGTCCTGCGGCGCGACCTGGCCGGTGACGAGATGGCGGAGGCCACCAGGTGATTGTGATCATGAAACTCGGGCACGAGCCGGAGCAGCGCGACGCGGTGATCCACCGCATCACGGAGCTCGGCCTCAGCGCGCAGCCCATCTACGGCGAGACGCGCACGGTGATCGCCGTGCTCGGGCAGGTCATGCCCGAGCTGAAGGACGAGCTGTCGACCATCGACGGCGTCGACGAGGTGCTGCGCGTCTCGAAGCCCTACAAGCTGTCGAACCGCGAGGTGCACGTCGACGACACGGTCGTCGACGTCGGCCACGGCGTGAAGGTCGGCGGCGGGCGGCCGGTGTTCATGGCCGGGCCGTGCTCGATCGAGTCGCTCGATCAGCTGCACGCCGCAGGCGTGGGGGTGAAGGCGGCCGGGGCGCACGTGCTGCGCGGCGGCGCGTTCAAGCCGCGCACGTCGCCGTACTCGTTCCAGGGTCTCGGGCTCGCCGGCCTGAAGATGCTCAAGCAGGTCGGCGACGAGCTGGGCATGCCGACGATCACCGAGCTGCTCTCGGTGCGCGACGTCGAAGCCGTGGCGGAGCACGCCGACATCCTGCAGATCGGCGCGCGCAACATGTCGAACTTCGTGCTGCTGGCGGAGGCCGGGAAGACCGGCAAGCCGGTGATGCTGAAGCGCGGCCCGGCGAGCACGATCGAAGAGTGGCTGCTGGCAGCGGACTACATCCTCAACCAGGACAACCCGAACGTGATGCTCTGCGAGCGTGGCATCCGCACCTTCGAGACCGCGACGCGCAACACCCTCGACCTCAATGCGGTCGCGCTGGCGAAGCGCCTGAGCCATCTGCCGGTGATCTCCGACCCGTCCCACGGGACGGGCAAGTGGTACCTGGTGCGGCCGATGTCGATGGGCTCGATCGCCGTCGGCGCGGACGGCCTGATGATCGAGGTGCACCCGAACCCGGATCACGCCCTGTCGGATGGCGCGCAGTCGCTCACGCCGCGCAACTTCGCGGAGGTGGCGGCCGAGGCGCGCGCGCTGGCGGCGGCGATCGGGCGGCCGTTCGCGGACGCGCTGCCGACGGCCGTGGCCGCGGGCTAGCGCGGGCGTGACGGAGGAGCGCACGATGGGCGACCGCGACCCGCGGACGACGCCGGGGGCCGCCGACGAGGCGGCCCAGGCGGCGGACGCGGCGGTCGCGGGCAGCGACGCCGCGGCGCCGCGCGCGGCAGACGCCGCGGTCGCGGGCGATGATGCCGGGGCGGCCGTCGACGGCGGTGAGCGCGGGATCCGCGTCGACCTGCCGGTCTTTCAGGGCCCACTCGACCTGCTGCTGCACCTGATCGAGCGCAACGAGCTCGACATCACCGCGGTCTCGCTGCTCGCGGTCACCGAGCAATACATGGCGCAGCTGCGCAACACCGACCGCATCAACGTCGCCGCGCTCGCTGACTTCATCGCCGTCGGCGCGCGCCTCCTCCTCCTGAAGTCGCGCGCCCTGCTGCAGCGCGACGAGGAGGCCGTCGCGGACGAGGCCGACTCCGACGCCACCGATCTCATCGACGCCCTCAAGGAGTACCGCCGCTTCAAGGAGGCCGCGGAGTTCCTGCGCGAGCGGGACGGCGGCCACGCGACGTACCGCCGGCAGGCGACGCCGCCGAAGGTTGCGCTGCCCACCGGCCTCGACAGCGTCACACTCGACTCCCTCACCGACCTGCTGCGCGAGATCCTCGCGCGCATGCCCGAAGAGGAGCCGCAGGGCGAGGTGCGGCGCGACCCCATCCGCCTGCGCGACCGCATGCGCCGCCTCGTCGACACGCTGGAGTCGACCGGCAGCACGTCGTTCCGCCGCCTGATCGAGTCGGCCGCTTCGCGCACCGAGGTGATCGTCGACTTCATGGCCGTCCTGGAGCTGATCAAGTCGCGCTACCTGGCGGCGCGGCAGTCGGAGGCGTTCGGCGACATCGACCTCGTGAAGTACGAGGGCGCGCTCGCGCCGAACCTGGATCTGCTGGCGGAGCAGGCGGAGCTGGGCGGCGATGAGTAGGTGGCCCGGCGCTCCGGCTGGCGCCCCGGGCGCGGTGGTACGATGCCGCCGAGCCTCATTCGGACATCGAGCAGCTGGCGAGAAGGGACCCGTGGCCCGTGCTACTCGTCCGTGAGGAGCTGCGCCGCAGCGCGACGTCCGGCGCTCACGCGCTCTCCATCGGCGTCTTCGACGGCGTCCATCTCGGCCATCGCATGCTGATCGAGCGTCTCCGCGCCGAGGCGCGAACTCGCGGCCTCGGCACCGGCATCATCACCTTCCACCCCCACCCCGTCACCGTCGTCCGCCCGGACATTCCGTTCTCCTACCTCGAGTCGCTCGAGCGCCGCGTCGAGCTGATCCGCGGCCTCGGCGTCGACTTCGTCTCCGTCCTCCAGTTCACCTCCGAGCTGCAGCAGGTTTCCGCGCTCGACTTCGTGCGCATCCTCGTCGAGGAGACGCAGATGCGCGTGCTCGTGGTCGGCGAGGACTTCCACCTCGGCCGTGGCCGCGAGGGCGACACCGCGAAGCTCGCGGAGTACGGGCGCGACCTCGGCTTCGACGTCGTCGCACTCCCACTGCTGCAGAGCGACGCCGACCGCGTGTCGTCGACGCGCGTGCGCCAGGCGCTGGCCGCCGGCGACATGGAGCTCGTGGCGCAGCTGCTGGGCCGCCCGTACTCGCTGCGCGGCCCCGTGCTGCGTGGCGACCAGCGCGGGCAGAGCATCGGCTTCCCGACGATCAACATCGGCGTCAGCGCCGACCGCGCGCTGCCGCCCGACGGCGTCTATGTGACGCGAGCCGAGGTCGGCGAATCGACGCACCACGCCGTCACGAACATCGGCACGCAGCCGACCTTCGAGGGCGCGACGCGTCGCGTGGAGACGCATCTGCTCGACTTCGCGGGCGACCTCTACGGCCAGGTGGCGCGCATCGAGCTGCTGCACCGCCTGCGCGCGGAGCTGAAGTTCGACGGCGTGGAGTCGCTGGTCGCGCAGATCGGGCGCGACGTGGAGGCGACGCGGGAGTGGTTCGCATGACGGCTTCGCAGGCGGCCGACTCGCCGCGGCGCATGGCGCCCGTCGACGAGCAGATGCGCGTGCTGCTCAACGGCACCGAGTACGGCGACGAGGAGACGCGTCGCACGATGGAGCGCGAGCTGCGCGCCCGCCTGGAGGAGGACCGCCCGCTCCGCGTGTACTGTGGCTACGACCCGACGAAAGCCGACCTCCACCTGGGCCACACGCTGACGATGCGCAAGCTGCGCCAGTTCCAGGACTTCGGCCACGAGGTGACGTTCCTGATCGGCGACTTCACGGGCCTCGTGGGCGACCCGTCCGAGAAGAACAAGGAACGCCCGATGATCTCCGCCGAGGAGCTCGCGGCGAACGCGCGCACCTACGCGCAGCAGGCGTTCCGCATCCTCGACGGCGAGCGCACGGTCGTGCGCCACAACGCGGACTGGCTCGGCAGGCTCACCTTCGCCGACGTCGTCCGGCTCGCGGCGAAGTTCACCGTCGCGCAGTTCCTGCGCCGCGACAACTTCGCGAAGCGCTTCGAGCGCGGCGACGCCATCCACCTCAGCGAGTTCATGTACGCGATCATGCAGGCGTACGACGCGGTGCACATGCAGACCGACGTGCAGGTCGGCGGCACCGAGCAGCTCTTCAACCTCATGGCCGGCCGCACGCTCCAGGAGCAGGCGGGCCAGCGTCCGCAAATCGTCGTCACGCTGCCGATCCTCGTCGGCACCGACGGCCACGACCGCATGTCGAAGTCGACCGGCAACTACATCGGCATCGACGAGCCGCCGAGCGACATCTACGGCAAGCTGATGTCGATCCCGGATTCCGCGATCCTCGACTACTTCACGCTGGCGTCGCCGGCGCCGCCCGACGAGGTCGACGCGATCCGCCGCGCGCTCGAGGACGGCGCGCTGAAGCCGATGGACGCGAAGAAGCGGCTGGCGTTCGCGATCACGGAGTCGCTCTACACGACCGCCGACGCCGAGGCCGCGCAGCGCTTCTTCGAGACGACGATCCAGCGCAAGGAGACGCCCGACGAGATGCCCGAGCACCGACTCGCCGAGTCGGCGCCGCTCCACCGCGTGCTGGTCGAGGCGGGGCTCGCTTCGAGCAACGCCGAGGCGCGCCGGCTGGTCGCGCAGGGCGCGGTGGCGCTCAACGGCGAGCCGGTGGCGGAGTTCACGACCGAGGTATCGCCGGGCGATGAGCTCAGGGTCGGGAAGCATCGCTTCCTGAGGCTCGTCGACGGCGCTCAGTAGACACAGGGATGGCAGGCGGGGGGCTCAGCCGATGATGGACAACGGGGTCGAAGTCGATATCGATGCGGTCACGCGCAACGTCGACGAGGCTGAGGTGGTGACGTTCTACTTCCCGATCCTCGGGAAGACGCTGCTGGTCGACACGCGGTCGAGCGAGCACGTCGGCCCGATGATCCGCATCGTACCGATCGCGGACAGCTCCGCGGAGCGACTGCGCTCGCTGCGCCGGCTCCGGCCGGAGTTGCCGCGCCCGAACTCGATCACGCTGATCCCGTGGAACCGCAGCATCGCGTCGCTGGTGAAGCTCGGCGTGTGGCAGCACCTGACGCGCCGGTTCGACGCCCGTCTGGATGCCGACACCTACCTCACCGCCGGCGAGCGCTGCCTGCGCCGCCTGCGCGAGCTGGAGCGCGACGAGCTGCGCTGCGCGATCACCGGGGCGCGCTACGAGGCGCTCTGGTCACGCGAGGAGAGCTCGTAGCCCGTCATCCAAAGCGGCGGCAGACATGCCGCCGACCGATCGGCGGCATGTCTGCCGCCGCTTTGGATGTGGCTTACGCCGTCGCCTCTGCCGTCTCGAGGCCCTGCAGCACCTGCTGCTGCACGTGCGCCGGCACCTCGACGTAGCGATCGAATTCCATGCTGAAGCGGCCCCGGCCGCCGGTCAGGGCGCGCAGGTCGCTCGTGTAGCGCTGCACTTCGGCGAGAGGCACGTCGGCGGTGATCACGCTCGTGGCACCGTCCGGCTCCACGCCGTGCACGGCGCCGCGCCGGCCGCTGAGGTCGCTCATCACATCGCCCACGTACTCGCTCGGGATGCGCACCGTCAGCTTCATCACCGGCTCGAGCAGGATGGGGTGTCCGTCGAGCACGCCCTGCTTGAGCGCCTGCGACGCCGCGAGCTTGAACGCCATCTCGGACGAGTCCACCGCGTGCGACGAGCCGTCGGTCAGCGTGACCTTGAGGTCGACGAGCGGCGAGTGCGCGAGCGGGCCCTGGGGCAGCGACTCGGCGATGCCCTTCTCGACGGCCGGGATGAACTGGCGCGGCACCGATCCGCCCACCACGGAGTCGGCGAACTCGAAGCCGGCGCCGCGCTCGCGCGGCTCGACCGCGATCACCACGTGTCCGTACTGGCCGTGACCGCCGGTCTGCTTCTTGTGCCGGTACTCGGCCTTCGCCGGCGCCGTGATCGTCTCGCGGTACGGCACGCGCGGCACCGTGCCCTCGACGTCGACGCCGTAGTTCCTGTGCAGGTGCGCGATGGCGATCGCGGCCTGCGCGTCGCCCAGCGTCGTCATCACCATCTCGTGCGTGTCGGGGTCGCGCTCGACGCGGATCGTCGGGTCCTGCTCGGTGATGCGGTGCAGCGCCTGCGAGACCTTGTCAACGTCCTCCTTCGAGCGCGGATGCAGCGCCGTCCGGTACGTGCCCACCGGCAGCGGAAGCGGCGGGAGGGCGACGTTCGACTCCTCGGAGGCGACGAGCACGTCGCCGGTCGCGGTGCTCTGCAGCTTCGCGGCGACGCCGATGTCGCCGGCGTGCAGCACCGGCACTTCGAGCTGCTCCTTGCCGCGCTGCACGTAGAGGTGGCCGAGGCGCTCGGTCGCCTTGCTGCGCCGGTTGTACGGCTGCATCTGCGCGGTGAGGTTCCCGGACAGCACCTTGAGGAACGAGAGATGACCGACGAACGGGTCGGCGGTCGTCTTGAACACGTGAACGACGAGTGGCCCGTCGGAGTCGACCCGCAGCGTACCGCCCACGATCTCGCGCTCGCGGCCGAGGGGCGACGGGAAGACGCGCACGATGTCGTCGAGCAGCGTGCGGACGCCGATCTCCTGCGTCGCGCAGGCGGGCAGCACCGGCCAGACGATGCCGGCGGCGAAGCCGTTGTGCAGCGCCGTGGTGAGCTCCTCGTCGCTGATCGTGCCGCCCTCGAGGTACCGCTCGAGCAGCGCGTCGTCGGTCTCCGCCACGGACTCCACGAGCATCTCGCGCGCGGCGGCGATCGCGTCCGCCATGTCGGCCGGCGCGTCGCCGATCTCGTCGCCGCGGCGCGCCTGGCCGGTGAGCAGGTCGACGGCGCCCTCGAGGCTGCCGTTCGAGCCGATCGGGATGGCGAGCGGCACGGCCTTGTTGCCGAAGCGCTCGCGGATCTGGCCGAGCACGCCGTCGAAGTTCGCGTGCTCGCGATCGAGGCGCGTGATCAGCAGCATGCGCGGGAGCCGCCCGGCCGACTCCGCGTGCTCCCACGCGACCTCGGTGCCGGCCTCCACGCCGGCCGTGGCGTCGACGGTGATCACCGCGGACTCCGCGGCATGCGCCGCGGCGACGACCTCTCCCTCGAAGTCGGCGAAGCCCGGGGTGTCGATCACGTTGATGCGGCAGTCCTGCCACTCGATCGGGATGAGGGAGGAGGAGATGGAGTAGCCGCGCGCGTGCTCTTCCTCGTCGAAGTCGGAGACCGTGTTGCGGTCCTCGACCCGCCCCATGCGCGAGATGGCGCCGGAGACGTGCAGCAAGGCCTCCGCCAGCGTCGTCTTGCCGGAACCGCTGTGGCCCATCAGGACCACGTTTCGAAGGGCTTCTGAGGCGTATTCCTTCATGTGTTCCCCCCTCGCGCGGGGCGATGGTACTGCCGCGCGAAAGAGGCCGACAACGTGCGGACGGCGGAGTGCCGATCCGGCGGTCTGGCCACTGCGGGGGCATGATAGGAACGTGAACACCGAGCAGGCCGATGCCGTCTCCCCGGCCGACGTCGATGCCGCGCGCGAGCGAATCGCGGGCGTCGTGCGCGAGACGCCGCTCCTGCGCTCGCCGATCCTGACGGAGGTCGCGGGCGCGCCGATCTCCCTGAAGGCCGAGAACCTGCAGCGCACGGGCTCGTTCAAGCTGCGCGGGGCCACCAACATGCTCGCCGTGCAGTCGTCGCCGCCGGCGGGCGTGGTGGCGGCGAGCGCCGGCAACCACGCGCAGGGCGTGGCGCTTGCGGCGCGGGAGCACGGGCTGCGGGCGATCGTGGTCATGCCGCGCGGAGCGCCGCTCGCGAAGCAGAGCGCGACGCGCGGCTACGGTGCGACGGTGGAGCTCGTCGACGGCGGGCTGGGACCGGCCCAGGAGCGCGCCCGGGCGATCGCCGCGGAGCGCGGATACCTCTACATGCCGCCGTTCGACGCGGCGCCGGTGGTGGCCGGCCAGGGAACGGTGGGGCTCGAGATTCTCGACGAGCGCCCGGACGTCGACACGGTGCTGGTGCCGGCCGGCGGGGGCGGCCTGCTCGCGGGCGTTGCCGTCGCGGTGAAAGCGCGGCGGCTGCGAGCGCGCGTGGTGGGCGTGCAGGCGCAGGCGATGGCGGGCATCGTGGCGTCGCTGGCCGCGAGGCGGCCCATCGCGGTGCCGGTCGCGCACACGATCGCCGACGGCGTCGCCGTGTCGGGGCCGTCGGCGCTGACGCTCGCGCTGATCGAGCGGCACGTTGACGACGTGATCGCCGTGAGCGAGGAGGAGATCGCGCGGGCGGTCGTGTTCCTCGTGGAGCGCGCGCGGCTCGTCGTCGAGGGCGCCGGCGCGCTCGCCGTGGCGGCGCTGCTCGCCGGCCGCGTGGCGCCGACCGGCGAGACGGTGGCGGTGCTCTCGGGCGGCAACATCGACGTCACGCAACTGGGCCGGCTCATGGAGCGCGGGCTGCTCGCCGACGGTCGGTTGCGCGAACTGACGATCGCGGCGGCGGACGTGCCGGGCGAGCTCGCGCGCGTCACGGCCGCGGTCGCGTCCGCCGGCGCGAACGTGATCCGCGTCGAGCACGACCTGGTCGCCGCCGACCTCCCGGTGGGCGTCGCGCGGGTCACGCTGCGGGTCGAGGTGGCCGGCGGCGCCGGCTGGGCGGATCTGCTCGCGCGCATGGTGGACGCCGGCTTCGCGCGCGGCGCGGCGACGGATCTGGCGACGGCGGCGGCGGCCGCCTATCCGGCATAGCCGCTCCGGGCGCGCGGCAGGCTTCGGGCCTGCCGCGCAGGTGACCGGCTCCGCAGCCAGGAGGCGGCAACCTCCTGCCGTCGGGAGGAGCGCACGATCCACGGCAGTCGACATGCCCCGGTCGGGCGCCCGTGCGCGCATGAACGTCACCCAAAGCGGCGGCAGATATGCCGCCGACAGAAGCGCGGCGCCAGCCGCGGACTGCGTCCGCGTCTCTGTCGGCGGCATGTCTGCCGCCGCTTTGACGTTCCGACGAGGCCGGAAGCCCTTCGACAGGCTCAGGACGGGCTCTGCCGCGCGCCCCGGCTACGAGGCCGACCGGAGGTCGAGTACCTCGAGCTGCAGCCGGCTCTTTCCGCCGAAGTCGTCGCGTTTGAAGGTGTAGACGATGTCGGCAGGCGCGCCGTCGGGGACCGCGAACGCCGCGTTTCGGAACGAGATCGCGCGCCACGTCACGCTGCCCTCGCGCAGCACGAACTGCAGGTGCTCGCCGTCGGCACCGACCGTCCGGCTGTTGGTGATCCTGACGCCGCGGGCCAGGAACGTCGGCGTCGGGTTGCCGGTGCCGTGCGGGCCGAGCAGCGCCAGCCACTGCAACATGCGACCGTCGACCTGCGAGAGGTGCAGCTCGGCGTCGACGTCGATCGTCGGCGCGAGCGCGGTGACGTCGAGGCACATCGCTGCGTCGTCGACGAGCGTGGCGCGCACCTCCTCCAGCCGGTCGGCGGCGATGCTGAAGCCGGCGGCGGCGCGGTGACCGCCGTAGCGCAGGAAGAGGTCGGAGTGGCGGCGGAGCAGCGCCGTGATGTCGAAGCCGTCCACGGAGCGGCAGGACGCGCGACCTTCGCCATCGACGAGCTGCATCACGATCGCGGGCCGGTGGTACTCCTCGACCAGCCGCGAGGCGACCGGCCCGACGATGCCCATCGAGATGGTCGGCGAGGCGACGAGGAGCAGCGGGCCGGCCGCCTGCGCCTCGCTGATGGCGGCGCGGGCCTCGTCGATGGCCGCCTGCGTCTCCTCGCGGCGGCGCAGGTTGAGCGCCTCGAGCTCGCGCGCGAGGTCCGCGGCGCGCGCGGGCGACGGCGTGAGCAGGAGGTCGAGCGCCAGCCGGGCGTGCTCCATGCGGCCGGCGGCGTTCAGCCGCGGGCCCAGCACCCAGCCGCAGGTGTCCGGCGTCGCCTGCGCGAGGTCGGCGCCGGCGACGGCGGCCAGCGCGAGCAGGCCGGGACGGCGCGTGCGCGCCATCGCCTGGAGGCCGATGCGCACGAGGTCGCGGTTCTCTGCGACCAGCGGCGCAAGGTCGCACACCGTCCCGAGCGCGACGAGCACATGATGCTCCGATGGGTCGTACGGGCGCCCGAGGCGGTCGTGCAGGTCGTGGATCACCTTGTACGCGACGCCGCACGCAGCCGGCTCCGAGCCGTACTGCGAGCCCGCGAGCTTCGGGTTCACGAGCGCCAGCGCCTCGGGCAGCCGCTCGGGCACGGTGTGATGGTCGAGCACGAGGGCATCCATGCCGGCGCGGTTCGCCTCGGCGATCTCGTCGACGGACGACGTCCCGCAGTCGGCGGTGACGAGCACGGTGGCGCCACGGTCGGCGAGCTGGCGCACGGCGGCGATGTTCGGGCCGTAGCCCTCCGTGAACCGGTTCGGGATGTAGGGGAGCGGGTGCGCGCCGAGCGCGGTCAGGCCCTCGACGAGGATGGTCGTCGCGGTCACGCCGTCGACGTCGAAGTCGCCGATGATCGCGACGGTCTCGCCGTCGCGGCAGGCGCGCGCGAGCCGGTCGACGGCGACGTCGAGGTTGGGCATGAGCGCGGCGTCGGTGAGATCGCCGGCGCGGCCGAGGTAGCGGCGAGCGTCGGCGGTATCGCGCACGGCACGGTGCGCGAGGAGGACGCGCATCAGCTCGGGCAGGCCCGGGCCGGCGTCGGCGAAGCGCGCGAGGTCCGGCGGCGGCAGCAGCCGCCAGCGGCGGCCGTTCGAGCCGTGCAGGATGGTCGCGCCGTCGGCGGCGACGGCTGCGCGGGTGTCCGTGGGTGTCTCGACCATCGGGCGAGCCTCTCGTCGCGTCGCCCGGGGGAGGCAGGCGGCGAAGGTGCCGATCGGTTCTTACCGCGTCCACGCCGCGGCGTCGATGCGGGCCGTCAGATTTTCGGGGGGCCGACGCGAGCACGGGGGCCGACGCGCCTCTGCGGGCCGGCACCGGGAGGCGCGGGCTACGCCCGCCTGAAGATCAGCGAGCTGTTGTGGCCGCCGAAGCCGAGCGAGTTCGTCATCGCGTAGGTCATCGACACGGCGCGCGAGCCTTCGGACACGTAGTCGAGGTCGCACTCCGGGTCGGGCTCCACCAGGTTGCGGGTCATGTGCACCCGCTGGTCGACCAGCGACATCACCGTCACCGCGGACTCGATGGCACCGGCCGCGCCCAGGGTGTGCCCGACCATCGACTTGGTGGACGACACCGGCACGCGCGCGGCGCCCTCGCCGAAGACGCGCTTGATCGAGAGCGTCTCGAACTTGTCGTTGAGCGGCGTGCTCGTGCCGTGCGCGTTCACGTAGCCGATGTCGCTCGCGGCGATGCCGGCCTTGCGCAGCGCCACCTGCATCGCGCGCGCCGCGCCCTCGCCGTTCTCCGACGGCTGCGTGACGTGGAAGGCGTCCGCGGACTGCCCGTAGGAGACGAGTTCCGCGAGGATCGTCGCGCCGCGCGCCTGCGCGTGATCCCACTCCTCGAGCACGAGCGTCGCCGCGCCTTCCGCGAGCAGGAAGCCGTCGCGCTTCGCGTCGAACGGCCGCGAGGCGTGCTCCGGGTCGTCGTTCTGCCCCGTCGAGAGCGCGCGCGACGCCGCGAACGCCGCGATCGACATGCGCGTCACCGCCGCCTCTGCGCCGCCTGCGAGCATCGCGATCGCGTCGCCGCGGCGGATCACTTCGGCCGCGGTGCCGACGGCATCGGCGCCCGACGCGCACGCGGAGACCGTGTTGTAGTTCGGGCCGCGCGCGCCGAAGCGGATCGACACCTGGCCCGCGGCCATGTCGGCGATGAACGACGGCACGAGGAACGGCGACACGCGTCCCGGCCCCCGGTGGAAGAAGACGTCGAACTGCTCCTCGAGCGTCCCCAGCCCGCCGATGCCGCTGCCGATCATGCAGCCGATCTCGTCGCGCTCGGGCTCGATCGCGAGCCCGGACTGCTCGATCGCCTCGGCCGACGCTGCAATCGCGAGGTGCGTGAAGCGGTCCATCCGCCGCACGTCCTTGCGGTCGAGCCACTGCAACGGGTCGAACCCCGCGACCTCGCCGGCGATCTTCGAGTCGAGGTCGTCGACCGCGCAGAGCGTCACCGGCCGGATGCCGTTCTCGCCGGCGAGCAGCGCGCGCCACGAGGCATCGCGCCCGATCCCGACCGGCGTCATCATCCCGACCCCGGTGACGGCGACCCGCCGCGGTTCGTAGGCAGTGGTCATGACTGGCCCTCCCAGCGGCCGAAGACAATCGCGGAGTTGTGCCCGCCGAGGCCGACGGAGGTGCTCATGGCGTACCGCACGGGCGCGCGACGCGCCTCGTTTGGGACGTAGTCGAGGTCGCAGTCCGGATCGGGCTCGGCGTAGTTGATGGTCGGCGGGACGATGCCGTGGTGGACGGCGAGCACGGCGACCGCTGCCTCCACCGCCCCCGCCGCGCCCATCATGTGGCCGAGCATCGACTTCGTGGACGAGACCATCAGCGTGTTCGCGTGCTCGCCGAAGACGTCGTGGATGGCACGCGTCTCGACGCGGTCGTTGAGCGGCGTGCCGGTGCCGTGCGCATTGATGTAGTCGATGTCCTCGAGCCGCAGGTCGGCGCGGCGCAGCACCTGCTCCATGGCCTCGGCGACGCCGTGGCCGTCCTCGGCGGCGGCGAACATGTCGTAGGCGTCGTTCGTGGTCGCCGCGCCCTTCCACTCGGCGTAGATGCGCGCGCCGCGTGCCTGCGCGCGCTCGAGCGACTCGAGCACGAGCACCGCGGCGCCCTCGGAGACGATGAAGCCGTTGCGGGTGAGGTCGAAGGGGCGCACGGCTTTTGCGGGGTCTTCGTGCGTGGCCAGCGCCTTCATGGCGTGGAAGCCGGCGTAGTAGATGGGGCGCAGCGGCGCTTCGTAGCCGCCGGTGATCATCGCGTCGGCGTCGCCGCGCGCGATCATCGCCGCGGCCTCGCCGGTCGCGGCACCGCCGGTGGCGCAGGCGGCGGTCACCGCGAAGTTCGGGCCGCGCGCGCCGAGGTCGATCGCGACGAGGCCGGTCGCGGTGTCGGGCAGCATGTGCGAGGTGAGGAACGGCGACACCCGGCGCGGGCCCTTCTCGTCGAGGATCTGCTGCTGCTCGATGATCAGGTGCGACGCGCCCATGCCCGTGCCGAGCAGCACGCCGACGTCGCGCGGCGTGGCCGCGACGTCGAGCCCGGCGTCGGCCACCGCCTCGCGCGCGGCGGTCAGCGCGAAGACCGAGGAACGGTCGATGCGCCGCAGCAGCTTCGCGTCGACGTGCGCCTCCGGCGCGAAGTCCTTGAGCTCGCCGCCGATCGGGCAGTCGTATGCCGAGGTGTCGAAGCCCCGGATCCAGTCGAGCCCCGAGCGGCCCGCGACGAGGCCCTCCCATGTCGACCCGGCGTCGTTGCCGAGCGGCGTGAGCATGCCGATCCCGGTCACGACCACACGGCGCATCACGCGATCCTTCCCCGTCCCCCCGACCGCGCGAGGACGAGCAGAGTGTAGCCGTGCGGACCCTGAGACCCCAGACGGTCGACGATGGTGGCCGGGTGTCTAGCGGGCGTGCTTCGGGGGCAGCACCGAGATGGGAATCGGCTCCTCGCGCGCGTCGTCGAGCGACACGGCGACCAGGCCCTCCTGCACGCGCTTCACGAGCCGCGCGAGGACGTGGCCGGGGCCGACCTCGATGAAGGTGTCGACGCCCTCGCCGGCCATGCGCTTCACGTTGTCGCTCCAGCGTACGGGCGAGCGCAGCTGCGCCTCGAACTCGGCGCGGATCTCGTCGGCGGTCTGGAGGAGGCGCGACGTGATGTTCGAGACGATCGGCGTGCTCGGGATCGACCAGCGGGACCTCGCGGATCACCTTCGCGAACTCCCCCGCCTGGGCGGCGTGCAGCGGCGTGTGGCTGGACACCTTCACCTTGAGGCGAATCACCTTCGCCTGCAGCTCGCGGGCGCGCGTCCATGGCGCGCTCCAGCGCGGTGACGTCGCCCGAGATCACGGTCTGCGTGTCGAGGTTGTAGTTCGCGACGTCGACCCGGTCGTCGACCGAGTGCGTGACGTCCTCGCAGATCTGGCGGATGGTCTCCTCGTCGAGGCCGATCACCGAGGCCATGCCGACGGGGCGATCGTCGTTGAACGAGCCCATGAGGCGGGCGCGCTCGAGGATCAGGAAGACGGCGTCGCGGAACGAGAGCGCCTCGGAGGCGACCGCGGCGGAGAACAGGCCGAGCGAGTGCCCCCCGAGCAGCCGCGGCCGCACCGACTCGCCGACGGTGGTGAGCTTCTCGCGCATGGCGCGGAGGAAGGCGACCGAGGTCGTGAGGACGGCCGGCTGGGTGTTCACCGTGTCCGCGAGGTCGTCGGCGTCGGCCTCGAAGCAGACCTTCGTGAGGTTGATGCCGCTGTAGTCGCTGGCCTCTTCGTACGTCTCGCGAGCGGCCTGCGAGTGCTCCCACAGCAGGTGGCCCATGCCGGGGGCCTGGGAGCCCTGGCCGGGGAAGAGGAGCGCGACGGGATCGCGGTCATCCTCGGCGGGCGCGCTGGGCGTGGCGGGTGTGGTGTTTGAGGTCATGGGTGAGAGCCCATCGCGGGCGCGGCGGCCCGCCAGCGTTCGCTGAGATTACATCTGAGTCTACACGAATGCACGGTCGTGAACATCGCATCGCGACCGGCCGCGAAGCCAGAGTCCACCACCCCACCTGCCCCGTGCCCCGACCGCTAGCACTCTCTTGCCGAGACTGCCAACAACTGTGGGATCGCGGTCGATCGGTTGCCGCGACCGGGCGGCGGCCGCGTGACGAGAGACTGACGCCACCCGCGACGCGACGACGAGGTGGCCCGGAGTCCCGGGCCGCCCGTCTCCACGAATTTCGACATCATCACAACGTCGTATGACGAATGCGTCACGACATGAGTTCGCCGCGCGTTTCATCTTCATAACGAGTGATCCGCCGGGCGTCCGGCGGTTGCGGCCTTACCCGGACGTCGGGACGGCCCCACGTTCGAGGAGGACGTCATCCACATCTCCAGCCGGCTCTCCAGAGCCCTCGGCGCCGCCTTCGCGGCGCTCATCATGTTCACCGCTACCGCGCTCGTCGCGGGGACCGGTCCGGCCGCGGCCGTCCCGGCGTCGGCTGCCGGCCTCGCCTTCCGCTTCCCGGCGCCGGCCGGCACGCAGTGGCAGGTCGCGGGCGGCTACAACACCGCGACGCACTCGATGGCCGACGGCGGCGACCCGTACGCCCTCGACATCGTGCGCACCGACGCGCCGACGGCCGACACGCCGGTACTCGCACCTGTCGACGGCACGATCGGGTTCGTCGAGTCGAGCAACGCGCGCTGCATCGGCATCCGCACGTCGGATCGCTTCACGGTCATGATGTGCCACCTGAACCCGCTCGCGAGCGTGCAGCGCGGCATGACGGTGACCCGCGGGATGCAGCTCGCCACGGTCGCGAAGGCCGGCGACGCCGCGAACAACGGGCTCTCGCACATCCACTTTGCCGTGAGCCAGCCGTCGGGCACCCACGACTGGGGCATGGGCACCACCGTGCCGTTCTCGGGCCGCTGGGCACTCGAGGGCCAGGACATGCCCGCGACGACCGCGCCCGACGCCTACGCGGGCGTGGCGTTCACATCGACGAACTCGGTCAACCACGCGCCCACGGTGGCCGCGGGCGCGGATATCCAGGTGCAGCCCGGCGAGCCGGTGACGCTCACGGCGCACGGCGCCGATCGCGACGGGGATCCGCTGACCTACGTGTGGTCGCAGTCGAGCGGACCGACCGTTCAGCTCAGCCCGAGCGGCGCGTCGGTCTCGTTCGCCGCGCCCGACGCCGACGGCGCGCAGCTCACGTTCACAGCCGCGGCGGTCGACCCGGGGGCGCTGTTCGGGTACGACTCCGTGACGGTGACCGTGAACGCGAGCGCCCCGACCACCGGCGGCGCGTCGAGCGCTTCGACGGGCGGCGTGATCCTCGAGCGGATCGCTGCCCGCCAACGGCGGGTTCGGGACGCTGCTGTACAGCGGCGGCACGACGGACGAGCTGGTGGCGGCGGCCGGCTGCACGGCCGGCGCGGGCCGGTTCTGGGTCGTCGACGGCGGCGCGTTCGTCGGCTACTTCCCCGGCGCGGCGACGTTCGTGAACGCCGGCTGGACGGCGCTCTTCGCGAACGGTCTGCCCGCGCGGACAATCGTGATCGGGACCTGCGGGTAGCGGGGAGGACGCGCGGGTAGCGGGTGGGGCGCCGGGAGCACGGGGCGACAGGCTCCGCGCTCCCCGCGCCTCCGTTAGATCGGGGACGGGCCCGCTGCGCGGTCGGGCTCCTCGAGCAGCTTGCGGGCGTCGGGCAGCGCGCGCAGCAAGTCCTGCGCGATGCCGGCGGCCGTGCCGTACGCCTCCGAGATGAGGCGGCCGGCCTCCGCGTGGACCCACACAGCGGCCGACGCCGCGTCGAACGGCGACATCCTCTGCCCGAGCATGCCGACGATCAGCCCGGCAAGCACGTCGCCCGTGCCGCCGTGCGCGAGCATCGCGTTCGCGGCCGAGGAGACGCGCGCACGGCCGTCGGGCGCGGCGACGATGGTGTTCGCGCCTTTGAGCACCACCACGCTGCCGCTCTCGCGCGCGAAGTCGGTGGCGACCGCGAGACGGTGCGACTGCACGTCCGCGACGTCGCGGCCGGTCAGGCGCGACATCTCGCCGGGGTGCGGGGTGAGCACGCGCGGGACGGACACGCGCTCCCACCAGCGGGGTTGCTGCGCGAGCAGGTTGAGCGCGTCGGCGTCGAGCACGAGCGCCTCGAGCGCGTGCTCCGCGCCGTCGAGCCCTGCGAGCAGCGCCTGCACGAACGCGCGCGTCGGCTCGGCCGTACCGAGCCCGGGGCCAACGAGCATCGCCCGCGCGCGCGACGCGCCCAGCGCGCGCAGCAGCGCATTCGCCGCGTCGGCGCTCAGCGCGCCGTCGACGTGCGGCAGCGGCTCATGGATCACGTCCGGCAGGCCCGCGGCGATCAGCGACTGGATGGCCGCGGGCGCGGCCATCGCCACGAGGCCGGCGCCCGACCGCGCCGCGGCCTCCCCGGAGAGCCGCGCGGCGCCGGGGAAGCGCTGTGAGCCGGCGACGACGAACACCGTCCCGTACGTCCCCTTGTGCGAGTCCGGCGCGCGCGATGGCATGAGCGGGCGCAGGTCGCGCAGGCGCAGCTCCTCGAACGGCAGATCGGCGGCGGCGTCCGCCGGCAGGCCAATCTCCACCGGGACGACGCGCCCGGCAAAGCCGGCGCCCGGGGAGGCGAACAGCCCCACCTTCGCGAAGCCGAACGTCACCGTGATGTCGGCCGCGATCGCGAGCGGGTCGGCGAAGCCGGTGTCGGCGTCGACGCCGGTCGGCAGGTCGAGCGCGAGGACCTGCGGGCGGTACGACGACTCGCGGAGCGCGGCGAGCCGGCGCGCGATCGCCGCGAGGTCGCCGTCGAGCGGGCGCTCGCGCGGCGACTGGCCGGTGCCGAGCAGCCCGTCGATCACGAGCGACGCCTGTTCGAGCATCGAATCGAGCCCGGCGAAGCCGGGGTCCTCGTCGATGGTCGTGGTCGGCACGCCGGATTCGACGACGGCGCGCCACTCGGCGTCGTCGTCGGCGCGCGGGCGCAGCAGGTAGGCGTGCACCGCCGCGCCCCACTCGAGGAGCTGGCGCGCGGCGACGAGCGCGTCGCCGCCGTTGTTGCCGGGGCCGACGAGCACGAGGATCGGTCGGCTCTCGATCGCGCCGACCGCCATCCAGGCCTCCTGCGCGGCCGCGGTACCGGCCTCGTGCATCAGCTGGCGCTCGGAGACGCCGGCCGCGACGGCCGCCTGCTCCAGCTCGCGCATCTGGTCGGCGGTCACGAGCTTCGTCACGCGGGCTCCTCGTTCTCGTCTGCGGCCGTGTCCTCGTCGCGCAGCAGCCCGCGCTCGCGCAGGCGGCGCAGCAGGCGCTCGCGGGCCTCGGCCGGCTCCTGCTCGCGCACGGCCTGCGAGCAGACCACCGACGCGATCGCGAACGACTCCAGGTGGCTGAGCGAGATGTCGATGGCGTCGAGGCCGATGCGCTCGGCGCGCTTCGCGGCGTTGCCGTGCAGGTAGACGAGCGGCTTGCCGCGGCGGTCGGGCAGCACCTCGATGTCGCGCCAGGCCACGGAGCGCGCGCCGGTGCCGAGCGCCTTCATCAGCGCCTCCTTCGCGGCGAAGCGCGCCGCGAGCTCGGGCACGCGACCGCGGCAGAACGCGACCTCCGCCGGCGTGAAGACGCGGCGGAGGAAGCGCTCGGGGTGCCGCGCGAGCACCGCGCGCACGCGATCGATCTCGATCATGTCGATGCCGACGGCATGGGTGGTCACGCGGGGAAGGTACATGGGGACCGCGTCCGACGGCGAGCACGGCGTGTGTGCCCCGCGCTCGCCCCGGCGGAGGGGCGCTGAGATACTGGCGGCTCGACGGCTCGAAGCAGGGAGGTGCCGGTGGGCGCGCGCATCATCGAGGGCAGGACGATCGCCGCGGAGGTGCGCGCCGAGGTGGCGCGCGAGATCGAGCGCATCGTCGCGGCCGGCCGCCCGCGGCCGCACCTTACCGCCGTCCTCGTCGGCGACGACCCCGCCTCGGCCACCTATGTGCGTGGCAAGGACCGCGACTGCCGCGAGGTCGGCCTCTCGTCGCAGGTGATCCACCTCCCGGCCGAGACTTCGCAGGAGGAGCTCCTCCAGATCGTCGAGCGCCTGAACGCCGACCCCGCGGTGAGCGGCTTCATCTGCCAGATGCCGTTCCCGCAGCAGATCGACGAGCACGCGATCATGCAGGCGATCAGCCCGGACAAGGACGTCGACGGCCTCAGCCCGGTCAGCCAGGGCCTGCTCATGCAGGGCCGGCCGCGCTTCATCTCGGCCACGCCGGCCGGCGTGCAGCAGATGCTCGCGCGTTCGGGCATCGACCCCGCCGGGCAGCGCGTCGTGATCGTCGGGCGGTCGTCGCTCGTCGGCCGGCCGCTGGCGATGCTGCTCGTGAACAAGGCCCCGGGCGCGAACGCGACCGTGACGCTCGCGCACACCGGCACGCGCGATCTCGCCGCGGTGACGCGCGAGGCCGACATCCTCGTCGCCGCGGCGGGCAGCCCGCGGATGATCACCGCGGACATGGTGCGGCCGGGCGCGGTCGTCATCGACGTCGGCGTGAACCGCATCGAGGACGCGTCGCGCAAGTCGGGCTTCCGGCTCGTCGGCGACGTCGACTTCGACGCCGTGGTGGAGGTTGCTTCGGCGATCACGCCGGTGCCCGGCGGGGTGGGGCTGATGACGCGGGCGATGCTGCTGGTGAACACGCTGGCGGCGGCGCGGGGCTGACCGCCATTGCGTTGTGCTGCTGGTCGCAGCAAAATGCATGCATGCCCGTTTCCATCACCATCCGCGACGTGCCGGATGCCACGCGCCACGAGCTGGCCGCGCGCGCTGCGCGCTCGGGTCGCTCGCTGCAGGAGTACCTCCGCGCCGAGCTGATCGAGATCGCGCGGCGCCCGGACCCGGCCGCGCTGCTGGCCGACGTGCGCGAGCGCAAGCGCCGCACCGCCACCCGCCTGGACGCGGAGACGATTGTGCGCCTGCGGGACGCCGACCGGGAGTGACGCTGGTCGTCGACGCGTCGTTCGTGGTCGCGGCGCTGATCGACGCCGGTCCCGACGGCGCCTGGGCCGACTCGCTGCTCGGCGTGGAGCCGCTCGCCGCGCCGCACCTGATGCCCGTGGAGGCCGCGAACATCCTGCGCCGGGCGGCGCTCCACGGCGCGATCTCCGCGGACGCGGCGTCGCTCGCGCACGCGGACCTGCTGCGGCTCCGCGCGACGCTCTTCCCGTACGAGCCGTTCGCCGAGCGCGCCTGGGAGCTGCGCGACGCCGTCACCGCCTACGACGGCTGGTACGTCGCGCTCGCCGAGGTGCTGGACGCGCCGCTGGCCACGCTCGACGCGCGCCTCGCGCGCGCCCCGGGTCCGCGCTGCACCTTCGCGACGCGACCATGACGCGGCGAGCACGGGGCCGATCCCCCGCGCTCGCCGCCTCCGGTTGGCCGTGCGAACATGGATGCATGGACGAACTTCGACAGCGAATCGCCGAATTGCTCGAGCGCGTGCGGGACGTGCAGGTGCGTCTTTGACCTGCCCGGCAAAGCGCGCCAGCTAGAGCAGCTCCGCGAGGCGTCCCAGGCCCCGGACCTCTGGAACGACCAGGCGCACGCCCAGTCCGTGATGAAGGACGTCTCGACCCTCGAGCACCTCGTCACCACGTGGTCCGAGCTCGAGCAGCACCTCGCCGACCTGCAGGACATCGTCGAGCTCGCCGAGGACACGGACGAGGCGGAGCGCGACGCCCTCGCGGCCGACGTCGACCGCGAGCTCACCGCGCTCGAGCGCCAGTTCGGGGACCTCGAGTTCGAGCTCACCCTGAGCGGACCGTACGACGCGCGCAACGCCGTGCTCTCCGTGCACGCCGGCGCCGGCGGCACCGAGGCGCAGGACTGGGCGGAGATGCTGCTGCGGATGTACATCCGCTGGTCGGACCAGCACGGCTTCAAGTCCGAGCTGCTCTCGGTCTCCGCGGGTGAGGAGGCCGGCATCAAGTCGGCCGAGCTGCGCATCGCCGGGCGCAACTGCTACGGGCTGCTGCGCTCGGAGCGCGGCGTGCACCGGCTCGTCCGCATCTCGCCGTTCGACGCCTCCGGCTCGCGTCACACGAGCTTCGCGCTCGTCGAGGTGATGCCGGAGGCCGCGAAGGGCGAGCTCAGCGTCGAGATCAAGCCGGATGACATCCGCGTGGATACCTACCGCGCGAGCGGCCACGGCGGCCAGAACGTGCAGAAGAACGACACGGCGGTGCGCATCACGCACCTGCCCACCGGCATCGTGGTGACGTGCCAGAATGAGCGGTCCCAGAACCGCAACCGCGAAAGCGCGATGCTGGTGCTCGAGTCCCGCCTCCTGGAGCTCGAGATCGAGCGTGTCGAGCGCGAACGCGCGGCGCTGAAGGGCGCGCACGTGGAGGCCGGCTGGGGCAACCAGATCCGCTCCTACGTGCTGCAGCCGTACAAGATGGTGAAGGACCTGCGCACGGGCGCGGAGACGAGCGACTCGGACGCCGTCATCGACGGCGATATCGATCAGTTCATCCAGGCCTACCTGCGGAGCCAGGTTGGCGTGGAAGACGAAGGGGTGGCGGCCAGTTGAGTCTCGCGCGGTGGGGTTCCCGGTCCGCGTCCCTTCGCTCGTCTGCCGTCATCGCCGCCCTCGTCGCCCTGATCGTGGTCGGCGCGAGCGTGCTCGGGCCGCCGCGCGCCGCGCTCGCCGGAACGATCCAGGTCGCGCCAGCGCAGGTCACCGCGCCCGACCCCAGCTCGATCACGTTCACCGCGCGCGTGCAGGCGTCGGCCGGGCTGAAGTCCGCGCGACTCGAGTACAAGGTACTCGAACCCCGACGGCAACGTCGGCGGCGGCGGCGACGCGAAGTTCAGCCCCGGCACCGAGACCGACGTCAGCTTCACGCTCACGACGAAGGATGCGACCCGCTACATCCCCGTCGGGTCGGAGTTCAGCTTCCACTGGGTGCTCACCGACAACGACGGCCAGGTGAAGCAGACCGACGACGAGACGCAGGTCTTCCTCGACGGCCGCTACCAGTGGAACCAGAAGACGGAGGGCCAGGCGACCGTCTACTGGTACGGCAACAACGACCACAACGCGACGATCGCGCTCGACGCCGCGAAGGCGTCGCTGACCGACAGCCAGAAGCTGCTCGGCGTGACCGTGCCGTACCCGATTCGCCTGGTCGTGTACGCCTCGGAATCGGATGGCCAGCTCGCGCTGCAGTCACGCGGCTCGACCTTCGACTCGCAGGTGATCACCGGCGGCGAACGCGTGGCGCCGGATCTGATACTCGTCTTCACGCCCGACACCGCGGTGATCCGGCACGAGACGGCGCACATCGTGACGCACGTCGCGGGGGACGGACCGTTCGTCTCGCTGCCGTCATGGATCGACGAGGGCACGGCGGTCTACGAGCAGCCGGACCCGGGCAACGCGTACACGTCGGGCCTGCAGCAGGAGATCGCGACGAACCACACGCTGCGCCTGAAGTCGCTGCAGGCCCCCGTGAACCAGCCCGACCTCGTGAACCAGTTCTACGGGCAGTCGTGGTCGACGGTGAAGTACATCATCGACACCTTCGGCCGGGAGAAGTTCGCGAAGATCTTCTCGCTCGTGAAGGCGGGGTCGCCGATCGACCAGGCACTGCAGCAGGCGATCGGCGTCGACCAGGACGGCCTGTACAACGCGTGGCGTCAGGCGCATGACCTGCAGCCCGAGGCGTTTGCGACGACCGCCGCCGGCACGGCGGTCGCCGCCCCGCAGTCGACCGTCGCGCCGCTGAGCATCCCCACGAGCAGCAGCGGCGCGAGCGCGCAGGCGACGCCGGGCGGGCAGGCGTCGACGTCGAACGGTGCGACGAGCGGCACTCCGGCAGGCGCCAACGGCGCCGACGCGAGCGCGAGCACGTCGAACCGGACGGTCGCGATCGTGGTGGGGCTGCTGACCGTGGTGCTGGCCGCGGGGCTCGGCGGCGCGGGGTTCGTGATGTTGCGCCGGCGCGGGTAGCTCGGAGCCCACGGCAAGCGGCGGCTCCGGGCCGCCGATTCCGCCGAGGCCGCCGATTACGCGGGCGTCAGACGCCGCGGGTTCCTTCGGCGGCAGGCCTGCCGCCGCTTCGTCCCGGCTAGTCCCGCCCCGGCACGTACAGCCCGCTGCCGCCCGACGGCTCGGCGCCGCCGCCCGCTGGGGGCTGGCCCTTGGCGAAGCCCGACGACAGTCGCTGCGCCTCGGCTTCCGCTTCCATCTGCTGGCGCGCCAGCTCGCGTGCCTCGTCTTCGGTGACATAACGCGTCGTGAAGACGTGGTCGCGGATCACGGGGTCCGGGTCGCCGGCGACGACGCGGCGGATCTGCTCGAGCAGCTCGTCCTCGTCCCACGCGCCGTCGAAGCGGCGGCCGTTGATCACGAGCGCCGGCACCTCGGTGAGCGCACGCTGGCCCGCGAGCACCGGGAACTCGGCCATCTCGATGATGCGCACGCGCAGCTGCCGCGACTCCACGCCGAAGGCGCCGGCGACGCGCGCCACGTGGGCCGAGTACGCGTCGAACGGCGAGACCATCGCCTCGAGCGTGACCGGCTCGGGCAGCGCCTGCAGCGCCGTGCGCGTCGCGTCCGTTACGGGCGTGCGTCCCTGCGAGACGAACCCGACGAGGTCGAGCAGCACGGGGAAGAGCAGCCCGGAGAACAGGCCGACGAGTTGGAGCGACCGCCCGGCGCCGCGCACAACGACCGTCGGCGCGAGGTCGACGCCCGCCTCGGCGGCCCGGCTCGCGTGACGCTCGAGGTCGTACGCGGTGACCGAGAGCGCCGGGTGCAGCGTCGCGATCTGGCGGATCACGGCGGCGACGTCGTCGCAGTGGGTGCAGGTGTCGCGGTCGGTGCGCACCAGGCCGGACTCGGGGCGCGTCCACAGGTCGAAGCCGACGGAGCGGTCCAGGCGCTCACCGAGGTAGGCGGCGATCTGCTGTCGGTCGTCGCGGTCGAGCGGGCCGGCAGGCACGGCGGGCATCAGCGGTCGCGCCGTTCGGCGGGCCCCGGCGCCGGCGGCCCCGCGGGCGCGTCCGCCGCGTCCGCCGCGAGCAGCGCGCGCGACGCGAGCCAGAGGCGCTGCACCGCCGTGAGCAGGCTGAGCACCGCGAGAATCCAGAGCGCCGCGCGCAGCAGCCCGAGAATCAGCCCGGCCGCCGTCAGCACGACGCGCTCCTGGCGGCGGAACAGGCCGTCGGTCAGCGCGACGTCGAGCCCCTCGGCGCGCGCGCGCACGTACGAGACGAGCAGCGAGCCCACCACTGCGGCGAACGCGAGCAACGTCTCCTCGCGGCTCCCTCGGTTGAACGCGTAGACCGCGATCCCGAAGAGGACGACCGCCTCCGAGAAGCGATCGAGCACCGAGTCGTAGAGCGCGCCGAACCGCGACGCGCGGCCGGTCTGCCGCGCCAGCGCGCCGTCGAGCATGTCGAGCCCGCTCGCGAGCAGCACGACGATGCCGCCGGCGAGCAGCGCGCCGCGCGCGATCAGGACCGCGGCGATCGCGTTGCCGGCGAGTCCGGCGGTGGTGACCATCGTCGGCGTCACGCCGGCGGCGGCGAGCACCCCGACGATGGGCGCGAGCACGTTGGCCGGCAGTCGCTTCGGGAGCAGCGAGGGCATGCTCACGAACGCGCGACCGTCCGCGCGGCGGCGTCGAAGCGCCCACCCTCGGCGGGACGGCGCACGCCGCGGTAGCTGTGGCGCAGATCGATCAGCCGCTCGTAGTACGAGAGCACCTGCTGCGCGACGTGCGGCCAGCTGTACTCCTCGACGCGACGGCGGCCGGCACCGGCGAGCGTCGAGCGCAGCGCGGCGTTGCGCAACAGCGTCGTGAGGCCGTTCGCGAGGTCCAGCGTGTCCTTCGGCCGCACGAGCAGCCCGTCGACGTTGTGGGTGATCACGGAGGCGTAGCCCTCGATGTTCGTCGCGACGACGGGCACGCTGGCCGCCATCGCCTCGAGCAGCACGTAGCCCTGCGACTCGTGGCCGGTCGCCGGCGAGCAGAAGATGTCGGCGGAGCGGTGGTAGCGCGGCAGCTCGTCGTAGGAGAGGCCCTCGACAAACACGACGTTGCGCTGGCCGCTGCGCTCGACGGAGGCGCGGTAGCGGCGCTTCGCCCGCGACTCCGGGCCGACCACGATCAGGCGAGTTGCGGGCATGCGGGCGTTCACGACCCCGAACGCGCGGAGCAGGTAGCCGAGGCCCTTTCGCTTCTCCGCGCGGCCCACGTAGAGGATGTTCACGAGGCCGTCGTCGAGCTCCGGGATCGGCTCCAGGCGCGGGTTCGCCCAGTGCGCGATGTCGATGCCGTTCGGGATGATGTTGTAGTAGCCGGGGAAGTAGTGGCCGACGTACTGCGCGGCCGGCGGCGAGACGGCGATCTTGCCGTCGAGCTCGCGGAACCAGCGCTTGAGCAGCCGGCGCCCGTAGGAATACAGGCGGTTCCCGCCGTCCTTGCGGGCGTGGAACGTGCCGATGTTGACCGCGTCCGGGTTCGCCGCGTGCGAGTGGCGCAACACCTGGATCGGCAGCACGGGCATCAGCGGCTCGTGGACGTGCACGACGTCGAATTGCTCGCGTTCGAGGACGGTGCCCACCTGGCGCCCGAGCCGCGGGTTGAGCGAGATGCGCACGACCGAGCCGGACGCGTGCACCGGCAGCGGGCGGCCGATCGGGATGACGTACGGGTCGGCGACCGGACGGCTGGCCGGCGCGAGGATGCGCACGTAGTGGCCCCGCTCGCGGAGCTGCTCGGCCAGCGGGCCGACGTGCGCATTCACGCCGCCCGGCGTGTGCCAGTCGTAGGGCGAGACGAGCGCGATCTTCATCGCCGGGCGCGCCCGCCCCGCGCGCCGCTCACGTCGCGCTCCGGCCGGGCAGCAGCCGCGCGCCGAGCCGCCGCAGCACGGGGCCGGCGACGCGCTTCGGCGTCTCCGACAGGCCGATGACCTGCTGCATCACCAGGCGCCGAGCGCCGATCTGCCGCCACGACACGGCGGCGCCCTCGACGCCGTGCGTCTGGCGCGACTCGATGGCGCGTCGCAGATCCCCGGCGGTATGGCCCGGGAAGAGGGTGTAGGCGGACTGCAGCGCCTCGATGAAGTGCGTGTCGCTGCCGCCGGTCTCGGCGAGCCCGTAGCGCTCGCGGTTCATGCGGTGCGCGCGGGCGCGCGTCACGCGGCCGGCCGGCGAGAGGTTCGCGATCTCGATGCCGTCGGGGCGCGTCTCGGCGTCGTTCTGCGCCAGCACGCCCTCGAGCGTGCGCTGGCCGATCGAGCGCGTGAGGTACGAGAACGGGTGCGGGACGACGGCCAGCCCGCCGGCGTTGTGGATCGCGGCGACGGTCTCGTCGAAGCGGCGCAGCGGCTTGATCGGCGCCTCGACCCAGAGCGCGAGGAGGTGGCCCGAGCGCGTCGTGACCTCGATCCCGGGCACCAGGTCGAAGTGGTAGCGGCCCCGCGCGTGCGCCTCGCGCGCCGCGAGGGCGCCGCGAATGTCGTCGTGATCGACGATCGCGATCACGTCGAGGCGGCCCTGCTGCTCGGCGCGGTCGAAGAGCTCGGTCGCCGTCGCGGTGCCGTCGCCGTAGGCGGTGTGCACGTGCAGGTCGGCTCGCCCGAAGAGGGGCGCTTCGTCGCGAGCGAGCCCGCGGGGCGAATCGACCGGCCGGGTGCCGGCGTCCATGGCCATCGCAGCCATTGTACGGAGAAAACGGGGTTGTGCCGCCGCCTTGCGCGGGGGCGAGCGGGGTCTCGAGGCCGGTGTTTCCGGGCTCATCCGCGCCGGGGGCGGCGGGGTGCGATGGAGGGGCGGAAGCGGCGGGCGGGGGCGGAACACAGTCGCTGCGTCACCGATGTGCGTGCCGCGCCCGCGGTGGCGGCGCGGTTGCTGCCGGAAACAGCCGGCTCACGCCCCCTGCTCGCCCCAGATTGGCTCCAGGGGGAACCACTGGTCGGGCGCCTCCCGGATGCCCGCCTCCAGGCGCGCCACCAGCGTGCGCATGCCGGACTCGAGGTCGGCGTCGCGGTCGCCGGTCTTCGGCGGGAGCGGGACCTGCTCCAGGTAGATGCGATAGCGCCCCGCGCCGGACCGCAGCACCCAGCCGTTCACGATCGTGGCGTTCGTGCGGCGCGCCAGCTCGACGGCGCCGGACGGCATCGGCGCCGGCTCGCCGAAGAACGGGAACGGGCGCGCGGTGCCGAGCACGTCGCGATCCGAGACGGCGGCCACCGCGCCGCCCTCGCGCAGCACCGCGAGCGCGGCGCGCACGCCGCCCAGGTCGGCGGGCACGAACTCCACGCCGCCGCGCCCGCGCACGTGGTTCACGAACTCGAGCACGCGCGGCGGCTCCAGCGGCTCGGTGAACACGAGCGTGCGGAACGCCATGAAGCCGATTGCCTGCAGCACGAACTCCGGATTGCCGAGGTGCGACGACGTGAAGATCACGCCGCAGCCGCGGTCGAGCGCATCGAAGAAGCGGTCGAGGCCGTCGATTCTCGTCGACGCACGCGAAGACGTCCTCGGGCGCGAGGTGGTAGTAGCGCGCGAAGTCCGTGTAGTAGCGCGCGGCGCTGCGCACGGCCCCGCGCGCGGCGCGGTCGACGGCGCGCCGCGGTGCGCTGCGGCCGAGCACGCGGCGCATGTGGCCGCGCGTCGTCGCGCGCAGCCGGGGCGACGCGTACCAGGCGAGCGTGCCGCCGGCGCCGGCCGCCGCGTCGAGCAGACGCGCCGGCAGCCGCCCGACCACGTGGACGAGGAGCCACAGCATCCAGTATCGCGCCACGCCTCAGGCCGTCCGCGCCGCCGCTCGGCTCGCCGCCGCGTCCGCGAGCCAGAGGTGCCGGAAGATGTACCACTGGTCCGGGTACCGCCGGACGATCTCCTCGAGCTGCGCGAAGATCGCCTGTGTCAGGTCGTGCACGTCGCGCTCCGTCTCGCCGCTGGGCGTGAACGCCACCGGCGCGACGATGCCGGAGACGCGGTCGTTCCACGGGGCGATCCGTGGCAGTGCGCCCACGACGACGGATGCGCCGGTGCGCAGCGCGATGCGCGCCGGTCCGTCCGACACCGCGACGGCCCCGTCGAAGAACTCGACCTCGACGCCGCGGTCGAGCGCCGGGATGTCCGCCAGCACAGCGACGACGTCGTTGCGCCGCAAGGCGCGCAGGATGCCGGGACCCATGCGATCGGCGGGGATGATCGTCATGCCGAGATGCTCGCGCGAGCCGAGCACGAGCCGGTTGAGCCGGTCGTTCGCGAAGCGGTCGGCGATCACCGCGATGGGGAAGTCGCGCAGCGCGAGGATGGCTGCGCCGAGATCCCAGTTCCCGAAATGGATCGTGACGAAGACGATGCCGTTGCCGGTGCGGTGCGCGCGCACGCGGTCCCAGTCGTCGAAGACGACGCGTTCCTCGATCTCGCGCGGCGTCGTGCTCGTGAAGCGCAGGAAGTCGACGATGTAGGCGGCGTAGTTCGCGAACGAGCGACGCGCGTAGCGTCGGGCGAGCCGCTCGTCGCCCCCGGCGACGTGCCGCATGTTGTCGACGCAGCGCCGCCGGCCCCCGGGCCACGCGGCATATGCGGCCAGTCCGCCGGCGCGGGCGCAGGCATAGCCGACGCGAAGCGGCAGGACGCGCAGGAACGCGGAGCCGGCACGGAACAGGAGGTAGAGCAGCATTCGCGCGAGGCTACTATGCGTCGCGCGTCCGGGGGAGAGCGAAACGACGGAGCGACGCGTTCGCGCGCGAGCGAGGGACGTCGTGCCGCGCAACACGACGACCCGCGGCGAGCGGAGGGCGTGCCGCCCTCCGACTCACCCCGACGTGATCTCGTGGCTTGCGGGACGAAGTCGGAGGGCGGCACGCCCTCCGCTCGCCGCCGGGAACGCCGCTACTCCTTGACGTACTCGTCCTGGTAGTACTCCTGGCCGAGGTGAGTGATCTGCTCCTCGCCCATGAGCCAGCGCAGCGTGTTCTTGAGCTTCGTCTGCTGAATGAACAGGTCGTTCTCCGGGTAGAGGTTGGGCGCGTGCTGGGGGCTCTTGAAGTAGAACGAGAGCCACTCCTGGATCCCCTTGAGCCCGGATCGATGCGCCAGGTCCATGAACAGGGCGAGGTCCAGCACGATCGGGGCCGCCAGGATCGAGTCTCGGCAGAGGAAGTCGACTTTGATCTGCATCGGGTAGCCGAGCCACCCGAAGATGTCGATGTTGTCCCAGCCCTCTTTGTTGTCACCCCGAGGCGGGTAGTAGTTGATGCGCACCTTGTGGTACAGGTCGCCGTACAGGTCCGGGTAGAGTTCGGGCTGCAGGATGTGCTCCAGCACGCCCAGCTTGGACTCTTCCTTCGTCTTGAAGTTCTCCGGGTCGTCCAGCACCTCCCCGTCCCGGTTGCCGAGGATGTTGGTGGAGAACCAGCCGTTGAGGCCGAGCATGCGCGCCTTGAACATCGGCGCCAGCGCGGTCTTGAGCAGCGTTTGCCCCGTCTTGAAGTCCTTGCCGCAGATCGGCAGCCCCCGGTCGTTCGCCAGCTTGACGAGGGCCGGGATGTCGACCGTGAGATTCGGCGCGCCGTTCGCGAGCGGCACGCCTTCCATGAGCGCCGCGTAGGCGTAGAGCATCGACGGCGCAATCCACTCGGAGCCGGCCTCGATCGCCGCCTCGAAGTCCTCGAGGTTGCGGTGCTCCGGGTGCTCCTCGATGAAGATCTCCGTCGACGCCGCCCACACCATCACGAGGCGGCTGCAGTTGTGCTTCGCCTTGAAGTCGCGAATGTCCTGGCGGATGCCCTCCACCAGGTCCATCTTCGAGGTCGACTGCTTCACGTTGGTGCCGTGGATCGCCTTGGCCCAGCGATTGTCGAACGCCGCGGTCATCGGCTCGATCGACTTCAGAAAGTCGGCGATGGGCTCGATGTGCTCGTAGCGGTCGAGAACGCCGCAACGCAGCGCGGCCTCGTAGGCGTTGTCGGCGATGGGGTCCCAGGCGCCGAACACGAGGTCGTTCAGGTCGGCCAGCGGCACGAAGTCCTTGATCAACGGCATGTTCTCGTCGGTGCGCTTGCCGATGCGGATCGTGGCGCCCTGCGTCAGCGTGCCGAAGGGCTTGGCGCCGCGTCGCAGGTGCTCGACGCCGGCGAGGAACGTCGAGGCGACGGCGCCGAGACCGACGAGGAGGACGCCGAGCTTGCCCTCCGCCGGAGCGATGCTGTGAGCCGCGCCGCGAACCGAGTCGTTGGCTTCCAAGGTGATTCCTCTCCGTCGTGCCAGCGCGATGAGCGCCTCACGCCACTGCGCTGGGAACGATCCGTACTGGCCCGGTGCTGCAGGGCGCTTCGCTTCCGTCGCAGCAGGATGGCCAGAGCGCGTTGCCCTCATGTCGACGTGCGAGCGGGTCACGCGCCGACTGAAGGCAGGATAGGGAGGCGTCGTACCTTCAATCCAATGGAACTATTGTCTACAATCGATAATGATGACTTATGAGACTCTGGGCGTGTCGCCGGTCCCGAACGTGCACTTCCAGCAGCTCGTCTACGTGCGCGAGCTGGCGCGTGCCGGCACGCTGACGGAGGCCGCCGAGCGGCTCCACGTGAGCCAGCCCGCGTTGTCGCAGGCGCTCGGCCAGCTCGAGCGCCGGCTGGGCGTGACGCTCTTCGAGCGCGCGGGGCGGCGTCGCGTCTTCACCGAGGCGGGACGCGAGGTGGTGCGCTTCGCGGAGACGGTGCTCGGCGAGGCGTCGGAGCTGCAGGAGCGGCTGGCGGCGCGCGGGCGGGGCGACGGCGGGACGCTGCGCGTCGGCATGATCGACGCCGCGAACCTGTACGTGCTCCCGGACACGATTCGTCGCTTCCGCGCGGAGCACCCGGGGGTCGACCTGCGGCTGCTCGTGCATACCAGCGCCGCGCTGCTGGAGCGGCTCGAGGCGTTCGAGCTCGACCTTGCGTTCGTGGTGGGGCCGCTCGAGGGCGACTACCAGGTGGTGGAGGTGCTGGACGAGCCGCTCTACCTCTACGCGCCGCGCGGGGTGCGCGAGCGGCCCGAGGACGGCAACTGGGTGCTCTACCCGGCGGGGTCGCAGACGCGGGCCGCCATCGACCGGGGGCTGGCGCGGCTGGGTCTGCGGCCCGAGGTCACGCTGGAGAGCAGCAACCCGGAGATCCTGCGCCAGATGGTCGTGCTGGGCCTGGGCTGGAGCGTGCTTCCCGAGGCGGTCGCGACGTCGAACCGCCCCGTGCTCGAGCGGCACCGTGACGACCCGGTGGCGACGCGCACGCTGCTCGGCGTGCGCCGCCGCCAGGCGCCGCCCGACGCGCGCGCCGCGGCGTTCCTCGCACTGGCCGGCGCGCCCGCGCGCTGACGCGCCGCCCGCCTCCCCTCGCGGCCGCTCACCGCGTCGACCGCCGCCGATTCAGCATCGCCGCGGCAGCGCCGACCCGCGCGACACAACAACGCCGCCCGGGGGCGGCGTCGCTGCTGTCTGCTCGGTTGGTCGGGAGTCTTAGGTGTGAGCCGCGGTCTTGCCGATCTTGAACATCTTCGTGCCACAGACCGGGCACTTCCCCTGCGTCGCGGGCTTGCCGTTCTTCATCGTGATGGCCTCGGCGTCGGCCATCTCCCGCTTCTCGCGGCACTTCAGGCAGTAAGCCTCCATGCATCCTCCTCGAGTGGCCCCGGCGCCGTCGGGCGCATGCGGGTGCGTGGTGGCGCGTCCGGTCCCTCGTCGAGGCTGGGGCCTCGACCCGGGCGGCCAACTGGTGGGTCACACTCGTACCGCTCGTCCGGTTGGCCTGTCAACGCGTTTCAGGTTGCGAGTGAGACGCCGTCTCAGTTGACGCCGGGTGCGGATCGTGCGGGATCACCCGGTACGGATGCCACGATCCGACCGGCCCGGCCGGCCGCACGACCGCCACGAGCTCCCCGTCCGGGCCGTACGCGCGCACCCGCGACGGCGCGCTCGACAGCCGCACACCGCGACCGGGCATCGCGACGACGTCGCGCCCCATGCGCAGGTCGGCGACCTGGCGCCGGCCCAGCAGCAGCGCCGGCCACCCCGTCATCACCGCGTCCGGCGCGTGCACGATCGTCTCGCCCTCGCCGCGTTCGAGCAGCGCGACCGCGAGGTCGAGCGGCACGGCGTCGCTGATCAGGAACGGGCCGACGGCTGTGCGGGTGAGCTCGGCCAGGTGCCCGCCGACGCCGAGCACCGCGCCGAGGTCGTGCGCCAGCGAGCGCACGTAGAATCCCTTGCTGCACTCGATCTCGACCGTGAGCCGCGGGCGCGCGGTCCCGATCCCGGCGAGCTCGACGCACTCGAGCGCGAACACGGTCACCGGCCGGGCCTCGAGCACGTGGGGGTTGCCGCGGCGCGCGGCGGCGTAGGCGGGGACGCCGGCGCGCTTCACCGCGCTGTAGGCCGGTGGCACCTGCCACTGCGGACCGCGGAACGGCGCGAGCGCCGCCGCGATCGCCTCCGCCGTGACGTGCGACGCGTCGTTCTCGGCGGTCACCGCTCCCTCGCCGTCGTAGGTCTCCGTCGCCACGCCCAGCGCGATCACGCCGCGGTACCGCTTGCGCGCGTCCACCAGCTCGTCGACGAACCGGGTGGCGTCGCCGATGGCGACGGGGAGGACTCCGGTGGCGTTCGGGTCGAGCGTACCGGCGTGGCCGACGCGACGCGTGCGCGCGGCGCGTCGAACGGCGCGCACGACGTCGAACGACGTCGGCCCGCGCGGCTTGTCGACGTTGAGGAAGCCCCGCAGCGTCACCGGTGCTAGAGCTCGCGACCCTCGGAGCGCGCGACCTCGCGCATCATCGCGGTGAGGCGATCGCCCTCTTCGATCGAGCGGTCGCGCAGGAAGTGCAGGCGCGGCACGCGGCGCATGCGGAGCTGGCGCATCATCTCGTGGTGGAGGAACGGCTCGACGCGCGCGAGCGCCGCGAGCACCTCCTCGGCCCGGTCGTCGTCCACGCCGAGCAGGCTGACGTGGATGCGCGCAGTGGCCATGTCGGGCGCGACCACGACGCGCGTGATCGAGATCATCACGTCCTCGAGCACCGGGTCCTTCACCCGCCGCTCGAGCAGATCCGCGACGATGCCCTGGATGGTGTCGGCGACCTTCTCCGTGCGTCGCGTCATGGTGGTGATCCTGTCCCGGTCCGCCCCCGGCGAATGCCCCCGGCGAACGGCCCCGCGTCAGCGGGCTGAGCGGCCACGCCCCGCGAGGCTTCTCAGCCCCAGGACGCGAGCCCTTCGCCCGCGGGCCGTTCGCCCGCTGGACGCTCGCTCGCCGGGGCGCCGTCGATGGTCCTACCGCGTCTGCTCCATGTGGAAGGTCCGGATCTCGTCGCCTTCCTGGAAGTCCTCGAAGCCGACGACCTGGATGCCGCACTCGAAGCCGGACGCGACCTCGCGGACGTCGTCGTTAAAGCGCTTCAAGCTCGCGAGGTCGGCCTCGTGCAGCTGCTCGCCGCCGCGGAAGACGCGCGCGCGCTGGCCGCGCCGCACCGTCCCGTCGCGCACGTAGCAGCCGGCGATGGCGTTGCGGCGGCCGAGCCGGAACACCTGTCGCACCTCGACGGTGGCGTCGGCGCGCTCCTCGTAGATCGGCTCGAGCATGCCCTTCACCGCGTTCTCGACGTCCTCCACGATGTCGTAGATGACGTTGTAGAGGCGGATCTGCACGCCTTCCTGGTCGGCGAGCCGCTTCGCGCCGGGCTCCGGCTGCGTGTTGAAGCCGATGATCACGCCCTTCGACGCGACCGCGAGCTGGACGTCCGACTCGGTGATCGAGCCGACGGACGCGTGGATCACCTTCACGTTGACCTCGTCGAGGCTGAGGTCTTCGAGCGTCTCCACGAGCGGCTCGACTGAGCCCTGCACGTCGGCCTTCAACACAAGGTTGAAGTCCTGCACGTTGCCCTTGTGGATCTCGCCGAACAGCGACTCCAGCGTGACGGCGGAGGCCTGCGTGCCGCCGGCCTCGGACGCGCGCCGGAGCCGGTCTGCCTCCGCGCGCGCCTCCTTGTCGCTCTTCCGCACGACGAAGCGCTCGCCCGCGGGGGGCACCTCGCTCAGTCCAAGGATCTCGACCGGGGTCGACGGCCCGGCCTCCTTGATGCGGTTGCCCTCCGCGTCGGTCATCGCCTTGATGCGACCGTAGGCCAGGCCGGCGAGCACCGCGTCGCCCTGGTGCAGCGTGCCCGTCTGCACGAGCACGGTCGCGACCACACCGCGGTTGCGGTCGGTCGCCGCTTCGAGCACGACGCCGACGGCGTCTCGCTTCGGGTTCGCCTTGAGATCCTGCAGGTCGGCGACCGCGAGCACGTTCTCCAGCAGCGCGTCGATGCCCTCGCCCTTGAGCGCGGAGACCGGCACGACGATCTGGTCGCCGCCGAACTCCTCGGGGACGAGGCCGACCTCGGTCAGCTGGGTCCGGACGCGGTCGGGGTTCGCGTTGTTCGCGTCGATCTTGTTCAGCGCGACGACCATCGGCACGCCGGCGGCCTTGGCGTGGTCGATCGCCTCGCGGGTCTGCGGCATCACGCCGTCGTCGGCCGCGACCACGATGATGGCGACGTCGGTGACGCGGGCGCCGCGGGCGCGCATCTGCGTGAAGGCCTCGTGGCCCGGGGTGTCGATGAACGTGACCAGGCGGCCGTCGGGGGCCTTCGCCTGGTAGGCGCCGATGTGCTGGGTAATGCCGCCGGCCTCGCCCTCGGTGACCTTGGTGCGGCGGATGGTGTCGAGCAACGTGGTCTTGCCGTGGTCGACGTGGCCGAGCACGGTGACGACGGGCGCGCGCGTCACGAGGTCCGCGGAATCCTCCTCGACGACGCGCATCGAGGTCGACTCGGCCTCCGTCTCGCCGTCGGCGGACGGCGCCTCCGCCGACTCCTCCTCCTCGGGGGTGAAGCCGAGGTCGGTCGCGACCACGGCCGCGGTGTCGAAGTCCACGACCTGGTTGATCGTGGCCATGACGCCGTTCTTCATCAGCTCCTTGATCACGTCCACTGCGGTGACGCCGAGGAGCTCTGCGAGGTCGCCGACGGCGAGCGCCTCGGGAATGCGAACCGGCCGGATCCTGGTCTGTGGTTCTGAAGTCATGCCGCTCCGCTCTCCCCTTCGTCTCGTTCGTGTTGTGACGCCGTTCCCGCGGCCGGGGCCGCGGTCGCGACGGCGTGGTCGTGCGTCGCTGCGGCGGCGCTGGTGGCGAGTTGCTGCTCGTACGCCGCAAGCGTGCTGCGGTCGCGGTCGTCGAGCGTCGCGCGCAGCGCGTGGCCCAGGGCGCCCCCGCCGCGGGCGAGCGACGTCTCTCGCGCGCGCTGCCAGCACGCGGGCCGCCGGCAGAGGTACGCGCCCCGGCCCGGCGCGCGACGCGCCTCGTCGACGACGAGGCCGGCGTCGCCCAGCGCGACGCGGATCAGCTCGCGCTGATCCATTGTCTCGCGGCAGGCGACACAGGTGCGCTGTGGGCGGTGGCGCGCCTTCACGGGCACTCCCTGCCTTCCGGCCCGCTCGCCGCGGATCGCCGGGAGACGAGGGCGCGACGCTCGGGCGCTCAGCCTTCCGCCCGCCGGGCGGAAGGCGTGCGACGAGCTACTCGTCGTCCCCGGATTCGTCCTCGTCCTCGATGAAGTCCTCGCCGTGGAGGGCCGCCTCGATCTCCTCTTCGTCGAGATCGAGCTCGAAGCGGCGACCGCCGCGCGCGGGGCGCACGGGCCGCACCGGCGTGGCCTCGCGGCGCACCGGGCCGCCGCGACGCCGGCTGCGCGGGCCGCCGCCGCGGGCGCGGCCGGCCTCTTCTTCCTCGTCCTCGGGGCGCAGCTCGCGGATCTCCTCCGCGAAGCGCAGGCCGCCGGGCTGCGGGGCCGTGCGCGGGCGCTCCTCGCGCGTGGGCGCCGGCGCGACTTCGGCCGCGGGGGCTTCCTCCTCGGCCTCGACGAGCTCCGCGAGCACCTCCATCTCGGGGGTGAGGCGGGTGGCCTCCTCCTCGCGCTGCAGGCGTTCGCGGCGTGCCGCCGCGGCGGCCTGCTCGCTCGGCAGGCCGGGGCGCGCGTAGGCGGCCTGCGACGGGGCAACCTCCTCGGGTGGCTCGAGCGTCTGCTGCACGGTGGGCACGCCCGGCTGCACGCGCAGCGGGATCGCCTCGAGGTTCGGCTCGGGCGGCGGGTACATGTCCTCGCCGGCCTTGATCAGCGCGCTCTCCGGGCGAATGTCGATCCGCCAGCCGGTCAGCTTCGCCGCGAGGCGGGCGTTCTGGCCCTCCTTGCCGATCGCGAGGCTGAACTGCTTGTCCGGCACCGCCAGGAACGCCGTGTGGTTCTCGTCGTCGAGCCGCACCGAGACGACCTCGGCCGGGCTCAACGCGTTGGCGACGAAGGCCCCCTCGTTGGGGTCCCAGCGAATGAGGTCGATGCGCTCGCCGCCGAGCTCGTTGACGATGTTCTGGATGCGCGACCCGCGCACGCCCACCGACGCGCCGATTGGGTCGATGCCGTCCTGCCGCGAGATCACGGCGACCTTCGAGCGGTAGCCGGGCTCGCGGGCGATGCCCATGACCTCGACGGCACCGCGCGAGATCTCGGGGACCTCGAGCTCGAAGAGTCGCTTGATCAGCTGCGGGTTGGCGCGCGAGACGACGACCTGCGGGCCCTTGGACGCCTTGTAGACCTCCTTCACGTACACGCGCAGCCGCTGGCCGACGCGGTAGTGCTCGGGCCGGACCTGCTCGGACGCGGGAAGGACGGCCTCCGTGCGGCCGAGGTCCAGGATCACCTGGCGGCGGCCGCCCTCGACGCGGAGGACGGTGCCGGAGACCAGCTCGCCCTCCTTGCCGGTGAAGTCCTCGAAGACCGACTCGCGCTCGGCCTCGCGCAGGCGCTGCAGAACGACCTGCTTCGCTGTCTGCGCGGCGATGCGCCCGGCGTTCGGGTTCTCGGCGAGCGCCTCGCGGACGACGTCGCCGATCTTCGCGTCGGGCTGCCCCATCGCGCGGGCGCGCTCCGGCGAGACCTGGATCTCGTCGTCCTCGATGTCGTCGTCGCTCATGACCTCGTAGAGGCGCCAGGCGTGGATGTCGCCGGTCTCGCGGTCGATCTTGACGGCGATGTCCGCGTACTGGAGGTCGTCCTTCTTGAAGGCCGACGCCATCGCGGCCTCGACGGCCTCGAACACGGTATCGGCGTTGAGGTTCTTCTCGGCCGACAGCTGCGCGATCGCGGTGACGAACTCGTTCTTCATCAGTTCCTGCCAGGCATTCCTCGGGGTCGTCACCACGTCGCCGCGACCGGATCGCGAGCGTCCGACTGCCGCCCCTGGGTGCGTGGTTGCGTCCAACAAAAAACGTGGGCTGCACGCCCACGTCTCTGGTGAAGGAGGCGGGTGACTGGTTGCAATCGTAGCACCGCGCATGGAGGACCGACAAGGAGGAGAGGGCGCCGGGCGCGACCCCGCCGCGTGCTGCGACCCGGAAAGGTGACGGTCCGAGGCCGATCGATCGTCGGCGGTAAGAGCGCGGCAAGAGCCGCTCCGTAGGGTGCGCGCGCAGGGCCGGTGCAGCGGGGGGCGAGCCTGATGCCGTACGAAAGTCACGTCGAAGTGTGGGAGTTCACCCCGCGGCAGCGGGACATCGTCGGCCGGATGTTGCGCGGCACCGCGCCCAAGCAGATCGCCCAGCGGCTGGGGCTGGACGTGCGGACGATCTACTGGCACGTCGAGAACATCTACCGCATGGCGGACGTGCACAGCCTCGGGGAGTTCTTCGCGTGGGCGAACGACCACCGCGAATGTTGCAGCCTCCAGCTCGTCTGGAGCACCCCCCGCAGGAGTGCCTGACTGCGTTGCCGGAATTGCGGGCCGCGCCCCGGTGGCGCCCGGGCTCGTGCGCCTGGCGCTCTCCCTAGCATCACGGCATCCAGTCGAGGGCCGGTGATGCGAGAGGAGAGCGGAATGCTTGCCACGATGTCGCCGACGCTGGAGCTGCCGTTCGACGCCGTCGAGCTGCCCCGGAACGCCTCGCTGGTTCCGTGGGAGGCGCCCTGGATCGACCTCAGCGGCCGCGAGGTCGAGGGGGACGAGTTCGCGTTCCTGGCCGCCTGCGTCGTGTGCGTGGCGATCATCAGCGTGGTCGCGGTGGCGGCCATGGTGACCGGCAGCTCGATGGACGCCGGGGTCAACCTCGGCCCGTTCGGGCTCGAGATCTCGGTCAACTAGGGCCGAGCGCACCACGTCGTCTCGGCGGTCGTCGACCGTCGAGGCGACGAACGGAACGAGGACGGGCATGACGGGAGACAGCGAGCACGTGCCGGTGTGCGCGATGGGCGGCGTCTGGTTTGGCTACGGGCGCGTGCCGGTGCTTCGCGGACTCAATCTAACCGTTGCCCCTGGCACGGCGGTGGCGCTGATCGGCCCGAACGGGTGTGGGAAGACGACGACCCTCCATGTGCTGTCGGGCCTCCTGAGGGCGTCGCGCGGCACGGTCGCGATCGCGGGCCGCGGGGTGCCGGGTCGCCCGGAGGAGGTCAACGCACTCCTGGCATACGTCCCGGATACGCCGACGGGGTTCGAGCACCTCGCCGTCTCGGAGTACGCACGGCTCGTCGGCGCGGTGCACCGGGCGGACACGGACTACGCCCGGCGCGTTCGCGACCTGGTGCGCATTCTCGCGCTCGAGCCGTACATCTCGCAGCCACTCGGCACGCTCTCGTACGGCACGCGTCGCAAGGTCGCGCTCGTCGCGGCAGCGGCCCTCGATCGCCCCCTCCTGATGCTGGACGAGGCGACCAACGGCCTGGACCCGGAATCGGTGAACGTCGTCGAGAAGCTGGTTCGCTCGATCGTCGCACGCGGGCGAGGGGTGCTGGTCGCGACGCAGGACGTCTATTTCGCCGAGCGGACCTGCGACGAGGTGGCGCTGCTTCGCGACGGTCGAGTGGTGATCAGTGGTCTGGTGTCCGACGTGAAGCGCGAACGGGGCGCGGCAACCCTCCGCGACGTGTTCCTTGCTGCGACCGGCCTGGATGTCGAGGATGGAGCGCTCGATGCCGCCCTGGCTCGCGCTGACGCGCGCTGAGTTCCTGAGACTGCGAACCCTGTCGGCGCTCGCGCGGCGAAATCCGCTCCTCCCGCTTGCCGCCGCCGCGGCGCTGGTCCTGGGAGCGTGGCTCTCGGTTCGAGCCGGGATCGCGACGGGCGGCCTCGTCGCGGGGGCGCCTCCGGCGCTGCTCCCGCTCCACACCCTCTTCCTCCTCTCCGCCGGCATGCTCGGTGGTGGGTCCGCCCTCCTGGCCCCCCGCGCATCTCGACACGATGAGCAGTTGCGGCTGCTGCCCTTGCCGCCGTCGCGCGTCTTCCTCGGCACCACGGCCGTTCCGCTGACGGCTCTCTGGGTCGGATCGCTCCTGCCCTTCGCGTGCTTCGTCGGGCCGTTCTACTGGCAGATCCCGGTGCCGCATCGGGGCGGCTGGTTTGCAGTGCTCTGCGCCGCGTACCTCGCTGCGTGTGTGGTGGGAGCGTCGGTCGCGGAGGCCATCCGCCTGCTCTGGCACGCCCGGGCAAACCCCCGCCAGGCGGCCTTCGCGTGGGTGGCGTTGCCGATGCCGGCGGCGCTGCTCCTCGTTGCGGTGGTGGGCCGGCGCCCGTGGTGGTCGGGCACGGCCGCGTGGCTCCCCGGCGCGGTCGGGCGACCCTTCCACGCCGAGAGCGGACTGCTCGCGATCACGGCGATCCTCGCGTCCGGCCTGGTCGCCGGGGTCGTATGGGTCCTGCTCGGCGGGCGGGTGGTGCCAGCGGCTCGCGCGGAGCGGATCTGGATCACCCTGTCCCCCCGGCATTCCGGGCGATACGTGCTCCTGGGGTGGTGGCTCGTCACGGCGTTCCTGCGCGACACCCCGCTTTTCCTGAGTGCCATCCTCGCGACATGTGGGGCTGCGGTCCTGGCGTTCGCCAACGTCTTCATGGGGCGCGAAGGTGGACTGCTGGCGCCCCTCGCCCTGCTGCTCGCGCTTGCCGGCGGCGGGCAGGTTGCCATGACGCTCTCCGAGCGGCTGCAGGCCTCCGGGTGGTTCTGGCGCCTGGCGCCGAGTCCGCGCGAGGTTCCCGGCCTCTGGTGGTGGGTCGGCGCCTCCGCGCTGGCGATCGCCGTCTCGACTGTGGCTGTTGTGCCGGCGGTCCTGCGCTCGACCGTGCAACCCGCGGACGCGGCCGTTCTCCTCGCCGCAAGCAGTTTCGGCGTGTCGGCGCTCGGGCGAGCCACTCCATGGAATAGCCGGTCCCAGTTGCAGCAGGCCGGGTCGACCGTCCTCTACTTCGGCGGCCTGCTCGGGGTCGGCGGGCTGTTCGACTGGGTCGGCGGGCGCGTGCCGGCACTCATGGCCGCATCTCTCGTCGTGCTCCTCGTCGCAGCGCTGTCCGCCGGGTTGTGTGCGTATCTGCCGTGGAGGAACTCATGGCGGCAGGCGTAGAACGAGCCCGGCTCCCGAGCGACGTCACAGTCGCGCCGACGGCGATTGTCGATACCGCGCTCGAGCAGATCTATCCGATCTCGCCGTCGGGCCGGGAGGTGCTGACGCTGCTCCTCGAAGGCAGAACGTTCTCGGAGGTCGCCGATCGAATCGCCGCGGACCACCGCCTCGCGCCCGAGCGGGCGGAGCGCCACGTTCGCGAGTTCGCGTACCAGCTGAACCACACGGATCTGCTCAACGTCGACCCTGGAGGCCTGCGTCGGGAGACGTTGCAGGTCGCGCACACGCTAGCGCTGGCCGCACTTGCACGGCGGCTTCCGAGGTTGCGGCGGCACCGGTATCCGCTCCGCAATCGGTCGTTTCTGCCGCTGCAGGTCGATGTCGCGCGGGGGATCTTGGTTGGTCTCTGGCCCTGCTGGGCGCTGCTGGCGGCGATCTACTGCGTCGGTCTCCTTGCCTCGCCCGGGCGAATCGCGGCGCTGTCGTTTGTCCCCGCCCTGCTCGTCGCAACCGTCATTCACGAGTCCGGTCACGCATTTGCCGTGGGACGGCGCGGTGGGGGCGCGTTCTTGAGCATCGTCGGGATGTCGGTGCGCGTGATGCACTCGCCGCGCTACTCGGGCTTCTTTGTACACGCGGCCGGCAGCGGGTTCGCCGTCGGATGTGGATTGCTCTGCCTGGCGGTTGCGTACTTGTCGGGCGCTGGGGCCTTCGCGATTGCAAGCGGTCCATTCCTGGTGAATGCCCTGGCACTGACCGTCCTATCGGCCGATGGACGGCAACTCGTTGTGGGCCCGTGGGAGAGGGAGTCCTGAGATGCTCGCGCTTCGAGCCGGTGCGATTGGCTTCGTCGTGGTTCTGCTCATCGAGGTTGCCTTCAGCGTGGGGCTGATGGTGGTTGCCCAGGCATCGGGGTGGGGTCACATCCACCTCGCGCTGGGGTCTCTCGACTTCCTGGAGATCACCACGAACACGCCTCGAACGCGCATCGTGATCGGCACCGGCGTCAGCCTGCTCGCCATGGCGGCGGGCCTGCTGAATGCGGCGGGCGCATACTGGCTGCGCCGTGCCGAGAGGTAAGAACAGCCGCCGCAGCGCCCGCGAGCGCTCCAAGGATCCGCCGCCGCGCCGGCGGCCCGGGCTCGCGACGCGTGTCGTCGTGCAACTCGGACCCGCGATCGTCGGCGTCTACGGCCTCGGCCAGATCCTGGGTAGTGGGTGGCCGGCCCCGTGGCGTCCACTCGCGGCGACCGCCTGGATCCTCGTTGTCCTGCTCGTGGCGTGGGCGGCACTGTACCGGTGGGGCGGCGAGAAGGAGCGACGCGACGTCGCGAGCGCTGCCCAATCCGCGCGCCGCTTCGCCGCGCGGACAGCGGGCCGAAACTCCGGCCGTCGCTAGTCCGCGCGCCACTCCGCGAGGAGCGCGTCGCGCAGCGAGCGCACATGGGCGACGACGTCCGCCCGCTGCACCGGCTCCGCCAGCCCGTCCGCGCGGCGCTGCAGCTCGACCACCCCTGCCTTGTGGTTGCGGGTCGACACCGTCAGTCGCACGGGGACGCCCAGGAGGTCGGCGTCGTTGAACTTCACGCCGGGCGACTCGTCGCGGTCGTCGAAGAGGACGTCGACTCCCGCCGCGTGCAGCTCGGTGTAGAGCTGCTCGGCGTCCTCCCGGACGGCGGCATCGCGGTCGAGGCCGAGCCCCACGAGGTGCACCTCGTACGGCGCGATCGCCGCCGGCCACGCGATCCCCTTGTCGTCGTGGTGCGCCTCCACGGCGGCGGCGACGATGCGGCCGAGCCCGATGCCGTAGCAGCCCATGACCGGCGTGACCGGCTTGCCGTCAACCCCGTCGACGGTCACCTCCATCGCCGTGGTGTAGGTCGTGCCGAGGCGGAAGACGTGCCCCATCTCGATGCCGCGTTCGACGCGCAGCGTCCCGCCATCGCAGCGGGGGCAGCCGAAGCCCGGGCGCGCGAGGGCGATGTCGGCGACGGTCGCGGCCGTCCAGTCGCGGCCGTAGTTCACGTTGCGCAGGTGCTCTCCGATGCGGTTCGCGCCGGCGACGAGGTTCGGCGACTCGGGGAGCGAGATGTCCGCGACGACCTGTACGCCGCTCGGCGCATCGATGGGCGAGGCGTAGCCGGCGACGAGGCCGTGCTCGGCCACCTCCGGATCGAGCATGGGCCGCAGCTCGCGTCCCCCGAGGGCATTCATGAGCTTCACCTCGTTGACGTCGAGGTCGCCCCGCACCACCGCGAACACCGGCAAGTCGGACTCGCCGTGCTTGCCCTTCGCCATGAAGAAGACGGCCTTCGCGGTACGCCGCGGCTCAACCTCGAGGAAGCGCGCCAGGTCCTCGATGGTCGTCATGCCGGGGGTCTCGACCGGCTCCAGGGGCAGCGGCGCCTCGCGCTCGGCGGGCGGTCGGACGAACTCCGCCTTCTCGGTGTTGGCCGCGTAGTCGCAGGCGTCGCAGACGACGATCGTGTCCTCGCCGGTGTCCGACACGAAGATGAACTCCTGTGACCCCTTCCCGCCGATCGCGCCCGAGTCGGCCTCCACGGGGACGACCGGCACGCCGCAGCGCGCGAAGACGCGCTTGTAGGCGTCGAACATGAGGCGGTACGAGTCGTCGAGGCCGGCGTCGTCGAGGTCGAAGGAGTACGCGTCCTTCATCGTGAACTCACGCACGCGGATGAGGCCGCCTCGTGGACGCGCCTCGTCGCGGAACTTCGACTGCACCTGGTAGAGGATGACGGGGACATCGCGGTACGAGGACGTGTGCCGGTCGAAGAGCTGGGTGACGACCTCCTCGTGCGTCGGCCCGAGTGCGAGCCCGCGCTCGCGCCGGTCGACGAGCTGGAAGAGGACGTCGCCCATCGCCTCCTTGCGGCCGGTCTTCTCCCAGAGCTCGATGGGCTGGATCACCGGCATGCGCACCTCGAGGGCGCCGGCGGCGTCCATCTCCTCTCGGATGATGCGCTCGACCTTGCGTTCGACGCGCCAGCCGAGCGGAAGATACGAGTACACGCCCGCCATCAGCTGATCGATGAAGCCGCCGCGCAGCAGCAGCGAGTGGCTGGCGGTCTCGGCCTCCCCGGGTGCTTCGCGGAGCGTGCGGCCGAACAGGCGCGTCATTCTCATGCGCGCGAGTCTAGGGTCGGGGGTATGGGCGGGCAACGCGCGCGGCGCGCGCTGCACCCCGAAGCGCCGCCGCGCTACCCTCGCGGCCATCCTACCGGGGCACGAGAGGAGAGACGAAATGGCGGGACGGCTCGAAGGCAAGGTCGCGATCGTGACGGGCGCCGGGCGCGGCATCGGCCGCGGGGAGGCGCTGGCCCTGGCGTCGGAGGGCGCGGCCGTGGTCGTGAACGACCTCGGCGGATCGACTTCGGGCGAGGGCTCGGACCAGGGCCCGGCACAGGACGTCGTCTCCGAGATCGAGAAGGCGGGCGGCCGAGCCGTCGCGAACACGATGGACATCACCGACCACGAGGCGAGCGCGGAGATCATCCGCCAGGCGCTCGACACGTTCGGGCGGCTCGACATCGTCGTGAACAACGCCGGCATCCTGCGCGACCGCATGATCTTCAACATGAGCGAGGACGAGTGGGACGACGTGATCCGCGTCCACCTCAAGGGCACGTTCAACATCTGCAAGCACGCGTCGGTGGTCTTCCGCCAGCAGCGCGGCGGTCGCTTCATCAACACCGGATCCGAGTCCGGCCTCGGCAGCCCCGGCCAGCCGAACTACGCCGCGGCGAAGGAGGGCATCGTCGGCCTGACGCGCTCGCTCGCGTCCGCGATGTCGCGCTACAACTGCACGGCAAACGCCGTGCGACCGCGCGCGGCGACGCGCATGACGCTGTCGCCGGAGATGGAGGCCGCGGCGCGCGCCCGCGAGGCCCGCGGCGAGGTGCGGGAGGGCGGCATGAACATCGCCGCGCTCGACCCGAACGTCGTGGGCGCGCTCGTCGCGTTCCTGGCGTCGGACGCCGCGCAGGACATCAACGGGCGCGACTTCCTGGTGGGCGGCGGCGAGATCGGCGTGTTCACGATCCCGACGGTGGAGGCGCGCATCTTCTCGGCGACGGGCCAGTGGACGGTCGACGAGGTGTTCGAGCGGTTCCCGTCGACCATCGGCGCGGTGGTGAAGGCGGGCCGGGGGCCGGGCATCGGCGGATAGGGCGGCGGCCGGCTCGACGCGAGGATGGGACGAGCGGCGGCGGTGTCAGCCGCCGCTCGCAGCGTCCAGGGGCACCGACGCGAAGTGCTGCACGAGGGGGAACGGGTCGTAGAAGTGGTGCAGGAGGGCGCGCCAGCGCTCGTACTGCGGTGAGCCGCGAAAGCCCTCGGTGTGATCCTCGAGCCGCCGCCAGCGCACGAGCAGCAGGTAGGTCGATGGCGCCTCGACGCAGCGCTGGAGCTCGTGTCCTCGATAGCCATCGATCGATGCGATGAGCGGCGAAGCCTCGCGGAAGGCTGCCTCGAACTCGGCCTCTCGGCCGGGCAGCACGTGGAGCATCGCGGCTTCGAGAATCATCAGCGGACCTCCGGCCATCCCTGGCTGGCGGGCGAACGGCCCCGCATCGGCGGGCTGAGCAGGCAGTCGTGGCCGGCGGGGTCCTCAGCGCGCTGACGCGGGCCGTTCGCCGCGGTGGGTACGATAGGCGCATGGCCGACCAGCCCGCCCCCACGCCCGCCCCGCGGCCCAAGCCGTCCCGCCCGCGCGACGAGCTCGGACGCCCGCTGCCGGCCGGCTCCGCGAACCGCATGGAGCTGCCCGACTTCGACGCGAACACGCTCGAGGAGAACCACGCGCTCGCCATCGACTACTTCGACGCCGGCAGCTTCTTCGCCGCGCACGAGGCGTGGGAGACGTGCTGGGGCCAGGCGAAGGGCACCGACGAGGAGGAGTTCTTCAAGGGGCTCGCCCAACTCGGCGCCGGCTACACGCACTACCGACGCGGCAACGCGCACGGCGCGCGTGCCCTGATGCAGCGCGCGCTCGACCGCATCGGCTCGCGCGGCTCGCCGCACCGCGGGATCGACGTCCGCAACTTCCTCCACGAGATCCGCGTCACGCAGCAGGTCGTGGCGATCGTCGAGCAGCGCGGGGGTGAGCTTCCGCCGCTGCGGCACGACCGCGTGCCGCGCGCCGAGAGTCGTTAGATCTCCAGCAGCGCGCGAAAGGCCTCGTGGTCGCCATCGGCGCAGGCGGCGCAGGCGCGCGCGTACTCCTCGCGGGCGGCACGGCCTCGCTCACGTGCGGCAGCGCGCTCCCCCTCGTCGCCCGGCCACGGCGCCGGGTACACGGTGACGGCGTAGCCGGGACCGCAGACACGCCCGAACAGCCAGGCGCCGAGCTCGGCGTGCCCCTCGGTCGAAACCACCGCCACGCGACGCCAGCCGCGCGGGAGCAGCGTCTCGACCTTCGCCCAGTACGCGTTGCCGATCGTGTTCACGGAGTGCGTCTCGACGAGCACGGCCCCGGCGGGGACACCCATCGCTATGGCCAGGTCTCGCATCACCTCGGCCTCGGTCTTCGGCGGCGGGTCGGCGAGGTGGCGGACCGAGCAGCGGCCGGTCATCAGCAAATTGGGCGCCACGCCGTGGCGCCACAACTCGACGGCGCGCGTCACACGGGCGCGCGTGACCGGGTGGTCCGGGTCGGTGTTGAAGCCGAGGACGACGATGATGTCGGCCGGTGCGTCCGGCACGGGGGCGTCAATCGGCGGTTCGGGCACTTCCGCTCCTCAGCGCGCCTGCCTACGACACGACCCCCGCCGCGCGCAGCACCTCGAGGCCCCGCGCAACGTCCTCGTCTGACTCGTGCTGGTCAATCTCGAAGGTGCGCCCCGCGGCGGCCGGGATCCGCGCGGCGAGCCACGCGTAGTCGACGTCGCCGTTGCCGGGTGCGCGGTGGTCGGTGAGGCGGCGTACGTCGTGCAGGTGCAGCGCCACGAGCCGCTCGCCGAGCAGGTCGAACCAGGTGCCGCGGTCGACGAGCCCGAGGCGGTGCAGTACCTCGGCGTGGCCGACGTCGTGCAGGTAGCCGGCGATCTCCGGCGGATAGGGCGCCAGCAGCGACGCCGCCTCCTGCGGCAGCGGAATCTCGTGGTAGTGCAGCCGGCATTCGAGGCCGATCGTGACGCCGCGCGTGAGCGCGCGCTCGGCGAGCGTCGCGAGGCTGCGCTGCGCGGCCTCGAGGTGCGGCGCCGCGAGCGCCGCGCGTTCGCGCAGCGTGTCGTCGACCGCGCGGTCCCACTCCTCGCGCAGCGCGTCGGCGGATCGGCCGGTCGCGCCGTCGGCCGCGACGGCGGTTGCCGCGGGCATGCGCTCGAAGAGCGAGCGCAGCCGCCGCTCGCCGGCCAGCGCGCGCTTCCCCACGCCGCCGAGGTGCACGACGACGTGCCTCGCGCCGGCCTCGGCCGCGAGGTCGACCGACCGCAGGTGCGCCGCCACCGAGGCCGCGCGCTCGCCCTCGTCCGTCGACGCCAGGTTCAGCTCGCGGTTCCACCCGAAGTTGGCGTCGCGCTCGAGCGGCGCCGGCCCGTGCACGCCGGTCACCGGCAGCCGCCCGAAGCCGAGGATCGCGCCGATCTGCTCGCGGTCCATCGAGTGGTTGATCTCGATGCCGCGGTAGCCGAGCTCCGCCGCGCGCTCCATGAACGCGTGCATGTCGCGCTCGAAGCGCTGCTGCACGGCCCACATCGTCGAAAGCGAGGGGACCGGGCCGGCGGGCACGGCGTCGCTCACCGAGACACCACCCTGCAACACGTCGCCACGCGTCGACCGGCGAGGCCGGGAGGAACGGGGGTCACGAGGTGGCGGCCGCCGTCGAGCGGCCGCCGGCCGCGATCACCTCGTCGAGCAGCAGGCGGGTGCGCTCGAGCACGGTGTCGTACGGGAAGTGGCCCACGAGATCCGAACCGTGCTTGAGGTTCACCCCGGTGGGGCCGCACCACAGGCCGATGTCCGCGCCGTCGGTCTCGCCCGGACCGTTCACGCGACACCCCATCACGGCGATCGTGACGTCGTGCGACTTCGCGTACTCCGACATGCGCTTCACGTCCTGCGCGAGCTCGATGAACGCCTCGTTCTCGACGCGCGAGCAGGAGGGGCACGAGATGATGTTCAGCCCCTCGCCGAAGTGCGCCGGCACCGAGCGGAAGCGCCCGGCATAGATGTCGTCGACGATCTCGCGGCCGGCGCGGATCTCCTCGCCCTTGTCGTCGAACGGGAGGGTGAGCGACACGCGGATGGTGTCGCCGATGCCCTCGGCGATCAGCTGCTCGAAGGCGATGCGCGTCTTGATGATGCCGTCGGGCGGCATGCCGGCCTCGGTGACGCCGAGGTGCAGCGGGACGTCGGGGCGCTGCGTCGAGAAGCGGCGGTTGCCCTCGACGACCTTGCGCCAGTCGGAGTCCTTGAGCGATACGACATAACGGGTGAAGCCGAGGTCGTCGAGCATCTGCGCGTGCTCGAGCGCGCTCTCGACCATGGCGCCGACGTCGTCCGCGCCGAACTTCGCGATCTTCTGGGGGTCGACCGAGCCGCAGTTGACGCCGACGCGGAGGGCGACATCGTGCTTCACGGCCTGCTCGGCGATGAAGGCGACCTTGTCGCGCACCGACTTCTCGCGCTCGTGATGGTGCAGGTGGCCCGGGTTGTAGCGGACCTTGTCGACGTGCGGGGCGACCTGCCCGATCAGGCGGTAGTTCTCCTGCAGGTCGACGGAGAGGGTGGCGTCGGTGCGGCCGCGGATCTCGGCGAGGGCCTCCACGTCCTTCTTCGAGTCGACGGCGATGCGGACGACGTCGGCGCCGGCGGCGGCGATCAGGGTGACCTGGCGAACGGTTGCTTCGACGTCCTGGGTGCGGGTCGCCGCCATGGACTGCACGGCGATGGGCGCGCCGCCGCCGATCTGGATCGGTCCGACGCGCACGGCACGGGTCGGCTTTCGGCGGATCTTCTGGGGCATGCGTTCTCCGGCCTGAGCGGTGTCGGCTACCAGCGTACGGCGTGGGGACGAGGGTCGCCAGACGCTCCGGCGCGTGCAGGGCGCGCTCCGGTGCGCGGCAGGCGTGATGCCTGCCGTGTGATCGACCGCGCCGGAGGCTGCGCGAGTCGCGCACTGCACACGGCGGGCCTGAAGCCCGCCGCGGGCCGACGCGGGGCGGCCTCGGAGCGGCGGGTGCGCGGGGCGGGGTTCAGAACGGGGCGGGCTGCCGAACGGGGCGGCGCCGAACGGGCGGCGCGGCCCCACCCGTTCGGGCGATCCGGCGCGCCGCGCTGCGCGGCACGCTGAGTGCACGCATCAACCGGGCGCATCGCCCGTGCGCAACGACGAAGGAGCAGGCAGATGACCTCGAGCGACGCGATCGTGCTGCAGCAGGTGTCGAACGGGCTCGCGGAGGCCGTCGGACGCGCGAGCGGCTACACGGTGCTCGTGAACGCACGCCGACGCATCCCCGCCAGCGGCGTGTCGTGGGGCGGCGGGCTGGTCGTCACGACCGACCACGCGCTCGAACGCGAGGAGGAGATCACGGTCGGCCTGCCGGACGACCGCGAGGTGCCCGCCACACTGGTGGGGCGCGACCCACGGTCGGATCTCGCGGTGTTGCGGGTCGAGGGCGCGACGGACGTACTCGTCGCGGCGGACCGGGCGCCGGACGGCGCGGTTCGCGTGGGGGCGCTCGTGCTCGCGATCGGGCGGCCGACGGCGGGCGGCGTCCAGGCGTCGCTCGGTGCCGTGAGCGCGATCGGTTCGCTGGCCGGGCCCTGGCTCGGGCGGCGCGGCCGCGAGGGAGCGGGCGGCGGTCCGTCCGACGACTACGTGCGCGCGGAGACGACCCTGTTCCCCGGTTTCTCGGGCGGGCCGCTCGTCGACGTGCAGGGTCGCATGGTCGGCCTCAACACGTCGCGCGGCCGGGCCGGGGTCGGCGTCACCATCCCGGCAGGCGTCGTCGCGCGGCTCGTGGAGTCGCTGGCCGCGCACGGGCGGATCCGCCGCGCCTACCTCGGCATCGGCAGCCAGGCGACGCGGCTCCCGGCCGCGCTGGCCGCCCACGCGGGCGGGCGCGAGGCCGGCCTGCTGATCGTCGGCGTCGAGGACGACAGCCCGGCCGCTCGTTCCGGCCTGATCGTCGGCGACATCATCATCGCGATCGACGACGCGGCGGTGGGCGGTACGAACGACCTGCAGTCGGCGCTGGCCGTGACCGAGGCCGGCGCGACCGTGTCCGTGCACGTGCTGCGCGGCGGCGAGCCGCGTGAGGTGAGCGTGACGCTCGGCGAGCGCCCCTAGGCGCGCCCGCGACCCGCGTACGCCCGACCGCCACCCCCGGCGGCCGGGCGTACGCTCGATCCCACTCAGAGCCGCCCGGGGGTTGCAGCGGAGGGCACTCGGTTGGCGTCGAACGTGCTCCGCGTCCTCGTCTTCGCGCGCTACCCCGCGGTGCGCGCCGGCCTGCGTGAGCTCCTCGCGGCCGCGGGCTTCGAGGTGGTCGCGGAGATCGGCGCGAACGAAGCGGCGGAGCCGCCGCCCGACGCCGACGTGCTCGTCGCGGATCTGGCCGGCCTCGCCGCCGACGTCGGGCTCGCGCCGGAGCTCGCCGCGCTGCCCGCCGTCTATCTCGCCGACGACGCTTCCGCCGCGGACCTGGGCGACGGCGACGACGCGCTGCCCACCGGCTGGCTGCCGCGCGACGTGGATGGCGCGGCGCTCGGCGCCGCGGTGCGGGCCGTCGCCGCCGGGATGGTGGTGCTCGACCCGGCGTTTGCGCGCGCGCTCGCAGCGGGCCCGCGCCCGCCGTCGTCCGACGGCGACGACGCCGGCCTCACTCAGCGCGAGGTCGACGTGCTCCGCCTCGTCGCCGACGGCCTGCCGAACAAGGGCGTCGCGCTCGCGCTCGGCATCAGCGAGCACACCGTGAAGTTCCACCTCGGATCGGTGCTGTCCAAGCTCGACGCGCACTCGCGCACCGAGGCGGTCACGATCGCCGCGCGGCGCGGGTTGCTCGCGCTCTAGCGCGAGTTCGAAGTCGGCATGCCGCCGGCGAGCAGCGGGCTCACGCCTCCGCCGCGAACCGGCCTACCGGAAGATCGACTGGCCGCTCGCGATGCGGCTGATGTCGAAGAAGGTGACGACGACCGCGAACGCGATGAAGACGGCGAAGCCCACGAGGTGGACCAGCGCCTCCTTCTCCGGCGCGATGCGCTTGCCGCCGCGCACGATTCCGATCAGGACGAACAGCACGCGACCGCCGTCGAGCATCGGCAGCGGCAGCAGGTTGAGGATGCCGAGGTTGATCGAGAGGAGCGCGGCGAGCTCGAGCAGCGGCGACACCGCGCCGGCGGCGCTCCCGCCCTCGCGCGCGACCTCGCCCGTGGTCTGCGCGATGCCCACCGGGCCCGCGAGCTGCGGCCCGCCCGCCCCCTTGAACCACGTCAGCACCTGGTTGCGGGCGAGGATGAACGTGTCCCACGTCTGGCGGAACCCGTTCGGGATCGACCGCCAGGGCGGCTCCGCCACCGTCTCGGTGAACGGGTACTGCGACGCGATCGAGATCCCGGTCGGCCCCTGCCCCGACGGCGGCGCCCAGCGCGCGTACACGTGCAGGTCCAGGAACTCCCCGCCGCGCTTCACCTTCACCTCGACGGTCTGGCCGAGCGCGAGGTTGATGTAGCGGCTCGCCTCCGCGACGTTCTTCGTGGTGCGCCCGTTCACCGCGTAGATGACGTCGCCGTACTTCATGCCGGCCTCGGCGGCCGGGGCGTTCGGCACCACCGCCGTCACCATCGCATGGCCAATCGACTCCTGGTGCGGGAACGACAGCGCGAGCGCGAACAGGAAGATCGGGAGGATCAGGTTCGACACGGCCCCCGACGCGAGCACGATGATGCGCTGCCAGCGCGGCTTCACCGAGAGGGAGCGTGGGTGGTCCGACGTCTCCTCGCCCTCGAGCCGCACGAACCCACCGATCGGCAGCCAGTTGAGCGAGTACTCGGTCTCGCCGATGCGCTTCGCCCAGATGCGCGGGGGGAAGCCGAGGCCGAACTCGTGGACGTAGATCCCGAACAGCTTCGCGGTCGCGAAGTGCGCGAACTCGTGAATCCAGACCAGCCCGATGAGGATGACGAGGAAGAGCGTCGCGGACAGCAGAGCCGAGCGCGCGAAGACGAAGCCGCCGATGATCACGAGCGCGAACAGCGCCGCCCCGATCAGCGGCGAACCGCCGCCCCCGTCGCGCTCGCCGTCGGACGGGGCGCCGCCGGGGCGGGTCGCCGTGTCGTCGCGCCAGTTGTCGTTCATGCGGTCCCCGCGGTTCCGGCCATCACGGCCTCGTCAACGAAGTGGCGGCCCCAGCGTTCCGCCGCGAGCAGGTCGTCGAGCGACGGCTCCGCGACGGCCGCGTGCGCGTCGAGCGCGCGCGCGAGCAGCCGGGCGATGTCGGTGAAGCGGCAGCGGCCGGCGAGGAAATGCGCGACCGCGGACTCGTCGGCGCCGGCCACGGCCGCCGCCGACGTGTCGTTGCGGCGGCCGGCCTCGAGCACCACGCCGAGCGCGGGGAAGCGCACGCCGTCGACGTCGCCGAAGTGCAGCGCCCCCCGTCGGGCGAGGCTCATCGCCGGCGCCGGCCGCGCCGGCAGCCGGCCCGGGTAGCCGATGGCGACCTGGATCGGCAGGCGCATGTCCGGCTCCCCGAGCTGCGCCTTCACCGAGCCGTCCACGAACTCCACCATGCTGTGCACCACCGACTCACGATGCTGGAGCACGTCGATGCGGTCGAGCGGAACGTCGAACAGCCAGCGCGCCTCGATGGCCTCGAGGCCCTTGTTGAAGAGCGTGGCGCTGTCGACCGTGATCTTCGGCCCCATGCGCCAGGTGGGGTGCTCGAGCGCCTGCGCCGGCGTGACGGCGTCGAGCGCCTCCAGATCGTAGTCGCGAAACGCGCCGCCGGACGCGGTGAGCACGAGCCGTGCGACGTCCTGCGGCGCCTCGCCCCAGAGGCACTGCCAGATCGCGGAGTGCTCGGAGTCGACCGGGCGCAGCTCCGCGCCGCGGGCGCGACCGGCGTCGAGCGCGGCGCGCACGGCGTGCCCCCCGACGACGAGCACCTCCTTGTTCGCGATCGCGACCGGCTTGCCGGCCTCGAGCGCCGCGAGCGTGGGCGCCATGCCGGCGAGGCCGCTGGTCGCGACGACGACGAGGTCGACGTCGTCGCGCGTGGCCATCACGTCAATCGGCTGCCATGCCGCGCTTCCGACCTCGGTGGCGAGCGCGTCGGCGTCGCGGCCGGGGCGCGCCCAGGCCGCGGCCGGGCGGAACTCGCGCACCTGGTCGCGCAGCGCGCCGACGTTCGAGCCGGCGCCGAGGGCGGTGACACGAAAACGGTCCGGGAGCGCCCGGACCACGTCGAGGACCTGCTGCCCCACGGACCCCGTCGATCCGAGGACGGCGAGGCGGGTCAGGTCTGGAACCATCGTAGAAGCCAGTATAGCAACGGCCCGGTGAGCAGCAGGGAGTCCAGGCGGTCGAGTAGCCCGCCGTGCCCCGGCAGCAGGTGCGACATGTCCTTCACGCCGAGCTGCCGCTTGATCGCGGACTCCAGCAGATCGCCGACGAGCGCCGCGACCGGCAGCCCAGCCGCGACGAGCGCGCGCCCCGCGGGCTGCAGGTGCAGGCCGAGGACGAGCGGTAGCAGCGCGCCGGCGAGCGCGCCGAAGGCGATCCCGCCGGCCGCGCCCTCCCACGTCTTCTTCGGCGAGATCGCCGGGGCCATGAGGTGGCGCCCGAGCAGGCGCCCGACCGCGTAGGCGCCCGTGTCGGTCGCGAAGTTCGCGGCGAGCAACACGAGCAGCCACTGCTGCCCCTGCGGGAACGCGCGCGTGAGCACGAAGCTCGCGCCGAGCACGCCGGGGTAGAGCGCGCCGACGAGCCACCACGCCGGCAGCGAGCCGGCGAGCGTCCCGCGGAGATCGCGCGGGCGCAGCGCCATCGTCAGGAGCAGCGCGAGCACGACGAGCATCCACGGCAGCGACGACTGCGCGTGCCGCTCCACGCGCACGACCGAGACGAAGAGCGCCGCGGTGGCGGCGGCCCCCAGCGCGTAGGCGCGGTCGGTGTCCGGCGCGGCGGCGCGGAAGAGCTCGAACGCCGCGGCGGCGAGGATGAGCTCGACGGCGGCTGAGAAGACGCCCTCGGGCGCGAGGAGGAGCAGGCCGAGGAGGGGGAGTCCGACCGCGGCGACCGCGAGGCGCTGGCGCAGCATGCAGGCTCCGACCTAGGTGCGTGCGTCCCCGGCGCCTGGCGCGGCGCCGTGCTTGCCGGGCGCGTGTCGGGGGGGCGCCTCACCGGGGACATCGTCCGCCGGTCCATCGTCCGGCACCAGCCCGAACCGCCGCTGGCGGCCGCTGAAGTCGGCGAGCGCGGCGTCGACCTGCGGCGGGCCGAAGTCCGGCCACAGCGTGTCGGTGAAGTAGTACTCGGTGTAGGCGGACTGCCAGACGAGGAAGTTCGACAGCCGGTGCTCGCCGCCCGTGCGGATCAGCAGGTCGGGCTCGGGCAGCTCACCGGTCGCGAGCCGCGCGGCGATGGCCTCCTCCGTGATCGCGTCGTCCGCGACGCCGTCGGCGACCAGCCGTCGCACCGCCTGCACGATGTCGGCACGGCCGCCGTAGTTGAACGCGACGTTCACGACCATGCGGCTGTTCGGCTGCGTGCGCTCAATCGCGCGCCGCATCCGTGAGCGCAGCGCGCTCGGCAGGCGGTCGACGTCGCCCAGATGTCGCAACTGGACGCCGCTGGTGTCGAGGTCGCCGAGGTAGCGGTCGATGAACTCGCTGCCGAGCCGCAGGATGGCCTCGACCTCGTGGCGCGGCCGGCCCCAGTTCTCGGTGGAGAACCCGAACAGCGTCAGCACCTCCACCTCGTAGTCGGCCATGCGCTCGACGACGGGCAGGATGGCCTCGGCGCCGGCGCGGTGGCCGTCCGTGCGCTTGAGGTCGCGCGCGGCGGCCCAGCGGCCGTTGCCGTCCATGATGATCGCGACGTGCCGGGGGATCGCGCGCAGGCGCAGCAGCGGTGACGTCGACGCCGGTTGGGTGACCACTGTGATCCCGCCTGCCGCGAGGCGCTGCGTGCCTGCCGTGCGAGCGATGGTACGGGGTGCCGCGCTCGCGCGCGCCGGCTCAGACCTCGAGGAGCTCGCGCTCCTTGTCCTTCGCCAGCGACTCGATCTGCTCGATGTGCTGGTGCGTGAGGTTCTCGACCTCGGCGGTGGCGCGGTGCTCGTCGTCCTCCGAGACCTCGCCGTCGCGCAGCTGCTTCTTCAGCTCGTCCATCGCGTGGCGGCGGATGTTGCGCACCGAGACGCGCGCCTCCTCGGTCTTCGTGTGGACCTGCTTCACGAGGTCCTTGCGGCGGTCCTCGGTGAGCGGCGGGATGGGGAGGCGGATCAGGTTGCCGTCGCTCTGGGGCGTGATGCCCAGGTCGCTGGCCTGGATCGCCTTCATGATCCCGTTGATCGTGCTCTTGTCCCAGGGCTGGACGGTGAGCAGCGTCGCGTCGGGCGCGTTCAGCGTGGCGAGCTGGTTGAGCGCCATCGACTGCCCGTACTGCTCGACGTGGAGGTGCTCGATCAGGCGCGTGTTGGCGCGGCCGGTGCGGATCGAGCTCAACACCTGCTCGTAGGCCGTGACGGCCTTGTCCATGCGATCTTCGGCGTCCAGGAGGATCTCGTCGGTCATGTCGTCCTCCGTTCGAGCGGGAGCGGATGGGGCGTGCGCGCGTGCGCGACCGTCCGCTCCCGCCGTCGACTCGCCCGCGGCGGATGGCGCCGCGGCGGCCTAGCCCCCGAGCTCGAAGCGGGCGAAGCGCGCGATGCGCACGTTCTCGCCCGTCGTCGCGATCGTCTCCTGCACGAGATCCTGGATCGACTTGCCGGCGTCCTTGATGAACGCCTGCGTCATGAGGGCGTGCTCCTCGGGCTTGCCGGGGGCGTCCGCCGGTACGTCCTCGGGGTTGAGGGCGAGCGGGTTCATCGCCGCGACCTGCATCGCGACGTCGCGCGCGAGCTGACGGAAGCCGTCGGTGCGGGCGACGAAGTCGGTCTCGCACTGGACCTCGACGAGCGCGCCGATCCGGCCGCCGCCGTGGATGTAGGACTCCACCATGCCCTGGCTCGTCTCGCGCTCGGAGCGCTTGGCGGCGGCGGCGACGCCCTGCTCGCGGAGGATCTTCTTGGCCTCCTCGAAGTTGCCGCCGGCCTGCTCGAGGGCGCGCTTGCTGTCCATGACGCCGGCGCCGGTCTCTTCCCGGAGGCGCTTCACGTCGTCGGTTGTGACCACCGTCATGCTCCTTGTGCCGTCGACGCGCCCCGGGCGCTTCTCGCCCCGGACGCGCCGCGCTGTCGATGCCGCTGTGACCGCGAGGGAGCGGCCGGCGCACCGGGCCCGTCCCCTCGATGTGTGGCTGGAGAGCCGGGGTTAGTTGCCGTCGCCCGCGGGCGCCGCCGCTGCGGCCGCCTCGGGCTCGTCCGACGCGGCGACCGCGTGGAACTCCTGCTCCACCTCGCCGACCGCGATGCCCTCGAGGACGGCGTCGGCGATCCGGCCCGTGATCAGCTGGATGGCGCGGATCGCGTCGTCGTTCGACGGGATCGGGAAGCTGATCTCGTCCGGGTTCGCGTTCGTGTCGCACATCGCCACGATCGGCAGGTGCATGCGGTTCGCCTCGTGGATGGCGATCTCCTCCATCGTCGGGTCGACGACGAAGAGCAGGCCGGGCAGGCGGCCCAGCGTGCGCATCCCGTGGAAGGAGCGCGCCAGGCGCTCGAACTCCTTCTGCAGCACCATGCGCTCGCGCTTGGTGAGGCTGGTGTCGGCCGCGATCACCTCGGCGGCTTCCTCGGTCGCGCCGGCGGCCACGCCGAAGCGGCGCTCGAGGCTCTTGTAGTACTCGATGCGCTTGGCGATGGTCGCGAAGTTCGTGAGCGTGCCGCCGAGCCAGCGCGTGTTGATGTACGGCATGCCGCAGCGCTCGGCCTCTTTCTGGACGATCGCCTGCGCCTGCTTCTTCGTGCCGACGAAGAGCACCTGCTCTCCGCTGGAGACCACCTCGCGCACGGTGTCGACGGCGTAGTCGAGCCGATGCACGGTCTGGGCGAGGTCGAGGATGTGGATCCCGTTGCGCTCGGTGAAGATGAACTGGCGCATCCGGGGGTTCCAGCGGCGAGTCTGGTGGCCGAAGTGGACTCCGGCTTCCAGCATCTGCCGCATGGTGACGCCTGCGGCCATCTGTGCTGCCTCCTGTGTTCACACTGCCGTCGCATAGATTTGGCCCCGCTGGCGGCGGGGACAGGCGTCGGCCTCTCGGTTCTCGTAACCGAACGAGTATAGGCGGGCGCGCCGGACACGAGGAAGGGTGGGGGAAGCGGTGCGCCGCGCTCCGATCCGCCCTCCCGCGCGCGGCGGCTGACGCCGTTATGGGCTCCGGGCGGCGCGCGGTCGGGCAGGGGCGCCGGGAGGGCCCGGGGCCGGCAGGGCGACCGTACCTAGGGCAGCTTCCCGCGCTCGTGCGCTTCCTCGATCTCGTACCGGACCTCGAGCTCGCGCTCGTGCTCGGCCGCGGCCTCGCCGCTGAGCACCTCCTCGGCGGCCTCATCGGCCGGCGCGCCGTGGACGGCGTGCCCGTACTTCAGGAGCGCGACGAAGCACGCGCCGCCGAGCGCGTTGCCGATCGTCGTCCACAGCAGGAAGCCGCCGAGCGTGAGCGGGTCGAACTGCTTGAGCGCGAACATCGCCGCGCCGACCTCGACCGCGCCGGCGATCGAGTGACCGAGGCGGGCGATGCCGATGGACGCGGTGACGAGCCAGACGAAGACGATCTGGCTGAGCGTATCGCGCGTCGCGGAGACAAGCCATGCCAGCAGCCCCATGAGCCAGCCGGCAACGACGCCGCTCAGCAGCAGCAGCCACCAGGCATGCGCCGTGAGCGGCGTCGCGATGCGCTTGAAGGCGTCGGGCGTCGCGAACCCGAGTCGCGGCCCGATGAACGCGAGCATGGCGGCGAACAGGAGCGCCCCCGCGATGTTCGCCACGTAGAGGAGCGACCACAGCCGCGCGAGCGCCGCCACCGTGGCGCGCCCGGCGAGCACCGGGAAGACGGCGAGCGACGTGTGCTCCGTGAAGAGCTCCGACCGCCCGAGTACGACGAAGATGAAGCCGACCGCGTAGAGGTTGGCGAGGATGAGGCGCTCGAGCGCCGGGTCGACGCGCTCGCCGAACTCCGTCGCGATCGCGGACATCAGCAGGACGCCGAACCCGATGTCGAGCCCTGCCGAGAGCCCCGAGATGAGGAGCCCGATCGCCGGCCGGCGCAGCTCGCCGAGCCCGGAGATGATCTCCTCCACGAGCATGTCGTGGTACGGCCGCAGGGAGTGCGCATACGAAGGTGGCTCTTCGACGGCGGGGCGGGCCATGAATCGAATCGTACGAGTGTGATGCATCCGGTCGGAGTCGGGCGGCGGCGGAGGCTCGGGATCCGAGCCTGGCGTGGTTGAAGGGGATGGCCGGCCAGATCGGCCGCAAACACCGTCCGACCGCGGCCGACGGAGTCCGCGCCCCGGCGCCGGCCGACGCCGCGACCCCCACTGCCCGACCGCGCGCCGACGGAGTCCGCGCCCAGCGCCGGCCGACGCGCCGCCGCGGCCCGCACTGCCCGACCGCGCGCCGACGGAGTCCGCGCCCAGCGCCAGCTGGCGCGCCGCCGCGGCCCCCACTGCCCGACCGCGCGCCGACGGAGTCCGCGCCCAGCGCCAGCCGCCGCGCCGCCGCGGCCCGCACTGCCCGACCGCGCGCCGACGGAGTCCGCGCCCAGCGCCAGCTGGCGCGGACGGAGGAGGATCCCGAGCGCGGCGAAACATTGTCGGATCCGGTGCTCCTGCCTACACTGATTCATCTGGCAGGTGCTCGCCTGCGCCTTCAACATCCGGCCCCTACCGGAATCGGGCGCACCGCCCAGGAGGAATTCGCGTGCCTCTGTATGACTATCGTTGTGAAGCCGGACACAAGTACGAGCTGCGCCAGCCGTTCGGCTCGCCGTCCGAGCATCCCTGCGAGAAGTGCGGCAAGCCGGCCCGCCGCGTCCTCCACGCGCGCCCGCTGCTCTTCAAGGGCTCCGGCTTCTACTCGACCGATTCGCGCGGCTCCAGCTCGCGCCGCACCTCGAGCGGCGCGTCGTCGAGCGCGTCCTCGTCCGACGACGCACCTGCCGCGTCGGAGTCGAAGGGCAGCAGCGCGAAGGCGGAGAAGCGGGCCGCGAAGGCCGCCGAGCTCTCCTCGGACTAGCCGGCGGCCCCCGGTGCGCGCGGTCGTCCAGCGGGTGACGCGCGCCTCGGTCACGGTCGACGGCGACCGCATCGGCGCGATCGACCGGGGGCTACTCGCCTACGTGGGCGCCGCACCGGGCGACGGCGCGGCCGAGGTCGAGTGGCTCGCACGCAAGCTCGCCGAGTTGCGCGTCTTCACCGACGACGCCGGCCGCATGAACCGCTCTGTCGAGGACGTCGGGCGGGCCGTGCTCGTCGTCTCGCAGTTCACGCTCTACGCCGACACCCGCAAGGGCCGCCGGCCGTCGTTCTTCGATGCCGCGCCGCCCGACGTCGCCGCGCCGCTGATCGACGCGTTGGCGGCGGCGCTGCGCGCGCGCGGGCTCCGCGTCGAGAGCGGTCGCTTCGGCGCGCACATGCTCGTGGACGCCGTGAACGACGGCCCGGTGACAATCATCCTCGACAGCGCGGAGCGCGACCGCCCGCGCCGCTCCGCTCACACAGGCGAGCCGCCTGCCGGCGACGCGTAGACCGCGACCGTCACGTTGTCGACGCCGCCGCGCGCGAGGGCCGCGTCGACGAGCCGCTGCGCCACGCCGGTGGAGGGGTCGCTCAGGAGCGCGGCGATCTCGTCGTCGGGCAGCATGCCGTGGAGCCCGTCGGAGCAGAGCAGCAGCACGGCGCCGGGCGGGAGCTCGATGTGATCGAAGACGTCGGCCAGGCCGTCGTTCCCGGCGCCCGTCTCCGTGGCGTCGCCGTCGCGTCCGCCGCGCGTGGTGGGGCCGCCGAGCGAGCGCGTGATCACGTGGCGGCGGACGGGAACGATGGGGTCGTCGGGCGCGAGCCTGCCGGCGCGGATTTCCTCTTCCACCCACGAGTGGTCGTGCGTGACGCGGTGCAGCGGGGCGCCGTCGGCGCCCGCCACGTACGCGCGGCTGTCGCCGACGTTGGCCACGCACGCGCGGCCGTCGCGCACGAGCGCGGCGACGAGCGTCGTGCTCATGTGCGCGTGTGCGCCCTGCTGGCCGGCGAGGATGCGCCGCCGCGCCTCGGCGATCGCGGCGCGGAGCGCGCCGGCACCGGCGTCGCCATCGTCGGCCGCGTCGTCCGCCGCCAGCCGCTCGACGAGCGTGTCCACGGCGATCCGCGACGCGACCTCGCCGCCCGGGTAACCGCCGAGCCCGTCGGCGACGACGAGCAGCGCGCCGTCGCCCGGCAGCGCGCGCGTCGCCACGGCGTCCTCGTTGCCGCTGCGCACGAGCCCGCGGTGGGTCGCCTGCTCGAGCATGCGCGTTCCTCCCGGCGTCCGATGCGACGGCCCGCGCATCGCGCGGCGGCCGCTTCACTCCTATCGAGCGTACCCGTGGCGCTCACCCGTAGACGCGCGGGATCGCCCCGACTAGGCTGACCTCCATGTCGCCGGACGCCCCCGACTCTCCGCCTGCGCGGGTCGTCCTTCCCGACGGCCGTGCGCTCGCCTACGCCGAGTTCGGCGACCCCGCCGGCGTCCCCTTCATCTTCATGCACGGCGTCCCGTCCTCGCGGCTCGCAGGAATGCTCTTCCACGACGGCGCGTGTCGCCGCGGCGTGCGAGTGATCGCCCCCGACCGCCCGGGCTACGGGTGGTCGGACCTCAAGCCGGATCGCGCGATCCTCGACTGGCCGGCGGACGTCGTCGCGCTGGCCAATCACCTCGGCATCGGGCGCTTCGGCGTCGTGGGGATCAGCGGCGCCGTGCCGTACGTGCTCGCCTGCGCGATGAAGCTGCCGCAACGCGTCAGCCACGTCGCGATCATCAGCGGGCTCGGTCCGGTCAAGGAGCCGGGCGTGATGGACGGCATGAACGCCGAAACCGCCACGCTCTACAAGCTCGCGACGCGCTCGCCGCGACTCGGTCGCATGTGGATGAAGATGCTGGCGCAGACCGCGAAGCGCGCGCCGCTGCTCGTCTACCGGCAGCAGCTGAGCTACCTGCCCGAGGCCGACCGCGCGGTCTTCGAGCCGACGCACATGCGCGACCACCGTCTCGCCGACTTCGCCGAGGCGTTCCGCCAGGGCTCGACCGGTGCCGGCCAGGAGGCCGTGCTGCACATGACGGACTGGGGCTTCCAGCTCTCGGAGGTGCCCGCCGAGGTCTTCCTGTGGCAGGGCGAGGTCGACCGCCACCACCCGCTCGCGATGGGCCGGTACCTCGCCCGCGAGCTGCCGCGCTGCCGCGCGGAGTTCGTGCCGGAGGTCGGCGCGTTCGGCTTCATCGAGCGCCTCGACCACATCTTCGACGCGCTCATCGGCTGCCCCGCGGACTTCCGCCTGGATGCGGCCGGGGGTTAGGCGAGCAGGGGCAGGCGGCTGCTCCCGGCCCCAGCGAACACCGACGTTCCTCTCCAACGTTCATGTTTCGCGAGCTGCTATGAGCGCGAGCGCGCCCGGCGATCGCCGTGCTCGGACCGGGCGCATGCCCCCTGCTTGCCGCGCCGCCGGTCACGTCCCCGTCGCCGTTTGACGTCGACGCCGATCCTGTTCGTATGGCCCAGATCACCGAAGTGCGTGTCGAGCCGAAGCCCCTGGAGCGGTTCGCGCCGCTGATCGGCGCGGACGCCGTGGCGGCAGCGGACGAGCACGCGCAGCGCGTGCGCGAGCGGCTGGGCGCGCATTCCGTGTGGAACGTGAACTCGACCGCGACCGGCGGCGGCGTCGCGGAGATGCTCGCCACGCTGCTCGCCTATCCGCGCGACCGCGGCATCGACGTCCGCTGGGTCGTGATCGAGGGCTCGGTCGAGTTCTTCCGTATCACGAAGCGGCTGCACCACGCGCTGCACGGGTCCCCCGGCGGCAGTGCCGCGCTCGACGACGACGACCGCGCCATCTACGAGCTCGTGCTCAACGACAACGCCGAGGAGTTGCTTCGCTTGATGACGCCCGGCGACGTCGTGATCCTGCACGACCCGCAGACCGCCGGGCTCGCGCCGCGCCTGCGCGAGGCGGGCATGTTCGTCATCTGGCGCTCCCACGTCGGCACCGACGACCACGCGAGCCGCGACGTCGTGCTCGGCTGGCGCTTCCTCCTGCCGTACGTGCGCGGCGTGCCGATCGCGATCTTCAGTCGCCGCGCGTACATCCCCGACGCGCTCGGCGACGGGCGCGCCCTTGTGATCCCGCCGTCGATCGACCCGTTCTCGCCGAAGAGCGAGCCGCTCGACCCCGTCACCGTCCGCGCGGTGCTCGAGCGCGCCGGCCTGCTCGCGGGGCCGGGCGCCGACAGGCCCGCGACGTTCACCGGCGTCGACGGGGCGCCGCGCACGGTCGACCGCAGCGCCGACGTGGTGCGCGACGGCGGGCCGGCGGCGCCGGACGCGCCGCTGGTCGTGCAGGTCTCGCGGTGGGATCCGCTGAAGGACCCGATCGGGGTGATGGACGGGTTCGCGCGAATGGTCTCCGCCGGCCGCGGCGGCGCGGGCGCGACCCTGCTGCTCGCCGGCCCGCAGGTCACCGGCGTCGCCGACGATCCGGAAGCAGGCGTCGTGCTCCGCGACGCGATTGGCCACTGGGAGTCGCTGCCCGACGCGGTGCGCTCGCGCATCCAGCTCGCGTCGCTGCCGACGGCGGACGTCGTCGAGAACGCGAGCATCGTGGACGCGCTGCAGAGTCACGCGAGCGTCATCGTGCAGAAGAGCCTGCGCGAGGGGTTCGGGCTGTCCGTGACCGAGGCGATGTGGAAGGCGCGGCCGGTCGTCGCGAGCGCGGTGGGCGGCATCGTCGACCAGGTCGAGGACGGTCGGTCGGGCGTGCTCGTGGACGACCCGCGCGACCGCGACGCGTTTGCGACGAAGCTCGCCGGGCTGCTCGAGAACCCCGAGCGCGCGGAGTCGCTGGGCGCGGCGGCCCGCGAACGGGTGCGCGAGGAGTTCCTCCCGGTGCGGCACCTCGTGCAGTACGCGCAGCTGATCGAGCGCTGCATGGAGGCGGCATCGACGTAATGCGCGCCGGTCCGACGCGGGCATGCTGCCGCGCCGCCGCGCGGCCCGCCCACACACCTGCCGAGGGATCGACCGTCCCGGCGGCCCGGCCTAGACTCGAGCCCCCACCGTCTCCGCTGATGCCCGCCTGAAGGGCCGCCGCATGCGCCTCCGCCGGATCGCGATGCTCGCGCTCACCGCCGCCGCCGTCGCGGCCGTCGCGGCGCTCGCCGCCTGCGGCGGCGGGCACGCCACGCCGACCGTGTCGCCGCAGCAGTTCGGCGACCTCGCGGTCGACGTCGGGACGGCGCTCGACACGCCCGCTCCCGACTTCGCGCTCACCGATCAGTTCGGGCAGCCCGTGTCGCTGAGCCAGTTCCGCGGCAGGGTCGTTGTGATGGCGTTCATCGACAGCGAGTGCACGACGATCTGTCCGTTGACGACGGAGTCGATGCGCAACGCCGTGCGGTTGCTGCCGGCAGACCAGCGGACGAACGTCGTGCTGCTGGGCGTGAACGCGAACCCGCGGGCGACGGCCGTGAGCGACGCGAAGGCGTACTCGATCGCACACGGCATCGAGAACGCGTGGCGGTTCGCGACGGGGACGCCGGCGCAACTCGAGGCCGTGTGGAAGGCCTACTCGATCGATGTGCAGGTGCGGCAGGGCGAGATTGACCACACGCCGGCGCTCTACGTGATCGACCCGCAGGGCCGCGAGCGCCGGCTGTTCCTGACGAGCATGCAGTTCTCGGCGCTCGCGCCGGAGACGTGGGTGCTCGCGCAGGCGGTGGCGGACCAGCTGCCGGGCCACCCGTCCGTGTCGCAGCCGAGCGACGTCGTGCACCTGCCTCCGGCGATGACGGCGGCGACCGCGCCCTCGCTGCCGAACGCCAACCCCGCGGCGGCGGCCGTCGCCGGCGCCACGCCGATTGTGCTGGGGAGTGGCGAGCCGCGGCTCGCCATCTTCTTCGCGACATGGGTGCCGGGCGCGGCGCAGGCGCTGGCGGACCTCGGGACGTACGGGGGCGCGGACGGGGGGCTGCCGCCGCTGGTCGCGGTCGACATCGGCAACACGGAGCCGTCCGCCGACGCGCTGCCCACGTTCCTGGCGAACGCGCCGTCGCGGATCGCGCTGCCGATCGTCGTTGACGCGCGCGGCGCGATCGCGGACGCGTACGGCGTCGAGGACCTGCCGTGGATCACGCTGACGTCGGCGACCGGCGAGGTGCTGTGGTCGCACGCCGGCTTCGAGCCGGCCGACCAGCTGGCCCGCGACGTGAAGGCGGCGCTGGGCGGGTAGGCGGCAGGACCGCGGGCATCACCCACAGCGGCGGCAGATATGCCGCCGACCCGCCGGGGGCAGATCTGCCGCCGTTGCCCGAGGCACGGTTGGCGAGCGCCGCGATCCGGTCGCTTCCGCTCCCGGCTCGAAGCGCCCCCCGCGCCGACCGCGTGCCGACGGAGGCCGCGCCCGGCGCCAGCCGACGCGGCCGGAGGAGGATCAGAGCGCGGCGAATCACGGCACGCGCAGCGCCTGGCCGATCCGGATGTACCCCCGGTCGCTGATGCCGTTCACCTGCGCGATGCGGTCCGGCGTCGTGTGCCAGCGCGCGGCGAGCCCGATCAGCGTGTCGCCGGGCTGCACCTGGTAGGTCGTCGGTGCGGGCGGCGGCGCATGGCCAGACGGCGGCACCACGAGATGCTGGCCGATGCGCACCATGTTCGCGTCCGACAGGTGGTTCCACTGGACGATCGCGTCGACCGACGTCCCCCAGTCGATCGCGAGGGCACCCAGCGAGTCGCCGGAGCGCACGACGTAGGTGCCGGGCGGCGGGTTCTGCTTCAGCAGCTCGAGGACGCGCGTCGACGTCGTGCCGAGCCGCCAGACGGAGATCGAGCGCGCGCGATGCGAGTACGACTGGTCGATGAACTGCTTCCAGGTCTTCGTGCTGTCGTCGATGCCGGGGCCGATCGGCATCAGCGGCATCGCGGGCAGCTCGAGGGCGCCGATCTTGCGCGCGGCGGCGTCGAGCGCGAACGCCGGGGTGACGCCGGCCGCGCCCGGGTCCTCGCCCTCGCTGCGGTACTTCTTGATGTTGTTCGCCGTCGCGAAGTCGGTCCAGTAGACCTGCGGCGCGATGGCGCTGGCGAACGACGCGAACTCGCGCAGCGGGATGCGCGACATCTCCCACGGGCGGGCGTCGACGGTGACGAGCACCGACGCGTCCGGCCGCAGCTTGCGCAGCAGCTTGCCGTAGAGGCCTGCCGCCGCCGCCGATCCCGTCCAGAAGCCGGGGTACGACTCGAGGTCGACGAAGAGGCCGCGCGTGCCGGCGCCGAGGACGTCGGCGGCCATCGTCGCTTCCCTGACCGGGTCGGTGCCGTGGACGACGCACCAGCAGTAGAAGGGCACGCCGCGCGACTCGAAGGTGTCGGCCAGCTGCGCGATGCGCTTCGGTCCGCTGACGGCGGACTTCGAGTGGTCGTACTTCGCCATCCACTCGACGCCGTCGTGGCTTTTCAGCGCGATGCCGAGCCCGTAGGCGGCCAGCGTCTCGATAATCGGCTCGGGCGGGCCGTCGCGCGTGAAGTCCCACACCCAGGCGAGGTGGCTCGATGGGAGGACGAGCGCGCCCGCGGCGCCGGCTGCGCCCGCGAGAAAGCGACGGCGCGTGACGTGTCGTGGGGAGCCGGGCATCCGAGCGGGCCTTCCCTGGGGAGACGCCCGGAGCATAGAACTGCTAAAGCGCGAAGATCGATTCTCGTTATCGTCGCCTCCGAGCGGCCAACGGCGAGCGAGGTGCCGCGGGCGTGGAGAGCGCGCGGATTCAGCCAAGTTCGCGGATTTGCGGGACTTAGCGCGCGAGATCGCGAGCGACGGCACCGGCGAGCGTCCGTCGGGAGACGGAGCTCCTCGCCTGCCTGGAGACGAAACCGGGGTGGCTCGACGAGCCACCCCGGTTCGGTTCACCAACCGGCTCGCGGCGTTAGGCGTCGAGCCAGTACCACATCACCGACTCGGTGCCGCCACCGTAGCCGCGGGTGCGGCGCACGCCGTGCACCCGCGCGCCGAAGCCGTCCCACGTCGTGGTCGAGCTCGACTGCGCCGGCACGTAGTACATCTGGTCGCCCTGCTTGCGCTGCATGTCGTAGAAGATCTGCGTCCGCGCCTGCGGGTCGAGCTCCACGGCCTGCTTCTTGACCAGGTCCTCCATCTCCGGCTCGAGGACGCGCCCGTGGTTGGCGGGGTCCTTCGAGAACAGCCGCTGGGCATAGCCGCCCGGGGTCAGCGTGCTCTCGAGGCCGTAGACGATGCCCTGGAAGTCGCCCAGGAACGTGTGCGTGATGTACTTGCTGTTGTAGTCCTGCACCTCGGGCGTGAGCTTGAAGCCCGCCTCCGTGAGCATGTTGCCGGCAGCCTCCGCCAGGCTCACGAACGTGTCGCCGTAGCGGTTCGTGTACTGGTACGGCATCGCCGTGTCGGTCACGCCCGCCGCCTGCAGCAGCTTCTTCGCCTCGTCCGGGTTGTGCTTGAAGTACTTCGTGAAGTCGCCGTTCGACGCCTGGCTCGGGTCGAGCCAGTAACGCGGCCCGAAGGCGCACGGCTCCGGGATGTTGTTCCAGCGCACGAGGATCGGCGAGTCGAAGCCGGCCGCCCGCAGCGCCTTCGCGTTGCCGGCGAGGTCGAGCAGGCCGTCGCGGTCGATGGCCATCGACGCCGCCTGGCGGACGCGCGCGTCGCGCCACGGGGCGTCGGGGCTCACGTCCTTGCCGGAGAACGCGAGCCACGACATGCCGTTGCCCGTGCCCGGCTCCCACGAGAACTTCGGGTAGCGCTTCTTCATGTCGAGCAGGTCGTTGGCGGCGATCGACGCGTGGTCCACGTTCCCGGCCTCGAACTGCGCCTTCACGGCCGCGTTCTCCGGGATGATCGCCTGCTCGATGCCGTCGAGGTACGGCAGGCCCTTCACGAAGTAGTCCGGGTGCTTCGCCATCGTCAGCTTCGACGAGGCGACGTACTCGGTCATCATGAACGGCCCGCTGCCGATCGGCTTGAGCGACGGGTCGAATCCGCCGTCGGCCTCCTGCGGCTGGATGTAGAGCAGGTTCGCGTCGGCGAGCAGCTCGTGGAACTCCGGCGAGGGTGCGGCCAGCGTGAACTTCAGCGTGTAGTCGTCGACCGCCGTCACGTCGGTGACGTTCTTCACCTGCACGCCGTTTGGCGACTTGGGGTCGCTCAGGCGCTTGAACGAGAAGACGACGTCCTGGGCGGTCATCTCGCGGCCGTTGACCGGCGCGATGTTCTGGAACTTGATGCCCTTCTTGAGCTTCACCGTCCAGTGCTGGCCGTCCTGGCCCTCGACGCTCTCGGCGGCGTCGGGCGTGGGCAGGCGGTCGAAGGGGTCGGCGCCCTCGGCCGTGTCAATCTTCATCAGGCGGCTGTAGACGTAGGCCGAGAAGGTCTTCGTCGTGAAGCTGCCGGCCTTCATCGGGTCGAGGTTGGTGGGGTCGCCGCCAATCGCGTCGCGGTAGGTGCCGCCCGACTTCGGCTGCATCGCGGCGGCGGTGCCGGAGGCGGCCGCGCTCGCCGCTGCCGTCGCCGCGCCGCCGGTGCCACCGGCTGCTGCCGTGGCGGTCGCGTCGTTGCTGCTGCCGCAGCCGATCAGTGCCGCACCGGCGAGGCCGGCACCCGCGACGCCGGCGCCGCGGAGCACCGTGCGCCGTGAGACGCGTCGCCGCGCCTGTCCCGTCCAGTAATTCGTGTCCATGCAGTCCCCTCTCGTCCGGTCCGGTGAGCGAAATGGCGCGCACCCACCGCCCCCGCCGCCGGCGGACGCGCACCACGAGGTGCGAGCCTAGGGGGCTCCCGGCGTTGGGAGACTTCACGCGGAATCAGTCCACTATTGCAATTGCTTATTAACGGGCGGCCCGCGCGATGCGTACCGAATGTACGCGATCGCCACGCGTTCCCCATTGAGCGGTCCGGCTATTCACGCGGCGACTACATATGCAATCGAAGTGCCGACGACGCGACACGTTACGGCTGTAGCCGCAGCCAGGCGCGCGAGAGCACGTACGCGCGCAGCAGACGCAGGCTCGCGGACTCGTGCGGCGTCACGCGGCTGACGAAGAAGAGCGTGCGATGCGGCGGTTCCGTGATCGGGCGCACCACCAGGTCGCGCGTGCCGGCCGCGTGCTCGCCCGGCACGATGGCGACGCCGACGCGCCGCGCCACCAGCTCGCGGATCGCGATATGACTGTTCGAGATCACGCGGCGCTCGGGCTCGACGCCGGCCTGAGCGAACCAGCCGTCGACCTGGTTCTGCGTGAACGTCGCCGTCTGATCCTGGAAGCCGACCACCGGCTCGCCGGCAAAGTCGCGCGGCGACAGCATCTCCAATCGCTCGAAGCGGTGCCCCGGCCAGGCGAGCGCGACGTACTCCTCCTCGTAGAAGGACTGCTTCGCCAGGCCGTCCACCGGCGCCGGATCGCTGTGCATCCCGACGTCGGCGCGACCGTAGGCGATCTCGCGGTCGAGGTCGCGCGGCGTGCGGGCCGTCACGCGCAGGTCGACGATGAGGTCGGGATGCTCCTGCTGGAAGCCAACGCAGATGTCCGGCACCGGGAACTCCGAGAGGCTGTGGCCGACGAGCATCGACAGCGTGCCGCCCGCCGCGGGGTCGCCGCCGGCGGCGAGGGCGTCGTCCAGCAGCCGCAGCTGCCGGATCACCTGGCGGGCATGGCGGTAGACGACCTCGCCCATCGGCGTGAGCTGGACCCGCCGGCCGGCCCGGCGCACGAGCGGGGAGCCGACCGTCGCCTCGAGCCGCTGCAGGCGCTGGTACACGGCGGGCTGGCTCATCGAGAGCGTGCGCGCGGCACGCGTGTAGCCGCCCTCATCCGCGACGGCGACGAGTGTCTCGAGCAGGTCGACGTTCATGCGCCTCCCGTGGCATTCAGCGGAACAGTGAAAGGTCGCGCCAGCATAGGCAGCGCGAATGCAGGGTCAATCGCACGCGCCGCCGGGTACTGACTCGGTTTGCGCGTGGGGAGATTCGCTAGACTGCGAGGGTATGTCGGAACACCGATGCGCCCGACCGATCCCCGCGCCGCCGCATTCACCGCCGGGGGGCGCCGCGCGATCGCTGCCGGACACCCGACCGAGGCTGGTGTTGCTGTGCGGCCTGCCTGCATCGGGCAAGACGACGCTCGCGCGCGAGCTTGCGCATGCCTATGGCGCGGTGCGGCTCAACCCGGATGAGTGGGAGCTGGCGCTCGACGTCGATCCGTTCGACGAGGGCTTCCAGGCCAGGCTCGAAGCGGAGTTCTGGAAACTGACGCAGCGGCTCCTCGAGCTGGGAACCTCGGTGGTGCTCGAGTGGGGTTTCTGGGCTCGCTCGGAGCGCGACGAGAAGCGCGAGGCCGCACGAACGCTCGGGACAGCCGTCGAACTCCGTTTCCTCGATGCGCCCTACGACGAGCTGGTGCGGCGGGTCGTGGCTCGTCACGCCGCCGGCGGCATCGCCATCACCGAGCGTCACATGGAGCGGTATCGAGGCATCTTCGAGCCGCCGACTGACGACGAGCTCGCCCTCTACGACCCCCCGCTCCCAGATTCGAACTAGGACACTGCCCGCGGCCGGCGCACGCCCGGACGTGCTCGTCGTACGCGAGCGCAGCCAGCCCGGCGCCCCCGCGTCGACGTCATCGACCGATTCCAGCGCGATGCGCGTTGATGGCCGCGTTCCCGACGCCGGCGGCCGCTCGCAGCCGCGACCGCGCCGGGCCGGCGAGCCGCTCCCAGGTTCGGATCTCCGCGGGATGGTGGCCGGTCGACCCGGGCGACCTGCGAGCCGATCGCAGCCTCACTGCGGCTGCGTGAACGCGATCGCAACCGGTCGCCTCCTACCGTGGAGGCGTCTCGCCAGAGACCGCCGCGACGCACCACATCGGAGGCTTGCTGTGCGGATACGACACTCGAACGACCCCGTGCCCGCGGCGCGGCCCGGCAACGGCGGGACCGCGTTCGGCATCGCCGGGCCGACCCACCTGCCCCACTCCACATCGCGGCGGCGCCCGCCGACCGCGCGCTCGGCGCCGGATCTGCTCCACGTTGCGCACCCGTCGCCGCCGCGACACACCTGCGCGGGCGGCGGCCGCGGTACGCGATCGTGCCTGCGCGAGACGTGGCACCGCCCCGCTTCGCCGCCACCCGACGCCTAGCGTGAGCGGCTCCTCCCGGCGAGTGCAGCCGCGCGACCCCGTGTGCGGCCGGCGCGTATGACCGAATCGTTGCGCGATCGCCTCGGCGCGAAGGACCTGTCGCTCGCCGATGCGATCGCGGGCGTGATCGCAGCCGCGGATGCTCTCGCGGCAGAGCACGCGCGGGGCGTCACACGCGGCCGGCTCGCACCCGAGGACTGCCTGCTCGGGCGTCGCGGCCGTGTGACGCTGCGCGCCCCGTCGCCTGCACCGGCGGGCGTCGACGCGGCGCGATATGCGGCGCCCGAGGTCGTGGCCGGGGCCCCGGCCGGCGTGGAGGCCGGCGTCCACTCGCTCGGCGCGATCCTCTACGCGCTGCTCTGCGGCGAGCCGCCGGCGCGGCCGGTGCCGCGCGCGCCGAGCGCGATCAACCCGGCGGTGCCCGCGGGCGTCGAGCGCGTGGTGCTGCGAGCGCTCGCGTCGCAGCCCGGCGAGCGGTACGCGAGCGCCGCCGCGTTCCGCGACGCGCTCGCCGGCGCCGCGCGCGAGCGCCCGGGGTTGCCGATGCCGGCCGTCCGGCCGCGGTCGTCGGCTCCACCCGCGGCGCCGGTGCCTCCGCCCGGCGCGGCGGGCGGGCGCGCCGGGCGCCTGGTGCTCGGCGTCGCGACGGCGCTCGCGCTCGCAGCAGCGACCGTGCTGCTGCTGGGGACGGGCGGGGCGGCGAGCGCGCTCGGTGGGCTGCACCTCTTTCACCCGTCGGATTCCGGGGGGGCTCCCCGCCGCCGCGGCGACGGCCACCCTCTCGCCCGTCGTGACGTCGACGGCGCCGGCGTCGCAGCCGTCGGCGGTCGCGTCCGCCGCCGCATCCCCGCGCCTCCCCACGCGGACGCGCACCGCACCCACGACGGCGCCCGCCACACCGCCCTCGCCCACGCCGCCCCCCACCGCTTCGCCCACTCCGACGACGACGCCCGCGGCGTCGCCCTCGGCCGTCGCGACCGCGCCTCCCACGACCAGCCCCGCGCCGTCGCCGACTGCGACGCCGACGCCGACCGCGGTGGCGGCCACCGCGCCGGCCGTCGTGACGACCGCCACCCCGGCGCCCACGCCGTAGTCGACGGTCAGCCGGCGCCTGAATCGGACGAGCGCCCGACGCTGCGCGCCTCCGCTCGTGGCGCTCGCGGTGCAGGGGTGACGTCGGCTAGTCGAGCAGGCCGTGCTCCATCGCGAAGAGGGCGGCCGCGGCGCGCGTGGAGACCTCGACCTTCGCGTAGATGTGCTCGAGGTGCGCGCGCACCGTGCTCTCGCTCACCACGAGGCGGGCCGCGACCTCGCGGCGGGTGAGGCCGCGCGCCGCGAGGCGCAGCACGTCGACCTCGCGGTCGGTGAGGCCGGCGGGCCAGCGGGCGGCCGGCGGCCGCGCACCGGGCCCGCGGTGCGCGGCCGCCGCATCCGGGGCACCGCAGACGGCGCCGAGCGCTGCGAACACGCGCGGGTCGTACCGCGTGCCGACCTCGTCCCGCATCGACTCGAGCGCATCCCGCGCCGCCTGCGCCGCGTGATCGGGCGCGTCGTGCGTGAGATTGTCGAAGCGGTCGACGGCGGCGACCACGCGTGCGCCGAGCGGGATTCTGTGCGCCGGCGAGACCGTGCGGGAACCCGGAGCCGTCGAGGTGCTCGTGGTGCGCGGCCGCGATCGCCGCGATGCGTTCGTGGCCGGGCATGCGCAGCAGGATGCGTTGCGTGTGGCGCGGGTGCAGCTCGAACGCGTCGCGCTCGGCCGCCGAGCGCTCGGCGCGCGGCTTCTCCAGCACCCACGACGGGATCCCCACCTGGCCGACGTCGTGCACCAGGGCTGCCAGCCGGATCTCGCCGACGTCGGCGGCCGGCAGGCCGAGGTGCTCCGCGACGCGCTCCGCGAGGCCAGCGACGCGCCGGGAGTGGCCCCCCATGTGCGGCGCCTTCATGTCGGTGAAGTCCGCGAGGTAGGCGGTCACCGCCTCGGCGAATGCTTCGGGCGCGGCCACCGTCCCGCCCTCCGGCTCGAGCGCGCGCACGGCTGACCAGACGCCCTCGCTCTCCAGCGGCTCCCAGAAGCCGGTGCGCTCCGCCGCCGCCAGGAACGCGTCGACCACGACGGGCGAGAAGGCAACGCCGCGCCGGTCGCGTGCGAGCTCCAGCGCGAGGTCGGGACCGCCGCGCTGGTGGAAGACCTCGAGGAAGATCGCCGCGTGCACGGCGCTCGCCGGGACCGGGATGTCCTCGCCGGCGAGGCCGGCCGGCATGCCCTTGCCGTCCCAGCGCTCGAACGCGTGACCGAGCGTCTCGCGCACGCCGACCGGCATGCCGAGCCGCCGGGCGAAGCGCTGCGCGACCTCGATGGTGTTCGCGAGCCCCTCGCGGAAGAACGCGTCCTTGCGCCGCGACACGTCGACCATGCGAAACACCCGGCGCGGCAGCGAGGCGTCGCGCGCGACGTATCGCGCCATCCAGTTCAGGGTGTCGAGCTGCCTCGTGAAGTCCGAGTAGAACAGCAGCGCGCGGCGCGCGGCGATCTCGTCGCCGAGGAAGTGGTTCGCCAGCTGGCTCGTCCACGCGGTGCAGCCCGCGTCGGTGAGCAGGCCGGCGTAGTAGACGTCGCGGCGCTCGTGCGGCGCGAGACCGAGCTCGTCGGCGATGCGCGAGGCGATGTAGCAGCAGCGCGCCGCGTGCTCGCCGGGCAGGCCCATCGCGAGGTCGGCGGCCATCGAGACGGCCTCGAGGAAGTCGACGGTCTGAACCGGCATCGCCACCCCCACGCGGCGACGCGCGGCCCCCGCGTACCGATGCTGCAACGCCGTGTCAACCGCGGGCCGGTACGGGGCGGTACGCGCGGGACCGGCGCCCCGTTCGTGCGAATGGCGGGCGCCGGCTGCGCGGAACCGCGAGGCCGGTCGTGACCTTGGTCCGTGACCCCGTCGCGCGCGGGCGGCCACCCTGTACCCATGGCCCGCATGCGTCCCACCGGAAGCGGTTTGCACCGCGGCGCGGATGTCACGGTGCCGACGCCTCCCGTCGCCGACGGGGGAAGGAAGCGATCATGTCCGGGGAGACCGTCGCCGGGTTGTGGGGCTGGATCGCGATGGTGGGCGTCCTCACCGTCGTGTGGACCGCGGCCGTGCTCGTGATCGCGTGGCAGCTGCGGCCCGGAACCGATCGCAGCCGCGGCGCCGGCCGTGCCTGCCGCGACGACGCGCTCGCGGTCGCCCAGCGCGCCTACGTGCGCGGCGAGCTGACGCACGATCGCTACCTCGAGGTCGTGGCGGACCTCCACGGCGCGGTGCCCCGCCCGCACACGAGCGGCTGAGGGGGCGCCGCCGGCGCGAGCGGCCGTCGTGCGGCTGCGGCGTGCCCGAGCCGAACGCGATCGTTCATCGACCCGCGGATCGCACCTGACGCCGGCGGCGGCAAGACGCCGCCGATCTGTCGGCGGCATGTCTGCCGCCGCTGCGCGTGCGGCGGGGAAGCCGGACGGCCCGCAATCCGGCCGGCCCGAGAGCCGGGCGGGAGGCTAACTCGCCGGCGCGTCGGGCAACTCGAGCGGCGGGTACATCGGGATGCCCGACGAGAACGCCTCGCGCATCGTCATGCCGTAGTCGCGCTCGATGTCGCCGAGGTTCCAGGCCTGCCGCTTGTAGTTCCAGTTGTCCGGTTTGAGCTCATGTGCGCGCTTGAAGTGGCCGATCGCCGCCTCGGGCTGTCCGTGCTCGTGCAGGTACACGCCGAGCCGGAAGTGCGCATTCGCCTCGCCGTTCGCCGGGTCGGGCGCACCCATGCGCCGAGCGGTCTCGGCCGCCGCCGTGACGTAGACGCTCGCCGCGCCGTTGTGCACCCAGTCGCGCACGGCGTTGAGATACGCCTCGTTGACGGTCGTCTCGCCGGTCTCGCGGTTGCGGCGCTGGATGTAGATGGGGTCGTTCGCGCGGACGATGCGGCCCGACTCGTCGATCCAGAACGCGGCCGGCACGTTGCGGGTGTTGTAGCGCTCGGGCACGACGTGGTTGGTGTCGATGAGCGACGGGTGCGCGGGGTGTGCGGCGGTGATAAACGGCTCGGCGGCCGCGGCGCCCTTCGTGTCACACGCGACCGTGATCAGCTCGAAGCCGTCGTCCTGGAGCTCATTGCGCAGCGCCTGCCAGACCGGCAGGTCGAAGCGGCAGCCTCACCACGAGGCCCACGCGAGCAGGAACACCTTCTTGCCGCGATGGTCCGAGAGCCGGTGGACGCGGCCGTCGAGGTCGGGCAGCGCGAAGTCGGGCGCCGTGAGCGTGAGCATGCGCGTCTGCGCGTCGCTCGATGGCGCGCCGAAGTACCAGGCGCCGGCGTCGTCGTCGTGGGCGACGGGCTGGCCCATGTAGCGTGCGAACGCCGCGAGGTTGAGGGCGGCCTCGGCGCCGTCGTCGCGGACCATCGCGGCGCGGTCGCCGACGACGGGCACGCAGACCTCGGCGCGGCAGATGCCCTCGGGCTTGATCTCCCAGTCGGTGGCGGCGGCGAGGTCGGTCGCCGACAGCCAGAGGTCGTCGCCGTCGGCCTGGGCGCCGGGGAGCGTGGTGGGCCGATTGCCGTAGATGACCGTCGCGGGCATGGGGCGCCTCCGTCGAAGCATGGTTGGGGAGCCGGCGCATGGTACGCGCCTGCGGGGCGGCGGGAGGGGGCTGGTCGGGCGGTCAGCTCGGCGTGCGGCGGCGCAGCCCGGAGGCGACCAGCGCCAGCCCGAGCGCGGCGACGACCGCCCCGATCAGCAGCCACTGCGAGTGGCCGCTCATCGCGTTGCCGCCGAGCACTCCGCCGCCCTGCAGCGCCCACACGAGTCCGGCGAGCAGGAGCAGCCCCCCGCCGATCAACCTGATGACGCGCACCCGAGCCATGGTCGCCGCCTTCCGCGGTGGGGGTCGTGGGTTGCCGGCCGGCCGCTAGTAGCCGTAGCCGCCGGCACTGCCCGCGCTCGAAGACGGCGCGGACGTGGCGCCCGCTCCCATCGCGCGCGCCAGCGACCAGACGCCGCCGACGCCGTCGCCGCTTGTCTGACCGGCCTGCGCGTCGCCGGCGTAGTAGTACAGCGGCATGCCGTCGAGGGTCACCTGGCGGTCGCCGTCGGCGCGTGCGATCGTCCCGAGCTTGCCGGCGACGCCGGACGCGGCCGACGGCGCGCCCGTCACCTCGAGCGGCGGCCAGTTCTGCGCGCAGCCGCCCGAGCAGTTGCTCGTCCCGGCGGTGTCGCGCGCGTAGACGTAGAGCGCGTGGCCGGTCGGGCCGACGAGGTGCAGGTGCGCGGGGTCGCCGGCGAGCGCAAGCGTGACGCCGGACCCCGCGGTGGCGGCGGGTGCCGCGGCCGTCGCGGTCGAGGCCGACGCGGCGCCGCCGCTCGAGCCGTAGCCGCCGGAGCAGGCCGCGAGCACGGCGGCCGCGAGCAGCGCGGCGGCGGCGCCGAGCGCGCGCGTCCATCGGAATTCTGACGTGCTCCGGGGCATAGGGGTCTCCTCGGTGGGTGGGGCGCTCGACAGTGTCTCGCGCGGGCGGCCCGCCCGGATCACCGGGCGCCCGGGCAGAACCGGACGGGAAGCGTCGCGGCGCGCTAGTGTGCTCGCCGCGCAGGAGGAGGAACCGCCCATGGCACGCATGCGTCCGCTGACGAAGGACGAGGTCCCCGACGACATCCGCGCGGTGCTCGACGCCGGTGAGCGCTGGCTCGGCGAGACACCGCTATCGACCGGCATCCAGGCGCGCACCCCGGCGATCCTCGACGCCAGCCGCGCGCTCGGCGCCGCGCCGGCGAAGAGCGGGCTGCTCGACCCCCAGCTGCGCGCGCTGGTGTGCCTGCGCGCGGCGGAGATGATCGGCTGCCCGTTCTGAATGGACACCAACACTGCCGGGAGCAGTGTCAGCGGGGCATCGGACGACAAGATCGCCGCGCTCGAGGCGTTTCGCACGAGCGACCTCTTCACGCCGGCCGAGCGCGCGGCGCTCGAGCTGGCGGAGGCGATGACCCACACGCCGCCGGACGTCACCGACGCCATGTTCGACGCCGTGCGCGCGCACTTCGGCGAGGCGGAGACGGTGGAGCTGGTGGCGACGATCGCGATGGAGAACTACCGCGCGCGCTTCAACCGCGCGTTCGACGTCGAGGCGCAGGGGCTGTGCCGGCTCCGCGGTATCACCCCGCCGCCGGCGTTGCGGGAGCGCGAGAGGGAGTGACGCGATGAACGACGTCGACGTCGCGGCCGTCGCCGCGCGTGCCGAGCGGCTGCGGGACCACCATGCCGGCCCGGGCATGCTCGTGCTCCCCAATGCGTGGGACGCGGCGTCGGCGCGCGTGTTCGCCGCCGCGGGCTTCCCCGCGATCGCCACCACGAGCGGGGGTGTCGCCGGCGCGCTCGGCTACGAGGACCACGAGCAGGCGCCGGTCGAGGAGATGCTCGCCGCCGCGCGCCGCATCGTGCGCGCGGTGGAGATCCCGGTGACCGTCGACTTCGAGGCAGGGTACGGGCTCGCGCCGGAGGACGTGGTCCAGCGGCTGGTCGCGATCGGCGCGGCCGGCATGAACCTCGAGGACACCGATCACCGCGGCGCGGGCGACGGCCTCGTCGACGCCGAGCGCCAGGCGGAGCGGCTGGCCGCGGTCAGGGCCGCGGCGCGCGCCGCGGGCGCGGACCTCGTGCTGAACGCGCGGGTCGACGTCTTCATCCAGCGACGCGGGACGTCCGACGAGCAGCTCGCGGAAGGGCTTCGCCGCGCCCGCCTCTATCGCGAGGCCGGTGCCGACTGCGTGTACCCGATCCTGCTCGGCGACCCCGCGGCGATCGCCGAGATCGTGCGCGCGGCGGGCGTCGTGAACGTGATGGTGCGGCGCGGCGGGCCGTTGTCGCTCGCCGCGGCCGCGGCCGCCGGTGCGCGTCGCGTCTCCTACGCGACGAGCCTCTTCCGGGAGACGATGGGCTGGCTCGAGGGCGTCGCGGGCGAGATTGGCGCGGCCGCCGGCGGGCAGTCCGGCTAGACGCGCAACCCGCCGACGCCGGCGCAAGTGCGTGAGCGGCATTCGCGTTACGATCGGCGTCCACCGAGAAGGGGAGTAGCCCCCCGCGCGTCATCGTCAACACGGCCCCCGGGCCCGGTGACGCCCCTCGATCGCGAGGCGGGCAAGACCTTCGGCTGGCTCGATGGAGTCAACTGGAGGATTGCGCATGCCGCTCGCACTCGCCGCCTGGTCGGGATTCATCGCGCTCGTCGGAGCACTGCTCGCGCTCGACCTGCTCGTGCTGCATCGGAACGCGCACGCGGTCGTGCTCCGCGAGGCCGCGGCGTGGAGCGCGTTCTGGATCGGGCTGGGGCTCGCCTTCGGCGGGGTGATCTGGTGGGTGGCGGGCGGGACGGCGGCAGGCGAGTACTTCGCCGGCTACCTGATCGAGAAGAGCCTCTCGGTCGACAACGTCTTCGTCTTCGTCCTGATCTTCTCGTACTTCGCCGTGCCGGCCGCCTATCAGCACCGCGTGCTGTTCTGGGGCGTGCTCGGGGCGCTCGTGCTCCGCGGCGCCTTCATCGTCGTTGGCGCGGCGCTGCTCGAGACCTTCCACTGGGTCCTGTACCTGTTCGGCGCGTTCCTGCTCTATACCGGCGTGAAGATGTTTCGGCACCAGGACCTGGCCATCGATCCGAGCGAGAACCGCGTGCTGCGCTGGCTGCAGCGGCTCGTCCCGCTCACGACCACTTACCACGGCCAGCGGCTGTTCGCGCGCGAGGCGGGCGTGCGGGTCGCGACGCCGCTGTTCGCGGTGCTGGTGATCATCGAGACCACCGACCTCGTGTTCGCCGTCGACTCGATCCCGGCGATCTTCGCCGTTACGCGCGACCCGTTCATCGTGTTCACGTCGAACGTCTTCGCCATCCTCGGGCTGCGCGCGCTCTACTTCCTGCTCGCGGGGGTTGCCCATCGGTTCATCCATCTGAAGACGGGGCTCGCCGCGATCCTCGCGCTCGTCGGCGTGAAGATGCTGCTGACCGACCTCTACCACGTGCCGGTCTGGGCCTCGCTCGCGGCGATCGCGGTGATCCTGGCCGTCGCGGTCGGCTGGTCGCTGCGCGCGCGCGTCGAGGTCGACCGCGTGCACGAGGTTGCCATCCCCGATCCGTTCCGCCTGATCACCGAGCCGCGCGCGGAGCCCGGGAGCGAGCCCGCCGCGAGCCAGGACGCCGCGGAGGTGTGAGCCCGGCGTGCGGCCGCTCTCAGGCCGAAGGTCATCCGCGCACCATGACCTTCGTCCTTGTCGGCGTCGGTGAGCGTGCGGCAGTGTGACCCACACCCCCTGGGTGGGGGTACAGTGGGGCAAGTGTTGGAGCGAAGGGAGATTCGTGATGGCGAAGGATCCGATCTGTGGGATGACCGTCGACCCGGCGTCGGCCGCGGGGAAGAGCGAGCACGGCGGCGCGACCTACTACTTCTGCAGCGACCACTGCCGGAAGCAGTTCGAGGCGAAGCCGGCGCAGTACGCGAAGAGCTGAAGTCCCGGCCGGGGCTGAAGGGCGAGCGCGATGTGGTACGGGTATCACGATGAAGGTCCGTGGGGCCGGCTTGCGATGGTCGTGATGATGGCGCTGTTCTGGGTGCCGCTGATCGTCGCCGTCGCGTGGCTCGTCGGATGGACTCGTCGCTCGGATCACGGCGGTCCACCGTCGCGCACGCCGGGCGAGGACGACCCGCTCGAGATCGCGCGGCGTGCGTACGCGCGCGGCGACCTGCCGCGCGCGCGATACCTCCAGATCGTGGAGGACCTGCGCGGCACGGCGGATCCGCGGGGCGGCGGGTGAGCGCCTCACGCGTAGTGGAGGTGCACCGTGACGGTGGCGGAAGTCCTGGTGTCGGCCGCCGGGGCGGCACTGGCCGCCCTGCTGGCATGGTTCTTCTTCGCCCCGCGCGAAACGCGCCGGGCGACTGAGCGAGGCGGCGTCCAGGAGATCACGGTCACGGTGCGCGGCGGGTACTCGCCGAGCCTCATCGAGGTGCGGCCCGGCGTCCCGGTGCGGCTGCTCTTCGACCGCCAGGAGAACAGTGACTGTTCCTCGCGCGTCGTGATCCCCGACTTCCACGTGACGAAGTCGCTTCCCGCGTTTGCGACCACGGCGGTCGAGTTCACGCCGGAGCGCGCGGGCGAGTTCGGGTTCGCGTGCGGAATGAACATGCTGCACGGGACCCTAGTCGTGCGCGCCGCCGACGGCGCCAACGCGCCCGGCCCGGAGCGCGCGATCGCAGGGCCCCGCGCGCACGGGGGTGATCACGCCGACCATGCGACTGCGGCGGCGGTTGGGGTCGGACCCACGGTCCCCGCCGCCGCGGCAGCCACGGCGGCCCTGCGCGAGAGCGAGTTCGCGCTGTTCGGCGGCGGCGTGAACTGCCCGACCTGCGTGCGCAACATCGAGGGCGTCGTCGGTGACCTGCGCGGCGTCGACCGCGTCGACGCGAACTTCGCCGCCGAGCGCGTGACGGTGGTGCACGACCCGGCCGAGATCTCGGCCGAGGACGTCGCTCGCACGATCGAGGCGATGGGGTACCGGGTGCGCGCGCGCACCGAGCCGGGCGCTGCGAAAACCGAGGACGCCGAGGCCGCCGGGCGCCGCGCGGAGGTGCGCGACCTGGCGCGACGCGTGATCGTCGGCGCGGTGCTGACGGCGCCGGTGCTCTACGCGGTGATGGTCAGCGACTTCGTCGACCGCTCGCTCGTGCCGGGGTTCCTGCTGCGGCACTGGGTGCAGTTCGTGCTCGTCACGCCGGTGATGCTCTACACGGGGTGGCCGATCCACCGCACCGGGTGGCTGACGCTGCGCCACCGCACCGCCGACATGAACACGCTCGTCACGGTCGGCGCGATCGCGGCGTACGCCTTCAGCGTCGCAGCGACGTTCGCGCCCGGCGTGCTGCCGGCGAGCGCGCGCGACGTCTACTTCGAGGCGGTGGGGACGATCCTCACGCTGATCCTGCTCGGGCGGCTCCTCGAAGCGCGCGCCAAGGCCGGCGCCGGCCAGGCGATCCGGCGGCTGATGGGCCTGCAGGCGCGGAGCGCGCGCGTCGTGCGCGACGGCGAGGAGCGCGACGTGCCCATCGAGGATGTGCGCGCGGGAGAGCTCGTGATCGTGCGCCCGGGCGAGAAGGTGCCGGTCGACGGCGACGTGGTCGAGGGGCGCTCGACCGTGGACGAGTCGATGGTCACCGGCGAGCCGATGGCGGTGACGAAGGAGCCGGGCGCGCGGGTGATCGGCGCGACCATCAACCAGACCGGAACGTTCCGCATGCAGGCGACGCGCGTGGGACGCGACACGATGCTGTCGCAGATCGTGCGGCTCGTGGAGCAGGCGCAGGGCTCGAAGGCGCCGATTCAGCGGCTGGCCGACGTCGTCGCGAGCTACTTCGTGCCCGCCGTCCTGTTCGCGGCGATCGCGACGTTCGTTGTGTGGTTCGACGTCGGCCCGGCGCCGGCAGGGACGCACGCACTCGTGGCCGCGGTCGCGGTCCTGATCATTGCGTGCCCGTGTGCGCTCGGCCTCGCAACGCCGATGTCGATCATGGTCGCGACCGGGAAGGGCGCCGAACGCGGGGTGCTCATCCGCTCGGCCGAGGCGCTGGAGACCGCGCAGCGTCTCGGCGCCCTGGTGCTCGACAAGACGGGGACGATCACGCGCGGCGAGCCGGCGCTCACCGACGTTGTCGCCACCGGCGATGTGCCCGAGGACGAGCTGCTCCGCCTGGTCGCCTCGGCCGAGCGCGCCTCCGAGCACCCGCTCGGGGCGGCGATCGTCGCCGGCGCGCGCGAACGCGGGCTCGGCCTGGCCGATGCGAGCGACTTCGCGTCGGTGACGGGGAAGGGCATCCGCGTCTCCGTGGACGGCCGCGGCGTGCTCGTGGGAAATGGCGCGCTGCTCACCGACGCGGCGATCGACATCGCCGCGCTCGAGCCCGAGCGCGACCGACTCGCCGCGGAGGGCAAGACCGCGATGCTCGTCGCGATCGACGGCCGCCCCGCGGGGGTCGTCGCCGTGGCCGACACGGTCAAGCCGGAGTCGCGCGACGCGATCGCCGCGCTGCGCGCGATGGGACTCGAAGTAGCGATGATCACCGGCGACCAGCGCAGCACCGCGGAGGCGATCGCGCGGCAGGTCGGCATTGACCGCGTGCTGGCCGAGGTGCTCCCGCAGGACAAGGCGCTCGAGGTGCGGCGGCTGCAGGACGAGGGCAAGGTCGTCGGCATGGTCGGCGACGGCATCAACGACGCACCTGCGCTGGCGCAGGCCGACGTCGGGATCGCGATCGGCACCGGGACGGACGTCGCGATCGAGGCGGCGGACGTGACGCTGATTTCCGGCGAGCTCGATGGGGTCGTCACGGCGATCGCGCTCAGCCGCGCGACGATGCGAAACATCCGCGAGAACCTCTTCTTCGCGTTCGTCTACAACGCCGTCGGGATCCCGATCGCGGCCGGCGTGCTCTTCCCGTTCGTGGGCGTGCTGCTCAGCCCGATGATCGCCGCCGCCGCGATGGCGCTGAGCTCGGTATCAGTGGTGACGAACGCGAACCGCCTGCGCCGCTTCCGGCCCGCGCGGGCGAGCGGCGCGTAACCGCATGCCCACCACGACGAACGACCCCACGCGGGCGGGCCGGTCGCCCCTCACCGCAGGCAGCGGGGCGCGCGACACTGTGAGCATGTTCGTCTCGCCGCGCGCCCGCGCCTTGCTGCTCGCCGTCACCGCGATCGCCGTCGCCATGCTGCTCGTGGCCTGCGGGAACACGTCGCCCGGCGGAGCCACCTCCGGCGGGCCGGGCGGCGGCCCGAGCGGCGGCCCGGGCGGCGGCATGGCGATGGGCGGCGGCATGATGGGCGGCGCGGCCGCAGGGGCGGGCGTAGCGCCGACCGCGGTCGCGCCCGACGTCGCCTCGCGGCTGGGCGCGGCGGTGCCGGCCGGCGCGACGGCCGATCGCCCGTCGAACACGCTCACGTTCAGCGGCGTGGCGGTCGACCTCGTGGTGCTGGCCGCGCCGTCGGACGGCCCCGACGAGACCTTCCGCGTTGCCGGGATGACCAACCCGACCATCGTCGTCCCACGCGGGGCGCACGTCACGGTGGAGCTCGTCAACGCCGATGCCGGCATGCCCCACGACTGGCTCGTGACGACCGCCGCGCCGCCGTACCCCGACGCGATGATGATGGGCCCGCCCCTCGCGTTCGACGCAGCGACGCCGACGCTCGCGGAGGCATCGAAGACGGCGATGCTCGCGACCGTCGTGACGTTCGATGCCGGCACGCCCGGTCGCTACACGTACCTGTGCTCGGTGCCGGGCCACGCGCAGGAGGGGATGTATGGCGCGCTCGTCGTCACGAGCAGCTGATCCCGCCGGCTCGCCGGCAGCTTGCGGCGGGCCGCTCGGTCGCATCGGCTCCACGACGCGCCGCCATGCCGCCACCGCGCGCCGCCTCGAGGTCCGCGGGGGGTCACGCGCTTGACCATCCGCTCGCGGAGGCGCTCGCGCTGGTAGATCGGCATCCGCTCCAGCGCCTGCGTGACGACCGGGTCCCAGTCCATGTCGCTCCCGCCGCCCTGCGGTGACCGACGCTACTCGAAGTCGGCGAGGACCTCCATCGCCAGGGACTCGTCGCCGAACTGGTCGGACGCCACCGGCAGGGTGAGGCGGAAGTGGTGCGGCCCCTCCATGCCGGGGTGCATCATCGTCTCGATCGACAGGGTGGTCGTCTCGCCGGGCTGCAGGGTCGTGGCACCCACGACCGGGTCGGGCGGTCAGCAGCCGTCCAGCACGGCAATCCCCGCGCGTCCGAGGTGCACGGGCGTCGCGCCCTCGTTCGTCACGCGGAACGCGTGCGCTACCTTGGTGTCGAGTGGCACGCGGCCGAAGTCGACGCTCGCGGCGTCGACGCGCACGCCGCTCTGACTGAGCACCGTCCCGCTGGCGACGGGCGTGAGGTTGCTGACGGGCGCGTCGCTCATGGAACCGGTGGCTGCGGGGCCCGCGCCGCCGCGGGTGAGCGCCCACCCGAACAGCAGCGCCACGACCGCCAGCGAGCCGGCCAGCCACCGGGCGCCGCTGTTCGACGTGCCCCGGCGCCGCGCGTTGCGTCGTCGTCTGCTCATGGGGTCGCCGCCTCCCGGGGCCGCGTCGGCGGTCCCACCTGCGCGAACTGGGCGTCGATGCGCTGCGCGATCGCCTGCGCGGGGACGCCTTCGCCGTTCCATTGCTCGACCAGAATCGCCTCCGCCTGGCAGATGCCGCAGCCGGCGCCGTGCGGGTCGAATCCGCCGTCGTCGCGGACGAAGCAGTCGCGCAGCTGCCGATGCTGCAACTCTGGGCCACAGCCGCAGTAGCAGGTGACCTGCTCCGCGAGCGTTTCGTGTGCGGCAACGAAGCGATACCGGTCGGCGATCTGCGCGGGCTGCGTCGAGAGGTCGAGCGAAGGCGGCGCCGGCGCCGCGCCGGTGCCGCACGATGCGAGCACCGCGAGCGCTGCGATTGCCGCGAGGGCGACGAGAACGGCTTGGACGCGCGAGGCGTGCATCGATGCTCCATCGACCGCGCCCTCGACACGGTGCGGGCGCCGCGGTCTCCAGCGCGAGTGTTCGCCGCGGCCGTCCCCAGCGCGTCGGGCGGAAGTCCGAACGCCGGTACGACGTCTGGCCAACGCCGTGAGCATGCTCTACTGCGCCGGTCCGCCGAACCGGCCGCCCATCATCCCGCCGTGCCAGCCCGCGCCGGGGCCGGGGGCCGGCGGGGCGGACGAGCCGTCGCCGGCGGCGCCGCCGGTCATCCAGCTCCACATCTGCTCGAACGTGCGCTGGCCGTGAAACTGGTCCATCCACTCGTGCATCGCGTCGAGGTCAAACGTGCCGTCGCCGGTGAGAAACGGACAGCCCCACCCGGGCGCCGGCGTCGCGGTCGCCTGCGCCACCGCGGTGGCCTGCGTTGCCTGCCCCGGCGAGCCCGCCGCGAGCGCGCCCGTCGAGGCTGCGCCGATGCCGAGCGCGCCGACGAGCATCCCGATTGCGACCGCGGTGACGACCAGGTTCCCGCGACTCATGGTGTGCTCCCCTCACGGCGCAGCCGCCTGCACCGCCGAGGGGAACGTCGCGCGCTCGTGTGAATGTTCTGTGAAGACGTCGGAGGTGCGGGGGGGAGGCATGCGGGGACGGTGCGCGGGATGCGAACGAGCCGCCCGTTGGCCGGGCGGTGGGCTTCTCAGGCCCCTGGCGCTGGCGGGGCTGACTCATCCGGCGCCCGCCGTCCGCGCGATCCCCCACCTTGCGGCAGCACTGCTCGCACGGCCCGGAACGGAAGCGGTGATCGCTTCCGGGCGAGCCGCTGCATGCCTGCGGATTGCCTATTGCCTCGCCCCGTCAGGGGAGGAGGCGAGACGAGACGGCATGCGGTGGTAGGCGCGGAGGGGGTGGGATTCGAACCCACGGTGGCTTGCGCCACGGCGGTTTTCAAGACCGCTCCCTTCAACCACTCGGGCACCCCTCCGGGACCACATCGTACGTGCCGCTTCCGCCGCGCGCGCGGGTGCCCGGCGGCCGCTTAGTCCTCTCCGGTCATCGCCACGGTGATCAGCAGCGCCGACTCTTCCGTCGCCGTCAGCGAGTGAGGCACCCCGGCCTTCACGACGGCGATGCGCCCGGCGGGCAGCACCTCCTCGCGGCCGCCCGCGTGCAGCCGCACCGCACCGTCCAGCACCTGGATCGAAGCGGCGCCGCGGATCGCATGCTCCGACAGCTCCGCGCCGCGCGCGATCACCGTGAGCACCACGTTCAGCCCCTGCTCCTTCACCAGCGCGATGCCGTTGCGCTCGCGGCCCTCCGGGATCGGCCGCAGCGCCGCCACGCGCTCGGCGAGGTCGCTCACCATCTCGTCGCCTGCGAGCTGGTGGTCATCGAGGTAGGCGTGTCCGCCGTCGGTCGTCATGTGCGCTCTCCGATCGTCGCTGCGCGTGCCGGGCGGCGCGACCGCCGCGCGCCCACCGGCCGTTGTGGTCACGATCTCCAGGCTAGACCCGGCTGCGAAGTGTCCCGCGGGGAGTGCGAAGGTGAGTCGGAGGACGGCGTGTCGTCCGCTCGCCGGACGGGAGCGTCAGCGCAGGAGGACGACCTCGGTCGCGTCGCCGCCGCCGGCACCGTCGCCGCCGATCAGCACCGCGCCACGCGATGTCACGGCGAGCCCCGACACCCGGGCGAGCGGGAGCGCCGACCGGCGCACGACCGTCCCGCTGCGCGGGTCGAGCACCGCGATCTCCCGGCTGCCCGCGACGAGCAGCCCGTCCGCGGTCAGCGCCGGCGGCGCGACCGCCGTCCCGGCGGGGAGCGTCCACCCGGCCGCGCCCGTCGCGAGGTCGAGCGCCGTGAGCGAACCGTCGGCGCCGGGGACGAACGCGCTGGCGGTCGAGGCGGCGGGCAGCGGCCGCGTCGTGACGCCCACGGGCTGCGGCGACTCCAGCGGCGTGCCCCAGAGGTGGGGGAAGCGCGGCGGCCGGTGCGCCATGCCCCAGATGTACGCGTTCGCCCAGGCGCCGCGCAGCCCGTACCACCACGGCGTGCGCGACGACGGCTCGTAGGCCATCACCGCGTGCGGGGCGATCGCCACCACCAGCGCCGGCGTCGCGACCAGCGCGGTGACCTCGCGCAGCGGGTAGACGAACGTGCGGGCGCCGGTGCGGCGGTCGTAGAACTCGACCTGCCGGCTCGTGGCGAGCGCGATCACGTTCCCGGCGACGACGGGCTCCACCTGCATCCACCCGCCGCCGATGCCGGTCGACCAGAGGACGCGGCCGGTCGCGGCGTCGATGCCGGAGAGGTGGCCGAAGCTCGCCACGTACACGGTGCCGTCGAAGACGACCGGCGTCGCGTAGACCGGCACGGCGACCTGCGCACGCCAGCGCTGGCGGCCGGTCGCGCGGTCGAGCGCGAACACCGCGCCGTTGCGCAGCGCGAGGTAGAGCGCGTCGCCGGCGACGGCCGGCGCGGAGTCGACGGGCGCCGGCAGCGCGAGGTCCCAGCGCACGGCGCCGTCGGCGAGCGCGAGCGCCGCAAGGCGGTCGTCCGCGCGGCCGACGTAGACCGCATCGCCGTCGACGACGGGCGCGGTGGTGATGCTCGCGTCGAGATGCTGCCGCCAGGCGACGCTGTCGAGCGCGCCGGGCGCGGCGGTGGTGGCGCGTGTTGCGCCAAGGTCGCCGCCGGGCAGCGGCCAGGCGGCCGCGGATGCGGCCACCGAGAGCGTGCTCGACGGGCGCGGCAGCGTCGCGGCCGGGCGCAGGCGGGCGAACGCGAACCAGGCGACGGCCACGAGGACGAGCGTCGCGACCGCGGTGCGCCAGGGGTGGCGTCGCAGCGCGGCGCCGACCCGCCCGCCGCGGCGGCGGAGCGCGGCGCGGGGAGGGGTGGGGGCGGCGGGGGCGTCGGGTGCGGCCGGCGGCGCGGCCACGACCGGCACGTCGTCGAGACGGCGCAGGCACGTCGGACAGAGCGCGCGCGCGGCCGCGACCTCGCGGCCGCAGGTAGGGCAGTGCCGGATCGTGTCGCTGGCCATCACGGGCGTGTTCCCGGGGAGGTCGGCGGCCCGTGCCGCCGCTGGGGGGTGTGCCCACGATAACGTCCGTGGCGGTCGCGTGCGCCGGGTTCGCCCCACGGCAGCGGCGCCGCGCCCGGTAGTCGCAGAACGGCGGGCTGCGCCGCGTCCGACCGGCCCTACGTCGAGGGACGTTCGCCCGGTCTGTCCGAACCTGTCCCGCACCTACGCTGCATCGAACCCGGTGTGCACGTGGGAGGGTCGCCCGTGGACGCGCTCGCGCTGTCGCGGTGGCAATTCGGGATCACCACCGTCTACCACTTCCTCTTCGTCCCCATCACGATCGGCCTCGGCTTCATCGTCGCCGGCTTCCAGACCGCCTGGGTGCGCACCGACGACCAGCGCTACCTCAAGCTCACCCGCTTCTACGGCGAGCTCTTCCTCATCAACTTCGCGCTCGGCGTGGTCACCGGCATCGTCCAGGAGTTCCAGTTCGGCATGAACTGGAGCGCCTACAGCCGCTTCGTCGGCGACATCTTCGGCGCGCCGCTGGCCATGGAGGGCCTGCTCGCGTTCTTCCTGGAGTCGACGTTCCTCGGGCTCTGGATCTTCGGGTGGGGGCGGCTGCCGAAGCGCATCCACCTCGCGACGATCTGGGTCGCCGCCGTCGGCACGCTGCTGTCGGCGCTGTTCATCCTCGCGGCGAACTCGTGGATGCAGCACCCGGTCGGGTACGCCGTGAACGCGACCGCCGGGCGCGCCGAGCTCAAGGACTTCGTCGCGGTCCTCACCAATTCGACCGTGCTCTTCATGTTCCCCCACACGATCTCGGCGGCGTTCCTCACGACCGGCGCGTTCGTTGCCGGCATCGCGCTGTGGCGGCTCGCGTTCCGCCCCGGCGCCGACGAGCAGGCCTTCCGCACGGCGGCGAAGGTCGGCGCGGTCACGGTGCTGGTCTCCGGCATCTTCGTCGCCATCACCGGCGACGCGCAGGCGCGCATCACGACGCAGCAACAGCCGATGAAGATGGCCGCGGCCGAGGCGCTCTACGAGACGAAGCAGCCCGCGTCGTTCTCGCTGTTCACGATCGGGCCGCTCGACGGCCACGACGAGGTCTTCTCGATCCGCGTGCCGCACCTGCTGTCGTTCCTCGCGACCGCGAACCCGAACGGCAAGGTCGAGGGCGTGAACGACCTGCAGGCGCAGTACGTCGCCGAGTACGGGCCGGGCAGCTACACGCCGTACATCCCGCTGACGTACTGGACCTTCCGCTGGATGATCGGCGTCGGCGTGCTCGCCGCGGGCGCGGCGGCGTGGCTCCTGTGGATGCTGCGACGCCCGCGCTTCCCCGTCGGTCCCGAGGCCGCGGCGGTCGGCATCGTGCTGCCGTTCCTGCCGCTGCTCGCGAACTCCTTCGGCTGGATCTTCACCGAGATGGGCCGCCAGCCGTGGCTCGTGTTCGGGCTGATGCGGACGTCGGCGGGCGTCTCGCCGAATGCGAACGCCGCGGTGGTGTTCACGTCGATGGTCGGCTTCACCGTCCTCTACGGCGTGCTGGCGGTCGTCGAGGTGGGGCTGCTCGTGCGGCGCATCCGCGCCGGCATCGCGGAGGAGCCCCCGCCGTCGACCGGCCCGGCGGCGCCCGACCGGCCGCTCCCGTTCGCCTACTAGCGCGCTGAGCGGGGAGGAGACGCCACCGTGGAACTGACGACCGCCTGGTTCTGGCTGATCGCGATCCTCTGGATCGGCTACTTCGTGCTCGAGGGCTTCGACTTCGGCGTCGGCATCCTGCTGCCCGTGATCGCGCGCGGCGACCGCGAGCGGCGTGCGCTGATCAACACGATCGGCCCGGTGTGGGACGGCAACGAGGTGTGGGTGCTCGTCGCCGGCGGCGCGACCTTCGCGGCGTTCCCCGAGTGGTATGCGACGCTCTTCAGCGGCTTCTACCTGCCGCTGTTCCTGATCCTCGTGGCGCTGATCGTGCGCGGCGTGGCGTTCGAGTTCCGCGGCAAGCGGCCCGACCCGGCATGGCGCGCGCGCTGGGATCTCGCGATCTTCCTCGGGTCGCTGGTGCCGGCCGTGTTGTGGGGCGTCGCCTTCGCAAACATCGTGCGCGGCGTCCCGATCGACGCGTCGCACGAGTACACCGGCGGCTTCTTCAACCTCCTCAACCCGTACGCGCTCCTCGGAGGCGCCGTCACGCTGATGCTCTTCGTCACCCACGGCGCGGTGTTCCTCGCGCTGAAGACGACGGGCGACCTGCGCACGCGCGCGAACGGGATCGCGCTGCGGGCGGGCGTGCTGGCGGCGGTCGTGGCGGTGGCGTTCCTCGCGTGGACGCAGGTGCTGCGCGGCAACGACGCGTCCCTCCTGCTCTCGATCGCGGCGGCGGCGCTGCTGGTGGCCGCGCTCGGCGCGAACCGGCTGGGGCGCGAGGGCTGGGCGTTCACCGCGAGCGCCACGACGATCGGGCTGGCGGTCGTCGCGCTCTTCGCGGCGCTGTTCCCCGAGGTCATGCCGTCGTCGACGAGCGCGGCGTTCAGCCTGACGACGACGAACGCATCGTCGACGCCGTACACGCTCAAGATCATGACCGTGGTGGCGGTCGTCTTCACGCCGCTCGTGCTGCTGTACCAGGGCTGGACGTACTGGGTCTTCCGCCGTCGCATCGGCGCGGAGTCGATTCCCGACGACGCGGCCGTGCCGGCGCACGACGTACAGCCGGGGCCGGGGGCGCCCGGCGCGGGCGGCCCCGGCTACGCGCGCGGCACGCGACGCCGGCGCGGCGAGGGCGCCGCGGAGGCGCACGGCGGGGACTGATGCGACCGTTCGACCCGCGTCTCCTGCGCGCCGCGCGCGGCACCGCGGTGGTGCTCGTCGTCGCCGTCGCACTGGGCGCGGTGACCGCCGGGCTCGCGATCGCGCAGGCGGCGCTGCTCGCGCACGCGATCGCCTCCGCGTTCCAGGGTGGCGCGGGCGTGGGTGCGCTGCGCGGCACGCTCGTCGCGCTGGCCGCGGTGCTCGCGGCGCGCGCCGCCGTCGGGTGGGGGCGCGAGGCGGCCGCCTACCGCGCGTCGGCGTCGGTGAAGTCGACGCTGCGGCGGCGCCTGCTCGAGCGCACCGCGACGCTGGGGCCGCGCTGGTCGTCCGAGGCGCGCAGCGGTGAGGTGGTCGCGCTGGCGACGCGCGGCCTCGACGCGCTCGACGGCTACTTCGCGCGCGTCCTGCCGCAGCTGGCGCTCGCGGCGATCGTGCCGGTCGCCGTCGTCGTGGCGCTCGCCACCGCGGATCTGCTCGCCGCCGCGACCGTCGCGCTCACCGTCCCGCTCATCCCGCTGTTCATGGCGCTCGTCGGGCGGGCCAGCGCCGACCGCAACCGCGCGCGCTGGGACGCGCTGGCGCGGCTCGCGCACTACTTCGTCGACGTCGTGACCGGCTTGCCGACGCTCAAGGTGTTCGGGCGCTCGCGCGCGCAGGTCGACGCGCTGCGGCGCGTCACCGACGACTACCGCCGCGAGACCCTCGCGACGCTGCGCGTGGCCTTCCTCTCGGCCTTCGTGCTCGAGCTGCTCGCGACGTTCGCGGTCGCGCTGGTCGCGGTCGGCGTCGGGCTGCGGCTCGTCAACGGCGGGCTCGACCTGCGCACGGGGCTGTTCGTGCTCGTGCTCGCGCCCGAGGCGTACCTGCCGCTGCGCCGCCTCGGCGCGCAGTACCACGACAGCGAGGAGGGCCTCACCGCGGCGGCGGCGGTCTTCGACGTGATCGACGCGCCGGAGCCGCCGGCCCGCGCCGGCGGCGGGTTGCCCGACCTGCGCACCGGCGAGCTGCGCGTCGACGGCGTGACGGTGCGGCACCCGGGCCGCGAGCTCGAGGCGCCCAGCCGGGTGTCGTTCACCGTGCAGCCCGGCGAGGTGGTGGCGCTGAGCGGGCCGAGCGGCGCGGGGAAGAGCACCCTGCTGCAGGTGATCCTCGGGCTCGTGCCCGCCGACGAGGGCTGGGTCTCGGTGCGCGACGGGCGCGGCGCGGTGGCCGACGTGGCGCGGGTCGACGGCGAGGCGTGGCGGCGGCGGGTGGCGTGGGTGCCGCAGCAGCCGTTCCTCTTTGCGGGGACGGTCGCCGAGAACGTGCGGCTGGCGATGCCGATGGCATCCGACGGCGCGGTGCGCGCCGCGATGGACGCGGTGGGGCTCGGCGATGTGACGCCGGCGACGGTGCTGGGCGAGCGCGGCGAGGGGCTGTCGAGCGGTCAGCGCCGGCGGCTCGGCGTGGCGCGCGCGCTGCTGCGGCCGGCCGCGCTGCTGTTGCTCGACGAGCCGACGGCGGGACTCGACCCCGAGGCAGAGGCGGCCGTGCTCGAGGCGGTGTCGGAGGCGGCGCGCGGGCGCGGGCTGGCGGTGGTGCTGGTCGCGCACCGGCCGGCCGCGCTGGCGATCGCGGACCGCGTCGTGGAGGTGGAGGCGCGGGAGGTGATGGAGGCGCCGTCGATGACGGCGCTGCGGTTGCGGGAGGCGGGGGCGTGAACCCGGCGCGCGGCAGAGCCCATCCTGAGCCGGTCGAAGGGCTTCAGGCCTCGTCGCACAGTCGAAGCGGCGGCAGATATGCCGCCGACAGGACGCGGACGCAGTCCGCGGCTGGTGCCGCGCTTCTGTCGGCGGCATATCTGCCGCCGCTTTGGGTGACGTTCATGCGCGCACGGCGCGCCTCGGGGCATGCTCACTGCCGTGGAAGCGGCTGCCTCTCGTGACCCGCGCCACTGCACACGGCGGGCCTGAAGCCCGCCGCGCGCCGGGGGCCGGAGCCTGCCGCGCGCCGGCGCTGCTGCGTGTCGCGCGGTTCGGGCGGCCGGCGGCGCGGCGGCTGGCGCTGGCGCTCGCCGCCGGGGTGGGCGCCTCCGCGGCGGCGGTCGGGCTGAGCGCGACCTCCGCGTGGCTGATCGCGCGCGCGGCGCAGCAGCCGCCGGTGCTCTCGCTGATGGTCGCGGTTGCGGCGGTGCAGGCGTTCGGGCTGGGGCGCGCGGTGCTGCGGTACGGCGAGCGGCTGGCGTCGCACGACGCGGCGTTCCGCGTGCTCGCGGAGCTGCGCGGGCGTGCCTACGCGCGGCTCGAGCGGCTGGCGCCGGCGGGGCTGGCGGCGTTCCGCTCGGGCGACCTGCTCACGCGCCTGGTGACCGACGTCGACGGCCTCGCCGACGTCTGGCTGCGCGTGCTGCTGCCCTACGGCGCGGCGGCGGTCGTGGGCGCGGGCGCGGTGGCGGTGGTCGGCGCGCTGGCGCCGGCGGCGGGCGTGGCGCTCGCGGTCACGCTCGTGGTGGCGTCGGTCGGCGTGCCGCTCGTTGCGGGGCGGCTGACGCGCGCCGCGGAGGCGCACGCGGCGCCGGCGCGCGGACGGCTGGCGGCGGCGGCGCTGGAGTTGCTCGACGGCGCGCCCGAGCTGCTGGCGGTGGGCGCGACGCCCGCGTACCTGGCGCGGATCGCGGCGCTCGACGGCGACCTCGCGGCGGCCGAGGCGAGCGCGGCGGCGGGCGACGGGCTGGGGACGCTCCTCACCACGCTCGCGGCGGGCGCGGCGACGTGGTGCGCGCTGTTCGCCGGCGTCGCCGCGGTACACGGCGGGCGGCTCGACGGCGTGTGGCTGGCGGTCGTCGTGCTGACCACGATCGCCGCGCACGAGGTCGTCGCGGAGCTGGCGCCGGCGGCGCAGCACCTGCCGGGGCTGGCCGCGTCGGCGGCGCGGGTGCTCGACGTGCTCGCGCAGCCCGACCCGGTCGCGGAGCCGGCGACGCCGGCCGCGCTGCCGGCGGGGCCGCACGGGCTGCGCATCCGCGGCCTGCGCGCGCGCTACGCGGACGGCGCGTCCGACGTGCTGCGCGGCCTCGACCTCGACGTCGCGCCCGGCGATCGCGTGCTCGTCACCGGCCCGAGCGGCTCCGGCAAGAGCACGCTGGCCGCGGTGTTGCTGCGCTTCCTCGACGCCGCCGGCGGCAGCGTGGAGCTGGTCGGCGCCGACGGCGCCGTCCCGCTGGCCGCGCTGGCGAGCGACGACGTCCGCCGCGTGATCGGCCTCTGCGAGCAGGACCCGCACCTCTTCGACTCGACGCTCCTCGAGAACGTGCGCCTCGCGCGGCCGGACGCCAGCGACGACGACGTGCGCGCCGCGCTCGGCCGCGCGCAGCTGCTCGAGTGGGTGGAGTCGCTCCCGGACGGCCTCGACACGCCGGTCGGCGAGCACGGCGCGCGCCTCTCCGGCGGCCAGCGCCAGCGCATCGCGGTCGCGCGCGCGCTGCTCGCCGACGTGCCGGTGCTGGTGGTCGACGAGCCGACGGAGCACGTCGACGAGCGCATGGCCGAGGACCTGGTGCGCGACCTGCTCGCCGCGACCGCCGGCCGGACGTTGATCGTGATGACGCACCGCCCGGAGCTGATGGGCGCGACGGGCTGGGCCGCGCGCGTGGATCTCGGGGACGCGCTCCCCCGAGGAGCGACGGCCGCCGCCTAAGCGGCGGCAGACATGCCCCCGACAGGCCGGCGAGGCGAGCCGCCGCGCTCGCCGCCTACGGCGGCGAAGTCCCCCAGGAGATGATCCGCGGCGGCGCGTCTCCGCCGGCTAGCGCGAACGTCACGAACGCCGCGTGCGGACCGTCGATCCACGAGCCAGGCTGCCCACTCGCGAAATGAAGGTCGATCGTCGTAGCGAGCGTGATCGCGTCCGGCGAGGCGCCGGGACTGACGTGCCACTGCGTGATCGACCACGACGTCGGTCCCGAGCCCCCGTCGAGCCCGGGCATCGGAAGCGCCCAGAAGTCCGAGCGCGACCGGCCGCGTTGCCACGCGTCGAGATACGCGCGGAGCCGATCGAGCGCCGCCTGGACGAGCGAGTCAGGCGGGGCGAACTCGGGCGGGGTCCCGGGCGGCAGCGAGATCCCTTCGGCCGCCGCGTGTCCGCACTCCATGTGGAACGGGGCGACGACGGCGTCAACGTGCAGCTTCGGCTGGCCGTCGCGGTTCACCCACGACATCAGGCGGTCGATATAGCCGCTGGACTTCACCGGGCTCGCGTGCGGCCCAGACCGCCAGACCCACGAGTACCCCGCGTGCAGCACCAGCGTCGTCGTGTCGCCGGAGACGGTCTGCGAGGCGACCTCGTCCGTCGTGGTGACGGAGTCGATGCGCCGCCGAGCGCCGCCGTGCACGCGTGGTAGCGCTTCGCCGCGTCGACCTGCCAGTCGAGCAGGGTCCGCACCGCGGGGTCGCCGCTCGCGAGGTCGTAAAACGGCGCGAGCAGCGCGGCCGGATCGCTCCCCGGCAGCATCGCGGCGTCATAGGCGCGGAAGAAGCGGTCGAGGTACGGCAGCGGCGGGGGCGTCGCCGTCGGGGTCGGCGTCGAGGTGGTGGGTACCACCAGGGGCGGAGGGGTGTAGCTCTCGGTCGTCCGAGCGCGGCTCGCGGTCGCACTCGCCTGCTCGGCAACGCCGACAGTCTGAGTCACGGTGGCGGCTGTGGGACTGCGCGAGGAGCAAGCGGCGAGCGTGACGAGTGCGACCACGCCGCCGGCGAGCGAGGCGATCAGTAGCGGCACGAGTCCACGCCTCATGTGCCGGCCCCCGCCGGCGTGCCGGCGCCGCCCGGGCGGTCGATGAACCCGAGAACGACCGGGTGGATCCCGACGCCGACCGTCGTGTCACCGACGGAGATCTCGATCGTCGCCGTCGGGGCCGTGCAGGCGGGGGCAGCGAAGCCGATGGCGATCCCCTCCGGCACGAGCGCCTCGCCGTCGAGGTAGAACGCGCTGTGCTCCTCGTCGGCGCACACGAACGTGACGGCCCGGTCTCCGTACCACGAGCGGTGGACGGCGATGCGGCTCGCGACGGGTGTCGGTGGTCCGCCGCTCGTGGGCAGCAGGAGCCACTGCAGCGGATCGGACTCGACCGCCCGCGCGAACTGCATGTCCGGGCACGTCCCCGGAGCGGCGAGCAGGCGCCGCTCGGCCGCCTCGGTCGGCGGCGAGAGCAGGCGCTCGGCGACGAGGACGGTGTCTTCACCAGGTGAGACTTCTGTGAACTCGAACGTGGGGAGGTCGCGCTGGATCGCGTTCAGGGCGGCGCCGCTCGCCGGATCCACGAGTACGACGCGGCGGGCAGGGTCGTAGGGTCCGAGCGCGCATCCTCCGCCGAAGCCACCGGACCGCTCGACCTGCAGGGTGGCCCCAGGGTCCACAAGGTGGGTGCCGTCGAGGACCCTGACGCTGCCGTCGACGGCCACCACCGCGCTGCCGCCGCCGCCCTCCGAGTACGTGAGGCCCTCGACGAGCAGCTCGTTCTCGGACAGCCAGCGCACTGGCGACGCGTCGCCGCGGAATCCCGGGAAGGTTGCCGCGGTCTGCGACACGCTGCGGATCTCCCGCCCATCGGACGCGGCGACGATCTCGATCGCATGTGCCCGGGTTTGCCCGCACTGGGTGAGGTCGCAGCGTTCGAACGCGATGCGGTCGCCGCTCGGCGAGAGCGCGAACGCGCCGAGCCAGGTGCCGGGCCGGCCCCAGAGCTCGCGCGCGCCGGAGCCATCGAGGTTATAGCTCCAGAGCGCCTGGCCGAAGTTGACGTAGATGCGCGAACCGCTGAGCCGAACGCGGATGGGGACCCCGCTTCCGATCACGAACGAACCGACGTCCTGCCCGGTGCCGACGTCGAAGGCGGCGACCCTCAGCCGCGTCTCGGCCTGCGTTGGGTAGCCAGGCTCCAGCGCTTCGAACACGACGATCGGGCCGGTCGCGCCACGCGGCCAGCCGTCGACGAGAATCCGCGCTCGGCGCGGAGGCCGTGGGCGCGATTGTCGGAAAGCCGGTGTCGGGCGGGAGCGTCGGCGTGGCCGGGGCCGGGGCCGCCGGGATGGCGAGCGGCGTGGAGGTGGCGCTCGCGGTGGTGGCGGTGGTGGTGGCGGCGGGCGACGTCGGGGCAGTCGTCGACGGGGTGGCGGGTGTGCCGCGCGCGCAGCCGCCGGCGAGCAGTGTGAGGGCGCACGCGACCAGGGCCTCGACGGCCGTCGACGTCGAGCCGGTCGGTCTCCACATGGTGAACGTCCTCATGCCCGCCCGGCCGTCGCGACGTGATCGCAGACTGACGGAGGCAGCGGCGGGAGGCAACGCCGTCGCGGCTTGAACCGTCGTGCGGAGCGCGGAGCGGCCGCTGGCGCGGCCGGCACATCGGCGGCGTGTCTGCCGCCGCTTGCGACGATCGAGTCGGTCGGGGGCTCAGATCTCGCTGTAACCGGAGCCCTTGATGTCGACGCCGTAGCCGCTGGCCTCGTCGATCCAGCCGAACTCCTTGAGGATCGCCTGCGAGTAGGTGACGCGGCCCGTCACCCGGTCCAGCGGCTCGGTGGCCAGCAACAGGATCGAGTTCGCCATCGTGCGCACCGGCTCCCCGCGCGGGTCGTCGAGCGACGTGTGCAGCTTGTGGTAGACGGTGCCCTCGGTCGGCACGCCGACCGACGGCGACACGCACGTCACCGAGATCCCGTGCTCGTAGACCTCCTCGGCCAGGCCCTGCGTGAAGCGCTCGAGCGCTGCCTTGCTCGCGCCGTACATCGCGCCGCCGCGGCCCTTCGTCTGGTACGGGCCGCGGCCCGGGCCCACGGCGCCCATCGACGAGATGTTCACGATGGCGCCGCCGTGGCGCGCGATCATGTCGGGCAGCACCGCCTGCGACAGCATGAACGGCCCGTGCACGTTGACCGCGAAGCCGCGCATCCAGCGGCTCGCGGGATAGTCGACGACGGGGATGTAGTAGTTGAGCGCGGCGTTGTTGATGAGGACGTCGGCGGGGCCGAACGTGGACTGTGCCTCGTCGACGAGGCGGTGGCAGTCGGCCTCCTGCGACACGTCGCAGGCGACGGCATGCGCCTCGCCGCCGGCGTCGCGGATGGCCTGCACGGTGCTCGCGAGCGAGCCCGCCAGCTGGTGATCGCCCTCGTTCAGCGTGCGCGCGGCGCAGACGACGTGGGCGCCCTCCTCCGCGAACAGCACGGCGACCTCGCGGCCGATGCCCCGGCTGGCGCCCGTCACGATCGCGACCTTGCCGTCGAGCTTGCCCATGGTGCGCACCTCCTCGGGCGGCATCTTAGGCGCGCGGCACGCTTCCGGCGTGCCGTGGATCGCGCGCGGCGTCTTCCGGCGCGCGGCGTGGCGCCGCCGCAGCAAGCGGACGGCACAGCGCAGAACCAAAGCGGCGGCAGACATGCCGCCGACGCCGACGCGGCCCATCGGGCCGCGATTTGTCGGCGGCATGTCTGCCGCCGCTTTGGTTGGAGGCGGCCATGCGCTGCCGTGCGCTAGTAGCGGACCACCACCCGGCCCTCCGCGGTCAACCGCGCGGTGTCGGGCGCGGCGAGCAACGGCGCCAGGTCGCGCGGCGCGGTGATCGTCGCCGGGTCACCGTCGCTCACGTAGAACTCCTCGGGGTGCTTCTCGACGGTCCCAAGCCACGCGTCGAGCACGGGGCCGTACGCCTGCGTGCGCGGGACGCGCATCGGGTCGAAGTCCGAGGCCGCGGGCGAGGGCGCCGGCCCGGAGCCGACGAGCAGCGCGCCGACGTTGTCGTAGCTCGTGCCGTCGTACGCGCCGTGCCGCAGCACGGCCGGCCCGCCCTTCGGGTACCCGCCGAACGGCAGCGCGACGACGTGCGGGTCGTACGCGGGCAGGTAGGTGTGGAGCCGCGCCACCGCGGTCGCGAGCTCCTTCGTCGCGATCGCGTCGGAGACCGTCGAGAGGTCGACGTGGTCGAGCGTGTGGTTCCCGAGCGCGAAGCCGTTCGCGACCATGAAGTCGAGCTTCTGCTGCGCGTATTCGAGCTGCGCCGTGGTGCGCCCGAACGGGCCGTACGGCAGCAGGAAGAACGTCGCGTCGTGGCCGAAGCCCGGGTGCGCCTGGTCGAAGGCGAGCAGGATCGGCACGGCGGAGTCGGGGTCGGGTCGCGTCCGGCCGTTCGCGTCGACGAGGTAGCGGAACTGGCCCTCGGAGCCGTCGTCGAAGGTGAGCACGACCGGGCGCTTGCCGGCGGGCGCGGCGATGGCGTCCGCCAGGTAGTCGACGAGCGGCACCGTGACGAAGTCGTGGTCGTAGAGCCACTGCAGGTCGTTGCGCAGGTGCTGGGGCGAGCGGACGAACTGCGCCTCGGGCGTGCCGATCTGGTGGTATTCGAGCACGAGCACGCGGCCGAGCTCGTTGGGGCGGAGGCGGGCAAGGTCCGACGCCGAGAGGCCGCCGGGGAGCGGCGCGACGGCGCCTCCGGCGCCGGCGGCGGGCGTCGGCGACGCGGTCGCCGTCGGCGGGGCGGCCTCTGTTGCCGGCGACGCGGCCGGCGTCGCCGTGAGCGCGGTGGGCGTGGCCGTCGCGGAAGTGAACGCGACGGCGGACGCGCGCGTGCCGCGCTCCGGCGGGGTCGCGGCGTGCCCCACGGCCTCGTGGCCGCAACCGGTCGCGACGAGCGCACACAGCGCGGCGATCGCGACGGCGGGCACAAGCAGGGCGGAAGAGAGGGACGCCGCGAGGCGGCGCAGGGGGTGGCGGGGCATGCGGCGTGACGCCTCCTCGCGACCGGCCCCCACCGGTCGAGGACGCTAGCGCGTCCCTCGCCTACGCGCCGCAAGCGGTGCGCGCGAGGTCGCGCCGGACCCTCCCGCGGGGCCCGCGGGCGCCACGATTCGCCGCCGCTTGCGGCGCGCGCTAGGCTGTCGACGCCAGTCCACCGGCGGGGGAAATCGAGGCGAGCTCGACGCTCGCCGGGGGGTGTCACATCCGCCTGCCCCGCCCGCTCTCCGTCCTGCCCTGGGTGCTCGCGTGCGCGCTGATCGTCCTCGCCGCGTGTGCGGACCCCTACGCCGACGGCGTCGCCACCGCGCCCGCAGAGCCGCGCGTCGCGGCGGCGTCCGCGACCTTTGCGCCGCCGACGCCCGCGCCGACGCCCACCCCTGCGTCCGAGACGCCCACCCCGCCGCCGACCGCCGCCCCGATCGTCGCGACCTCCACCCCGACGCCAGCCGACCGCGCGACGCCGACGCCGTCTGCCACCCCCGCCGTCGTCGCGACGCCGACACGCGTGACGACCGCGACCGCGACCGCCACGCCGCGCGCCCACGGCGACCCCGCCACGCCGTCGCTGCTCGACGCGTCGCGCATCGTCTCCGTCTATGGCGCGCCCGACGTGCCGGCGATGGGCGTCCTCGGCGCCGGCGCGCCGGAAGACGCCGCCGCGAAGGCGGAGTCGCTCGCCCGCGAGTACACCGCGCTCGATCCGTCGCGCCCGGCCATTCCCGCGTTCCACCTGATCGTCGCGGTCGCGCAGCCGCTGCCCGGCGCCGACGGCACCTACCTCGCGCGGCTCGCCGACACGCAGGTCCAGCAGTACGTCGACATCGCCCGCGCCCAGCACATGCTGCTGTTCCTCGACGTGCAGGTCGGCTGGTCCGACCCGCTGACGGAGGTGGAGGCGCTGGCGCCCTACCTCGCCGAGCCGTTCGTCCATGTCGCGCTCGACCCGGAGTTCGCGACGCGGCCGCTGGGCGAGGCGCCCGGCCAGGCCATCGGCGTGCTGTCGGCGACGCAGGTCAACGCGGTGCAGGCCTACCTCGCGCAGCTCGTGATCGACCGGGGGCTGCCCCCGAAGATCCTGATCGTGCACCAGTTCCTCGAGCGGATGCTCGACCACGCCGACGCGATCGGCCGTTACACGGGCGTCTCGCTCGTGATCGACATGGACGGCTTCGGCGCACCGGCTCTGAAGCTGTTCAAGTACGACCGCTACGCGGAGGCGTCGTACGCGGAGTTCCCGGCGATCAAGCTCTTCTACAAGTGGGACGATCCGTTGATGTCGGCGTCGGATCTGCTGGCGTTGCCGGATCCGCCCCGCATCGTGATCTACCAGTAAGGAAGTCGGCGTCGAGCGGGATCCCGGGAGGGTCCCGATCCCTCCCCACCGGCGCGTCCACGACCGGGGATCGCCGGACCGCCCTCCCGGCCTCGCCGACATGCGCTTGCGGTGCGTGAGCCGGTCGGGAGGGATCGGCAGCCTTCCAGCTGCCGCTCGACGTGGGCGCTCAGGGGCACGAGCGCCCACGTCGAGCGGGATCCCGGGAGGGTCCCGATCCCTCCCCACCTGCGCGTCCACGACCGGGGATCGCCGGACCGCCCTCCCGGCCTCGCCGACATGCGCTTGCGGTCCGTGAGCCGGTCGGGAGGGATCGGCAGCCTTCCAGCTGCCGCTCGACGCCTACCGCACGAACACCACCACCAGCGTCGTGAAGAGCGACGCCCCCGCCGTCAGCCATGCCACGTACTCGCCGACGTGGCCGCTGTGCAGCGTCCGCAGCCATGCGATCGGCTGTTCGACCGCCTCGCGCGTCCCGCGGTGGAGCCGCGACCAGCCCCGTCGCGGGTACAGCCCCGCCACGGCGAGCACCACCGCCAGCGCCACGAGTCCCGCCTGCTCGGCGAGCCCCGCGACGTCCCACGGCCCTCGCGCCGCGGCCGGCCGCAGCGTCGCCGCGCGGCCGTCGAGCACCAGCGCGCGATACGCGGCGCCGTCGGCGAACCAGCCCGCCGCCCGCTCCGCCGCGGCCGACAGTCCCGGCGTCACCCCCACGGCCAGCGTCGCCGCCACCAGCAGCGCCACGGGCGCCACCATCACCCACGGCGTGCGCCGCCCGCTGTGGCGTGTCTCGCGCTCCGCCGGCTCCTCCTGCTCCTCGGGCGGCGCGTCCTCCGGCCGCTCGCGCTCGCCCCATCCCGCGAATACGCGCAGCCCCGCGCGCACGGCAGCCGCGCCCGTCACCACCGACGCCGCCGCGACCGGCACCGCCGCCCACCCGAACCCCGACTCGCGCGCCGCGTCCTCCAGCGCGTGCTCGCCGACGAACGTCGCGAACGGCGGCATCCCCGCCAGCGCCAGCCCCGCCAGGAGGAACAACGCGCCCAGCCAGCGCTCCGTCGTGCCGCGTCCGCGCAGCTCGCGCTCGTCGACGCTGTCGAAGCGGTGCAACAGCACGCCGACCCCGAGGAACAGCGCGGCCTTCGTGGTCGCGTGCGCGACGAAGAAGATGCCGGCGCCGGCGAGCCCCGCCGGCGTGAGCAGCCCCACGCCGATCAACAGCACGCCGACGTGGCTGAGGGAGGAGAACGCCAGCAGCCGCTTCAGGTGTCGCTGGACATAACACATCACGGCGGTGGCCAGCGCCGTGACCGCGCCGGCGCCGACCAGCAGCCCCGCGAGCGCGTGCCGGGGCTCGACAATCGCCCCGCCGAAGACGACCCACCACACGCGCGCCACGCCGTACACGCCCAGTTCGATCGTGATCCCCGAGAACAGCACCAACACGGGGGTCGGCGCGACGGCGTGCGCATCCGCGTGCGCGAAGTGGAAGGGGACGGCGCCTGCCTTCACGAGCAGCCCGGTGATCACGAGCGCGCACGCGGTCACCACGAGTCGGTCGACGGGCCCGCCGGCGAGCGTCGCGCCCACCGCGGCCATGTTCAGCTGGCCGGTGCGGCCGTACAGCAGCGCGATGCCGAGGAGCATGCACGTCGCGCCGATCGAGTTCGTGACGGCGAAGTTGAGGCTGCCCTGGATCGGCGACGACTGCTCCGCCTTGTAGCCGGTCAGCGCGTACGCGGCGACGCCGATCAGCTCGACGCAGACGAACAGCGTGAAGAGGTCGCCCGCGAGCAGGAACCCGGCCATTGCGCCGAGGAAGATGAGCATGAGGACGTGGTACAGCGCCTCGACGGCCTCGAAGTAGTGCCAGGAGAAGACGAGCGCCAGCGCAGCGAGCAGGCCGGTCAGCGCGACGAGCGCGGTCGCCGGTGTGTCGACGACCAGCGCGATCCCGGGGACGGCCGACCCGGCGGGGTGCCAGCCGCCCAGCCACACCACCGAGGGGGCGGACGCCACGGCCACCGCGGTCGCCGCGCCGAGCACCCCGACCGCGACGGCGGTCGCGATCGCCGCGCCGTCGAGCAGCCAGCGCGGCGCCACGCGCGCGACGCCCATGAGCACCGCGGCGACGAGCAGCGGCAGCGCGACCAGCAGCGGCGCGAGCGACGCCACCGTCAGCCCTGGATCGACTTCAGCTCGTCGGGGTCGAGCGTATTGAAGTGCCGCTGCGCCTGGATCGCGAGCGCGAGCAGCAGCGCGGTCACCACGGCGCCGACGACGATGTCCGTCAGCGTCAGCGCCTGCACGACCGGGTCGACCACCGGCGTGCCCGGCGGCACGCCCGAGAACACCGGCGCGGTCGCGCCGCGCCGGTACCCGATCGCGATCAGCAGCACGACGGTGGACGCCTGCACCACGCCGAGGCAGTTCGCGAGGTGCACGAGGTTGCGGCTCGTCACGATGCCGTAGAGGCCGACGAAGAACAGCCACGCGGCGACGGCGTACGGCAGGAACGTCACCGGAACCACCGCGCCTCGCGCAGCGCGACGGTTCGCTCGAGGAAGTCGAGCACGACGAGCGTGATCCCGGCGGTCACCGCGATCCCCGACGCCGCGTTCAGCACGCCGATGGTCCCGCCGGCCAGCAGCGAGCCCTCGTGCCCGAGCGGCAGCCGGTTCGCGAGGAAGGCGCCGCCTCCGGCGAGCATCGCCGCACCCAGCGCCGGCGGCAGGCCGACGCCGATCGCCTCGAGGGACTCCATGAGCCCCGGCCGGATCGCGTGGCGGTAGGCGAGGAAGTCGTTCTCGAGATACACGAGGAGGAAGGCGCCGGCGACGATCACGCCGCCCTGGAAGCCGCCGCCCGGCGACAGGTAGCCGTGGAGGATCATGGCGATGCCGAAGAGGAGGACGGCGCCCGTGCAGGTGGCGCCGGCGAGCCGGACGGCGGCGCTCGTGCGCGGCGCCCCGCGGCCGGGCAGCTCGTCCTCGCTCTCGCCGCCCTTGCCGTCGTCGCCGCTCGCCTCTTCCGTCTCGGGCGCGCGCAGCAGCAGCGACACGCCCGCAGCCGCCGCGAAGAGGATGAACTCCTCGCAGAGGGTGTCGAAGCCGCGGTAGTCGAAGACGACGGCGGCGACGACGTTCGGTACGTGGCGGCGGCCGACGGTGTTCGCGGCGACCCAGTCGCCGTACGCGCTGCGTCCGGCGCCGGCGCGTGGCAGCCCGCCGAGCCCCGCGAGCAGGAGCGCCGCGAGCGGCACCGCCGCGACCACGAACAGCCATCGTCGCGCCGAGCGGCTCACGCCCGCCCGCTCCCGCGGCGCCGCCCACCGCGCGCCGCTACCTCGTCGTCGTCGGGCTCGTCCTCCGCGCCGCCCTCCTCGCGCGGCGCCTCTGCCGCGTGGCGCTGCGCGTACGCGGCCGTCCGCGCCAGCGCGAGCAGCGTCATGGCCGGCACCGCGATCGTCCCCACGACCAGCTCCGACAGCGCCACGTCGGGCGCCTGCAGCTCGACGAACGCGATCACGAGCAGCAGCCCGGCGAAGCTCATCGCCACCGCCTGCCGCGCCGGCTCGCGCGTGGCGACCACCGCGGTGCCGCCGGCCGCGACGAAGCAGAGCGTCAGCGCGACCAGCGCGTCGTTCACGACCCGCGCGCCCGCGCATTGCCCGCGCGCGGCTGCTCCTCGTCGGCGGCGCGCCAGGGGCCGCGCTCGCGCACCGTCGCCGCCCGCGCGAGCGCGTGCGTGGCGACGGGGCCGGCGAGCATGACGACGCCCGCGGTGAGCAGCGCGGTCGCCGCCGCGGCGCTCACCCCGACCGTGATCGCGACGCCGGCGGCGACGAGCGGCGTGGCGAAGAAGCAGGTCGCACTCGCCCAGTGCAGCCGGTCGTAGGCGTCGCGCGCGCGCAGCAGCCCGATGCCGGCCAGCACCGCGACGACGGCGCCGGCCGCGCCGAGCGCGACCCCGACGGCGCTCACAGCCACCGCTCCAGGAAGCGCGCGAAGAGGAGCGTGCCGATGGGCGACACGAGCGCGATCGCGAGCGCGACGTTGACGTACAGCGCGCGGCCGGAGCCGGCGGCGAGCGCAAGCACGACGAGCGTGGTGCCGGTGCTGCCGGCCTGCAGCGCGGCCAGGCGGTCCATCGCTTCCGCGCGCGCCGCAACCCACCACGCCGGGACCATCGAGAGGAGCAGCAGCGCCGCGACGGCCAGCCACGCGTCGCTCATGCGCGCCCCTCGCCGCTCCGCGCCCCGGCGTGGCCGCGGGAGCGCTCGCCGCGACGGCGACGCGGCAGGTCGTGCAGGAGCATGAGGCCGGCGTCGGTGTCCTCCTCCGCGTCGTGCGCATCGGCCACGTACGACGTCGGGAGCAGCGAGGCGACGACGATCGCGACGCCGCGGCACGCCGCATCGCCGCCCGGCGCCTCGGCGCGGCGGAAGCCGCCGCGCGCGGTGGCGCGGGAGCGTGCCAGCCGCCCCCAGGCGCGCGCCTCCCCGGCGATCCCCGGCATCGCGCTGCGCGCGCAGCCCGCCAGCGCGCGCACGTGCAGCGCGATGCCGGCCTCCTCGGCCGCGCGGCGCTGCACACCGAACGCGAGCGCTGCGGCCGCCCCGGCGACCACGATCTCGAACGGCGTGGTGATCCCCACGACGACCGCCCACGCCACGACGCCGCCGAGCACCCACGCCGCCACCGGCAGGGCGTCGCGCGCGACGCCTCGGACGGCGCGGCCACGGGGCGTGCGGCGCGGCATCGACGCCTCCCGAGCGGCGAGCGGTCCGCCGGCGCATGCGCGCCGGCGCGGCACCGCTGGACCACGCCTCCTGAGATAGCAGCGGCCGCATCGGGCGCGCATATCACGACGTGATATGGCGTGACACTTCCGTGACGGGCGGGCCTACACTCCGCGGCGGCCGGTCGGCGCATGTCCGTTGCGTGACGGACCGGGCGTGCGAGACTGGGCCGGCACCGCTCCCCTCCGATGCGCCGGCGTCGGAGGTCCCCCAGCGACGGGAGCCGGACCGTGTCGTCGTCGTCCGACCACCGCACTCGCGAAGGCACGACCAGCGTCGGGCTCGCGTCGTCGTACGCCGGCCTCGTTGCCGCGTATGCGCAGCCAGCGTGGTGGATCGACGAGACGGGCGTGCTCGCGCTCGTGAACGCGCCGTGGGTCGTCGAGACGGGCCTGACGCTCGAGGCGAGCCGTGACGGGGGCTGGCTTGCGGCGCTGCACCCCGACGACGTCGAGCGCGCGCGCTCGGCGGGCCCCGCGGAGGTGCCGACGGAGGTGGAGGTGCGGCTGCGGCGCGCCGTCGGCGGTGAACGCCGCGTGCTCCTCCGCCACGTTCCCGTCAACGATCGCGACGGCACCGTGCGCGGCTGGTTCGTCGCGCTGAGCGACGTCGATGAGCCGCCCGACGCTCCGGCGCGCGACGACGCTGCGCGCCGGGTGATCGAGTCCCTGATGACGACGGCGCCGCCGGGCATGGCGTTCCTCGACCGCGACGGGCGCTACATCCGGACGAGCATCAACGTGCACGACGTGCACGGCGAGGGCGCGCGCGTCGGCCGCACCGTCGCCGAGCTCTTTCCGGACGTCTGGCGCCAGTGCGAGCCGCACTTCAGCGCTGTGGTCGAAGGCGGCCCGCCCGTGCGATTCGCCATCACCGGGCCGACGGCAAGCGGCGCGCGCAGCACCTGGGAGGTGGCCTACTTCCCGGTGCACGACGACGACCGCGTGGTGGGCGTCGTCGCGACGGCGACGGATGTGACGGCGCACGCCGACGAGCAGGCGGAGGCGGAGGCGCTCCGCGAGCAGATCGCGCAGCAGCGCGACCTGCTGGAGGCGATCTTCGCGAACGCGCCGGTCGGCGCGGCGGTCCTGGATCACGAGGCGCGCTACGTCCGCGCGAACGACGCCCTCGCGCGCATGAACGGGACGCCGGCCGGGTCGCACGTCGGACGCACCGTGCGAGAGGTTGCGGGCGACGCGGTGTGGGAGGCCGCCCGCGCCGAGTTCGAGCACGTCCTCTCGACCGGCGAGCCTCGACAGTTCGAATTCTCCGCGCCCACGCCGGGCACCGGTGGCGAAGCCCAGCACTGGTTCGTGTCGTACTACCCGATCCGCTCGCGAGGGGTGGTCGATGGCGTCGGCGCCGTGATCGTCGATCTCACCGATCACCGGCGGGCCGAGGCGCGGCTGGTGGCCCTCAACGAGCGGCTCTCCGAGTTCGTTTCCGTCGCCGCGCACGAGATCCGGACGCCGCTGACGTCGGTGGCCGGCTACGCGGGCCGGCTGCGCCGCCTGCTCGATCGGCGCGCGGCGGACTCGCGCGCGGACGCGTCCGCGGATGTGGCGCTGCACGAGGCCGTTGACGTGCTGGCGGATGAAGCGGATCGCCTGCGGCGCACGGTCGACCTCTTCCTGGACCTCGCGCGCATCGATACCGTCCGTCCCCCGCCCGAGGTGTCGGAGGTCGACCTCGTCGCCCTGGTCGACGCGCGGCTGCGGGAGTACCGGCGGCGCTACCCCGCCGCGACGATTCGCTTGCGGCGACCCGCGGAGCCGGTGGTGGCGCTCGCGAACGAGGACGGCGTCTCGCAGATCCTCGGCAACCTGATCGACAACGCGGTGAAGTACGGGGATGACGATCCGCACGTGACCGTGTCGGTGGAGGGCGACGCCGCGCGGTGCGTCGTGCGCGTGGCGGACGGCGGGCCGGGTCTCGCCCCGGAGGTCCGTGCGCACCTGTTCGAGCGCTACTTCCGCGGCCCGGGCGACCAGCAGCGCCGACGCGGGCACGGGATCGGGCTCTACATCTCCCGCGAGATGGCGCGGGAGATGGGCGGCGACCTGGAGGCGGCGACTCCCGCCGCGGGCGCGGAGTTCGTGCTCTCGCTGCCCGCGTCGGGGTGAGCACACGCGGGAGGGTCAGCCACTCGCACGAGTCCCGGCGGCGGCGGAGATGCCGCCGAAAACAACGCGGCGAGCGCCGGGCGCGGCGCGCCTGAAGCGCGCCGTGCGCCGGCGCCGTACGCGGCCGCGGAGGCCGGTCAGACCGTCACGGCCTGGCCGCCTCCGCCGCCGCTGAGGCTCAGGAGCCGGTCGAGCAGCTCGCGAGCGTGTTGGAGTCGCTCCCCTGGATCTCGACCTTCACGCCCGAGGGCAGGCCCGAGCTCGAGAATCTGCTGGCAGAGGGACTGTGCTTCGGACTGGTTGCTCGACGACCACGTCGTGTGCACGACGATCGCGCCGGTGCTCATGTTGACCTCGACGCTGGAAACCTGCGCGAGCTCACACTTCGCGAGGGTCTGGCCGGACGCGTCCTGGATCTCGACGTTGCGCGTGAGGAAGAGCGCGCGGCCCGACACCGCCTGGCAGAGCTGGTTGGCGAGCGACTGGCTCGTCATCGACGTCTTCAGGGTGAGCTTGCTGTGTTCCAGATCGAGCGTGAATCCCTGGACGGCGTCGACCGCCGAGGCGGGGAGCAGCTTCTGCAGCGGCCCGTTGTTCAGCAGTTCGGCCGCGGCGGAGCTCGTCGTGCCGGGGGTGCCGCTCGCGCTCGCGAACGGGGTGCTGCTGGCGCCGGCGAAGGGCGTGCTGCTCGCGCCGGCGAACGGGGTGCTGCTCGCGCCGGCGAACGGCGTGCTGCTCGCGCCGGCGAACGGCGTGCCCGTACCGAGCGCGGAGGCCGTGCCCGAGGGCATGGGCGCCACGGTGCCAGTGCCGAGCGGGCTCGCCGTGCCGCCGGCGGCCACGGTGCCGGTGGCCAGCGCACCGCCCGTGCCGCCGGTGACGGTTGCGCTGCTCAGTGGAACGGCCTGGTTGCCGCCGCCGCCACCGTTGCTGCAGGCGACGAGCGCGGCGGCCAGGAGCGACGCCGCGACGGTCGCGAGTGCTTTCCGGGTATCCATGGAGCCTCCTCAGTAGCGGATGGTGGGACATGACCCGCCTGATCGAACGTATCGAGGGGGCCCTTGCGTCCGTCTCACAGGTCATGGGGAGGCGTGTCAGGTCGGTCACAACGCGCGGAGCCTCGAACGAGACCGCGACGGCTAGGTCGCGCGGAAGGCCCGCCGGGTGAGCAGCACGGCGAGGACGAACATCGCGGCGCCGGCGCCGCCGAGCACGGCGAAGTCCCAGGGCTCGCGCACGACGCCGCGCAGCATCACCTCCTGCGAAAGCCGGATCGCGTACGTCGCCGGCAGCACGTAGGCGATGGCGCGCACCGGCCAGCTGATGCGGTCGAGCGAGAACGCGAAGCCCGACAGGAAGATCGACGCGAGCAGGATCAGCATCGCGGTCTGCGCCGCGTGATGTTGCGAGGTGGAGAGCGTCGAGATCACGAAGCCGACGCCGAGCGAGAGAAAGACCAGCAGCACCATCGTGGCGGCCAGCAGCAGCCACGACCCGAATACCGGCACGCCGAGCAGCCCGACCATCCCCGCGAGCAGCGCGGCGCCGGCCAGCAGCGCCAGCGTGCCGTACGAGAGGTAGTGACCGATCACGACCTCGATCGCCCGCGCCGGCGAGACGCGAATCACGTCGGCGATGCCGAAGGCGCGAAGCCGCACGATCGACAGCGCGGCGAGCGTGATGGCGATGTGCTGCAGCAGCAGCGACAGCACGGCGGGCGCGTAGAACGTCGTGAAGGACGGCGAGTAGGAGAGCCCGGGCTTGACGTCGAGGGCATACGGCGCGCTCAGCAGCTGTGCGTCGACCGCGCCCCCGCCCCCGCCCCCATTCGAGCCGCCCGTGCCGAGAATGCCGGATGCGAGTTGCGCGGCCGTTCCCCCGTTGGCGGTCGCGTCGTGGATCGCCTGGGCGACGGCCTGCTGGTTGAGCTCCGACACCTGTTCCTTCAGATAGAGCTGCGAGTAGCTCAGCCGCACCGGATCGATATCCCCCACGAAGACCCGGATCGGGATGTGCTCGTTGTGCTGGAGGAACGACTGCGGGTCATCAGGCAGCAGCAGCACGGCGTCGACGTCGCCGCGCGACAGCGCTGCGCGCGCGGCCTCCAGGTTGTCGGTCGTCCCCGCGATCTTCACGTAGTCGTTCAGCGCCTGCGTGATGTGCGGATCGGCCGTGCCCTGCTCCACGAGCATGACGGACGGCATGGGCCCGCCGATGTTCACACCCTCGCCGAACGCGAAGAGCACGAGGAACGGCCCGGCGATCACCGTGAGGATGAGCGCGGGCTGCTGGATCACCTCGGCGACCCAGCCGTGGAAGAACGCGACGGTGCGTGTGATCGGCCGGAACATCAGCGCTCCAGCAGCCGCAGAAAGATCTCGTCGAAGCTCGCGGGCTGCGTGTCGACGGTGCGCACGTGTGCACCGTCTCGGAAGAGCAGCTCCGTGATCGCCGGCGTGGCGCGGGCGCCGTCGTCGGCGGTGATGCGCAGGGTGTCGGGCCCGACACGGCGCGCGCTGCGCACGCCGGGGAGCGCGCGGATCGCGTCGACGTGATGCTCATCGAGCCCGTCGACGGCGATCGTCACGACCTCGCCAACGGCCGAGCGGCGGCGCAGCTCGTCGGGCGTGCCGACCGCGATCAGGCGCCCGCGGTCGAGCATGCCGATACGGTCGCAGTGCGCCGCCTCCTCGAGCAGCTGCGTGGTCACGAAGGTGGTGACGCCGCGGGCCGGCAGGGCCGTGAGGATGTCCCAGGTGGTCTTGCGCAGTGCCGGGTCGAGCCCGGCGGTGGGCTCGTCGACGACGAGCAGCTCGGGCTCGTGCAGCAGGGCGGCGCCAAGGAGGAGGCGGCGGCGCATCCCGCTCGAGAGGCGGTCGGTGCGGCGGCCGCGCGCATCCCAGAGACCGAGCGCGCGCAGGACGTCGCGAGCGCGGCGACGCCGGTGGCGCCAGCCCATGCCGTAGAGCGAGCCGACGAACATGAGGTTCGCCCACGCCGTGAGCGTGGGATAGACGAACGACTCCTGGGGCGCGTAGCCGATGCGTTCCGCGTGCCGGGCACCCGCGCCGACGGGCGCGACGCCGAGCGTGAGCGCGTGTCCGCCGCTCGGCCCGGAGAGCCCCACGACGAGGCGGACGAGCGTGGTCTTGCCGCTCCCGCTGGGTCCGATCAGGCCGAAAATCTCGCCGCGACGGACGGTCAGCGAGACGTCCGCGAGGGCGTCGTACGCGCCGTATCGCTTGGAGACGCCGGCGAACGCGACGACGGGCACGCCGGGCGTGGCAGCGGCCGCGGCGCCGGTGGAGGGGGTCACAGACGCTGCCATGACCTCACGGTAGGCGGCGCGGCGTGAACGTCCGGTTGCAGCGAAGCGGCGGGCCTCTCAGAACGCTCGCGACCTCGGCTCGCTAGAGCGCTCGGGCGTCCGGGGCGCAGCGGTGCCGAAAGAGCGTGACTTCGAGCTCCTGGATGCGACGCTCGAGCGAACGCGTTGCCGAGCCGGCGCCGTGTGACAGGCGGATGTTGAGGAACAGCTCACGGGCGCGGTCGAGCTCGCGATGCTGTTCGGCGCAGTCGGGACACGTGGACGAGTTCACCATCGCGCAGGGACCCCCCGGGAGAGATGTGCCGACACGCGATCATCATCGGCAGCAGCGGCGAGATCTTGTGCCGGGCGCGGCAGTCCCGCCATCACGGACGAGGCGGGTCGACGCTAGGCCGATGACGCGTAGGATGGCATGCAACCCGGCACGAATATCGTGAAATCGTTGCAGTCCGCGGTCTCTCCGCCGATGGCCGGAACCTACGCTGTTACGATTCTGTGATGTTTCGGCCCGTCGAGTTGATCGCTTCGTAACCTCCGGGCAAGAATCAAGTCGGTCGGCGCGGTCGTGTGTGCGACCTGCTTCGGCCGGGCGGGGACTCATCCCCGCGGGCTGCGGCCCGCGTTTCCGCCACTACCACCCCTGGCTCCCTCCTTTCGTCCGATCCGGGCGTGCGGGCCCTGCTGCCCGCGTGCCACGCGGTCGTGCGCCCGCGGGAGCCGGGTGAGCGGTCCCGGGTTCCTTCTCCATCGCGGGGGGTGCGCGGGGCTGAGAGGCTCGGCGCTTCCGCACGCGCGGCGCCGGAGCGGGAAGGGGCCCCCCTTGTCCACGATGCGCTCGACCACGACCTCGCGACGCAAGTTCCTCGCAACGATGGGCGGCGCCGCTGCCGCCGCCTTCCTCTCTCCGCTCGCTGCGCGCGCGGCGTCGCTCGCGAGCGACCCGAGCCGCCCGCTCGGCCCGGATGCGTCGCGGCTGGCCTGGGTGTGGAGCTTTGAGGCGGACGGCCACCCGTTCTTCGTCCGGCAGACCCTCGCGAAGCATGGCCTCGGCGTCCTCGTGAAGACGCACGACGGCACCGACTGGATGGACGGCATCGGCGACGACTCCGGCGACGGGAGCGCCTTCGAGAACATCTCGAGGCTGGCGGACTTCTTCGAGGCCGGCGGCGTCCCGTTCCACGCGTGGGCCGTGGTGACCGGCGAGGACCCGAAGCGCGAGGCGGAGATGGCGAGCAGCGTCCTCAACTCCGGCGCGCGCAGCATGGTCTTCGACCTCGAGTCGTACGACGGGTTCTGGGTCGGCGACGACAGCGACGCGAAGACATTCGGCCACGAGCTGCGCAAGCGGCAGCCCGCCGCGCGGCTGGCGACGACGGTGGACGCGCGCCCGTGGGAGATCGACAACATCCCGCTGCCGCAGTTCGCGAGCTTCTCGAACGTCATCCTGCCGCAGACCTACTGGGGCATGTTCACGAGCGACGCGAACGTCGACGAGTACCGCGGCGCGGGCTACGAGCCGCCGCACGGCCGCGTGACGCCGACCTTCGTGGTCGACACGGCGGTGAAGCACCTGTCACGCTTCTCGCGGCCGGTGGCGCCAATCGGGGACGGCAGCGTCTCGAAGAATGCGGAGTGGGCGGAGTTCCTCGAGGCGTGCGCCACGCACAAGGCGGACGGGGTGTCCGTGTGGCGCTTCGGTGTGACGGCCCCGCAGGTGTTCACGATGCTGCAGGACGGTGCGTTCTCGTTGCCCGCGTCTCCGGTGAACCCGGCGCACCCGCTGCTCAAGAACATGCCCCCGCGCGGCGGCGCGTCGGGGACGTCGGGTGGCGCGAGCGGTTGGTAGCAGGCGCCGGGGGCGCTCCGCACCGCGATGGCGGCGCCCCGGTCCAGCGGGCGCGGGTCAGTACCAGCGCCCCGAACGCAGGGCCGCGACCACGTTCAGCACAAGGATGATGAGGGCGGCAATCAACAGCAGATTGATGAACGCACCCCACGCCACCGAGTAGCCGATAAACCACAACACCAGCAGCACGATGAATAACAGCCACAGCAGGCTAATCATCGACGCTCTCCCTTCGCTCGTCGCGGGGGCAGAAACCGCGAGAACTGGGTATGCCTCAGGCTACCGGTGCTCCGAGACCGAACGCGGGTCACTGTAGAGCTGCAATCGCGGTGCCGTGCGCCCCGTCTCGATCCACATCCGGACTCGCCAGTTCTTCACCAGTCGATACCACCACGGTGTTCGATGCACTGGAGCCCCCGCCTCGCGAAGTCATCACTCGAAGTTCGAGTCCAACTATCCGGTTCGCGCCGTAACGACCGCGACCGACCGCACCGATCGACCATCACAAATGCGTCACGGTTGAATCGGGCCCCTCACCCCGTGGCGAACGGCCGCGCGTCAGCGCGCTGAGACGTGGTGCGCACGCACTGAGCCCGCTCACGCGTCGCTCGGCGGCTGGGTGGGCGCGCGGACCTGCTCAGCCCGCTGACGCGTCGCTTGGCGGCTCGGTGGGCGCGCGGGCGGGCTCGGTCCGCTGACGCGCGGGTTCGGCGGCTGGGTGGGCGCGCGGACCTGTGCTCAGCCGACTGACGCGCGGCTCGGCGGCTGGGTGGGCTATGGCACTCGCTGCGCGCGCACGACCAGCCGGTCGGAGTACTCGCGCGTGGTCCAGCTGAAGTCGCCGGTGCAGGTGTAGAGCGTGATCGCGTCGCCGCCGGTGTCGCTACCGAACAGCTGCTGCCAGTCCCCGCCGTTCGCATGCACCTGCTGCTTCCACTGCACCGCGTAGCGCAGCGTCTTGCCCTGGTAGTCGATCTCGATCACGTCGCCGGGCGAGAGCAGCGAAAGGCTGCCGAACACGCCCTTCCCGCGATAGAGCACGCCGTCCGCGTAGGGGATGTGCGCGAAGTAGTCGACGTGCCCGGCGATGATCGCGTTGCCGCCCTCGCCCGGCACCCCGCCGAGCGCCGGGTAGCGCGACAGGTCGTACCAGGTCGCCTCGACCGGGTTGGTCGCCGCCGGCATGTCGCCGTTCGCGTCGACGGTGGCGCGCGCGACGGGCGCGTCGACGCCGAGCACCGGGATCTTGATGCGCGCGAAGGTCGCGTCGGGGGGTTCGCCGAATCGCTTCACCAGGTCCGCGACGGACGTGATCTCCTCACCGGGCGCCGCGGTCGCCAATCCGGTCGCCGTGCCGTCGGCGGGCGTGGTGGTGCCGGTGGTGGTCGCGCCGAGCACGCGGCCGACGTGCGCGCAGCCACCGAGCAGCACGGCCGCCGCGAGGAGCACGACCGCCGCGGCAGCGGCGCGCCGCGAGAAGCGTCGCGCAGGAAGGGGCAGCGTGGTGCCGTCCATGGAGTCCGCCCGTCGTGGTCGCGTTCGAGGCGACCACGTGCCGCCCGGACGCCTGAACCGTGCTGTGACCTTCAACAATCTCATGAGCGCCCGTGTTCGGCGCGTGCGTCGCGCCAGCGATGTCGTGCGTGTTCGCCCGCGTCCGCTGCCGGGGGCCTGCGCACCGATTGCCCGGGTCAACGGAACGCGCGCGGGGGCTGCACCGTTACGAAGACGGGTCGAGAGGCGCATGAAGGGAACCCACACCATGGCCGACATGCAATGCGATCGCTGCCACGCGCGCGCGGCCGACGTTCGCTACGACGGGCGGCGGCTGTGTGCGGACTGCTACGCGCTGCACCGTCGCCGCCGGGACCGCGAGCAGGAAGCCTGGCTGGCGGAGCGCGCAAGCGGGGCCGTCTGAGGCGCGCATCACGCCCGGAGCGGCGCTCGCGCGGTTTCGGGCTCCCGGGGGCGGGGAGGCGTTTGCCCGGTGTTCGCGATACGGATCCCCCGCCGCTGTTGCGCTTTCGTCATGGACTGTCCCGTAGTCTCCGCCCGGATTGGCAGCCATGACGAACCCGGTGGATAGCGACGCGATGAACGAACTTGCGAATCCGGTCACCCGGCGGCGGCGCATTGGGCACCGCCTGCGCTGGTGGCGTCAACGCAGGCATCTCTCGCAGGCCGAGCTGGCTCGGCGCATCGGGGTCACGCAGTCGACGCTGTCGCACTACGAGTCGGGGAAGCGTGACCCGACGCTGGGGATTTTCATTGCGCTCGTTGAGGAGCTCGAGGTCGATCCCAGGGAGATCATGAAGCCGTGAGATCGCCGCGATGTGAGCGCATGTCACGTTGTTGCGGGCCGAGCGGCCGACAGGAAGAAGAGGCCACACGGTGGGGGACTGCAACCAGTGTCATGAACGCGCGCCGGAGATCCGCTTCGACGGGCGACTCCTCTGCATCACGTGCTACGAGGACCGGCGGCAGCGGCAGGCACGCGAAGCAGGAGGCCTGGCTGACGAGCCGCTCGCGCGAGCGGTCGGCCCCCGAGGCGCTCGCCCGCGAGTCCTAGGCGGCGCGCGGCTCGCTCGGCATCACGTCACGCCCGGCGCGCCTGCGCCGGGCGTCGTCGATCCCGAGCACCGCTCGCGCCGGCCGGCCCCCCAGCCGGGCGGCAGCGACGACGGCCGCGATGGCCGCACCGCCGCCCACCACGTACAGCCCCGCCACGAGCTCGAGGTAGTCCGTCGGTAGTCGGCCGAGGAAGACGCGCGTCGACAGCGCACCGATGAAGAACGGCTTGTGCACGAGGAAGATCGCGAAGGCGTACGGCCCGAGGGCCTCCAGCGGCGCAAGCAGGCGCGCCGCGCGGCGCCGCGCCTGCAGCCCCGCGACCACCGAGGGGTACACCACGAGCGCGCACGCGCTGCTCAGGAAGACGGTCACCCCGAAGTAGCTCTCCGGGTAGTAGCCGGTGAGCGCGCCGCGCAGCAGGTAGACGGCCATGCAGGCGGCCATGCCACCGCCCGCTGCCAGCGCCGCCCTCGCGCTCCACGCGGGCGCGCCGCGCCGGCGCGCGACGTACAGCCCGAACACGTAGAAGAAGACCCAGGCGAGCGGGTTGCGGTACGCGAGCTCCGAGCCGTCCAGTCCGCGCGCCCCATGCACCCCGTGCCACTGGTAGAACGCGATCATGGCGAGGTTCGCCGCGAACGCGACCGTCGCAGCGCCCCCGAGGCGGCGCGGCGACCACCAGCGCAACGGGTACACCACGACCATCAACGCGAGCAGCACCGCGAGGTAGTAGTACTGCCCGCTCACGTTGAACGTGACGAAGTCGCGCACCGGCGAGCCTGAGCCGCCGCCCCGCCAGGCGTTCCACGCGAGGATCGCGGTCATCCAGAACAGCGTCGGGAGCAGGATGCGCCGGGTGCGGCGCCGCGCGTAGGTGCGGGCGTCCGGCGCGGAGTCGCGCGCCAGCAGGAAGCCCGACATGTAGAGGAAGACCGGCACCGCGCCGTCGGCGACGATGCGCAGCGCGTGCACCAGGAGTGCCTCGGGCGCCGACGTGCTCGGCCACAGGCCGAAGTCGGCGTGGAGGAAGATCACCCAGAGAATCGCCGCGCCGCGCATGACGTCGAACTCCGCGATATACCGGCGGAGCCCCCGGGTGGCGGCGTCCGGCGGCGGCGCGCCGGCGTGGCCCGAGCGGCCGTTCGCGCCCTCGTCCGACGGCGGTCGACGCAGGTAGCGCCGCACGCCGTCGCGCCACGGCGGACTGGCGGCGCGGCGCGAGTGCGAACGGGAGCGCTTCCCGGCGCGCGGGATCACGGCAAGCGGACCGGCACCGCCTCGCGTTCCGCCAGCTCCAGCGCGCCCACGGGGGCGAGCTGGCGGCCGCCCTTCTCGGCGACGCGGTAGACGAGACCGCGGCCGGAGGCGAGGCGCCACTGGGCGTGGAAGGCGGGGAGCGCGGCCCAGAGGAAGGTGATGACGGCCATCAGCGGCCACATGGCGAGCTGCCCGGCGGCGCGCAGCCGCGAGACGTACGCGGGGCGCGGGCCGCGCGTGCGCCACTCGGCCACGATGATCGCGACGAGCGGGAAGAGGCAGAGCGCGACGAGCATGCCGCAGATGTTCATCCACATCGTGGGCTCGATCAGCCCGGCCTTGCCGAACACGAGCCAGTGCTGGGGCGTGAGCAGATGGTCGAGGTGCCAGGTCGGCCCGGGGACGTGGAAGGCACGGTGCGTCCACCAGTATGGCATCGGCGCCCCCAGCGCGCCCGCCAGGCGCGCCGGCACCAGCACGCCGAGCGTGACCAGGAACCACTGCGACGACCACAGCACGTGCACCTTCGTGAGGTTCACGGCGAGCAGCAGCGAACGGCTGCGTGACAGCCGCCGCTCGCGGCTGAAGGCGGCGCGCCAGGCGTAGGGGATGTCCGAGGCCCCCCAGGCGTGGCGCACCGCCTGGAAGTAGTGCGCGCGCATCGTCTTGAGCGTGCCGTCGGTGTGCACGCAGTCGTTGCCCAGCGGCAGGTACAGCGGCTCCACGTGCACGCGGTCGCCCAGCGCGTAGCTGCACTTGAGGAAGAGGTGCCAGTCCTCCGGGATCACCTCCTCGTCCCAGTAGTCCACCTCGTGCAGGAGCGCCCACGACAGCGAGTAGCACGAGGTCGGCATCTTCACCGAGGTCGGCAGCACGAGGTTGGCGAGGCGGTTGATGCCGGAGAGGCCGTCGGGCACGCGCAGCGCGGCGGGGATGTCCCAGATGTTGTTGGAGTTGAAGATCGTCGGCTGCCAGAACGCGCGGTAGCGGTCGCGCGCGGTGAGGAAGAGGTAGTTGAGCGCGTCGAAGTGGCGCGGGTGGAAGACGGCGTCGGCGTCGCAGCTGGTGACCGTGTAGCGCGCGAGGTCGTCGCCCTCGCCGAGGACGAGGCGCGTGTAGGCCTGGCGCGCGGCCCACGCCTCGTTCGAGCCCTTGCCGGGCACCTCGCCGGGGAGGTCCGCCGGGTGGAAGGTCGCGAACATGCGCGCGAAGCGGCCGCGGTAGCGCAGGCGCAGCGCGGTGGCCTTGGCGCGGGCGTCCGGCTCGCGGGCCTCCATCGCCAGCACGACGACGAGCTGCTGCGCGTTGGCCTGCGCGGCGAGCGAGTCGAGCGTGCGCGCGAGGCCGGGCAGGCTCTCCTTGTAGTTGGGGACGATCACCATGTGGCGCGGCCACTCCCAGGGGTGCGCGAGCGCGCGCGGCGAGGCCCACACGCGGTAGCGGCGCGGCCAGTCCACGACCTCCCAGCGGCGGATGCGGCGCAGCCCGACCAGCGCGGCGCCGGCCACCGCGAACGAGCGCACGCCCCAGTAGGCATAGAAGCCCACCAGCAGCACCGCCAGCACCGGCGCCGTGCGCCCGTTCAAGGGCGCCCAGAAGATCGTCGATGCCAGGAACACCGCCGCCGCGAGCGGCGCGATGTTGCCGGCGAACTCGGCCCAGCGGGACGAGGCGTTGAGCGAGGGCGCCCAGCGCGCGGCCGGAGCCGCGCCCTCGCCGCGCCGCCGGGATGGCAGCGCAGAAGCGCGTAGAGCCATGGGGGACGGACCTCCACCGTGCTCCGACGCCGACGGGGTTAGCTGACGGGCTACGGCGGGAGCTGCCGCTCCGGTGCCGACTCTCGAGCGGGCGCTCGCGATGTCGTCCGGACTCGCCCCGGGTTGGCGTTTGGGTCCCCCGTTCCCGCGCGATCCGTCGCGCGGGACTAGGCGTGTCGCCGGGATGGCCTCGCCGCGCGGACGCCGGGGCGCTCGCGTGGCGGGGCCATCCCGCGTCGTTCGCCGTCGCCGGTGCCCGCGTCCTGCGCGTGGCAATGGCGACGCAGCAGATCATCCCGTGCGCCGCGTTGCGGCGGCACGCGACCGCACGCGTGGAAGGTTTCAACGGCATCGCGATCGGCGGGCCCGCGGCGGCCGGCGCCGGGCAGCCGGGCGGGTCCGCGCGCGCACCTGTCCCGAGCGCGCGCCGGTGCCGGACGCTTGCGGCGGCATCGCGTCGCGCAGCGCCGACATTGCGACTCCGCAACGCCGGGCGATTCGCGCGATTCGGGGGCGAACCCTCTGGGGGGCGGCCACGTTGCTACGCGTGTTCCACCGACCCGTGCGTGCCCGCATGCGAGGGCGCGCGAGCCCGAAGGGAGTCCACCTGCATGAGAAGCTCGACGATGCGCCTCGGCGTGCCGCTCGGCATCCTGGCGGCCGCGGCGATGATGCTCGCGGTGTACGCCGTCTCGATCGTCCCCGCTCACGCGCAGACGCCGCCGTTCAGCGCCTACGGCATGGGCCTGCAGTCCGGCGACACCGTCGTCGCCCAGATCAACGGCAAGACCTGCGGCCAGGCGACCGCCGACGCCTCGGGGCAATGGCTGCTCCAGATCCCGTCGACCGCCCCCTGCTCGCCCCAGGACGGCGACACGATCACCTTCACGCTGAACGGTCAGCCGACGTCGGCGACCGTGCAGTGGAAGGCCGGTGGTGCGCCGTCGAACGTCGCGCAGGGCATCGCGCTCACCGCGTCCGCGGGTGGTACCGCGACGGCAACGACGACGAGCACGCCGGCGGCGACGGCGACCGGCACGCCGAGCCCGGCGGGCACGGGCAACGCCGGGCTGTTCACGCCGATGCACACCGGCATCGCCGCGCTGCTGGCGCTGGGTGCGCTGGCGGTGCTCGGGATCGGTGGTGCGCGGCTGGCCACGCGCCGGCGCTAAGGGCTCCCGGGGGGCAAGCCCCACTCGCCGCCACCTCCCACGAGGCGTGGCGGCGAGCTCCGTCCTGATCACCCCCTCCTGTGGAGGCCCGCGCCGCTTCCCTCGGCGGCGCGGGCCTCACTTCGCCCGGCTCCCGGATCCACGTCGCGCCGAGCCCGTGCGGGCACGGTCATCACGTCCGGGGGACGTTCGCCCGTGCGGGTGGGCGGGCCGCCGATCTACGGTGGTTCCGCGGTCGGGAACCTGCCGGCCTCGCCACCACGCAACAGGGGGTCCCGCCCGTGATCCGCGTCCTGGTCGCCGATCGCGACCCCATCGTCCGCCGCTCGCTGCGGCACCTGCTCGGCGACGGCGTCGACCTCCATGTCGTCGGAGAGGCCGACTCCGGCAGCGACGCGGTGCGTCGCGCGTCGTGGCTGCGCCCAGACGTCGTGCTGCTCGACGCGCGGCTCGAGCACTGCGGCGTGCTCGCGGCGTGCTCCGCAATCCGCACCGCCCTGCCCGGCGCGCGCATACTCGTCCTCGGCTTTTACGCCGACGACGATCTTGCCCGCGCGGCGGTCGCCGCCGGCGCCGATGCCTACCTCGTGAAGGACCTCGACCTCCAGGCGCTGCAGCGCGCGATCCTCACTGTGCCGGCGGCCTGACCGCCGGCCCCCCGGCTCACGCGGGCCGGCGGTACCACACGAGCTCCACGTCTCCGACCCGCTCCGCGAAGCGCCCCCTCGGCGACGCCGTGGCGAGCACCCCGCGCAACTCCCGCTCGAACTCGTGCAGCCGGTCGCCAAAGAGATGCGGCGCGGTGCCCGACGACGAGAAGACGTGTGCGAGGACGTCGTCCGCGGTGCGCGTGAGTGTGTCGCCACCGGGCACGCGCACGACGTCGGGCGCGAGGAAGCCCGCCGCGCGCAGGACGCCCCACTCGTCGCCGGGCGTGCCGTGGCGCAGGTACCCCTGCCCCGCGCGGCGCACCGGGCCGAGGTAGCGCTCCGCGAGCGCGCGAATGGCGTCGCCCGGCGGACGCGGATCGGGGGGGTCCGCCGGCTCGTCGCGGGCGGCATCCGCGGCCGGCACGTCCGTGTTCACGTGGACGAACGCGCCGCCCGGCTCGAGCATCGCGAACACGATGCGCGCGACCCGCTCGCGCTCCATCCAGTGGAACGACTGCGCGAACGTCGCGTAGCGAAAGCGGCCCTGCGCCGCGGCGGAGAGATCCTCTGCGCGCAGCCGCTCCCAGCGCACGTTCCCGGCGCCGCGCGACGTGGCGAGGCGCGCGCCCTCGCGCAGCATGTCGGCGTCGGGGTCCACCGCGACGACCTCGGCGAAGAGGTCGGCGAGCGTCAGCGCCACGGTCCCCGGCCCGCAGCCGACGTCGATCAGGCGCGGTGCGCCGTCGAGCCGCGCCGCGGCGGCGAAGGCGTCGTGCAGGCCGGCGGGGTAGGGGAGCCGGCCGCGCGCGTAGTACGCGGCACTTCCGCGGAAGAGGGTCTCGTCCCACTGCCAGCCCTGCGGCACGCCGGCGCTCCTCGTCTCGGTCGCCGCAGCGCGGCGCGCCAGCCGACGCTATGCGCCGGGCGCGGCCGACGTCCACGTCGCACCCCGAGGGCGGACCGCGGCGTGCGGTGGGATGTGCGCCGGGGAGCGGTAACGGGTCAAGAAACCGAGTGGCCGGTGGTGGACGAATCCACCACCGGCCCGGTGCCACCCGCCTGAGCGCCCCAGCACAGGAGGCAGCACCCCCGGAGGACGCCGGCTCGTTAGTTGGACGAGCCGCCCGTCACGAAGACGGCAAAGTGGAAGGCCGGCAGCTCCTCATTGGGGTGGTCCTGCCACGTCAGCTGCGGCAACCGGAACGTCTCGATGCCCTTGATCTCCACGCCCTTGTAAATGGCGGGGTAGAGGTCGATGAAGTGCCAGCCGGGCGCGCCGGCGGCGGGGATCTGGATGGTCACGTCGCCCTGGCTGTTGAAGCCACAGGCGTAGCCCAGGTAGGCGTTGTCGTAGACGAGCGTGTAGATGTTGGCCGTCTCGGTCCAACCCACGCCCTTCAGGTGCACGGTGATCGGCTGGCCAGCGGCCGCGCTGTCCGGCGTCACCTCGAAGATCGACGGCGTGACCGTGTACTTCGTGGTCGCCGTCGCCTTGTCGTCGGCAATCGCGTCGATGTGGTGACCACCGCCGAGGTCATCCAGCGCCTTGAGCGACAGCGAGAACGTCCCATCGGCCGATGCGGTCACCTTTCCGAGCGACGTCGAGTTCTCGGCCCAGCCGCTCCCGGACATCCGGTTCCCGACCACGCGGAACCACTGGAGGTCGAGCTGCTGGCCTACGGTGAATCCCGTCCCCTTGATCGTGATCGGCGTGTCGATCGGCCCGCTCGCCGGGCTCACGGTTAGCGAGGGCCCGGAGCCGGTGACCGCGACGGCGGCCGCCGATGGCAGGCCCTGCTGCGCTGCTGGCGCCGGCAGGACCGGGTCGCCGGAGGTCACGTCGAACGTGAAGGTGAACACCGGGCGATCGGGCGTCGGGGACTGCGGGGTGTTGAGGTACGGGAAGTTCGGGATGCCGCCCGTCACCTGTACGACATGCGTGCCGGCGTCGCCCGTCGCCGGGATGACGACCGTCGCTTTGCCCTGCGTCGAGACCGCCGACATCCAGCCCGTGAACTTGTTGTCGTAGACAACCTGCCAGACGTTGTAGAGGTACTGCCAGCCGACGCCGTCAGCCGTGATCGTGATCGGCGTGCCGACCGGGCCGCTCTGTGGCGAGACCGTCACGTGCATCTCGACGTTGAACCCTGCCTTGTTGCGCACCGTGTCGCCCTGGGTGATGACGACGTCGTGCGCGAACCCGAATCCGTCGGGCACTTTGAAGCTGGTCGTGAAGTCGCCGTTGGCGTCCGTGTGGACCGTGCCCAGCGGCACGTACTTCGAGTCGTACTGCTCGCCGTGGTACGTGCCGTCGTCGCGGTTCACGTTCCACGAGCCGACGACGTTCTGCCAGGACACGGTCAGATCCGCGTTCGCGGCGAAGCCGGTCCCGGTTCCTTTGACGTCGGAGCCGATGGGGCCCGACGCCGGGGAGAGCTGGAACTTGCCGACGTACTCGACGACGGGGGTTCCAGTGGCCGTCGGCGCCACCGTCGGCGTCGGCGCCGCTGCCTGAGCCGTGGTTGCCGTGGACTGCGTGGCCGCCGTGGGGTTCGACGCCGCGACGTTGGACTGCCCGCCGCAGGCACCGAGCACCAGGGCTCCGGCGACCAGCAGCGCGGCTGTCCACATCTGCTTGAGATTCATGTTCGTCCTCCGGGTTGAACATGTCGCGGGCCCCCGCCTCGGCGGGGGCCCGCGTCTGGATTGACTAGGACTTCGCCTGGATCGTCAGCTTTGACGAGTCGATGTTGATGTTGGCGCTCGTGAACTCCGCGGTTCGGCCGTCGGTCGTCGTCGCGGTGATGGTGTACGGCAGGAGACCGGTCGGGTACCCCTCGGGGACAACCCAGAACTTCGACCAGAAGAAGTCGGTCGGCTGGGGCTTGCCGTGGCCGGCGTACTTTCCGTCGAAGGTCTGACCGTCGCCGAGCTTGATCTGCACCGACGCCATGTCGGTGTCCTTCAGCTCCTGGCCGGTCGCGGCGTCATAGACCTTGATGCGCCAGCCGAGCTCCTCGCCGGGGGCGAAGCGGCTCTGCTCGGTGCAGGACCGCAGCGGCACCTCGTCGGTGCTCATGCCCTTGGAACCGATCACCGTATCGGCATAGATGTAGATGCGGCTTGCGGCCGCTGCCGGCGCCGCCGCGCCGCTGGCCGGCGCCGCCGCGCTGGAGTTGCTCGCCGCCGTCGCGGGGGCCGCCGCGCTCGACCCGCTCGACTGCTGCGCCGCCGCCGCGTCCTTCGCGTTGCTGCCGCCGCAAGCCGTCAGCGCCAGCGCCACGATTGCCATTGCTGCCAGTGGCAGCAGGACGCGCAGCCGTCTGCTCGTCCATCGCCTCACGTCAGCCATCACTGACCTCCCTCAATCTCTCTGCGTGCCTGCTGTTCAGTCCGACTCCAGCTCGGAGCCGGTCTGCCACCCCTGCGTTGCTAACTCGCCTGCGGCCACGGGTCCTGGGGCGAACCCGCGAGCCGCGGACGGAATTGCCGTGACGGTGCGCACGGCGACGCCGATGAGCGTCACCCACACGCCGAGCAAGAGGACGAGCGCGGCCCAAGGCACCCACTGGCCGACGAGCCCGATGCGCGGGGCCTCGGGCGCGACTGGCGCGGGCGCGCCTGTGACCACGTACGGGATCGGCTGCGACGTCGCCGCGGCGAGCGTGTCGCTGCCCTTGAAGTGCGCGGCGAACGCGACCGGCCCGTCCTGCTGCAGGCGGTAGACCCATGTCGCGGTCCCGCCGGAGGTCGTCGGCGTGGTGCCGAGCAGCGCTTCGGTCTGGCCGAGCACGTCGACCTGGAAGACAAACTGGATCGGAGCGTTCGCGACCGGCTTGCCGTCGGGGCCAGCCAGCTTCGCGGTCAGCAGGATTGTGGCCCCGACGCCTGGCTTCGGCGCCGCCATCGTCAGCGTCGTCGCGCCCTTGTCCGCGGCGGCCGCGCGGGCCGGCCACATCGCCGCCGCCGTCACGGCCAGCGCCAGCGCCGCGAGCCCGAACAGCAGGACCAGGAGCCGCGCTCGACGTGTCGTCGCGGTCATCGCACACCTCCCTGTGTCGCCAGCTCGGCGCGGTGCGCCGCGACGGTCTGCGCCGCGTGCTCCGCCTCTTCGCTGGCGATCTCGTGCATCTCGTCGATGGGGAGCACCGGGAAGACCCGGAAGAAGAGCATCATCAGCAGCGGGATGAGGGCCGCCGCCGCGAGCGTGACGAGGATCTCGACCACGCTCGGCCGGTACGCCGCGTTCGCGGTGCCGCCGTAGTACGACTGGTAGAGGGGCGGGACGACGATGATGATGCGCTTCAGCCACATCGCGCCGACGCCCAGCGCGGCCGCGATGGTGATGCCCTTCACCGTGCGCGTGCGCGGCAGCAGTACGAGCGCCGTCGGCACCAGGCCGCCGAGGATGAGGAACACCCAGAACAGCGGGGCGAAGCGGCCGACGAGCAGCGACTCCATGAGCGGGGCCGTGTGGTCGTCGAGCACCCACGACTCCGTGAGCATCTCCGAGATGGTCATGTAGAGGTACGTGACCCCGAGCGTGACCATCAGGAGGCTCAGGTAGCGGAAGTGCTTGACCGTGATGAACTCCTCCAGGTGGTAGGCCCACCGGAAGGCGGCGGTCACGAGGATCACCATCGCGACGCCGGACAGGAGCGCGGCGATCACGAAGTAGGGGGCGAAGAGCGTGCTGTGCCAGCCGGCGCGCTCGTTCACGCTGAACGCCCACGCCAGCACCGAGTGCACCGATACCGCGAGCGGGATGATCAGGATGGCGATGATCGCCATGCCCTGGTTCACCACGCGCCGCTGTGACGGCAGGCCGCGCCAGTTGAGGGCGACGATGCGGTAGATGCGCCCGCGCCAGCGGCCGGCGCTGTCGCCGATCGTGTCGCGACAGATCGCCGCGTCCGCGATCAGCGGCAGCATCAGGAAGATGAATGTCGCGGCAAGGTAGGTGTTCACCGCGGTGAAGTCCCACACCAGCGGCGACCGGTAGTTCGGCGTCGAGAAGAACTCCCACAGCCGATCCGGCCGGCCGACGTGGATCACGGCGAACAGCGCGCCGATCGCCATCGTCACCATCGCCATCGCCTCGGCGAGGCGCGTGATCGGCGCGCGCCACGAGGCGTGCGCCAGGCGCAGCAGCGCGGAGGTCACGGCGCCGCCGTAGCTCAGGCCGATGAACGCGACGAGGTTCGACGTGTAGACGCCCCAGAACACGCGGTCGTTGAGGCCCGTCACGCCGATCCCGTGGATGACCTGGTAGACCCAGGCGCCGAAGCCCGCCAGCACGACGAGGCTCAGCGCGCCGAGCAGCGCCCAGAAGCGCCGCCCGCCGCCGCGCATCGGTCGCAGCGCCGCCTCGGTCACGGGGTCGAGGTTCCGTGTCGTGGACAGTGATGCAGTCGTCACCGTGTCCTCCCTTCTCGCGGCCGCGCTAGAACTCGAGGTCCTGGCCGTGGCCGGCGACGTAGTAGACGCGCGGTCGCGTGTTCAGGTCCTCGCGGAGGCGGAACGCGTCGTTGTCGCGGAGGTAGTCGCTGAGCCGGTAGGTCTCGGTGCCGTTCGTCATCATGTCGGTCTTGAGATCGCCCATGAAGATGGCGTTCATGCCGCAGCCCTCGACGCAGCCCGGGAGCTTGCCGACGCGCGTGTTGTGCACGCACATCACGCACTTGCCGGCCGTGCCCTTGATCTGCGGCGTGGGGAACTCCGGGGTCGGCCCCGTCAGCGAGGCCGGCGTCGGCAGCGGATCGCGCCAGTTGAACGTGCGCGCCTCGTAGGGGCAGGCCGCCAGGCAGGCCCGGCAGCCGATGCAGCGCTTCTCGTCGACCAGCGTGACGCCGTCCGCGGTGCGGAACGTCGCGCCCACCGGGCAGACCTTCAGGCAGGGCGGGTCCTCGCACTGCATGCACGGCTGCGGCAGGAAGTACGTCTGGCCGGCGCTGTCCTGCAGCTCGTGGACCTTGATCCACGGCTGATCGGGGTGGAGGTAGTGCATCGCGTTGCACGCGTCCGTGCACTTGCCGCAGCCGTCGCACCGGCGGAGGTCGAAGACCATCACCCACTGGTGGTTCGCGAGGTCCGGCTGCTCGTTCGCGGCCTCGGTGGGGCGTGTGCGGCCGATCACGGGGATGCCGAGGCCCGCCGCCGCAGCCACGCCGGCCGCGGTGCCGAGCCCCGTCATGAGGCGGCGCCGCGACAGTCGCGACCCGCCTCGCCCGCGCTCGCCCGCCGTGCTCGCTTCCGCGAGCGGGGTGTTCTCGCCGGTTTCAGGTCCGCTGGATGGGTCCGTCATGAGATGCCCTCCCCGCTCCGGGTCGTGGGATGTTCATCACGATGAGCATCGAGCTCTCTGCGCTGGACGGCATCGGCCAACGCGCTACACCGCAGCGCGGCGTGATCGGACCTTCAGCGGAAGCGGGGTGCTCTGATCGGCAGGGGGTCCCCCCCGGCCGTTGGGCCGGATCGCGGCTACGCCAATACGCCGACCGTGCAGCCCATAGGGCCCGAGGTCTCATGACCTATGTCACTGCCGGGACTGGGACTTATGCGCGTTACTAATCGCACTGCCGAGGGGAGTGCAACATGTCGTTGGAAGTTTCAGCTGCCCGAATTGACGAAACCGCAGCGACGGGCGCCCGCACGCCGCTGCGCGTGCTGGTCGTGGACGACCACGCACTGGTGGGCGAAGGCACCCGCCGGCTGCTCGAGCTCGAGCGTGACATGGTCGTGGTCGGCGTTGCGCGCAACGGGATCGAGGCGCTGGAGCTCGTCGAGCGCGAGCACCCGGGCGTGGTGCTCATGGACATCGAGATGCCGGAGATGGACGGCATCGAGGCGACCACCCGCATCGCCGCCGACTACCCGGAAGTCGCGGTGCTCGTGCTCTCCGCCTACGACGACGACGAATACGTCGAGCGCCTGGTCGAGGCCGGCGCGGCCGGCTACCTCCTCAAGGACGTGCGCGGCGACCAGCTGATCGAGGCGATCCGCTCGGTCGCGCGCGGCGACTCCGCGCTGCACCCCACCATCGCACGCAAGGTGATGCGCTCGCTGACGCCGTCGGGGCACGGCGCGTCGGGCGCGGAGGTCGAGACGCTGTCCGACCGCGAGCTGTCCGTGCTGCGCCTCGCGGCGCGCGGGCTCGCGAACGAGGCGATCGCACTGCAGCTGGGGATCAGCGCCCGGACCGCGCAGGCGCACCTCTCGAACATCTTCGGCAAGATGCACGTCGAGTCGCGCACGCAGGCCGTGGTGGAGGCGCTGCGCCGGCGGTGGATCCGCCTGGAAGAGCTCGAGCCTTGACGGCTTCGCCCCGCGTCGCCGGCGCGCTGCACTGGCTCGCCGGTGCACGGCCGCACCCCGCCCCGGTGCGCCGCCGCGAGTTCTGGGTCACCCAGCTCCTCGTCATCGTCGTCATCGCGATCGTCTACGGAACGCATCTCGCTGCGCAGCACCTCGAGCCGCGCGGCGGGACGATCGGCACGCTCGCGGAGATCCACGACGGCGTCAGCGCGCTCGCGATCATCCCGATCGTCTACGCGGCGCTGACGTTTGGGATGGAAGGGGCGATCCTCACCTCGCTGTGGATCGCGTTCCTGCTCGCGCCGCACACCATCTTCCCGCCCTCCACGAACCACCAGTGGCTGATGGACCTCGGCATCGGCGTGGGCAGCCTCACCGCGGCCCTGCTGCTCGCCGGCCGCATCCGTTCCGAGCGCCAGGCGCGGTGGCGCGCCGAGGCGATGTCCGGCCGCCTGCGCCTGCTCCACGGCCTCGGCCTCTCGCTGCGCCGGCCGCGCCCGCTCCGCGATCTCCTGCAGTCGTTCGCCGATACGCTGCGCGAGGGCATGGACCTCGACTACGTCGCGCTGTGGTTCAGCGCCGAGGGCGGCGAGGATCCGCTGCTCGTCGAGAGCGGCGATCACGCGCTCGGGGCGCTGCTCGACGCCGACGGCCTCCCCGCGTACGAACCGGATGTCGGCCGCGCATCCGGGGCGATCGACGTGCAGGCGCCGTCGGGCGACACCGCCGTCTTTCCGCTCACCGGCGAGCACTCGTCGTTCGGCGTGCTCGGCGTCGTCGCGCTCGATCGCGTCCTCTCCCACGACGAGCGCGAGATTCTCGCGATCGCCAGCCTCGAGACGTCGGTCTCGCTCGAGGTGCTGCGCGTCGAGCAGATGCGACGCGAGTCGCTCGCGCTGTACGCGCGGCAGGTCACGAACGCGCAGGAAGAGGAGCGGGCGCGTATCGCGCGCGAGTTGCACGACGGCGTCGTGCAGGATCTCTCCGGCCTCGTGCGTGCGATTGATCTGGCCGACGAGGAGGCGCGCCGCGCCGGGGGCGTGCGCGAGCGCTCGCTCGAACCGATGCGCGACATCGCCTCCGAGGCGCTGGCCGAGCTGCGCCGCGTCACGCGCGACCTGCGTCCGACGACGCTCGACCGCCTCGGCCTGCTCGCCGCGATTCGCTCGCTGGCCACGGAGATGAGCGAGCGCACCGGCGTCGTCGTCGACTTCCACTTCGGCGACGCGCGGCCGCTGGCGCCCGAGAACGAGCTGTGCGTCTTCCGCATCGTGCAGGAGGCGCTGAGCAACGTGGAGAAGCACGCCGGCGCGAAGCACGTCGAGGTCGAGGTCGCGTTCTCGGACCGTGAAGTGCGGGTCGAGGTGCGCGACGACGGCAGGGGCTACGCGCCGCCGGAGGACGCGAACGAGCTGGCGCGCCACGGGCGGTTCGGCGTGCTCGGGATGACCGAGCGCGCTGCGCTGGTCGGCGGCACGCTCGAGGTGTCCCGGCGTCCGCGCGGCGGGACACGGGTTGCGCTGGAGGTGCCGATCCGCTCGCCCGGCGATGTCGCGCTCGGGATGGCGGCGGCGGTGCAGCCGGCCTAAGCGCACGCTCCCGCGCGCCGCAGCGAGCAGGGTGCGTCAGCGCGCTGTTTCCAGGTCCGGTGAATGCGTGTCCGCCACCCGCTGGGAGGCGCGCGGTGGGTCGCGACCGGAGGTCGCGCCCCGACCGACGCGGCTCGCCCGGACACGGCGAGCGGCGGGTGCCGCCCGCCGCTCACGCGACCCACCAGACCCGGCGGCTATGCGGTCACAGCGCCAGCCCCTGCACGTCGATCACGGAGCAGCAGGCCGCGTCGCCCCACTTCTTCTCGCCCACCACGCTGTCCGAGGCCCGCACGCCCAGCGCCTCGATCCGAGCCGCGGCGCCGGTGCCACGACGGGCACGCCGTCACCGTGTGCCAGCTCGCATCCTCGAACGCGCGGTAGACCGGGCACTCCGCGTTCTCGATGCGGATCGTGCCGGGCGTCTCGCGCTTCACCTGGCCGGCGAAGCCCTCGGGCGGCGCGAACACCGCCAGCGCCAGCTCGATCAGGTCGAGTGCCTGCTCCACCGTCTCCACCCGCTCGACGTCGACCTCGCGCATCAGGTCGCGCATCGCGTCGGCCGAGCGCTGCCGCTCGAGCTCGAGGAAGTGCACGTTCGCGATCAGCCAGCCGTCGCTGCGGACGGATCCGGGTAGCCAGGAGAGGTCCGCGGCGTAGGGGTGGCGGGCGCGCAGCGCCTCCACCTGCTCCTCCGTGAGCGCCAGCGGGACGGTCGTCGTCATCTCGCACCTCGATGTCTCGAATGAGCGGCTCTGAAGGGATGTTCGGGCCCGGAGCCGCGCGTGGCATCGGCCGAGCGGCGGGCGGCGCGGGCGGTATTTCGTACAGCATGAGCGGCGGGCGCGTGCGCGAAGCCGCATGCCGGCATCCGCCCCTCGGACGCGCCGGAACCGCGTCGCGTCGTGCGCGCACACAGCGCCGAGTCGGACGTGGACCGGGGGACGCCCGCGACGGCGCACGAGCGCGGGAGCGCCTGGAGGAGGTGCACGCCCCGCGCACCCGCACGCCGTCGAGAGCGAGTCGGACGAACCGCCTGCCGGCAATCCGCCCGAGACATCAGGCCGCGGCCACCGCCGCCGACCTCCGCCGAGGCGGGATCGCGAACGCGCCGATCCCGGGCTGCACGAGACGCATGAAGTCCTGCGTGCGCATCGAAATCGACTGCGTGTGCGTTCCCGCCGAGAAGACGATCTGCTCGTCCTCGGTGAGCGACCGGTCCACGAAGACCGGCACGTGGTAGAGGTTGCCAAAGGGCGGCATCGCGCCGACCTCGCAGTCGCGGAACGTCTCCGCGAACTGCGATTCGCACGACAGCATCACGTCGAGCGCGCCCATCAGCTCCGCGACGCGCCAGATGTTCACGCGGTGCGTGGCCGGCACGACGAGCATCACCAGGCGGCCGTCCGCCTCGATCATCACCACCTTCGCGACCCCGCGGCCCGGCACGTGCTCGCAGGCCGCGATCTCCGACGCCGTATAGGCGAGCGGGTGCTCCTGCAACTCGAACGGCACGCCGTGCCCAATGAGGTACGAAAGCAGGTTCTGAGCGGCGGTCATCCGGTGCCTCCTCGTCTGTCCCCGGCGCCTCGCCTCTGGATCCGAGGCCGCCCGGAAAGGTGGACGGCGTCGCGGCGCGCCCCTTCGCCGCGACGCCGTCGCATGGGGCCACCTCGCGCCTCGCGCGAGCGGCCCACCTGGGCGGTCAGCGCTCAGCCATCGGTGCGTAGTGGCGCTCGTTCGCGCCCACGTACACCTGGCGAGGCCGACCGATGCGGGCTGCCGGGTCGTGCTGCTGCTCGCGCCAGTGCGCGACCCAGCCGGGCATGCGCCCCAGTGCGAAGAACACTGTGAACGCCCGGATCGGGATGCCCAGCGCCTCGTAGATGAGGCCGCTGTAGAAGTCGACGTTCGGGTAGAGCCGCCGCGAGACGAAGTAGTCGTCCGACAGCGCCTGCTCCTCGAGCTGCAGCGCGATCTCGAGCAGCTGCGTGGGCTTGCCGAGCTCCGCAAGCACGTCGTGCGCCGCCGCCTTGAGGATGCGCGCCCGCGGGTCGAAGTTCTTGTAGACGCGGTGGCCGAAGCCCATCAGCCGCGTCGTGTCGTCGCGGCTCTTGCACCGCTCCAGGAACTGCCGGCCGTCCTGCCCGCTCTGCGCGATGTCGTGCAGCATCTCGATCACCGCCTGGTTCGCGCCGCCGTGCAGCGGGCCCCACAGCGCCATGATCGCGGCCGACGCCGACGCGTAGATGTTCGACTGCGACGAGCCGACGACGCGCATCGTGCTCGTCGAGCAGTTCTGCTCGTGCTCGGCGTGCAGGATCAGCAGCAGGTCGATCGCCCGCGCGAACACGGGGTTGATCTCGTACTGCTCGGTCGGCGTCGAGAACATCAGGTGCAGGATGTTCGACGCGTAGTCGACGCCGTTGCGCGGGTAGTTGAACGGCTGGCCGATCGAGTACTTGTACGCCCAGGCCGCGATCGTCGGCATCTTCGCCAGCAGGCGGAACGTGGAGATCTCGACCTGCTCGTCGTTCAGCGGGTCGATGGAGTCGCGATAGAAGGTCGACAGCGCGGAGACCACCGACGACGTGATCGCCATCGGGTGCGCGTCGAGGGGAAAGCCGCGGTAGATCGCGCGGATGTCCTCGTGAAGCATCGTGTGGTAGGTGATCTCGTGCTGGAACGCCGCCAGCTGCTCCGAGGTGGGCAGCTCGCCATAGAGCACGAGGTACGCGACCTCGAGGAACGAGCTCTTCGCGGCCAGCTCCTCGATGGGGTAGCCCCGGTAGCGCAGGATCCCCTGCTCGCCGTTGATGAAGCTGATCGCGCTGGAACAGCTGCCGGTGTTGCCGAAGCCGGGGTCCATCGTGATCAGGCCGGTGGCGGCGCGCAGCTGCGAGATGTCGATCGCCCGCTCGCCCTCGCTGCCGGTGACGATCGGGAACTCGTAGGTCGTGCCATCCACCTCGAGCCGTGCGACCTTGGTGCCGCTCGGGGCGGGCTCCGTGAGGGTCATTGGGGCGCCTCCTCCTTCGCTCTTCGAACCGGCGCGCTCCCGTGTGCGCGTCGTCCATCTGAAGCTAGGGAGCTGCGGGACCGACTTTCAGGGGCCTTCGTCGGGCATCGCATTGGACCTTCGGTCGGATCGCACTGGCAGATCGGACAGTGTCTTCCGCGCTACACCGGCGGCAGCCTCTGCTGCCTCCGGCTCGATCCTCCTCCGCCCCGCGGTCGGCTCGCGCCGAGCGACGGGCTCCGTTCGGCGCGCGGTCGTGGCCGGCTTCGAGCGGCAGCCGGGAGGGTGCCGATCGCTCCCGAACGGCTCGTCGTCCGCGCCGGCACGTCGGCGCGCCACCACGGGGATTCCCGCCGACACCCGCCGCCCTGCGCGCTCGCGCCGAGTTCCGTCGCACGTCGTGCCCACGGGAGTGTTCGGCACCCTGCCGGCTGCCGCTCGACGCCGGACGTCTTCACACAGCATTCACCGAGCGGCGCGACCTTCTTCTCGACGGCACAGACGTGCCGCCCAAGAAGGAGACCAGGATGAACCGCAGCAGACTCCTCACCGCGACCGCAGCCATCGGGATCTTCGTCGGCGCCCTCGGGGTCGGGGCCACCACGGGCGCGTTCGCCGCGTCGAGCGGCCCCACCGACACGACCGGCGCCCCCATCGCTCAGGCGACGGCCACCGCGACCGCCGTGCCCGGCGCGTACCCGTTCCGCAACGCGGACGGCACGCTCGACGTCGACGCCATGCGCGCCTACGTGGACTCCATCCACGGGACCGGCTGGTTCGACCAGATGTGGGCGCGGATGACCGCGAACGGCGTCGACCCGGCGACCGGGTTCGGTCCCGGCTCCGGGATCTGCCCGCTCGGCTACCCGGCCGGCACGGGCCCGGGCGCCGGCGTCGCGCCGCAGGACGGCACCGGCTACCAGTACGGGCCGGGCGCCGGCTTCCGCGGCGGCATGGGCGGCATGATGGGCGGCCGCTTCGGGGCCGGCGACGCGCAGTAGGCGAATCGGCCGCTCGCGAGCGGCGATCCGTCGGGTGCGGGGAGGGACGTTCCGCCCTCCCCGCACCGGCGTTCCCCGCGGAAGATGAGGGCACCATGGCGACCACGATCCTCGTCGTCGACGACGAGCCCCGGATCCTCGATGTCGTCCGTCGCTACCTCGAACGCGACGGCTTCGTCGTGCGCGTCGCCCGCGACGGCCAGGAAGCGCTCGACGTCTTCCGCGCGTCGCGCCCCGCGCCCGCGCTCGTGGTGCTCGACCTCATGCTTCCGCGTGTCGACGGCTGGCACGTCTGCCGCGAGCTGCGTCGCGAGTCGAGCGTGCCGATCGTGATGCTCACCGCGCGCGCCGACGAGTCCGACACGTTGCTCGGTCTCGACCTCGGCGCCGACGACTACATCACGAAGCCCTTCAGTCCGCGCGAGCTCGTCGCGCGCGTGCGCACCGTGCTGCGACGCGCCGGCGCGACGGCGGCGCCCGCCGCGGGGAGCGTCGCGGCCGCCGCCCCGCTCGTGGTCGGCTCGCTCGTCGTTGATGATGCGCGACACGAGGCGACGTGGGCCGGCGAGCGCCTGCCGCTTACGCCGGCGGAGTACCGGCTGCTCGACGTGCTCGCCCGCGAGCGCGGCCGCGTCCTCAACCGCGGGCAGCTCGTCGACCTTGCGCTGGGCGAGGCCTTCGACGGCTACGACCGCACGGTCGACGCACACATCAAGAACCTGCGACACAAGCTGCGCGATCACGGTGCCGGCGATCCGATCGAGACGGTGCGCGGATTCGGCTACCGATTCGCCGCGCCCGACGTCGGCCACGGCAGCGCGGCCGGCGCCGAGCCCGCGACCGCGCGCGCGGCGGAGGGCCTCGTCGATGACGTCGCCTGACGCCGGATCCGGCCGCGGTCCGCTCATCGGCGGGCTCGCCTGGCGGCTCGCCGTGGGGTTTGTCGTGGTCACCGTCGCCACGCTCGTGATCGTGCTGGTGGTGGTCGACCGCCTGACGACGTCGGCCTTCGGCAGCTACGTCGGTCACGCCGGCATGATGCGGGGGATGATGGGCGCCGGGTTCGGGTCGGGAGGCGCCGCCGCGCAGCTGCCCGACCCCGCCGAGTTCACGAATAGCGTGCACCGCTCGCTGTTGCTCGTCGGTGCCGGGGGCGTCGCGGTCGCGGCGGTCGTCGGCGTCGTGATCGCGCGGCGGCTGACGCGGCCGGTGCGCGCGATGGAGCGCGCCGCGCAGCGCATCGCCGCCGGCGACACGTCGGCGCGCGTGCCGCGCGACGGCGACGGCGAGCTGGGCGCGCTGGCCGACAGCTTCAACGCGATGGCGTCGTCGCTGGCCGCGGCCAGCGAGGCGCGCAAGCAGTTCCTGGCGTCGGTGGCGCACGAGCTGCGCACGCCGCTGGCGGTGCTGCAGGGCGAGATCGAGGCACTGCAGGACGGCGTGATCGACCCGGGCCCGGAGCCGCTCGAGGCGCTGGCCGGGGAGGTGCGGCTGCTCGGCCGCATCGTCGGCGACCTGCACGTGCTCGCGCTCGCCGACGCCGGGGAGCTGCGCGTGCAACCGGCGCCGGAGCCGCTCGTGCCGCTGCTCGAGGCGGCGGTGTCCGCGATGCGCGACGTCGCGGCGCCGGCCGGCGTCACGATCGCGCTCGACGTCGCAGCCGCGCCGCCCGCGGTGCGCGCCAATCACGCGCGCATCGACCAGGTGCTGCGCAACCTGCTGGCGAACGCCGTGCGCCACACGCCGGCCGGCGGCACGGTGACCGTGCGCGCCGACCGTGCGCCGGACGGCGCCGCGCGCATCGCGGTCGAGGACACCGGCCCCGGCATCGCGGCAGACGACCTGCCGCATGTGTTCGATCGCTTCTATCGCGCGGCCTCGAGCGCCGCGCGCGGCGGCTCCGGCCTGGGCCTCGCGATCGTGCGCGAGCTGGTCGCCGCGCACGGCGGCGACGTGCGCGCCGAGAACCGCGACGGCGCCGGCGCGCGGTTCACGTTCACGTTGCCGGTCGCGGTCGTCCCGGCGCCCGTCCCCGCGCTCGTGGGCGGGCGGCAGATATGAGTCCGGCGTAAGCGGCGGCAGACACGCCGCCGATATCGGGGCCGGCGGACGCCGACGCCGGGTCGGGGGCGACACGCCCCCGAGACATCGGCGGCGTGTCTGCCGCCGCTTGCCGCGATCGGCGCCGCGCCCCGTGGCGCTCAGTCCGCGCCTTCGCGCGAGAGCTCCCCGTCCGCGATCTGCGCCGTAATCGTCGTGCCGCCGGCGCCCGACGCCACGGCGAACCGCCCCCCAATCAGCTCCGCACGCTCTTGCATGCCCACGAGCCCGAAGTGGCCCTCGCGCGCGAGCGACGTCACGTCCTCGGGGACGGCGAACCCGACGCCGTCGTCGCTCACCGAGAGCGTGAGGCGCGACGGCTCGAACGCCAGCCGCACGCGCGCCGACCGCGCGCCCGCGTGCTTCTCCACGTTGCGCAGCGCCTCCTGCGCGATGCGGAAGAGGGCGAGCTCCTGCGGCCCGCTCAGCCGCCGCGGCGCGCCGGTGACCACGAGCTCCGCGCCCCCCGCCAGCTGGCGCGCGGCGTCGTCGACCACCAGCTCGATGGCCGCGCGGACGCCGAGGTCGTCGAGCACCGGCGGCCGCAGGTTGTGGCTGTAGCGGCGCACGCCCTGCAGGATCGTGCGCCCGAGATCCGCCGCGTCCGCGAGCGGCGCGGCGACATCCGGCGCGGAGTCCTCCTCCAGCCGCTCGAGCCGCCGCACCAGGTTCACGAGTTCCTGCGCTGTGTCGTCGTGCAGCTCGCGCGCGAGGCGCTTTCGCTCGTCCTCGTGCGCCTCCGTCACCCGCCGCGCGTAGAGCTGCAGGCTCTCCTGGCGCTGCCGCCGCAGCACCGCGTTCTCGATCGACACCTGCAGCGCGTGCGCCGCCGCGCTCAGCACGTGCTGCTGCTCCGCGCCGACCGCCGCGCCCCGAGTTCGCGCGGTGAGCGTGCCGAGCCGGCCGGTCTTGCCGGCGAGCACGATCGCGATCGTCTCGCCCGGCGGCTCCGCCGCGACCGTCGCCGCGGGGTGGGCCGCGAAGCTCGCCTGCCCGCCGCCCGCGATCCCCGGCGCCAGCGCGAGCGTCAGCGACCGGAGGTCGAGCCCGGCGACGAGCCGGTCGAGGACCGCCGGGATCTGCGCCTCGATCTCCAGCCCCTCGGCCAGCGTCTCCGCCACGTCGTTGAGCAGCGCCAGGCTCGCGCTCGTCTGCTCGGCGCGCCGGCGCTGCGTCGTCTCGCGGTCGACGCGCCACGCGACCACCACGCCGATCGGCAGGATGATGCCGAGGTGCGCGATCTCGATCACCCAGTGCGCGTGCTGCTCGTGCCACACCCACAGCGCCGGCAGCGCCAGCAGCGCTGACCAGATCGCCGTGAGCACCGCTCCCTCGGACCCGAAGTTCAGCGCCGCGTACACCAGCGGCACGATCAGCGCCGTGAGCGCGATGGCGTGCAGCGGTCCCGCAGGGTCCGTGTCGCCGAGCATCTCGATCGCGTAGTGCGCGCTCGTCGCACCGATCACCATCGCCTGGATCACCCAGAAGCGACGGTCGCGCATGTGCACGAGCAGGTGGCGCAACATCCGCCGCGCGGCGCGCCACGCGCGCCCCGCACCCGCCTCTGCCACGGCGCCGGCCTCGTCGCCCGGGACGCTCGCGCTAGACCGCATCGAGATCCTCGAGGCGGAAGAGCCCGCGCTTGAGGCCGACGATGACGGCCTCCGTGCGCGATCCGACCCCGAGCTTCTCGAAGATGTGCGTCAGGTCGGCCTGCACCGTGCGCAGGCTGACGGACTCGTGGCTCGCGATGGCCTGGTTGCTCAGCCCGCAGGCCGCGAGGCGCAGCACCTCGCGCTCACGCTCGGTGAGGTCCTGGCCCGTCGTACCCGCCTCCGACCCGCCGGCCTGCGCCGCGAAGTGGGCCATCACCTTGCGCGCGATCGCGGGATGCAGGATCGGCTCGCCCGCGTGCACCAGCCGCACCGCGCGCACCACCTCCGCGGACGGGATGTCCTTCAGCAGGTAGCCGGCGGCGCCGGCCGACAGTAGCGCGAACACGTACTGGTCGTAGTCATACTGCGTCAGGATCAGGATCGCGGTCCCCGGCCTCAGCGCCTTGATGCGCTCCGTCGCCTCGATGCCGTTCATGTCCGGCATCGAGACGTCGAGAATGGCCACATCCGGCTTCAGCTCCTCGACCAGCCGCACCGCCTCGGCCCCGTCCGCCGCCTCGCCGACGACCTCGATGTCCGGCTCGCGGTCGAGCAGCTCGCGCGTGCCCTCACGGACCACGGGGTGATCGTCCGCCACGATCACGCGAATTGCCGTCATGGTGTATGGCCTCCTGCGAGGCAAAGCGTACAGCGCGCCGACGCGGTGAGCCTGCGCGAATCGCGTACGCCCATCTGCGGGTCTGCGCGCTCTCACCCCGCCGTCACCGGCGCCCGTTCGTGCCGCCGCACCGCCGCGCAGGCGTTCCGGGTGCGATCCGGGTCGCGCGCGCGCGCAGCCGGCCCCTGCGCGAAACCGCACGGAATCGTCTCCTTCGTCGGACCGTTGTTCGTCCGTTCGGCTCTGAGCGGCCACTCGCCCGCGCGCGACGCTTCCCCATGACGACACGAGATGAGCAGGGGGAGGCGAGCGAGATGTCCATCCACCCGGCCGGACGCGACCGAGCCCCGGGAAGAGGCGCGCCGTGAACGTCGACCTGCCTCGCCGCGCGTTCCTGCGCCTCGCCGCCGCCGGCGGCGCGGCCGCTGCGGCCGCGCGCATCATCCCGCTGACCGGCGCGGGGACGACCGCCGAGGCCGCCGGCGCCGCCGCCACCGACACGGCCCGACTGCGCCGCTGGGCGATGATCATCGACCTGCGGGCGTGCGACGGCTGCCAGTCCGTGAACAAGCCGCCGCAGTGCACCGAGGCCTGCATCCAGGGCCACTACGTCCCCGAGCCGATGGAATGGATCCAGGTCTACGAGAGCGACCTCCCCGGCGGCGGCACGCAGTTCCTCCCCGCGCCCTGCCAGCAGTGCCAGAACGCCCCCTGCGTCGACGTCTGCCCGGTGGGCGCGACGTTCCACACGCCGGAGGGCGTCGTCCTGATCGACCAGGAGCGCTGCATCGGCTGCCGCTTCTGCATGGCGGCCTGCCCCTACGACCGTCGCTTCTTCAACTGGGGCCAGCCCTCGCAGCCGGCCGCCGCCAGCGACGTCCACTACGACATCGAGCACCAGACCCCGGCCAAGCAGGGCACGGTCATGAAGTGCGACTTCTGCCCGGACATGGCCCGGGCCGGGCGCGCGCCCTACTGCGCCCAGGCCTGCCCGAACCACGCCATCTACTACGGCGACCTCGAGGAAGACGTCGCGTCGAACGGCGACCAGGTCGTCCGCTTCAGCCGCTTCGTCGCCGAGAACGCGGGCTACGCGTTCAAGGAGGAACTCGGGACGAAGCCGCGCGTCTACTACATCCCCGGTCACGGCGAGGCCGTCGGGCGCGACGCATTCACGCCCGGCCGGCTGCCCACCGACTGGCCCTGGCAGGACACGACGCTGAGGAAGGGGGCGGACACGTGGACGCGATGAGCTTCGGTCGTTCGGTCGAGCCCGCCGCCACCACGGCCCCGCCGGCGGCGACGGCAGCGACGGCCGCCGCGGGGACGCCGGACGAGGACGTCGACGTGTGGCGCGAGCGCCTCGAGGGGCGCGTCCTCGCGCCGCTGCGGCACACCAGCCGCGCCTACAGGATCTGGATGGGCAGCCTCCTGGTCGTCCTCGCGTGGGCCTTCTTCGCATGGACCTACCAGGTGCGGCACGGCCTCATCGTCACGGGGATGCGCGACCGCATCTCCTGGAGCATGTACATCCTCACGTTCGTCTTCGTGATCGGCATCAGCCACGCGGGGACGCTGCTCTCGGCCATCCTGCGTGTCACGAAGGCGCGCTGGCAGCTCTCGATCACGCGCATGGCGGAGTTCATCACCGTCGTTGCGCTGATGGTCGGCGCGCTGTTCCCGCTCATCGATCTCGGGCGGCCCGACCGCGTGCTCAAGCTGCTGATCTACGGCCGCTGGCAGTCGCCGCTGCTGTGGGACCTGATGGCCGTGACCACCTACCTCGCCGGCAGCACCATCTACCTGATCCTGCCGCTGATCCCGGACTTCGCCCTCGCACGCGATCGGCTCACGCCCGACGCGCCGCGCTGGCGCCGCGCGTTCTTCACGGTCGCGTCGCTGGGCTGGACGGGCACCGAGCGGCAGCGCAGGGCGCTCGACCGCGCGATGACCGTGATGATGATCGCGATCATCCCGGTCGCGGTCTCGGTGCACACCGTCATCTCCTGGATCTTCTCGATGACGCTGCGCACGCCGTTCAACAGCACGGTGTTCGGCGCGTACTTCGTCGCCGGCGCCATCTACTCCGGTGTCGCCGCGATCATCCTGCTGATGGCGGTGCTGCGGCGCCTGCTGCACCTCGAGGAATACATCACGAAGACCCAGTTCCTGGGTCTCGGATACCTCCTCGCCGGCATGGCGCTGATCATGCTGTATTTCAACCTCTCCGAATACGTCACCACCGGCTACAAGATGGAAGCCGGCGTTCCCTTCCACTTCCAGGACCTGATGTCCGGCTACCTGGCGCCGATGTTCTGGTTCTACATCATCGGCGGCATCCTCGTGCCGCCGCTGCTGATCGCCATCCCGTGGACGCGCAACATCAAGGGCATCATCGTCGCTGCCGCGCTCGTGCTCGTCGCGATGTGGCTCGAGCGCTACCTGATCGTGATCGGCGGCTTCCGCGTGCCGCTGATGCCGTACGACCCGCGGCCCTACGCCCCGTCGTGGATCGAGTGGTCGATCTTCGGCGGAGCCGGCGCGCTCTTCATGTTCATCATCTCGGCCCTCGCCAAGGTCTTCCCGATGGTCTCCGTCTGGGAGGTCGTCGAGCACCGCGGACCCGAGTCCGCGTGGGACCGGGCGCACCGCGACCTCGTCCCGGCGTCTCGCCGTGCCGAGCCGGTCGCGCGTCGCCGCGGCGCCGCTCCCGTGCCGGCGCCGGCGTTCGAGTTCGACGCGCGCAGCGCGGAGGAAGGAGTGGAGTCGTGAACCCCTCTCGCATCGCGGCGGCCGTCGCCGGCCCGCGTCGATCCAGCGTGCTCCTCGCGCTCGCCGCGGCGGCGGCGCTGGTCCTGGCGATCGCGCTCCCGGGCGCGGCCGCGGCGCAGGCCGCGGGCCAGCCCACCGCGATCGCCGTGGCGGCGCCGCGCAGCGTCCAGCTGGGGCAGGTCGTGACCGTGAAGGCGAAGCTCGTCGATGGCGGCGGGCAGGCGTTCCCGCACGCACGGGTCGACTTCACGAGCCCCGAGACCTTCCTCAACACCACCGCCGACATGGTCGTCACGTCCGCGGTGACCGACGCCGACGGCGTCGCCACCGCGACCTTTCAGGCGCGGCGCTCCGGCGCGCTGACCGTGAAGGCGGTCTTCCGCGGCGACGCCACCTACGCGGGCTCCGAGGCGAGCACGCAACTGACCGTCACCGGCTCCGCGCAGCTCTACCAGCAGGAGGTGCTGCCGACGGTGCCCGGCCTGAACGCCTCGCCGATCGGCGAGTTCGCAACCGCCGGCGGGACGCGCTGGCTGCTGACCGGCTGGCCGATCGCGGCCGTGCTGCTCCTGGTGTGGTCGAGCTACGCGACCGCCGTGTTCTTCATGTCGCGCATCGCGGCCGCGGCGGACGCCGGTCCGGAGATCGCCGCCGCGGTCGCCGGGGCGGGCGGCGCCGGGAACGCTGGAGGTGAGCGATGAGGCTCAATCGCTACTGGACGCTGCCGGCCGCCCTCGGGGCGATGGTGGTCGTGCTCGGGCTGACACTGCTCGTGATCGGCGCACGCAGCCCCTACACCCACGCGAACCGCGACGCCGGTCCCGACGCCGCCTACACGCGGACGCAGCAGACGCTCGTCGGCACCCCCGTGCCGTACGTGCCGCCCGGCCTGTCGAGCGCGGCGGCCGCGTCGTCCACGGACCAGGTCACGCTCGGCGGACGGCTCTTCGTCGCTGAGAACTGCGCCTCCTGCCACGGCATCACCGGCTCCGGCGGCACCTTCGCGCCGCCGATTCGTGGCTTCGACGTCACGGCGCTGCAGCAGAAGACGCACGCCGGCCCGGGCGGCATGCCCGCCTTCGCCGGGCTGTCGGACGCACAGCTGCAGGCGATCGCGGCCTACCTGAAAGCGGGAACCAGTGCCCCGGCGGCGGCCGCCCGATAGCGGCGACACGCCAGTCCGGAGACAGCAAAGGAGATCCTGATGGAACAGCAGCGGACAGACGGAACCGCCGGGGCAGCGGGTGACCGGGACGGGCGCATCGCGCGCATCGCGACGGCGTCGCTCAGCCGGCGCCGGCTCCTGCGCGGCGGCGGCATCCTGATCGGCGCGGCCGCCGCGTCGCCGCTCCTCGCGGCCTGCGGCAGCAAGACCGACAGCTCCGCGGCCACCAGCCCCGCGCCGACGACGCAGGCCGCGGCGCCGGCAGCCCCCACCGTCGCCGCGCCGACGGTCGCGGCTCCCGCCGCGCCCACCACCGCGGCGGCCGCCGGCGGCGGCGCCTCCGCGCTCAGCGTGAAGGCGCACGAGGCGGGCGATCTCTTCCTCTACGACGTCGACAGGCAGTTGGTCGCGGCCGGCAAGACGACCTTCAACTTCACGAACACCGGCAAGCTCACCCACGAGCTCATGGTCTACCCGATCCAGGATCTCGCCGAGATGCTTGCGAAGAAGCGCGCCGGCGACGACGTCGACGAGATGGACTACATCAAGGGCATGGCCGGCTCCGCCGAGGACATCGACCCCGGCAAGTCCGCCAGCTTCGACGCCGACCTCAAGCCCGGCCTCTACGAGCTTGCCTGCCACGTCATCGGCAAGAACGCCGACGGCAGCACGTTCCTGCACTTCGACCGCGGCCAGACGATGACGCTCGCCGTCACCGGCCCGGGCGGCCCGGCGGCGTCGATCCTCGACCCGAGCGACGCCATCGCCCTGCAGATGGTGAAGGGCACCGGCGACCTCGACAGCTCGTGGCTGTTCCAGCCCGATCACCTGGTGGCGAAGAGCGGCGACGTGAAGTTCACGATCACCAATCACATGGACATGAACCACGACGTCGTCGTCTACCCACTCGGCAACATCAGCGACCTGATCAAGCAGCGTCTCGACGGCGGTGAGGACTACAGCATCATCAAGGGCCAGCAGCTGGCCGAGGATCTCGAGCCCGGCAAGAGCATCGACGCGACGGCCACCCTGACGCCCGGCTGGTGGGTCACGGCCTGCTTCGTCGTCAGCTCGCTGGCCGACGGGACGAAGTACGTGCACCGCGACCGCGGTCAGCGCGTGACCTTCCTCGTGCAGTAGTCCCCGGGGGCGTGGACTGCGAGGGCGGGCGCGTGCCGCGGGGCGCCGCCCGCCTCTCGCCGTCCGGCGCACGCGCGCTCCGCGAAACGGCCCGCGGCTCGTGTGACGTTCGACCACGGTCGGGGCCGCAGCCGGCCGCCTAGGCTGGATGCGCCGGGATCGCGCCGCTCGCCACCCCGGGAATGAGGATGCCGCCATGTGGGAATGGCATCACGGTGGTGCCGCATGGGGTTGGGGCTGGGTCTGGATGATCGTCGTGATGGCGATCGTCTGGGTGCCCCTCGTGTTCGCGTTCGTCTGGTTCCTGCGCAGCGCGGCCGGCCGCGGCCGCGCCGCGCCCGGAGCCGGGGACGGCGGCGAGGCCCCGCGGTCCGCAGTCGACGTCGACGCGCGCGAGATCGCCCGCCGCGCGTACGCGCGCGGCGAGCTCGACCGTGAGCGCTTCCTGCAGATCATGGAGGACCTGGGTGGCGGACCGCACGCGGGCCCCGGCGGCGGCGGGCCGCCGGCCTGAGGTGGCGGCCGTGCGTGCGCACTCGCCGAGCGCGTTCGGCCGTCGCTCGCTTCGCCGCCGTGGCCTGCTCTGCGCCGGTCGTGCCGCTCCGCTCCTCGCGAGCGCGCTGCTGGTCGCCGCCGTGCTCGCCGGCTGCGCCCCCGCGGCGGGCGGCGCCGCGGGGGCAACCGTCGCGCCCACCGCGCCAATCCCCGCGGCGCCGACCGTGGCGGCGCCGACCATGCCGGCCGGGCTCGAGGGCGCGGCCGGTGCCGCGCAGCCGGCACCGACAACGACGCCCGCGCCGTCGGCGAGCGGCGCTCTCGGCGCTCCGGGCGCGCCCGGGGCCGGTGCACCGGCCGCGACGCCAGCTGCGAGCGCGCCCTACGCGCGCATGCCTGGTCCCGGTCGCATGCCGATGATGATGGGTGGGGCGTCGCGCTCCACTCCCTCGCCACGCGTCGACGCGACGCCCGGCACGCTCGCGACCCCGTCCGCCCCGACCCCGGCGGCGGCGACCTCCGCGCAGCTCTACACGGCGGATTGCGCCGTCTGCCACGGCACGTCGCGCCAGGGCGGGCCCGGACCCGCGCTCCTGCCCTCCACGCTCACGGGCGACGCCTCTTATTACGTGTCCGTCGTCGAGTACGGCGCACCCGGCACATTGATGCCGGGCTGGCTCGCGCAGGGCCTCACCGCCGATCGAATCCGCGCGCTCGTCGAGTACCTGCGCGCCGTGCCCTAGCCCCGCGCCCCGTCTCCCGGCGCACGCGAGTCGCGCGGCCGCCGCGCGGGCCGATCCCCGTCACGCGGGCGGGGAGTGCGGCGACCCGGGTCGCCCGCGTCGGCGGCCGCGCCCTCGCATTCCGGACGCGCGGATGCGCTCCGACGTGCCCAACGCTCGCCGAAATTGCCGCGAATCTGCAAGGTGTCCCGCGACAACGCACCCACCCCTGTTGCGTTTCACCTGTTGAGCTTGGGGACGCAGTAGCAGGAGGTGATCCATGGGTAAGGCGATGCGCGTCTCGACGGCCGTTCTCGGCTTCGTCGCCGCCCTCTATCTCGCAGCACTCTCCGGGCTCGCCTGGCTGCAGGCCGGGCCCGACCGCTTCGCCGGCATGCACGTGCCGGTGCTCGCGCCCTCCGATCACGTCCGGCTCGCCATCGGCATCAGCGCCGGCGTGCTCGCCGTGCTCCTGCTGATCCTCACCGTGGCCGCCGCCTTCCCGCGCCGCCGACGCTCCAGCATCGAGATCCGCACGGCCGAGAGCGGCCCGGTCTCGATCCCGGCCGGCGACGTCGCCCTGGCGCTCGCGGCCGACATCAGCGCCGCCGCCTCGGTGGAGCGCGCAACCGTGCGGCTCGGGCAGGAGAAGAACGGCATCGCCGTCGACGTCGCCATGACCGTGCTGCCCGACGCCGAGCTCCCGTCGGTGGTCGACGACGTCACGGCGCGCGTCGAGTCCGGGCTGAGCCGGCGCTACGGCGCGACGCTCTCGCGGCGTCCGAGCATCCGCGTCCGCTACGCCGAGTCGCGCGCGACGGCGGCCGCGAAGGCGGCCGGGTCCGGCGCGGCGGAACCCGCCGCCAGCGCCTAGCGGTCGTCGGCCCAGGCCGGCTCCGCCTCTCTGACGGCGCCCTCCTCGGCTCCCCCATCTGCCGGCACCAGGCCGGCGGATGGCGCATGTCCAACGCCCGGGCGGTCCATCTCGCGCCAGGCGGGGAAGAGGAACGGCGCGAGCGTCGCCAGCAGGTAGCAACCGCCGAGCGCGGCGAGCGTCGCCGTGAGCCCGGCGGCCGTCACCCCGGCGCCGGCGACCAGCCCGCCGAGCGGGATGCCGGCCCATGCAAGCGCCCCGACGGCGCCGAGTACGCGCGCCTGCAGGGCGCGCGGCACGCGCTCGTACTCCACCGCGCCGAGGATCGGGTTGATCGCGCCGCCGGCGACGCCGCACACGAGCACGATCGCGACCGCCGGCGGCAGCGTCGCGGCGCCGGCAAGCACGAAGAAGCGCGGCGCGCCGGCGACCAGGAACCCCCACGCGTACGTGCGGTGGCGCGGCAGCCGCGGCCCCAGCCACGTCAGCACGAAGTTGCCGCCCACCGCGCCGACACCGCCCGCGCCGGCGATCACGCCGAGCGCCACCGGACTGCCCAGTCGCTCGCTCGCCCACACCGGCAGCAGCACCGCGCCCAGCGCCTGGTCGAGCAGGTTTGTCGCGAACACCATCGCCGCGATGCCGAGCAGCAGGCGGTCGGCCCGCAGGTGAGCGAAGCCCTCGCGCAGGCTGCCGAGGTAGCCGCGCGCCGAGCCGGTCGCGGTCGTCGCCGGCCGCGGCTGCGCCGCGCGCGGCACGAACGCCGCGACCACGACGGCCGACACGAGGAACGTCGCGGCGTCGACGGCGAGCACGCTCGACGCGGAGAGCACGGCGATCAGCACGCCCGCAAGCGGCGCGCCGAGCATCGTCGCCAGCCGGTTCACGCCGTCGATCAGCCCGGTCGCGCGCTCGAGCGGCATGCCGGCGTGCTCGGCCACCCCGGGCACCAGCACGCGCTTCGCGGAGTCGCCGGCGCCGCGGATCGCGCCGGCCAGCGCGACGAGCAACGCCAGGGCGCCCAGCCCCAGCAGGCCGGTGGAGTGCAGCAGCGGCAGCGCGCCCACCGCCGCGGCCGCGAGGACGTCGGCGATCACGCCGGTCCGCCACGCACCCGCGCGGTCGATCGCCGGGCCGCCGAAGCCCTGCACGGCCACGTAGGGCGCCATCTCGGCGAACGCGACGACCCCGGTGATCCCGGGGCTGTGCGTCGTCGCGAGCACGAACCAGGGCAGCGCGAGGAACGACATCCGCGTGCCGAAGAGCGACACGCCGTTCGCGACCAGCAGCCCGGCGACCCCGCGCCGCGAGCGCGTCATCGCGTCGCGTCGTCGCCCGCCGGGTGCGCGTCGCCGCCGGTCGCGACTGCGAGCCGCGGCAGCACCTCGAGTTGCACGACGACCGCCTCGGTGCCGGCGGGCGCCGCGCGCTCCGGATCGTGTTCGCGGTAGCGCGCGACCACCGCGTAGAGGTCGGCGATCAGCGCGCGCGCCTCCTCCGGTGTGAGCCGGAGGAGGAAGTCGCTCAGCGTCGCCGCTTCGCGCCACGCGCGGTCGACGGTCGCGAGGCCGTCGACCCAGGCGCGCTCGCGCGCGGCGTGTGCGTCGGCGACGGCGCGGAGGTAGCCCTCGGCGAGCGCCTGCTCGCCCGGGTCGCGCGGCGTCTCCGGCACGTCGAGCCACGTGTAGCGCTGCGCGGCCCGCCACCAGCGCTCACGCGCGGTGCCGCGATTCCGGTCTTCGACGACGAAGCCGTAGTGCGCGAGTTGCCGCAGGTGGTAGCTCGTCGCGCCCGTCGACTCGCCGGCGCGCCGAGCGAGCATCGTGGCGGTGGCCGGGCCGTCCTCGCGCAGGGCGGCGAGGAGGCGCATGCGGAGCGGGTGCGCGAGGCCGCGCAGCGACACCGCGTCGAGACGGGCGGTGGCGGCGGGATCGGCGAAGGGCGGGTCGACGGGCTCCATTCGTGCAAAGATATCTTTGCATCCAGATCTTTGCAATGGCAGGCGAGGCGATGGACGTGGCCCGTCGTCCCTGTTGCAGGTGCGTTGCAGCGCAAACCTTCACGTTGACGGGAGGATCGGCCGGGGGTACGGTCGATCCTCCCACTCACCCGGGCCGGGCTGCGACCACCACCGTCGCCCATCCCGACCACGGAAGGCGCTGCCCCGATGCCGCCCGCACCGCCGCCCCGCATGGGCGGCCCCGGACCGACGAACGGCGTCTCGCTGCGCCGCGCGTTCACGGCCTTCCACAACGTCGACTTCCGCTGGCTCTGGGTGTCCACGGCCGCCTCGTTCGCCGGCATGCAGATGCAGCTGATCGCGCGCGGCGTGCTCGCCTGGGACCTCTCGCACTCCTACGCCGTCGTCGGTCTCGTCGAGGCCTCGTTTGCATTCCCGATGGCGATCTTTGCGCTGCCCGGCGGCGCCATCGTCGACCGCCTCGAGAAACGTCGCATCGTCCTCTTCTCGCAGGGGACGATGGGCATGCTCGGCATCGCCACCGCGATCCTGATCGCGACGCACCTGATCACGATCCCGCTGCTCTTCGCGGTCGGCCTGATCCAGGGCACGCTCTTCAGCTTCAACGGCCCGGCGCGCATGGCACTGCTCACCGAGCTCGTCAGCGACGATGACCTCACGCCGGCCATCGCCCTCCAGAACATCGCGATGAACGCGACGCGCATCATCGGTCCGACGGTCGCGGCGATCGTGATCTCGATCTCGGGCATCGCGACCGCGTACTACATCACCGGCGGTACGTACCTGTTCACCGTCCTGGCGATGCTGATGCTCCCGAAGACCACCGGCCACCTCGGGATGATCCACCAGACCATCCCGAAGGAGATTGGCGCCGGCCTCAGCCACGTCTTCGGCCACCACGCGCGGCGGTCGCTGATGCTCTCGGCGCTCGTGCTGACGCTCTTCATCATGCCGTACCGCATCCTGCTGCCCGGCTTCGCCGACCGGAACCTGGGCAACCCCGACTTCTACGGGCTGATGATGACCGTGACGGGCGCCGGCGGTCTGATCGGGTCGTTCGTCGTCGCGGCCGTGTCCGACTACGCGCGCAAGCCCCTGCTGCAGCTCGTGATCGGCCTCTTCTCCGCGCTGTCGCTCGTCGGGCTCGGCGTGCTCAGCCGGCCCTTCGGCATCGACGGCGCGCTGGTGGCGCTCTGCCTCGTCGGTATCGGCTCGACGGCCTACATGACGCTCAACCAGACGATGCTGATCGCCCAGTCGGACCGGCACTACCACGGCCGCGTGATGAGCATCTTCATGGTCACGTTCAGCACGATGCCGCTGATGTCGCTGCCGCTCGGCTACTTCGCGGACTCCATTGGCGCCGCCAACCTCTTCATCATCCAGGGCGTGATCGTCGGCGCCGCGCTGCTCGCGCTGGCAATGGCGGTCCCGGGCTTCACCTTCGGCGTCCAGGAGCCGGCCGTCGCCGTGGAGCCGGACCAGTCCGGCGCGCGCGATCTCGCGTTCGCCGCCCGTTCGCACGACGACGCGGCGGGCGCCGGCTAGCCGCCCCTTCGCCCCCGGTTCTCCGCGCACGCGGGCGGGCCATGCAGCCCGCCCGCGTCGTTGTGTGCCGCCGCGACCTCAATACTTACTTGCTGAGTAATCAACGCGTTGCTATAGATCCTGCATGCCCGCCGACCGCCCGCTCCTCCCCGGCGAGTACGCCGTCCTCGGCCTGCTCGCGGTCCGCCCGCAGCACGGCTACGAGATGGCGCGCACCTTCGGCGAACCGCCGCTCGCCGACGTCTGCCCCGTAGAGCAGAGCCTGCTCTACGCGTACCTGCGCAACCTCGAGCGGCGCGGCCTCGTCGACTGGGAGGAGGTGCGCGCCGGCAATCGCCCGCCGCGCAAGATCTACGCGCCGAGCGAGGACGGCTGGTCCCACCTGCGCGAGTGGCTCCACGCCCCCGTGGAGTGCATGCGCGAAACGCGCCTCGACTTCCTGCTCAAGCTCTGGTTCCTGCGCCAGCTCGACCCGAGCGGCGAGCGCCGCCTCGTGGAGCAGCAGGTCGCCGTGTGCGAGCGCTACGTCGCCGAGGCGCGTGCGCGTGCGCGCGCGGCGGACGGCTTCGGGGCCGTGGTCTGGGAGTCGAAGTGGCGCGTCGGGCAGGCGACGCGGGCGTGGCTGCTGGCTCACCTCGCGCGCACGCCGCCGCCCGGCCGCGAGGCGTCGTGAGGCGCGCATCCGTGGGCGTGCGTGCCGCGCTCGTCGCGGTCCTCGCCGCCGGCGCCGTCGTCGCGGCGTGCGGCCGCGCCGGCGGCAGCGGCACGTCGATCACCGTGTCGGCCGCCGCCTCGCTCACCGACGCCTTCAGCGCCGTGGCGCAGGCGTACGAGCAGGCACACCCCGGAACACAGGTCAGGTTGAACTTCGGCGCGTCGTCGGCGCTCGCGACGCAGATCACGCAGGGCGCGCCCGTCGACGTCTTCGCCTCGGCGAACGAAGCCCAGATGCAGGTCGTCGCGCGGGCCGGTCTCGCGTCGCAGCCACGGGACTTCGCCGCCAACCGCATCGTGATCGCGGTGCCGCACGGCGCCACCGCCGTGCGCGCGTTCGCGGACCTCGCGCGGCCGGGCGTTCGCCTCGTGCTGGCCGGCGCCGAGGTGCCCGCCGGCGTCTACGCGCGCGCGGCGTTCCTGGCGGCCGGCGCCGCCGGGGCCTTCGGCCCGGACTTCGATCGCCGCGTCCTCACGAACCTGGTGAGCGAGGAGACCGACGTGCGCGCCGTCCTCGCGAAGGTCGAGCTGGGCGAGGCCGACGCCGGCGTCGTCTATGCCACCGATGCGCGCGTGGCGGGCGCGAAGGTCGACGTCGTGCCGATCCCCGACGCCTACGCGCAGCCGGCGCGCTACCCGATTGCCGCCGTCGGCGCGGACGGCGGGTCGGCAACGGCCCGCGACTTCGTTGCGTTCGTGCTCTCCCCCGACGGGGAGCGCCTCCTCGCCGGCTTCGGCTTCGCGGCGCCAGACGCGACGCCCGCCGCAACGGCGCCGTAGCCTCCAATGCGCCGCTCGCCCGCCGTCGACCGCTCCGCCGCCTGGGCGCTCGTGCTGCTCGGCGGCGCCTTCGCGCTCTTCTTCGCGCTGCCGTTCCTCGGGCTGCTCGCGCAGGCCGCGTCCGACGGCCGCGTCTGGTCGCTGCTCCGCGGCCGCGCGGCGCAGCAGGCGCTCACGCTCTCGCTCACCACCGCCACGCTGACCACCGTGATCGCCCTCGTCTTCGGGACGCCCGTGGCCTACGCGCTCTCCCGCGGGCGCCTGCCCGCCCGGCCACTGCTCGACGCGCTCGTCGACCTCCCGATCGTCCTCCCGCCGACCGTGGCGGGCGTCGCGCTGCTCACCGCGTTCGGCCGGCGCGGCCTCTTCGGCGCGCCGCTCTCGCAGTGGTTCGGCGTCGAGCTCACGTTCACCACCGCCGCCGTCGTCTGCGCGCAGCTGATCGTCGCGGCGCCGTTCTATGTGCGCGCCGCGCGCGGCGGCTTCGACGCCGTCGACCCGCAACTCGAGCGCGTCGCCTACACGCTCGGCGCGTCGCGCGTCGAGACGTTCTTCCGCATCACCGTGCCGCAGGCGCGGCCGGCGCTGCTCGCCGGCGTCGTGCTGTGCTGGACGCGCGCGCTCGGCGAGCTCGGCGCGACGCTGATCTTCGCGGGCAGCCTCGCCGGCACAACCCGCACCATGCCGCTCGCGATCATCGACGCGCTCGAGCGCTCCAGCCTCGGCCTCAGCGGCGCGATCAGCCTCTCGCTGATCCTGCTCGGCGTCGCGCTCGTGCTGCTCATCGCCTTCCGGCTCGTCGCCCCGGAGCACCGCACGTGATCCTCGAGTTCGATGCCGGCCTGCGCCTCGGCGACTTCGCCTACGACGCCGCCTTCGCGGTCGACGGCGAGATCCTCGTGCTGTTCGGCCACTCGGGCGCCGGGAAGAGCGTGACGCTGCAGGCGGTCGCGGGGCTGCTGCGGCCGGAGCGCGGGCGCATCGTCATCGGCGGCGAGCCGGTGTTCGACTCGGCCGCCCATCTCGACCTGCCGCCGCAGCGGCGACGCACCGGTTACGTCGTCCAGGAGCTCGCGCTGTTTCCGCACATGAGCGTCGTGGAGAACGTCGCGTTCGGGCTGGAGGGACCGCGCGTGGAGCGCCGGCGCCGTGCGGCCGCGCTGCTCGAGCGCTTCGGCCTCGCCGGCTTCGACGACCGCCGGCCGGCGTCGCTGTCCGGCGGGCAGAAGCAGCGCGTCGCGCTCGCCCGCGCGCTGGCGCGCGACGTGCCACTGCTGCTGCTCGACGAGCCGTTCTCCGCGCTCGACGAGGCGCTGCGCCGCATGCTCCGCTCGGAGCTGCTGCGCCTGCGCGCCGAGCTCGGGCTCGGCGTGCTCTTCGTCACCCACGACCTGCGCGAGGCGCACCTGCTCGCCGACCGCATCGCCGTCTTCGACGACGGCCGCGTCCTCCAGGTCGGCCCGCGCGACGACGTCTTCCGCCGGCCGGTGTCGCGCCGCGTTGGCGAGCTCACGGGGATCGCGAACCTGCTCGCGGGTGAGGTCGTCGCGCGCGGCCCGGGCGGCGCCGTGGAGGTGGAGGTCGACGGCCGGCGCCTGCGCTGCGCGCCTCCGGCCTTCGACGCGCGCGTCGGCGACCGCGTCGACGTCGCCCTGCGCGCGGAGCGCGTCGCGTTCCGCCGCGGTGCCGCCCCGTCGACGCCGAACCTGCTCGAGGTCGACGTCGTCGACGAGCACGCGTACGGCGCGAGCCACACGCTGTGGCTGCGGCCCGTCGCCGGCGGCCCGCCGCTCGAGGCCGATCTGCCGTCGCGCCCCTACGACGTGCTCGGTGTCGCCGAGCGCCGTCGTTGGACGGTGGAGCTGCCCCCCGAGGACCTCCACGTGATGCGCGCGCCTGGCACTCCCGGCGCTCCCGGCGAACGCCGGGCGTAACGCCCGCCGTTCGCGCCGACGTCGGGCGCGCCGGGGCGGCCGGCGAATAGCAGGTCCGGCGCCTGCTGCCGGCGCCGATGGCGGCAACCGCCCCGCGCCCTCCGCCGCCGCCCCGTGCCCAACGGCCGCCGGCGCACAGCGGGCGCAACGCCCGCTGTGCGCGCTGTTCGCGACCGACCGCGTGCCGGCTAGACCGCCGCCTCGGTCATCGCACGCTCGCCGGGCGTCGCGCGCATCGTCCCCGCCGCGTCCTCGTCGTGGATGAGGAACGCGAACGCCACACCGACGATGCCGATCACCACCGCCGCGAAGAACGCGTCGTGGTAGCCCAGCAGCGCCGCGTGTCGCGCCGCCGCCGGACCGCCGGTCGCGCCGGCCGCGGCAGCGAGGTGCGAGGTGATGCGCTCGGTGAGCACCGTCGCCAGGATCGCCACACCGAGCGACGCACCGACCTGCCGGTTCGTGTTGAAGATCGAGGATGCGCGCCCGGTCTTCTCCGAGCCTGATCGTCGCGAACGTCGCGGCCTGCAGCGGGATGAACGTGAACGCCATCGCGATGCCGCGCACGAACATCACGCCGGCGATCCACCACACGTTCGTCTCGAGGCCGACGAGGAGCAGCAGCGCCGAGCTGACCGCGAACAGCGCGAGTGCCACCGCAAGCAGCCGGCGCGGCCCGACGATCGGGTAGAGCCGCCCCGACAGCTGCGCGAAGAGCACGGTCCCGATCGCGGACGGCACGAGGATCACGCCGGTCTCCACCGCCGAGAAGCCGCGCAGGTTCTGCAGGAAGAGCGGCAGCAGGAACAGCACGCCCACCAGGCTGGCCGATGCGGTGAAGAACACGATGTTCGCGTTGCGGAACATGCGGTCGGTGAACAGCCGCAGGTCGAGCATCGGCACCGGCAGCCGCAGCTCGACGAACACGAGCGCCACGAAGCTGACGAGGCCGACGAGGCCGGTGCCGAGCACGACGCCGGACGTCCAGCCGTTCTCCGGCCCGCGCGACAGCGCGAAGAGGATGAGTGCGAGGCCGGCGCCCGACAGCACGAACCCGGCGCGGTCGAACGCCCCCGCGACCTGCTCGCGGTGCTCGCAGAGGTAGAAGAAGCAGAACACGAGCCCGATCAGGCCGGTCGGAACGTTGACATAAAAGATCCATCGCCACGCCACGGTGTCAACGAGCCAGCCGCCCAGGATCGGCCCGATCGCGGGGGCGATCACGGTGGGGATCGTGAGGATGAGCGACGCGCGCGCCCGCTCGCGGGGCGGGAACGCGCGGAACAGCATCGCGGTGCCGACCGGCGTCATCATGCCGCCGCCGACGCCCTGGAAGACGCGGAATGCGATCAGCTGCTCGATGTTCTGCGCGAGCGCCGCACAGCGCCGAGCCGAGCGTGAACGCGAGCAGGGCGAACATGAACGTCCGCTTCGTGCCGAAGCGGTCGCCGATCCAGCCCGACGCCGGGATCCAGATCGCGAGGCTCAGCAGGTAGCCCGTCACGACCCACTCGAGCGTGGAGCTCCCGGCGCCGAAGTCGCGCCCCAGCGTCGGCAGCGCGACGTTGACGATGGTGAGGTCCATCAGGTCCATGAAGATGCCGAAGAGGAAGGCGAGCGCGACGAGGTACTTGTAGGGCGTGTGGCGGAAGGGCACGGGGCGCAGGTCCTCTCTGCGGTCGCGCCCCGTGTGCGGCGAGCGGGTGGCGGAGCCGCGGGGCGGAGCGACGGATCATATCCGACCTCGTGGCTTGGCTCGCGCCCTTGGCCGCCGCCGGCGGGCGCCCCCTCGTCGGGCCCCGCGGGAACGTGGTCGACCAAAGCGGCGACAGACATGCCGTCGCGTGATGACGTTCACGACGGCACGACGTCCCCCCGGGACGGACCCGCCTCGGCGCCTCCGCGTGACCGCGCAGAGGCCGGCGCGCGATGGCGCGGGTACCCCCGAAGATTGGGCAAAGCCCTGTTTTTCGCATCCGGACGGGGTGCTACCGTCTGCGCCAGGGTGTGCGGGCTTGCCCGGCCACCATCCATGGCGGGGATGGGGTCCCTCGGGACCTTGCGATGGCAGGGACGCCACTATTCGCGGTACGGTCACTCCGCCGCCCGACCGACGACGCAGCCGCCGCCTGCTGCGCGCACGCCGCCATCCCGGCGTGCCCGGTCGACGCCACCTTCAGCCCGCGACGCAGTTCGGCGTCATCCTCTCGCTCTTCGGCGTGATCCTGCTCTTCGGCCACTTCCCGGCGATCGCCGCGCCCAGCGGCGGCGCGCGCCTGCTCAGCCGCCGCCCGTCGCTGCCCGGCCTCGCCGCCGAGGCAAGCGCGGCCGTCGCCCCCGCCGAGTTGCAGTCCGCGCCCCTGCCGCTCACCGTCGTCTCGCCGTCGACGGTGCAGGACCAGGTGGTCGCCGCGTCGAACGACACCGCGAGCGCCGTCGCGGCCCTCAAGCAGTCCGAGCAGCAGGGCCAGGGCACCAGCGCGAGCGGAGCGGTCCAGGCTCAGCGCGTCCAGCGCCTGCCGATCTTCTACGAGTACACCGTGCAGACCGGCGACACGCTCAGCAGCGTCGCGGCCCAGTACCACATCGGTGCCGACTACATCGTCTGGAACAACAGCGAAGTGACGGACCGCGACCTGCTCCCGGTCGGCGTCACGCTCCAGATCCCATCCGTCGAGGGGATCATCCACTCCGTGCGCAAGGGCGAGACGGTCTCGGCCATCGCCGCCGAGTACAGCGCCGACCCGCAGGACATCGTGTCGTTCGAGGCGAACGGCCTCGCCAACGATCCGAACCGCCTCCAGCCGAACCAGCTGATCATGGTCCCGGGCGGACACATCCCGGCGCCGAAGCCGGTGGCCGCCGCGCCGCCGGCGCCGCCGGCCCAGACCGCGGGCGACGGCTGGGCGTGGCCCGCGGTCGGGCCGCTCACCTCGACCTTCGGCCCCTGGCACCCGCTCGGCATCGACGTCGGCATTCCGAGCGGGACGCCGGTCCGCGCGGCGCGCGCCGGCACGGTGATCTTCGCCGGCGGTAACCCGTGCTGCTCCTACGGCTACCACGTCATCGTCGACAACGGCGATGGCTACGAGACGACCTACGCCCACTTCTCGGCGTTCAACGTGCAGATCGGCGACCAGGTCGCGCAGGGCCAGGTGCTCGGCCTCTCCGGCTCCACCGGGCACTCGACCGGCCCGCACCTGCACTTCGAGATCCGGCGCGACGGCGTCATCCAGAACCCGGAGCTCTTCCTCCCGATCGACCCGTACCTTGGCAGCGACGCGGCCTGGCCGCCTCCCGCGTCCGTCCCGGAGTACCCCTAGGCAGCCCGCACTCCTCCGACGGTGAACGCAATGGAGCCGCCGGCACCGCCGACGGTGGACGCGACACAGCGGCCCGCACGCACGGGCGGATGCCGGGGGGAGGTCCGGCTCGTGGCAGCAGCTAGCTCGCGACCGGTTGGCCGCTGATGCTGCCCTGCACGTTGCCGGCCTGGTCCGACCGCAGCGTCATCGAGAGGCGGAGCGCCTGACCCTGCGGGTCGACGCAGGTCGCCGTGATGTCGGCGCCCTGCGCGCCGGTCACGCCGCCGGTGCACGTCGTCGAGCCGGCCACGGTGTTCAACGTGATCCTCGTGCCGACCACGCGCGCCTCGTCGCCGCGCACCCGCTCCTTGAGGCTGAGCTGGAGCGTGCCCGCCGAACCGCCGGTCAGGTTGCCGTCGACGGTGACGACCATCGTGCCGTCCGTACCCAGCGTGCCCTGGTGCAGCGTGCCCGCGAAGAGCGCGTGAAACGCCACGAGCGGCGACGGCGTCGCGACCGGCGTCGCCGGAGCAGTGGCGGAGATGGCGATGCGCGCGCCGGACCCGTTGCCGTTGTTCGCGATCGCGTTCCAGCCCGACTGGAACGGCCCCTGCGCGAGTAGGAACGCGCCGATCACGAGGCCGAACAGTCCCGCGGACGCGACCACGGGGTGCTCCCGTCCGCCGAGCGACGGCATCAAGAGCCGAATCGCGAGCAGCGCCAGCACCCCGGTGCCGGTGGCGGCGTAAAGCAGCACGGCCCACGCCGCCCGCGTGTCGCTCCCCGTGGTGATCCCGTGCACCAGCGCGAGCCCGAACGCGAGGAACGTGAGGTAGTGGAGCGTGCGCCACACGCGGTAGCCGATCAGCGGTCTCAGGTACTCGGTCAGATAGAGCGCGATCATCAGGTACGCGCCCACGATTCCGAGCGCGATCCAGATCGGCCGGTAATGGCTCGCCATCGGCACGAGCACCTCGGCCGGCGTGAACGCCATGAACGGGTCGAGGAACACGCCGAGCGTGTGGACGCCGGTGAACACGATCGCGAGCAGGCTGATGTGCCGGTGCAGCTCGTTCGTGACGAAGCGCGACCACTTCGGGTTGCGCCACTGCAGGCTCAGCGCGAGCCCGAGCATCACCGATACCCAGATCAGCAGGTAGGCGGTGAAGCCGCCCGCGCGGGCGACGTCCCAGGTGATCTGCCCCCATGCGCTCATGTGCTGCGCTCCATGTCCGACGCCATGTCCCACGGCGCCGGCTCCCAGCGGCCGACCAACCGCTGCGTGCCTGCCCGATCGACGAGCAGCGCGCTCAGCCCCGCCGACGCGATGAACGCGGCGCCCTCGTCGGCGCCGAGAATGAGCGCGACCTTCGCGGCGACCTCCGCCTGCGCACAGGACCCGGCGATCGCGCTCACCGCCCGCAGGTCCCCGGCGCTCGGGGCGCCCGTGCGCGGGTCGAGCAGGTGGTGCCGCGCGACGCCGCCCTGGCGCCAGCGGCGGCGCGACGTCGTGGAGGTGGCGATCGCGCCGCCGCACAGCTCGATCGCGCGCTCCGCGCGCGGGATGCCGGCCGCCTCGTCCGCGTCGAGCTCGACGCGGACGCCCCACGGCTCGTCACCGCCCGGCGTCGCCGCCACAGCGGCGTCGCCGCCCGCCTCCACCGCGGCCCGCGCGATGCCGGCGTCGGTCAGCGCGCGGAGCGCCGCGTCCACGGCCATCCCCTTCGCGATGCCGCCGAAGTCGAGCATCACGCCGCGCGACAGGCGCACGGTGCGCGCGCGCGGGTCGAGCGCGACGTGCCGCCACGCGCCGCCGGGCATCGCGGCGCCGACCGGCGGTGGCTGGAACGCCGGCAACGCGTCGAAGCTGCGGTCGTAGCCGGCGGCGACGAGCTGGCGCAGCATCGTCGGGTCGAAGATGCCGCCGGTCGCGGCGGCGGCGGCCAGCGCCGTCCGGGTCACCTCGAAGAGCAGCGGGCTCACGGCCACCGCGTCGCCGGCGCGCGCGTTGAGCCGCGAGAGCTCGCTGTCCTCGCGGAAGCGGCTGAGCGTTTGCTCCCAGGCGGCGAACAGGTCGCGGACGATGCCCGGCGCCTCCGGCCGGTCGGCCGGTGCGAGCACGCTGACGGTGGTGCCCATCGCCGCGAAGCCGGCGCGCGCAAGGCCCGCCGGCAGGGCGAGGCCGTGCGGCGCGTCGGCCGTGCGCGCGACCGTCGGCTCAGGAGCCACGCGACCGGATCGACGGCCGCGCGCGCGGGGCGCTCGGGGCGCTGGGCGCGGAGGCGGAGCCGCCGTCGGACCCGCCCGGCTGGAACGAGAAGAAGCCCTGGGCGTCGGCGCGGCCCAGGCCCGGCGGCGTGGTCGGTCCCGCCGGCGCACCCGTGGTGACGCCCGACGACGTCGCGCCCTCGGCGGTCTGCGATGTCACGCCGACCGCGTGGTGTCCCACGAGCGCCCAGCCGCCGCCGAACGCGACGACCGTTGCGCCCAGGACCACGCGCTTGAGGATGCTTGCTTTGCGATGCTGCCCGGCCCGATCGCGGGGGTCACGGGGAGGTGTCGTGTTCATGCTCTCAACTGTAGGCAGCCTTGATGTGAAATCTCTGTGAGGCTTGCGGGCCTCGACCCGACGATCTGCCGGGTCGGCGAGCCGGCGCAGCACCGCGCCACCGCCGATCCCGGCATCCGGCGCGGCGCGCGGCGCGTCCGCTCCGACCGCGATGACAGCATCCGTACGATGAAGAAGGCCGTGCTCCGCTCTCACCGCAGACCCGGGAGGCGCCCCATGCTCGTCAATCCGCGCGACTTCCTCGCGCAGGCGCGCGCCGGCGGCTGGGCCGTCGGCGGCTTCAACATGTACGACCTCGAGTCGGCCCGCGCGATCATCGCCGCCGCGGAGGAGACCCGCTCGCCCGTGCTCGTGCAGACGTCGGAGGGCGCCGTGAAGCACGGCGGGCTCGACAACCTCGTCGCGATCGTGCGCTCGCTCGCCGCGCACACGCACGTGCCGGTCGCACTGCACCTCGATCACGGCAAGAGCGAGCAGCTCGCGCGCGAGGCCATCGACGCCGGCTATACCTCTGTGATGATCGACGCCTCGCGTGAGACGTTCGAGGAGAACGTGCACGAGACGTCGGACATCGTCGCCTACGCGCACGAGCACGGCGTGCACGTCGAGGCGGAGCTCGGGACGCTTGGCGGCATCGAGGACGTCGGCGAGCAGGAGCAGAAGACGATGCTCACCGACCCGGAGCAGGCCGCTCGCTTCGCGGCGACCACCGGTGTCGACGCGCTCGCCGTCGCGATCGGCACCTCGCACGGCGCGTACAAGTTCCATGGCACGCCGCGGCTCGACTTCGACCGCCTGAAGGAGATCGCCGGCCGGGTGGAGCAGCCGCTCGTCCTGCACGGCGCCTCGGCGATGCAGCAGGACGCGATCGCCTTCGCCGAGCGCTACGGCGCGAAGCTGCCCGATGCGAGGGGCGTGCCCGCGGACATGATTCGCGAGGCCATCGGCCTGGGCATCGCGAAGATCAACACGGACTCCGACCTGCGCCTCGCCGCGCTGGGGCGGATGCGGCAGGTGCTGACCGAACGCCCGGATCTGTTCAACATGTACGAGCTGATGGGCGAGGTCGAGGCGGCGATCAAGCAGGAGACCATCGAGCGCATTCGCCTCTTCGGCACGGAAGGCAAGGCGGCGTGAGCGAACCCGGTCCCGATCGGCCGCACCGGCTCGTGATCCTGTTCGACGTCGACAACACGCTGCTCGACAACGACCGCGTGCGCGACGAGCTCGAGGAGCGCGTCGTCGCCATCGTCGGCGCGGATCTGAACGAGCGCTTCTGGGACATCTACGAGCAGGTCCGCGCCGACCTCGATCACGTGAGCTTCCCCGAGACCCTCGAGCGCTTCGGGCGGGTCTGCGACGACGTCGGCTGCGTGGAGGGGCTCTCGGAGCTGCTCTACGACTTCCCCTTTCGCGACGACGTGTACCCGGGTGCGCTGGCGGCGATCGAGCACGCGAGCCGCATCGGCGGCCTGCCGGTGATCGTCACCGATGGCGACCAGTTCTTCCAGCGCTACAAGGTGCGTTCGGCAGGGCTGGCCGGCGCCATCGACGGTCGCGTGCTGATCTACGTGCACAAGGAGCAGCAGACCGACGACATCCGGCGCCGCTTCCCCGCGCATCACTACGTGATGATCGACGACAAGGGCCGCATCCTCACGGCGATGAAGCGCCGCCTGGGCGATCAGCTGACGACCGTGCACGTGCGGCAGGGCAAGTACGCGCAGGAGGCGCCGGAGCTCCCGCCCGACCGCGCCATCGCGTCGATCGCGGACTTCGTCTCCCTCAGCGCCGCCGAGCTGGGCGCCTGACCGCGCTCGCCAGTAGCGGCCGTCCCGCGTCACAATCGAGGCCTGCTCCCGCTGGATCCGGAGACCTCATGGCGGAACCCGCGATCACCGTGCGCGGCCTGCGCAAGTCCTACGGCGCGCTGGACGCGGTCCGGGGCATCGACTTCGACGTGGCGCGCGGCGAGGTCTTCTCGCTGCTCGGCCCCAACGGAGCCGGCAAGACGACGACCGTCGAGATCCTCGAAGGGCACCGCCGCCGCGATGCCGGCGACGTCGCCGTGCTCGGCTACGATCCCGACGCGGGCGAGCGGGCGTTTCGCGAGCGCATCGGCATCGTCCTGCAGTCGCCGAGCGTCCAGCCGTACCTGACCGTCGAGGAGACCGTCGAGCTCTACCGCGGCTACTATCCGCACCCCCGGCCGCTCGACGAGATCCTGGAGGTGGTTGGCCTCGTCGAGCAGCGCCGCACGCGGGTGCGCCGGCTCTCCGGCGGCCAGCAGCGGCGACTCGACGTCGCGGTCGGGCTGGCCGGCGACCCGGAGCTGCTCTTCCTCGACGAGCCCACCACCGGCTTCGACCCGTCGGCGCGCCGGCAGGCGTGGGAGATGGTGAAGAGCCTCCAGGCGCTCGGCAAGACGATCTTCCTGACGACGCACTACATGGACGAGGCCGAGTACCTCGCCGACCGCGTCACGATCATGAACCGCGGCGAGATCGTGGCCGAAGGCGCCCCGCGCGAGCTGATGAGCCGGCAGGGCGGCGCGCTCGTCGCCTTCCGCGCCGCGGCCGACGAGCGCTGGCTCGTCGACGGCCTCCCCGGCGCGAGCGTCGGCGCCGACGGCCGCGTGACGGTACAGACCGACGCGCCGACACGCATCCTGCACACGCTCACCAGCCGCGCGCTCGACCGCGGCGTCGAGTTGCGCGAGCTGACGGTGACGCGCGCGTCGCTCGAGGACGTCTACCTCGAGCTCACCCGCAGCGCCGAAGAGGAAGCGGCGGCCGGCGCCGCGGAGGAGGTGGCGGTCTCGTGAGCACACTCCGCCTCGCGCTGCGACAGGTGAAGTACGAGGACCTGGCGTTCCGCCGCAACCCGGTCGCGGCGTTCTTCACCTTCGTCTTCCCGCTGCTGTTCCTCGTGATCTTCAACCTGCTCTTCGGCAATGGCGACCTGCAGCTGCCGGGCGGCACGACCAACACCTCGACGTTTTACGTGCCGGCCATCGCCGCGTTCTCGGTGATCAACGCGTGCTACACCGGCCTCGCGATGAACGTCTCGATGGCGCGCGACAACGGCCAGCTCAAGCGGGTCGGCGGGACGCCGATGCCGAAGGGCGCCTACCTGCTGGGCAAGGTGCTCTACATGACGCTGGTGGCGGTCGCGCTCGTCGTGGTCGTCGTCGTCTTCGGCGTCCTCTTCTACCACGTGGACGTGCCACGGCAGACGCTGCCAGCGTTCCTGGTGTCGCTCGCGGTCGGCGCCGCGGTGTTCTCGATGCTCGGTCTCGCGATCACCGCGTTCATCCCGAACGCCGACGCGTCGTCGGCGGTGGTGAACGCGACGGTGCTGCCGCTGCTGTTCATCTCCGACATCTTCATCCCGCCCAACGCGAACACGCCGTCGTGGCTGAGCCACCTGGCCGACGCGTTCCCGCTCAAGCACCTCTCGATCGCGCTGCAGACCGCGTACAACCCGTTCCAGTCCGGCGCAGGCTTCGAGCCGGGCCACCTGCTGGCGCTCGCGCTGTGGGGCGTCGCCGGCGCCGCGATCGCGATGTGGCGCTTCAGCTGGGAGCCGCGAACCTGAGCACCGGCCGGCCGTCCGCGGTCGCCCCGCTCTCCTCGGCGCAGCCCCCGCCCGCGAGCGGGCAGGGGACGCACCTGCGCGGCGTGGCGATCGTGGTCGCCGCCGTCCTCTGCCTCGTGCCGGACGCGACGCTGGTCCGCCTCGCCGACGCCACCGACGCCCGCATCATCTTCTTCCGCACGCTCTGCGTCGCCGCGTCGCTGACGACGGTGGTGGTGCTGCGCTACGGCCGTCGCACGGCGGCGTCTGTGCGCGCGATGGGCCGGCCGGGGCTCGCGGTGGCGTTGCTGTGGGGCGTCGTGCCGATCCTCTTCGTCTACGCGGTGGACCACACCGCGGTCGCGAACGCGCTGGTGATCGTTGCGACGGCGCCGCTGTTCGCGGCGCTGTTCACGTGGGTGCTGATCGGGGAGCGGGTGGAGCCGCGCGTGTTCGTCGCGGCCTTCGTCGCGCTCGGCGGCGTGCTGCTGACGTTCGCGAGCGCGCTGCGCGGCGGCGGCCTCGAGGGCAGCCTCGCGGCGCTGGCGCTGGCGGCGATCGTCGGCGCGAGCCTGACGACGATCCGCCGCTCCGGCCTCGCGGGCACCGACATGCTGCCGGCGTTTGCGCTCGCCGGCCTCGTCGCGGCGGCGGTGGTGTCGCCGTTCGCGTGGCCGCCGCGCATGAGCATGCACGACGTGGTGGTGATCGGGCTGCTGGGGGCCGTGCTGATCCCCGTCGCGCAGATCCTGCTCACGCGGGGCACGCGCTACCTGTCGTCCCCCGAGGTCGGCCTGCTCATGCTGATCGAGACGATGCTGGCGCCGCTGCTGGCGTGGGCGGTCGTCGGCGAGGCGCCGCCGCCGCTGGCGGCGGCCGGGAGCGTGGTGGTCATCGGCGCGATCGCGGGCAACTCGGTGGTCGCGCTGCGTCGCTCGCATTAGAACGGGCCGCGGGGGGCGACGCCTGTGGCCCGCTGCCTCCGCGAACTCCGCGCGTCCCCGCGGAGAAATTCGACCGGTAGCGCGGAACTTATTAACATCCTGCCGGGTCCGCCGCTCCCGGTGCAGGCGGCCCCGGCGACGACGGGGAGGTCACGCGCTCGTGACGTTCGTCATCACACAGCCCTGCATCGACACGACCGACAAGTCGTGCGTCGAAGTGTGCCCGGTCGACTGCATCCACTACGACGAGGGCACCGACCGGATGCTCTACATCGACCCGGTCGAGTGCATCGATTGCGGCGCGTGCCAGCCGGCGTGCCCGGTGAGCGCCATCTTCCCCGAGGGCGACGTCCCCGCCGATCAGCGTCCGTTCGTCGAGATCAACGCGCTCTGGTACCAGGACAAGGCCGCTGCGCGCGCGAAGGTGCCGGGCGCCGGCGGCGCACCGGCCGCTCCTGCTGCACCGGCCGCCCCGGCCGCCGCGCCCGCCGAGCCCGCTGCCGCGCCGGCCGCCGAGGCCGCCGCCGCGCCTGCACCGGCCGCCGCCGAACCGGCCGCCGCCCCGGCGGAACCGGCCGCCGCGCCCGCAGGCGGCGTCGCCGTCGCGGCCGCCGCCACCGCGACGCCGCTCGACGCCGAGCCCCCCGTGAGCCAGGTGCCAGCCGCCACCGGCGCCGCCCCGGCACCGCATACCCTCACGCCCGTCGGCCTGGCCGCGCTCGCCGTGATCGCCGGCTGCTGGTTCGCCATCGTGAACTACCCGGGACCGGGATGGCTCCGGCTCGGGTGGCTCAAGATCAACATCGGCCCGTGGCACACGACCGGCGCCATCGGCATGACCGTCATCGTGCTGCTCCCCATCGCCCTCGTCGCGCTGCTCGTCCTGCTGCGCCACGAGACCGGCATGTTCGCGCGCTTCGCCGCGCGCCAGCCCCGCCGCGGCGATCCGTGGCGGCTCGCCAACTGGCGGCAGCTCCGCCGGAACGAGGAGTCGCGCCGCTACTTCCAGACGAAGACCGTCCAGGAGATCGCCGACCAGCGCTTCCGCTTCCCGAACCCGGCGGAGCCGGACTACCGCGCGTATGTGAACCTCCCCGAGCCGCAGATCGCCGTCGAGATCGGGCCGGGCGGCGACAAGCTCTTCCCGGACATCGTCGTGACGCGCTCGCCCGGCAACTACCCGGCGATGGTGGCGATGGTCGAGACGCGGGAGACCGTCACGCGCGATCAGGCACAGTACGTGTGGAAGCGCCTCGAGAACCGCGCGGCGCCGCTGTACATCTACGTGCCGTCGGGCATGGCCGGGCAGGCGAGCGACTACGCGCGCGACGCCGACCTGCACAACTTCCGCATCCGCACCTGGCGCCGCGTCCCCGGCACCGGGATCGTCACCCGCGAGCTCTAGCCACGGCCTTCGCATGATCGACGGGGGAGGGGAGGTCGGCCTGACCTCCCCTCGCTACGCCCGGGCGTTCTCGCGCACCGCGCGAGAACGGGAGTGCCGTCCGTGAACGCCGATCAGCAGGCGACGCGCGCGGCGAAGGCCGCCATTCGCGCCGAGGCGCTCGCGGCGCGCCGCGCGCTCGACGCCGACGCCCGCCGCGCCCTCTCGCTTTCGATCGCCGAGCGCGTCACGCGGCTCGACGCCTTCCGGCGCGCGAGCGTCGTCCACTGCTACATCGACGCCCGCGACGGCGAGGTCGCCACGCGCGACCTCGTCGCGCGCATGCTTCGCTCCGGCCGCCGCGTCGTCTGTCCCCGCGCCGAGCGCCGTCCGCGCCGGCTCGAGCACTACGCGATCCGATTGCTGGACGACCTCGAGGAGACCGCGCTCGGCCTCTGGGAGCCGGACCCCGCCCGTGCTCGCACCGTCGACCCCGCCGAGGCGGAGCTCGTGCTCGTCCCCGGCATCGCGTTCGACCCGCTCGGCTGGCGCATCGGCTACGGCGCCGGCTACTACGACCGCTTTCTCGCGACGAGCAGGGCGGAGACCGTCGGCCTCGCCTACTCGCTGCAGCTGCGCGCCGCGATCCCGCACGAGCCGCACGACGTGCCGCTCGACCGCATCGTCACCGAGATCGAGACGATCGACTGCCGCGCCGCACGCGCGGCGCCCTGACGACGCGCGTGCGACCGCCGCCCTCCACCTTGCCCGCCCTCACCCCGCTCCGTACAATCACGGGACCCGCTGCTTCCGGAGGGGTCGCATAGTGGTCTAGTGCGGGCGCCTGCTAAGCGCTTACCGTGGGAAACTGCGGTCGAGGGTTCGAATCCCTCCCCCTCCGCCACCAATCCGCATCGCGCGCGCTCGGTGCCCAGCCGCCCGGAGACGGTCATGGCGACGTTCCACATCTGGACGCTCGGCTGCCAGATGAACCAGGCCGACTCGCTCAAGCTCGCCGCCGGCCTCGAGCGGCTCGGCTACCGCGCGACCGACTCCGAGGACGACGCCGACCTCGTCGTCATCAACACCTGCGCCGTCCGGCAGCACGCCGAGGACCGCGCCTACTCGCGGCTCGGCGTCCTCCGCAAGCGACGCGAGCAGGGCGCGGCGACGAAGATCGCCGTCATGGGCTGCATGGTCGGCCCGAAGACCGACGACCTCGCGCGCCGCTTCCCGCAGGTCGACGCCTGGGCGCGCCCCCAGCAGTTCGACCCGATCCTGCGCCTCGCCGCGCACGCGACCGCGCCCGGCGACCCCGACACCATCCCGCTGCGGGACGTCTCGCAGGGCGAGCTCGGCGCGGACCTCGGCGCGGTCCTCGGGGACGGCATGAGCCGCACGTACGGGCTGCCGACCGGTCCGACCGCGTACGTCCCGGTCATCCACGGCTGCGACAAGTTCTGCACCTACTGCATCGTTCCGCTGCGGCGTGGCCGCGAGCTGTCGCGTCCCGTCGCCGACATCCTCCACGAGGTCCGCTTCCTCGCCGACCACGGCGTGCGCGAGATCACGCTGCTGGGCCAGACCATCGAGGCGTACGGCCACGACCTCGCGACCGCTGACGGCGCGCGTCCCGATCTCGCCACGCTGTTCGAGGGGATCGAGGCGATCGACGGCGTTGCCCGCATGCGCTTCCTCACCTCGTATCCGAAGGACATGACCGACCGCATCATCGACGCCGTCGCCGACCTGCCGAAGGTGTGTGAGCACTTCAACATCCCGGTGCAGTCCGGCTCGAACGCGATGCTCGACCGGATGCGCCGCGGCTACACCGTCGAGGAGTTCGAGGAGCGCGTCGCGCGCATCCGCTCGCGCATGCCCGACGCCGCGATCTCGACGGACGTCATCGTCGGCTGCCCCGGCGAGACGGAGGCGGAGTTCCAGGAGACCGTCGACCTGCTGGAGCGCGTGCAGTTCAACGTCGTGCACGTCGCCGCCTATTCGCCGCGCCCCGGCACGTTCGCCGCGCGCAGGATGCCGGACGACGTGCCCCTCGCGGTGAAGAAGGAGCGGCTGCAGGTCGTGGAGGCGATCCATGCGGCGTCGGCCGCGCGGCACAACGAGCGCATGCTCGGCCGCACCGTCGACGTGCTCGTCGAGCGCGAGGAGCAGGGCCGCGCCACCGGTCGCGCGCGCGGCGGGCAGCTCGTTCACTTCGAGGGCGTGCGCCGTCTCGGCCGCGTCGTCGACGTCACCATCGAGCAGGCCACCCCGTGGTCGCTGCAGGGCCGCCTCGCCGACGCCATCGCGCTGGTGTAGGTCGCGCGGCGCTCGCGGTGGCGGGCGGTTGCGGGGCCCGTGCTTCGTGGTTCGACTTCGCTCACCACGAACGGTCGGCAGAGGGGGTGCGGCGGCGTCCCGTTCGTGGTGAGCGAAGTCGAACCACGAACCTGTATGTTCGATCCCATGGGGAGCGGACCGCTCGTCGCCACCATCGTCGTCATCTTCAGCGTGCTCGACGGCTCGCTGCAGGTGCTGCTCGTGCACCGGTCGTCCGACCCCGAGCACGGCAAGTGGGCGTTGCCCGGAGGGCGCTGGGACGGCTCGGAGTCCCTCGAGGCCTCCGCCACCCGCAAGCTCGTCGAGGAGACCGGTGCCCGCGGCGTCTACCTCGAGCAGCTCTTCACGCTGAGCGACCTCGACGCCAGCCGCGACGCCACCGTCGCCGTCGCCTACTTCGCGCTCGTCGAAGCGTCGCGCGTGCGGCTGCGCGAGGAGGAGGAGTGGCTGCCGCAGTGGCACCGCGTGGACGCGCTGCCGGACCTCGCGTTCCACAACAACCAGGTGATCGACCAGGCCGTCGAGCGCGTCGGCGCGAAGCTCGACTACACGAACATCGCCTACGGCTTGCTGCCCGACCAGTTCACGCTGCGCGAGCTGCAGACCACCTACGAGGCGATCCTGCGCGACTCGCTCGACCGCCGGAACTTCCGCAAGCGCATGATCTCGACCGGGCTCATCGAGCCGACCGGCGAGCACCGCCGCGAGGGGGCACACCGCCCCGCGCTCCTCTACCGATTCACGAGCCGCGAACCCGTATTCCTGTAGGGGCCGGGGTCCCGGTCCAGATGCTCGTCAACTGGTAGATCTGCGGGAGCTGGCAACTTCCGTCGTGTTGCCACATTTGCTAACATCTGCTGCCTGAGCCTGCATCCGAGATCGGAGGGGGTCGTGGCAGAGTCCGCGCCCGTTCAGGAGGCCACGGCGCACACGCGGGTGGACGGGCAGGGCCGCGTCCTGATCCCCGCTGACATGCGGCGCGCGCTGGGCCTGAAGGAGGGGGATCGGGTCACGCTGGTGCTCGAAGACGGCGGCCTGACGCTGCTGACCGCTCGGGAGTCCGTGCGGCGGGTGCGAGAGGCGTTCGCCCCGTATCTCACGCCGGGGACGTCGCTCGTGGACGATCTGCTCGCAGATCGCCGCGCGGAGGTGGAGCGGGAAGCGGGCGGCTCGTGATTCCGCCCGCGTGGTCGCGTTGAGCGAGGTCGTCCTGGACGCCTCTGCGGTCCTCGCGGTGATCGCGGGGGAGCCGGGCGCTGACGTGGTGCTGGCCGCGGCCGAGTCGTCCGACGCCCTGGTCGGCGCCGTCAACCTCGCGGAGGTGGCGACGAAGCTGATCGAACGCGGCGTGGACCGTGCGCTGGCCGAGACGCAGATCGGGCGGCTGCCGTTCGCGTGCGTCGCCTTCGATCAGCGGCTCGCATACGTGGCGGGCGAACTGCGAGCGGCGACGCGGGATCGCGGGCTCTCGCTCGGGGATCGCGCCTGCCTTGCGCTCGCGGTCGAGCGCGGCGCGAAGGCGCTCACGGCCGACCGTGCATGGGATGCGCTCGACGTCGGCGTGCCGATCGATGTGATTCGCTAGCCATCGGCCCATGCGCGCCGGCCGGGTCGCCGTCGCCGGTTTCCTGTAGGCTCGGACCCGCCCGCGTGGCCACGACGCCCGCTGGAACGGAGATCCATCGTGTCCGCTCTCCCCGACATCGCCGCGCCTGCCGCGACGCGCGCGCTCCGGATGCGGGTTCGCCGGTCGTGACGGATCGCCCGCTCTCGTTCGGCGTGCTGCCCGGCGGCTCGACGCCCGAGGAGTTCCTGGCCGGCGCGCAGACGGCCGAGGCGCTCGGCTTCGACTCCGTCTGGGTTGGCGATCACGTGCTGTGGCACGTCTTCTGGCTCGAGCCGATGTCGCTGCTCGCGGCCGCTTCCGCCGTGACCGAGCGCGTCGCGCTGGGCACGGGGGTGCTGCTCGCGGCGCTCCGCCGCGCCGCGCCGCTCGCCAAGCGCACCGCCACCATGCAGTGGCTCTCCCACGGCCGGTTCCGGCTCGGCGTCGGCACCGGCGGTGAGTACCCGAAGGAGTTCGAGGCGTCGGGCGTCCCGCTGCACCAGCGCGGCGCCTATCTCGACGCCACGCTCGAGGCGCTGCAGGCCCTGTGGTCCGGCGAGAAAGTGTCGATCCACAATCGCGCGATCGACGTCGACGACGCCCGGCTCGACGTCGTTCCCGACGTGCCCATCCCGATCTGGGTGGGCGGGCGTGCCGAGGCGGCGCAGGTGCGCGCCGCTCGCTTCGGCGACGCCTGGATGCCGTTCGTGATCACGCCCGAGCACTTCGCCGCGGGCTGGGCGCGCGTGCGCGACGAGGCCGAGCGCCGCGGCCGCGATCCCGACCTGCTGATTCCCGGCGTCCAGATGTGGGGCCAGTTCGACGCCGACTTCGCCGAGGCGCTCGGAACCATGGCCGCACGCATCGAGGCGACGTACCGGACCCCCTTCGAGCGGTTCGAGCGCTTCACCGTCTACGGCGACGCCGACATGTGGGACGCGCGCCTGCGCGAGTTCATCGACGCCGGCGTTCGTCACTTCAACTTCGTGTTCGCCGGCGGCGACCGCGTCGCCCAGCTCACTCACGTCGCGACGGAGGTCGTGCCGCGCCTGCAGGCGGATCACGGCGAGCGGTCGCAGCCGAGCGCCTGAGTCGTCCGCGCGTCGGCAGCCGGCTACTGGTCCTGGAGCAGCGCCACGCGCTGCAGCGCCCGCACCCGGCCTTCGAGCCATTCGTCGCCGCCGAGCCGATCGAGCGCGAGGAGCAGCGGTTCCACGAGCCAGCGCGCCGACGCCGGCGGCGGCTGCATGGGCTCGAACTCCGTGCCGAAGCCGCGCGTCTGCGCGGCGAGTCGCGCCGCGAGCACCAGCGCGGGAAGGCTGCGGCGCGTGTGCGCGACGTCCTCCGGGCCGACGGCGCCCTCGAGTAGCACCTGCACGAGCCAGCCGGGGAATCCCCACCGCAGCGCCAGCGCGCTCGCCAGCTCCGCCTCGGCGAAGCCGTAGACGGCGGCCTCTGCCTCCGCCACAGGCAGACGGCTGTCGCGGACGAGCCGCGCCACCTGAGCGAATCGGTCTGGCGTGTGTTGATCCATGACCAGCCGGCCGATCGCGTGGAAGAACCCGGCGGGAAAGGCCTCGTCCACGAGCAGCCCGTCCATCATCGCCGACACCGTCGCGAGCGTGCCCACCGCCCCCGCGTACCGCCAGAATTCCAGCGCGTCGAGGTGCGTCGTCGGCTCCGAGAGCTCCGTGACCGTCGTCGACGCGAGCGAGCCGGAGTGCACGCGTCGAAAGCCGAGGTCGCGCATGGCGCTGGCCGTGTCGGCGATGGGTGGGATGCCGGCCGTGCCGGAGACGTTCCGGAAGCGCTCGCTCAGCCGCTGGCTGCCGGACTCGACGAGCGTAGCGAGCACCTCGTTCGCGCCGCGGTCGCGCTCGCGGATCGCGAGGAGCTGCGCGGCGATGCCGCATGTGGGGTGGCGCTCGACGACCTGTGCCGCGAGCCGGTCGAGCTGCGTTGACGGGGGGTCGGTCACGACTGGCTCGGCGAGGACTCCGTGCGGCTGCCGTCGCGAGTGGCGGCCAGGTGGCAGGCACAGGTACAGCGATGCCTGCCGGCGCGAAGGCGGCCGTCGGGGTCCGGCAGCGCGCCCAGGGCGCGGGTGGGGTTGCTCGCGTGACCGCGGCAGAAGCCGTGGAACGCGGTGGCGGGCTCGCCGCGCCGCTCGCGCGCGGCGGCGATAGCGCAGGGGAGGAAGAGACGGTCGGTCGCGCGCGGGGCGACCGGGACGATGGAGACGCCCCGGGGCGCGCGAAGCGGCGCCGCAGGTCGCGCCGGGGTCGGCGCAGGGTGTCGTGGTGGAGCGGGGGCGGCGACGGGGGTCATCGCGAGCGTGCCTCTCCAGGTTGGGCGAAGGGAGGCAGGGGGCGCGGACCGGCGCACCCCCCACCATGAGCCGGACGCGGCTAGGCCAGCGCGACCGCCGGCTTGTACCACTCGGCGTGATGCCCGGCGACGTGGCTCACGGACACGATCGCCCGGTCCTCCTCGTAGTCGACCGTGAGCCGCACGCGACCCCTGTGCGCGTACTCGAGCGGCTTCTCCGGCGCGACCGACCGCAGCTCGAAGCCCTTGCCCGAGCCGTCGGCGGCCAGCCACGAGGTCATGATGGTCTGGAACATCGGGTCCGGCATCTCCGCGAACTCGAGGCGGATGAGCTCCGCGATGTCGGCCGGCGCCTGGGCGGCGAAGGCCCCGATCAGATCCTCGCGGGAGGCGCCGCGGGCAAGGAGCTCGCGAACGAGACCTCGAGTCTCGTCCGCCTGTAGTTCGGAGGTCGTGAACCCGGTCAGGGTGTAGCAGCCAGTGAGAGACATCTCAAGCCCTTCCGCTGTAAGCGATTGGCAGGAGATTGCCGCACTGGGGGATTCCCAACGACCGTCAGATGACGTATCAATGGAGCTACGTATTCGTGGGGCCGGAGCCGTGACAGTCGATATCTCCGACGCTGCTCACCAGCTGCTGAGCGCCCCCGTAGGCGATGTCTCGAGTACGCCGAGCGTGCCGTCAAGTCGCTGCGCCAGATTGGCGATCCTCGATCTTGGGGTCAGGTCTACGAACTCGGGCTCCGTGAAGCATATCGCCAACACGATATGGACGGGCTTGCGTCTGTCGTATCGCTTGCCGTCATGCGAGCGGACGCAGATGGGCGGCTCGACCAGGCGATTGCCCATATCGACTTCGCCCTCGCGATGGCGGATGGGATGCCGGATGCTGACACGATCCTTCACAGCATTAAGGCCCCGTACCTCGTTGCCCAAGGAGACTTCGAATCAGCGGCTGAGTCGCTCGCCGCGGCCTCGCGCGCAAATGCCAAGGCTCGCAGCAACCGATCGCACGCGGAATACATCGACAGTCATCCGTTACGGCGTGCTGTCGCGCTCGATGTCGAACGAGTCACGGAAGTGCGCCGAGCGGTGGGCAGTCTTGAGCAACTGGGGGATCATCGGCTCGCCGTCTTAGTCATGTCCTGGCTCATCCCGCTCATGTTCGCCGTAGGGGAGCGGGACGCGGCACAGCCTTGGCTGAATGCGCTGCGGATACATGCCGACGAATCTCGGCCATCCCTACCGCATGGCAGATGTGCTGGCCTTCGAACTCGCCAGTGCCGGCGACCTGGGGTCCGGCATCAGATCTCGCAGGGGCTCGCGAGCCGCGTGGCCGATCGGCGAATTGGCTAGCCCGTTACCGGCTGGCGACTCTCCAGGTGCATCAGGCCATTCTGTTGGGGTGCGCCGGAGACCGAACGCGGTCTGTCCATCATCGAACGGTTGGCGGGCCACTTCGGTGGGGCGTCGACTGAGGCCCTCGCGAACTACAGGGCATTCGTTGCGGCGTGGCGGGCCACGGACGAGTATGTGCCGTCCATCGTGCCGCCTCGGCCGACGCTCATGAATCTCGGTGGGCTGCTGGCCGCCGCCGAAGCCAGTGGCGATCGCCGGCACGCAGCAGGACGCTGTTCGATGGCTTGACCTGGCTTGAGCACCGGAATGCCCACGGGCGTGCGCACCGTCGATGGAATGGCCAGTATCAAAGGACCGCGTCGTGGGCCTGCTGCGTGTTCGCGCGGGGAGCGTCCGCCAGGCTGTGCGCTCATTCCGCGACGCCATCGAGTGGGCGAGCAAAGCGGGCTACGAGGCCGAGGCGGCGCTCGCGCAGGTCCAGCTCGCCGAAGTGCTTTCGCTGTCCGAGGTCGCCTCTTCGGAGCGCGCCCGCCAGCGCCTCCGTCGCGCTGGATGGATGAAGCTCCAGGAGCTGAACATCGATCCCACGCCGCACGCCTACGCCGCGACGCGCGCGCTCGCGCTGCGCGAGGACGTCACGACCCGCCCGCAGCTCACGCCCCGCCAGGTCGAGGTGCTGAGCCTGCTCGCCGAGGGCATGACGTACAAGGAAGCCGCCGACCGCCTGGGCACCAGCTGGCGCACCGTCTCCACGCAGGCCTACCAGGCCTATGAGCGCCTCGGCGTCGACGGCAAGCACGAGGCCGTCAAGGTCGCGAAGCAGCTCCAGATCCTGTAGCGGCCCGGTGCCTAGATCGCGCCGCGGTCGCGCAGCGCCGTGATCTGCTCCCACGTGTAGCCGAGCCCGAGCAGCGTCTCCTCGGTGTGCTGGCCCAGCTCCGGCGCCGCGCCCTGCACCCGCCCGGGCGTCTCGCTCAGCGTGAACGGGATGCCCACCGTGCGATGGCGCTCGAAGCCCGGGTGCTCGACGTCCACCAGGTAGCCGTTCTCCCAGAACTGCGGATCCGACTCCACCCCCGCGTAGTCGTGCACCGGGCCGCACGGCACGTCGCGCGCGATCAGCGCCTCCAGCCAGTGCGCGCGCGGCCGGCCGCGGAACGTGCCGGCGAGCTGGTCGTGCAGCCAGTCGCGGTGGTCCAGGCGCGCGAACGGCGTCGCGGAACGCTCGTCCGTCAGCAGGTCCGGCCGCCCGGCCGCGTCGCACAGCAGCGGCCAGTGCTTCGGCGTGAGCACGCCGACGGTGAACCAGCCGCCGTCGCCGCCTTCGTAGAACGTGAAGATCGGGTTCACGAACCGCCGGCCCTGCGTCCCCGTGTGCAGGTAGCCGACGAGGCTCAGCGCCTGCAGCGTCGTCATCGCGCCGAGCTGCGAGACGTCGAGCCGCTGCCCCACCCCGTGCCGCTCGCGCGCCAGCAGCGCCGCCATGATCCCGTACGCGAACACCATGCTGCCCACCTGGTCGGCGAGCCCCCATGGGATCTGCACCGGCTCGCACCCGGGCCCGCCGCCCTGCGCGATCATCGCCCCCGACATCCCCTGCGCGACGATGTCGAACGACCCGCGCGGCGACCACTCGCCCTTCGGCCCGAACCCGCTGTTCACCGCGTAGATCAGCTGCGGGTTGTGCTTGCGCAACTCCTCGTAGCCGAAGCCCAGCCCGTCCATCAGGCCGGGCCGGAAGTTCTCGGTCACCACGTCGGCATCCTCGACGAGCCGGTACACGATCCGCTTCGCCTCCGGGTCGTCGAGGTCGAGCGTGATGCTCCGCTTGCCGCGGTCGAATGCCTCGAAGTAGGCGCAGAACCCGTCGGGCCGCCGCCCGAGCGAGCGCCCCGGATCACCCTCGCCCGGCCGCTCGACCTTGAGCACGTCGGCGCCCATGTCGGACAGCATCACCGTCGCATGCGGACCGTTCTGGAAGCGGGTGAAGTCGAGGACCTTGATCCCCTCGAGCGGTGCAGGCACGGGGCGCTCCCTTCCTCGACGGCCATAACGAACGTGCGCATCATACGAGAACGCGACCTCGCGCCGGCGCGTGGGTGGCACGGGCGCGCGCGGCAGCGGCGGGCGAGGTGCGGCTCCCCGCATCGGGGACCGTCGGCAAATCTGGAGTGACCCCGCGACCGGGCGTCGCGAAGTCGTTGACTCCCTGGAGCCCTTTGCGTAGGCTAGACGCAACTCGACTTTGCGTATCGATTACGCAAAGTGAGAAAACTCAAAGGCAGCCCCGATGACCACGCAGACCTCGCGGCCTCCGCGGCCGAATCCCTACTTCCCGATCGCGCAGCTCCAGTGCGAGACCGACAGCGGCCTGCAGACCGTCCCGCTCTCCGAAGAGAGCTCGTTTCGATCCTGGCAGCAGTCGATTCCCGAGCGCTACTGGCACATGGACGCCGACGAGCTGACGCGCCGCATCCGCGCGGCGCGCTCGGCGCTCGGCACCGACGCCGTCATCCTCGGGCACCACTACCAGCGCGAGGACATCATCGAGTTCGCCGACGAGCGCGGCGATTCGTTCGCGCTCTCGCAGTTCGCCGCCGAGCGCCCGGAGGCGAAGTACATCGTCTTCTGCGGCGTGCACTTCATGGCCGAGGCCGCAGACATCCTCTCCGGTCCGCACCAGCAGGTGATCCTGCCGAACATGGAGGCCGGCTGCTCGATGGCCGACATGGCCGCGCCGGCCGACGTCTACTCCGCATGGCGCGAGCTCGAGGACCACTTTGGCTCGACCGACGACATCATCCCCGTGACGTATATGAACTCCGCCGCCTCACTGAAGGCCTTCTGCGGCAAGCACGGCGGTGTCGTATGTACGTCATCGAACGCGCCGAAAGTGCTGCGCTGGGCCTTCGAGCGCGGCAAGCGCGTCTTCTTCTTCCCCGACCAGCACCTCGGGCGCAACACCGGAGCGGCGCTGGGCATTCCCCAGGACGAGATGGTGCTCTGGAACTGGCGCCTGCCGGCCGGCTCGCTGGGCGGGCTCAGCGATGAGACCCTCGAGCGCTCCCGCGTCATCCTCTGGCAGGGCCACTGCTCGGTGCACCAGCGGTTCTCGCTGACGCAGATCGAGCACGCGCGCGCCGAGCACCCCGACGTGAAGATCGTCGTGCACCCGGAGTGCCGCTACGACGTCGTGCAGGCGGCCGACGCCAACGGCTCGACGGCGTTCATCGCGAAGTACGTCGCGGAGGCGCCGGCAGGGTCTGTGATCGGCGTGGGCACCGAGATCAACCTGGTCTCGCGGCTCGCGAAGGAGCACCCGGACAAGACGGTGTTCTGCCTCGACCCCGTCGTGTGCCCCTGCAGCACGATGTATCGCGTGCACCCCGCGTACCTCGCCTGGGTGATGGAGTCGCTGCTCGACGGCCAGGTCGTCAACCAGATCGTCGTGCCCGACGAAGAGAAGCAGCACGCGCGCGTCGCGCTCGAGCGCATGCTCGCGCTGAAGTAGCCGCGACACCCCGCCCGACCGGTGGGGGCGTGACCGAAGGCAAGCGGCGTCAGACACGACGCCGATGCGCGGGCGCCTGCAGGGCGCGCACTCGCGGCGGCCGCAGCCGCCGCACGAGAGAAAGCGGCGGCGTGAGCGAGTTCCGCTTCGAGACGCGCATCCCGCTCCGCCACACCGACTCCTTCGGCGGCACCCCGTTTGTCCACGGCGGCGTCCTGATTGCCCTCACCGAGATCGCGCTCGACGCGTACGACCACGCCGCCGCCATCCCGTCGCACCGCGACGTCCTCCGCTTCCAGACCCACACCGAGGTCCGGTACCGCTCGCCGCTCCGCTGGGACGACGCGGCGGTCGTCCGGCTGCGCTGTGCCGAGGTGCGCCAGGGCCGGCTGCGCTTCGACTGCGTCGTTGCCGCCGCGAGCGATGGCCGCACCGTTGCGGAGATGGCGCATCGCTACGCGTACCTCAACGCCGAGACGGGGCGCCCCGAGACGCCGCCCGACTGGTCGAGCATCATCGACGCGATCCGCGCGTACGAGGGCGACGACGTGGAGGTCTTTGATGCCTGACGCTCCCGCGTCCGATCGCGCCGGCTCCTTCGATTCTCGTCGTGATCGGGTCCGGCATCGCCGGGCTCTACGCGGCGCTGCAGGCGCACGAGCACGGCGCGTCGGTGCTGCTCGTGACGAAGGGCGCCATCGATGAGGCGAGCACGCGCCACGCGCAGGGCGGCATCGCGGCGGCGCTCGGCCACGGCGACTCGCCCGAGGCCCACCTGCAGGACACGATTGCCGCCGGCGCCGGGCTGGTCGACGAGGACGCCGCGCGCATCCTCTGCTTCGAGGCCGCCGCGCGCATCGCGGACCTCGTCCGCTACGGCGTCGAGTTCGACGCCGCCGACGGCGAGATCGCGCTCGGCCGCGAGGCCGCGCACTCCGCCGCGCGCATCGTGCACGCCGGCGGCGACTCCACGGGGCTCGTCGTCGAGCTCTCGCTCACGTCGCTCGCGCGACGGCAGGGCGTCACGATCCTCGAGTTCACGCTCGCCGACCGCATCATCGTCGAGGGCGACCGCGCGGTCGGCGTCGACGTCTACGACACCACCACGGACACGCACGCGCGCTACGACGCCGGCACCATCGTGATCGCCACCGGCGGCGCGGGTCAGATGTACCGCGTCACCACGAACCCCGCGGTCTCGACCGGGGACGGCATCGCGCTCGCGTACACCGCCGGCGCCGAGATCACCGACATGGAGTTCACGCAGTTCCACCCGACGGCGCTCGTCATCCCGGGCGCCGCGGTCTTCCTGATCTCCGAGGCCGTCCGCGGGGAGGGCGCGCGGCTCTTCAATACGGCCGGCGAGCGTTTCATGCCGAAGTACGACGCCGAGCGCGCCGAGCTGGCCCCGCGCGACGTGGTCGCCCGCGCCGAGCATCGCGAGATGATCGCGACAGGCGCCGACCACGTGCTGCTCGACATCACCGACCGCGACGCCAACTGGCTCGCCGCGCGCTTCCCGCAGATCTACCGCCACTGCCTCGACGCCGGGATCGACATGGCGACGCAGCGCGTGCCGGTCTCGCCGGCCGCGCACTACACGATGGGCGGCGTGCGCACGAACACGTGGGGCGAGACGACCGTCCCGGGCCTGTTCGCCGTCGGCGAGGCCGCGTGCACCGGCGTGCACGGCGCGAACCGGCTCGCCAGCAACTCGCTGCTCGAGACGATGGTGTTCGCGCACCGCATGGTGGAGCGGCTCTTCCAGTCGGCCGGCGCGCCGGCGGCCGCGCCCGCGCCGACCCCGGACGCGCGGCCGCTGCCGCCGGCGACGAACGGGCGCTACGAGCCGCCGGTGCTCGGCAGCCTGAAGCGGCTGATGTGGGAGCGCGTCGGCATCGAGCGCTCCGGCGAGGGTCTCCGGGCGGCGGCCGATCAGCTGCGCCACTGGGCGGCCGCGATCCCGGCGCCGGGCGATCGCGCCGGGTACGAGCTGCGTACGCTCGTCACGGTCGCGCGGCTCGCCACCGAGGCTGCGCTCCTGCGCGAGGAGTCGCGCGGCGCGCACTACCGTGCCGACTTCCCGTCGCCGATCGACGCCTGGCGCCGGCACCTGGTCTTCCGCGCCGAAGGGAGCGAGTGACGATGGCCGAGTCCCCGCGCACATCCCCGCCCGATCCCGCCGCCGTCCGCGAGATCGTCGAGCGCGCCCTGGCCGAGGACCGCGCCGGGTACGACGTCACCACGCAGGCGCTCATCCCGCCGGGGCAGCGCGGCCGCGGCGCGTTCGTCTTTCGCGAGGCAGGCGTCGTGTGCGGCATGGACGTCGCGCGGGCGGTCTTCGCGACGCTCTCGCCGGACCTGCGCTTCGACGTTGCCCACCCGGACGGCGTCTTCGTCGAGGGCGGCACCACCGTCGCGGAGGTGAGCGGACCGCTGGCGCCGATGCTGTCCGGCGAGCGGGTCGCGCTGAACCTCGTGCAGCGCATGTCGGGGGTCGCGACGCTCGCGCATCGCTACGTGCAGGCGGCTGCGGCCGGCGGCGATGCGCGCGTCGTGGACACGCGGAAGACCACGCCGGGACTGCGGCTGCTCGAGCGCTACGCGGTGCGCGTCGGCGGCGCGCACAACCACCGCAACACGCTCGAGGACGGCGTGCTGATCAAGGACAATCACATCGCGGCGGCCGCGCAGCGCGGGCTCGACCTCGCGGCCGTGATCCGCGAGGCCCGCGCGCACGCCGCGCACACGCTGCGCGTGGAGGTTGAGGTCGACACCGCGGAGCAGGCGCGCGCGGCGATCGCGGGCGGCGCCGACGTCGTGCTGCTCGACAACATGACGCCCGACGAGATGCGCGCGATCGTCGGGGAAGCGCCGGGCAACGTGATGTTCGAGGCGTCGGGCGGCATCACGCTGGAGACGATTCGCGACGTGGCGGCGAGCGGCGTGCAGCTGATCTCGTCGGGCGCACTCACGCACTCGGTGCGCTCGCTCGACGTCGCGCTCGACCTCGAGCCGGCGTGACGGCGGCGGCACGCCGCACGTGCGGTGGCCGCGCGCGGCGCTTCCTCGACGCCGTCGCGGCGCGGACGGAAGATCGTGTGCGCACCGAAGGAGCCGCCTCGCCATGACCTCGCAGCCCGCGCCGTTCCTGGCTCTCGTCCACGCGCGCGACGCGCTCGTCGCCGCCGTCGCCGCGCTGCCGGCTGCCGCGCTCGAGGCGCGCGTGCCGTGGGCGGGCGCCGACGCGCCGCTCGGCTGGGCGCTGCTCAGCGCCGGCGCGCACAACGTCGAGCACCGCCTCGCGATCGAGCAGCAGCTGGAGGCGCTCGGCTGGCGCCGCAGCGAGGCGATCCGCCACCTCGCCGACGCGCCCGTCTCGCGCCGGCGCATCGAGGCGCTGCTCGTCGGTGTCGCCGGCGACGTCCTCGACCGCGAGCCGGGGCCCGGCGCGTGGAGCGCGCGCCAGATGGTCGAGCACGTGATCGCGACCGACCGCCGCTACTGGCTGCAGGCGCGCCACGCCGCCGACCGCGGCGACGACGATCCGCTGCGTCCGGCGGACGACCTCCTGCCGGCGCGCGTGCCGCCGCCCGTGCTCGGCGAGCCCGCCGGCGCGCTCGTCGCGCGGCTGCGCGAGACGCACGTGGCGGCGCTCGACGCGCTGGTTGGCCTGCGCGACGAGCAGCTGCGCCGGCCGACGGACTGGGCCGGCTCGCGCCAGGAGGTGGCCTTCCGCCTCCACCGCTTCGCCGAGCACTACGACGAGCACGTCGCCGACCTCGATGGCACGCTCGCCGCGATCGGCGTCTCGCGCACGATGCCGGCCCGGATCGCGGCCGCGCGGCTCGCGGAGCTCGGCGCGCTCGAGGCCGCGCTGCTCCGCGTGCCCGCGGCGCTGATCGACGCGCCCGGCCCGGCGCGCGCGCCCGGCGGCGCCGCCGAGTGGAGCGTGCACGAGCAGCTCGACCACCTCGCCGCCGAGGACCGCGACCTGCTCGAGCGCGTGCGGAGCCCCGGCGCGTGAACCAGGTGGTCATCCTCTCGGGCCCGCCCGGCGCCGGGAAGTCGTCGGTCGCGGACGCGCTCTGCGAGCGCTTCGACCGCATGATCCACGTCGAGGTCGACGAGCTTCGCCACTGGGTGAAGGCCGGCTACCGCCACCCGTGGGCCGGCGATCGCCAGGCCGCCGAGCAGCTCGAGCTCGCCGTGCGCAACGCGAGCGCGATCGCGCGCGAGAGCGTCGCGATGCGCTACGCCGTCGTGATCACCGACGTCGTGCGCCCCGACGATGCCGCGCGCTACCGCGCCGCGCTGGCCGGCGCCGGCACGGCCGTGCACCTCGTCACGCTGCTGCCCAGCCTCGAGGTCGCGCTGGCGCGCGACGCGGTTCGCGAGCACGCGATCGCGGAGCGGGTGCGTGCCGTGCACGCGGAGCTCGTCGACGACATCCGGTCGGGCGCGCTGCCCGGCGCGGTGATCGACAGCTCGCACGACCGCGACCCGCAGGCGACGGCCGACCGGGTGCAGGACGTCGTCGCGAGCGGCGAGGCGCTGCTCGTCGATGCGTCACCGGCACACATCCCTGCGGATTCCTGATATCGCGGGTTCCGCCCGACTGCCCCTCGCGGTGCGCCCCGTCTAGCATCGGGCGAAAGCAGGAGGAGACGGCCGGGCGCGCGCCCGGGGACCGCCGGGTCGGAGGATGGGATACATGACGTTCAGGCAGATGTTCGTGCGAACCGCGGCCGCGGCGGCGGCCGTGGCCGCCGTGATCGCGCTGCTGCCCGGCGTGCTCACGACCGCGAGCGCGCAGCAGGCGGCCCCGTTCACGGCGTACGGCGTCGGGCTGCAGTCGGGCCAGGTCGTGGAGGTGTTCGACGGCTCCGCGTCGTGCGGTTCCGTGACGGCCGACGGCAGCGGGCAGTGGCTGATCCAGATCTCGGCGACGTCGCCGTGCGCCCCGCGCGAGGGCGACACGCTGTCGTTCACGCTCGACGGCGCATCCACATCGGCGCGCGAGACGTTCAAGACCGGCGGCGCGCCCGCGGATGTCGCAAACGGCATCACGCTGACCGTCGTGGCGACCGCGACGCCGACGCCCACTCCCGGGGCCGGTCCGGGGACCTTCGCCGGCTCGATCAGCGCGCACGGCATCACGCCGGCGGTGTTCAACGGCGGCACGGTCGACCAGGCGGTGACCGCGGCCGGCAGCGGCCTGAACTCGATCTGGTCGTACAACGGCGGCGTCGCGGTCGGCTACACGGTCGGGGCGCCCGCGTTCGTGAACCAGGCGTTCCTCGCGCTGTTCCCGGGCGGCGCCATCCCGCCGGGGCAGATCCTGATCCTGGTGAAGCCGTAGCCGCGGGGGCCGCCCCCGCGTGACGCACGCGGCGCATGCCACGAGGGGCGGCCGGCACACGTCGGCCGTCCCTCGCGCGGCAGGAGCCGCCCGGGAATGCGCGGGCTCGCCTGATTCGGACGGGTTACGCCGCGCGCGGCGTGCCCGTCATCGACTCCACGTACCACTCGATTCTGCTTGAGGACCTTCGGGACGCCGCCCAGCTGCTCGAGCAGCGCGCGGTCGGCGTCCGATAGCTGCGGCTCGTCGCCGCCCTCCTCGACGGGGGGCAGCGGCGGCAGGACGCCGTCGCCGATGCGGAGCTCGCGCGACAGCCGGCGGCTGTCCGCGATCGCCCGCGAGAGGTACGTGGCGTGCCCGTCGTGGTGGTCGCCGATGGCGACCGCCACGTCCTCCGGCAGGGTCCACACCTCCGCGACCTCGACGCCCCACTCGGCGTGGTTCCTGCCGAAGATCTGGGACTCGGCCTCGCAGGCCTCGATGCCAGACCGCGCCATCTGGGCGATGCGCGAGTAGCGGATCGGGTCGGCCTGGGCCATCGCCATGCGACCCACGTCGTGCAGCAGGCCGGCGGTGAACGCGGTCGACCGCGCGCCGCCCTGCGACGTCATGGCGTCGGCGAGCAATGCGCACGAGAGCACGTGCCGCCAGAGCTCGTTGGGGTCGAGGCCCGCGCGGTCGAAGCCGCGGAAGGACTCGCCGATGACCGCGGTGAGCATGATGCGCCGCGTGGCGTTGAGGCCGATGCGCACGACGCCTTCCTCGGCCGTGCCGATGCGCCGGGTCGGCGCGGAGGCGGCCGAGTTCGCGGCGCGCAGCACGGCCGCGGTCAGGCTCGGATCCATCTCCACGATGGACGCGAGCTCCTTCATCTCGAGATCGGGCTCGTTGAGCACCGCCATCGCGCGGGCGTGCACGGCCGGGATCGTCGGGACTCGATAGCCGTCCGGCATGACTGCCTCGTCTCGACAGGCGCGCGCCGGGAACCAGTCGGCCCCCGGAAACGTCGGTGCTCCGCGCCGGGCGGAACACGTGCAGAATCCCGCATTTCGATGCCCCGGCGAAATCGGGGCATCCCCTACGGTGCGGCGCCGCGGCGGCGCTGAAGATCACCGTGGGGGCCGGGGCGGTGACGACATATGCTGCGGACCGCGCGTCGACGGCGCGCGGCACCCGGGCTCGGAGGCTCGATGACCTCGAACCCCGCGCTGGACGACCTCGTCGCCGAGATCGCCGAGCTGCGACCGCTCCCCGCCGCCGCGGTGCGCGTGCTGCAGATCGCCGAGGGTGAGCGCTTCTCCGCACACGAGCTCGCGCAGGCCATCGGCGCCGACCAGGCGCTGACCGCGAAGCTGCTGCGCCTCGCGAACTCCGCCTACTACGGCTTCTCGCGTCAGATCACGACGGTGCGCGACGCGGTCGTGCTGCTGGGGTTCCGCGCGGTGCGGACGGCGGCGCTCACGTCGAGCGTGATCGACGCGCTGCCCGGCGCGAACCACCTGGACCAGGAGCAGATCTGGGGGTTCTCCGTGACGGTCGGGATGCTCGCCGAGGTGCTGGCGCGCGCGCACGGCCGCCACCAGGACGAGGCGTTCACAGCCGGCGTGCTGCACAACATCGGCCGCCTCGCGCTGGACCAGCACCGCCCGGAGGCGCTACAGGCCGCACGGCGCCTTGCGACCGAGCGCAACGTCACGGTGTGGCAGACCGAGCGTCAGCTGCTCGGGTTCAGCGACACCGAGCTGGGCGGCGGCATGGCGCTGCACTGGAACTTCCCGCAGGAGCTCGTCGACGCGGTGATCATGCAGGACGCCGACGGCCCCGCGCGGCCCGAGCCAGACTCGCTGGCGATCTTCGTGCGTCGCGCGCGTGAGTTCGCGCGCACGCGCGGCATCACCGACGGCGTCGATGCGCCGTCCAATGAGCCGCCGCCCGACGAGTGGCTGATCCCGCCGGTCTCGGGCTCGCTCAACCGCGTGGGCGGCATCAACGGCATCGAGGAGCGTGTGCGCGCCTTCGTCGACGCCGCGATCGGCGCGAAGTAGTCCCCTCCGTCAAGCGGCGGCAGCATGCCGCCGATACTCGCGGCGGCGCTCGCCGCCGAACGCATCGGCGGCATGCTGCCGCCGCTTGACGAGGAGTATGCGTACGCTGGGACGACACTCCTCCGCCCATGTCTGGAGCCCGCCGATGCCCGGAACCGCGCCCGTGCCGTCGCCTGTCTACGCGCTCGCGAGCGACTACGTCGACCGCGTCGCCGCGCTGAACCCGATCGTGGCGACCTCGCTGGGCGTCCCCGGGCACGAGGACGAGATGCCCGACCTCTCGCCGGCCGGCGCCGAGGCGCGCGTGGCCGCGGCGCGGGAGACGCTCGAGTCGCTGCGCGCACTCCCCGTGCAGGGCGAACGCGATCGCGTGGCGAAGGAGTCGATGGAGGAGCGGCTCGGCCTCGCGCTCGAGCTGCACGCCACGCGCGACCATCTGCGCGACGTGCGCGTGCTCGGCAGCGCGATCCAGTCGGTGCGCGCCGTCTTCGACCTGATGGCGCGCGGCTCGGACGAGGACTGGCAGCACATCGCGCGCCGCCTGCACCGCGTGCCCGGCGCGCTCGCCGGCCTGCGCGCGAGCCTCGAGGAGGGGCTCGCGGCGGACGTGCGTTCCACGCAGCGCCAGGCACGCGCCGTCGCGCGACAGGCGCGCGTGTGGGGCGGCGTCGACGAGGGCACGCGCCCGTTCTTCGACTCGCTCCTCGACGCCTTCGATGCCTCGCCCGTGGGGAGCGCCGGCCTGCGCGCCGACCTCGCGGACGGCGTGCGCGTCGCCGCCGACACCTATGCCGCGCTCGCCGAGTACCTCGACGAGCGCTACGCCCCGCGCGCCGAGACGCGCGACGCGGTCGGCGCCGAGCGCTACGCGCTGCAGGCGCGCGCCTTCACCGGCGCGACGCTCGACCTCGACGAGACGTACCGCTGGGGCTGGGCCGAGCTCGCGCGCATCGAGGACGAGATCGCGAAGACGGCCGACCGCATCACGCCGGGCAAGGGGCTCGCGGAGGCGCGGGCGCTGCTGGAGAGCGACCCGCAGCGCGCCATCGACGGCGAGGACGCGTTCCGCCGCTGGATGCAGGAGCTGCAGGATCGCACGGTCGGGGAGCTCGACGGCAGGCACTTCGACATCCCGGAGCCCGTGAAGCGCGTCGAGGCGATGATCGCCCCACCCGGCGGAGCGCTGGCGATGTACTACACGGGACCGTCGGAGGACTTCAGCCGGCCGGGCCGCACCTGGTACCCGACGGGCGGGCGGACGCGCTTCCCGCTGTGGTCGGAGGTGTCGGTCGCGTACCACGAGGGCGTGCCGGGCCACCACCTGCAGATCGCGATGGTGCGGTATCTCGCGGACAGCCTGTCTCGGTTCCAGCGGCTGATGGGATCGACGTCGGGGTACGCGGAGGGCTGGGGGCTGTACGCGGAGCGGCTGATGGCGGAGCTCGGCTACCTGGAGGTGCCGGACTATTACCTCGGCATGCTGATCTCGCAGGCGTTCCGCGCGGCGCGGGTGGTGGTCGACATCGGCCTGCACCTCGAGCGGGAGATCCCCGGCGACGCGGCGTTCCATCCCGGCGAGCGATGGACGCCGGCGCTGGCGCTCGAGTTCATGACGCCGCGCAGCCCGTTCGACGCGGCGTTCGCGGCGAGCGAGGTCGACCGCTACCTGGGCATGCCGGGGCAGGCCATCTCCTACAAGGTCGGCGAACGCTACTGGCTGGCCGCGCGCGAGGCGGCGCGTGGCGCCGAGGGCGCCGCGTTCGACCTCAAGGCGTGGCACGCCCGGGCGCTCGACCTCGGGCCGATGGGGCTGGACCAGCTGCGCCGCGAACTCGGCGGGTAGCGGCACGTGCGCGCGCTCGTCTTCGGCGCGACCGGGTACATCGGCTCGAACCTGGTGCCGCGGCTCCTCGCGGCGGGATATGTGGTGCGGGCGAGCAGCCGCCGTCGCGACGTGCTCGAGGGACGTGCCTGGACCGGCGTCGAGATCGTCGCGGCCGACGCGCTGCGGCCCGAGACGCTCGACGCGGCGCTCGCCGGGGTCGACGTCGCGTACTACCTCGTGCACTCGATGGCGGCGGGCGGCGCGTTCGCCGTGCGAGACCGCGACGCCGCGCGGCACTTTCGCGAGGCGGCGGCGCGCGCGGGCGTGCGGCGCATCGTCTACCTCGGCGGGCTGCAGGGCGGCACCGGGGGCGGGGAGGACGGCAGGGGCGCGCCGTCCCCGCACCTGGCCTCGCGCCGCGAGACGGGCGACGAGCTGAGGGCGGGCGCCGTGCCGGTGACCGAACTGCGCGCGGGTGTGATCGTCGGCCCGGGGTCGGCGGCCTTCGAGGTGATCCGCGACCTCGTCTACCACCTGCCGGTGATGATCACGCCGCGGTGGGTGCGCTCACGCACACAGCCGGTCGCGCTCGCCGACGTCCTCGAGTACCTGGTGCGCGTCGCCGAGATCGATGCCGCCGGCGGCCAGATCTACGACGTGGGCGGGCCCGACGTGCTGACCTACGGCGCGATGCTGCGACAGTTTGCGAGCGTCGTCGGCCGGCGCCTGTGGGTGCTGCCGGTGCCGGTCCTCACGCCCCGGCTCTCCTCGTACTGGCTCGACCTCGTGACGGCGGTGCCGGCGAGCGTCGCGCGACCGCTGATCGACGGCCTGACTCACGACCTGCTTGCGGACGACGGCGCGATCCGTGCGCTCGCGCCGATTCCGCTGCACACATACCGCGAGGCGGCGCTGGCGGCGCTCGAAGCGGAACGTGGCTCGGCCGTGAGCGGCCGGTGGACGGAGGGCGGGTTCGCGCTGCGAAGGTCTCGCCACGACATCTCGTACTACAGCAAGACCGAGCGCGCCGAGGCCATCGCCGCCGTCCCCGCGGAATCGGTGTGGCGTCAGATCGAGTCGATCGGCGGACGCAACGGCTGGTACTGGAACACGTGGCTGTGGCGGGCACGCGGCGCCGTCGATCGCCTCGCCGGCGGCGTCGGCATGCGGCGCGGCCGCCGCGATCCGCGGACGCTCCGCGTGGGCGATGCGTTGGACTTCTGGCGCGTCGTCGACATCGAGCCGGGCCGACGGCTCACGCTCCTCGCGGAAATGAAGGTGCCCGGCAGCGCGGTGCTCGAGCTCGCGGTGGAGCCGGACGGCGCGGACCGCGCACGCGTGATCACCACCGCGCACTTCCACCCGGCGGGCGTCGCGGGCCTGCTCTACTGGTACCCGCTGCTCCCGGTGCACCGCATGATCTTCCGCGAGATGACGCGCGCGATCGCACGTCGCGCCGAGGCAGCTCGGGACGAGGCGCCGGGCGCGCCGGCGGCTCGCTGACCGCGTGGCCCGCTACCGCGCGGGCGCGAACTCCACGATCTCGCTGTGCAGGTGGCCGCCGTTGATCTCCAGCACGGCATAGGTGCCCGGGACCATGAACGACGCGTATCCCTGGCCGGGGTTCACGAACCGCACGCCGTCCACGATCGCGTTGAGCGGCTCGTGGATGTGCCCGTAGCAGATCACGTCGAGCGTGCCGAAGTCCTCCTCGGGGAAGTCCGGGAACAGCTGCTGGGGTGGGAACTCCGGGCCGCCCCACGCCGGGTGCGTCACCCCGATGCGCACGCCGTCGATCTCAATCAGCTCGCGATAGGGGAGCGCCTGCCGCAACTCGAACGGGTCGGAGTTGCCGTGCACCACCACCGCGCGGCGCGTGCTGGCGCGAAAGCCGGCGACGGCATCGAGGTGCACCCAGTCGCCGCAGTGAATGGCGATGTCGGCGGCCGCGACGGCCGCGCGGAGTGTCTCGTGCGCGTGCTCCCAGCGGCGGAGGTGGGTATCGCCGGTCACCACGATGCGCGTCGTCATGGCGGCCTAGTGTGGCGGCTGACGCCCGTGGGATCGAGCGCGGGCCCGCCGCGGGGGCTCAGCCCGCGATCCGGTTAGCCTCCGCGCGAGTACGTTCCGACGAGCGTCGCGTCCGCGATCACGTGGCCGGACATCGCGTCGAGCACCGCCTGCTTGGCCGCGCCCTCCGCGAGCTCGAGCGGTGCGTCGAGCGCGAAGACCCGGAACACGTAGCGGTGCGTGCCGGACGGCGGGCATGGGCCCCCGTAGCCGGTGCGTCCCCAGGAGTTCGTTCCCGGCGTGCCGAGCGACTCGACCGCCCCGGGCAGCTCGAGTCCCCGCGGGGAGATGTTGTAGGCCACCCAGTGATCCCACGTGCCGTTCGGCGCGTCGGGGTCGTCCATCACCAGCGCGAGCGCCTGCGCGTCGGCCGGGATGTCCGCGACGGCGAGCGGGGGCGAGACGTCGTCGCCGTCGCAGGTGAAGCGGGATGGGATCGCGCCCTGGTCGGTGAACGCCGGGGACGACAGCTGCATGGGGACCTCCTTGGTCGTGAGCGTTGCGGCCGCGGCCGTCGAGGCGGGCACGCCGTGCGAGGGACCGCGGCAGGCGGCGAGCACGAGCGCGAGCGCGCAGAGGGCGGTCGCGGCCGGAACGCCGCGACCCCGGCGCCACCCGCCCCGCCGCACGGTGCGCATAGATCGATCATGCGGGGCGCTGTCACGCGCGTGCGGCGGGTCGTGTCCCGCGGGCGCGTGCGTCGCGCTATCGTGTCGACTGTCCGGCGGGGTTGCGGGACGGACCCTCGATGGAACTCGCAGCCGCAGCCCTCGTCGGCGTGCTCGCCGGCCTCCTCGCCGCCGCACTCGCCTTCGCCGCCGTCGCCCGCTCGCGCCGGAGCGACGTCACGGAAGAGCGCCTCCGCACCCTCGAGCAGGGCATCGACGCCGGGCTGCGCGAGGTCCGCGACTCCGTCACCCGCGTGGCGCAGGTCGTGCACGACGTCGACGGCGCCCGCGGCGAGTCGATCGCGAACCTGGCGGCGGTGGTGCGCGAGAGCCAGCGACAGGTCGACACGCTCTCGTCGTCGGCGTCGCGCCTGACGACGCTCCTGGGCGGCAACCAGGCTCGCGGCCAGTGGGGCGAGCGCGTCGCGGACGACATTCTGCGCGCGGCGGGGTTCGTCGACGGCGTGAACTACGAGCGCAACCGCCGCGTCGACGGCGGCGCGACGCGCCCCGACTTCACGTTTCGGCTGCCGGAGGGCCGCGTCCTGCACATGGACGTGAAGTTCCCGCTCGCGAACTACGCGCGCTACGTCGAGGCGGTGGACGACGTCGACCGCCAGGCCGCGCTGCGCCAGTTCCTCGCCGACGTCCGCACCAGCGTGAAGAGCGTGACGACGCGCGAGTACATCGACCCCGAGGGCGGCACGCTCGACTTCGTGCTGCTGTTCATCCCCAACGAACAGGTTTACGGGTTCATTCACGAGCACGATGCGCGGCTCGTCGACGACGCGCTGGCGCAGCGGGTCGTGCTGTGCTCGCCGCTGTCGCTGTTCGCAGTGCTCGCCGTGATCCGCCGGGCGGCCGACGCGCTGGCGTTCGAGCAGCACGCCGACGAGATCGTGCGCGCGCTTGGCGCCTTCAGCGCCCAGTGGATCCGCTACCGCGACGCCATCGACACGGTGGCGCGGCGCCTCGACTCCGCGCAGAAGGCGCTCGACGACGTGCGAGGCGTGCGCACGCGGCAGCTCGAGCGGCAGATGGATCGCGTGGAGCAGCTGCGGCTGGAGGCGGGCATCGAGCTGGACGCGGAGCCGCTGCCGGACGACGAGGAGCCCGCAAGCGTGGAGCCCGTCTAGGGGATGCGCCGGTCGCGCAGGCCCGGGAGCGGGGCGGCCAGCGGGTCCGCGGGCAGCGTGCTCTCGTCGACCAGCCCCTTCGGACGCCACGCACCCCCCTGAGCCTGAGCGATCGAGGTGCTAGCATGCCCGGCGGGTTCCGGGCAGGGCGCGCCCCGCGCCGTTCGACGTGCCCGCCCACCGCATCCGAGCACGGAAGAGGCCGTATGAAGCTGCACGAGTACCAGGCGAAGGAACTGCTCGCCCGCTACGGGGTGCCGGTCCCGCAGGGCCGCGTCGCACGCACGCCCGAGGAGGCCGAGGCGATCGCCTCCGAGCTGGGCGGCAAGGTCGTGGTGAAGGCGCAGGCGCACACCGGCGGCCGCGGCAAGGGCGGCGGCGTGAAGCTCGCCAGCTCGCCGGCCGAGGCGAAGCAGGCGGCGTCCGAGATCCTCGGGATGCAGCTCGTCACCCACCAGACCGGGGCGGGCGGGCTGCCGGTCTCCGCGGTGCTCGTGGAGGAGCAGATCGCGATCGACCGCGAGCTCTACCTCAGCGTGACGATCGACAACTCCGCGGGCATGCCGATCGTGATCGCGTCGGCCGCCGGCGGCATGGACATCGAGCAGGTCGCCGAGGAGTCGCCGGAGCAGATTCACCGCCAGAACGTGCACCCGACGACCGGATTCATGCCGTACCAGGCGCGCTCGCTCGCCTTCGCGACCGGGCTCACCGGGGACCTCATGGCAGGCGCCACGTCGGTCATGACCGCGCTGGTGAAGGCGTTCCACGAGAACGACGGCTCGCTCGCCGAGATCAACCCGCTCGTCGTGACGAAGGACGGCCGCATCCTCGCCGCCGACGCGAAGTTCTCAGTCGACGACAACGCGGACTTCCGGCACAAGGACCTCGTCGCGCTGCGCGACACCTCGCAGGAGGACCCGCGGGAGGTCGAGGCGCACGCGGCCGGCATCCAGAACTACGTGAAGCTCGACGGCAATATCGGCTGCCTGGTCAACGGCGCCGGCCTCGCGATGGCGACGATGGATGCGATCAAGTTCGAGGGCGGCCAGCCCGCGAACTTCCTCGACATCGGCACGGCGAACAGCGTCGACGCGGTGGTCGCGGCGCTGAAGATCATCGGCGCCGACCCCGAGGTGAAGGCGGTGCTCGTCAACATCTTCGGCGGGCTCGCGCGCACCGACATCATCGCCGAGGGCGTGGTGGCCGCGAAGCAGTCGGGCGCGATCACGCAGCCGACGGTCGTGCGGCTGGCCGGGACGAACGTCGAGGCGGGCCTGCGCATCCTCGACGAGTCGGGCATCGAGCTGGTGCGCGCGGACGGCTTCGCCGAGGCGGCGCGCAAGGCGGTCGAGGCCGCCGGCTAGCCGCGCCGGGCGCCCGCACACACGAGACAGCGACTGCACGGGAGACGCGAGGCAGACATGGCCGTCCTGATGAACTCCGAGAGCCGGGTCGTGATCCAGGGCTTCGGCTCCGCGGGGCAGCGCGAGGCGATGACCTCGCGGACCTACGGCACGCAGGTCGTCGCGGGCGTCACGCCCGGGCGCGGCGGTCAGGAGATCGAAGGCTTCCCCATTCGCAACACGGTGCGCGACGCCGTCGACGAGTTCGCCGCCAACGTGTCACTGATCTTCGTACCGGCGGCCTTCGCGGCCGACGCAATCGTGGAGGCCGCCGACGCCGGCGTGCCGGTCGCGATCTGCATCACCGAGGGCATCCCGCCGCTCGACATGGTGAAGGTGAAGGCGTACCTGCGCTCGTCGGCGACCACCCTGATCGGCCCGAACTGCCCCGGCGTGATCTCGCCGTCCGAGCGGGCGCGCGCCGGCATCATGCCGTACGACGTGTACCTCCCCGGCAACGTCGGCGTGATCTCGCGCTCGGGCACGCTCGTCTACGAGACCGTCGACCAACTCACGCGTCTCGGCATCGGCCAGTCCTCCAGCGTCGGCGTCGGCGGCGACCCAATCATCGGGACGACGCAGCGGCAGGCCCTGCAGATGTTCGAGGAGGACGAGGAGACGGCGGCCGTCGTGATGATCGGCGAGATCGGCGGCACGGCCGAGCAGGAGGCCGCGGAGTACATCAAGCAGATGTCGAAGCCGGTGGTCGCATTCATCGCTGGCGCGACGGCGCCGCCGGGACGCCGCATGGGGCACGCCGGCGCGATCATCGCCGGCAAGGCGGGGACGGCGCAGGCGAAGCAGTCAGCGCTGATGGAGGCCGGCGCGACGGTGGTCCAGTCGCCGTCGACGATCGGCGAGACGATGCAGCGGGTGCTGAAGGAGCGCGGACTGGCCTAGCCCCGGCGCGGGGCAGGCGGGCCAAACGCGCGCCCGGCCGACCACGCGGCCGGGCGGCGCGGCGGCGTGGCGGAGATTACGCCTCGGCCGGTTCCAGGTACTTCTTCGGGTTGCCGATGAAGCGGTTGCGGCAGCCCATGTCGTTGAAGTAGTACCACGCACCGTCGTGGTTCCACTTCAGGCCCTTCTCCGAGTCGAAGCTCTTCCCGCACACCATGCAGGTCTGCTCGGACATCTGCTCCCCCTTGCTTGCCACCACGTGAGCGACCCGGATTATACGACGCATGTCATCTGTGCTTGCGGCGCCGTTCACAATCGCCGCGCCGAAGCGATCAGCGTGCCGCGGCGGAATGTTCGCGGATGAGCGCGGCGAGCAGGCTGCGGTGGCAGCGCTCGTTCGGGTGCGACCCGCACAACAGGGTGACGCCTGTCGACACTGCCATGCGCGCGACCCACTCGACGAGCCCGGACCGCCCCGCCATCTCCGCGCGGTAGCGACGCGCGAAGTCGTCCCACTCGATGCGGTCGCGCTGAAAGTCGTCGAGAAGGTCGGGGGACGGGCCGAGGTCCCGTTCCCACTGGTCGACCGCACCCTTCTTCACGCCGCGCGGCCAGCGGCGCATCACGAGCACGCGCGGGTACGGCTCGTCGGGCGGGTGATACACCGAGCCCGTTGCGATGCGGATCTCCGGCCCGCCCACGTCAGGCTCCGGCGGCGGGGACGGCGGCGCCCACATGCGCCAGCTGTCCCGGGAGCCCGAGGTCCGGAGCGCCGGCGAGCGACGCGATCGCCGCGAGCTCACCGCTGTGCGCGAAGAGGTGTGCGGCGGTCCACGCCGCGCCGATCGCGTCGGTTGCGTCCACCGCCCCGTCGCCGCTGCCGATCGCGGCGATGTGTTCCTCGCTGCGCGCGCACACGCGACGGTAGGCGTCGAGCGCGTCATCGAAGTCGCACGCCGGAGCCGGCTCGCCCGGCGGGACATCCTCCAGGCGCAGTGCCCGGAGCCAGGCGTCGCGTTCCCGGCCCTGCACGCGCTCGTTCCAGAACAGGTCCTGCGTGAGCGCGGCGTGGGCGACGACGAGCGAGCCGGCGCTCAGACGAGGCGCGAACAGCGCTCCATAGGCGGGGCGCGGGACGACGCGGGCGACGCGCTCGAGTTCGCCGCGGGCATCCCGTGCAAGCGCGACCAGCGGCGCGATGGCCTCCACGATCGCTCCGGCATCGGCTGCGGCACGAGTGCGCGTGAGCGCGCCCGGGAGACCGAGGTCGCCGGCGCCGACGAGCGATGCCACCACGGTGAGCTCGCCGGCGTGCACGAACACGTGCGCCGCGGTGCGCGCGACGAGGTACGCAGCGGGAACGACCGGCCAGCGCGGCCCGGGATCCGCCGGCTGAGCGAGCTCGACCGGGCCCGCGGACTCGAGATACGGCCGGCTTCGCTCGGCGAGGCGCCGGAACGCCGTGCACGCTTCATCGAGATCGACCGGCACGGCAGTGCCGGGCTCAGCCGCGCGCTGTCGGCCCGTGAGATCCGCGCACCAGTCGTCGGCAGACAGCTGCCGGCAGAACACGTTCAGCCACGCGTCACAGCCGGCGGCCAGATGCCCGATCGCCCACGCGGGTGCGTTCAGCCGCCCGAGGCGGCGGTGCCGGCCGGGCGCGGGGAGCGCGTCGATCGCGCGCTCGAACTCGTCGAACGCGTCGAGCACGAGGGCACCGAGGAGCGTGCGCGCAGGCATGCGCGGAGTCTATGTGCTGCAGCGGCTCGCGGTGATGATGGACGACAGGCTACGCCGCGCGTCGCCTGCGTTCGGGCGGGGCCAGGTGCGGGAACCGCGTGGGCGTGAGCACCGGCCCGGTGTCGCGCCCGACCACCAGCGCACCGGTCAGCCACTGCTGGACGAGCAGGACGCTTGCGCCGCCGAGGATGAGGCCGAGCACGATCGCGAACAGCATGTGTTGCCCCCGTTCCGCCGCACGTCGAATAGAACGTGCGTTCGTTCCGAACGGGACGACAGTAGAACGCGTGTGCTATGCCGTCAAGAGGGGGAGCGGGGAGGGGAGGCAGAGCAGAGCGGAGCCGGAGGGGGCGGAAGTCGCGGCGCGAGCGAGCCCGGGCAGGGGGCCGACTGGAGCAGGGGCGGAGCAGGGACGGAGCAGGGGCGGAGCAGGGGCGGAGCAGGGATGGGGCAGGGGCGCGCGGTGGAGACCACGGGCTGAGGGCGGCATCTCAGCCAGCTGACGCCGGACCGTTCGCCGTGATGCTCGATCTGCCGCGGAGGTACGGACGCAGGACGCCGGGGATCTCTACCGAGCCATCTTCGAGCTGGTAGGTCTCGAGCAGGCCGGCGACGGTCCGCGGCAGCGCGAGGCCCGAGCCGTTGAGCGTGTGCATGTGGTGGATGCGGCCCTCGGCGTCGCGATAGCGGAGGTTCGCGCGGCGGCCCTGGAACGCCTCGAAGTTCGACACCGACGACACCTCGAGCCACTCGCGGGCGCCGGGCGCCCAGACCTCGATGTCATAGGTCATCGCCGAGGAGAACGTGAGGTCGCCCATCGCGAGGCGCAGCACGCGGTAGCGCAGGCCGAGCAGCCGCACGATCTCGAGCGCGTCGTCGAGCAGCCGGTCGAGCGCGGCCCACGACGCGTCCTCCGTCTCGAACCGCACCATCTCGACCTTGTCGAACTGGTAGAGACGCTTGATGCCGCGGGTCGCCGCGCCGGCGCTGAACTGCTCGCGGCGGAAGCTCGGTGCGTACGCCGTGTAGCGCATCGGCAGCTCGACGGCGTCGATGATCTCGTCGCGGTAGAGGTTGGTGACGGGGACCTCGGCCGTCGGGTTGAGCCAGAGATCGGTGTCCTCGAGATGGAACATCGTGTTCGCGAACTTGGGGAGCTGCCCGGTGCCGACGAGCATCTCCTCCTTCACGACGGCCGGGGGGTAGATCTCCTCGTACCCCTGCTCGCGGTGCACCTCGAGCATCCACCCGATCAGCGCGCGCTGCAGCCGTGCGCCGTCGCCGCGCAGCACGAGGAAGTGCGCCCCGGCGATCTTCGCCGCTCGCTCGGCGTCGATGATGCCGAGTGCCTCGCCGATCTCCCAGTGCGGCCGCAGCGAAGCCGGTGTCGCGGGCGTCGGGTACGCCTGCATCGGCACCGGCGTCTCGAGGCGACGCTCCTCGCCGGTCGCGCCGTCGCCCTCGATCACGACGACGGAGTCGGCCTCGCCGCCGAGCGGGACGTCCGGGTGCGGCAGGTTCGGGATCTCGAGCAGGAGCGCGTTCAGCCGCTCGTCGACCTCGCGCAGGTCGTTCTCCATCGCATCGAGCCGGCCGGCGACGGCACGCTGCTCGTCGATCAGCTGCTGGCGCTCCTCGGGGCTCTTCGCCGCGCCGATCGCCTTGCCGGCGCGGTTGCGGTCCGCGCGGCGCGACTCGACGTCCGCGAGCAGCTCGCGGCGGCGATCGTCGAGCTCGAGGATGGCGTCGAGCGGCGCGTCGACGCCGCGCGCGGCGAGTGAGCGGCGCACGTCGTCGAGGCGCTCACGGATGATCGGCAGCGAGAGCATGCTCAGCCCGTTCCTGTTCGTGCGTGCGCCCGCGGCCATGGTGTGGCCTCGCGAGCGGCGGCGATGGCGGCGAACGCCAGCTCGCGCACGTCGTCCGGGACCGGCGCGCTGTGCCCGCTGCGTTCGTCGGTGAGGACCGGGTTGTCGCGCAAGGTCGCTTCGTCGACCCACAGCCAGTCCTGGTCGTCCGACGCGGCGGCGGCTGCGGCGTCGGACGCGAACGGCAGCGTGAAGTAGATGAGATCGATGTGCTGATGGTGCTCGGGCAGCGAGCGATCGCCGTGCTGGAGGTCGTACAGCGCCATCGCCGCAGGGGCCGGCAGGCGCGCTGGGTGGAGGTACCCGAAGTGCGGGCCGGTCTCGAGGACTGCGACGTCGAGCCCGGTCTCCTCGCGGACCTCGCGGAGCACCGCCTGGTAGGGGTCCTCGTTCGGCTCGACGTGTCCGCCGGGCGGAAGCCAGCGGCCGAGGCGGTGCCAGTGCAGGGCCGTGCGGCCGTCCTGCGAGACGAAGCCGGTCACCGTGAAGTGGCGCTGCATGGTGGCCGAGCCTAGCACGGGCGCCCGGCAGGGGCTCCCGCCCCGGCACGCGGCCGGCTGGTCCCGCCCCGGCACGCGGCCGGCAGGGGCTCCCGCCCCGGCACGCGGCCGGCTGGTCCCGCTCGGACGCGGCCGGCTTCAGGCCGGCCGTGTGCCGCGAGTGTCTCACGAACCCGCAGGTGTCCACCTCCCACGGGCAGCGGCTCTCGCTGCACACGGTCGGCCCGAAGCCGACCGCGCGCTCCGACCCGAGCACGCATGACAGGCTGGCGCGGCGTTCCTAGAATGCCGCCCACGAGACGACCGATAAGGAATGTCATGGACGGCCCACTGACCGGCGTTCGCGTGCTCGACCTCACCGGCTACATCGCCGGGCCATGGTGCGCCCGCATGCTCGCGGGCTTCGGCGCCGACGTGATCAAGGTCGAGCGCCCCGGAGGCGACCCCGCGCGCCAGTGGGGACCGTTCGCCTCCGGAGCGCCCGACCTCGAGACCGGCGCGTTCCACCTTTACCTCGACCAGACGAAGCGCTCCGTGGTACTCGACCTCGAGACCGCGGACGGCCGTGAGGCGCTCGGCGCGCTGATCGGCCGTGCCGATGTCCTGCTCGAGTCGTACCGGCCGGGGACGATGGAGCGCTGGGGCTTCGGCTACGAGCAGGTCGCGCGTGACCACCCGGAGTTGCTCTACGTCTCGATCACCGACTTCGGCCAGGACGGGCCGTATCGCGATCACGCCGCGTGGGAGATCACGACGTACGCCCTCGGCGGGCTCATGTACCTGAACGGCGAGCCCGACCGCGAGCCGATCAAGAACGGGGGCTACCTCGGCTCGTACAACGCCGGCCACAACGCGTTCAACGCGACGCTGGTCGGATTGTGGGAGCGCGGTGCATCGGGGCGCGGGCAGCACATCGACATCTCGATCCACGAGTGCGTCGCGTCGCTGCTCGAGCACTTCGACATGGGCTGGATCTACGCCGGCCGCATCATCCCGCGCAGTGGCAACGGCGCGCGGGCGGCATGGGGTGTGTACCCCGCCGCCGACGGCTTCGTCGGCGTCGTCTCCGGCCCGCCGCGGCGCTGGGCGCGCATCGCGGAGCTCGTCGAGAACCCGGACCTCGCCGGCGAGCGCTACCTCGCCCGCGGCGCGCAGACGACGCTGCGCGACGAGATCGACGCGCTGATGCTGCCGTACCTCGTGACGCACGAGAAGGAGGAGACGTACCACCGCGCGCAGGCAATGGGTCTCCCGTTCGGGTTCGTCGCCACGCCCGAGGACTTCTTCCGCTCCGAGCAGATCGCCTACCGCGAGTTCTTCCGCGCGATCGACCACCCGCTGGCCGGCTCCGTCCGCTACCCGACGATGGCCGCGCACTTCTCGGATGGCCTGTGGGAGCAGCGCCGAGCGCCGCTGCTCGGCGAGCACACCGAGGAGGTGCTGCGCGAGGTCCTCGGGTGGTCCGCCGGCCGCATCGCGCCCGCCGCCGGCGGCGCCGCCGGCGCCGCCCTGCCCGCGGCGCGCGGCGCGGACGGAGGTGCGGCGTGAGCCCGCAGGACGCGACGCGCGACTGGGGGGCGGTCGTCCCCGAGCGGCGCGGACCGCTCGCCGACGTCACGGTGCTCGACCTGTCGATGGTGTGGGCCGGTCCGTACGCGACGAAGCTGCTGGCCGACATGGGCGCGCGCGTGATCAAGCTCGAGGTGAACAGCCACCTCGACTCCGTGCGCGGCCAGGTGCTGGTCGAGCCGGACAGCCCGATCGGCGTCTACCCCGCGGACGGGCCGGGCGACGAGCCGTGGAACCGCTCGGGCTACTTCAACAAGCTGAACCGCAACAAGCTCGGGCTGTGCATGAACATCCTCGAGCCGCTCGGCCGCACGGTGTTCATGGAGCTGGCCGCGATGGCCGACGTCGTGATCGAGAACTTCGGCGGCGGCGTCTTCGAGCGCATGGGCTACGGCTACGACGTGATCCGCGAGGCGAACCCGGACGTCGTGATGGTGTCGATGCCGCCGAGCGGGAACGGCGGGCCCGAGGGCAACTACGTCGGCTACGGCGTCGCGATCGAGCAGCTGGGCGGCATCGTGCACCGCACCGGCTACCCCGGCGAGATCCCGATGAAGAGCGGCATCAACTACGGCGACCCGATCGCCGGCATCCACACGATGGGCTACATCATGGCCGCGCTGCTGCACCGCCGGCGCACCGGCCGCGGATCGTTCATCGACGTGTCGCAGCGCGAGGCGTCGATCATGTGGCTCGGCGAGGACGTGGTCGCCTACGAGACGACGGGCCGCATCCCGGAGCGCATCGGCAACCGCGACGAGCACATGGCGCCGTCGGGCGCGTACCCGTGTTCGGGCGAAGACGCGTGGGTGGCGCTGGCCGTGGGTTCGCTGGACGAATGGCGCGGGCTGGCCGCCGCGATCGGGCACCCGGAACTGGCGAACGACCCGGCGTACGCGAGCGTCGTGGGGCGGCGCGAGCGGCACGAGGCGATCGACGCGCTGATCGGCGCGTGGACGCGCGAGCGCACGCCGGACGAGGCGATGGCGGGGCTGCAGCGGCACGGCGTCGCCGCGGGGACGGTCGCCGACGAGCGCCGGCTCGTCGAGGACCCGCACCTGCGGGCGCGCGGGTTCTGGCCGGAGGTCGAACACGCGAACGTCGGCCGCCACACGATCGCCGGCGTGTCGTGGCACTTCAGCCGCACGCCCGGCGCCGTGCAGACGGCGGCCCCGACGCTGGGCCAGCACACGGACTACGTGCTCCGCGAGATTCTCGGCAAGAGCGACGAGGAGATCGCGTTGCTGCGTCGCGCCGGCGTACTGGAGTCGACGCCGGTCGAGATCCTCGCGCAGCGCGACGGAAACGGCTAGCCAGGCGAGCAGGGGCAGGCGCCCGCTGTTTCGGCCACGTGCGCCGAGGACGTCCCTCTGCGGCGACGGGGTGCCGCCCGGCGCACGCACGGTGAGGACGCGGCTCGGCGTCCGGTTGCCATCGCCCGTCGCGGGTGACCGGTGACAGCCAGCGCATGCCCCTGCTCGCCGTGGCGCTGGCCTTCCCCGCACGCCACGCGCTCGACCGTAGCGGCCCGCTCGCGTTCGATCGGCGCCGACCCGCAGGCCGATCGAAGCGAGGCGCAGATGGCAGACGCGTTCTTTACCCACGACGGCGAGCGGTTCGTGCCGGGCGAGGCCGCGCGCGGGCCATGGGACCGCGAGTCGTTGCACGGGCGCGTGCTATCGGGCCTGCTCGCCTACGCGATCGAGACGCGCCACGGCGACCCCGACTTCCAGATCGCGCGGCTGACCGTCGACATGTTCCGGCTGGCGCCGCACGCGCCCGTGGAGGTCGACACGCGGCCGACGCGCGAGGGCAACCGCATCCGCGTGATCGACGCGACGATGCGCGTTGGCGAGGTCGAGGTCGCGCGCGCAAGCGCCGTCATGCTGCGCCACGCGCCGCAGCCCGAGGGCGCCGTCTGGAGTCCCGACGACTGGGACGCGCCGCGCCCCGAGGACCTGCCCGCGCCGGTGCGCGAGGGCCGCTACGCGTTCGACGCCGGCTGGGATACGCGCAACATCAACGGCGGCTTCGCCGCGCTCGCGCGGAAACGGTCGTGGATGCGCTCGACGATCGACTTCGTCGCCGGCGAGCCGACGACGCCGTTCGTGCGCGCCGCCGCGGCCGCCGACTTCGCGAACCCGCTCGCCAACTCGGGCGAGCGCGGCCTCAACTTCGTGAACGCCGACGTGACGATGTATCTGCACCGCATGCCCGTCGGGGAGTGGATCGGGTTCGAGGTCGCGAGCCACCACAGCGCCGAGGGCGTCGCGGTGGGGGAGTGCGCGCTGTACGACGTCGATGGCGCGATCGGCCGCAGCACGGTGTGCGCGGTGGCGCAGGTGCGGCGCGGGTAGCCGCGGGCGCGGGATGGCGGTCCACCGGGGCGCCCGACACCCTGCACCGCGGGGCGGACGGGGCGGGCCACCGACCCGCGATGCCAGCGGGCTGGCCTCTCTGCTCGCCGAGTCGCGAACTACCGGTCGCGGACGGGGACGAGCTCGGTGAGCACGCCGCCGGTGCTGCGCGGGTGGAAGAACGCCACCGTCCGCCGGCCGTCCTGCGCGCGCGGCAGGGCAATCTCCTCGAGTCCCTCGGCGCGCAGGCGCTCCGCCTCGTCGTGCACATCGACGCACGCGTAGCAGATGTGATGCAGCCCGGCGCCGCGCTTCGCGAGGTAGCGCGCTGTCCCGGACGTCGCGCCCGGCGCCGGCACGAGCACCTCGACGACGGTCTCCCCTTCGCCGACCTGGAAGAAGAAGTTGAACGTCTGCTCGGGCGCGAAGTAGCTGCCCTCGGGCCACTTCGAGCGGTCCTTGTCGATGACGAGCCCGAGGCGGTCGCCGAGCACCGCTCGCGCCTCGTCGATCGACGGCGCAACCAGCCCCACGTGGTCGATCCTGGCGAACATCGGCGCCTCCCTCCAGGCGCGGGGAGTGTAGCGGGTCCGGCGCTGGGGCAGGCTTCCGGTCCACCGGTGATCGGGCACGCGGTAGACCCTCGGAGGGCCGTGGGTGGGAGAGACTCACGCGACGGGAGGGGCGCGACTGTGATGGTGCGAGGTTGCCACTGTACACGGCAGTCGGCATGCCCCGGGGGCGCGCCGTGCGCGCATGAACGTCACCCACAGCGGCGGCAGATATGCCGCCGACAGAAGCGCGGCGCCAGCCGCGGACTGCGTCGGCGTGCTGTCGGCGGCATATCTGCCGCCGCTGTGGGTGGCGTTCCGACGAGGTGTGAAGCCTTTGACAGGCTCTGCCGCGCGCCCGAGCCGGCGGCAGGCGGCTAGCGCAGCGGGCGGGGGCCGAGCCAGCGCGGGTCGAAGGCCTCGAGCGAGGGAATCACGGCGTCTGCGAGCGGCTGCGGCGGCGCGGCGTGCTTCGTCTGGCGCGACTGCACGACGACCATCCCGGCACGGTGCGCCGACGCCACCCCCGGCGCGGAGTCCTCGATCGCGAGGCACTGCTCCGGGGCGACGCCGAGGCGGTCGGCCGCGTGCAGGTAGATGTCGGGCGCCGGCTTCGGCCGCGGGACGTGGTCCGCGGTGATCACGAGGTGGAATGCCTGCCGCAGACCGCACGAGCGCAGCGTCGACTCCACCCAGGTGCGCGCCGATTGCGACGCCACGGCCAGTTGCAGCCCGCGCGCCCGCGCACGGTCGATCAGCGCGCGGGTGCCCGGCAGCGCGTGCACGCCGTGCCGCAGGTGGTCGCCCAGGAGCGCCGAGTACTCCGCGCGCAGCTCGGCGACCGATTCCGGCCGGCCGTAGGTCCGCTTGATCCACTCCATCGTGGGATGAATGCCGGTGCCGACGAGCGTCGCGTACTGCGCGTCGCTCAGCCCGGCCGGCGCGACGAAGCGCCGCATCGCACGGAGATGCACCGGCTCGGTGTCGGCGATCACGCCGTCCATGTCGAAGATGACGGCGCGCAGGCGTGCCGGCCGGTGGTGGCGGTCGATCGCGCGCGGGAGCGGCCGGCCTCGGCGGGGCGGAAGCTTCATGCGCCGCGCTCCGCGCGCTGCTTGAGGTTCCACAGCGTCTCGCGCAGCGCCTGCGTCCGGTACGGGCGGTGCAGCAGCGCCTCGAGCAGGCCGCCGAACGGGCCGCGCGCCGGCTCGTACACGGCCTCGACGGTGAGATGGACCTCGCGCGGGCTCTCGGGGTGGAACGCCCAGCTCAGCTCGACGAGCTCGCCGCCGCTCCCATTGCCGACGAACGTCAGCGCGTGCGTCTCCTCGCGGTCGCGCCTCAGGTGCGCGGTCTCGGTGCGCAGCGGCAGGGCCAGCGAGAATGCGATCACGTCCTCCTCGACGACGGTGAAGTCGTGGAAGTGGTGGGCGAGCCACTCGCCGTGCCGTGCGATGTCTTCGAGCACGCGGTAGACGGCGGAGGCGGGCGCGTGGATGTGGACGTCCTCGCGCACCCGCAGCACCGCTGGCTCGTCGTGGCCGGCGGTCACGGCACCGCGTCCCTCGAGGCGCCTTCGGGCTCGAGATCGGGCTCGACGGGGGGCTCCGCGGCGCGCTCGCGCATGGCCGGAAAGAGGATCACCTCGCGCAGCGAGTGCTCGCCGGTGAGCAGCTGCACCATGCGGTCGATCCCGATGCCGAGCCCGCCGGCCGGCGGCATGCCGTGCTCGAGCGCGACGAGGAAGTCCTCGTCCGCGAGCTCGACCTCGTCGTCGCCGGCGGAGCGCTTGCGGGCCTGCTCCTCCATGCGCCGGCGCTGCTCGACGGGGTCGTTCAGCTCCGAGTACGCGTTCGCCATCTCGTAGCCGAGCATGAACAGCTCGAAGCGCTCGACCGCTCCCGCGTCGTCGACCTTCTGCTTGGCGAGCGGCGACAGCTCGATCGGGTAGTCGAGGACGAAGGTCGGCTGGACGAGCTCCGGCTCGACGAACGTCGACATGAACTCGTCGAGGATCGTTGCCCACGAGGCGCCGGGCGCGACGTCGAGGTGGCGCTCGGCGGCGAGGGAGCGCAACGCCTCGGTGGTGGGGTAGTCGCGGTAGTCGAAGCCGGCGTGCTCCTGCAGCGCGCGGCGGTAGGTGGTGCGTGCGAACGGCGGCGTGAGGTCGACGGCGTGCTCGCCGTGCGTGAGGCGCAGCGTCCCGTGGACCTCCAGCGCGACGCGGCTGAAGAGCTCCTCGACCATCCGCGCCACGTCCTCGTAGTCGGCGTAGGCCTCGTAGGACTCGAGCAGCGTGAACTCGGGGTTGTGGCGCGCGTCGATCCCCTCGTTGCGAAAGACGCGCCCGATCTCGAAGACCTTCTCCAGGCCGCCGACGAGCAACCGCTTGAGGTGCAGCTCCAGCGAGATGCGGAGGTAGAGGTCGCGGTCGAGCGCGTTGTGGTGCGTGACGAAGGGCCGGGCCGCGGCGCCGCCGGCCTGCTCCTGGAGCACCGGCGTCTCGACCTCCATGAACCCGCGCTCGACGAAGAAGCGGCGCACGGCGGCCACGATGGCCGCGCGGGTGCGCGCGATCTCGCGGGCGCGCTCGTTCGACATCAGGTCGAGGTAGCGCTGGCGCGAGCGAGTCTCGATGTCGGTCACGCCGTGCCACTTCTCGGGCATCGGGCGCAGGGCCTTCGTGATCACGCGCCAGTCGGCGACCGCGACGGTGATCTCGCCGGTGCGGGTGCGAAAGAGCGTGCCGCTCGCCTCGAGGAAGTCGCCGAGGTCGACGAGGGACAGCCGTTCGAAGGAGTCGGGGAGGGCGTCGCGCCGGAAGTGGAGCTGGATGCGGCCGGTGCCGTCAGTGAGGTCGACGAAGGCGGCGCGGCCCATCATGCGCTGCGCGGTGACGCGGCCGACGACGCTGACGGGGATCGCGGCCGGGTCGTCGGCGGCGGGCTCGCCGGCCGCGGCGAACGCGGCGGAAGCGGCGGCGGCCGTATGCGTGCGCTGGACGCGCGCGGGATAGGCGTCCGCCTGGTCGAGGAGGTGCGCGCGCTTCTCGACGCGCTGGGCGAAGAGCTCGGCTTCGGACGGCATTGGTTCAGTAACGCATATCGACCGGTTGGCGGCGAGTCTGGATCGCGATGGCCTGGATGGGCCGAGCACAGGGCAGACGCCCCGCGCTCGATCCGCGACCGACGCTCTCGCGACGACCGAGCACGGGGCGTCTGCCCCGCGCTCGCCGGCGGGCGCGGGGGGCGGCTACGAGATCGTGGTGACCGTCATCACCACGTCGCCGGCGGGGGCGCGCACCGTGACCTCTTCGCCGCGCTTCTTGCCGAGCAGCGCACGGCCGACGGGCGACTCGTGGCTGATGCGGCCCTCGCTGGGGTTCGCCTCTGCGGGCCCCACGAGCATGAACTTGCGGCTCTTGCCGTCCTTCGTCTTCAACGTGACGGTCGAGCCGACCCGCACTTCCTTCGATTTGTGCGCGGCCGCCTCGTCGATCTCGACGGCGCGCTCGAGCATGCGCTCGATCTCGCTGATGCGGCCTTCGAGGAAGGCCTGCTGGTTCTTCGCGTCCTCGTACTGGCCGTCCTGCTGATCCGGGCCCAGCTCCTGCGCCTCGCGGATCGCTTCGGCGACCTCCGCGCGGCGCACGGTGCGCAGCTCGGTGAGCTCCTTCTTGAGCTTCTCCAGGCCTTCCTTCGTGAGGAGCACTGTCTCTTCCGGCATGACCTCTGTACCCCTGTCGCGGGTGAAACAAAAGGCGGACTCGCCGTACACCGGCAAGCCCGCGAAACGCAAAGCATTCTAGCGGCTGCACCGTTTCACGGCAACCGGATCCGTACACACGTTCGTATCGATTGCGCCACAACCCGCGCGCGCCGCGATCACCGGGCGTTCCGGCCGCCGGTGGTACGATTCGGCCCGGCGGGATTGCCGGCACGTGGAGCCCGGTGGGGGCGCTTCCTCATTCGCAGACGCATCACGGCACCATGGGTTGCGCTCGTCGCGTTCGTCGTCGCGATCGGGCTCGGTGCCGGCCTCGCCGGTGGGCTGATTGCCCTCGCGCTGCATGGTGCCCCGACCGCCGCCCCCGCACCGACGTCCACCGCGATTGCCACTGCCGCCGCACCCCCCGCGCCCGACGACTCGGCCCGCATGGAGGCCGCCATTGCGCGGGCGCTGCCCGCCGTGGTCACCGTCGTCGCCGACCTCCCGCCGGAGCAGACTCAGGCTGGACAGCTGCAACAGGAGAATCTCGGGTCCGGCATCGTGATTGACGACCAGGGTCATGTGATCACGAACTTTCACGTGATCGACGGCGCCCAGACGGTGTCGGTCGTGCTCACCACCGGTGAGCGCCGCCCGGCGCGCGTCGTCGCCGACGACTCGCCGTTCAACGACCTCGCCGTCCTGCAGGTGTCGCCGGCCGGCCTGCGCGCTGCGACGGTGGGCGACGCATCTACGCTGCGCCTGGGCGAGCCCGTGGCGGCGATCGCCAGCGGGCTCGTGACCTTCGACAACCAGGTGAAGGTGGGCGTCGTCTCAGCGACCCACGTCACCTTTCCGCGCCCGGGCATCACGATGCTCGACCTGATTCAGACCGACGCGTCGGTGAACCACGGCGACTCCGGCGGGGCGCTGATCGACGGCAACGGGGACGTGGTGGGGCTGATCACGACGGTCGTGCGCAGCACGCCCGATGGGCAGGTGGTTGAGGGCGTCGCGTTCGCGCAGTCGATGGAGGTGCTGGAGCCGGTGATCCAGGCGATCGTGTCGAACGGGTTCAACCCGCGGCCGCGCTGGGGCATCGAGCGGCCGGGCAGCGAGCACATCGCGATCACGAGCGACGTCGCGCAGCAGCGGGGGCTGCCCGTAGCAACCGGAGCGTTGATCATCGGCGTGGCGCCGGGCAGCCCGGCGGCGCAGGCGGGTGTACGGAACGGGGACATCGTCGTGGGCTTGAACGGAAACCCCGTGGACGGCGACCATCCCCTCGTGAACGAACTCGAATCGCTCCCCGGCAATGGCGAGGCGTCGTTGACGATCCTGCGGGGCACGCAGCGACTCGTGATCACCGTCACGCCCGTCCCCGGAGGACCGCCCAGTGGATGACCGCCCCGAGCGTCGCCGCCGCGACCGCGACCAGGACCCCGACGCGCCGAGCGGCTCCGCACGCGCGCCCTCGCCGCCCGCCGACGGCGGCCGGCGGCTGGAGCCGCCGCCCTTCGCGCCCGTGATCTTCGACGAGGACGGCGGCGGCCGGCGCGGGCGCGGCGATTCCGGCGATTACGACAGCGACGCGGGACTGCTCCGCGTGCTCGGCCTGATCGTCGTGCTCGGCATCGTGATCATCGCGCTCGTGCTCCCCGGCTCGCCGATCCGGCTGGTCGGCGGGTCGTCGACCAGCAGCGGCGGCATCAAGACGACCGCGCGGGGCGAGATGCCGGCGGTGCCCGACGGCTTCATGGCGCTGAGCAAGCTCTACGACATCTCGACCCAGCAGACCGCCGAGGGCCCGTGGACGCTCACGGTCCCGCTCGCGGACGCGAGCACCGACGGCCGCAACGTCGCGTTCTACCGCTACGACGGGTCGCGATGGGTGCGCATCGCCGGCGTCGACCTCGTGAACGGCGGCAAGGACGCGCAGGGCGACGTGCAGGCGATCCCGGCGAACATCGCCGTCCTGCGGCGCACGTCGGTGATCGTGACGATGAACGTCAGCGTGGCGAGCGGCGCCGTGCCCGACAGCGCCGCGCTCGGAGCGGCGAAGGTGATCGCAGTCGGCGCCGGGACCGTGGCACAGTCGTCGGATGGGACGACGGGGACGGTGCGGCTCGACACCGGCGCGCTCGACGCGGCGATCGCGGCGGCGAAGGCCGCCGGCTCTGGTGACGTCTACATGCGCGTCTCGGCACCGGCCGGCGACGCCGCCGATGCGGTGAACCGCATCCTCGCGTCGCCCGACCTCGTGCAGGCGCACGTGAGCGAGCTGGTCGACGCCGCGACGGCCGCCGGCGCGGCCGGCGTGCAGATCGACTACCGCCTGGTCGACGCGAAGCTCCGCGGCGACTTCTCGACCTTCGTCTCGCAGCTGGCCGCCGCGCTGCAGGCCAAGCACCTCGGCCTCGTCGTCAGCGTGCCGACGCCGGCCGCCGCCGACACGGGGGCGTACGACTGGTCCGCGCTGGCGAAGTCCGCGTCGTTGTGGCTGTACGGCCCGGACGACCTCTCGGCGTTCTACGCGCAGGTGGAGGCGGCGCTGAGTGCGCAGCGCGCCGCCGGTCTCGACCTCTCGAAGGTGTCGCTCGTGATCGACCGTATGTCGCGCGACCAGTCGCGGCGCACGGTGAACGCGATCACGCTACAGGCGGCGCTCCAGCTGGCGAGCAACCTGCAGACGAATCCGTCAAGCGGCATCGCGCCGGGCTCGGCGGTGACGCTGAGCGCGGCGAACCTCGACAGGGCGTCGGGCAACTCCGGGCTGCACTGGGATGACTCGGCGCGTGCGGTCGCGTTCTCGTACTCCGACCGGCTCGGCCCGCACACCGTGTGGATCGCGAACCAGTACTCGCTCGGGTTCCGCCTCGACCTCGCCGAGCGGTTCGGCCTCGGCGCCATCACTATCGCCGGCGCGCAGAAGGACGACGGGCTGCCGCCGACGTGGGACGTGGTGAAGGCGTTCGTCGACGACGGGGCGGTGACGCTCGAGCAGCCCTACGGTCCGTACCTGGTGCCGTGCTGGAAGGCCTCGGGCGGGACCATCGACGGCTACGGCGCCGGCTGCTGGAAGCCCGGCATGGAGGACGGCGGCACGGCGACCTGGCACACGCCGGACCAGGCCGGGACGTACGACCTCACGCTCGTCGTGTCGGACGGCACGCGCTTCGTCGGCCAGCAACTCGGCGTGAAGGTCGCGGGCGCGCTCGCACCGGAGTCGCGCCCGACGCCGACGGCGACCGCGAGCGGCGGCGGGTAGGCGTCGCGATGATGCGCGTGACGGCCGGCTCGGCGCGCGGCATCCAGCTGCGGTCGCCGCGAGGGCGCGGCACGCGCCCCACGGCAGGCCGGCTGCGCGAGGCGCTGTTCTCGATGCTGCTGGCGGCGGACGTCGACTTTGCCGCCGTCCTCGATCTCTACGCGGGCAGCGGCGCGCTCGGCATCGAGGCGCTCTCGCGCGGCGCCGAGCGCGCGACCTTCGTGGAGGGGGATGCGCGGGCGTGCGCGACCATCCGCGACAACCTCGCGCGCGCCGGCTTCGCGGGGCAGGGGCGGGTAGTGCGCGCGCAGGTCGGCCGCTGGGCCGGCGCCGCGGACGGGCCGTACACGCTCGTACTGGCCGATCCCCCGTATGATGACCCCGCCTCGTGGGGTGCCGTCGAGCGCACGCTCGCCGGGGCCCTCGCGGCGCACGCGACGGTCGTCGTCGAGCACGCCGCGCGCTCCGCGCCGCCCGCCGCGCTCGCCGGGCGCGCCCTCTGGCGCGATCGCCGACAGGGCGAGGGGGCGGTCGCGATCTACCGGGAAGCCGCACCGCAGCAACCGCAGCAACGGGGAAAGGTGGCAGGATGACGATCGCGCTGTATCCGGGGCGTTTCGACCCGGTGACGAACGGTCACCTCGACATCGCCACCCGCGCGGCCGCCGTCTACGAGCGCGTGATCGTCGGGATCGCGGACAGCAAGTCGACGCTGTTCACCACCGACGAGCGCAAGGACCTCTTCTGCCGCGCCGTCGAGCACCTGCCGAACGTGAGCGTGATGTCGTTCACCGGGCTCACGGTGGACGTGGCGCGCGACTGCGGCGCGACCGTGCTCGTGCGCGGTTTGCGCGCGGTGACGGATTTCCACTACGAATTCGACATGGCGCTGATGAACCGCAAGATGGCGCCGGACGTCGAGTCGGTCTTCATGATGACCGCGCTCGAGGACCTGTTCATCAGCGGGACGCGCATCCGCGAGCTCGCGGGTCTCGGGCGCGACGTGAGCGACCTCGTGCCGCCCGGCGTGAACGCGGCGCTGCGCGAGAAGCTGGACGGGCGCCACTAGCCGGCTGCGTGCGGCAGCGGGGGCGGACGAGGCAGCGAAGGCGCGGCGGGTCACCGCAGGGAATGCGCCGGGAGGCCAACGGATGGACTTGATGCACCTGGTGGACCGGCTCGAAGAGCTGGTGGCCAGCGCCCAGAAGATGCCGATCGGGAACCGGGCGATCATCGATCGCCGCCGGCTGCTCGACATCATCGACCAGATGCGCATCGCGATCCCCGAGGAGGTGCGCGAGGCGCAGGCGATGGTGCTGCGCCGCGAAGAGGTGCGCCGCGAGGCCGAGGAGGAGGCGCGCATCGTCGTGGCCCGCGCGGAGGAGCACGCCGCGCAGCTCGTCGAGGCGCACGAGATCACCGAGGCGGCACGCCGCCGCGCCCAGGAGGTGGCCGCGCAGGCCGAGTCGCGCCTCGAGGAGCGCATCCGCGAGGCGAACGAGGACATCCAGGCGCGCATCGATCAGTCGCGCCAGCTGGCCCGCCAGCAGATGGAGGCGGCGGACGATTACGCGCGCGAGCTGCTGAGCCGGCTGCACCGCCAGCTCGAAGCGTTCGTGCGCTCGGTCGACTCCGGCATCCGGCAGCTCGAGCCCGACCGCCCGAATGCCGCCCGGGAAGCGCACGGCGAGGCCGCGACCGCCGCGGACGCCGCGCCGGAGGGCGACGGCACGCCCAGGTTCGCCGAGGACGCATACCCGCCGCCGCTCGACGACGAGGGCTTCGACGAGGAGTCGTCCGCGCGCGACGAGGAGCACGAGCGCGAGCCGGTGCCGCTGCGCCAGCGCGCGGCGCGCACCGAGCGGCCGGCCGAGGACGACGAGCTGGAGAACCTGCTGCGTCGCCACCCCGCCCCGCGCATGCCGGCCGAGAGCGAGTCGGGTCCGCGCGTCATCGACGACTTCGCGAACCCGCAGCTCGACGACGACCCGACGCGCTACGAGGATGAGGACGACTACCCGCCGGAGTCCTGAGCAGCGCTCACCCGTGCACCCGGTCGCCGCGCGCCCCGGACGCCCCTCCCGGCGCGGCTAGCGTGCGGCCCACATCGCGTCCATCTGCACGCGCGCTTCCGCCATCAGCGCCGCCGCGTTGTCGGACGCGAACATCGCCGCGCCGTGCGCGTCGCCGGGGAGGATGCGGACGTCCTGCGGCGGCAGGTCGGCGACCGCGTCGAGCTGGCGGATGGAATCGCGCGCCGAGACGTCGCCGTCGGCGGCGACGAGCAGCATCGCCGGCTCGTGGTCGCGGATCGCCTGGACGGCGTCGAGGCCGCCGAAGCGCGCCGCGGGCGAGATCGCGACTACGCCCGCGATGTCCGGGTCGCCGGAGGCGACGATGAGCGCGGTCGTCGCGCCCATGCCGGCACCGCAGAGGATGATCGATCGATAGCCGAGGCCGCGGGCGAAGGAGACGGCCGCCTCCGCGTCGGTCACCAGGCCCTCGCCGGTGCTGCGGCGGCCGTCCGACGCACCGTATCCGCTGAAGTCGAAGGTCAACGCGGAGGCGATGCCGTCCCGCGCGAGGTCGTGTGCGACCGGAAACCAGTCGCGCTGATCGCCGTCGTACTCGTGCAGCAGGATCACGAGGCGCGAGCCGCTCGCGGCGAAGAGCCGCCCGTCGAGCGCGCCGCCGGCTGCGGTGGGGACGCGCTCGCGGGTCGCCGCGGCGTCGGCGGGCGTGCCGGCGCCGGGGGTGGCGGTCGCGGCGGGCTGCCGGCCGCAGGCGGCGAGCGGGAGCAGCGCGAAGAGCGCCGAGACGACGATCAGCGCGGCCTGCCGATGCCGGCTCGCCCGGCGGGGGTGCATGCGCGACGCGTCGTCGCTCGTCGGCTGCACCCCGTATGGCCGGCCGCTACTTCACCACGATGTTGAGCAGGCGGCCGGGGACGTAGATCACCCGCGCCACCGCGTGACCGGCGGTCTGCGCCGCGACCTGGGGATGCCCCTCCGCCGCGGCACGGGCCGTGCCCTCGTCGGCGTCGGCCGGGATCTCGATGTGCCCCCGGACCTTGCCGTTCACCTGGACGGCGATCGTGACGTTCGCGCGCCGCGCCAGTGCCTCGTCGAACTCCGGCCACGGCTGGCGGTGCACGGAGTACGGGCGCCCGAGCCGCTCCCACAGCTCCTCGGCGATGTGCGGACACGGCGGCGCCAGCATCAGCACGAGCCGCTCGCACGCGTCGCGCCACGCGTCGCCGTCGGCTTCGCCGGCGTCGCGGATGCGCTGCATCGCGTTCGTCAGCTCCATCATCGCGGCGATCATCGTGTTGAACTGGAACGCCTCGACGTCGCGCGTGACCCTGAGGCCGGTCTCGTGGACCAGCCGGCGCAGCTCCGCCGTGTCCGGCGCGTCCGGCTTCGCGACCAGCGCCGGCGGGTCGACGACCACGTTCCACACGCGGTTCAGCCAGCGGTAGACGCCGACGATGCCCTCGACGTCGTACGGCCCGCCCTGGTCCCACGGGCCCAGGAACATCAGGTAGGCGCGGAAGGTGTCGGCGCCCCACTGCGAGACCTGCGAGTCCGGCGCGATCACGTTGCCGCGCGACTTCGACATGCGGCGGCCGTCCGGGCCCAGGATCTGCCCCTGGCTGTAGTAGCGCGTGAACGGCTCGTCGCCGGGCACGATGCCCAGGTCGCGCGCGACCTTGTAGAAGAAGCGCGCGTACAGCAGGTGCATCACGGCGTGCTCGGAGCCCCCCGTGTACTGGTCGACCGGCAGCCACGTCTCGGCGGCGTCGCGCGAGACGGCCCGCTCCGGGTTGTGCGGGTCGGCGTAGCGCATGAAGTACCACGACGAGCACATGAAGGTGTCCATCGTGTCGGTCTCGCGCTTCGCCGGTTTGCCGCAGCGCGGGCAGGTGGTGTTCACGAAGTCGTCCGACAGCGACAGCGGCGACTGGCCGGTCGGCAGGAACTCGACGTCGTAGGGCAGCTCGACGGGCAGCTGATCCTCGGGGACGGCGACGGCGCCGTGCTCGGGGCAGTAGACGATCGGGATCGGCGCGCCCCAGTAGCGCTGGCGCGAGATCAGCCAGTCACGCAGACGGTAGTTCACCTTGCGTTCGCCGATGCCCTGCTCCTCCAGCCAGGCGATCGCGCGCTCGATGGCGGCGCCCTTCGAGAGGCCGTCGAGCCACTCGCTGTTGATGGCGACGCCATCGCCCGTGTATGGCTCGTCGCCCCAGCCGTCGGGCGGCTGGACGGTGCGGATGATCGGCAGGCCGTAGGCCTTCGCGAAATCCCAGTCGCGCTGGTCCTCGGCGGGAACGGCCATGATCGCGCCGGTGCCGTACGAGGTCAGCACGTAGTCGGCCAGGTAGATCGGCACGGGCTGCGCGTTGAACGGGTTGATCGCGTACGCGCCCGTGAAGACCCCGCGCTTGTCCAGCGCGCCCTCCGTCGAGAGGCGCTCGATCTCGGTCTCGTGGCGAACGCGCTCGACGAACTCGTCGACGGCCATGCGCTGCTCGGGCGTCACGATCTGCTCGACGAGCTCGTGCTCGGGGGCGAGCACGGCGAACGTCATGCCGAACGACGTATCCGGGCGCGTGGTGAAGACGCGCAGCCCGAGGTCGTCGTGGCCCTGGATGCGCATCGTGAACTCGGCGCCCTCCGAGCGGCCGATCCAGTTGCGCTGCATCAGCTTCACGTGGTCGGGCCACTCCAGCGCTTCGTTCGCCAGCAGCTCCTCCGCGTAGTTCGTGATGCGGAAGAACCACTGCTCCATGTCGCGCGTCTCGACCAGCGTGTCGCAGCGCTCGCAGCGGCCGTTGACGACCTGCTCGTTGGCCAGCGTGGTGTTGCACGACGGGCAGAAGTTCGCCGGCGCGCGCCTGCGGTAGGCCAGCCCGCGCTCGAAGAACTGCGTGAACCACCACTGGGTCCAGCGGTAGTACTCGGGGGCGCTGGTGTTGACCTCGCGCTCCCAGTCGAACATCGCGCCCGTCGACTTCAGCTGGCTGCGCATGCGGTCGATGTTGGCGTTCGTCCAGTCGCGCGGGTGCGCGCCGCCCTTGATCGCGGCGTTCTCGGCGGGCAGGCCGAAGGCGTCGAAGCCGATCGGGAAGAGCACGTTGTAGCCGCGCATGCGGTAGTAGCGCGACAGGGTGTCGGACGGCGTCATCGCGAACCAGTGGCCGACGTGCAGGTCGCCCGACGTGTACGGGAACATGGTCAGGTGGTAGCGGTTGGGCCGTCCCTCGACGTGATCGGGGGTGCGATAGAGGTTGTCGGCCTCCCAGCGCTGTTGCCAGCGGGTCTCGATCGCGTCGGGCGCGTACCGGTCGGCGCCGGTCGTGGACTCGGTGGTGGATTCGGCAGTCATCGCTCTCGTCTTCCCGGGTGGCGCGCCGCGCGGGCATGCCCTGCGGTGAACCGGCGGGCGCGCGCTGAGTGTACGTGAGGCACCCGCCACGCGGGCGCGGGCGATCCTCCCGGCAGACCGGGCGGATCGCCTAGGTAAGGACGAGGAGCGTTCGCGCCGGCCGGGGGCCGGCGACGCGGGGGAGGTGCGCGGTGAACGGACGTATCGCGTTCATGGAGTGCCAGTATCCCGGTGGGTGCGAGAGGGCGTCAACCGAACGCGAGGCGAGGCGCGGGGACGGGTGCTCCGGGCGGTCTGGAGGAGCGCGGAAGGTGCGTGGAGCGGGCCCGCGGGGCGCGCCCTAGAAGGCGACCAGGATGAGGACGACGAGCAGCGGAACGCCCAGGGACACGACGAGCAGCAGGGTGCGGGCCTGGCGCAGGCGCGCCTCCGGGGAGCGGGTGACGAGCGTGCGCCGCGCCTGCCAGAGCGTGGCGACGACGTACAGCACGAAGAGCGCGACGAGGATCGGGATCATCGCCCGGGATGATAGCCGCGCCCGCGGTCACGGGGGAGCGGTTCCCGGCTCCCCGGCGTGCGCACGGTCGCGAGGCATGGCACCCTCAATCGGCGCGGCGGCGGAAGGCGGGGCAGCGTGGTCGAGGTCGGTGGCGGCGGCGGGGCGGACCGCGACGCCGCGGTCGTGGTGGTGGGCGCCGGCGTGGTGGGCCTCGCGGTCGCGGCGCGCCTCGCCGAGCGCCACAGCGTGATCGTCCTCGAGCGGAACGACTCCTTCGCGCGCGAGACCAGTTCGCACAACACCGGCATCGTGCACGCCGGCATGTTCTACGTGACCGGCTCGCTGAAGCACCGGCTCTGCCTCGAGGGCAACCGGCTGATGTACGCGTGGTGCGAGGCGCACTCGGTGCGCTGCGAGCGCACCGGCAAGCTGATCGTGGCGCTCTCCGCCGACGACCTCGGCGGGCTCGACGCGCTCATGGACCGCGCCGAGCGCAACGGCGTCCCGGGGATGTCGCGGCTCGACGGCGCGCGGGCGCGCGCGATGGAGCCGGCGATCCCCGCGGTCGCCGCGCTGTACTCGGAGACGTCGGGCGTGGTCGACCAGTGGGGGTACGCGCGCTCGCTGGAGGCGGCGGCACGCGCGCACGGCGCGCTCGTCGCGTACCGCCACGCGCTGCGCGCGGTCGAGCGGGACGGCGACGGCTTTCGCCTGCGCCTCGCGGACCCGGACGGCGCGGACGCCGAGCTGCGCTGCGGCGTGCTGGTCAACGCCGCCGGCCACGGCGCGCCGGGGGTGGCGGCGGCGCTCGGCTACCCGCTCGACGGCAATCGCGCGCGCGACGTGCCGCCGCTGCGGCAGCGCGCGAACAAGGGCCGCTACTACGACTTCGCGCGTCCGGAGCTCGCACGGGTGGTGTCGCGGCCGGTCTACCCAATCCCGCCGCAGGCGAAGACGGTGCTCGGCCACCAGGCGTCGGCCGGCGGGCTGGGCATGCACCTCAGCGTCGACATCGACGGGGTCGCGCACCTCGGTCCCGACACCGAGTGGCTCGCCGACGACGCGCCGCGCGACTACCGCGCCGACGACACGCGCCGCGCGTCGTTCGTCGAGGCGGGGCGGCGGATGCTGCCGGACCTCGCACCCGACGACCTCGTGCCGGGGCAGGTGGGGTACCGGCCGAAGCTCGTCGGCGATCCCGGCAGCGACGCACCGCCGGACTTCCTGATCTGGCCGGACCGCGGGTACGTGCACCTGGGCGGCATCGAGTCGCCCGGGCTCACGTCGAGCCTCGCGATCGCGCGCGATGTGAGCGACATCGTCGGCTGAGGGCGTGGTGCCGCCCGGTGGTTCGCGCGCCTATGACGCGCGGACGGCGGCGGCGAGCGCGCCGGCGAGGTCGCCGCGAGGCTCGATCGCCACGTGTTCGAGCGCGAGCCAGTCGGCCATCGCGCGCAACTCGCCGGCGAGCGCGGCCGCGACGGCGTCGCCGGCCTCGCCGGGCTCCGCGTGCGCGCCGCGCACGCGGAGCGCGCCGGCCGCGCGGTCGGCCTTGAGGTCGACGCGGGCGGCGAGCCGCTCGTCGAACACGAACGGCAGCACGTAGTAGCCGAAGCGGCGCTGCGGTCCGGGCGTGTAGATCTCGATGCGGTAGTGGAAGTCGAAGAGCCGCTCGACGCGCTGGCGGCTCCACATCAGCGGGTCGAACGGGGCGACGAGCGCGCTCGCCGAGATGCGGCGCGGCAGGCGCGCGCCGGCGTGCAGATAGGCGCGTTCGCGCCAGCCCTCGACGCGCACCGGCAGCAGCCGGCCGTCGGCGACCAGCCCGGGGAGCGCCGCGCGCACGTCCGACTGCAGCAGTCCGTAGTACTCGCTGAGAATCGCGGACGGTGGCGACGCCGCAGGCGCGTGCCGCCTGGAGCACGAGCGCGCGCTGCGCCTCGCGCGCGGGAGGCGGCTCCGCGTAGAGGACGTCGTGCGGGATGACGCGCTCCGGGACGTCGTAGACGCGCGTGAAGTTCGGCCGGCTGTGCGCCGCGACGTGGCCGGCGTCGAACAACGCCTCGAGCGCCTGCTTGCCTCGGCTGTACCCCCACCACGGGCCGCTGCGCGCGCCGGGATCGGAGAGCGCCGACGCGGGGAGAGGGCCGTGCGCGCGCACCTCGGAGAGCACTGACGCGACATAATCACTCTCGCGTGCGGCCCAGCGCTTCCACCGGCGCTCGGCGCGCTGCGCCATGCGATGGCGGAAGAGCGGGTAGAGGTGCATCGGGATGAGGCAGGCGGCGTGGCCCCAGTACTCGAAGAGCTCGCGCCGGCGATAGGCGAGGTCGTCGAGCAGCGCGGCCGGGTACGGCCCGAGGCGAGAGAAGAACGGTAGGTAGTGGGCCCGCGCGAGCACGTTCACGGAGTCCATCTGGATGAGGCCGAGCCGGTCGACGACGCGCCGCAGGTGGCGGGCGTCGACGCGCCCGCGTGGGCGCGGCTCGGCGAAGCCCTGCGCGGCGAGGGCGATGCGGCGCGCCTCGGCGATCGAGAGGTCGGTCTTCACGCGCGTGAGCCTAGCGCGCCGGGCGGCCCGCCGGGCAGGCCCGGGCGCCGCGTCAGCTCCCGGCGGGGCCGCCGGGGAGATAGTGCGTGGTGGTCACGGCGGCGACGAGGGCGCCCGCCTCGTCGCGGACCTTCGTCTCGACGACGGCCGTGGTGCGGCCGACATGCAGCGGCACGGACTCGGCGCGCAGGGTGGTGTCGCGTCGGGCGCGCATCACGTTGCCGCTGACCTGGATGCCGAGCGGGAAGCGGGCGGGGTCGAGCGCGTCAGGGTCGAGGCCGTCGCGCTCGGCGAGCGCCGACCGGAGCAGGTTCGTGGCGGCCGAGTCGGCGAGCGCGAGGATCGCGCCGGCGTGGAAGAGGCCGAGCGGCTGGGTAGCGGCGGCCGAGTAGGGCATCTCGATCACGCACCGCCCGGCGCTGCGCTCGACGACGCGCAGGCCGAGCGTGGTCAGGAGGTTGTCGGGCGGGCTCGCCCCGCCGTTCGGCTCGGTCATGCGCTGCCTCCATCCGCGCCGTCGACACCGGCGAGTGCTGCCACCGGGGCTGCCCCCGGCACGGCCGCGACGGCGGCGGTCTCCACCGCGTGCGCCCCCGCCTCGGCCTCCACGCCCGTCTCCGCCGCGCGGGGGCGGATGAAGAACGACGCGCCCGCGGCGATGAGGGCCATCAGCGACATCGCCTTCGCGATCGCGATGAATCCGTCCAGGATGCCCTGCTGCACCACCGCGTGCGCGGCGCCCGGCGCGGCGTTGACGAAGTGGGCGGCCGCCTCGAGGACGGCCGGCGTCGCCGCCCCGCCCGACGCGGCGGCCAGCTGCGGCGCGAGCGTGCCCTGCACGTGCTGCGCGTACACCGCCCCGAGCACCGTGACGCCGACCGCCGTGCCCACCTGGCGCGCCATCGTCAGCGTGCCCGACGCCAGCCCCGACCGCGCCTGCGGCACGGCGTGCATCACGGCGAACGAGCTGGCCGACATGAACAGCCCGATGCCCAGGCCGCGCGCCACGTACGCCGGCAGCAGGCCGTCGAGGTAGCCGCTCGCCGTCGTGAGCCGCAGCAGCAGCAGCGCGGATGCCACCACCGACGCCGCGGCGAACATCAGCAGCAGGTGGATGCGGTGGCCGAGCCGCTGGCCGAGCACGCCGGAGACCGGCATCAGCACCGCGACGAGCGCCGTCGCCGGGAGGAACGCGAGTCCGCCCTCGAGCGGCGAGAAGCCCCAGTAGTTCTGCATGAACAGGCTGCCGAACGGCTGCATGCCGAACACGGTCGCGGAGAACAGGAACGCGGCGAGCGACGCGGCGACGAACGTGCGGTTGCGGAACAGCGTGAGGTCGACGAGCGGAGCGGCGACGCGTCGCTCGACCTGGACGAACGTCGCGATCAGCGCCGCGCCCGCGGCGAGCGCGATCAGGGTCGCGGGCGCCGTCCAGCCGAGCTCGCTGCCGCGCGTGATCGCGAAGAGCACGAGGAACAGGCCGAGTGAGAGGGTGGCGAATCCAGCCCAGTCGATGCGGCGAGAGGCGGTCTCGTCGCGCGTCTCGGGCACCCACAGCGCCGTCATCGCGATCGCGATCAGGCCGACCGGGACGTTGACGAGGAACACGAGCCGCCACGCGCCGAGCTGCACGAGCAGTCCGCCCAGCAGCGGGCCGGCGATCAGGCCGAGCCCGGACACGCCGCCCCAGATCCCGATCGCCAGGCCGTGCTCTCGCGGGGGGAACGCGTGGGTGATGATCGAGAGCGTGCCGGGCATCATCACGGCCGCGCCGGCGCCCTGGAGCACGCGCGCGGCGATCAGCCACTCGACCGACGGCGCGAGACCGGACGCGAGCGACGAGCCGATGAACACCACGAGCCCGACGAGGTAGACCCGTCGCCGCCCGAGGATGTCGCCGAGCCGGCCCATCGCGATCGGCATCACGCCGAGCACGAGCACATACGCCGAGACCACCCACTCGACGAGCCCGAGCCCCGCGTGGAAGTCGCGCGCGATGGTCGGGAGCGCGACGTTCACCACGAACGTGTCGATCATCAGCATCGCCAGGCCGACGCACATCGCGGCGAGCACGCGCCACTTCCGAGCACGGGGGGCGGTCGTGGCCATCGGAGCCTGCCTTCGCTATGCGAGCCGCAAGTGACTTAAATAAGTGATAGTCACTACTTGGCGACAAGTCAACCGCGTGGGTATGCTCGGCTCATGGCGCGCACCTACCAGAAGCAGCAGGCGTGTCCGATCGCGCGGTCGCTCGACATCATCGGAGAGCGCTGGACGATGCTCGTCGTGCGCGACCTGCTGCGCGGGCACAGGCGGTTCAACGAACTGCTCGAGTCGCTCACCGGGATCTCGCCGAACCTGCTGTCGGACCGGCTGAAGACGCTCGAGGAGCACGGGATCGTCGAGCGGTCCTTTTACAGCGACCACCCGCCGCGCGCGGAGTACCAGCTCACCGAGAAGGGGCAGGCGCTCGGCCCGGCGATGCGCGCGCTCTTCGACTGGGGTGAGCGCTACGAGCCCCGCGCCACACATGCCGCCGCACGGAGCACGCCCGAGTCCTGAGCGCGCCTCAGCGCTGCGAGATCGTCGATGCGCCCGTGGTCGACACGCTCCCGAGCGACGCCCCTCCGCCATAGAGGAGGCGCGACGCGCCCGAGAGGTCCACGCGATCGATCGCGCCGCTGACCGTCACGTCCGCACTCGTGGCTCCGCTGAGCTCCACCGTCGCGTGCTGCAGCGTGCAGTCCCCCAGCGTGATCCGGCTGGCGCCCGAGCCCTTGAGCGACGCGGCGTCCGCGTGGCCGCTGAGGTCGACGCGGCTGGCGCCCGAGACGTCGACGCTCAGCTTCGCGCCCGCGACGTCGCCGCTCACCGTGCTCGCGCCCGACGCCGTGAGGTCGACCGTCCCGATCGACGTGAAGCCGGACATCGTCGCCCGGCTTGCGCCGCTGGCCGTCAGCGCGTCGAGCTCCGGCATCGTCACCTTCGCCCCGAGTGTGGTGGTCCCGATGAGCGTCGTGCCGTTGCGCATGCCGATGCGGAGCGTCGCGCCATCGCGCTCGACCAGGATGTCGTCGAAGACGTTGTCGTCGGCGGTGACCGAGACTGCGAAGGTGTCGCCGCGTGAAACGTCCAGCTGGAACGCGCTCGACACGTCGACCGAGCGGAAGCCCGCGAGATCGTACGTGCGCGTCACGGCGTGGCCGGAGCCCGTGATCGCGTGTCCGCCGACATTCACGCCGCAGGCCACCGCGAGGAGCAGCATCGCCTCGATCAACACGCACGCCAGCGCCCGCATGCTGTCCTCCCGTTCGCCGCGGCACGGGGCGAGGTCTCCACCCTAGGCGGCGTCGCGCCGCCCGGGCAGGGCGGTTCGTCGGTTTGCGGGGCGGACGAACGGCCCCGTGCGCCGGAGGGCGATCAGCGCGGGGAGTCACCGCGTCGGTACTCGGCCGTCGCGTCGTCGAGTCGCGACTTGAGATCGGGGGACAGCGTCGCCTCCGCCGCGGCGAGGGTGGCGTCGAGCTGCTCGGGGCGGCTCGCGCCGACGATCGGCGCCGTGATCACGGGGTTCGCCAGCACCCACGCGACGGCGAGCGTCGTCATGTCCATGCCGGCCTCCACGGCCAGCGGGCGCAGCTCCTCGACGGTGGCGAACTCGCGCTCGTGCCAGTAGCGGTCCTGGTAGCGCGGCCCGGCATTGCCGAGCGTGAAGCGCGATCCCTCCTCCGGACCGTCTTCGCGGCGGTGCTTGCCCGTGAGCAGGCCGCCGGCGAGCGGGTTGTAGGGGATCACGCCCACGCCCTCCTCGGCGCACAGCGGCAGCAGCTCGCGCTCGATCTCGCGGAAGAGCAGGTTGTAGCGCGGCTGCACGGAGTCGAAGCGAACGACCCCGAGCGTCTCGGAGCGGCCGATGGCGCGCGCCAGCCGGTACGCGAGGAAGTTCGACGCGCCCACGTACCGCACCTTGCCGGCGCGCACCACGTCCTCGAGCGCGCGCACCGTCTCGTCGAGCGGCGTGCGCGGGTCGTCGCCGTGCAACTGGTAGAGGTCGATGTAGTCGGTCTGCAGCCGCCGCAGCGAGGCGTCGACGGCGTCGAGGATGTGCTTGCGCGAGTTGCCCTGGTCCCACGCCTGCGGGCCCATGCGGCCGCTGCACTTCGTGGCCACGACGAACGACTGGCGCTTGCCCTGCAGCCAGCGGCCGACGACCTCCTCGGTGCGGCCGACCGTCTCGAGGCCGCCGCCGAGCGGGTAGACATCCGCGGTGTCGAGGAAGGTGATGCCGCCGTCGGCGGCGCGATCGAGGATGGCGTGCGAGGTGGGCTCGTCGCACTGCAGGCCGAAGGTCATCGTGCCGAGGCAGAGGCGGGAGACCTGCAGGCCGGTGCGGCCGAGGCGGGTGTGTCGCATGAGGGGGCTCCGTTCGGTGCGTGGCGAGGATCGCACGGGACGCCCCGAGCGTCTCGTCGCAAGCGGCGGCAGACACGCCGCCGATTCCAGGCGGGCAGAAGCCCGCCGCTGATGTCGGTGGCATGTCTGCCGCCGCTGTGGCGGATGTTCGCCCGCGGGAAGTCGGCGGCGTGTCTGCCGCCGCTGTGGCGGGTGTGCGCCCGCGGGAAGTCGGCGGCGTGTCTGCCGCCGCTGTGGCCGGTGTGCGCCCGCGGGAAGTCGGCGGCGTGTCTGCCGCCGCTGTGGCCGGTGTGCGCCCGCGGGAAGTCGGCGGCGTGTCTGCCGCCGCTTGCCACGAGACTCCGGTGCGGTCGCGCGTGACAATGCGGCGATGAGCCAACGCGCGCGTGGCATCCTCGGCGGGGCGACACGGACCGTGCTGCTGCTCGGGCTCGTCTCGCTGCTCACCGACGTCTCGTCGGAGATGACGCTCAACGTCCTGCCGATCTTCCTCTCCGGCACGCTCGGCATCTCGGTCGCGACCATCGGCGTGATCGAAGGGGTGGGCGAGAGCACGGCCGCGGTGGTGCGGCTGTTCGCCGGCCAGCTATCCGACCGCCTGCCGCGTCGGTTGCCGCTCGTGATGGGCGGCTACGGGATCTCCGCCGCGACGAAGCCGCTGTTCGCGCTCGTCACCGGGCCGTGGCTCGCCGGCTGGCTGCGCTTCGCCGACCGCGTCGGCAAGGGCGTGCGCACGCCGCCGCGCGACGCGCTGATCGCGGACGTGGCCAGCCAGGCGCGGCGCGGGCTGGCCTTCGGCATTCATCGCGCCTCGGACACGGCCGGGGCGGTGCTCGGGCTGCTCGGCGCCGCGTTCGTCGTGTGGATCGCCGGCGGCGGCATGGAGCTCTCGCGCGGCGAGTTCCAGCGCGTCGTCCTCGTGGCGACGGTACCGGCCGCCCTGGCGGTGCTCGTGCTGCTGCGCGTGCCCGAAACGCCGTCGGCGGAGCGGGCGCGGAGCGGGGCGCCCGGCTGGCGCCCGGCGCTGCCGAGCACGACCGCGGAGCGACGCTACCTGCTGGTGTTGTGGCTGTTCGCGCTCGGGAACTCGAGCGAGGCGTTCGTCGTGCTGCGCGTGTTCGACATCGGCGCCGGCGCCGTGGGCGCGCTGATGGCGCTCGCGCTGATGAACACGGTGTACGCCGCGCTCTCGGCGCCGCTCGGCGCCTGGTCCGACCGCTTCCCGCGGCGCCGGCTGCTGATCGGCGGCTACCTCGCGTACGCCGTGATCTACGGAGCGTTCGCGCTGGTCGGCGGCGTGGGGCAGGCGCTCGTGCTGCTCGTGCTGTACGGCGGGTACTACGGCGCGACCGAGGGCGCGAGCCGCGCGTTCGCCAGCGACCTGGCGCCGGCCGGCGAGCGCGGGCAGATGTACGGGTGGTTCCACGCGGTGACCGCGCTCGGGGCGCTGCCGGCGAGCGTGGTCGCGGGCTTCCTGTGGACCGCGGTCTCGCCGGGCGCCGCGTTCGCGTTCGGCGCGCTCGCGGCGCTCGCCGCGGCGGTGGTGCTGCTCACGGTGCGCCCCGGCGCGAAGTCCGCGGGCGCCGCGGAGGGTGCCGGGGCCGGCCCTTAGTCGTCGCCCTCGCGGGTCTCGCGGCCGCGGTAGATCCAGATGTCGACCGGCTCCGCCGTCACGAGGCCCTCGTGGACCAGGGCGTCGATGGTCTCGCGGAACTCCTCGATCTTCGCTGCGTGATCGACGATCTCGATCAGCATGGGGAGGTCCTGCGAGAGGCGCAGGATCTTCGTGGTGTGGATGCGGCTGCTCTCGCCGAAGCCGGCGACGCCGCGCATCACGGTGACGCCGGCGAGCCCGGCCTCGCGCGCGCGCATCAGGATCTCCTCCCACAGCGGGCGATGGCCGACGTGATCCGATTCGCCGACGTAGATGCGGAGGAGGAGGCCCTGGCTGTTCTCGTCCATGCGTGCGCTCCCGGTGCTCAGACGCGGGCGAGTGCCTGCCCCGCCCACGCGAGGAGGACACCGCCGACGACGCTGACCGTGACGTTGAGGAGGGCGAGGCCCCAGTCGCCCTCGTTGAGGAGGTTGACCGTCTCGAGGCTGAACGTGGAGAAGGTGGTGTAGGCGCCGAGCACGCCCACGGTGAGGGCGACGCGCAGCTCGGGGGGCATCGTCGTGCGCTCGAGCAGGAACGAGGCGAGGAAGCCGAGCACGAAGGCGCCGCTGAGGTTCACGACGAGGGTGCCGGTGGGGAACGTCATGCCGCCGACCTGCGCCGCGCGGCCGACGCCGTAGCGCATGAGCGCGCCGGCCGCGCCGCCGATCGCGATCAGGACGAGCTGCATGCCGCGTACTGTGCGTACCGCGCACGACAGTGGCAAGCGGCGGCGGACAGGCCGCCGATGTGAGGGCGCCGCCGCGCCCTTCCGCATCGGCCGCGCGGGATGGACGGCGGGGGCAGCGCGGCGGCGCGGTTGGCGGCGGCCGATGGCCGCCGGGACATCGGCCGCATGTCTGCCGCCGCTTGCGACGGGCGATCGGGGCGCGAGCTACCAGGCGGAGCGCGAGCCGGCGCTCGCCGGCTGCAGCTCCTTCTCGAGCACGATGTCGCCCTCGGGGAGGTAGCCCGCCTCCGCGGCGAGCGCCAGGCCGGCGGTGTTCTGCTGGTTGATCTCGAGGTAGATGCGCCGCGCGCCGCTCGCGCGCAGATGCGCCTCGCCGGCGTTCATCAGCTGCCGACCCAGCCCCGAGCGGCGCCGGTCCGCGGCGACGGCCACGTGGTAGATGTACGCGCGCCAGCCGTCGAAGGTCGCGACCACGGTGCCGACGATGCGGTCGGCGTCCTGGGCGACGAGCACGAGGTTGTACGGCCCATCGACCAGCGCCTCCCACTCGTCGTCCTGGGTGCGTTCGAGGCCGGCCTCCTCCCAGAGCGCGAGCACGCGTGCGCGGTCGCGGCGCTCGGCGCGGCGAAACACGGCCATGGTGGTCCTCCCTCAGGGCGCGCGCCGAACGTAGCACGTGCCCCGCGCCCGGGACGCAGGGCGTCAGCCCTGCGCCGCGCGCTCCTTCTCGTGGTCGGCAAGCGTCTTGCCCGCGGCCCACATCGGCTGCGCGCCCTCGAGGCTCGTGATCTGCGACCACTGCTCCTGGATCCACTCGGCGTCCCTGGGCTCGCCCAGGCCCGGCTGCACCCCGGGGCCCTTCACCAGCACCGCGCGATTGAAGTTGCCCGCGCCCGCCTCGATCACGAGGCCGCTGTCGGTGTTCGCCTCCGAGGCCATGTAGACGACCGCCGGCACGACGTACTCCGGCTTCAGCCGCTCCACCATCTCCGGGGTCATGACCGTGGCGGTGAGCCGCGTGCCGGCGACCGGCGCCACCGTGTTCACCATCACGTTGTACTTCGCGCCCTCCTGCTTGAGGACGTTCATCAGGCCGAGCATCGACGTCTTCGCCGCGCCGTAGTTCGCCTGGCCGAACTGGCCCCAGATGCCGGACGACGAGCTCGTGAGCACGACGCGCCCGTACGACTGCTGCCGGAACACCGGCCACGCGTGGCGCAGGATGTCGAACGCGCCCTTGGCGTGGACCGCGAAGATCGCGTCCCAGTCGTTCTCGTCCATGTTGTGCATCGCCTTGTCGCGCAGGATGCCGGCGTTGCAGATCACGACGTCGAGGCGGCCCCACTTGTCGATGGCGCCGCGCACCATCTCGAGGCCGTCGTCGTAGCTCGAGACGCTGCCGAAGTTCGCGATCGCCTCGCCGCCGGCCGCGGTGATCTCGTCGACGACCTTCTGCGCGGGCGCGGCGTCCTCGCCGCGGCCGGCGGGGTCGCCGCCGAGGTCGTTCACGACGACGCGCGCGCCGCGCTTCGCGAGGTCGAGCGCGTAGGCGCGGCCGAGGCCCTGCCCGGCGCCGGTGACGAGCGCGACCCGTCCTTCGAATGAGATGGCCATGAAGCATCCTCCGTCGTCTGAGCGACCAGCTGGTGGCGCGTGGATGGTCGGGGCGTGCACCCATTCTGACCGCGCAAACGGGCTGGCGCGAGCGGGTGGACGGGGGGATCAGGCGGGCGGCGGCAGGTGTCGCTTCGCGATCCGACAGGCGACCGTGTACGCGGGGTCGAACACGTTGCCGATGTCGTACTCGACGCACTGGCCGAGCAGGTGGCTCGCCACGGCCGCGTCGATGCGGTAGTCCACCTCGAGCCAGCGCAGCAGCTCAGACGTCGCGTGTTGCAGCGCCTGCTCGAGCGGCCGCGCGTTGCCGAGCGCGAACAGATGCTCCGCCGTCTCGCCGCGCGGCCAACCGGGGGCCGCGCCCTTGCGGACATCGACCGTCAGCGCGACGTCCATCGAGATCTCGACGCCGGTGCCGACGATCTCGCCCTCGCCCTGCACGGCGTGGCCGTCGCCGAGGTGCAGCAGCGCGCCGGGCGCGAAGACGGGGAAGAAGAGCGTGGCGCCGGGCTCGACGCCGGGGTAGTCCATGTTGCCGCCGTACGGGCCGGAGGTCGCGGTCGAGATCGCCTGGCCGTGGGCGGGCGCCACGCCGAGGCAGCCGAGCATCGGCCGCAGCGCGACCGCGATCACCGGCAGCGCCTCGTGCGCCGTGCGCAGGCGGGCGACGTTGCGCTCGACGTCCACCTCCCAGTCGATGCGCCCGCGCTCGGGCAGGCGCGGCACGTCGGGCGGGTCCACGACGTGCGGGGCGATGGCGGTGCTCGTGAAGCCGTGCGCGCGGTTCGGGACGACGTCGTCGATGCGCACGACGAGCGCGTCGCCGGGCTCGGCGCCCTCGACGAAGAACGGACCCGTGAGCGGGTTGCCGGGCTCGGTGACGGGCTCGCCGAGGCGGTCGGCGCCGCCGGCGTCGACGGTCGTGGTGACGATGGTGTCGCCGGGTCGGACGCGCAGGACGGGCTCGTGGGAGCCGAACGTGCGGTGGTAGCGGGTGGGCTGGAAGCGGTGTTCCATCGGCGCGGCTCCTCACGGTCCGCACGGATCGTACCCGTCGGGGCGCTGCTGCCCCGGGCCCCGAGGCCCCCGGGCGAGCAACGAGCCGGCGGCCCGCTGGTGGCGTGCTGCGGCCGTGCCCCCCGCCAGCCCGCCAATCTCGGTACTGCCGCCGGTGAGCCGCCAGCCCGCTGGTATCGTGACCGGCGCCAGCAAACCGCCACGGAACGAGCCGCACATGCCCCTCGTCACCCGGTCCTTCCGCGCGAGCGACGTCGACGCGGCGGCTGCACTGCTCGCCGCGCGCCACCGTCGCGACCGCGTGCGCCTCGCCATGCTCCCCGCGCGCTTCGAGTCGCCCGGCGACTGCGCGGACCTGCTGCGAAGCGCGATGGACTACGGCCACGGCGTCGCGGCCGAGCGCGACGGGCGGGTCGCCGGATTCCTCTTCTCGCTCGACATGCTCCTCGGCCCCGACCGCCACAACGTGCGCTTCCAGCCGCCGCGCTCCGCGATGTTGTTCGCGCACGGCCATGCCGTCGACGTCGCGGAGGACGCGTTCGCGGTGTACGCGGCGCTCTATGCCGCGCAGGCCGAGCGGCTCGTCAATCGCGGCATCCTCGGCCACACCGTCCACCTGCCGGCGGGCGATCCGGCGCTGGACGCCGCGTGGGCGGACCTCGGATTCGGGCGCACCGGCGCCTTCGCCGCGCGGGACCTCGCGCCGCTCACCCGTCCGGGCGCCGCCGACGTCGAGGTGCGCGAGGCGACGCCCGAGGACATCGACACCGTCCTGCGTCTGCAGGACGAGGAGGCGCGCTACCACTCGCGCGCGCCGGTCTTCCACGCGTACGTCGCGGCCGACACCGCGGCCGGGATGCGGCGCGACGCCGCGCTGCTCGCTGCCGACGACTCCGTCGCGCTGCTCGGCGCGCTCGACGGCCGCGACGTGGGGCTGGTGACGGTCTCGCCCCCGTCGGGCGGCCCGCTCTCGGTACCCGACGGCGCCGTCACGATCGGCGAGGCGGCGGTGCTGGAGGAAGCGCGCGGCCGCGGCGTGGGCGCGGCGCTGGTCGACCGCGCGCTCGCGTGGGGCCGCGCGCGGGACCGCGACTACGCGGTGCTGCACTTCTCGATCGGCAACCGGCTGTCGCGGCCGTTCTGGCTGGGGCTCGGGTTCACGCCGCTGCTGTGGCACCTCCATCGGCACCTCGACCCGCGGATGACGTGGGCGCGCGGCTGACGACCGTCGGCGCTCACGCCCGGCGGCGGCGAGCGGAGGGCGTGTCGCCCTCCGACTGCGCGTGGGTGTCCCCGGGGTTCGCGCGCCCGACGGCGAGCGGAGGGCGTGTCGCCCTCCGACTTCGCCGTGCGCATCCCCGGGGTTCGCGCGCCCGGACGGCGAGCGGAGGGCGTGTCGCCCTCCGACTTCGCCGTGCGTATCCCCGGGGTTCGCGCGCCCGGACGGCAAGCGGAGGGCGTGTCGCCCTCCGACTGCGCATGGGTATCCCCGGGGTTCGCGCGCGTGAGTCGGAGGGCCGCAGGCCCTCCGCTCGCCGTCGCCGTCGCCACCCGTTACGCCGCCGGCGTGAGCCGCATCGCCGCGACCGTGCCCACCGCGCCGACCGCCGCCATCAGCACGAACGTCGCCGCCACCGCCGCCGCCCGCGGATCGTCGGCCGCGCCGAGCACCACCAGCGTGCCCCCGATGCCCGTCCCGGCCGCGGCGCCGAGCGTCTCCGACACCTTCATCGACGACGCCGCCGCGCCCTCGCGACCGCGCGCCGCGAGCGACAGCACGATCAGCGAGTAGCTCTGGTACGCCATCCCGATGCCGAACCCGGCGATCGCCCAGGCCACCGCGGCGACCGCGACCGGCACCGCGGGAAACACCGCGGCCGTCATCGTGCCGATGCCGACGACCACCAGCGCCATGCCGGCGCGCGCCGTGACCCGCCGGTCGACGCGCCCCGCGAGCCGCTCCTGCAGCCACGATCCCGACGTCCACGCCAGCGTCGCCGTCGTCAGCACCACGCCCGCCATCACCGTCGACTGTCCGCGCTGGGTCGTGAGCATGAGCGGGACGAAGGCGTCGGCGCCGAAGAACGCCATGTTCAGCAGCCCGTGGCCCGCGATCGCCGCCGGCAGGCCGCCCGCGGCGCGCAGCGTCCCGGCCGGCACGAGCCGGCGAAACGCCGGCAGCGCCGCCGCGACGCCGACCGCCACGAGCGCCAGCCCCGGCAGGCTCTGCGTCGACAGCCCCGCCAGCGCCAGCGCCGCCCCCGCCGCGAGCTGCAGCGCGGGCAGCGTCGGCGCGCCGCCGCCGGCCGGCTCGTCGGGCGGGCCCAGCCGCGCGAGCGTGCCCAGGGTCATCGCCGCGACCAGCACCAGCAGCGGCAGCAGCCCGAGGAACACGAGCCGCCACGTCGCGTATTCCGCGACCGCGCCGGCCAGCGCCGGCCCGATCAGCCCCGGCACGACCCATGCCGTCGACAGCAGCGCGAACATCCGCGGCCGCAGCGACTCCGGGTACGCGCGCCCGATCACCACGTAGGCGACCGACGGCACGCTGCCGGCTCCCAGCCCCTGCACCGTGCGCGCCAGCACGAGCACGAGCATCGACGGCGCGAGTCCGCCGGCGAGCAGCCCCGCGCCGAACAGCACGAGCCCCACGGCGAAGGGGCGAGCCGGGCCGTGACGGTCGGCCTCGTGGCCGGCCCACGCGATGCCGACGAGGCTCGCGAGCAGGAACGCGCCGAAGGCCCAGCCGTAGAGGCGCAGCCCGCCGATGTCGCGCTCGGCGGCCGGCAGCACGGTGGCGACGGCGAGCGCCTCGAACGCGACGAGCGTGAGCACGAGCAGCAGCCCGAACGAGAGCGCGCGCAGGGGCGGGGCGAAGACGCCGCTCGCCGTCTCGAATCCCGCCGCGCGCGCGCCGGCGTCCGTGGACACGCTCACCCTCCGGCGGCGCGTCCGCGCGCCGCGGCAGCGACGGTACCGGATCGCCCGCGCCGGCGGCGCGGCGCGCGCGGTCAGGCGCTCGCGGGCGGGAGCGTGCGCAGGAACGCGAGCGCCTCGCTCGCGGTCGCCACGCGCACCACGTGGATGCGAAGCGCGATCGCGACGGCGTCCGTGTAGTTGCCAGGCGGCACGAGGAAGTACTCGGCGCCGGCGCGCTCGGCGGCGGCGACCTTCTGCTGCACGCCGCCGATCGTCCCCACGTTGCCGTCGAGGTCGATCGTCCCGGTGCCGGCCACGCGATGACCGCGCGTGAGGTCGTCGGGCGTGAGGGCGTTGGTCACCGCCAGCGTGAACATCAGCCCGGCGGACGGGCCCCCCTCCACCTTCTCCGGCGTGATCGTGACGGGAAACGGCAGGTCGAGATGGTCGCCCGTCGGCGCGACGTTGATGCCGATGCGCGGCGTCGTCGACCCGGCAGCCGGCGGCATCAGCGGCACCACGAGCGAAACGGCGGCGCCGCCGCGCCGCACGACGAGGTCTGCGCTGGTGGCGTCGGGCGTGCGCGCGAGCGTCGCCGACACGTCGGCCGGCGTCGCGACCGGCGTGCCGTTCACGCTCACGATCTCGTCTCCGAGGCGCAGCACCGCGGTCGCGCGGCTCGACCGAAGGATGCCGACCACCTCAGCGCCCTCGAAGCGCAGGTCGGCCTGAAAGCCGGCGAGCCGCAGGCCGACGACGATCGCCGTCTTCTCGCTCTGCTGCAGGTCGCGGAAGCCCTCGATGGCGAGCTGCTGCGGCGTCGTGTTCGGCGGCACGATGTTGCGCGCCGTCGTGAGGCGGATGGCCGGGTCGAAGTGCGCGTAGATCCACTCGGCGACGACGATCGGGGCCTGCGGGATCACCGTGGTGAGGATGAGCGTGCCGGCGGCCGGGTGGGCGCGTTCGGCCGGCACGTGGACCATCGGCTCGACGGACGCGGTGGGGCCGGGCGCCTCCATGCCGGCGTTCGTCGGCAGGAGCATGGCGCCGGGCGTGGTGAGGACGAAGGCGGCCGCGGCAACGGCGGCGAAGCCGGCGATCCGCGCGGCGCGGGTGCGCGGCGCATGGTCGGGCGCAGGCGCGGACGCGGCCGCCGGGTCGGCGAGCCCCACCGCGGGACCGGCCCCGGCGAGGGGCGCGCCCGCGCCGAACCGACCCCGCGGCATCTGTGCGAGCAGCGGGAGGGCGGCGAGCGCCGCGACGGCGAGCGTCGCGGTTGCCGTCTCGGTGCTGAAGCGCGCGTGCTGCCACGAGAGCAGCGTCGCCCACCCGGCGAGGCCGGCGAGCCACAGCACGCCCAGCGCCCACGCGAGGCGGGTGGCCGTCGCGGGCGCGCCCAGCAGCCACCAGGTCAGCGCGCGCAGCAGGCGGCCGCCGTCGAACGGAAATCCCGGCGCGAGGTTCACCAGCGCGATCCCGCCGTGGAAGCAGACGAGGAAGAACGCGACCACCGTCGTGAAGGTGCCCAGCCCCGCCTGCCACGCGACCGCGGCGACGGCGGCGCAGACGAGGCTCGCGGCCGGCCCCGCCGTCGCCATTGCGGCCTCGGCGCCCGGCGCGGCGGCCCGCGGCCACGCCTGCGCGGCGTCGCCGAGCGGGTAGAGCGGGACGCGCGGCGGCAGCGTCGCGCCGGCGCCGTGCGCGACCCACGCGTGCGCGGCCGCGTGTACCACGAGCCCCGCGACGGCCCCCGCCACGATCACGACCGCCGCCGCCCACGCGCCGCGCGCAGAGAGCGACGCGCCGAGCAGCGGCACGTAGAGCGCGTGCACGCCCCACGCGGCCGCAGGCAGCACGACGACCCAGCTCGCGCCGAGCGCGATGCGCGTCGGGCCGGCGGGGAAATCGAGGCTGACGCGACGCGTCGCGAGGGCCACGGTGAGCGCATCCTTCCGTGCGCGCGCCGGGGGGCCGAGCGTCGCGGGCACGCACAGAGTGTCGCCGCGCGGGCGGCATCGTGGCTACCGCTCGCGGTGCCGGAACGCCGCGCGCTAGCGTGATGGCGATGGCGACACACCTCACCCGGCCGCAGCACCTGCGCCTGCGCACCCGCGCCCAGCGCCTGGATCCGGCGCATCCGCTGGCGAGCGCCGCCGAGGTCGCCGCCGCGCTCTGCGGCCTGCAGTCGCAGGAGCCTGCCGCCGCCGACCTCGGCGTGCGCGCCCGGTCCGCCGGCGCGACGGCCGAGGATGTGGTCCGCGCGCGCGACGTCGACCGCTCGGTCGTCCAGACGTGGAGCCTGCGCGGGACGCTGCATCTGCACGCCGCCGAGGACGTGCGCTGGCTCGTCGCGCTGATCGGCCCCGTCGCGCTCGCGCGCCAGCGCCGGCGGCGTGAGCAGCTCGGCCTCGACGCCGAGACCTGTCGCCGCGCGATCGCCGCGATGCGGCGACGCCTCGCCGACGGCGCGCCGGCGACCCGTCAGGAGCTGCGCGAGGCGCTCGCCGCCCGCGGCATCGACACCGAGGGCCAGCGGCTCGCCCAGCTCCTCTCCTTCGCCGGCTTCAGCGGCGAGATCTGCGCGGGCCCCGGCCGCGGCCGCGCGCAGACGTACGTCGCGCTCGACGCGTGGGTGCCGTCGCGCGACGTGCCGTCCGCGGCGGAGTCCCTCGCGCGGCTCGCCGCGCGCTACCTGGCGGCGTATGCGCCGGCGCGACCAGCCGACCTCGCGGTATGGAGCGGGCTGCCGACGGCGTCCGCACGCGCCGCGTGGCGCGCCGTCGAGAGCGACCTCGAGCCGGTGGAGGTCGAGGGGGAACGCGCCCCGCTCTGGATGCCGCGTTCGCACGCGCAGTGGCTCGACGACGACGGCGCTGCTCCCGTCGTCCGGCTCCTTCCGCGCTTCGACACGTACACGCTCGGGCATCGCACCCGCGACCTGATCGACCCGCTCGACGGCTGGAAGCGGGTGAACGCGGGCGGCGGGATCCTGCACCCGGTCATCGTCGTGGACGGGGTGCTGCGCGGCGTCTGGCGCCTGCGGCGCACCGGGAAGCGGCTGGAAATCGGGCTCGAGCCGTTCGAGCCGCTCCGGCGCGGGGTCCTGCGACAGGCGCGTCGCGAGATCGCGGACATTGGCCGCTTCCTGGACGTCGACGCGGCGCTGGTTCCGGCCGCCGGCTGACCGCGCGGCTATAAGCAGATCGGAAGGCGGGCTGTTGCGGCGCGAAGCCATGGGCGCACGCCGGTGGACTACCGTGCAGCCGACGGCGCGACCCGCCCGCGGCCCGCGCCCGCACCCAGGAGGAACGAGATGGACATCGACTCCGCCATGGCGGCCATCCAGGAGCACGACGGCGTGCTCACCGGCCCGCTCAAGGCGCCCGCCAACCTGGCCGCCGACGCGGCCGGCAGCATCCACGACGACGAGACCGCGCAGAAGCTCGGCTTCCGCGGCGGCACCGTCGCCGGTTCGGTGCACATGCAGCAGTTCCCGCCGATGCTCGTCCGCGCGTTCGGCCCGGAGTGGTTCGAGACCGGCACGATCTCGACGTACTTCCGCAACGCGACGATGCACGGCGAGCCCGTCCAGCCATTCGCGAAGGTCCCGGCGCGCCGTACCGACGCGCAGACCGACATCTGGATGCATCGCGACACCGGCGCGCTCGTGCTCGAGGGCACGGCGTCGGTGGGCAACCCCGGTGTGCCGACATGCATCGACGAGCGCCTGGCGAACCTCCCGGAGCGCGGCGAGACGCGCATCCTCGAGCTCGCCCGGCCCGGCACGACGACGCCCGAGGAGCCGGTCCATCGCACCGACCCCGTTCGGCGCGAGCGTCAGCTGCAGGCGATGACCGAGCCGCTCGACTGGTACGACGGCCCGACTCCGTGGGGCGGCCCGATCGTGAATCCCGGCGTTGCGGTCGGCCTCTTCCGCGGCCCGGAGCGGCACTTCAACCTGCGTCGCGAGGGCGTGGTGGGCCTCTTCGGCGCCATCGAGATCCGGCACCTCAACGGTCCGATCTTCGAGGACCGCGCCTACACCTGCTCCGGCGAACTGCTCGCCGTCGGCGAGACGCCGAAGTCCGAGTACATCTGGTACCGCAGCACGCTGCACGAGCAGGGCCGCGACGTCGCGCAGATGGTGATGATGCTGCGGTTCATGAAGGCATCGTCTCCGCTCTGGCCATAAGGCGGCCCTCGCCCCGCCGCCGGTCGTCAAGCGGCGGCAGCATGCCGCCGATGCGGTCGGCGGCATCAGCCGCGGACGAGATCGGCGCCGGGCGCGCGAGCCGCGGCGGCGGCGGGCATCGGCCCGTCACAGCCGCGGACCCGCCGGCGGGCACGCGCCCGCCCCAGCGGCGGCAGGTCGGCCGCCGCGGACCGCGCCACACCACAGCGGCGGCAGACATGCCGCCGACAGGGCGCGGGCGCAGCCCGCGGATGGCGCGCGCCGTACCGCATGACCGGACAATCGACGGGAGCCGCACGATGGCCGACGACCCCAGGGTCCACTACGAAACGCGCGACGACGGCACCATCGCCGTCATCGGCATGGCGCGGGAGCGGTACCGCAACGCCCTGAGCCGGCAGATGGTCGAGGAGATCGACGCCGCGTTCGAGCGCGCGGCCGCCGACGACGCCGTGCGCGTGATCGTGCTGCGCGGCGAGGGGCCGACGTTCTCGGCCGGCCACGACCTCGGCTCGCCCGACGCGCTCGCGATGCGCGCCGAGCGCGAGGGCGAAGCGATGGGCCGGCGCTACCCGCGGACGCGCGCGATGGACGTCGACCCGCACCTGCGCTGGCGCGCGATCCCCAAGCCGACCATCGCGATGGTGCAGGGGCACTGCATCTACGCGGCCTGGATGCTCGCCTCCGCGATGGACGTGATCTTCGCAGCCGACAACGCGCAGTTCCTGCCGACGAACTTCGCGTACTTCTCGGTGCCCTGGGACATCGGCGCGCGCCGCGCGATGTACCTGATGTACGACAACCGCTTCATCGACGCGCGCGAGGCGAAGGAGTGGGGCTTCGTCTCCGATGTCTTCCCGGCGGACCGGCTCGAGGCCGAGACGATGGCCTACGCCGCGCGGGTCGCGCGGCAGGATCCGTTCCAGCTGCGGATGATGAAGCACTCGATCCACCAGATGCAGGAGATCCAGGGCTTCACGGCGCACATCCTCTCGTCGTACTCCGACCGGATGGTGCGCGCGGCGAACACCGAGGTGCCGATCACGCGGGACCCGGGCGACGGGTCGCGGCGCAAGTACGTGAGCGTGGAGCGCGCCCGCGCGAACCGCGCCGCGACGGAAGGCGACGAGCCCGGGGGGAGCGGCACCGGCGCCTGATCCGACGCCGTGCGGTCAACTTCGAGCCGCGCCCGGTCCAGGCGCGGGTCGGCTGCGATCACGCGCGGCCGTCCCTCGCTCGGGAGGCCCGCTCAACTGGCCTTCGCGCGCAGCGCGTAGATCGACGTGTGCGCGACGGTCGCGAGCGCCTCGCCGTCCGCCTGCGTCGCCACCTCCACGCTGAACGTCACGTACCTGTGGCCGTTGCGCTCGAAGCAGCTCGAGCACGCCGCCGGTCGCGCGCAGCGGCTCGTCGACGCTCGGCGCGGGCTGGAGCACGGGCGCGAGCCCGGCGGCTTGCGGTCTGGCGCGGTGGTACCGTCGCGGCCGCGTCGAGGAGGATGGGGCGAGGCGATGGCGTCGAACGCGTCGATGGGGCCGGCGGAGCTGCTGCGCGACGTGCGCGTCGTGGAGGTGGCGGGCTCGCTCGCCGCCGCCGTGTGCGGGCGCGCGCTGTCCGATGCCGGCGCCGACGTGACGCTCCTGCGCGCCGGTCTCGGCGCGCCCGCGGACGAGCAGCCCCTCGCCCGCGCGGCGCTCGACCTGCCGAAGCGGCCCCTGTCCGCGGCCGGCGCCGCGGACCGTGAGCGCGCGCTGGCGGCGGCCGACGTGGTGGTGCTGGGCGGGCATCCCTCGGCGCTCGCCGCCGCCGGGGTCGCGCCGGCGCGGCTGCGCGCGCTCGCGCCGGCCGCCGTGGTCGCCGCGATCACGCCGTTCGGGCACGACGGGCCCGCGGCGAAGCGGCGCGCGACCGACCTCGTCGCGTTCCACGCGAGCGGGCTCGCGCGGATCCTGCTCGGGCCGGTCGAGGACCCCCGCGCGGACCCGCCGGTGCGCGCTGCCGGCGAGCAGTCGGCGTTCGTCGCGGGGTCGGTCGCGGCGCTCGCCGTCGCGCTGGCGCTGGCCGGCCGCGAGCGCGGCGTGCCGCCGCCGGTGGTCGACGTCTCGGTGCAGGAGGCCGTGGCTGCGATGGCGACGCGCGAGCTGGCGATGCCGGCGTTCGGCGGCGTGCCGTCGCGCACGCGCACGCCGGGGCAGATCGGCCTCACCTACGTGATCCCGGCTGCCGACGGCCACGTCGCGATCTCGCCGCGCGAAGCGCACCAGTGGCGCGCGTGGCTGGAGGCGATGGGGTCGCCCGCCTGGGCCGGCGCGCCGGAGTTCGCGGACCGCGCCGGCCGCATGGAGCACGGCGACCGGCTGATCGCGCACATTGGCGCGTGGAGCGCGGGGCGCACGCGCGCCGAGCTGTTCGCGCTCGCGCAGGCGGCGCACGTGCCATGCTTCCCCGTCAGCCGGCCCGCCGACGTGCTGCGCGAGCCGCAGTTCGCGGAGCGCGGGTTCTTCGCGGACGCGACGGTGTCGGGCGCCGGCGAGGTGCGCGTGCCGACGCGGCCGTACCGCGTGACCGCCGGCCCCGCGCCGGTCGCCGCCGCCGGGGCGCGTGCGCCGGCCGCGCCGCCCGCCGCTGCCCGCGCGCTCCCGCTCGCCGGCGTGCGCGTCGTCGACTTCTCGTGGGTGATCGCGGGGCCGACCTGCACGCGCTACCTCGCGGCGATGGGCGCCGACGTGATCAAGGTCGAGGCGCCGGACCGTCCGGACCCCGGGCGCGGCTCGGAGCTGCACGCGGTACTCGGCGCGTCGAAGCGCAGCGTCGCGCTCGACCTCAAGGCGCCGGGCGCGTTCGACGCGGTGCGACGGCTGGTCGCCGCGAGCGACGTGGTCGTCGAGAACTTCGCCGGCGGCGTGATGGAGCGCCTCGGGCTCGACTACGCGTCGCTCGTCCGCGAGCGGCCCGACCTCGTGATGCTGTCGGCGTCGGGGATGGGGCGGACGGGGCCGCTCGCGCACGCGGTCGCCTACGGCACGCTGCTCCAGTGCTTCACCGGGTTCTCGGGGCTCAACGGCAGTCCGGGGCGGCCGCCGGCGGCGGGGTTCGCGTGGGCCGACCCGCTCAGCGCGATCATGATGGCGACCGCGATCGCCGCCGCGCTGCGCGCTCGGGCGCGTACCGGTCGCGGCTGCCACATCGACTTCTCGATGGCCGAGGCGCTGCTATGGACGATGCCGGGCACGCTGCTCGAGGCGCAGCAGCCGGGCGCCGCCGACCCCGCGCCGTGGGGCAATGCTTCGCGTGTGTTCGCGCCGCACGGGCTGTACGCCGCCGCCGGGTTCGATCGCTGGGTCGCGATCGGGGTGACGAGCGATGAGGAGTGGCGCGCGCTGTGCAGGGTCGTGCCCGAGCTCGAGCGCCTCGCGGCGCTCGACGTCGCCGGGCGGCGCGCGGCGGCTGCGGAGATCGACGCCGTGATCGGGGCATGGGCGGGTGCGCGGGCGGCGGCCGATGCCGCCGCGGCGTTGCAGGCGGCGGGCGTGCCGTCGGCGGAGTCGGTCGACACGCAGCAGCTGTTCGAGGACGCGCACCTCGACGCGCGCGGCTTCTTCACGCTCGTCGACGCCGGCGGGGGGGTGCTGCGCCTGCCGGGGCTGCCCTGGCGCGCGGACGGCGCAGCGGCCCCGCGGCTGACGGCCGCGCCCGAGCTGGGGGCGGACACGGAGACGGTGCTGGCGGAGGTGGTGGGGCTCGACGGCAACGCGGTCGCGCGGCTGCGCGCGGCCGGCGCGTTCGGCTCAGCGGCGGCAGATATGCCGCCGATGTCAGCGCGGCCGTGAGCCGCGCACGGCCCGCGCACCCGGACGGCCGCGGCGCGTCGTCGGCATGTCGGCCACCGCTCATGGGGGGCGGCGGGGCGATGGGGGCGCGACGGCGGAATCGGCGGCATGCTGCCGCCGCTTGACGCGGGGCGCCGGGGCGACGGGGGGCCGAGGGGCGCCGCTAGAACTCCTGGCTGCGCCGGTACTCGTCGAGCCGGCGCTGCTGCGCGTCGGTCAGCGGGCCGAACGGCTCGCCCCGCTGGCGCAGGTCGCCGGTGAAGTTCGGCGGCCGGTGCTCGTTGAAGGCGCGCGGGCCCTCCTCGGCGTCGACCGTGAGCTGGCGCAGCAGCGTGTTCATCATGTGCTGCACCTGCCACGCCTGGTCCTCGGGCGCGTCGCGGTAGCGGATCACGAACTCCTTGATCATGCGCATCGCGACCGGCGGCATCGTCGCCATGCGGCGGGCCATCGCCTCCGCCGCCGGCATCAGGTCGTCGTGCGCCACGACGTCGGTGACGAGGCCGATACGGTGCGCCTCCTCGGCGTCGACGGGGTCGTCGGTCAGCATCATGCGCATGGCATCGGCGTAGCGGAGCTGGCGCGCGAGCAGCGTGGCGCCGGGCCCGGTGCCGAGCCAGCCCTGCGAGAGCAGCGCGAACTTGAAGCGCGCGTGCTCGCGGCAGGCGAAGCGCACGTCGGTGGACGCCAGCACGAGATAGAGGCCGGCGCCGGCGGCCCAGCCGTTCACCGCCGCGACGACCGGCTTCCAGATGCGCGGGTAGTGGTCGCCCATCCGGGTGTCGACGCCCGTGCGGTTGCCGTTCACCGAGCCGGCGGGGGGCCAGAAGGCGCGCTCGAGCCGCAGGTACTCGCGCTCCTCGGGAGAGAGGTCCTCGGGCGGGACCAGGTTGTGGCCGGCGCAGAAGTGGCGGTCGCCGCTGCCGGTGATGAGGACGGAGCGGACGTCGCGGTCCTCCCACGCGGCGGTCCACGCGTCGGCCAGCTCGCGGGCGGTGTGCTGGTCGAGGACGTTCGCGCGCTCGGGGTTGTCGATCGTGATGCGGCCGATGCCGTCGCCGGTCTCGTAGCGGATGCCCACGCGTCGCCTCCTCGCTCGTGCCCCGCGCACTCTAGCGCCGACGTGGGCCGCGGGAGCGGGGAGGCGGCCGGCGAACCGGGGTTCGCAGCCGGGAAGAAGCCCGCAGATCCGGGCGAGCCCGCGGGATGGCGCTCCGCCGGGTGATGCATCCCGCTGCCGGCGGACAGGGCGAGGAAACGGCTTGACTGAGAATGAACGTTCATTTATAAAAGTGAACGTATATTCATTGAATCGAATCCGCGGCCGCCATCCGTGGAGACAGGATCCCCCTCATGAACCCCGAGCGCGTGTACTACTCCTTCCTCCTCCGGCTGCCCCGCCGGAACCACCCGACCTACGACGAGGGCCTCCGTGACATGCGCGACGCCCTCCGCTCGCGCGATGCGCTGAACCTGCCGCGATAGTGGCGCCGCCGCCGCTGCTCCCCGACCGCTACCTCGACGCGCGCCGCGCGGACATCCTCGAGGCGTCGAAGCGCGTCTTCGTCCAGAAGGGCTTCGCCGCGGCGACGATGCACGACATCGCCGAAGAGGCGGGCGTCAGCGCGGGCAACATCTACCGGTACTTCGCGAGCAAGGAAGACCTGATTCGCGCCGTGACCGTCGAATGCGAGCGCGACTACGCGACGCTGTTCGAGGGCAACGGCCAGGCCGTGACGTCGCCGATGGCGCTCCTCGAGCAGGCCGGCCACGAGGAGTGGCACGCGATCCGGGAGCCCGGCGGCCGCGACCGGGCCGTCCTCAACCTTGAGTCCACGCTCGTCGGCTCGCGCAACGCCGAGGTCGGCACGGCGATCGCCGAGGCGATGCGGTCGACGCACGGCCTGCTGGTGCGCCTCGTCGCCGCCGCGCAGGAGCGCGGCGAGATCGCGGACGGGGTGGATCCCGCGGCGCTCGCGATGTTCCTCGTCGCCGCCACGCACGGGGTGCAGGTGCTGACGCTGCAGCTGGGAGACGAGGTCGACGTCGACGCGACGTGGCAGGTGCTCGTGCAGCTGCTGAAGGCGTTCACCGGCACGGCCGCCGCGCCGGAGCCGCAGGGCGTGGCCGGCGGAGCCTCCTCGTGACCCGCCTGGGGTGGACCGGCCGGCTGGCGCGCTGGAGCGCCGAGCGCCGCTGGCGGGTGCTCGGCGCCTGGCTCCTCGCGCTCGTCGTGGTCACCGCCGTCGCGGGCGCCGTCGGGGGCGTCTTCACGACGGAGATCGAGTTCACGAACAGCCCGGAGTCGCAGCAGGCGAAGCGCATCATCGAGCGCGCCCGCGGTGCGGAGCCGCTCGCCGAGACCATCGTCGTCCGCAACCCCTCGCTCACCGTCGACGACCCCGCATTCCGCGCGCAGGTCACGGACATCGCGGCCGCGCTGCGCGCGCAGCCAGCGATGGTCGACCCGTCCAGCGTCGTCACGTTCTACGACAGCGGCGTCGCGCAGCTCGTGTCGGCGGACCGTCACACGACGCTGATCCCGGCGATGCTCACGGGCACGCTCGACGCGTCGGGGCCGAAGGTGCACTGGCTGCAGGACACGATCGCCGCGCGCGCGCAGCCGGGGTTCATCGTGCTCGACGGCGGCTACGCGAGCCTCAGCGACGCGTTCAACCAGGTCGCCCAGCACGACCTGTCCGCCGAGGAGCGCGTGATGCCGATCGCGCTCCTCGTCCTCGTCCTCGTCTTCGGCGCCGTCGTTGCCGCGCTCGTGCCGATGGGGCTCGCGTTCCTCGCGATCTTCCTCGCGTTCGGCGCGGTCACGCTGCTCTCGCAGCTGTGGCCGCTCTCCACCTTCGTCCAGAACATGGTGCTGATGATCGGCCTCGCCGTCGGCATCGACTACGCGTTGTTCATCGTGCAGCGGTTCCGCGAGGAGCGGCAGCGTGGCCACGCCGTGCTCGACGCGATCGGCTACGCGGGCGACATCGCGACGCGCGCGGTGGTGTTCTCGGGCGCGACCGTCGTGATCGCGCTGTGCGGCCTGCTGATCGTGCCGACGAACATCTTCCGCAGCTTCGGCCTCGGCTCCGCGATCGTCGTCATCCTGGCGGTGGCGATCTCGCTCACCGCGCTTCCGGCCGTGCTCGGCCTGCTCGGCGACCGCGTGAACGCGCTCTCGGTGCCGTTCATCGGCGCGCGCAGCCATGCCGCCGACGTCGACCACGAGCGCGGCTTCTGGGCCTGGGTCGCGCGCCGGGTGATGGCGCGGCCGCTGATCTCGATCGTGCTCTCGGTCGGACTGCTCGTCGCGCTGTCGCTGCCGTACTTCTCGATCCGGCTCGGGCAGTCGGGCGCCGAGACGTTCCCCGCCTCGTACCAGGCGCGGCAGGCGTTCGACATCCTCAACCAGCAGTTCTCCGCGGGCCTGCTTGCGCCCACCGACATCGTGGTCAGCGCGCCCGACGTCACCGCCGCGCCGGTGCAGCAGGCGGCCGCCCGCCTCGTGGCCGCGCTGCAGGCGGACCCGCAGATCGAGGTGGTCGCCGCGCCGCAGGTCACCGGCGGCGTGCTCATCCTCGAGGTGAGCGTGCCCGGCGACGTCGCAGGCAACGAGGCGATCGACGCCGTGCGACGCATCCGGCAGGACTACGTGCCGGCCGCATTCGCCGGCACCGGCGCGCACGTCGTGGTCGGCGGCCCGACGGCCCTCGACTCCGACTTCTTCGACCTCGTGCACACCTACACGCCGATCACGTTCGCGTTCGTGCTCGGCCTCAGCTTCGTATTGCTGCTGCTCGTGTTCCGGTCCCTGATCGTCCCGCTGAAGGCGATCGTGATGAACCTGCTCTCCGTCGGCGCGGTCGGTGACGTCGGGATCTTCCAGCGCGGCTGGCTGACCGGGCCCCTGTGGTTCCAGCGCGTCGACAAGATCGAGGCGTGGCTGCCGCTGTTCCTGTTCACGGTGCTGTTCGGGCTGTCGATGGACTACCACGTCTTCCTGCTCAGCCGGATCCGCGAGCGCTTCGACGAGACGGGGCGCAATACGGCGTCGGTCGCGTACGGGCTGCGCAGCACCGCGAACATCATCACGGGCGCGGCGGCGATCATGGTGGCGGTGTTCAGCGGGTTCGCGCTCGGCCAGCTCGTGATGTTCCAGCAGATCGGCGTCGGTCTCGCGGTCGCCGTGTTCCTCGACGCCACCGTCGTGCGCACGGTGCTGGTGCCCGCGACGATGCGCCTCCTCGGGGACTGGAACTGGTACCTGCCGTCGTGGCTGCGGTGGCTGCCGGACCTCCGCGTCGAGCGCCGCGTGCCCGGCGCCGACGGGCCGGCGGACGAGCGGACGTCCGCCGCCGTGTGATAGCGGCGCCGCTCAGCGGAAGTACAGCGTCGCCATGAGCCAGTCGAGCGTGGCCCGCCGCGCGGCATGCGCGGCCACCGTCCCGCCCGACGACTCCGCCACCAGCGTCCCGCCGCCGGGCAGCGGCACCAGGTAGCGCGTCACGAGGGTCCCGTCGCCGAGCGGCGACCCGGCGCGCGCGGTCGTCTCCATGCGCACCGCCTCGGTGCCGGCGACGCGCACCTCGGTCATCGACGCGGTCTGCTCGTCGCGCAAGCGGTCCACGAGCTCGTCGCGCAGCCCGCGATTGCTCTGCTCGATGCGGATCGCGGCCCCGCCGGTCGTGCCGGGCAGCACCACGAGCGGCTGAGGGTCGAAGAGCGAGCAGGGTGGCGCGCCCGAGGCGTTCGCGTACCAGCCGGGCGGGTAGCCGAGCGAGTAGCCGGCGATCGGGTTCGTGCACCTGGCGGGGCCGAGCGGCGCCGTCGTCGCCGGCAGCTCGCCGGGACGGGGGATGCGCAGGCGCATGCCGGCGTAGATCAGGTTCGGGTCCGCGATGCCGTTCGCGACCGCGAGCTGAGCGGTGCTGAGGTTGTAGCCCGCGGCGATCTGCCAGAGCGCGTCGCCCGAGCGCACCGTGTAGAACTGCTCGCGGAGCGTCGCGCCCTTGGGCAGGTGCCACGGCCCGGCGTCGGCGCGCGTGAGGTCGCGCGCGGCGAAGAGGACCTGGTTGCCGTGGATCTCGGCGTGGTAGCGGAAGACGTCGTCGCCGAGCGCCGCCCACACGACATAACCGTCGACGGTGTGCTGCGCGCATGCGACCCCCGGCGTGTGGATGCCCAGACAGGCGTCGCTCCACGTCACGGCGACGGCATCGACGATCTCCACGTCCGAGGGGTCGGCGCCGGTGCGCGAGCCGATGTCGGCGCGCACGACGTACTCGACGGCGGGTGGGAGCTCGACGGCGCGTGCGACCGACGCGGGGGTCGTGGCGACGAGCGCGAGGAGGGCGAGGAGGGCGAGCAGGGCGGGGACGGCGCGACGCAGGCAGCGGCGCAGCGAGGCAGGCTCGTGCGAAGTTGGGAAGCGCATCGGTTCGAGGTTCCTCACGTGCCGCCCGGCCGTCTCAGGCTATCAGGCGCACGCAGCAGGTCCGAGTCGCGCGCCGGCCGGCGTCGTGCGCCCACCGCCGGCGCCCCCCGCCGCGCGCCCGCTTCTGGCACAATCAGCCACCATCCCACGCCGGCGCACGCGAAGAGGGGCCCCATGCTCGAGACAATCCAGCTCGGCCAGAACAGCGGTCTCGCCGTGTCGAAGCTCATCCTCGGCACGATGAACTTCGGCGAGCCCGGGCGCGGACACCAGGGCGACTGGACGCTCGATATCGACCAGGCCCGCCCGATCTTCAAGGCCGCGCTCGATCACGGGCTGTTCGCCTTCGATTGCGCCGACGTCTACGGCATCGGCGCCTGCGAGCGCACCGTCGGCGCGCTGCTCCGCGAGCTCGCCCCGCGCGACGAGTACGTGATCTCGACGAAGATCTCCGGCGCGATGGGGCGCAACCCGAACCAGGGCGGGCTCTCGCGCAAGCACATCATGGAGGGCGTCGACGCGAGCCTGCAGCGGCTCGGGCTCGATCACATCGACCAGCTGATCATCCACCGCCACCCGCACGGCCGCCCCGGCCTCCCGCAGACGCCGATCGAGGAGACGCTCGAGGCGCTGCACGACGTCGTGAAGGCCGGCAAGGTCCTGTACCTCGGCGCGTCGTCGATGTTCGCCTGGCAGTTCACCGAGCTGCAGCTGACGGCGGAACTGCACGGCTGGACGAAGTTCATCTCGATGCAGAACCACTACAACCTCGTCTACCGCGAGGAAGAGCGCGAGATGATCCCGTACTGCGTGAAGACGGGCGTGCCGCTCACGCCGTGGTCGCCGCTCGCGCGGGGCATCCTCACCGGTTCCTACCGCGGCGGCTTCGACGCGGGCGCCACGGACCGCGCGCGCGGCCGCGACCGCATCCGCACCGAGGGCCTCTACCGCGGCGAGCACACGTTCGAGATCGCCGACCGGGTCGTGGAGGTGGCGGAGAAGTACGAGAAGGCGCCGGCGCAGATCGCGCTCGCATGGCTGCTGAACAAGCCCGAGATCGCGGCGCCGGTCGTGGGCGTCTCGAAGATCGAGCAGCTCGACCAGCTCGTGGCCGCGACGGAGATCACGCTCGCGGACGAGGACGTCGCGTACCTCGAGGAGCTGTACCAGCCGCTGGAGAACCTGCTCTCGATCGGGACGTCCTGAGCGACGCCCGGCGGCCGGCTCGTCGCGCCGACGGTCCGTCGCCGTCGATGCGGCGCGGCTCGCGCGTCGGTCCGCGGCGGTAGCGCGCGAGGACGGCCGGGAGCGCGGCCTTCGGCTCGCACGCCGTGGCGGGATCGGTGTCGCCGCGACGCCCCTCGCAAGAGCGCGAGTTGCACGAGCACGGCGCCCTCGTCGACGAAGGCGTCGACGGCGGCGAGGATCCCGCCGGCGGTGCCGGCGCTCGGTGCTGCCGCGGGCGTGAGCATCTTCATCGACTCGAGCGTCAGCAGCTCGTCGTCCGCCGCGGCGGCTACGGTCGCATCAGCCGCGGATGCGGCCCGACATGCTGGCGCAGCGGGATCTGCGCCTGGCGGATCCACTGCACGACCAGGGGCCGCGTCTCGCGCGGGTCGACGAGGTCGTAGAGCCCGAAGGACTCGGCGCGCAGGAACGGCGTGCGGTCCTGCTCGTGCATCGCCTCCAGCTCCCGGCGGCGGGCGTCGGGGTCGGGCGCCGCTTCGATCTCGCGGCGGTATGCCGCCCACACGCCCCCTTCGATCGGGATCGACCCCCACTCGCCGGACGGCCACGCGTAGACCGGGCCGTTCCCGTTGTGATGCGCGCCGGCCGCCACGCCGTAGGCGCGCCGCACGATGAAGTTCACCCATGGGATCGTCGACTGGTTCACGGCCGACAGCGCGCGCACGCCCTTGCGCAGCGTGCCGGCCGTCTCCGCGTCGACGCCGACCATGAAGCCGGGCTCGTCTTCGAACGAGAGCATCGGGAGGTGGAACGTGTCGCAGAGGTCGACGAAGCGCACGATCTTGTCGGCCGCCTCGGCGTCCATTGCGCCGCCGTTGAAGTTCGGGTTGTTCGACATCACGCCGACGGCGTAGCCGTCGACCCGCGCGAAGCCCGTCATCAGCGCGCGGCCGAAGTGCGTCGTGACCTCGAAGAAGGAGTCGCGGTCGACGACCGCCTCGATCAGGCGGCGCGGGTTGAACGTGCGCCGGCGGTCGCGCGGGATGATCGAGAGCAGCGACGCCTCGCGCCGCTCCGGGTCGTCGACGGGCTCGCACCGCGGTGGCAGCTCCCAGGCGTTCGACGGGAGGTAGGAGAGGAAGCGCCGGATCTGGGCGAAGGCATCGGCCTCGTCCTCGGCCACGTTGTCAATCAGGCCGTTGCGCGCGTGCACCTGCCAGCCGCCGAGTTCCTCCTTCGACGGGAGCCGGCCGATGGCGCGCTCCACCACCGGCGGCCCGCCCGCGAAGAGGAAGCCGCTGCCCTTCACCATCACCGCGAAGTGGCTGTAGGCGACGCGCGCCGCCGCGATGCCGGCGCAGGCGCCCATCGCCGCGGCCACCACCGGGATGCTCCCCAGCAGGTCGACATACGGCGACAGCGCATGCCCGGCGAGCGCGCTCCCCGAGTGTCGCGAGCGGTTCGTGCGCACGCTGCCGCCGGCGCCCTCGTGCAGGCGCACGAGCGGCACGCGCATGCGGCGCGCGACGTGGTCGATGTAGTAGCCCTTCGCGCTGCCACCGCCGTCCGAGGCGCCGCCGCGGATCGTGGCGTCCTCGCCGCCAATCACGACGGGACGGCCGTCGACTGAGCCGGTGCCGAGCAGCGCGTTCGACGGCGTGACGGAGACGACGTTGCCGTCGTCGTCGCGCTCGACGCTCGCGCTGAGGACGCCGATCTCGCTGAAGGAGCCGGGGTCGAGCACGGCGTCGATGCGCTCGCGGATGGTGAGCTCGCCGCGCCCGTGCTGGCGCGCGACCGCCTCATCGCCGCCCAGCGCGCGGGCGATGCCGCGGCGGCGCTCAATCTCGTCGACTTCCGGTTGCCACGTCATCGCGTCACTCCTCTGTGGCGAGCGGACGGCGTTCCGCCCTCCGACCCTGGTAGCAGCTCCCGTGCCGTCCCCGGCTGTACGTCAAAGCGGCGGCAGACACGCCGCCGACAGACGCGCGGCGGCCAGCCGCGGACTGCGTCCGCGCCCTGTCGGCGGCATGTCTGCCGCCGCTTTGGGTCGCGCCCGACGCGCCGCGTTCACTCCAGCGCTCCTTCGGCGGCGTACTCGGCGATCTCGTTCGGTGTCAGGCCGAGCACCTCGGTCAGCACGTCGAACGTGTGCTCGCCGATCAGCGGCGCGCGCGACGTGCGCGGCGGGTGGCGCCGCGCCTGCACCGGGTTCGCGTGCACCAGGAACTCGCGACCGGACGGGTGGTCGACCGCGACGAAGTGTTCCGCCAGCACCGGGTCGCGCTCCACCATGTCGACGATCGTCTGATACGGGCCCGCCGGGACGCCCGCCGCCTGCAGCGTCTCCGCGACCGCGTGCTTGTCGCGGCTCGCCGTCCACGACTGCAGTGCCGCGTCGATCTCCGCGCGGTGGGCGCGGCGACCGGCGAGCGTGTCGAGTTCCGCGCGCGCCAGCGCGGCGAGGCTCGTCGCCTCGGCCAGCGCGCGCCACTGCGCGTCGGTCTCCACCGCGATCGCGCACCACGCGTCTTCACCGCTGCAGCGGTAGTAGTCGTGCGGACAGGCGGCCGGGTCGTCGTTGCCGCGCGGTTCGGGCGCCACGCCCGCCGCGCTGTATTCGAGAATCGACGCGCCCATGAGCGCCACCGTCGACTCGTACTGGCTGACCTCGATGAACTGCCCCTCCCCGGAGCGCTCGCGCTCGATCAGCGCCGCGACAATCGCCGCCGCCGCGTGAAACGGGTTCGGCGCGAAGTCGCCGTACTGGTGGCCCCACGGCAGCGGCGGTTCGCCCCGGTGGCCGGACACCGACTTCAGCCCGGCCACGCCCACGAACATGTCCCCGAAGCCGCGCCAGCCGCGTCGCGGTCCGGCGCTCTCCATCGACGGCATGTTCGCGACGATCACGCGCGGATTGAGCGCGCGGGCCTGCTGGTAGCCGATGCCCCAGCGGTCGAGCTGATCGCCGGCGAGGTTGCAGACGACGACATCGGAGGCGGCGACCAGGCGGCGCAACAGGTCGCGCCCGTGGTCGGACGCGAGGTTCAGGGTGCAGGACCGCTTGTTCGCGTTCGCGTCCTGGAAGTAGCCGCCGGTATCGGGGTTGGAGTTGGCGTCGCCCGGGAGCTCGCCGTACAGCGGGATGCGGTTCGCGCGGCCGACGTCCATGCGGCGACGCGACTCCACTCTCGATCACGTCGGCGCCGAAGTCGGCGAGTAGCCGGCAGGCGAGCGGGCCGGCGATGATCCACGAGAGGTCGAGCACGCGGATGCCCGCGAGCGGGGTCCCGCCGTCCGACGGCGACGTCTCGCGCGCCGAGGTCCGGCCGTCCGACGGCGAGCGGAGGGCGTGCCGCCCTCCGTCCCCCGCCGGGGCAACCGCGGGATCCGCTCGCCGCGGCGCCGCGGGCGCGCGGCGGCCCGCCGCGTACGGCGTGCGCGAGAAGCGCACCGGCGCGCCGGCGTCGAGCAACGTGGCCGCGCCGCCCGCCGCCTCCACCTCGACGAAGAAGTCTCGCTCGCGCAGGAACGGGTCTGCGACGAGGTCGGCGGCATCGTGCACCGGCAGGCCGTTGAGGCCGTATGCCTGCACGATCTCGGTGAGCGCGGCGCGCGTGAACCCGGCCGCGAAGGCGGTGAACGCCGCCTCCGGGCGCGGGTCCGCGATGAACGCGGCGTGCGACATCGACGCCCGCATCGCGGGGAGCTCGCCGGCGCAGCCGTGCGCCTCCAGCATCGCGAGCGTGCGCTCCGGCTCGCGCCACGCCGAGATCGCGACGTAGCCGTCGCGCGCCGCGTACAGCCCCGCCGGCAACCGATCGGCGCGTGGCGCGCGCGCCCGCACGATGCCGAACTGGCGGTACATCGAGGCGTTCGACATCTGGAACGTGACGAGCGCGCCGACCCGCTGCATCGCGACATCGATCCGCTCGCCCCCGCCGGCGCGGCGCGCGTGGAACAGCCCGATCGTCGCGCCGAGCGCGGCCGCCAGCCCCGACATCTGCGACGCCTGGGCGGGGCCGAAGCGTGCCGGTCGCTCGTCGCGATAGCCGAACAGCTGCGTCATCCCGCTCATCGCCTGCGCGACGAGGTCGCCGCCGAGCCAGCCGGCGCGCGGCCCGTCGATCCCGAACGGAGTGACGGAGATGACCACGAGCGGCGGCGTCTTCGCGGCGAGCGCGTCGAGGTCGAAGCCCCAGCGCGCGAGCTGGCCGTTGTCGATCACAACGTCGACGTCGTCGAGCCGACGAGCGAGCTCGGCGCGGCCCGCCGCGCCGGCGGGATCGAGCGCGACCGCGCGCTGGCCGGCGTGGTCGTGGAGGAAGCCGAGCGGCGCGTCGCGGCGCTGCGTAGAGCCGCCCGGCGGCTCCACGAGCGTGACGTCGGCGCCGAGGCCGGCGAGGAGCCGGCCCGCGTACGCGCCCCAGCGGTCCGCGAGAATCGAGGACGCGCGCGCCGGCGAGCGGACCCGTGTTGGCTGCCATCGCCTAGATCGATCCGCGCAGGCGCGGGTCGATCGCGGCGAGCAGCATGCGCGGCAGGATGAGCCGGGGCGGCGAGAGCATCGCGTCCATAGTTGCGCATGGTGACGAAGTCGGCGACTCCTGACCAGGCGCTCGCTCGTGCGCTCTCACAACCGGGCACGCGGGTCGAGCGGAACGTCGCCATGATCATCGTGAAGAGCCGTGGACCCCGGGGCCCCTCAGCCGGATCCGCCGTCGGGGCGTCGCACGCGGCACGCACCGACACGCCGGTCCCTGCCATTGCGTCGCGGGTGCGGGCGCGCCCGATCGGCTGATTCTCCGGGCGCTCGCGACGGACGGATCAGAAGGTCCAGCAGCGAACGCCCCGCATCCGACCTCCGGGATGAACGGGATTGCCGCTCCGCTGAGACGCGATCAACGATCCGAGGAAGCTGGCAGGTGTCTTCGCCGCGATGATCCCGCTTAAGTCAGCTCGCGATGCCTGGTCAGCACGGCGAATGATCTCGGTTCGCATCCGAGAGGGATCGGCATCGCCCTGCGCGGGCGGTCAACTCCACCTCCGCCGGCCGCCGACGCCACCAATCGCCAGCACGACGAGGACGACGACGATCACGACGAGCAGGTTGTTGGTGAGAACGAACGCGCCACCGCCGAACACGAGCAGCAGCAGTAGCAGCAGCAGTAGCAGTCCCACGGTGCGCCTCCTATGTGTGGCCCGCAGGAGTCACCATAGTCTTCGTCGACCGCGCCATGACCTGCCGTCCGCCCCGCCAGTCCATGACGTTGGTCCCGGCGTCCCGCTTCGTTCGTCTCCGCCGCGAGTGCGCACTGCTCGTCTCGCCCTCGGCGCACGACCGGCCTGGCTCCGTCCAGCCCCCCGCTTCCAGGCTTCTTCCGTCGACGTCGGTCGGCGCACGCCCCCGTTGCGAGCCGGATGTTCCCTGACGATGACGCGCGACATCGTTGCCCTGACGGTCCCGATCAGGGGCGGGTCGACCGGCTCGCCGCTCGTCGTTGACGGCCTGCGCCGGCGCGCAGTAGCGTCCGCCGAGGGCCGGCGTTCCGGGCATTCTTGACCCCGCGAGGACGCCGCTGTGGATTCCGCCTCCCAGGCCGCGCTGACCGGTCTCTCGATCACGCTGGCATCCCTGCTCCCGCCGCCGGCGAGCCCCGCCTTCACGCCCGCGGTGAGCCTCGTGCGCGTCGACGTGCGGCCGACCGGCGTGGGCGGATTCATCGCCTTCGCGCATGACCCGGAGGGCGAGGTCCTCGGGCGCCGGGTCGACGCGGACGCCGTGGTGACCACGCGAGCGCACACGCTCGAAGACCTCGACACCACCGTCCAGAACACCGTTGCCGCCGTGCTTGCCGCCGACCGGTCGACGCTGCGTGCGCAGGGCGTGCTCACGATCGCGCTGACGGAGCTCGGCCCCAATCCGGCCGGACGGACCAACGGCGAGTTCGAGCGCAACCTCACCTTCCACGTGCTCTACGAGTTCCTCCAGCAGCCGACGGCCCCGTCGGGCGTGATCGACCGCATCCCGCTCGACATCGAGGTCGGGCGCGGCCAATCGAAGACGCTCATCGACACGACGTTCGGCGCCGGCTCGCTGGACCTGTTCGAGGTCGTCGACGACGCCGCCGCGACGACGTCGGCCCCCTCGGCCTGGGCCGTCAACGCGACCGAGGAGCGCATCGAGCAGACCTCGCGGATCCGCGGGGGCGGGACGACGGCGACCCCGAACAAGCCCGGCACCGCGCTGGTCCTCCGCTCGACGCCGGTGCTGCCGCCCGTGCGCGACTTCTCGCTGCGCGCGGAGGTCGCCGCCGGAGACATCGGCGGGATCGGCCTGGTCTTCCGCTGGCAGAACGCCGACAATTTCTACTTTTTTCTCATGGAGAGTCGGCGGGATTTCCGCATGCTCGGGAAGAAGGTGGGGGGTGCGTTTGCGGCGTGGGACGCGCCGGCGGTCGACGCGACGCAGGGGTTCGCGGTCGACCAGGCGATCCAGGTGCGGGTCTCGATGGAGGGCGATGCCGCCCAGGCCTATCTCGACGGGCAGCGCGTGCTGGACGGGCGGGACGCCTCGCTCCCCGGCGCGGGTCGCGTGGGGTTCCTGAGCCGGGACTGCGCGGCCGCGTTCTTCGATCGCATCAACCTGAGCCAGTGGTAGCGGCCCGCGGCGCGGGCGAAGGGGAGCCAGGATGGCAGAGACATTCACGACCGCGGAGCTAGTGATCCCCGGGACGTACCTCCGCGTACGCGCCGAGGGTCTGATCGGCGTCGGCGGCATCTCCACCGGCAACGTGGGCATCGTCGGGACGGCCGCGCAGGCGATCGACGAGACGCACAACGTGAACGACTACGAGACGATGCGCACGGTCTTCGGTGCGTACGACGACTACGCCTCCGGCGCCGGCACGCTGAACCTGACGCGCGCGGCCGAGGTGCTCTTCCGCAACGGCGCCCGCAACGTCTACGCGCGCGGCCTGGCCGCCGGTGCCAACCAGTCGGCGTTCAGCGACGCCTTCGCGGAAGTCGTGAAGGAAAACGTCAACATCGTGATCGCGCCCGAGCTGTCGACGGATGATGCGCTCGCGGTGCTGGGGCCCGTGCTCGAGACGGCCGAGAACAGCAACCAGGACCTGATCGCGGTTGTCGGTTCGGACGCGACGGCGGTCACCGACATCGTCGCGCAGGTGCCGACGAACGACCGGATCATCTTCACGGCGCCGGGGCTGCAGGCCTTCGACTCCGCGGCCGCGGGCGGCGCCGGGGCAAACGTCGAGCTCGACGGCCGCTACGGCGCGGCGGCGATCGCCGGCCTCGTCAGCACGCTGACCCCGGAGTCCAGCCCCACGAACAAGGTGCTGCCCGGCGTCACGCGCCTCTCGCAGCGCTTCTCCTACGGCGAGCTGCGGCAGCTCGTGCAGAACCGCGTGCTCGCCATCGAGGAGCGGCGCGGCGTCCGCGTGGTGCGCGGGCTCACCAGCGACGACGGCGCGTTCCAGCAGGTGACGACGCGCCGCATCACGGACTTCGCGAAGGCCGGCATCCGGCAGGCCGGCAATGCGTTCATCGGCAAGCTCAACAACCAGCGCGTGCGCAAGGCGCTGCAGGGCGCGATCGACGGATTCCTCACGACGATGGTCGTGGACGAGCAGCTGGTCGGCTACAGCCTGTCGGTGACGGCGACGCGGCGCGACGAGATCGAGGGCCGGGCCATCGTCAACGTCGTGATCCAGCCCACGTTCAGCATCGACTTCGTCGCGGTCACCCTGGTGCTGGAGTAGGAGCGAGAGATGGCAAACATGAACGTCTTCACCGGCGCCGACGGCTCGATCACGCTGTCGGCGGGACAGGGCACCGAGGGCGAGCGCGCCCAGGACGTGCTGACGGCGTACGACCTGATCGCGGTGGGGCGCGCGCAGAGCGTGCACGTCGAGGTGCACTCCGAGGTCCGCGCGTTCAACGAGATCGGTCAGCGCTACGCCACGCAGCTGCGGGCGGGCAACGTGACCGTCTCCGGGACGATCGGTCGCGCGTACATCAACGGCGCGCTGCTCAAGCTGCTGCTCGGCGAGGCGGCCGACAGCCGGCCGGCCGCGAGCTGGGCGCAGCCGTCGTTCAACATCACCCTGCTCGCGCAGGACGCCGCGAACCCGGGGATCACGAGCACCGTGACGATCCACGACGTGAAGATCACGGACTGGGTTTACGACATGCCCGAGGACGCCTTCGTGCTGGAGGACCTGCACTTCCAGGCGCTCTACCTGACGGTCGCCGACGAGGCGTCGGCGCCGGCTTGATCGACCCCGGTCGCGGGGAGGGACGCGCATGCTTTCGGCCGACCAGATCCTCGCTGGCAGCGCGCTGACGTTCGCGGTGGAGGTGCCCGAGCGGCTCCTCGCGCTCGACGGCGCGCTCCCGCCGGAGGGCGAGGCGCGGAGCGTGCGCCTGCGCCCGCTGAGCGTCGGCGACCTCCAGCTCGTGATGCGGGCCGCGGAGGAGAGCGACTCGCTGCTCGCGACGCTGATGGTGCAGCGCGCACTCGTCGAACCCGCGCTCAGCGTCGCCCAGGTGGCGACGCTCCCGGTCGGGCTCGCGCAGTTCCTGCTCGCGCGCGTGAACGAGCTGAGCGGGATCACCGCCGCCGCGGACGAGCTGGCGGCGGCGGTCGAGGACCCGCTCGTGCGGGCGGCCTATGCCCTGTCGCGCGAGTTCGGCTGGACGCCGCAGCAGATCAACGAGCTCACGCTGGGGCAGATCCTGATCCACCTCCGGCTCATCGGCGAGCACGCGGGCGATGACGGCGCGTGACCCCGTCCGCGACGCCGGGGAGCCGGCGGTGCTTCGCGCACGCGTGCTGCTCGCCGCGCTGCGCTCCCCCGCGCCCAGGGCGCGCGCCGCGCTTCGCGCCGTCGACGACCTGCGTGCGCTGAGCGAGCCCGGCCCGGCGTCGACGCTCGGCGGCTTCGCGCCGTTCGCGTCGCTTGCGGGCGTGGCCGAGGCGTCCGTCGGGACGCCGCCCGGCATGCCCCCCGGCGCCCCCGCGCCCGAGCGCGCGCCCCGCGCGCGCTCGGCGTCGGCGGCCACGTCGCTGCCCCCGCGCGCGTCGACGTTCTCGCCGCCCCCCGGGTTCCGGGTGCCGGGCGTGCCGGGCGGCGCCGAGGTCTCCCGGCCGGGTGCTCCGACGGCGGCCAGCGCCGCCGCCTCGGCTCCGCGCTCCACGGAAGCCGGCGCAGCTGCGGGCTCGTCGCGTGCCGCCGGCACACCGCCGCGTCCGGCCCCGGTCGCGTCGCGCGCCGCACCGGGAGCGGCCCCCCGGCCAACGACGCCCACCCCGGCCGCGTCCCGTCCCGACGCGCGCGGCGCCCCCGCGCCCATGGGACCGCCGTCGGCGGCGGCGTCGCACGCGTCCGCGCGGCTGGCCCGCGACGACGGCGCCGCACGGCCGTTCGCGGCGACCTTCGCGCCGCCGGGCTCGCCGGCACCCGCAGCCGGCCGCCCGTCACCCGCACCATCGCCGCGCCCGGACGCGCTCCCGCCGCAGATGCGCGCACTGCTCGCGGAGCTCGTCGACGCCGCCCTGCGCGGCTCCGCCGGCGCCGGCGCGCGGCCGCGCGCCGGGAACGGGCGCGCGCGAGCGCGCGCGCCGTTCGGCGCTGCACCCGAGTCCGGGCCGGCATCGCCCGCGCCGGCGGCGCGCGCGCCGGGCGATGCCGCCGCGGCCACCCGGCGCGGCGGCCGCTCCTTCGCGCCGGCGCACGCCGCTCCTGCCACGGCGCTCGGCGCCGATGCCGAGAACCCGGCCGGCACCCGCCCCGGCGCCGGCCGCGAGCGTCAGTCCCCGCTCGCGCCGTCAGCTCCCGCAGCGACGGCCAACGACTCGGCTGCGATCAACCGCGCGATCGCGGCGGGCCAGTCCGACCCGCGGGCCCTCGCCGCGCTCGTCAACGACGCGCTGATCGAGCAGGCACGCCGGCACGGGGTGGATCTCTCGTGAACGTGCGACCGGTGCTGGGCGACTGGGAGATCCCCCGCGTCGATCTCGATCGAGGCGGACGAGCGACGCCGCCTCGTCGAGCTCGCCGTGCCGGGGCGCGTGGGGAGCCTCTACCAGGATCTCAGCAGCGAGCCGACGCGCATCGTCATCCGCGGCAGCATCTTCGGGGACGAGGACCGCGACGACTTCCTCCAGCAGGTGCGCGGGAAGTTCCAGGACGGCGCGCCGGTCACCTTCGTTGCCGACATCGTGACGGCGACGCAGGTCCAGTACGTCGTGATCGAGACGCTTGAGTTCTGGGAGAGCGGCGGGCGCCCCGACGAGCTCGCGTACCACATCGAGCTGCGCGAGAGCCCGCCGCCGCCGCCGCCGCCCGATCCGCTCGGCGGGCTCGACGCCGGCCTCCTCGACCAGGCGGCGGGCTTCCTCGACACGGTCACGGGCGCGCTCGACGTGATCGACGGGCTTGGCAACGTGCCCGATCTCGCCGACCCGACGCCCCCGCTGCACGGCGCCGTCTCCGGCGTCACCGACGCGATGAGCGGCCTGGGCGACGCGCTCGGCCCGCTGCGCGACGTGTTCGGGAGCGACTCGTGATCGCCCCGGCGCGCCGCACGCGCGGGAGGAGCCGCTGATGCCGGACGGCACGCTCACGGTCAGCCTGAACGACCTGCAGGGGGCGCTGAGCGGGGTGGTCGGTCTGCTCGGCGAGGCCGACGCGAGCGGCGGCGGGACGAAGTTCGCCGGCGCCGCGAACGTCGCGAGCGCCGCGCCCGGCGACCAGGTGCAGCAGTTCGGCGCCACCTTCACGGCGCAGGCGCAGGGGGCGCTCAGCTTCGACCCCGGCGCGATCGACCAGGCGACGACGCTGCTGACCCAGCTGCAGTCGCAGCCGGGCGTGCCGACCGATGCCCTCGATCACTTCGTGGAGCGGCTGACCACCGCCGGCGACGCCTTCGGCGGCGACCTCGTCGGACACATCGAGGGCGCGCTGACCGCGATCCGCGGGCTCTCCGGCGGCATCCCGACCGATCGCACGGCGGTCGTGAGCGCCCTGCTCGATCAGATCCTCTCGGTGATCGGCGCGCTCGACGGCCCCGAGGCCGCGCAGATCCGCGCGTGGGCGCAGTCGGTGCAGGAGATGCTTCGCCTCGTCGGGCCGCTGATCGAGCAGGCGAGCGCCGCCGGCGACCCGTCGTCGATCGCGGTCGCCGTCAGCCGGCGCGCGCTCGAGAGCGCGCTCGAGGTCTTCGGATTCCCGCAGGTGCAGCGCCTGCTCACGCTCTTCGACGAGTTCCCGCTGAACGCGCTGCCGTCGGCCCAGCTCGACGCGACCGGCGGCGCGCTCACCACCGTCTCGGCCGGCTACACGGCGCTCGCCGGGCTGGCATCCGCCCCGTACCCGCAGTTCCGCGACCAGGCCGTGGCGCTTGCGGCCGACATGGAGGCGCTGCGCGTCGCGCTGCGGCCGGTGCTCGGCGGCATCCGCCGCGTCGCCGACGCGCCGATCCTGCAGCCGGGCGCGCTCGAGGCGTTCCTGCGCCAGCACATCGACGAGGCGCTCGGCGTCCAGGTCACCGAGGCGCAGCGCATCGACGACCCGTTCCAGGCGCTCTTCGACCGCATCGACGCCGCCATCGACGGCATCGACCTCTCGGCGGTGCGCGACTCGGTGCTCGGCTTCTTCGAGCAGACGCGCAGCGCGATCGAGCAGCTCGACGTCCCGTCGCTCGCCGACACGCTCGCGACGCAGCTCCAGGCCGTCGACGGGGTGATCGGGGATCTCGAGTCCGGCGTGACCGGGACGCTCGACGAGGTGCGGTCGTTCTTCGACGACGCGACCGCGCAGGTGCACACGCTCGCCGAGCAGGTCGGCAGCTTTGCCGGCGACGGCAGCTTCCACTTCGACGCCGAGGCGCAGCTGCGCGGCGCGCTCGTCGCGGCGCGCACCGCGATCGGCGGCGATCCCGCGAACCCGTCGGCGCCGAGCGTGCGCGGCACGCTCGAGCAGTTCCGCGACACGCTCGACGGCTTCCTCGGCCAGATCAACACGCTCCTCGGCGGCGTCGCCGGCGAGATCGACGGCGTGCGCAGCGCCGCCGTCGACGGCGTGAACGCGTTCCGCGACTTCGTCACGGGCCTCGACCTGCCGGGCAAGGTCGAGACGCTGCGCGACCAGGTGCAGGCGATCCTCGACCAGCTCGGGCCGATCGACTTCTCGGCGGTGGTCGACCCGGTCGTCGAGGGCATCAACGACAACACCGGCAAGCTGCGCGACATCGACACGTCGTCGCTCAACGAGCTGCTGCGGCAGGCGCTCGCGGCGGCGCTCGACGTCGTGATCAGCATCGACTTCACCGCCGACATCAGCGCGCCGCTCGACGAGGAGTTCCAGGCCGCGAAGGACGCCGCCGCGCAGCCGGTGGCCGAGCTGCAGCGACGCTACGAGGACGCCGTCGCTCAGCTCGACCAGCTGAGCCCCACGCAGCTGCTGGAGGGGCTCTTCCACGCCTTCGACACGATCGACGCGGCCGTCGGATCGCTCGATCTCACGAATCTGCTCGCGCCGCTCGACGCGCTGCACACGCAGTACCTCGTCGATCCCGTCGCCGCCCTCAAGCCGTCGACGCTGCTCCAGCCCGTGGTCGACGCGCAGCGCGCGGTCGTCGACCAGTTCGCATCGATCGACCCCGCGGCGCTGATCGCGCCGTTGACCGGGCAGCTCGACGCGTTCAAGTCCCAGGTCGCCGCGTTCGACGTCGCGCAGCCGGTCGAGGACCTGCGGCAGGCGGTCGCGAAGGTGCGATCGGACATCGGCGACCTGCACCCGTCCGACCTGCTCCAGCCGCTCGTCGACGACTTCGCGCGGCTCGAGGGGCTGCTCGACCAGTTGAGCCCCTCGGTGCTGATGGCGCCGGCCGCGCAGCTCGCGACCCCGCTGCTCGCCCTGCTCGATCGTGCCGACGAGGCGCTGATCACGGCGCTCCACGACCTCTTCCAGGCGCCGCTCGCCGCGCTCGACCGGCTGCGCCCGAGCACGCTCGCGCAGGAGCTCTCCGACAAGCTGAACCAGGTGATCGCGGCGATCCGCGGCATGAACCTGGCGTCGCGCTTCAACCAGCTGAAGGGCGCCCACTTCGACCTCATGGCGTCGGTGCAGGCGGGCGGAAGCCAGGCGCACCTCGGGTTGGTGATGATCCTCGACCCGCAGCGGCAGCTCGGCGCGATCGTCGACGCGCACAACGCGCTGCTCACGCGGCTCGAGCAGATCCGGGACGCGCTCGTCTTCCCCGACCTCGAGCCGCTCTTCGAGCAGGTGCAGACGCGGATGCTCGCGATGCTCCCGCCCTATGCCCGCGAGCTGCTCGACCGGGACACGTTCCTGCGCGTGATGCGGCTCGCCGACCCGACGCGCTTCCTCGGCGAGCTCGACACGCGCTTCCAGGCGCTGAAGGACAAGCTGATCCCGATCCGACCCGCCGACATCGCGGCGGAGCTCGACGCGTCGTACAACGCGCTGCTCGCGGTCGTCGACGGGCTCGACATCGACGCGGCGCTGGGTCGCATCACCGACACGCTGAACCGCATCAAGGGCGTCGTCGCCGGCGTGCGCATCGACTTCGTGGCCGGCGATCTGCAGCACGCGTTGGACGACCTGCGTGCGGTGCTCGCGGCGCTCGACATCTCGCCGCTGCTCGATGAGCTCGACGGCATCCACGGCGAGGTCGTGTCGGTGGTCGAGGAGACGCGGCCGTCGACGCTGCTCTCGAGCCTCGGCGCCACGCTCGCGACGGTGCAGGGCATCGTCTCGAGCGTGAACCCGCGCACGGCGCTGGGCGGGCCGCTGTCCGACGCGTGGAGCGCGGTGGAGGACGCGCTCGCCGGCGTCGACTTCTCGGTGCTGCTGCAGCCGCTGATCGACAAGCTCGACGAGCTCGAGGCGGCGTTCCGCGCCGCGCTCCAGCGCGTCGAGTCGGCGTTCGACGCGATGCTCAGCGCCGGCCGCGGCGCGCTCGCCGGGGGCGGCGGCGCCGGTGCCGCCGCGGGGGCAGGGGTGTCGCTGTGATGTCGCGGGAGGTGCGCTCGTGGCTGACGTGACCACCACCGTGCACGTGCGCGTGTCCGCGTTCGACCCCGCGCAGCGCGCGCTGATCCCCGTGCCCGGTGCCGGCGTGCTCGTGGAGGATCGCGGCTGGCTGTGGGACCCCGATCTCTCGACGGGCAGCGACACCACGGACGCGTCGGGGCTCGTCGCGATCCCCATCACCTACGACGACGCCGGCGCCGACAAGCTCAACCCGTACTTCACGGTGAGCGTCCCCGCGGGCGTGCGGTCGGTGCCGGCCGGCGCCGACGCCGATCACACGTTCACGCTGCCCGACGAGTGGCAGACCCGCCACTACGTGACGCGGCGCGCGCGCAACATCCTCGACCACGCCGATCCGGGCAGCCCGCTCGAGATCTTCGTCGGCCTCCCGGCTCACCTGCGCGTCGCCTACTCGGACTTCGACGCCTCCGGCCGGCGCAACCCGTTCGCGCTGCCCGAGCACACCGCGCGCGTCCACCTCGCGGACTACGACACCTTCCTCTTCATCGACTTCCTCAACCCGGACGACACGCTCACGGGCGTCGGCTACGACATCCCGGGCGACCGCATCGTCCCGGCCGGCGATCACGACGCGTACCCGTACTGCGACCTCTGGCCGACGGCGCCCTGCGCGCTCGACGGCGACCCGGGCCCCGATCCGCGCGCCTGGACCGACCCGCCGCGCTCACCGGTCGGCACGCTCGGCGGCGGCAGCTTCGACGCCGTCGGGCCGGTCGCGGTCGACGGGCACGGGTTCGTGTTCATGGTCGACGGCGGCGTCGTGCGCCGCTTCTACCCCGACGGCACGCTCTGCGAGACGATCCCGGCGCCGCCGTCCGGCGCGTTCAGCACGCCCGGCGGGCTCGCGCTCGATCGGAACCGCACGCTTTTCGTCGCGGACACCGGCAACGATCGCGTCGTCGTCTACACGCCCGACTGGCTCGACGGCGGCAGCGGGCGCTACGTCCACCTCACCGACGTCGGCAGCACGGGCACCGGCCCCCGCCAGTTCGATCACCCGGCGGGCCTGTGCGTGGTGCCGAACCGCGTGGTCGACGGCGCCGAGCTGCTCGCGGTCGCGGACCCCGGGAACCATCGCGTGCAGGTCTTCGGCATCGACGTTCTCGGCGCCGACTCCTCCGCGTCCCTGCAGGCGCAGCGCGCATTCTCGGTCGGCCTCTCGTTCGTCACGCAGTTCGGCGCCGCCGGCTCGGGCGCCGGCCAGTTCCAGGAGCCGGTCGGCGTATCGGCCGATCGCGATCGACGGCTGTTCGTCTGCGACCGGCAGCTGCACCGCGTGTCGCGCTGGACGCCGAACGGGAGTGCGACCACCTACACGCACGACGTCGACTGGGAGAAGAGCGGCGGCGGCAGCGGCGGTGGAGACGGCGAGTTCGACACCCCCGAGGGGATCGCCGTCGACGTGAAGAACCGCACCGTGTACGTCGCGGAGTCGGGCAACGGGCGCGTGCAGCGGCTCGACGCCGACTCGGGTGCGCACCTCGTGCACTGGATCGACGCCGACATCGCGGCGCTGGCCGGCGCGCTGGTCCCGCGCGGCGTCGCGGCGGACGCGCGCGGCGACGTCTACGTCGCCGACGGCGGGAACGGCCGCGTGGTGCGCGCTACGCCATTCGACCTCGACGGCACCCCGCGCGCCGACGGCGACGCGCCGCGCGTCGTGGCCTCGCCGTGGACGCCGCGCACCGAGCCCGACCACATGCGCGGGCCGGCGTACGTCGCCTTCGCGCCCGACGGCGCGCTGTGGGTGTCGGACACCGGGAACGATCGCGTGCTCGTCTACGCCCTGCACGAGGCCGCCCCGCCGGACGCGCCGGTCGTGGTGACGGACGGGCTCGCGCAGCCGGCCGGCATCGCGTTCGCTCCGGACGGCGCCGCGTTCGTGGTCGACGCCGGCAACGACCGCGTGCTCCCGTTCGACGCGTCGCGGGCGCCGCAGACCGCGCTCGGCGCGTCGGGCTCGGGCGCCGGCCAGTTCAGCCACCCGGCCGGCGTCGCATATGCGCAGCGCGCGACGCCGCTCCTGCTCGTCGCCGACCGCGGGAACGATCGCGTGCAGGTGCTCCAGGCGGACGGCACGTTCCTCGCGCCGATCACCACCGACGGCACCACGGCGCTCTCCGCGCCGGAGGACGTCGCGGTCAACGACGCCGGGCAGGTGTTCGTCGCCGACACGGCGAACGGCCGGATCGTCCGCTTCGCCCTGCAGGCGGACGGCACCACGGTATTCGAGCGCGCCTTCCCGGTGCCGTCTCGCGCGGTGCCGGTCGTCGCGCCGTCGCCGTCGGGGGTCGCGTGGGGGCCGGACGGGTTCCTGCTCGTCACCGACCGCGCGCAGGAGATGGTGTTCCGGCTCAGCGCCGACGGGGATCTCGACGCGCACTGGGACCTCCGCGCGCTGCTCGGCCTGAGCGCCGGCAGCGGCGGCGCCCCCGACGTCATCTACCGGCCGGAGCTGGCGCGCCAGGTGCTGCTGTCCGCGCCCGCGCGCGCGGTGCTCAACGACCGCGGGGTGATGGCGATCGCCGACGCCGGCCACGACCGGGTGCGGCTCGTGCGCGTCTTCAGCGACATCCGTGTCGAGCTCTTCGACCTCGGCGAAGGGCTGCCCGACATCTCGCTGCGCGCGATCACGAAGAACGACTGGCGCGCCGATCTCGGGCTGGAGCTCAACGTCGGCGACGTCAGCATCTTCGACGAGTCCCAGGATTTCGAGACGGAGCCCGAGGACGATTTCTCGGGTGACCGCTACGAGCGGTGGGAGGTGATCCGCGAGCGCAACGGATCGAACGCCGCGATCAACGTGATGCGGCTCGTCCGGCTCGTCCAGACCTGGTACCGCGAGCAGACGCGGCAGGATGACGCGGATCACCGCTGGGGCACCTCCGATCACGCGCGCACGCTCAACGTCGACCTGATCGCGAGCGAGGGGAGCTACCAGTTCCTCGACGTGAACATGGGCGAGCGGTCGCCCGACGGGCGGGGCTCCGACGCGTGGGACGATCCCGTGGTCGCGCACGAGATGACGCACTGGGTCTTCTTCAAGGCGCTCGAGCCGTACCCGCCGTTCACGCTCGTCGGTCTCATCGACATCGGCCACTCGCACACCGCCTCCACCATCAGCTCGTTCAACCAGGCGCTGACCGAGGGCTGGGCGAACTACGTCGAGCTGTTCTGGGGTTCGGAGTTCAGCAGCACCGACCGCGTCCGCGGCTTCCCGATGGCGCCCGCGCAGGGACTGACCGGGCTCGTGCCGCGCAGCAGCACCGCGTGGCGGCATCTCTTCGGCGGCTCGACCGCCACGACGCTGCCGTCGTTCGACGACCCGGAGCGCGGCCTCGAGAACGAGGGGTACTTCGCGAACACGCTCTACCAGCTGCACCGCGCGCTGACGGACCCGGGCGTCGTCTTCGCGGACTCTCCGGCCTACTGGCACCACTTCAACACGCACGTCACCGACGCCGCCTCCGAGCGCTACGCGAACACGATCTGGGAGGCGCTGCGGCGCTTCGACCCCGACCCGCCGACGGCGGATCTCGATCACGGAACGGCCGTCTACCTGCGCAACGTGCTTGCGCAGTTCCACGCGAAACAGTCGGCGTTCGCGGAAATCGCGCAGTCGATCTTCGCGCTCAACAACCAGCTGATGCCCCTCATCGCGATCACCGAGGGCACGTCGACCACGACGCCGGGGACCGCGATCGGCCCCACCGTGACGCTCGCACCCGGCGACACGCGCGACCTGATCATCCAGGTGACGGATGCCACCGGCGCCCCGCTCGCCGCGCACAACCTGCACCTGGTCGTGGGCGACACCGCGCGCTACGCGCTCGTCGGCGGGCCGCCCCCGATCCACCACGGTCGGCGTCGCCCCGCGAGCGCTCCGCCGAGCACGACGGACCTGTACCGCGCCACGAACGTCAACGGGATCGTCCGCGTGCAGTTCACGGCGCCCGCGTTGCCGAGTGGCGCGACGAGCCTGACCGACACGCTGCGCGTCGAATACCAGCCCGACTTCGACACCGATGCGACCTTCGATCCCCCGGAGAAGGGCGACGACCGCGAGACGACGCTGCGCCGCCTCTACCTCTACGAGCTGCGCGGTGCCGCGAAGACGTGGGCCGGCGCCGGTCAGAACTTCGGCGCCACGGTCTCGACCACGCTCACGTTCGAGGTGTCGTCGTGACCCCCTCGGCGCGGGAGGCGCGTGTGGCGCGTGTGGCGCGATCGATCACGCGACGGCGGACGGGCCGGGTGCGGGAGGTGGCCGCGTGGTAGGACTGCCCGGCCTCGGCAGCTCTGCGCCGCCCGCGGTGCGGCGCCCGGTGTTCGCCGTCGGCAGCGGCGGCGCGGGCGGCGGTGCGCTCGGCGGGCTGGCGTCGGCGGCCGGCCTGCCGGCGCCGGGCGGCGCCAATCCCTGGCAGCGCAGCCTCGTCGCGCTCGCGATCGACACGGCGCCCGCGCCCGCCGTCGACGTCGCCGAGCTCTGGCTCGCCGCCGACGCAGAGGCGCCGAGCGTCGCCGTCGGCGACGCTCTCGCGGTGTCGCTCGGCTACGAGGACGAGGGCGCGCCGACCACCGTCTTCACCGGTACGGTCGACGCCGTGCGCCGCTCGGTCGCCGGCGCGCAGCAGGTCACGCTGACGAACGCCGGCGCGCTGCTCGGCCGCACGCGGGTCAACCAGAGCTACACGCAGCAATCCGCCGGACAAATCGTGAGCGACCTCGCGACGCGCGCCGGCGTGGACACGGGCGGGGTCGAGGACGGCATCGAGCTGCCGTTCTTCGTCGTCGACGACCGGCGCACGATGCTGGTGCACCTCGCCGGGCTCGCGCGTCGCTCGGGCTACCTGCTGACGGTCGGCCCCGACGGCGCGCTCGCGTTCGGCCCCCCGGACGCGGGCTCGGCCGTGCAGACCTTCACCTACGGCGTCGACGTCGTGGCGTTCGACGCGAGCGAGCAGGCGCCGACAATCGGCGCCGTCACCGCCGTGGGCGAGGGGGCGGCCGGGAGCGAGGGCCAGGACGCGTGGAGCTGGACGGTGAGCGACGCCGCCGGCGCGAGCGGCAGCGCCGGCAGCGGCGATCCCGCGCGCCTGGTGGTGGACCGCGCGCTGCGCTCGGCCGCCGCCGCGCGCACCGCGGCCGCCGGCATCGCCGACGCCGCCGCGCGCGTGAGCACGCGCGGGCGGCTGCTCGTCCCGGGGGCCGCGGCCGTCACCGTGGGCCACACCGTCGGCGTTGCCGGCGCCCCGGTGGACGCGCTGAACGGCGACTGGATCGCGCTCGCGGTGCGGCACCGCTTCGACAAGCAGACGGGGTTCCGGACGGTGATCGAGGTCGGCAAGGCCGGCGGCGGCGGGGCGGCCGGGGCGCTGGGAGGGCTGCTGTGACGACCCTCACGCTCTACGACACCATCCGCCGCATCGTGATGGAGGAGCTCGCCGGGCTGCGCGGCGCCGAGCTCGGCGTCGTCGAGGATCAGCATCCGCACGCGAGCGACTCGGACACCGACAACTACGCGTGCACCGTGCGGCTGCGCGACTCCGACATCGTCCTGCCGCACGTCCCCGTGGCGACGCAGCGCCTGGGCACGGTCGCGATCCCCGCCGTCGGCGACCTCGTGCTCGTGCAGTTCCTCGCGGGCGACGTGAACGCGCCGGTGATCACGGGACGGCTCTACGACGAGAACACGCGCCCGCCGGTGAACGAGGACGGCCACGCGGTGATCCACCTGCCGCCCGGCGCGGGCGACGACGACGCGGTGCACGTCGACCTGCGCAGCGGCGACACGCGCGAGCTGGTCCTCAAGCTCGGCTCGGGGCTCTCGCTCACGCTGCGCGACGACGACCCGGTCGTCGAGCTGAGCGTCGACGGCGGCAAGGCGACCGTGAAGATCGATCGCGACGGCGCCGTGCAGGTGGAGAGCCAGGGCAAGCTCGGCCTGAAGGGCGACGACGTCAAGATCGAGGGCTCGAGCGTCAGCGTCGAGGCGTCGGGGGAGCTCAAGCTCAAGGGTTCGACGGTCAACATCAACTGACTGCGCGCGGCGCGACGCGCGCGGCGAGGGGAGACGGCGATGGGGCAGCCGGCGGCGAAGCAAGGCGACCAGGTGATCGGCACCGACATTCATATCGTGATGATCCCGTCGCCCGGCGGCCCGGTGCCGACGCCGCTGCCGCACCCGTTCGCGGGACAGCTCGACGGCAGCCTGAGCTCGGACGTCAACATCGAGGGCAAGCCGGCCGCGGTGGTGGGGAGCACCGCGACGAACAGCCCGTCGCACGTGCCGCAGGGCGGTCCGTTCCAGAAGCCGCCCGCGAACCAGGGCACGGTCCAGCTCGGGAGCATGACCGTGAACATCAACGGCAAGGGCGCGGCGCGCGCCGGCGACATGGCGATGACCTGCAACGACCCGGCGGATGCGCCCGTCGGCAGCGTCATCGCCGCCGGCACCGTCATGATCGGGGGATAGGCAAGATGCCCGGCGACGCGCACCTGCTCTCCGACATCCGCATCGACCTCCGCGAGGCGACGCTGCGACCGGTGTACGGCGTCGGCGAAGAGCGTCGGCAGGTCACCACGCGCCAGGGGCCGCGCCGGATCGTCGACTTCGCGACCACCGACGGCCGGGACAACCTGGGTCAGGCCGTCGCGCTGCGGCTCCTCACGCCGCGCGGGGAGCTGAGCGCGCTGGCGCACCCCGAGTACGGCTCCCGGCTCCACGAGCTGATCGGCCGGCCGAACACCGCCACGACGCGGGACCTCGTGCGGCTGTTCGTGCTCGAGAGCCTGCAGCGCGAGCCCCGCATCGCGCGCATCGTCGACCTCGTGATCACCGCGCGCGACACCGGCGACGCGACGGTGCGCAGCCTCGTCGACGTGGCGCTGCGCGTGCAGCCCGCGGACGCGCCGGCCGGGAACGTGGTCGACCTCGGCCCGTTCACGATCGCGCTCTAGCGAGCGAGAAGAGGAGCCGCCCGTGAGCTTTCGACGTCGCACGTTCCCCGAGGTGCTCGATGGCGTCCTGACCAGCGTCGTGGGCGGCGTCGCCGGCGAGACGCATCCGTTCCCGCCGACGGTCGACGGGAGCGCGCCGTACCAGCAGCAGCTCGAGCAGCCCCCGGTCGCGCAGATCGTGTCGGTCTGGGGCGGCCGCGACGGCCAGCCGCACCAGTTCCGCGCGGGCAGCGACTTCGAGCTGGCCGAGGACCGCCAGACGCTGAGCTGGCTCGAGGGCGCCGAGTTGCCCGATCCCGGCACGCTGATCGTGGTGAACTACCTCCCCGCCTCCGCGCAGGCCGATGTGACCGACCTCCAGCCCGGCAGCGTCGTCCGCACGCTCGCCGAGTCGATCGCGCTGGAGATCGCGCGCCTCTCCGCGCAGCTCGAGGGCGTCTACCGCGACGGCTTCATCGACACCGCGAGCGGATCGGCGCTGGACAAGGTCGTCGCGCTGCTCGGCGTCGAACGCGTGAGCGGCGGCCGCGCGAGCGGCGACGTGCGCTTCACGCGCGTCGCCGGCGGTCGCGGCGCGATCACGATCCCCGCCGGCACGCGCCTGATGACCGCCGACGGCGAGATCGAGTACGAGACCACCGAGGCCGTGACGATGGCCGACGGCCAGAACGCGATCCGCGTGAGCGCCCGGGACATCGAGGCCAACGACCCGCTGCCCGCCGACGCGCTGACGGTGCTGCCGGCCCCGATCAGCGGGATCGGGGGCGTGACGAACCCGGCTCCGACCGCGCTCTCGGCGCGCGACGAGACCGATGCCGAGCTGCGCACACGCGCGAAGAGCTTCCTGTTCGGCAGCGAGCGAGCGACGCTCGGCGCGCTGCGCCGCGCGGTCGCGTGGCAGCAGATCGCGGCCGACGTCGAGGAGCTGGCGTCCGAGCCGGGCCACGTGCGCATCACGCCGCACGTGGACGTGCTCGCGCCGGAGGCGGAGCAGCGGCTGCTCACGGCGATCAACGACACCCGCCCCGCGGGTGTCGTCGTCGAGCTCGCCGGCGCCGTGCCGCCGAAGCGCGTCGATCTCGAGCTGCGCCTCACCACCGCCGACGGGCTCACCGAGCCGCAGCTGCGCGCGGCGCAGCGCGCGGTGCGGGCGAGCATCGAGCAGTACTTCGCCGGGCTCCCCGCGCGCGAGGACGCGAGCGTGAACCGCATCGTCGGCCTGGCGCTCGGCGTGCCGGAGGTGAGCGACCTGCGGCTGCTCAGCGTGACCGTCGACGGCGCCGACGTGCTCGACGTCGAGGCCGGCCGGATCACGATCTCCGGGTTCCCGACGGTGCTCGGCGCGCTGCGCATCGCCGACCCGGCCCTGCCCACCGTGGTGAACGTCGCGGTGACCTACCCACAGGGCGAGGCGCCGCCGGACCAGCCGTCAATCGAAGCGGCGCTCACCGCGATGCTCGACTACCTGGACACGCTCAACGCCGGCGAGCCGGCCGCGGACGCGACGCCGTCCGAGCTCGCGCGTCGCTCGATCGGCTTCGGCAAGGTGCTGTGGTCGCTGCCGCTGCCGAACCACCCCGCGCAGCCGCTCGCGGCGTACGACGACGCGGCGTCGCCGCCGGCGCTGCCCGACGAGACGGCGGTCGCGCCCTACGCCGTCACCGTCACGTTCAGCCAGGAGAGCGGCGTCAGCCAGGTGCTGCAGGCGGCGGGCGACCCGCCGTACGCGCTCACGCCGTTCGAACGAGTGCTGCTCGGCGAGGTCGTGGTCGCCGCGGAGTCCGCCGGTGCCTGAGTACGAGGCGATCCGCGACCGCCTGCCGACGCTCTACCGTCCGCAGGAGGGCGATCCGGCGAGCGCCCGGCTGCCGCTGCGCGCCGCGGATCTCGCCGCCGTGAACGACGGCGCGCCGCCGGCAATCGCGGAGCGCGGCGACGGCTCGCTCGACCTCACGTTCGACGCGCCGACCGCGGTGCGCTCGCTCCGTTTCGCCGCCGGCGTCTCCCCCGGCACCGTCGTCACCGTCGAGTTGCGGCGCTTCCCCGCCGGCGTGCCCGCCGTGCTGCCGGCGGCGACCGCCCCGCTCGTGCGCCGCGTCGCCGGCTTCGCCGGCGACTTCGCCGATGCGCGCGTGAACGTCCGCCTCGTGCGGCCGGCGCTGTTCGAGACGTTCCTGCGCGGTGCCGCGCGTCCGCTCGACGAGCTCGGGCGCGAGGCCGCGGAGGTGATGCAGGCGCACTGGCTCGACTACGCCGACCGCGGCCTCTTCAGCCCGTACCTCGCGCGCGTCCACGAGCTCGCCGACGCCGCCCCGCCGGCCCGCGCCGACGCCGACGTCGTGACGTTCCCGTTCCTCGACGACCTCCCCCGCCTCGGCTCGCTCATCCCGCTGCCCCCCTGGCGCGAGCCGCCCGCGAGCCGCGAGCGCGTCGAGGGGTACCGGCAGCGCATCCGTCGGATCGTCGCGCTCTACCGCCGCGGCGTCGGCACGCTGCCGGCCGTGCGCGCGATGGCGGAGGCGTCGCTCCCGGTCGACCTCACGGCGCCGGCGGGGCTGCGCGACCGCCCGCTCGGCGTCGAGGAGTTCGCGCCGCTCGTGCGCCGCGTGTTCCCCGCGCCGACGCGCGCGCAGCCCGACGCAATCGTCGGTCCGCTGATGCGCTGGGCGATGACGAACGACGGCCTCGAGGCCGCGCCGCCCACGCTCTACGTCGAAGGCACGACGCCGGATTCCGGCGTCGACCCGACGGCACGGCCGCTGCTCGAGCTCTTCAGCGCCGGCGGCAATCGCGTGCGGATCGGCATCGCCTACGAGGGCACGGTCGCGGCGGGGCAGGTGCTACGCGTGCGGCCGGCGTACTCGTCGTGGCTGGCCGGCGACGGCGGGCTTGCCGTCGCGACCGCACTCCCCGCCGACGACGCGCCGGCGAGCCGTGCGGCGGCCGGGCCGTGGTCGGCCGCGCCCGGTGCGCCGGGCGGGCCCGTCACCGCGGTGCGCCAGGTCGCCAATCACAGCCTGTGGGCGGCGACCTTCGACGCCGGCGCCGGCACCGGCTCGCTGTGGCGCTTCGACGGGGCGACCTGGACCGAGGCGCTGCCCGGCCTGCCGGAGGTGCATGCCCTCGCCGCCGACGGCGACGACCTGCTCGTCGGCACGGCCTCGGGGCTGTTCCGGCTGCCGCTCTACCCGCCGGAAGGCGAGGCGTTCGCGCCGGCGCCAGCGCCCGGCGACCTCTCGGGGCCCGCCGTCCACGCGCTTCTCCGCGGCGCCGACGGCACCTGGTGGGTCGGGGCCGAGCAGGGTCTCGCGCGGCTCGGCGACGGCGACGTGCTCGACTGGTTCGGTCTCGGCGCCGTAGCCGAGACGGCCGTGCCCGTTTACGCGCTGTTCGAGGACGCGACGGGATCGCTCTACGTGGGAACGCAGCGCGGCCTGTTCGAGTACCAGCCGTCACGCGGGCACTGGTACTGGTACGAGGGCCGCGAGCACAGCGAGAGCGCGCCGGACTGGCGTCCGTTCCGGCCCGAGGCGAGCGGCGACGAGCGCGGCTTCCCCGCGGAGGACGACGTCTTCCTGCCACCCGTGCGCGCCGTGCGCCGCGGACCCGACGCCGCGCTGTGGGTCGGCACCGACGCCGGCATCGCGCGCTACTACGCGCGGCCGGCGCGCGGCCTCGCCTACTCGACGTTGCTCGAGGCGTTCGCGGATCTCGCGGCGGGGCCGGTGACGGCGATCGAGGAGGACGGCCGGCGCGGGCTCTGGTTCGCGACGACGCAGGGGCTGTTCCGGTACGACGGGCGCGACTTCTGGCAGGCGCAGTCCGGCGCCTTCGTGCGGCTGCCGCTCGGCAACGCGGTCGCCCCCGACCCGGAGGAGCCGCGCTTCTGGCGCTTCGATCGGGCCGGGGGGCACTGGCAGTCGCTCGACCCCGCGTCGCCGGGCGCGCTGTGGACCGCGTTCACCCCCGAGCCGCGGGGCACCGCCGAGCCCGCCGTGCGCGCGCTCGCCTGGACGGCCGGCGCCGCCGCCGATCTCGGCAGCTTCGACGGCGACGCGTTCACCTCGGACCCCGGGGCGACGCCGGCGGCGCTGCGAATGCGCTACAAGCCGACGGACGATCGCGTCGTCGACGGCGGCATCCCGGCGGTGCCGCTCCTCCCGGTGGGCGACTCCACCTGGCGCTACCTCGCGCTCGAGAGCACGTCCGACGCGGTGTCGCCGCGGCGCCCTGCGTGGACAATCGAGGGGCGGCTCCTCCCGCCGCCGGACGCGGCGCCGCCGCTCGAGGGCCGCTTTGGCCAGTCGCCGGCGGCGGAGTTCAGCGACTTCGACGACGCGGCGTTCGCGTTCCATCCGGCCGCCCGCGTGCGGTTCGAGTGGGAGGCGCGCCGGCCATTCACCGTCCTGGTGCGGCTGGGTCTGCTGGACGGGGAGGGGCAGATCGCCCCCGCGGTGCTCGACCGCGTGTGGCAGGGCGTCGAGCAGGTGCGGCCGGCGGGCGTGCGCGCCCTGGTGGCAGTGGAAGACCGGCTGGTTCGAGGCGAAACCGGATAAGCGAAGAAGAGGCGGAACCATGGGAGCACTGGCAGACACGCTGGGCAACAGGGTCGCCGGCGACCTGATCCGGGCGGAAGACTGGAACGCGCTGATCGCCGGCGTCGAAAACGCCGATCAGGCGCTGCAGACGCAGATCACCGACCTGGGGACACAGCTCGACACACGCATCGGCGCGGTCGAGGATCGCGTCACCGCGCTCGAGACGCAGGCGAGCCAGCTCGACGAGCGCGTGACCACCACGGAGGCGGCGCTCTCCACGCTCCAGGGCGTGGTCGACACGCTGCGCGGGCAGTTCCGGCGCGTGACGATGCAGACCGATCGGCTGCACTTCGCGATCGGCGAGATCGCGGAGATCACCGCCCGGATCACGGACCTCGGTGGGGCGCCCCTGACCTTCGCCGACGCCGCGACGCGGCCCTGGATCGACTTCGTCGCGGTCTGGGGGCAGCTCAAGCCGGTCCCCGGCTTCGAGGCGCTGGGCGGCGCCGGCGACCGCACGATCTCGGTGCGCGTCGACGCGAACGGGGTAGCCCGCGTGCGACTGCGCGCGGAGCACTCGCAAGGCCTCACGGACGAGGTCGAGAGCGAGGTGCAGACGTCGCTCGGCACGGTGCTGCAGAGCACGAACACGAGCATCGCGCAGACGATCCTCGCCGCGGCGACGCCGCAGGAGGCCGTCCAGCGCGGCGCCTTCCACGTCATCACCGGCGAGTACGATCGGACGGACGCGACGAGCGTGCGCACGTTCGCGGATGCCTATTACCTGCGCAATCCCATCGACATCTCCGGCAAGATCGCGCCGATCTTCCAGCACAGCTGGCAGGACTACCGCGCGACGGTGCTGGCGTTCGGGAAGAACGACAGCGACCCGCAGACGCCCGACGCGAGCATCGGGGTCTGCTCGATCCAGCTCACGTTCCGCGACTGGATCGGGCCGTGGCTGCACCTCGACTACATCAGCGGCGCCGACGCGCTCGCCGCCGGCTACGGGGCGCGGCTCGCCGGCCGGATCGACGGGGATCTCGCGGCCTCGGTGAGCCGCCTCAAGAGCGAGGTCGATGGGATCGTGCTGAACAAGGGCGTGATCGCCAAGCAGCGCGACCTGCAGGCGATTCGCCACGCCGTCGGGCAGATGGAGGTCACGAACCCGCCGCCGTTCCTCAGCCGGCTGAAGGACTCGATGCGCGACGGCGTCGCGATGCAGCAGGTGCTGGAGTTCTCGCAGGCGACGTCGCTGGGCGACTCGGCCCCGACGACCGCGTTCAGCGCGTTCACCGACTCGTCGTCGCGGGTGGACACGCAGGCCGAGGCGGTGCGCACGGACCTGACGGGCTATGTGCAGAGCCAGGTGGCGGACGCGGAACAGCGGCTCCAGACCCACGTGGCGACGCAGCAGGAGACGCTGCGGCAGGACCTCCTGCGCACCGACGGACCGATCCTCGGCCTGCAGCGCTCGCTCGACGAGGTCTCGGGGCGCATCGGCGGCGTGCAGACCGCGCTGGACAAGAAGGCCGACATCACGATGATCGGCCGCTTCCTGCCCCAGTAACGGAGGAGGTGCCACCCGTGGCACGCATCTACCTGGAACCCGGCGACGTCGGCGCCGCGGACGCGCGCATGGTGCTCGACTTCCTCAACGCCGCGACGTCGGCGGAGGAGATCGCCGCCGCCGTGGAGCTGCCGAACGAGCTCGACATCGGCGTCCGGCTCGCACAGCGGCTGCTCGACCGCCGCGCGCAGCTCGGCTCGTTCACGACGCTCCAGCAGGTGGCGGACGTCCCGCTGATCGGCCCGGAGCGCTTCACCGAGATCGTGACCACGCTCTCCGCGGCGCGACTCCCCCAGGGCGACGTGCCGGCGAACATCGGCGACGAGCTCCGCGCGCTGCGCCGCGATCTCGACGCGCTCCGCGGCGCCGCCGCGGCGCAGCCGTCGCTCACGTTGGAGACGCTGCAGGCGGAGCCGTACCTCGGGCAATCCGTGAACGTCGTCGCCCGTGCGACCGCGCCCGGCGGTGAGCAACCGCTGATCGGCGCGACCGTCGTCGTCGCGACGACCTGGGGCCGGCTGCGCGGCGTCGAGGGCGTCCAGCTCCGCGACGCGCAGTCGCTGCGGCTGCGCACCGGCGTCGACGGTGCCGCGCGCGCGATTCTCCTGCCGCCGACGTCGGAGGACCTCACGGGCGTGCAGCAGTCCACGCTCGAGGTCGCGCTGCAGGGCCTCGACCCGGCGGCCATGACCCCCGTCGGGACCCAGGCCGGCCTGCAGGCGCTCGCCGAGCGCTACCGCCGCGGAGGCGACGCACCGTTCCGGCGCGCCGTGGACATCTACTTCCGCGACTTCGCCGGCCGCGCGAGCGAGCCGTTGAACGTCCGCGACGCACTCGCGGCGTGGGCCTACTTCCAGGGCACGCTCGTGGCCTATCTCCCCAGCGCGGAGGTCGAGTCCTCCGTGCAGGCGACGGCCGTCCGGCCGCTGTGGGTGCGCGACTGGCTCGCGCCGTGGCTCGAGGTCCTGCAGTCGCTCGCCCACGAGGCCGCCGGGCTCGACACCGAGCTGGTCGACCTCGTCCGCACACACATCGCGGACGAAGGCGCCGGCACGGTGCTCAGTCGCGTCTACGGCCGCATCCACGACTTCGTCGACGACCAGGCAGGCGTCGTCGGGCAGTTCGTCGGCCGCAAAGTGGCGGAGCGCTCGCTGACGACCGTGCTGGACGCGGGCCTCGCGGATGCCACGCGCGAGCAGCGCGTCGCCCTCTTCCCCGGCGCCGAAGCCGGGACCCGCCTCCTCGATACCGCGCCCACGTCGGTGCTCGCAGGAATCGGCGACGCGCGGGCGGATCTGCGCCGGGACATCCAGCCGCGCATCGACGCCGGGATCGCCGGGGTGCAGTCGTCGATCTCCTCCGTCCAGTCGCAGCTGACCGATCGCGTCGCCGCGATCGAGACGAGCGTGAGCGCGAAGGCGGACGCCTCCCGCGTCGCCGCGCTCGAGAGCGCGGACCAGGCGCGCGCGGCGACGATCGCGACGATCACGTCCCAGATCGGTGACATCCAGACCGCGCTCGGCGGCAAGATCGACGCCTCGCAGTTCGAGGCGTTCCAGTCGAGCACGCAGGATCAGTTCGCCTCGCTGCAGCAGACCACGTCGCAGCTGGACACCACGGTGGGCACCCTGAACACGTCGTTGAGCGGGCTGAACACCAACGTCACGGATCTGCGCCGGAGCATCGGGCAGTGAACGTCGACGCCGTCGCGAGCACGCCGGGCGCCGGCGCCGGGCCGCTCACCGCGCGGACGCTGCTCACCCCCGCCGGCGCCGCGCCGCGCGTCGTGTACCGCGACGTCTCGTACGTGCGGCTGGCGCCGGGTGCGCTCGCCGGGTCGCTCGCGCTGGACGCGGCCGCATGTGCCCTCGGCGGCGCCTTCACCAGCTACGACTTCGACGCGCTCGCGATCGCGGAGCCGACGCTGCAAGCCTCGACGCGCAGCCTCGGCGGAGGCACGGTCGCGGTGGAGCTCGGCGCGCCGCGTCGCCTCCGTTCGATCCAGGTCGCTCACGGCAAGGTGCCGTCGACCGGGTACACGCTCGAGGTCTACCGGCTCGACGGCGACACGCCGTCCGGCCAGCCGACCACGACCGCGACGAACGCGATCGAGACCGCCAACGTGGTCGGCGAGGCCGTCGTCGTCGGAGGTGCGGGCGGGGGCGACGTCGTGGCCGGGGCGACGGAGAACGCATACGTGCTCGAGGCCCGCCGCACCTTCTGGGTGGACTTCACCGATGCGCGCTTCGCGCTGCGGCTGAAGCAGCCCGGCGGGGGCTACGTCACGAGCCTTGCGCCCGGCGACGTCGACGTCGTCTCCGTGCGCAGCTACCCGTCGTCCCCGCGCGTGCGCGTCGCGTTCCCGCAGGACCCGGCCTCGCCGGTGGGCGACCCGACGGCCGCAGTTCCGGTGTGGCAGGCGGCCGGGGAGATTGGCGGCGCAGTGCCGGCGACCGCGGGCACCTTCGACGCCGCAGACGCGCTCGCCGACGCACTGGCGCGTGGCGCGGCCCGGCTGGCGGATGCCGTGCAAGCGTCGGCGTCGGCGGCGTCCCCGGTGCCGCCGCTCCCGCCGACGATCGACGTCGCGCTGGTGATCGAGTCCGACGCCCCCTGTCGCTTCCAGCCGGCGGGGTTCGCGGTCGCCTACCGCCCGGTGACGAGTGCATTCGCGAGCGGCGAGGAGAAGGCGACCGTGCGCTTCGCCGGCGCGGGCGCGGCGGCGAGCGCGCCGAGCGTGCGGCTCCCGGGCGGGGCGACCGTGGTGTCGGCCGAGCTGCGCGCGACGCCGAGCCTGCGCACCGGGCGGCCCGGCGGGGTCGACGCCGCGGCGGCATCCGCGCCGCCCACGAGCCGCGCCGGCATCCGTGTCGGCGCCGGCCGGCAGGCGGCGCAGGTCGTGCAGCCCGACGCGGCGCTCGAGGCAACGGGGTTCCTCCTCGGCGTCATCCCGCTCGACGACGGCGTCGAGTTGCACGCCGCGCTCGTCGAGGACGCCGGCGGGGCGCCGGCCGGCCGCGTCCTCGCGGAGGGGACGCTCGCGACGGGCGTGCCCGGGCGGCCGGCATGGCTGAGCTGGCGCCTCGACGCGCCGCTCGTCGTCACGACCGCGCGCCACTGGGTGCGGCTCGCGGCGGCCAGCGGAGAGGCGGTCTGGTTGAGCGCCGCCGGCTCCGGCCCGGCGTGCGCGCTGGCCGATGACGGCTCGACGCTCGCCACGCTCACGGACCGCGACCTGATGGTGCTCCCGGTCGTCGGCGCCGGAGCGAACGGCGGCCCGCCCGGCGACGCGGCGCCACGCCTGGACGTCGCGGGCATGTCCGTCAGCGCGAGCGCCGGCGCGGACGGCCGCCTGGTCTACGACCTGGCCGCCGCGTTGACTGCCGCGCTCACGGGGCAGCCGCCCGGCGCGGTCGTGGAGGTACCGCTGTCGTTCGCCTCGCCGGCGCCGGGTTCGCTCACGGTCTACCCGCCGCGAATCGAGTTCGAGCCAGCGACCGCGTGATCACGCGGGGCCCGCGAGCCCCGCCGGATGAGGAGTCGCAGGATGCCCGATGGATGGATGCCCGGCGTGGAGCATCTCCCGAACCCGGCGCACGGCTACGCGTCGCTCCCCGACGGGAGCATGCGCCCGATCGCGATCGTCAACCACATCATGCAGGGCTTCAAACGCACCATCGATCGCGAGGTGCGGGCGGGAATCGCCGAGCTCTCCGAGCACTTCTCGATCGATCGCGACGGGAACATCACGCAGTACGTCGACATCTTCAGCGGGGCCTACCACGCCGGCCGTCTCGACCCCGGCGCGCCTCCGACCTGGCCCCGCTATCGGCCGAACACGAACCCGAACCTCTACACCGTCGGCATCGAGCACGAGGGGTTCGCGGTGCAGCCGCTGTCGTACAAAGCCGACTACGTGTACACCGAGCAGCGCCCGTGGCCGGAGCCGATGGTGCTCGCGACGATCCGCGTCCAGCGATGGATCTTCGACACGCTCGGCGCGGCGGGAATGCCGCAGGAGCCGAGCCACCTGACGGTCATCGGGCACAATGAGATCGCGCCGATCTCACGGTTCTCGGACCCCGGTCCCCTGTGGCCGCGCGACCGGATCATCACGGCGCTGAAGCCGCAGGCGGTCGTCTCGCCGATGCCGTCGTTCACCGAGCTGGTGTACATCCGCGCGCTCGCGCAGTTCCTCGGATGGGAGAAGTTCGACTGCCAGCCGGTGCCCTGCGCGCGCGAGGCTCGCACCTACCACCTGACGTTCGAGGCGCCCGACCCGCCCGATCAGCAGCACGCGGATCTCGAGCGCCAGTACCTGCAGGCGCTCGGCTTCCAGTTCCACTACACGCGGATGCGCGTGAGCCCGCTGGAAGGGCGCCGCGGATACGAGCTCGACATCACGTAACTGCAGTGACGCGCGGGGGCGCGCGGCGACGGAGAACGACGCCGAGCGCGGGCGGCACGCGATGCCGCGAGTGTGCGGCCGGGTGGGTGGGAGTCGCGGGGCATGCCCTACATCACGCTGGGACGCGAGGTCGTGCGCGGCACGATCTCGCGCGATCACTGGCGCGCCGACGTCACCCTGATGTGCTCCGACCGCTTCCCGGCCGGCGCCGCCGCGCGCCTCTTCGTCGAGATCCGCTGGCGCGCCCGCCGCGACGAGGGCGACGTCCCGGGGCTCCCGGAGGACGCGAAGCCGATCGTGCTCACGCTGCGCAAGCGCACGGCCGCCGCGACGGGGGACGTCCGGTTCGACGCCCGCGACGGGGCGACCACCCGCGGGTTCGTCGGCGACACCCGCGCGCTGCTCACGCTCTTCGCGCAGGCTCCCACGAGCGGCGCAGAGCCCGACGTCGTGCTCGAGGTGCGCATCGAGGGCGACGTGGCCGGGAGCGTCCCGCTCTCGGTCGACGGCGGTGCCGCCGCGCCGGCGACCGCCGTCGTCCTCCACGACGACACCGGCGCGGCGCCGGCGCACGACATCGTGCTGCACGAGGCGACCGTCGCGCTGCGCGCGGCGGCCGCGCCGGTCGCGCCGGGCGCCTTCCGCTGGGTGAGCGTGCGGCCGGACGCGCTCCCGCTCAGCGGCGGGCCGGAGGGCGAGCGGGTCGAGGTGCGCGGCGCGCTCGTGAGCGACGCCGTGGGCGACGCGCCGGTCTGCGTGCTGTTCACCCCTCGCGACGGCGGTCCGGCCGTGATGGCCGTCCACGCGGTCACCGTCGCGGAGACGCGGGTGCTTCTGGGCGACAGCGGCGAGGTGCCCGCGCCCGACCTGATCGGGGTCGGCGCCGGCGAGACCTTCCGCGCCGTGACGCGGCCGCCCGCGCTGGCGCAGGCGGTGTCGTGGCGCTTCGCCGCCGGGGCCGAGCGCACCCGCGTCGCCGGGCGCTCCGACCTTGCCGCCGCGCGGATCGAGGGGGTCCGCGCGAGCGCGGCCATGCACGACGTGCAGGCCGTCGCGACGATCGCGACGGGGCACGTGCCGGCGTCGCTCGCCGTGACGCATGACCTCACGGTGACGTCGGTGGTCGTGGTGCGCGCGGACGGGAGCGGGCTACCGGCGTTCGTGAACCTCGGGGAGACGGTGCCGGTGCTGGCGCGCGTCACGCCCGACGCGCTCGCTCGCGATGTCGCCTGGGCGGTGGTGCCGGGGCTCGGGAGCGCGGCCCGGGCGCGCGTGCAGCCCGTCGCGGGCGCGGACCGCGCGCGCAGCGCCGAGCTCGCGCCTGCGGCGTCCAGCGCCATCGACGCTCGCGACGACATCCGCCTCACTGCCGGCCTCGCCGGCGCCGACGGCGCGACGGTGGCGTCGACGGTCGTGTCCCACCCGTTCACCGTGACGCTCGTCCGGCCGCTGCATCTCGCGGTGCCGCCGGCCGACCTCGCGACGTGGACGCTCCAGCAGGCGTACGGCCCGGGGACCGCCGGGGCGGCGTTCCACGACCGCGCGCTGTTGCGCACGACGGGTGCCGGGCGCGTCATCGCCGCCGCCGACGGGACGCTCTCGACGCATCCGCCCGGGGTCGGCGTGGCCGCGCCGCCCGACCCGGCGACGCCGGCCGGGCCGCCGCCGCCGGCGGTAACCCTCTACCTGCACCTGGCGCCGGCGATCCGGGACCGCGCCACCGGTTTCCACGCCCGCGCGGCGGGCCTCAACGGCGTCGCCGGCTTCGTGTACGACCACCTCGAGACGGCGTCGCTCGAGGCGGCGCTCGGCGATCTGCTCGACCGCGCCGAGGGCCCGGTCGCCGGGCTGGGCCGCGCGGAGCGCGTCGCGCTCCTGGTCGCCGGGCAGGCGACGGTCCCCGTCACGGGTGGCCACGCACTCGGTGCCGCCTCGCCGGACGGCGCCCCGGCCGGCCGCCGCGATCTCGGTCTGGGCGTGCTCGCCGACGACGGCGCCATCGACCCCGCGTTCGCGTACGACTGGATGCGCGACTTCGTCGCCGACGGCCAGCCTGCCGTGGACGCCTTTCTCGCCCTTGTGCCGCGCGGGTGGCCCGTCATTGACCCAACGCTCACGGTCGACCACGCGATCGACCTCACCGGCGACGCGCTCTACCCGATGGCCGTGCTCGCCGACCTCCGCCGGCGGTACGCGCTTACGACCGCGCAGTGGCGCACCGTCGGCGACAATCAGAAGGCGCTCTGGCGGCGTCGGCTGCTGCGTCGCGCCGGGTTCGCGCCGGCCGGGGACACCGCGCCGCCGTTCGAGTTCGACGATCGCGACTGGCAGAACCTGTTTCAGCTGGAGGCGCTCGTCGAGTTCTACGTGAACTTCGACGACCCGCATCGGCCGCCGCCCCTCGTGGCCGGGGAGAACGAGCCGCGCCCCCCGCTGGAGGCTGACGGCGTGACGCCGACCCCGGGGTACCGGGCCATCGACCTCACCGGGGGCTGGCACATCGTCGTCGTCGACGCCTTCGGCGGGCGGCTGGCGGGCGCCGCGGCGACCGTCGCCGGCTCCGTCGTCACGCTCGACGGCGCGCCGGATCTCCGGCGCGTCAATCCCGGGTTCGACACCATCTACCTGCCGGGCGACCACGAGCGGCCGGGCGCAACCTACCGGGTCGCCGCCGCGAACCACGCCGCGTCGACGGTCACCGTCGACGGCGCCCCCGACTTCGCCGGCGGCACGTCGGCGTGGCACCTCCCGGCCGGCGTGAGCGGCGAGCTCCCCGCGCTCGCGTACAACCTCGGCCCGGGCGGGGCGCGAGGGTTCGACCACTACGACGCGGCGCTCTTCGTCGTGAAGGACGGCGCCGTTCACGCGAAGTTCCGCTGGTCGAGCTACACGTCGCGCAACTACGCCGCCGGCAGCCAGCTCCTCTCGTCGCTGCGCGGCAACCGGCAGTACGACTTCGCGAGCTTCCGGTCGAACAGCGCCTTCATCAACTACGCGTTCAGCGTCGTCGACCACGGCGCCGCGTACGACGGGGTGCGCGAGGCGCGCTTCTACTTCGCGACCCCGGTCACGGCCGACGCGGCCGCGCCGGGCGCGAATCCGAACGGCGGCGGCAAGACGCTGATCCGCATTCACAACGGCAACCACGGCAACCTCGCGCCCGGCGCGGCCGCGGCCGGCGGGACGGGATCGGCCGGGTGCATCGTGTCGCCGTCGTTCTACGACTTTCGCGACGTGATGATCACGCTCTTCCAGGCGGACCGGGTTGCCGCCGCCGGTGCGCCGGATCCGCACGTCGCGCAGCTGCAGGGCGCGGGCTCGGTGGCGAGCGGGGCACTGCTCGCCGCGAACACCGTCACCGCCGCGCAGTGGAACAACCGGCTCACCGGATCGTTCTGGGCGATCCGGCCGGACGAGCGGCCGCTCGGATAGCCGGCCGCGCCTCGGCGCGCGTGCGCCGGGCCACGCGACGCCCGGGCGCGGCTATCCTGTGCCGAGGCCGGTCGTGATCCAGTGCAGGGTGAGGAGCGCGACGTGGCCTACCGTCCGCACGCCGGCAGGAAGATCGTGCGGACGACGCTGACCCGCGACGACTGGGTCGCCAGCGTGACGCTCGCCTGCTCCGATCGCATTGCGGTCGGCGCGTCGTCGCCGCTCTTCGTCGAGGTGGCGTACCGCCACGAGCCCGCGCCGGGCGCCGACAGCGGCCACCCGGTCGATCTCACGTTCCGCTCGCTCGCCGCGGGCGGGGGCGAGATCCGGTTCGACGCCGCCGACGGCCCGACGACGCGACGCTTCGTCCGGCATGTCCGCACGGTGCTCACGCTCGTGGGCGTGACCGCCACCGCCGGCGCCGAGGCCGGCGTTGCGATCGATATCGCGATCGACGGGACCGTGAAGGAGAGCGTCCCCCTGTTCGTCGGCGCGCCGCTCGGCACGCTCGCGATCCGGGCCGCCGACGGCACGGCCGACGCGCCCGCGGAGGTCACGCTCGGCCAGACGCTGCCGCTGCGCGCCGTGCCCGACCCCGCCGCGCAGGGGACGTATCGCTGGATCGTCGTGACCGAGGACTCGCTCGCGGCCCACGGCGCGACCGACGCGGCCGCCGTCGTGCTCGGCGTGACCGGCGGCGCCGCGCTGCCCCGCACGGTGGGCTGCCTGTTCTCCCCGCCCGACGACGGTCCGCAGGTGTTCACGGTGCGCGCATTCGGCGTCCGCGCGACGCTGCTCGTCCGCACCCGCCTCGTCGGCACCGCCCCGGCACCGCTGGACGACGCCTGGGTGTACGTCCGCGACGGCGGCACGACCGTCGTGCTGCACACCGACCGCCGCGGCCGCGCGCGCTCCGCGCCCACCGGTTCCGAGCGCGCGGCGTCGTGGCTCTATACCGAGCCCTTCGGCGCGACCGCCGGCCACCCCGTGGAGATTGCCTTCAGCCGCGGCCGGAAGCCGATTCCCGACACACTCGTGCAGGCCGAGCTCGCGTTCCGGCGGCTCGACGTCGCGGCGGAAACCGCCGACGGCGACCTGGTCGGCGCGGTCACGATCCCGGAGACGCCGCTCGCGTTGACCCGACCGGGCGAGCTCACGATCTGGCCGTTGCTGCGCGAGCTGCCCGTGGACGCCTCGCTCACCGCCGGCCTCAACCAGGGCGCGGCGCTCTACGACGCGCACGGCAACCTCACGGAGCCCGAGGGCACGGTGGCGGCGCCGCCGCCGGCGAGGCCGCGCGAACGCGGGCTGGTCGTGGCGGGCACGGTCGATGCCGGCGCGACCGGCGCGCGCGTCCGGCTGATGCGCGACGACGGCACCGCGCTGCCGCTGCACGCCGGGTTCGCCGCCGCCGCGTCGGTGCTGGAGCTGCCCGCGACGATGGGCGCTCCGGCCGGGGCGACGCGGCCGTTCTCGGCGCTCATCGTGCTCGACGACGCGGCCGCCGCATTCGGGCCGGTGCTGATCGTGGTGGACACCGTCGGGATCGCCCCGCCGCGCGTCGACGCCTTCGCGGTCCAGCTCTGCGGCGTGCAGCTCGCACTCGTCGACGACGCCGTCGCCGCCGCCGACGGCACACACGCCGGCCCGGTCCCCGGCGAGCCCGACGAGCTGAACACGATCGACTTCGGCCTGTCGCCGCAGGACAACCGCAACGACCTCACGCTCCAGGCGCGCGCGCGGCGCATGGTGAACTACGACATCCGCACGGGGACGCGCGCGTTCGACGAGACGGCGGCCGTCGGCCCCGGCAACCCGAACGTGCCAAAGCCGCAGATGCCGCTGTGGATGGGCGAGTGCCAGCTCGTCGGGATCGGGTGGGCGGATCTGCAATCGCTGATGCGCCACCGCGTGGCCTGGGTCAGCCGTGCGCCCGCGTGGTCGACGCTGGAGCTCAATCTCTCATGGCGGATCGAGCTGCGCTGGGACGGACCCGACGTCAACTCGCCCACGTTCGCCGGACCGCCAGAGCTCATCCTGCGGTCGGGGCAGACCTACCAGTACAGCCTCGCGCTCGGCGGCGATGCGGCGCTCCGGGTTCCGTTCGACGCGCAGGGACGCCCTCTCGACGCCACCGGGGCGCCGCAGGCGCTGGATCACGGGGCGGTGCCGGCGCCGTTCACCGCCGCCCCGGCGCGCATCGCGTACCCGGTTGCCGCGCGACGGCTGCCGCGCCTCGTCGTGCAGGGCGAGCAGCGTGCGTGGGGACGGCAGGCCGGCGCCCCCCGGCGGGACTCCGTGATCGTCGAGTTCCAGCCCCGCGTCGAGGCCGGCGGCAGCGAGGCGATCCGCGGCGGAGATGGGGATCTCGCGCTGCAGAGCCTGCAGATCGATGGCGCCGCCGCCCCGCCGGGGCTCGAGCCGGACGGCGGCGGGGCGCCGGTCGCGCCCGCGGACGTGCGGCCGGCGCGCGTGCCGACGTTTCGCGTGCGCGGCACCAACCCGGCGGCGCACGCCGCGGTCGAGCAGCTGATCGACGCGCTCGTGCGCCAGTACCACGACGCGCACGCTGCCGAGGCGCGCATCGCCACGCTCCCGCTCGCCGTCTGGCAGGAGACGGTGCGGCTGATCCTCGCGCACGAGAACGGCAACGACCGCCAGTTCTTCGACAACGCGAGCGGCCGCTACGCGTTCGCGTCGCGCGGCACGACCTTCTACTACGGGCACGAGCACCGCATGCCGTTGTTCGGCCCGCCGCACGGCTACGGGTTCGGGCAGCTCGACTTCGTGTTCGGCCGCGCCGCGAACGACGACGAGGTCTGGAGCTTCGTCGAGAACATCCAATCCGCGGTGCGGGTCGTGATGGAGGAGAAGGCCGCGGCCGCCTACCACGACATGCACGGGCACTTCGCCGCGCCGGTCTCGCGGCGCGACCGGGCCGCGTACCGCCGCGAGGTCGTGCGGCGCTACAACGGCGGCACGGAGTTCCACTGGAACGGCGCGGACTGGGAGATCCAGCCGGGCCTCGCGCAGTGGGCCAACGCGCACGATCACACGCAGGGGCCGAACCAGCGGCTGCGATACCCGCGACCGCGTGCTCGGCACCCACGTCGCCTACTACAACCCGTATCCGGCCGGCGCGGGGGCGGCGACGACGTTTCCGTGGCCGATCGCGTTCGCGGTCGGCCAGTTCGGCCCGGGGATCTGAGGGCGGCGCGGCGGGTCGGCGATCAGCGGATGTGGATGTCCCGCCCGCCGCTGATGTTGATGTTCGTCTTGCCGTGCTGCACCACGTTGCCGCTGCCGCTCACGCTGATCGCCACCTGCTCGGCGTCGCGCGCGAGGGCGGGGTCGGCCGCCAGCGCGTGCTCGATGGCGGAGCGAATGCGCGGCTCGTCGTCCTCGTCCGTGCGCGTCTCAGCGCTCGCGCCGGCGGCGCCGCGGATGCGGTCCCAGAGCACCCCGAGCACATGCGCGCCGGCGTCGCCGACCCGTTCGGCGAGCTCGTCGCGCACCCGTTCCGCCGGGCGCCGTGCGAATGTCAGCAGGAGCGGCGCCAGCGCCGCCGCGATCTCGGCGATTCCCATGTCGCACCCCTCTCTCGGCCCATGCGGCGCCGGCTCAGTCCAGCGGCGAGCGTCCGCGCGCACGGCGTCCCGCCACCGACCGCGGATTGACGAGCGCGCGCACGAGCGAGCCGACCACCATCACGACGAAGCCCGCGAAGAACAACGCGCCGCCCACCGCGATACCCGGCGGGAAGCCGTCGGCCGCATCGCCGTGTGGCAGGGTGAACAGCGTGTAGCCGAAGACCGCGAACCCCGACAACACGAGCAGGACACCCACGGTCACGATCGCGATGTAGAGCCGCGAGGGTGGCGGGTCGGGCTCGTCGAGCGCGGCGCGGATCGCCTTCGCGAGCGTCTCCGCGCTCGGCCCCTGGTAGTAGAGGTCGCCGATGCGGATGCCGCGCCCGCCGCTGATGTCGACGTTGTAGCGGCCGACCTGCACCTGGTTGTCGTCGCCGCGCACGGCGATCAGCGACCGGAGCCGATCGATGTCCGTGTCGCTGCTGCGGCCCGCCGCGATCCGGTCGAAGAGCGTGGCGAGTTCCGGGTCGACACCGTTTGCCACGGCAGCATCCCGTTCCCCGGCTCCAGGGGTTCATCATAACGAATGGTGCGCCCTCCGGGCCGAGGCCGTGCTCCGAAGGCCCGAGGCGCTGAGGAGTTCTCGCGACGGTTGCTCGGAGCAAGGGGCCGCGCGCCCTGCGCAGCGGGAGAGGGGACGCGCGCGTCCTGTGCGGTCGTGGTCCGTGTGGCGGCAGGAAGGGTGAAGGGAACAGCATCCGCGGACTTCGCGCGAGGTCGCATGCCGCGCTCCATCATGGTGGCCTCCAGACGGACTTCCTGGAGGGGCTCGAGCGCCCGTTGCGCAGCTCGCCCGCTAAACGAGGATCGATGCGGTCAGACAGTGGAGGGAGCCACCGAGCTTGCGGGTTGGGGACGCGATGAACGTCGGCCGGAACCCGTGCTCGCGCAGCGCCGCTTCCACGATGCGCCGGTCGTCGGACGGCGTGATGTCGTAGGTCGGCACGAGCACATGGTCCCCGATCTGCACCCAGTTGAGCGGGCTTGCGTACCCGTCGCCGTCCGAGCGCAGGGGGAGCCGGATGATCTCGAGGGCGGCGAGGGCGTTCCGCAGCAGCGCTTCGATCGCGTGGCTCACGTGCCGGTCGGCGGTGTTCGCCGGCGGCCAGCCGACGGCGGCGACGTCGTCGCGCAGGAAGCGCACGTAGATGTCCGCGTGGCCGCTTGGCTCGCGCGCGAACGGTGGAAACACCAGCCAGCGCCGAATGCCGAGGGCCGGCGCATGCGCGTCGAGCGCCGGGCGGTCGAGCGCATTGTCGATCAGCACGGTTGCCGTCGAGAGCGCGACGCCGGCGGGACCGGCGACGACATTGCCATGTGCCAGCACGAGTGCGCACGGCTCCATCTCCCACGTGCTGATCTTCGCGAACACGCCGTCGTCGCCCGCGCGCCCGAAGTCGGGCAGACGAGGGAGAACCCACCGGATCTCCCCCGATGCGTCGTCGCGCAGCGGGATCGGCGAGCGATCGCGAATCCACGGGTGTCGTACGACGCCCCGAGAATGGAGAAGCGCTCCGGTTGGGCCTGTTTCGCGACGAACGCGCGAGCCCGGGCCGGGTCGGGCGTGATGAGGATGACCCCGACGTCGCGGGATGCCTCGACGGCGACGCGGCGGAGGAGCGGGAGCAACTCAGTCTCCGCGAACGGGACCATGAGCGCCGCCGGCTCAGCGTAGTCGGGCACGATCACTCGGCCGCCGTTGCCCGCTGCACCGAGCCGGCCGTCCGGATCACGGTCGCCGGGTCGCCGGACTTCCGGATGAGCGCCATCGCGCAGACCGTCGCGCCATCTCCGGGCTCGACCGTGCCGCGGCCGACGGTCTCGCCGACCACCTCCCAGTCCTCCCCCGCGAGCGGCGAGCATGGGAGCACCTCGCCGCCCATCGCGATCGCGCGCGAGTCGTGATCGGTGAGCTTCACGCTAGTCGCGACCACAGCTCCGTCCGGACACCACCCCGTCGGGCCACCCACCGCCACGGATCGGGCGTCGAGAGCCGCGGCAGCGCTGATACCCCAGCGTCCCGGGACACGCTGCGCCGCCTGCACCGTCGGGTCGACGAGCCCGGCGACCGACATGGACGCGAACGCCCCGGTCGCCGCGGCGAGGCTCGCGGCGATGCGCTTCGCCCTGTTCATGCGGACTCCTCCTCTCCGGCCAGATCCTCGGCCGACCGCGCTCTCGAGCGTGGGCCCGGCCGGGATACGACGAGGACCACGTCCGAGGTCAACCCTGTCCGGTCGGTCGTGGGTCGCGAACCATGCATCAAGGTCGCCGCGAGCGCGCGTCCCCCCTCGGCGTCACCGCGAAATCCGTCACGGGCCTCGCACCGCGACGCACCTCGAGACGCCACCGGGAGCGGTTGCCGTCGCCGCTCCTCCCCCCTCCCCCCCGACGCCGTTGGCCCTGGACGGCGGCCTCGCCGGGTCGCAGGGAACCGAAGTCGGGGACGCCGGGCCGCGGCGCCGGAGATCGGGCGCACGTCCGACGCGGGCGGCAGCTCCTTCTGACAACTTGACGGGGGGCGCCGCGCGGCGCGTACCCTCGCCGCCGTTTCCAGGGACGCGAGTCGAAAGGGGTCGTGCATGCGAGCGCAGCCATCAATCATCTCCACGCGAAGCCGCATCCTCGGCGGCGTCGTGCTTGCAGCGATCGCGCTGCTGATGCTCGGCGGGCAGGCACGCGGTGGCCAGTATCTCAACACGATGGAGTCCACGGCGGCGCTGCACGGCCGCGCGGTCGATGTCACCGTAATCGAAGGCTGCGACGCCACCCAGCGGCTCGCGCTGCGCGTGACGGCCACGCAGCGGCGCGTCGGCGCGGTCGCGCAGGGAACCGCGCAGACGACGTGCGCGGGTGACGCTCAGCACGTCGTCGTGCATCTGTACACGACCGGGGCGGTCGATTTCGTCCCGACGGCCGAGGCGCGCGAGGACCAGATCGTCGAAGTCTGCGCCCTGGCGACAACGATGACGCGCGGGAAGGTCGACGACAGCCACCAGTGGTGCAAGGACCTCGAGCTGGTCGCGTCGTGAGGTGGCGTCGGGCATCGGTAGCGACCGTGCCCGCGGGTGAGGCGATTGGAGGGACCCATGACTGCAACAGGCTCGGCGGTTCGGCGCGCGGCGCTCGGGCTGCTGCTCGCAACGCTGGTGGTTGCGGTGACGGCGGCAGGGGCGAGTGCGATCCAGAAGCGGATCGACAAGACGACGCCGACGCTCACCGGTATCGACGGCGCGGCGCCCCTGAGCGCGAACGGCCGGCTTACGACCGTCTCGGGTGTGATCACCTGCGAGGGCGGCCGCGTCTTGATCCAGGTCGAGGTGACGCAGGGCGACGCCCGCGCGGAGGGCCACACGCAAGCGCTCTGCACGGGCGACACGCTCGCGTGGTCCGCGCTGGCAGTCGCGCGCCGCGGCGCTCGCTTCGAGGCGTCGACGGCCGAGGTCTGCGCCCGGGCATCGATGCCGGACCGCAACACCGTGGCCGACTCCTACCGGTGGTGCCGGGCGGTGACGCTGATCCGCTGATCTGATTTCAACGGGCGGAACGCCGGCGGCCTGATCCCGACGAGCGTGTGTTGCCGGGAGCGCGGCAGCCCTGGCTCCCTCTCCCACCGGCGGCCCGCCGCGTGCCGACGACGTACCCGGCGGCGGGAGGATGTCGATCCCGTGACGGGCCGCCGCCGCGATGAGCCGAGGGACATCGGGCGGCGCGACGACCGGCGGCAGCGTGCGTGCCGTCGCGGGTTCGCCCACCTCCGCGGCGAAACGCTCGAACCCCGCGGGCGCAGTGATCTGCAGCACGCGGGCCGGCGCGCCGCCCACGACCGAGAACCCGTGCGGGATACCCCGGGGCAGCAGGCCGAACGAGCCCGGAAGCGCCTCCCACTGCCGGTCGCCGCAGGAGACGGCGAGGGTACCGTCGAGGAGGTAGAACGCCTCTTCCTCCGAGCGGTGCGCGCGCGGAGGCGGTGCGAATCCGGGCGGAAGCTGCTGCTCGACAATCGTGAAGGCGCTGTCCGAGCCTGCGGCTCCCAGCAGATGCACCCGACGGCACTCGTCTCACGGAACGTGGCGAAGCGGCGCAAGTCACCAAGCAGTCGATGGGCGCGCTCGTCGACCACCTCGAGGCGCGCGGCTACGTCGACCGCACGCCCGATCCCCTCGACGGCCGTGCCCGGGTGATTCGCCTGACCGCGCGCGGGCCCGACGTCGAGCGTGCGGCCCGCGAGACGATAACCGAGGTGGAGGCGGAGTGGGCGCGACGGCTCGGCGCGCGACGCATGCAGCAGTTCCGCCGCACGCTCGAGGACCTTGCCCGGCAGATCGAGCGATGAGCTTTCCGGACCGACTCGCGCTCGGCATTGGCCTGCTCGGGAACGTGATCACGGCCGCACTGTTCCTGCGCATGCTGCAGCGGCTCTTCCTCGGGCCGCTGCCCGACCGGTGGCGGCGCTTCCCCGACCTCGGGCGCGTCGAGGTCGCCACGCTGGGCACGCTGCTCGGCTTCGTCGTGCTGATTGGCGTCATGCCGGCATGGCTGCTCGACGTCATCGACTCGTTCGCGCGAAGGCTCGTCGGGTGATGCTCACCGCCGCGCCGCCATCGTGGCTCGCGGGGGCCGCGGGGCCGCTCCCGGCGAGTGGCCGCGCGATGACCGGGATGGCCGACGACGTCATCCCGGAGATCGTGTTCGTGGTGGGCGGGATCGCGGTGCTCGGCTACGCGCTTTTCACGTCGCGGCGCCGCCAGGCGCGAGCGGCGGTGGCCGCGCTGGCCGCGCTGGTCGTGACGGTGGTGGCCGCCGTCGTGACGGCGATGATGCCCGGCGGCGCGCAGCGCCTCACCGTCTTCGACACCTATGCACGCGACGGCGCCGCGGAGTGGGCGAAGCTGATCGTGCTACTGCCGACGGCCGGGGTGATCGCACTCTCCGTGCGCTGGTTCGAGCGGGACGCCCGGCAACCCACGGTAGTCCGCCGGCGGCCCTCAACAGGCCGGAGAGCCGCTCGCGAGTCGTCCGACGACCGCGTCGTCTGCCGTCGGCCGTCACTGTGGCTCACTGTTGGCCACTGGAGCGTCGTTTCAGTCGGCCCCGTTCCGAGGCCCCCGCGCCGCGGACGGCGGCCGTCGGCACGCATGTGGACGCGGTGATGAAGGCCCGCTACACGCGTCCCGGGACTTCACCCGTGGCCGGCCGCGGCGCGGTGGGACGCAGACTGCGAACGCGCGCCCGAGTGATCCCAGTGGCAGGCCGCAGCGAGCAACTGACATACCGCCACGCGCAGTGGGGAATGCAGCTCCATGAACGCTCGCGATACCTGGTTCCGGCGCGCGGCCTGGCGACGAGCGGTCGCTCCAGGCGGCGGCCACTACGCGGCCGAGGTAGGCGGGTCCCCGCCCTCCGCAGGCGCGGTGCGCTGGGTCGCGGCCGGTCTGTCACTCGGGGCGGGCGGAATCCATTTTGCCGTGAGTCCCGAGCACTTTGCGGAGTACTGGCTCTTCGGCTGGCTCTTCGTGATCGCTGCGTGGTTCCAGGCCTGCTGGGCGCTCGCGATGGTCAGCAGCGGCACCCGCCGCGTCGCGCTGGCAGGGGCGGTCGTGAACATCGCGCTCGTCGCCGTCTATCTCTGGACGCGGCTCGTCTCCGTGCCGGTCGGTCCGGAGGCGGGCGAACCCGAGGCGGCGACGCTGCTCGGCGGCGCGGTGCTGATATTCGAAGTGCTGATTGTCGCGGCGGCGCTCTCCGTGGTGCGCGCTCCCCGCGAGGCGTCCGCTCCCGGCGCCACACCGGGACGGCTGCTGGGCGCGGCGGTGCTCTGCGTCATCGTCGGCGCCGCACTCGCGATCGCTAGCACGTGACCGCTTCTTCCACCGCTCCTGGCCCGGCCGGTCGCAACTCCTCCCGCGACCGGCCGGGCGCCATCTCGTGAAGCGATCCGCGTTGCCGAACGGCTGACCCATGCTCGGGCCCCGTCGGGTGATCCGTGGCGCCGCTTGCGGCGAGTCATTGCCAGGGGACGGGACAAATCCGAAACGGCAGAGCAATGGGGCGGCTGGTGGTCGCAACGCGCCGACGTTCCTCGATCGCTCCTCGCCGTGCAGTGGAGGAGGGCAAGATGTCAGGGAACCCCGTCGGCCTCGCCATCCGCGAGGGAGGGGGGCGCGGACGGCGCGCCGCCTGGTTGCTGGCGGCATGCGTCGCCATCACGGCGACCGTTCTGTTGCTGGTCGCCGGTCGTGCGAGCGCCGCGAACGCAGCGGTGAGCGCCGCAGGCTCGGGCGCGGCTGCGCGCTTCAATCCCAATACCGTGACGGTCGCCTCCGGAGACACCGTCAACTTCGACTGGGTGAGCGGCACGCACACGGCGACGGCCGTCAACGGCGCCTTCGACTTCCAGGTGACGAGTGGGAGTCCCACGAACACGTGGACGGCAGGCGCGCCGGGCACCTACTACTTCTACTGCGCGGTCCACGCCACCGCGGCCGAGGCCACAGAGGCGCACGTGCAGGCGAACGACGCGATGGTCGGCAAGGTCGTGGTCACGGCGGCCGCGAGCGGCACGCCTACGCCCACGCCGACGGCGACCGCGGCGCCGAGTGCCACGGCCACGCCGGCGGCGACGCCCGCGGGCAGCGCCACGCCCGTCGCCGCGGCCGACTTCACGCAGTTCGGCTTCCCCACGGTGGGTGGCTCAATCCAGCTCGCGGCCGGCCAGGGCGGCACGGTCTCGGCCGGCAACCAGACGGTCACGATCAATCCCGGAACGTTCGCGACGCCGGTCACCTTCGACCTGCTCACGGGCGACGTCGCGACGTTCCAGCCGCTCGCGGATCCCGACGACACGGTGATCGGGGCCTTCGCGTTCCGCGTCACGGGACCCAGCGGGCTCATCCGCACGTTCGCGAAGCCCGTGCACTACGCGATCACGAGCGCACAGGTCGCGGCGGGCGGCAGCATCTACAACACGACGGCGACCAATCCGCCGCAGGCGAGCGAGAACGCGAAGCCGCCAGTGGTCGCCGGGCAAACGCTGACGCATGACTTCACGGGTGCCGCCGTCGGTTGGTTCACGACGGCACCGGCCCCGGGGTCGGTGGCGCCCGCACCGGCCACGACGGGGAACGCGGGGCTGCTCGGAGCAGCGCAGCCGGTGGCTTTCGCCTGGTTGCTGGGCGCGCTGGCGCTCGCGACCGTCGTGGGCGGACGCCTGCTGCTCCGCCGGCGGCGCTAGGCGGCGGAGGGTCCCGCCGGACGGGCCGGACCCTCGGGCGCCCGCGCGTCGGCGCTCGCTGCGCCGGCCGCACGTCCGGGCAGGAGCCGCGTCGAGTTGAGGATGAAGGTCAGCTCCGACGACACCTGGACGGCAACTGGTAGGTAGACATGAGCGAGACCAGGCCGCTCATCCAGTAGCGCGTCCGCGGCGCGCTCGCTCACCAGGTTGACTTCCCTGCTCGGTCAAGCTCGTTGCTGTCGCTTCGGCGGCGACGGGCTTGGCCGGTCTCTTGACGGGCCTTATTGCGCCGGGATCCCGCCGGACCTCCAGCTTCGATCGTGCTTCCCGTGATCCCACGCCCGCCCATGGGCGCCCGCCACGGGATGATCGCGCTGGATGGCGTCCCTGAAGAGGGACGGAAGGCAATCGTCTGCACCCGCCGACTCAGAGGCGATCGCGTCGCCCGGACCTTCCGCCGACGAGCGCGTCGGCGCGGAAGGGACGTCAGGGGCAGGTCGTCCCCTGGACCTCGCATCCGTTGGAGAAGTTGCCATCGCAGTCGATGAAGCCCGGCGCACACGCGACGATCACACAGTTGCCATTGGTGCACCCGGTGCTGGCGTTCGGTGCGAAGCAGACATTGCCGCAGCTGCCGCAGTTGTTCGGGTCGGTCGTCAGGTCGAAGCCGTTGTCGACCACGCCGTCGCAGTCGTCGTCGAGTCCATTGCACACCTCGGGTTGCGGAAGCACCTCGCCGAGGCACGCTCCCCACTGGCCGGTGCTATCGCAGATCTGGGTTCCGCTCCGACAGATGCCGACGTTCGCCGTTCCAGCCGGACCCGAGTAGCAGGGCCGTGTCGCGCCCGGGGTGCAGACGCCGGTGGCCACGCAGGTTCCGCTCACGCAAGCCTGGCCGCTCGGGCAGGCAGCGCCGCAGGACCCGCAGTTGTTCACGTCGGTCGACGTGTTGACGCACACGCCGTTGCACAGAACTTCGCCGGCCGGGCACTCCTGCACGCACGTGCCGTTCTGACACACTTCCGCCGCCGGGCAATCCGCGTCCGTGGTGCAGCCGACGCACACGCCCGCGCCGTTGCAGGAACCGGCCGGGCAAGCCGTCCCCGCGGGTGCGGGAGCGAAGCCGCACGTCCCGCTCACACAGGTGGCCGTGAGGCAGGGGGCGGTGGACTGCGCGCAGTCGGCCGGTGTCGTGCACTGGCTCTGAACGCAGGCGCCGTTGGAGCACGTTGTCCCCGCGGCGCAGACGGTGCCGCAGGCGCCGCAGTTGCTGTTGTCGCTCTCGGTGTCGATACACGCGCCGTTGCACCACGTCTGGCCGGTGGGGCAGACGGGGTTGCACGTGCACGTGACCTGGACGCACACGCCGTTGCGGCACACCGAGTCGTGGGAGCACGAGTTGCCGCACGCGCCGCAGTTGTCGCTGTTCGAGGTGAGGTCCCGGCACAACCCGCCGCATTCGGTCAGCCCGGGCGGGCAGCCCCTGCCGGGCGGCGATGGCGGAGGCGCCGCCCAGGCGGGCTTGCCTCCCAGCACCGTTGCGCCGACGCCGATGCCCAGGGCAGCGAGGGCTCGGCTCAGCATCCTGCGCCGTCCGATGCCCTCGGGCTCGGCCACAGCTCGGGCCAGGTCGTCGAAGCGATTACTCATGCTGATACCTCAACTCGCTGGTCCTGCAGGAGGGCCAGAACGGCGGGGGCGCCGACGCTCAGGCCACTGGCGACATGCCCGTCAGGGTCGACCCGCACCGCGATCGGTGTGCCGCCGGCGCCATAGGACGACATGACCGCGCCCGCGGCGTCAAGCAGCACGGTCGAGGCGAAGCCCTGGGCCGCCGTCGCCGCCGCGTCTCCGGTGGTAACGACCAACAGCTCGGGTGCGCGGGACGCGCGGCTCCGCTGCTCCCAGGACAGCACGTCGGGCAGCATGCGCTGGCAGAAGCCGCAGCCGGGGTTCCAGAACAGCAGCACGACGTCGCGGCCGCGGGACTCTGACAGCGCGACTTCGCCGCCGCCTATCGTGGGCAGGCGGAAGTCGGGGGCGAGGGCGCCGACGCGCAAGCCCTGCGGTGATGGCGCCGGAGCCGCCGCCGGGGCCGGGCGGAGCTGCAGCGGCACTCCCCTCGTCACCCGCTCCACCAGGGCCGTGATGGCCGGCCCACCCGACGTCACCGGCGACGCGATGTGCCCTCGGACGTCGACGAGTACCGCGCCGGGCGTGCCGTTGTAGCGGTAGGCGGTCGCCACCTGGCGATTGGGGTCGAGCAGGACGTCGGCCAGGCCGTGCTCGGCCGCCTTGGCCCGGTTCTTGTCGACCGCGCCGCTGCTGACGAGGACCACCCGCAGCCGGTTGGCGTGCTCACGCTGCCAACGCGCGATGTCGGGCGCGAGCGTGGTGCACGGGCCGCAGCCGGGGTCGGAGAACACCAGCAGGACGGGCTTGCCTCCGGTCCGCAAGCCGGCCAACGTCACGGTCGCTCCCTGCAGGCCCTCGAGCGAGAACGAAGGGGCGTCCAATCCGACTGGAAGGCCGTCGGACTGGGGGTGCTGGTGGGGCGGAGCGGGCTGGCCGGTCGCCACCGCCGGTCGCTGCTCGAGCTGCTCAACTCGGCGCAGGAGGCGGCCGTGCTGGCGCAGCAGGAGGAACAGCGCCCACGTCTGCGCCCCGACCACGCCGCTGAGCACGGTCAGCGCGCTGCCGACGACGAGTTGCGTCGCGGTGAAGTCGGTCAGGCTGCGCCCGCCGCCGGAGGCGGCCACCGCGGCAGCTGCGGCGAGCAGCGCGGCGTTGCGCATGAGGCTCCAGCCTGAAATCGGCCCATTCGAGAGGGCGCCAAAGCAGTTGCAATCCGGCCGTCGGCCGCGAGCCAGGTTGACGGCCAGCAGTCCGCTGAAGGCCAGGAGAGCCATCGCGCCGAGGATGCCCGCCAGCCGAGCGGTCGAGGCCGGGATCAACAGGATCGCGACGGCCAGCTCGAAGACGGGCAACCCGACGGCCGCTACGCCCGCCAACGGACCCGGTACACCCAGCTCCGTCGCAGCCCGGCGGGTTCCGACCCGGTGGTTCGCCTTGGCCGCGCCCGACACTGCAAACACGGCGGCAAGCACGAGCCTCAGCCCAAGCATTCCCGTCGCCATGCGTCCGCCTTCGGCCGATACAGCCCCGTCGTGGTGGCGCCGCATGCTAGCAACGCCTCAGCCCCCTGCCAACAACGCACCGCGACGCCGCCGCGTTCTCGGCGATTCATTCGCGTCCGTCGCCACGACGACAACGGACGCAAACGGCCGCTTCGAGCGGTCGTCGACACGCTCCTCCCGGCCCCCTGCCCCAGCAGCATCAGTCAGTACAATCTGGCCGCGCACGTGGTCGCACTTCGAATGGCCGAAATCGACTTCCCGCTCGGGTAGGCTCACCCTTGAAGCAACCCGGATCATTCTGTGCGAGGTCCGCAGGGAGCGCGACGTGTTTGAGACAGCGAGCGAACTGGCGGCGCTCCAGGCGCTGCTCGACCGAAGCTTCGGCGCGAGCGGCGAGCACATGCGCGGAATCGTCACGGCCGAGCGTCGGCTGACGGCGGTGCAGGTCGCGAACTACCTTCAGGGCGTGAAGCACGTGTCGTTCGGCACGGTGAGCAGCAACTGTGAGCCGTTCGTCTCGCCGCTCGACGGCTGGTTCCTGCACGGCCAGTTCATCGTGAGCACCGCAGCGAAGGCCGTTCGGGCGAGGCACGTGCGGCGAAAGCCGGCCGTGAGTCTCGCCCACGTCGTCGGCGACGACATCGGCATCTGGGTGCACGGAAGGGCACGGATCGCCGGGAGAGGTGATCCGCTCGTCGACGAATACGACCGCGTCGCGACAGAAACGTACGGGAGCAGCCCGTTCGGCTGGGGCGACGTCGTGGTCATGCCGATCGAACCGCGGGTGATGTTCGCCTACGCGCCCGATCCCGCGAAGTACTGAGCGATTGCATCGTGAGGGATTGCCGGGAAGGTGGGGACGCGCGGATCTCCTCCGCGCGGAAGATCCAGGGCGCCCCACGATCTCGCAGTAGTGTCCCCGACGCCGAAGGCGACGAGGGGCTCGGCCCTGCCGTCGGTCCCAGTGCTTAGACTCTGACCGGCCTGAAATGCAGCCGTTCACGACCCATCCGACGGACTTCGCCCACGAAGGGACCGCCCATTGGCTGTACGCGTCGATCTGAACATCTCGCTCGACGGTTTCGCGACGACGACCGATCAGACGCCAGAGGACCCGTTCGGGCGGGACTGGCAGCGTCTCGTCCACGCCTACGTCGCGACCCGTACGTTCCGAACTCGCGTCCTGCACGATACTTCTGGCGAAGGTACGACGGGTGTCGACGACGAGTACGCGCAGGCGTACTTCGCCGACCTCGGAGCGGAGATCATGGGTGCCGGCATGTTCGGGCTGCACAACTACCCGGACGACCCCGACTGGCGCGGTTGGTGGGGAGACGAGCCGCCGTTCCGGGTACCGGTCTTCGTGCTCACTCACACCCCGCGCAAGTCCATCGAAATGGCCGGTGGAACGACATTCCACTTTCTCTCCGCGACCCCCGCCGAAGCGCTCGATCACGCGCTCCGCGCCGCAAACGGCAAGGACGTCCGGATCGGCGGGGGCCCGACCGTAGTCCGCGAGTTCCTGAAGGCCGGTCTTGTCGACCAACTCCACGTCGCGATCGCGCCGATCGTGCTGGCGCGCGGCATCCGCCTCTGGGACGACCTGCGGGGGCTCGAGTCCGGATTCGCGGTGAAGGCGGAAACGGCGCCGAGCGGGACGATTCATCTCACGTTCCGCCGCTGAGGGCGCGGACACGGCCCGAAGCCGGGAGGAAGAGGCCGCCATGCCGGGAATCCTCCAGCGAACGGGAGCCCGTTGCAGGCCGCTAGCGGTACGATTCCCGCCGTCGCTTGGGCGCGCACGGTTCCGCGCTGATGAGAGGGGCCCTAGGGTCGGTTCGCCCGTTCGATCGGGAAGCCGACGATCGAGCCCCACTCCGTCCACGAGCCGTCGTAAACGCGAACGTTCGACCAGCCGAGGAGGCGACTCGCGGCGAACCAGCCAAGCGACGCTCGATGCGAGAGACGACAGTAGGTCACCACGTCCAGCTCGGGGGTCGCACCGACCGAACGTAGCTGCCCCTCAATCGCATCGGCATCGAGGAACACCCCTTCCTCGTCGAGCAGGTGCTCGAAGTACAGGTGCCGGGCGCCCGGAATCCTCCCGGCTCGCTCCGCGCCGTGGTCGACCGCGTACGAGGAAGGCGAGACGCGAGCGCCCTCCCATTCCTCGTCCGTGCGCATGTCGATCAGGACGCGCGCGGGATCGTCCAGGTGTGCTCGCACGTCGTCGCGTCCGACCTCCGCTGCAATGCCCGCGGGGCCCGGCGTGACTTGCGCTGCCACCGGTGGGCCACTGGGTTCGCGGGTTACGGCGAACCCTTGCGACAGCCAGCGCGCGCGCCCACCGTCAAGGACACTCGCGACGTGATCTAGGCCGGTCAGTGCGAGCACCCAGTAGGCGTACGTAGCGAATTGAATTGGGTCTCCCACCAGGACGACGTGTGAACGGTCGGAGATCCCGAGCTCACCGAGTCGGCGCGCCATCTCTTCGGCCGCCGGGAATGCTCGGTCACGCTCGTCCCAGCAGAGTGCCTTCCACCACGCGAAGCGCGCACCTCGAATGTGTCCTTCGCGAAAGTACCGGGCTTGGGGCTCGGGCTCTGACGACACCTCGACGACAACCAGGTCGGGGTCGTCCAGACGATCGTTTAGCCACTCGGCCGTCACCAGTGGGTGCATTTGCTGTACTCCTCGCCAGCACCGCGCCTGATCCGCGGGCGGCGGCGACGTGCCTGTGCCGCCTGGCACGGCGGCTCCCGGGTTCATCGTTGCCGATGCGACGCGAGCGATCGTAGGACCGGGTGCGCCGAGCGTGAACTTCACGATCGCGCGATCGTCGCGGCGACCGCTCGCCCCGCGTCCATCGGCGGCGCCGTGCTCCATCGGCTCGCAGCTGCCGGGCCGCGCGGTCGGCGAGCCGGCTCCGGTCGTCGCCGTCGGATCGCGCTCGGTCGCTCGTGGGCGCGTGAGTCCTCGCATGCGATCGCAGGCACTCGTTTGTCCTCGGCGTCCTCGCCCGACCTATCTGCAGGCTTCGACGCCGCTCGGCGAGGCGCCGCCGACGCGAACGGCGTCGAAGCAGGTACCAGGCGACTCCACGTCGCAGTCAAAGGAGGCCGCCCCGCAGCCAGGCGGCCGGCCGCGTAACCCACGGCGTCCGCGGCGAGGGCGGTCCGGACCGTCGCACGGTCGACGCGCGGGGTTGTGCCCTCGCCGCGAACGCGCGGCAGTCGGCACGATGCCGTCGTCGTTCCCCACGGCGCAGGCCCCAAGCACAGGGACGGCCGCGGGCATCGGACTCGGACGAACGTCCGAGGCGACGTGGCGGCGTGGGCGGGTAGCATCGGCGCTGACATGGCGCGACGTGAGGAGGACCGATATGACGGGGGAAGGGGCGGGCGAGCGACGTGCGCTGGTGATCGGCGGCAGCATGGGCGGCCTCCTTGCCGCGCGCGCACTGTCCGATCACTTCGGCTACGTCGGCATCGTCGAACGCGATGCGTTTCCGCAAATCGGGGAGAATCGCCGCGGCGTGCCGCAGGGGCATCACACGCACGGCCTGCTCTCGCGGGGCGCGGCAATCCTCGAGCAGATGCTGCCGGGACTGAGCGACGAGGTCGTCGCGGACGGCGGCCTGCGCGGCGACCCGGGCCTGCGTGGGCGATGGGTGGTCGACGGGCGCCCCATACGCCGGGTCGTGACCGGTCGCGAAGGGCTGCTCGTCAGCCGCCCGCGGCTCGAGGGGCACGTGCGGCGCCGTGTGCTCGAGCTGCCGTCGGTCGAGGCGCTGACGGGTTGCGCCGCGCGAGGGCTCGCGATGTCGGACGACGGTCGGCGCGTGGTCGGGCTGCGCGTGCAGCGCGAGGGCGCGGTGGAGGAAGTCGTGCCCGCCGACCTGGTCGTCGACGCGACCGGACGGGGGTCGCAGAGCCCGCGCTGGCTGGAGGCAGTCGGCTTCCCGCCTCCCGGCGAGGAGCGGGTCGAGGTCGACATCCGGTACATGACGCGCCTCTACCGTCGTCGTCCCGAACACCTCGTCGGCGATCGCTTCGTCCTGCTCGCCGCGACGCCGCCGAGCGGCCGCGCGGGATTCGTGACCGCGATCGAGGGGATGCGGTGGATGGTCACGCTGCAGACCTACCTCGGCGAGCGGCTGCCCAGCGACGACGCGGGGTTCCGCGCGTTCGCGGCCTCGCTGCCGGCGCCGGACATCGCTGCAGTCCTAGACGACGCGGAGCCGTGCAGCGACGCGGTGGCATACCACTACCCGGCGAGTCAGCGCCGGCGCTACGACCGGCTGCGCCGGTTTCCGGAGGGCTATCTCGTGTTCGGTGACGCGGTCTGCAGCTTCAATCCTGTGTACGGGCAGGGGATGAGCATGGCCGCCATCGAAGCCGCAGCGCTCGACGACTGTCTCCGCCGTGGTGCGCGCGACACCCTGGCCCACCGCTTCTTCCAGGCGATTGCGCGGCCGATTGAGTCCGCGTGGCGGGCGTCGGCCGAGAGCGATCTGCGGTTTCCCGCCGTGACTGGCCGCCGGCCGCTGCGCGTCCGCCTCGCAAATCGCTACGCAGATCGTCTGGCACGCGTCGCAGAGCGTGACCACGCAGTGGCGGCCGCGGTGCTCGCGCTCATCAACCTCGAAGCCGGCCCCGAGGCGGTGATGCGCCCGACGATTCTGTGGCGCGCGCTCTTCGGCGCCTCGCGGGGTGCCCCCGCCGTGGACGAGACGCGAGAAGGCGCGTGGATGGCGGTGCGCGACGTGCTCGGCGATGTGGAGCGTCAGTCGTCCGAAGCTGAGCCGGGGGCTGACACCCGCGCGGCGGCCGGGTAGCGCGGCGCGCAACCCGCTGGGCTCCCTCGGTCGTGTTCCGGAAGCTCTCGTGCATCACGCTTTCCCGTGCACGAGCAGTCAGTGGCGCGCAGGATGGCGGGGCCGTCGCGTCGCGGCCGCGTAGCTCGCAAGCCGACTGAGGGGTGTCCGGCGTCGCGAGCTTCATCGCGTTCGGTGCGGGCTTCGCCTTGGCTGCGGCCCGTGGCTTGGCGCCCGCCTTCCCCGTGCGCTTGGTCGGCGCTGTCGGCGCCTCGCCGGGCGGGTCCGCGGCTTACGAGCGCGAGGACTGCTCTGGTCAGGGCGCGGCGTGCTGCCAGACGCCGAGCACGTTCCCTGCGGGGTCGCGGAAGTGCGCGATCCACAGGTCGCCCTCGGCGCGAGGCTCCTCGAGTTGCTCACCGCCTTCGTCGACGATCGCTCTCAGAGCCGCATCAATGCGATCGACGTAGATGAAAGCCGTCACGCCGCCTCGATCGGCTGCGGGTCGGTCGCTCACCCATCCGCCAATCAGGTCCCCGGACGCGTCATCGAAGCTCCAGCGATCACCCTCTCCTCGGATGCTCCAGCCGAAGACTCGCTGGTAGAACGCGGCCGACCGCGCAACGTCAGTCGCGGGGATCTCGAGATAGGAGACCTTGCCGTGGCGCTGAAGGGGATTGTCGTTCATGGCGCGGGTCGATCTTGATTCGGTCATCGGGGCAGGCCATCCGGTCATGCGGGAGCCAGCGGATGCTAGCACCACGCCGACACGATGCCGTCATCGTGTGCCAGCGCTCGCGTGCCAGCGTTCGCGTGCCGGCGTGACGATCGCGCCCGTGATCCGATGCGGGTGTGCCCCGCGCCGCGAGTGTTCAGCTCCGCGTCCGCGGCTCCCCGCGGCGTAAGGCACCTGCGACACCGCGATACCTGGGAGAGCAGTGCGCAGAGGCGCAAGAAGGTCTGAGCCTGCCGCACCGTCCGAGTCCGCTCGGCGGTTGGTTCGGCCGGATCATCACGTCCCCCGGTTCGTGGGAAAGCGGGGTGGATGGGGCTCACTTGCCTTTTCGCCAGCGGGCGTTCCATGTCTAGCGACTTGCCCCAGCCCCTTCCCGAGAAGGGCGGTGACCCAGGCGACTGGGACGATGAACAACAGTGATTCGACGAGGACCACGGCGAGCGGTTGCCTCGACGGAAAGAACCGGGTTTCCGCCACGATCTGCGGGAGCAGCGAAGCGACCCAGGTTTCGAGGGCGAGCAGCCAACAGTGTCGGGGCTGACGCACAGCTGCGATCCCGGCGACGACAAGCGGCGGCACTACAAGACCCAGGAGGGCGAGCGTAGTCCGCGAACCAAAGGTGCCGAAGGCCACCGGGATCTGTGCGAGTGCCAAGATCACCAAGAAAGGGACTTCCGCGAGCATGTGTGATATCGGGGAGGGCAGCCGCTCGCGGGATCGCATGTGCTCCTCCGGCCCCGCGCGTGCAGGGTCGTCCTGTTTCTGTCAGGCTCACGGGCCCTTCGGTCAGGCCGGAATGATGCTCTCGCTACACCATGCCATCGCCGGCACCTTGCTCAGGCGGGCGTCACCATGAAGGAACCAAGCAGCCGTCGCGATGGGAGGCCGCAACCCACGGGACCGATTCCGACGCCGTCGTTAACCAACCGGCGCTGCCCGCCCGATTCTTCTCCGCAGCAGCACGATCGCCAGCGCCGCCATCCACAGCAGCCACGCACCGTAGGAGACGCGCTCGACAGCACCCATCCACGGAGTCGCCTCCCCGGCCGCCACGGCGGACGTCGTTGTCGCCACGTACGCTCCGGCTGCGAGGGTGGTGATGGCCATCGCGATCGAGAAGTATCGGAAGCGCACGCCGAGAGCAGTGGCGCTCGCGCCGATCTCGGTAATGATGAAGAGGACCGCCACCATACCGAGCACCATGTGCCCTACATCGTTGGCACCACCGGCGCCCTCCGCTAGTTCCTCGCGCGACGTCATCGGGAACAGAAGCCACAGGGGGAACATGATCGCCTGCGCGACGAGAATGCCGCCCGCCAGGCGCAGCGCGCGGCGCGCGCCTGCGACCCGCCACACGCCGATCCCGAAGCCGAGCACGAGCAACGTGAAGACGGGCATCATCGCGGTCAGGAACGCCCTCGACGGAGCACCGGTCCCCGACAGTTCGCTGATTGCCTGATCGGCGCGGCTGTAGCCGTCGTACACGGAGGCCGCGATTACGTCGTTGGCAATGATGTAGCCGACGCCGTATCCGATCCCGCAAGCGAGCAGAACGGTGTTGATCACGCCTGTCGTGCTTCGCGGTGAAGGCTTGCCGCCTGGCGCGCGCAGCGCTGGCCGCCGCACTGACATTGACATGATCGCGCACTCCGAGTGCACACTCGTTCCGATTGGAGCCCGCAGCTTCGCTCGGGCAAGCGAGCGTCCGTCAGAGTCGTTCGTCCTCCGATTTCGAGGACACGCGGTGCCGGTCGGGCCGTTGCGCGTCCGGACAGCAGCACTTTCATCCGATAGCCGCCCGAAGGGCTCTGGTAGATCAGCACGTTCGGGCCAAACCAGGTCCACAACCCGCTCCGGGACTCCGTCTGTTCCCAGACCTGCCCGTTACACAGCGAGTGGATGTTCCAGGCGTTCAGGCCGGTGAACTGTCCGCTGATGCATTTCGGCCCCGCTCCCTCATGGAGTCGCGGTGATCGCCAAGGGCAACGCGATGGCCCGTGCGGGATCATCCCCGACCAGCAAGGTTGCTTGGGCGGCGTTCGCCGCTAGCGCGAAGTCCACTTCGCCCGTCTTCGTAGTTCCACCGTCCACGAGCTCATCGAGGAGGTTCGTTGGCGCACTCGTGTCAGTGCCGTCGCGCAATCGGAAGGTCGCGCTCCAGAAGTTCGCCGGGTAGCGGTTCTCGTTGGTCATGCGCACCGTCAAGGTGAGCCGCAGCTCGCCCGGATTTCCCGGACGGGCAACCGCCGACAGGATCGCGTAATGGGCATCGCCGACGATGGCGGTGCCGCCGCTCGGCAGGCTCACCTGATAGGCGGTGGCGCCGGCGGTCGTCGCGGTCCCCACTGCCGCGCCGGCGCCACCGGGTCCATCACTGCGACCCGGCGCCGTGGTCGCAACGAGCGCGCGTGGCGTGGGGGCCACACTCGCCGTCGGCCGCAACTGCTGCATGGCGACAACGAATCCGGTGATCGCGGTGAGCAAGGCTGCGATCGCCGTCAGGATCCCCGGCAGCGTCTGCCACCAGCTCCGGTCACCGCGGCCGCCGCTTCCGCTCTCCGTCATCGCTCGACACTCCCCGGCTCCGGCCGACGCACCGGCTCGGCCCGCGCCCGATGCGACCGGACGGGAGTCTACGTCATGCCGATGAGGGACAAGGGGGCACGGCGTGCAAGCGGCTGGCTCGCGCCCACGCCGACGGCGCATTTGCTGATGTCGAGGACGAGCAGCGCCTCTCCGAGATCGATGCCCAGCTCACGGTCCTGCGTCCCATCGAGCTGGACGCGGTACAGGCTGTCGCAGATCGTCTGAAGGACTTGCCGCGGCTCTGGCGGCTTGCCACCAATGCCGAGCGGCGGCACCTCGTACAACCGCTGCTCCGGCAGGTCTTGGTGGACCTGCACACCAGGCAAGTCACGGGTCTGGTGCCTCTGCCGGCGTTCCGCCTGCTTCTGGAAAAGGCGGTTGTCCGGCCGAGTCGGACCGCGGTGGAGGTTTTGGTGGACCCGAGGGGGCTCGAACCCCTGACCTCCACACTGCCAGTGTGGCGCTCTCCCAGCTGAGCTACGGGCCCGCGGGAAGAACAGGTTAGCGGAGCGCCCCGGGTACGCGCGAGCCGTCACGCGCTCCCTCCCCGTCCGGATCGGCTGAGGCGACCAGAGCGGCGCGCGTGGCTCCGCTCCGGCCCCGTCCCGCTAGGATGCGCACGCGTGGCTGCTCTCCGAGCAGCCGGCACCGGCGGGCGGAGGAAGGGCCGGAGATGCCCGGAGCGATGCTCGACTTCCCCGATGCCGACGACTACGCGCGCGTGCGCGACGTGTTTCGTGCCGCGGGATACACCGACGAGGCCGTCGCGACGACCCTCCGCGACGAGGAGCTCCCGGCGGGGATGCAGAAGCGCCTGCCGGTCCTGCTCGCTCGCACGCGCGCCGGCACCCCCCTGCACACGCTGATTCGGCTCTTCGTCCTGGGCGCGGGCGCCAATCCCGAAGCCGTCGCGGCGGCGCTGGCCCCGATGACCCCGGCGCAGTGGGTCGAGCGCGGGTTGCTCGAAGCGCACGACGGCGAGCTTCGCGCCACCCTCCAGGTCCGCTGCTACCAGGACCTGCTCGTCGCGTGGGACTTCTCGCTCGAGACGCGAGGCGTGCTGCACCCGGATTATGTGATGGGGATCAGCGCCAGCACCCTCAGCCTCGCCGGGCTGACGGTGCGGCGCCCGGTCGACTCGACGCTCGACCTCGGCACGGGCTCGGGCTTCCAGGCCTTCATGGCCGCACGGCACAGCCGGCGCGTCGTCGCGGTCGACAAGAACCCGCGCGCGGTGCAGGTCGCGCGCTTCAACGCACGCCTCAACGCGCTCGACCACGTCGAGTGCCGCGAAGGCGATCTCTTCGCGCCGGTCGTCGGGGAGCGCTTCGACCTGATCGTGTCGAATCCGCCGTTCATCGTCTCGCCGGACAACGCGTACTTCTTCCTGCACGGCGGCATGAAGGGCGACGAGGTCTGCCAGCGGATCGCCCGCGAGGCCCCGGCGCTGCTGAACGCCGGCGGCTCCTGCCAGTTCCTCGCGAACTGGGCCGTCCTGCGCGGCGTGGACTGGGAGGAGCGGCTGCGGTCGTGGTTCGCGGACTCGGGCTGCGACGTCTGGGTGCTGCGACGCGGTGAGCAGACCGTGGACCGGTACGCGGCGACCTGGATCGAGACCGGCGAGCAGCGCGTCGCGTCCGATCGGTACGCGGGCGCCTTCCGCGAGTGGATGGAGTACTACGAGCGCGAGGGGATCGAAGCCGTCGGCGCCGGTGTGATCACGATGCGCCGCTCGTCCACTCGCGCCCCGTGGTTCCGGGTGACCGAGGGGCCGTCGGCGATGAGCTTCCCGTCGGGCGGGGACGTGGCGCAGCTGATGGACGCGCTCGGCGCGCTGGCGACGACCGACGACGACGCGCTGCTCGAGTGGCGGCCGGCGGTCTCGGACGCCGTGCGGCTCCGACGCGAGTATCGGATCGCGCCCGGCGGTGGATGGGAGCTCGAGGCGGGTCAGCTGCGGCGCATCCGTGGCTTGCAGTACGAGGGTGCGATCGACGCCTACGGCGCGGAGCTCGTCGGTCGGCTCGACGGGCGCCGCACGCTCCGGTCCGTGATCGACGAACTGGCGGCCGAGACCGGCGTCGAGACCTCGGCCGTCCGCGACGCGGCCATTCCAATCGTGCGGCACCTGGTCGAGCAGGGGTTCCTGCTCCCGGGCGCGCCCGGCCCCTAGCGCTTGGTGTTCCCCCGCAGATCCCACCCGGCGGAGACGGGAGCGCCGTTGCCGCCCCTGGCGTCCTGCGGCCTGTACTCGTACTCGATCTTCGCAAAGTTCAGCGACACCGATTCCTCGGGGACGGATTCGGTCGCGCCGGCCTCGTTGTAGCTGGAGACGACGACATCGGACAGGGTGATCTGCAGGTACTCCACCGGGATCTCGCCGGACCGGCGCACCGTGAGGACGGCATCCTTCAGGTGGCTGCCGCTCGCGCATGCCTCCATCAGGCGTGGGGACGCGACGCTCACCCGCGACGTGAAGGTGAAGTCCTGGAACGAGGGCCGTCCTGCGGCCGCTGCGCCGGCGCTGCGCGAGATTGCCTGCGAGAGCCCCCAGCTGAACGACTCGACCTCGATCTCGTCCTTGTGCTTGTCGTCCTGGCTCTCGCCCGAGATGCCGTCGAGCTTGAGGAACATGTCCGCGGCCATGGCTACAGTGCCTCCGTCTGCAGTGAGAGGGTGATGGTGGCGGTGCCGTCGCCGCCGAGCTCGCTATGGCCCTGGCGAATCAGGTACGAGCCGCGCGCTCCGACGTAGCGCCCCGTGCCGCCGACGATGGCGAACTCGTCCTCGCTGTCGAGGCCGTCCCCCGTCCGCCCGAGCCCCATGATTGCGCCGTCCGGGAGGGTGATGACGTGGTGCTCGAGGCTGGCGAGCGCCCCGAAGCGCTGGCCGGCGTTCATGCTGATGTACGTGCCCGCGAACTCGCCAATCGGCGCCTCGGCATCCGGGCGCGGGAAGAGCGCACCGGACACGAGCATCCGCTGACCGACCTCGGGCAGCTGCCCGGCCGCCAGCTCGCGGGATTGCACGTGCCAGTCGCGCCCGTGCAGGACCATCGCGTTCCCTGCCGGCGTCCCCGCGGGTGTCGACGGCGCTCGGTCGAACGCCCCCATCGTGCCGACGCCGACGAGGCCGCCCGCGAACAGCAGACCGCGCTTGAGTAACGACCGTCTCGATTCCGACATCTTCTGCCTCGGCTCTCGCGCAAGTACGACCATGGTTCTAGCAGCGTGCGTCCTGTCGCGGGGCGCCGCAGAATCTCAAGAATTCGTCAGAAAACGCGGCGGCGCGCCCGGCGCTCCGCCGGCCGCATCAGCCGCGCGTGCGCGCGGCGGTACGCGGCCGACTCCCGGCGCGGGTCGTCCGCGAGGTCGGGCAGCTCGACCAGCGTCATCGCGTCGCGCCAGAAATGGGCGCGCGAGAGGGTGAGCGCGAAGCAGCCGTCCGCGACGGGTGGAGCGGCTACGACGGCCCCGTCCAGGGCGTCCGCCACACGCGCGGCTACGGCGCCGGCGGCGAGGTGTACCCGTACATCTGGCTGAACGCCCAGCGAGCGAAGCCGACCGCACCGCGCAGGCGGAGCACGGGCCAGGCGGTGCATGGCCCCCTGGCCCGTGCGTGCTTCTCGTGGCCGGCGGCGCGGCGGCTGCGGCTCAGAGCGCGCCCTGCCCCTGCGGGAGCCGATCGACCCAGTCCTCCAGCCCGATCTCCGCGAGCACCTCCCGCGCGTCGCCGCCCACCGGCGACGCCGCGGCGCCGGCGCGCACGGGCGTGCGCGACAGGCGCGCCGCCGGCCCGGTGGTGGTGACGGTGCCGGCGCCGCGGTGCGCGCGCGTCAGCGACAGCCCGTGTGCGACCGCCCACGGGTCATCCATGAGTTCGCGCGTGTCGACGACCACCGCGTGCGCGCCGATGCCGGCGGCGACCAGCCGCGGCACCCACGCCGCCACCGGCGCGGCGGCGAAGCGCGCCTCGAGCGCGGCCGAGAGCGCGTCGCCGCGCAGCGCGACGTCGAGCCCGCGCATGCCCTCCACGCCGGCCAGCGCCGGCAGGTCCGCCTCCCGCGCGCCGACGAAGAGCCAGCCGTCGCTCGCGGCGTATCCGCGGTGCAGCGGCCCGGCGCCGACGGCGTCCGTGCCGCGCGGCTCGTCCCAGGTCTTGCCGGCGAAGTCGAGCATGAACGGCGACTGCAGCACGGTGGCCGTGTAGGCGAGGGCGGCGTCGACGTGCTGGCCCTGGCCGGTGGCGCGGCGGTGCAGGAGGGCGAGTGCCGTGGCGTACGCGCCGAGGTAGCCCGTCCCGTAGTCGTTCACCGCGTAGTTCTGCAGCCGCGGCTGGCCGTCGCCGCCGAAGCGCTCCTGCATGCCGGTCGCGGCCTGCGCGATCTGCTCGTGCCCGGCGCGCTCCGCGAACGGGCCGATCTGGCCGTACGTGTTGATCGACGTGTAGATGATGTCGGGCCGCCGCGCGCGCACCTGCTCGTACCCGACGCCGAGGTGCTCCGCGACGCCCTTGCGGAAGTTCTGCACGACGACGTCGGCGCGATCGACGAGACGCCAGAACACCTCGAGCCCCTCCGGCTCGGCGAGATTGAGCAGGATGTCGCGCTTCCCGCGGTTCACGTCGAGGTGGAAGGTGTCGTTGGGCGGGCGCATCGGCGGCTGGATCTTCACGACGTCGGCGCCGTACTCGGCGAGGGTGCGGCCGCACGTGGGGCCGGCGAGCACCATGCAGAGGTCGAGGACGCGCACCCCGTCGAGCGCGGCCCGCATCGTCGCGTCCGCGCCGGCGGCGCCGTTCGCTCCGTTGGTCGCGCTCGCGCCGCGGCGAGCGGCGCGCATGCCGCTTTCTGCCGGCGATGGAGACGCGGCAGACGTGGCGCCAGCAGCGGGCGTTACGCCCGCCGCTCGCCGCGGCGCGGAAGCGTCGTCGAGCTCCGCGAGGATCGCGTCGCGGTCGGCATCCGGCTGCGACGCGGGCCCCTTGATGCGTGGCGGCGTGAGCGACAACCGTGCCGGCACGCCGGGCTGCCGGACGCGGCCCAGCCGTGGGTCGTCGAGCTCGACGATCGTCTCCGATGCGACCGCGTGCGGGTGCGTGAGCCACTCGGCGCTCGGCCGGCACACCGCGCACTCGCCGCCGGCGTCGGCGACGAGCGCCTCCCACTGGTCCGCGGTGCGCGTCTTGAAGAGCGCGCGCGCACGCTCGCCGAGCTCGCGCACGAGCTCTGGGTCGGCCGCGAGGCGGTCGCGGTCGAGCATGCCCTCGGCGATCCACCCGCCGACGCCGGCCGCCTCGAGCACTGCCTCCGTGCGCTTGTTGCCCGTGTGGAACATCACCCAACGGCCGTCGGCGCACTCGAACTGCGTGGTGAGCGAGAGCGCGCCGAGTGGGAACCCGCGCTCCGGCGCGTCGTGGATGCGCAGGCCGTTGTAGCCGATGGCGCCGAACATCGCGTCGAACAGCGGCACCTCGATGCGCTGCCCGGCTCCGTCCCGGTCGCGCGCGACGAGCGCCATCGCGACCGCGACGGCCGCCTGGATGGCGGCGTACGTCGAGGCGACCGGCACCGCGGTGTAGAGCGGTGGCCCCGGCTCTCGTCCGGTGCGGTTGCGGCGGTAGAGGCCGGACGCCGCGGAGACGACACCCTCCCACGCGCGCGTCCCGGCGCGCGGGTCGTCAGCCGCGAAGCCCGGCAGCGAGCAGTAGACGAGCCGCGGGTCCGCGGCGCACAGCGCTTCGGCCCCGAGCCCGAAGCGGTCCATCACGCCCGGCCGGAAGTTCTCGACGACCACGTCGGCCGACGCCACGAGCCGGCGCGCGAGGTCGCGGTCGGTGTCGCGCGCGAGGTCGAGCACGATCGACCGCTTGCCGCGATTGAACGCCGCATTGGCCGGCGCGTCCCACCGCGGGCCGCCCGGCGGGTCGACACGGACGACGTCGGCACCCTGATCGCCGAGCAGCTGCGCGGCGAGCGGCCCGGCGATGTACTGGCCGAAGTCGATGACGCGAACGCCGTCGAGCGCACCCATGGCGACCTCCTCCATCCACACGCGGCCGCGGCATCATAGCGAGCCCGCGGCGACGGATTCGCCTCCGCGGCCGCGAACGGGGCGGTGGCGCGCGGCCGCGCGGGCTCCTCATCCGGCTGACGCCGAGCCGTTCGCCGTAATCGGTTGCAAGCAGGCTGCAACGGAAGTCTGCGCGCTGTGACGCGTCTCTCCCGGCGGCCCGCCTACGCTCGGCGCGCCAGATCACCGGGAGGAGGCGGCATCATGCACGCCACAATCGGAGCACTCGCACGGCGCCGGCACAGCCCACGGCCCGATCGGGCGCATGCTCGCGCGGTGACCGCGCCGGGCGCGGCGCCGTCCCGCGCGCCGGCCACGCCCGCGTTCGAAGAGCTGTCCGAGATCGTCCGTGCGGCCGGCGGTCCGCTCGACGCGCTCGACCTGATCAGCGTCGCCGCGTCGACCGCCGGGCCGCCGTCACTGCATCTCGAGGTTGCGTTCGCGCCGGCCGGGACGATGCCCGCGGACGGGCTGCGGCGCGACATCGAGTTCCGTGTCCGGGCGGTGCTCCCGCACGCCAGAGTCGGCGTCTCCCTGGTTCGCGCCCCGTAGGCCTGACCGGGACATCCCATGGGTCCGACTTCCGACAGGCCGCAAGCACTCTGCGATGCGCCCGCCCGAGATCACGATGCGCGTGTCGCGGCCCGCCGCGTATGCTCGGGATCGCTCCGGCGGCGGCGCCCAAGGGGTCCCAACCCCAGCCGGTTCAACCGCCGCCGGGGTTCCCACGCTCAGTCCGGCAGACGCCGCTGGTGATCATGCGGGGCTCCGTTGCCGGGGCGCCGGTGGTCGGCCATGCAGCGCCGGAGCTCGTCGCAGAGCGCCGCGATATCGAAGGGCTTGCGCAGCGAGCCATCCGCGTGCAGTTCGTAGCATGCCTGCGCCGCGTCGTCCGCCGACACGATCAGCACCGGCGACTCGACGTGCCGCGCGCGCATCTCCCGATAGAACGCGCGACCGTCCATGATCGGCAGGTGCAGGTCCAGAATGATCGCCGACGGCTCCGGCCCGCGCTCGAGCTCGTCGAGCGCCGCCCGGCCGTTCTCCGCCGATACCGACACGTAGCCTTCATCGGCAAGAACATCGCGCATCAACTGTGACACGGATGGGTCGTCCTCGACGATCAGGATCATCTCGCGAGTCATGAGTCATCCCGTAATTCCCCGCCAGCGATCCACGTTCGCTCGCGATAGGTCCATCTCGCATACATCGTGCGCGGAAGGACGTCGCGGACCTATCGCGATTTGCCGGTTCATGATTTACATAACATCGTGTTCTGGCCGGCGACGGCCGGATTCGCCTCAGGCGGGGAGGCCCTGCCAGGTGCGCCGGCCGTCGACCATCGCGAATCTGCCCAGGCTCGGGACGGGGTGGCTGATAGCGAGCAGCGCATCGGTGCCGTCAATTTGCCCTGCCAGCGCGCGCCGCGTGCGCACCGTCGCCTCGTGGTCGTCGTCCCAGGTCGTCGCCCAGTCGGGCTCCGCGATGTCGATCGCGCTGATGAAGGCGTCGCCCAGCACGTAACCGCGCTCCCCTTGCGACGAGACGACGAGCGCGGTGTGGCCGGCGGTGTGGCCGGGCGCGGCGAGCGTGGTGATCGACGGCGTCACCGCGTGATGTCCGTCGACGAGCTCGAGCACGCCCAGCGTCGCCAGCGGCGCGACGTCGCGACTGAAGGTGCGCGGCGGGCGCGGCTCGCGGTTGTTCAGGACGTCCCAGTCGATGCGCGGCACGAGGTAGCGGGCGCGAGGGAACGTCGGCCGGCCGGTCTCGCGGTCGACGTTCCAGCCGGTGTGGTCCCAGTGCAGGTGCGTGAACACGACGGTGTCGACGTCGCCGGGCGTGGCGCCGGCCGCGCTCAGCTCGCGCAGGAGCGCGCTGTCGCGCTCGGGGCCGCCGCCCGTGTCGATGAGCACGGTGCGTCCGTCCGCGTGGAGCAGGAACGCGGAGAAGTTGATCGCGAAGCGGCCCTCGGCGTCGAGCAGGTCGGCGTAGCGTGCGAGGCCGTCGCCGGCGGACGCGTAGATCTGCGCGGCCGGCGGGCCGCCGGTGAGGTCGAGCAGTGCCGCGATCTCGACGTCGCCGATGTGCGCGCGTTGCATGAGTTGCCTCCCCGGCACAGCCGGGGCCGGCGCCCCGGGCGGGGCGCAGCTTCGCAGAACGCGGCGGGGGACGCGACTCGCGCCGCCCCGCCGCGCACCGGCGCGAGTGACCGCGGGGGCGCGCTACGAGGTGCCGTTCTGGGGCGGCGTCTCCTTGGGCCGGATCGTGAGCTGGTCCTGCTCGCGCGCCCGTCACGGTCAGCACGGCGTCGCCGAGGCGCTCGTCGATCGACGGCTCCACCAGCAGGACGTCGCGCTGGTCGTTCGCGATCACGCGGTCGCCGACGTGCTGCTGATCGACCATCAGCGCGAGCTCGCCCTCGTCGGTGGCCGCGAGCCGAATGCACTGCTCCGCGTCCGCACCGCTCTCCTCGAGGATCCCGGCAAGCCGGTCGATCGCTCCGCTGCTGACTTCGAGCATCTGGTGCCTCCATTCCGCGACGCGCGAAGGGGCGCGCGCCGCCGCGACGGGTGCGCGCGATGCGCAGGACACCCGTTCATCCACCGTATCGCCGCGCGCAAACGCGGCCATGGCGGAGCGCTCGGCGACTAGCGGTAGAGGCTGAGGTCGCCGCGCCAGGCGAGCCGCTCGGCGCTGCGCGGGTCGTCCTCCACGCGGCAGGGCACGTCGAACACCATCGTCGCCCGACGCTCGGGGTCCCACGCCGGCCACGGCGGCAGGCCCTCGCGGTTCGGGTCGGCGTTGCGCGCGAAGTCCGCCCATGCCCGCGACATCACCGCCGCCAGCGCGAACTTGTCGTCGCGCTCGCCGGTCATTGGCGCGATCGCGGTGTTGTCGAAGACGAACGGGATCTCCATCGCGTGGGCGGCCTTGAACAGCCCGCCGAGGAAGTCGCTCTCCCACGTGAAGAAGTACATGTAGGTGGGCGCGGCGCCGGCGGCGGCGCGCAGCTCTGCGACGCGGTTCGCCGCGAGCCGCCGCGCCTCGCTGGAGATGCCGACCCAGAGGTCCCACGGCGTGTCGTCGGGCCGGTGCTCGCGATAGACCGCGAGGATCTCCTGCCAGCGGTCGCCGAGCATCTTCTGCAGCTCGTCGTGCAGCTCCGCCTCGGTCAGCTTGCGACGCTTCGGGTGGCGCGCCATGAACAGCGCCATCTCGTCCTTGTTCGTCCCGAGCAGCAGCGGCACGCCGAGCGACGGCGGGGCCGGCGCGTCCACGTGCGGGTGGTAGGGGAAGTACGTCGAATCGATGGTCGGCGCGCACTGGAATCCGTCGAATTCTTTCTGCGCGCGGGCGTACGCCGCGGTAAGCGCGTCCATCGGCATTGCCTGCAGGCCCGCGACGTCGCCCTCGGCGAGGCCGGCGGTCCGGATCAGGCAGCGCGCGAAGTCGGTGGCCTTTGCCGGGTCGGTCGCGTTGAGCATCACGCTGCTCTGCACGATTGCGCGGTGGAAGAGGCCCTCGGCCGACGGCATCGCGAGCAGCGCGCACACCTTCCGGCCGCCGCCCGACTCCCCGAAGATCGTGACGTTGCCCGGGTCTCCCCCGAATGCCGCGATGTGCTCGCGCACCCAGCGCAGCGCCTCCACGCAGTCGAGCATCCCCGCCACGCCAGAGCCCGCGAAGGCGTCGCCGGCGAGGTCGGCGAGGTGCAGGTAGCCGAAGACGTTCAGCCGGTGGTTGATGGTCACGACCACGACGTCGCCGCGGGTGGCGAGCCGCGTGCCGTCGTACCAGCCCTCGGAGCCGGCGCCCTCGGCGAAGCCTCGGCCGTGCAGCCAGACCATCACGGGGCGGCGCGCGTCGTCGCTCGCGGGCGTCCAGATGTTGAGCACGAGGCAGTCCTCGCCCGGCTCCACCTGCGGCATCGGGCCGACGGTCCGCGAGTCGCCGAGGCTGCCCTCGACCAGCGAGCCCCGCTGCGGCGAGATGTGGCCGTGGCGCGTGGCGTCGAACGCGCCGCTCCACGGCGCCGCCGGCTGAGGCGGCAGGAAGCGGCCGCCGGCGGTCGTGGCGCCATACGGCACGCCGAGGAAGACCTCGACCCCGTCGCGTGCGACGCCGCGCACGGCGCCCAGCCCGGTCTGCACGATCCGCTCGTCGTCCGCCATGACGCACCCCCTCGGCGCTCCGTCCGCCGGCACGCTAGCACAGCGCGTACGCTTCGAGCGGCGCGTGATCACCGTGCCGCTCGTCACCCCGCACCACCCCGCTTCGTCTCCGCCCGCGTGTCCCGGCCGCCCCGCCGCCGGGCCTCTTGACGATGTGCCCGCGGCAGGGGAATGTGCGCCGACTCGCTCGCGCGAGGAGGGTTGAAGCGGTCGCCGCAGAGCGGCCGCGGGGGTCGGAAGGAAGGATCGTGGACGGGTATCGCATCGCGCTGTTCGTGCATCTGCTGTCGCTGCTCGTGGCGACGGCCGCGGCGGGCATCACGCACCTTGCCGAGCGCCGGCTCCACGGCGCCACCACCGCGGCCGAGGCCCGGCAGTGGCACGGCATCGTGATGGGTACGGCACAGGTGTTCCCCGTCGCGGTGGTGGGCCTCGTGCTCAGCGGCGCCTACATGGTCCATCGCGCCTGGACGTGGAACACCGGGTTCGTCGACGCCGGGCTGCTGGCGGCCGTGCTCCTGATGGTCAGCGGCATCGTTCTCGGGCGCCGGGGTACCGCCGCGAAGGCCGAGTTCGAGCGCGTCGGCGCGGGTCCGCTCGACGCGCGCGCGCAGGCGGCCGCCCGCGATGGCTTCGCGGAGGCGCTCTCCTGGGCGAACACGATGCTCGCCCTCGCCGTGGTGTTCGTGATGGTGACGAAGCCCGCGCTGCCCGGGGCACTCGCGGAGCTCGTGCTCGGCGTCCTCGCCGGCGTGGCCATCGCGCGCCTCGGCGCGCGGGAGCCGCAGGTCGGCCTCGGCCCGGACGCGTCGTTCGAGCTCGAGGAGGCCTAGCCGCACCCACGGGCCTGGTTCGAGCGGCGCTCGCAGCAAGCGCCGCTCGCCGGTCCCGCTGCCGCGCCACGCCACTCGCTCCGCATGCGGCCGCCGCTCGCCCGCACGTGGGCGCTGCGTATACTGCGCGCTCGCGGGAGTACGTCCGCCAGTCGCCGGGGAGGGTGCGCATGACCACGCCGCTCGAGGGAATCAAGGTCGTCGATCTGTCCCGGCTCGCCCCGGGCCCCTATTGCTCGATGCTCCTCGGCGACCTCGGCGCGGACGTCCTGCTGGTGGAGGCGCCGGCCGGCGCGATCCAGGGCGGCTTCGGCGGGGGCGGCGGCGACGACGCGGCCGCGCAGCGCCGCCGCGCGCACAACGCGCTCGCCCGCAACAAGCGCTCGATCGTCGTGAACCTCAAGGAGGAGGCGGGGCGGCACATCGTGCGGCAGCTGGCCGCCGACGCCGACGTCTTCCTCGAGGGCTTCCGCCCCGGCGTGACCGAGCGGCTCGGCGTCGGCTACGACCAGATCCGCCACGCGAACCCGCGCATCGTCTACTGCTCGCTGTCCGGCTACGGCCAGAGCGGCCCGTATCACGACATGGTCGGGCACGACATCAACTACATCTCGGTCGGCGGCGCGCTGGCCGGCATCGGCCGGCCCGAGGCGAAGCCGTCCATCCCCTACAACACCATCGCCGACTTCGCCGGCGGCGGGCTGATGTCGGCCTTCGCGATCCTCGCGGCGCTGATCGCGCGCGATCGCACCGGCAAGGGCCAGTACGTCGACATGGCGATGTCCGACGGCGTGCTCTACCTGCTCGCGAGCCAGACGGGCGGCGTGCTGGCCGGCGGCGATCCGCCGCGGCCCGGCGCGCGCGGACTCGGGGGCGGGTCGCCGCACTACGACGTCTACGAGTGCGCCGACGGCAAGTACGTCTCGCTCGGCTCGCTCGAGCCGCAGTTCTGGGCGGCGCTGTGCGACGTTGCCGGCCGTCCGGACATGAAGGCGCACGAGTTCGACGGCGAGGGCCACCAGGAGTTCGCCGAGCATCTCACGCGCATGTTCAAGACGAAGACGCGCGACGAGTGGTTCAAGGAGCTGCGCGGCATCGAGCTGTGCGTGGCGCCGGTGCTCGACGTCGCCGAGGCGCTGGCGAACGAGCACAACCGCGCGCGGCAGATGGTCGTCGACGTGAACGATCCGCAGGTGGGCGTGGTACGCCAGGTCGGCATCGGCCCGAAGTTCTCGGAGACGCCGGGCCGCGTGCGCACGACCGCGCCGGCGCCCGGTCAGCACACCGACGCGGTGCTGAAGTCGATCGGTTACGCGGCCGCGGACATCGCGAGCCTGCGCGAGCGCGGCGTCATCGGGTAGGAGAGCTTCGCCGCCGTCGCCGCGCGTTCCCGCTCGACCGGCGTCGAGCGGCAGCCCGGGAGGGTGCCGATCCCTCCCCCAACCGGAGGTGCCCGCGCACCCGTGCGGCACGCATCGGCGCTCTGCCAACCGCCGCTCGACGCCAGTCGAGCGCCTCCGCCGTCGCCCTAGGGCGCGATCACCGTTCGCGAGAACTGCAGGCTGGTGAGCGCGTTCCAGATCGACTCCGCGAGGAAGGGGCCTGGCGCGAGCTGGTTCGTGCCGGTCGACAGCAGCGCCATGCCGATCGCCCACACCGCGAAACCGGCCGCGTTCGCGAGCATCGGCACGCCGCCCGAGAGGCCGCTGACCTTCTCGAGCGCGGCCTGCGTGCACAGCACCCACGCCACGACCGCGAGCAGGCCGGTGCCGAACGAGATCGGCGGGATGACCATCAGCACGCCCAGGGCGAGCGGCGCCGACGCGAACCCCGCGGCGCGCACGAGTTCGTCGACGCGCACGCTGGTGCGCGCGAGCCGCTGCATCACGGCGTAGACCACGAGCAGCCAGACGAGCCAGAGCGCGACCGAGAACATCGAGCCGAGCAGCACGCTTTTCACGAAGACGGCGCCCGTCTCGCCGAGCCCGCTGGTGAGCCACCACAGCCAGCCGCCGAGCCCGAGCATGAAGGTGGACACGGCGACGATCGCCAGCGCGGGCACAGTGGCGGAACGGTCGGCGCGAATGTCGTCGAAGACGCGAACGTCCAGCAGCGCGAGGCGCTGCAGGTAGTGGCTCGTGGTGCGCACGTCGAGCAGTGAGGCGGTCAGGGTCGCCCTCCCAGCCGGGGAGACTGGACGAGAGTGTACAACAGCAGAGGCGCGCAAGCACCTGATTAGTTACGGGGCGCGGCCCGCTTCAGGCGCGCCGTGAGTCCCGCGCACCTCACGCCGCGAGAGGTGGCGACCTCCCGGCTGCGGAGTCGGCTCTTGCCCACGGCGCGCCTGAAGCGCGCCCCCGCCCGCCCGTGCGCGGCGTCAGCGTAGAGGCCGCTTCGACGGCAGGCCGGCGCGGCGCGGGTAACGGTCGTCCAGCGGCCCCGTACGTCGCACGAGCAGCACCAGCTGCTCGTAGGGCCCCGGCGGGAGCGGCAACGGGCGCGCCGCCAGCGGCTCGCCGCCGAGCGCCGCGATCGCCGCGCTCGCCTCGGCGAGCTCGTCGCGCGCGCGGCTGCCCTTCGGCGCGGCGAGCACGCCGCCCTCGCACAGCAGCGGCAGCGCGTACTCCACGAGCACCGCCAGCGGCGCGAGCGCCCGCGCCACCACGACATCGAACGCCGCGCGCAGCGCCGGGTCGCGCCCGGCGTCCTCCGCGCGGGTGTGTCGGACGTCCACGTCATCGAGCCCGAGCTCGCGTGCCGCGAGCTCGAGGAACGCCGCCCGGCGAGCGTGCGACTCCACGAGCGTCAGCCGCAGCGCCGGCTCCACGATGCGCATCGGCAGCCCGGGGAACCCGCCGCCCGGCCCCAGGTCCGCCACCCGCGCCGCCGCACCGGCGACGAGCACCCCCGCCTCGCGCAGCACGGCGAGCAGCGCCAGCGACTCGCCGAAGTGCCGTCGCTCGACCTCGTCCGGATCGGTCACGGTCGTCAGGCCGGCGCGCTCGTTCCACTCGAGCAGCAGGTCGCGGTAGCGTGCAAACGCCGCGCACTGGGCGTCGCTCAGCGCCAGGCCGAGCCGGGCCGCGTCGGCGGGCAGCAGCGAGAGCGTCACGGCGTGGCTCCGGTCGAGGTGCTCGCGCACGGCGCGGCGCAGGTTTGACAGGGGCGGCCGCGTTGGTCCTAGACTGCATTCGGCAATGAGGTAGGGCAACCGGCGCCTTCGCCGAGCCTCTCGCCACATACACACACTGAAACATCGGGATCACCACGCAAAGGACCGCCCAATGGCGGAGCCGATTGGCGCTGGCGAAGCGCTGACGCACTTCCTGAACTCGCTCGAGCCCGAGACGGCCCGTGCCGACCGCGACGAGGTCGAGCGTTTCGTCGAGTGGTTCGGCACCGCGCGCCCGCTCGCCGAGCTCACGGGCGACGACGTCGCGCGCTACCACCAGGAGCGCTCCGCGGCGAACGGCGAAGCGGCCGAGCCCGCGCACGTGGAGCCGCTGCGCGCGTTCCTCGCGTACTGCTCGCGCATGGCCTTCACCGACGACAACCTGGTTCCGCGCCTTAACCTCGGCGACGGCGCCGGCGGCGCGCGAGGCGGCGCGGGCGCCGTGGAGGAGCTGGCCGGTGAGGCCTATCACGTCACGCTCGAGGGCCTGCAGGGCCTCGAGCGCCAGCTGGAGGAGCTGAAGGCCGAGCGCCCGGCGATCGCGGAGAAGCTCCGCGCGGCGATGGCCGACAAGGATTTCCGCGAGAACGCGCCGCTCGACGCCGCCCGTGACGAGCAGGCGCATCTCGAGGCGCGCATCCGCGACACGGAGCAGCGCCTGCGCCGCGCGGTGATCATCGATCGCGACGCGAAGCGCGGCCGCGCGAATGTCGGCTCGACCGTGAAGCTCCTGAACCTCGACCGCCAGCGCGAGCAGACCTTCACCCTCGTGAGTCCCACCGAGGTCGACCCGGCGAAGGGCCGCATCTCGATCGAGTCCCCGGTCGGCGTCGCCGTGCGCGATCGCTCCGTCGGGGACGAAGTGACCGTGCAGGCGCCATCGGGCCCGATCAACTTCCGCCTGATCGAGGTGGTCGACTAGCGGCCGTTGCGGTGCGCGTGTCCGCGCGTGCAGCGGCTAGCCCAATCGCCCGAGCAGCCCCAGCGAGCGCTGCACGACCAGCGCCGTCGCTTGAGCGTCGTAGGCGGGCAGCGAGCTGTCCGTGAACAGATGCCTGTCCCCCGGGTAGACGAACAGCTCCGCCAGCTCCGTCCCGACCGTCTCGACCAGTGCGCGGGCGGCGTCGAGGTCGCCCTCGAGCGCGAAGAACGGGTCCTGGTCCATGCCGTGGATCTGCACCGGGACGCCGTCGGGCCACGGGCCGATCGCCCATTCGCCGGTGATGGGAAGACACGCCTCGTAGAGGAGCGCCCCCCGCGCGCCGGGCCGGGTCTGCGCGAGTCGCTGCGCCGTGCCGGAGCCCATCGAGATGCCGGCGTACACCAGTCCCGCGGGCAGCTGCGCCACGGCTCGGTCAGCGCGCCGGTCGAGCTCCTCGTGACCGATGCGCCGCGCCAACGCGAGGCCGTCCTCGATGGACCCCGGTCGCTCGCCGTCGAACACGTCCGGCGTGTGCACGGTGTGCCCGCCGGCGCGCAGCGCCTCGGCCAGCGCGCGGACGCCGTCGGTGAGTCCCTGGATGTGGTGGAACAGCACGACCTCGGCCATCGCTACCCCCCGAGCAGCAGCCGGTCGAGCACCATCGCGGCGAACAGCAGCGCGAGGTACGACGTCGAGTACCGGAACATCGCGCGCGTCCCCCCGGTGCCGGGCGACCGGTAGATCCTGACCGCGTACCAGATGAAGCCCGCCCCGCCGGCGATCGCCACCACGAGGTAGAGCACGCCGAGCCGCGCCACCGCCCCGAAGATCAGCGACAGCGCGGCCGTCAGGATCGCGTAGAGGATGATCTGGCGCTTCGTCTCGCGTTCACCCACGACCGTCGGCATCATCGGGATGCTGGCCGCCCGGTAGTCATCGGCGAGCCCGAGCGCGAGGGCCCAGAAGTGCGGCGGCTGCCAGTAGAAGACGAGCAGGAAGAGCAGCACGCCCTGCAGCCCGATGTGCCCGGTGACAGCCGTCCAGCCGATCAGCGGCGGCGCGGCGCCGGCGGCCCCCCCGAGCACGGTGTTGTGCACCGTCGTGCGCTTCAGGTACAGCGTGTAGACGACCGTGTAGAAGAGGAACGCGGCGACCGCGAGCGCCGCCGAGAGCAGGTTCACGGTCAACGCCAGCCAGATCCCCGAAGCGACCCCCTGGGCGATGCCGAAGATCAGCGCGTGCCGCGCCGGGATGGCGCCGCGCGGAATCGGGCGGTTGCGCGTGCGCCGCATGATCGCGTCGATGTCGCGGTCGATGTACATGTTGACCGCACCGGCGCCGCCGGCGGCGAGCATGCCGCCGATCAGCGTCGCGATCACGAGCCACGTGCTCGGCCAGCCGCTCTCGGCCAGCACCATCGCCGGCACCGTCGTGATCAACAGCAGCAGGATGATCGACGGCTTGGTCAGCGTGAAGTAGTCGCGGAGCAGCGCGCCCGTCGAGCGACGGGCGATGGGCGACGCGACGACATTCGCCTCGCTATGCACGCGCGTGGCTGGCTTCGCGCGGCGCCGCCTTGGCAGGTTCGGCGGCCGGCTCGGGGCCGGGACGGTACTGCCCCGCGATGGTGAGCACGATCAGCACGCCCCACGTTGCGCTGCCGAGCACGAGGTGCAGCACGCGCGCCCACTCCGAGAAGTGGCTGAAGATGTTCAGCCCGCCGCTCACGATCTGCAGCACGAAGAGCGCGCCCACGAGGAAGGCGCCGCGCCGGATCCACTGGCCCGGCTCGAGCCAGCGCCACGCCGCGTAGACGAGCGCGATGATGGCGAGCGAGTCGAGGGCGACGAGCAGCCGGTGCGCCCACTGGATGGACTGCATGCGCCCGCCATCGACGAACGGGATCGGCGCCTGCGTGCAGCCCGGCCACGTCGTGCACGCGTAGCCGGCCGCGTTGCCCACGACGTACGTACCGGCCACGACGACCACGGCCGTTGCCACCGCCGCCACCCCGGCCACGGCGATGAACCGGCGCCGCACCGGCGTGCGCACCACGGTCCGGCCCGGTCCGAGCATCGCGAACGCGGCGATCAGCGCGAGGACGGCGAGGAGCACCTCGGCGGTGGAGAGGTGGAACGCGACGACCTCGGGCGGGAGCTCGCGCTCCACGGTCACCTTGCCGAGGTACGCCTGGATCGCGAGCAGCGGGAGTGAGATCACGGCGAGCCAGCGCAGCACGGCATCCGTGCGCCGCACCCGGAACGTCGCGACGGCGGTGAGCACCACGAGCACGCCGACGATGGCGGCGGTCGTGCGGTGCGAGTACTCGATGATCGGATGCAGCGACAGCGGCGGCAGGAGCCGGCCGTGGCAGAGCGGCCAGTCGGGACAGCCGAGCCCGGAGCCCGTCGTGCGGACCGTGGAGCCGACGCCGATCAGCACCAGGGTCATGAAGACCGTGACCAGGGCGAGCCGCTGGTAACGAGACATCGAAGCAACACCCCCTCCGCTGAGGCGCAGCGGCAGCGTACGCCCGGCGGGACTTAGGCTCCCGTCGGCGTCTGCTCGGGCGCGCGCGTCTGCGCCGTGGCCGCCTCCCGGGCGGTGGGGCGCCCGGCCGCGTCGGCCTCGCCCTCCGTGAGCCGCTCCTCGAGCAGCTCGATCTCGTGCTGCAGCGTGCGTACCCGCGCCTGCAGCACGAGGAGGTAGACGAAGAGCCCGGCCCAGAAGATGGCGAACCCGGCGAAGAGGTACTGCAGCGCGTTCATCGTGCCTGCTCCCAGCGATCGACGAGCGAGCGCAACGTCTCCGTGCGCTGCCCGAGGCGTTCGGTGTCGGTGTGCAGCGAGACCAGCCACGTCGTCAGCAGCATGATCGCGCCCATGCTGATCAGCAGGACGGCCGTCATCTCCGGCGGCAGCGCGGGGCGCTCGAGCGCGCGGAACACGATCGGCTGGGGATGCAGCGTTCGCCACCAGGTGACGGACATATGGATGAGCGGGATGTCCATGAAGCCGATGATCGCGAACACCGCCGCGTAGCGCGCGGCCTGCTCGTCGTTCGGCCCGGCGACGGCGCGCGCCAGCAGGTACGCGCTGAAGATCAGGAAGAGGATGAGCGTCGACGTCAGCCGCGCGTCCCACGTCCAGTACACGCCCCAGATCGGCTTGCCCCAGATCGCGCCGGTGACGAGCACGAGGAACGTGAACAGCACGCCCACCGCGGCCGACGCACGCGCGGCGGCGTCCCAGCGCATGTCGCGCTTCCACAGCACGACGATCGAAGCGACGAAGGTGACCGTGAAGGCGGCATAGGCGGCGATGGCCGACGGCACGTGGATGTACATGATGCGCTGGACGTCGCCCTCGACGGCTTCGCGCGGTGCGGCGAGCACGGCGCCGACGATCATCGCGAACATCCCCACGCCGGTGAGCGGGGGCAGCACGCTCCAGCGCCATCCGTAGACCCGCTGGGCCGTCGACGCGATTCGGTTCATCGTTCCACCACCATCGGGAAGAGCAGGGCCGCTCCGAGCGTGCTCCACAGCGCGAAGATCACCAGCAACAGCATCCACGGCGCCGCACCGGATGGCTGGCCGAGGCTGGCGCCGGTCGCGCGAACGGCCGCGATCAGCATCGGCACGAGCACGGGCAACGCCAGTGATGGGAGCAGCACCGCCCGGGACCGCACGCGCCCCCCGAGCGTCGAGAGCAGGGTGGTGAGGGAGACGTAGCCGACTGTCCCCACCGCCACGATCACCACCAGCCGCCAGGTGATCAGCGTGGCATCGAACAGGATAGTCGCGAGCAACAGAAGGGCAACCTCGACCGCGAACAGCGCGAGCATGTTGCTCAGCGCCTTGCCCAGGTAAATCGCGGTCGGCGACGCCGGCGACAGCAGCATCGCGTCGAACGTGCCCTGGTCGGCCTCCTGCTGGAACGAGCCCCCGCCGGCGAAGATGCCGGCGAAGAGGAACGTGGTCCACAGCACGCCGGGCAGCAGCGGGCGCACGTCGCGCGTGGCGAGGTCGAACGCGAACGAGTAGGTCAGCAGGCTGATCGCCGCGAATGCCGCGGCCGCGACCCAGCCGCTGCGGTCGCGCCACGCCAGCCGCAGATCCTTGCGCAGCACGACGAGCGTGCCGTTCACGGCCGCGCCCCCGTCGCCGGCGTGGCCGCGGTGCCCGACGCGCCGGCGGCGCCCGCCGTCGTGTCCTCGACGACGCGACCGCGCTCGAGCCGCACGATGCCGTCGGCCCACGCGCCGAGGTGGTCGATCCGGTGGGTGGCGGCGAGCACGGTGAGGCCGGGCGCGGCGAGCATCAGCTCGTCGAGCAGGGCCACGCCGTCGACGTCGAGCCCGGTCTCGGGCTCGTCGAGCAACAGCACGTCGGGGCGGTGCACCAGCGCGCGCGCCAGCGCGAGCCGCTGGTGCTGGCCGCGCGACAGCACGCGCGTCGGCTCGCGGCGCCGGCGCCAGAGGCCGACGCGGCGCAGCAGCTCCTCGATGCGCGCGGCCGGCGCCGCGACCCCGTAGAGGCGCGCGAAGAACTCGAGGTTCTCCAGCGGCGTCAGCTCCTCGTAGAGCATCGGCGAGTGCGCGAGCACGCCGATGCGCGCCCGCAATCCCAGCGCGCGTGGTGTGAGTGGCTCGCCGTCGACGCGGATCTCGCCCGCGGTCGGCGTGATCAGCGTGGCGAGCATGCCGAGCAGCGTGGTCTTGCCGGCGCCGTTCGCGCCGAGCAGCGCGGTCTTCGCGCCGGCCGGGAGGCGGATCGCGACGTCCTCGACGACCGGCAGCGTCGCGTAGCGCTTGGCGAGACCCCGCGTCTCGAGTGCCGGCGGCCGCGGCGCCGTCACGAGGATGCGCCCGGCGAGCCGTCGCCGCCGGCGCCGTCGCCTCCGGCACCGGCGCGCCGGTGCCGGCGCGCGGCGCCCCACCAGCCGGCCCCGACGGCTCCGCCGGCGATCACGACGAGCGCGATCGCGGCGCCGAGGACCACGGTGGGGCGGTCGGTCAGCGGATTGCCCGCCGGCTGCGCACCGGAAAGGCCGATCATGTCGACCTGCAGCCCCTGCCCGGGCGGAACGTTCTGGCGTGTCACCACGAGCAGCTGCTCCCCCTGGACCTGCGCGTCCGGCGCGCGCTGCGCGTCGCCGACGGGATCGAGCGAGCGGAGGAATCGGGACGGCGCACGCGCCTCGATGCGGTCCGCCTGCACGGGTGTCGTGACGCGCAGCTGATAGCGGTCGGCCTGGCGATCGTAGCCAATGGTGTAGCGCGTGACGACCGACGTGACCCCGGGCAGCAGCGGCGTCCCGACGGTCACGACACCGCCCTGCAGCTGCACCGGATCGTCGGCCGTGAGGCCGCCCGCGTCCGTCGTGCCGTCCGGTGCCGGCAGCCGCAGCGTGGGCGCGCCCTTCGCGCCGACGTACACGCGATCCGACGGGTTCTGCACGAGGTCCTCGCGCAGCAGGGTGAGTTGCCCGGCCGCGCGGTCGATCGCGAGCAGCGTCGCGGTCGTCGACTGGATCGTGAGCGCCGGCGCTTCCGAGGTCGTCTCGTAGACGGTGATGTCGCGCTGCGCGGTCGGCTGATCCGGCGTGATCTGCGCGGGGTCGCCAAAGTACGGCACGCCCTGGTACTCGAGCCGCAGGACGAACGACGCCGAGGCGTCCGGGACCACGGCGAACGAGTAGGCGCCGCCGCTGACGGTGGTCTGCTGCGAGTCGACGACGTTGTTGCCGTTCAGCTCGATCAGCAGGATCGGGAGGTCGCCCGAGAGCGACGCGCCCGCCGTGCCGTCGGTGATGGTGCCACTGATGCGCCCGGTGGCCGCCGGGGAAGGGGTACCGCCGGCTGCCTTGGGCGTGGGGGCTGCGGCCGGCGCGGTCGACGCCGGCTCGGGCGTGACGGTGGCGGTGGGCGACTGCGCACGCGCGGCCGTCGCGCCGGCCGCGCACAGCGCGGCTGCGACGGCGAGCACCGCGAACAGCGCGCCGGGGCGAGCGAGCCGTCCCAGCGAGGAGGGGTGCGCGCGCGCCCGCCCCGAGTACGTCACCGTTGGTTCGCCCGAGCTTGCGGCTGGGGCTGCGCCGCCGACCCCGGTTCGGCCGGAGAGGCCGCCGATGATGGGGCGGCGGACGGCGGCGCGGCCGTCGACTCGCCGCGCTCCCGTAGCGCCTCCGTGACCGCGCGCAGCGGCGGCCCGAGCGCCCGCCGCCCCGCCGCGCGGTCCTCGGCGGCGATGCGACCGGCCGCCAGGTCCTCGTCGAGCTCGCGCAGCTGCCGCAGCAGCGACCGGTGCTCCGCGCGCAGCTCCTCGACGCCGTCGTCGACCAGGCGCTCGTCGCCGCGTGGGAACGCGATGTAGGCGGCGACCGCCGCGGCGACGAGCACGAGCACGAGGAACGGGATCACGCGTCGTCCTCGCTCTCGGCCAGCTGGCGGTCGAGCCATGCGTCGTCGGGGGACGGCGCGCCGGCCGCGGGCGCGGGACCGGCGCGGCCGGCGGGTCTCCGCAGCTGGAAGAGGAAGAAGCCACCGATCAGTGCCACCATCGCCAGCGATCCGCCGACCCACCCGAAGAGCACGAGGTTGAACCCCTGCGCGGGCACCCGGGCCAGCACGCGCTCGCCGTAGCGGTCGCGGAAGTACGCGACGATCACCTCGGGCGGGTCACCCGCCTGCAGTCGCTGCCGGATCACCGCCTTCATGTCGTTGCAGATCGCGAGATTGCACACGTCGAGCCGCTCGTTCATGCACTGCGGGCAGAGCAGCTGGTGCTCGACCGCGAGCTCGCGTGCATCGAGATCGGCGCTCTTCGGCGAGGACGAGCCGTCGTGGGTGATGAGCAGGACGTAGCCGACGCCGAGCAGCACGGCGAACGCCACGGCGCCGGCCACCAGCAGTCGTGTGTGCGCGCGCATCCGTCTATGCCCGCCGCGTTGCCCCGCCGGGGAGCTCCACCGGCGCCTCGACCGGCGCGCGCGCCGCCTGCCTGCCCGGCGCGAGCGCGAGCAGCGCGCCGAGCACGTAGATCGCCCCGCCGATCCACAGGAAGTCGATCAGCGGGTTCACGAACGCCTGGAACGTCGCGGTGAGCTGCGGATCCCACCCCTGCATGAAGACGTAGAGGTCGCCGGTCCACGTGTGGCGGATCGCGACGATGCCCGTCGGCTGGTCCGGGAAGTTCGTGAAGGTGCGGCGGCCGGGCTCGATGGTGCCGATCGTGTGCCCGCCCTGCGCCACGTCGATCTGCGCGCGCACCTCGTTGTCGATGCCGTTCACGCCCGGCTGCGTCTGGTAGAGGCGCTCGTAGGTCAGCGTGTACGACCCCGCCTGGAACGTCTCGCCCGGCTTGATCGAGGCGCGCGACTGCTGCTGGTAGATGTTCGAGCCGACCACCGCGATCGCCATCACCGCGATGCCGATGTGCACGAGGTAGCCGCCGTAGCGCCGCTGGTCGCGATCGAAGAGGTGAAGGAACGCGCCGGCCCACGAGCGCCCGGTGGCGCGGTGCACGCCGCGCGCGCCCAGCGCGTACTCGCGCAGCGTCACCGCGAACACGGCGATCGCGCCGCCGACCGCGGCGAGCGCGAAGGGGTCGCGCATGCCGAGCGCGAAGAGTGCGACGAGCGACACGACCGTGACGGCGGCGGGCATGCGCAGCCGCCGAGCAAGCGTCCCCGACGCCGCCTGGCGCCACGGCAGCAGCACGCCGATCGCCGTCAGCGCGAGCATCACGATCAGCAGCGGGCCGATCACCTCGTTGAAGAACGGCGGCCCCACGGTGATGCGCGTGCCCTTGATCAGCTCGGAGAAGACCGGGAAGAGGGTGCCGCCGAGCAGCACGAGCGCGATCGCGATCAGCAGGTAGCTGTTCAGCAGCAGTCCCGTCTCGCGCGAGGCCAGCGAGTCGATCTCGCCGTCGGCGCGCAGCGTCGGCAGCCGCCAGGCGAGGAGCACGAGCGACGCGATGACCACGCCGCCGAGCAGCACGAGGAAGTACGGGCCGACCGCGGACTGCGCGAACGAGTGCACTGAGGTGACGAGCCCGCTGCGCACGTTGAACGTGCCGAAGACCGCGAGCGAGAACGCCGCGAGCACGAGCACCAGGTTCCACAGCTTCAGCATGCCCCGGCGCTCCTGCACCATCATCGTGTGCAGGAAGGCGATCATGGGGAGCAACGGCAGCAACGCGGAGTTCTCGACCGGATCCCAGCCCCAGTAGCCGCCCCAGCCGAGGACCGTGTACGCCCACCAGCCGCCGAGCATGTTTCCGATGCTGAGGATCAGGAACGCGAGCAGCGCCCAGTTCCGCACGTGCCGGATCCACGCGCCGTCCACCTTGCCCGAGAGCAGCGCCGTCGCGCCGAGCGTGAAGGGCACCGACGTGCTCACGAGGCCCGTGAGCAGGAACGGCGGGTGGATGAGCATTCCCGGGTCGACGAGCAGCGGGTTGAGGCCGACGCCGTCGACGGGCGTGATCGGGCTGACTTTGAACGGCGAGGCCATGAACACCAGCGCGAACAGGAACGCCGCGAGCAGCGTGCCGGCCGTCGCCACTGCGTGCGCCGCGCCCCACGGAATCCGCGGCACCGTGAAGTGCGCGAACCCGGCCATGAACAGCGACATCATCCAAGTCCAGAAGAGAAGCGACCCGGGTTGACCGCTGTACAACGAGGCCCATTTGAACTGCGGCTGCATCTCGCGCGACGACACCGCGGCGACGTGCGCGATCGAGAAGTCGTTGCTGAGCAGCGCGATGCCCATGATCACGACGGCGCAGGTCATCAGCGCACCGGTCGCGACGATCGCGCGGCGACCCGCGAGCACGGCGCGGCCGTTGCGCCGGCGCAGCCCGGTGATGGCGGCACCGACCGCGAAGAGCGTGGTGGCGAACGCCGTCAGGAGCACGGCGGCGCCGAGCGTGGCCAGGACGTTCACGACGTCACCCTATCCGGACTCAGTTCGTGGCGGGTGCGGAGTGCAGCGTGGGCGGTGCCTGGGTCGGCGTCGGTGACGCCGCGTAGAACGCGTTCTCGTGCTTGATCACGACCTGCGACGCGTCGAGCGTGCCTGCCCCGGCTGAGGTCCCGTCGACCACGACGAACGCCCCCGGCCCAAACAGGTCGGGTGTCGACCCGGTGAAGTTGATGGTCATGCGCTCGCCGTGATCGCCGGCGATGTCGAAGCGGACGGGGTGGCCGTCGTGCTGGACGATCGAGCCGTCGACCACGCGCCCGCCGACGCGCCAGGTCTTGCCGCTCGTGTCGAGCTGTTGCGCGAACTCCTCGGGCGTCTGGTAGTAGGAGAGCGACGAACCCGCGGCCCGCACCGCCAGGATGCCGATGGCGGCCGTCGCGACCGCCAGCAGGATCACGAGGCGCGCGCGGCGACTGGCGAGCAGTCCGCTCACGATGCGGCCTCGAGCTTCGCGAGCATCGCGCGGAAGTCCTTCTCGTCGAGCGCGCCGTTGTACTTCTGGCTGACCTGGAGGCCGGGCTTGAGGAAGAACGCCTCCGGGAGGCCAGAGACACCGTAGTCCACGTATACGTTGCCCTCCACCTCGTGGAGGATCGGGAACGTCAGGTGGTGATCACTGACGAACGCCTTCGCGTCCGACTCCGTGTCCCAGATGTTCACCCCGATGAACGTGTAGCCCCGCTGCCGGTACTCCGGCCACAGTTGCTCGATCAGCGGTGCCTCCTGCTGGCAGGGTTGGCACCACGACGCCCAGAAGTAGATGAAGACCGGTCCGCTCGCGTGGTCCGCCAGCGTGAGAGTCGATTGCCCGTCGAGCGAGGGGAGCGTGAAGTCGGGTGCGACCGTGAACGGGGCAGACGCCTGACCGACCTGCGACTGGCCGACGCCCCGCTTCATGGCGATGCCGAACACCGCGACGAGAACCAGCGCGCCGGCCCCCACCGCGACGACGACCAGGCGGGTCGCTTGCGCTCGCGACATATCGAGAATCGAGGCTACGCCCGACCCACCGCTGATTCAACGCGCCCCGAAACGAGGCGGCCGGGAATCGCCGCGAGCCTCGGGGAGGTCGAGCGCGGACCGTCTGAGCGGTCAGTGCGATGGCCGTCGGGGGCAATATCTGCTCAGGCGCCTTCTCAATCCGGCTTGACCGTGGCAGGGGCGGATGCTACTTCACTAGGGCCGAACGCGAGTCCCGCCCGGTCCATGCCGGGCGTTCGCGTGTTTGTATCGACGCAGGCCGAGATCTGGGCGCAGGCCGAAGCCGCGCCGGGGGTACCCGGCACAGTTATTGCCCGCGCCGAGTATCCCGGCGCAGGCAGGCCGCGCCGGGTATCCCGGCATAGAGGCATCGACGCACGAGCCCAGTCCTGGGAGGTCGCTTTTGCGCTGGTCCCGCTTCACTGCGCGGCGGCTGGTTCCGGTGGCAGTGCTGCTGCTGGTCGCGCTGCTCGTCGTCGCATGCTCCGCGCCGCAGTCCACCATCAACCCGAAGTCGAACCACGCTCAGAGCATCCAGGACCTCTACCGGCTCGTGTTCTGGATCGGCGCGCTGATCTTCGTCCTCGTGTCGGCGCTCGCCGTCATTTTCTCGGTCGCCTTCCGCGAGCGGCCGGGCCGCGAGGCGCGCCAGATCCACGGCAACACCCGCCTCGAGATCCTGTGGACGTTCGTCCCCGTCGTGATCCTGATCGCGATTGCCGTGCCGACGTTCAAGACGATCGTGGACATCAACGGCACGCCGCCGGCGAACTCGCTCAAGGTGACGGCGACCGGCCACCAGTGGTGGTTCGAGTTCGCCTACCCCGACCAGGGCTTCGAGACGGCGAACGAGTTGCACCTGGTCGTGAACAAGCCCGTGGACATCAGCATCCTGTCCGTCGACGTCATCCACTCGCTGTGGATGCCGCAGCTGATGGGCAAGGTCGACATGGTCCCCGGCCACGAGAACCACATGTCGTTCACTCCGAACGAGATCGGCGAGTACCGCGGCCAGTGCGCCGAGTTCTGCGGGCCGTCGCACGCGAACATGCGGTTCCGCGTCTTCGTGCAGTCGCAGCAGGACTTCGATGCCTGGGCGGCCACGCAGAAGCAGGACGCGGCGGCGCCGACCTCCGACCTCGCCAAGGCCGGCGAGCAGGTGTTCACCAGCGGCGCGTGCATCGGCTGCCACACGATTCGCGGCACCGTCGCGCAGGCGAAGGTGGGTCCGGACCTGACGCACGTGGGCAGCCGGACCACGATCGCCGGCGGCACGCTCGACAACACGCCGGACAACCTCGCGAAGTGGCTTCACAACCCGCCCGGGATCAAGCCGGGCTCGATCATGCCGAACCTGAACCTGACCACGGACCAGATCCAGAAGCTGGTCGCGTACCTCGAGAGCCTCAAGTAGGCAGGCTGGGAAGGTCCTGAGATGGCTACTGCTGCCGGCACGATGCCCGCCGTCAGTCCCCACACGGGACTGTGGTCATGGCTCACCACGGTCGACCACAAGCGCATCGGGACTCTCTACGGGGTCACCGCCACCATCTTCTTCATGGTGGGCGGCCTCGAGGCCGTGCTCGTGCGCACCCAGCTCGCCGTGCCCAACGGGCACGTGATCGACGCCGAACGCTACGACCAGCTCTTCACGATGCACGCGCTCACGATGATCTTCCTGGCCATCATGCCGCTGGGAGCGGCGTTCTTTAACTGGCTCATCCCGCTGATGATCGGCGCGCGCGACGTTGCGTTCCCGCGCCTGAACGCGCTCTCGTACTGGATCTTCCTCGGCGGCGGCATCGTCCTGTACAGCAGCTTCGTGCTGGGCGGCGCCCCGGACTCCGGCTGGTTCGCCTACGCCCCGCTGTCCGACCGCGCCGTCGTCGCGAACATGTTCAGTGGCGGCAGCGGCATGAACTTCTACGCCGTCGGGCTGCTGATCCTCGGAATCTCATCGCTGATCGCGGCGCTGAACTTCGCGGTGACCATCATCAACATGCGCGCGCCCGGGATGACGATGATGCGTCTCCCGGTCTTCGTCTGGATGACGCTCGTCGTCGCGTTCCTGCTCATCCTGTCGCTGCCGGTCCTCACCGTCGGCCTGCTGGAGCTGCTGTTCGACCGCGAGTTCGGGACGAACTTCTTCATCACCGCCAACGGCGGTGATCCGATCCTGTGGCAGCACCTGTTCTGGATCTTCGGTCACCCCGAGGTGTACGTGCTGATCCTGCCGTCGTTCGGCATCATCAGCGAGGTGCTCCCGGTGATGTCGAAGAAGCCGCTCTTCGGCTACGCCGCCGTGGTCTTCGCCGGTGTCTCGATCGCCGTGCTGGGCTTCGCGGTGTGGAGCCACCACATGTTCACGACCGGGCTGGGCACCGTGCCCCAGATCGTCTTCTCCGCGAGCACGATGGCCATCGCGGTGCCGACCGGCGTGAAGATCTTCAACTGGCTGGGCACGCTGTACGGCGGGAACATCCGCTTCACCACGGCGACCTACTTCGCGATCTCGCTGATCGTGCTGTTCACCATCGGCGGCATCAGCGGCGTCATGCACGCCACGGTGCCCGTCGACATGCAGCAGCAGGACACCTACTTCGTCGTCGCCCACCTGCACTACGTGCTCTTCGGCGGCTCGATCATGGGCATCTTCTCGGGCATCTACTACTGGTTCCCGAAGTTCACTGGCCGCTTCCTCAGCGAGTCGCTTGGCAAGGTGCACTTCTGGCTGTTCTTCATCGGCATGAACCTGACGTTCTTCCCGATGCACTTCCTCGGCATCGCGGGAATGCCCCGTCGCATCTACACCTACGACGCCCACCTCGGGTGGGGCCTGTGGAACATGGTCGCGACGATCGGGGCCTACACGATCGCGACGGGCATGCTGGTCTTTGTCATCAACTTCTTCCGCAGCCTGAGCCAGCCGGCGACGGCCCCGGACAACCCGTGGGACGGCGCGACGCTCGAGTGGGCGACCAGCTCGCCGCCGCCGGAGCACGACTTCGACGTCATCCCGGACGTCCACGACCGGGATCCGCTCTGGTACAACCGCGACCACAACATCGCGGCCACCGAGCCCCCGGCGCACCTGCACATCCACATGCCGCCGCCGTCGTACTACCCGATGGTGCTGGCGCTCGGCGTCGTCCTCGTCGGGGTCGGCGTGCTGTCGAGCCTGGCGGTCACCGCCCTTGGAGTGGTCATCGCGTTCTACGCCACATGGGCGTGGATCCTCGAGCCGACGGAGTAGGAGAGCATCGATGGCGGTAGCCGCGACTGAGCACGGGCCCGTTCATCACACGACGACGGGCATCGACAACCGGAAGCTCCTCATGTGGATCTTCCTGGCGTCCGAGTGCCTGTTCTTCGGTGCCCTGATCTCGGCGTACCTGATCTTCAAGGGGAAGTCACTCGTCGGCCCGTACCCGGGCGACATCGTGAACATCCCGGTGACGTCGGCGAGCACGTTCGTCCTGCTGATGAGCAGCCTCGCGATGGTGCTCGCCGTCTACGGCGCCGAGCACGGCCGCCCGCGCATGATGAAGCTCTGGCTGCTCGTCACGATCCTGCTGGGCCTGACGTTCCTCGGCTTCCAGGCCTACGAGTTCCGCTCGTTCGGCTCCGAGGGGCTGAACCTCACGACCAACCAGTTCGGTGCCACGTTCTTCATGCTCACGGGCTTCCACGGGACGCACGTGGCCGTCGGCGTGCTGGCGCTCACGTCGCTCCTGGTGGCTTCCTTCCGGCGGAGCGGGCTGGGGCCCGAGGCCGGGTTCAACGTCGAGGTCGTCGGCCTCTACTGGCACTTCGTCGACATCGTCTGGATCATCATCTTCACGGTCATCTACCTGATGCCTCATTAGGCGGCGCGGCGGATCGGAGCGGAACGCCCCATGACCAGCGAAATGACCCACGGCGAGGCGGAGCTGCCGCCCGTTCAGCATCCGCTGCCGCGGATCGGTCCGCGCCAGTACGTCATCATTGGCGTGATTCTGACCATCGTGACCAGCATCGAGCTGTGGGTCTCGTACTCACCGCTCGGCGGCCTCAAGATTCCGATCCTGATCCTGCTGTCGGCATTCAAGTTTGCGGTCGTCGTCGCCTTCTTCATGCACCTGCGCTTCGACGCCCCCGCGCTGACGCGGTTCTTCGTCTTCGGCCTGGCGCTCGCCGGCGTGCTGCTCCTGGCGCTGATCTCCATCTTCTGGAACGACACGACGGAGCACCGCCCGGCTCCGCAGCCGTACGTGAAGTCCGAGGCGGCCGCACCGGCGGCGTCCGGCGGCGGCGCGGCCGCCACCGCGGCCACGACCGTCACGGTCACGGAGCGGGAGTTCGCGATCAGCCTCGGTTCCGACAGCGCGCCGGCCGGCACGGTCACGTTCGACATCTCGAACGCCGGCTCCGTCGCGCACAACGTCTACGTCATCAAGACCGACCTCGCGCCGGACGCGCTCCCGACAGCCGGCGGCCAGATCGACCAGAGCAAGGTCGACGTCGTCGCGCATACGGATGGTGACATCGCGGCGGGGCAGTCGGCAAAGGTGAGCGCCAAGCTCGCCGCAGGTTCCTACGTGCTCGTGTGCGACGTGCCGGGCCACTACCAGCTCGGGATGCACGTCGCCTTCACCGTGAAGTAGCGCCCGCGACCCCGGCCAGGAAGGACGAAAGCCGCCGGCGCAGCCGGCGGCTTTCGTGTGTCAGCCACGCAGGCCTGCGCCGCCGGCTGCGGCGAGGTTCTGGTCGCGGGCGGACCGGAAAGAATCGGGCCAAGCGACGGGCGCGCCGGACGCGGGACCGCGCGATCACCGCGGCCGGGCGGCTAGGCCTCGACGGCGCTCCGCGCCTCCGCGCGGCGGCGATCCTCGGCCGCCTCCTGCGCGCGCTGCGCCTGCTCGGACTTGTGCGCCCAGACGGCGAACGTAACGCCCATCGCCGCGAGATACATCATCCCGCCCGGCACCCACATGATGAGTCCACCCAGCTGCTGATCGTCCAGCGGCGTGAGCGCGATCGGGCCGATCTCTCGCGCGTATGCGTGGTAGAGCGGGTGGCTGGCCAGGGTCAGCATCGCGCCGAGGAACTGCTGGGGAACGTTGCCCGCGAAGATGTACAGCACGCGCGGGATGTAGCTCAGCCGCGAGCGCAGCGGCTTCGGGTCGATGACGTTCCACCAGAACAGCCACGCCACGCCGGCCATGCTCAGGTGTTCGATATCGTGCAGCACCGGGTGCGTCAGGGCCGCGTCGTACCACCCGGGGGCGAGGTGCCACAGCCAGAGCGTCGCGGTCATCGCGAAGATGGCCACGGCCGGGTGCGTGACCGTGCGGTAGGCCGCGCGCACGGAGCGCCGGCGCGCCAGCCGCCGGATCACGCCGAGCCGCAGCCACCGCGGCATTCCGCGGAGCGACGGCGTCGTCGGCGCACCGAGGAGCAGCGCGGGGACCGCGAGCATCATCAGGATCTCGTGCTGGAGCATGTGAAACGCGAAGTAATCCTCGGACAGCGAGTCGATCGGCGACTCGAGGGCCAGGATCAGCAGCACGACGCCGAGGAAGAAGAACGCCGTCTGCCACCACGGGTGCTCGCGGCTGCGCGTCGTCCATCGTCGCAGCCCGCGCACGTAGAACCAGACTGCGAACCCGAGCGGCACGAGGAACTGCGGGTCGAAGCTCCAGCGCGCCCACATCGGCGCGTTGGGGTCCACGACGTCGTGGCCCGTCGCGAACGGAAGCAGCAGGTCAGGCGACGGCAGGATGGCCATGCCGGATCCTTCTCGGGCAGCGGTGTTCGCGGCGCTCCGTAAAGTGTCTCCCAGATCGGGCTCGGCCGCACGCGCGGCGCGAGGCGCCGCGGGCGCTATGCCGGCGCGGCCGGCTCGTCACCGGAGGCGCTGGGCGGGGGCTCGGCGCCGGCGTCCGGCACGGCCCCCGAGAGGCGCGTCGCGACGGCCGCGCTGAGCGTGTCGACGGCCGTGAGCTGGATCCACGTCTCGAACGCCTCGCGGATCGCGGAGTATGCCGCTTCGATCTCCGCCTCGAGCCGCGGGCTCGTCGACGTCGCCTGGCGTGCCCCGGCGATGCGCTCGAGCAGGGCCTCGAGCCGCGGCGTGAGGTCGTCGTGGAGCTCGTGGAACTCCTCGTCCTCCTCGGCGTGCCCGCGGTCGCGCATGATCTGCAGCGCGCCCATCACCCAGGCGATCGTGCCCAGCAGGGTGCCGGTCTCCTCGCGCGTCAGCGCCAGCGGGATGCGGTCGTCGCTCATGCGTCGCGCTCTCCTTCGTAGGCGACCGTCGAGGCGACGCGCACGGCGCCGGTCAGCGCGCCCTCGTCGCCCAGGCGCGCGGCGACGACATGCGGACCGGCCGCCACCTCGTCGAGCACCCGCTGGAGCAGCGGGATCACGATCTGCGCATGCGCCGGCTCGGCGTCGACCACGATCAGCTCCGGGTCGAGCAGCGCCGCGGCGTCGGCCAGCACGCCGGTCAGCACCTGCAGCGCATCGTCGTCCGGCGACGCTCCGGCCGGCAGTTCCGGCACCGCCGGCAGCCCACCCGCGCCGTCGTGCGCGCCGCGAGCCACGCGCCCGCCCAGGAGCAGAGCGGCCGTGGGGATGCCCCGCAGCGACACGTACAGCGCATCCGTCGCGTCGAGCGCCACGCCGGCCGCCGTCTCCGCGATCAGTGCCGCATGGGCGCGGTTCACCGCCGCGACCGGCGCGCCGAGGTGCCTGCGCAGCGCGTCGGCCACCGCGAGGCCGTCCCACTCCGGCTGTCCGCTGGTCGCGAGCAGGTGCCCCGTCGCGCCGTCGACGTTGCCCGGGCAGGCGACACCGATGCCGAGTGCGGATCGTCGGTGTCCCTCGCGCGCGAAGGCCATCGCGATGCGGCCGCCGACCTCCCACGCCCACGCCGCCTCGCTGGGGAGAGCCGGCAGCGGCCACTCCTCGCGTGCGATCGACGCGCCGTCGAGGTCGGCGAGCAGCACCCGCAGCCGGTCGGCGGTGAAATCGACGGCGACCAGCACGGGATCGCCGGGCGGGGGGATGGTCATGCGAGCCTCGTTCCGTGGACGGCCGCCCGGGCCGGCGCGACCCGCGGGGCCGGCGCGGCCGGCCTCACTGCCACGCGGCTTCCAGCTTGCGCAGCGCGGCGACCGCTTCGTTCACGTCATGTTGCGTCATCACGGCCGCAAGCGGGATCGCCAGCAGCTCCCCCGGCAGGCGCTGGGCGACGGGGAAGTGGTCGGCGTCGAGCCGCGGATCGCCGGCGCCCAGCAGCGCGCCGAGCCGCTCGCTTGCGTGAAGCGGCCGTCCGGCCGCGGGCGTGCAGGCGATGCCCTCCGCGCGGAGAGCATCAATCGTCGCGTCGAGCGTCCGGCGCCAGAGCAGGCTGCGCAGCCGCACGACATACACCGAGTAGGCGTGGCGGATTGCTCGCCCGTGCGGCATCCCGGCGGCGCCGCGCATCCCGCGGATCCCGAACGTGAGCTCCCATGCCGCGTGCCGGCGTAGCTCCAGCGCGGCCACCTCGGCGCGCAGCCAGCCGAGCGCGCGTCGCGCCGCCGCCGTGTCCGGCGGCGCGTCCTCGACGCCCGCCGCGCCCGCCGTCCACGTGACGGCGGCTGCTGCGGAGGCATCGTCGGCAGCGCCCAGGCGGACGACGCTCACGTCACCCAGCGCGCCGGCCGGCCGTCCGCGCTCGGACGCGCCGAGCGCGCCCGACGCGTCCTCGACGAGCGGCACTTCGCGAGGGCCGATGAGCCGCCGCAGCTCCGTCACCGCCGCGGGGTGGCCGAATGGGTGCAGCACGATCACTGCCCGCGTCTCCTCGCCCAGCACGCGGGAGAGCCCGCGCGGCGACAGCGCGGCCGACTCTGCGTCGACCTCCACCGGCATCGGGACGAGCCCGGCCGCGGCGATGCTCTCCACCCAGGCGTCGGCGCCGAGGTCGGGGACTGCGACCTCGCGGCCCCGCGCGGGGAGCGCGGCGAGCACCGCGGCGCGTGCCTCGGCCGGTCCCGCGACGAGCCGCGCCGGCCGCTCCTCGGCGCCGAGGAGCGCCGACAGCTCGCGCACCAGCGCTGCGGCCGCGTCGCGGTCGTCGGCGGGCGCGGGCTCCGGGTCGGTGGGCCATGGATCGGTGCGAACCGGCGGGCCGCCGTCGATTGCGAGCGGCTGCGGGTGCTCGTCAGTCACCCGCGGAATCTACGCGAGCCCACCTGCGCGCGCAAAACGCCCGCCGCGGGAAGTCGAGTACGCGCCGCGTGCTGGACCGGATGGGACGCGGGCAGCGCGCGCGAAGGCGCTAGCTCGCCATCGCCTGACGCGCTTGACCGTCCAGCGCCGGCACCAGCGCTGCGGGCGGGATGGCAAGCACGTCCGAGAGTGCGAGCAGCGAACGCAGCGGAATGTCGCGCTTGCCGTTTTCATAATTCGACAGCGCCGCCTGCGTAATCCCGGACAGCCATGCCACGTCGGCCTGCGTCTTCCCCTGGTTCAGGCGGATCTGGCGCAGCCGCACGGCCGTGTCGTCGCGGTCGTAGTACCGGTCGTCGGTCGAGGTTTTCATCGGCCGCAAACCCTCTACCTCTCGTCAACGTTCGGTTCGTTCTGCCACCGACAGTATCCCGGCTAAACGAGTCATGCAACGGGGGTGATGGGCTCGGCGGGGAAGTGCCGGGTCTGTCGGCTAGAATCGCACCGGATTCGCGTCCCGCGCGACCCCGATCGCCGGTAGCCGAGATGCCCGGTGTCCATCGCTGCTGTCGGTCGGCGAAGGGGGGCGCGCGTGGAGAGGAGCGGCGGTGAGCGAAGCGATCGACCCGGCTCGCCGGCGCGGCGCCGGCGTCGGGATCATCGGCGCCGGGCGGCTGGGCAGCGCGCTCGCGGCGGCCCTGCGCGCCGCCGGCTACGACGGCGTGCGCGTCGGCACGCTCGCCGACCGCGACCCCGCGCGGGCCACGCGACTCGCGGGCGCGCTCGCGCTGCCCCCGCCGCTGGCGCCGGCGGCGCTCGCCGGAGCCTGCGCGCTCGTGTTCCTGTGCGTGCCCGACGGCGCGGTGCGTACGGTGGCGGACGCCTGGCCGGCGGGGCCGAGCGGCGCGGTCGTCCACTGCAGCGGCGCGCTCGGGCTCGACGTGCTTGCGACGCCGGCGACGCGCGCCGCGGTGGGGACGTTTCATCCCCTGCAGACGTTCCCCGCCGGCGAGCCGCCCGTGGAGGCGGCGCGACGGTTTGCGGGCGTCGTCTGCGGAGTCGAGGCGTCGAGCGGTGCAGCGGGCGGCGCGCTCGGCGAGACGCTCGAGGCGATCTCCGCCGACCTCGGTGCCCGCGCGGTGCGCCTCGAGGGCGTCGACCGTGCCGGCTATCACGCCGCGGCGGTGCTCGCGAGCAACGACGCCGTCGCGCTGATGGCGGCGGCTGCGCGCGCATGGTCGGCGGCGGGCCTCCCCGCGGCCGAGGCCCGGGAGGCGCTCGCGCCGCTCATGCTTGCCGCCGCCCGGAACATCGCGGCGCTGCCGCTCGAGCGCGCGCTGACCGGCCCGGTCGCGCGCGGCGACGTCGACACCGTCGCGCGCCACCTTGCCGCGCTCGCGCCCGACCCGGATCTGCGCGAGCTCTACCGGCGCCTCGCGTTCGAGCTGCTCGCGCTCGACCTCGGGCACGACGCGGCCACGGCGGCCGCGTTGCGCGCCGCGCTCGCCGAGGACGCGCGGCCGCGCGGGACGTGAGCGCAGCATCGCGCGCGCGGGCGGTCCCTTCGTCCGACCCCGCCTACACTGGCGCGCGGCGGCCGCGCTCGCGGACGCCCGACGGAAGGGAGCCCCGTGCGCCTCACGCTCGGCGAGGTGGTCATCGACTGCACGCACCACACCGCGGTGATGGGCATCCTGAACATCTCCGACGACTCTCCCGTCGAGCACTCGCGCGTGGGCGTCGACCGCGCCGTCGACCGCGCACGTGAGCTTGCTGCACAGGGGGCCGAGATCATCGACGTCGGCGCGAACTCGACGCTCACCGGCTCGCGCGATCTCGACGCGCAGGAGGAGATCGAACGGGTGGTGCCGGTCGTCGAGGGAATCGTGGCGGCGGGGCTGCCCGTGTCGGTCGACACCTGGAAGCCGGCGGTCGCACGCGCGGCGGCACAGGCGGGCGCGCACCTCCTCAACGACGTCAGCGGCTTCACCGATCCCGCGATGATCGCGGTAGCCGAGGAGTTCGGCGTGCCGGGCGTCGTCATGCACATGCGCGGCGCGCCGAAGCACCACCGCGAGGTGAGCCAGGAGTACATGGACGTCGCGGCCGAGGTGCGGGGTTTCCTCGTCGACCGCGCGGTGGAGCTGCGGGCGCGCGGCGTGGAGGCGTGGCTCGACCCCGGCTTCGAGTTCGGGAAGTCGCTCGACGACAACGTGCGGCTCTACGCGGACCTGCCGAACCTCGTCGCCTCGGGCTACCCGGTGCTGATCTCCGCGTCGCGCAAATACTTCCTCGCGGAGCTGATCGGCCGCGAGCGCAGCCAGCACGTCGAGGGCCTGACCGAGGCGACGACGATCTTCAACGCGCTCGCCGCGCTCGCCGGCGTGCACGTGGTGCGCGTTCACGACGTGGCCCCGGTCGCGACGGCGATCCGCCTGGTGGACTCGCTGCGAAGGATGACCGCATAGGTCTGCTCGTCGTCACCGCTCTCGCGATGCCAGCGCCAGTGTCGCCGCGATGAACGACGTCTTCCCGTCCGTGTACGCCTCACGCGCGGTGCCGTGGCGCAGCGCGAGCGCGCGCTTCAGTGTCTCGTAAGCACGGGCGCGCTCGGGGTGCGCGCGCAGGTGGTCGCGGAAGCGCAGGTGGCGCTCGGCCTCTGGCGAGCCGGCGATGAGCATGTGGACGTGCTCGCGCCGCCGTCCGCGAGCGGCGTCGGCGGCGCGCACGAAGTAGTGGCGGCCGGGGATGCCGTTCTCGCCGCGGTACTCGTACCCCAGCGCCTCGAGCGCGGTGACGCACGCCGCGCCGTCCTCGAAGGTCGCCACCAGCGGCATGACGTCGACGACCGGCTTCCCCGCGAGCCCCGGCACGGAGGTGCTTCCGATGTGCTCGATCCCCGCCAGTCGCTCGCCGCAGGCTGCGCGGACCGCGGCGGCGGACGACTCGAACTGTGCCGGCCAGCGCGCGTCGTACTCGACGATCTCGATCGCGCCGGGCTCCGCGGCGTGCTCGCTCACGCCGGCGGCTCGCCGAGCAGCGCCTGCAGGTCGTGCTTCGCATCGAGGATGTGCGCCCACAGGTCGCCCACCCGTTCGACCCGCGCCTGCGCGGTCAGGATCGTGAACTCCGTCGGGAGCGTCTTACCGAGCTCGTCCCAGCGCAGCGGCATCGACACCGGTGCGCCGGGCTTCGCCCGCGGCGAGTACGGCCCCGCGAGGCTCTTGATGCGCGCGTTCTGGTTCGCGTCGAAGAACACCTTGCCGCGGCGCTTCTCGGTCGCCCACTCCATCGTCACTTCCTTCGAGTGCGCGCGCAGCAGGAAGCCGCCGAGCGTCTCGGCCACGCCGCGGATCGTCTCGTAGTCGTACTGGCGCAGCACGGGCACGTAGATGTGCAGGCCCGTCGCGCCCGACGTCTTCACGAACGACGACATCCCGGCGCCGTCCAGCAGCTCCTTCAGCCAGCGCGCGACCTCGCACGTCTGCTGGAAGGCGCGGCGGTTGTACTCGGGCTCGGCGCCCTTCGCCTCCGTGCCCGCGTAGATGTACGGGTCGAGGTCGAACAGCACGAAGTCGGGGTAGTTGAGCACCGACCGCAGCACGGCGTCCTTCGACCCGCGGAAGTCCACCGCAAGGTGGCGGGCGTCGGGCTCGGGGTTCACGCGCGCCAGGCTGGTGTGGAGCGCGACGTCTGCGATCTGTCCGAGCCACACGAGCGTGGCGAGGTTGTTGACCAGCACGTACTCCTGGTCGCCGCCGCCGCTCTCCGTGTGCACGGTCACGGTCTCGACGAAGTCGCCCGGGAGCTGCTCGACGTGCTTCTGGTAGAAGGACGAGCCCTCGATGCCGTTGGGGTAGCGCGTCATCGTGAGCGGGCGGTCGCGCAGGTGCGCGATCAGCAGCGGTGACATGCGCGCGTAGTAGGCGATGAGGTCACGCTTGGTCAGCGCGCGCTGGTCGCCGAGCGCCGGCCACATCACCTTGTCGAGGTTGGTGACGGCGACGCGATGCGGCCCGACCTCCAGCGTGAGCTGCTGCTGCTTCGCCTCGAGCTGCGCGAGCACCGAGGCGATCGCGTCGTCGCTCCCGGCGGCGGGCGCGGGTGTGGCGGCCGCGCGCGACCGCACGTCGGTGGCGGTCGCCGGCAGCGCCGACGTCGGCTCCTGGCGCACGACCTCGTCCGGGCCCTTGTCGTCGCGCAGCCGCTGGAAGACCGGCGCGCGCAGGTTGTGGTCGTTCGTCCACTGCGTGAATTCGACCTCGACGACGACCTCCGGGCGCACCCATGTCACGTCTTTCGTGCCCGCCGGTACGCCCTCGCACGCCGGCGCGTCGCTGCGCAGCGGCTCGAGCCGCTGCAGCATGCGCGCGATGCCGCGGTCGTCGAATCCGCTGCCGACGCGCCCGGCGTGGACGAGCGGCCCGCCCGGCGCGTCTCGGGTCGCGATCGCGAGCGCGCCGAACGTATGCACGCGCGAGCCCTGGCCCGCGGAGTAGCCGACTACGACGAAGTCGTCGCTCTGCCGCGCTTTCACCTTCAGCCAGCTCTTCGACCGCCGGCCGGCCTCGTAGCGGCTGTCGCGGCGCTTTGCGACCAGGCCCTCGAGGCCGACGTCGACGGCGGCGCGGTAGGCGACGACGCCGTCCGCGTGGAAGTGGTCGACGCGCTGAATGCGCGTCGTGGGCATCAGGGTCAGCTGCAGGACGCGCTTGCGCTCATCGAGCGGCGACTTCTGCAGGTCGATGCCGTCGAGGTAGAGCAGGTCGAACGCGTAGTAGTAGACGGGGACGTCGCGCTCGGCCTGCTGGATCTCGACGGCGTTCGCCAGGTTCATGCGCTGCTGCAGCCGCTCGAACGACGGCAGGCCGTTCTCGCCGAGCGCGACGATCTCACCGTCGAGCACGAGGCTGTGTGCCGGCTGTCGCCCCAGCGCGGCCACGAGCGACGGGTACTGTGCCGACATGTCGAGCCCGCGTCGCGAGCGGAGCGTCACGCGGCCGTCGTGCAGCAGCGCGAGCGCGCGTACGCCGTCGAGCTTCGGCTCGAAGAGCCAGCGGTCGTCGGAGAACGGCCGATCGACGGGCGTGGCCTGCATCGGCTCGAGCGCCGCGGGAAACGGGGCGTTGCGCACGGCGCCGGGCAGCAGCGCGTGGTCGAGCGGCGGCGCGACGACGTCGCGCTGGGGCAGGCGGCCGGCCTGGAGGTCGGCGATGGTGAGGCCCGTCAGCACCGACGCATCCTCGTCGACGATCTCGCGCGTGGCGTTGGCGGCCTCGTCCCGGTGCTTGATCATCAGCCATGAGTTCTCGGACTGAGCGGTCTTCACGAGCGTCCACGAGCCCTTGAGCTTGTGGCCACGCAGCGTCACCGAGACCTTGCCATCGGCGATCGCCTGCCGCATGCGCGCGTTCGCCTCGTGGCGGTCGCCGAACGCGAGGACGCCCTCCTCGTCGGGGGAGTAGGTGCCGCGGTCCCACACGATGACCTCGCCGGCGCCGTACTCGCCCTTCGGGATCAGGCCCTCGAACGTCGCGTAATCGAGCGGGTGGTCCTCGGTCATCACCGCCAGGCGCTTCTCGGCGGGGTCGAGCGACGGGCCTTTCGGCACCGGCCACGACTTCAGCACGCCGTCGACCTCGAGCCGCACGTCGTAGTGCAGCCGGGTGGCGCGGTGCTTCTGGACGACGAACGTGAGCGGTCCCTCGCCCGGCTCGGCGTCCGCCGGTGAGGGCTCCGGCGTGCGCGAGAAGTCGCGCATCGCTCCGTAGGCGCCGAGCGGCGCGCGCTCGGTCGGATCGTCGGTGTTGGACTCGCGCCGGTCCCGCTCGGCGCGCGGCGTCCCCGCGCGCGCGGAAGTGCTGCGTCGAGCGCGCGGCATGGCCTAGGTGCGGGCCCGCGACTTCCGCGAGCTCGACTTCTTCTTCGCCGTCGGCGCGGGCTCGGCGTCTGCCGCTTCCGTGTCGGCCTCGCCGGCCGCTTCCGTCTCGGCCTCGGTCGCGCCGTTCTTCGCCGCGGCGCCGCCCTTGCGCTGCTGTGTCGCCTCGATGCTCGCGCGCAGCGCGGCCATGAGGTCGACGGGCTGCGGCGCCGCGGCCTCCTCCTCGTGGCTGACCACCTCGCCGCCCTCGAGCTTCGCGGTGATGCGCTCTATCAGCGCCTCGCGGTACTCGTCGCGGTACTGCGTCGGATCGAACGGCTCCTGCAGCATCTCGATCAGCGAGTGCGCCATCTTCAGCTCCTGCGCCGAGAGCTTGACGCTCGACACGTCGATCTCGGGCTCGGAGCGGATTTCGTCCGGGTAGAACAGCGTCTCCAGCACGATGCGGCCATCCTGCGGCCGGAGCACGCAGAGTGACTCCCGGTTGCGGATGGCGATCTTGCCGATGGCGACGAGCTGCTTGTCCTGCACGGACTGCATGAGCAGCGCGTACGGCTTCACGCCAGCCTCGTCCGGCTCGAGGTAGTAGCCCTTCTCGTAGTAGAGCGGGTCGATCTCGGCCGACTCGACGAAGTTCGTGATCTCGATCGTCCGCTTGCTGGGAACGGGGAGGTCCTCGAAGTCCTCGTCGGTGAGGACGACGTACTGGTCCTTCGCGTACTCGTAGCCGCGCACGATCTCGTCGTAGGCGACCTCGCGCTCCTCGGCCGGGCACCAGCGCAGCTGGCGGATGCGCACCAGGTCGTCGCGGTGCAGCTGACGAAAGCCGATGTCTTTGCTGTCGGTGGCGGTGTAGAGCTTCACGGGGATGGAGACCATCCCGAAGCTGATCGCACCGCTCCAGATTGCGCGGGGCATGGTGGGGCTCCCTTCGCCCGCCTGGAGTTTCGAGTATAGAGAGCCGAGGACCAGAGCGATGAACGGTGGCCGACCGGGGGGCGCGCGCCGCTACATCTTCAGCAGCGACTGCTCGATCCAGCGAATGGCGGCTTCGCCCTCGGCACGCGCCTCGGTGCGGCCGAGGAGCATCGGGGCGATGGCCTCGATCACGGCGGCGAGCTCAGGGTCGTCGCCGCGCAGGCGCTCGTGCGCCTCGACGGGCGACACGCCTTCCTGCCAGTAGGGGCGGAGTGCCTCGGTCACGAAGGCGCCGCCGAGCAGCTGGACGCGCTCCTCGTGGGTGAGGCCGGCGGCGCGCTGCAGATCGCTCAGCGCGGTCAGGACGTCGTCGGAGGAGCCCCCGTGCACCTCGAAGCGAAGCACCCGGCGGCCTGGGGTCATAGCCATGACCTGCCTCCTTCGCGCGAACGCCAGTTCGCGCATTGGATCGAGCGGATAAACAGTTCAAATGTTCGCTCTCCGCGAGGATACGACCGGTGCTCGCGGATGACAACAGGAATCCGGGCCCCCGGGCGGGGCAGCCGCGTCGCCCCCGCGCGACCCCGCGCTCAGCCGAGGAGTGTCGCGGGATTGTCGCGCACCATGCGCCGCACGTCGTCCTCGGCGAACCCGGACATCACGAAGTAGTCGGCCCACATGCCCAGTCCGACCGGCGGGTCGGGGTTCGGCGCCTGGCCGAGGTCGGTCGAGAGGATGACGTGCTCCGGTCCCACGGCGCGCACCTGCGCCGCGACCTGCTCGAACGCCTCGTCGCCACCGGGACCGAACGACGGCATCGCGCACTGCTCGATGTACGCGCCCATGCCGGCGAGCTCCCGCTGTGCGTCGACCGGGAACCAGAAGGCGGCGTGCGTGACCACGCTGCGGATCGCGCGCCCGCGCGCCTCGCGCATGAGCACGAGCGTCTCCTCGACGGAGAGGTGCCCGCTCGCCAGCACGGCGTCGTGCGCGCCGATCATGTCGAGGATCGTCATCACCTCGGGGAGCAGCCGGCCGTCGGCGTCGAGCACGCGCAGCGCCGGCCCGGTGCGCGACTGCGAAGACGGGCGGTAGGCACGCCACTGCGCGGCGTCGAACGTGGGCATCCAGACCACCTTCGCGCCGATGCGCAGCGACACGCGAACGGCCTCGGGGTTGAGCCCGCCGACGCCGTGGTCGAGCGAGAGCCCGCCGTAGACGCGCAGCGGCTCGACCTCGCCCGCGAGGGCCCAGGCAAGCGGTGCCGTGGGGTACTCGTGGCTCTTCAGCACGAGGCCCGCCATGCCGGCGCGCCGCGCACGATGGACGAGCGCGCGGGCGTCGAGCCGGCGGGCGGCGTCGGGGTCCGGCGCGGCATGCACGTGGATGTCGATCGCGCCGTCGAGCAGCGCGCGGGCGCGCGGGGTGAGCTCGTCGAGCGTTGGCCAGTCGGATGTGGCGGTCACGCGGTGACGATAGCGCGCGAGGCCGCTGCGCGGGCGTCCGCCCGCACCGTCGCGTGGGTGGCGGCCGCCCGCCGACGGCTGGCGCCGCCTATCCGCCGGCGATCGCGGGGACCAGGTGGATCTCGTCAGCGTCGCCCACCGGCTGCGACAGGTCGTTCTCGGTGATCGTGCTGTTGACCGCGATCGCCAGGTCGCGCCGCACGCGGCCGTCGTCGACGATCAGCCGCTTGATGCCCGGGCACTCCGCGTCCAGCGCGTCGATCACCGCGCGCAGTGTCCCGGCAGGCACCTCGACGCGATCGCGCCCGGCGCTCGCGTCGCGCATGTGCGAGGGGATGTGGACGACTGGCATGCTTCGATCCTCCGTGTCGGCGGCATGTCTGCCGCCGCTTCGGCGCCCCGGCTGCCCGCCCTCACCGTGCCGGCGGGGTGCGCGGCTGCTCGATCGCTGCTCGCAGCTCCGCCGCCGCCGCGTCGAGCGTCTCCAGCGCCGGCCGCGCGAACTCCACCTCCGCGAGCATCCCGCGCACGTACTCGATGCTCTCCGCCGCGCTCTCGGCCGCGGTGACCAGCCGCTCGTGCATGTTGCACGCGCGCACGATGAACTCCGCGTTCGCCTCGGCGTCGCCGATCGCACGATGGTCGAGCAGGCGGATGCTCGTATAGGCCTCGGCGACCAGCGCGTCGTCGTCGACCAGCGTTCCGATGATCACCCCGACGCCGCGATCCTGCCGCGGCTGGATCCGCCACGGACCGGCGGTGCGATGCGGAGCGTCGTCGGCCATCTCGCGCCTCCATCCATCCCGGCACGCGACCGTGCGGCACCAGTGATAGCAGACGAGCGGGGCCGCCGCCCCGCTCGTCTTGCGTACGCATCCGGAGCCGCGGCTACTCGGGGAGGAGCTCCTCGAGGATCACCCGCGGCGACATCGGCATCTGGTGGAAGCGGATGCCGATGGCGTCGTAGACCGCCTGCTGCAGCGCCGGCATCGGCGGCACGATCGGCACCTCGCCGACGCCGCGCACGCCGTACGGGTGGCCCGGGTTCGGCACCTCGACCAGCACCGTGTCGAGCATCGGCAGGTCGTTCGCGACGGGCATGCGGTAGTCGAGGAAGCTCGCGTTCCGCAGGTGCCCCTCGTCGTCGTAGAAGTACTCCTCGTTCAGCGCCATGCCGATGCCCTGGGCGACGCCGCCCTGGATCTGGCCCTCGACGTACGACGGGTGGATCGCGGTGCCGACGTCCTGCACGGCCGTGTAGCGCAGCACCTCGACCTTGCCGGTGTCGCGGTCGACCTTCACGTCGACGATGTGACCGGCGTATGCCGGGCCGGCGGTGTTCTTCCGCACGGTCGCCGAGACGGCGATCATGCCGCCGGTCGCGGCGAGCTTCGCTGCGAGTTCCTTGAACGACAGCTCCTTGCCCTCGGGGCCACGGATCACGCCGTCGTCGTCGTACTTCACCTGCTCGACGTCCGTCTCCCAGATCCGCGCCGCGCGCTCCCGCATCTGCGCGCGGATCTGCTGGCCGAGCTCATACGCGACCCAGCCGCCGGCGAACGTCGTGCGGCTGCCGCCGGTGACGGCGGTGTAGCCGACGCCGTCGGTGTCGGTCACGTGCGGCTTGATCACGTCGTTCTCGATGCCGAGCGTCTCGGCGAGCTGCATCGACAGCGACGCGCGCGTGCCGCCGATGTCGGTGGAGCCGAGGATCAGCGACACGATGCCGTCGGAGTTCACCGTCGCGCTGGAGGACGACTCCATGCCGCCGTTGAACCAGAAGCCCATCGCCACGCCGCGCCCGACGTCCTCGCCGGTGAGCTCGGACGTGTAGTGCGGGTGGTTCTTGACGGTCTCCATCACCTCCTTCGCGCCGATGCGCGGCCAGGGCTGGCCGGCGGCGTTGCCGGTGCCCTCCTCGGAGGCGTTCTTCAGACGCAGCTCCATCGGGTCCATCTCGAGCTGCTCGGCGAGCTCGTCGATGACCGCCTCCACGGCGAACTCCGACGCCGGGGCGCCGGGTGCGCGGTAGGCCGCCGTCTTCGGGCCGTTCACGACGACGTCGAAGCCGTCGATCTGCTGGTTCGCGATGTTGTATGGCGCGAGGGCGCACATGGCACCGGCGCCGACGGGCGAGCCGGGGTACGCACCGGCCTCGTACGCGAGGTAGGCGTTGGCCGCGACGATCGTGCCGTCGCGCTTCGCGCCGATCTTCACGCGCGAGTAGGTGGCCGAGGTCGGGCCCGTGGCCTGGAAGACGTCCTCGCGGGTCATCCACAGCTTCACCGGGTGCCCGGTCCGCTTCGACAGCAGCGCCGCGACGGCCTCCAGGTAGATCGGGAGCTTGCCGCCGAAGCCGCCGCCGATCTCCATCGGCACGACCTTCACGCGCGTCGTCGAGACGCCGAGCACGGCCGCGACCTGCTCGCGCACGGAGAACGCGCCCTGCGTGGAGGTCCACACGGTCACGTCGCCGTCGCGGCTCCAGTACGCGGTCGCGTTCTGCGGCTCGATGTAGCCCTGGTGGAACATCGACGTCTCGAACTCGCGCTCGACCACGACGTCGGCCTCGGCGAAGCCGGCCTCGACGTCGCCCTTCTCCAGGCGCATGTGCATCGCGATGTTCGTCGGCCGGTCCGGCGCCGGCTCGACGCCGCGCGCGCGCACCGTGGTGCGGAGCTCGTCGTGCAGGATCGGCGCGGTGTCGAGCATCGCCTCGCGCACGTCGATCACGGCCGGCAGGACCTCGTAGTCGACCTCGATCAGGGCGAGCGCGTCCTCGGCGACGTGCTGGTCCGTCGCGGCGACGGCCGCGATCGCGTGGCCGTGGTAGAGCGCCTTGTCCGAGGCGAGGAGGTTGTCGAGCAGCCACTTCGCGTTGGCGCTGGACTCGCCGAGATCGAGGTCGCCCTCGCCGGCGCGCGGGAAGTCCGCGTTGGTGATGACGGCCTTCACGCCCGGCAGGGCGGCGGCCTTCGAGGTGTCGATGCGGGTGATGCGGGCGTGCGCGTGCGGGCTGCGCAGCACCGCACCAAAGAGCATGCCCTCTTCCTTGGTGTCGGCGCCGTACTCGGCCCGGCCGGTGACCTTGTCGACGCCGTCCGGGCGGACCGGGCGGGTGCCGATGACCTTGTACGTGCGTGGCTTCTCGGGGGCGACCATATTTCCCTGCTTTCCGCGCTACCGGCCGGGACCGCTCACGCCTGACGGCGTCAGCGGCTCCCGGCCTATCTGCCTGCGCTCGCTCCGCTGGCGCTTCGCTCGCTCCGGCGAGCGCGCGGTCGAGCTGAGGTGGGTGGGTGCGTTTCCGCGCCCTCGCGGGCACGTCTCTTAGCTTGCGCCGTTCATCGCGTCGGCTGCGTGCAGCACGGCGCGGATGATCTTGTCGTAGCCCGTGCACCGGCAGAGGTTGCCGGCGAGCCAGAAGCGCGCCTCGGCCTCCGTCGGATGTGGGTTCTCGTCGAGCAGCGCCTTCGACGCCATCAGGAACCCCGGCGTGCAGATGCCGCACTGCAGCGCGGCGTCCTCGAGGAACGCCTGCTGCAGCGGGTGCAGCGCTTCCGGTTGCGCGAGGCCCTCGATCGTCGTGAGCTCGGCGCCCTCGACCTCCGCGGCCATCACGCAGCAGGAGTTCACGAGGCGACCGTCGAGGATCACGGCGCACGCGCCGCAGTTCCCGTTGTTGCAGCCTTCCTTGGCGCCCGTGAGGCCGATGCGCTCGCGCAGCGCCTCCAGCAGGCTGTCACGCTCGTCGGCGAGGAAGCTGCGCTCCTCGCCGTTGATCGTCGCGGTGACGACGATGCGGTCGGTCTTGACCCGGTTCGACAACTCGACCCCCGTCTATCCCTGCCCGCGCGCGCGCTCGACGGCGCGGCGGAGCGTCCGCTCGGTGAGCACCTTCGCCAGGTGCCGTCGCTGCTTGATCGAGCCGCGCATGTCGTCGATCGGCACCGCGGCGCTCTTCGCGGCCTCGGCGGCCGCGGCAATCGTCTCGTCCGTCGCCGGCTTGCCGACGAGCGCGGCGGCCGCCGCGTCCACCACGATCGCCGTCGGCGCGACGGCGCCCACGGCGATCGTGGCGGCGGTCACCGTGTCGCCGTCGAGCTGCACGGCCGCGCCGACGTTGACGACCGCGATGTCCATCTCGTTGCGCGGGATGAACCGCTGCCACGCCGCCCCGCTGCCGGCCGCCGGCCGCGGGAAGCGGATCGACGTCACGAACTCGCCGGCCTCGAGCACGTTGCGCCCGGGCCCGGTGTTGAACTGGGCGACGGGCACGTCGCGCTCGCCGTTCGGCCCGGCGACGTGCGCCACGCCGCCGAGCACGATCATCGCCGGCACCGTGTCCGCCGCCGGCGACGAGTTGCAGAGGTTGCCGCCGAGGCTGGCCCGCCCCTGGATCGCCGTGCCGCCGACCACGTGCGCGGCCTCGACGAGCGCCGGCCACGTCTTCGCGATCGCGGCGTCGCCGTACACCCGGTAGAGCGGCACCGCCGCGCCGACGGTCAGCCCGTCGCCGTCGTGCCGGATGTCCATCAGCTCCGGGATGTGCTTGATGTCGACGAAGAGGTCAATCTCGCGCCGGCGCTCGCGCGCCTGCACGATCACGTCGGTGCCGCCGGCCAGCGGCCGGGCGAACCCCCCGCCGTCCTGCAGCAGGCGCACCGCCTCGGCTACCGAGGTGGCGCGCTTGTATTTCACCGCCTGCATCCGCCGTGCCTCCGTTCGCGCATCCGCGCAAGCATACAGGGGCCCGGTCGTGTTGCTTGCCGCTGCAAGACGTCCGGGCGGAATCGTGGCGACGGGTGCCGGATGCCCCGACGCGTCGCGCGCCTATTCTGCCTGATTGCGTGCCGGCTCACAAAGCCCCGACGGGGAAGCGGGCGGCCACAGTCTAGGAGCGGTCGATCTCGTCGCGCGGGCGGAGGAGCGCGCCGGCGATGACGGCAACGCCGAGCGCAATGACGGCGATCGAGAAGACGACGTCGGCGCGCAGCCGCAGCACGTCGTAGGCGTCGAGCGCGAAGAGCACGCCGAGACCGACGAACACGGCGCCGATCACCACGGCGGTCAGGCTGAATCGCTCGCTCATCACCGCACCGCGGCCGATCCGAACACGTTTGAGAGGTCGATCTCCAGCCGCCGCTGCGCCTGCGCGTAGCCGGAGCCCGTGACCTGGTGGTCGACGCTCACGCCATCGAACGAGCGCCCCAGGATCTGGCTGCTGCCGAACACCGTCTGCCCGGTGACGCGCGCCGGGACCCCGGGCGGCAGCATGACGGTGACGTCGCCGAAGGCCATGCTCACGTTCACGTGCGTCGTGCCCTCGGCGAGGGGCACGTCGCGCAGGTCGACCACCAGCGAGCCGAAGGCGTGGCTGTAGTCGCCCTGGAGGTCGGCGAGCGTCTGCGGCCGCTCGGTGCGGTCGCCGAAGCCGCTCTGCATGCCGATATGCGGCGTCGCGCTCGTGACGGCCGCGAGTCCGGCGAACAGCAGCGCGAGCGCGACGAGGCCGCCGTGCACCCCGTGGCGGGCGTCGACGATGATGCCGAGCCCGGTGAGCACCAGCAGCCCCGCGAAGATCGCCTCCCACGGCGGCGCGGGGACGTCCACGGTGCGCGCCAGCGCGATCGCCCCGACGACAATCAGCAGCACGCCGACGACGACGCCGGCCGTCGCGGACGACTCGCGCCGGCGGTGGGCCCGGACGGGCGCTGACGCGCCGACGGTGCCCTCGCCCTCGGGCATGATGATCATCGCGAGCAGGTAGAACGCCCCGAACAGGCCGCCCGTCACGACGAGCAGTACGACGAACGCGATGCGCACGAGCACGGGGTCGACGTCGAGGTACTCGGCGAAGCCGCCGGCGACGCCGGCAATCACACGATCGACGTTCGAGCGGGTCAGGTGGTGACGTGAGGGTGGCGGCGCGCCCGGCGGCTCCGCCGGCAGCGCGCCCGGCGGCTCCGCCGGCGGCGCGCCCGGCGCCTGCGGCGCCTCGGGCGCGGGTGGTGCGTTCGGGTCGGGCTCGTCGGTCGGCATGGCGCCGCCTCGCCTTCTGCCGACCGATCGTACGCCGATCGCTCGCCGGCGCGCGTGCCGATCGGCCGCCTTCGCGGGTGCCCTTCGCCACCTGCCCCAATCAGTGCCCGCGCCCGTGCGCGAGCCGGTCGAGCGAGCGCATCTGCACGGTGAGCAGCGAGATGTACGGCGTCGCGACGCCGAGCGCCTCGGCGCGCCGCAGCGGCTCGCCAAAGATCGCCTCGACCTCCATCGGCCGGCCCTCGACGAAGTCAATCATCGTGCTCGGCCGGTAGACGGCCATCGCGTCCGTGAGCGTCATCATCGTGCGGGTCATCGCGTCGGCGTCGTGGCGCGCGGCCTCGCCGTGTGCCGCGAGGTCGGCGTTGCCGGCGGCGACGACCTCGCGGATGGTCGCCTCCGCGGCGGCGCGCAGCCCGGGCTGCCCGAGGATCCGGTCGGTGGTGACGCCGCCGGCGGTGACCGCGAGGCCGTTGAACGGGATGTTCCAGCACAGCTTCTGCCAGCGCGCCGCGAGCAGCGACGGCGACGTCGCGACCTGGACGCGCGCGCCCGCCCACAGCGCCGCCGCCGCGGTGAGCGCGGCGGAATCGTCCTCGAGGTGCCCGATCGTGACCGGGCCGTAGTCGAGGTGGTGCACCGTTCCCGGCTCGCCGCGGTTGATGCAGGTGAAGGCCAGCCCGCCGAACACGCGCGCTGGGCCGAACCAGTCGGCGAAGCGCTCCTCGAGCCCGAGCCCGTTCATCAGCACCAGCACGCGCGTCTCCGCGCCGACGCACGGCGCGACGAGCGCGCGTGCCTCCTCGATCGCGGTCGCCTTGAGCGCGCAGAGCACCCAGTCGACCGGGCCAATCGCGTCGCTCGTGCGCGCAATCGCCGGGCGGTCGAGCGCGAAGTCGCCGTCCTTGCTCTCGATGCGCAGGCCGCCGACCGCGACCGCGTCGTAGTCGCGTCGCATCAGGAAGTGCACGTCGTGCCCCGCCTCGGCGAGGCGGGCGCCGTAGTAGCAGCCGACCGCGCCGGCGCCAATCACCGCGACCCGGCTCACGCGCTGCCCTCGCGCACCGTGAGCACGACCTTGCCGGTGGAGCGCCGGTCGCGGAGCAGGCGCAGCGCGTCGACCGCGCGCGCGAGCGGCAACGTCTGCGACACGAACGGCCGCAGCCGCCCCTCGGCGTGCCAGCGCACGAGCTCGTCCATCGCCGCCGTGACGGCGTCGGGCCGGTGGCGTCGCAACTGGCCGAGACTGAGGCCGAGCGCGGAAGCGTCCTTGACCAGCAGGTGGTTGGCGGGGATCTGCGGGACCGTGCCGCTCGCGAAGCCGATGATCAGGATGCGGCCGCCCGGCCGGATCACGTGCAGTGACGCCGTGAAGGCGTCGCCGCCCACGGGGTCGTAGACGACGTCCGCGCCGCCGGCCAGCGCCGTGACGCGCTCGCGGATGTCCTCGGTCGCGTAGTTCACGAGGTGGTCGGCGCCGTGCTCGCGCGCGACCGCGAGCTTCTCGGCGCTGCTCGCGGTCGCGATCACGGTCGCGCCGACCGCCTTCCCGACCTCCACCGCGGTCAGGCCCACGCCGCCCGAGGCGCCGTGCACGAGCAGCACCTCCCCCGGCTCGAGCCGCGCGCGGTGCCGCAGCGCCAGGTGCGACGTCGCGTAGACGACGGGGAACGCCGCGGCGGTGGCGAAGTCCATGCCCGGCGGGATGCGCGCGACGTCGTCCGCGCGCGCGACGGCCTGCTCGGCGAACCCGCCGTGGTCGAGGAACGCGAGCACGCGGTCCCCCGGCGCGACGCGCGTGACGCCGGGTGCGACCTCCGACACGACGCCGGCCGCCTCCATCCCCGGCGCGAAGGGGTGCGCGGGCTTCTCCTGGTACTCGCCGCGCGTGATCAGCACGTCGGCGAAGTTCACGCCGGCCGCGTGCACGTCGATGCGCACGCCGCCGGCGGACAGCGTCGGCGGCGCGACGTCTTCGACGCGCAGCGTCTCGATCTCGCCGGGGGCGTGGCAGACGACGGCGCGCACGCACGGGCTCCTCTCGCGCGCCGCGATTCTACCGACGGGGAGGCGGGTTCGAGCGGCGGCGGTGAAGGCGCCGGTCGAGCCCGCCAGCTTCATTCGCTGAATGCAGGGAGAACACCTGTGCTGATACCATCCGCCGCGGCGGGCGGAGCGGGGAGGTGGACGATGGCGACGTGGGGCGAGTTCGCCGGCGGTGCGGCCGGGCTGGTGGAGGTGCGACCGGACCGCGGCCCGGGCGCTGCGCCCGGGCCATGGGAGGCCGTCGCGGGGGGCGCGGCCGCGATGGCGGCGGCCGGTGAGCGGCTGCTCAACGCGCCGCCGGTCGGCATCGCGCTGCTCGCGACGGTCTCGTCCGCCGGCCGGCCGCGCGTGCACCCGTTCATGCCGCGCGTGATCGACGGCCGGCTGTGGGCCTTTGTGATCGCCGACTCGCCCAAGGCGCGCGACCTGCTGAGCCGCCCGTACACAATGCACTCGCAGCCGACCGACGAGGACGAGGAGTTCTGGGTGAGCGGCCGCGCGCACGCAGTCGATGACGCCGCTACGGTCGCCCGCCTCGCCGCGGTCATGGAGTGGGCCCGTACCGACGAGGAGCGGCTCTTCGCCTTCGACGTCGAGCTGGCCGGCTGGACCCGCTGGCTCGACTTCACGAAGCCGGGCCACCGCCCGCTGCACGAGCGCTGGCGCGCGTAACTCCCGCGGACCCACAGCGGTGGCAGACATGCCGCCGACAGGTCGCGGCTGCGAAGGCCGCGTTCGCGTCGGCGGCATCTCTGCCACCGCTTTGTCGACAAGTCCCGCGCTCAGCACGCCCACCGCGGACCGGGTGACGGCGTGCCCTATCATCGCGGCGCAGCGAGGGGGTGTGCGTGATGACGACCGGCACGAAGCGAAAGCCCAGCCTCTGGATCTTCGGGCTGGAGTCCGAGGAGCCCACGTACGAGGAGCGCGTCGCGCACGCGTCGAAGCTCTCGTCGCAGCTCGGCGTGACGCTCACCGCGCCGCGCATCCCGACCGCCGACGAGCTCACGCTGCGCGCGCCGCGCATCCAGCCGCCCGCCGCGCTCGCGGCGTTCTGCATGCAGGACAACTGGGAGCGCGCCTTCCACGCCTACGGCGCCGATCGCAGCCAGTACGCCGTCTACGGCGAGTACCCGAACCCGCCCGACGTCGTCGCGCATCCGCGTACCGAGGCCGAGCTCGAGGCCACGCTCGAGTGGTGCTCGGACGCCGGGCACATCGTCGTGCCCTACGGGGGCGGCTCGTCGGTCGTCGAAGGCGTCACCCCACCGGCCGACCGCGGCCCGGTCGTGACCATCGACATGGACCGCTTCGACCGCGTGCTCGAGATCGACGAGGTCTCGCGCGCGGCGCGCATCCAGGCCGGCGTCTTCGGCCCGCACCTGGAGGACCAGCTGCGCTCGCACGGCTACACGCTGCGCCACTTCCCCCAGTCGTTCGCGCACTCGACGCTCGGCGGCTGGATCGCAACGCGTTCGGGCGGCCACTACGCGACGAACCACACGCACATCGACGAGTTCGTGGAGTCGGCGCGCATGCTCACGCCGCGCGGGTGGTGGGAGCCGCGCCGCCTCCCCGCGCACGGCGCCGGCCCCGACGCCAATCGCATCGCGATCGGCAGCGAGGGCATCCTCGGCATCATCACCGAGGCGTGGATGCGCATCCAGGCGCGCCCGAAGTTCCGCGCGACGGCCGGCGTCCGCTTCCCCTCGTGGCGCGAGGCGTACGAGGGCGCGCGCCACATCGTGCAGGCCAAGCTGTGGCCCGCGAACCTGCGCGCGCTCGATCCCGAGCTGGCGCGCAGCGGCGCCGGCATGGACGGCACCGAGGCGCTGCTGATCGTCGGCTTCGAGTCGGCCGAGCTGTCGCAGCGGGGGCCGATCGCGCAGGCGGTGGAGATCGCACGCGCGTACGGCGGGATCGTCGACGACGACGAGGTGCAGATCGACGACGGCACCGGCCAGCCGACGGGGCGCGGCGGCGCGGTCGGCGCATGGCGCGACACGTTCATCCCGCGCGGCGGCGGGCTCGCCGCCGGCCTGGGCATGGTGGGCGGCACGTTCGAGACGGCGATCACGTGGGACCGCTGGCCGGAGTTCGACGCGACGGTGCGCGAGCGCACGATGCGCGCGTTGAACGAGATCTTCGGCGGCGGCACGCTGAACTGCCGCTTCACCCACGTCTACACCGACGGGCCCGCGCCGTACTACACGTACTCCGGTGCCTACCGCGCCGGCGACTGGCGTGAGCAGCAGCGCCAGCTCAAGCAGGCGGCGTCCGAGGCGATCATGGACGCGGGCGGCACGATCACGCACCACCACGCGGTCGGCCGCCAGCATCGCCCGTGGTACGACGTCGAGCGCCCGGAGCTGTTCGCCGACGTGCTGCGCGCAGCCAAGCGCACGCTCGACCCGAACGGGGTGCTCAACCCCGGCGTGCTGATCGACCCGTAGCCGCGCGATGACGCCGGCCGCCGCCCCCGACTTCGAACGCGCGCTGGAGCGAGCGGTCCCGTCGACGATCGACGAGGCGATCCGCATCTGCGAGATCCCCGCGCCGTCGTTCCACGAGCACGACCGCGCGGCCCACGTGCACGCGCGGCTTGCCGAGATCGACGGCTGGGCGTCGCTGCAGACCGACTCCCTGGCCAACGTGGTGGGCGTGCGTCGCGGCGCGCCCGGCCGGGCGCGCGTGCTCGTGGCGGCGCACCTCGACACGGTGTTCCCGGACGCGTCGACGCCGGTCGTGCGCGAGCGCGGCCGGCTCGTCGGCCGCGGCATCGGCGACAACTCCGTGGCGGTCGCGGCGCTGATCGCGGTCGCGCGGGCGCTGGCGGCGACGCGCCCGCGCGGGGTCGGCGACCTGATCCTGGCGGCGAACGTCTGCGAGGAGGGGCGCGGCGACCTGCGCGGCATCCGCCGGCTGTGCGACGACCTTCGCGGCGAGTACGACGCCGTGATCGCCGTCGAAGGGCTGTCGCTGCATCGCATCCAGACGCGCGGCGTCGCGAGCCTGCGCTACGAGGTCGCGGTGGCGACCGCCGGCGGCCACTCGTGGGGCGCGTACGGCCGGCCGAACGCGATCGCGATCCTCGCGCGGGCGATCGCCGCGCTCGAGCCGCTGATGCCGGCGGTGGGCGTGGAGCCCAAGACGACGATGAACGTCGGCGTGATTCGCGGCGGTCGCTCCGTGAACACGATCGCGCCGGAGGCGGCGTTCGAGCTCGACATGCGCTCCGAGGACCCGGCGGCTCTCGCGACGCTCGACCGCGCCGTGAAGCGCGCGCTGCGGGACGCCGTGCAGGCGGCGCCCATCGCCGAGGGCGAGGAGCGACCGGCGCTCTCGATCCGGCGCATCGGCAACAGGCCGGGCGGTGCGGTCGCGGAGACGCTGCCGCTGATCGCGGCGATCCAGCGCGCGCGGGCGGCGAGCGGCCTCGCGCCGGCGCCGTACAACGCGGGCTCCACCGACGCGAACTACCCGATGTCGCTCGGCGTGCCGGCGACCTGCATCGGCGTCACGACCGGGGGCGAGGCGCACACGCCGCGCGAGTGGATGCGGACGGGGCCGCTGCGCCGCGGCCTGCCCTACCTCGGCCGCGCGATCGCCGCGGTCGCGCGGCTGCCGCGCGAGTAGCGCTCCCCCGACGCTCGAACCAGCCGGCGATCAGCCGCGCTCGCTCTCGCCGGCGTCGACGTACCAGGACGCACCGACGCGCGCCGTTCGCACCTCCTGGCGGAACGCGCCGACGTGCGACGTGAGCGTGCGCCGCTCGACCGCGACGCCCGCCGCTTCGGGCCCGTCGCGCAGCGCCTCGACGAGCACGCGCCCGTCGAGCGGCGCGGCGGGGCGCAGCCCCATCGCGTGGAGCAGCGTCGGGGTGATGTCCGTATTGCCGGCCGGGAGCGGGTCGACCAGCCCGCGCCGGAAGTCGGGGCCGGCGGCAATCAGCGTGTTACGCACCTCCCACGGGCTGAGCGCGCCGTGGTTCGCGCGGGAGGCACCGCCGGCAGAGCGACGCGTGCCGGGGTAGCCGTGCTCGTTCGCCTCGTCCGACCACGCGAGCGAGAACAGCACGTCGGGCTCGAGGTCGCCGCCGTGCCCCACCTCCGACATTGCGAGCGTGCCGGGCAGCGGCCGCTCGCCGCGCGGCCCGGTGAAGATGCAGCCGACGCCGTCCAGCCCGGTCAGCACCTCGACGACGCGGGCCACGCGGTCGGCGCCGCCCTCGCGGACGTAGAGCCCGGAGCCGCCGGCCGCGATCACGTCGGTGCTCTCGGGTGACGTCTTCACGCCGGCGGCGACGAGCGCGTCGGTGACATCGACCGGGGGCCCCATCGTCGAGAAGCCGTGATCGGAGGTGACGACGACGTCGGTGGTGTCGCGCAGGCCGGCGCGGTCGAGCGCGTCGAGGATCGCGCCGAGGTGGTCGTCGGCGTCGCGCACGGCGCGCAGGGTCTCGGGGTGGCCGACCCCGTGCCGGTGCTCGGTGCGGTCCGGGTCGGTGTGCCAGTAGGTGACGAGATCAGTCCCGGCGGGAAGCAGGACGTCGGTGATGAGCCGCGTGAAGTAGGCGTTCTGCGCGGTGTTGGGGAGGTCGCCTTCGGGCATCGAGCCGAGGGCGGCCTCCATCGCCTCGCGCGTCGTGCCGGCCCACAGCGCCTGGTTGTAGATCACGCCGCCGGCGCGCTCGACCTCGGGGTGCTGGAGGAAGCTCGAGCCCGGGCTGCCGGTGCCGACGATTGCCGCGGTACCGCCGGCCGCGAGCACCGCCTCGGCGAGCGTCGGGCGCAGGAGGAGTCGGCCGCCGCGGTGCGCGCGGACGCGGGCGAGGTGCGCGAAGTCGGCCGACGTCAGCGCCTCGCGGTCGCCGGGCAGCACGAAGTTGTTGTCGGGCATGCCGTGGCTGCGCGGCAGCGCGCCGGTCGCGATCGATGCCGAGTTGCAGCGCGTGACGGTGGGGAAGACGGCGTGGCTGTCGGGGAAGCGAACGCCGTCGGCGGCGAGCGCGTGCAGGCGCGGCGTTGTCTCCGCGGTCACGAAGTCGGGCCGCAGGCCGTCCCACACCATCACGATCGCGCGGCGTCGCAGTCGCGGCGCGTCGACCATCGCAGGCTCCTTTCCGGGGCAGGCGCATCCTACGCGGTCAGGGAGTAGGGCTCGCGAACTCCGTCTTCGCGGCGCTCTTGCGACGTCGTGGTGACATCACTATGATGTCGCACGGCTGGAGAGGAGGGCGCCATGCAGGTGAAGGCGCCGGTCCGAGAGGGCGGGGTGCGACCGCGCTGGGACGCGCCGCTTGTCGTCGACCGCGTGACGAAGGCGTACCGGGGTGGAGTGCGCGCGAACGACGAGGTGTCGCTGCGGGTCGAGCCCGGCGAGGTGTACGGGCTGCTGGGGCCGAACGGGGCGGGGAAGAGCACGCTCGTCGGCCAGATCATCGGCCTGCTCGCGCCCAATAGCGGCACGATCCACCTCGGTGAGACCGATCTGATCGCCGACCCGGGCGTGGCACGCCAGCTGTGCGCGTACCTGCCGCAGGCGCAGCTGCCGATCGAATCGCTGCGCGCCGAGGAGGCGATCGAGCTGGTGGGCCGCATGCGCGGCGGGCGCCGCGCCGACGTGCGCGCGCGGCGGGACGCGCTGCTGTCGGCGCTGGACATCGAGCCGTGGCGACGCCAGATGGGGGCGAGCCTCTCGGGCGGCGTGAAGCGGCTCGTGGGGTTCGTGATGGCCGCGATCGTGCCGCGGCCGCTGGTGATCCTGGACGAGCCGACGAACGACGTCGACCCGGTGCGCCGGCGCCTGCTGTGGCAGCAGATCCGCGCGCTGGGCGCGGCCGGCTCCACGGTGCTGCTCGTGACGCACAACGTGCTCGAGGCGGAGCGCGCGGTGGAGCGGCTCGCGATGATGCGGGCCGGCCGCATCGTGGCCCAGGGCACGCCGGCGACGCTGAAGGCATCGCTCCGCGGCCAGCTGCGGCTCGAGGTCGTGCTGGAGCCGACCGCCGACGAGCCGGCGCCGCCGGGGTTTGCGCCCGCGCCCGTGCGCGTGGGGCGGCGGCTCATCTACACGCTGGACGAGACGGCCGCGACGGACGCCATCGAGTGGGCGCGCGGCCTCACGGCGTGGGGCGTGGCACAGGAGTTCGACCTGGGGGCGTCGAGCCTCGAGGAGGTCTACGTGCGGCTCGTGGGCGGCGCGGACGAGGCGGGCGAGGAGGCCGGTGGTGCATAGCGCGGCGACGGCGAGCGCGATCGCGGACCGAGACGCGCCGACGGTCGGCGTGCGTCGTGGCGTCGGCTACTGGCTGACTTCGTACTGGATGATGCTGCGCTGGGAGCTGCTCAGCATGCGGCTCTTCCTGCCGATGATGGTCGCCGTGCAGTTCTTCATCGGCGCCGGCATGGTCGTCGGGCTCGGCTTCCTGTTCGACCACATCCCGCCGCAGCAGGCGCTCTACCTCTCGACGGGTGGCGCCGTGATCCCCCTGCTCACGCTCGGGCTGGTGATGGTTCCGCAGGAGGTCGCCGGCCACAAGCTGGAGGGCACGTACGACTTCCTGTGGTCGCTCCCGGTGCCGCGCATGACGACCTACCTGGCCGGAGTCACGGTGTGGACGGTGGTGTCGCTGCCGGCTGGCGTCGCGGCGCTGCTGGTGGCGGCGTGGCGGTTCCAGATCCACTTCGACGTCAGCCCGCTCGTCGTGCCCGCGGCGACGCTCGTCGTGGTGGTGGCGACCGCCATCGGCTACGCATTCGCCCATGCCGTCCCCAACCCGCGCGTCACGAACCTGATCACGCAGGTGCTGATCTTCGCGATCGTGATCTTCTCGCCGATCAACTTCCCGTCGAACCGGCTGCCCGACTGGCTCGCGTGGGTGCACCAGTGGCTGCCGTTCGAGTCGTCCGCGATCGTGATGCGTGGGACGCTCGCCGACGGGCTCGTTGAGAGCATGACGCGGGCGTTCATCGTGCTCGGGGTGTGGGCGGTGATGTCGTGGGTCGTGACCTACCGGGTGCTCTCGCGGCGCGGGTAGGCGCGACGCGAGAGGACCCGGCGGCCGCGGACTCAGGCCTGCGCCGCGGCGGGGACGCTCTCCACGATCTCCGCGGTGATCGTCAGCCGCACCTTCTTGCCGACGAGCCAGCCGCCCGACTCGAGCGCCACGTTCCAGTTCAGGCCGAACTCGCCTCGCTCGAGCTCGGTGGTGAGCTCGAAGCCGGCGCGGCGGCCGCCCCACGGGTCGGCGACCGGGCCGCTGAACTCGCCGCGGAGCGTCACGGGGCGCGTCACGTCGCGGATCGTCAGGTCGCCGGCGATCTCGACCGCGTCGTCGCCGACGCGCCGCACCTCGGTGCTGCGGAACGTGATCTGCGGGTGGTGCTCGACGTCGAGGAAGTCCGGCGACTTCACGTGCGCATCGCGCTCGGCGTTCCGCGTGTCGATGCTCGCCGCGTCGATGCGCGCCTCGACGTGCGACCGCTCGGGGTGGTCGGCGTCGATGTCGATGTCCGCCTCGACGCCGTGGAACTGCCCCTTCACGGTCGTGACCATCATGTGGCGGGCGGAGAAGCCGACCTCGGTGTGTGCGGCGTCCAGGGTCCAGCGGCTCATCGTGATCTCCTCTGCTGCGAATCGGGTGGTGCGTGGGGCATGCGTGCATCGCCGTCGTAGTTACGTGTCGTATGTCGCATACCATCGGTAAGTCACGATAGGGGAGTAAGTTACGAACGTCAAGCACCTTACGCTGCGTAAGGAGATCGACTATGCTTGCTGCATGACGACCGACGAGCCGCTCAGCCCGTTCTGCCCGAAGTTCCACCACGCCGTCGAGGTGATCGGCCGGCGATGGACGGGCGCGATCCTGCGGGCCATGCTCTCGGGCACCGAGCGCTTCAGCGAGATCGCCGCGACGGTCCCGGGCCTCAGCGACCGGCTGCTCTCGGAGCGGCTGAAGGAGCTCGAGGCGGAGGGCATCGCGGAGCGCGTGGTGATCCCCGAGACGCCGGTGCGCATCGAGTACCGGCTGACGGCGAAGGGCCGCGACCTGGGCGCGGCAATCGAGGCGCTCTCGGCCTGGGCGGACCGCTGGGCCGACGCGCCTGCCGACGAGGTGCCGGCCTAGCCTCGACGCATCCTTTGCGCCGCGTCAGGTCACGGCGCCGTCGTGTGAGGCGCAGCGACCGGCGCCTTCACGAGGCGCCATTCAAGGCCGGCGCCGCGCGAGATGCGCGCTGTTGGTTGCTCCCCACCGAGCGCCCCCTGACAATCACGTTCACCCACTTCGCCACGTGTGCGCCGCGCGACCGCATCGGCCGGGTCGCCCGGGCCCGGCCTACCCCGAACGGTGGTTCGCGGTGACGTCCCTCATCGAGGCGAACACGTTCACCGGGAACCGGGTCGTCTACTACCTCGGCAGGTATCGGAAGCAGTACCTCCTCGGGTTTGTCGCGCTGCTCGGCGCGAGCGTCGCCGCGCTGCTCCCACCGTTCCTCGTCCGCTACGCCGTGGACGCGATCCGGAACGGCACCACGCGCGGCTACCTGCTGCGCATCGGCCTGCTCATCCTCGGGCTCGCGATCGTCGAGAGCTTCCTCCGCTACCACGCGCGTCTGCTGGTCTCGGGCAGCTCCCGGCGCATCGAGTACCACCTGCGCAACGAGATCGCGGTGCAGCTGCTGCGGCTCGACCAGCGCTTCTACCTGCGCTCGCGCACCGGCGACCTGATGTCGCGCGCGACGAACGACCTGCAGTGGGTCCGCGACTTCATCGGCCCGACGCTGAACGACGTCACCCGCACCATCGTCATGGTGCTGATCGGCCTCGGCGTGCTGCTCACGATCGACGTGCGGCTGGCGCTGATCTCGGTCGCGTACCTCCCCCTGGTCGCCGCGCTGGCGATTTACTTCGAGGTCGGCATCGACAAGCGCTTCATGAAGGTGCAGGAGCAGTTCGGCGTCCTCACCGAGCGCTCGCAGGAGAACATCTCGGGCATCCGCGCGATCAAGGCCTATGCGCAGGAGGAGGCGGAGATCGCCGCCTTCGGGCGCGAGAACGACACGATGATGCGGCGCGCGATGAGCCTCGCGACGTTCACGTCGGGGCTCTACCCGGTGATGGTCTTCCTGACCGGCGCCGGCACGATGCTGGTCGTGTGGTTCGGCGGCCACGACGTGGTGAACGGCCGCATCACGGTCGGTCAGTTCGTCCAGTTCAACACGGTGCTGGCGCTACTCGCGAACCAGCTGACGGCGCTCGGCTGGGTGGCCGCCGCCTGGCAGCAGGGCATCGTGGCCACGCGCCGCATCAACGAGGTGCTGCACGAGGTACCGGCGATCGCCAGCCCCGCGCACCCGCACCCGCTCGCGGCGGTCCGCGGCGACGTCGCGTTCGAGCACGTAACCGTGCGCTACGCGGGGCGTCCGATCCTGACCGACGTCAACCTCGAGATCCGTGCCGGCACGCGCGTCGCGGTCGTCGGCGGGACCGGCGCGGGCAAGACGACCATCGTCAACCTGCTGGCGCGCCTGGCCGACCCGGACGAGGGTCGCATCACCGTCGACGGCATCGACGTGCGCGAGCTGCCGCTCGACCAGCTGCGCGCCGCCATCGGCTTCGTGCCACAGGAGTCGTTCCTCTTCTCCGACTCGCTGCGCGAGAACATCGCGCTCGGACGGCTCGACCCGCCCGAAGACGCCGTGGTCGCGGCGCTCGAGACGTCGCAGCTCGTGAACGACCTCGCGCAGCTCGACGATGGGCTGGACACGCTGATCGGCGAGCGCGGCGCGACGCTCTCCGGCGGGCAGAAGCAACGGGCCGCGCTGACGCGCGCGTTGCTCAAGGACCCGCCGATCCTGGTGCTCGACGACGCGCTGTCGCACGTCGACACGCACACCGAGGAGGAGATCCTCAAGCGGCTCCAGTCGTTCATGCGCGGACGCACGACGATCGTGATCGCGCACCGCACCTCGTCGCTGCGCACCGCGGACCGCATCGTCGTGCTCGACGACACGCGCATCGTCGAGCGGGGCACGCACGAGGAGCTCGTCGCACACGACGGCGTGTACGCCCGCTTCTTCCGCGAGCAGCGGCGGGCGGAGGCGGCCGAGGCGGAGGTGGACTCCGAGCTCATCGACGCCCGCCACGACCCGTCGTCGGTGGGCGGCGCCGGCGAAGGGGCGTCCTGATGGGCTTCGGCTATTACGACGAAGAGTCGGCGATCGGGAAGGTCTACGACCGCCGGCTGCTGACGCGACTGTGGAAGTACGTCGGGCCGTACTGGGTGCAGGTAGCGTTCGCCGGCTTCTTCATGGTGTGCGTGGCGATCCTCGAGCTGATGCCGCAGCTGATCCTGCGCCAGGCGATCGACGGCCAGATCACGCAGGGGCGCACCGACGAGCTCGGGAAGCTCACGCTCATGTTCTTCGCATCGCTCGCCGGCATCTTCGTGATGCGCTACGGGCAGGCGATGCTGATGGCATATGTCGGTCAGAAGACGATGATGGCGCTGCGGCTCGACCTCTTCTCGCACCTGCAGCGCATGGCGATCGCGTTCTTCGACCGCAACCCGGTGGGGCGCCTGGTCACGCGCCTGACGAACGACGTGCAGATGCTCGACCAGGTGCTGTCGCAGGGCATCGTGCAGATCCTGACGAACCTGCTGATGGTGAGCGCGATCGTCGTGGTGCTGCTCGTGATCGACTGGCGCATGGCGCTGGTCATGTACATCTTCGTGCCGCTGCTCGTGTACGCGGTGCGGCGGTTCGCGCTCTCGCAGCGCGAGGGCTTTCGCGACCAGCGCGTGTGGCTGGCGCGCGTGAACGCGTACCTCAACGAGCTCATCACCGGCGTCGCCGTGATCCAGCTTTTCAACCGGCAGGGCGAGAGCGGTCGACGCTTCGACCACCGCAACTCCGGCGTGCTCGACGCCAACCTGCGCGTGTTGTTCTGGTACGCGGTGTTCGAGCCCACCGTCATCCTCTTCGGCGCGGTCACGACCGGCGTCATCCTCTGGTACGGCGGCGGCCGCGTCGTGCAGGGCACGCTGACGCTCGGCACGATGGTGCTGTTCATCGGCTACATGAGCCGCTTCTACTGGCCGATCCGCGAGCTCTCGGAGCGCTATACGACGCTGCAGTCCGCGATGGCGTCGGCGGAGCGCGTGTTCGGGATCATCGATGAGCCCGAGGAGGTGACGGACGTCGCCGACCCGGTCGAGCTCGCGCATGTGCGCGGCAAGATCGAGTTCCGCAACGTGTGGTTCGCCTACCACGCCGAGAACTGGGTGCTGCGCGACGTCTCGTTCGTGATCGAGCCGGGCGAGAAGGTCGCGATCGTCGGCGCGACCGGCGCCGGCAAGTCGACGATGATGGCGGTCCTGAATCGCTTCTACGACGTGCAGCGCGGCGAGGTGCTCGTCGACGACGTGCCGATCCGGCGCTACCGGCAGCGCGACCTGCGCCGCCACGTCGGCCTGATGCTGCAGGACCCGTTCGTCTACACGGACACGATCGCCGAGAACATCCGGCTGCGCGATCCGTCGATCCCGCTGGAGCGGGTGCGGCTGGCGGCGGAGGCGGTGGGGGCATCGACGTTCATCGCACAGACCCCGGCGGGCTACGAGACGATGCTCGCCGAGCGCGGCGGGAACCTCTCCACCGGGCAGAAGCAGCTGATCGCGCTGGCGCGCGTCGCGGCCTTCGACCCGGAGATCGTGCTGGTGATGGACGAGGCGACGGCGAGCATCGATCCCGAGACCGAGGCGATCATCCAGCGCGGCATCCAGCGGGTGACGACGGGTCGCACGACGATCGTGATCGCGCACCGGTTGAACACCATCCGGATGGTGAACCGGATCCTCGTGCTGCATCACGGCGAGCTGGTCGAAGAGGGGACGCATGAGACGCTCGTGCGGCGCGACGGCATCTACGCGCGGCTGTACGAGCTGCAGTACCAGGGGCAGGGGGCCGGGTAGCGCGCGCCAGGCCTGCGCGGCGGGGTTAGTCGAGCGGACCCAGCCCCGCCGCGACGCCTGACTACTACCGGCACCGTGATCATCGGCACGATCCACGCGGGCGCAGAGGTCAGCGGGACGCGGTGCGTCGGCCATCCGGCGGATCCGCCCCGGGACGGGAGAGACGGGCATGGAGTCGAAGCCGGCCGACCGGGTGGGACTGTTCGAGGCGCTGTACTCGACGCGGGCGCTGCGGCGCTTCAAGCCGGACCCGGTGCCCGACGAGCTGCTGTTCCAGGTGCTGGACGCCGCGATCCGCGCGCCGGCCGGGAGCAACCAGCAGATCTGGCACTTCCTCGTCGTGCGCGACCCGGAGAAGCGGCGCCAGATCGGCGAGATGTACTGGCAGACGTGGACGAGCTACGGCAAGCAGTATGTCGACGACCCGAGCGCGATCGACCGGCTGCCGCGGCAGATGCGGCTGGTCGTGCGGTCGACGGACGACCTCGCGCGGCACATCGCGGAGGTGCCGGTGCACCTCTTCGTGTGCGGGCCGCCGCAGGCCGGCGGGACGCTGTACCCGGCGGTGCAGAACATCCTGCTCGCGTGCCGGGCGCTCGGGCTGGGCAGCGTGATGACGGCGTTCCATCGCGCGCACGAGGCGCGGCTGAACCCGCTGCTCGGCATCCCCGAGGGGCAGGTCGCGCACGCGCTGCTGCCGATCGGATGGCCGCGCGACCGCATCGGGCCCGTGAGCCGGCGCCCGGTGCGCAAGGTGGCGAGCCTGGACACGTGGGGCGAGCCGTGGCCGTACGCGGAGTCGCAGCCGGACGACGGGCTGCGCGCGCGCTGGACGGGCGAGTAAGTCGCGCGGCGGAATCCGAAGCCGCGCGTCAAGCGGCGGCAGCATGCCGCCGACGCGCCGCGTCTCGTGAGCACCCACGCCGGCGGCGGCGGAGGCCGCCTCCCGCATCGGCGGCATGCTGCCGCCGCTTGACCGGGGCGCTGGCGGCGCTACGTGCCGGTGAAGTTCGGCGCACGCTTCTCCACGAAGCTCATGCGCGACTCGCGCACGTCGTTCGGCGCCTTCCGCGCGTAGTTGAGACCGTTGTACTCCTCGCGCAGCGCCGTCCTGAGGTCGTTCTGGAGGTTGCGCTGGATGACGCGCTTCGCGCTGCGCACGGCCATCGGCGGCCAGACCGCCATCTGCTCCGCGAATGCCATCGCCTCGTCGATGAGCGACTCGGCACCGACGAGCCGGTCGAGCAGCCCGATGCGGTAGGCCTCCTCGGCGGCGACGTCGCGGCTCGTCGTGATCAGGTCGACGGCACGCGAGTAGCCGACGATGCGGGGCAGGAAGAAGCTCATGCCGGAGTCGGGCGAGAGGCTGCGCTCGAGGAAGACGGTCTTGAAGCGTGCGGCTTCGGAGCCGACGCGGACGTCGCAGGCGAGCGCAAGGCTCATCCCGGCGCCCGCGGCCACGCCGTTCACCGCGGCGATGGTCGGCTTCGACATCTCGTAGAGCGAGAATCGCCTGGCGGCCGACCCAGCCGTACTCCTCGAGGCGATCGAGCTGCGGCGGCGGGGCGTCGTTCGCGGAGGGCGGGCGACCGCCGGTGAGGTCGGCGCCGGCGCAGAACCCGCGGCCGGCGCCGGTGAAGACGGCGACGCGCACGCCGTCGTCTGCCTCGATCTCGGCGCACACCGCGACCTGCTCGTCCTGCAGGCCCTTGTTCAGCGCGTTCAGCTTCTCCGGGCGATTCAACGTGACCAGCGCCACGCGGCCGCGTCGCTCCAGCGTCAGAAAGTCGTATCCCACCGGTGCCCTCCGCTCCAGTGATCGCGGCTCGTCGCGATCGCGCGACAGCATACGCAGCGTCGCAACGGGCGCGGGGCCGAGGCGCGGGCGGCGGCCCCAGCGTGCGCGCTACACTTCCGCCGCAAGGAGGTCTCGTATGCCCCCGTCGCTCTCCCTCCTCGTGCAGCGCCTCGTCCAGCCCGTCGCCATCCGCGTCATCCTGCTACGCGAGCGGCTGCGCACCGGCGTCGTCTTCAACCCGCTCGACGGCGCCTACCACCAGGACCCGACGCCGGCCTACGCGCTGCTGCGCGAGCGCGACCCCGTCCACCGCAGCGACCTGATCAAGGGTTGGGTGCTCTCGCGCTACGAGGACATCGACGTGATCCTGCGCGACCATCGCCGGTTCTCGAACGACGCGCGCAAGGCGTCGGGGAACACGATGGACGCGGCGGTGATGCAGCTGCAGGAACCGAGCATGCTGTTCCTCGACCCGCCCGACCACACGCGGCTGCGGTCGCTGGTCGCGCGCGCCTTCACGCGCAGCGCGATCGAGGCGTGGCGCGGTCGCGTCGAGGCGACGGTGGATCAGCTGCTCGACGAGATCGGCGACGCGCGCGAGTTCGACCTGATGGAGACGTTCGCGAACCGCCTGCCGACGCTCGTGATCGCGGAGATGCTCGGCGTGCCGGCGGTGGACTACGCGAAGTTTCGGGAGTGGTCGGACGCCGTGTCGCGGACGCTCGAGCCGACGATCACGCCGAAGCAGCTGGAGGAGGCGATCGCGACCGAGCAGGAGCTGCGCCGCTACTTCGACGGCATCGTCGAGGACCGCCGCCGCGAGCCCCGCGAGGACCTGGTGAGCGTGCTGGTCGCGGCCGAGGAGGGCGGCGAGAAGCTGACCCACGACGAGCTGCTCACGATGCTGATCCTGCTGCTCGTCGCCGGCAACGAGACGACGAGCAACCTCATCGGCAACGGCGCGCTCGCGCTGCTCCGCCACCCCGATCAGCTCGCGTGGCTGCGCGCGCACCCGGACGCGATCGACGCCTCGATCGAGGAGCTGCTGCGGTACGACGGCCCCGTGCAGACCGACGGCCGCACGGTGCTCGAGGACATGGAGATCGGCGGCAAGCCCGTGAAGGCGGGCGAGCAGGTCATCCTGCTGCTCGGCTCGGCGAACCGCGACCCTCGGCAGTACCCGGACCCCGACCGGCTCGACCTCTCGCGGGGCGACAAGAGCCACCTCGGGTTCGGCCGCGGGATCCACTCGTGCGTCGGCGCGCCGCTCGCGCGGCTCGAGGCGCAGGTCGCGTTCCAGCGCCTGTTCCAGCGCTTCCCCGACATGCGGCTGGCGGACGCGAAGCCCGAGTTCAAGGACCACATCGTGCTGCGCGGGCTGCGACGCCTGCCGGTGCGGGTGTGACGGTCGCGCCGGCGTGAACTCACCGCTCCGCGCGCGCGGCCCACGGCGGGACCGCGTGGCCGCGCGGCTGCTTCGCTATCCGCGGGTGCTGCGGACCATCGTGTCCGGGCTGATGCTGAAGGAGCGGGTGCAGAGCGGCGTCGCGTACAACCCGCTCGACCGCCGCTACCACCAGGATCCGTACCCCACCTATCGCCGGCTGCGCGACCGCGATCCCGTGCACCGCAGCGCCCTTGGGCCGATGTGGGTGCTCACGCGCTACCGCGACGTCGACGCGGTCCTGCGCGACCACGGGCGCTACGCGAACAACCCGACCCTCGCGCGCGGCCAGATGACGCCGGGCGACCTGCAGGGCGTGCGCTACCCGAACCTGCTCGTGACGGACCCGCCGGATCACACCCGCCTGCGCACGCTCGTCGCCCCGGCGTTCACGCGCAGCGCGATCGAGGCGTGGCGGCCGCGCATCGAGCGTGCCGTCGACGAGCTGCTCGACGCCGCGGCGGCGGAGCCGGCGTTCGACCTCATGGAGGCGTTCGCGAACCCGCTGCCGGTCGTGGTGATCGCGGAGATGCTGGGCGTGCCGCGCGAGGACTTCCGGCGGTTCAAGCGCTGGTCGGACGCGACCGCGCGGCTGATCGAGTTCACGGCGTCGCGCGAGGATGCCGACCGCGCGTACACCGCGCGCGATGCGCTCCGCGGCTACCTCGACGGGATCGTCGAGGAGCGGGTGCGCGAGCCGCGCGAGGATCTGATCAGCGTGCTGGCCGCGGCGCAGGAGTCGGGCGACCGGCTCTCGCGCACGGAGCTGCTCTCGATGCTGACACTGCTGCTGATCGCGGGCAACGAGACGACGTCGAACCTGATCGGGAACGGGACGCTCGCGTTGCTGCGCGATCCGGAGCAGGCGGCGTGGCTGCGCGCGTACCCCGAGCGGGTGGACGACGCGGTCGAGGAGCTGGTGCGCTTCGACAGCCCGGTGCAGGCCGACCGGCGCGTCGCGAAGACGGATCTCGAGATCGACGGCCGGCGCGTGCGCCGGGGCGAGCAGGTCGTGCTGCTGCTGGGCGCGGCGAATCGCGACCCCGAGCAGTTCCCCGGCGCCGAGCGGCTGGACCTCGCGCGGGGCGACAAGAGCCACGTGGGGTTCGGGCGGGGGATCCACCATTGTCTCGGCGCGCCCCTGGCACGGCTCGAGGCGCAGCTGGCATTCCCGCGGCTGCTCGAGCGCTTCCCGGCGTTGCGGCTCGCGGAGCAGGAGCCGCGGTTCAAGGATCACATCGTGCTGCGCGGGCTGGAGCGCCTGCCCGTGCGGCACTGACGGACGGGCGAGGAGGACGCCGATGTGCCGCTCCATCAAGCAGCTGCGCCTGCGCGACGAGGTCGCGGGCGACGACGAGATCGAGGCCGCCGCGCGCCAGTTCGTGCGCAAGATCAGCGGCTACCGCACCCCTGCGTCCGCGAACGCGGAGGCGTTCGAGGCGGCCGTGCGTGAGATCGCCTCGACGTCGCGCGGCCTGCTGGCCGCGCTGGCGGCGAACCACCCGGCGGCGCGGGCGCGGTAGGTGTCTGGCCCCCGGGGGCCGCGGCAAGCGGCGGCAGACACGCCGCCGATGTCGGCCGCCGCGGCAGCGGCTGCATCGCCGCGGGGATCCGCGAGCGCCGACCTGTGAGCACCGAGGTGGTCGCCCTCGGCGCCTGGTGCGATCTGGACTTTCCGGACGAGCGCGTGGCCGCCGCCGGCCGGATGCCCCAGGGGCACCGGCCGGCCGGCTGGGCGCCCGCTCCGCTCGGAGCGCGAGGTGCCTCCCCGGGTGGTGCCCACTTCCGCGTGCACGAGTTCGCGGTGCTGGCCGACGGCCGTCGGGTGACCATCCGCGACGACCTCGGCTTCTCGTCGTACCGCGCCTCGGGAGTCACACGGAGCGTGGACCCGTGGGAGGGCATGACGCGGGAGCGGGTGGCGCACGACGTTCGCAACGTTGTGCTCCCCGATGACGACGAGTCCGGCGATGCGCACCCGTACGAGTGGTTGCGTGAGCTGCTGCGGCGGCAAGGGATCGAGACGTCCGCGGAGCGGCTCCAATCGGTGCCGTACAGCGTCGAGTTCAGCGACCGGCTTGAGCGCCGCCTCCGGGGTGAGCGCCCGTCCCACGGGCGGTAGGTCGGACCCCGCGTTCGGCGGTGGGCCACCTGGGCATGCGAGCCGGCTCGGCGGTCGGCGGGCTTCCTCGTCGCCGTGGCTGGTGCCGCCGTTCGGGTCGCGGACCTCGCACTGGTGACGAGAGGCGGTCGCCACGCACGGCCCGACATCGCACGGGCCGATGGGGGGAGGCGCCGCCTCACGGGATCACGCCGCCGTCCTTGAGCGCGATGATGCGGTCCCAGTCGTAGCCGAGGTCGAGCAGCACCTCCTCCGTGTGCTGCCCGAGTTCCGGCGCGCCGGACCGCACGGACCACGGCGTGCCCTGGAAGTCGCTGGGCGTGGCCACCATCTTCGCGGGGGGCTCGCCCTCGGCCCCCGGCACGTCGACCCACGCGCCGGCCCTCGCCGCGATCGGGTCCGCCGTGAGCTCCTCGAGCGTCTGCACCGGCGCCCACCACACGTTGTGCGCGTCGAACACCGGCCCCCACTCGCCGAGCGAGCGCGCGCCGAGCACCTCGTCGATCAGGGCCACGAGGTCCGCCGCGTTCACCGCTCGCAGCATGAGGCTCACGAATCGCGGGTCCTGCATCCACTCCTCGTGGTCGATCGCGCGGCAGAAGTCCGGCCAGTGGCGGTCGCCCTCGAGCATCAGCAGCCAGATCCAGCGGCCGCCCTTCACGCGGTAGCAGTTGATGAGCGGGTTGATGAAGTTGCCGCGCTGCTGCGGCTGGGGCGCGACGCCGGTGCGCAGCGCCGTGTTCAGGTCCCAGCCCAGCTGGTAGACGGCCGAGCGGATGAGCGACGTCGTGACGAACTGGCCTTCGCCGGTGCGCTCGCGCGCGTAGAGCGCCGCGCAGATCGCGCCGGCGGCGTTCGCACCGGTGAGGTGGTCGCCCATCCCGCCGCGCTGCATCGGCAGCTCGTCGGTGCTGGAGCGCAGGATCGACGCCACGCCGCCGCGCGCCCAGTACGCGCCGACATCGAACGCCGCGCGGTTCGCGTCCTCGTGCCCCAGCCCGTAGGCCGACACGTGCGCATAGACGAGACGCGGGTTCGCCGCGCGGAGGCTGTCGTAGTCGAGCCCGAGGCGCTGCACGCCGCCGGGCCGGGTGTTCGTGACGAAGACGTCGGCGCGCGCCACGAGCGCGTGCGCGATCTCGCGACCGGCGTCGGACGCGAGGTCGACGGCGAGGCTGCGCTTCCCGCGGTTGTCGAGCTCGAACGGCGGCGGCATCGCCCCGACCCCGAACATCGCGCCGAGGCCGCGGAACGGGTCGCCCGTCAGCGGCTCGACCTTCACGACGTCGGCTCCCCAGTCGGCGAGGATCCCGGCAGCCGACGGCCCCGCGACCCACACGCCGAGCTCGACGACCTGCACCCCTGCGAGCGGTCCGCTCATCTCACGCGCCCGTCTCCAGGAACTCCACCCAGTTGCCGTCCGGGTCCTCGACCATCGCGATGCGCACGCCCGGCCGAATCTCGCGCGGCTCGATCGTGACGGCGTAGCCGGCAGCACGCACCTCCTCGACCAGCGCGTCGAGGTTGCTCACGGAGATCGTCCAGTAGCGGTAGCCGGTCGCGGCCTGGATGCCGCCGGTGGCCGCCTGCGCCGGCGGCTGCTGCGCGGGGACGACGACCTTGATCAGGCTCGTGCCGCAGAGCAGCCGGTGCATCACGCCGCCGGCGCCGGCGGGCATCTGGCCCTGGTACTGGAAGCCGAGCGTGTCGCGGTAGAAGCGCAGCGCGGCTTCGCCGTCCTGCACGACGATCCCGAGGTCGATCGAGTCCTTGGTCAGTGCGATGGGCATGGGACGGCTGCCTTTCGTTGGTCCGCGCGGCGGGTGGCCGCGCGGGCTGGCTGGTTCTCGGGGCGGCTCAGCCCGCTCACGCGGGGGCCGCTCGCCCCGTGGCTGGGTCGTGGGGCGAGCTCAGCCCGCTGAAGCGGGGCCGTTCGCCGCGGAGGCGCTCGCCTCGGAGACGCCGGCGCTCAGCCCAATCTCGCGGAGGAACGCGTCGTTGCGCGGCTCGCGGCCGAGGAACTCGCGGATCAGGTCCGCGGCATCCCGAGTGCCGCCCCTCTCGAGGATCACGCGGCGGTAGTCGGCGCCGACGGCGGTGCGGTCCGGCTCGCCCTCGAAGCGCGTGAACATGTCGTCGCCGAACACCTGCGACCACAGGTAGCCGTAGTAGCCGGCGTCATACCCGAAGAGGTGGCCGAAGCCGCACTGGAAGTGCGTGCCGGCCGGGAAGGGGAACGCGGTGATCGGGTGCAGCTCCTCGGCGATCGCGTCCGTGTCCTTGTCGCGGCCCGCGTCGTGGTACGCGAGGTCGAGCCGCGCGAAGTACAGCTGCCGCAGGTAGAACAGCCCGCTCGCGACGTTCTTCGCTGCGATCATGCGGTCGAGCAGGTCGGCGGGCAGCGGCTCGCCGGTGTCGACGTGGCGCGTGAAGCCCGCGAGCACGTCGCGGTCCCACACCCAGTGCTCGAGCATCTGCGACGGCGCCTCGACGAAGTCGCGCTCGACGTGCGTGCCGGCGAAGCGGGCGTACCGCGAGCGCGTCATCGTCTGGTGCAGGATGTGCCCGAACTCGTGGAAGAGCGTCTCCACCTCGGAGTGGCGCAGCAGCGACGGCGACTCCGCGGTCGGCTTCGTGAAGTTCGCGACGATGGCGCTGGCCGGGGCCTGGTACGCGCCGTCCGGCAGGCGGCGGCCGAGCAGCAGGTTCCACGCCGCGGCGTGGCCGTACTTGTCCGGCCGCGGATGCAGGTCCATGTAGAAGTGCGAGATGTGCGAACCGTCGGCGGCGTCCTCGATGGCGTAGAGGCGCACGTCGGGGTGCCACGCCCTCGCCTCCGGCACGCGGACGAAGCGCACGCCGACGAGGCTCTGGTAGACGTCGAACAGCCCGTCGAGCACGGCGTCCAGCGGGAAGTACTCGGCGACGGCGAAGGCGTCGACCTCGAACCGCTCCTTCAGCACGCGCTGCTGGTAGTAGCGCCAGTCCCAGATCTCGACGCGCGTCTCGGCCGGGGGCGTGCGGCGGTGGCGCGCCTTCGACTCGGCCAGCTCGACCATGTCGATGTCGGCCTTCTCGCGCACGCGCCGCTCGAGGTCGACGAGGAAGTCGGTCGCGGCGCGCGGCTCCTTCGCCATGCGGACCTCGAGCTGGTAGGCGGCCCACGACGGGTAGCCGAGCGTCGTGGCGATCTCGTCGCGGACGGCGATCGCCTCGGTGAGGATTGGGAGGTTGGCCTCCGCCGCCTTGTTGTGGTTCTTGAGGAAGAGCTCGCGGCGCAGCTCCTCGCTCTCGGCGGCCTCCATGAACGGGTAGAACTCGGGGTAGTCGAGCGAGACGCGGAAGCGCGGGCCGTCCGGGGTGTCGACCGTCTGCAGGCGGTCGACATAACTCTGCGGCAGCCCGGCCAGGCCGTCGCGCTCGACGAGGATCGCGTCCTGGAACTCGTCGACATTGCGGCGGAAGTCGACGCCGAGCGCGACCAGCCGCTCTTTCAGCGCCTGCACTCGCGCCCGCCGGTCGGCGTCGAGGTCGAAGCCGTTGCGGCGGTAGTCGCGCAGCTCGAATTCGAGCAGGCGCGCGGTGTCCGGGTCGAGCCCGGCGGCGGCCGGGGAGTCGGCGAAGGCGCGCAGCGCGCGGTAGACGTCTTCGCGGAAGCCGATGGTCGTCGCGTAGGTGTCGAGCTCCTGCTCCGCGGCGAGGCCGGCGGCGCGCACGTCGGCATCCGCGGCGACGTAGGCGAGGAAGCCGTAGCGGCCGCTGGCGGTGGCGAGCACGTCGAGGACGCGGTCGAGCGGCAGCAGGGTGTTGTCGGCGGTGCGGTCGGCGTCGGGGACGGCGACGACGGCGTCGAGCATCGCGTCGGAGCGGCGCATCGCGTCCGCCGCGCCCGCGCGCAGGGAGTCCGGGGTGACGGTGGGGTAGTCGAACGGTGCAGGTGCTGGCATGCGCGCGATGATACCCGCGGCCCCCGGGGCGTGCGTCGAGCGGCGAGGGACCTGGTGCGAGCGGCGCGTGGCGAACGCGCTGAGCGCCGGCAGCGGCCCGCTGCGACCGGTCTCAGCGCCGTGACCCGGCGCCGCTCGAAGCACGCTTTACACTCGCATGAAGGGGGGACCCGCCATGACCACGCGCACGCACCCGTTCACGCCGGCGATGAAGGAGTGCCCGTACCGGACCTACGACGAGTGGCGTGAGCAGGCGCCGCTGGTTTGGAGCCCCGAGATCAACGCCTGGCTCGTCACGCGCTATGACGAGGCGAAGGCGGTCCTCGACGACGCTGCGACGTTCTCGTCGACGAACAGCGTCTTCGGCGGCCCCGAGCTCGCGCACCCCGAGTTTCCCTCGATGATCAACCGCGACGAGCCGGACCACAGAGCGCTACGGGCCATCGTCTCCAAGGCGTTCACGCCGCGCACCATCGATGAGGCCTGGCAGCCGCGCATCCGCGAGGTGGCGACGGAGTTGATCGACGCCGCGGTGGCGCGCGGCGACGGGCGCTTCGACATCGTGCGCGACCTCGCCTACCCGCTGCCCGTGCGAATCATCGCCGAGATCATCGGCATCCCGCCCGAGCGCTTTGCGCAGCTCAAGGCGTGGTCGAACGAGATCGTCGCCGGCATCGGCCGGGTGCCGGAGCACGGCTACGAGTCGATGCAGCAGGCCGCGGCCGCGGCCGAGCAGGCGATGCGCGAGCGCGAGCAGGCGCTGGGCCAGGGCGAGGGCGCGGACGAGGCCGAAGAGCAGGGTCCGATGTTCGCGTTCTTCATGGAGCAGATCGCGGACCGGCGCGCGCACCCGCGCGACGACCTGGTGACGCGGCTCGTGCGGGCGGAGGTCGACGGCCGCCACCTCGACGACGGCGAGCTGATCGCATTTCTCGTGCTGCTGCTCGTGGCCGGCAACGAGACGACGACGAACCTGATGAACCACGCCGTCCGCGCGATGGCCATCTACCCGGACGAGCAGCAGCGGCTGCGCGACCACCCGGATCAGATGGGCGCGTTCCTCGAGGAGACGCTGCGCTGGGAGGCGCCGATCCAGGGCTTCTACCGCCGCGCCCGGCGCGACGCCGACGTGGGAGGCGTCGCGGTGAAGGCCGGCGACGCGCTGCTCGTCCTCTACGGCGCCGCGAACCGCGACCCGCGGAAGTACGAGTGCCCCGCAGATCACGACACCGAGCGCTTCGCCGGGACGAGCGGCACGCGCGACCACCTCGCGTTCGGCTGGGGCATCCACTACTGCCTCGGCGCGAACCTCGCGCGCATCGAGGCGGGCATCGCGATGGACCTCGTGCTCGACCGCTTCTCGCGGATCACACCCGTCGAGGGCTTCGAGACGCAGTGGTTCGACACGCCGTTCTTCCGCGGCCCCACGAGCTACGTGGTGAACGTGGCGTACCGCCGCTAGCCGGGACGCGTGGGGGTGGGCGCGCCGACCGGCGCGTTCACCGCGCGCCGCTCAAAGCGCACCGGGGGTGGCGGTGGCGGGGTCCTCGAGCGCTAGCGCCGGATCTCGATGCCACCCAGCAACGCGACTGCGCGGATCTCGAGTACCGGCGCGTCCTCCGGGAGGACGTCGTCCGCGGTGCGGTCGTCGATCCCGCCGAGTGCGCCGCGCGCGCGGAGGGCGACGCGCCAGCCGGCCGGCACGCGCACGTCGACCCCGCCCATCACGGCGCGGGCGCGAAGCGTCGCGCCGCCGGGCGCGATCGAGGCGCTGCGCAGGTCGAGCCGCGTGCCGCCCATGACGGTCAGCACGGAGCCGCCGCGGAACGCCCGCGCGCGGCTCACCAGCGCCGTGGAGGTCATGATCGCATTGAGGGCGATCGCGTCGCTCGCCTCGTCGCCCTGCGACGGGAAGAGGCGTCGCGCCGCGACGCCCGCGAGCGCCATCCCGACCTGCAGGGCGACCGCGGCGATCGCGACGCGCCTCAGCGTGCGCTTGAGCGCGCGCCCCCGCGCGCGGCTGCCGGGCAACACGCCGTCCACCGCGGTCAGCTCGTGCGCAGGCTGTCGAGGAAGTGGTCGACGAGCGCCCCCACCTCGATGCGCGCTGCCGGGATGTCGGCGGCAAAGGCGATCAGGTGCGAGGCCTCGCTGATCACGCCGAGCATGAGCTGAGACATGTAGTCGACCGACGCCTGGGCGGCGAGGAGCCCCTCCTCCTGCGCGCGCAGGAGGCCGCTGCGGATCAGGCCGAGCGCGTACTCCGCGTCGATCTCGCGCCAGCGCTCCCAACCGAGCACCGACGGCGCGTCAATCAGGACGATGCGCTGGACCGTCGGCTCCATCGAGTGGTCGAGGTACTCGTGGTAGCCGGCGCGCATGCGCTCCCAGAGGTCGGCCTCAACGCGGGTCGCGTCGATGATGCGGTCGCGCAGCTCGTCCTGGAGGTCGCGATAGACGGCCTCGAAGAGGTCCTGCTTGTCGCGGAAGTGGTGGTAGAGCGCACCGCGCGTGACGCCCGCCGCCTGCACGATTTCCTCGGTCGGTGTGCTCGCGTATCCGCGCTCGGAGAACAGCGCGCGGGCGACGCCAATCAGCGCCCCGCGCGTGCGGTCCGACTGCTCGCTCTTGCGATTGCGCACGACTTCGGGAGCATGGGGCTGGGTCATGGGCCTACCAATCCGTCCGGGCGCGGACACCTGCCCGGGGATCGGTGCAGGCGGGCGGAAGAGCGATTATGGCACGCGGTGCGCCCGGCCGGGCCTGACGACTGTGATATGTGCACGCTTCGGCGTGCCCGCTCAGGGCGCGAGCGGGAGCCGGTGGCCGAGGATCTCGTACGGCTCGTCGTGTTCCGAGAAGCGCAGCGCCGGGCACAGCGTCACCCAGCCGCGAGCGGCGTAGAACGCGCGCGCGTCGGTGCTTGCCGTGCGCGTCGACAGCACGGCCGTCCGCCGCGCGACGCCGTCGAGCAGCGACGTGAGCAGCGCCGAGCCGAGGCCGCGGCTCTGCAGCGCGGGCAGGACATGGAGCTCGACGACCTCGAACGCGTCGTCGAGCCACTCGGCGGCCTGCGCCTGCGTCAGCGCGCCGGCCACGATGTCGTGCCACCACTCGCCGGGCGTGCCGCGATAGCCGTAGGCGAAGCCGACGAGCGTGCCGTCCGCGTCCGCGACGGCGGCGCAGGCGCGGAGGGCGTCGCGTGCGACGTGGCGTTCCAGCACCTCGCGGAACGAGCGCCGTGAGATGGGGTCGGTCGGCTCGCCCAGTGCGGCTGCCTTCACGTCGAACACCGCGTCGGCGCGCGCGAGCAGCCCCGCCGCGTCGAGTCGCTCCAGCCGCCACTCGGTCCCGGTCATCGCGCGCTCCCCGGACGCCTGCGCCGCGCGAGGCGGTCGCACCAGGCGGCTATCATCGGCCGAGATCGGAGCCCCCATGAGCCAGCCCGCCCCGCCCGCTCGTCGCTCGCGCGAATTTCCGCCCATCTTCGACGGCCACGAGGACTTCATCTACTCGATCCTGCACCCGCGCGACACCCCGTCGAGCCTGACGCACCCCCGGCAGCGGCGCGACTTCCTCGCGGACGGCTCCGCCGATGACGACGCCCCGCCGTTCGGTCACGTCGACGTGCCGCGCGCGCTGCGCGGCGGCCTCGGCGGCAGCTTCACCTCGATCTACCTCACGACCGAGGAAGCCGACATCGACCCGCTCGCGCACGCGATGCGCTGCCTTGATGAGCTGCTGCGGATCGTCGACCGCTCGGGGGGCGGCGTGCGGCTCTGCCGGACGGCCGCCGAGGTCGAGGCGGCGTTCGACGCCGACGCCTTCGCCTCCGTGATCGCGTTCGAGGGCGCCGACCCGATCTCGATGAGCCTGAAGGAGTTGCGGGTCTTCTACGAGGTCGGCCTGCGCTGCCTCGCGCCGACCTGGAGCCGCTCGACGATCTTCGCGCACGGCGTCGCGTTCTCCGGCAGCCTGCCCGACGCCGGGCTCACCGAGAAGGGGCGCGAGCTGGTCGCGGAGTGCAACCGACTGGGCATCGTGCTCGACGTGTCGCACATCAACCGCGCCGGCTTCCGGGACATGCTCGAGGCGTCGAGCCGCCCGGTGATCGCGACACACTCGAGCGTGCAGGCGATCGCGCCGCACGTGCGCAACCTGGACGACGCGCAGATCCGCGCGCTCGCCGAGCAGGGCGGCACGATGGGCATCAACTTCTCGAACGCCTTTCTGCGCCCGGACATGAACGCCGACGGTGCGAACGACACGCCGCTCGACGTGCTGCTCGACCACTTCGACCACGTGGTGAACCTCGTCGGCGACGAGCATGTCTCGTTCGGCACGGACTTCGACGGCACGGATGTGCCGTCGGCGGTGCGCGACGCCGCGGGTCTGCCGGTGGTGCTGCGCGGCCTGCAGGCGCGTGGCTACTCCGACGACGCGCTCGACCGCATCTGCCACGGCAACTTCCTGCGCGCCGCGCGCGAAAGCTGGGGCGCGTAGGTCAACGGGGGGTTGTTGGAGCCGCGCCCGGTGAAGGCGCAGGTTTCAGCATGGAGACGACGACCGGCGCCTTGACCGACCGCCGCTCGAAGCCGGCTCGTCGCTCACTCGGCGCGGAATCTCGTAGCGGCGCAGCCGGCTTCCGGCCGCGGCGCTCGCGTCTTCCTCGATCTCGATGTGCTGTCCGGCGCGCAGGCCGGGCCACCGGATGCGGTAGTGCTCGTGCGGGAGCTCCGGGCCGCGGCAGGTGCACGGCTCGGCCTCGATGCGCGCACGGCAGGAGGCGCCGCCCGTCGCGAGCGTGAACGGGTCACCGGGACGTGGAAACAGGCCGAGGTCGCGCTTGAGGATGAGCAGGTAGCCTTCGCGCGCCTCCTCGGAGGAGATGCGGCGCCGGTAACTGCGATGCGCCATCTCTCGACCCCCTCCGCCGCGCAACGCAGGGAATTGTACGCCGCGCCCGATCGCGGTTCCGCTCACGCCGCGTCGGCGCGAAGATCGGACGCATGACAAACACGCAGCCGTTCGCGCAGCCCGGCGGCGCGCCGCCGCTCGACGATCGCCTCGACCGCCGCGACGCCGCGCTGATCGCCGCGCGTCCCGACGTCGTCGCCGTCCACATCAACGACTCGCGCTGGTGGCAGAACGCATCCTTCGCGCTGCCGCTGCTCGTGTGCCTGGTGTCGCTCGCGCTGGGCGCGCTGCTGCGGAGCCCGGAGGCAATCGGCTTCGGGCTCTTCCTCGCGGTCGTGACGGCGATCATGGTGCCGGTGGTGATGTTGACGTGGCGCTCGACCGCAACCGCCGTCGTGCTGACGACGGGCGGCGCGCTGTCGCTCCACCACGGCCTGGTGTTGCACGAGCTGCGCTGGCCCGAGCTGCGGCGCATCGAGCGGGTCGAGTATCTCGGCAACACCCGGCACAAGCTCGTGCACGGCGACGGCGAGGAGGAGCGCTTCATGTCGATCGAGAGCGAGATCGAGCACGCCGACGACCTCGTCGATCGTGCCTTTGCGCTGTCGGGGCTGGAACGCGGCCGGCAGGAAGCGCCCGGCAGCGGTGCCTGACGGCGAGCGCGACGTCGCGGCGGAGGTGCGGGCGCACCTCGACGCGCTCGGCGCGCCGTACGAGGTGCTCGCGTGCGATCCGGACCTCGCCGACACGGTGAACTTCTCGGCGCACTACGGCATCCCGATGGAGCAGTCCGCGAACTGCATCATCGTCGGCTCGAAGCGCGAGCCGCGGCGCTACGCCGCGTGCCTTGCGCTGGCGACGACGCGCGTCGACGTGAACAAGACCGTGAAGGCGCTGATGGGCGCGGGCAAGCTCTCGTTCGCGCCGCCCGAGGAGACGACCGCGCTGACCGGGATGCTGATCGGCGGCGTCACGCCGTTCGCGCTGCCGCCGGACGTGCCGCTGTACATCGACCGGCGCGTGATGGAGGCAGAGCGGGTGTGGGTGGGGGGCGGGAGCCGGTCGCAGAAGATCGCGATCGCGCCCGGCGTGCTGCAGCGTCTGCCCCGCGCGCAGGTGGTCGATGGGCTCGCGTACTAGCGGTGGCGACCCCGTCGCTGGCGGCACGCTGCGTCGAACGGCGCTGATGCGCCGGCAGTGCGCTCAGTTCTCGCGGGGGTGTGACGTGCGGTGGAGCAGCTGCTCGACCTCGCGCACCGCGGCGCGCGCCTCGTCATGAGCGGCGGCTTCCGTCGATCGCGCCGCGAACGGGGTCGCGACGCCGGACCACACGCGGTAACCCAGCGCGAGCCCGCCGGCGAGTCCCACGGACAGCCCGACCCAGAACGCCAGCCAGGTCGCCGCGCCGACGATCAGGCCGTGCACGCCGCTGCCGACGCCACCGAAATGGCCGATCAGCGCGACGCCGCCAGCGAAGATGCCGACGGCGACGAGGCCGGCGATGACGCCCAGTCCGAGCGCGAAGACCAGCGCGGGCCGAGCCCCGGCGACCTCGTCGTCATGGCGCGTCGGGCGGCGTCGCTTGAATTCGAACTGCATGCCTTGAGGATACCGCCGGTGCAATCGCCTCCTTGAGGCGATCGTCACGAAATCCCGTGACCGGTGGGCGTCGCCGGGCGTGCAGCCGTCGGCCGATCTGCGTACGGTTCTGCCGCGGCAGGTCAGCAGGGCCGCTCAGGCCGGCGCAGGGGCATCCTCGCGGGGCAGACCGAAGGCGTCTGCGACGAGCTCATAGGATCGCACCCGCGCAGCGAATTCGTACGTGATCGTGAGCAACACGAGTTCGTCAACGGCGTGCTCGGTTGCAAGGTCGTTGAGACGCGCGCGCACCTGTTCCGGGGAGCCGATGGCCGAGCGCGGGCGGCTGTATTCGATGTACTCGCGCTCGGGCGCCGAGTACTCGAAGGCCAGCGCGGTCTCCACCGATGGGATGCCGCCGTGACGGAAGCGCCAGCAGTAGCGGCTCCAGGAGAGGCGGATGGCCTCGTCCTCGGTCGGCGCGCATAGCGTCGAGACGCCGAGCGAGACGCGCGGGGCGTCGTACCACGGCGAGGGCCGGAAGACCTTGCGGTAGATCTCCACGGAGCGGGCGGTGGTCTCGGGATTGATGAAGTGGGCGTGCGAGTACGGCAGGCCGAGCTCGCCGGCGAGCATCGCGCTCTCCGACGACGAGCCGAGCAGCCAGAGGTCGGGCATGGTGTCGCCGCGCGGCGTGGCGTGAACGTCGTGGAACGGGTGGTCGGGCGGGATCTCGTCGGCGAGGTAGCCGGCCAGGTCGAGCACCTGCTGCGGGTAGTGCTCGAGGCTGAGGCGGCCCGGGCCCAGCGCGAGGGCGTCATCGGCGAGCCGGCCGCTCCCCGGAGCGCGGCCGAGCCCGAGGTCGATGCGGCCGGGGAAGAGCGCCTCGAGGGTGCGGAAGACCTCGGCAACCTTGTACGGCGAGTAGTGCGTGAGCATGACGCCGCCGGAGCCGACCCGCAGGCGTCGGGTCTGGCCGGCGACATGCGTGATCAGCACCTCCGGCGCCGACGAGGCGAGCCCGCTGCTTGCGTGGTGCTCCGCGAACCAGAAGCGGTGGTAGCCCAGCCGGTCTACGGCGCGTGCGAGCTCGACGCTCTCGCGCAGCGCCTGCTCCGCCGTCCCGCCCTCGCGGATCGGCGACTGGTCCAGGACGCCGAGACGGATCGCCATGCGTGGACCCTCCTGCGCGCCGCGATCCTACCGCGGCAGCCTCGTGGGGAGGGCCCGTCACGGCGCACCGCCCCCGGGACGCGGAAGGGTGGCGCCGTTGCTCGCGGCCGCCTCACGCCGACGGCGCGCACCGTCCGCGCTATGCGGGCGGTGCGCCGATCGGTTCCCCGTGCCAGCGCAGGATGCGCTGGGCGGGCGGCGGAAAGAACGTGCGCAGGCCGGCGAGGATCGCCTCGCGGCGCTCCCGCTGCGCGTCGTACGGCGCGTCGAGCCGCACGTCGTCGACGTCGAACGGGTTGATGCCCCAGCGCCCGAACGCCGCGCCGGCGAAGCGGCCGTCGACCACCACGTACGCGAGGACGCCGCTGCGGCCGTAGCGCCGCGCAAGCTCGCGCCGGTGCGCGAGCACGAGCGCGTCCTGCGGGTCGAGCACCGCCTCGAACCGCTCGCCGGCCCCCGCGCGGGCGGCGGCGGCCGCCGCGCCGGGCGCCAGCCAGGCGTCGCCCACGCCGTCGATCGCTGCCGCCTCCGCGCGCCCCGCCGCCGCCAGGCGCGCGAGGCTCGCGCGCGTCGCGGCGACGCCGAAGCCGCCGCGATCGACCAGCCGCTCGGTGGTCGCGAACGCGAGCACCTCGAGCGCCCGTGCCAGCACCTCGTCGATCGCCTCCTCGCGCGCGAGGGCGGCGGCCGCGACCGCCGGGTGCTCGTCGGCGAGCAGCGTCCACGCGTTGTCCCACTCCGTCTCGTACTGCAGCTCGGTCAGCAGGAACGCGCGCTGCAGCTCGATCAACGCGGCCGACAGCCGCCGGCCGGGCATCTCGAGCAGCGCCTTCAGGTCGGAGCGCACCGTCGGCCCCTCCGACTCGATCAACTCGAGCACCGCGCGCGCCTCCGGCGACAGCCGGTCGGCCGGCCGCCGGTACGCGGCCGCATACACGGGGAGGTCCTCGGCGACGACGTACGCGATCATCCCGCCGGCGAAGCGCCCCTTCACGATCGCGCCGCGGCGCCGCAGGTCCTCGCTCGCCGGCAGGTCGTCGAACGTGACGCGCGGCGCGAGCTGCGGCGGTGTGCCGGGGAACGTGAACGACCGCGGCGCGACCGGCTGCAGCGCGCGCAGCGCGGCCAGCAGCCCCCGCGAATCGCGCAGCCGCGTCGACGGCGCGAGGTGCTGGCGGCGCGCGCGCTCGCCGAGCAGCGCGTCGAGGTCGGGAACGGCAGGGCGGCGGCCGGCGCGAGACATCGCGGGCAGCTTAGGGCAGGTACGCACAGACTCCAGCGCCGCGCGCACAACTTCGCGCACGCCCGACCTTGGACCTCTGGCGAGGCTTCGTATGGTGAAGAGAGAGATTGTGAAACAGGGCACGAACCAGGAGATGGAGGCGGATGGCATGACCCGGGTCGTTCGACCGGAGCTCGTCCACCGCATCGCGCGGACGCCGTCCGACGTGATCAGGGCCGCGATGCGCGAGCTGCCGTACGGCATGTACGTGGTCGGCTCGCGGCTCGAGGACGGGCCGAACGCGATGATCGCGGACTGGGTGATGCAGGTCTCGTTCACGCCGCGGCTGGTCGCGGTGGCGCTGGAGCGCGATGCGACCACGCTGCGCTGCATCCGCGAGCACGGCGCGTTCACCGTCAACCTGCTGCAGGAGCAGGACAATGGCATGGCGCTGGCGGCGCGCTTCCTGCAGCCCCACGACGCATCGAAGATCCGCGGGCGCAGCGAGCTGGCGGCGGCGCGCACCTACGACAAGCTCGCCGGCGTCGAGTACACGCTTGGGCGCTGCGGCTGCCCGATCCTCTGTGACGCGCTCGCCTGGCTCGACTGCGAGGCGCGCGACTTCGTCGCCGTCGGCGACCACGTCCTCGTCACCGGCGAGGTCTGCGACGGCGACGTGACCGGCCGCGGGACGCCGCTCACGTCGACCTACACCGGCTGGAGCTACAGCGGCTGACGGCACACGGGGGCCGACCTCGCCGGCGGGCGGTATCGTGATCGCCGGAAGACAGAGAGGTGGCCCCCGATGCCCGAGTCGTCCCCGAAGGGCGTCCCCGACCGCGTCACGCGCACGCACGACGACATCGTCGCGGAGGCGACGCACGAGCTGCCGTACGGCATCTACGTGATCGGCTCGAACGACCACGGCAAGCCGAACGCGATGATCGCGGACTGGGTGATGCAGGTGTCGTTCCGCCCGCGCCTGCTCGCCGTGGCGATGGAGCGTGACTCGACGACGCTGGCGAACGTGCGCGAGGAGCGCGTGTTCACCGTGAACCTGCTCAAGCAGGAGGGGAACGGCATGGCGCTCGCGGCCGGCTTCGTGCAGCCGCAGCACGGCGCGAAGGTGCGCGGCCGCAGCGCGGCCGAGGCGGCGCGCGAGCACGACAAGCTCGCCGGCGTCGACCACGAGCTGACCGAGGGCGGCTGCCCCATCCTCTCCGACGCGCTCGCCTGGTTGAGCTGCGAGCTCGAGGCCGAGCACGAGGTGGGCGATCACGTGCTGGTGATCGGTCGCGTCGTCGACGGCGAGGTGATCGGCCAGGGCGAGCCGCTGACGTCGACCTTCACCGGCTGGGTGTACAGCGGCTGAGCCGCGTACCCTCCCGTCCGGGAGGCGGGCCGGCGTGATCGAGATCGTCTTCGAAACCCATTCGCTCACCGAGGACAACGCGGCGGGCCGCGCCACGGGCTGGCTGGACGGTCGGCTCTCCGCGGAGGGGCGGCGCCTGGCGGCCGAGCTCGGCGCGCGCCGCCGCGACGACCGCATCGCCGCCGTGTTCGCCTCGGACCTCGGCCGGGCGCGCGAGACCGCCGACATCGCCTTCGCCGGTTCCGGCATCCCGGTGCTGCTCGACTGGCGGCTGCGTGAGTGCGACTACGGCGCGCTCAACGGCGGACCCACGCGCGAGATGCACCCGTCGCGGCGGCTCCACATCGACGAGCCGTACCCGGGCGGCGAGTCGTGGCGCGAGGCCACGGACCGCGCGGCGCGGGTGCTCGACGACCTCGCGCCGCGCTGGTCGGGGCGGCGCGTGCTGCTCATCGGCCACGTCGCGACGCGCTGGGCGCTCGACCGGCGGCTGCTCGGCCGCACGCTCGAGGCGCTCGTCGACGACGACTTCGGGTGGCGCGAGGGCTGGGAGTACGTGCTCGACGCGTAGCCGCGGTCGACGGGTGGCGCGCTACGGTCCCCGGTCAGAAGGCGCCGCTTCCGCTTCGACATCCTCCTCGAGCCCGACCCCGAACAGCCCGGCCCGCACCACGGCGAGCGCGTCGGGCGCGCGGGTCAGCAGCACGCCGATTCCCAGCACGATGTACATGATCGACAGCCCGTAGCGGACGTGCTGGCTGGGGAACGCGAGCTGCAGCAGGAACAGGCCGCCCAGCGGGATCGCCGCCTGCGGCGACAGGCGGCGGTCCGCGATCAGCATCAGCGCGAAGAACGACTGCGCGGCGGTGAGCAGGACCTCCTCGCGCTGGCGGCCGTCCATCGGCAGCCCGGCGAGCGTGTGCCCGGAGATCGCGAAGGCGATTGCGAGCGACCCGATGAGCAGCGTCCACTGGTTGACCAGCGACGAGATCAGCGCGGTGAGCCCGCCGCTCGCGTTGCCGCGCCACACCAGGTACGTCGCCGCGAGGAACTCCGGGCTCTCGGACGCCAGCGGCGCGATCCACTGCACGAGCAGGAACTGGTCGATGCCGAACTGCGTGCCCGTCGCGATCAGCCCGTCGGCGAACGGCTCTGCCGCGGCGAGGATGACGCCCGCCGCGTAGATGAAGAGCGCCGCCACGACTCCGCGCCGCCGCCACGGGCTGAGGTTCGCGACGAAGGCGACCGGCCCCTCCGCGGCCTCCGGCTCGCCGCGCGGCTGGCGCGAGACGCGATAGAGGTAGAACGCGAGCAGCGAGATCAGCACGACGCTGTCGACCAGGCTGATGCTGCCCTTGAGCGGGATCGTGAACGCGTAGAGCGTCGCGGCGCCGAGCGTCACGACCTCGACGCTGACCGAGCGCGGCAGCTGGATGACGCGGCCGCGCGTGAAGAGGTAGAACGCGCCGAGCACGGTCGCCCACCCGAGCCCCACGATCAGGCGGTTGCCGCCGGTCATGTTGGCGACGGCGAACGGCGCCTGCGACGGATCGCTGCCCGCGCGCCACGCGAACAGCAGGTCGACGGCGTACTCGGGCAGCACCGCGACGAAGGCGAGGATCGCGAGGCTGAGCGACGGCGGCAGGTCGTGCTCGCCGGCTTCCGCCGCGGCGCCGAGCACGAACGCGGCGCCGAGGATGCCGACGCCGAACACGGCGGTCTGCCAGGCCACCGGGAGCTCGATGCCCCCGAACCGCACGACGAGCCCGGGCACCCCGAGCAGGAGCACGACGATCGAAACGATCGTCATCGTCCTGCTGGTCCCGCCGGCGTGCGGCTCCGCGGCTGCGCTCACCTCCCGGCCCCGCTCGGCACGAGCGACTCGAAGACCACGACGCCGTTGCGCGCGCGGCTGCCGTGGCCGCAGGTCGTGAAGCCGGCCGGCGCAAGCGGCCGGAGCGTCTCGCCGGCGAACATCAACTCGGCGAGCGACCACCCGCCGGCGCCGCGCGCCTGCACGACCAGCGCCTCGCCGCCGGGATCCGGGAAGGGGTCGCGCAGCTCGGCGGCCGCGCCGGCGCCCACCGGCCGCCACTCGCCGCCGTCCGCGGGCACAGCGCCGACGGCGAACGCGTCGCGCACGCGGTGCGAGAAGTAGATGGTCTCGCCGTCGACGGACCACGCGACCGACTCCGCGGCGACGTCGCTGGCGACGGAGGCGGGCTCGGCGTGCTCCTCGGCGGCGACGAGCCAGATGCCCGGCCGTCCGTCGCGGTTCGAGACGAACGCGATGCGCGTGGAGTCGGGATTGATTGCGGGGCGCTGGTCGTACCACTCGCCGGTCGTGACCTGGCGCACGCCGCGGCCGTCCAGTCGCATCGTGAACACGTGCGCCTGCACCTCGCCGGCGAGGCCGAGGCGACCCGGCGTCTCGCGCACCTCGTCCATGTCGACGCTGCGCTGGTTCCCGAAGCGGTCGGAGACGAACACGATCTCCGTGCCGCTCAGGCCGTAGCCCGGGTGCCACGAGCCGGACGCCATCGACGTCAGCCGGAACACCTTCCCGCTCTCGAGATCGGCTCGCCAGATACCCGGCGTGCCGAGCGCGCCGCCCCAGAAGACCGCGTGCGTGCCGTCGGGGTGGATGCACGGATGGGCGTAGTAGCCGACGGGCGGCGAGATCCGTCGCACCTCACCGCTCGGGAACCACGCGAAGATCGCCGGATCGGGCATCGCGCCCCGATTCTCGGCGATGCGGCGACGGGCGACAAACGAGGATGCACACCGTCGCGCATTGCGGTCAGGCGCGGCGCTCGTGCGCGGGCTCGGAGTCGTCGCCGAGCAAGCGCAGCACCGGGGGCGCGACCTCGAGCTCGCGATAGAGCGGTTCGACGACGTTCGACGCCCGATCGACAGCCTGGCGGATCTCCTCGTTCCAGAACTGAGCCAGCGGATCCAGGTCCTCCGCGCTGAGCCGCAGCTCGTGCATCGAGTACGAGCCGCGCTGGTAGAGGACGACGTCCACGGGAGGGTCGACGTCGGTCGCGCTGGTGCGCGTCGCATCGAACGACAGCAGGCCGTCGCGCAATGCCTGGCGCAGCGGGTTGCCGTACCGCCAGACGCGGTCGAGCAGCGGCTTGCCGTACCGCGTCTCGCCGATGATCACGTACGGCGTGCCCGTGCCGACCTCGATCCAGTTGCCCTCGGGGTAGATCAGGAAGAGGTGGTGCGTGTCGTCGTTGCGCAGCTGCCCGCCGAGGATGAGGTGCAGGTCGAAGGCGAGGCCGCTCTCGGCGAGCCAGCGCTGATCCTCCTCGCGCACGCGCCGGATCTCGTCGGCGAGGGCATTGGCGGCGCGGTACATCTTGTCGAGGTCGGTGCCGTCCTGCTGCAGGCGCTCGTCGAAGTACGTGATCGCCTTGTCGCGCAGCGACCGCAGGCCGCTCGTGAGGATGAACATTGCAGCGCCCTGGTGCTGGTGCACCGAGATCTTCTTCGCGACCGAGGCCTCGGTGCCGCTCGTGATGCGCGTATCCGCGATGGCGAGCAGGCCGTCGTCGGTCTTCATGCCGAGACAGAAGGTCATGCGTTTCCTATTGCTGCGTCGCCGCCTGGCCGTGGCTCTCCACGCGCAGCGCGGCGCTCCACGACTCCTCGGTGACGCCCTGGTACGAGCCGCGCACCGGCGCCACGTCATCGTAGTCGCGACCCAGGGCAGTGACGACGTAGCGCTCGTCCTCGCGGACGTGGTTCGACGGGTCGAAGCCGTGCCACGCGCCGCCGGCGTAGACGCGCACCCAGGCGTGGCTGGCGTCGGCGGCGGCGGCGCCGTCGGTCGGGGCGAGGTAGCCGCTGACGTACAGCGCCGGCACGCCGCGCAGGCGCAGCACCGCCAGCATGAGGTGCGTGAAGTCCTGGCACACGCCGCGCCCGTGCGCGAGGAAGTCGAGCGCCGTGTCCTCGACCGCGGTCTCGCCGGCGGCGAACTCGAAGCGGTCGGCAAGCAGGTCGCTCAGGCGCACGGCGTAGGCGAGCGGGTCGGCGGCGGGATCGCCGTCGCCCGCGGCCGCGGCCGCAAGTGCGACGAGGCCGGCGTCTCCGCCGGGGACGCGGCGCGTGGGCTGCACGGCGAGCGTGCGCAGCAGTGGCGTCAGCGCCGGCGCGCCGACCGGCCCGGCTGCGGTCTGCACGCGGGCGCGCAGTGTGATGCGGACGCGCTCCACGGGGCCGAGCAGCGACACGCTGTGCATCGTGTTGCCGAATGCGTCGGCGCGCGGGTGCTCGTGCAGCGGTCCGGGCGGGTCGACGGTGAGCGACTGCTCGACCACGTGCTGCCCGCCGACCGTCGTCGGCGCCACGTGCAGCTCCATGTTCAACAGCCGCACCGGCGGGTCGTAGCGATAGGTGCTGCGCCAGTCGAGGGAGACCAGCATCAGACGGAGTCCGGGAGCGCGCGGAACACGTGGTCGGTGAGCCCGACGTTGACCGACGCGAGCTGCACCTGCACGCCGTCGAGGTATTCGTGCAGCCCGGTGCCGAGCGCCTGCTGCACGTCCATGGCCGCGAGGTCGAGCTCGAGCAGCGCGATCGCGCGCTCGCCGTGCACGCGCTGGCGCGGCGGCGTCTGCCGCGTGGCCGCGCGGTAGTGGCGCTGCAGTGCGCGCACGCAGAACAGCAGCGAGCGCGGGAAGTCGGGGTGGAAGAGCAGCATCGACGCGACGCGCGGGCCGCTGATCTCGCCCGGCCCGGACTTACGGAACGCCTCCCACGCGCTGGCCGAGCGCAGGATCGCCATCCACTGGTAGCGGTCGAGCGCGCCGCCCACCTCGCTCACCGCCGGCAGCAGCAGGTGGTACTTCGTGTCGAGGATGCGGCTTGTCATGTCGGCGCGCTCGACGAACAGTCCGCAGCGGAACCAGTCGCGGCCCTCGTCGAAGAGCACCGTGTTGTCGTAGAGCCCGAACACCGTCTCGATCGCGCGCTTCACGCCGCCGCAGTGATCGTAGAGCTCCATCTCACGCAGGTCGTTGCGACGGTTGAGGTCGAGGTGCAGCGTGTTGATCTCCTCCCACACCTCGCGCGAGATGTGCGGCCGCAGCGTGCGCGCGAGCTCGCGCGCGGCGGCGACGGTGCTGCGGATCGAGTTCGGGTTGTCGCGGGCGAGCACGAGGTACTCGGACGGCGAACGGCTCGCGTTCGCCGCCCGCGCGGCCGCGAAGTCGGCGTGCGCGCCGGTCGCGGCGATCAGCGCCTCCCACGTCGACGGCGCGTGCTCGACGAGCGCGCCCGCCTCGACCGACGCGTGGAAGTCGACGTGCACCATGCGCGCGACGTTCTCAGCGCGCTCCAGGTGGCGGCCCAGCCAGTACAGGTTCTCGGCGGTGCGACTCAGCATCGCCGTCAGACCCCCGGCGGGACGGCGGGCCCGGCGTCGCCGGCCGCGCCCGCCTCGCCGTCGTCGGTGAGCACCCAGGTGTCCTTGCTGCCGCCGCCCTGCGACGAGTTCACGACGTACGACCCCGCACGCAGCGCCACGCGCGTGAGGCCGCCCGGCAGCACCCACGTCGACGCGCCGCTCAGCACGTACGGCCGCAGATCGGCGCGGCGCGCCTGCAGGCGGTCGTCCTGGAACGTCGGGATCGTCGAGAACTCCTGCAGCGGCTGCGCGATCCACTGGCGCGGCTCCGCCCGCACCGCCGCGACCACCTCCGCGAGGCGGTCGTCGCTCGCCTGCGGGCCGATCACCACCCCGTAGCCGCCCGACGCGTTCGCCGGCTTCAGCACGAGGTCGCGCGCGTGCTCGATGATGGTGGCGCGCTCCTCAGGCACGGCCGCCGCGTAGGTCTCGACGTTCGGCAGGATCGGCTCCTCGCCGAGGAAGTAGCGGATGAGGTCGGGGACGAAGCGATAGACGACCTTGTCGTCGGCGACGCCGGCGCCCACCGCGTTCACGACCGTCACGTTGCCGGCGCGGTACGCGCTCATCAGCCCGCTCACGCCGAGCATCGAGTCGGGGCGGAAGGCCAGCGGGTCGAGGAACGCGTCGTCGACGCGCCGATAGATGACGTGCACGGGCTCGAGCCCCGACGTCGAGCGCAGGTAGATGCGGTCGTCGTGCGCGACGAGGTCGACGCCCTCGACGAGCGGGATGCCCATCTGCTGCGCGAGGAACGCGTGCTCGAAGTACGCCGAATTGTAGATGCCCGGCGTGAGGACGACCGCCCGGCACTCCGCCTCCGAGATGTGCGGCGGGCGCACCTGGATCAGCATCGAGAGCAGGCGGCCGGGATAGTCGCCGACCGGCGCGACGCCGCGCGGCGGGAAGAGGTCGGGCGCGACGCGCACCATCACCGTGCGGTTCTCGATCACATAGGAGACCCCGGAGGGCGTCCGCAGGTTGTCCTCGAGCACGACATAACCGCCGTCGGCTGCGCGCACGAGGTCGACGCCCGCGATATGCGCGTACACGCCGAGCGGCGGCTCGAAGCCGGCCATGCGGGCGTTGTACTCGGGGGCCCCGAAGACGACGTCGGCCGGGACGACGCCGTCGGACACCGAGCGCTGCTCGTTGTAGATGTCGTGCAGGAAGAGGTTGAGGGCGCGCACGCGCTGCGTGAGGCCAGCTTCGACGTGCAGCCACTCGCTGTGCGCGACGATGCGGGGGATCAGCGAGAAGGGGAAGATACGCTCGGTGCCCTGCTCGTCGGAGTAGACGGTGAAGGTGATGCCGGCGTTGAGCAGCGCCAGGTCGGCGCGCGACTGCCGGAGGTGGTACTCGGCGACGTCCCACGCAGCGAGGCGCTCGGCGAACGCGCGGTAGTGCGGGCGGATCGCGCCGGTGCCGTCGAACATCTCGTCGGGGCCGGCGAGGGGCTCGTAGCCGTGGAGGAACTCGCCGGGCATGGGACGCCTTACGCCGGGTGGTGCGCGGTTGCGTGCTGTTTATAGCAGGCGGCGGTTTCGCGCCTGTTGCCGGCCGCGCCGGCGCGCGGCAGGCTGCGGATGTTCGGTCGCGGGTCGCGGGTCCGCCGATCGCGGATCTCGACAAAGCGGCGGCAGAGATGCCGCCGACTGCATCGGCGGCGTTCTGCCGCCGCTTGCAGCGGGTTGTTGGATCTGTGAGGTGCCGCCATGCCGCACGTGCTCGCCGCCGACGTCGGCGGGACCTGGATGCGCGCCGCCGTCGTGAGCGACGCCGGCGCGGTGCTGGCGCGGCGGCAGGGCGCGACGCTGCCCGAGCGCGGCATCGAGGACGCGGCCGAGCGGCTCGCGACGCTGCTCGGCGAGGCGAGGCGCGAGGCGGGCGTTCCGGTCCTGGGGCTCGGCATCTCGAGCGCGGGGCCGATCGAACCCGCGTCGGGCACGTACGCGCACCCGCCGAACCTCCCTGGCTGGCACGGGTCCACGATGTGGCCGGTGCTCGAGAGCCTGCTCGCGGTGCCGGTCACGTTCGGGCACGACGCCACGCTCGCCGCCGTCGCGGAGACGCGCCTCGGCGCCGGCCGTGGGCTGCGCGATTCTGCTCTACATCACGGTCAGCACGGGCATCGGCGGCGGGATCGTGGCGAACGGCGCGCCGGTCACCGGCGCGCACGGCGGCGCGGGCGAGGTCGGCCACCTGATCGTCTCCCCCGGCGGCCGCGCCTGCGGCGCCGGCTGCGCCGGCTGCCTCGAGGGCGTTGCCTCCGGCCCCGCCATCGCCGCCGACGCGCGCGATCGCCTCGCCGCCGGCGCGGACATGGGCGGCGGCTCCGCGCTGCGCGCGGTCGCCGGCGCCGGGGAGCTCACCGCTGCCGACGTCTTCGTCGCGGCCGACGCCGGCGACGCGCTCGCGCGCGACGTCGTTGCCACGGCGATCGGTCACCTCGGCATCGGGATCGCGGGCCTGCTCGCCACGCTCGACCCCGCGCTCGTCGTGATCGGCGGCGGCGTGGGGCTCGCGCTCGCCAGCCGCGCCGATGCGCTGCAGGCGGCGGTGCGCGCCGTCGCGCTGCCCCGCTACGCCGGCGGCGCGCCGCTCGCGTTCACGGCGTTCGGCGACGACGTCGGGCTCATCGGCGCGGCGGTGGCGGCGTTCGCGGAGGTGGGAGTGGCGGTCGGGGAGTAGGTGGTTCGACTTCGCTCACCACGAACGGGACGCCGAGGAAGCCACTCAGCCGACCGTTCGTGGTAAGCGAAGTCGAACCACGGATCCGCGCGCTACTTCCCCACCGGCCCGAGCACGCGGTCGAGGTACGCGTTCGAGAACGTGCCCTTCGGATCGACCCGCGCGCGCACCTGTTGGAACTCGTCCCAGCGGGGGTAGAGCGGCCGCAGCGTCGACGCGTTCTGGAAATGCAGCTTGCCCCAGTGCGGACGGCCGTCGTAGTCGCGCATCACCGCCTCGACCGCCGCGAAGTAGCGCTCGTACGGCTCGTGGCGTCGCATGTGCACCGCGATCGAGCAGGTCGCGCGACCCTGGCACATCGAGAGCGGGATGTCGTCGGCGGCCGCGAAGCGCACCTCGATCGGCATCGCGATGCGCTGCGGGCTCTGCGCGATCACCTCGCGCACGCGGCCGATGGCCTCGCGCGCGGCCTCGCGCGGGATGAAGTACTCCATCTCGTGGAAGCGGACCTTTCGCTCCGACGTGAAGACGAGATAGCTCCGGTCGACGTAGTCCTCGCGCGTCGTCGACGGCAGCAGCCGCCGCGCGCGGCGGGCGACGCCGGGCGCGACGCGGTCGACCTGGACGAGCCCGTTCGACGCGAGGTTCGCCACGAGCACGTCGTCGCGGAAGCGGCGCCACGCCGGCAGCGCGTCGGCCGGCCGCGGCGTGCGGTTGTTGCGCTTGGTGAACGCGAGCGACGAGCCCGGGTACCAGAAGAACTCGAAGTGCTCGTTCTCCGCGACGTGGCGATTGAGAATCCTCGATCACCTCGTCGACGGGCAGCATCTGCTCGAGCGCGTGCAGGTTGAACGCCGGCTCGAGCCGCATCGTCACGGTCGAGATCACGCCCAGCGCGCCGAGCCCGACGCGTGCCGCGCGGAAGAGCGCGGCGTCGTCCTCGGTGGAGCAGTCGACGACCGACCCGTCCGCGGTGACGACGCGCACGGCGGCGACCTGCGTGGCGAGGCAGCCGTAGCGGATACCGGTGCCGTGCGTGCCGGTGGAGATGGCGCCGCTGATGGTCTGGTAGGCGATGTCGCCCATGTCCTCCATGGCGAGTCCACGCGGGAAGACGCGACGGCTGAACGCGGCGAGGGTCATGCCGGACTGCGCGGTAGCGCGCAGCGTGGAGCGGTTGGTGCGCAGCAGGCGGCCGTAGCTGCGCAGGTCGAGCAGGTGGCCGTCGGTGAGGGCGATGCCGGTGAACGAGTGGCCCGAGCCGACGACCTTCACGCGTTCGCCGATCACCGATGCGGAGCCGACGATCGCGGCGATCTCGTCCTCGGTGCGGGGCCGATGGATCTCGAGCGGCGAGCAGACCTGCGTGCCGGCCCAGTTGTGCCAGCGGGTGCGTTCCTGAGTGGGCAGGGGCACGTCGACTCCCGTTCGTGGCGCCGCGGGGCGCCGAGCACGGGGCATGATCCGGCGAGGGGGAGTCTCGGGCAAGGCGTGGGTTCGACTGCGCTCACCACGAACGGACGCGAGGGGAGGCCGTCAGCGGAGCGCTCGCGAGGCCGGTCCTGGCCGATCATGGTGAGCGCAGTCGAACCACGAACCGGCGCTGCGTCAGAGCGCGCGCAGGATCTCCGCCGGTGCGTTCGACGTGATCGACGCGACGCCGAGCGCGGCGAGCGCCCGCGCGGCCGCCGGTGCGTTCACCGTCCACGTCGTCACCACCAGGTTGCGGCGCTCCGCCTCGCGCATCAGCGCCGCGTCGACGAGCCGATAATCCGGGTTCACGCCGTCGAGTCCGAGGCCGGCCGCGAGGTCGACGGCGCGACGCAGTCCGTCCACGCCCTCTCGCTGCTGGACGCTCACCGTCGCGACCGCGCTGTGGAGGTGGCGCTTGAGTGCGGCCAGCTCGCGCGCGTCCGGACCGGTGAGCCGGCAGACGTCGGCGAGACCCGAGCGCCGCACCGCCTCCGCGATGCCGTCGACGAGGCGGGGCGCGCAGATGTCGACGACCGGGTAGACGTCGCCGGCCCGGAAGGCCGCGAGCGCCTCGGAGAGCGTGGGGACGCGCTCCGGCGTCTGCGCGCCGCCCGGTCCGCGCAGCGCGAGCATGCGCACCTGGTCGACGGTGACCGCGTCGACGCGTCTGTCGATGCCGGTCGTGCGCGCGAGCGTGTCGTCGTGCACGAGGACGAGCGTGCCGTCCGCCAGCGCGCGCACGTCGAACTCGACACCGTCGACGCCGTCCGCGATCGCGGCGGCGATGCCGGCGAGCGAGTTCTCGGGATGCGTCGCCATGTGCGTGCGATGCGAGACGATGAGCGGCCGGCGCGGAGGATCGCCTACCACCAGCCGACCTTGTGGAGCTTGCCGGAGTGCTCCCAGCCGCGCGTGCCCGTCTTCTGGATGCGCGCGAGGTGCTTGGCGCAGAGCCAGAGCGTCAGACGCTCGCGGTCGTCGTCGATCCAGCGGAGGATGGCGACCTCGGCCTTGGGCGGGGCAGTGCAGAATTCGCAGCGCTGTGTGGGCATGGCGGGATCGTAGCAGCGCGCGCCCCGGCTGGCTGCCGATCGCGTGCGGCGCTCGGGTGGGGTGGTCGGGCGCCGCCGGGATGCGCGCGGCGAGAGGCGGGAGATGGACGCGGGTCGAACGACACGCTGGGCGACGGCGGCGAGCGCGCTGCTCGCGCTGGCGGTCGCCACACTGGGCGCCGTCGTGATCCGTCGCGGCGACACCGGCGGGCTCGACCCCTGGCGCACGGTCATCGTCGCGTGGGCCGTCGCGCCGTTCGCGCTGCCGTGCTGGGTCGCACACCGGCCGGCGCGAGCGGCGGACCGGCTCCCGGCATTGTGGTTTGCGGTGCCGATCGGCGCCGTGGCGTCGGTGTTCAGCTACCTCGCGCTGCTGCCTTCGCTGCTGCTCCTGCTCGCCGCCGCGGTGCGCGCTTCGCGCGGCGTCTTCGGCGCCGAGGGAGCCGGCGGCGCCGCGACGGGCGGCGCGCTGCTGTTCGCGGGCGGATGGATCGCGGGATTCCGCGCGCTCTTCGCCTCGGCCGACGCGCGCTGCGGCGGCATCCCCGGCGGGTCGACCTGCACCAGCGACGTCGTGACGGCGCCGGAGGCGGTGATCGCGCTGGCGCTCCTGGCGACGGGCGTCGTGCTCGCGGCGTGGCTCGCCGGACGCCGCGTGCGGTCCGCGTGATGCGGCGCGGGGCAGGCGGAGTCGCTGGCACGGGGTTCTCGCGCAAGCAGGCTGCGCGCGCGTCCGGAACCTACAGCGCGTCGTGCAGCGCTTCGCCGCGGTGCAGCCGCGCGGCGATGTCGAACGTCTGGCCGACGGCACGCACCGTCGGCGCGTGCGCCGTGAGGAAGCGCGCGGCGCCGATCAGCACGTGGTCGCCCTCGGGCCGCCCGCGGAAGTGCCCGAACTGCCGCACCGCCGCCTCGTAGATCTGGAACATGTGGAAGCCGGCGTCCTCGCGCAGCAGCGCGTGGCCGAGCGTGCCCACCACCGCGTCGTGGCGCCCCGCCGCGAGCATCGACGCGACGAGTGCGGCCGTCTCGTCGACCCGTTGCTGCCGGTCGAAGCGCGCGAGCACGTCGTCCCGCGACGCGATCGTCCCGGCCCCGCCGGCGGCGGGGATCGGCTGCTTCGGCACGTTGAGGAAGCGCTCGAGGTAGACGGACATCGCGCCGTCGAAGATGCCGCGCGCGAGGTCGCGCGACGGCGCGCGGCGCATCGCCTGGTCGACGGCGTTCGTGTACGTGAACGTGTGGTGCACGGTGTCCCAGTCGCCGAACTCGTTCGACACGTGGAAGTGCACCGGCCGGCGCGCCGCCGCGTAGGCGACCGCCGCGGCGAGCTCCACGAGCGGCGCGCCGGCGCGCACGGCGTCGAGCATCGCTGTCAGCGACGTCTGCGGCTCGTCGTCGAGGATCGACTCCGCCACGGCGCGGTGGTCGTCCCAGCCCTCGTCGCGCTCGCCGCCCTCCGCGAGCGCCTCGTCGAGCAGCCCGTACGTGTCCTCGCAGCAGGGCCGGCAGGTCGACCGGGTGCTGCCACGCCGACGTCTCCTCCATGCGCGTCGCGCGCACGAGCGGGCCGATTAGTGCCGGGAGGATTGCCTCGGCGTGGTCCCAGCCGATGAGGTCGAGCAGCTCGAAGGCCTTGTTCGCGAAGTCGAGCGCGTGGCCCTCGTCGAGGAAGCGGTGGTCGGTGCACGCGGCGAAGATCATGTCGGCAAGCTGGGGCGGCGGGAGGCCGATGCGGATCGCCGTGCGCAGGCAGCGCTCGGCCGGCTCCGCCGAGCGGGTCTCGATGAAGCGCCGGAACCACTGGCGGTAGACCTCCGGCCGGCGCTCGGTCGTCGCGAGCGGCTCGAGGTCGAAATCGGGCGGCTCGCCCTCGGTGTCGGCCGCCACGTGCGTGAGTGCCTGGTAGAGCGCCCGCGGGCGGTCTCCCGGGTCGAGCACCGGCAGCACGTTGCCCATGGCGGTGAGGATCGACATCCCGGCGCTCCAGCCGGCGGCGCGGTTGGCGGCGCCGAACAGCGCGGCGCGCTCGAGCAGCGGCGCGGTCTCGCCCAGCTCGTGCAGCCCGATCACGGACTTCGCCAGCACGAGCCGGATGTTCTGCTCGAGCCCCTCCTGCAGCTTGCCCACCCAGTGCGCGCGCCGGTCGCCCTCGGCCGGCGTCGGGTCGAGCCACACGTCGCCGTCGCGCACCTCGGCGTGGAAGGTGGGGACGTCGTCGGCGAAGGGATCGAAGGTGCAGCCGCCGGCGAGATCGAAGCGCGCGTGGTGCCAGTGGCAGGTGAGGATGCCGTCGCGCACCGTGCCGCGGCTGAGCGGGAAGCCCATGTGCGGGCAGCGGTTGTCGAGCGCGTGCACGCGGCCCTCGTGGACGAAGAGCACGACCGGCCGGTCGCCGGCGGACACGACCTTCGGCTGATCGCGCTCGAGCTCGGCGAGCGAGCAGACGCGGGTCGCGGTCGGGCGGTCGGTGCGGTGGGTCGTGGTCATCGGGCGGCTCCGTTCGCGCGGTGGGCGTGGCGACGACCCTACGACTTCGAGCGTGCTCGAAGTCAAGGCGACGGGTGCGGCTGACGCGGCGTGCATCGAGCGGCGCCTTGACCAGGTGCCGCTCGAACCGGGCTGGTCGCTGGTAGTGTGGCGCGCATGACCGAACCCGAGCGGCTCTTCACCCTCGACGAGGCGCGCGCGTTGCTGGGGGGCGTGCGTGACCTCGCACCCGACGGGCTCCGCCAGCCGCTGAGCCGCGCTGACGTCGCGGCGGTCCTCAGCGCCGGCATCGAGATCAAGGGCGTTGACCCGCTGCTGCTCGACTTCCCGGCCGAGGTCGCGGGCGTGCCGGCGTACTGGTGCTGGCGCGAGGGCGAGGACGGCATCGACTGGTGGCACCCGCGCGACACCGGCTTTGCCGGGCGCCGCCGCGTCGACGACCTCGACTAGGCGCTCAGGCCCGGCGCGACCAGCGCGTCTGGGGCGGCTCCTCGCGTTCGCCGTCGACGTAGATCGCGTCGACGCGCTCGTTGTAGAAGCAGATCAGCCCCGCGATCTTCGGGCACTCCGGCACCGGGAACGGATGGGACCAGGCCACGTCCTCGCGGACCTCGCCGCCGGCGCGCACGCTCCAGTAGCGCGCCACGCCCTTGTACGGGCACTGCGTCTGCGTGTCGGTTGGCTCCAGCAGGTCGAGCCGCACGTCCTCGGGCGAGAGGTAGTAGCGCGTCGGCAGGCCCGTCTCGAAGAGCAGCCACGGGCGATGCGACTCCGCGACCGTGACGCCGCCGATCTCCACGCGCACGTGGCGCGACGAGCGCAACACGTCCACGCGCTTGTACGGGTCGCGGGGGTGGACGAGGACCTCCTCGTCCTCCTCGAACCACTGGTCCATGCGGTTCCAGTAGAACGCGACGTAGCCGGCGAGCGATGCCTGCTCTTCGTGCGGCTGCGGGTACGACCACACCGCGTTCTCTTCGACGCGGTCGCCGACCCGGAGCGTCCAGTACGACGCCTCGCCCTTCCACGGGCAGGTCGTGTGGTGATCGGTCGACTCGAGCAGGTCCATGCGCACATCGTCGAGCGGCAGGTAGTAGACGGGCACATGCCCGATCTCGTGCAGCAGCAGCGCGCCGCGCGTGTCGGCGATCCACTCGCCGCCGAAGCGCACGCGCACGCGGCGCGGGCAGGGCTCGACGAGCACGTGCGGCTCGCCGCTCTGCTCGCGGGCGATCACGCGGACGGAGCTGACTTCCATGAGCGGCCTCCGATCGGCGGGTGCGCGACGAGGGTACGACCGCGCGTCGTACCCTCCTCGACCGGCCGCAATGGACCGGCGTTCCTCGATATACTCGACGGGAGCGAGAGATTCGGCGCCGTCGGGGCGTCGCGGGAGGTTCGACTTCGTGCGGATCGTCGCCAAGCTGCTCGAGGACTTCAACAGCGACTGGCACTGGGTGGACCTGCATGACGCGGAGCTGGTCGACCCCGCCGATCGCGTCTATCAGATCAGCGGCGCGGACACCGTCTGCGGCATCCGTTTGAGCGGGCCGAACACGACGCGCCTGCACGACACGGGTGCGCCGCCCGAGCCGGACTGCCCTGCCTGCCTCGAGGGCGGCGGGCTTGACCCGTCCGAGATGGTGCGCCTGGCGCAGGAGCTGACCGAGGCGGTGGCCGTTCCGGTGCGCCCGCTCCGGCAGGCACGCTAGCGCGCCTCGGCGCCCGCCGCGGGGCAGCGCCTGAGGAGCGATCGATGGCACGACTCGTGGTCTACGGTCGCTCGGGCTACTGCCCCGACATGGCGCGCTGGCGGCGCTGGCTCGCCGACTACGCCGTGGACTTCGTCGAGTTCGACATCGACACCGATCCGGACGCTTACGACCGCATGATCCGCTGGACCGGCCACGAGTCGGTGCCGACGCTCGTGATCGCCCCGGACGACGACGTGGAGCCGGTCGCCGCGCCTGCACCGCTTCCAGCCGGCCGCGGCCCGCGAGGCATCGACCGTGGGACGATGCTCACCGAGCCGGCCGCCGGCCAGGTCTCGGCATTCCTCGAGCGCAACGCGATTCCCTTCGCGGCGCGCGCATGAGCCACCTCGCGCTCCGCAGCGGCGCCGCTGAGGGCGGTCGCCCGGGCGACCGCCCGGTTCACGTCGGCTGCCGCGTCGCGCCCGCGGCCCGCGACTCCTAGCGCGAGCCGCGCAGGCGCGGGTCGAGCACGTCGCGCACCGCGTCGCCGAACATGTTGGTCGCGAAGACGACAAGGGTGATCGCGACGCCCGGCAGCATCGCCAGGCGCGGGTTCGTCTTGAAGTAGGCGTTGCCCGTCGCCGACAGCATCGCGCCCCACGACGGCGTCGGCGGCTGAGCGCCGATGCCGAGGAACGAGAGCGACGCCTCGATGATGATCGCCACGCCGAGGACGTAGGTCGCGAGCACGATCATCGGCGCGATCACGTTGGGCAGGATGTGGCGGAACATGATGCGTCGGTCCGTGCAGCCGATGCAGCGTGCGGCCTCGACCCACATGTTGTGCTTGGCGGCGAGCGCCGATCCGCGAATGACGCGCGCGGGCCGGGGGATCGACAGGAACGCGACGACCCAGAAGCCCTGCCAGATGCCCGGGCCGATGATCGAGACGATCGCGATCGCCAGCACGAGGAACGGCACGACCTGGATGGAGTCGACGACGCGCTGGATCACCAGGTCGGTCTTCCCGCCCACGTACGCGGAGAAGAGCCCGACGACGCTGCCCAGCGGGATCGAGATGAACGCGACGCCGAGCGCGAAGAAGACGGAGATCTGCGTGCCCTTGAGCAGGCGGCTGAGCATGTCGCGGCCGAGGTTGTCCGTGCCGAGCACGTAGAAGTGCGTGCCGTCGCGCGATGTCGTCCACATCCCGAGCAGGCGGTCCGCGCCGCGGAACTTCTCGGGGTCATAGGGCAGGATGAGCCCGGTGTACGCGCCCACCGCGATGACGAGCGCGAGTACGGAAAGGACCCCGCAGATCGCGCCGAGCGGCCGCTGCCTGGCGAATTTCCAGGTGCTTCGGCGGTAGCGCGTGAGCGCGCCCGGCCCCTGTAGCGACTGGACGCCGACGCCCCCAATCGCGGTTTCTCGCGTTGCCATGACGTCACCCCCTCAGGGAGTCGCTACGCGTAACGGATGCGCGGGTCGAGCCATGAGTAGCTGAGATCCACGAGCAGGTTCGCGAGCAGCGTGACCGTCACGAGGATGAGCAGGATCCCCTGCACCAGCGGGTAGTCGCGCTGCAGCACCGCGTTGATGTAGGTGTTTCCGACGCCGTTGATGCTGAAGACCTGCTCGACGATCACCGAGCCGCCGATCACCTGTGCGATCTGGAAGCCCAGCAGCGTGATCACGGGGATCAGCGCGTTCCGGAACGCGTGCTTGAAGATCACGGAGCGTTCGTTGAGGCCCTTCGCACGTGCCGTGCGCACGTAGTCCTCGCGCTGCGTCTCGAGCATCGTCGTGCGGATCATGCGCATGTTCTGCGCCGAGAGCGCCGCGCCCAGCACAAAGGCGGCCGGGAGGAACTGCTGGAGGTTCCCCCACGGGTTCTGCCACAGCGGTTGGTAGCTCTGCGGCGGGAACCAGCCGAACCACTGCGCCGCGTAGATGATGATCATCGTGGCCAGGAAGAAGTTCGGGATCGAGATGCCCATGATCGAGATGCTGCGCCCCAGGTAGTCGATCCACGTGTCCTGGTACACGGCCGACGACACCCCGACCGGGATCGCGATCAGCAATCCGACCACGATGGCGATGGCGCCGAGCTCGAAGCTGATGGGCGCGGCGTGCTGCACGACCTTGAGCACGGGCTGGTTCAACCAGAACGATGTGCCCCAGTCGCCGTGCGTGATGCCGCCGATCCAGCGGAAGTACTGGACGGGCGCCGGCACGTCGAGTCCGAGCTCGTGCCGGAAGAGCTGCTCGGTCTGCTTGTCGACGCCGCGCGCCTCCGCCATCTGCGCGACGACGTAGTCGCCGGGCATGATGCGCAGCAGGCCGAACGTCAGGATCGTGATCACCACGATCGTCGGGATCATCAGGATCAGGCGGCGAATGATGTAGCGCTGCATCGGCTGCTCCGCTTCGGCCCGGCCCGGGCGAATCTAGATGAGGCACCGGCAGGATGGCGTACGTGTGAACGGGCTCTCGGTGCGCGGAACGATAGTCAACCCGAAACACGCATGTAAAGGGCCCCCGCGTCCCCGAGGCATGGGCTACGGGTCCTCGGACTCCGCGCGCGGGGGACCGGAGACCTCGCCGGCCCCGCGCCGCTCCTTCTGCAGGTCGCGGTAGTGGTACGTGTAGAGGGCGCCGAAATTCGTGACGCGTTCCTTTTCGGAGCGCGCCTCCCAGTACGTGCGCTGGCTCTCGCGGAACCGTTCGACGTCCGCGGCCCCGCCGGGAGCGAGCTCCACGTCTTCGCGCGGCACGAAGAGCACCTGGCCGATCGGTGCGGCGCCAGTCGCGCTCAGCACATCGCCCGGCTGGAGCACGTAGCGGAACTCCGTGTTCTGCGCGTACCAGTCCGTCTCGACGCGCACGGTGAGCGACGGGACGTGCGGTCGCTGCTGCTCGTTGAGCACGCCCATGTAGACCGTGTCCCACCCCTCGGGCGTCACGAAGTCATGCGCGCCGCGCAGCCCGACGCCGCCGGGCGGCGTGTGGACGTTCGTCGTGAGCGCGTCCACGAGCGCGAGGACCGCCGCGTCATCGAGCTTGGTCGCGGGATCGATGTAGCGAACGTCCTGCGCTTCGACGCCGCCGCTTCCTGCGGACGGCTGGATGTCGGCGACGAACGCGCGGTGCGACATTCCGCCCGCGTCCTGCACGAAGAAGGTGAGCCGGTACACGGTCTGCTCGAGGTACCGGATCTGCAGCGACTCGCGCGCGTCGAGGGGCGGATAGACGAGGAAGCCGGAGCGGCTCGCGTCCTCCAGGACGGGGCAGAAGCGCGCCTGCTGCGGCAGCCACGCACGACGGTTCTCCGGCGCCGGCACCTTGCCGATGCCCGGTCGCCGCTGGCTGTCGAGGATGGTCACGCGCATCGCGCACCGCCGACCGTCGTGCTCGCTGGGGCGTCACATGGTCGCGGATCCTGTCAAGGAGCGCCCGCCGGCGGCGAGCGAGCGGGACCGGGCGCAAACGGGCCGAGGCGCGCGGTGGATACGTGCGCTCCTCGGCGATGCGTCCGAGCGCGGGTTGCCCATCGCAATCGCTTGACGGGTGCGCCCCGTGCCGCTACATCGAATGGAATATTCCGCGTGTCATGACTCGGATAGCACCACACGGATAGCACCAGAGGGGACGGCAGGATGGACCACTCGAGCTACTGGAACCGGCGCCGCTTCGGCCGGCGCGCGGCCATGCGCGGTGCCGGACTGGGTGCCGCCGGCCTGGCGGGGGCCGCCTTGATCGGCTGTGGCGGGGGCAATGGTGGGGGCGGCGACAGTGCGGGCGGCGGGGCCACCGTCCCGGCGGGCCAGCTCGTCGGCACCGCGGCCGCGGGGCAGGGCACGGCCGGGGCGAACGCCACCGCCGTCGCGAAGGACCAGGTCCGCCTCAAGCCCGGCATCTACGACGGCGCGGTTGCCGCATCGCCCGCCGAGGCGAACCCGATGGTCAACGGCAAGCGCGGCGGCACGCTGCTCATGCGCTACCTCGACCCGCCGCGCATGGACCTCAACCGCACGCTGTCGTGCACCATCTACACGACGCTCAACCACACCAACAACAAGCTGGTCCGTGGGCGCACCGGCGCCAACGCGCCGCTCTTCAACGTGGACCTGGAGCCCGACCTCGCCGAGTCGTGGGAGGTCGTCGACAACGGCGCCCAGTTCAACTTCAAGCTGCGCAAGGGCGTGAAGACGCACAACGTCGCCCCGCTCAACGGCCGCGAGTTCACGTCCGAGGACGTGCTGGCGGGCTACGGCATGTACCAGAAGGGCGGCAGTCAGAAGGACGTCTTCTCTCCCGTCGACTCGATGACGGCACCGGATCCGTACACCGTCGTCTTCAAGCTCAAGGAGCCGATGTCCGACTTCCCCGCAACGATCGCGTCGTGGGCCTTCGTCTACATGAAGGAGTTCGTGGACGACGATGACCTGCGGCAGAAGCAGGCCGCCGGCACAGGGCCGTTCATCCAGAAGGAGTGGACGCGCAAGGAGCGCTCGGTCTTCGAGCGACACCCGGACTACTTCGAGAAGGGGCTGCCCTTCGTCGACGGCGTCATCACCACGGCGCAGGACGACCTGAACACGCTGCGCGCCAGCTACCAGACCGACCACCTCTTCGAGTGGACCGCGCGCGACGACGCCGACCTGCAGGACATGCTCAAGTCCCGCGGCGACACCATGGTCGCGACGAAGTTCCCGATCGCGCGCGGCGCGAACGTCAACGGCTTCCAGTTCCAGATGAAGAACAAGACCTTCCAGGACGAGCGCGTCCGCCACGCCCTGTCGCTCGCGTTCGACCGCAACGGATACGACCAGGCGCAGAACGCCGGCGACAACTCGAACCCTGAAGGTCCGTATTCGAACTCGCCCATGCCGTGGCCGTACCTCTTCGACGCCTACCCGACCGCCAAGGCGAACGGCCAGTGGTACCAGTACGACCCGGACCAGGCATCGAAGCTGATGCAGGCGGCCGGCTACACGAAGGACAAGCCGCTCAGCTTCACGCTCAAGTCGTACTACAACGCCACGCCCATGTCGGAAGTCATGGTGCCGGGCATCAACCAGAGCCTTCCCGAGGTCAAGATCACGTTCCTGAAGGTCGACAACCCGACCCACGTGACGCTGATGTCGGACCGGAACTTCGAGGAGGCGGTCGGCTTCCTGTGGGGGCCGCCCGCATACCCGATGGACCAGTGGATCTACCCCTTCTACCACTCCACGGGGAGCACCAACTACGGAAGCATCAACGACTCGACGCTGGACGGTCTGCTCGTGAAGCAGCGCCAGGCGACCGACGCGGCGGCGAAGAAGGAGGTCTGGCAGCAGATCTACGCGCGCATCCACGACCAGGTCTACCAGGCGTGGTTCCCGGAGCCGCGCATTCGCGTCGCGTGGCAGAACTACATGCTGAACTACCGCTACCACGCGTTCATGGGCAGCTACACCTGCTACGCGGCCGACCAGTCCCGAGCGATCTGGCTCGACGACGGTGCACCGGGCGTGAACCGAACCTAGCGAGGTCGCGCCGCAACAGCCGGCGCGACGATAACGGCGGGGCCCGGCGCGCAGCGCCGGGCCCCGCTTCGTATCTCGCGATGCCACGGCTCAACGAGCCGGGCAATACTTGACAGCGCATATCACGAGCGTGTACATCGCTGCGATATCGCGACTGTCATGACACGAGGCGGTGCGAAGCAGAGGGGACAGCAACTGATGGCAGAGTCCAACTACTGGGTCCGCCGGTCTGTCGGCCGGCGGGCGGTACTGCGCGGCGCCGGCCTGGGAACGGCCGGACTTGCGGGGGCTGCGCTGATCGGGTGTGGCGGCGGTCAGAGCGGACAGGGCGCCGAGTCCGGCCAGGCCGGGGCAACGGTGTCGACGGGGCAGATCGTGTCGTCGGCGACCGCGGCGGCCACGTCCGCGAACGCGACCCCCGTTCCCGCAGACCAGGTGCGGCTGAAGCCGGGGATCTACGAGGGGCCGGTCGCGCCGTCTCCAGCCGAGGCGAACCCCAAGGTCAACGGCAAGCGCGGTGGCACGCTCCTGATGCGGTACCTCGACCCCCCGCGCATGGACATCAACCGCACGCTCTCGTGCACGATCTACTCAACGCTGAACCTCACGAACAACAAGCTCGTTCGCGGGAAGACCGGTGCGAACGCGCCGCTGTTCAACGTGGATCTCGAACCGGACCTCGCCGAGTCCTGGGAGGCGCTGGACGGGAACACGCAGTTCACGTTCAAGCTGCGCAAGGGCGTGAAGACGCACAACGTCGCACCACTGAACGGGCGCGAGTTCACGTCCGAGGACGTGCTGGCCGGATACGGGATGTACAAGGACGGCGGGAGCCAGAAGGACGTCTTCTCGACCGTCGAGTCGATGACGGCGCCGGACCCGTACACGGTCGTTTTCAAGCTCAGCGGTCCGATGTCGGACTTCCCGGCAACCCTGGCCTCCTGGGGCTTCGTCTACATGAAGGAGTTCGTGGACGACGAGGACCTGCGGCAGAAGCAGGCCGCCGGCACGGGGCCGTTCATCCAGAAGGAGTGGACGCGCAAGGAGCGCTCGGTCTTCGAGCGGCACCCTGACTACTTCGAGGACGGTCTCCCGTTCGTCGACGAGGTCATCGACACCGCGCAGGACGACCTGAACACGCTGCGCGCCAGCTTCCAGACGGACCACCTCTTCGAGTGGACGCATCGCGACGACGCGGACGCGGAGGACATGTTCAAGGCGCGCGGCGACACGATGGTCGCCACGAAGTTCCCGACCTCGCGCGGCGCAAACGTCAACGGGTTCCAGTTCCAGATGAAGAACCCGACGTACCAGGATGAGCGCGTGCGCCACGCGCTCTCCCTGGCGCTCGACCGCGACGGGTTCGACGCCGCCTACAACGCGGGCGACAACCAGAACCCCGAGGGTGCGTACTCGAACGCGCCCATGCCGTGGCCGTACCTCTACGACGCCTACCCCACGGCCAAGGTGAACGGCCAGTGGTACAAGTACGACCCCACAGAGGCGTCAAAGCTGATGCAGGCCGCGGGCTACACGAAGGACAACCCGCTCGCGTTCACGCTGAAGTCGTACTACTACGCGACCGCGCTCTCGGAGGTCGTCGTTCCGGGCATCAACCAGAGTCTGCCCGAAGTGAACATCACGTGGCAGAAGGTCGACAACCCGACGCATGTCACGCTGATGTCCGATCGCAACTTCGATTCGGCCGTGGGCTTCCTCTGGGGCCCCGCCGGATTCGCGATGGATCAGTGGATCTACCCCTTCTATCACTCGAAGGGAGGCACGAACTACGGGAGCATCAACGACTCGCAGCTCGACGACCTGCTCATCAAGCAGCGGGAGGCGTCGGAACTGGACGCGAAGAAGGAGATCTGGCGGCAGGTCTGGGACCGCATCCACGACAAGGTGTACCAGGCCTGGTTCCCGGAGGCGCTGCGGCGCGTGTCGTGGCACAACTACATGCTGAACTACCGGTACCACGGATTCATGGGCAGCTTCGTCTGCTACACGTCGGACCAGGCACGGGCGATCTGGCTCGACGACGGCGCGCCCGGCGTGAACCGCACCTAGCGCGGCGTCCCCGGAGGACGGCACGAAGGCCCGGCGCATCGCGCCGGGCCTTCTGCGTGTGCGGGGAATCGCCGGCGGACGCGACGCCCTAGGGCTCGTCGATCACCGGGTTCTCGAGCTCGCCGAGGCCGGTGATCGCGACGCGCACGCGGTCACCGTGCGTCAGCCACTCGCGCGGGTCGCGCGCCTGCCCGACGCCGGACGGCGTGCCGGTGAACACGATGTCGCCGGGCCGCAGGGTCATCGCCGTCGAGATGTAGGCGATCAGCGACGGGATGTCGAAGATGAGGTCGCCCGTCGTCGACTCCTGCTTCAGGACATCGTTCACCCATGTCCGCAGCGTGAGCGCCGCCGGGTCGGGCACCTCGTCGCGCGTCGCGATCCACGGGCCGGTCGGGCCGTGCGTGTCAAAGCCCTTGCCCATCGTCCAGGTGGCGGCGTGGCGCTGGAAGTCGCGCACGGAGACGTCGTTGCCGTTCATGTAGCCCGCGACGCAGTCGAGCGCGACGTCCGCCGAGACGTTGCGGGCGTCGCGGCCGATCACGAAGACGAGCTCGCCCTCCCAGTCGACCATGCTGCTGGCGCGGGGCACATGGATGGGGCGGCCGGGGCCGCTGATCGCCGTGTCGACCTTCGTGAAGACGATGGGGCGCTCGGGCAGCGTCGCGCCGGTCTCCGCCGCATGCGCGCGGTAGTTGAGCCCGATGGCGAGCGCCTTGCCTGGGCGCGGGATCGGCGCCTCGAAGCGGAAGCCGGGCTCCGCAACGTCGAATAACACGCCGCCGGCGCGCAGGGCGTCGGAATCCCGCGCGGCCCGCCCGGCCGCGTCGTTCAGCGCCGCGCGCGCGGTGTCGAGGCCGGCATCGCCCAGCGCCAGCAGCGGGATCATCTCCGTGGGCAGCAGCGCGCCGGTAGCCGCGGCCGCGCGCGCGAGGTCGACGACGCGGGCGTCGTCGAGCATCGCCCCGGTGCGCGTCGTGCCGCGGGAGGTGTAGGTGACGAGGCGCATTCGGTGCTCCATCCAGCGCAGACCGCGGACCGCAGGCCGCGGCCGGTGACGGATGGTAGCGGAACGGCGGCCGGCGGGTGGGCGGAGCGGGTGGCCGCCGCGGCCGGGGGCGCCGCCGCGGACGTCAGGCGGAGCGCGCCTCGGCGGCGGAGGCGGCGTCGAGCGCGGCGCGCAGCGCGTGCAGCGCACGCATCTGCGCCGCGCGCGCGGCAGCGGCGGTGCAACCGACGCGCTCCGCGATCTCGTCGTACGACAGGCCGTCGATCACCCGCAGCCGCGTGATCCAGCGCTGCCGCGCCGTCAACGCCGAAAACGCGATCTCGATGCGCGCGTCGACCTGATCCGCCAGCGCCTGCTCCTCGGCAGACGGCTCGATCGGGTCGGGGCTCGCGTCGAGCGGGGAGCTCTGCTTCCGCGTCCGGTAGAAGTCCTTGATCGTGTTCGAGGCGATGTGGAAGAGCCACACATTGAACGGGCGCGACTGGTCGCGCCGGTCGATCGCGCGCAGCGCCTTGAGGAACGTGAGCTGGAGCACGTCCTCGGCGTCCTCGGGTTGCGGGAGCCGCCGCCGCGCGTAGGCCAGCAGGTCGCGCCGGTAGGCGGCGCAGAGCGTGCCGAAGGCGTCGCGGTCGCCGCCCGCCGCACGCGCCGAGAGGTCGCGCACGGCGTCGGGCGTCAGCTCGGCCGCAACCGGCCCGAAGGGGAGGATGGCGTCGCTCATACCTGGAGAATCGGCTGAGTCGGCGCTGAAGATTACCCGCGCTCCCCTCTGCGGAACTGGCCGGACCGGCCGACAGGGGCCGCGTGACGCGCCGGGACGTGCGAAGGCGGGGGCCGTGGGCGCCCCCGCCTTGGTGCTGAGCCGCGGTCCGCCGCCTATGCGGCGAGCCGTGCCCGCTTCGCCGCGATGAAGTCGGCGACGTCCTCGGAGGAGGCCTCGACCTCGGCGAGGAGCCGCTCGTAGTCGCGGATGAGCGCGTTGGCGCTGGCCGCGTCGAGCATGGCGCCCTTCGCCTTGGAGGCTCCCTGGCGGAGGGCCAGGGCGAGCACGCCAACCGGAGCGGTGAAGGCGGCGAAGCCGAGCGGACCGAGCTCTCGCCAGGAGAGTGCGAGCCCGAGGGCGACGAGGCCCATCACCGCGAAGTGGACGGCGAGCCAGAGGTAGTTGTCCTTGACGACCTTTCCGAGCGCCTGTCCGGTGGTGCACGAAATCATCGCGCCCACCAGCGTCATGTTGACGATCCACATCGCCAGCCCCGCCGCGACGGCGGCGACGACGAGGGTGCCGGCGCTCTCCGGCATGAGCCGGGTGAGCCCCGCGTAGACCCCCGCCGCCGCGGTGCCGGCGAGCACCAGGACGGCGGAGTTGTAGGCGAGGCGGGAGACCGGCTTGTGGCGGAAGAGCCACGCGGCCAGCCCGACGACGATCGCGAGCGGCACGGCCGCCCCGACGCCGTAGAGGATCCCGCCCCCGACGATCGCGGCCGCGGAGACGGACGCGCGCGTCTGGGTGAAGAGCTGGGTGCCCTGGCGTTCGAGCACCGCGGCGAGCGCCAGCATCAGCAGGAGCCCGCCCCATTCCGGCGGCCGGAGGAAGACCAGGAGGCCTGCTCCGGCGACCGCGCCGAATCCCGTCACCCCGTACAGGAGGGCCTGTGCCCTGCTCCGGGCGAGGGATGAGATCCACCGTGTGGTGGGACTCTCAGCCATGGTGTCGACCTTTCAGCACAACACTCGCTCGGAGGGTGACTAGTCCCAGGTGATGGCATCCCAGGTGATGGCGTCCCACGTGATGCTGTCCCAGGTGATCGAGTCCCACGTGATGGCGTCCCACGTGATGGAGTCCCACGTGATCGAGTCCCACGTGATGGAGTCCCACGTGATCGAGTCCGGCGACGCCGGCTTGTTCTGGATCGAGCCGTCGCTGCCGATCCACAGGCTCTTCGGGAGCCCCTGGTTCGCGGCGCCCTGGCTCGGGCCGAACACGGCATCGTAGGCATTCAGCGCCGGCGCGTTGGAGCTGGGGAACGTGTCAGCCGTCCCCGTCAGCTGGGCCTTCACCTGGTCCGGCGTGAGGGACGGGTTGTGCTGGAGCATCAGCGCGACGGTGCCGGAGACGACCGGGGCCGACTCGGAGGTGCCGCTGAGCATCATGTAGTGCTCGCCGACACGAAGCTTCGGGTTCTGCAGGTAGAGCAGCGACGGCTTGTTGCCCGTCGTCGCGATCAGGTGCCAGCCCGGGGCAACCAGGTCGGGCTTCTGGAACCCGTCGTGCGTCGTGCCGTACGTCGACCACGACGCCAGCGTGTCGTCCGTCGTCTCGAGCGTCGCATTGTCGCTGAAGGCGCCGACGGAGATCACGTACGGGTCGTTCGCGGGTGGGTGGTCCGTCGCGAACGCGTCGCTCGTGCCGAGGTTGCCCTCCGACGAGACGACGACGATGCCGTGGAACCACAGCTGCTCAATCGCGGCGTCGAGCGGGCTCGTGAAGAAGCTCTCCGGCGTCGACTGCGTGAACGACATGTTCGCGACGCGGATGTTGTACTTCGCCTGGTTGTCCAGCACGTACTCGAGACCCGCGAGGACGTCGCCGAGCTCGATGCCCTTTTCGAACGTTCCCACCTGGACGTCGACGATGTTCGCGTCCGGGGCGATACCCATGTAGCGCCCCTGGCTGTCAGCGCCGTTGCCCGCGATCACGCCGGCCGTGTGCGTGCCATGCCCGTACGGGTCGCGGACGCCCGCGAGCGCCGTGTCGTTCGGGGTGTAGCGCGCGACCACGCGGCCGCCGAAGTCGGAGCCGACGGCGTGGCTGACGCCGGTGTCGATGACCGCAACGCCGATGCCCTTACCGGTGACTCCCTCGTCCCAGACGTCGGTTGCGCCGACGACCTGCGGGAACACGGACACGACGTCGGTGTAGTCACCGCGCTGCTTCCCGTCGGGGAGCCTGGAGCCGAGGATCGAGGCGCGGTCCTGGTGCGTACCCTTGGGGCCGGCGGCTGCCTTGGGGGCCGGCGTTGCCTTCGGCGCGGGGGCCGCCTTGGTGCCCGGGCCAACCTTCGGAGCGCGCGCCGCCTTCTTATCCGGTCCGGCCTTCGGGGCCGGAGTCGGGGTCGGGGTCGGCGTGCCCCCCGCCAGCAGCGACGTCCAGTTGTTGCGGTCTCGTGGGCCGCGGCCCGTCATCTCGATGTTCGAGTTGAGGCTGATCGACTTGACCGACGTGTTGCCGGCCAGCGCGTCGAGCTGGTCGACGGGGATGGTCGCCTCGACGGCGGGAATGATGTGGTACTGCTGCGACACGGTGCCGCCGGCCGCCTCGACGGCGGCAGCGGTGGCATCGGTATCGCCGGTGGACTGGATGATGACGGCGACGAAGCCGTTGTCCTGGTTGGCGGTGTCGTACACGGCGGCGTTGACGTTGCTCGGGCCGGCGGCGCGGGCGGGGGCCTGCGACGCGGGCCCGAGCATGAGCGCGACCGCGACGAGCGCGACCAGGACGGTGAGGAAGACCGGCCAGCGCCGGCCGGTGAGCTTGTTCAGGACCACTGCACTTTCCAATCGCTGTTGGCGTTGGCGAATGCGTCACCGCTCGGCGCGTGCGTCGCGCCTCGCGGCGGGTCCCCGTTCGGCAGCCCGGCTACCCGTGGCTCTGTGTGAGCCGGGAGGGCCCGTGGCTTTGCGTCCCCCGGTTCCCCGGGGTTTGCCGTTGTCGTGGGGCCAGCTGGACTAGATGTGTGGCATCGTCTCGACTCCTCCGTCTCGCGGCCGCCTGGCGGCGGCTGCGCCCCTGATCCGAGGAGGGCGGAGGCATCGGGCCTCGCAACCTTCGGTAGCCCGGCCGTCATGACCCCTCGTACGAGGGGCGGTAGACCCGTGGGCTTTGCGCCACCCGGTTTCCCGGGCTTTGCCATTTCTCGGATTGCCGCTTGCCAGGGACGGCTCGCCGTTGCGGCGGGGCGTCCCTTACCCGGGAAGACGAACGACGGGCACTCCGCGTGACGCGCCGGGACGTGCGAAGGCGGGGGCCGTGGGCGCCCCCGCCTTGGTGCTGAGCCGCGGTCCGCCGCCTATGCGGCGAGCCGTGCCCGCTTCGCCGCGATGAAGTCGGCGACGTCCTCGGAGGAGGCCTCGACCTCGGCGAGGAGCCGCTCGTAGTCGCGGATGAGCGCGTTGGCGCTGGCCGCGTCGAGCATGGCGCCCTTCGCCTTGGAGGCTCCCTGGCGGAGGGCCAGGGCGAGCACGCCAACCGGAGCGGTGAAGGCGGCGAAGCCGAGCGGACCGAGCTCTCGCCAGGAGAGTGCGAGCCCGAGGGCGACGAGGCCCATCACCGCGAAGTGGACGGCGAGCCAGAGGTAGTTGTCCTTGACGACCTTTCCGAGCGCCTGTCCGGTGGTGCACGAGATCATCGCGCCCACCAGCGTCATGTTGACGATCCACATCGCCAGCCCCGCCGCGACGGCGGCGACGACGAGGGTGCCGGCGCTCTCCGGCATGAGCCGGGTGAGCCCCGCGTAGACCCCCGCCGCCGCGGTGCCGGCGAGCACCAGGACGGCGGAGTTGTAGGCGAGGCGGGAGACCGGCTTGTGGCGGAAGAGCCACGCGGCCAGCCCGACGACGATCGCGAGCGGCACGGCCGCCCCGACGCCGTAGAGGATCCCCGCCCCCGACGATCGCGGCCGCGGAGACGGACGCGCGCGTCTGGGTGAAGAGCTGGGTGCCCTGGCGTTCGAGCACCGCGGCGAGCGCCAGCATCAGCAGGAGCCCGCCCCATTCCGGCGGCCGGAGGAAGACCAGGAGGCCTGCTCCGGCGACCGCGCCAAATCCCGTCACCCCGTACAGGAGGGCCTGTGCCCTGCTCCGGGCGAGGGATGAGAGCCACCCGGTGGTGGAAGTCTCAGCCATTGTGTCGACCTTTCAGCGCAACACTCACGCTCGGAGGGTGACTAGTCCCAGGTAATCGAGTCCCAGGTGATGGCGTCCCACGTGATGCTGTCCCAGGTGATCGAGTCCCACGTGATGGCGTCCCACGTGATCGAGTCCCACGTGATGCTGTCCCAGGTGATCGAGTCCCACGTGATCGAGTCCCACGTGATCGACGCCGGGCCGGCGGGGATGTTCTGGATCGAGCCGTCGCTGCCGATCCACAGGCTGCGCGGCAGCCCCTGGTTCGCGAGGCTCGCGTCCGCGGTGAACACCGCGCCGTACGCGTCGAGCGCCGGTGCGGTCGAGCCGGTGAAGGCCTTGCCCGTGTCGACGATCCGCGCCTTCACCTGGTCGGGCGTGAGCGACGGGTTCTGCTGCAGCATCAGGGCGACGGTGCCGGAGACCACCGGGGCCGCCGACGAGGTGCCGCTGAGCTTCATGTAGCGTGAGCCGACACGCAGGTCCGGGTTGTCAAGGTACAGCAGCGACATCGCGTTGCCGGTGGTGGCGATCAGGCGCCATCCCGGGGCGATCACGTCCGGCTTCTGGAAGCCGTCGTGCGTCGTGCCGCGGCTCGACCAGTCCTTGAGGAAGTCGTCGGATGTGTCGAGCGTGGCGTTGTCGCTGAAGGCGCCCACGGTGATGACGTACGGGTCGTTCGCTGGCGGGTGGTCCGTCACGTAGGCGTCGGACGTCCCGCGGTTGCCCGCAGCGGTCACGACGACGATGCCGTGGAACCAGAGCTGCTCGACGGCGGCGTCGAGCGGGCTCGTGAAGAAGCTCTCCGGCGTCGACTGCGTGAACGAGAGGTTCGCGACGCGGATGTTGTACTGGGCCTGGTGGTCCAGCGTGTACTGGAGTCCGGCGATCACGTCGCCCAGCTTGATGCCCAGGGCGTAGTCACCGACGCGGACCGCGATGATGTTCGCGTCCGGTGCGATGCCCATGTAGCGCCCAAGGCTGTCGGTGCCGTCGCCGGCGACGATGCCGGCCACGTGCGTGCCGTGACCGTAGGCGTCGCTGCTGGTCAGTCCGCTCGGGGCGTAGCTCGCGACGATGCGGTTGCCGAAGTCGTTGCGACCGACGTCGTTCACGCCGGTGTCGATGATGGCGACCCCGACGCCCTGGCCCATGACGCCTTCATCCCAGGCGTCGGTGGCGCCGACGACCTGCGGGAACACCGAGACCACGTCCGTGTAGCGACCGCGCGCCTTCCCGTTCGGGAGGCTCTGGCCGAGGATCGAGTACCGGTCGGCCTTCGGCGTCGCGCTGTCGGTCGTGGGCGTGGGCGTCGCCGTGGCCTTGAGCAGCGACTTCCAGTCCGGGGCACCGAGACCGGTCGGCTGGATGTCCGAGTTCAGGCTGATCGACTTGACCGACGGGTTGGCGGCCAGCGCGTCGAGCTGGTCGACGGGGATGGTCGCCTCGACGGCGGGGATGATGTGGAACTGCTGCGAGACCGTGCCGCCGGCAGTCGCGACGGCCGCGGCGGTGGCATCGGTATCGCCGGTGGACTGGATGATGACGGCGACGAAGCCGTTGTCCTGGTTGGCGGGGTCGAGGACGGCCGCGTGCACGTTGCTCGGGCCGGCCGCGCGGGCGGGTGCCTGCGAGGCGGGGCCGAGCATGAGCGCGACCGCGACGAGCGCGACCAGGACGGTGAGGAAGACCGGCCAGCGCCGGCCGGTGAGCTTGTTCAGGACCACTGCACTTTCCAATCGCTGTTGGCGTTGGCGAATGCGTCACCGCTCGGCGCGTGCGTCGCGCCTCGCGGCGGGTCCCCGTTCGGCAGCCCGGCTACCCGTGGCTCTGTGTGAGCCGGGAGGGCCCGTGGCTTTGCGTCCCCCGGTTCCCCGGGGTTTGCCGTTGTCGTGGGGCCGGGAGCTGGTTACGGGCTCGTCATGTTCCGAACCTCCGCTTCGCGACGCCCGGCGGCGTCTGCGCCCCTGATCCGAGGAAGACGGAGGCGGGCAGCCTCGCAACTTCGGTAGCCCGGCCGTCATGGCCCCTCGTACAAGGGGCGGTAGACCCGTGGGCTTTGCGCCACCCGGTTTCCCGGGCTTTGCCATTTCTCGGATTGCCGCTTGCCAGGGACGGCTCGCCGTTGCGGCGGGGCGTCCCTTACCCGGGAAGACGAACGTCAGACCGGGTTTGTGACGTATGTCGCGGGCGCCGTCGACCCTGAGCCGTCCGGCGCCCGCGCGTTTCATGTTGATCAGCCGCCGGCTAATCCCAGGTGATCGAGAACGTGCCGTAGCTCGGCCCGGGGGCCGGAGCGGGCGTCGAGGCGGCCGGGGGCCCGATCTGGCTCGACGAGGGCTTGGCCGCCGAGCTGACACCCGGCGAGCCGAACAGCGAAGCACCGGCGAGGATTCCGCCGGCGACGACGGCGACGACGATGCGGTGGAGGTGACCAAACTTGCGCAGGACCATTGCACTGTCCCCATTCCGGATCATGAGACTCGTGGTGCGTGGTCCCCGTTCGGTAGCCCGGCTACCCGTGGCTCGGTGAGAGCCGGGAGGGCCCGTGGCTTTGCGTCCCCCGGTTCCCCGGGGTTTGCCGTTTGTCGTGGGGTACGTGACTCAGGTGCGACTGGTCATCGGCCCCTCCGCTCCTGCAGCCCCCGGTGCGGGTCGCTGCTCCTCAGAATCCGAGGAAGACGGAGGCGGGAGGCCTCGCAATCTTCGGTAGCCCGGCCGTCATGACCCCTCGACGAGGGGCGGTAGACCCGTGGGCTTTGCGCCACCCGGTTTCCCGGGTTTTGCCGTTTCTCGGATTGCCTGCATGCGCGGGACGCGCGACCTCCGTCGAGAGTCCCGTCACCGGAGAAGACGAACGGGTACCGGCCGGTGTGACGCGAACGGGCGAGGATGGCGCGCACCGGCGCGGGCGCCGGTGGCGAGACGCGGGCGCACCGCCCGCGTCACGCGCGACGCCGCCGCTCCACGCGTGCACCGGACGAACCGAGGGGCGGGGGCTAGGCGGCGACCTGCGGGCGGTGCGTGGCGATGAACTCCGCGACGTCCTCCGAGGAGGACTCCACCTCGGCCAGCAGCCGCTCGTACTCCGCGATCAGCTGGTTCGCGCTCGCGGCGTCGAGCATGGCGCCCTGCGCCTTCGACGCGCCCTGGCGCAGCGCCAGCGCCAGCACGCCGACCGGCGCGGTGAACGCCGCGAAGCCGAGCATCCCCAGTTCGCGCCATGACAGCGCGAGTCCGAGCGCAACGAGTCCCATCACGGCGAAGTGCACCGCGAGCCACAGGTAGTTCTCGCGGATGACGGCGAGCAGCGGCTGCCCGGTCGTGAGCGCGATCATCGCGCCGACCAGGCTCATGTTGACGGTCCACATCGCGATGCCGGCGCCGACGGCCGCGACCACGAAGGTCGCCGCGCTCGCGGGCAGGAGCGACGTGATCAGCGCGTACGTCCCGGCGGACGCCGCGCCGGCCAGGATCAGCACCGCCGAGTTGTAGGTCAGCCGAGAGAACGGCTTGTGCCGGAAGAGCCAGGCCGCGAGGCCCACGGCGATCGCCAGCGGGACCGCGGCGCCGACGCCGTAGAGGATGCCGGCACCCATGATCGCCGCGGCTGAGACCGAGGCGCGCGTCTGCGTGAAGAGCTGCGTGCCCTGCCGCTCGATGACAGCCGCGAGCGCGATGGTGAGCAGGAGGCCGCCCCACTCGCGGGGCTGGAGGAAGGCGAGGAAGCCGAGGCCGGCGAGCGCGCCGATGACGGAGACCGCCACGAGCAGCACCTGCGGGCGGTTGGCGAGGAGCGACGGCTGCGGCCGCGCGTCGGTCGTCGTTGCCATGTCGTCCCTCTCGTTCCCTCGACCGAACGGGCGCGTCTTCCTTCGGGTTGCCCCGGCGCCGCGCGGGCGCGATCCGTTCCCTCCGCCGTGCGGAGGGCCGCTCGTTTCCTAGGACGATGCGCGGCGCCGATCTGTGACGTCCGCACCGCCCCGCGTTCGACTAGCCGAACGGCAACGTGCCCCGTTCGGCCAGCAGCCGCATGATTTCGAACCCGCCGACCAGGCCCGAGACCACCGACAGCGCCACGATCAGCCCCGTCTGGCCGGCGCGCATCAGCGCGCTCGCGCCCGCCGCGGCGCCCCCGGCGGTCGTTGCCTTGTCGCCGGCGCGGAGGTAGCGCACCTCCTGCTTCGCCGGCCGGCCCTCGATCCCCATCGCGTCATACGCGGTGCGGTTCGTGGGGTTCGAGAGGACGTCGAACGCCCTGCGCAGTCGGTCGACCTTGTTGGGGTCTGCGACGTGCACGCGCATGAGGCGGCCGTACGCCGCGCGGATCACGGGATCCGACGCACGCGGCGAGACTTCCAGCTCCTCGTAGAGCAGGAACCCCGGCTGCTCATAGTCGTACTGAAGGGACATCTTCGCCCCCGAGCCGCACCGGCTGGCAAACAAGATCATCGGCACGGGCGAGGCGATCGCCCATGCCGACGGGTCCCGTTCGGCGGCCCGGCTGCCCGCGACCACCTGCGCGGCGGCCGGGAGGGCCCGTGGCTTTGCGTCCCCCGGTTCCCCGGGGTTTGCCGTTTCGCGGGGCGCGCCTCTCAACGCGCCGTGCACACCCGCCCGACGCGCGCTTGCACGCCGCATCCTGGAGAGAGCCTGCTGCTCCCCCTCGCTACGGAAGAAGACGAGCGGGCGTGCCGCGCTGTGACGCGGGATGCCGGTGCCCGGTCAGGCGTCCAGCCAGAGGGCGACCGGGAACGTCGCCAGCGCGTCGTCGAGGCGGTGGCGCGACGACGGACCGCGGCGGCGGCCGGTGAAGACGTCGACGAACGAGCGCGTCGCGATCGCGGGAGGCAATCGCAACGCGGTGTCGCCCCAGCGCAGCGGCGGCAGCCCGGTGCCCGGGCGCGAGGGCGGGAGCATGGCAGACGCGAGCCGCGGCACGACCACGACGGCCGTGCGTTCCGCGTACCGCCGCGCGAACGCAACGACCCGCTCGGCATGCGCGCCGGTCGCCGCGAGCGGCTCGTAGTCGCCCTCGAGGAAGAGCGCCGGGTCCTCGCGCCGCTCGCGCAGTGCCCGCGAGAGCGCATAGAGCTTCGCGCGGCCGTCGGTCCACCCGCGCAGCAGCGGCTCGAGGCCGCCCGCCGGCGGTGCCGGCGGCCCCGCGGCGTCGAGCGCGGCCAGCGCCGTGCGCCGCTCGTCGAAGTCGACGGGCCGGCGGTTGTCCGGGTCGACCAGCGAGAGGTCCCACAGGTCGGCGCCCTGGTACGTGTCCGGCACGCCGGGCGACGCCGCCTTGAGCACGACCTGCGCCAGCGCGTGCAGGGCGCCGATCGTCGCCGCGCGCTCGGCGAGCGGCCGCACGGCGTCGACGAACGCCGCGTCGTGGAGCGCCCCGGTGACGAAGCGGTCGAGGCCGCGCTCGTACGCCATCTCCGGCTCGAATCCAGCTGGTGTGCGTCTCAGCCTCGCGGGCGGCCTTTCGAAGGTACCCGCGGACGCGCACGACATACGCGTCGTCGAGCGCGGCGCCGACGGGCCACGTGCCGACCAGCACCTGGTAGAAGGCATACTCGCGCGTGGGCGACGGCGCCGCGTCGCCGAGGCTCGCCCGCAGCGGGGCGAGGTGCGCCGACCAGCGCCGGACGGCGTCCTCCCACTCCGCGGACAGCTCCGAGAGCGCGCTGATGCGGAGGCGCGTGTCCTCACCGCGCTTGTGATCGTGCGTGGCCGTCGCGAGCATCGTGCGCGGCCAGCGGCGGCGACGGGCGTCGTTCTGGCGATGGAAGCGCTCGACGCTCGTGCCGAAGCGGTCGGGCGAGCCGCCGACCTCGCAGAGCGAGAGCAGCCGGGGATAGCGGAAGAACGCGGTGTCTTCGAGCCCCTTCGCCTGCACCGCCGGTGTGAGCTGCTGGAGCGCCATCACCGCGCGGCGCGCGGCGCCGGGCGCCGGCGCGGCGAGCGCATCGGCCGCGGCGTCGAGCGCCGCGGGGTTCGCGTCGACGGCGAGCCGGCCCGCGATCTGCCGCGCGCGAGCCACGACGCTGCGCGCGGCCGGGTCGAGGGTGTCCTCGCTGTGGTAGGTCCGATACACGGGGAGGGCGGCGAGGAGCGCGCGCACGGCGGCGGCGAACGGTTCGGGGGGCGGGGGCGCGAGGGCGGCGCCGCCCGCGCCGAGCTCGCCGGCGGCGGCGGCGAGCGCCCCGTGCAGACGGGCGGCGGCGGCGTCGAGCTGCACGCGCAGCGTGCCGTCCGCGATCTCGCGCCGGCTCGCGAACGCGAGCTCGCCGTACGCGCGCTCGTCGCCCGTGAACGCCCGATACAGCCGCGTCAGCGCGCGCTCGGCGTGCGCGTCGACGAACAGGCCGCCCACGTCGTTGAGGAAGTCGTAGCCGGTGGTGCCGTCGCACGACCAGGCAGGCGGCAGGTGCTCGTCGCCCTCGAGGATCTTCTCTACCGAGACATACGACGGGGCGAGCCGCTCGCGCACGCGCTCCAGGTACCCGGCCGGGTCGGCGAGCCCGTCCGGGTGGTCGACGCGCAGACCCTGCACCGCTCCGTCGGCGACGAGCCGCCGCGGCAGCGCGTGGACGCGGTCGAAGACCGCGGGGTCCTCGACGCGCAGGCCGACGAGGTCGTCGATCAGGAAGAAGCGGCGATAGTTCACGCGCTCCTTGCCCGAGAGCCAGTGCTCGAGGCGGTAGTGCTGCCGCTCGAGGAGCGCCGGGAGAGCCGTGGTCGCCGCCGCGGCGGCGTCTTCCGGGCGCAGCGGCAGACGATGCTCGAAGTAGCGCAGCCAGCCGCCGTCCGCATCGCTCTCGACGGTGAGCTCGCCGCGCGCCATCACCGCAGCGGGTTCGTCGCCGAGGATCGGCAGGACGATGCGCCCGTGCAGCGCGGGGTCCGCCGGCTCCCAGTCGATGTCGAAGAACGGCGCGTACGGCGAGTCGCGGCCGCGCCGCAGCACGTCCTCCCACCAGGCGTTGCGGCCGGCGGCCACGCCCATGTGGTTCGGCACGATGTCGATGACCTGGCCCAGGCCGAGCCGCCGCTGCTCCGAGACGAGCCGCGCGTACGCCGCTTCGCCGCCGAGCTCGGGGTTGAGCCGCTCCGGATCGATGACGTCGTAGCCGTGCGTGCTGCCGGGCGCTGCCGCCGCGATCGGCGAGAGGTAGACGTGCGTGATGCCGAGGTCGCGGAGGTAGGGGAGGACGGCGGCGGCGTCGTCGAAGGTGAAGCCGGCGTGCAGCTGGAGCCGGTAGGTGGCGGCGACCGGTGCGATCGGGCGCGCAGCCCGGCGCGCGGACGGTCGCGCGCTAGGCACGCGGACCCTCCCGCGTCGAGCGGAGCACCACCGCGCCCGGGCGCGTGAAGCGCGCGGTAGGCGGCCCCGAATCGAGGTCGGTGGTGACCGGGGTGGGATCCGGCGCCAGGCCGCCGTCCTCAGTGGTGAGCACGAGCTGCCAGCGTGTGCCGGCAGGCGGGTCGAGGATCGGGTGGCCTCGGTGCTCACCGCCGCCGCGCAGTCGCGCGATCACGAGGAGCTCCGCGTCGGTGCCCGCCGCGCGCCGCAGGGCGACCGTGTCCGCGTCGAGCGCGACGGCCTGCTGCCCGGCGGCCGGCCCCACCTCGCGCCGCAGCGCGAGCAGCGCGCGGTGCAGCCGCAGCGTCGACGCGTGCGGCTCGCGGTCGCGCTCGGTCCAGTCGAGCCGGCTACGGGCGAAGGTCGCGGGATCCTGCGGGTCGGGGATGCGCTGGCGGCTGGCAGGGTCGCGGAACGCCTCCCAGTGGCGAAACTCGTTGCGGCGGCCCTCGGTGACGAGGCGGCCCAGCTCGTCGTGGTGGTCGGTGAAGTAGAGGAACGGCGTGCTCGCCGCCCACTCCTCGCCCATGAAGAGCAGCACCGAGGCGCCGCCGCAGAGCAGGAGCGCGGCGGCCGCGCGCACCGCCTCGGGCGCGGCCTCGTCCGTGAGGCGCGTGCCGAACGCGCGGTTGCCGATCTGGTCGTGGTTCTGCAGGCAGTGGACGAAGCGCGGCAGGGCGAGCCCATCGGGACTGGTGCCGCGCGGCTCATCCCAGAACGCCGAGTGCTCTCCGGTGTACAGCCAGCCGCGCGCGAGCGACGTCGCGATCTCCGCGGTGGTGCCGGCGTAGTCCTGGAAGTAGCCCTCGTGATCGCCCGCCAGCAGGCGTCGCGTCGCATGATGGAAGTCGTCGGCGAAGGTCGCGTCGAGCCCCCAGCCGCCGTTCGCGGGCGGCCGCACGACGGTGTCGAGGTTGCGATGGTCCTCCGCGATCACGACCGGCCGTCCGCGCCCCGTCCGCGCCCCGTGCACCGCGTCCGCGTACTCCGCGAGGAAGTGGCGCGGACCGTCGTCGCGCAGCGCGTGCGTGGCGTCGAGGCGGAAGCCGTCGACGTGGTACTCGTGCAGCCAGTGCAGCGCGCTCTCGACGAAATAGCCGCGCACCGCACCGGCGCCGGGCCCGTCGAGGTTGATGGCGGCGCCCCACGGCGTGTGGTGCCGCGGGTTGAAGTACTGGCGCGCGTACGTGCCCTGGTACGCGCCGTCCGGCCCGAAGTGGTTGTAGACGACGTCGAGGATCACGCCGAGCCCCAGTGCGTGCGCACGGTCGACGAGCGCGCGCAGATCGTCGGGGCGTCCGTAGCAGCGGGCGGGAGCGAAGAGGTCGACGCCGTCGTAGCCCCAGTTGCGATCGCCCGCGAAGTCGGCGACGGGCAGCAGCTGCACCGCCGTGACGCCGAGCTCCGCGAGCTCGTCCAGCCGCGCGGTCGCGGCCGCGAACGTGCCCTCGCGCGTGAACGTGCCGACGTGCAGCTCGTAGATCGCGAGGGCGTCGCGGTCGAGGCCGTGCCAGCCGTCGTCGGTCCAGCGAAACGCGGTGGGATCGATGACCTCGGAGGGCCCGTGCACACCCTCCGGCTGGAAGCGCGAGGCGACGTCGGGCAGCGCCGGGCCCTCCTCGAGCACATAGCGGTAGCGCGCGCCCGCGTCGATGCCGGGCACGATGCCGCTGAAGTAGCCGGCGTCGTCGCGCGCGAGCGGATGCTCGCCGCGCGGGCGTCCTGCGTCGTCCTCGACGCGCACCGCCAGGCGTCGCGGGGAAGGCGCCCACGTGCGGAACCGCACGCCGTCGCCGTCGAGCCACGCGCCGAGGGACGGCCGCCAGCCGGTGCCGGTGCCGGTGCGGGGGCCGGTCATCGCCGCCCTCCGCGACCTCCGTCGACAGCGACGCGGAGGGTGACATCGAAGCTCTCCCCGGCGCCGAGGCTGAGCGGCCAGGTGAGCAGACAGGCGAGTGCCTGCGGCGTGCGTTCGAGCCCGCGTTCCGACTGCGACACGGTGGAGACCGGCCGCATGTCGACGTCGACCGGGGCCGAGCTCTCGATGTGCACCGCGACGTCTGGACCCTCGAGCGCGACGCTCGCGCTCAGGACGTTGCGCGCCGCGCCGCCGCGGCGCAGGTCGATGTCGCGCGCGCCGGCCGTCGCCCGGCCGCGCGTGACCTGCTGGAAGTACACGCCGAAGTTGAGCTCGACGCCGAAGCGCGCGGCGACGTGGCCGTCATCGGCGGTCACGCGGTAGCGCACGTCGACGACGCCGCCCTTCGGCGCGAGGTCGATCTGCTTGCGCACGCGCGCGGTGCCGCCGGGTGCCGCGGCGGTGCGCTCGAGGACGGCGCGCGCGCCGGCGCCCTCGGCGCGCGGGGCGCGGCGCGCGGTCAGCGTGTACGGGCGCCCGGCGAAGTCGCCGCGGTCGTCGATCTCGGCGCGGCGCGAGGGCGGGCCGCCGGCAGGGAGGAAGCGGTCGATCAGCATCGCGCGGCGGCCGTGGTCGTACGGCGGCGCCTCGCGGCCGGACGGGTGGTACGCCTCGGGGCGCCGCGCCAGCGTGTCGCCGAGGTTGATCTCGCGCGAGCGGTCGGACAGCTCGACGAGCGCGCCGCCCTCCTGTGGGTCGACGACCAGCGTGAGTGTGTCGTTGGCGAGCACGGCCTCGTCGTGGCCGTCGGCGTCGAGGTCGAACACGCGCACGGCGCGCGGGCGCTCGCCCAGCCGCGCGAGCTGGTGCTCGGCGCGCAGCAGCGAACGCCACGGGTCGCGGCGCAGCAGCGGCAGGTACGTGCCGCCGAACCAGCCGTGCCAGTACGAGTCGTTCGCCTGCGCCCGCCACAGCGCGCGCACGGCGGGGGGGAGGTCGCGGTCGCGCGCGGTGTCGGACAGCGGCGAGCGCCCGAGGCGGGCGGCGACGCGACGGCTGACGTCGAGCATGCGCTTGTGGAGGTGGTTCGCCTCGGGGTACTTCGCGAGGAACTGGAAGTAGACGCCGGACCGCATGAACGGCGCGGTGGCCTCGAGGAGTCGCGCGCGGCGCAGGCGCTCCTGCACGCGCGCGAGCTCGCGCTGTCGGCCCGGCGGCAGCGACCACGCGAGCATCTCGGGGTAGGAGCCGTCGGGGAGGTAGACGCGGTCGACCGGCGGGGTCGCCGCGACGGCCTCGCCGAGCGGCACGAGCTCGACCGCGTCGCCCAGCTTCGCGAGTTCGCGGTAGAAGCGCCGCAGCCAGCCGCCCTGGATCACGGAGCGGTACGTCCCCGGCCACATGCCGAACTTCTCCATGTCGTCACCGAAGACCGCGAGCTGAACGCCGGCGTCGACCATGCGGCGGATCTCGGCGATCACCTCGCGTACGGGGCGCCAGGGGATCGTCATGCGCAGCGTCTCGGAGCCCGGCGCGATCGTCAGCGTCTCGCCGAGGTACTCGGTCGTGAACGGGCCGGTGAGGTCGCTCGACGCGAGGCCGGCGGAGAGGAAGTGGCGCTCGTCGAGCGTCACGGTGTCGATGCCGCCGGCGCGCAGCGCGCGCACCATCGACGGCTCCCACACGCGCTCGGTGAGCCAGCCGGTATGCGTGTCCGCGCCGAAGAGGCGGCGGAGCAGCGCGCGGTGGGCGCGGAGCTGGCCCGCGCGGTCGTGCGGCGGCAGCAGGGCGAGCACCGGCTCGTACAGGCCGGCCGCGACCGGCTCCACCTGGCCCCGCTCCACCAGTCGACGCACCTGCGCGACGCGCTCCGGTGCGTTCGCCTCCAGCCACTCGAGCAGGCTCCCCGAGAAGTGCAGCGACATGCGCACGTGCGGGTGCTCCTCGAGCAGGTCGAGGAACGGCCCGTAGCAACGATCGACGCCCTCGTGGAAGACGGAGTCGAAGTTGCCCGGCGGCTGGTGCGCGTGGACGACGAGGCTCAGCCTCATGTGGAGCCGCCGGCGGCCGCCCCGTCGGCGCCCGCCGCATCCGCGGTCGCCGTCGCGCCCTCCGGGCGCGCGGCCTCGGCTTCGCCGCCTGCGTCGGCGGGGACGAGCATGACCGTCGCGAGCGGCGGCAGCGCGAGGTTGATCGAGTGCGCGCGCCCGTGCATCGGCACGGCTTCCGCCTCGTACTCGTCCGCCACCGCGTAGCCGCTGCCCCAGTAGTCGGGGTGGTCGCTGTTCAGCACCACGCGCCAGCGCTGGCTGTCCGCCGGCACGCCGATGCGGTAGCTCTCGCGCGGCACCGGCGTGAAGTTCGTCACGACGATCGTCTCGTCGCTCGTGTCACGCGCGCGACGCACGAACGCGGTGACGACGTTGTTCGTGTCGGTGCAGTCGATCCACTCGAAGCCGCCCGGCTCGACGTCGACCTCGTGCAGCGACGGCCGGCTCGTGTATACGCGGTTGAGGTCGCGCACCCAGCGCTGCAGGCCGCGGTGGTTGGGGTACTCGAGCAGGTGCCAGTCCGCGCTCTGTTGCGAGTTCCACTCGATCCACTGGCCGAACTCGCAGCCCATGAACAGGAGCTTCTTGCCGGGGTGGCCGTACATGAAGCCGTAGAGCATCCGGGCGTTGGCGAACTTCTGCCAGTCGTCGCCGGGCATCTTGCTCACCATCGAGCGCTTTCCGTGGACCACCTCGTCGTGCGAGAAGGGCAGGATGAAGTTCTCGTGGTAGGCGTAGAGCAGGCTGAACGTGAGCTCGTTCAGGTGGTAGCCCCGGTGGATGGGCTCGCGCTCGATGAAGGCGAGCGTGTCGTGCATCCAGCCCATGTTCCACTTGTAGCCGAAGCCCAGGCCGCCGGCGTACGTGGGGCGCGAGACCATCGGCCACGAGGTCGACTCCTCGGCCACCGTGATCGCGTCCGGGTGCTCGCGGTAGACGGTTTCGTTGAAGCGCTTGAGGAAGGCGATCGCCTCGAGGTTCTCGCGGCCACCGAACTCGTTCGGCATCCACTCGCCCTCCTTGCGCGAGTAGTCGCGGTAGAGCATCGAGGCGACGGCGTCCACGCGCAGGCCGTCGATGTGGTAGCGCTCGATCCAGAAGAGCGCGTTCGCGATCAGGAAGTTGGCGACCTCGCGGCGGCCGTAGTTGAAGATGTAGGTGCCCCAGTCGGGGTGCTCGCCGAGGCGGGGGTCCGCGTGCTCGTAGAGGTGCGTGCCGTCGAAGAGTCCGAGGCCGTGGCCGTCGCGCGGGAAGTGCGCGGGCACCCAGTCCAGGATCACGCCGAGGCCGGCCTGGTGCAGGATGTCGACGAACGCCATGAAGTCCTGGGGCGAGCCGAAGCGGCTGGTGGGCGCGAAGTACCCGAGCGTCTGGTAGCCCCATGACTCGTCGAGCGCGTGCTCCGCGACCGGCATCAGCTCGACGTGGCTGAAGCCCATGCCCGACGCGTACTCGGCGATCAGCGTGCCGAGCTCGCGATAGCCGAGCCACGAGCCGTCGTCGTTACGCGCGAACGAGCCGAGATGGACCTCGTAGACGGCCATCGGCGCTTCGAGGGCGGCGCGGTCGCCGCGCTGTTGCATCCAGGCGTCGTCGCCCCACGCGTAGCCATCGAGGTCGCAGACGAGCGAGGCCGTGCGCGGGCGCAGCTCGGCGTGGAACGCGTAGGGGTCGGCCTTCTCGAAGTACGCGCGGCCGTCGGCGCCCGCGATGCTGAACTTGTAGGCGGTGCCGTCGCCGACGCCCGGAACGAAGCCCTCCCAGATGCCGACCTCCTGGCGTAGCCGCAGCGGGGTCGCGCCGCTCTCCCAGCCGTTGAAATCGCCGATCACGGAGACGCCGCGCGCGTTGGGCGCCCACACCGCGAAGGCGGTGCCGGCGACGCCGTCGACGGTATGCGGGTGCGCGCCGAGCAGCTCCCAGGTGCGGAGGTGCGTGCCCTCCGCCATGAGGTGGATGTCGAGCTCGCCGAGGATCTCGGGGGTCGTCATGGGGCCTCCCCTTCCAGGCTCTGGAGGATCGCCGCGACGCCCTGCAGCGGTATGGCCACCCAGTCCGGGCGGTGATCGAGCTCGTACTCGAGCTCGTGGAGCGCCTTGTCGAGCAGGTAGAGCGACAGCAGGCCGTGGCGGACGTCCGGTTCCGCCGGGACGAACGCGGCGCCGCTCGCGGTCTCGAAGTAGCCGTCGAGGAAGCGCTCGGTCGCCCGGCGCTCCCACCACCGCGCCCACGGGCGGTCGCGCTCGAGCACGGACGTGGCGTCGGGCAGGGTCGCGACGTGCGCGCGGAGCGCGAACAGCGCGGCGTACTGGAACGAGCGGAGCATGCCGGCGACGTCGATGAAGACGCACGCCTTCTCGCGGCGCTCCGCGAGCGGCAGGCCAACCTCGCCCTCGAAGTCGACGATCGTGAAGTCGCCGCGGCCCCACAGCAGCTGCCCGAGGTGGTAGTCGCCGTGGCAGCGGATCTTCACGAGGCCCTCGGCGGCGGCCACCGCCGGCGCGAGCCAGGCGGCGACCTGCGGCATGGCGTCGAGGATGGCGTGCGCCTGCTGGGCGCCGGGCGTCTCGGCGCGCGCCATGCGCCGCAGGGCCGGCGCGAGGTGGCGCAGGCGGCGACGCACGCGGTCGAGCACGGCGTCGGCGTCGGCGCGCGCGAAGCGCTCCGGCGCGAAGGCGACGTCGCCGCGCGCGTCGGCGAGCGCGAGGTGCAGCTCGGCGGTGCGCACGCCGAGCACGCGCGCGGACTCCGCGTAGATCGGGTCGGGGCGCGCGTCCTCCGCGATCTCGTCGAACGGCGTCGCGCCCTCCTCCTCGAGGAAGAGCCGCACCTCGTCGACGGTGTAGGTCCAGCCATCGGTCTGGCTCCACACGAACTCCTGCAGCGTCGCGAGCGCGGCGGGCTCGGCCGGCGCGGCGGCGCCGCGGGCGGCGGCCGGCACGTAGTGCAGCGCGCCGGCGAAGCGTGGCGAGCGCTCGAACTCGACCCGCTCGGTGAGGTGACGGCTGATCTCGATCTCCGGGTGCACGCCGGGCTCGACGTGCCGGATCAGCTTCAGGATGAGCTGGGTGTCGAAGCGGACCGACGTGTTGCTCTGCTCCGCGCTCAGCGGGTGCACGCTCGGCGGGTCCTCGAGCGCGTCGTACATCTCGGGCAGCGCGGAGCTCGTCTCCGCGGTCAGCGTGCCGCGCGCTCCGTCCACGGCGCGCCCGCGCCGGAACGTCTCGAGCAGCGCCAGCGCGACCTCGCTCGACGCCATCCCGTCAAACACGACGCCGCGCCCGCGCGAGCCGTCGAGCCGCGCGACCACGGCGCCCGGCGTCGCCTCCAGCACGCCGCGCGCGGCGCGCCCGAGTGCGACCGCCACGGGCAGCGCGTAGGTGACCGCGTCGCGCCCCACCAGCTGTACGTCGACGATCGCGAGCCACGCCGGCAGCGCGCCGCCGCGCAGCGGCAGCAGGTCGCGGATCGTCGTGCGCTCGATCGTCGCGTCCTTCGCCCCGAACCAGCGCTGCGCCGGGAGGAACTGGCGGAAGCAGCTCGGACTCCAGCCGGCGGCGCGACGCGCCTTCGAACAGCTCGCTCCAGTCGCCGTCGACCGACAGGAGCGGGCGCAGCTGCGAGGCGCTCGCCGCCGGCTCCGGCTGGCGTACGAGGTCGAACCAGAAGAACGCGTGCGGGCCGAGGGAGAGGAAGTACGGCGCGTCGCCGATCGGCGGGAAGGTCTGCTTGCCGATCATCTCCATCGGCATCGCGCCGGCGAACGCGGAGAGGTCCAGCTCCACCGGCTGCACGAAGCGCGAGAGGTTCGCGACGACGAGCACCACCTGCTCTTCGTACGTGCGCAGGAACGCCAGCACGCTGCGGTTCTCGGGCGCGAGGACCTGGATGTCGCCGCGTCCGAAGACCTGCCGCTCGCGGCGCAGCGCGATCAGCCGCCGCATCCAGTTCAGGAGCGAGGACGGGCTGCGCTCCTGCGCCTCCACGTTCACGGCCTGGTAGCCGTAGAGCGGATCCATGATCACGGGCAGATAGAGCCGCTGCGGGTCGCTCGCCGAGAAGCCCGCATTGCGGTCGCCGCTCCACTGCATCGGCGAGCGCACGCCGTCGCGGTCGCCGAGGAAGATGTTGTCGCCCATGCCGATCTCGTCCCCGTAGTACAGGATGGGCGTACCGGGCAACGAGAAGAGCAGGCTGTTCAGCAGCTCCATGGCGCGGCGGTTGTTGTTGAGCAGCGGGGCGAGGCGCCGTCGGATGCCGACGTTGACGCGCATGCGCGGGTCCGTGGCGTACGTCTGGTACATGTAGTCGCGCTCTTCGTCGGCCACCATCTCGAGCGTCGAGCTCGTCGTGGTTGCGCAGAAAGAGCGCCCACTGCGTGTTCTCGGGGATGTCGGGCGTCTGAGCGAGGATGTCGGTGATCGGGTGGCGGTCCTCCTGGTGCAGCGCCATGAACATGCGCGGCATCACCGGGAAGTGGAACGCCATGTGGCATTCGTCGCCGTCGCCGAAGTAGGCGCGGACATCGGACGGCCACTGGTTCGCCTCGGCGAGCAGCATGCGGTTCTCGAAGTGCTCGTCGATGTAGGCGCGCAGCTCCTTGAGCACGGCGTGCGTCTCGGGGAGGTTCTCGTTGTTCGTGCCCTCGCGCTCGCAGAGGTAGGGCACGGCGTCGAGGCGCAGGCCGTCCACGCCCTTCTCGAACCAGAAGTGCAGCCAGCGCTTCACGGCGCGGCGCACGCGCGGGCTCTCGAAGTTGAGGTCGGGCTGGTGCGTGAAGAAGCGGTGCCAGTAGTACTGGCCCGCGACGGGATCCCACGTCCAGTTCGACGTCTCGGTGTCGGTGAAGATGATGCGTGTGCCGGCGTACGCCTGGTCGGTGTCGCTCCACACGTACATGTTGCGGTCGGCCGAGCCGCGCGGCGCGCGGCGCGCGCGCTGGAACCACGGGTGCTGGTCGGACGTGTGGTTGACGACGAGCTCGGTGATCACGCGGATGCCCCGCGCGTGCGCCTCGCGGACGAAGCGCGTGAAGTCGCGCATCGAACCGAACTCGGGATGGATCGAGAGGTAGTCGGAGATGTCATAGCCGCCGTCGCGCATCGGCGACGGGTAGAAGGGGAGCAGCCAGACGCAGTTCACGCCCAGGCCGGAGAGGTAGTCGAGCTTCTCGGTCAGCCCCCGAAAGTCGCCCATGCCGTTGCCGTCGCTGTCGCGGAACGAGCGGACGTACACCTCGTAGATGATCGCGTCCTTGAACCAGAGCGGATCGTCCGTCAGCCCGGGTTCAGTCACTGGTATGCCTCGCTCCTCCGCTCGGTGCCGACCCGCCCCTCGAAGACCATCACGTGCGCCGGCTGCACCGCCGGGTCCAGGCGCACGAAGTTCCACTCACCACGCCACATGAAGCGCTCGCCGCCGAGGAGGTCGTGGACGACGAAGGGCTCGTCCGCGCCGAGCCCGAGCTCGCCGAGCGGCAGCCCCACCCAGCCCTCCTGGGGCGAACGCGGATCGAGGTTCACCACCACGAGCACGTGCCGATGTCCGGCCGCGTCAGCGCCGGGCTCGCGCGCCTCCGCGTCCCCGGCATCAGGGCGATCCGTGTCGCCCGGGGCGTCGCGCCGCGCAGGGGGCTTGATGAACGCGAGGATCTGGGCATTGTCGATCGGCAGGAACCACGGGCGCTCGCCGTCCTGCAGCGCCGCCAGCTCACGGCGCAGCGCGTTGAGCCGCGCGACCTCGGCCTTGATGTTGCCGGGCGCGTCCCAGTCGCGCGGCTTCACCTGGTACTTGTCCGAGTCCCGGTACTCCTCGGTGCCCGGGACGGCGTCGTGCTCCACGAGCTCGAAGCCGCTGTAGATCCCGTAGGTGGGCCCGAGGGTAGCCGCGAGCACGAGCCGCACGAGGAAGGCCGGGCGGCCGCCGAGCTGCAGGTACTCGTGCAGGATGTCCGGCGTGTTCGCGAAGAGGTTCGAGCGCAGGAAGTCGCTGAGCGGCGGCGTGCCGAGCTCCGTGAAGAACTCCGTGAGCTCCTGCTTCGTGTTGCGCCACGTGAAGTAGCCGTACGACTGCGTGAAGCCGAGCTTCGCGAGCGCGTTGAGCTTCTTCGGCCGCGTGAACGCCTCGGCCAGGAAGATCACCTCGGGGTGCTCGCGATGCACGCCCTCGATCAGCCACTCCCAGAACGCGAACTGCTTCGTGTGGGGGTTGTCGACGCGGAAGATCGCGACGCCGTGCTCCACCCAGAAGTCGACGACGCGTCGCAACGCGAGCCAGAGCTCGCGCCACGCCTCCGTCTCGAAGTTGAGCGGGTAGATGTCCTGGTATTGCTTCGGCGGATTCTCCGCGTACTTGATGGTGCCGTCCGGGCGGTGGCGGAACCACTCCGGATGCTCGCGCACCCACGGATGGTCCGGCGAGCACTGGTAGGCGAGGTCGAGCGCGATCTCGAGTCCGTGTCGGCGCGCCTCCTCGACAAACCAGTCGAAGTCCGCGAGCGAGCCGAGATCGGGGTTCACCGCGAGGTGGCCGCCGGCCTCCGAACCGATCGCCCACGGGCTCCCGGGGTCGTCGGGACCGGCGTGCAGCGCGTTGTTCGGGCCCTTGCGCTCGGTGTGGCCGATCGGATGGATCGGCGGGAGGTAGAGGACATCGAAGCCCATGCCGGCGATGTCCGGCAGGCGCCCGGCGGCCTCGCGGAACGTCGCGCTGCGCGAGGGGTCGTGGCCCGCGGAACGGGGGAACATCTCGTACCAGGCGCCGAAGCGTGCACGCTCGCGGTCGACCCACAGCTCCAGCTCGTGCGCGTAGCGTGCAGCGTTCGCGCGGTCGGGTGCGGCGGCGACGCGCGCGGCGAGCTCGGCGTCGAGCGCGACCCGCACGCGGTCGTCCTGCTCCATCGACGTGCTGGCGATCCAGGTGGCGGAAAGGCGCAGCTCGGTGGCGAGGTCCGCGTCGCCGGCGACAGTCGCGCGCGCGGCGGCCTCCTCGACGATCGCCGCGCCCTCGAACAGTTCCGACCGCACGTCCCAGCCGGCGTCGACGCGCTTGCGCAGGTCGGTGGCCCACGTGGCGAACCGATCGATCCACGCCTCCACGGTGTAGCGGTACACGCCCAGGCGCTCGACGCGGAACGCCCCGTCCCATTCGTCGTTGCCGCGGTCGCGCAGGGGGGTCTCCGACCAGCCGTCGTCTCCGCCATGGCAGTAGCGGAGGCGCGCGTCGATGGCGTCGTGGCCGTCGGCGAAGACGTGGGCGCGCACGGTGACGACGTCGCCGATGGTGCGCTTCACGCGATAGCGGCCGGCGTCGATCTCGGGGAAGACGGCGTCGACGACGACGCGCGGCGGACGGGCGTGGGGCGGTTCGGCAGCGGGCATGCGGCTCACAACGCGATCAGACCTTCCGGCTCCCCGAGCGCAGCACCACGAGGGACCGGGGATGGACGCGATAGCGATCCCGATCGACCCAGCTCCCGTCGCGTCGCCCGCTCGTAGCCGTGTCGATCAGGCGGTGCCAGCGCTGCCGGCGGCGCCCGATCGGGAGCTGGAACTCCTGGTCGGCGTCGCCTGAATTGAACAGGATCATCAGGGTATCACCCGTGATCCGCTCGCCCCGGCGCCCGGTTTCGCCGATCGCGTCGCCCGCCAGCCGCAGGCCGAAGCAGTGGCGGAGCGGGTCGTGCCAGTCCTCGTCGGCGAACTGGCGGCCCTCCGGCAGAAACCAGGCGATGTCGTGCACGTCGGACCCGGCCGTGCGCCGGCCGAGGAGGAAGCGCCGGCGATGCAGCGTTGGTTGTTCCTGGCGGAGCTGGATCAACGCGCGCGTGAAGCGGAGCAGGTCACGCTGCTCGCGCGTCAGCCGCCAGTCGATCCAGGAGAGCTCGTTGTCCTGGCAGTAGGCGTTGTTGTTGCCCCGCTGCGTGCGCGCGAACTCGTCGCCGGCGACGAGCATTGGCACGCCCTGCGACACGAGCATCGTCGCGAGGAAGTTCCGCATCTGCTGATTGCGCAGGGCGAGCACCGCGGGGTTGGCGGTCTCGCCCTCGACACCGCCGTTCCAGCTGATGTTGTCGTCGGTGCCGTCGCGGTTGCCCTCGCCGTTCGCCTCGTTGTGCTTGTGGTTGTAGGAGACGAGGTCGTGCAGCGTGAAGCCGTCGTGCGCGGTGACGAAGTTGATGCTCGCGAACGGGCGCCGGCCGCTCGCCTCGTAGAGGTCGCTGCTGCCGGTGAGTCGCGTCGCGAACTCGGAGAGCTGCCCGTCGTCGCCGCGCCAGTAGCGCCGCACGGTGTCGCGGTACTTCCCGTTCCACTCGGTCCAGCCGACCGGGAAGTTGCCGACCTGGTAGCCACCCTCGCCGAGGTCCCACGGCTCCGCGATCAGCTTCACGTCGGCGAGCACGGGGTCCTGCCCGATGATGTCGAAGAACGATCCCAGCCGGTCGACCTCGTACAGCTCGCGCGCGAGGGCGCTGGCGAGGTCGAAGCGGAAGCCGTCGACGTGCATTTCCAGCACCCAGTAGCGCAGGCTATCCATCACGAGCTGGAGCACCCGCGGATGCTGCAGGTTCAGCGTGTTCCCGGTGCCGGTGAAGTCCATGTAGTAGCGCGGCGTATCCGGAACGGTGCGGTAGTAGGAGAGGTTGTCGATCCCGCGCAGGGAGAGCGTGGGTCCGAGATGGCTGCCCTCCGCGGTGTGGTTGTAGACGACGTCCAGGAAGACCTCGATGCCGGCGGCGTGCAGGTTCCGCACCATCACCTTGAACTCGCGCACGGCGTCCACGCCCTGGCCCGTCGTGGCGTAGCGGCTCTCCGGCGCGAAGAACGCGAGCGTGTTGTAGCCCCAGTAGTTCGTGAGCCCGCGCTCGACGAGGTGGCGATCCTCGACGTGCTGGTGCACGGGCATGAGCTCGACGGCCGTCACGCCGAGCGTCTTGAGGTGCTCGATCACGGGCTCCGTGCTCAGGCCGGCGTAGGTGCCGCGCAGCGGGGGCGGGACCTCCGGGTGGAGCTGCGTGAAGCCTTTCACGTGTAGCTCATAGATGACGGTGTGCTCCCACGCGGTGCCGGGGGGCTGGTCTTCGCCCCAGGTGAAGGCGGGATCCACGACCGTGCCCAGCGGGGCGAACGCCGCGCTGTCGGCGTCGCTGTAGGAGAGATCCTCCTCGGGCGCGCCGACGCGGTAGCCGAACATGCGGTCGTTCCACGTGGTGGTGCGCGCGACGGCCTTCGCGTAGGGGTCGAGCAGCACCTTGCTCGCGTTGAAGCGCTGGCCGCTCTCGGGTTCGTAGGGGCCGTGGACGCGGTAGCCGTACAGCTGGCCGGGCCGGGCATCTGGCAGGTAGGAGTGCCAGATGCCGCCGTCGAGCTCGACGAGCTGGACGCGCTCGGACTCGGCGCTTGCTTCCACGGAGTCGAACAGGCACAGCTCAACGGCCGTGGCGTGCTCGGAGAAGAGGGAGAAGTTGACGCCGGCGCCGTCCCAGGTCGCGCCGAGGGGGTAAGGGTTCCCGGGCCAGACGCGCACGCTCACACCATTCCACGCGGTGCCGCGGGCCGGTTGGCACTCGCGGGTCGTCTTCAGCATACGTGGCGCGCGGACGCGCAGACGTCGACGGAGTCGCCGTCGCCCTCGTGCCCGGTCGCCGCAATGATTCTGCAATCATCGAATGCGCCGCAGGCGGCTCATGAAACGAATTCGTACACGGAATTTAAACCAACCGAAATCAGGGGCCTCAACCACCCGTGGTATGATTCCCGCAGTTGGACGGTCGAGATGCTCTCCCGAGCAACGTGTTCGCCCCCGTCCATTTGCGAAGCGTCGGCTGCCAGCAGGGCAGAATTCGGGCGCTTCACGTACGCAGAGGGAACAGGTGTTCGTCAACGCCGATTGGGCCTCGACTCTGCACGTCCGTTGCGGGTCGAAGGAAGGTTCAGCGTGTCCGACCAGCGGCTCGTGATCGTGTCGAACCGCGTGCCGCCGCCGCCGGCGGACGACGGTCCGTGGCCGGCCGGCGGGCTCGTCTCGGCGCTGCTCCCGGCGCTCCTGCGTCGCGGCAATACGATGTGGTTCGGCTGGAGCGGCCAGACGGGGGACCCGTTCGGGCCGCTGCATTCCGCGAGCGCCCAGGGCATCGAGTTCCGCACGCTGGACCTCTCGGAGGACCAGGTCGAGCAGTACTACGGTGGCTTCTGCAACCGTGTGCTCTGGCCCGCGCTGCACGGTCTCGGCGGCGAGGACGTCTCCACCCCCACCTATTTCGACACCTATCGCTCCGTGAATCGCCGGTTCGCGGCATCGCTCACCCCGCAGCTGCGCCCGGACGACCTCGTCTGGGTGCACGACTACCACCTCTTCCCGCTCGGCCAGGAGCTGCGGCGCCTCGGCTGGACGGGCCCGCTCGGCTACTTCCACCACACGCCGATCCCCGACGCGGACGGCTGGTCCGACATCCCGCACTCTGATCGCATCGGCGGCTGCCTCGACGCGTACGACCTCGTCGGCGTGCAGACCACGCGCGACGCGGTGCACCTCAGCGGCATCGTCGGCCCGCGCGGCCGCTTCCGCATCGGCGTGTACCCCGCCGCCATCGATCCGGACCGCTTCCGCGCGCTGGCGCGGAACTACCGCGCGAACCCGCTACACCGCGCGCGCGACGAGCGCCTGGTGATGATGGGCGTCGACCGCCTCGACTACACGAAGGGCATCCTCGAGCGGATCAAGGCGTTCGGGCGACTGCTCATCGACGACCCGACGATCGCCGAGCGCGTGCGCTTCGTGCAGTGGGCGGCCCCGTCGCGCTCCGACGTGCCCGAGTACCAGGCGTACCGGCGCGAGGTGGAGGCGGCGGTGCGCCGCATCAACGAGCGGTTCGGCGACCTGAAGCCGGTGCAGCTCGAGGTCGCTCCGCACACCCCGGAGGAGGTGGCTGCAGCGCTGCGGTCCGCCGACATCTGCCTGATCACGTCGATCGCCGACGGCATGAACCTCGTCGCCAAGGAGTTCGCGGCGGTGCACTCGCCGGCGGACCCGGGGGTGCTCATCCTCTCCGACACGTGCGGCGCCTCCGAGCAGCTGAGCGACGCGCTCCCCGTGCGCGCGAACGACGTCGCGTCCATCAGCGACGCGATCCGACGCGCGATCGAGATGCCGTTCGACGAGCGCGCCGCCCGCGCGCGCCGGCTGCGCCGCACCGTGGACACCTTCACGACCGCGGAGTGGCTCAATCGCTTCGAGCACGACCTGCAGGTGGCCGCGCGCGAGAGCGCAACGGCCGGGTACGGCGCGGAGCTCGTCGCGAGCTAGTCGGTGGTTCGACTGCGCTCACCACGATCGTTCGACTGCGCTCACCACGAACGGGACGCCGCGGGGTCTCCTCCCGCGACCGTGCGCGGCGAGCGCAGTCGGAGCGTCAGTCCTGCTCGTGCGCGGCGCGCGAGAGGTGGACCGCCGCGTTGATCATGGACAGGTGACTGAACGCCTGCGGGAAGTTCCCCAGCATCCCGTCGTCGACGTCGGTCTCCTCGCTGTACAGCCCGAGGTCGTTCGCGACGGCCATCGCGCGGCAGAACAGGTCGCGTGCCTCGTCGATTTCGCCGAGCTCGACGAGGTTGTCGCATAGCCAGAACGTGCAGATCGTGAACGTCCCCTCGTCGCCGCCGACGCCGTCGTCGAGGTTGCGGTAGCGGTAGACAAAGCCCTGGTCGTTCGTAAGGTCGCGCTTGATGACCTCGATGGTCGACCGCATCTTCGGGTCGTTCGCGTCGATGAAGCGGAACAGCGGCAGCATCAGCACCGACGCATCGAGCGCGTCGCTGCCGTATGCCTGTGTGAACGCGCCGATGCGCTCGTTGAACCCCTGCGCGAGCACGTCCACGCGGATCTCGTCACGGACCCGCCGCCAGCGTTCGACGTCGCCGGGCAGACCCGTCTCCTCGACGGCGCTGACGGCACGGTCGAGCGCCACCCAGCACATGGCCTTCGAGAAGACGAAGTGCTGGCGGTCGCCGCGCGACTCCCAGACGCCGTCGTCGGGCTCGCGCCAGTGGTCGATCACGAAGTCGACCACGCCGCGCAGGAACTCCCAGTACTCGGGATCGACCTCGTTGCCGAGCCGCCGGTAGAGGTGTGCTGAGTCCATCAGCTCGCCGTAGATGTCGAGCTGAAACTGGCCCTGCGCGCCGTTGCCGATGCGGACGGGGCGCGAGTCGCGATAGCCGCGCAGCGGCAGCTCCTGCTCCGTGAGCCGGTGCTCGCCGCCGAGGCCGTACATGACGCGCAGCTCGGCCGGGTGGCCGGCGGTGCTCCACTCGAGCCATTCCTTGAACGTGGCGGCCTCGCGGTGCAGCCCGACGATCGAGAGCGCGTAGACGGCGAACGCGGCGTCGCGGATCCAGGTGAAGCGGTAGTCCCAGTTGCGCGGCCCGCCGATGTGCTCGGGCAGCGAGGTGGTGGGCGCCGCGACGAGCGCTCCCGTCGGGGCGTGCGAGAGCGCCTTCAGCGTCAGCGCCAATCGCAGGACCTGGTCCGCGAACTCGCCCTCGTAGTCGAAGGTCGACGCCCACTTCTCCCAGAAGTCGGTGGTGTCCGCGAGCAGTCGGTCGAAGGCGTGCTCGGTGACGTCCTCGGCGCGATGCCCGAACCGCGACTCGTAGGAGACGGCGGCGGTCATCCACTTGCCCTCGGCCAGGCGCGCCTCGCCGACGTAGCCGTCGCCCTCGATGCGCAGCGGCGCGGAGCAATAGAGTGCGATGGCGTCGGCGCCGCCGTGCGCGAAGCCGTTGTGCTCGTCGACGAGCGCCACGTGCGGGCGGATCGACCCGTAGTCGAAGCGGGGCTGGCAGTCGAGCCGCACGTCGACGGAGCCCTCGACGCACTCGAGGATGCGCGCGACGAGGTGCGACGTTTGCACCGACTTCGGTTGCGCCGGATCGGACTCCGGTTCGATCGCCATGAAGTCGGTGAGCCGTGCGACGCCGGAGTTCGTCTCGAAGGTCGTCTCGAGGACGTTAGTGCGCGGGAGGTAGCGGCGGGTGACGTTGCGGATGCCGACCGGCGTGATCGCGAAGTGGCCGCCACGGCCCCAGTCGATGATGCGTCCGAACACCGATGCGCTGTCGAAGCGGGGGAAGCACAGCCAATCAATCGAGCCGGCGCGCGAAACGAGTGCGCAGGAGTGGGTGTCGCCGATCAGGCCGTAGTCGGCGATCGGGGGGTAGTCCTGCTCGGGCTCGGCGGACGGCGCCGCCGGGCCCTTGCCGCCGCCGACCGCCTCATGGTCCTCTGCCGGCGCGTCGTGGCCGGTGTGGGGTGGTGTGTCGGGCATCGACTGCTCCCATCGCCGTGAACATCCCCAGTCCAGCCTACGATCTCGTGCGCAAGGCGCCCGCGGCGGGGGCGGGGGCAGGAGCAGCCAATGGCGGAGCACGCCACGAAGATCGTCGCGACGCTGGGGCCGGCGTCGGCGGACGCCGAGACGCTGCGCGCGATGATCGCGGCAGGGCTCGACGTGGCGCGCGTGAACTTCTCGCACGCGGACCACGACACGGCGCGCGAGTGGGTGGCGCGGCTGCGGGCACTCGCTGCCGAGGCGGGGCGGCCGCTCGCGATCCTCGGCGACCTCCAGGGACCGAAGGTGCGGCTCGGCCCGCTCGACGCACCCCTCGACCTCGCCGCGGGCGCGCGGCTGACGCTCGCCGTGGCACCCGGTCACGCCGGGCCGGACGTCGTGTCGTGCGACTACCCCGGCCTCCCCGGCGCGGTCGCGGTCGGCGGCCGCGTCTACCTGCGCGACGGCACGCTGGAGCTCGAGGTCACGGCCACCGGCGCGGCGGGCATCGACACGCGGGTGCTGCGGGGTGGCCGGCTGAGCGGGCACGACGGCGTGAACCTGCCGGGCGCGCACGTCGACCTGCCGGCGCTCAGCGCGCAGGACCGCGACGACCTGCGCTTCGCCGCCGAGCAGGGGATGGACTACGTCGCGCTTTCGTTCGTGCGACGACCGCAGGACGTGCGCGACGCGCGCGCCGTGCTGGATGAGCTGGGGATGGATGCGGGGCTGATCGCGAAGATCGAGACACGGCGGGCGCTGGAGACGCTGGACGGGGTGCTCGACGCGGCGGACGGCGTGATGGTCGCGCGCGGGGACCTGGCGGTGGAGGTCGGGCCGGAGCTCGTGCCGGTGTGGCAGCGGCGGATCATCGCCGCGGCGCGGCGGCGGCTGATCCCGGCGATCGTCGCCACCGAGATGCTCGAGAGCATGCGCGAGCGTGCGACGCCGACGCGCGCGGAGGCGAGCGATGTGGCGCACGCCGTGTGGGACGGCGCCGACGCCGTGATGCTGTCCGCGGAGAGCGCGGTGGGCCGGCACCCCGTGGAGGCGGTCGCGATGATGGACCGCATTCTGCGCGAGGCCGAGTCGGTCGACACGGGTGGGATGCCGTCTCATGCCGGGGGCTCGCCCGGGTCGGAGGCGGCCGATCACGCGATTGGGGTGGCGGTGGGGCAGATCCTGGCCGGCGACCACGCCGTGCGGGGCGTCGTCGCGTTCACCGTGAGCGGCTACTCCGCGCGGCTGATCGCGGCGGCGCACCCGCGCCAGCCGGTGCTGGCGCTGACGCCGGAGCCGCGGGTGCGCGCGCGGCTCGCGCTGGTGCGCGGCGTGACGGCGGTGCGCTGCGAGCCGCCGCGCGACGAGGCCGAGATGCTCGCGACGGTCGACCGCGAGGCGCGCGCCGCGTTCGACGCGGCGCCGGGCGACACCGTGGTGCTGGTCGGCGCGATGCCCATCGGCCGGGGGCACGGGACGAACTTCCTCGCGCTGCACCGGATCGCGTGACGGGCGCGCGGTCCGGGCGAGCCGCAGGTGGGCGGCTGGCATGACGGCACGCGGCGGGCCTGCCGTGGGTGCGGACGCCTCTGCGCGGCGTGAGGTGGCGGCCCTCCGGGGACGAGAGGGGCCTATTGCACCCGCGGTCAGTGTCCCGGGGGCGCCGTGCGCGCGTGAACGTCACCCACAGCGGCGGCAGATATGCCCGACAGAAGCGCGGCGCCAGCCGCGGACTGCGTCCGCGTCCTGTCGGCGGCATATCTGCCGCCGCTTTGACGTTCCGCGGGGCCGGAAGCCTGCAGCGCCGCCGGATCAGCCGCTCGCGGCCCGGTCGGCGTAGACCACCACCTGCGCGGCGGCGACGCGGGCCGCGGGGATCTCGAGGTCGCCGTCCAGCAGGCGCCGCAGCGGCTCGCGCTTGCGCTCGCCGGCGACCAGGAACATCGCGACCGAAGCGGCGGAGAGCACTGGCAGCGTCAGCGTCAGGCGCGGGTGGTCCGGCCGGTCCACCCGAGTGACCAGGTGCGAGCGGTCCTCGAGCGCGGCGTCGCCGGGGAAGAGCGACGCCGTGTGGCCGTCGTCTCCGAGCCCGAGAATCAGAAGGTCGAACCGGGGCACGCCCGGCCCGAAGACATCCGCGAGGGCCCGCTCGTAGCCGAGCGCGTCGCACGTCTCGCCGTGCATGCGGTGCACGCGCGCCGGGACGTGCGCGAGCAGCGACTCCAGCGCCATGCGGTAGTTCGAGTCGGGGTCGTCCGGGGGCACGCAGCGCTCATCGCCGAAGAAGACGTCGATCTCCCGCCACGGCAGCGGGGCCTCCACGAGGCGCGCGTACACGGGGCGGGGCGTCGCGCCGCCGGCGAGCGCGAGTGTGCGGGGGCGCAACGCTGCGATCGCCCCCGCGGCGTCCACCGCGAGGTCGTCGACGATGCGCAGCTCGGGGCGCGCGGCGGGGGGCGGCGCCATGCTCAGTGGAGGTGCCACTCACGCGGGCGGATGACCTCGTCGGCCTCCTCGGGGCCCCAGCTGCCCGCGGGATACGTGTAGACCGCCGGCATCGCGTCGAGCACCGGCTGCACGATCTCCCATGCGCGGTCGACCGTGTCGCTGCGCAGGAAGAGGGTGCGGTCGCCATCCATCGCGTCGAGCAGCAGCCGCTCGTAGGCCTCGGGCGGCTGCGACTTGAACTGCTCTCCGTAGCTGAAGTTCATGCGCACCGGCGTCAGCTTGATCTCCGGGCCGGGCGTCTTCGCCAGGAAGGACAGCGTGATCGCCTCGGCGGGCTGGATGCGCAGCGTGAGGTGGTTCGGGCTGAGGCGCTCGGCCTCGCCTTCCTGCAGCGTGCCCTCGAAGAGCATGACCGGCGCCTCGCGGAACTGGACATGCACCTCGGTCACGCGACGGGGCAGGCGCTTGCCGGACCGCAGGTAGAACGGCACGCCGGACCAGCGCCAGTTGTCGATCTCGATGCGCATCGCCGCGTAGGACTCGGCATGCGACTTCGGGTCGACGCCCTCCTCCTCGCGGTAGCCGGGCACGGCGTGGCCGTCGATCTCGCCGCTGGCGTACTGGCCGAGCACGATGTGCTTGGGCTCGAGCGGCGGGATCGCGCGCAGGACCTTGCTCTTTTCGTCCTGGATCGCGTCGGCGTGGAAGGACGCCGGCGGCTCCATCGTGAGCAACGCCAGCATCTGCAGGACGTGGTTCTGGATGATGTCGCGCAGCGCGCCGACCTCTTCGTAGAAGTGGCCGCGGCCCTCGACGCCGACCGACTCGGCCACGGTGATCTGCACGTTGTCGATCGCGTCGCGGTGCCAGACGCGCTCGAACAGCGCGTTGCCGAAGCGGAAGACGAGGATGTTCTGCACCGTCTCCTTGCCCAGGTAGTGGTCGATGCGGAAGACCTGGTCTTCGTCGAAGTGGCGGTGCAGTACCTCGTCGAGCTCGCGGCCGGACGCGAGGTCGTGGCCGAACGGCTTCTCCACGACGAGCCGCGTGCCTTCGATTAGGTCGTGCGAAGCGAGCTCCGAGATCATCGGCGGGAAGGCCGACGGCGGCGTCGCGAGGTAGATGAGGCGGTGCGGCTCCTTCGCCCGGTTCACCAGCTCGGCGAGCCCGTGCTCGCGTCCCGACACATAGCTGAGGCGCGCGCAGAACGACGCCCACGCGTCGTCGTCAAAGGGGCGGCGCGAATAGGTGCGGATGGCGTTCGCGGCGAGCTCGTGGAACGCGCCCGGCTCCATCTCGCCGCGGGCGTACCCGAGGATCTTGCCCTCCGGCGGCAGCAGCCCGTCGAGGTGCAGGTTGTAGAGCGCCGGCAGGAGCTTGCGCTGCGAGAGGTCGCCCGTGGCGCCGACGACGATCAGGTCCTGGGCCGGGGGTGGGGCGAGCGTCATGTCTCCTTCACCGCATGTCCACCGAACTCGTTGCGCAGCGCCGCGATCACCCGCATGCCGAACGAGTTCTCCTGCCGCGACGTGAAGCGCGCGAAGACGGACTGCGAGATGACGCCGGCGGGCACGCCCCGCTCCACCGCCTCGAGGATCGTCCAGCGCCCCTCACCGGAATCGTCGACATAACCGCGCAACTCCGAGAGATCCGGGTCGCGCTCGAAGGCGCGTTCAGCGAGCTCGAGCAGCCACGAGCGCACGACGCTGCCGTGGTTCCACATCGTCGAGATCTGCTTGAGGTCGAGATTGGTGTCGTACGCCTTGAGCAGCTCGAAGCCCTCGGCGTATGCCTGGAGCATCCCGTACTCGATGCCGTTGTGGACCATCTTCACGAAGTGGCCGGCGCCGACGGGGCCGACGTGCGCCCAGCCGCCGCCGGGGGCGAGCGAGTCGAAGAGCGGGGAGACGCGCGCGACGGCCTGGTCGGGGCCGCCGCACATGATGCAGAAGCCCTCCTTCAGCCCCCAGATGCCGCCGGAGACGCCGGCGTCGACGTAGTCGATCCCGCGCGGCGCGAAGGTCTCGGCGCGCCGGATCGAGTCCTTGTAGTAGCTGTTCCCGCCCTCGACGACGGTGTCGCCCTGCTGCAGCAGCCCGGCGAGCTCGGTGAGCGTGTCCTCGGTCGGCTTGCCCGCGGGGACCATCACCCACACGACGCGCGGGGCCTCCAGCGACTCGACCAGCGCCTGCAGCGAGGGGACGTCCGTGGCGTCCGGATTGCGGTCGTAGCCGGTCACGGTGTGGCCGTACTGCTTGAGGCGATCGCGGATCCCGGCGCCCATGCGCCCGAGCCCGACCAGCCCCATCGTCATCGTCGTCGTGTCAGCCGTCGTCATGATGCCAGCGCCTCGATGTCCTGCTTCGTGATCCTGGCGACGCGGCGGTCGTGCTGCCGCAGCGATGCGAGGTCGCCCAGGGCCTGTGCGTGCTTCAGCTCGCCGAAGGTGTACGGGCGACCGGGAATCGGCAGGTCCGTGCGGTCGTCCGGGATGTAGGTGAGGAAGACGCCCGTGTTCGGGCCGCCCTTGTGCAGCTGCCCGGTCGAGTGCAGGAACGACGGCCCGTAGCCCACCGTCGTGGCGACGTGGTAGCGGTCGCGCAGCTTCAGGCGGGCCGCCTCGAGTCGCGCGTCCAGCGTCGGCGTCTGCCGCGCGTACGCGAGCAGCGCGATGTAGTCGCCGGGGCGGACGCTGTCGAGCACCTCGCCGTACGGCGGCGTCTGCGGGTCGGGATGCTCGTTGCCCGAGAGGATCTTCGCGGTGGCGTCCTTCGCCTCCTGCACGTTCGGCTGGTTGAACGGGTGGATGCCGATGATGTGGCCGGCGACGGCGGTCGCGAACTCCCAGCGGAAGAACTCGGATCCGAGCTGGATGCGGTCGCGCAGCGGGATGCGGACGACGGGATGACCGGCGCCCTCGAGCTCGTCGAGCGCGTAGCCGGGCGTGTCGCCGACGGCGACGAAGAGCCGGTCGTCGCCGTAGACGGCGGGCTTTCCGAGCGGCTCACCGGTCACGGGGAGGATGCCCTTGCCGTGCTTGCCGGTGGACTCGGCGATCAGCTGCTCAATCCACATGCCGAGCGCCGCGACGCGCGGGTCGAGCACGAGCGTCAGCTTGTCGCGCCCGGCGAGCGCCGCTTCGCCGAGCACGGAGCCGAGCCACGCGCCGGGGTTGTCGGCCATCGGGACGCAGGCGTGGCACGCCTGGTGAACCTCGTGCGCGCGTTCGATGAGCTCCTGTACCGGCACGCCGCACAGCGCGGCCGGCACGAGCCCGAAGTAAGAGAGCGCGGAGTAGCGTCCGCCGATGTTCGCGCCGCCGCTGAGCGGTCCGCCGTCCGCCGAGTGCGCGAACACCTGCCGGAAGTTGCGCTCGCGGGCGACCTGCTCCAGCGGCGTCCCCTGGTCGGTGATCGCGATGAAGTGGCGGCCGTCCGGGATGCGGTTCCAGAAGTAGTCGAGCAGCGCGCGCGTCTCGGTGGTCGTGCCCGACTTGCTGGAGACGACGAACAGCGTCTGGCGCAGCGTCAGCCGCGAGTCCGCCGCGTGAATGGCCGCCGGGTCGGTGGTGGAGAGCACCTTCAGGCTCATGGCGCGGCGCGAGCGTCCGAAGGTCTCCCCCATCACCTCCGGCGCGAGGCTCGAGCCACCCATGCCGAGCAGCACGACGTTGCGGTAGCCCTCGTCGTGGACGCCGGTGGCGAACGCCTCGAGGCGGCCGACCTCCTCCGACATGTCGTCGTCGATCTCGAGCCAGCCCAGGCGGTCGGTGATCTCCTCGGGGCTGTCGCTCCAGACGGTGTGATCGGCCTCCCAGATGCGCCGCACCACCTCCTGCTTGCCGAGCCGGTCGATGCGCTCGTGGACGGCCGACTCGATCGGTCCGAGGTGCCCGCCGGCCTGCAGCCAGCGGTTCGCGCCGGCCTCCATGGCTTCTTCGATGCAGCCCGAGCAGCCGGTGGAAGTCGTCGGCGAACGACTGGAGGCCCTCCTCCAGCAGCTCGTCCGTGACCTGGCGCATGTTCACGCCGGCGTTGCCGAGCTTGCGCAGCGTCCCCTCGGCCTCGGACATCGTCGCAGGCGTGATCGCGGTCTTCGCGGTGCCGTGATCGGCGAACGCGCGCAGGGTCTTCTCCGGCATCGTGTTCACGGTGTGCGGCGCCGCCAGCCCGTCGATGTACATCACGTCGGAGTACGACGGGTCCTTCGTCGACGTCGACGCCCACAGCGGGCGTTGCACGCGCGCGCCGGACGCGGCGAGCCGCTCCCAGCGGCGCCCGCTGAAGAGCTCCTTGAAGCGCCGGTAGGCGACGCGCGCGTTGGCGATGCCGGCCTGCCCGCGCAGCGGCGAGTCGTCCGGCAGCATCCCGTCGACCTTGGTGTCGACGCGCGACACGAAGAACGACGCGACGCTCCCGATGCGGTCGATCGGCTGCCCGGCAGCGAGCCGGCGCTCGAGGCCGCGCAGGTACGCCTCGGCGACCTCGACGTAGCGTTCGACGCTGAACAGCAGCGTGATGTTGATGTTGATGCCGTCGGCGATCAGCTGCTCCACGGCGCGGACGCCGACCTCCGTGCCCGGCACCTTGATCATGACGTTGGGCCGGTCGAACGCGCCGAACAGCCGGCGCACCTCGCCGACGAGCCGGTCGTAGTCGTTCTCCACGCCGGGCGGCGCCTCGTGCGAGACGAAGCCGTCCTCGCCCTTCGTCGCGTCGTACTGCGGGCGGAAGGCGTCGGCCGCGGCGCGGATGTCGTCGATCGCGAGCGAAAGGAACGCCTCGTACGGGTCGTTCTGGCCGGAGCGGGCGAGCTCCTCCAGCGCTTCGTCGTAGTCCGTGGAGCCGGAGATGGCCTTCGCGAAGATGGTGGGGTTGGAGGTCAGGCCCGTGATCCAGCCGTCGTCGATGTAGCGCTGCAGGTCGCCCGACTCGATGAACGCGCGGCGGATGAAGTCGAGCCAGGGGCTCTGACCGAGTGAGCGGAGGGCGTCGATGGTCTCGGGCATGGCTTCATTCCGTCCGCTTCTGAGTCCGGGATTCGATCGCGCGGATCTTCTCCAGGCGGCGCACGTGGCGTTCGGCGCCGGAGAATTCCGCGGCAAGGAAACGCGTCACCAGCTCCTCGGCGAGGCGCGGTCCGATCACGCGCGCGCCGAGGCAGATGACGTTCGCGTCATCGTCTTCGACCGCCTGGTGCGCGGAGAAGCTGTCATGGCAGACCCCCGCGCGGATCCCGGCGATCTTGTTCGCGGCCACCGAGGCGCCGACGCCGCTCCCGCAGAGCAGCACGCCGCGCTCGGCCTCGCCGCGCAGGATGGCGTTCGCGACGTCCTCCGCCGTGTCCGGGTAGTCCACCGGTTTCGTATCGAACGTCCCGACGTCGACCACCTCGTGTCCGGCGGCCTCGATCGCGGCGATCACAAACGCCTTCAGCGGAAACCCGGCGTGGTCGGTTCCGACGACGACGCGCACGGCGGTCAGTCCGCCCGTCTCGCGCCGCGGCCGGCGCGCGCGCCGAGCGCGCCTGCTCGCCGCTGGTCTCGCAGGCAGCCGCTCACGTCACCTCCGCATGAGCGGGGAATGCGCCGTCGTGCGGCCGATTCCCCTCTCGTTCCATCATGCACCTGCGGTCCAGACGGCGTGCGGCGGCGGCGTGTCGCCCGGCCGCGCGAACCGCAGCTCCCGCATGTGCCCCGCGGCGACGTCCTGCCACAGCGCGAAGGCGCCGCGCAGGCCGACGTCGTCGCCGGCGCTCGCGACCACGACGTCCGGTTCGATCGCCAGGCGGGGCCCTTCGCGCGCGACGCGCTCGCGCACGGGCGCGAGCAGCAGGTCGCCGGCCAGCGACGCGCCGCCGCCGATGACGACGCGCTCCGGCATGAAGCAGAAGACCGCGTTCACGATGCCGACCGCGAGCGCCGCGCCGACCTCCGCGAACACCGCCAGCGCGGCGGCGTCGCCGGCGAGCGCGCGGCGCGTGGCCTCGGCGCCGTCGAGCCCGGACAGCCGCTCGACCGCGCTCCCGGAGGCGAGCGCCTCGAGCGCGGTGCCGGCGCGCCAGTCGATGGTGGTCCAGCCGATCTCGGCGAGCGAGCGGCGGCCGTGCAGCAGCAGGCCGTTGAGGATGACGCCGCCGCCGACGCTCGTGCTCGAGGTCACGTAGAGCATGTCGCGCGTACCCCGGCCGGCTCCGAAGCGGTGCTCGCCGAGCGCGGCGAGGTCGGCGTCGTTCGCGACGAGCGCCGGCAGGCCGAGCGCGCCGGCGAGCGTCGCGGCGTCGACGAAGCCCTCCCAGCGCGGGAGGTGCGGGAGGTGGAAGGCGCGACCTTCGGCGTAGGAGAGCGGGCCGGGCACGCCGATCACGAAGGCGTCGACCGGTACGGGCGAGTCGGCGAGCAACGCCTGCGCGAAGCGGATGAGGGCGGCCGGGTCGTCGACCGGCGTGTCGTAGCGCTCGTGGCGGACGATCGTGCCGTCGGCGTCGAAGACGGCCAGCCGCAGGTGCGTGCCGCCGAGGTCGCCGGCGAGCATGCCCGGCGCCGTCCCCGGCGCATCGCCACCCGTGGTCATCGATCGCTCCTCGTCGCGCGCGCCGCTCCCGGGCGCTGCGGGCCGATCTCAGCCTACGCGCACCCGTCGTGTGGCGAGAGTGGCCGTGGGCATCCGTGCCGACCGCGGGGCGAGTGCAGGCGAGCGCGGTCAGACGGAGGCGGGGCGGTCGGGGTAGCGATGCTCGAGCCAGAGCATCACGGCCGCCAGCACGACGCCGGCGCCGGCGCCGATCGCGATGCCGACGAGCACACGGCCCGGGTCGAAGCGGATGAACAGGTAGATGAGGAACGCGACCGTGAATCCGACGAGGAAGTAGAGCGTCGCCTGTCGGATCGTGCGCCACATGTCGCGAGTATATGGGACGAGCCGCGGGCCCCGCCGGGGCGCGCGCCGGCTCGGCGCCCGGACGCCCGCTACCGCACGCCCATCTTCAGGTTGCGGATCTGCTCGCGGTGGATCAGGCGCGCGAGCTTCTCGCGCGTCTTCGCATCGATCGCGTCGAAGCGCACGCCGATCAGGCGGCGCGACGTGTACTCGCTGTCGGAAACCCAGACGATCAGTCCCTCGACCTCGAAGTACTCGCCCGCGAGCGAGAAGGTCACCGTGACGGACTCGCTGGTGTTCACGGGCTCGCGCACGTGCAGCTTCAGGCCTCCGAGACTGACGTCGAGGACCAGCGGATCGCTGAACTCCAGCATCGACCCGTCGCGCAGGCTCTTGTACGCGTGGGTGGCGGGAATCGACACCTGCAGCCGGTAGAAGTTGCGGTTGTCTCGAGGCATCGTCCTCGCAGCCCTCTGATCCCAGCTTCGCCGCTCTCGATCGGAGCATCGGCAGCCGAGAAGCGGCTCCACAGGGTATCGCGGACGTGTACGACGTCTGGAATAGCGGGTTCGGGCGGACTCGCCGGGAGACGGCCGCCGTCGGGCGTACCGCGCGGCTCTGTTATCCTCCGCCCGCCGGCAGATTCGGCCGGCTCCTTCCCGCTCGCATGCGCCCATCGAGGGAGGTCGCTTGGAGATCGTTCCCGGCTTGCACCGGCTGCGCACCCCGATGACCAGCAAGGCCCTGCCCTGGATCATGCCCTACGCGTTCGAGGGGCCCGACGGGGTGTCGCTGTTCGACTCCGGCTACGGCACGCCCGAGGCGACCGAGTGGCTCACCCAGCAACTCCACGGCATCGGCTACGCGCCGTCGGACATCCAGCGGCTCATCGTGTCGCACGGACACCCGGATCACGTCGGCATGGCTGCGTGGATCAAGGAGCAGTCGCCGGGCTGCGAGCTCGATCATGCTGAGCCGCGAGGCCGACTGGTTCTCCCACATGCACCGCCACTCGCACCACCCGGGCGACGCCGACTTCGCCGGCCGCATGCGCTCCTGGCTCGTGCGCCACGGCGTCCCGGCGGCCGACGCGGACGAGAGCTTCCGACGCGAAGAGCACCGCCATAGCTCGGGCGACGACAACCAGGACTCCGGCGACGTCTCGACGGAGACCGAGCGCCGGTCCTGGTCGATGAATGACGTGCCGGTGGACCGGCGCATCGAGGACGGCGACCTGCTCGAGTTCGACGGCTGGCGGCTGCAGGCGCTGTGGACGCCGGGGCACACGCCGGGCCACCTCTGCGTCTACGAGCCGGCGCACCGCCTGATGTTCACCGGCGACCACGTGCTGTCGCGCATCACGCCGAACGTCTCGCTCTCGGAGGACGACGAGCTGAGCGGTCGGCGGCCTCTCGAGGAGTTCCTCGACTCGCTCGAGAAGGTGGCGCGCTGCGACACGCGGCTCGCGCTGCCCGCGCACGAGGACCTGATCGAGGACCTGCCGGCGCGCTGCGCGGCCATCCGCGATCACCACGACGACCGGCTCGAGGAGGTGCTCGAGGGCATCGAGGACGAGCCGGCGTCGGCGAGCGAGATCTCCTCGCGCGTGACGTGGAACAAGCCGTACGAGACGTTCAACGTCTTCAAGAAGCGGTCGGCGCTCGGCGAGACGCTGGCGCATCTGCAACTGCTCGAGGTGCACGGCCGCGTGCGTCGGCTGGAGCCGGGCGACGACGGCGTCGTGCGCTGGGACGTCACCGAGGACTGACGCCGCCGGGAGGCGCGACGATGGCGGACGCGACGCAGGGCCTCTACGCCTCCGCTCGCTTCTTCGCCCGATTCGACGCCGACCTCAGGCGCATCGAGCAGGCGACGGGCGTCGCGTTCGAGCGCATCGCCGTCCCCGAGGAGGGCCGCCTCGACGAGGCGACGCTCGCGCGCATCGAGCTCGCGTTCTTCTCGGGCGACGTCCAGCAGTCGCCGGCCACGATGCGTCGCTTCTACGGCCCGGTGCGGCTCGCGCGGAACCTGCGGTGGCTGCACGTCGCGCACGCCGGGACCGACGCGCCGATCTACGCGGAGCTGATGGCGCGCGGCGTGCGCGTGACCACGTCGTCGGGCGACACGGCGGTGCCGATCGCGCAGACGGCGATCGCAGGTCTGCTGATGCTGGCGCGCGGCTTCCCGCGCTGGATCGACGCCCAGCGCCGGCATGCGTGGGAGGAGCACCCGCGCGACGCGCTGCCCGACGACCTCGCCGGCCAGACGCTCGTCGTGATCGGCGTGGGTGCGATCGGCAACGAGATCGCGCGGCTGGCGCGCGCGCTGGGCCTGCGCGTGATCGGCGTGCGGCGCAGCCCACAGCGGCCCGAGGACGACGTCGACGAGCTGCGGCCGCCGAGCGCGCTGCCCGACCTCTACCCGCGCGCGCAGTGGCTGGCGATCGCGTGTCCGCTGACCGACGAGACGCGGGGGCTGGTCGACGCGGCGGCGCTCGCCGCGCTGCCGTCGGGGGCGCGCGTGCTCAACGTCGCGCGCGGCGCGATCGTCGACGAGGACGCGCTGATCGCGGCGCTCAGCGCGGGACGGCTCGGCGGCGCGTACCTCGACGTGATGCGCGAGGAGCCGCTGCCGGCGGACTCGCCGCTGTGGGATCTGCGGAACGTCGTCCTCACGCCGCACGACTCGTCGGCGTCGAGCGGCAACGCCGCGCGCACGAACGCGCGGTTCCTGCGGAACCTCGACCGCTGGGCGCGCGGGGAGTTGTAGAGAGCGAGGCCGCGGGGCGGTCGCGCGGCCGTCACTCGCGGCCGTCACTCCATCGTCAGCACCGGGGTGCGCTCGCCGCCTTCGCGGTCCATGCGCTCCAGCGCCGCGTTCGCGTCCGCCAGCGGCGCGGTGTCGTACAGCGTGCGCACGGGGAGCCGCGCGGCCAGCGCAAGGAACTCGCGCGCGTCGGCGCGCGTGTAGTTCGCGACGCTCTTGATCGACCGCTCGAGCCAGAGCATGTCGTAGTCAAACTGCGGGACGCGGTCGAGGTGGATCGCGTTGACGACCACCGTCCCCCCGCGATCCATCGCGCGCAGCGCCTCGACGATCACCTCGCCGACCGGCGCGAACGTCACCGCGGCGTCGAGCGGCACGGGGGGCACGTCGTCGGTGCCGCCGGCCCACGTCGCGCCGAAGTCGCGCGCCTGCCGCTGGCCGGCCTCGCCGCGCGTCACGACGTAGACCTCGCTGCCCCAGTGCAGCGCGACCTGGATCGCGAGGCGGGCGGAGTTGCCGAAGCCGTACAGGCCGAGGCGCCCGCCGCGCTCGGCGCCGGCGAGCTTGAGCGCCCGGTACCCGATCACGCCGCCGCAGAGGAGCGGGGCGGCGTCGAGGTCGTCGAAGCCGTCGGGCAGGTGGAAGGCGAAGTCGGCGCGCGACGTCATCACGCCGGCGTACCCGCCGTCGCGGTCCCAGCCCGTGAAGCGCGCGTCGCGGCAGAGGTTCTCCACGCCGCGCCGACAGAAGTCGCAGTTGCCGCAGGCCGACGCGAGCCAGCCGACGCCGGCGCGATCGCCGACCGACCAGCCGTCGACGCCGTCGCCCACGGCATCGACACGGCCGACCACCTGGTGGCCCGGGATCACCGGCAGCGCGTGCGCCTGCAGGTCGCCGGTGACGAGCTGGAGGTCGGTGCGGCAGACGCCGCACGCGGTCACGCGCAGGCGCAGTTCGCCGGGGCCCGGCTCGGGGTCGGCGCGCTCGACCGCGCGAAGTGGCCGCTCCGCGATGGGCGCGGGCCGGGCGAGTTCCTGCGCGTGCATCGCACCCATGCTACGCGGCACCCCGATCGCCGCGCCGCGATCGTCACACTTCGAGCCGGGAGCGGCAGCGACCGGATCGGCACGGGGCGGGTCCCCGCCGCCGGGGGTATCCGCCGCGGGGGGCGCGATCCGGTCGCTGCCGCTCCCGGCTCGACGGTGGCGATTGGGATGTGACGGTCCGCTAGCCTCGATCGCATGACGAACCCGCCCGCCGAGCCGCTCGCGCCCGCCGACGTCCTCGAGCGCATCGCGTTCCGCCTCGAGGTCGCCGGCGCCCCGCGCTACCGGGCGCGGGTCTTCCGGCGCGCGGCCGCCGCCGTCGCGGCCTGCGACCCGGACGAGCTGCGTGCGCTCGCCGCCGGCGGGCGGCTCGACCGGCTCCCCGGCGTCGGCGCGGTGACGGCCGCGATCGTCGCCGAGGCGCTGGCGGGCGAGCGGCCGCGCTACCTCGTCGCGCTCGAGGCGGCCGACGCGCGCCTGGCCGCCGAGACCGCGGACGGCGCCGCGCTGTGCGACGCGTTGCGCGGTGACTGCCACGTGCACTCCGACTGGTCCGACGGCCGCGCCCCGATCCGCGCGATGGCCGAGGCGGCGCGCGACCTCGGGCACGACTACATCGTGCTCACCGACCACTCGCCCAGCCTCAAGGTGGCGCGCGGCCTCAGCCCCGCGCGGCTGCGCGAGGAGCTCGACGTCGTCGCCGCGCTGAACGCGGAGCTCGCGCCGTTCCGCATCCTCACCGGCATCGAGGTCGACATCCTGGAGGACGGCGCGCTCGACCAGGAGGACGAGCTGCTCGCGCGGCTCGACGTGGTCGTCGGCAGCGTCCACAGCAAGCTGCGCATGCCCGCCGCGGCGATGACGGAGCGGCTGGTGGCAGCGCTCGCGAACCCGCACCTCGACGTCCTCGGCCACTGCACCGGGCGCATGCGCCGCCGGCGCGGCGACCGGCCGGAGTCGGAGTTCGACGCCGAGGCCGTGTTCGCCGCGGCCGCGTGGCACGGGAAGGCGATCGAGGTGAACGCGCAGCCCGCGCGTCGCGACCCGCCGCGCCGGCTGATCCGCGCCGCGGCGGCGGCCGGCTGTCGCTTCGCGGTCGACAGCGACGCGCACGTCCCCGGCGAGCTCGCGTGGCTGCCGTACGCGTGCGATCGGCTCGCGTCGTGCGGCGTCGGCGCGGACCGCGTCGTGAATGCCGGCGACGCGGAGTCGCTGCGCGCGTGGACGGCCGCGCACGCGACGGCCGCGCCGGAACGCCGCTAGGCTGCCGCGCATGACGTCGCCGCGCCTCGACCTGCCGCTGCAGCCGCCGATCGAGCCGATGCTCGCCAAGCGCGTCGACGCCATCCCGGCGGGCGACGGCTGGCTCTACGAGCCGAAGTGGGACGGCTTCCGCGCGATCGTGTTCTTCGACGGCGCGCGCATCTACCTGCAGAGCCGCGACCGCAGGCCGTTCGCGCGCTACTTCCCCGAGCTCGAGCGGGAGCTGCCGGGGCACCTCGGCGCCGCCGGCGTGTACGACGGCGAGATCGTGATCGCCGGCCCGGACGGGCTCGACTTCGACGCGCTGCAGCAGCGCATCCACCCCGCGGCGTCGCGCGTCGCGATGCTGGCCGAGGCGACGCCGGCGACGTTCGTCGCGTTCGACCTGCTCGCGACGGCAGAGGCCTCGCTGCTCGCCGCGCCGTTCGCCGAGCGCCGCACGCGGCTCGAGGCGGCGCTCGCGCACGCGCGCGGCCCGCTGCGCCTCACCCCCGCGACGCGCGACGCCGCGGAGGCAGGCGACTGGTTCGACCGCTTCGAGGGCGCCGGCTTCGACGGCGTGATCGCGAAGCCGCTCGACGGCGCCTACGAGCCGGGCGTGCGCGCGATGTTCAAGATCAAGCACGTGCGCGACGTCGACTGCGTGGTCGCGGGTCTGCGCTGGGCGAAGGGCGAAGAGGGCACGGCGGTGGGGTCGCTGCTGCTGGGGCTCTACGACGCGAGGGCACGCTGCAGTACGTCGGGCACACGTCGAGCTTCAAGGCGCCGGAGCGGCGCGGGCTGGCGCGGGAGCTCGCGTCGCTGTTCAGCGAGGACGAGACGCAGGGCTTCGGCGGCGGTCGCACGCCCGGCGGCGAAAGCCGGTGGTCGCGCGGCAAGGACACGTCGTGGGTGCGGCTGCGCCCGGAGCTCGTGTGCGAGGTGGCGTTCGACCAGCTGCAGTCGGCGCGCTTCCGCCACGGCGCGACATTCCGTCGCTGGCGGCCGGACAAGCCGCCCGAGGCGTGCACGTTCGACCAGCTGGAGGTCGCGCCGCCGGCGGAGCTGGCGCAGCTATTTGGCTAGCGGTGAGCAGGGGGCATGCGCCCGCTGTCTCCGGTGGCGTTTTCTTCGCAGCGTCACCTCGGGCCCCGGGGCGCATGAGGCGATCACGTCGCGCCGGGTCACCCGGTTCGACTCGGGGCCGCCGAGAACAGCGGGCTCACGCCCCCTGCTCGCCCTTCCGGCGCCGGCTCGGGGCGACGCGGCGCGGCTCGCCGGCCGCCTTCGGGAAGTGCGGCGGGTAGGGGGCCTCGCCCTGACCGGCGGCGGCCTGCTCGGCGGCGAGCGCGAGCAGCGGTTCCAGCGAGAACGCCTCGTCGTCGATGCCGGCCGCGGGGTCGCCGCGCTCGGCGATGCGCGCGGGGACCGTCGCGATGGTGAAGGCGGCCGGGTCGACGGCGGGGACCTCGTCCCAGGTCAGCGGCGTCGAGACGCGCGCGTCGGGGAGCGCGCGGATGGAGTAGGCGGACGCCATCGTGCGGTCGCGGGCGTTCTGGTTGTAGTCGATGAACACGCCGTGCCGCTCCTCCTTCCACCAGGCCGTCGTGGCGAGCTCGGGCGCGCGGCGCTCGACCTCGCGGCCGAGCGCGAGCGCCGCGGTGCGCACGTCGGTGAACTCCCAGCGCGGCTCGATGCGCACGTAGATGTGGATGCCGCGCGAGCCCGACGTCTTCGCGAACGAGCGGTAGCCGAGGCCGTCGAACACCTCGCCGACGAGCAGCGCGACGCGGCGCACGTCGTCCCACGTCGCCTCGGGCGTGGGGTCGAGGTCGATGCGCAGCTCGTCGGGGTGGTCGACGTCGTCGCGCCGCACCGGCCACGGGTTGAGGTCGAGGCAGCCGAGGTTCGCGGCCCAGGCGATGTCCGCGACCTCGTCGCAGACGGCCATGTCGGCGTGGCGACCGCTCGGGAAGGTGATGCGGGCGGTGGCGACCCAGTCGGGGCGCGCGTCGGGCGCGCGCTTCTGGAAGAAGGGCTCCGCGGCCGCACCGTTGACATAACGCTTGAGCACCATGGGCCGGTCACGCACGCCGCGCAGGGCGGCCGCGCCGACGGCGACGAAGTAGCGGACGACGTCGAGCTTCGTGTAGCCGTGTTCGGGGAAGAACACCTTCTCGGGGTTCGTCACGCTCACGGCGCGGTCGCCGACCTCGAGCTCGACGCTGCGTGACGGCACGGCGGGCTCCTTCCCGGTGCATCGATGCTACGACGGCCGACACGGCGGGCGTGGAGTGTCCCGGCCGCATCGCCGGCCCCGGCTGGTTCCGATCCGACCGCGGCGCCCCCCGCGCCCGTCCTCGGCTTGCTAGCATCCGGCGCGCTGCGGAGGGGGGACCGCGATGACCGTGACGCTCGACTGGCTGGGCTGCGCGACCTTTCGGCTGACCGTCGATGACCTCGTGCTCTACCTCGACGCCTACATCGACCGCGTGCCGTCGGCGCCGCCGGTCGGGCTGACCGCCGCCGAGGTCGACCGCGCGGACTTCGTGCTGGTCGGGCACGCGCACTTCGATCACATCGCCGGCGCCGAGGTGATCGCGCGCAACACCGGCGCGCGCGTGATCGGGTCGCACGAGAGCATGCGGGTGATGCGCGACGCGGGCGTTTCCGAGGCGCAGCTGCTGCCGTCGCAGGGCGGCGAGCGTCACCGCCTCGGGCCGGGCGTCACGGTGCGAGTGTTCCCGAGCCTGCACTCGTGCATCTGGGTCGGCGGGTCGTGGGACGTGACGAAGCCGGTGACCGGCCACGAAGGCCTGACCGAGGACGAGCGCGCCGCCGTCCGCGCCGAGCGCGGCGGCGGCATCGGCGAGCGGCCGGCGGCGCCGGACCCGCGCGCCGTGGAGGAGATGCGCTCGCACCTGCGCACGGCGACCGGCAGCAGCCACATCGGCGGCGCGCTGGCGTACCTGGTCGAGACGCCCGAAGGCAGCGTCTTCTGGCACGACACCTCGGGCTGCTGGACGGGCGTGCTGCGGCGGCTGCATCCCGACGTCGCCATCGTCGCGATGGCCGGCCGCCCGAACCTCGACGGCGAGCCGATCCAGGGCTCGCTCACGCAGTTCGTCGGCCACGTCGCGGGGCTGATGCAGCCGGGCCGCATCGTGCTCGGGCACCACGACGACTGGATGCCGCCGACGACGCACGACATGACGGGGCCGGAAGCGATGGCGGCGGTGCGCGGAGAGCTTGCTGGCGTGGCACCCGGAACGGAGCTGTTGACGATGGGCTACCGCGAAGGCGTGCGCCTGTTCTAACGGACGGCTGCGCGGCGACGGCCACGCTGGGCGGCGACGGCGCGCGACGGCGACCCCCGCGACCGCGACCGCGACCGCGACCCCGACCGCGACCGCGACGAGGACGGCGAGGTCGGAGGGCCGCAGGCCCTCCGACCTCGCGAGCGGGGCGACGGAGGCTCGCGCATCAAGTCGGAAGGCCGCAGGCCTTCCGCTCGCCATTTCGGGACGAGCAAGCGGGCTGCGCGCCCGCGCCGAGCATCGAAGGACCGCCAATGACCGCCCTTGGCCACATCCGCATCTGCGACTTCACCGGCCAGCTCGCCGGGGCCGGCGCGACGAAGTTCCTCGCCGCGTTCGGCGCGCAGGTGATCCGCATCGAGGACCCGGTGAACGAGGGCCGCTGGGACATCCTGCGCGGCGGCCAGCCGTTCGTCGACGAGCGCCGCGGCATCAACCTCGGCGGCGCGTTCAACAACCACAACGTCGAGAAGCTGGGCGTCACGCTCAACCTGCGCACCGAGCGCGGCCGCGAGCTGCTGCGCGAGCTCGTGCGCATCTCCGACGTCGTCACCGAGAACTTCGCCGCCGGCGTCTTCGACCGGCTCGGCTTCTCGTACGAGGCCCTGCGCGCGCTGCGACCGGACATCATCTACGTCTCGAACTGCGGCTTCGGCCACTCGGGTCCGTACCGCGACTTCAAGACGTGGGGCCCGATCGTGCAGGCCGTCTCCGGGCTGACGTTCCAGTCGGGCCTGCCCGACCAGCCGCCGGCCGGCTGGGGCTACTCGTACATGGACCACACCGGCGGCTACTTCATGGCGATGGCGATCCTGATGGCGCTGCACCACCGCAACGTCACCGGCGAGGGCCAGTGGGTCGACATGGCGTGCACCGAGGCCGGCGCGACGCTGAACGGCCCGGCGATGCTCGACTACACCGTGAACGCGCGGCCGCTGCGCCGGCCGGGCATGCCGAACAGCAACCGCAACCAGTTCCCGCCGATGGCGCCGCACGGCATCTACGCCGCCGCCGGCGACGACGACTGGATCGCGCTCTCGTGCCGCGACGACCACGACTGGCGCGCGTTCGCCGGCGTCGTCGGCGAGCCGTGGGCGAACGACCCGCGCTTCGCCACGCTCGACGGGCGGCTCGCCGCGCAGGACGAACTCGACGCGCTCGTCGGCGCGTGGACGGCCGCGCGCGAGCGCTTCGCCACCGCGGCGGCGCTGCAGGCTGCCGGCGTGCCGGCCACCGCCGTGCAGCAGCCCGGCGAGCGCGTCGACGAGGATGCCGACACCGCGTACTGGGGGCTGTGGCCGACCGTGCACCACTCGGAGATGGGCGACGTGCGGGTCGACGGCCTGCCGGTGCACCTCTCGGCGACGGACTGGTCGATGAGCGCGGCGCGCCGTGCCTCGGCGAGGACAACGAGCGCGTCTTCGGCGACCTGCTGGGGCTCGGCCGCGACGAGATCGCGTCGCTGCGCGAGGAGGGTGTGCTGTGACCGCATCGCCCGGGAGCGCGCCCTCCGCGCGCGGACCGCTTGCCGACCTGCGTGTCGTCGAGCTGGCGAACGAACGCATCGCCTGGGCGGGCAAGCTGCTCGCGGACGCCGGCGCCGACGTCGTGCTGGTGGAGCCGCCCGGCGGCGACGCCATGCGCGCGTGGCCACCGTTCCTCGACGACATCCCCGGCGCGGACCGCAGCCTCGCGTTCTGGCACTACCACACCAGCAAGCGTGGCGTGGTCATCGACCTCGACGACGACTCGGGGCGCGACGGCTACCGGCGCCTCGTCGCCGGCGCCGACCTCGTGATCGACAGCGAGCCTCCGGGGCGGCTGGAGGCGCTCGGGCTCGACGCCGCGACGCTGCGTGCGGCCGACCCGCGCCTGATCACGGCGTCACTGTGGCCATTCGCACGTGGCGGGCCGCGCGCCGGCGAGGCTGCGACCGACCTCACGCTGCTCGCGGGCGGCGGACCGGCGTGGAGCTGCGGCTACGACGACCACTCGCTGCCGCCCGTGCGCGGCGGCGGCTACCAGGGCTACCAGACCGCGTGCCACTACGCGGTGATGGCGGTGCTCGTCGCGGTGGTCTCGCGCGACCTCACCGGCGCGGGGCAGCACGTCGAGGTCGACATGCACGCCGCGCAGAACGTGACGACCGAGGCGGCGAGCTACTCGTGGCTGGTCGCGCAGCAGACCGTGCAGCGCCAGACCGGGCGGCACGCCGGGGTGAACCCGTCGGCACCGTCGCAGGTGCAGTGCGCCGACGGCCGCTGGGTGAACACGGGCTTCCCGCCGCGCCGCGGGCAGGATTTCCGGCGCATCCTCGAGTGGCTCGACGAGGCCGACCCCGCCGGGGAGTTCACCGCGCGCCCGCTGCTCGAGCACGGCGCCGAGCGCGAGCGGCTCGATCTGACGCGGATCGCCGAGGACGCGGAGGTGCGCGAGATCTTCGGCGCCGGCCGGGACGCGATGAACTTTCTCGCCTCGCGGCTCGGCGCCTACGACTTCTTCGCCGGCGGCCAGGCGCGCGGCTTCCAGGTCGGCATCATCTACTCGCCGGAAGAGGTGATCGAAGACCCGCACTTCGTCGCGCGCGGGTTCCCGGTGCAGGTTGAGCACCCGGAGCTCGGGCGCGCGTTCACCTATCCCGGCGCGCCGTATGTCTTCCACGCGTCGCCGTGGGCGATCCGCTCGCGTGCGCCGCTGCTCGGCGAGCACGACGCGGAGGTCCTGGGGTAGCGCGCCGGCGGCGCGGGGGCGGCATACGCCGCGTGCTCGCCGCCGGAGGCGCGTTCCCGCGATCGAGCGCGTGCTCGTGCGTCCGGGGCGCGGTTGCTCGAGCACGATGCTTCGCGCTCGCCCATGCGGTGGCGTCCGACTAGTCTCCTGCACGGCATGCGCCCGTACTGGAAGGAAGCCCGCGTGGCCTACGCACCGTTCGATCTCACCGGCAAGGTCGCCCTCGTCACCGGCGGCAACAGCGGCATCGGCTTCGGCATGGCCGAGGCGCTCGCACAGGCCGGCGCCTCCGTCTGCGTCTGGGGCACGAACGAGGAGAAGAACGCCGCCGCCCAGGAGCGGCTCGCGCAGACCGGCGCGAACGTGCTCGCGCTGCGCTGCGACGTCGGCGACGAGGCGGCCGTCGCCGACGCCTTCGCGCAGACGGTGCAGCACTTCGGTCGCGTCGACTCCTGCTTCGCGAACGCCGGCATCGGCGGTGGCGCGGCGTTCGTCGACATGACGAGCGAGCAATGGCGCCGCGTCACGCGGGTCGACCTCGACGGCGTCTTCTTCACCTTCCGCGCCGCCGCGCGGCACATGATCGAGCGCGGGGGTGGCGGCCGGCTGGTCGGCACGTCGAGCGTGTCGGCCATCCACGGGGCGGCGCGCAACGAGGCGTATGCGTCGACGAAGGGCGGCATGCTCGCGATGGTGCGCGGGCTCGCCGTCGAGCTGGCGCGCTACGGCGTGACCGCGAACAGCATCATCCCCGGGTGGATCGAGACGCCGATGACCGAGCGCAGCTTCGGCAACGACCGCTTCGTGGACGCGGTGCTGCGCCGCGTGCCGGTGCGCCGCTGGGGCACGGGCGCCGACTTCGGTGGGATCGCCGTGTACCTGGCGAGCGAAGCCAGCGCCTATCACACCGGCGATGAGTTCGTGATCGACGGCGGCTACACGAGGTTCTAGACCGTCCGGACGCAGTACCCTGTGCGCAGCTCCCGGCGGCGGGGACAGGCGACCGGGGTCGACGCATGGTCGAGCGGACCGAGCAGTCCGACGCCGAACAGGGCGAGATCCGCGTCGGCGGGACCACGATCCGCTACGCGGTGGTCCGCAGCCACCGACGCCGTCGCACCATGGAGATCGTGGTCGACGCGCGCGACGGCGTCCGTGTCTCCGTTCCGCAGTTCACCCCCCGGCACGAGGTCGCGTCGTTCGTCGAACAGCGTGCGCCCTGGATCGCGCGCCACGCCGCCGTAGCCCGCGGCTTCGCGCCGCGCGCGTGGGTCAGCGGCGAGACGCTACCGTACGTCGGCGGCCCACTCACGCTGCGCGTCGCGCTCGCCGACACGCGCGCCGCCTTCGTCACCCACGACCGCGAGCGCGCCATTTTGCGCGTTGACCTCCCTGACGCGCTCGTGCCGGATGCGCGCGGCGCGGCGGTGCGCGACGCCGTCCTGCGCTGGTACCGCGCGCGCGCCGAGCGCGTGCTCGTGGCGCGGACGGCGCGCTGGTCCGAGCACCTGCGGCTGTTCCCGCGCCGCGTGATCGTGAAGGAGCAGCGGCGCCGCTGGGGCAGCTGCAGTCGCGAGGGCACCATCCGCCTCAACTGGCGCATCGTGATGGCGCCGCCGCCGCTCGTCGACTACGTGATCGTCCACGAGCTGATGCACCTGCTGGTGCGCAACCACTCAGCTTCCTTCTGGGCACACGTCGGGCAGGCGCTGCCCGACAGCGAAGCGCGCCGCGCGCGGCTGCAGGAGCTGGCCGCGGCGTTCGACCTGTAGGGCCGCGCTCCGGCCGTCGCCTCAGGCGCCCGGTCGTCGACCCAGCAGCGAGCTCAGCCCGCGGGTTGCGCGACGCCACGCGCCGCGCGCGCCCGACGGCGGCGACGTGTACGTGTTCCACAGCTCGCCGAGGAAAAAGCGCCCGAACGCGGCGAGCGCGAGCGCGCCGTCGCCGAGCGAGTCGGCGCCGGTCACGCGCATCGAGGCGGCGAGCCGCGCGAGTCCGTCGGTGCCGAGCGCGAGCACGCCGGCGCCGACAATCGGGCCGCTGCGGTCGGTGCCTTCGTGGAGCGTCGCATAGAGGGTCGTCAGGTCCGACCACGCGTCGGGGCCGGCATCGTCGCGGATGTCCATGTGGCCGGCGAAGAAGTAGGGCGTGCCGCGCGTCGCGAACGCGAGCTCGTAGCTGGCGCGCTTCGTGCCGGGGCGGTCGGGCGACGCGAAGAGGTTGAACGTGCCGCGGCTCGCGCGCAGATCACGCCCGAGCGGCTCGAAGTCGATCGTGCCGTCGAGCGTGGCGACGTGCTGCGGATCGGCCATGAAACGGCGCACGTCGCCGATGGTGATCGTCGCGTGCAGGTCGAGCCGCGTGCGTGCGGCTTCGCCCTGGCGGCGGCCGTCAACAGGATCCGACGCCCCCAGGTGGAAGCCGCCGGAAAGCGTCTCTCGGAAGGTGATGCCAGGGGTCGCGTCGTTCACGCCGCTGCACTCGCATTCCGGGGCGCGCGGGACGGCGCACACGTTCGTCGCGCGCTCTGCACGTCAGGGTAGTCGACACCGCCAGTGGCCCCGCCCCCGGCGGAGGCCGGGTCCGCGAACGTGCATTACGATGGGAGATAGCGCCCCGCGCGCCCGGGCGGCCTTTCCGGGGCGCGGGCGGCGCGCACAGGAGGTCGCCGTGTTTGGACGCAAGTCGCTCAGCATCCCCGCCGCCGAGGAGTCGCTCCCGGGTCGCGCCGAGCGCATGCCGGTGCCCGAGCGTCACCTCGTGCTCGGCACGCCGCTGACGGGCCCGTGGCCGGAGGGCTCGCGGCTGGCGACCTTCGCGATGGGCTGCTTCTGGGGCGCCGAGAAGTTCATGTGGCACGTGCCCGGCGTCTACTCGACGTTCGTGGGCTACGCCGGCGGCCACACCCCGAACCCGACCTATGAAGAGGTCTGCTCCGGTCGCACCGGCCACGCCGAGGTCGCGGTCGTGGTCTACCAGCCGGACCGCGTGGCGTACGACGACCTGCTCAAGGTGTTCTGGGAGAACCACGACCCGACGCAGGGCATGCGACAGGGCAACGACGTCGGGACGCAGTACCGCTCGGCGATCTACACGCACGACGAGGAGCAGATGGCCGCGGCTCGGGCATCGCGCGAGCGCTACCAGGCGTCGCTGGGCGCGCAGGGCTTCGGCGAGATCACGACGGAGATCGAGCCGGCGGGCGCGTTCTACTACGCCGAGCCCTACCACCAGCAGTACCTCGAGGCGAACCCGTGGGGGTACTGCAACCACGGGTTCTGCCAGGTCGCATACGAGCCGGCAGGCTCCGCCGCCGAAGCCGGCTCGAGCGGCGCGCGGTAAGGCGGCAGCGACCCCGGCGAGCGCCGGGCTGACCGACCCGTGCTCACGTCAGACGCCACGCATGAGCGATCGGCCGTCGTTTCGGCGTGGGGCAAGTCGTGGATCGAGCACGCGGCGCCATGTCCCGCGCGCCGGGATCGCATCAGGCGAGAAGTTGTCGCGCGAGATCCGGGAAGTCCACGGCGTTGACGTCGAAGTCCGGCTGCGGGGAGAGGTCGCCGTCGTTGCCCTCGCCGCGCTCGCCGGGCCGCGGGACGAAGGCGGAGCGCAGGCCGGCCGCCATTGCCGCGCGCAGATCGCTCGGGTGGGCGGCCACCATCATCGCTTGCTCCGGCCGGATGCCGAGCGCCGCCACGCCCGCGTGGTACGCGGCGGCGTCGGGCTTGTAGTGGCCGAGGAACTCGCACGACAGGATGCCGTCCCATCCGACGCCGGCGGCCTTGGAGCTGTCCACCGCGATCGACCAGCTCAGCACCGTGAGCACGACGACCGTGTAGCGCGAGCGCAGCGCCGCGATGGCGTCGGCGGCGTCGGGCCACGCGTTCAGGCGGTGCCAGACGCGGTTGAGGTCGTCGCGGTCGCCGGCCGTGAGCGCGAGCATCGCGTGCTGCGGCGCGACGTCGTCGAGCGCCATGCGGTGGAGCGCGTCGGCGTTCATCCACGGCAGGTCACCCGAGCGCACGCGCCCCAGCAGCTCGAACATGCGCCGGCGCCAGTCGTTCGCGAAGCGCGTCGGGTCGACCGCGTCCGCGACGCCGCGGGCGGCGGCGAGCGCCCTCACCTCGTCGCGGATCGTGTGATGCCAGTCGAAGACCGTGCCGCCGACGTCGAAGGTGAGCGCGCGGATCTGCGACCGGTCGACGGGCGCAGGGTTCATGGTGGCGATCCTCTCGATGCCGCCGGCCGGCGCGGCGCGCAGTGGGGGAGCGAACGGTACTATCCGGCGGCCATGCGCCGCGACACCGCCTCCCTGATCCGGCGCAGCGCCGCCGCCCGCCGCAGCCCCGCCGCTCCGGGCGAGCCCAACCGTGGGTGAGCGCGGCAGGGCCCGCCGCGCGGCGATCGGTGTGCTGGCGCGCCGCTTCCCCGCGCGCACCGGGGCGCTCGGCGTCCTCAGCGCACTGCAGGGCGCGCTCCCCGCCGGCTTCGCGCTCGCGGTCGGCGCGCTGGTGGGCGCCGTGCCGGTGGCGGTCGGCGCGGGATTCGACTCGCCGCCCGGGCGGCGGATGGTGGCCGCGCTCGTGGCGATCGCCGTCGTGCTCGTCGCGCAGGAGCTCGCCCGCGTCGCGCAGCACCTGCTCGCCAACGACCTCTACCGCCGCTTCGACGAGTACCTGACGGGGCGCGTGATGGCCGCGGCGCTCGCCCCGCCGGGGTTGGAGCTGTTCGACGATCCGGAGCTCGCCGCCCAGCTCGACCGTGCGGTGCGCGTCGCGCGCTACGGGCCCGGCGAGCTGGTGAGCGGACTCGCGACGAAGTGGGTGCTGCTCGCCGAGGGCGCGGCGTCATGCGTGCTCGTCGCGCGGACGTGGCCGCTCGCGGCGCTCGGGCTGGCCGCGGCGTGGCTGGCGCTCGGCGCCGCGCTGCTGGCGTCGTACTACCACGCGAACCCGTTCTGGACAGACCCGCTGCGGCGGGCGCGCTACGTGCAGCGGATCGCGCTGATGCCCGAGTGGGCGAAGGAGGTGCGCGTCTTCGGGCTCGCGGGCTGGCTCGTCGAACGCTACTCCGAGCGCTGGCGCGAGGTGATGGACGAGCTGTGGCGGTCGCGACGCGCCGACTGGCGGCTCGTGGCGCCGCTCGCCGCCGTCGTGCTGGCGGTGAACGTCGCGGTCGCGGTGACGGCGGGGCGCGCGGCGGCCGCCGGGAGCATGTCGCTCGCGACGCTCGCGGTGCTCATGCAGGCGCTGTTCGGCGCCGCGGCGCTGGCGAGTCAGGAGGGCGACGTCTGGATCGAGAACGGCGCCGTGCCGGTGCCCGACGCGCTCGCCCTCGAGCGTGCGCTCGCGGCGCGGGCCACCGCGGCCGGGGCGCGCCCGGTGGGGGCGCTGGCCTCCGAGACGGTGCGCTTCGAGGGCGTGCGCTTTGCGTACCCGGGTCGCGAGACCGCGGTGCTCGACGGCCTCGACCTGGAGATCCGCGGCGGGCAGTCGCTCGCGGTGGTGGGGCTGAACGGGGCCGGCAAGACGACGCTGGTGAAGCTGCTGATGGGTCTGCACCGGCCCACCGTCGGCCGCGTGACCGTCGGCGGCGTCGATCTCGCCGCGCTCGACCCGGAGGGCTGGCGCCGCGCGACCGGCGCGATCTTCCAGGACTTCGCGCGCTACGAGCTGCCGGCGTTCGACAACGTCGTCTTCGGCGCGATCGACCGTCGCGACGACCGCGACGCGCTTGCGCGCGTGCGCAGCGCGGCCGACCGGGCCGGCGCGCTGGCGTTCCTCGACGCACTGCCTGCGGGGCTCGCGACCCCGCTCTCGCGGCGGTTCGCCGGCGGTGTCGACCTCTCGGGCGGGCAGTGGCAGCGCGTCGCGCTCGCGCGGGCGTTGATGGCCGTGGAGGGCGGCGCGCGCGTGCTCGTGCTCGACGAGCCCACGGCGCAGCTCGACGTGCGCGGCGAGGCCGAGCTGTTCGACCGCTTCCTCGACGTCACGCGCGGCCTGACCAGCGTGCTGATCAGCCACCGCTTCTCGACGGTGCGACGCGCCGACCGCATCGTCGTGATCGAGCACGGCCGCGTGGTGGAGCAGGGCACGCACGACGCCCTGGTCGCCGCCGGCGGGCGCTACGCGCGGCTCTTCCGGCTGCAGGCCGAGCGCTACCGGGACCGGGCTCGTGGCTGAGCGGGGTCGCGCCATCGGCCGCGTGCGCGCCGCGCACGCCATCCTCGGGCTCGCGTGGGAGGCCGACCCGCGGCGGGCGCTGCTGACGTGCGCGCTGTTCGCGCTGAACGCACTTGTGACGTCGCTCTTCGCGCTGTGGCTCAAGCTGCTCGTGGACGCGGTGCGCGCCGGCGACGCGCGCGCCGTGACGGCGGTCGCCGCGGCGATCGGCGTCTCGGTCGCAGGCGGCGCCGCGGTCGGCTTCGTGAGCTCGCGCGCCCGGATGACGCTGAACGACCGCACGCGCCACGTGCTCGACCGGCGGCTGATGGCGCTGGTCGGCGGCGCGCGCACGCTGGCGCTGCACGAGACGCCGGAGCACCTCGCGCAGCTCGAGCTGCTGGAGCAGGAGTCGTGGGAGTTCGGGGAGGTGATCCCGTCGCTGGTCTCCCTGTTCGACACCGCGATCCGCGCCGCGATCACGGCGGTGCTGTTCGCGCAGGTCGACGCGCGGCTGCTCGTCCTACCGCTGTTCGCGCTGCCGATGCTGCTGCTCAGCCCGCGCACGAGCGACCTCTACCGGCGGGGCGCCGACCTCACGGCGGAGCCCGCGCGCCGCGCGACGGCGATGTTCGAGCTGGCCACGCAGCCCGGCCCCGCCAAGGAGGCGCGGCTCTTTCGGCTGCAGGGCGAGCTGCTCACGCGCTTCCATGACGCGCACGAGGAGGTGCGGCGGGCACAGCGGCGGCTCTACGTGGAGGGCGAGTTCGTCGCGCTGGCGGCGCGGGCGTTCTTCCTGGCCGGGTACCTCGGGGCGATCGTGTTCGCCGCGCGCGAGGCCGCCGCCGGCCGCGTCACCGCCGGCGACGTCCTGCTCACCGCGGTGCTCGCCGGCCAGGTGCTGGGGCTCGTCACGTGGTCGGCCGAGCTGCTGCAGCAGACGTTGCGCACGCTGACGGCGGCCGGTCGCTACGTCTACCTGGTCGACGTCGCCGAGCGCGAACGGCGGCCCGGGGCGCGCGCGGGGGCGGCGCCGGCGCGGCTGGAGAGCGGGATCCGCCTGGAACACGTCTCGTTCGGCTATCCCGGCACGACCGCCGAGGTGCTGCACGACGTGACGTTCGCGCTCCCGGCGGGATCGACGGTGGCGATCGTCGGCGAGAACGGCGCGGGGAAGACGACGCTGATCAAGCTGCTGGCCGCGCTCTACGCGCCGACCGCCGGCCGGATCCTCGTCGACGAGGTCGATCTCGCGACGGTCGACCCCGAGGGCTGGCGCGCGTGCGTCGCGGCCGGCTTCCAGGACCACGCGCGCTTCGAGTTCCTGGTGCGCGAGGCGGTTGGGCTCGGCGACCTGCCCGCCATCGACGACGAGGTCGCGGTGGCGGCCGCGCTCGCGCGCGGCGCGGCGGAGGACGTGCTCGATGGCCTGCCGCGCGGCCTGGGCACGCAGCTGGGACCGAGCTGGCCGGGAGGCGTCGAGCTGTCGGGCGGGCAGTGGCAGAAGCTCGCGGTGGGCCGCGCCATGATGCGTCGTCATCCGCTGCTGCTGGTGCTGGACGAGCCGGCGGCCGCGCTCGACCCGCCGACCGAGCACCGCCTCTTCGACCGCTGGGCGGACGCCGCGCGTCGCGACGCCGCGGAGGCATCGACGATCACGGTCTTCGTCTCCCACCGGCTGTCGACGGTGCTGATGGCCGACCACATCGTGGTGCTCGGCCACGGCCGGGTGGTCGAGCAGGGGACGCACGACGAGCTGATGGCGCGGGACGGCCTCTATGCCGACCTGTTCGCGCTGCAGGCGCGCGCGTACCGCTGAGCGCGCTCGGGCGCCGCGGGCCGTGGTTCAGCGGGTGGCTTCGAGGCAGGTCACGCCCTCGCCGCCCACGCTCGCCGCGTGAAGGGTGCCCGGCTCGAGGTCGATCCGGTCGCCAGCCCCGAGCTCGAAGTCGCCGTCGTCCGTGTGGAAGACGATGTCGCCGCGGAGGCACAGCAGGACCTTGTGGTAGTCGTGGGCATGGGGCGCGTACATGTCGCGCGGGACGTTCGACCACGCATAGGGGGTGAGCCCCTGCGCGCGGAACCACGCGACCGCCGCGCCGTGGGTGGGCGCTTCCAGGACCTTGGTGCTGAGCGTCGCCGCCATCGTCACTCCTACCGCTGACCTCGGGTGCCCAGCGTAGCGAGGCGACCGCGTAGGGGCGGAATGCGCGTGATGTGGCTTCGTGATGCGCGCGTGCGGTTTCGGCGGAGACGGGTGCGCCGTCGCCGGGACGTCCCCGGCTCCGCCGGCGTCCCGTGCCTCCGTCCTGCTCCTCGCTCAGCGCGTCAACGCGGCTGCCCGGCGCCCGTCCTCCCGCCGCGCCACCCGCCACGACCGGTAGCGCGAAGCTATCTGCCTGCGCTCGCTCCGTGAACGCTGCGCTGGTTCCGGCGAGCGCGTCGCCTGCGGCGACCCGCCGCCACTCCCTCACAGAAACAGCACCGCAACCGGAAGTTCATCTGCCCGAAACGCGCGAGCAAAGCTCGTGAAACCTCACATGCTGAAGATGCGCTGAGGGAAAGCTGAGGCAGGGCCGCGGCGCGCGGTCCCCGGGGAGGAGAGCTCGCTTGGGTGCAGCGATGGGTCGGATGGTGAGGACGCGGCGGTTCTGGCTCGCGCTCGCGCTGTTGCTGGTCGGGGTGATTCCCCGCGGCATCGCGTGGGCCGATGGTCCGGACCCGACCGGCGCCGCGACGATCGACGTGGCGGCCGATCCGGGCGGCGCGGCGGTGGTGGCCGTCAACTTCACCTGGACGCTGATCGCGGCGTTCCTCGTGTTCTTCATGCAGGCGGGCTTCGCGCTTCTCGAGGCGGGGGCCACGCGCGCGCGCAACGCGGGCTCGGTGTTCATGAAGAACTTCATGGACTTCTGCATGGGCGGCCTGGCCTTCTGGGCCTTCGGCTTCGCCATCATGTTCGGCGGGTCGCAGGCGGCCCCGGGGCTCACCGACGGCAACAGGTTCTTCGGCCTGTCGGGCTTCTTCCTCGGCGGCGGCGCGAACGACGTCACGACGATGATGCTGTGGTTCTTCCAGCTCGTCTTCGCGGCGACGGCGGCGACGATCGTTTCCGGCGCGATGGCCGAGCGCACGAAGCTCAACGGCTACATGGCGTACAGCTTCCTGATCAGCGCGGTGGTCTACCCGGTCTACGGCCACTGGGTGTGGGGTGGCGGCTGGCTCGCCACGCTGTCGTTCGGCGCCGGTGCGAAGGATTTCGCGGGCTCCGGCGTCGTGCACGCGGTCGGCGGCATCGCGGCGCTGGTGGGCGCGGTGATGGTCGGTCCGCGGGTGGGCAAGTTCGGGCCGGACGGCAGGCCGCGGTCCATCCCGGGCCACAACATGGGCTACATCATCATCGGAACGATGGTCCTGTTCTTCGGCTGGTTCGGGTTCAACCCGGGCAGCACGCTGGCGGCGACGGACCTGCGCATCTCGGTGATCGCGGTGAACACGTTCCTCGCCGGCATCGCCGGCGGCGTGGTCGCGTACTACGTCCAGTTCATCCGGACGGGGCGCGCCGACATCGCGGCAACGGCCAGCGGCGCGATCGGCGGGCTCGTCGCCATCACGGCCCCGTGCGCCTACGTGGACACCTGGGCGGCCGTGGTCATCGGGGCAATCGCGGGCGTGCTGGTCATCGTCGTGGCGGAAACGCTCGAGCGGCGCTTCCACATCGACGACCCGGTGTGGGCGGTCGCGTGCCACGCCGGCGGCGGCCTGTGGGGGCTGCTCGCCGTGGGCATCTTCGCGAACGGCACGTACGGCGACGTCGGCGGGCTGCTTTCCGGGGACGGCGGCCAGATCGTGGCGCAGGTCATCAGCATGGTCGCCGTGGTTGCGTGGACCGCCATCACCTCGATCGTCATCTTCGGCTTTATCCGGGCCACGATGGGGCTCCGGGTCTCCGAGGCCGACGAGGTGGTGGGGGTCGATGCCAGCGAGTTCACGCAGCCGGGCTACGTCTTCGCGGCCGAGGAGATCGCGGCCGCCAGCTAGCGGACGGGCAACACCAGGAGGGCCGCCGGGCCCGTGCATGGAGGGATCGAGATCATGGTCATCGTCGCAGCGCTCGCGTTTGTCGCGCTGTTCGGGGTCTTCGTCGTGCTGCCGACGCAGGTGCAGAAGTACCACGAGCGCCGCGCGGAAGCCGAGCAGGAGTAGCGACCCGCCGGCGCCTCCCGGGCGAACGAGACGCGAGGCGCCCCCGGCCACGGGGGCGCCTCTGTGCGCGCGTGCGGGGCGGGCACGGTCGGCGCCCGGTTGCGGGCCCGGCGCGTGGTCGCTATCGTCCGCGGCTTCCCCCGGGGAAGCGCGCGAAGGAGAGCGACGGTGCGCCCGCGATACGCAGCCGGCCTGGCGGCCGTCGCCCTGATCTGGGGCGCGAGCTTCCTGTTCATCAAGATCATGGTGGGCGCGATTGAGCCGGTGGCGGTGGGCTGGATCCGGCTTGGGGGCGGAGCGCTGTTCATCCTCGCGGTCGTGGCGGCGCGCGGGCGGCGGCTGCCGCCGCCGGGGCGCTGGCCGGACGTCGCGGTCGTCGCGGTGTTCGGGAGTGCGCTGCCGTACGTGCTGATCCCCTGGGGGGAGACGCGCATCGCGTCGGGCCTCGCGGCGATCTTGAACGCGGCCACGCCGTTCTTCGCGGCGATCTTCGGGCACCTGCTGCTGTCCGCCGAGCGCATCACGCCGCGGCGCGCGCTGGGGCTGACCCTGGGGTTCATCGGCGTCGCGGTCGTGATCGGGCCGGACCTGCGGAACGTCACGAGCGGCGGCACGGCCGGCGAGCTCGCGGTCGTCGCGGCGGCGGCGAGCTACGGGATCGGGGCCGTGTACCTCCGGCGACGACTGCTCGGGATCGACTCGATGGTGCTGGCGGGGGTGCAGAGCGCGGTGGCCTGGGCGATCCTCACGCCGGTCGTGCTCGGCGCGGGGGTGGTGCCGGCGTTCGGCGAGCTGCCGCGGCGCGTGCTGCTGGCGTCGGCGGGGCTGGCGCTGCTGTCGTCGGGCGTCGCCCTGATCGTCTACTACTGGCTGCTGAGCCACCTGCACGCCGCGCAGGCGTCGCTCGTCACCTACCTGGTCCCGGTGTCGGCGCTGTTCTGGGGGTGGCTCGTCCTCGGCGAGGTGGTGTCGCCGGACGTGCTGCCGGGCGTCGCGCTCGTGCTGACGGGGGTCGTGCTGGTGAACCGCGCGCCGCACGCCCGGCCGACGGCGGCCGCCGTCGCGACGGTGGAGGCGGCCGAGTAGCGCGCCGGGCGCCGAACGGGCCGCCGGAATCCCGACGGCCCGTTCGCTCATGGGTGCTGGGTCGAGGCTCAGCGGCTCGACGCGTGCTCGTTGGCGTGTCCGTTGGCCGGGCTTCCCGAGCCGTCCGCGGTTGCCGTCGCTGCTGGCGCCGTCCCGGTCGCGATCGGCGACGCTGTGGCGGTCGCGTCGTCGCCGTTCGCGTGCGCGGCGTCACGGTGCTCGACGCCCTGCGGCGACGCGTGCTCCGACTCGGCCGTAGCGGCCGCGCCGGCGCCGGCCGGATTCCCCTGCTGCTGCTGGCCCGCCTGGCCGAGCACCTGGATGCGGTCCACCTGGAGGTGATCGGCGTCGCAGCCCGCGAGCGTGTCCGGCAGCGGCGCGGCCGTGCACGTGCCGGAGATGAACACGCCGTAGCCGACGTAGTCGCCGAGGTTGACGCCGGTCACGTCCTCGGACGCGTCGGCGGTGGCGGTCGCCGTCGGGGTGACGGTTTCGGTCGCCTCCGCCGTCGGGTGGCCCTGCGGGTGCGCGGTTGCCGCGTGCTCGGCGGCCGGCTTGCCGGTCGCGTGCACAATCGACGGGTCGTACGCGAAGGTGATGTCGCCGTCGGCGGTCGTCACGGTCACGGTGCCGGCGTCCGCGCTCGCGACCTCGCCGCGGACGGTGAAGCTGCCGTCTGCGTGAAGCTGCGTGGTGAGATTGCCGGGAAGCTGCGTGCCCGTCGCGTGCGCGTGCTCCGCGGTCGCCGTGGCGGTCGCCGTGGCGGTCGCGGTGGTCGTCGCGGTGCCTTCCAGTTGCAGCGCCGCGTGCTCACCCGACGCGTGCGCGATGGCGTCGTGCACCGCCGGCGCGACGCCGGTCGTCTCTACGGCGACCGTGCCGCCCACCAGCACGGTCGCGCCGATGGCGACCGCCGCGATCTTGTTCGCCACGATGGCGGATAGCAGTCCACTCCACATGCTGAAACCTCCAGCCATGCGCCACCGCAGGCGTTGCCACGCCGCGCGGTTGACACGTCCGCTCGATCGATCGGTCGCAACCAGGTTCGCGATGCGTGCGCGGGCGCGAAGCATGTCGCTCGCGTCCGGCTCGAGCCCGTCGTGCGCCTCTCGAAAGAGCATCGACAGGTCCGGGTCGAGTCCGTCGCCCGGGACCGCGTCGTGCGCTCGGAGCCGCGAGAAGAGCCGCATCGTCAGCCTGCCTGCTGGTACTCGCGCTTGAATGCTCGGGTGGCACGGTGCATCAGCGCGCGGAACGCACCGTGTGAGCGGCCCATCGCCGCCGCGGCCTCGTCGCCGCTGAGGCCGACGACGTACCGCAGCTGGATCGCCTCCTGGTACTCGGCCGGCAGTCGCCCCAGCGCGTCGCGCACATCGACGGCCAGGAACTCGTCCGTCGGGCTTGCATCCACCTCCGAGAGCGCGCTGTGCGTGCGGCGCGACCGGACGTGCATGAGGAGCCGGTGGCGGGCGATGCCGAAGAGCCAGGCTTCGAACGGCTTGCCCCGCCACTCAAAGCAATCGAGCGAGCGGAACGCTTCCACGAAGGTCTCGGCAGCGAGGTCCTCGGCCGTCTCCCGTTCGGGGACGCGCACGCGGAAGTAGCGGATGAGCTTCGGGTAGTGCACCTCGAACAGCTCCTGCCAGGCGCGGCCGCTGCCGGCTCGCGCCGCCTCCACGTGCTCGCGGCCCCGGTCGGGGGTGATGGCTTCCTCCGCCGTCATCGCGTTTCCGCTCACATCCTGATCAGTGCACCGGGCAGGCCGGTTGTTACTCACGGTTCGAGCAGGAAACGCGCAGAATCGGCGAGCGTTCGCATGGATGCGACGGCGGGCAGGCGCTTTTCGCGGCTGCGCGGGCGACGCCGGGACTGGAGCGCCGGCGCGCGGCGGGGCAGAATCGCCGCATGAAGGTCGTCACCTGGAACGTGAACTCGATCAAGGCGCGGCTCCCGCGCGTGCTCGAGTTCCTCGAGCGCCACGAGCCCGACGTCCTCTGCGTGCAGGAGACGAAGGTCGAGGCGTCGGCCTTCCCGCACGCCGACCTCGTCGCGGCCGGGTACCGCGCCGCCGATCACAGCACGGGGCGCTGGGCGGGGGTCGCGGTGATTGCGCGCGAGGACCACCCGCTCACCGACGTCGTCCCCGGGCTGCCCGGCGCGCCCGCCTCCGAGGAGGGGCGCTGGGTGGAGGCGACGGTCGCGGGCATCCGGGTGGCGAGCGTCTACGTGATCAACGGGCGGTCACTCGACGACCCCATGTACGCGGCGAAGCTGGAGTTCCTCGCGGCGATGAAAACGCGCGTCGCCGCGCTCGCCGCGGGGCCGCTCGTCGTCGCCGGCGACTTCAACATCGCACCCGCCGACGTCGACGTGTATGACCCGGCGGCCTTCGTGGGCGCGACGCACGTGAGCGAGTCGGAGCGGCGCGCGCTCGCCGAGATCCTCGAGGCGGGCGTCATCGACGCGTTCCGAGCGGTCGAGCCCGAGGCCGTGCAGTACACGTGGTGGGACTACCGCGCCGGGCACTTTCACAAGGGGCTGGGGCTGCGCATCGACCTCCTCCTCGCGAGTCAGCCGCTCGTCCCACGGCTGTGCGGCTGCCGGATCGATCGCGACTTCCGGAAGGGGCCGAAGCCCTCGGACCATGTGCCCTTGATCCTCGAGATCGAGGACGCGTAGGCCCGGTGCGCGGGACCGGTGGAGGCGCGTCGTGCGATGATCGGTCCATGACCGGTGCGAACGGCTCGCTGGCGGGGCGGCTCCTGGTGGCGAGCCCGGATCTGCTCGACCCGAATTTCCATCGCACGGTGCTGCTGCTGTGCGCGCACGACGAGCGCGGTGCGCTCGGCGTGGTGCTCAACCGCCCGCTGGCGGCGCTCGTCGCGGACCATCTCCCCGAGTGGGGGGCGCGCGTGGCGCAGCCCGGGAACCTCTTCGGCGGCGGGCCGGTCGAGCCGGGCGTTGCGCTCGCGCTCGGGCTCAGCGACGGGCCGCGCGACGAGGCGTGGTGGTCCCCCGTGACCGACCGCCTCGGCCTCGTCCAGATTGGGGACGACCCGGTGCCTGCCTTGCCCGAGCTCGAGCAGGTGCGGCTGTTCGGGGGCTACGCCGGCTGGGGTGAGGGGCAACTCGAGGGCGAGATCCTCGGGAAGTCGTGGTTCGTCCTCGACCCACTCCCCGGGGACCCGTTCACCCCGGAGCCCGAGCGCCTCTGGTACCGCGTGCTCCGGCGTCAGCGCGGCATCCTTGCGATGTACGCGTTCGTGCCGGTCGATGAGCGGGTGAACTAGGGCGCGGACACCCGTATGCGCCCCGGGGGCTGCTCGCGCGGCTACGCCTCCGGCGCGACCTGCATGCGGAACCAGTCGACGGTTTCGCGCATCCCGTCGTCCAGCGCGACCCGTGGCTCCCAGCCCCAGGCCAGGCCGGCGTGACCGGGATCGAGCGCGATGCGTGCGATGTCGCCGGGCCGCTCGGGCCCGTAGATCACCGGGCGCTCGTAGCCGGTCAGGCCCGCGAGCCCGTCGAAGATCTGTTGCGTCGACGTCTCGACGCCCGTGCACACGTTGCAGGTCGCCGGCTCCGGGGCGTCCGCCGCCGCCCGCACCGCCGCGACCACATCACCGACGTAAACGTAGTCTCGCGTCTGGCTCCCGTCGCCGAAAATCGTGACGGGTTCGCCCCGCAACATGCGCTGGGCGAAGATCGCCACGACCCCCGCCTCGCCGTGCGGGTCCTGCCACGGCCCATAGACGTTCGACGGGCGCACCACCGCGACCTCCATGCCGGTCTGGCGAGCCACGACCTGCAGGTACAGCTCGGCCGCGGCCTTCGAGGCCCCGTAGATCGACTCGGGCGCGACGCGCGTCGACTCCGGCGCGGGCAGGGTGTCGGGCTGGCCGTACATCGCGCCGCCGCTGGATATGAAGACGAAGCGCCGGCAGCCGGCGTCGGCGGCGGCGCGTGCGAGCTCGACGGTCGCCAGCACGTTCGTCTCGATGTCCTCGCGCGGCTCGCGCATCGACACCGACACCGACGCCTGCGCGGCGAGGTGGTACACGACGTCCGGCGCGGCCTCGGTGACCGCCGCGCGCATGCGGTCGGCGTCGCGCAGGTCGAGCGTGACCTCGCGCGCGCCGTCCGGGAGTGCCCGTCGGCACGGCCGGCGGTCGATCGAGGTTACGGCGACGCCCGCGGCGCCGAGCGCGGCGGCGACATGCCCGCCGATGAAGCCGGCGGCCCCGGTGACGATCGCGCGGCCGGGCGTCATGTTGTGCTCGCGGTCGGAGGACTGGTCATGCGACGAGGATACGGGGCGCACCGCTCCGCTCAAGCGAGCTCCAGCGCGATCGGCAGCGCCGTGTTCCGCCAGTTCGTCAGGTCGTTCGCGTAGCCCTCCTGGTACTTCGCGAAGAGGAGGTCGCGGGCGGTGGCGTCCTCGGGCGTGCCGGCGTCGACGACGCGCGCACGCGCGTCGAAGGTGCGCTCGGCGATGCGCACACTCACCGACGCGTCGCGGCGGATGTTGCGCACCCAGTCGGAGCCGTCGCGGCCGCCGGACATGAGGTAGATGGTGTCGGGCCGCTCGGCCGTGTGGCCGAACCAGATCTCGATCGTGTGCGGGCGCCCGGTGACGCGCCCGGTGGTCGTGAGGTAGCAGTACGGCTCGGCGAGCTCACCGTCGGTCAGAGGCATCATGGGGTCCTTTCGGCGCTGGAGGCGATGCAGTGACAGGGCGGGACCAGCGGGGGTGGCTCGCTGCCCTCGATGCTTGTCGTCCGTCAGATCTCGGGCCACGTCTGCCACGGGCGCGCCTGCTCGAACGCATGCGACGCCTGCAGCACGAGGTCGTCGCCGTGGCGCGGGCCGACGATCTGCAGCCCGCACGGCAGCCCCGCGTCCGTGAACCCGGCCCGGACCGTTGCCGCGGGATGTCCGCTGTAGTTGAACGGCGCGGTGAACGCGATGAAGTTGATCGGCTGGTCCTCGACCTGCACGGGCAGCGGCCCCGCGGCGGCGAAGGCCTCGAGGGGCATCGTCGGTGTGAGCAGCAGGTCGTAGGCGTCGAAGAGCCGCGTCGTCCAATCGTTCAGGGCGGCGCGGCCGCGCGCGAACTCGCCGAACTCCTTCGGGCCGACCGTCATCGCGGCGTCCAGCCCGCGGCGGTAGCCCGCGCCGAACTCGTCCGGACGCGCCGCGTACGCGTCCCACAGCTGGGCGCGGCCCTGGAAGCCCGTCATCCGCGGCCACCACTGGCCGAGTTGCGGGATCGGCTCGTCGTAGCGCTCGAGCGCGTGCCCGGCCTCTGCGAACGCGAGCACCGCGAGCTCGACCTGCACCGCGACGTCCGACTGCACGTGCGTCGCCCCCAGCGTCGGGCTGTACGCGATGCGCAGCGGGCGGAGCGGCGCGTCGAGCCGCTCGAGGTACGAGTAGCCGGGGTGCGGGAGCGAGTTCGGGTCGGCCGGGTGCGCGCCCGCGACCTGGTCGAGCATGAGCGCAGCGTCGCGAACGGTGCGCGTGAGCGGCCCGTAGACGCTCGTGTCGACCCACGACCAGAAGTCGGTGGGCCCGACCGGCACACGGCCGAACGAGGTCTTCAGACCGTAGGCGCCGACGAAGCATGCGGGGATGCGCACGGACCCGCCGCCGTCGGAGGCCGTCACGAGCGGCACCATGCCCGACGCGATCGCCGCCGCGCTCCCCCCGCTCGACCCGCCCGGCGTGCGCTCGGCGTGCCACGGGTTGCGCGACGCGCCGAACAGCGCGTTGTCGGTGAAGCCCGTATAGCCGAACTCCGGAGTGTTGGTCTTGCCGATCGGAATCGCGCCCGCCGCCCGCAGCCGCGCGACCTGCACGGAGTCGCGCTGGCGGCGGTTGTCGCGGAAGGCGCGCGATCCGTACGAGGTCACCATCCCCGCGACATCCTCGAGGTCCTTCACGCCGAACGGCAGCCCACCGAGCGGGCCGAGGTCGTCGCCCTGCGCCACGCGGTCGGTCTGCGCGGCCGCCGCCGCCAGCGCGCCCTCACGGTCGAGCGCGACGAAGGCGTTGATGCGCGGGTTGAGCGCGTCGATGCGATCGAGGGTGTGGCGCATCAGCTCGGTCGGCGAGAGCCGACGCTCGCGGATCCAGCGGGCGACGTCTTCGGCCGGCGCGAAGTCGAGCTCGGCGTCGGCAGTGTTGGCCACGGCGCGCCTCCTGTCCGAGGGCATCCTACCCGGCGCGCGGCAGAGCCTGTCCTGAGCCAGTCGAAGGGCTCCGGGCCTCGTCGGAAAGTCCAAGCGGCGGCAGAGATGCCGCCGACAGAAGCGCGGCGCCAGCCGCGGACGTGCGTCCGGGTGCTGTCGGCGGCACGTCTGCCGCCGCCTGACGTTCATGCCTGCATGGCGCCCCCCACCCCCCGGCCGGCTGCCGTGAACCGCGAGCGCCGCTTGCGGCGTGGTGAGGGAGCTGCTGCACACGGCAGGCCAGAAGCCCGCCGCGCGGCGGAAGGCGTTGCTGCCTCCGGCTACCATGCGCGTGATGACGCGCCCGCCGCCCGCGGGCGCAGGAAGGGGAGCGCCATGGCCGCGGCACTAGACGGGATGCGCATCCTGGACATGACCCAGTACGAGGCCGGTACCTCGTGCACGCAGATGCTTGCCTGGCTCGGCGCCGACGTCGTCAAGCTGGAGTCGCCGGCCGGCGACCCGGCCCGTCTTTCGTTCACGCGCGGCACCGACGACTCCCAGTACTTCCTCAACTACAACAGCAACAAGCGCAGCGTCTCGCTCGACCTCAAGTCGGAGCACGGCCGCGAGCTGTTCCTCCGCCTCGTCCCGCGCTTCGACGTCTTCGTCGAGAACTACGGCCCGGGCGTGATCGAGGCGCTCGGCATCGGCTACGAGGCGTTGAGCGCACTGCATCCCGGCCTCATCTACTGCCGCATCAAGGGCTACGGCCTCTCCGGCCCGTATGCGAACTACAAGTGCTTCGACCCGCTCGCCCAGGCCGCCGCCGGAGCGCTGTCGGTCACCGGCGAGCCGGACGGCCCACCGGTGAAGCCCGGCCCCACCGTCGCCGACACCGGCACCGGCATGCAGGCGGCGCTCGCGATCACCGCCGCGTGGGCGCAGCGCATGCGCACCGGCGAGGGCCAGCTGATCGAGCTTTCGATGCAGGAAGTGATGACGATGTTCATGCGCACGACCGGCGTCGTGGACTGGAACGAGCGTCCCACGCAGCGCCGCAGCCACCGCGCGGGCGTCCCGACCGGCCTCTACCCCTGCGCCGGCGGCGGGCCAAACGATTACATCTACATGCTCATCGGCACCACGCGGATGTGGGACCAGCTGTGCGCCGCGATGGGCCGCGACGACCTCCTCCTCGACCCTCGCCTGCACTCCGGCGCCGGCCGGCGCGAGCACGCCGACCACGTCGACGCCGAGATCGCGAAGTGGACGCGGGAGCACGACAAGCACGAGGCGATGCGCATCCTCTGCGAGGCGGGCGTCGCGGCGAGCGCGGTCTTCGACACGATGGACGTCTTCCACGACCCGCATCTCCGCGCGCGCGGCTTCATCGTGGAGGTCGAGCACCCGGCCGAGGGCACCGTGACGCTGATGCGCTCGCCGATTCGCATGAGCGCGTCCGAGGTGCCGCTGCGGCCGGCGCCCGTGCTGGGCGCCGACACCGAGGCGGTGCTCGGCGCCGAGCTCGGGCTCACGCAGGCGGACCTCGACGCGCTCTGGGGCGAGCGGGTCATCCACTCACGCGAGCGAGAGCGACGTGAGCGGCCGGCGGCGAACGCGCCGGCGCGCAGCGGATAGGCATCGCGTAGCGAGTGGGCATGACGATCGGCACCCTGCCGGGATGCCGCTCGACGCACACCAATCGGTTCGAGCGGGACCAGGCAGGGTGCCGATCACAGCGAGGGGGACTGACGATGACGACCGGGGGAGCACAGACGGCACAGCCGGCGGCGAACGGCGCCGGCACGCCCGCGCAGATCGACGGCGCGACGATCCTCGCGCGCAGCCTGAAGCAGCAGGGCGTCGACTACATGTTCGGCGTGGTCGGGTTCCCGATCACCGCCTTCGCGTCCGCCGCGCAGAAGGCAGGCATCCGCTACATCGGCATGCGCAACGAGCAGGCCGCGTCGTACGCGGCGCAGGCCGCGGGCTACCTCACCGGGCGGCCGCAGGCGTGCGCCGTCGTGTCCGGCCCGGGCGTCGATGCACGGCCTGGCGGGCCTCGCGAACGCGCAGGCGAACTGCTGGCCGATGATCCTGATCGGCGGCGCGTCGGCCGTCTACCAGAACGGCATGGGCGCGTTCCAGGAGGAGCGGCAGGTGCTGCGCGGCCACGCCGTTCACGAAGTACGCGCACGCCGTCGAGCGCGCCGAGCGCATCCCGTTCTACGTCGAGCAGGCGGTCCGCACGTCGCTCTACGGCCGGCCCGGCGCCCGTCTATCTCGACCTGCCGGACGATGTCCTCTCGGAGCGAGGTCGACGAGAGCACCGTGACGCTGGGCGCGCACCGTGCCCGAGCCGCCGCGCGGTCAGCCGCGCCGGCGGAGAGCGTCGCGGCGGCGCTCGCGACGCTGAAGGCGGCGCAGAACCCGCTCGTGATCGTCGGCAAGGGCATGGCGTGGGCGCGCGCCGAGGACGAGGTGCGCGAGTTCATCGAGCGCACGCAGATCCCGTTCCTCGCGACGCCGATGGGCAAGGGCGTCATGCCGGACGATCACCCGCTGTCGGTGGCCGCCGCGCGCACGCTCGCGCTGCAGGGCGCCGACGTCGATCATGCTGCTCGGCGCGCGCCTCAACTGGATCCTCCACTTCGGCATGCCGCCGCGCTATCGGCCCGACGTGCAAGATGATCCAGCTCGACATCGCGGCCGAGGAGATCGGCACGAACGTGCCGGCGGAGGTCGGGCTCGTCGGCGACGGGCAAGCGCCGTCATGGCGCAGCTCAACGCGGCGCTCGACGCCGAGCCGTGGCAGTACCCGGCCGAGACGCCGTGGCGCACGCAGCTCGCAGAGCAAGGCCGAGGAGAACGGCCGCGTGAGCGCGGCGATGATGGCCGACCGACTCGAAGCCGATGAACTACTACGTCGCGCTGCAAGCGACGTCCAGCGAATCGCTGCCGGCGGACGCCATCATCGTGAGCGAGGGCGCGAACACGATGGACATCGGCCGCACGATCCTGCTCAACCGCGAGCCGCGCACGCGCCTGGACGCCGGCAGCTACGGCACGATGGGCGTCGGGCTCGGCTTCGCCGTCGCCGCGTCGGTGGCGAACCCGGGCAAGCGCATCGTCGCGGTCGAGGGCGACGCGGCGTTCGGCTTCAGCGGCATGGAGCTGGAGACGATGTGCCGCTACCGGCTGCCGATCACCGTCGTCGTCATCAACAACAACGGCATCGGCGGCGGCGTCTCTGAGCTGCGGCCGGACCGCGACCCGCCGCCGTCGGTGATGCTGCCGGGCGCGCGCTACGAGAAGGTGATCGACGCGTTCGGCGGGCAGCGGCTACTACGTCGACGACCCGGCGGACCTGGAGGCGACGCTCCGGGCGGCGAACACGGGCGACGGCCCCGCGATCGTGAACATCGTGATCGCGCCGCGCGCGAACCGCAAGCCGCAGCAGTTCGACTGGCACACGGGCCGAACGTAGCCGGCTGAGGCGCGAGCCGGGGGCGCTACGCCCCCGGTGCGCCGGGTGCGCCGGGTGCGCCGGGTGCGCCGGGTGTGCCGGGTGTGCCGGGTGTGCCGGGTGTGCCGGGTGTGCCGGGTGTGCCGGGTGTGCCGGGTGTGCCGGGTGTGCCGGGTGTGCCGGGTGTGCCGGGTGCGCCGCGTGCGCCGGGCGCGCCCAGCCGGGCCAGGACCTCGGCCGCCGCGCGGCGGCCCGACTCGATCGCGCCGTGGACCGTCGCGGGGCGCTCCAGGCTCGTCGCCTCGCCGGCGAACGCGAGCGCGCCGACCGGTGCGGCGAGCTGCGCGCGCAACTGCAGCCCGCCCGGTGGCAGCGACGAGTAGCCCATCCACGTGTGTGCCTCCGCGCCCCAGGCGATGAACCGCGAGTCGCGCAGCGCGCCCGCCACCGACCGGCCCAGGATCGCCTCCAGGTCGTGCACCGCCAGCTCGGCCGCCTCCGCGGGGGTCGCGTCCTCGACGCGCTTCGCGGCGGCGCCGCCGAAGAACGCGGTCAGCACCGGCTCCTCGTCCGCGCGGCCCTCGCCGGGGCGCCACCACAGCTGCGTCTCGAGCGGCGTCCAGAGGAACGTCAGGTCGGCAGGCCAGAAGACGCGGTCGAACTTCAGCACCACCTTCGCGATGTGGCCCGGGTTGAGCCGGCCAATCGCCGTGCGCTGCTCGAGCGACAGCGGCGGGTCGAAGTCCACCACACGGCGCTGCAACACCCCGAGCGGCAGCGTGACCACCACGCCGTCCACGCGGTGCGTCGCGCCCGCCGCCCTGACCTCCGCGCCGCGCTCGTCCCAGCGCACGCGGTCGACCACCGCGCCGAAGCGGATGTCGAGGCCGTTGGCCGCGCGCCGCAGCAGCGCGCCGTAGCCGTCGGCGAGGCGGAAGTGCCGCAGGTCGCCGTCGCCGGCGTAGGTCGCCTGCGTGCCGCGGTATGCCGCGAGCGATCCCGGGTCCGTCGACGTGCCCTGCGCGAGGTAGTGCTCGACGAGCGCGCGGTCCTCGGCCGACAGCGCGCCGCCGACGAGCTCGGGCCACGCGTCGATCACGGCGGCCATCGGCGCATCCGGGCGGCCGCGTCGGACCCAGGCCGCGGTCGCGCGACGGACCGCCGCGCGCAGGTCGCTGCCTGCCGCGGCCGCGAACTCGTCCTGGTGCATCAACCGCCCGTGGTAGTGCGTCCACTGCACCGAGCGGTGCGCGTCGTCGAGCGTCGCCGCGTCGAACGCGCGGATCCAATCCCACGTCGCGACGTACTGCCCGTGCACGAACTCCGCGCCGAGCTCGACCGGGTGGCGCGCGAAGTCGAGAGCGGTGAACACGCGGCCGCCGACGCGATCGCGCGCCTCGAGCATCACGACGTCGACGCCGCCCTCGCGCAGCGCCCTCGCCGCCGCGATGCCCGCCGCGCCGGCGCCGATAACCGCAACCGTCGGCACGCGCGCCCTCCCTCTCCCCCGCGAGAGCCTAGCGCGCCCCCTCCCCACGGGGCCGATTCGCACCCTCGCGCCTCCACTGACGTGAGCGCGGGCATCGGGCCCCGTGCTCGACCCCGCTCGTTCCTTCCCGGGCGCATCGCGCCGACGATCGCCGGGAGTGCGGCGGACCGGCGGTTCTCACGCGGGTCTTCCCCCATCGGCGCGGGCCCGCGCGGGGTGAGCGCCTTGCGCGCGCCGACGATGATCCGGAGGAGGAGGCCGCGATGTTCGCTCTTCCGCTGCGCCTGCGCGTGAGCCTGCGGCAGGTCGCGCCCGTGAGCGCCGTGCTGTTCGTGCTCGGGTTCTCCGGGCTGGCCGCGCGCGGCACCGTCGTTGCCGGGACCTTCTCCGCAGGGGTGACGGCGGTGATCGTTGCCGGCGCCGTGCTGTTCGCCGCCGCGCTGCTGGCCGTGACGGCAGCGTTCGCCGCAGTGGAGACGCTGTCCGGCCGCGCGTGGGCGCTCGGCTTCCGCCGCCTCGCGCCGGGCGAGGCCGGCTGGCGCGGCATCGCCCACCGCGCGTTGCGTTACGCGACGTTCCTCTGGCTCTGCAACGGCGCCGCGTTCATCGTCGCGGGCTTCCGCTAGCCTCGGCCGCCGGCGGCGTTGCGGCCCGGCGGCCGAACGCCGCGGAGTGCGACGGCGTCGCGGCGCCCCCCTACTGGTAGATCACCAGGTCCGGCGGCGGTTGCAGCGCCTCGATCTGCGACGGCGGCATCAGCGGCGTGTCCCAGTCGACGAAGAGCTTGATGCCCGCCCGCTCCGCGTAGCTCGCGAGCGAGAACGTCGCGTACTTCGTCAGCTTCGCGTACTCCCCGCCGAACCCGTCCATGTCGATCACCACGTCCACGCCCGCGTAGTCCGCGAAGGCCGTCGGTGTCGGTTGGATCATGCTCGTCAGGAACTGGTGCACGACGAGCAGCTTCGGCGGCAGGTCGTGTGCCGTCACGAGGCCGTCGAGGTACGCCTGCACCGCGTTCACGGTCGCCGGGTCGATGCTCCCGATCACCTGCCCGGGCGCCTCACCGCGCGCCTTCGTCATGTACTCCGGGTCGAGCGCGAGGTGCACGAACGGCAGCGCGAGGAACGGCTCGAGACGCTGCACCTCCGTCATCGGATCGGCCCAGCCGAGTTGCAGGTCGAGGATGACCAGCATGCCGTGCGCTTTCGCGACGTCGACGTACTGCTGGATGGTGGCGGTCGGCAGGCGGCTGGCGTAGAGGCCGTCGGCGCCGGGGTCGGCCTGGCCCACGACCGCGATCGGCTCGAACGCGGCGACGACGCCGCGGGCGCCGTTCAGCGCGTCGTACTGCGCGGCGCGGCGCTGCGCCTCCGCGGCGGCGTCCTCGGCGCTGTACGCGCCGAGCAGGCCCTGCGCCGGGTGACCGGGGTAGCCGTAGAGCGCGACCACCTGGTTGTCGGCGAGCACCGACTGTGCGGGCGGGGGCGGCGGCGGCGCGCCGCACGTCACGTAGAGCGCCGAGCGCGGCAGCGGCCCTGGGACCGCCGCCGTCCACCCGGCGTTCGCGAATGCCGGCGCGCCGACCACGTAGGTGACCGCGCCGCCGGGCGCGCCGAAGTACCACACGGAGATCGGGGGACAGCCGCGCGTGGTGGCCGCGGCGACGAGGTCCCCGACGTCGCCGCCGCCCCAGATCACGACCCGCCCGTCGCCGTTGACGGCGGTCCAGCCGTCAATCGTGCCGGTGGCCGTCGCCCCGGCGGCGCGGGCGGGCGCGGGCGCGCCGAGCGCCGGAATGAGCGTCAGCGTCAGCGCGAGCAGCACCGCCACCGCCGCCCGGCGATGTCGGGGAAACCCGGCGTCGCCGCGCGCGGCGAAAGGGCGGCGCGCACCGCCCGAGAGCACAGCCATCACGGGGTTCCGATCTTCCGCGCCGCCGCGCGAGGAGCGTGTCGCGCCGACCCAGCGCGAGCGCCGTCCAGCGTGCCGGGAGCCGCCGCTAGGCTCCACCGCGGTGCGGGAGCGGTCGATCGAGCTTAATCGAGCAATGCAAAGCCCGGCGCACCGTCGCGGCAGAGCTCGTACGTGATTGGGTCGTGCGTCTCGAAGAGGCCGTAGGTCGTCTCTCCGTCGCACGTCACCTCGCAGTGGTGGTTCGCGCCGCCGGCGAGCCGCCGCTGCACGTCGGGCTGCGTCACGTCGTAGGTCTCGCCGGTCACGACGTCGTCGCCGACGTACTGGCCGTGCCAGACGTCGCCGTCGGGCGTCCCGCCCTCGCGCCCGCCGTACATGCCGCAGCGCAGGAACGCGATCTGCGAGCCGAGCCGGCGGTAGTGCAGCTCCTTCACCGCGCCGCCCTCGAGCGTGTTGCGCACGACGCCGCCGACGAAGAGGCGCGTCTCCGGGTCGAACCGCAGCCGCCTGTCCTGGTGGATGATGCGGCCGGTGCCGGGCCGCGCGTCGCCCAGCGGATAGAGCACGCGGTGCAGCCACACCGACCAGTCGCCGAACTCCACCCACTGGCCGGCGGTCGCGGTGCTCGTGCTCGCCGCGCGCAGCGCGTGGCCGCGCCCGCCGACGCCGTCCCGCACGCCCCAGTGGTGGTCGCGCAATCCGTTGTAGGCGTCGCGCGTCAGCTCGAAACGCTCGCCGCGCACGACGACGGTGCCCTCCATCGTCCCGAACGACTCGTAGCCGCCGAGGAAGGCCGGCTGCCGCACGGCACGTTTCGTGTCGAACCAGCGGATGTCGTACTCGACGCGCTGGTCGTTCGCGCCGAGCGTGAGCCGCCACTCGCGGAAGGGCGCGACGAGCTCGAAGTTGAGCGGGCCGGCGCGCATGTCGAGGCGGTTGGGGGTGAGCCGGCGGTGCGCGCGCACGGTCGTGTGCCGGCCGCGCAGGTTGACAATCGCGAAGGCCTCGGCGGTGCCCAGGTTCGGGTAGAGAGCGAAGCCGGCGACGACGAGCAGATCGCCGGTGCGGTCCTGCGCGGTGAACCAGTAGCGCTCGTAGGCACGCGGGTCGCTCGTCGCCTCCATCAGCATGTCCTGCGGCGCCCACTCGTGGACGGGCATCTCGGTGAGCGCCCACATCGGCGCGTGCTCGGAGCTGACCTCGACGTCGAGCTGGTGCATGCGAGCCTCCGGTCCGGCGGTGCGGGCGCGAGTCTAGGCACGTGATGGACGCGCGACAACGCTAGACTGCGCCGAGCGGTTCGAGCGGCGGCGCGGAGGTGGTTCGAGCGGCGGTGCGGAGGTGGTTCGAGCGGCGGCGCGGAGGTGGTTCGAGCGGCGGCGCGGAGGTGGTTCGAGCGGCGGTGCGGAGGTCGTTCGAGCGGCGGCGCGGAGGTGGTTCGAGCGGCGGTGCGGAGGTCGTTCGAGCGGCGGCGCGGAGGTGGTTCGAGCGGCAGCCGGGAGGGTGCCGATCAGGCGGTCGCGCGGGGCGATCCCGTCGCTCCCGCTCCGGGCTCGAAGCGAGCGGCGGCGGAACGGACGAGCACGTGACAGTCGAGCCCGAAGCCGTCGTCCGCTACCTGCGCCATTCGATGCCGGCCGCCGAGGACGTCGCCGTCGACGGGCTGCGGCGGATCGTCGGCGGGGCATCGCGCCAGACCTGGTCCTTCGACGCCACCTGGCGCGAGGGCGGCGTGGCGCGGCGACGCGGGCTGATCGTGCGGCTCGACCCCGGCGCGTCGCTGCTCGAGACCGACCGCGCGCTCGAGTTCGCCGTCTATCGTGGTCTTGCCGGCGCCGATGTCCCGGTGCCGGACGCGCTCTGGCTCGAGCCGTCGGGCGATTGGCTGGGAGCCCCGTTCTTCGTGCTTGAACGCATCGACGGCTGCGAGACCAGCCCCCAGCGCATGTTCGCGCCGCCGTATGCGGGCGGTCTGCCGCGCCTCGGCCGGCGCCTGTTCGAGATCGGCGGGCGCATCTCCGCCGTCGACTGGGACGCCGCCGGGTGGCGGTTCCTCGAGGCGCCCGCGCCGGGCGACTGCTGGCGCCGCGAGCTCGCCCACTGGGCCGGCGTGATCGAGCGGTACCGCGCCGACACGCAGCCGATCGCGCGTGCGGCCGCGGACTGGCTGCGTCGACACCCGCCGCCGCCCGCGCAGCGCATCGCGGTCGTGCACGGCGATTACCGCACCGGTAACGTGCTCTTCGACGAGGCCGGCGAGATCCATGGCGTCCTCGACTGGGAGATGTGCCACCTCGGCGACCCGCTCGAGGACCTCGCGTGGACGTGCATGCCGAACTGGCGCTGGGGGCGACTCGACCGTGCCGGCGGGGCGATCGACTTCGACACGGCCTTCCGCACGTGGGAGCAGGCGAGCGGGCTGCGCCGCGACCCGGAGGCCTTCCGCTGGTGGTCGATCTTCGCGCACGTGAAGGCCCAGGGGATCTGGGTGACGGGCGCGCGCAACGTCGCAGACGGGCGGACGAACGAGGTGCAGCTCGCGGCGATCGCGACGCGGCTGCTGCCCGCCGAGGATCGCGGGCTCGTGAGCCTGCTCGGCTGGGACGGAGACGCCGCATGACGCTCATCGACCACCCCACCCCGTCCGAGATGCTCGAGCTCACGGCGCGCGCGCTGACCGAGACCGTCGGCCCGGAGCTGGCCACGGACTACGCGCGCTCGCAGCTCGGCGCGGCGGTGGGGCTGCTGCGTTACCTGGCCGACCACGTCGACGGCGCGGCGCAGGAGCTGCTCGACGCGACCGCGGAGCTCGCCGGCGCGCTCGAGGTCGCGGCGCCGGCGCTGACGCGCGCCGGCCACGGCTGGCTCGCCGAGCGGATCGCGGCGCTCGCGGCCGAGAGCGCGCCGGACGTGCGGCTCTCGACGCTGCTGCGCCGCTCCGACGCCCTGCAGTCCGCGCTGCTCGACGTGCTGCTCGTGGTCGAGCCGGCCGTCGAGGCCGGCGACGCGAGGCTCGCCGGCGCGCGGGACGCCGCGCGAGCGGCGCTCGTCGCCGCGAACGCGCGCCGACTGCGCCCCTGAGCGCCGCGGGGCGCGCTACTGCGTGATCCGGATCGCGTGCGTGCCGTCGGTCGCCCGGTACGGACCCCACTCGCCGCCGCGCACCACGGTCTCGATGTAGCGCCCCGTCACCGCCGCGCCGCTCCCGCAGCCGTCGATGAAGAACAGCCCGAACCCCTGCACGACCGCCTCGCCTCCGCCGGGGAACGTGACGAGCGGCAGGATCCCGAGACGCGGGCTCGACCAGTCGAGAATGCGGGCGCCGGTGGCGTCCTCCTCGACGACGTCGTCGAAGGTCTGCGCGTTGCCGTCGAGCCGGCCCCCCAATCCCGTGCAGCCGAGCCCCTGCTGCGTCGGTCCGGCCATGTTGCCGGAGGCGATGTTGATGTGCTCGCCGACGCGCACCGTCGTGAGCGACCCCCCGTCGACGCGATCGCGGTATTCGTTCGCGCTGTCGCTCCCCGTGTTGTCGATGTCGAGCGCGTGGAAGTTGCCGTTCTGGGGGCTGTTGCAGGCGCCCTCGTCGGCGCTGCCCGATGTCAGCTTGAGGCAGTACGTGTCGCCGAAGACCAGCCCGCCCGCCGGCTGCTCCACGCCGAACGGCAGCACCCCGGCCATGCCCGACAGGCTGCCGAGCTGCACCGCGGCGGTGGCGTGCACCGTTCCGCTCGACGATCCCGACCACGCGAGCGAAGGCGAAGTCGACGGCGCGCTGCGCGTTGACCACCACGGTGTCGCTCGCGACCGCGGTCGAGAGGATGGACACGCCGACGTCGCCCGCCGCGACGTCGTTCTCGCCGGCGACGGTGATGGCGGCGGACTGCGCGGCGACGAGGTGGGCGGAGTCGGTCGCCGGCAGGTAACGAGCGGCGGCCAGGGCGGCGGCGTCGACGGCGTTTTGCAGCTGACGGCGCGCGACGAAGTAGCGACCGGTGTCGAGCGTCAGCGACGTCATGCCGATGAGCGCCGTGAGCGCGACGGCGGTGAGCACGAGCACACTCCCGCGCTCGTCGCCGGCTCGACGCCACGGCCGCAGCATGCTTCGCATCAGCGCACCTCCACGGAGTGCGGTCACGGGATTGCGTTCGCCGTCGGGAGCGGCTCGGGGGCCGTCGTGTCGGAGGTTCCGGGCGGTGCGAGCTGCACCCAGCTCACGACGTGTCCCGCCTGCACGAGCACCCACCCGTCGCAGCGACCGAGGCCGCGCGCGAGGATCTCGATGGACGCAGCGTCGACGCCCGTCGCGATCGGCGGGGCGGACGCGTCGCAGAGGAGGCGGAGGTCGAGGCTCGCGGGCAGGACCGGCGGCGCGGGCTCGGCGATCGCTGCCGCCGCGGGCGCGGTGGGCGGCTCGGTCGCCGCCGCACGCGTCCGGGCCGGGTCGGCGGGGGCAACGGCGACGCCCCGCGCGTCTCGCGACGGCGGCAGCGCCGTACGCCAGGCCGCGGCGACGGCGAGCAGCCCGAGCGCGAGCAGCGAGGCGAGCACGGCGACGCGCAGCGGCGAGCGGCGCCGCGGTCCGGGGCGGCGGCGCCGGAGCGAGCGCGCGGCCGTCACGAGCGCGACCGCCGCGCTCGCCGCCCGGCGCAGCGCGCGGCGCCACCGAGCGGGCGACCACGGTGGCGCGCGGCGCGGCGGGGGCGGCGCGACGACGTAGGTGAGCGCGGCGGCGGCGGGCGTCGCGCCGAGCCAGCGGCGGCGGAGCGACTCCGCCGCCAGCTCCTCCACGGGGGCCGGCACGGGCATGCCCGGCGGCAGGTCGGGCGTGACCGCTGGTTCAGGGATGCCCGCGCGGGGCGGGCCGGCTGTTGCCTGCACGTCGTGCTCACTTCGGCGGATCGGCGGCCGTGCCCGCGGGTGCGGGGGTAGGCCCGTATCTTTGCGTCCCCGCCTTTCGACGGGTTTGCCGTTGTCGGTGTGCGCGCAGGGCGCGCGTGGGGCGGACCCCGCATCTCAATCATCGGCAGGCGGCGGCGCTTCTGAACCCCCGCCGGCCTGCACGGCACTCACCGGATCACGAGCAGGAGCGCGACGGCGATCGCCGGGCCGTAGGCGAACGCGGCGCGCGGACCGCGCACCGCGGCGACCACGATCGCGGTGAGGCCGCCGAGCACCACGGTCGCGAGCAGCAGCGCGCCCGCGCCCCCGACGCCGGCGAGCGCACCGGCGGCCAGCGCGAGCTTCGCGTCGCCCATCCCCATCGCCGCCGGCCGCGCGACCGCGAGCGCGAGGAAGGGCGCGGCACAGAGCGTCGCTCCCGCCAGCGCCGCCGGCCCGCTCGGCGCGGCGGCGAGCGCGCACGCCAGCGCGGAGAGCACGAGGATGTTGGGGATGCGCCGCGCATGCGCATCGACGAGCGCGGCGGCGACCACCAGGCCGACGCCCACCGTCCGGCCGGCACCCGGTTCGAGGGCCGCCGCGAACGCGACGGCGATGACGAGCGCGAGCCGCGGCGCGAGGCGGCGCGCCGCCGGCCACCACGTCCCGGGTTCGGTGCGCGGCGCCCACGGTGGCGCGCCCGCGCCCGCGCGTGCCGGCGCCGTGCCGGTCGCGGCCCTCATCCCGCGAGCGCCACGCGCAGGCGCAGCGCGAGCCGCTCGCCCGGCCGCAGGCCGCGCCGCGCGGCGGCGCCGGCCGGCAGCTCGACCGCCACGTACGCGTGCCGGGCGGCCGCGACGCGCCACGGTGCCAGCTCCGGGACGACCTTCAGCACGCGGTACTCGCGGTCGAGGAAGACGACGTCGATCGGGAACGCCATGAAGCACGTGTGCACCGACCCCGTCGGTTCGATCCACATCGCGGCGTCCTCGGCGAGATGGCTCCGACCGAGCAGGCCGCGCATCCGGCGTGGCGTCGAGCGCGCGAGCTCGACGTCTCCGGCCACCGTCCGGCCGTCGTCCGCGGTCGCGGCCAGTTGACCCCATCGCATTGCCATCAGTGACCCCCGAGCACCTGCAGCGCGTTGAGCGCCGCCGGTCCGATCACGACGAGGAAGATCGTCGGGAACACGAAGCCGACGAGGGGAAACAGCATCTTCAGCGGCGCCTTCATCGCGGCCTCCTCGGCGCGCTGCCGGCGGCGCTGGCGCATCTGATCCGCCTGCGCGCGCAGCACGGGCCCCAGGCGCATGCCGGAGCGATCCGCCTGGTTCAGCGCGTTGACCACGGAGCGGAGCGGTGCGACCCCGGCGCGGTCGGCGAGCGCGACGAGGGCGTCGCGCCGGCGCCGCCCGAGCCCGATCTCCGACAGCGTCCGTCGCAGCTCCTCGTGCAGCGGGCCGTCGCCGCGCTGCGCGACGCGCGCCAGCGCCGCCTCGAGGGCGAGCCCCGCCTCGATCGACACCGTGAGCAGGTCGAGCACGTCGGGGAGCGCCGCCTCCGTCGCCTGCCCGCGGCGGCCGGCGCGGCCGTGCATCACGATCCACGGTGCTGCCGCGCCGATCGCGCCGACGAACGCCGCCATCGCGAGCGACCGGGCATCGCTGCCGTGCACGCGGGCGATCGCCAGCACGCCGAGCGCGCCGGCGAGGCCGCTGCCGGTCGAGAGCGCGAGCAGGCCGTGCGGCGTGAGGCGCTCCGCCATGCCCGCCTGCGCCAGCACGCGGGTCGCGGGGTCGATCAGCATGCCGGGCGCGCGCATGCGGCTCAGCCAGGTGCGCGGTCGGAGGTGGGGCCGCCGGGGTTCGACGGCCGCGCGCGGGCCGGGCTGCAGCACCGCGCGCCACGCGGGGCGCGGGCGACGCGCGCCGGCCAGCTCCCGCGTGACGAGGTACGCGGCGATCGCGAAGCAAAGCGGCGGCGCGAAGGCGAGCAGGGAGGTCACGTCACACCCTCACGTTTGCGATGCGGCGCATCAGGAGCATGCCGACGACCTCGGAGCACACCGCCGCCCCAATCAGCACGTGGCCGAGCGGTGTCTCGAGCAGCGGCGCCATGTACGCGGGGTTGATCAGCGTGAGCCCGCCCGCCATCACCACCGGCAGCCCGCCGAGCACCCAGCTCGACATGCGCGCCTGGCCGGTGAGCGAACGGACCTCGCCGCGGATGCGGATGCGCTCGCGGATCGTCCAGCCGATGTTCTGCAGGATCTCGGCGAGGTTGCCGCCGACGCGTCGCTGGATCAGGACGGCGTCGACGACGAGGTCGAGGTCGTCGTCCAGCACGCGCGCCTGCAGGTGCTCGAGCGCCTCCTCGAGCGAAGCGCCGAGCTCGACCTCCGCGAGCGCGATCACCAGTTCCGCGCGCAGCGGCTCGGGGACCTCGTCGGTCGTCTGGTCGAGCGCCTGGAGAAAGGACTGGCCCGCGACGAGCGCTCCGGCCAGGACCTGCAGCAGGTCGGGCAGCTGGCCGTTCATCCGCGAGCGGCGGCTCTTGCGGCGCTGCGCGGTGAGCAGCATCAGGCCGGCGGGCGCTGCGACGGCGCCGCAGAGCCCGCCCACCAGCCCGCCGGCGCCCGCGCCGAGCGCCGCGCCGCCCCCGGTGAGCGTGAGCAGCAGCAGCACGAACGGGCCGGCGCCGGCGGCGATGCCGGCATGGCGCAGCCAGTCCTCGGTCGCCGCGAACCGCGGGCGCCGCAGCGTGCGCGCCCGGCTCGCGCCGCCCGGCAACGCGTCGCTGCGGTCGCCGTCGCCCTCGCCGGGCGACGCCGGTGCCGCGCCGTCGGGGCCGCCGGACGCGCGCCGGCCCGCGATCAACGCCGTGCGCCGCAGGCGGCGCGCCCGCTCGTCGCGATGCCGCGTGAGCGCGCCGTCCACGAGCAGCCACGCGGCCGTCGCGGCGCCCAACGCGAGCGCCGCCGGCGCGACGGACGGAATCCGCCGCGCGCGCGAGACCCCCGGCGAGCGCCGCGGCGACGGGCGTCACGCGGCCCACCCGTCGCGTCCGGGTCGCCGCCGCGCCTCGCGATCCTCGAACGGGTCGGCCGGCGCGAGCGTGAACCCGAACTCCTCGAGCCGTTCCACGAACGACGGCCGCAGTCCCGTCGGCTTCAGCACGCCCTGGATGCGCCCCTGGTCGTCCACCCCGCGGTGCTCGAACAGGTAGAGGTCCTGCATCGTGACCGTCTGGTCCTCCATGCCCACGACCTCGGTGATCGCGATCACGCGGCGGCTGCCGTCGCGCAATCGCGCGACCTGCACGACGACGTCGATCGCGGATGCGATCTGCTCGCGGATGGCGCGCACCGGGAGCTCGAAGCCGGCCATCAGCACCATGTTCTCGATGCGCCGCACCGCGTCGCGCGGCGTGTTGGCGTGCACCGTCGACATCGAGCCCTCGTGGCCGGTGTTCATCGCCTGCAGCATGTCGAAGGCTTCGCCGCCGCGGACCTCGCCGACGATGATCCGGTCGGGCCGCATGCGCAGCGCGTTCTTGAGGAGATCCGCCTGGCGCAGCTGCGAGCCGCCGCCGGCGCGCGCCTCCAGCGAGACGACGTGCGGCTGGCGCAGCGAGAGCTCCGCCGGGTCCTCGATCGTGAGGATGCGCTGGTCGGCCGGGATCCACGACGACAGCACGTTGAGCAGCGTGGTCTTCCCGGAGCCCGTGCCGCCGCTGACGATCAGGTTGAGGCCGCTGTTCACGCACGCCTCGAGCAGCCGCGCGGAGTCCTCGCTGAGCGACCCGGCGGCCACCAGCTCCTCCGCGGTCAGCCGGTCCGCGACGAACTTGCGAATCGTGAGCGCGGGGCCGTGGGTCGCGGCCGGCGGGATCACCGCGTTGACGCGCGAGCCGTCCGGCAGGCGCGCGTCGACCATCGGCATCGACTCGTCGATGGTGCGTCCGGCCGGCGCGAGGATGCGCTCGATCACGTGCACGACGTGCGCGTCGTCGCGGAACTGCACGCCGGAGAGCGACAGCCGCCCGTGGCGCTCGACGAAGACCTGCATCGCCCCGTTGACCATGATCTCGGAGACCGACGGGTCGCGCAGCAGCGGCTCGAGCGGGCCGAGCCCGAGCACGTCGTCGACGAGCTGCTCGACCAGCCGCTCGCGTGCGCCGCCGAGGCTCGGGGCGACGTCCCGGTCGACGAGCTCGCGGACGGCCTGCGCGACGAAGGTGCGCGCGGCGGCGTCGCCCATGCGGCCGAGCGCCGCCTGGTCGATCTCCTCGATCAGCGCGCGATGCAGGCGGCGGCGGACGTCGTCCGTCGTGGCCGCGACGGCGGCCGGCGCTCGCGGGGGTGAGACCGCGCGTTGGGCCGGGAACGCGGCCCCACCCCCGCGAGCGCCGGAGGAGCCGGCGCGTGCGCTCTGCTCGCCGCGCGCGTGCGGCGTCTCCGCCTCGCCCGCCGCCGGGTCGGACGGCGCGCGCGGCACGGGCGAGAGGTTCGGTCGTTCGAGCAACGGCATCGCGCCCTCCTTCAGCTCGCGCGCAGCCAGCGGCGGCGCCGCACCGGCTCCCCGTGACCGAGGTACCGCGCGATGCGCCGCACCTCGCGGGCGAACGGGCTGCGCGGCCGCGACTCGCACACGGGGCTGCCCAGGTCCGACGCGCGCAGCACGGCCCCGTCGTGCGGCAGCGACCACGCGACCGGGATGCCGACCGCGGCGCCGACCTCTGCGTCGCTGTCGGCGCGGACGGGCAGGGGGCGGTTGCGCACCAGGCGCAGCCGGTCGTCGTCGATGCCCCAGCCGCGCAACGTCTGTACGACATAACGCACTGCCCGCAGCGAGGCGACGTCGGGGGTGGTGAGGAGCAGGACGACGGACGCCAGCTCCACGGCGGCGCCGGTGACCGGCGTGAACGACGCGGCGGTGTCGACCACGACGAAGTCGTGTGTGCTCGCCAGGTCCTCGATCACGGCTGCGGCCTCGGTGGGGCCGAAGTCGGCGTGGGCGTCGGGCTCGAAGGGGGCGGCCAGCACGCGCGCACCGCTGCGGTGTGTCGCGAGGTAGCGGCTGGCGGGCGCGGCCTCGCCGGCCGCGCGCGCGTGGAGCCACTCCTGCACGGTCACGTGCGGCATCACGCCGAGCGCGACGGCGGCGGCGCCGAAGAGCAGGTCGAGGTCGACGACGGCGACCGAGACGTCGGTCTCCTGCGCGAGCGCGATCGCGAGGTTGCTGGCGACGGTGGTCTTGCCGACGCCGCCGCGCGGCCCGGCGACCGTGATCACGCGGCCGGCAGCGCGCGTGGCGGCCTCCTCGCCGCCGCCGCGGCGCAGGGCGGCGCCGAGCGCGCGCCGCGCCGTCTCGCGCAGGGCGTCGTCGCCGAGCGGGAGCGTGGCGAAGTCGTCGGCGCCGGCGTTCATCAGCCGGCGGATCGTCTCGAGGTCGCCCGCGCTGGAGACGACCGCGATGCCCGCGCGTGGCGCGGCGGCGGCGATCGCCTGGATGTTGCGCGCGGCCGGTCCGAGCGGGGACTCGGCGTGGACCACCACGACGTGGGGCTCCTCGTCGGCGGACCGGCGCACGGCGTCGATGCCGGGCCAGGCCTCCGCGGCCACGGCGAAGTCGGGCGCGCACAGGGCGCGCCGCATGGCGTCGAGGACGTCGGCGTCCGTGCTGACAATCACGGCGCGTGCGGGACGCGGCAGCGGTCCGGGCATCACTGGGCTCCCGTCGCGGGCGTGGCGGTGGTCGCCGGCGCGGCGGCCGGCGCGCCGGTAACGGCGGCGAGGTCGAGGCGCGCGGTCGTGCTGACGCCGTCGTCGCCGGGGCGGCGCAGCATCACGTGGAGCGTGCCGAACTCGTCCGCGATCGCGAGGCGCTGCGCCTGCAGCGGGCTCACGGCGAGCGTGACGGTCGCGCCGAGCTGCTTCGGGTTCGCGCCGGCCTTCGTGTTGCCCGGCGCGGCCGTGTCGGCGCCGCCGTCCGCCCCGACGATGTTCGCGGAGACGGCGAGCACCTCGACGTCGTCGACGACCAGCGCGCTGCCGTCGTAGTGCGCGTGCTGCTGGTCGAAGACGGCGACCACGTCGACGCGATCGCCGGGGGCGACCAGGCCGCCCGCCGCGCTCGCTTCGGAGATCGCCACGGAGATCGCGCGCGTGTCTTCCGGGACGGCGCGCGCGAGCGGGCTGCCGGCGGGGATATCGCTGATCGCGCTCGCGGGGATCTGCTGGCCGGCCGCGATCGGCTCGGCCGCGTAGCGGCCCACGGCGGCGTCGGACGTGCGGAGCGCGTCCGGCAGCACGTCCGCCGCCGCGAGCTCGCGCAGGTCGACGTCGCCGGCGGCGATCGTGGCGCCGGCGACGATGTCGCGCCGCGCGACGAGCGCGGCGATGCGGGCGTCGGGAGCGGACGGCGCCGCGGTCGCCTGCGCGTCGCGGACGTAGCCGTAGGTCAGCGCGCCCACGAGCAGCGCGAGCACCGCACCCAGCAGCGCGGGCCGTCGTGCGAGAGCGTCGAGCCATCCAAACACGCTCACGACCTCATTCCAGCCGCATCACGGCGGTGCTGTGCACGGTGACGACGCCCCCGAGGATCGAGCCGATCAGCGGGGTCAGGAGGGTCACGTCGTGGCTGACCGCGACCGAGACCGACTGGCCCGAGGGCCCGCCGAGGTTCGTCGCGGTCACGGTGAACGGCGTGACGTCCGCCATCGCGTCCTGCACCCGGACGTCGACGTCGCTCAGCGTTCCGCCCACCGCCGCCTCGCGCGCGCCCTCGCGCGCCGAGTTCGTCACGACCATCCACGCCGAGAAGACGCGCCCGCCATCGACCATGCCGAGCAGCAGCAGCGCGAAGAGCGGCAGGACAATCGCCGTCTCGACGAGCGCCTGGCCGCGCTCGCTGTGGAGGAACCGCTTCCAGGTGGTGGCCACGGGTGGGCCCCGGCGGTCGGCCGGCCGGGACGCGTTCCTGCGTCCCGCCGGCCGTCGCCGCGGCGGCTCCTTAGAACGCGCCGGTGACCGTGTTGATGGCGTTGGTGACCTGCGGGGCGAGCAGCGCCAGCGCGCCGACGGCCGCGATCGAGATCACCGCGAGGATCAGCGCGTACTCGACCATCGACTGGCCGCGGTCCTCGTTGGTCACGCGCGAGACGAGCTGGCGCAGGGCGGTCGCAAGGATGAGCAGCATGAGAGCGTCTCCTGTGTTCCAGGCGGGTTCAGTGGGTGGCGGCGGGGCCTGCCCCGCTGCGGGTTGGTGCGCCTTCGCGGATCCCCCTTCCGGCGCCCACTGAACAGCTCTTTCGCGTCTTCGCCGCGCGCCCCGCGCCGGCACACACGAACAGGAGCCGCTACCGGGCAACCCGATAGCGGCTCCGAAGTGGTGTCGACCAGCGGCGGCGCACGGCGTCCCTGCGAACGCTGGCGCAGCAGTGATCACTCGCTTCGGGAGGTCGGCGGCCGTGTCCCCGCGTCGCCGCGGTGAGGTAGGCCCGTGCCTTTGCGTCCCCGCCTTTCGACGGGTTTGCCGTTATCGGTGAGCGCCTCTGCATGGCGGCCCGCGTCCTCCATCGACGCCGTCACCGCCGAGGTCCGTGTGGACCCCTCGCCACCATCATCGGCCGGCCGGGCGGCGACTTGAGGGGTGCGGGGAGGAATTTCCCTCATCGGCGGCAAATCTGCCGCCGATGAGGGGCGGGCGTCCGCCCGCGAATCGGGCGGTGCGGCTGCCGCCGACCATCTGTCGGCGGCGTATCCGCCGCCGCTGAGGTCCGGACGCGCCGACGGTCGGTCAATCCCGGGCCCGCGCCGACGGTCGGCCGTCGGCGCGGCCCGCCACTCGCCGCACACGCCCCTGATCGGGCACGATGTCGCGCATGGCCGCGAAGCGACGAGCCGCGATGACCCCCGCCGTCGAGGCGCTCAACGCCGCCGGCGTCCCGTTCGAGCTCGCGGAGTACGCGCACGATCCAAAGGCGCCGGCGTACGGCCTGGAGGCCGCCGAGAAGCTGGGCGTGGCGCCCGAGCGCGTGTTCAAGACCATGATCGCGAAGGTCGATGGCAACCGGCTCGCCGTGGGCATCGTGCCCGTCGCCGAGCAGCTCGACCTCAAGGCGCTCGCCGCCGCGCTGGGCGGCCGGCGCGCGGAGATGGCCGACCCGGCGGAGGCGCAGCGCGTCACCGGGTACATGGTGGGCGGGATCTCGCCGCTGGGGCAGCGGCGACGGCTCGACACCGCGCTCGACGCGTCGGCGCTCGATCACGCGACCGTGTACGTGAGCGGCGGGCGGCGCGGACTCGATCTCGCGCTCGCGCCGGCGGACCTGGCACGGCTGACCGCGGCGACCGTCGCACCGATCGCGCGCGCCTGAGCGTTACCGAATCTTCACCGCCGCGCCGGCGCCCGTGGTCGGCCCGAACGGTAGGCTGGTCCGCGTGCGCGAGCCGCGCCGGGCGGGGCGTGTGCGGACGAGCCGGAGCGACCGATGGTCCACGCATGCGAATGTCGAGCCGAGCCGTGCGCCGCGAGCGGCGGCGCCGCGTGACGGGCGCGCGCTCGGCGCCCGATGCGGCGACCGCGCGCCTCGACGCGGAGGCCGACGTGATCGCCGCGACGCCCGCCCGGTTCGCCCGCGACATGATCGCGACCGCGCGACCGGCGCAGTGGGTCAAGAACCTGCTCGTCTTCGCGGCGTTCATCTTCTCCGCCGGCACCGCGTGGTCGTGGCGCGAGCCGGGGCAGTGGCTGCCGCTGGTGAGACTCTCGGTCGCGACGTTCTTCATCTTCGACGTCGTCACCGCGGGCACGTACTTCGTCAACGACGCCATCGACGCCGAGCGGGATCGCCTCCACCCGCGCAAGCGGTTCCGCCCCATCGCGGCCGGCCGCATCTCGCCGTGGACCGGGGCGGGCATCGGCGTGACGCTGATGCTGGTGGCCGTGCTGGCGGCCGGGGTGCTCGACATGGGCCTGGGGCTCGTCGTGCTCGGCTACGCGGCGCTCACGCTGTGGTACTCGGTGGCGCTGAAGCAGGTGGTCGTGCTCGACGTGCTGGTCGTGTCGGCGGGCTTCGCGATCCGGGCGATCGCGGGCGCGGTCGCGATCCACGTGCCGATCTCGCCGTGGCTCTACGTGGTGACGACGCTGGGCGCGCTCTTCCTGGCGGTGGTGCGGCGGCGACAGGAGATGCTGCTGTTCGGCGCGGACGCGAGCGCGCACCGCTCGGTGCTGCAGGAGTACACGCTGCACGCGCTCGACCAGATGGTCGCCGTGGCGATGTCCGCCACGATCGTCGCCTACACCCTCTACGTGACGACGGCCGAGAACCTCCCCGCGGACCACTCCATGCTGCTCACGCTCCCGATCGTCCTCTACGCGATCTTCCGCTTCTACCTCATCGCCGAGCGGTCTCCCGACCGCAACGTCGACGAGCTGCTGGCGCGCGACGTGCCCGTCGTGCTGTCGATCGCCGCGTTCGGGCTGACGGCGCTCGCCGTGCTCGCGCTACACCGCTGACGGCCGTCGATCGCGGAGGGTCGGATGACGAAACGCTCCACGGTCGTCCTGGCAGCGGCGTGCGCCGCGGTCGCGCTGGCGGCGGCGACCGCGTGCGGCGGGGGCGGCGGCGCCGCGACGGCGACGCGAGCCCCGGCGGGCGCGACGGCCGGCGCGGCGACGCCGGCGCCGGCGTCCGCGACGATCCCCGCGGCGGCCGCGTCCGCGACGCACTTCGGCATCGCCGGCCTGGTGCCGGCGCACTTCCCCGGCTCGACCGCGGACGACTGGAAGGCGTTCTACGCCTCGATCCCGTCGCTGGGCGGCTGGCTGGGCGCGTACTTCGCGTATGACCCCGCGCACGGCATCCCTCCCGCCGCCGCGTCGCAGCTCGAGGGGGGCGCGCAACTGGGCTTCGAGTCGCTCGCGAACATCGGCTTCAACCACGACGCCGCCGGGCAGTACCAGTCGAGCGTCGACTTCACGTCCGGCGCGCAGGTGCGCGCGTACACGGCGGCGCTCGTCGCGCTGGCGGGCGCCACGCACCCGCCGTTCCTCGGCCTCGGCAACGAGGTGAACCGGTACTGGGAGCAGGACCCGGCCGGCTACGACGCCTTCGCGCGGGCGGTGCCCGGGATCGTGCAGGCGATCCACGCCGCGTCGCCTTCGACGCAGGTGTTCGCGACGTTCCAGTATGAGTTCGTGCTCGGCGCGGGCCGGTTGTCGCCGGTGCCGGGCGGCCGCCGCCCGGAGTGGGGCCTCGTCGAGGCGCTCGCGCCGTCGCTCGACCTCGTCGGGTTCACCACGTATCCCTTCTTCGACTACGCGTCGCCGGCCGACGTGCCGGCGGACTACTTCAGCCGCGCGCTCGCGCACACCGCCGGCAGGCCGGTCGGGTTCACCGAGATCGGGTGGCCGGCCGCGCCGCTCGCGCCGGCCCCGGCATCCGACCTCGGCGGCTCGCCCGACGAGCAGGCCGCGTTCGTGCAGCGGCTGCCCGCGCTCTTCGCCGGCGTCCACCCCGCGTTCGCACTCTGGCTCGACGAGTTCGACACGCCCGCTGCCGGCCCGACGTTCGAGTCGACCGGCCTCGCGACCCGAGACGGGGAGCCGCGCCCCGCGCTGCGCGCCTGGCGGCAGGTCGCTACCGCGCGCTGACCGCCGGCCGGACCGATACGGAATCCCCCGCGGGCCGCGGTCACGGCGGCCCGCGTTCGGCTATCGTGCGTCGCGCACGAGGAGGGGACCGTGGCCGACGACGTTCCAGCGGTGGAGGTGGCCGAGCGTGCCGAGCGCGACGCCGTCGCGCGCATGCCGGCCACGGCCGACGGCGCCCCGGGCGCGCCGCGGCCGCGCATGTACTACGGGTACTGGCTGCTCATCGGCGGCTTCGTCGCCATGTTCGTGTCGGTAGGCACGCAGAACTACATCGGCGGCGTGTTCCTCAAGCCGATGACGCAGGACCTGGGCTGGACGCGCACGGAGTTCACGCTCTCGCGCACCATCGGTCAGTTCGTCGTCGCATTCCTCGGGTTCTACCTCGGCGCGATCGTGGACCGGCACGGCGGTCGGCGCCTGATGCTGATCGGCGCGACCGTGCTGTTCTTCGCGATCCTCGGCCTCAGCCGTGTCACGCAGCTCTGGCAGTGGATCCTGCTCAACGGGATCCTGCTGACCTCGGGCGCGGTGATGGCCGGCAACCTGGTCGTCAACGTCACGCTGTCGAAGTGGTTCGTCGAGCGGCGCGGTCGCGTGATCGCGCTGGCGTCGATGGGCGTGTCGTTCGCGGGGATCGCGATCCCACCGCTGGCGACGGCGGCGATGAACGCGTGGGGCTGGCGGGGGGCATGGGTCGCGACGGCGTTCGCGGCGGCGCTCCTGCTCTACCCGGTGGCGCTGATCATGCGCCGCGCCCCGGAAGACCACGGCCTCTATCCCGACGGCAAGACGCGCGAGCAGGTCGACGCGGGCGGCGGTCACGCGGCAGCGGTCGACTTCGCGACGTCGATGACGCGCGGCCAGGCGGTGCGGACGGCGACGTTCTACCTGATCGTCGTGGCGTTCGGGTTCGGCGGGCTCTCGATCAGCGTGATGCTGCTCCAGACCATCCCGTTCATGACCGACGCCGGGTACAGCCGCGGCGTGGCGTCACTGATGATCGCGCTGACGTCGACGCCGTCGCTGCTGTCGAAGCCGGTGTGGGGCTATCTGCTGGACCGCGCGGCGCCGCGCGCGATGGCGGCGTTCGGGTTCGTCGTGAACGCGATCGCGCTCGTGCTGATCGTGGTCACGGTGCGACTGCATGCGGACCTCGCCGTGTACGCGAGCTTCGTGCTGCTGGGCTGCGGCTGGGGCGGCTTCATCCCGCTGCAGGAGGTGATCTGGGCGACGTATTTCGGCCGCCGCCACCTGGGGGCGGTGCGCAGCGCGGGGATGCCGGTGGCGCTCGTCATGCAGGCCGGCGGCCCCCTGGCGGCGTCGATCTACTTCGACCACGTGGGCAACTACAACGGCGCGTTCCTGGGCGTGGCGTTCCTCAGCGTGGTGGCGCTGCTGCTCGTGCAGTTCTTGAAGCGGCCGCAGCGCGGTGGCGTGCCGGCAGCGGCGTAGCGATCCGGCGGCGGCGTCGGGGCGAGCGCGGGGTCACACGCCCCGCGCTCGAGCGAGGGGGCCGGCCACGCGCCGCCGCGGCTGCCGTTGCTCCAGCAGTCCGGGTTCTCGGTCACGGGGCGCAGGTCCCGCGCTCGCCCTACGAGATGCGCTCCAGCAGGCCGGTGCGCACGTCGTAGACGAAGCCGAGCACTTCGTAGTCCGGCGGGAAATGCTCGGAGCCGAGCAGGCGGCCGACGTCGTCGCGGACGCTCTGCGCCACGTCGTCAAACGGCAGGAAGTCGATGTCGGGGGACGACCCTGCGACGGCCGCGACGCGCTCACGCAGACCCTCGTTGGTCTTCTCGAAGAGGCCGCAGTCGGTGTGGTGGATGACCACGCAGTGGCGCGTGTCGAGTAGCGCCGCCGAGAGGATGAGCGAGCGCAGCACGTCGGTCGTGACGCGGCCGCCGGCGTTGCGGATCACGTGCGCGTCGCCGAGCTCGACGCCGAGGATGCCCTGCGCCGTGTAGCGCGAGTCCATGCACGTGAGGATCGCAAGCCGCCGACCGGGCCGGACGGGCAGCGCGCCGGCGGTGAAGCCGGAAGCGTAGGCGCGGTTGGCGGAAATGAACTGTTCGGCGAGCGACGGCTCGGGCACGCTGGCGTCACCTCCTGTGCGGTGGGACGCCGCGAAGGCCCGTCGTCCGGGGCGAGTGGGCGGCGGCCCTCGACGGTTTGCCGGCGCAGCATCCTGCGCCGGCGTCGACGATACATGGCGGGTCCGCTGGGTTCACCGTGTCGGCCGCCGGACGCCGGCCGGCTGAGGTGTGCCTCCGGTTGCCCCCGCGCGACGACGGGTCCACGATGAGGCCCCTCCCGCTCACGTCAATGTCAGGTCGCCGCACACCGCGAAGGACGTTCGTGACCGAAGAACGACGGGACCCCGACGCGCGCGGGACGCGGCCGTCCACCCGGCGAGCCCCCTCTGCAACGGACCACGACCGCAACGGCGCGCGCCCGGCGCCCGGCGGCGGGCGCGACGGCGACGCCAACGGCATCGGCAACGACAGCGGCGCCGGCCCCGGCGGCAGCGGCGGGGGACCGCGTGGCGGCACCGCGCGCGCCACCGGTGGCGCGCCCGAGCCGGCGCCGTCGGACGACGGCGGCGACGCGGGCGGGCGCTTCGCCGCGCTTCGCCGCATCCGCACCTTCGACTCCTTCTCCAACATCGGCTTCCGCTGGTTCTTCCTGGCGATGCTCGGTCAGATGGCGTCGGTCAACATGCAGCAGGTCGTGCGCGGGTTCCTCGTGTACGAGCTCACCGGGTCGTACGCGGCGCTCGGCACCGTCGCGCTCGTCAACGCGCTGCCGGGCATGGCGCTCTCGCTCTACGGGGGTGTGATCGCGGATCGCGTGCGGCAGAAGAAGTACGTCGTGCAGGTCGGGCAGTTCCTGAGCGCGGCCATCGCCTTCATCGTCGGCCTGCTGCTCGTCGCGGGGATGCTGACCTACGTCGATCTGCTGATCGCGTCGTTCGTCCAGGGCATCGTGCAGTCGCTCATGATGCCGGCGCGGCAGGCGATGATCCCCGAGGTCGTCGGGATGAAGCGGCTGATGAACGCGGTCGCGCTGAACGCCGCCGGGCAGAACACGATGCGGATCCTGGGGCCGGCCGTCGGCGGCCTGCTGCTCGCGATCGTGACGCCGCAGTGGGTCTACTTCTTCATGACCGCCGCGTACCTGTCGGCCGTCGCGTTCCTGGTGAAGGTGCCGAAGTCGCCGGCGCCGGACGCGGTGCCGGGCCGCGCGCGGCGCAAGGCCGGCATGCGCGAGATGTTCGACGGCATCCGCTACATCGCGAAGGACCCGCCGCTGCGCGCGGTGCTCTCGGTGAACGTGATCGTGATCCTGCTCTCGATGCCGTACGTCTTCCTGCTGCCCGGCTTCGTCGCGAGCGCGCTCCACCAGGGCCCGGCGGTCCTCGGCCTGCTCCTGAGCTTGACCGGCGTCGGGGCGCTGCTCGGCGCGCTGGTCGTGGCGTCGCTGCCGCCGCGCAAGCGCGGGCTGCTCTACCTGCTCTCGGCGCTGCTGCAGGGCCTGATGCTGACGGTGTTCTCGTTCTCGCCGTGGCTGTGGCTGACGATGCCCGTGATGATCGTGATGGGGATCGGCCAGGCGGGGCGGCAGTCGTTCAGCAACGTCCTGGCGCAGCAGTATTCGGCGGACGAGTATCGCGGCCGCGTGATGAGCGTGTACATGCTGCAGTTCAACCTGACGCGCATCGGCACGTTCATCGTCGGCATCCTCGCGGCGCTCTTCGGGGCGCGGCTGGCGCTCGGCGGGACGTCGCTGCTGATGGTGGGGATGGTGCTGGCGACGCTGGCGTTCGCACCGAGCTTCCGCCGGCTGGAGTGAATCCGGAGGGCGAGGCGGCGAGCGCTCGCCGTGAGCGCTCCCGCCGGTGACTCGCACCCGAAGAACGTCCACACGTCGACGCGCGCGCGGCGCCCGCCGCGCACCGCCCGTGACGATCCCACGGCAGCGCGTACGGCTGCCGCTCGCCGCGAGGAGCGGCGGCGTGCGCCGCCGGGGGCATCGGCGGCGTGCTGCCGCCGCTTGAGACGGGCGCCGCGGCGCGCGATTAGCTGAAGAACGCTTCCACGGCGGCGCGCTCGTTGCCGAAGGGATCCTCGGCCAGCGCCGAGGCGCGGTCGAAGACCATCGTCGGCCGCGCGTGGTCGTCGTAGGCCGGCCAGGCGCCGATGCCTTCGTGGCTCGGATTGCCGGTGCGCGCGAACGCCAGCCACGCGTCCATCATGTTCGTCGAGAGCCGCTCCGCGTCCGGGCCCGTGCCGGCGAAGCGGTCCTGCGTCGGCGCGTCGAGCGTGCCGAAGACGAACGGCATCTCCAGCGCGTGGCATGCGCCGAACGCCCCGTGCCGCGCCGGCGACTCCCACGTGAAGAGGTAGACGTACGCGCGCGGCTGGTGCGCGCGCTGCGCGAGCGCGAGCCGCGCCGCCGGCACCCGGAAGCGCGCGTCCGTCTGGATCGCGTCGAGCACGTCGACGTTCGCGTGCGGGAGCCCCAGCCCGCGGCGCGACTCGCGGTAGAGCGCGATCAGCCGGTGTGCGTCCTCGTCGTCGGCGCGCGGGAGCGTGGCGCGCACGAGCTGCGGCAGCTGCTCGTCGGAGACGGTCGCGCGGTCGCGCGTGGCGTTGAAGAGCTTCACCTCGTCGCGGTTCGTGCCGATGAGCAGCGGCACCGAGGCGGCGGAGCCGCTCGCGACGGCGTCGAGCGGCCGCACGGGTAGCGTGTCGCCGTCGACGATCGGGCCGAACGACGGCAGGCCCTCGCGTTGCGCTCGCGCGGTGACGCGGCCCTGCGCCCCCACGATGTCCGCGGCGGGCGCCGCGAAGATCGGCTCGGGGTTCGTGCGGCCAAGGCCGAGCTCGCCGAGGAGCTCCTCGGCGAGGCGCGTGGCGGTCTCGCGGTCGCCGAGGCGCGCGGCGGTGCCGCTCTCGAGCACCGCGCGATGGAAGAGGCCGGCGGCCGCCGGCATCGCGAGCAGGCAGCCGACGGCCGAGGCACCGGCCGACTCGCCGAAGATCGTCACGTTGCCGGGGTCGCCGCCGAAGCCGGCGATCTCGTTGCGCACCCAGCGCAGCGCGGCAACGCAGTCGAGCAGTGCTGCGTTGGCGGTCACGCCGGCGCCGGGCAGGAGGTCGCCGAGGTGCAGGAACCCGAGGGCGCCCAGCCGGTAGTGGATCGTCACGACGACGACGTCGCCGCGCTCGGCGAGCGGACCGCCGTCGTAGAGCAGCTCGGACCCGGAGCCGTGTGTGAAGCCGCCGCCGTGGATCCAGAACAGCACCGGCCGATGCGCGCCGTCGGGACGCGGCGTGTAGACGTTGAGGTTCAGGCAGTCTTCGTCGCGCGGGCCGCTCGCGGCGAAGCCCTGGATCGGGTGGTCGCCCTGCGGGGCGGAGGCGGCGAATGCCTTCGCCGGGCGCACGTCCTCCCACGCGCCCGACGTCTCGGGCGCGGTCCACCGGCGGCGTCCGGTGGGCGCGGCGGCGAACGGGATGCCGAGGAACGCGTGGTGGTGCGGACGCTCCAGCCCCTCGACGGTTCCGTACGACGTGTCGACGCGTGCCATGTGTCTCCCCTCCTCGATCCCACTCCGGCGCAGCTCGCCCCGGGGCCCAGGCGGTGACCGTGACCCGGGGCGGCCGAGCGGCTCGAGCACCGCACCGGGATTCTAGGACGGCGGAGGGTCGGGGAGTGTCCCGGGTCCTGGTGAGGCGGCGGCGCATCTGCCATCGCTTGCGAAGGGCTGCGGTCGGCGAGACCGGCGCGACGGGGGCAGGGAGGCGGCCCACCACGCTCCCCACCCCCGCCGCGGCTGCGCGAGAGGCTGCCGCTACGGCTTCGCCAGCGACCAGACGCCGCCGACGCCGTCACCGCTCACGTCGGCCGGGAGGTGGTCGCCGGCGAACGTGTAGAGCGGCAAGCCCTGGTAGGTGATCTGCTGCGTCCCGTCGTCGCGCGCGAGCATGTCGAGCTTGCCGCTCGCCGCGCTCACCGCGGTCGGGGCCATGCCCTTCGGCAGGACCAGCGCCGGCCAGTTCGTCAGGCAGCTGCCGGTGCAGTTGCTGACCCCGGCGGTGTCCTTCGCGAAGGTGTAGAGCGAGAGCCCGTTCGGCGCGACCAGGTACGGGGCCTTCGCGCCGTCCGCGCGCACGCCGACGAAGGCGGTCGACGCGGTGTCGGGGCGCGCGACGAACCAGATGCCGCCGACGTTCTCGCCGTTGACGTCGCCGGGCGCCGCGTCCTTCGCGAACTCATAGAGCGGCGCCCCGTTGTACGTGACCTGCGTGCCCGAGGGCGTGTCGATGCTGTCGAGCGTCCCGGTGGCGGCAGCGTCGCCGGCGACCTGCTGGCCGCCGCCGAGGGTCAGTGGCGGCCAGGCCTGCAGGCAGCCGCCCGTGCAGTTGCTCTTCCCGGGCTCGTCTTTCAGGAAGACGTAGAGCGTCCGGCCATCGGGCGCGGTCAGGAAGGGGCCGAGCGCGGTGGTCTCGCCGACGCCGATCGCGAGCGTGGCGGCGCTCGCCGGTGCCGTGGTGGCCGCGGCGGCGGGCGTGCTCGTGGCCGTGGCCGTCGCGGCGGTGGTCGCCGCCGCTGCCGCCGCCGTCGCGGTACCGGCCGAGCTCGACGAGCTGCACGCGACGAGCGCAGCGGCGCCGACGAGGGCCAGCAGGGCTGCGATCCCGCCTGTGCGCGCGCGGCGGAGGCCCCGGCGGCCGCGGGTGCGATGGTCGGATGACGCGTTGCGCGTGAACATGAAGCCGATCCCCTCTCGCGGCGCGTGCCGCCTTCGGTGTCGCGGTTGCCACTGACTCGCGCCGGCGGCGCGGACGGATCACCACGGGCGCGAACGCGGGCATCGGCCGCCGCGGGCGGGCTAGCATGGGCGCCGGCGGCGCGTCCCCGCGCGCCGTTGCGGTGATCCGGAACGAGGGCTCGTGCGAGACAGTGATGTGCACGACCAGCCCACCACGATCGCGGCGCGCATCCACGCGCGCGACGCCTCGGCGCTGCGCGAGCTCTTCGAACAGGAGGGGCGGCGTGCGCTGGGGCTCGCGTACCGCGTCCTGGGTGAGCAGGCGGCCGCCGAGGACGCCGTCCAGGAGGCGTTCACCCAGCTGTGGGAGCGCGCCGCGCGGCTCGATCCCGCGGGCGGCCGCATCGAGTCGCTGCTGATGACGATGGTTCACCGTCGCGCGATCGACCTCGCCCGCCGGCGGAGCCGGGCGCCGCGCCCGCTGCCGAGCGTCGAGCTGCTGCCGCACGTCGACGAGGAGGCGCAGGCGGTGCTCGATCACGTCGTGGAGGCGGTCTCCAGCGAGGGGCTGCGCGCGCAGCTGCGCGGGATGCTCGGTGCGCTGCCGGACGAGCAGCGCCGCGTCGTCGAGCAGGTGCACTACGACGGGCTGACGCTGCGCGAGATCGCCGAGCGCGAAGGGGTGCCGCTGGGCACGGTGAAGAGCCGGCTGCGGCTGGCGATGACGAAGCTGACCGAGGCGATGCGAACGAGGGCGCCGCGATGACCCGGGCGATCACCTGCGACGAGGCGCGCGAGCTCTTGCCGGGCTACGCGTTCGACGCGCTCGAGGACGACGGGCGCGAGGCGCTCGAGGCTCATCTCGGCGCCGGGCGCGAGCACGACGCGGAGCTGGTGGAGCTGCGGGCGACGGTGTTCGCGCTCGACACGCTGGCGGATGAGCGCGAGCCGTCGGGCGCGCTGGGTGCGCGGATCGCGAGCATCACGCGGGCCGCACCGGCGGTGGGCGCCGCGGATGCGGAAGCGGCCACGGCGGCGGACGCGCCGGGCGTGGGGGTCGCGGCCGCCGGGCCGCCGGGCGACGCGGTCGCGGCGCCGTTGACGGGGGCGACCGCGCGCGGCGGGCGCCGCGCGACGCGGCTGCGCTGGGCGCTCGCCGCGGCCGCGGTGGTTGCGCTGGTCGCCGTATTTGCCGCGGGTTGGGCGGTCGGTCGCGGCGGCCGGAGCGGCGCGGCGCCGCTGTTCGCGTTCTCGGTAGAGGGCGGCGGCGGCCAGCTCGTGCGCTTCTCCGGCGTGGCCGGCGAGAGCCCCGTCAGCGTGACGATGGCCGGCCTCCAGCGTCTGGACCCCGAGCACGCCTACGAGCTGTGGGCGATCCGCGACGGCCGGTGGATGCGCATCGGCGTCTGCAATACGAATGCGGCCGGTGGCTGGGTCGGAACGTTCCCGTTCGCGCTCCGCGCGGGCGACGACGTGGCGCTCACGATCGAGCCGGCCGGCGGCTCCGCCGCGCCAAGCTCGACGCCGATCCTGCGCCGGGGATCCGGCGCGCGGCAGGGGTGAAGCCTGCCCTGTGCCCCATGGGGTTGAACGTCATCGTGAAGCGGCGGCAGATATGCCGCCGACAGAAGCGCGGCGCCAGCCGCGGACTGCGTCCGCGTCCTGTCGGCGGCGTATCTGCCGCCGCTGTGACTGTTCGACGAGACCGCCGCGCCTCGGCGTCAGGCGGGCACCGAGCGCATGCCGGCCGCCTGGGTCTGCTCCGCCGCGCCGACGGGGAGCGGGTCGCCGGAGTCGTCGACCGGCCAGAGCGGCAGCGTGAAGCGAACCTCGAGGCCGCCGCCGTCGCGCGGCATGGCCCAGATGGCACCGGAGAGCGCCTCGACGAGCCGTCGGCAGACGGTGAGGCCCATCCCGACGCCCGGGGCGTCGACGCGCTCGGAGCGATAGAACCGCTCGAAGATCAGGTCCAGTTCGTGCGGCGCCACGCCGATCCCGCGGTCGAGCACGGCCACCCACGCGTGATCGGCGTCCACGCCGGCCGTCACGTCGATGGGCTCGCCGGCACCGCTGTACTTGTCGGCGTTCGTGAGCAGGTTGTGCAGCACCTGCTCGACGTAGGTCTGCTCCGCCGCCACCAGCAGCATGTCCTGTGTGGGCGTGAACCGCACCGCGCGGTCCCCGCGGAAGTGCATGAAGCGGTCGGCGCTCGCCTGCACCACGGTATTGAGCGACACGGGCTCGGTGCCCAGGTTCGCGCCGACCTCGACGCGGGCGAGCACCAGGAGGTCCTCCACGATGCGGCGCAGGCGCTCGGACTCGCGCGCGAGGGTCTGGACCAGCTCGGAGCGGCGCTCCGCGGAGAGGGATCGGTCGCGGGACCACAGCATCTGCGCGCTGCCGTAGACGGTCGTGAGCGGCGTGCGCATCTCGTGCGAGATCAGCGCAAGGAACTCGTCCTTCGCCTCGCTCGTGCGGCGCAGCTCCTCGCGGACCTGCTCGGATTCCGTGAACAGGCGCGCGTTCTCCACGGCGAGCGCGCAGCGGTGCGCGAGGTCCTGGCCGAGCCGGAAGTCGTCGGCGTCGTAGACGCGCTCGCTATCGCCGAGGCCGAGCGCCATCGTCCCCACCGTGCGCAGGTGCGCGACGAGCGGGAACACCATGACCGAGCGGCGCCCGAGCAGGCGCAGGTGCGCGATCTGGTCGGCGTCGAGGTGCTCGTCCGGCTCGAGGGTCGACGGGTCGAGCACGATGCCGGGCCGTTCGCCGGCGAACGCGGCGAAGGCCTCGGCGCTGTTCGGCTCGGCATGCCGCGCGGAGAGCGCCGCCTCGAGCTCGGGGTCCGCGGCGGCAATCACGCGCCGACTCTGCCAGCCGTCGGCCTCGTCGATGTCGACGATGCACGCCGTGGCGACGGTCGGCACCGCCAGCCGCGCGATGCTGCGCAGCGTCGCGTCGTAATCGAGCGAGGTAAGGATCGTGCTCGCCTCGGCGAGGAAGGCGAGCCGCCGCTGCGCCGCGCGCGCCTCCGCGAGGGCGCTCTCGCGCTGCTCGAGCAGCTCGTCCTTGGCGCCGTTTGCCGCGAGCAGCTCGCGCGTGCGCTCGTGGACCGCCTCCTCGAGCTCGATGGCGCGGCGCTCGAGCGCCGACTGCTGCGCGTCCACCTGTCGCTGCAGCGCGCTCACCTGCAGCGCGCGCGCGAGCGACGCCACGAAGTAGTCACGGTCGATCGGCTTCTGGATGAAGTCGAACGCGCCGCCGCGCAGCGCCTGCACGGCGAGGTCGCGCTCGCCGTGCCCGGTGATCAGCACGGTCGGGGTGTGCGGCCGGAAGCGCCGGATCATCGCCAGCAGGCCCAGGCCGTCGATGCCCGGCATCTTGATGTCGGTGACGATCACGTCGTAGTCGACGGCCTGGATCTGGTGAATGGCGCGCGCGGCGGACTCGCAGACGTCGACCGCGACGCCGGGCATGCGCAGCCGCAGCGCGGCCGGCAGGGCGTCGAGGAGGGCCGCGTCGTCGTCGACGATCAGGATGCTGCTCATCGCGCACCTCCCGCACCGGGCACCGGCTCGGCGCGTGCGTGGACCGGATCCACGTACCGCGGCAGGCGGACGGTGAAGATCGCGCCGCCGTTCGGCGCGTTCTCGACGTCCACGCTGCCCTCGTGCTCCTTCACGATGCCGTAGAGGATCGACAGCCCGAGTCCGGTGCCCTGGCCCACGTCCTTGGTCGTGAAGAACGGGTCGAAGATGCGCTGGTGGAGGTCGGCCGGGATGCCCGGACCGGTGTCGCGGACCTCCACTTCGACCACGTCGCGCTGGCGCTTGCTGGAGATCGCGACACGCCGGATCGGCGCGCCGGCGAGAGCATCGCGCGCGTTGGTGAGCAGGTTAATGAAGACCTGCTCCATCTGGATGCCGTGTCCGAGCACGATCGGATCCTCGGGCGTGAGGTCGAGGCTGACCTCGATCTGGCGCAGGCGCAGCTGCTCCTGCATCAGCGAGACGGAGCGCTCGATGGCTTCGTTGAGCGAGATCGGCTCCTTGGTCAGCGGCGCCGCACGCCCGAAGGTTCGCAGGTGCGAGATGATCTCGGTCGCCTTGCGCACCTGCTGCATCGCCTTCGTGAGCTCTTCGGTCATGCGCTCCCGGTGCGTGTGTCCGAGCGCGAGCTGGTCGATCACGTTGCCGATGTAGAGCCCGATGTTGTTGAGCGGGTTGTTCAGCTCGTGCGCGACGCCGGTCGTGAGCTCGCCGAGTGTCGCCAGCTTCGCGGTCTGGACGAGCTGCTCCTGCTTCTCGCGCAGCTCCTGCTCGCGCTGCTGGATCGCCTCCGTCGTGTCGCGGAGGTCGCTCATGATGTGGATCATCGCCTTGCGGCTGTCTTCCAGCCTCAGCTTCGACCCGTGCAGGTCCTGGAGGATGTGCATCACGGCGCGGCGCGAGCGGTCGAGACGGGCGGCCTGCTCGGCGAGCTGGCGGCGGTCGCGCTCGTAGTCGATCAGGATGTGCAGCATCGCCTTGCGCTGGTCGGAGAGGCGCCGGTTCCGCTCCGCCAGGTCGAGCATGATGTGGAGCATCGCGCGGCGGCGGTCCTCGCCTTCGCGCAGCCGCTTCTCGAGGGTCTCGATGCGCGCGCGCAGACGCTCGTCCGCTTCGACGAGTGTCTCCTGCGTGAGCGGGTCCGCTCCGACCAACGGGACGAGCTCAGTCACCATCAGGACGTGGCCACGCGGCCTCCGCGAAGTTGCTCCATGTCGCTCCGCTGCTTCTCGAGCTCCTTCTCGAGGGCGATCATCTTGAGCTCGCGCCCGACGACCACTTCCTCGAACTTCTCGAGGTCAAGGATCTTCTCCTGGAGCTCGGACTTGGACTCCTCGAGGTCGCGCACCACGCGCTCGTACGCGCGCATGTCGCGGAGGATGCCGATGGCGCCGATCACCTTCCCGTCGACGTCGCGGAGCGCCGAGGCGTTGAGCGTCGTGGGGATCACCTCGCCCGACGCGCTCGTCGGGTTGAGGCTGGCGTTGCGCGTCACGCCCTTCTCGACCACCTCGCGCAGCGCCTCGGTGAACTGGCGCGTCTCTTCCTGCGAGATGAAGCGCGAGAGGGACTGCTCGACCACTTCGTCGGTGCGGAAGCCGAGGAGCCCGGAGACGGCGTCGTTGGCCAGTGTGATCTTGCCTTCGAGGTCCGAGACGAACACGGGGTCGGGGGCGTTCTCGATCAGGCTCATCGCGAACGCGCGCGCCTTGTCGAGCTCGCGCATGTCGCGAAGGATGCCGATGACGCCGATCACGACGCCGTCGGGGTCGCGCAGGGCGGACGCGTTGAGGCTCGTGGAGATGACCTCGCCCGAGACGCTTCTCGGGTTGAGGAGCACGTTGCGCGTGACGCCCTTCTCCACCACCTCGCGAAGGGCCGCAGTGAACTCCCTGGCCTCCTCGGCGGAGATGAACTGGGAGAGCGACTGCTCGACCACCTCGTCGGTGCGGAACCCGAGGAGCTGGAACACCGCGTCGTTGGCCTGGAGGATCTTCCCTTCGAGGTCCGAGACGAAGACGGGGTCGGGGGCGTTCTTGATCAGGCTCTCGGCGTAGGCGCGGGCTTTGTCGAGCTCGCGCATGTCGCGGAGGATGCCGATGGCGCCGATCACCTCGCCGTCGGGGTCGCGGAGGGCCGACGCGTTGAGCGTGGTGGAGATGACCTCGCCCGAGGCGCTGCGCGGGTTGAGGAGGACGTTGCGCGTGACGCCCTTCTCGACGACCTCGCGCAGGGCGGCGGTGAACTCGCGCGTCTCCTCGGGGGAGATGAAGCGGGAGAGCGACTGCTCGACGACTTCGTCGGGGCGGAAGCCGAGCAGCTGGGAGACCGCGTCGTTGGCGAGGGTGATCTTGCCCTCGAGGTCCGAGACGAACACGGGGTCGGGGGCGTTCTTGATCAGGCTCTCGGCGTAGGCGCGGGCTTTGTCGAGCTCGCGCATGTCGCGGAGGATGCCGATGGCGCCGATCACGACCCCGTCGGGGTCGCGCAGCGCGGCCGCGTTCAGCGTGGTGGCGATGATCTCGCCGGAGGCGCTGCGCGGGTTGAGGACCGCGTTGCGCGTGACACCGTGCTCCACGACCTCGTCGAGGGCGGCGAGGAACTCGCGCGTCTCCTCGGGCGAGATGATGCGGGAGAGCGACTGCTCGACGAGCTCGTCGGGGCGGAAGCCGAGGAGCTCGAAGACCGCGGCGTTCGCCTGCAGGATCTTGCCTTCGAGATCGGAGACGAACACCGGGTCGGGGGCGTTCGCGATGATGATGTCGGCAGCGAGGGCGCTGCCGGCGCGTAGCTGATCGCGCTCACGTTCTGCCGTCGCGGTCCGTGCGCGCGCGCCCGAATCAGCCTTCACGATCCTCGCCTCCAGCCCGGGTGAGCCCGATCCACGCAAGAAAACCCGCGCCACCATACGCAGGCACTCGGAGGCGGCGTATTGCGGAATCGCGACACGCTGGGACTGGCGATGTTGAGGATTCGTAACACTCGATACAGAGCGGACGCTCGGCGGTCCGCGCAGATGCGCCGGGCGGTCCGGGACGCCGCTGGACGCCCGAGGCCGGGCAAGAGGGCGTCCAGCGGCGCGACTAGCGGTGGCGACGCCGCGGCGGGTCGATCACGAACAGGCCGACGGCGAGGGGCCGCCGATCGCAATCTGCGCTGCGCGTGGAGCATGACGAGGGACCAATGGCCGGTCTTCCGGGTGACCTTCGCCCCGGGGACGAGGCCCGCCTCGGCTCATCCTCGACCCGGGCGCGGCCTATGATGGCGCCGCTGCGCTCGTCCGGTCGGACGCGGCCGCTTTCGAGGGAGGGCATGACGATGGCGGACCAGTACAAGTACCTGCTCGAAGAATCCGAGATCCCCACGCACTGGTACAACATCGCCGCCGACCTGCCGAACCCGCCATCGCCGCCGCTGCACCCGGGCACCGGGCAGCCGATCGGCCCGGACGACCTCGCGCCGCTGTTCCCGATGGGCGTGATCATGCAGGAGGTCGCGACCGACCGCTGGATCGAGATCCCGGAGCCGGTGCGCGAGGCCTACAAGAACTACCGACCGTCCCCGCTCTACCGCGCACACCGGCTGGAGCGCGCGCTGCAGACGCCGGCGCACATCTACTACAAGTACGAGGGTGCGAGCCCGGTGGGCTCGCACAAGGTGAACTCGGCGCTCGCGCAGGTCTACCTGAACAAGCAGGAGGGCGTGAAGCGCATCACCACCGAGACGGGCGCCGGCCAGTGGGGCTCCGCGCTCGCCTACGCGTGCCAGATGTTCGGCATCGAGCTGAAGGTCTACATGGTGCGCGTGTCCTACGAGCAGAAGCCGTACCGCAAGGCGATGATGAAGGTCTACGGGGCCGACGTCGTCCCGAGCCCGAGCCCCGACACCGAGGCCGGCCGCCAGGTGCTCGCCGCCGACCCCGACTCGCGCGGGTCGCTGGGCATCGCCATCAGCGAGGCCGTCCAGGATGCGGCGAGCCGCGAGGACACGAAGTACTCGCTGGGCTCGGTGCTGAACCACGTCCTCATGCACCAGACGGTGATCGGCCAGGAGGCCATCAAGCAGATGGAGAAGGCCGGCGAGATGCCGGACGTCGTCATCGGCTGCGTCGGCGGCGGGTCCAACTACGCGGGGCTCGCGTTCCCGTTCATGCAGGGCGTGCTCAAGGGCGAGCAGGGTCCGCGCTTCCTGGCCGCCGAGCCGGCGTCGTGCCCGTCGCTGACCAAGGGCCTCTACACGTACGACTTCGGCGACACGGTGGGACTGACGCCGCTGGTGCGGATGTACACGCTCGGGCACTCGTTCATGCCGCCGTCGATCCACGCGGGCGGGCTGCGCTACCACGGCATGGCGCCGCTCATGAGCCAGCTGCACCAGGAGGGGTTCGTCGACGCGGTCGCGCACCCGCAGCTGAAGGTGTTCGACGCGGCGGTTCAGTTCGCGCGCGCCGAGGGCATCATCCCGGCGCCCGAGTCGGCGCACGCGATCCGCTCGGCGATCGACGAGGCGCTGGCGGCGCGCGAGGCCGGCGAGGCGCGCGTGATCCTGTTCAACCTCTCCGGTCACGGCATGCTCGACCTCGGCGCGTACGAGCAGTACTTCAACGGCGAGCTCGAGGACTACGAGTACCCCGCGGACCGCATCGCGGAGGCGCTCAAGGGCATCCCGCAGATCGCCGGCGCGAACGCCTAGCGGATCGCGTCCCGGTAGGCGAGTCCCGTTGGGGTGAACGTGCCGGCGCGGATGGCGTCGACGGCCGCGGCGTTGGTCGTGGCCGACAGCTTCGCGTAGGGCAGCTCGCTCGTGGTCGGGCCATAGGCGACCGTCGCCCAAAAGTACGTCATCCAGAACGGCGACGCGTACAGGACGCCGTTCGCGCGTGCGTAGCGGGCCGTCAGCGCGAAGAACCGCGCGTCGAACGGCTCCCAGAACGAGAATGCGTCGCGCGCGAACAGTTCCGCGGCCTGCCCAGAGACGACGCGCTGCTCGACGGCGAAGGTCGTGCCGTGCGTGCGCACCGCTGCGCGACGGCTTCGTAGAACCCGAGAGAGTCGGCGCTCCGCGGCCAGTTCGGGGCGAGCCGGGGGAAACTGATCGTGACGGTGGCGCCGCGAATGCCGGGCTGTGCGAAGCGGTCGAGATCGGGTCGACGCGTCGAGCGTGACCGGGTCGAGGAGCGCCGGGCTCGCCGGTCCCCGCCTCGCCGGCGAGCGACGATTGACATGTATCGCTCTATCGGCATATAAACAGATATGCCTCCAACGCACCCCGTCCTCGTTCCCGACAGCCTGCTCGACCGCGTCGCTCAGCGCTTCCGCGTGCTCGGCGACGCCAGCCGGCTCGCGATCCTGCGGCTGCTCGTCGATCGCGGCGAGCTCACCGTCGGCACGATCGTCGACTCGCTGCACATGAGCCAGGCGAACGTCAGCAAGCACCTGCGGCTGCTGCTCGACGCGGGCATCGTGGAGCGCCGCGCCGAGGGCACGAGCCGCTACTTCCGCGTCGTCGACGACAGCGTCGAGCAGGTCTGCTCGCTCGTCTGCGACCGCATCGCATCCCAGGTCCAGGCACAGGCGCTCGCCCTGAGGCGCTGAACCTCGCCGCGGAAGCCGCGGCCTGCCCGGCGGCGCCGTTGCGCGTCAGATCATCGTTTCATCGGCAAGCAGTTGTTCATCTAGCGGAGGAGACCCCGGAAGATGCCCCTGACCCACCAGTCGATCGAGGTGACCCCGCAGGACGCGTTCGCGCTCGCCGAGGCCGGCGAAGGCGTCGTGGTCGACGTCCGCGAGCCCTGGGAGTGGGCGACCGGCCACGCCGCCGGCGCCGTCCACATCGCGCTCTACGGCCTGCCGCAGCGCCACCGCGAGCTGCCGAAGGAGCGCACGATCCTCTGCATCTGCGCGAGCGGGAACCGCAGCCTCGCCGCCGCGGACTACCTGCGGCAGCTCGGCTTCGACGCGCGCTCGGTCTCCGGCGGCACGACGCTCTGGTCGCTGCACCGCCTGCCGATGGAGGCGTAGCGATGCTGCTCACGGTCACCGCCGGCCTCGCCACCGGGCTCGCGCTCGGCGCGGTCGGCGGCGGCGGGTCGATCCTGCTCGTGCCGCTGCTCGTGCTCGTGTTCGGGCGCGACGCGCACGCCGCGTCCGGCACGGCGCTGGCCGTGGTCGGCGCGACCGCGCTGCTCGGCGCCGCGCTCCACGCGCGGGCGGGGCACGTGCGGATACGCGAGGCGGCGCTGTTCGCGGTGCCGGGCATCGCGGCTGCGGCCGTCGCCGCGCCGGTGAACCAGCGCATTCCCGGCGAGGCGCTGCTCGGCGCGATTGCGGTGCTGATGCTCGTGGTCGCGTGGCGCATGTGGCGCCCGTCGGCGCCCGCGGCCGGGCGCCGGCCGGCGCCGGTGGTGATTGCCGCCGGCGCGGCGTCGGGCGCGCTGACCGGCGTGCTCGGCGTCGGCGGCGGGTTCGTGATCGTGCCGGCGCTGGTGCTGGCGCTCGGCATGCCGATGGCCGACGCCGTCGGCACGTCGCTCGCGGTGATCGCCGCGAACGCGGCGGCCGCGCTCGGCGGGTACTGGTTGAGCGGCGACGTCGAGGTTGCGCTCGCGGCGGTGCTCGCCGCCGGCGCCGGCCTCGGCGTGCTGTCCGGCTCCGCCGTCGCGCGCCGCGCGGGCTCCGTGCGCCTGCAGCGCGCGTTCGCGGTGATGCTGGTGCTCGTTGCCGTCTACACGGGGGTGCGCGAGGCCGTGCTCGTCGCCTGACGGCGGCGGACCCGGCGCTCGACGCCCCCCACTGGAGGAGGACTTCGATGGAGATCGTGCAGTTCGTGGCGGACGCGCTCGGCGACGCGTCGTACCTGGTGGTCGGCGGCGGCGAGGCCGTCGTGATCGACCCCCAGCGCGACGTGCGCCCGTACGTCGCGGCAGCCGAAGCGCGCGGCGTGCCGATCACGCGCGTCTTCGAGACGCACGTCCACAACGACTACATCTCCGGCGGCCCCGAGCTCGCCGCGCGCGGCGCCGAGATCGTCGCGCCCGCCGAGGCCGGGCTGCAGTTCGCACACCGGCCCGTGGCCGACGGCGAGGAGATCGCGGTCGGCGCCGCGCGCATCCGCGCGGTGCGGGCGCCCGGGCACACGCACCACCACACCGCCTACCTCGCGATCGACGAGCATGGCACGGTCGCGGCGGCGTTCACCGGCGGCTCGATCATCATCGGCGGCGCCGGCCGCACGGACCTGCTCGGGCCCGACGAGACCGAGACGCTGACGCGCCTGCAATGGGAGAGCGCGCAGCGGCTGGCGACGCTCGTGCCGGGCGAGGCGGAGTTGCTGCCAACGCACGGCGCCGGCTCGTTCTGCTCGTCGCAGCAGTGCGGCGGCGAGCGCCGCGCGCCGCTGGCGGTGGAGCGCCCGCGCAACATCGTGCTCGCGAGCCCGGACTTCGCGACGTTCCGCGCGCTGCATCTCGCGAACCCGGCGCCGATCCCCGCGTACTACCGCCACATGGCGCCCATCAACCGCGAGGGGCCACGCATCCTCGGCGCGCCGCCGCGGCCGGAGGCGCTGACGCCGACGTCGACGATCGAGGCGCTGCAGTCCGGCACGCCGCTCGTCGACGTGCGCAGCCGGCTGGACTTCGCGCGGGCGCACGTGCCCGGCGCGATCTCGATCGAGGAGGGCGAGTCGATGCTCGCGTTCCTCGGCTGGACGCTCCCGTTCGACAGCGCGCTGGTCCTGGTCACCGACGGGCCCGCGCAGGCGGACCGCGTGACGACGGACCTCGCGCGCATCGGCTACGAGGAGGTGCGCGGCTACCTGCCGTTCGCGGCGTGGCGCGCCGCGGGCGCACCCGTCGGCCGGCTCGACACCGTCGACCGCGTGCAGGCGGCGCGGCTGCTCGCCGCGGGGACGCTGCCGGTGTACGACGTGCGCTTCGCGAGCGACCTGCGCGCGCTGCCGCTCGCGGGCGCCGCGCACATGCCGTTCGACCGCGTAGCCGAGTGGGTCCCGGAGATCGACGACCAGGAGATGCTCCTGGTCTGCGGCGGCGGCAGCCGCGCCGCGACCGCGGCGAGCCTCCTCAAGAACGCCGGCCGGCGGCCGCGGGCGCTCGTCGACGGTGGAGTGGCGGACGTGCTCGAAGTGCTCGACCGCGGCCGCGGGCACGCTGCCGACCTGGAGGACGACGCCGTCGCGGTGTGACGCGGCGCGCCGAGCGCGCACGGGCGGACGCTACCGGTAGGCCTGCGAGAAGTACGTCCAGGTCAGCCACGAGATCGCCTGCCCGAGCGGGATGTCCGCGTACTGCTCGGGCACCCACTGCGAGAAGAACGAGATCGCGTACGCGTAGGTCTGTCCGCCGCGCTCGAAGCGCACGATGCCGATGTCGTTGTCGATCCACTGGCCGTTCGTGGTCGGGGCGAAGCCGTTCTTGTGGCTGACGAGCGCGCCGGCGTCGGGGCCGACGGCGGCGAGGTAGTTGAGGCCGGGCTTCACCTTCGTCATCGCCGTGAGCAGGTAGTCGCGCCACTGCCGCGTGAGCCCGGCGCCGGCGTAGAACTGCGCCAGAGCGGAGTTCGCGTCGAGTGCGGTCATCCAGTTGTTCCAGTCGTCCGGGTTCGGGTGCAGCGACTCGGCGCCGTACGCCGGCGGGTGGTCGAGCACCGTGTGGTCGAGCGCCATGGCGCGCAGCCGGTCGGTGACGCGCTGCGCGCCGGCCAGGACGTCGCCGTCGCCGGCGATGCCGTAGAGCGTGTGCGCCGTGACCGCGTTGCTGCTGTAGAGCGTCCGCGCGATCAGGTCGTCCACGGTCGACTGCGGATAGCGCCCGTTCTGCACGTCCGCCACGACCTGCAGGAGCAGGACGAAGTTGATCGAGCATGCGGCGAGCTGGGGCTGCTCGCCGTTGACCGAGATCGTCTCGCCGGACTGGAGGTCGGTGACGGCGGCCGCGTACTCGCCGGGCACCGCGTAATCGGCGATCTGCGCCGCGATCTCGCGCTGGAGGTCCTGGAGGGTCGCGGGCGGCGCGGACGCGCCGGGCTCGGCGTATGCGCGCGCGCCCGGCGCTGCGAGAGCGAGCAGCGCGGCGACGCCGAGGGCGGCGAGCCACACGGCGAGTCCCCGGAACGACCTGATCACGGCGGCCTCCATCGACGCGGGCCCCCCCGGGGGCTCCGGTTCGAACGTACGGCGGCGGACCCAGCGCTCACAGGGACGATCGGCCCGCCGCGCGGGTGTCCAGCGGTGCGATTCGACAGCCAGGTCAGGCCGGGTGGTCGCGGATCCACCGGGTGCGCGCGGTCTCCTCGCGCTCCGCCTCGTCGAGGCGGCGCCGCAGGCCGCGCTGCTCCGCCTCGAGCAGCGGGATCCAGCGCCGCTCGACGATGCGCAGGCGATGCGACGTCGTGGCGATCTCGGCGTCGATGCGCGCGGCCGCGAGGTTCAGCGCGCCGCAGCGCGCGGCGGCCACGAGGGCGTCGCGGTAGGCGTCCGCCGCCGCGCCGACGGCGGCGCTGCCGCCGAGCGTCGCGTGCGGCGACGCGGGCGGCGGGGTGCAGGCGGCGTGCACGGGGTAGGCGACGCCCATCGTCTCGCGCCACGTATAGGCGACCTCCGCGACGCCCGCCGCGTGCTGCGCGGCCGCCGCGAGCGCGCCCTCGCCGGCGAGCAGCTGCGCGCGCACGAGCCAGCGGTCGGCGGTCGCGTACGCGGCCGCCCACGCCGCCTGCGCGCGCTCGGCCTCCGCCCCCAGGCGGTCGCGCTCGACGTGCAGCGCCGCGAGCTTCTGCTCGAGGATCTCGCCCCCGCGGCGCGCGACGGCGAGCCGCTCGCGTAGCCAGAGGCGGCCGCTGCGGCCGGGCGGCACGCGCACGCTCACGGCGCGTCACCCGGCGGCGCGGGCAGCGCCGCGTGCGCCTCCGGCCCCGCGCCCGGCCCCGCCTGCGGTGCGGCGGCCGGCGGAGCGGCCGGCTCTTCGGACTCGTCGGATGCGCCCGGCGCGATCGGGCGGTAGTGCGCCTCCACGATCTCGCGCGGCACCATCGTCAGCTCGCGCGCCGGCAGCGCGCCCAGCGCGCGCCACGTGCGGTCGAGCGTGTCGGCCATGGCGCGCGACTCGTCCATGCGCTGCGCCATCACGTCGCGCGTGAAGGCCGCGGCGAACGCGACCGTGAGGCGCTCGCGCGGCGAGAGCGCCTCCTCGCCGAGCAGTTCCGCGAGCTCGCCGGCCGCGCGCGCCCGCGCGAGCAGCGCCTGCGCCTGGGCCGCCGCCGTGGGGTGGTCGTCGCGCGTGCGGCCCGCGCCGACGCCGTGGCGCATCAGCCGCGACAGCGACGTCAGCACGTCGACGGGCGGGTAGATACCGCGCATCGCGAAGTCACGCGAGAGCACCACCTGCCCCTCGGTGATGTAGCCGGTGAGGTCCGGCACCGGGTGCGTGATGTCGCCGCCGGGCATCGTCAGCACCGGCATCAGCGTGAGCGAGCCCGGCCGGCCGCGCACGCGGCCGCAGCGCTCGTAGAGCGAGGCGAGGTCGCTGTAGAGATAGCCCGGGTAGCCGCGCCGCGTCGGCACCTCGCCGCGGGACGACGCGACCTCGCGCACCGCTTCGCAGTAGTTCGTCATGTCGGCCATCAGGACCAGCACGTGCTGGCCGCGGTCGAACGCGAGGTGCTCGGCGACGGTGAGCGCGAGGCGCGGGGTGAGGATGCGCTCGACCGCCGGGTCGTCGGCGGTGTTGAGGAAGAGCACGAGGTCGCCGGCCTCGGCGCGCTCCTGCAGGCCGTCGCGCACGAGCGCGGCTTCGGCGTGCGTCACGCCCATCGCCGCGAAGACGACGCGGAACGCCTCGTCGCCGCGGTCGCCGCTGGCGCCCTCGCCGGCCGTGCGCTCGACGTGCGCGGATGCGGCGATCTGCACGGCGAGCTCGAGGTGCGGCAGGCCGCCGATCGAGAAGATCGGCAGCTTCTGGCCGCGCACGAGCGTCATCAGCAGGTCGATCACCGAGACGCCGGTGACGATCGGGTCCGCGGGCGGCTCGCGGCGCGCGGGGTTGAGCGCGAAGCCGGTGACCGGCTCGCGCCGCGTGCCGAGCACCGGCGGCCCCCCGTCGAGCGGCTCGCCGCGGCCGTTGCACACGCGGCCCAGCCAGTCTTCGGTGAGCGGGATGCTCATCGGCCGCCCGGTGAACGCCGCGCGCACGGCGTGCGTGCCGAGCCCGCCCGTGCCCTCGAAGACCTGCACGACGGCGAGGTCGTCGTGCACGTCGATCACCACGCCATGCCGCCGCTCGCCGGCGTCGGTCACGACGTCGACGTACTCGTCCCAGCCCACCCCGGCGACGCCGCGCACGACCATCAGCGGGCCGTCGAGCGACTCGACGTCGCGGTACTCGACGGGCGCGCGCCACGCGGGCACGGCGGGGTCGAGCGTCATGTCCGCCTCTCCTCGGGCGCCTCGATCGCCTGGACGAGCGCGTCGGCGAGGCGCGTGATGCCGGCGACGTCGTCGGGCGCGAGCGCCTCTCGCGCGCGGAGCAGCGCGGAGTAGTCGAGTGCCTCCACATCCGCTGCGGTCACGCCGCGGTCGACGGCCGCGCGGGCGGCGTCGTAGACGGCGAGCATCGCCTCCAGCAGCGCGAGCCCGCGCTCCAGCGGCGAGTAGGCGTCGTTCGCGTTGAGCGCGTTCTGCTGCAGCACGCCCTCGCGCAGCAGGCGCCCGGCGAGCAGCGTCATGCGCTCGCGGTCGCGCAGCGCCGTCGTGCCGACCAGCTGCGCGATCGACTCGAGCCGATCGGCGTCGGCGAGCACGGCGAGCGTGCGCGCGCGCAGGTCGAGCCAGCGCGCCTGGCTGGCGTCGGCCTCGGCCTCGCCCGTCGCCACGACGTCGACATCGCGCGAGAACGACTCGCTCCAGCTCACCGCGGGGTAGTGGCGCGCCGCGGCGAGCTCGCCGTCCAGCGACCAGAAGCAGCGCACGAAGCGGCGGGTGTGCGCGGTGACGGGCTCGGTCTGGTCGCCGCCCGGTGGGGAGACCGCGGCCACCACCGTGACCGACGCCTCGGCGCCGCCGAGCGTCGTCACGCGTCCCGACCGCTCGTAGAACGCCGCGAGCGCGGACGACAGGCTCGCGGGGAAGCCTTCCTCGACGGGCAGCTCGCCGGCGCGCGACGCGAACTCGCGCAGCGCCTCCGCCCAGCGCGAGGTGGAGTCGGCGATCACGACGGCGTCGTAGCCCTGATCACGGAAGTACTCGCCGACGGTGATCCCGGTGTAGATGCTCGCCTCGCGCGCCATCACCGGCATGTTCGAGGTGTTCGCGATCACGACCGTGCGCTCCATGAGCGGGCGGTTCGTGCGCGGGTCGATCAGGCCGGGCAGCTCCGAGAGGACGTCGGCCATCTCGTTGCCGCGCTCGCCGCAGCCGACGTAGACGATGACGTCGGCGTCGGCCCACTTCGCGATTTGCTGCAGGAGCATCGTCTTGCCGGTACCGAAGCCGCCCGGCACGGCGGCGGTGCTGCCGAGCGCGACGGGGAAGAGCAGGTCGAGCACGCGCTGGCCGGTGCGCAGCGGGGTGTCGCTCTCCAGCCGCGCCGCCGCCGGCCGCGGCGCGCGCACCGGCCACGGGTTCACGAGCCCCACCGCCGTGCCGCCGACGACCGCGATCTCCGCGTCGCCGGCATATTCGCCGGCCGGCGCGACGCGGTCGACGCGGCCACGCACGCCCGGCGGCGCGAGGATGCGGTGCTCGACGGCCGCGGTCTCCTGGACGACGCCGAGCACCGTGCCCGGCTCGACGCCGTCGCCCGCGGCGACGCGTGGCGCGAACGTCCAGCGCGCCGGCGCGGCGTGGTCGCGCTCGGCGCCGGGGTGGAGGCGCTCGGGCGCGCCGCCGAGCGGGCGCAGGAGGCCGTCGAACACCTGGCCGATCAGGCCGGGGCCGAGGTCGGCGGAGAGCGCGCGGCCGCGGCCGGTCGCGGGATCGCCGGGGCGGAAGCCGCCCGTGTACTCGTAGACCTGCACCGTGGCGACGTCGCCGCGGATGCGCACGATCTCGCCCAGCTCGTCGCGGGCGCCGAGCGCGACGAGGTCGAACATGCGCGCGCCGGCGAGGCCGCGCACCTCGACGAGCGGTCCGTTCACGCGAACCACGCTGCCGCGCTGCCCGGCGGCGGCGGTCACGACCACAGCTCCGCGACGCGCGCGCCCAGCGCGTCGATGCAGCGGTCGACGACGGCGGGGAGCGAGTAGTCGACGCGGCGGCCGTCGGCCTCCGCGACGATGCCGCCGCCCGGCGCGTCGTCGACGCGCGCGTCCGCGCCGAGCTGCTCGGCCGCGGCGCGACGCAGGCGGTCGGACAGTGCGTCCACGGCGGGCGGGGACGACGGGCCGCCGCCGGCGGGCGCCGCGCCCGGCGCGAGCGCGGCGAGCGCCTGCACGCGCAGCGCGTCGTATGCGGCGCGGCGCGACTCGAGCACGCGGCGCTGGGCCTCGCGGCGCGCGCGGGCGCGCAGCCGCGCGCCGGCGTGCTCGGCGACGCGCGTGCCCTCGTCGCGAGCCTCCGCGACCGCGGCGTCGGCCGCGGCGCGGGCGGCGTCGGTGCGTTCCGCGGCCGCGCGCGCAGCGTCGGCGGAGATGGCGTCGGCGTCGCGTTGCGCCGCGGCGAGGACGGCGGCGCGGTAGGTGGCGAGTGTCATGTCGGCACCTCCACGCAGACGAGCCGCGGCCGCTCGCGGCTGCGGTCGCCGATCGCCGCGGCGGCGGCGGGGGTGAGCAGCAGCAGCGCGACGTCGTCGGGGAGCGCCTCCCACGCGGCCAGCGCCGCCGCCGCGTCGGCGGCCGGGGCCAGCGCGACGCCCGCGAGCGCGAAGCCCTCGATGCGCGCGTGCTCCCCGATGGCGACGGCGCGTCCCATCACATGCCGCCTACACGCGCCCGATCAGGATCACCGCGATCACGAGGCCGTAGATCGCGATGCCCTCGGCGAGGCCGACGATGACCATCGCGCGGCCGAACATCTCGGGCCGCTCGGTGATCGCGGCGAGCGCCGCGGAGCCGGTGTAGGCCACCGCGAACGCCGCGCCGATCGACGAGCCGGCGACCGCGATCGCGGCCGCGATGAACGCGGCGTCGGCGTGCGACGACGCCGCGCCGGCGGTCGTGCCGGCCGTCTGCGCGGCGGCCGGGTTCGCGACCATCAGCAGCAGGAGCAGTCCGAGCCCGACGGCGCCGAGCGCGGCGTTCACGAGCGGCAGGCGGCGGAGCGTGCCGTGCGCGTCGCGGCGCAGCAGCACGACGGTGGCGGCGGCGGCGCCGAGGCAGGCGGGGGCGGCGACCAGCCAGGTGATCATGCGGGTTCCTTCCACGCTTCGACCGGCATCTGGAACGGCGCGAACGGCCGCCCTTCGCCGGTGAAGATGCGCGAGAACAGCTCGTAGTACTCGAGGCGCAGCGCCTGGATGGCGACGACCAGCAGCTCGAGGCTGAACGCGACGACCTGGCCGACGACGAACACGAGCACCGCCGCCGCCATCCCGGGGCCCGGCCGCCACAGCGCCGACGTCGCCTCCCAGACGATCTGGCTGATCGCGGCGTGCGTCATGCCGAAGGCCGCGAGGCGCGTGAACGAGATCGTGTTCGAGCCGATGCGCAGGACGCTGTCGAAGAGCTCGACGACGGCCTGCAGCACACCGGTGCCGGAGAGCCCGGCCGCGGCGAGCAGCCCGCCGAAGGTGAGAACGACGCCAGCGGCGGCGGCCGCGACGCCGGCCGGTGCGAGCGGGCGCCACCACAGCACGCCGCCCGCGATGCCGCCGACGCCGACGAACATCAGCGCTCCCGCGATGCCGGTCGGCGAGAGCAGCGCCGCGCCGGCGCCGGCTTCGCGCCAACGGTTCACGCCGCCGATCACGTAGGTGATCGCCATCAGCGCCGCGCCCACCGCCAGCGCGGCCGCGAGCAGCGTGAGCGGCGCGTCGAGCGGCGAGAGCCACAGGCGCGGCACGAGTCCGGTCGGGCCGAACGCCTCGCCGTAGAGCAGGCCGAACGCGGCGGCCACGACGCCGGCGCCGAGTGCGAGCCCCCACAGCGACCCGAACGAGCGCAGCGCGCGCGGCCGCCACCAGCGGAGCGCGAGCCCGAGGCCCGCCAGGATCAGCCCGTGCGCGACGTCGCCGAACATCATCCCGAACATCACGACGTAGGCGATGCCGGCGAACAGCGCGGGATCGACATCGCGCTCGGGGACCGTCGCGTAGGTGCGGACGAGCGGTTCGAACGCGCGCGCGACGCCGGCGGGGTGCACGAGCGTGGGCGCCCACGCGCCGGACGGGCGCGCGAGTGGCGCGACGTCGGCGCCGGCGCGCGCGACGTCGGCGCGCAGGGCGTCGAGCGCGTCGAGCGGGGCCCAGCCGACGAGCAGCGCGGCGCGGCCGTGGAGGACGGCGCCGTCGGCGAGCGTGCTCAGCCGGTGTTCGCCGGCGAGGAGGTCCCAGCGGCCGGTGGCCTGCAGGGCGTCGAGGTCGGGCGCGTCGGCGGCGAGTCGCGGCTCGGGCGCGGGGGCGTCGGCGGGGCGCCGGTCGAGCCGACGGCGGATCGCGGCGGCGCGCGGCTCGGTTTCGCCGGCGCCGGCGGGTTCGCCGGCCGTGTCCGCTACGCCGGCCGACGCGACCTCGCGCGGCGCCTCCGCGTCCGCGTCCGCGGCGGCGGTGTGGCGCGCGTCGGGCTCGAAGCGGCCACCGGCCGCGAGCGCGACCAGCGTGGCGCGCAGCGTCGCGCGCGGGGCGACGATCGCGACGCGCTCCATGCGCGCGGAGGTGAGGCCGTCAGACCACGGCATCGAACGCCTCCAGCGGCGCGCCGCCGCGGGCGGCGAACGCGAGCGCGGCGCGCACGCGCCAGGCGTCGACGCTGAGCAGCGCAATGGCGCCGAGCACGACCTCGGCGTCGCCGAGCGTGCCGCGCAGGCAGCCCGCCGCGTCCTGCTCGACATACCGCCACCAGCGCGACTCGGCGATCCAGAGGTCGCGCGGGTCGGCGATGCCGTCGAGCACCCACTCGAGCGCGCGCGGCTGCTGCTGTGCGAGTGCCGGCACGGAGGCGGGGTCGTCCCACCCGGCGCCGAGCGCGTGGAGATGGAGGACGGCGTCGTCGTCAGGGCGGCGGGCGTCGAGGAAGCGGTCGGCGGCCGCGTGGACCAGCGCGCGCGCGGCGGCCCAGCGGCGCGCGCGCCCCCCGTGGCGTGCGAGGCGCTCGGCGAGGCGCAGGCGCAGCGCGGCGATGATGTCGGCTGGGCGCGCGGAGCCGGGGTCGCCCCAGGCGGAGACCGCGAGCACGGCGCGCAGCTCGGGGATCGAGCGCGCGGCAGCGGCGCGCGGCCAGGCGTCGCCCAGGGGATCGAGCGAGAACGGGCGGGGCGGAGCGCCGCCGGCAAAGACGAGGAGGCGGCCCTCGAGGTTCGCCAGCTCCCAGCGCGCGACGAGGTCGCGCACGAGCGACCCGGCGCCGGGCGGGAGCCAGCCGGCCACCTGCTGGAGCTGGATGAGCACGGCGCCGGAGACCGCCTGCTGGGCGTCGCGCAGCGACATGCCGTCGTGGACGGCGCGGCGGTAGGGGGTGGCGGCGAGGGCCGCGAGCGCGGCGTCGAGCGACGGCTCGCGCGCGATGCGGCGGGCGCCCCCGCGGCCGAGGCGCCGGCGCGCGAGGAGTCGCGCGCGGATGCCGCCCGCGACCCAGCCGGCGCTGGTGTCGCGGAACGCCGCGGCGCCGGGGCTGCCGGGCGTGATCACGGCGCGCGCTCCTCGCCAGCCGCGGGCACGGGCGGCTCGCGCAGCAGCGCGAGCGCGGCGTCGACGAGCGCCGGCAGCCGTTCGGCCGAGACGCGGCGGATGCGCTCCGCCTCGCGATCCGCCTCGGCGCGGAGACGCTCGGACTCCACGCTGCGTTCCTCCATGCGCAACTGCATCGCCTCGGCCCGGGCGCGTCCGGCGCGCTCGCGGGCATCGCCGCGGAGAGCGGCCACGGCCGCGTCTGCGGCGGCGTGTCGACGGTCGGCGGCCGCGTGCGCGGCGGCGATGGCGCGGTCGGCCTCGTCGTCGACGGCGTCGAGCTCGGCGAAGAGGGGCGCGAGCTCCTCGGCGAGGACTTCGCTCTCGTCGATCTCCGTGGTGGTCGACGGTGGGGGGCCACCGCCCATCAGCGCCGGCCGGCCGGCGACGCGGAGGAGGAAGTCCATCAGGTCGGGCATGCGCGTCGCCCCCGTCCTGCCTCTGCGGCACCTCTACGGTCCGGTGTCAGCGGGCGGACGTTTAGGGGCATTGGTCACCCGGTGCGGATGACAAGCGCAGGGCACGGCGCCCTCCGCTGCGGCCGAGCCGGTTACGGCGTGAGGCCGTACCGATCGCCGCGCAGGCCGCGCACCGCGAGGTCCACCGTCGCCAGCCGGCGCTGGCCCTCCACGCGACCCGTGCCGCGCATGTCGCGCATCGCGACATAATCACCCAGCGCGTCCTCGAGGTGGCTCGTATAGCCCTGCATGTCCTGCGCCTTGTTCATCTCGATCTTCGAGAAACGCAGCGCGGCGGGGCTGTTCTCGGCGACCCGGCGCGCATACGCGTACGTCTCACGCTCGAGGTCGGCCGGCGCGAGCACGCGGTTCACGAAGCCGTAGCGCTCGGCGTCGGCGGCGGAGATGAAGCGGCTCTCGAAGCACAGCTCCTTCGCGCGCTTCACGCCGATGTCCCAGGGGATCGACATGTACTCGACGAACCCGGCGAGGAAGAGCGCGTCGTCGGCGGCGAACACCAGGTCCATGCACGCGGCGAGCATCCAGCCGGCGTAGATGCAGTAGCCCTCCACCATCGCGATGGTCGGCTTCGGGAAGTTCCGCCACCGCAGCAGCAAGTCGAGGTTGTACTTCTTGAACTGGTCGTACTGCTCGATGCCGGGCTCGGCGCCGAGCGACTCGCGGTACGCGGTGCCCTCGGGCGTGCCGAGATCGTGCCCGGACGAGAATGTGCCGCCGGCCCCGCGTACGACGACGACGCGCACGTCGCGGTTCGCGCCCGCCAGATCGAACGCGCCGTCGATCTCGTCGAGCAGGCGGTAGCTCTGCGCGTTGCGGTACTGCGGGCGGTTGAGCGTGATCGTCGCGATCGGGCCGTCGACCGCGTACTCGATGTCCTCGAAGCTGCCCTCGCTCATGGTCTCCCCCGTCGTGCATGTGCATGCGCGGACCTGTCGCGGCGGCAGTCTACAGGCTGCCGCCGCGGCCGGCCCGAAGGGGAGGCAGCCGACGGGGCGCAGCGCGCCTAGGAGGCGCGGATGGTCGTGTGGATCACGATCACCGGCAGCGTCGTGCCGCGGATCACCTGCTCGGCGACGCTCCCGAGGAGCGCCTGCACGATGTCGCGTCGTGCCCGCGTGCCGACGGCGATCAGGTCCGGGGCCAGCTCGTCCGCGAGGTCGAGGATGACCTCCGCGGGGTGCTCGGCCGAGCGGATGTGCGCCGTCCATCGCGTGGACGGCGGGAGATGGCGCGTGGCGAGGCCCTGGATGGTGCGCAGGTGCTCGGCGTCGACGCGCTCCGCGGCCTGCACGACGTCCTCGGCCGGGAGGTGTCGCACGACGCTCGCCGTCGCGCCCAGCTGGTTCGAGAGCGGCGGGCCCTCGACGTGGGTAGGACCGCTCGCCGAGATCGTCTCGTGGATCTCGCGGGGGTCGATGACGCTGACGATGTCGACCGCGTCGCCGGATCCGAGGACCCTGCCGACGCCGTCGAGCACCTCGCCGCTGACGGGGCCGCCGTCGATCGCAATGAGTACGCGCATCGCTGCGCTCCCTCCGGGGCATCGGGGCGCGGGGCGGAGGATCACGAGGGATCGTTTCGCGCGGCCGCCCCGCCGGGTAGAGGCGGTGGACCCGAGACGGCGGGACCAACGGGGCGACGGCCGGCTACGCGGTGCGATGCCTGCACCGCGGCGGCGTGTCTCCCTGCACCGCGGCCGCGCGCCGCCCGCGGCGCATACTGGTCGGCGGCCGCCACCCGGTCGCGCGAGAGGAGACGCCCGGTGCCCGACCAGTGCACCCACCTCGACACGGTCCACGACGTCACCCCGTCCAGCGACGGCTGCGAGGATTGCCTGCGCATCGGCGGGCAGTGGGTGCACCTGCGGCTGTGCATGACCTGCGGGCACGTCGGCTGCTGCGACAGCTCGCCGCACCGCCACGCGACCGCGCACTGGCAGGCGCATCCCGACCACCCATTGATCCGCTCCTACGAGCCCGGCGAGAACTGGTGGTGGTGCTACGTCGACGAGCTGGCCTTCGAGGTGCCGGACGCGCCACCGGCGCCGTCGCATCCGTAGACCGCCGCGGCGCGGGCGACCTGCGGTCGACCGGGCGACGCGCGTCTCGGATACTCATGCGCATGCCCGACCTCTCGATGCGCGACCTCCTGCGCGAGTCGCCCGTGCGGCTCGCACCGATGGCGGCGTTCACCAACGCGCCCTTCCGCGCGATCGCGCGACGCTGCGGGAGCGGCTTCACGACGAACGAGGAGATCGACGCCGACGCGCTGCTGCGCGACAACACGCGCACGGCCGTGATCGCGCAGACGTTCCCGGGCGAGGGAGTCGTCGCGATGCAGCTCCTCGGCGCGAGCGCCGCGACGCTCGTGCCGGCCGCCGAGCGGCTGGTCGCCGACGGCGCGCCGATCATCGACGTCAACATGGGCTGCCCCGTGCCGAAGGTCGTCCGCAAGGGGAAGGGCGCCGCGCTGATGTGCGACGTGTCGCGGACCGCGCGCATCCTCGCGGCACTGCGGCGCGCGATCGACGTTCCGCTCACCATCAAGATCCGTGGCGGCTGGAGCGCCGACCAGATCAACGCGGTCGAGGTCGCGCGCATGGCGCAGGACGTCGGCGTCGACGCCATCACCGTCCACCCGCGTTCGCGCTCGCAGCGCTACGCCGGCCGAGCGCCGTGGGACGTGATCGCCGACGTGGTGGCCGCCGTCGACATCCCCGTGACGGGCAACGGCGACGTGGCTTCGCTCCGGGAGGCGCGGCGGATGATGGTGGAGACCGGCTGCGCCTCGGTGATGATCGGGCGCGGTGCGCTCGGCCGCCCGTGGGTGTTCGACGCCGCCCACGACGCCCTGGAGCCGGATGCGCGTGCGGCGCGCGAGGCGTGCGTGCTCGCGGAGCACCTCGATCTGATCGAGGCGTGGCTGCCGCCGAAGGAAGCGCTGATCCAGGCGAAGAAGCAGGTCGCCGCGTACACGGCCGGCGCGCCGGGCGCGCGCGAATTGCGCGCGCGCATCTTCGCGCAGCCAACGGTGGCGGCGGTGCGCCAGGAGCTCGCTTCGAGCGGCGTCCGGCGAGGATGCTGAGGGCGCGCAGCGAGGAGCGTGCGCACGCGGCGTGACGCTCAGCGCCTTGACCAGGCGCCGCTCGAAGCAACCTCTGCTCGCTAGAACGCCTCCGCCGGCATCGCCAGCATGCTCTCGCCGCCCGCGCGCACCTTCGCGACCAGCGACTGCACGTCGGGCAGCATGCGGTCCATGAAGAACCGCGCCAGTGCCAGCTTGCGCTCGTAGAAGTCCGCGTTCGCCGGGCGCTCCGCGAGGCGCGACTGCGCGACCTCGGCCATGCGCCCCCACATCAGGCCGAGCGCGAGCAGCCCCAGCGCGCGCAGGTAGTCGCTCGCCGCCGCGCCGGCTTCGTCCGGGTTCGCCATGCCGCGCTGTGCGATGAACATCGTCGCCTCGCGCGCCTGGCCCAGCGCGACCGCCAGCGGCGCGACGTACCGCTCCAGCGATGCGTCGCCGTTGTGCTGCTCGACGAACGCCGCCACCGGCCCGAAGAGCTCGTTGCCAAGCGCGTTGCGCAGCTTGCGGCCGACGAGGTCCATCGCCTGCACGCCGTTCGTGCCCTCGTAGATCATCGCGATGCGGGCGTCGCGGACGAACTGCTCCATGCCCATCTCGCGGATGTAGCCGTAGCCGCCGAAGCACTGCATGGCGAGGTTCGTCGACTCGAATCCCATGTCGGTGAGGTACGCCTTGAAGACCGGCGTGAGGAACTGGAGGAGGTCGTCGGCCTCCTTGCGGCGGGCGGCGTCGGGGTGCCAGCGCGCGATGTCCGTCTGCAGGAACAGCCAGGAGCCGAGCGCGCGGGCGCCCTCGACGAACGCGCGCGCGGTCATCAGCATCCGGCGGACGTCCGGGTGCGCGATGATCGGGTCCGCCGGCTGGTCGGGCGCCTGCGCGCCGCTCGGCGCGCGGCCCTGCAGGCGCTCGCGCGCGTAGGCCGCCGCGTTCTGGTACGCGACCTCCGCGAGCGCGACGCCCTGCTGGCCGACGCCGATGCGCGCGACGTTCATCATCGTGAACATCTGGCGCAGGCCGCCGCCCGCCGGGGCACCGCCGCCCTCGCCCGCGCCCGCGCCCCCGGCCTCGTCCCCGACGAGGTAGCCGACCGCGCCGTCGTAGTTCATGACGCAGGTCGCGTTGCCGTGGATGCCCATCTTCTCCTCGATGGACCCGGCCTGGACGGCGTTGCGCTCGCCCAGCGTCCCGTCGGCGTTCACGAGGAACTTCGGCACGATGAAGAGGCTGATGCCGCGCGTGCCCTCGGGCGCGCCGGGGATGCGCGCCAGCACCAGGTGCACGATGTTCGCGGCGAGGTTGTGCTCGCCGGCGGAGATGAAGATCTTCGTCCCCGTGATCCGGTACGTGCCGTCGCCCGCCGGCTCCGCGCGCGTCTTCAGCAGCGCGAGGTCGGTGCCGGCCTGCGGCTCGGTGAGGTTCATCGTCCCGGTCCACTCGCCGGTCGCGAGCTTCGCGATGAAGCGGCTGCGCAGCGCCTCGGAGCCGTGCGCGCCAATCGCCGCGTACGCGCCCTCGGTGAGCGTGGGGTACATCGAGAACGCCATGTTCCCGCTGATCAGCATCTCCGAGAATGCGGCGCCCACCGTGGCCGGCAGGCCCTGGCCGCCGTGATCGGGAGCCGTGGTGAGCGCACCCCAGCCCGACTCCACGAACTGGCGGTAGGCATCTTTGAAGCCGGTCGGCGTGGTGACGACGCCGTCGTGGATCGTGCACCCCTCGCGGTCACCGATCGCGTTGAGCGGCGCGACGACGCCTTCGACGAAGCGCGCGCCCTCCTCGAGCACGGCGTCGGTGACCTCGCGCGGCGCACGGCCGAACGGCGGCAGGTCGGCGTACTGCTCGACGTGGAGCAGCTCGTGGAAGAGGAACTTGTAGTCGTCGACGGGAGCCCGGTAGCTCGCCATGGGTGTGGCCTCGCCTTCGATGCGGAACGGGCGCGCGGTGGGTTGCGCGGGGTCGCAGCGATCGTCTCACGGGGCGGTGGCGGCCCGGCACCGGGCGAACGTCCCACGGGCGGGTAGCCGAACGGCGGATCGGCCGAGGCTCAGCGCCAGTCCAGGAGCAGGAAGGTCGCGACCCAGAGCACGGCGCCGAGCGCCGCCGCTGCGAACAGTCCGCGCCGGGCCGCGCGTGAGAACCCGTGGCGCGACACGAATGCGAGCCACACCGCGGCGGCGGCGACGCACCACGCGAGCGCGTGCGATGCGAAGAAGGCGGCGACGAGCGGCACCGCGGGGAAGAGCGCGAGGGCGACGAGGACGCGGCCGCGCACGCGGCGCGCGGCGCGTTGCAGTGCTGTCACGCATGTACTCCCGGAGCGTAATCGCGAGGGTACCGCTCGGCCGCGTCCGCCTCGAGCGCGCGGGGGGGTGACGACCCGTCCACCGCCCGCTCGTCCGGGCCGCCGGGGGGCCTTCGGCCCTGCCCGCGCTGCGGCCGCGCGCTCAGGATCGGATGCGGTGGCGCGGCCGGAGCGCCGCGCGGAATGCGAGTGATGTCATGCAACTCGCGGCTGCCGGTGGCCGGGACGAGAGGCGCGTCGTCGCGTGGCGCGCCGCAGCGGGGTTCGTGGTCGCGGGTGCGCTCGTGATGTTCGCGGGGCTGATGCTCGGGCCGACGCCGGGGACCGACCCGGCGGATGCGCTGCGGCGCATCGACGACACGCGCACGCTCTACGTCGCGACGAACGGCGTCGACCTCATCGGGGTGGCGCTGCTCGGCGTCGGGCTGCTGCTCGTGGCGCGGCTGCTGGCGAGCGGGGTCGATGGGGTCGCGGAGGGCGCTGTCGGCGGGGTCGCGGCCGCGGTGGGGACGACGCTCGTCGCGGTCGTCCTCGTGATCCAGACGGCCGTCGATCCCGGCATCGCGGGGCGCTTCGTGTCGGCGAGCGGCGCCGAGGCGGCGACGCAGCTCGCGGTGGGCCGCGCGTTCCTCGATTTCGAGGGCGGACTCTTCGGCATCGCGATCATGGCGGAGATGACCGGCATCGCGTGCCTGGCGGCGGGGCTCGCGCGTCAGGTCGCGCGCGGCCTTGCGCCGCACGTGGACGCGCGCGTCGCGCTGTTTGGCGCCGCGATCGCCGGGCTCGCCGCTGTCACCGGCGTCGGCTTCTTCGCCGACGGCCTCGCGTGGCTGGAGCGGATCGAGGCGTTGTGCTCGCTCGCGACGCTGGTCTGGCTCGTCGTCGCCGGCGTGCTGCTGTACCGTGCGGCCCGCGCGCCGCGGACGCCGGGCGTGGACGTGAGCCTGTCGCTCCGTGTCCGCTAGTTGTCGCTCGCGCCGGCGCCTGGCGCAGCGGGAGGGCGGAGCCGATGTCACGAACCCCTGAGAACGTCGTGCGCGACTTCTGCGCGGCATGGTCGCGCCGCGACGTCGACGAGATCATGGCGTACTTCGTCGACGACGCGACCTACCACAACATGCCGGGCCCGCCGGTCGGCGGCCGGGATGCCATTCGCGCCACGATCGCGCGCTTCCTCGGCGGCTGGGCGTGGACCGAGTGGGAGATCCGGTACATCGCCGCGGCCGGGCCGACGGTGCTGACGGAGCGAGTCGATCACATTCGAAGCGCCGACGGTCGCACGCTCGATCTCCCGGTCGCCGGCGTGTTCGAGGTGGACGGCGAGCGCATCCGCGCGTGGCGCGACTACTTCGACCTCGCTACGTACCAGCGCGCGCTCGGGTAGGTCCGGCTGCGCGCTCGGCGGCGCACGGCGCCTAGCCGACGTGCCGGCCGCAGGTCGCGGGCGACGCGTGCACGCTTGCAATCGCGTGTGATTCGCGTTCGTGATGCTTCGCAAACTGTGACAAGACTCGGCATTTCGTCACATGTGGGGCGACCACGTGCGTGGTCTGCCACGTCTACGATCCGCGCACCTCCGCATCCCACCACGCGGACGGCCCGGGCGCCGCGGCCCGGCCCGGCCGAACGGCGAGAGGAGCGATCCGTGGCAGAAGCCCCGCAACGTCCGTCCACCGTGGCGCGCATCGCAGCGCGCGTCGACCGGCTGCCGTTGACGCGAGTGCAGTGGGAGCTGGCGATCCTCACGCAGATCGCGTGGGGACTGATCGTGCTCGACACGGACGGCATTCCCGCCCGGCTCTATCCGTTCATCTGGAAGCCGAACCACCTGATGACGACGTTCCAGTACGCCGTGATCCAGGCGCTCGCGGTCGGCCTCGGCATCCTCATCGGCGACTTCATCATGGGCTTCGTCGCCGACCACTTCGGCCGGCGAAGGGCGATCATCGCGTCGGCGCTGCTCGCCGGCATGTTCGTGTGGCCGTTCGCCATCGTCACGAACTACACGGGGCTGGTCATCATCTCGGTGCTGAGCACGCTCGGCGTCGGCGGCATCCTGGCGACGCACTCGGTGTACATCGCCGAGGTGACCGGGCCTGAGACGCGCAACCGCGTGATGCTCGCGTCGCAATCCACGACGGCCGCGATCGGTGTCGCGATCGGCCTGCTTGCGTTCTTCTGGATCCCGGACCACTACCACGCGTACATCTACGTCGCGGCCGGGGCGGAGATCTTCATCCTCCTGCCGCTGCTGATCTGGCGGCTCCCGGAATCGCCGCGCTGGCTCGAGGCGGTCGGCCGGCATCGCGAGGCCGAGGTGCAGATGGAGATCCTCGAGGCGCGCACGCAGGCGGCGTACGGCAAGCCGCTGCCCGAGCCGGACGCGACCCAGCACGAGGTCGTCGACGCGGGACACCCGCTCGGGCGCTTCAAGGAGCTGATGACGCACCCGGTGTACCGCGTGCGGATCTTCCGGCAGCTCGCGGCCTGGATCCTCGGGTACGCCGGGATCATCTACGGCGCCGGGGCGTTCGTGTACGTCTACATGGTCGATCACGGCGGCAGCGCCCACTTCGTCTTCCTGATGGTGACGGTGTCGGGTCTGCTCATCTTCGTCGCATTCCACGCGAACTCGTACCTGCGCGAGCGGGTGGAGCGGAAGACGGTGATCCTGGTGGTGGCGGTGGTGTTCGCGATCCCGTACGGCGTGATGTACTTCGTGCCGACGCTGGCGGTGATCGCGATCTGCTACCTGATCGGCCGCGTGGGCGCCACGCTGTGGCTGTTCAACATGTACAACTACACATCCGTGTCGTTCCCCACGCGGCTGCGCTCCGTCGCGATGGGCACCGCGGACGGGCTCGGCCACCTGGGCGCGTGGGGCGGGGTCACGCTGCTCGGCAACCTCTACGGCGCGGGGCCGAACCACCTCGGGTGGTTCGTCTTCGTCGCGATCGCCGGCGCGCTCGCGCCGGCCGCGCTCATCTTCGGCTGGGGCATCCGCCAGAGCTCGATGGCGCTGGAGCACGTGGCGGCCTGATCCGGCGCGCGATCAGACAGAACGGCGGGCCTCCAGGCCCGCCGTTCGCGTTGTGCTGGATTACCGGGCGTCCTCGTCAAGCGGCGGCTGCATGCCGCCGATGCCGTCGCGGCCGTGCGGCTGGCGGCCGTGCGGCCGCCAGAGTGTCGGCGGCATGCTGCCGCCGCTTGACGCGGGCGGCGGGGCGGGGCGTGCCTTAATGCGTGCCCTCGACGGCCAGCAGCGTCGGCATGCCCTGCATGCCGCGCAGCAGGTTGATCTCGCCACGGTGGCCGTTGAAGTGGCCCATCATGTGCAGCGAGATTGCCTGGCCGACGGTCTCCGTGCCGCCGCCGCGCGTCGGCATCTCGCGCTCGAGGTCGGCGTCGCCGATGCCCGCGAGGTAGGCCTCGGTCTGCGCGAAGACCGCGTCCTGGTACTCCGCGAACGCGGCCATGTCCTTGATGCGCACCTGCTGGGCGTCGTCGTCCGACATGCCCGTGCCGAAGCCCTCGCCGGGCAGGCCCGTGCGCTGCGCCCACTCTTCGCTCCACACCTGTGGCTGCTGGCGGATGCGCGCGTTGATGATCAGGTCCTCGACGCGCGCCGTGTGCCACACGCACCACGCGATCGAGTGGCTGCCGTGCTCGGGCACGAAGTGCAGCTGCTCGGGCGTGCCGTTGCGCGCGTCGCGCAGGGCGCGGTGCGCAAACTCCAGGCTGCTCTTGATGAAGTCGATCGTGCTCATCGCGTCCTCCTCGCGTCTCGGGTCCCGCGTACCGCGTGCGGCGCGGACGGTACTACGCGCGCTCGAAGAGCGCCGCGAGCCCCTGCCCGCCGCCGATGCACATCGTCTCGAGTCCGTAGCGCGCGTTGCGCCGGCGCAGCTCCGGCGCGAGCGTCGCGAGGATGCGCGCGCCCGTCGCCGCGATCGGGTGGCCGAGCGAGATGCCCGAGCCGTTCGGGTTGAGGCGGTCGTCGACCTCCGAGAGGCTCGTGCCCCAGCCCAGCAGCACCGAGAGCACCTGCGACGCGAACGCCTCGTTCAGCTCGATCACGTCGATCTGGTCGAGCCCCACCCCGGTCTTCGCCTTGAGCTTCGCGAACGCCGGGACCGGGCCCTCGCCCATGTACGCGGGGTGCACGCCGGCCGCCGCCCAGCCGCGCAGGAAGAGCGCGGGCTCGAGGTTGAGCTCCGCGAGCCGGTCGGCGGCGACCACCAGGCACATCGCCGCGGCGTCGTTCTGCGCGCTGGCGTTGCCGGCCGTCACCGTGCCGCCCGGCGTGATCGCGCGCAGCCGCGCGAGCGACTCCGCCGACGTGTCGGCGCGCGGGCCCTCGTCGGTGTCGACGACCACCGGGTCGCCGCGACGCTGCGGCACCGTCACCGGGACGATCTCGTCGGCGAAGCGGCCGGCCTGCTGCGCGGCGACCGCCCGCTGGTGGCTGCGCAGCGCGTAGGCGTCCTGTGCCTCGCGCGCGATGCCGTCGCGCTTTGCCAGGTTCTCGGCGGTCTCGATCATCCCGCTGATGTAGCCGACCCGCTCCTCGGGCGCCGCGCACACGCGGGCGCGGTCGAGCCGGTCGTGCAGCTGCAGCGACCCCTGCCGCACGCCCCAGCGCAACTCGCTGGTCGCGTAGAACTCGACGCGGCTCATCGACTCCACGCCACCGGCGAGAACGACGTCGGCGTTGTCGGTCTGCACGAGCATGGCCGCGTTGAGCACAGCCTGGAGGCCCGACGCGCAGCGGCGGTCGAGCTGATAGCCGGGCGTCTCGATCGGCAGTCCGGCCTTCAGGGCGACGATGCGGCCGACCGCCGGCTCCTCGCCGCTCGGGTAGCCGTGGCCGAGGATGACGTCGTCGACGCGCTCCGGGTCGAGCCCCGTGCGCTCGAGGATGGCGCGCGCGACGGTCGCGCCGAGGTCGGCGGCGGCGACGTCCTTGAGCGCACCCCCGAACCGCCCGACGGGCGTGCGCAGCGGGCTGACGATCGCAACTTCTCGCATGGGGGAACCTCCAGGCTGCGGGGCGCGACGAGCATCGTAGCCGTTCCCGGCGAGCCGCCGGCATCGCCCGGCGGTCCTTCCCGCATCCCCCCGCCGCTCCTCCCGCGGCTCCCCGCGCGCCGCAGCATCTCCCCGCACGCGAGAGGAGCCGCCACATGCCCGCGGACGCCCGCGACGCCCTGGTCGAACGCGCGCGCACGGTCTTCGCCGCCGATCCGCGCGTGCTGGGCGCGTGGCTCGAGGGCTCGCTCGGCCGCGGCACCGCCGACGCCGCGTCCGACGTCGACCTCCACCTCGCCGTGCGCGACGCGGCCTTCGACGGCTTCGTCGCGAACCCCGACGCGCTGCTCGCGCGGCTGGCTGCGCCGCTCGGCTACCTCGACGTCCCGCTCCCGGCCGGCCGCCTCTTCGCCGCCGCGCTCGCCGGGCCCGTGCGCGTCGACCTCGCCGTCGAGCGACGCGACGCGATCGCGACGGCGCCGCGCGAGGCGGGGCGCGTCGTCCTCTTCGATCGTGACGGCGTCGCGGCGTCGCTCGCGGCGGCGCCGCCGCCCGCGCATGACGCCGCCGATCGCATTCGCGCGCTGATGCGCGGCTGCTGGATGGGCACGATGTGGCCGCACCGCTTCACGCAGCGCGAAGACTGGCCGGCGCTGCTGATGAACGCGCTCACCGCCGTCCACCAGTTCGCCGTGCCCGCGATGCTGATCGCCGACGGATCGCCCGAGTTCTATCGCGACTGGTTCAGCGTCGCGCGCTTCCTGCGCCCGGAGCGCCGCGACGCGATCGCCCGCCTCTTCGCGCAGGGGTTGGACGCGTTCGCCGGCATCGACCGCGGCGCGCCGGACCGCGAGCGCCTCGCGCGCTTCCATGAGGCGTGCTTCGCCACGGTCTGGGGCGCGTTCCGCGACGCGTGCGCGGCCACGGGCGTCGCATACCCCGTCGCGGTCGAGCGCGAGTACCGCGACTATTGCCGTCGCGAGATGGGCGTCACCGTCCCCCCGCTCAACTGATCCGAAGCGGAGGCTTACGCGCGGCTCTTCGCGGTGCCGGGCGTGGATCCGCGCGAGGCGGTGGCGATCGACGGCCGCGCGCGGCCGGCTGTCGCGGCTGCGATGGACGGCGCGACCACGGAGCTCGTCGGCGCCGAGGCTGCGGCTTCGCGGGGAGTGCGCCGGCGCACGCGTCGATCGCGCACGTCGGCGAGCTGCCGCCCCCCGCTGGCGATGCTCGGCGCGGCCGGCGGCTCGGCGGGACGGGGGCCCAGCCGCCGGGAACCGTGCCGATCGGGGATCATCCGGACGCGCTTGTCTTGCGTCCCGTCTCCACCTGCACCGCGTCGAACTCCACCTCGACGCGCTCCGTGTAGCGCTCGCCGTTCTCGCGGTCGTGCCGCATGAACGCCGGCGGGTCGATCGCGACGCGCAGCCGGTACGTGCCGTCGCCCGGCACCGTCCAGTTGCGGCCGTAGTGGAACAGCCACGGGTGCCACAGGAAGGGCTGCTCGTGGGTGCCCACCTCCGTGCCGTCCTCCGCGATCAGCGTCGCGCGCACGGTCAGCGCCGGGATGAAACGACCGTCGTCGCGGTCGCGGACGACCACCTCCACGTGCAGGTTCTCGTCCTCGGCGGGTTCATGCCACGAGAGCGCGTCGTCCGCGAACCGGTACATGCCCTCTGCCTCTTCGACTGCGTAGCCCACGAGGTAGTCGCCGGCTGCCTGCTCCGCGCCGTGCGCCTCCTCGTGTGTCATGTGCTCGACGGCGGCGCCGAAGGCGTCGCCCTCGCGCCGCGCGAGCCGGAGTTGCTCGGCCGTTGCCTCATTGCTCGGTTGCGTCGTGGAGCGCCTGGTCGGGGACATACGTCCTCCTCTCTCTCACTGGATCGAGGCTAGACGACCCTGCTCGCAGGGCACTCGCGATATCGCGCACCGTCATGACCTTCGCATCGCGATTGGGCCCGTCACACCTGTCGAACCGCGCGATTCCGGCTCGCGCCCGCTACCATCGCGCGGCTCGGCGAGGGCCGAGCGCAGGGACCGGGGGGTGGCGGTGACCGACGAGCCCGTGCAGCGCTTCGTCGACTCCCAGCGCGTGCGCATCGCGTACTGGGACTGGGGTAACGCGGGCGCGCCGCCGCTCGTGCTGGTGCACGGCGGGCGCGACCACGCGCGGTCGTGGGACCGCATTGCCGCCGCGTTTCGCGAGGACTACCACGTCGTCGCGCCCGACCTACGCGGCCATGGCGACTCGGACTGGACGGTCGGGGGGACGTACGGCCTGCCCGACAACGCGCTCGACGTCGTCCGCGTGATCGAGTCGGTTGGCACGCCGGCGCGGGTGCTGTCCCACTCGTTTGGCGCGTCGATCAGCCTCGTGGCTGCCGCTACCTACCCCGAGCACTTCGCGGCAGTCGCGGCGATCGAGGGCACGCACTCGATGAATCCCGCGGCGAACGAGATGGGACCGCAGTGGTTGCGCGCCTGGGGCGACCGCGTCCGCCAGTACGAGGGCCAGACGCCGCGCGTCTACCCGGACCTTGCTGCCGCGGCGGAGCGCATGCACGAGGCGAACCCGCGCCTACCTGATGACTTCGTGCCCCACCTCGCCGCGTACGCCTCGAAGCCGGTCGAGGGCGGCCTGATCTGGAAGTACGACTTCTGGATGAACGCACGCACCTCGATGGAGATCCGGCGCGAGGAGCTGCCGCGCTTCTGGGCCGCCGTGGAGTGCCCCGTGCTGCTCGTGTTCGCGAGCGACACGCGGGCGAACCAGCGCCCCGACGCCGAGCGCTTCTTCCGCGACGCGCGCACCGTGCGCATCGACGACGCCGGCCACTGGGTGCACCACGACCAGCCGGGGGCGCTGGTGGCCGCGCTGCGCCCGTTCTTCGCGGGCGAGGCGCGCCCGGACTAGGAAGCCCCGCGGCGAGCAGCGAGCCGCGAGCAGCAACTGCGCTGGTCACGGTCGCCGAATACGCTGCCCCGCGTCGACGCCGCCGCGGGTCGCCCGCCGGGGGCCCTCTGGTGTCGCGGACTCGACGGTATCGCCGGCGAGTCGCGCTGCGCGTCGCAAGCCGCGGGGTCGGCGCGACCGCGCGCCGTCGCCGTTTCGCCAGGAGGATCGTTCGTGTCCGACGACGCATCGCCACCGCCCCCCGGGCCGCTCGCCGGCATCCGCGTCCTCGACCTCGCGACCGCGCGCGGCGAGCTCGCGGGGCGGCTGCTCGCCGACCTCGGCGCGGAGGTGATCAAGGTCGAGCCGCCCGGCGGCGCCGAGGCACGCCGCCGGCCGCCGTTCGTCGCCGGCCGCGAGGCCGACCCCGAGGCGTCGCTCTTCTGGGCCGCCGTCGCGCTGGGCAAGCGCAGCGTCGTCCTCGACCTCGCGGACCCGGCGCAGCGCGCGCGCCTGCTGCCGCTCGTGGACGCGGTCGACGTGCTGATCGAGTCGTCCGACCCGGGAGCGCTCGACGCGCTCGGGCTCGGCTACGACGTGCTCGCCGCCCGCAACCCGGCGCTCGTCTACGTCTCGATCACGCCGTTCGGGCAGGAGGGCCCGAAGTCCCGCCGCCCGGCGACCGAGCTCACCGTCGAGGCCGCCGGCGGCCTCGTCGCGCTGCAGGGCGACGGCGACCGCCCGCCGGTGCCGGTTGGCTACCCGCAGGCGGCCTTCCACGCCGCCGCCCAGGCGGCGGCCGACGCCGTGATCGCGCTGAACGAGCGCGCCGTGTCGGGGCGCGGGCAGCACCTCGACACCTCGATGCAGGACGCCATCGTCTGGACGCTGCTCAACGCCACCGGCTTCCCGCCGAACGTCGGCCGCGAGCCGCCGTTCGCGGGCGACGACCGCGCCGCCCCGCGCCCGGCGCTGCACGGCCTGCGGCTCGGCGGGCTGAACCTGCTCGAGGCCGCCGACGGCTGGGTCCTCGCGAACCTGGGGCTCGGCCTCTACGGCGCGCGCGTGTGGGAGGGCATCGCCACGGTCGCCGCCGCCGACGGGCGGCTCGATGACCGCCTGCGCGGCCTCGACTGGGCGGAGTTCGCAGCTGCGATGGCGCAGGGCGCGGCGCCGGAGCCGCTCGGCCACGCGGCCGTCGCGATGGTGATGGAGACCGTTCGCGCGCACACGAAGGCGGAGCTGATGGAGCTCGCCGTCGCGCGCGACATGATGGTCGCGGCCGTGCAGCGCGTCGACGACCTCGTGGAGCGCGACCCGCAGCTGGCGGCGCGGGGCTACTGGACGACGCTCGCCGACGGCCACACCTACCCCGGCCCGGCGGTGCGGCTGTCGCGCACGCCGGTGCGCCTCGCGGCACCGGCGCCGGCCCTGGGCGCGGACCAGGCGCTGCTGGACGCGCCGCCCCCGGCGCCGTCCCGCGCCACCCCGTCCGCCGACGCCGATCGCGCCGGTGAGGCCTACGCCGGCCTCCGCGTCGCCGACTTCTCGTGGGTCGGCGTCGGTCCGATCAGCGCGAAGTCGCTCGCCGATCACGGCGCCACCGTCGTGCACGTCGAGTCGATCGCCCGCCCCGACGTGCTGCGCGCGCTCCCGCCGTTCCGCGACGGCGTGCCGGGCATCAACCGCTCGCAGTTCTTCGCCGACTACAACAGTTCGAAGCTCGGGCTCGCGCTTAACCTCGCGACGCCGGAGGGCGTCGCCGTCGCGCGTCGGCTCATCCGCTGGGCCGACGTCGTCGTCGACTCGTTCACCCCCGGCACGATGGAGCGCCTCGGCCTCGACCCCGACGTCATCTGCGCAGGGCAGCCGGATCTCGTCTGGTACTCCACGAGCCTGCGCGGTGCGACCGGCCCGCACGCCGCGTTCGCCGGCTTCGGTCAGCAGGGCTCGGCGCTCGCCGGCCTGCACGGCATCACCGGCTGGCCCGATCGCGCGCCCGCCGGCACCTGGGGCGCGTACACCGACATGATCGCCCCGCGCTACGGCACGGCCGCGCTCGGCGCCGCGCTGCTCGAGCGCCGGCGCAGCGGCCGCGGACAGCGCATCGATCTCGCGCAGGTCGAGGCCGGCATCCACTTTCTCGAGCCGCTCGTGCTCGACGACACGGTGAACGGCCGCGCCGCCGCCGCGGCCGGCCACGAGTCCCCGCTTGCCTGCCCGCACGGCGTGTACGCCGCGGCCGGCGTCGAGCGCTACGTCGCGATCGCGGTCGAGATGCCGGCGCAATGGGATGCGCTGCGCGCGGCCGCCGGCCTCGAAGCGTGCGCCCCCGCCGGCGCATCGCTCGCGGACCGCATCGCCGCGCGCGACGCCATCAACGCGGCGCTGGGCGGCTGGTGCGCGACGCAGGACGCGCGGGCCATCGAGGAGCGGCTCGCCGTCGCGGGCGTTCCGGCGTCGGTCTGCCAGCGCCCGAGCGACCTCTACCGCGACCCGCAGCTCGCCGCGCGCGGCTTCTTCGTCACGCTCGACCATCCCGAGATGGGCCCGACGCCGTACGACGGCCTCGTCACGCACTTCTCGGCGAAGCGCGAGATGCTGCATGGCCCGGCGCCGCTGCTCGGCCAGCACACGCACCAGGTGCTGAGTCGGTTCCTCGGCATGAGCGACGCGGAGATCGCGAACCTCGCCGCGGCCGGCGTGCTGTCGTGAGCTGCGCAACTGTCGTGGCCCACGTCCCCGCGACACCGGCGGCGCGTCTGCCGCCGCCGGCGGGAAGCGACTACCCCCCGGTCCGCTCCAGCCGCACCGCGACGTCGTCGCGATAGACCTCGCGCCAGCGGCCGCTCGCGACGAGGTACAGCTCGAGCGGCGTGTCGGGCGGGATGAGCACCTCGCGGATCCTGTAGCGGTCGAGCACGCCCTCCGGCGCGACGGCGAGGCGGATGACGTCGACGTAGTCCCGGTACACCGATGTCTGCGTGTAGAGGTCGTGCTGGCGGCCGTCGATAAAGACGTGCAGCCGCGGCCACTCCGTCCAGATCACGTAGCCGCCCCAGTTGTAGTCGTTGAAGAGCGGCCCGCTCGGCGCGGCGGCGGCGAGTGAGCGTACCGCCGCGACCGGGACCGGCTCGCTCGGCGGCGTGTGGACCGCGCGCGCGCCGAGCGCGACCGCGATCACGACGACGACCGCGAGGTTCGCGACGCTTTGCGCGCGCGTCGGTGCGGCAGGGGACGACGCGCCCAGCGCGCGCAGCCACCCGAGCCGTCGCGGCACGGCGACGACCGGATCGCCGGGCGCCGCGATTGCGCGCGCCCACAGCATCGCGAGCGCCAGCGACGCGAACGGCACGTAGCGGGTCGCCCACAGCCCGGCGAGGGCGAAGGCGAGCGATGCAGCCAGGTCGAACAGCGCGAGCCGCGGCCGGCGCACGGCCAACAGCGCGACATAACCGAACACCAGCAGCGCGAACGGCCACGACGGAGCGAGCGTCAGGTCGGTGGGCTGCCACTCCTGGATGACCTTGCTGCCGGCGAAGGTGATCGACGTCACGGGGTAGCGCAGCAGCTCGAACCCGTTCGGGTTGACGATCGTCGCGACGATCGAGACGGCGAGCGCGGCCGCGAGGTGCAGCCGCCATCGCGGCGCGAGCGACCCGCCGGCGCGCCACCCGAGCAGGGGAGCGCCGAGTTCGGCGGCGAGGAACAGCGCGACCAGCGCGAAGCCGATCACGAACGCCGCGTGCACGTTCGCCCACAGCAGGAAGACCGCGGGCAGCGCCCAGGCGCTGCGGTCGGGCCGCCGCGACCACCGCTGCAGCCACGCGAAGAGCGCGACGAAGAGCAGGAACGACAGCACCTGCGGCCGCGAGCCGACGAACGGCAGGCACGCGGTGACGGTCGTGATCGCAATGAGGAGCGCCGCGAGCCGTGCCACGCCCACGCGCCGCATGGCCGCGACCAGCACGAGCGCCGTCGTCGCGAACGCGAGCGCGAACAGCGCGCGCGCCCCGGCCGCGCCGAACGCGCGGTGCAGTTCGTACATCGCGAGCTCGGGGAGCCACTCGTGGACCGTCCAGCGCTGGCCCGCGGCGGTGAACGAGAACGGGTCGTGGATCGGCAGCCGGTGCTGCTGGGCGAGGTAGCGCCCGACCGCGAGGTGCCACCAGTAGTCGTAATCGGTGCGCACGAGGAACGTCACGTCGAACGCGACCAGCGCAACCACGGAGGCGACGAGCGCGTCGAGGCCGAAGGCGAGGCGAAGGCGGGGCCGGGCGCGGGCGGCGGGCTCCGGGTCGGGCGTCACAGTCGGCTCCGTCGCGTCGCGCGGGTGGCCCCCGGAGATGGTGCGCGACGGCGCGCGTGACGACAATGGCGCGACACCCAGCGCCACTCGGTGGCGATCGGGAGGGCGGTCCCGGGAGACGGACCCGGCAGTGCACACGACCGCGCCGGCGCCGTCTGGCCGGCCACGCAGCGAATCGCAAGCACCCCGCACCGGCGGCGACGGCGGCGCGCGCGGCGTCATGCGTACCGCGCGCCCATGGACGCGGGCGGAATGGGGGGCGCTGGCGGCCGCGCTCGTCCTGGGCTTCGCCCTGCGCGCGCTTGCCGTGCTGCCGCGCGACTTCCCCCTCAACGACGGCGGCCTGTTCGACCTGATGGTGCTGGCGGTGCGGCACGCGCATTTCGCTCTGCCGCGCGCGGTCGACTACAACGGCGCCACGCTCCCGTTCGACTACCCGCCCCTCGGCTTCTACGCGGCTGCCGCGCTCACGGCCACGACGCCGCTCAGCGTGCTCGACGCGCTGCGCTGGCTCCCGCTCCTCGTCAGCACCGCGACGATCGTGCCCGCCGCGCTGATCGCGCGACGCGCGCTGCCTTCGCGGCCGGCCTGGGGCGTGGCGCTGTTCGTCTTCGCCGCCGTGCCGTCGGGCTACGCGTGGATGGTGATGGGCGGCGGGCTGACGCGCTCGTTCGGGTTGCTGTTCGGACTGTTCGCCGTGCACGCGCTGATGCGCGGCTTCGCGTGGCCGACCCCCGGACGGGGCGCGCTTGCGGCGGTGCTGTGCGCGCTGAGCCTGCTCAGCCACCTCGAGGCGTCGTCGCTCGTCGCGGGAGGGGCGCTCGCGCTGCTCGTGGCCGGGCCGCGTGACCGTCCGCGTCTGGCGTGGCTCGCGGCGGTCGCGGGCGCTGCGGCGGTGCTTGCCGCGCCGTGGTGGGCGACGGTGCTTGCGCGCGACGGGCTCTCCGGGTTCGCGCACGCGCTGGGGAGCGGGCCCGGGCCGCTGGTGCGCGTCGTGAGCGCGCTCGCCGAGCCGGTGTTGAACGAGCCGCTGGTCGGGTCGCTCGCGCTCCTCGGCGCCGTCGCCGCCTGGTGGCGCGGCCGCCGCTTCGCCCCGACCTGGTTCTTCCTGGCGTTCCTGCTCACGCGCAACGCGGTCACGTACGGCGCGGTGGCGGCGGCGATCCTGGTCGCGGAGGGGCTATGCGGCGTGCTCCTCCCGTTCGTCGGGCGGGTGGGTCGGACCCACCGCGGGCGGCGGCTCGCGCTCGGCGCGCGCACGTGGGACGTCCGCTGGCGTCCGCTGCTGCCGCAGCTCGTTGTCATCGGCGCGGTGCTGTTCGTCGCCTGGGTGGAGGCCGCGAACGCGCGTCGCGCCATGCGCGCGGTGTCCGCGCCGGAGCGGGCGGCGATGGCCTGGGTCGGCGCGTCGACGCCGGCCTCCGCACGGTTCCTCGTGATGTCGTCGGGGCGCGATGAGGGTGCGCCGTCCGATGCGGGGCTCGACCCGCTCCTCGAGTGGTTCCCGGCGCTGACCGGGCGCATGAGCGTGGTGACCCCGCAGGGCCGCGAGTGGTTCGGCGCGTTCCGGCGCACCGTGCTCGAGTACGACGCGCTGCAGCGCTGCACGCGCAGCGACGCCGCCTGCATCGCCGAGTGGTCGCGCGCGACCGGCGAGACGTTCGATTACGTGCTGCTGCCGCGGCTGCCCGACGGCGCCGGCGGCGCGCGGGGTGTTGCCGCGCCCGTGTGCTGCGCGACGCTCGTCGCATCGCTGCGCGCGAGCCCCGCGTACGCGGTGGCCTACGACGGCCCGGGCGCCCTGATCCTGCGCTACCGGCCGACCGTCTCGGGCGAGGCGCGTGCACCGAGCGGCGCCGGCTCACGGCGCTGAAGGGCGAACGGCGCCGTGAGCACGCTGCGGGGTTCCGCGCGGCACCTCAGCCCGCTCACGCGGGGCCGTTCGCCGCGGGACGCCGCCGCCCGGCGCCGGGATTCGCCCGATCCGCCCGCTGCGAGCTGCAACGGAGTTGCGAGGCCCCTGCGATCCCTGTGACTCGCCGGGCGCGGCCCGTCGGGGACGATCGGATCACGGATCCGACGCGACCCGTCAGCGAAAGGACTCCCATGCCAGGCGAGAAAGATCGCATCAAGGGGAAGGCAAACGAGGCCGCAGGCGCCGCCCGCAAGAAGGCGGGCGAGGCGACCGACAACAAGAAGATGCAGGTGAAGGGCGCGGCCCAGCAGGCGAAGGGCAAGGCGCAGAACGTGGCCGGGAAGGTGAAGGAGAAGCGGTCATGATCGGCCTGTTGTTGCTCATCTTGCTGCTCCTGGTGGTGTTCGGTGGACTGTCGTACGCCGTATCGCCGCTGTTCTTGATCGCGCTCGTCCTGATCCTGCTCGTTGCCGGCGGCGGGTACGCCGGGCGAGGGCGGGGCTGGTACTGACCAACGCGCGGCATCCAAGACACGTGGAAGGCCGGGTTCGCCCGGCCTTCTCTGTGCGGCCACTCGCTGGCGCGAGATCACGCGCGGACCTGGTCCGACGCCCTCCTCACCGCTCGCCTCCTGCTGCGGTCGGCCGCGCCGGACGACGTCGACCGGTCTCCGCGCGTCTGGGCGCAAACGATGACCTGAACCGCGCGTGGCGCCCGCGTGATGGAGCGCTGCCGGCTGCGCTACGTGCGGACGTTTCACCTCGCGTGGGCGACGGCGATCGCCGGCACCGAGCGTGGGGCGTCGAGTATGCGATCGACCGGGAAGCCTGCGAGGAGGCTCGCGCCGGCGCGTGAGGCGTCGCCCCGGGCTCAGGGCGCGCGGCCGGGCGGACGCCGCCACCACACGGCGGCGCGCTCGCGCACGTCGGCCCACTGTGAGCGGTGCCGCGCGACGAGCACGCCCGCGCCGAGCACCAGCGCGACCGCGGCGAGCAGCGCGATGCCGTAGGGCAGCGCCCCGCTGATGCCGGCCAGCGTGAGCAGCGCGGAGACGCCCATCGTCGCCGCGCCGGCCACGGCCATCCAGCGCGCGTCGAGTGCGAAGGCGATCGCCATGAACATCGCCCCGTCGAGCGCGAGCACGTACACCCAGTGCGCGCCTCCGGCGTCGAACACCTGCGCCGCCTGCGGCAGCGCGATCACCGCCGCGCCCGCCAGCTGGCTCGCCTCGTGCAACGCGAGGTGCGGCCGCCATACGTCCGGCGACTCTCGGAATACGAGGCCCATCGCGATCAGGTAGAGGCCGGCCGGCACCGTATAGGCCTGGACGTTCGCCGACCCGAGCAGCGCGACCGCCATCAGCGCCGCGATCATGGCCACCGCCGTCGCGGCGACGAGCGCCACCGGCGCGCGCAGCCGCCAGCCCTCGGCGACCAGCAGCGGTGCGATCGCGAAGATCAGCGCCGCGACCACGCGGTACTCCGGCGTCGTCACCGCCGGCACCGCCCCGCCGTGCAGGGCCTGCTGCATCGCCAGGGCCGCGACCGCCGGACCGCCGACCGCGCCACCCCACGAGAGCAGCTCGACCGCGACCGCCTTGCCGACGTCGGCCGGATGCTCGGAGTCGTAGTGGCGGTAACGCGCGAGCAGCGCGAAGCAGACGGCGCCCGCGGCGGCGTAGGTCACGCCGAGGCCCGCGAGCGGCCAGTCGAACGCCGCCCATGCCGCGGCCGCCGCCGCCGCCGCGGCGGGCGCCGCCATCAGCAGCGTGACCCAGCGTCGCGCGGCGCCCGCCGCGATCACGCTCGCGAGCGCGGCGATGCCGAGGAGGACCGCGTCGTGCCCGGCGTACGGCCCGGGGTGCTGCAGCCCCACGAACCCCGCGACCACCGCCGCCGGGAGCAACAGCACCTCGGCGGACGGGCGGCGCCGCGCCAGCGCGGCCAGCGCGGCGAGCAGGATCAGCGTCAGCGCGAGGAAGGGCCACGCGGAGTCCGGGCGCGTGACGCCGAGCGACTGCTGCAGGGCGGCGATCCCGGCGAGCAGCATGCCGATCGCCATCCAGGCGAAGACCAGGCGCTCGAGCAGGAAGGTCGGGACGTCGTCGGTGTCGCCGCGCACGATGCCGCGGTCGCGGTCGAGGCCCGCGATCGCGGCGAGGATGGCGGCGCCGGCGAAGCAGGCGGCCGCGCGATGCACGCTGACGTCGAAGGCGAGGAAGGCGGCCGGCGCCAGCGCGGCGGCCGCCGCGTATGCCCAGCCCGATCGCGCGAGCCCGATGTTCCACGGCGCCCACCAGCGCCGCGTTGCGAGCGCCAGCACGCCGGCGCCGAGCACGGGATAGACGTACCACGCGTGCTGCGCGCCTGCGGCCCACAGGGCGGCGATGATCGCCGCGAAGGTGAAGCTCGCCGCGATCGGCAGCGCGACGTATGCGCGGAACGACCGCCCGGCGATCGCGATCCCGAGCGCGACCAGCGCGAAGCTCACCGGCAGCTGCCAGTGCTGCCCGCCGACCGCCGCCGCCGCGGTCGCGGCATAGACGGCGCCGAGCGCGCCGGCCCACGCGCAGATCAGCAGCGCCGCCGGGGTCATCCGACCGGCGAGGTGCAGGGCGCCCATCGCGAGCACGGTGAGTACGAGGAACCATGCCGGGAACCATTGCACGGGGAACCCGGCGACCAGCGCGGCCGACCCCCATGCGGCGGCCGCCGCCCCGCAGGCGAGCGCGAGGTAGCCGGCCCCGCAGCGCCGCCACGCGAGCCCCGCGTAGAGCAGGGTGCCCCCGGCCGTTGCAGCGAGCAGCGCGATGTCGCCGGGCATGCCGCTTCCGCGCAGGACGTCGAGGTAGAGCAGGCCGAACGCGAGCGGCGCCCCCAGCGCGCCCAGCGCGAGCAGCACGCCACCGGCCTCGCGCACGTCCGCGGCGCGCCGCGCCGCGAACCCGCCGGCGAGCAGCCCCAGCGCGCACGCCACGACCAGCGCGTCGCGCACGCCGCCGCCGAACGCGCCGCCGGCGGCGACGCCGGCCACCGCACACACCGCGGCGATCGCGAGCGCCGCGAGGTAGATGAGGAGGTCGCCCGGGCGCGCGGCGGCCCAGGTCAGCAGCGAGCCGCCGTTGCCCGCGCCGCCTGCCGCAGCGCGCTGCGCCGCCTCCCGCGCGGCCTCGCCCCGAGCACGCTCGGCGGCCGTGGCCAGTCGCGCCTCGAGGTGGTCGCGCAGGCGCCGGGCGGAGGTCGCATCGATCAGCCCGCGCGCGGTCCACCGTCCGGCGGCGTGGAGCAGCGATACGAGCGTGGCGACGTCATCGGGCGGCAGCGTTTCGCGCCAGCGGCGGCCGCAGACGGGACACGCGTCGATCCCGCGCGCGACCAGCGTGCCGCACGACGCGCAATAGCGATCCGGCTGGTCCGTCGCCTGATCTGCCACGGGTCGCACTCCGCCCTCTCTCGCACGCTAACGCGAGCGTGTTGACGGCCTGAGAGTCGTTGGTCCCCCCGCGAGGGGGCCTGCGTCACCCCTTGCCGCGCGCTGGGTCGCGCGCCGCTACGCCTCGGCCGCGAAGAGCGCGAGCTGCGACGGCTCCGGCGGCGGCTCGATTGGCCGCTCGCGCCGGTCCGCGATCCCGAGCGCCCCGGCGAGCCGCGCGACCGTCGACGCCGACTCCGCGGTCACGGCGCGCGGCGCGTACGCCCCTGCACGATAGAGGTCTTCGTAGCGACTCGCCTCTTCCGGCCAGTCGCGGGCGAGCGCCTCGAGGAAGTGCTCGCGCGTGCCCGGCGGCAGGTAGAGCACGCGCGCCCACGCGTGCGTCGCCCCGGCATCACGCGCGGCGCGGATCACGGCGCCAATCTGCGCGGGGTCGTCGCTGATGCCGGGCAGCAGCGGCGCGAGCCCGACGCCGGCGCGGACGCCGGCGTCCACCAGGGCGCGCAGCGCGCGCAGCCGCTGGCCGGGCGGCGCCGTGCCGGGCTCGGTGCGACGCCATACCGCGTCGTCCAGCGTGGGGATCGAGAAGTGCACCGACACCGCGCCGCGCCCCGCCGCCTCCTGCAGCACGTCGACGTCGCGCACGATCAGCGGTCCGCGCGTGACGATGCTGAACGGCGTTCGCGCGAGGCCGAGCGCCTCGATGCAGCCGCGCGTCAGCCGATAGCGTCCCTCGGCCGGCTGGTAGGGGTCGGTCGCGGTGCCGATCGCGACCTCTTCGCGACGCCACCCGCGCCGGCCGAGCTCCCCGCGCAGCACGGCCACGAAGTTCGTCTTCACGCGCAGCGAGCGCCCGTATGTCTCGCCCGACGGCCGCTCGGCACGACGCTCGAAGGCGCGCACGTAGCAGAACGTGCAGCGGTGCGCGCAGCCCATGTACGGGTTGAGCGACCAGCGGAAGGGCATGCCCTGCACGCGCGTCAGCGCGCTGCGGCACGGCTCCTCGCGGTACTCCACGCGCCACGCCGGCGGGACGGCGGTGACGGTCTTGGCGGTGCGCAGCGCGCGGTTGCGCTCCGGCATCGAGCAGCTCCTGTCCGATCAGTATGTTCTGATCGCCCGCGTCCACCGTATCGAAATCGTCCTCTCGCGTGAAGGCGGCGCGCCGCGAACGCGCGCCGCGAACGCGCGCCGCGGGCGCGTACGATGCCCGGCGACCGGCCGCAGCGACGAGCGAAGGAGGGCGCGCGATGAGCCGCCTCGGACCGATTCCCGAACCCGCGACGATGGATGAGGCGACGAAGGCCGAGTACGACAGCCTCGTCCGCTTCCGCAAGGGCGTGCCGCCCTCGGGCTTCTGGGGTGGGCCGTACGACGCCTGGTTCCGCAGCCCGGAGCTGTGTCACCAGATGCGCACCCTCGGCGGGTGGTTCTGGGAGAAGACGGCGGTCGACCGCGGGATCGTCGAGCTCGCGATCTGCGTCGCCGCGTCACACTGGCAGGCGAACGTCGAGTGGGTGCACGCAGGCACCGCGCTGCGCAACGGCATCCCGCAGTCGGCGCTCGACGCCGTGCAGGCCGGCCGGCGCCCAGACTCGGACCGCGACGACATCCTCACGGTGGTCGACCTGTCGCGTGCGCTGCTCGAGGGGAAGTCGCTCTCGGACGCGCTCTACCGCCGCGCGGTGGAGCAGTTCGGCGAGCGCGGCGTGACGGAGATCGCCGGGCTGCTGGGGTTCTACACGATGGTCGCGTTCCAGTTGCGGGCGTTCGAGATCGAGCCCGGCGACGACGGGTTCCACGGCTTTGCACGTCCGCGGGAGGCGTGAGAGACGGGGCGTTACGGCTACGCGTCGAGTACGGTCGTGCGCCAGGTCGCGCGCCAGCCGTCGCCGGCACGCATCAGCACCACGATCTCCGTGCGCACGTCGTGATGCGTCTCGCCGTCGCGCTCGTAGTCGAGCTCGAGGCGGTAGGTGACGACCGCGGTCGCGTCTTCCCACGTGTCGACCACGTGATCCGACTCCCGGAAGTCGCGGATCGTGGCGTTCTCGCGGAACTCGCTGTAGCGGTCGATCGCGGCATGCACGCCGACGCTGCGCACGGTGAAGCCGGGCTGCACGACGACGGCGTCGGGATGCAGGAACGGCTCGACATCTTCGGGGGCGCCCTCCAGCCAGGCGGCGTTGATGCGACGCACCGTCTCGATGACCTCGTCGCGCACCTGCTCGTTCGTCACGTCGGCCTCTTCCTAGATGGACCGCGGGACCCGGGGTGGCCCGCGCGGATCCACCCTAGCAGGGGGTTCAATCGCGACGCGGAAGCATCGGAAACGGCGGGAAGGGTGGGCGCAACGCGGGGCGACCGGGCAGAGGCAGCGCACGGCGGGGGCGGGCTGAAGCATGCCCGGAATCGGCGACGTGTCTCCCGCCGCTTGCATGGCGGGCGGGTCAGCCCTCCACGACCGGTAGCACGAGGCGCGATGGGTGCGCGGCGTCGTGCAGCACGACGTTGCTCGATGGCAACGGGTTCACCTCGAGCGCCGGGAAGTCGCTCGTCCCAATCGACACGCGGACGCGATGCCCCGGCTCGAAGACGTGCGTCACCGGCCAGATCTCGATGTCGAGCTCCACGGGCTCGCCGGGCGTCAGCGGCTCCGGGCGCTCGTGGCCGGCGCGGTGGCTCGCCTTCAGCGCGCCGTAGTTGAGGAAGCGCGAGCGGCCGTCCGGCGCCACGTCCGCGAGGCGCACGCAGATGTCGACGTCGATGGCGTCCGACTGGACCCATGCGCGCAGGTGCGGCAGCCCCACCACCTGGAGCGGCTGTGCGAGCGGCTCGCTCGTGTAGGTCAGCGCTCGCCGCTCCCAGTCGCGGCAGTCGGCGACGTCGCGCGGCGAGTGATTCGGCTCCGACGGGTCGTGCGCGATCGCATCGGCAGGCCCGCCGGGCGCGTCGCCCAGGCAGCCGCCCATCGTCGCGGCGTCGCCGCCGCGCGCGGCCGTGCTGAGGTGCAGCTCGCGCTCGACCGTCCCCGGCGGGGGCCACCCCGCGGCGTCGACCCAGCGCTCCGCGCCGGTGAGGTACATGCGGAGGCGCGGCTCCTCCGTCACGCCGTTCTGCTCGCCGCGCAGGAAGCGGTCGAACCAGCGCGCGGTGAGCTCGGGCAGGCCGCCGTCGGCCGCCTTGCCCTCGGAGTCGACGGCGCCGGGCGCCATGTAGAGGCGCGTGGGCACGCCCGCCTGCCGCTCGTGGATGCGGATCGTCGCACGGCCGAAGTGGTCGTACAGCACCCCGGCGTGCAGGACCGGCACCCGCACCTCGTCGAGCCGCTCCATTAGCGAGAGGCCGCGCCAGAAGTCGTCGTCCGTCGGGTGGTGATACATCTCGGTCAGCCAGTCGAGGTCGACCGGCGCCTTCTTCGCCTGCACGCGTCGATGCACGCGGTCGTAGCGATGGCGGTACACGGCGCGCTTGCGCTCATACGACGGGTGGGCCGGGTCGCCGGGGTCGAGCGGAGCGAGCCGTGCCTGCTGGCCCGTCGCCCAGTTGATGCGGTCCTCGTAGCGATAGACGCCGCCGACGAACCACTGGTCCGCGTAGAAGTCGGCGGGGTGCATGTTCGCCATGATCGCCCGCAGGTGCGGCGGCTGCGTCATCGCCGCCGCGTACGCGAGGATGCCGCCGGCCGACGCGCCGTGCATGCCGACGTTGCCGTCGCACCAGGGCTGCGCCGCGATCCATTCGACCGTGTCGTAGCCGTCGTAAGGGCCGCCGACGAAGTTGTAGTAGTCGTAGTCGCCCTCGGCGTAGCCCGTGCCGCGCGTGTCGCTGACGACGACCGCGTAGCCGCGCGACGTCAGGAACTCCGGTCCGATCATCGCGCGGGCGATTGCCGCGAGCGGCCCGACCGGCGACGTGCGCGGGTAGCCCATCGCGCCGAAGCCGATGCCCGTCATCACGGCGTTCTTGATGTACGGCGTCCGCGTGAGGATCGCCGGGTAGGGGCCGGCGCCTTCGTCGGGGAGGTGGAGGTCGACCGAGATGGCGACGCCGTCGCGCATCGGCACGTAGATGTCGGTCTCGGTGCGCATGGGGGGTTCCTCCCTGTCGCGAAGGCGGCCGGCAAGCGGCGGCGGATGCGCCGCCGATGGCACGCAGCCACAGGCGGCGGTGTATCTGCCGCCGTTTGCGTCGGACGGGCGACCGTCGCGCTATCCGCGCGGCAGGCCCAGCCCGCGCGTCGCCATGATGTTGCGCTGGATCTCCGACGTGCCGCCGGCGATCGTCGACGATACCGAGCCGAGGTAGCTCCGCGCCGCCTCGCCGCCCTCGGCCTCCGGCCGGTTCGCGTCCCACAGCAAGCCGTACAGCCCGTAGAGCTTCAGCGCCGTGCGCGCGACGCGCTGGTTCACCTCGGACAGGAACAGCTTCGCCATCGAGCCCTCGTGGTTCGGCACCATGCCGCGGTTCTGCAGCCACACCACGCGGTAGGCGAACAGCCGCGAGATCTCGGCGTCAATCCAGCGGTCGACGAACTCCAGCCGCCACGTGCCGTCGCGCCGGCCCGGGACGCGCTCCTCCGGCTCGCCCAGCGCCCGGTCGCGCAGCTCACGCAGGCGCCGCTGCGAACCGACGTTGCTGCCGATGCTCGAGCGTTCGAAGTCGGTGACCGTCATGCCGACGTACCAGCCGCGGTTCTCCTCGCCGACGCGGTCCTTCACCGGCACGCGCGCGTCCTCGAAGAAGACCTCGTTGAAGGGCTGGCGGTTGTCCATCGTGGTGAGCGGGCGAACCGAGACGCCGTTCTGTTTGAGGTTGAGCATGAGCAGCGAGATGCCGCGGTGCTTCGGCGCGTCGGGGTCGGTACGCACGAGCAGGTACATCTTGTCGGAGTGCTGCGCGCCCGACGTCCAGATCTTCTGGCCGTTGATCACGTAGTCGTCGCCGTCGCGCGTGGCGCGGGTTTGCAGCGCCGCGAGGTCGGAGCCGGCGCCGGGCTCGGACCAGCCCTGGCACCAGATCGTCTCGCCGCGCAGCAGCGCGCCGAGGTGCTCGCGCTTCTGCTCGTCGGTGCCGTGCACGAGCAGCGCGGGGCCGAAGAAGTTCACGCCGAGCCCGCCGACGTTCGACAGCCCGTGCTCGGCCAGCTCCTCGTTGAGGATGAACTGCTGGCGGATCGACAGCGCGGCGCCGCCGACTTCCTTCGGCCACGACGGCGCGATCCAGCCGCGTTCGACGAGCGCCTCGCGCCAGGCCTGCAGCCGGCGCGGCGAGCCCTCCATCGAGAAGCCGCGGCCCTTGTCGCCGTGCTCGGCAATGAACGCACGTACGACCTGGCGGAACTCGGCTTCCTCGGGATTGTCGCGGAAATCGACCATGGGGCGTGTCCATCCTTCATCTGTGGCGTGATGGCGCGCGCATCTTACGCGAACGTCGCGTTGACGCGGAGCGAGGGGCGTCCGCGCGCCGCGACCGGGCGGCGAGGGACGCGGACTGCCGGCGAGCGTGCCGACGGGGCGCTCGCCGGCGCCCCGTCGCGTGCGGCAGCCTCGCCCCGCCTCCGGGTTCAGCTCTCCATGGTCGGCGCGCCCTCGTCGAGCCAGACCGCGCGGATCTGCCCGTTCGCGTAGCACGTGGAGGTTCCGATGCCGTGGGCCCGGTAGTTCATGACGTAGTTGTGGAAGAACGATCCCCCGCTGCTCGGGCCGAGTGGGAGGAAGACGTCGTAGACGATGTCGAGCTCGCGATCCCAGAGCTTCTTCCAGAATCTCCTTCTGCGCGTCCGGGTTCGTCTCCTTGCGCTGCGCGAGGACGAGGTTGTCGATCGTCGAGTCCTTGAGGTTGCCGAAGTTGAGGCCACCCTCGGAGAAGTAGAAGGGATAGACGGACTGGTCCACCGAGTACGCCGGCGGCCCGAAGGTCATCCCGGTCGCCCACTCGAAGTTGCGGTCGTTGAGCAGCACCACCGCGGTCGGGTTGTCGACCTGACGGTACTTGATGTCGAGCCCGGTGGTCTGGTTCATGATCGGCAGCACGAGCTCGGTGAAGTTGTAGAAGCCGCTCAGGTAGAAGCCGGTCATCTCGAACGAGAGCGGCTTGGCGTCCGTGTACCCGGCGGCCGACAGCAGCTTCGCTGCCTCGCCGGGGTTGTACTGGTACCACGGGCCCTCGGACTCGAGCGTCGGCTGTTTCTCGAACAGTACCTGCCATGAGATCGACGGCTTCGCGAACCCGCCGTTGAGCTCGCCGCGCGCCTCGTTGTAGCCCTTGCGATCGATGCTCATGCTGATCGCGCGACGCACGCGCTCGTCCTGGAGCACCGGGTTCTTCATCTGGAAGCGGAAGACGTTGCTGTTCGAACCCTGGATGCCGTCGTACAGGTAGCGCACCGAGTCCTTCGTCGACTGCTGCATGTCCTTGGCGGCCTCGTCGGTGGGGGCACCCCAGTCGAACAGGTGATTCGTCTCGTACGCGGCGAGCAGCGTGTTCGGGTCGTTCTGCACGACCGCGATCACCTTGTCGAGGAACGGCAGCCCCTTCTCGAAGTAGTCCGGGTTCTTCACGAACACCGAACGCTCCTTCTGCGTCCACTCCTGCTGGATGAACGGCCCCGTCCCGACGGCGTGCCGGTTGAGGTAGTCGAGATCGGCGACGAGCTCCTTCGGCCAGACGAACGACCATGCCGCGAGGTTGCGGGGGAAGTCGACGAGCGGCTGGTTGAGGGTCATCTTGAGCGTGTGATCGTCCGTGGGCTCGAACTTGTCGACGACGCTGAAGACGTCCTGCTGTGTGCCGCCGGCCTTGTAGCGCTGATACGACGCCATCACGTCCGACACGTCGAACGCGCGGCCGTTCACGGGTTTGACGTTCTGGAATTTCACGTCTTTCCGCAGGTGGAAGACGAACTCGGTGGCGTCCTGGTTCGACTCCCATGACTCCGCAAGGTCGGGTTCGATGTCGATCCGGTTTTGCGCGGACAGCGGGCCGAGCTTCGCGCGCACGAGCTTGTTGTTCGTGTAGTCCATCGTCGTGTTGATGGTGCACGAGAGCGTCTTGTTGAAGTCCATGTGGGGCGGGTCGAGGTAGCGCGTGACGAGCGTCCCGCCGTACCGCCCGTTCGCGAGCGGAGCTTGCTCGGCCGGCGTCGGCGGCGGGGCACCCTGGTACGTGCCGGGCGCGACCCGCACCTGGTCCTTCGCGACCTTGCCCGCGCTGGCGGTGGTCGTCGTCGCCCCGGTGGCGGAAGTCGCGGCGGCGGACGAGCCGCTCGGCTTCGAATCGCCGCACCCGACGAGCGCCGCCCCGGCGACGCCCGCCAGGCCGATGCCGGCACTCCGCAGGACGGAGCGGCGCGTGATGGTTCGTCGTTGCACGAGAGACTGACGGTGGGTCATGGCAAATCCCGCCTCGCTGTGATGGCAGTCGTGAGTGCCGACCCAGAACGTACGTAATACGCGGATGCGAGCGAATGTCAAGATCGGCGCCGTGCGCGAGGCGATACGCGTGGCCGGGAGAAAAAGAATCCCGCTGCAGCCTCGTCGGCTCAGCGGGTTATGGCGACCCCGATCGGGCTCGAACCGAGGATAACCCGCTGAACTTGGGGACATCGACCCCGGTGCCCGTCGGTTCGTCGCGGCAGGTCGAGGGGCGTAGCCGCTTCTCATCTCCCGGAGCGCTTGCAGGCAGCAAAATGGGCCCGATCGGGATCCAAGTGGAGGCTGCGATGGTCATCAGGTACGGCAGAAGTTCAGGGGCGACTTCGTTGCCACCATCTTCGAGCTCGCGGATGGGAACGTGATCGTGAGGGACAGCACGGGGCCCTCCGCCTTCCTCTTCACATCCGAGCGCCACTACTGAATTGTTCAGCTCCGTCACGTATACCGCGTGAACCGCCGTCGGTAGGCCGATCGGACTCGCTCGTGGTCGTGCCTCGTAAGCGTGCTGAGTTCGCCCGTCTCGACGATGAGATCTGCCTGATGGCGCAGGGCAGTGACCGCCTCGGCGCGATCGGACGGATCGAGCGAGCGCGTCAGGAGGTGGAGTGTCTCCAACAGGTAGATCTGTACCGTTGGCATTCCCGCAGAGAACACCCGTATCTCGTCGAAGGCCAACTCCACCAGTTCATCGTGCGTGATTGCTTCCGGCAACAGAAGCGATCGCCCGTCGGAACCCGACCGTCGACGGGATGGGGCCTCTCGGGCCAACATCTCTCGCACCACCGCACCGAGGTGAAACAGCGCATCCTGGGCGGTCGTCGGATCATTGATGCCGGGCGAAAGCGCCTTGAGCGCGACATCGGCGAGCTGCCTGACGCCGTAGGTTGCGTCCTGCTGCATCGACCGCGTCTCACCCAGCATGATGTTGCGGAGGACGAAGCGACGGGCTCCGTCGGGGTCGTTCGGCGCGGGCCAGATAGTGCAAGCCTCCGTCCCGGGGATGGCAAAGCGCCCCGCAACTGTCGCCATCCGCAGGCACGAGCCTGGCTCGAGCCCTCCCAAGAGCGCTTCATGGTCAACCTGTTGGATCCAGCCTTCGGTCTCGAACGTAACGATGAATCCGTCTCCCGGAGGCACGTCGGCGTCGGGATCCTCCTTCGCCGTCCCTGACTCTGGCCACCCAGCGCGAACCGAGGTGAGCGCCTCTGTCGTGACTCGCTGGAGGATCTTGGAGACGTCCATGGAGTGTGCGCTATGGCTGATGAAGGAGACGATCGACAGGACCGAGACCACCCCCAACACCACCGCGACCAGAATCGACAGGCTGGGTACGACGGATTGTCCGCTGGTTGCAAGTGGTCCGCGGACGGCCCGCAAGACGACCAGGCAGTACGTGAATGTTCCAATGACGATGCCCATGATCCGCTTGTTGAACGGGTCACGAAACAACCCCTGGACGACGCGGGGCGAATACTGGCTGGATGCGAGGGATATCAGGAGGAGGCTCACGGAGAACGCGACACCAGCGAACGCAAGTGTGGCGCCGGCAACGACCGACAAGACGGATCGGGCGCTGTCAACCGTGGCGGTGAATCGGTGCGGGGCATTCCCGACCCGTGCGTCGATCAGCAGCATCACTTCGCCGAGTGCGACGGCGGTCAGCACAAAGACCATAGGGACGAAGAACAGGCTGCTGCCGAGGCCATCCCGAAACCGTCGTACTCGCATCAGCACAGTTCGTCCTCATTTCCCGGTCGGGTGGCGGATTCCAGAATGCCCGCCAGCCCCGTCACTGATTCTCGGTTCGGCGGGACGCGGGCGTAGCCGCCCGCCTTCATCAGACCGTGCCGCCGCCACCCGCATGCGCAACGCCGTTCGGGATTGATGCTTGTGACGAAGGCCGATCCCGAGAAGTTGTATGAGATCGCGGACATCGAGGCGGTCAGGCTCCAGCTGGCAAAGCGTGAGCCCGATGGCGGCAGCCCCCACGCTGGCGCCATCGCACGAGTACATTCCGGGGCTGACTGCGGTCGACGTGACAGCGAACCTCGAACCCCGCGGGCTTACCTGTCGGGGTCCTCGGTCAGCGTCGCCGGCGCGAGATGGCGGCCGCAAGGGCGCGCCACGGCAGACGTGCTCCCTCCCCCGGGGGCGGGCGGCGAGGAGGGGATCAGTCCGTTGGCGCTACCAGGCAACAAGCCGGTCGTCGGGGGCTGACCAGTCCCACCCGCGTCTGTCGGGAGGCTCGCTGCGCGGTGCCAGGTTCGAAACTACCTCTTGGCCGCGCTGGACCTGGCCATGCGGGAGATGATCAGGTCCGTCTCGGCGCCCGGGATCAGCCCAGTGGCAAGGGTCGCCGCCTCATCGGTGGGCGAGCAACAGTCCCAGCGCCAGCATCACCACCGCGCCCGACAGCAACTTGAGAGGTGTCTCCCACGTCGCGAGCACCTGTGCCGTCGACCAGTTCACCTCGTTGTCGACGCCACCGAGGATGAGCGCTGCCGTTGGTGCGCGCCTCCGCACATGTCGTGCCGGGGTACTGAGCGCACGCTGCGCCAGGCTCAGGAGCGTCGCGGCAACGGCGATGACGACGGGCGCGAGCGTGACCTCCTGGGTCTGTGACCAGTACCCGACGAGCACCGGGAAGCCGCCCCAGGCGACGGCGAACATCAAGTTCGTGTGCAGCCATCGGTGCCACCCCAGCGTGTAGCCGAGCATGAGCGTGACGCCAACGACGGCCCACGCAGCAGTCCACGGCGACAGGAGGATCACGCCGAGGACGGCGATCAGCGCACTGGCAGCGACACCCATCGTTCCGATTGCCAGCAACGCACCGCTGCTGAAACCCGTCCGCAGTGGCCGTCCGTTCCATTCGTCGAACGCGTGAGCGGCGATGGCGGTCCCAAAGATGAAGGCGAGTAATGCACCAGCGAGCTCCGGCCAGTGCCTCGTCGGGGCGACGGCCGCGCCGATGACGAGGTACGAGAGGTGCCAGGCGGTATATGGGACATGCAGCAGCGCGACAATGTCTCCTGCCACGCTGCCACCGCTGACGTAGAAGGCCGGCGGCAGCAGCGGGACGCTCTGAGGCTCGTCGGTCACGCTCGACGCGCCCACATCAGTAGTCCTCCCCGCAGAGAAGGACTCGCGGTCCGCAGTCCACAAACCCGGCGCGCTGCCACAGCGCCGGGAGGGCGTCGGATGGGAACGTGTCGTGGAACGTGTCGATGCTGGGGCCGAGGAAGGCCCCGACGCGCGACCAGCCAGGCCCCGCGAGCATCCCGGCGGTGGGAAGGCCGATCCGCGTGTAGCACCACCAGAGCGGACGCCACGCCCCGCGTGGACGGCCGAATTCGACCATGCCAATCGTCCCGCCCGGCCTGAGCACGCGGCTGAACTCCTGCATCACGGCCAGCGGATCGGACACATAGCGCAACAGATAGCCGAAGGTCAGCGCATCGAACGAGGCGTCCGGAAACGGCAATGCCTCGGCTGTTGCGCGCACGGCCCGGGCGCCTCGGTCCCTGGCGGCGGCGAGCATCTCGGCGCTCAGGTCGAGCGAGATGACGGTGTGTCCGTCATGTTGAAGCAGTCGTGTGATCAGTCCGGTGCCCGCGGCCACATCCAGGACGCGCGCCCCGGGGGCGAGATCGAGGCCGCCGACCATCCTGGCGCGCCAGCGCGGGTCTTGCAGCATGCTCAGCCAGGCTGACCAGCGCTCGTAATTCGTCGCGATCGGCGCGAATAACTCCAGAGCTGCCCGGTTCCCCGGAGAGATCGGCTCGTTGTTCATCGAAAGAGCGTAGCGTTGCCACCCGATGGAATCCTTCCGGCTGACGACGCTCATCTGAAGTTCCCCAGACCTGCTCACTGAAATTCCCCACCTCCCAGGCGGTGTGGTCCCTGCAGGGGCTGCTCTCGATGCTGACGCTGCGGCGGCGGCAGCGAGGAGCCGAGGACCGTGCTGCGATGGGAGGAAGACGTGGAAGCACACGCGCTGCGCCGACGGGGTTGGACGATCGCGGCGATCGCTCGACACCTCGGGCGCGACCGCAAGACCGTGCGGGCCTACCTGCGCGGAGACCGCGAGCCGGGGAAGCGGCAGCGCGCGGGGACGGACGAGTTCGAGCCGTTCGTCGCGTACGTCGGTGAGCGCCTGCGCGAGGACCCGCACCTGTGGGCGAGCGTGCTCTACGACGAGGTCGTCGCGCTCGGCTATCCGCGCTCGTACCCGTCGTTCACGCGCTCGCTGCGCGATCGCAGACTGCGCCCGCCGTGCCTCGCCTGCGCCGGCGTGAAGGGTCGAGTGACGGTCGAGATTGCCCACCCGCCCGGGGACGAGATGCAGTGGGACTGGCTCGATCTCGGCGAGGCGCCGTGGGGCGGCAAGGCGATCCTGCTGGTCGCGGCGCTCTCGGCATCGGGCCGGGTGCGCGCGGTCTTCGCCGATGGGCAGGACCAGGCGCACGTCGTCGAGGGCATCGACGCCGTGCTGCGCCGCTTCGGCGGAACCGCGCGGCGCTGGCGCTTCGATCGCATGACCGGCGTCGTCGACACGCGCACCGGCAAGGTGCTCGCGAGCTTCGCCGCGGTCGCGAAGTACTACGGTGTCGGCATCGACGTCTGCCCGCCGCGAGCCGGCAACCGCAAGGGCGTGGTCGAGGCCGCCAACCGCTTCCTGCAGCGACGCTGGTGGCGCACCGCCCGCGTCTCCACTCAGCAGGAGGCGCAGGCCGCGCTCGACCGCTTTACGTCGACGACCGCCGACGGACGCCGGCGGGGGGACCAGCTCATCCGCGTGCTCGCCGAGGCCGAGCCGCTGCTGCCGCTCCCGGCCGAACCCTACCCGGCTACGCTCGAGGTCGAGCGCACCGTCGGCGCCTCCGCGCTCGTCGCCTTCCGCGGCAACCGCTACTCGGTGCCGCCCGGGCTCGCCGGGGCCACGGTCATCCTGCGCCAGCGCCTGGACGAGCCTCGCCTACGGGTGCTCACCACCGACGGCGTCATCGTGGCGGAGCACGACCTCGCGCGAGCGGGTGCGGGGCAGCTCGTGCGCAGCACTGAGCACGCCCAGGCGCTGGAGCACGCGGTGCTCGAGCGCTTCACGTCCGACCCGCCGTGCCGGCGCAAGGCGAACCGGCCACCGGGGTCGGCGGCGCTCGCAGAGGCGGCGAAGCTGCGCCCCGACGTGCCCGGTGCCGTCGTGCACATCGACCTCGCCCGCTGGGCACGCGCGGCGGAGGCGGCACGGTGACGGAGGCGCAGACCTATCAGCAGCTGCGTGCGCACCTCGCGTACCTGCGGCTCGACGCCGCGGCCGAGGCCCTGGCGCAGGAGCTCGACGCGGCGCGCGCGGGCAAGCTCTCGCATACCGTCTTCCTCGAGCACCTGCTCGGTATCGAGGTCACGGCGACCAGCGAGCGTCGGCGCGCCGGCCGTCTGCGCCTCGCCGGCTTCCCCGCCCCCTGGCGGCTCGAGGACTTCGACTTCGACGCGCAGCCCGGCCTCGACCGCGCGCTCGTCACCGACCTCGCGACGCTGCGCTTCGTCGACGACGCCGCGAACGTGCTCTTCATCGGACCACCCGGCGTCGGCAAGACGCACCTGGCGATCGCGCTCGGCCACCTCGCGATCGACGCCGGCCATCGCGTCTACTACACGACCGCCGCCGACCTCGCGGCGCGCTGCCACCGCGCCGCGATCGAGGGCCGCTGGGCCAACACGATGCGCTTCTTCGCGGCGCCGCAGCTGCTCATCGTCGACGAGCTTGGGTACCTACCCCTGCCGCCCGAGGCCGCCTCCGCGCTCTTCCAGGTCGTGGCCCGGCGCTACCTCAAGGGCAGCATCGTGCTGACCACCAACCGCGGCATCACCGAGTGGGGCGAGATCTTCGACGACTCCACCGTCGCCGCCGCCATGCTCGACCGCCTGCTGCACCGAGCGACCGTCGTCGCGATCGACGGCGAGAGCTACCGCCTGCGCACGCACCAGGCACGCATCGACCAGCTCCGAAAGGGGATCGCGCCCGTGACCAAACGCTAGGATGAAGCTCGATCACCCGCCCGCGAGGTGGGGAATTTCGATGAGCGACCCTGGGGAATTTCGCTGAGCCGCGTCACGGCCGACGGTAGCGCGCGTACTCGTGGTGATCGGGAATGGCGCGGCGACACCGCCAGTAGGGTGCAGGGTGAGCGACGGAGCCAGAGCGCCGCCGGTGTCACGTACGATCGCTGGATTGCACCGAAGGTGGACAGAGAGGCGTCGCGTGTCAGGGCGACAAGCAACCCGCTGCTCGCGCAAGCGGGGTAGGCGGGCCGCGGCGACTAGCGGTGCTGCCGCAGCCTCATCGTCTCGTCTCAGACTCATGGCGAGCCGGACGGCTTGATGACGTTGTCCAGGGCCGGACAATGTCACCTGACATGGCCGAGTTACTGTCCGTTTAGGGATAAAGGAAACCCGCTGCAGCCTGCTCGGCTCAGCGGGTGATGGCGACCCCGATCGGATTCGAACCGACGATCTCCACCGTGACAGGGTGGCGTGTTAGGCCGCTACACTACGGGGCCGCGTGAGTGTCGTCTCAGGTTAGATGCCGCCCCGAGCAGGGTCAACGAACGCCGTCACGCGGCTCGCCTTCCGCCCTGCGCGACGCCCCCGTACACTCGGCTCCGGAGGCCAGCGCATGCCCAGCAACCCCCGCAGCCGCCGCACGCGCATCCCACGCCGCCTGCCGCCGCGCCCTGTCGTCGGCACCGGCGCACCGGCCGAGCCCGCCGTCGGCGCGGTCCCGCAACCGCGCACCCGGGCGCAGTCGGAGCGGATGCTGCGGTCGTCGCGGCTGATCGAGCGCGAGACGCCCTACGTGATGCGCGAGCTGCGCCGCGTCGGCGGCGTGAGCATCGTGACGTTTGGCCTGCTCTTCATCCTCGCGATCATCGAGCACGTCCGCTAGCAGCACCGGTCGCTAGCGGAGCCGCCCCCACGCCGAGACGGCCGCGACCACCAGCGCGAAGATGCCCACGACGTCCTGCGCCGCCAGGTGCAGCGGCACGCCGCTGATCAGCAGGCGCAGCGCCGCCGCGAGCACGATGCCCAGCACCGCGATCACCTGCATCGGCACGCCGCGCTTGCGGTGCGTCGCCCAGAGCAGCGCCTCACCCATCGCGGCGCCGGCGCCGAGGCCGCCCAGCAGCCCGATCGCGAGCAGGATGAAGCCGGCGCTGCGGCTCGGCGGCAGCAGGAATGCGCCGACGTATCCCAGCGGCAGCGCGACGATCACGGCGGCGACGATCGCGCGCAGGTAGTCGGTCGGCGCGAGCTCGTACATCACGGGGCGGCGCAGCCGCGCGCAGTTGGGGCAGCGTATGCCGCCGGGCGTATGCACCATGCAGCGCGGGCAGATCGCGACGCCGCACCGTCCGCACGTGATCACCGTCTCGGTGTGGTGGCGTGCGCAGTACATCACCGGCTCGGTGGTCTCGTTCATGCCGATGCGTCCCCGTCCCCATCCCCGGCCGCGTGCTCCGCCGCCTCACCCGCGCCGGGCGCAGGAGCCGGGACGCGGCACCCTGCGGCGGTCGCCGCGTCGAGCACGCGCTGCACGGCCGCCGCCGCCAGCGGGATGTCCCCCGGCGCGCGCTCCTCGGCGCGGTCGAACGCATGAAAGTCTGAGCCCCCGGTCGGGATGAGATCCAGCCGGTCCGCGAGTGCGCGCAGCGACGCGACCAGCTCGGACGGGTAGTGGCGGTAGTAGACCTCGAGGCCGAACAGCCCCGCCGCCGCCAGCCGTTCGGCGATCGCTTCGTAGCCGTCGCCGCTGAACGGCGGGTGTGCGAAGACCGCCACGCCGCCCGCCGCGCGGATCAGCGCGATGCCCGCCTCCGGCTCGAGCCGGTCGCGCTCGACGAACGCCGGCCGGCCAAACGCGAGAAAGCGGTCGAACGCCTCCTCGATCGTCGCGACGTGACCGGCCTCGACGAGCGCCCGCGCGACGTGTGGCCGGCCCACCGATGCCTCGCCGGCGAACGCCTCGACGCGCGCCCAGTCGACAGGCACCCCCTCGCGGGCGAGCACCGCGGTCATCCGCTGCGCACGCTCGATGCGGCCCTCGCGCAGCCCGCGCAGCCGCGCCTGGAGGGGCGCGTCGGTGGGGTCGATGAAGAGCCCGAGCATGTGCAGCTCGGCACCCGGGATGTCGCACGCCAGCTCCACGCCGGGAACCAGCCGCAGGCCGGGGCACGCCGCGGCGGCGGCGGTCGCTTCCGACAGCCCGTCGGTCGTGTCGTGATCGGTGAGCGCGAGGACGCGGACGCCGCGGCCGTACGCGAGGCGCACGAGCTCGGCGGGTGCGACGCGCCCGTCGGAGGCGGTGGAATGGCAGTGGAAATCGCCGATGCCGTAGCCGCCGCTCCCGGCCCTCCCGTCGGCGGCGCCGTCCGGCATGGCCGCCTAGTGCGCCGTCGCCGAGGCGCGCGTCTCGCGCACGACGGTCACCCGGATCTCGCCGGGGTACTGCATCGTCTCCTCGATCTTGCGCGAGACGTCCCGTGCCAGGCGCGTCGCGCCCAGGTCGTCGACCTGCTCGGGGCGCACGATGATGCGGATCTCGCGGCCGGCCTGCACGGCGAACGACGACTCGACGCCGTCGAACGAGTTCGCGATCGCCTCGAGCGACTCGAGACGCTTCACGTACTCGTCGATCGACTCGCGTCGCGCGCCGGGGCGGCTGCCCGAGATGGCGTCGGCGATCATCACGAGGACCGCCTCGGTCGTCTCCGGCCGCACTTCCTCGTGGTGCGCCTCGATGCAGTGCACGACGTCGCGCGGGACGTTGAAGCGTCGCGCGATCTCCGCGCCGAGGAGCGCGTGCGTGCCCTCCATCTCGCGGTCGAGCGCCTTGCCGAGGTCGTGCAGCAGCCCGCCCGCGCGCGCCACCTCGACGTTGGCTCCGATCTCGTGTGCGAGCGCGGCAGCGAGCCAGCCGGTCTCGATGCAGTGCCGCAGCTGGTTCTGGCCGTAGGAGAAGCGGAACCGCAGCTTGCCGAGCGTCTTCACGATCTCCGGGTGCAGGCCGGTGACCTCGGCGTCGATGATGGCCTGCTCGCCGGCCTCCTCGACCATGCGATCGACCTCGCGCCGGGCGCGGTTCACGGCATCCTCGATGCGCGTCGGCTGGATGCGGCCGTCCTGGATCAGGCGGGCGAGCGCGACGCGCGCGACCTCGCGCCGCACCGGGTCGAAGCCCGACACGGTCACGGCCTCGGGGGTGTCGTCGATGATCAGGTCGCAGCCGGTGGCGGCCTCGAAGGCGCGGATGTTGCGGCCCTCGCGGCCGATGATGCGGCCCTTCAGGTCGTCGGAGGGGAGCGGGACGACGGTGACGGTCGTCTCGGCGGTGATCTCGCTGGTCATGCGCTGCATCACGGTGGCGAGCACCTTGCGGCCGCGCGCGTCGGCCTCGGCCTTCGCCGACGTCTCCATTGCGCGCACGCGCCGTGCGGCCTCGTCGCGCAGCTCGGCGTCGAGCTGCTGGAGCAACTCGGCGCGAGCCTCGTCCGTGGTCAGCCCAGCGACGCGCTCCAGCTCGGCGCGGGCGGCGTTGCGGGTCTCGGTGATCTCGCGCTCGTCACGCTCGACGTGCGCCTGGCGCTCGCGGACCTGCTGTTCGCTGCGCTCGACGGCGTCGGCCCGGCGCTCGAGGGCCTCCTCGCGCTGCTCGAGGCGGCGCTCGGAGCGGTTCAGCTCGCGCCTCTGCTCGCGCAGCTCGCGCTCGGCCTCTTCGCGGCGTGCCAACGCAGCCTTCTCGGCATCGACGTCGGCCTTGCGAATGCGGGTCTCCGCCTCGTCGACGATGCGGCGCGCCTCTTCTTGGGCGCGGTTCCGCACGCTTCCGGCGCTGTTCGACAGGTAGAGGTACGCGGCGATCGCGCCGACGACGAGCCCGCCGACCGCGGCAAGCGCAAGCAGAGGAGCATCCATGGGAGGGTCTCCGATTCGCGGTTCGACCCTGCGCCACCGAGTGCACTGACAGGGAGTCGGGCGGCGTCGCAACGGGCCGGGCAGGTCGTAATTGGTCGACTACGCCGGTTCAGCGTCCCGTGCGGGCGCGAACCGGAGTCGTTGACCGCATCCTAACACTCCCGCGACGGGCGATGCGAGCGGTGATGTCGTTCGCATCACAAACGCTCGGATCAGCTCGCAAGCGTAACTGCGGACGAGAACGGGTATGAAGACGGAGAGTGAGCGTTCCGGTACCCGCTCAGGACGTGACGAGGCGCCCCACCACGAGCTGAGCGATGCCGTGATCGAAGCCGCGGCGACGCAGGAAGTCGTAGAGGCGCCGACGGACGCGCTCTTCGTCGAGGCGCCCGAGGGACGTCAGCCGGCGCCGTGCGGCGGCGAGGGCGGCCTCGACGTCGTCGTGTTCCTGGAGGACCCGCTCGGCCATGTCTCCGGAGACGCCGTGGCTGCGGAGCTCCTGCTTGAGCAGGGCAGTGCCCCGGGTCTCGGCACGCATCGAGGCGACATAAGAAGAGGCCCACGCCTCATCGTCGAGGTAGTGGAGCTCGCGCATGCGGCCTACGGCGTGATCCACCTCGTCTGGGGCGAAGGCCTGGCGGACGAGGGCGGTGCGGAGCTCGGCCTGGGTGCGACGGCGACGCGCGAGGACTTCGAGCGCGCGTCGCACGGCAAGCCGCTCGCGTCCGCGACGCCGGAGATCCTCCCATGCCGCCGGGCCGAGGGAGGCGCCCTCGTGGAGGGCATGCTCGATGATCTCTTCGACGGGGAGGAGGCAGGGCTCCTCCCCGTCGTCGATGGTGACGGCTACCACGCCGCGGCGTCGACGCTCGATCGCGGTGATGACGGGGCTCATCGCGCGATCGCGTTCATCACCTGGCCTCGTCCTCGCCGCGCCGCGCTACGCGTCCACCGCCAGCTCGGCGTCGGCCTCCGCCTCGGCCGTCCTCGGCCTCGGCCCGATCGGGGCGTCGTTGGCGAGGTCCGCCGCGTCCGCGCCGGCCGGGGTCATGCTCGCGGCGGCCGGTGCGGCGCCGGCCTGCTCGGCGACCTTGGCGACGCCGGAGGCGATGCGCACCTTGTGCTCGATTTCGTCGCGGTAGTCGCGGTGCTCGCGGAGGAACTGGCAGGAGTTCGCGCGGCCCTGGCCGAGGCGCTGGTCGCCGTACGAGTAGAAGGCGCCGAGCTTCTTCACGATCTCGTACTCGGCGGCGAGGTCGAGGATGTCGCCCTCGCGGTTGATGCCGTGCTGGTCCGACGTGAACATGATGTCGAACTCGGCCTGCCGGAACGGCGGCGCGACCTTGTTCTTCACGACCTTGCAGCGGACGCGGTTGCCGATGAAGGTCTGGCCGTCCTTCAGCGACTCGATGCGCCGGATGTCGATGCGGACCGACGAGTAGAACTTCAGCGCACGGCCGCCGGGCGTGGTCTCGGGGTTGCCGAAGACGACGCCGACCTTCTCACGCAGCTGGTTGATGAAGACGAGAGCGGTGCCGGAGCGCGCGCACGCGGCGGTGAGCTTGCGCATGGCCTGGGACATCAGGCGAGCCTGGAGGCCGGGGAGCGAGTCGCCCATGTCGCCCTCGATCTCGGCACGCGGCACGAGGGCCGCGACGGAGTCGACGACGATGATGTCGACGGCGCTCGACCGGATCAGGGCCTCGGCGATCTCGAGGGCCTGCTCGCCGGTGTCCGGCTGCGAGACGAGCAGTTCGGCGATGTCGATCCCGCAGGCGCCGGCGTACTCGGGATCGAGCGCGTGCTCGACGTCGATGTAGGCAGCGGTGCCGCCGCGCGCCTGGCACTCGGCGATCACGTGCTGGGCGAGCGTGGACTTGCCGGCCGACTCCGGCCCGAAGATCTCGGTGATCCGCCCGCGCGGGACGCCACCGATGCCGAGCGCGATGTCGAGGGACAGCGACCCGGTGGGGATCGAGGAGACGGCGATGGCGGCACCGGGGTCGCCCAGGCGCATGATCGCGCCCTTGCCGTACTCCTTGGTGATCTGCTCGATTGCCCGCGTCAGTTCCTCGCGACGGGCCTTCCCGTCCTTGATCTCCTTGACGCCCTTCGGCTCCCTGGAATCCTTGGCCTGGGCCATGCATGCGCTCCCGTTCGTGGGGGTGCCCCCGCTGCACCGGCCCACCGCGTTCCGAACAGTAGTAGAACGGCCGTTCTACCGTCAAGCGGGCTTCTGCGCGCCCGCGGGACACGGCGGGAGAATCGACTATCGTCGACGTCTCGCATCCGCTGTCGACTGGTTCGAGTGTAGGCGAGCGCGGCGGGGGACGAACCGGCAGAAGTGAGGAGCAAAGCCCTGAACACTGCCGGGAAGCAACCTCTACCGGCGCGGTTCGCGGTCCACCTCACCCCGCGCGGCGGCCGCGACGTGATCGGCGCGGTGGAGGGCGACACCGTGCGTGTGCGCGTGGCGGCGGCGCCGGTGAACGGGCAGGCGAACGAGGCGCTGATCCGGCTGCTCGCGAAGCGCCTCCGCGTCGGACGGAACGCGATCCGGATCGTGCGTGGGGGCACGTCGGTTCACAAGGTGCTCGAGGTCGACGGGGTCACGACGGAGGCGGCGCTGCGGCGGCTCAAGGGGCCGAACGCGGCGGAGCACCCGCCGAGATAGGAGCGGGGCCGACTCAAGCGGCGGCAGCATGCCGCCGATACCGCCGCGGCCTTCAGGCCGGCAGGACATCGGCGGCATGCTGCCGCCGCTTGACCGGCGACGTTCTGGGGGGCGCGGCCCGGCGCTACTCCGGCGGCCCCTCGCCCGTGACCCCCGCCTCCACCAACCGCGCGTACTCCTCAGCACCGACGCCGACCTCAGCGAGCACCTCCGCCGAATGCTCCCCGAGGCGCGGCGATGGGCGCGTCACCGACCCGGGCGTGCGCGCGAGGTGCACGGGCACGCCCACCTGAGGCCACGTCCCCGCCTCCGGGTGGGTCACGTCCACGATCACCCCGCGCTCGCGGAACACCGGGTCCGCGGCGACCTCGAGGCCGTCCAGCACGGGAGCGGCGGGCACGCCGGCGGCGACCAGCCGAGCGGCCAGCGTGTCGCGGTCCTCGCCGGCGGTCCAGGCGGCGATCAGCGCGTCGACTGCCTCGACCGCCGCCAGGCGGGCGTCGGCCGTCGCGAAGCGCGGATCGTCCGCCCACTCGGCGTGGCCGGCGATGGAGCACAGGGTGCGCCACTGCCCGTCGTCCTCGGCGGCGATCGCAATCCAGCGCTGCTCCCCGGCGTTGGGGTAGATGCCGTATGGCGCGCACGCGAGGTCGCGGTTCCCGAGGCGCGGGCGCACCCGGCCCGTCGCGAAGTACTCGACCATCGCGTCGCCGATTACGGTCTGGTTCGACTCCTGCATCGACAGGTCGATGTACTGGCCGTCGCCCGTGCGCTCGCGGTGGCGCAGCGCGGTGACAATCGCGCCGTAGCCGTACCAGCCGGCGATCGGGTCGGGGATCATCTGGCCGGAGTTGAGCGGCGGGCCGTCGACGTAGCCGAGCAGCGACGACATCCCCGACGTCGGCTCCACCGTGCCGCCGATGCCGACGACGTCGCGCCACGGCCCGGTCGCGCCGTAGGCGGAGAGGCTGATCATCACGAGGTCCGGCCGGATCGCGCGCAGCGACTCGTAGTCGACGCCGAGGTTGTGGGCGACGCGCGGGGCGTAGTTCTCGGCGACGACGTCGGCGCCGGCGACGAGGCGGCGGAAGAGGGCGAGCCCCTCGGGGCGGTCGAGGTCGAGCGTGATCGCGCGCTTGTTGAGGTTGACGGCGTTGTAGAGCGGCCAGCAGTTCCATGAGTGGCGGGCGGTGGGCACGTCGCGCAGCGCGGGCATGAGCGCGTTGTCGTAGCCGCCGCGCCAGGCGTCGGGCCGGCGGCGCGCCTCGACCTGGATCACGTCGGCGCCCATCAGCCCGAGCTGCTCCGTGCAGTACGTGCCGAGCCACGCGTGGGTGAGGACGACGGCGCGGATGCCGTCGAGCGGCGGGCGCGGCGGCGGGTCCTGCGCGAGCGGGCGCGGGGGGCGGGTGCGCCGCGTGCGCACGACCTCCATGAAGAGGTCGTCGTTGTGCTGGCCGGGCAGGGGCGCGGCCGAGCGCAGCGACCACGGCGTGGCGGACATGCGGAAGGGCGGCCTGCGTCGCGCTCGATGTAAGTGCGCTCCGCGCTGGGCAGTTCGGAGGCGCGGCGGCGGGGGCGCCGTCGGATTGAGTCGGCAGGCGAGACGCCTGCCGCTCGCCGGACGGCGCGGGCGGCGGGCGGGCGGACGAAGAAGTCGCGAGCCCGCAGATGCTCGTTCTTCGCCAGCTCGTCGACCGTGACCACGGGGCCCGCGATCACGCGCAGCGTCGACAGCGTCTCGAACAGCTCCATGCGGTCACGCTGGCGCAGGATCGCCTCGATCGGCGGCGAGAAGGCGTCGCGGTGCTGTGCGACCAGCGCTTGCGTGGCGAAGCGCGGGTCGTCGGCCATGTCCTGCAGGCCGAGCGCGAGCAGCGCGTCGCGCAGCCGCGGGCCGAGCCCGAACGTGATCGAGAGGTGGCCGTCGCGCACGGGCACGGGGAACGTGTTGATGACGTCGATCCGCGGGCGGCGCTCCCACGCGCGGCCGGCGTACTCGCTGCGCAGCACGCCGGGGCCGAAGAGGCCGAGCATCGCCTCGGTCTCCGCGACATCGACGCGCTGTCCGTAGCCGAACCGCTCGCGCGCGAGCAGCGCGGTGACGGCGGCGCCGTACGCGGCGATGCCGGCGACGTACGAGCCGACGAGCCCGCTCGGCTTCAGCGGCTCGCGGTCGGCGAGGCCGTTGATCGACGCCCAGCCCGACAGGGCGGCCGACGTGAGGTCGTTCCCCGGCCGGCCGGCGCGCGCGCCGCTGAGGCCGTGCGGCGTGATCGCGACGAGCACTGCGTCGGGGTTCGCCGCCTCGACGGCCTCGCGCGACAGCCCCCAGTCCGCGAGCGACGCGGGCGGCGGACCCTCGAGCACGACGTCGCTGCGCGCGGCGAGCGCGACGACAGCGGCCCGGTGGTCGGGCACGGCCGGGTCGGCCTGCAGCGAGCGCTTGTTCGCGAGGACGTAGTCGGCGAGCAGGCTGTGGCCGTCGACGGCGAGGGGCGGGCGGTGGCGCAGCGGGTGGCCCGCCGGCGGCTCGACGATGACGACGTCGGCGCCGTAGTCGGCGAGCAGTCGCGAGCACCACGCGCCGGCGACCGAGCCGGTGAGGTCGAGCACGCGGATGTCTTCGAGGGCGGCAGGCATCGCGCGCGATGATAGCGGGCGGTGCTACCCCGAGCCCGACTCGAGGAACGCCTCGGTGAGCCAGCCGCGCACGTCGTCGTCGACGTCCGCCGGGTCCCGGAGGTCGACACGGTGGGCGTACTTGCCCTGGTACGCGCGCGAGCCGGCGTGCGCGCGCGGGTCCTCGAGCGGCCACGGCAGCATGAACGTCAGCGCGACGTGCCGCCGGCGCGGCCGCAGCACGGCGAACGTCGGTCCGTGCTTGACGAGGACGCCGATGTGCACGGGCTCGACCAGCGCGCCGTCGAGCTCGGCGAGCATGTCAAGCGCGGCCTCGTAGATCGGGACGAGCGCCGGGTCCTGGGTGGCGAGGAAGGCGTCGATGCCGAGCGCGGGCTCGCACACGTGGCCCTGGCCGCGCCGGCCGAAGCCGCGGCCGCACTCCGGGCAGGTCCAGTTCGCCGTCGCCGACATGCCACTGAGCGTACCCAAAGCGGCGGCAGCCATGCCGCCGAGAGATGCGCGGTGTCAGCCGCCCGCACGGGCGTTCGGGGCGGATCGGCGGCATGACTGCCGCCGCTTCAGCGGGGCAGGGGTGCGGTCACGCCCCCTGCAGCGCCGACGAGATCACGAACAGGATCAGGATCGCCACCATCGGGGTGATGTCGACGGCGCCGATGGTCGGGATCACACGCCGCAGCGGGTCGAGCACCGGCTCCGTGATGGTGTGCAGCACCTGCTGCACCGACCCATTCTTGTCGATCGGGAACCAGCTCAGGATCGCCTCCGCGAAGATCGCGAAGATCAGGATCTGGACGAGGAGCTGGACGATCTGGATGACCGCGGACATCGCTGCCTACTCTCCGAGTTCGACGGCGCGCATGTACGCCGCCTCGATCGCCTCATCGACGGCCGCGCGCAGCCCCGACGCCTCGAGCTCGGCGAGTGCGGCGGCGGTCGTGCCGCCGGGCGACGTCACCGCGTTGCGCAGCTCCGCCGGGTGTCGGCCCGTCTCGATGGCGTAGCGCGCGGCGCCGGCGACGGTGGCGAGCACGAGCGACTGCGCCTCGCCGCGCTTCATGCCGAGCCGCACGGCCGCGTCGATCATCGACTCGATCAGGAGGTAGACGTACGCCGGGCCGGAGCCGTGCAGCGCCGTCGCGAGGTCGACGGAGTCGTCGTCGTGCACCTCGACGACGGCGGTCGCGACGCCGCCGAGGATGGCGCGCACCAGTTCGAGTTGAGGGGCGGTGACTTCGGGCGCCGCGAGGAAGACGGCGGCGCCCTCGCCGATGGCGGCGGGGAGGTTGGGCATCACGCGGACGCAGGCGCGATGGCCGGTGTAGCGCTTCACGTCGTCGAGCCGCACGCCGGCGGCGATCGAGATCGCGACGGCGCCGGCGGCGAAGCGGCCCTGCAGGCCGCGGGCGACGTCGGGGAGGTCCTGCGGCTTCACGGCGAAGAGGATGACGTCGGCGCCGATGCAGGCGCTCTCGGCGTCGTCGGTGACGCGCACGCCGTGCTCGCGGAGCTGGACGCGGCGGGCCTCGAAGAGCTCGGCGACGGCGATCTCGGAGGGGGAGGCGATCTCGGCGCGGATCATGCCGCGCAGGAAGGCCTCGCCCATGAAGCCGCCGCCGATGATCGCGATCCGCATCGTGCCGCTCCTGCCGTCACCGCCGCGCGGCTCGGTCCGCGAGGGCGCTCGGTCCGCGAGGGCTGCTCAGCCCGCGGGGCTGCTCAGCCCGCTGACGCGGGGCCGTTCGCCGCGAGGGCGCGCGGTCCGCGCGGGGCCGCTCAGCCCGCTGACGCGGGGCCGTTCGCCCCAGGCTCGGCGCGCTCTCCGAAGATCGCGCGGCCGACGCGCACGACCGTGGCGCCCTCCTCCACGGCGACTTCGAAGTCGCCGGTCATCCCCATCGACAGGCCGGCCAGGCCGTGGGCCGTCGCGAGCTCGCGGAGCGCTCGGAACACCGGGCGCGCCTCCTGCGGATCGCTGACGGCTGGAGCCACGGTCATCAGGCCGACGACCTCGACGGACGGGCTGGCGGCGGCCGCCTGCAGCAACGCGTCGAGATCGCCGGGCGCCACCCCGTGCTTCTGCGCCTCGCCGGCCACGTTGACCTCAAGGTAGCAGGGGAGGTGGGCGGGCGCACCCGCGCGCATGCGGGCCGCGGCAGCGGCCGGGAGGCGGCGGTCGATCTCGGCGACCAGGGCAGCGGAGTCGAGCGAATGCAGCGCATGGACGTGCGGGAGCACGTCTCGCGCCTTGTTGCGCTGCAGGTGTCCGATGAAGTGCCACCGCGGCGCGAGGCCGGCCATGGCCGCGGCCTCCGCCTTCGGCACGAGTTCCTGCGCGCGGTTCTCGCCGAGGTCGACCTGGCCCGCGGCGAACGCCTCGCGCACGACCGCGAGCGGGTGGGTCTTCGTGACGGCGACCAGCGCGACTTCCGCCGGGTCGCGCCCCGCGCGCATGCACGCCGCGGCGATGCGGGCGCGCACGGCATCGAGGCGCGCGGCGATCGTGTCGGCGGTCATGCGGGGAGCGTAGCGCCGCGGGCGCCACGGTCGAGCGGCGGCCGGCAGGGCGCCCGATCCCTCCACGCACTACGTGAGCCCGGTGGCCGCACCCGGGAGGCAGCCATCGGTGCCGCGGACGATCCCGGGGCGGCCCCGCGAGCCGGGCGCCGGCGGTGCGCGATGGGTGGGAGGGATCGGCACCCTGCCAGGTGCCGCTCGACCCGTCCGCGCGCAGGCGGGCGTCCGCCCGCCGCGCCGGCGGCAGCTCTAGCAGACCCCGCAGAGCTTGCAGCCCACCTCGGGCGGCGGGCAGGGGATTGTCGCCTTCACGCGGTCGTGCTTGTCCATCTCGCGCAGCAGGAACCGCTCGGTCATGCCGACGTCGACGATGTGCCAGGGCGGCTTCTCGCCCTCCCACGGCAGCGGGCCGTCGAGGCCGTGCTCGCGCATCGCGCGCTTGAACGAGCCGAGCGAGTTGTCCTCCATCTCGGCCAGCATCGGCGCGAGGCGGGCGTCGGCGCGCGACAGCACGTCGTCGACGCGAGCGGTCCACGGGGAGTCGCTGCGGAACTCGATGCCGGAGGCGAGGTGCTGCTTGAGGATGCCCTGCCGCGTCTTCACGGTCGCGATGTCGGACTGCTCCTGGTACTGGTACGCGGTCCACGGCTTCGGCACGAGCGGCGACACGGCCATGACGAGGCGCGTGCCGTTCCCCGCGGCGTCGAGGCGCTCCTTGATGCGGTTGCCGAGCATCGCCATCGCGTAGACGTCGTCGTCCTCTTCGCCCGGCAGCCCGACCATGAAGTAGAGCTTGAAGCGCCGCGCGCCCGAGCGGCCGACCATGTCGGCGCCGCGCAGGATGTGGTCGTCGTTCACGCCCTTGTTGATCGCCTGGCGCATGCGCTCGGAGCCGGCCTCGGGCGCGACGGTGACCGTCTTCGTGCCGCCGGCGGCGAGCGCGCGCAGCACGGCCGGGTCGAGGTTGTCGACGCGCAGCGACGAGATCGAGATCTTCGCGCCGGCGGCGGTGGCCCGCGTCGCCAGCTCGCCGAGCTCCGGGTGGTCCGCGACGGCAGCGCCGAGCAGGCCGACCTTGTCGGTGTGGCCGAGCGAGTGCTCGACGATGCGCATGAGCTCGTCGACGGGGCGGTAGCGAGGGGGGCGGAAGACATAACCAGCGATGCAGAAGCGGCAGCCGCGGCCGCAGCCGCGCGCGCACTCGATCAGCGTCATGTCGGACAGCTCGGTGTCGGAGGTGAGCACGGTGGAGTACGCCTCGGTGCCGGCGAGATCGTGCACGTACTGGCGCTCGATGGCGCCCCAGACGGGCGGGCGCGTGGGCACGTAGATGCCGGGGACGCGCGACATCGTTTCGAGCAGGTCGTCGCGTCCGCCGAACAGGCCGTCGCGCCAGGCGGCGACGAGCGAGGGGATGATCTCTTCGCCCTCGCCGATCACGACGGCGTCGAGGAACGGGGCGACCCCGGCAGGATTCGTGAGCATGCACGCGCCGCCGGCGATCACGAGCGGGTGACGCTCGTCGCGCTCGTGGGCGTAGAGCGGGATGCCCGCGCTCTTCAGGCACTGGACCATGTTGAAGTAGTCGTATTCGTACGACAGCGTGAAGCCGACGACGGCGAAGTCGCCGAGCGGGCGCTGCGACTCGATCGAGACGACGGGCGCGGGGTGGCGCTCGCCTGGGCCGGGCGGGTCGTAGAAGGCGCGCTCGCAGACGAAGTCGTCGTAGGCGTTGAAGAGCGCGTAGACGGTCTGCAGCGCGAGGTTCGACATCCCGATGTAGTAGGAGTTCGGGTACACGAAGGCGACGGGGATGCGGCCACCCCAGTCCTTGATGGTGACGCCGCGCTCATGGAGCAGGCGCTGCCGGGCGATCTCTCGAACGTCGTGCTTCACAGGTGATCCAGCATATGCGGTATGAGGGCGGGCGATAGGGCAGGGGACTGCGGTCCGCTGGCGCGATCAGCGGCCGAGGATGCGGCGCTCTTCCTCGTCCTGGATGCGCTTGTCGCGCCGCACGAGCCAGGCGATGAACGCGACGATGATGCCGAAGGGGATGAGGGCGAGCGGCGGGTCCTGGAAGAGCAGGACGAGCGTGGCGCCGAGCAGGATCAGCGAGCCGGCCAGCACCCCGAGCAGGGGCGCGAGCATCTGGAAGACGACCTTGACCATGACGAGGACTTCGCCCCAGCTGCCCTCGGGCTCTGGCGGCGGCGCGTTGTATCCGTACATGCGCGCAGTGTAGACCCCGGCGAGCCGCGGGCATCCCCCTCGGCTCGCCGTTCGGCGTGTTCCGCTAGCATCGCCCTCGCAGCGAAGAGGAGAACGCGATGCCCCTCCAGGTTGGCGACGCCGCCGTGACCATCGTGCAGGAGCTGGCGATGCCGACTTCGGCACGCTGGCTGTTCCCCGACGCGCCCGACCCGTTCGCGATCCTCGAGCGCGCCCGGCCGTGGCTCGAGCCGCACTTCCTTGATGCCGACGGGCACCTCGTGCAGAGCATCCAGTCGTACGTCGTGCGCACGCCCGGGATGCTCGTCGTGATCGACACCGGCATCGGCAACGACAAGCACCGGCCGGGCGGCTTCGCCGGCTGGGACATGCGCAGCGGGCCGTTCCTCGACGACCTGCGCGCGGCCGGGTGCGCGCCGGAGGAGGTCGACGTCGTCCTCAACACGCACATGCACGGGGACCACGTGGGATGGAACACGCGGCTGGTGGACGGCCGCTGGGTGCCGACGTTCCCGAATGCGCGCTACGTCTTCGCGCGGCCGGAGTGGGAGCACTGGCAGCGCGAGGCGGAGCGCGCCGAGGGCAGCACGCGTCAGCTGGTGGAGGACAGCCTGCAGCCGGTCTTCGACGCCGGCCGCGTTGACCTGGTGCCGACGGACCACCGCCTGGCGGACGGCCTGTGGTTCGAGCCGAGTCCCGGGCACACGCCGGGGCACGTCAACGTGCGGCTGTCGTCGCGCGGCGCGGACGCGGTGTTCGTGGGAGACGCCTTCCACAGCCCGATCCAGTGCGCGGCGCCGGGCGAGCGGCCCGCGCTCGACCGGCCGGAGGCGGCTGGGGCTGCGGCGGCGACGCGTCGGGCGATCCTCGCGCGATACGCCGGCACGGACGTGCTGATGCTGGGCGCGCACTTCGCGCCGCCGTCGGCGGGGCGCGTGCGCGTCGCGGGCGACGCCTACCGCTTCGACGCGGTTACGAGCGGCTGACCTCCGCGGCGCGTGCCTGGAGGCGGTCGCCGTCGTCCAGCAGCCCGACGAGCAGGTGCGCGACCTTGCGGTTGCGCGTCGCGGAGTGGCGCATTGGCTTCGTGGGATTGATCTCGTAGGAGTTTCGCCGGCCGATGCGCGTCGTCTCCAGGTAGCCGGCCACGCGCAGGTCGCGCAGGATGCGCGCCGCGGCGCGCTCGGTGATGCCGACGCCGTCGCCGACCTGGCGGACGGTGGCGTTCGGATGCTCGGCAACGTAGAGCAGGGCAGCGCCGTGGTTGGTGAGGAGCGCCCAGCGCGACGCGCCATCGCTCTCGCCGAACGCCGCCCGGGTCGAGTCGCGCCCGGTTTCCGTCGTCATGGGCCGGCCCCCTCGGATCCGTGCAAACCTCGCGCCTGCTCTATATAGCATGACCCGGCGCGGCCGGCCGCATCACGTCACCGAGCGAGGCGACCGGCAGGCGTCATCCCGTCCTGCGTCGTACCGACCGGTCCGAGCTCGCGTGGGAGTCGCCGCTTCAGCCTGTCCACCGCATGGGGCGCGCCTGACGGTCGCACGGTACCGCCGTCGCTAGCCGCACTTCGTATAGCCGCAGGCGCGGCAGGTGAGGCACTGCTCGAGGAACTGCAGCTGCTGGCCGCAGTCCGGGCACGTCAGCCCGGAGTCGACCGGCTCGCCGGCCGGGTTCGGCACCCCGGCGTCGCCGAAGTGCAGCCGCAGCCAGCGGAAGACGTAGTCGAGGATGCTCGTCGCGAACGGGATCTGCGGGTTCGCCGTCACGCCGTACGGCTCGAAGCGGGTCTGCTCGAGCTTCGCCGCGAGCTTTTCGAGGCCGACGCCGTACTGCAGCGCGATCGAGGTGAGCAGGGCGACGGCGTCGGTCAGGCCGGACACCGTCGATCCTTCCTTGGCGATCTTGATGAAGACCTCGCCGACCGTGCCGTCTTCGAACAGGCCGGCCGTGATGTAGCCCTCCTGCTCGCCGACGCGGAACTTGTGGGTGATCGAGCGTCGCTCGTCGGGCAGGTGGCGGCGGTACGGCTCGGTCCGCCGGCCGGCTGCGGCGGCCTCCTGCGTGACCGCGTGCGCCAGCACCTGGACGGCGCGCGAGCCGTCGCGGTAGACGGTGACGCCCTTGCAGCCGAGCCGGTGCGCGAGCGTGTAGACGTGGTGCACGTCCTCGACGCTCGCCTCGCGGGCGAGGTTCACGGTCTTCGAGACGGCGAGGTCGGTGTGGGCCTGGAATGCGGCCTGCATGCGGACGTGCCACTCGGGCGCGATCTCGTGCGCGGTGGCGAACCGCTCGCGCAGCGCGTCCGGCACGTCGGCGCGCGCCTGGAGCGGCGCGCCCTCCGCCAGGTCCTCGAACAGCGCGTCGAGCTCCGGCTCCGGGGCGAAGCCCGCCGCGCGGGCGGCCGCGCGGAACGCCTCGCTCACCTCGGGCAGCAGCGTGCCGTCGCCCATGCGCCGGTAGTGCGCGAGCGAGAACAGCGGCTCGATGCCCGACGAGGCGCCGGCGATGATCGCGATCGTGCCGGTGGGGGCGATGCAGGTGCGCGTCGCGTTGCGGTAGCGGGGCCCGCCCGGCGCGTACATCGAACGCTCCCAGTTCGGGAACACGTCCTTCTCCGCGCCCAGCGCGGCCGACGTCGCGTCGGCCGCCGCGCTCAGCTCCGACGCCAGGCGCGTTGCGAGCGCCAGCGCGGCGTCGCTCTCGTAGGGGATGCCGGCCGCGATCAGCAGGTCGGCGAAGCCCATGAGGCCGAGGCCGATCTTGCGGTTGCCGCGCACCGCATCTCCGATCTCCGGGACCGGGAAGACGTTGACCTCGACGACGTCGTCGAGAAAGCGCGTGCCGACGCGGACGGTCTCGCGCAGCGCCGGCCAGTCGACGTCGCCGGCGGCGGCGTCCCAGAACCGCGACACGTTGACCGAGCCGAGCGTGCACGCCTCCCACGGCAGCAGCGGGACCTCGCCGCACGGGTTGGTGGCCTCGATCGCGCCGAGCGCCGGCGTGGGGTTGCTGCGGTTGATGGTGTCGAGGAAGACGAGCCCGGGGTCGCCGGTTTGCCACGCGGAGCGCGCGAATCTCGCCGAGCAGCGCGCGCGCGTTCACGCTCCCGCGCGGCGTCCCGTCGCGCGGGTCGCGCAGCGTGAACTCCTCGCCGCGCTCGGCGGCGGCCATGAACGCGTCCGTGACGCCAATCGAGAGGTTGAAGCGCTGGGCGCTGACGCCGTCGTCCTTGGCGTGGACGAACTCGACGATGTCCGGGTGGTCGACGCGGAGGATGCCCATGTTGGCGCCCTCGCGCTTGCCGCCCTGCGTGACGAGGCGCGAGACGTCGTCGTAGTGCTGCAGCACCGAGATCGGCCCGCAGGCAGAGCCGTGCGTGGAGGCGATGGGTTCGCCGCGGCCGCGCAGGCGCGAGAACGCGAAGCCCGTTCCGCCGCCGTACTTCTGCACCATCGCGGTCGCCGATGCCGTGGCCATGATCGATTCGAGCGTGTCGTCGACCGGGAGCACGAAGCACGCCGCCAGCGTGCCGCGGCCGGTGCCGGCGTTCATCAGGGTGGGGGAGTTCGGCAGGAAGCGGAGTGCGGCCATCTCGTCGTAGAAGCGCTGCGCCCACGCCCGTCGCGCCTCGTCCGTCCGCTCGGCGTCGGCGACCGCGCGCGCGACGCGCGATAGCAACTCCTCCGGCGTCTCGGCGATCGCCCCGGCGTCGTCCTTCAGCAGGTAGCGGCGCTCGAGCACGGTCCGTGCGTTCGCCGTGAGCGCGACGGGCGTCGCGCGGATCTCGTCGGTGGCGACCATGGCGTTTCCCCCCGCCGCGGCCCGGCAGTCGGACGATCCTAGCAGAACATGTGTTCCGATGTCGACCCCGGACGCGCCCACGGCGACGTGCTCGCGCTTCGATCGTAGTGCATCGAACGCAGTCGGGAGCGCATGCCGCAATGCGAATGTGATGCGTGCGGCGGACGCGTATGCGGCTTCGTTGCCGCGTTCATCCACGCTGGTGACGGTCGGTGGAAAAGTGCGGCGGGCACGTGATGGCGTTGCGATGCCGGTGCGGGCGACCGATGCGGAGATGTCACGCAGGCTATCCACGCTGGGGACGGGCGGTGGACATCACCGGCGAACGGCACCCCGTCAGCGGGCTGAGGGGGCCTGTCCGGACCCCGTAATCTCACGAGCGGTGAGCGATCGGCACGGCAGGTGAACCCCGGTCGCGCGGGGCGCTTCAGCCCGCTGACGCGGTGCCGTTCGCCGGCCGGCCGGGCCCGCCGCGCGGGCCCGCTCGTTAGACCGTGAGCGGACGCGCGGTGCTGATCGAGATCGGGGCGCGGTTGAGAACGTCGTCGTCCAGGTCGAGGTCGTCGACGCACTCCAGGTCGTCGAGGTCGCCGGGCATCATGCCGGCGGCGAGGTGCCCGGCGAGCATCTCCGTGAGCTCGTCGGTGAAGAGCGACGCCTGCTCGGGCGGCGCGACGGCGGGGCTGAGCGCGATGCGCTGCAGCTCCTCGAGCATCTGCTCCAACGACACGAACTGGTGGTAGACCGACGCGAAGCGGATGTACGCGATCGCGTCGAGCGGCTTGAGGCGCGCGATCGCCATCTCCCCGATCACGCGGCTGGGGACCTCGCTGCGGCCGGAGCCCATGAGGTGCTGCTCGATGTCATCGACGATGGCGTCGACGGCGCCGGTCGGCAGCGGGCGCTTGCGGGCGGCGACGCGCAGCCCGTTGAGCAGCTTCTCCCGCTGGAACTCCTCGCGGCGCCCGTCCTTCTTCGCCACCATCACGACCGCGCGCTGCACCTGCTCGTAGGTCGTGAAGCGCTCCTCGCACTGCGTGCACATCCGGCGTCGCCGGATGCCGCCGTCGGTCGCGCGCGAGTCCAGCACCTTGGTCGCCGATCGGCCGCAGAAGGGGCACTTCATGAACACGACATCCTTGCGTGGGGGAGGGACGGACGGTGGTCTGGCGCAGGGCGGAGTACACCACGGCGGCCCCCCCACGACAACGGAGGCTGTGCACAGGCTTGTGCCGCAAGTGTCCACGTAAGGTTGCGGGCGTGTGCACGCCCCGGCCCCCGCGAACGTGGTGGCCGCGCGTCGCGCGCCCCCCGCGCCGGCGACGAGCGGAAGGCCTGCGGCCTTCCGACTCAACCCCGCGGGACATGGATCGTCCGGTCACGCGGGATCGAGTCGGAGGGCCGGCAGGCCCTCCGCTCGCCGGGCGGTGCCTTACCGCGTCGGGAAGGTGCGGCGCAGGAACGTCGGCAGGTCCGCCTCCGTCAGCGCGTCGCTCGTCGGGTCGGCGCGGATCTCGCCGAGCTTGATCGGCTTCGGCTCGTCGCGCTGGTCGAGCACCTGGCGGATGTTCATGCGCGGCGCGCCGCTGAAGCCCGTCGCGATCACCGTGATGCGCACCTCGTCCGAGAGCGAGTCGTCCATGCTCGTGCCGAAGATGATCTCCGCCTCCGGGTCGACGACCTCCGCGATCACGCGGGCGGCCTGGTCGAGCTCGCGCAGGCTGAGGTTCTTCGGCCCCGTCACGTTGAACAGCACGCCCGTCGCGCCTGTGATGTCGACCTCGAGCAGCGGGCTCGCGATCGCCTGGCGCGCGGCCTCGACGGCCCGGTGCTCGCCGCGGCTCGACCCGATCGCCATCAGCGCCGGGCCGGCGTCCGACATGATCTTGCGCACGTCGGCGAAGTCGAGGTTCACCATGCCGGGCACCGTGATCAGCTCGCTGATGCCCTGGATGCCCTGGCGCAGGACGTCGTCGGCGGTCTTGAAGGCCTCCTCGATGGAGATGTCGTCGCTGCTGATCTGCAGCAGGCGGTCGTTCGGGATCACGATCAGCGTGTCGACCTTGTCCTGCAGATCGCGCACGCCCTCCTCGGCCTGCTGGCGGCGCTTGGCGCCCTCGAAGGTGAACGGCTTGGTGACGACGCCGATCGTGAGAGCGCCGAGCTCGCGCGCGACCTCGGCGACGATCGGCGCGGCGCCGGTGCCGGTGCCGCCGCCGAGGCAGGCGGTGACGAACACCATCTCCGCCCCGGCGAGCGCCTCGCCCAGCGCCTCGCGCGACTCCTCTGCCGCGCGCTGGCCGCGCAGCGGGTCGCTGCCGGCGCCGAGGCCGCGCGTGAGCCGGTCGCCGATGCGCACCTTCAGCTCCGCGTTGCAGTGCTCGAGCGCCTGCATATCGGTGTTCACCGCGACGTACTGCACGCCCGGCAGCCGGGCGGCGATCATCCGCTTGACGGCGTTCGAGCCGCCGCCGCCGACGCCCACGACCTTGATCGGGGGCAGGCCATCGAAATCGTGGACCATGCTGGCAACCTCTCTCTCGTCGCCGTCCCGCTCGGGCAGCGACGCCTGCTCGTCAGCCGTCGAACGCGCCGCCGCCCGTGCCGGCCGCCCGGCACCGCTCGCCTTCGTCGTGCTGCGCTCTGCTGGTTCGGCCCCCGCCGTGCGCGCACCCGACCGCGCGCTGGTCTCGTCGACTGTCGTGTCCGCCGGCGCGGGCGTTGCCGCGGCGGCGCGCTCGTGGCCGTGGTCGCGCGGCGGCGCCGTCCGCAGCGGGGCCGCGCGACCTCCGCGTTCCGCGAGCTCCGCGGCGACCTCCGCCTCCGCGCCGCCCGCCGCCCGCTCGTGGCGGCGCGGAGGCACGTCGGGCGGCGCCTGCATGTCGTCCTCAATCCGCGCCCGCGCCGCCTCGCGCAGTTCGCGCACGCGGTCGTGCGTCGTCATCGGCACGTCGAACTCCGACGCGCTCGTCTCGGGCGGCGGCTCCGCCGCGAGGTCGAGCCCCTCGTCCTGCGCGCCGCGCGCCGCGTCGTCCGCCGCGTCGAGCGCCGAGACGTCGACGAGCCTGTAGGCATCCGCTTCGACCGCGTCGGCCGGGTCGGCGTCGCTCTCCGCGTCGACGCCGTCGTGCGGCGGCGCGCCGGCGAACGCGTCCGCGCCGGGATCGCCCGCCGTCGCGTCGAAGCCCGCGCGCGGCCCGATCGCGGCGGCCGCCTCGGCCGCGCGCCGCTCCGCGGCGTCGGCGCGGGCGCGCCGCTCGGCGAGCCGCGCCGACTGCAGGTAGTCGAACAGCGTGCCGGGCCCCATCGGGTCGCGGTGGCCGTCCGGCTCCGGCCACTCGCCGCCGTCCTCGCGGTGCGGCTCTTGCGGCTGCTGTGGCTGGCTCATGTCGTCCTCCCGTCCATGGGGTGGCGCGCTCATTGCGGCAGGATCACGCGCATCAGGTGCGCGACCCGCTTCAGCATCCCGCCCAGCGGGGCCACCGGCCCCGGCGCGGAACGGAACATGATCGCCTGCTCCTTGAGCGCCCAGCGGAGCAGGCCGACGGAGGTGGCATAGGCGGGGTCGTGGAGGATGTCCGACAGCCCGGCGAGGTGCCGCGGCCGCCCGATGCGCGCCGGCAGCGAGAGCACCTCCTCGGCGAGGAGGTCGATCCCGGGCAGGCCCGCCGCGCCGCCGGTGAGCACGACGCCGGCGGAGAGGGTCTCGGGCTCGGCGCCGCGCCGGATCTCGGCGAGCGCCATCTCGAGCATCTCCTCGGTGCGCGCCTGCAGCACCTCGGCCATCAGGCGGCGGCTCACCGTCTTGTGGCCGTCCGAGCCGAATGCGTCGATCTCGACCTCTTCGTTCTCGTCGACCAGCGACGGGATCGCGTGCCCGCGCTCGCGCTTCGCGCGCTCGGCCGCCGGCTGCGGCACGCGCAGCGCGACCACGAGGTCGCGCGTCATGTGCAGCCCGCCCACCGGCAGCACCGCGGTGTGCACGACGGCGCCGTTCACGATCACGCAGACGTCGGTCGTGCCGCCGCCGATGTCGATCAGCGCCACGCCCTGCTGCTGCTCCTCGAGGTCGACGACCGCCTCCACGGAGGCGAGCGGCTCGAGCACGAGCGACTCGACGCGTACGCCCGCGCCCTCCACGCACTGCACGAGGTTGTTCATCGCCGACGACGACGACGTGACGACGTGCGTCTCGACGTCGAGTCGCGAGCCGAACATGCCGAGCGGGTCGACTCACGTGTTCCTGGCCGTCCACGACGTAGTAGCGCGGGACGACGTGGATCACCTCGCGGTTGTTCGGCACGTTGACGATGCGCGCGCTCTCCAGGGCGCGGTGGATGTCGCCCTCCGTGATCGGGTTGCGCGGGTCGGCGATGGCGACGATGCCGCGCGAGTTCATCGATGAGACGTGCGGACCGGCGATGCCGACGTGCGCCGAGAGGATGCGCGTGCCGGACGCGCGCTCGGCGCGCTCGACCGACGAGGCGATCGCCTCGATGGCCGCGTGGACGTTGTCGACCATGCCTTTCGACATCCCGGCCGACGGGCCCACTCCGACGCCGAGGATGCGCAGCTCACGCTGAGCGGCCACCTCCGCGACGATCGTGCAGACCTTCGTCGTGCCGACGTCGATGGCGGCGATGCTGGGGTTCGCCATTACCTCGCGCCCTTCGGACGGCGGACCGTGGCCCGCGCGTCTGTTAGCTGGTTTTCAATCCCGCGCGCCCGCCCGGGCGCGGTTGGGTTCGTGGTTCGACTGCGCTCACCACGAACGGGTCGACCGAGCGGCTGCCTCACACGACCGTTCGCGGTGAGCGCAGTCGAACCACTCATCGCATCACCACCCGCTGGCCGAACCGCAGGTCGATCTCGCGCGCCGTGCGCTGGTCCTGGGAGAGCTCCCGGAGCAGCGCGCCCCAGGTCGCGACCTTGAAGCCGTAGTTGCTGGAGTCGCCGAACACGACGTCGGGGCCGCCGTCGATCAGCACCGTCAGGCCGCGGTCGTGGCGGAACACGAAGCCGGTCGGCTTGACGTGCAACCGGTCGAGCGTGCCGTCCGAGAGCAGTTGCGCGACCAGGCGCACCGTGTCCGGGTCGGTGATGTGGCCGTCGGGGAAGTCGGTCGGTCCGCCGATCTCGATGACCGTCGGCGCGTTCGCCGCCGGCGGTCGAGCCTTCGCGAGGATGAGGCCGGTGTCGTCGATTCTCGAAGCGGCGGCCGCCCGACTGCCAGAAGCCCCACGCCTGCCGCTCGACGATGTCGATGGCGACCCCGTGCGGCCAGCGGCGCGCGACCGTCGCGCTCTTCACCTCGGGCAGCTGCTCGATGCGCTGCGCGGCGGCGGCGAGGTTGAGGGTGAGCAGCGAGTCGTGCGACACGGCGGCGGTGCGCGCGACCTCCTGCGGATCGGCGACCTGCGCGCCGTTCACGGTGATGTCGCGCACGCGCAGGGACTCCCCGAGCAGCAGCCAGGCGATGCCGTAGACGACGCCGCCGGTCAGCGCGACGAGGCCGATCCCGAAGCCGATGCGCCGCCACGCGATGCGCACCTGCCGCGGCGGGCGGCGGCGCTCGGCCGGGCCGACCGTGAAGCGGCGCGGCGCCGCCTGCGCGCGGACCGGACGCACGCCGCGCTTCGAGCCGGCGCGCCCGCGGCGCTGGAACGGGTTGGGGAGGCTAGGCATGGGCGCGCGCCTCCCGGTGTCGCTCGATGCCGAGATCGACCAGCCGCGAGATCAGCTCGGCGTACGAGACGCCGGCTTCCTGCCACAGCCGCGGATACATCGAGATCGGGGTGAAGCCGGGCAGCGTGTTCAGCTCGATGCAGCGCACGTCGCCGCCGGGCTGCACGAAGAAGTCGACGCGCGACAGCCCGGCGCAGTCGAGCGCGCGGAAGGCGCGCACGGCCAGGTCCTGCACGCGCGCAGCGGTCTCGCCGTCGACCTCCGCCGGCACCACGAGGTCCGTGGTGTCGTCCAGGTACTTGGCGTCGTAGTCGTAGAACTCGGCGCGTGGGCGGATCTCGCCGAGCGGCGACGGGCGCGGCTCGGCGTTGCCGAGCACCGCGCACTCCACCTCGCGGCCGGACAGCGCGGCCTCGACGATCACCTTGCGGTCGTGCCGCGCCGCCACGGCGATGGCGCCGTCGAGGTCCTCGCGCGAGCGCGCCTTGCTCACGCCGACGGACGAGCCGCCGTTGCACGGTTTCACGAAGCACGGGTAGCCGAGCGCCTCGATCGCGCGCAGCGCGTCATGCGAGGGCGCGCGGACGTCGTCGTCGCGCAGCACGTGGTACGCGGCCTGGGGGATGCCGGCGGCGGCGAAGACGGCGCGCATCAGCTCCTTGTCCATGCCGATCGCGCTGGCCGCGACGCCCGGGCCCACGTACGGCAGGTCGGCCATCTCGAGGAACCCCTGGAGCGTGCCGTCCTCGCCGAACGTGCCGTGCACGATCGGGAAGACGACGTCGACGGCGCGTAGCGCGTCGAGCACCGCGGGGTAGGCGAGCACGTTGCCGCCCGGGTCGTCGCCGATGCCGCGCGTCTCGCCGGCCTCGACGCGCTGCATGCGCCGGCGGGTCTCGTCGGGCGTGAGCCAGGCGCCGCCGCGGGTGATGCCGAACGGGATGACCTCGAAGCGCGCGGCGTCGGCCTCGCGCATGATCGAGCGCGCGGAGGTCACGGAGACCTCGTGCTCCGCGCTGCGCCCGCCGAAGACGACGGCGAGCCGCTCGCGGCCGGCCGATGGTGGCGTCATGGCCGCGCCTCCTGCAGCCGCGCGAGCACCAGCGGCCCGAGCTCCGTGATGTCGCCGGCGCCGAACGTGACGAAGACGTCGCCCGGGCGCAGGTCGGCGGCGATGCGCTCGGCCGCGGCGGCGAACGACTCCAGGTAGACGGGCGCCGGCTTCGCAATCTCCGCGGCCAGCGCGCGGCCGTCCATGCCCTGGTCGGGCGTCTCGCGCGCGGCATACGTCGGCACGATGTAGAGCGCGTCGAGCCCCTCGAAGCAGTGGCGGAAGCCGTCGAGCAGGTACTGCGTGCGCGAGTACGTGTGCGGCTGGAAGCACGCGACCAGCCGCCGGTTCGGGTAGCGCTGCCGCCCGGCGCCGACGTTCACGCGCACCTCGGTCGGGTGGTGCGCGTAGTCGTCGACGATCGTGATCGGCCCACCCGGGCGCGCGACCTCGCCGACGAGGTCGAAGCGGCGGCTCGCGCCGGTGAACTCGGCGGCGGCGGCGGCCGCGCGGTGGAAGTCGACGCCGGCGCGCATCGCGACGGCGAGCGCGGCCAGCGCGTTCGCGACGTTGTGGCGGCCGGGCACCCGCAGCGAGATGCGCCCGAGCGCGGCGCCCTCGAGCAGGACGTCGAAGTTCGTGCCGCCGCGCTCGTTGCGGCGCAGCTTCGTCGCGCGCCACTCCACGTCGGCATGGTCGATGGCGAAGCGCTCGACGTGCACGCCCGCGGCGCGTCGCTCTTCGCCGATGCGCGCCGCCATCGGCGAGTCCTCGCCGACGAGCAGCAGCCCCCCGGCCACGACGCGCTCGGCGAAGGCGCGGAACGCGCCCTCGAGCCGCTCCGCGGTGCCGTAGTAATCGAGGTGGTCGGGCTCGACGTTGAGGATGACGGCGGTCTGCGGCGTGTACTGGAGGAACGCCTCCGCGTACTCGTCGGCCTCCACAATCGCGTGCGGGCCGGCGCCGTCGCGTACGTTGCCGCCGAGGTCGCGCGAGTCGCCGCCGAGCATCACCAGCGGGTCGAGCTCGCCGCGCGCGGCCATCAGCGCGACCAGCGAGGTCGTCGTCGTCTTGCCGTGCGTGCCGGCAATCGCCAGCACGTGGCGGTCGGCGATCAGGCGCTCGACCATCTCGGCGCGCACCATCACCGGGATGCCACGCTCGCGCGCGGCGACCAGCTCGGGGTTGTCGGACTTCGCCGCGACCGTCGCCACCACGAGCTCGGCGTCGTCGAGGTGCGACGCGTCGTGCGGGCCGATGTAGATGCGCGCCCCGAGCGCCTCGAGGCGCCGCGTGAAGTCCGAGGCCGCGAGGTCCGACCCGCTGACGGCGTGGCCGCGGTGCAGCAGCACCTGGCCGATCGCCGACATGTGCACGCCGCCGGCGCCGACGAGGTGCACGCGGTGCGGCGTCGTGCCGTTCCCGGCGCCGTGGCCGTTGCCGTTCTGCCGCGCGCGCAGGCCAATCATCGCTCGGCCGCCTCTCGCAGCAGCTCCGCGATGCGCGACGCCGCGTTCGGCCGCGCCAGCCCGCGCATCGCATCGGCCATCGCCTCGCGCCGCGGCGCGCTGTCGATGAGGTCGAGGATCGTCGCCTCGAGGTCGTCGATGGACCGCGACTCCAGCGTCACGGCCGCGCCGACGTTGGACAGGTAGGCGGCGTTCTCGTGCTGGTCGGAGTATGAGCCCGGAATCACAATCGCCGGCAGGCCGCTGGCCGGCAGCTCGCCGAGCGTCGACGCGCCGGCGCGCGTGACCGCCAGGTCCGCGGCGGCCATCGCGTACGCCATCTCCTCGGTGTAGGCGTGCAGGTGATAGCGCTCGCGTTGCCAGTCGGGGAGCCGCTCGCGCTCGCGCGTCAGCCACTGCTCCTCGGCGGCGCCGCTGACGTGGATGACCTGCATGCGCTCGAGCAGCCGCCGCAGCGCGGCGTGCACGACGAGGTTGATCTGGTGCGCGCCCAGCGACCCGCCGGCAATCAGCAGCGTCGGCAGGGCGGGGTCGAGCTCGAAGCGGCGGATGCCTTCTTCGCGCGTCGCCTCCTCGAACTGGCGCCGCAGCGGGTAGCCGGTGACGACGGTCTTGCGCCGCGGCAGGAAGTCCAGCGAGCGATCGACCGAGCACGCCACGGTGGTCGCCGAGCGCTGCATGTAGCGCACGGCCCAGCCGGGGCGGACGTCGGGCAGGAAGAGCACGAGCGGCACGCGGCGCGACTTCGCCGCGCGGCCGACCGGCGCGGCCGCATAGCCGCCGGTCGCGAAGACCGCGTGCGGGCGGTCCTGGTCGAGCAGCCGCCCCGCCGCGCGCGTGCCGCTCCACAGCGCGAACGCGCCGCGCGCGAGGCGCGCCGGCGAGCGGCCGCGGAACTGGGCGGCGGGGATCACGCGATAGGGGATGCGCGCGCTCATCGCGACCTGCCGCTCGGCCCCGCGCTCGGTGCCGTAGTAGACGAGCTCCGTGTCGAGGTGCTCGCGCAGCCGCTCGGCCACCGCGATCGCGGGGTAGGCGTGGCCACCCGTGCCGCCGCCGGCGAGCGCGAACTTCATCCCGAGCCCCCGGCCTTCGGGCGCCGCAGCGTGGGGCGTCGCACCGGGTCGACGGGCCGCTGCGGGCGCACGAACGTCGGGTCGCTCGTCCCGACCGTCACCGGCGCGGGGGCGGGCGCCCTGGCCGGCGCCGGTGACGCGGCCGGCTTCGGCTGCGGCTGCCGCTGCGCACGCACCGGCAGCCGCACCGCGCCGCGCACCGGCGCCGGCGCGACCTCGGCTTCGATAGCCGCGTAGCGCGAGACCGACAGCAGCAGCCCGAGCGCCGTCATCGTCGCGACGAGCGCCGAGCCGCCGTACGACATCAGCGGCAGCGGGATGCCGGTGAGCGGGAAGGTGTGCGTGACGCCGCCGATGTTGATCAGCGCCTGGAATCCGATCCACGCGAGCACGCCGACGGCGAGCAGCGAGCCGAACGGGTCGCCCGCGCGCTGCGCGATGCGCCAGCCGCGCCACAGCAGCAGCGCGAACAGCCCGAGCACGACAATCGCGCCGATCAGTCCCAGCTCCTCGCCGACGATCGCGAGGATGCCGTCGGTGTGCGACCCCGGCACGTAGAAGAACTTCTGCCGCGAGACCCCGAGCCCGAGCCCGCTGATGCCGCCGGAGCCGAACGCGATCAGCAGCTGGAGCGTGTGGAAGCCCACGCCCGACGGGTCGGAGTTCGGCGACGTGAACGAGAGGATGCGGTCCATGCGGTAGCCGCCGGAGAAGACCAGCACGACGAGCATCAGCAGCCCGCTCGCGCCGAGCACGAGCACGTGCTTGATGCGCGCGCCGGCGACGAAGAAGAGCGTGCCGGTGATCGCCGCGACCATCACCGCGGTGCCGAGGTCGGGCTCGAGCATGATCAACGCGCCGACGATCCCGACCATGCTCACGAACGGGAAGACGCCGAGCGAGAAGTCCTTGAGGACGTCGCCCTTTGCGGCGAGCCAGGCCGACATGTAGATCAGCACCGCGAGCTTCGCGAACTCGCTCGGCTGCGCCTGGAAGGCGCCGCCCAGCGAGATCCAGCGGCGCGCGCCGTTCGACGCGAAGCCGACGCCGGGGACGAGCACGGCGGCGAGCCCGCCCAGCGCGACGAGCATCAGCAGCGGGCTGAGCATGCGCAGCCGGTGGTAGTCGAAGTTCATCGTGATCACGAGCGTGACCAGGCCGAAGACGGCGAAGACCGCCTGTCGCTTGATGAAGTAGTTGGCGTCGCCGAACTGCGCGTAGCCGAGCGCATACGACGCCGAGTAGACGGCGATCAGGCCCATCACGAGCAGCATCGCGATCACGGTGAGCAGCGCGTAGTCGGGCGCGTGGCGGCGCGGCGCGCTGCGGGCGGCGGCGGAGGCGGCGAAGGGGCGCGTCATCGCGCGCTCCCGTCGGGGGCGTCGAGCGCGCGGGCGGCGGCGGCGAAGGCGCGGCCGCGCTCCTCGAAGTTGCGGTAGGCGTCGAAGGACGTGCCGGCCGGCGAGAACAGCACGACGTCGCCGGGCGCGGCGGCGGCAGCCGCGGCGCGCACCGCCTCCTCGACGGTGGCGACCTCGATGATCGCCGGTGCGGCCCCGCCGGCGTAGCCGGCACTCCGCGCGGCTCCGCCGGCGTAGCCGGCACTCCGCGCGGCTCCGCCGGCGTAGCCGGCACTCCGCGCGGCTCCGCCGGCGTAGCCGGCACTCCGCGCGGCCCCACCGGCATCCCGGACGGCACGCGCGAAGAGCGGGCCGGCCTCGCCGAACGCGATCACGGCGCGGCAGCGCGCGGCCGCCGCGGCGCCGAGCTCCGCGAGCGGCAGCTGCTTGTGGCGGCCGCCCAGCAGCAGCACCAGCGGCTCGACGTACGAGCGCATCCCGGCGAGCGTGCGCTCCGGCGTCGTCGCGATGGAGTCGTTCACGTACTGCACGTCGCCGGCGGTGGCGACCAGCTCGAGCCGGTGCGGCACGCCGCCGAACGCGCGCACGGCGTCGGCGACCGGCGCATCGGGGAGCGCCAGCTCGCCCGCCAGCGCCACGGCGGAGAGCACGTTCTCGACGTTGTGCTCGCCGCGCAGCCGGATCTCGTCGCGGCGCAGCACGACGCGCTCCGCGCCGTCGCGACGCGCGACCACAACGGCGCCGCCGTCCATGCCGCCGTCGGACCCGGCACGCAGCAGCGCGCCGTCCCCGGGGAGCTCCCCGCGCCGCGACGTCCCCACGACACGGCCGGGCGCCTCGCGCGCGAAGCCGCTGCACACGGCGTCGTCGAGGTTGAGCACCACGACGTCGTCCGGGCCCTGGAACTCGAAGATCCGACGCTTGAGGCCGACGTAGTCGTCCCACGAGAAGCGGTCGAGGTGGTTCGGCGTGACGTTTGTGACGCACGCGACGTGCGGGCTCCGCGAGACCGTCGCCAGCTGCGTGTGCGACAGCTCGATCACGACGCGCGTCTCGGGGCGGATGCGCTCGAGCAGCGACAGCATCCCCACGCCGATGTTGCCGCCCACGACGTGGTCGACCCCGGCGGACGCCAGCATCGCGCCGACGAGCGCGGTCGTCGTGGTCTTGCCGGCGGACCCGGTGATGCCGGTGACCGGCGCGGGGCAGCGTTCCATGAACAGCTCGGCCATCGACGAGACGGGGATGCCCCCCGCGCGCGCGGCCGCGAGCTCCGGCAGCTCGGCGGGCACGCCCTGGGAGGCGAAGACGTAGTCGGCGCCGGCGACGGCCTCGGCGCGGTTCGCGCCCAGCGACAGGGTGGCGTGGCAGTCGGCGATGGCCGTCAGCTGGTCACCGAGTTCCTCGGGCGGCCGGCGATCGGACACGACGACCGCGGCTCCCTCGGAGGTGAGGTGCCGCACGAGGTCGACGCCCTCGATGCCGAGCCCGACAACGGTCACATGCGCCCCCCGGAGATTCGGTATAGGCGTCATAGCGGATGAGCCAATATTGTCCACAACCTATCACACCGTCAACGCCAGCGCGATGCCGACGATCGCCCCGGCGAACCCAATCAGCCACATGCGCGTCACGACCTGGGGCTCGCTCCAGCCCAGGAGCTCGAAATGGTTATGGAGGGGGGCCCGGCGGAAGATCCGGCGGCCGCCGGTCGTCTGGAAGTACGCGATCTGGATCACGTCGGAGAGCGCCTCGGCGACGAAGACGATTCCGATGATCGGGAGCAGCAGCCAGTGGCCGGTCATCAGGGCGACGGTGCCCAGCAGGGCGCCGAGCGGGATGGCGCCGGCGTCGCCCATGAAGACCTGCGCGGGGTGAGCGTTGTACCAGAGGAACCCCATCAAGGCCCCCACGACGGTCAGCGAGAACGTCGCGACGTACTGCTGCCCCTGGAGGAACCCGATCACCGCGTAGGCGGTGAACGCGATCGCCGCCGTGCCGCCGAGCAGGCCGTCGAGCCCGTCCGTGATCGACACCGCGGTGGTCGTCGCGAACATCGTGACGAACGCGACCACGAGGTAGAAGGCGCCGATCGAGAACTGGCCGGCCCACGGGATGTTCACGTTGCTGGCGTCGAGCCAGAAGTACATGACGCAGGCCACGCCGGCGGAGAGCAGCGTCTGGAGCGCGAACTTCACTCGCCAGCTCAGCCCCGCGCGGCCGAGCCGTCCGATCAGCGTGCCGCTGTCGTCCCACAGCCCGATCGCGAGCGTGATCGCGAGCACCGTCAGCGGCAGCAGGATCGAGAGCTTGTCGAAGAGGTTCGTCGGGATCGTGACGATCGCGACGGCGGCGAAGATGATGATGCCGCCCATCGTCGGCGTGCCGGCCTTCACCGCGTGCGTGGACGGCTGGTCCTCGGAGATCGCCTTGCCGTACTTGCGCGCACGGAGCCAGGCCACGATTGGCCGGCCGATCGCCAGCGCCACGAGGAACGCCCCCATCCCGACGAGCATCGAGTAGGTCACGGCGCCACCCCCCGGTCCCGCGTCACCGCCGCGACGACGGTCTCGAGCGCCAGCGCGTGCGAGCCCTTGATCAGCACGACGTCGCCGGGCTGCAGCGCGGCGATCAGCGCGGACGCGGCTGCCTCCCGGTCCGGGAGGTGCCGCGCGGCGGCCATGCCGTCGGCAGCGGCGGTTTGCGCGATCGCGGCGGCGAGGTCGCCGACGGTGAAGAGCATGTCCAGCCGCTCGGCCGCCAGGTGGCCGACGCGCTCGTGGGCCGGCGCCGACTCCGATCCGAGCTCGAGCATGTCGCCGAGCAGCGCGACGTGGCGGCCGGGCATCTCGGCGAGCAGCCGCAGCGCGGCGTCCATCGACGCCGGGTTCGCGTTGTAGGTGTCGTCGACCAGCGTGACGTCGCCGGTGAGCCGCACGACGCGCATGCGCGTCGGCACGTCGAGCGCCTCGATCGCGTCGGCGACGGCGTCGAACGCCATGCCGTCGGCGAGCGCGGCGGTGGCGGCGGCGAGCACGTTGCTCACGAGGTGCGCGCCGGGCAGCGGCACGCGCACGCGCCGCTCGTCCGCGCCGGCGGCGAGCGTGAAGTCGAAGCCGGGCGCGCCGTGGCTCTCCACGTCGCGCCCGCGTACGGCGAGCTCGCCGCGCGGGTCGTCGCCCGTGCCGAACAGCCACACGCGCGCCGCGGTGTGCGACGCCATCCCGCGCACCTTCTCGTCGTCGGCGTTGAGCACGGCGTGGCCGTCGGCGGGGAGCGCCTCCGGGAGCTCGCGCTTCGCGCGTACGATCGCGTCGAGCGAGCCGGCGCGCTCGAGGTGCACCGGCCCGACGTTGAGCACGATGCCGATGCGCGGGTGCGTCCACGTGCACAGCCGGGCGATCTCGCCCGTCGTGTACATCCCCATCTCGATCACTGCGCGCTCCGTGCCGGGGCGCAGCTCGAGCAGGCACAGCGGGACGCCGATCTCGTTGTTGTAGTTGAGGGGCGTCGCCTGCACGCGCCGCGCCGCGCCGAGCACGCCGGCGGCGATCAGCTTCGTCGTCGTCTTGCCGACGTTGCCGGTCACGCCCACGACCTCGAGGCCGGGCAGCGCGTCGCGCCAGGCGACCGCGACGCGCTGCAGCGCGGCGAGCGGGTCGTCGACGACGAAGCAGGCGGCGCCCTCGGTGCCGGGGACGGCGTGGGCGACGATGCAGCCGGTGGCGCCCGCCGCGACGGCGGCGGCGGCGTAGTCGTGGCCGTCGACGCGCTCGCCCGGCAGCGCGATGAAGAGCTCGCCGGGCTGCACGAGACGGGAGTCGATCGCGGCGCGCGCGAAGCGCGCCTCGGCGGGGCCGGTGCGCGCGCGCAGCGCGTCGCCGAGGGCGGTCGCCACGAAGGCGGCGTCGAGCACCGGCGGGGGGCCGGCGGCGGCGGTCATCGCGCCGCGGCCAGCGGCGCGCCGGCGGCGGGCTCGCGCGGGAGGTCGGCGGTCGTCTGCGCGGGCGTCGTCGGCGCCGGGGTGGCGGTCGCCGTCGCCCTCTCGTCGGGGAGCAGCGGGTTCGTCACGATCTGCGGCACCGCGGGCGCCTGTGCGGTGCCCTGCGGCGGCGGCGGGGGCGCCGAGGGCGGCACGTCGAGGTACTGCATGATGTCGGCGGCCACCTTCGCGAAGACCGGCGCAGCGACCTCGCCGCCCAGGTTCACCGGCCCGCTCGGCTGGTCAATCTTCACGAGGGCCGAGACGCGCGCGTCTGGGTAGGGGATGAACCCGGCGAACGACGCGATCGTGGTGTTCAGCTCGTAGCCGGTCGGGATCGACACGAGCGTCGTCCCGGTCTTGCCCGCGACCTGGTACCCGGGCACGCGCGCCAGGTGGTAGGGCTGCCCCTCCACCACGTCGTTCATCAGCGCCTCGACGGTCGCGGCCGTCTTCGGCGACACCACGCGCCGCACCTCCACCGGTTCGAACGTGCGCACGCTGTCGCCCGTGACGATGCGCGCCACGATGTACGGCCGCATCAGCAGCCCGCCGTTCGCGAACGAGTTGACGGCGGTCAGCATCTGCAGCGGCGTCACCGCGATGCCCTGGCCGTACGAGTTCGTCGCGAGGTCGGCCGGGTACCAGTTCGGGTCGTCCGGCGTGCGCATCAGGCCGTCTGCCTCGCCGGACAGCCCCACGTGCGTCGACTCGCCGAAGCCGAACTTCTGCACCGAGGGATAGAACTTCTCGGCGCCGATCTTCTCCGCGAGCCACACCGCGCCCGTGTTCAGCGACTGCTGCAGGAAGTACCGCAGCGTCACGACGCCGTGCGCCGAGAAGTCCCAGTTGCGGATCGTGTAGCCGCCGACCGTGACCGCGCCCTTGTCGTCGTAGGTCGATTCCGGCGTGACGAGCCCGAGCTCGAGGGCGGTCGCGGTCGTCACCGTCTTGAAGACGGAGCCGGGCTCGTAGAGATCGGTGACGACGCGGTTGCGCACGAGGTTCTCGAGATTCGGGTCGTTCAGGTTGACGTCGGACAGGTTGACCGTTGGGCGCGACGCCATCGCGAGGATGGCTCCGCTCCGCGGGTCCATCACGAGGATCTCACCGCTCTTCGCCTGGTATTGCTTGAGCGCCTCGTCGAGCCGCTTCTCGGCGATCGCCTGCATGAAGCGGTCGATCGTGAGCTGCACCGTGCCGCCCGACTCCGGGGCCTGCTCGGTGCGCGGGCCGAACGCGATCGGCCGGCCGAGCGCGTCGCGCTCGGTGGAGATCCAGCCGGCCTTGCCCTTGAGCAGGTTGTTGAAGTCGGACTCGATGCCCCACAGCCCGTTGTGGTCGAGGCCGACGAAGCCGACCAGCTGGCCGGCGAGGTTCCCCTCCGGGTAGATGCGCTTCGACGAGGGCACGAGGTGCACGCCCCACAGCCCCTGGCGCTCGATGTCGAGCCCGATCGCGTAGTCGACGTTGCGCTGCACGATCGCGTCCCCGTTGTCCTGGTCGGTCCCGATCTGCACGAGGTGGGCGGGGTCTTCCTGCAGCAGCGCGCCGAGCTGCGTCGCCGACTGCTCGGCCTTCACGTGATCGCGCCAGAGGAAGCGGTCGATGTAGACGTCCCAGGTGTCGATCGAGGTCGCGAGCGGGTAGCCGGTGGCGTCGATGATCGCACCGCGCGGCGCCGGCACGTCCGCCGCGCCGAGGTGCGTCTGCGTCGCCTCCTTGAGGTACTGCGTGTGGTGCAGGACCTGGATGTCGACGAGGCGCGCGCCCAGCACGACGATCGCGACGGACATCAGTCCGGCGACGACCCAGTGGCGCCAGGTGAGGTGATTCGGCCGGGAGTCGCTCACCCCGCTCGTCCCCTCGTCGTGCGATCGCTCGTCGCCATCGCCGCGCCGGCCGCGGTCGGGCGGCGCGTGTGCGCTAGTTGAAGCCGGGCAGCCTGCTCAGCCAGCGCTCCCACCAGTTCGTCCGCGGCGCCGTCACCGGTGTCGTCGGCGCGACATAGCGTCGCGGCAGCGGCACGACCGCCGGCGCGGGGACGTCGACCTGCACCTGGAGCGTCTCCTTCGGCGGGACCATGCCGAGGCGGTCCACCGCCTCCGAGTGCACGCGCTCGAGGTTCGACCGCTCGGCGACCTGCGCCTCGAGCTGGCCGACGTCGGCGGAGAGCTGCGCGCGCTGCTGGTCGAGCGTGTGCAGCTGGTAGCCCGTCTCGGCAACGTGGCTCGACTGCAGCACCTGGAAGATGCCGACGGCGCCCATCAGCAGCAGGACGAACGCGACAATCAGCAGGCGCGAGAGCCGCACCATCGCGCGGCGCACGCCGAGGCGCGGGCTGGCGAACGGCGGCGCGGCGCGGCCGGCGGCGGCGCCGAGGGCGGCGCGCGGCCGCGGGGCCGTGGGCTGCAGGGTCGTCATCAGGCCGCCTGCCGCTCCGCGATCGCCGCGGCCGCGCGCAGGCGCGCCGAGCGGGAGCGGGGGTTGCGCGCGATCTCCTCGGGACTCGCCTGGCGCGCGCCGCGGTGCACCGCGCGCAGCGTCGCGCGGTGGTCGCAGGTGCACACGGGCTGGCGCGGCGGGCAGATGCAGTCCCGCTCCTGGAGCCGGATGTATGCTTTGACCGCGCGATCCTCCAGCGAGTGGAACGCGATCACGACCAGGCGAGAGTCGGCGCCATCGAGCAGGCCGTGGGCCGCACTGAGCGCGGCCTCCAGGTGCGAAAGCTCCTGGTTGACCGCAATGCGCAGGGCCTGGAACGTGCGAGTGGCGGGGTGAATCCTCTCACGTCCCTTCCCACGTCCCACGGCCTGCTCGATGGCGCCGACCAGCTCCCCCGTCGTCCGCAGCGGCCGCCGCGCCACGATCGCCCGTGCGATCTGCCGGCTCCGCCGCTCGTCCCCGTACTCCCAGATCAGGGTCGCGAGCTGCTGCTCGTCGTACTCGTTGACGATCTCCTCCGCGGTCACCGGACCGTCGGGGTCCATGCGCATGTCCAGCGGATCGTCCCGCTGGAACGAGAACCCGCGGCCGGGCTGCTCGAGCTGCAGGGACGACACCCCCAGGTCGAACAGCACCCCGTCGACCGGCGCGAAGTCGTGCGACGCACAGATCTCGGCCAGCTCGGAGAAGTTGCCGCGCGCGAGAATCACTGCGTCACCATAACGGGATAACCGCTCACGTGCTATAGCGATTGCGTGATAGTCCTGGTCGATCCCCAGGAGCCGGCCGCCCGGCTGCGCCGCGTCGAGGATGGCAGCCGCGTGGCCGCCGAGCCCGACGGTCGCGTCGACATACCGGCCGCCCGGGCGCACCGCGAGGTCCTCGATCACCTCGGCGAGCATCACGGGCTCGTGCGAGGGGACGAAGGTGCCGGAGGGGTCGCCGGTCGTCACGCGTGGTCCTCGTCCTGCTCCGCCTCGAGGCGCTCGAGCTCCTGCGCCCAGCCCTTCGGCGTCCAGATCTCCAGGTAATCACCGCAGCCAACCACGACCGCGCGGCCGTCCAGCTGGCTCTCCGTCCGTAGCTGCTGGGGGACGAGCACACGGCCCTGGCGGTCGAGCTCGACGCCGTAGGCGCCGGGAAGGAAGCCGCGACGAGCGCGCCGTCCCTGCGCGCGCCGGTTGCTGTTGGTGTCCTCGGTGCCGAGCCGGCGCTCGACCTCTTCCTCGAAGGTCTGCTGCGTGTACATCTCGACGCAGCCCTCTGGCCCGATGCGCAGGACACCCCCATCGACGAACGCGGAACGGTAGCGGGCGGGGATTGCTACGCGCCCGCGTTCGTCGACGGAGTGCTCGAAGGTGCCGAAGAAGTACACCGGCCTGGCCCCTTCGAATGTGCGGGGCGTGGGCGGTAAACCCATTTCCCCCCACAACGCCCCACGACTCTACCATCCGCCCCATAGCCTGCCAATAGAATGGATGTTCCGGTCCCATCTCTGGGCGCGCGGCGCGCTCGAGGTGCGCCGTGTTCCCGAGGCGGCCCCGGGACACGACGCCCCTGAAGCGCGCCGCGCGCCGTAGGATTCGTGCGAAGGGACGCGCTCGTGCCGCATCGCGCCGCCGTGCTCACCGTCAGCGACCTCGGCTCCCGCGGGCAGCGCGCCGACACCGCCGGCCCCGCCGTCGCTGCGCTGCTGCGCGACGCCGGCTTCGAGATCGCGGCGACGGCCCTCCTCCCCGACGAGCCCGACCAGATCGCCGCGCAGCTCCGTGCCTGGGCCGACGAGCTCGACGTCGCCCTCGCCGTCACCGCGGGCGGCACGGGCCTCTCGCCGCGCGACCGCACGCCCGAGGCCACGGCCCCGCTGCTGGACTACCGCGTCGAGGGCATGGAGCAGGCGATGCGCGCCGCGGGACTCGCGTCGACGCCGATGGCGATGCTGTCGCGCGGGCTCGTGGGCGTACGCGGCCGCACCCTGATCGCGAACCTCCCGGGCTCCGAGCGCGGCGCCCGCGAGAACCTGCAGACGATCCTCCCGGTGCTCGAGCACGCCTGCTCGTCGCTGCGCGACGCCGGCGCGTCCGTCCGCGAGACCCACCGGCGGCTCGCGGAGTGACCCCCGCCGGCCCGGCGGAGCGCCCGCCGCTGCGCTTCGACGTCCTCACGATCTTCCCGGGCATGTTCTCCGGGCCGCTCGACGAGTCGATCCTGAAGCGCGCCCGCGAGGCGGCGCTGATCGACGTGCACCTCCACGACCTGCGCGCCTGGGCGACCGACCGCCACCACACCGTCGACGACTACCCCTTCGGCGGCGGTCCCGGGATGGTGATGAAGCCCGAGCCGCTGTTCGCCGCCATCGACGCCATCCAGGCCGAGGCCGAGCCGCGCGCGACCGTCGTCCTGCTCACGCCGCAGGGCCGCCGCCTCGACCGCGCGCTCGTCGACGAGCTCGCCGCGCACCCGCGCCTGCTCCTGGTCTGCGGTCGCTACGAGGGCGTCGACGAGCGCGTCCGCGAGCACGCCGTCGACCTCGAGGTGAGCGCGGCCGACGTCGTGCTCTCCGGCGGCGAGCTGCCGGCGCTGCTGCTCATCGACGCCGTGTCGCGTCGCATCCCGGGCGTCCTCGGCGGCGAGGGGTCGCTCGAAGAGGAGTCGTTCGAGGACGGGCTGCTCGAGTACCCGCAGTACACGCGCCCGGCGGAGTTCCGCGGCTGGTCGGCGCCCGGCGTGCTGCTCTCGGGGAACCACGGCGCCGTCGAGCAGTGGCGCCGCCGGTTGCGCGTGGAGCGCACCGCCGAGCGGCGGCCCGACCTCCTCGAACGCGCCGTCCTCACCCCGGACGAGCGGCGCGCCCTCACCGGCGACCCCGGCTTCGCGCAGATCCGTCGCGGCGACACGATCTTCCAGGTGCGCGTCGCCGCGGTGGCGACGTCGCGCGGGCGCGTCCTCCTCCACCGCACCGCCGGCGCCGACGCCTGGTCGCTCCCCGGCGGCCGCCTGCGCGTCGGCGAGCGCATCGCCGACGCGATCGCGCGCGAGCTGCGCGAGGAGGCGCGCATGACGGCGGAGCCGGGCGACGTGCTCTGGGTGCACGAGACGTTCTTCGACGCGCGCTCCGCGTGGGACGGCCCCGGCGGCGGCGACGTGCTGACGCACCACGAGATCGGCGTCTATGTCGACGTCCGCGTGCCGCCGCGCTTCGAGGAGCGCGAGACGTTCGGCGGGCTGGAGCTCGCCGGCACCGAGCACGAGTTCCGGCTCGAGTTCCGCTGGTGCGCGCCCGCCGATCTCGACGCGCTGGACGTGCGCCCGGAGCCGATCCTCCCCCGTCTGCGCGAGCATCTCGCGGCTCGACGGTAGTCGCGGCGCGCGAATAGACTGTTGCGACCGAATCGACCCACTACGTCCACAGCGAGCCGGGGACCGTCATGAGCATCGATCTGCGCACACTTGCCCAGCCGGCCAACCCCGCGCTGCCGGACTTCTCGGCCGGCGACACCATCCGCGTCCTCGTGCGCGTGGTCGAGGGCGACCGCGAGCGCCTGCAGCCCTTCGAGGGCGTCGTCATTCGCGTGAAGAACGGCCCGGCCGGCAACTTCACCGTGCGGCGCATCGCCTCGGGCGTCGGCGTGGAGCGCACCTTCCCGTTCAACAGCCCGCGCGTGGAGCAGGTCGAGGTCACGCGCCGCGGCCGCACGCGCCGCTCGCGCCTCTACTACCTCCGCGGCCTCACCGGCCGCGCGGCGCGGGTGAAGGAAGCGCGCCGCACGTAACTCCCGCGCTCCGCGCTGCACGCGAGACGCCCGCCGTTCGGCGGGCGTCTCGCGTTCCGCTATCTGCCTGCGCTCGTCGCTCGACCTCGCGGCCTCGCTCGTCGCTCCGGCGAGCGCGCGGGTGCTGCGGAGGCGCTCCGTCGCGCCCCTCTCCGCGCAGCGGAGAGGGGCAGGGGTGAGGTCCGTCTGATCGCCCCCATGCCCGCCCCCACCGGTCCCCGCTCCCGCTACGTGAAGGTCGCCGTCAACGCCGGCCGTCCCACCTTCCTCACCTTCTCCTACGCGGTGCCGGCCGGGCGCGACGTCGCACCGGGCGAGGTCGTCCACGTGCCGTTCGGCCGGCGCACGCTGCAGGGGGTGGTCGTCGAGGGGCCGTTCGACACGCCGGGGTACGACCCCGAGGCCGTGCGCACGCTCGAGCCGCCGCTCGACGACGCCCCGCGCATCGGCCGCGACCGTCTCGCGCTCGCCGCGTGGATCCGCGACACCTACCTCGCGCCGCCGTGGGAGTCGTTCGCGCTCTTCCTGCCGCCCGGCGCCGGCGAGCGCCCGCAGAGCGCGCTCGTGCGCGCGCCGGGGGCGGCCGAGGCGGGCGCGCTCTCCGCGCACCAGGCCGCGCTGCTCGGCGCGCTCGACGACGAGGAGCCGCGCGACGTCGACGACCTCAAGCGCGCCCTCCGCGCGACCGTTCCCGCGCGCCAGTTCGACGCGGCGGCGACGGCGCTCGTGCGCCGTGGGCTCGCCGAGCGGCGCTACGGGCTCGCGCGTCCGCGCGGCCGCGCGCGCATCGCGGAGGTGGTGCGGCTCGCGGTGCCGGCCGCCGACGCGCGCGCGTTCGCGGCCGGCATCGAGGGCCGCCGGCCCTCGCCGCGCGCCCGCGCGCTGCGTGCGCTGCTCGTCGCCGAGGGCGGGCCGCTGCCGTACGACGACGTCGTGCGCGCCGCGCGCAGCCCCGACGCCGTCGCGGCGCTCGTCGCCGACGGCGCCCTCCGCCGCGTCCCGCCACCCGACGGCGGCGCCGCCGACGGCGGTGCCGCGCCGCAGCTCGCGCTGGCGCTCGCGCCGGACGCGACCGCGCAGCGCCTGCGCGTTCTCTCGCGCGGACAGGTGGACGCGGCCGCCGCGACCGTTCTCGAGCGCCTCGCGGCGCTCGCCGCCGACGGCCGCGATCCCGTCGTCCCCCTGCGCGCGTTCTCCGACGCGCTCGGCGCGCCGGCGCGCCGAGCCGTCGCGAAGCTCGCCGACGCCGGGCACGTGCGCGTGCAGGAGGTGCTCGACCGCCGCGACCCGCTGCGCGACCTCCAGGTCGTGCGCCGCCATGCCGTCGAGCTGATCGGCGAGCAGCGCGAGGCGGCCGCGGCGATCCGCGAGGCCATCGATGCGCGCGACGGCGCCGGTTTCGTCCTGCGCGGCGTCACCGGCAGCGGCAAGACGGAGGTCTACCTCGACGCGCTGCAGCACGCCGTCGAGCACGGGCGGCGCGGCATCGTGCTCGTCCCCGAGATCGCGCTCACCCCGCAGACCGTGCGCCGCTTCGCCGAGCGCTTCCCCGGCCGCGTCGGCGTGCTGCACTCCGGCCTCGCGCTCGGCGAGGCGTTCGACGAGTGGCACGAGATCGCGCGCGGCGCGTACGACGTCGTCATCGGCTCACGCTCGGCGATCTTCGCGCCGCAGCCCGACCTCGCGCTGATCGTCATCGACGAGGCGCACGAGTGGACCTACAAGCAGCACGACCCGGCGCCCCGCTACGACGCCCGCGCCGTCTCCTCCGAGCTCGCGCGGCAGTCGGGCGCGGCCGTCGTCTTCGGCTCCGCCACTCCCGACGTCGAGCGCTGGTACGCGGCGTCGACGGGCGACCTGGTGCGGCTCGACCTGCCGCACCGCATCCGTCGCGTCGCGCAGCCCGACGGCTCCACCGCGCTGTGGCCGCGGGACGACCTGCCGCCGGTCGACATCGTCGACATGCGCGGCTCGACGACGCTCTTCTCGCCGGAGCTGGTCGACGCGATCGGCGACGTGATCGACCGCGACGAGCAGGCGATCCTCTTCCTCAACCGTCGCGGCCTGGCCGGCTATCTGCTCTGCCCCAGGGGCCACTCGCCGACGTGCTCGTCGTGCGACGTGTCGCTCTCGCTGCACGACGCGAACCGGCTGATCTGCCACCAGTGCGGGCGCACGCGTCGCCTGCCGCCGCGCTGCGAGGACGGCGGCTGCGGGCTGCCGCTGCGCCAGGTGCGCGCCGGCACGCAGCGCGTCGAGCAGGAGGTGCAGGCGCACTTCCCGTCGGCGCGCGTCGTGCGGTGGGATCGCGATACCGCGCGCACGGCCGAGCAGCACGAGGCGATCCTGCAGCGCTTCGTGCGCCACGAGGCCGACATCCTCGTCGGCACGCAGATGGTCGCGAAGGGGCTCGACCTGCCGCTCGTCACGCTCGTCGGCGTGGTGCTCGCCGACTACACGCTGCGGGAGGGCGACTTCCGCGCGCGCGAGCGGACGTTCCAGCTGCTCGTGCAGGTGTCGGGCCGCGCCGGCCGCGCCGAGCGCAACGGCCGGGTGATCGTGCAGACGCTGCAGCCCGACGACCCGGCGGTGATCGCCGCCGCCACGCACGACCTGGACACGTTCTACGAGGAGGAGCTGGCGTGGCGTGCCGAGCACGGCTACCCGCCGTTCAGCCGGCTCGTGCGCCTGCTGTTCAGCCACACGAACGCCGCCTTCGCCGCCGAAGAGGCGCGCCGCCTCGCCGAGGAGCTGCGCACGCGCGCCGCCGGCGTGCCCGGCATCCGCATCGACGGCCCGATGCCGCCGCAGGTGCCGCGCATCCGCGGCCGCCACCGCTGGTCGATCCTCCTGCGCGGCGACGATCCGGCCGAGGTGGTGCGGAGCCTGGAGGAGCTGCCCCCCGGCTGGGTCGTGGACGTCGACCCGCTGGTGGTGACGTAGTCTCCCGGCGAGCGGAGGGCGTGTCGCCCTCCGACTCACGGCGGGGGACCGCAGAAGTTCGAACCGGCGGCAAGCGTGAGCGTTCGCGGCGTCCCGTCCGAGTCGGAGGGCGACACGCCCTCCGCTCGCCGCCCTGCCGCGCGCCGGGCGCCAAAAGACGCTGCCGCGAACCTTCGATACACTCGGCCGCGATGACCGTTCGTCCCATCCGCTATCTGGGCGATCCCGTGCTGCGCCGGCCCGCCAGGAAGGTGCACCGGGTCGACGACTCGATCCGCCGCCTGATCGCGGACATGACCGAGTCGATGATCGCCGCGCAGGGCGTGGGCATCGCCGCGCCCCAGATCGGGGTCAGTCTGCGGGTCGTCGTCATCGGCATGCCCGACGAGGAGCCGTTCGCGCTGATCAACCCCGTCGTCATCCGCCGCTCCGGCGAGCGCCGGCTCGACGAGGGCTGTCTCTCCGTGCCGGGCTACCGCGGGAACCTCACCCGCTCGATGCGCGTCACGGTGAAGGCGCTCGACGAGAACGGCCGCGAGATCCGCGTGAAGGCCGAGGACGACCTGCTCGCGCAGGCGCTGGAGCACGAGACGGATCACGTCAACGGCGTCGTCTACGTCGACCGGCTCGACTCGAAGGACGACCTCGTGAAGATCGAGACGACCTACGCGACGGCCGCGCGCGACGAGCGCGCCGGCGCCGTCGGTGGGGACGGCGGGTAGATGGAGTCCGTCCTTCTCCCGCTGGTCATCGTCGGGCTCTTCTACTTCATCCTGCTGCGGCCGGTGCTGAACCAGCAGCGGGAGCGCAAGCGCGACATCTCCTCGCTCGACGTGGGCGACGAGGTCCTGACCGCGGGCGGCCTCTTCGCGATCGTGCGCGAGATCAACATGACGGAGGACGGCACGATGGAGATCATCCTCGAGGTCGCGCCCGGCATCCGGCTCCGCGGCACCACCGCGGCGGTCGACCACGTCGTGCGGCGTGCCGCCGAGCTGGCGGATGGCGCCGCGGGCGCCGCGGGCGCCGACGGCGGCGAGCCGGGTGCCGCGGACGGGGGCCGCGCGTGAGGCGCTACCGTCACATCCTCCCCGTCTTCGCCGTCCTGCTGCTCGCGATCGCCTCGCTGGTCGTGATCTGGCCGAAGGACCCGACCCTCTACCTGCCGTCCGCGGTCCCGTGGCCCCAGGGTCACGGCATCTCCATCGGCGGGTTCCACCGCGACACGATGAAGCTCGGCCTCGACCTCCAGGGCGGCACGCGCCTCCTGTTGCACGGCGAGCTCCCCTCCGGCACCAGCGGCAACATGAACGACGCGATCGCCGGCACCATCAGCGTGCTGCAGAAGCGCGTGAACGGGCTTGGCGTCTCCGAGTCCGAGATCACGCAGCAGGGCAAGCAGGACATCGCGATCCAGCTGCCGGGCGTGACGCCCGACCAGGCGCGCCAGGTCCTCGGCCGCACCGCGCTGCTGCGCTTCTGTGAGCCCGCGACGAACCTGCTGCAGGAGGTCGGTCCCTGCGACACGCAGGGCCAGTGGGAGCAGGCGACGGGGATCGTCAACGGGAAGCGCGAGGCGCTCACCGGCTCCTACCTGAAGTCGAATGCCTTCGTCTCCGCCGACCAGATCGGCAACCCCGCCGTCAGCTTCGAGCTGCAGGGCGACGGCCCGGGCCTGATGCAGCAGGTCACCCAGCGGCTGCTCGGCAAGCCGATGGCGATCTTCCTCGACAACGAGCTGATCTCCTCGCCGACCGTGCAGGGCGTGATCAGCGACCGCGGCCAGATCACCGGCCTCTCGCTGCAGCGTGCGCAGGAGCTCGTCGTGCAGCTGAACTCCGGCGCGCTCCCGCTGCACCTCACGGTGCTGCAGGAGCAGACGGTGAACGCGACGCTCGGCTCGGACTCCGTGACGAAGTCGGTGCTGGCCGGCGAGGTCGGGCTGCTGCTCGTCATCCTCTTCATGACGCTCTACTACCGGCTTCCCGGTTTGCTCGCGGGCTGCGCGCTCGTCGTCTACACGCTGCTCACGCTCGCGGTGTTCAAGCTGATCCCGATCACGCTCACGCTCGCCGGCATCGGCGGCTTCGTGCTCTCGATCGGGATGGCCGTCGACGCCAACGTGCTGATTTTCGAGCGCCTCAAAGAGGAGCTGCGCTCCGGGCGGTCGTACCAGTCGGCGATCGACGTGGCGTTCTCGCGCGCCTGGCCGTCCATCCGTGACTCGAACGCCAGCACGCTGATCACCTGCCTCATCCTGTGGGTGCTCGGCGGCGGCATCACGCTGCCCGTGCTCGGTGCGTTCAACGCGCCGCTCGTCCAGGGCTTCGCGCTCGCGCTCGCCATCGGCGTGCTCGTCTCGCTCTTCTCCGCAATCACCGTCACGCGCACCTTCATGCACGCGCTGATTGGCACGGGCGTCTCCATGCACCTCGACTGGGTCCTGCCCGATGCCGCACCCGTCCCCGATGTCGCGGAGGAAGGCGGGCCCGCGTGAAGTTCGACCTCGTCCACAGCCGGCGCCGGTTCTTCATCGGCTCCGGCACGCTCGTCCTGCTGTCGCTCATCATCCTGCTGATCCCGCCGATGTTCCGGCCGGGCATCGAGTTCACCTCGGGCAGCACCGCGCAGGTCCAGTTCCAGCAGCATGTCGACGAGTCGGCGCTGCGCGACCTCTACGCCTCGCTCGGCCACCCCGAGGCGCGCATCCAGTCGACGGGCACCAACCAGTTCCTGATTCGCACGAAGCAGCTGGAGGTCCCGGAGTCCGCCTTCAACCAGGCCGCGGCCACGCCGACCGTCGAGGCGACCCCCGTCGGGCCCGCGCCGGCGTCGTTCATCGGCACGCTCACGCTCGGCGCCGACGGCGCGACCGGTGACGTTCTGCTGCGCAAGGCGTTCAACAACGACGTCTGCACCCTCGGCGACGTCGCCGGGTCGTTCCCGGCCGGCACCGAGGCGCAGGTGCTGACGCAGTACACGAAGTGCGGCACAGGCGACAAGCTCGTCTACGAGGTCGTCGTGAAGGACACGAAGGGCCTCGTCGCGGCGGCGAACGTGCACGGCTTCACGCCGGCCGCGACGCCGACGCCCGCGGCGAGCGCCACGCCGGGCGCCGCGGCCGGCCCCGCCCAGAACGAGGGCGAGTGGACGACGATCCAGAACGCGATGCAGAAGAAGTTCGGCGCGTTCGACGTGCAGGAGTTCTCCACCGTGTCGGCCGTCGTCTCGCACGTCGCCGTGCGCAACGCGTCGATCGCGGTGGCGGTCGCGGCGATCTTCATCCTCGCGTACGTGGCGTGGGCGTTCTCGTCCGTGCCGCGGCCGTTCCGCTACGGCGCGTCCGCCATCATCGCCCTCGTCCACGACACGATGATCGTGCTGGGCGCGTTCTCGCTCTTCGGCAAGGTCTTCGGCATGGAGATCGACCTGATGTTCGTCACGGGACTCTTAACCGTGATCGGCTTCTCCGTGCACGACACGATCGTGGTGTTCGACCGCATCCGTGAGAACGTCCGCATCGCGCCGTCGGCGCCATTCCCGGACAACGTGAACGCCGCGCTGATCCAGACGATGGCGCGCTCGCTCAACACGTCGCTGACGGTGCTGATCACGGTCGGAGCGATGCTGCTGCTCGGCGGCGTGACGATTCGCGAGTTCCTGCTCGTGATCCTGATCGGCGTGATCTCCGGGACGTACTCGAGCATCGGCATCGCGTCACAGGTGCTGGTGTCGTGGGAGCAGGGCGACTTCGCGCGCTGGTTCCGGTGGATGCGCAGCCGCGAGGCGGACACGGCGACGCAGTCGTAGATCCGCTTCCCCGCAGCGGCGGGGGACATGCCGCCGACAGATGGGCGGCGCCAGCCGCGCGAACCGGCGTACGCGTGCGGTCGGCGGCGGGTCTGCCGCCGCTGCGCGGGAAGCGCGCCTACTGGCTCTGGCGCGCGCCCCGGAACGCCTCGGTGAGCACGCGTCCCTCGCCCTGCCGCCGCGTCACGCCGCGGCGGTCGAGCGTCTCGAGCAGCGCCTGCGTCGTGCGGCGGTTGGTCGACAGCGCGTCGCGTGCCTCCGCCAGCGTCGCGCTCTCGCGCTCCAGCAGCAGCCGCGCCACCGCCTCCTGCGCTGCGCCGAAGGCGTCGGCGTCGAGCAGCAGCCCGTCGCCGCAGTCCACCGCGCGCCCGGAACCCACGAGGTAGGCGACGACCTCCGCGTCCAGCGACAGGCGCGGCACCTGCAACCCGTCCTCGCGCAGCGTGCGCAGGGCGTCGTCGATCGCGCGCTGCGCGCGCGCGTCCGGCGCCGGCAGCCAGTCCGCCTCCGCCACGCCGTCGCCGCGCGCCACGATCCCCGGCGCGAGCGCGTCGAGGATCGCGCCGAACTCCCGCTGGGGCAGCGCCTGTCCTGAGCCCGTCGCAGGGCGCAGCCGGCTGCGCAGCTCCTCGCGTGGCATCGCGAAGCGCAGCGGGCGGTCGCGGTGGAACGCGGCCAGCGCGCGCCGCGCCTCGTCCGCGGTGCGCGCCAGGCCCGCCGCCGTCATGTAGAGCGGCGCCTGGCTCTCCAGCGACAGCTCGCGCACGTCGCCGGCCGCCACCAGCGCGGCGAGCGTGCCGGCGACTAGCGCCGCGTCCACCTCGACGCTCGCTGCGAGCGCCGCCGCGCTCGCCGGCTCCGCGCGCTCGAGCGCGGCCAGCAGCCGGCTCTCCGGCGTGCCCTCCGCGCGGCGCCCCATCTGCTCGAGCGTCGCCGGGTCGCCGCGGCGATGGCGTGGCGCGTTCACCTCGATCACGCGCCCACCGGCGACCGTCTCGTCCGACACCCGCAGCACGAAGAGGTCGCCCGGCACCGCCGCCAGCGGCTCGCCGAGCACGACCTGCACCCAGCCCTCGTCGCCCGCCGCGATCTCGTCGGCGCCCATCACGCGCACGCGCCCCTGCACCTCCGCCGTGCCGAGGTGCACCGCGACGCGCAGGTTGTGGCGCACCGGCCGGTGCTCGAGCGCGCGCAGCCGCGCGTCGAACGAGCGCGCGGTCGGCATGCGCCCGGGCGGCGCGAGCACCTGTCCGCGTCGCAGGTCCTCGGTGCCGACGCCCGAGAGGTTGACCGCGACGCGCGTGCCGGGCATCGCCTCCTCGACCGGCCGGCGGTGCGTCTGCAGGCCGCGCACGCGCGCGCTCGGCCCGCGCGGCGTCGCCTCCAGCGTGTCGCCGACGTGCAGGCGTCCGTCGAGCAGCGTGCCGGTCACGACCGTCCCGAACCCCGGCATGGTGAAGACGCGGTCGATGCCGAGCCGCGGCCGGCCGATGTCCTCCGGCTCCGGCACGCGGTCGAGCGCGGCGTCGAGCGTCTCGCGCAGCGCGTCGAGCCCCTCGCCGGTGACGGCCGACACGCGCACCAGCGGCGCCCCCGCGAGCGCGGTGCCGTCGAGCAGCTCGCGCACCTCTTCCTCGACGAGGTCGGCCCAGTCGCGCTCGACGAGGTCGCACTTCGTCAGCGCGACCACGCCGTGGCGCACCTCGAGCAGGTCGAGGATCTCCAGGTGCTCGCGGGTCTGCGGCATGATGCCCTCGTCGGCGGCGACGACGAGCAGCGCAAGGTCGATCGCACCTGCCCCGGCGAGCATGTGGCGGACGAAGCGGACGTGCCCCGGCACGTCGACGATCGACACCTCGCGTCCGGACGGCAGCGTGAGCCACGCGAAGCCGAGCTCGATGGTGAGCCCGCGCTCCTGCTCTTCCTTGAGGCGGTCGGGGTGGATGCCGGTCAGCGCCTCGATCAGCGCGGACTTCCCGTGATCGACGTGCCCGGCGGTGCCGACGACGAACATGGCCTACTCCAGCACGCGATCTTCGACCAGCGTCTCGCGGCGACAGGCAGGACAGCGCTCGGGCAGCTCCTCGCGCGGCACGATGTCGCGCAGCCCCGACACGCCGATCCAGATGTCGTCGCGGGCGCGCTCGCTGAACGGGATCGCGCCGGAGCGGCCGCGCGCGGCCGGGCGGTGCTCCTCCTCGACGCGGCGCGCGATCTCCTCCGCGCTGAGCGGGCCGGGCCGCCGCACGAGCACCTCGCGCCCGCAGTGCGAGCAGCGGTAGACCTGGACGGCCATCTCAGTCGCCGGCGCCGGCCGGTTCGGGCGCGGGGTCGGGGAGCAGGTCGACGAAGACCTCGTTCGCGAGCAGCAAACCGCGATCGGTGAGCCGAATGCGGCCGTCGCGCTCCTCGAGCAACCCGAGCTGGAGGTGGCGCCGCAGCGCGCCGCCGAACGCGTCGTGCGGGTCGACGCCCCACTGCGCGGCGAATGCCGCGCGGTCAACGCCGTCGAGCAGCCGCAGCCCGAGGATCATCGCGTCCGCGATCAGGGTCGGTGCGTCGGGCGTCTCGCCGCCGGCGATCTGCAGCATCGACGTGTGTCCGCTGCGCCGGCGCTCCTCCCATGCGCGGCCGATCGCGTCGACATAACGGTTCGGCGCGTCGAGGTCGGCGAAGCGCTGCCCCAGGAAGAAGGAGTGTGCCCCGGCGCCGAACCCGAGGTAGGGCGCGGCGCGCCAGTAGACGAGGTTGTGCCGGCACGCGCGCCGCGGCTTCGCCCAGTTCGAGATCTCGTACTGCTCGTAGCCGGCCGCGGCGAGGCGGCGGCGTGTCCACTCGTACTGATCGGCCGCGACGTCGGGGTCGGGCTCCGGGAGCTGGCCCTTCTGCACGCGGTAGTAGAGCGCGGTGCCGGGCTCGACGGTCAGCGCGTAGCAGGAGAGGTGCTCCGGCTCGAGCCGCAGCACGCGCTCGACGGTCTGCTGCCAGCGCTCGAGCGGCTGGCCGATCAGCCCGAAGATGAGGTCGAGGTTGAGGTTGTCGAAGCCGGCCGCGCGCGCGTCGGCGACGGCCTGCTCCACGCGCTCGGGGGTGTGCGCCCGCTCCAGCAGCTCCAGCTCGTCGGCGTGCATGGACTGCACGCCCATCGACAGGCGGTTGATGCCGAGCGCGCGCATGCCCGCGAGGTGCTCGCGCGTGAGCTCGGTGGGGTTCGCTTCGAGCGTCCACTCGGCGTCGGAGGCGACGCGGTAGTGCGCGCGCACGGCGCTCGTGATCGCCTCGAGGTCGGCGAGCGACGTGAGGCTCGGCGTGCCGCCGCCGAAGAACACGGTCTCGACGTGGTACGCGGCCGCGGCGGGCGACCACATCTCGATCTCGTGGCAGAGCGCGGGGGTGTAGTCCGGCACGAGGTGGTCGAGGTGCTCGTACGAGTTGAAGTCGCAGTAGCCGCACTTCGCGGTGCAGAACGGGATGTGCAGGTAGAGCGAGAGCGCGGGGTCGCCGGCGGGTGCTGCGTCGCGGGGCGTCGTGCCGGGCAGCGCGGCCGCCGGCGTGGCGGGCGTGAGGTTGGTCACGGGGCTCGGTCCACCTTCCGCCGGCCAGCGTACCAGCCGCCCCACGCGCGGGCGACGCGGGGCGCGGCGCACCGGGACGTCGTGGGGACGCCCGCCCGCCGCGGCCGTAGGATGCGGCGGTGGACCAGTCCTCGCTCCACGACGCGCTCGACCGCTGGCTCGCGGCCGGCCTGATCGACCCGGCCCAGGCCGAGGGGATTGCCGCGCACGAAGCAGCCCTCGCGCCGCTCGACTCGCCGGCGGTCGCGCACCCCGAGCGCGCGCGCATCGACGTCGGCGCCGTGCTCGCGTACGCGGGGACGCTCGTCGCGCTGGCCGCCGTGTTCGCGCTCTACGTCACCGTGTTCCAGGACTACACCGAGCGCGCGCGCATCGCGCTCATGTTCGCGGTCGCGGCCGGTGCCGCCGTGCTCGCCTTCGGCGCGTCGCGCTTCCGCGCCGGCGAGTCGCTGGCCGACGCGCTCGGCCTCGCGACGACGCTGATCGCGGCGTGGGCGACGGGGGAGCTGTTCCGCGCGACGGGCTGGCTGGGCGACCTGCCGCGGCAGGTCGCGCCGGGGTACGGGCGGGCGGTGGGCGAGCTGAGGGGGGCGCTGCTCGGCATCGGGCTCGTCGGCACGGTGGTCGGCTACGCCGCCGCGCGCGGCTTGCGGTCGCCGCTCTCCGCGGCGGCGTCCGCGGTCGGGCTCGCGTGGGCGGCCGGCGTGACGGTGTGGTGGCTCGCCGACCCCGGCGCGGCGGCGCCCGGGATCCCCGGCGGGCAGGCGATCGTGATCGTCGGCGACGCGCTCGCGCTGGCGACGCTCGTGCCGGGCGTCGTCGGCCTGCGCGATCGCGGTCGCTTCTGGTGGCAGCTCGGCGCGCTCGGCGCGGCGAACGTGGCGGCGTTCGCGCTCGCCGTCTCGAGCGGCGGCATCTACGAGGGGCTGCTGCTGGCATACGCGATCGGCCTCGCCGCGGTCGCGATCCTGCGCGGGGGACGGCTGTTCCTCGTCGCCGGGGCGGTCGCGCTCTACGAGTACGTCGGCGTCGTCATCTTCCGCACCTTCCAGGGCGCGGTGGCGGCGATCGTCGTGCTCGCGCTGGTCGGGCTCGGCACGGCGTTCGCCGGCGGCTTCGGCCAGCGCGTCGGGTTTGCGTGGCTCTGGCGCTGGACCGCCCCGCGTCGCCCGCGCCCTCCGGCGCCGGAGGCGTCGCAGGAGCCGGAGGAGCCGCCGCGGGACGCTACGCTGTCGCCCGAGAACGAGCCGTTCGACGACGGCGGCGAAGACGCGGACGAGGATCGCGAGGCGAGCGAGGCCGTCCCGGACGCCGCTCCGCCGTCGGTCGCCGCGCCCGGCGGTGGTGCGGCGCACGCGGAGGAGGAGACCGAATGGCACTGACGCCCGAACAGGACACCTATCTGCGCGAGCACCGCCAGGCGGTGCTCGGCACGGGCCGACGCGACGGCTCCCCGCAGCTGTCGACCATCATGTACGACTACGACGGCGACGACGTCGCGATCTCCGTGACGAGCGACCGCGCGAAGTGGAAGAACGCGGTGCGGCAGCCGAAGGTCGCGCTGCTCGTGCCGGACGGCCGGCGTCAGCTCATCGTCTACGGCACCGCCCGAGCGGTCGACGACCTGCCCGGCATCGTCGCCGGCCACCGCCGCATCCGCGCGGCGATGGGCCGCCCGTCGGACGCGAGCGACGAGGATCTCGGGCGTGAGCTCGCGGAGCAGCAGCGCGTGATCCTCGCGATCACCCCGGAGCGCGCGTTCATGAACGACTGACATGGCCCGCTTCGAGCGGCGCCTGGTCAAGGTCCTGAGCGCCGCGTGCGTGATGCTCGCCGCGATCGCCGTGCCAGCGACGCATGCGCGCGCTGATAGCGGCGACTGGCAGCTCGACGTCGATCCCGCGGTCGGACGCTGCGATGGTCCGCTCACCTTCGCCGGTTACGGCTTCCCGCCCGGCGCGGACGTACTGGTGTTTCGGTTCGACGGCTACGAGCGCACGCCTCTGGCGGGTGTGCGCTCCGACGCGAGCGGGACGTTCTCGACGGTGGTGGCGAACGCATTCCCGGCGCAGTGCAGCAGCCTGGTATTCGGTGCTCGCGCGATCAACGCGCCGCGGGACCAAGGGGGGCGGTCAGGCCCTGGTGGAGTACACGCTCCTCACCGCGCAGCAGCTTTCGGTCGCGCCGATCGGTGATGGATGTACGCGGGCGCGATTGTCCGGAGCGGGCTTCGCCGGTGCGCGCCAGGTCGAGATCCTTCAGGGGCATGCCGGACCGCTTGGGGACTCGTATGCCGGGGTCGGGGTCGCGGACGTGGATGTGTCGGGTGCGTTCTCCATCGTCGTGCCGACGCTGCTGCGTTCGCCGTGTGCGCCCGGTACCCGGATTGGTTACTACGTGCTGGCGTATGCGAACTCACCCTCGCCCGATGCGCCCGTGCTCTTCCCGCGCAAGAAGGTCGTCTACACCGTCGGCATGCGCGCCGCGTCGACGGGGAACGCAGGGCTGGCCGCGCGCACGAGCCGCGCGAGCGCGTGGCGGTGGGCACTGTCGAGCGCCGCGCTGGCGCTCGTCGCGCTCGGCCGCGCGGCCGTCACCCGCATGGCGCGGCGGCGCGGCGTGGGGCCGCCCGCTACGTGATCGCTTTCTTCCACGCCTGCGCCTCGCGCCGAAGGACGCGCCGCTCCTACCTCGTGTCCGCGGCGCGTGCGACACTCGGCAACCGAAGGAGCGACCGCCCATGTTGAAGACCCACGGCTGCGGTGAGCTGCGCGTCGAGCACGCCGGGCAGCAGGTGACGCTGGCCGGCTGGGTGCACCGGCGCCGCGATCACGGCGGCCTCGTCTTCGTCGATCTCCGCGACTCCACCGGCCTCGTCCAGGTCGTCTTCCATCCCGAGCAGGCCGAGGCGATGACCGTCGCCTCCGAGGTGCGGGCCGAGTACGTCATCCGCGTCGCGGGGCGCGTCGAGCCGCGCCGCCCCGGCACCGAGAACGCCGACCTGCCGACCGGCGCCGTCGAGGTCGAGGTCGCCACCGCCGAGGTGCTCAACCCGTCGGAGACGCCGCCGTTCCCCATCAACCAGGACACCGACCCCGGCGAGTTCACGCGCATGCGCTACCGCTACCTCGACCTGCGCCGCGAGCGCATGGCGCGCAACCTGCGGCTGCGCCACCGCGTCGTGAAGTACATCCGCGACTTCATGGACGAGCGCGGCTTCCTCGAGGTGGAGACGCCGGTGCTCGGCCTCGCCACGCCCGAGGGCGCGCGCGACTACCTCGTGCCGAGCCGCGTCCACCCCGGCGCGTTCTACGCGCTGCCCCAGTCGCCCCAGCAGTGGAAGCAGCTGCTGATGGTCGCCGGCGTCGACCGCTACTTTCAGATCGCCCGCTGCTACCGCGACGAGGACCTGCGCGGCGACCGCCAGCCGGAGTTCACGCAGCTCGATCTCGAGATGGCCTTCGTCGAGGAGGAGGACATCCTCCAGCTGATCGAGGAGCTCTACGCCGGCATGGCGCAGGAGCTGGCGCCCGACCGCGCCATCCCCGTGCCGTTCCCGCGCATCACCTACGCGGAGGCGATGGAGCGCTACGGCAGCGACAAGCCCGACCTGCGCTACGGCGTCGAGATCGCCGACCTCACCAACCACGTGCGGGCGTCCGAGTTCCGCGTCTTCGCCGACGCCATCGCGGCGGGCGGCCGCGTGCGCGCGATCGCGGTGCCCGGCGGCGCGTCCTTCGCGCGGCGCGAGGTGGACCGCCTCACGGACCTGGCGCGCGAGGCCGGCGCGAAGGGGCTCGTGTGGGTGCAGTACGTCGGTGACGACGGCCCGCTCGACGGGCTCACGGCCGACGACGTGAAGTCGCCGGTGAACCGCTTCTTCACGCCCGAGCAGCTGGGCGAGCTCGGCATCTCGTGCGGGGCGCGCCGCGGCGACATGCTGCTGATCGCCGCCGACCGCGACCTCGTGACGTCGCGCGTGCTCGATGTGCTGCGCCGCCAGGTCGCCGAGGAGTTGCACCTCGCCGACGAGAGCGCGCTGGCGTTCGCGTTCATCACCGAGTTCCCGATGTTCGAGTGGGACGAGACCGAGGAGCGCTGGAGCGCGGTGCACCACCTCTTCACCGCGCCGTTCACCGAGGACTTCGACCTGATCGAGACCGACCCCGGCGCGGTCCGCTCGCGCGCCTACGACATCATCTGCAACGGCCAGGAGATCGCCTCGGGCTCCATCCGTATGCACCGGCCCGACATGCTGATGCGCGTGCTGCGCCGGCTCGGCATGACGATGGAGGAGGCGAAGCTGCGCTTCGGCCACATGCTCGAGGCGTTCACCTACGGCGCGCCGCCGCACGGTGGCATCGCGCCCGGCATCGACCGCACGGTCGCGCTCTTCGCCGGCGAGCGGGACATTCGCGAGGTGATCGCCTTCCCGAAGACGAAGTCCGCCGCCGACGCCATGACGGGGGCGCCGGCGCCGGTGACGCCCGCGCAGCTGCGCGAGGTGCACATCGAGCTCGACGCGGTGGCGCGCGAGGCGCTCGCGGCGGAGGCCGCGGGCGCGGCCGCCGGGACGGGCGCGGATGCGTCGTGAGCGCGAGCCGGGCCCGTGCGTCCGCGCGGCGACGTCATTCGCAAGCGGCGGCAGACATGCCGCCGACAGGTCGCGGCCGGGAGGCCGCGAAGGCGTCGGCGGCATGTCTGCCGCCGCTGTGGGCGCCCACTTCGGCCGCGGGCTTGTATGATTGCGCCTCCGACGTACGGTCGGCCCCGTCGCACCCGGGTTCTGCCCACCGCAGTTAGAGGAGCCGACTGAATGCGCGGTTCGAACCGCACGCTGGCCATCCTGCTCGGGGTGCTCGCCGTCCTGGTGCTCGTCGTCGGCGGGCTCTCGGCCGTGCTGCTTGCCTCCGGCAAGGGGGGCGCGGGCGGCACGTCGAGCACGAGCGGCGGCGGCATCACCACCGGCGCGTCCGGCGGCAGCTCGGGCGGCGGCGGATCCTCGGCGGGCGTGCTGCGCCTGGCCGGGACCGACCCCGTCACGCTCGACCCGGCGCTTGCCAGCGACGCCGGCTCCGCCGAGTACGTCGAGGAAATCTTCGGCGGGTTGATGACGATCAACCCGCAGCTCCAGATCGTCCCGGACATCGCGCAGAAGTACGACGTCTCCGACGGCGGGACCGTCTACACGTTCCACCTGCGCGACAACGTGACCTTCCACAGCGGCCGGCCGGTCACCGCGCAGGACGTCGCCTACTCGATCAAGCGCGCCGCGTCGCCGGACCTCGCGTCGCCGCTCGCGCTCTCCTACCTCGGCGACATCCAGGGCGTGCACGACTACTTCGCCGGCACGGCGAAGGACATCAGCGGCATGAAGGTCGTCGACGACCACACGATCCAGTTCACGCTCGACGCGCCGAAGCCGTACTTCCTCGCGAAGCTGACCTACCCGACCGCGTACGTGGTCGATCAGCAGCAGATCGAGGCGAACCCGCGCAACTGGACGCGCCAGCCGAACGGCACGGGCCCCTACAAGCTCAAGGAGTGGCGGCTCGGCGAGCGCATCGTGCTCGTGGCGAACATGAGCTACCACCTCGGCGCGCCGCACATCCAGGAGGTCGACTACCTCCTGTCCGGCGGCTCGGCGCTGACGCGCTTCGAGAATGGCGAGCTCGACGTCGCGCCGATCACCGTCAACGACATCGACCGCGCGCGGGACCCGAACAGCTCGCTGCACGCGCTGTACCACAGCTCGACGGAGTTCTCGGTGTTCTACATCGCCTTCAACACGAGCAAGCCGCCGTTCGACGACGTCAACGTGCGCAAGGCGATGGCGATGGCGATCGACCGCAAGAAGATCGCCGAGGTGACCTTCAACAACATGCTGGTCCCGGCGACCGGGATCATGCCGCCGCAGCTGCCGGGCTACACATCGACCGACAAGACGTACCCGTACGACCCGGCGGGCGCGAAGGCCGCGCTGGCCGCATCGAAGTACGGCTCGGCCGACAAGCTGCCGCCGATCACGATGACCGAGGTGGGCGGCGGCGCGCAGGCCGGCGTGGACACGCAGGCGTTCGTCGAGCAGTGGAAGCAGAACCTCGGCATCAACGTCGAGATCCAGCAGACGGACTTCGCGACGTTCCTCTCGCAGCAGGACGCGGGCCAGCTCCAGATGTTCAACGGCGGCTGGATCATGGACTACCCGGACCCCGAGGACATCCTCGATCTCAAGTTCCACTCCGGGTCGAAGCTCAACGATGTCGGCTACTCGAACCCGCAGGTGGACAAGCTGCTCGACCAGGCCCGCACCGAGGCGGACTCGTCGCAGCGCCTCCAGCTCTACCAGCAGGCGGAGGATCTGATCATCAAGGACGCGGCCTGGATTCCGCTCTACTTCCCGGAGGACCACTACGTGGTGGCGTCGCGGGTGCAGGGCTGGTTCCAGCCGCCGATGGTGATCCCGCGGCTGCGGTTCGTGTCGCTCGCGAAGTAGCGTCCGCGCGTCGCGAGAGTTGAGCGGGGGAGCGCGCGATGGGCCCCTACGTCGTCAGGCGCCTGCTGTGGCTGCCCGTGATCCTGGTCGCGGTCTCATTCATGACCTTCGCGGTCGCACGCTTCGGCCCGGGTGACCCGGTCTCGGTCGCGGCCGGCCAGTACCGCGACCCCGTCGTGCTCGCGCAGGTTCGCGCGAAGTGGGGGCTCGACGATCCGCTGCCGGTCCAGTACTGGCGCTGGGCGACGAACGCGGTGCACGGCGACTTCGGCGACTCGTTCATCCAGCGCGGGTTCACGGTCTCCGAGCTGATCTTCCCGAAGATGTGGGTATCGGCGCAGCTCGGGCTCATCGCGCTGGTGATCGTGTTCGTCGTGGGGCTGCCGCTGGGCCTGCTCGCGGCGCGGCTCAACGGGACGTGGATCGACCCCTTCATCGTGAGCGCGCTCCTCTTCCTGCAGGCGATCCCGGTGCTCGTGCTGATCCCGCCGCTGCTCTGGATCTTCGCCGTGAAGCTCAACGTCCTGCCGGTCGGCGGGTGGGGGAACCTCGTCAACATCACGTGGATCGGCGGAGTGATCGCCGTGCCGCTGCCGGACCCGCACCTGTACCTGCCGCTGCTCGCCTACTCGGTGGGCGGCTTCGCCGGCGTGGCACGCCTGATGCGCTTCACGGCGCTCGAGGTGATGCGCGAGGACTACGTGCGCACCGCCCGCGCCAAGGGCCTCGGTGAGTGGGCGGTGCTCTTCCGCCACGTCTTCCGCAACTCGCTGCTCCCGATCGTGACCGAGGTCGGCCTGGCGCTCGCCGGCATCGTCGAGGGCGCGTTCTTCGTCGAGGTACTGCTCGGCATCCCCGGCATCGGGAGCTTCCTCTTCGAGGCGGTGAAGAGCCGCGACTACAACACGATCATGGCGACGACCGTGATCTTCGCGACGCTGTTCGTGATCGCGAACCTGCTCGCCGAGCTGGCCTACGCGCTGATCGACCCGCGTGTGCGCCTCGGGGCATCCCGCGGATGACGGCGGCGACGGCCGAGGTCGACCGCGCGGAGCACGTCGAGGAGGGCGAGGGCCAGTGGACGATCTACTGGCGCCGCCTGCGCCAGAAGAAGCTCGCGATGATCGCGCTCGGCATCGTCGTCGTGATCTACGGCGCGGGCCTCTTCGCGCCGCTCGTCGCGCCCTACAGCTACACGACGCAGAACCTCGACCGGAAGTACGAAGGCCCGAGTCGCGACCACCTGCTGGGGACCGATCAGCTCGGGCGCGACATGTTCAGCCGCACGATCTACTCGGCGCGCACGACGATGATCGTGACGCTCTCCGTGCTGGTCACCGGCTCGCTCGTGATCGGCAACGCGCTGGGGATCCTCGCGGGCTACCGCGGCGGCTGGATCGACAACGTCGTGATGCGCGTGGGGGAGGTGTTCTCGTCGCTGCCCGGGCTCGTGATGCTGATCCTGATCAACGCGACGCTGGCGCCCCGGGCCGACCAGGTGGCGCGCTGGCTGCAGGATCATACGTTCCTCACCGGGCTGGTCACGTCCGGGTTCCCGTCGTACCTCGTGGTGTTCGGGGGGATGTCGGTCTTCTTCTGGGTCGGCACCTCGCGCCTGATCCGCTCGCAGGTGCTGCAGATCCGCGAGCGCGACTACATCACGGCCGCGGAGTCGCTGGGGGCGACCCAGTGGGAGGTGATGTGGCGGCACCTGCTGCCGAACGTATCGTTCCTGATCGTGCTCGAGGTCTCGAGCACGCTCGCCACCGTCGCCGGCTCCGAGATCTTCCTCACGTGGTTCGGCGTCGGCGTCCAGCCGCCGACCCCGTCGTTCGGGTCGATGCTGTTCGACGGCTCGTTCCCGCGAACGTTCCAGGCGCACCCGCACCTGCTGCTCGTGCCCGGCGTGGTCGTCTCGCTGCTGCTGTACGCGTTCGTGCTGCTCGGCGACGGCCTGAACGATGCCATCGCGGGCCGCTGATCTCGCGCGTTCGAGCGGCTCCGGGTTCCCCCCGAGGCGGCCGCTCCGGCCTTCTCTGCTATACTCGCTCTGCGAAGTGATCAGATGTGGCGGCCGCCCCTCCGGCCGCCTCCATGCGCGCGTTTGCTAGAAGGTGCACGACTTGGCAATCACCACCGAGCGACTGCCGAAGTCCCGCGTCGCTCTCGAGATCCAGGTCGAGCCCGACCGCGTCGAAGCTTCCATGGAGAAGGCCGCCCGGCGTCTCGCCGAGCGTGTCCGCATCCCCGGATTCCGGCCGGGCAAGGCTCCCCGCAACATCGTCGAGCGTCGGCTGGGCCGCGGTGCGATCCTCCAGGAGGCGCTCGAGGAGCTGCTCCCCGGCGTCTACAACGAGGCCATCGAGACCGAGCAGATCGACGCCATCGACCAGCCCGAGTTCGACCTCAAGTCGACCGATCCGCTCGTCGTCTCCGCGACCGTCCCCGTGCGGCCAACCGTCGACCTCAAGGACTACGAGTCGCTGCGGGCGCCGAAGCCCGCGGCTGAGGTCACCGAGGAGCAGGTCCAGGACACGCTGACCGCCATCCGCCGCCGCTACGCGACGCTCGAGCCGGTCGACCGCGCGCTGCAGTGGAACGACACCGTGCGCGCGGACGTCACCGTCTCCGTGGAGGGCCAGAACGACGCGCACGAGGAAGAGGACGCGGAGTTCGCGCTGCGCGAGGGAGGCGTCGTCTCGCTGCCCGGCTTCGTCGAGCGGCTGATTGGCCTCGAGCGCGGCGGCCCGTACACCATCGAGTTCACGCTGCCGGATGACTTCGGCGGCCCCGAGCTTCAGGGCAAGCAGGCCACCTACACCGTCACCGTGAAAGAGGTGAAGCAGGAGGTCCTTCCCGATCTCGACGACGAGTTCGCGCAGTCGCTGGACGAGGGCTTCGACAGCGCCGCGGCACTCGAGGAGCGCGTGCGCGGCGACCTCGCGGCCGAGGTCGAGCGGCGCGTCTCCGACGAGTACGACGACGAGATCGTCGACCTGCTCGTCGCGACGGCCGACCTCGACTACCCGGAGGTGCTCGTCGAGCGCGAGATTGACCGTCTGATCGACCGCGAGTCGAACCACGCCTCGCACACGCAGGAGGGGCTGCAGAACTGGCTCGACGCCATCGGCAGCACCCTCGAGGAGGTGCGCGACGGGCTGCGCGAGCCGGCCGATCTCGCCGTGCGCCGCGCGCTTGCGCTGGGCGAGCTCGTGACGGCCGAGGAGGTCACGGTGTCCGACGCGGACGTCGACGCCGAGATTGACCGCCTCGTCGACCAGCTCTCCGGCGGCGACGAGGATGAGTCGCGGCGCACCACGGCGCGCTCGCTGGTCGACACGCCGCAGGGGCGGGATTCGATCCGCAACCAGCTGATCACGCAGGCCGCGATCAAGCGGCTGGAGGAGATCTGCTCGCAGCCCGAGGAGGCGGAGGGCGAGCCCGGCGCGGCCCGCCGCGGCTCGCGGCGTCGTCGCGGCTCGCGCGGCGCCGATGAGGGCGCCGAGGGCGCGGACGGGTCCCCGGCGGCCGAGGCGAGCGACGACGAGCCGGCTGAGGCCGAGGACGCGCCGGCGGCGACCGCCGACGGGCCCCAGGCCTGATTCACCCATTCGATACGCGACGGGAAGCGAACGCACCGTGACACCAGGACTGGCCCGCCCGGAAGACTTCTCCCCAGGATTCCTCAAGCCGTCGAACATCGTGCCGATGGTTGTGGAGACGGGGCCGCGCGGTGAGCGCGCCTACGACATCTACTCGCTCCTGCTCAAGGAGCGCGTGGTGTTCCTGGGCACGCCCATCGACGACCAGGTCGCCAACTCGATCGTCGCCCAGCTCCTCTTCCTCGACCGCGAGGACCCGGAGCGCGACATCTCGCTCTACATCAACTCGCCCGGCGGCATGATCTACGCGGGATTGGCCATCTACGACACGATGAACCTGATCCGCGCCGACGTGTCGACCATCGCCGTGGGCGTCACCGCGTCCATGGGCACCGTGCTGCTCACGGCCGGCGCGAAGGGCAAGCGCTTCGCGCTTCCGAACGCCACCATCCACATGCACCAGGCGCTCGGCGGCGGCAGCGGCCAGGCCGCGGACGTCGAGATCCAGGCCCGCGAGATCATCCGCAACAACGAGAAGATCCGCAAGATCCTCTCCGATGCCACAGGGCAGCCGATGGACCGCATCAAGCAGGACACCGACCGCGACATCTACCTGACGGCGGAGGAAGCCCAGGCCTACGGGCTCGTCGACGAGATCCTGACGAAGCCGTCCTGAGCGTCGGCTCACACCGAACGCCGGGCGGGAGAAACACGGGGAAACCATGGCGGGCACGACGACGCGCGGCAGCCGGGTCCAGTACAACTGCTCGTTCTGCGGGAAGAACCAGGACCAGGTCAAGCGCCTGATCGCGGGTCCCGGCGCCGTCTACATCTGTGACGAGTGCGTCGAGCTCTGCCAGGAGATCATCAACGAGGAGACGCAGTCCGGCGGCAAGACCGCCGGCAAGTCCTCCGGCGCCCACGTCCGCACCCCCGCCGAGCTCGTCACCCAGCTCGACGAGTACATCGTCGGCCAGGAGCACACGAAGCGCGTGCTCTCCGTCGCCGTCTACAACCACTACAAGCGCATCGAGGCGCCGGCCCAGGCGGACGTCGAGCTCGAGAAGTCGAACATCCTGCTGATCGGCCCAACCGGCACCGGCAAGACCGAGTTCGCGCGCACGCTCGCGCGCATCCTCGACGTGCCGTTCTCCATCGCGGACGCCACCGCTCTGACCGAGGCCGGCTACGTCGGCGAGGACGTCGAGAACATCCTGCTCCACCTGATCCAGGCGGCGGACTTCGACATCCAGAAGGCCGAGCGCGGCATCGTCTACCTCGACGAGATCGACAAGATCGCGCGCAAGAGCGACAACCCGTCGATCACGCGCGACGTCTCCGGCGAAGGTGTGCAGCAGGCGCTGCTCAAGATCATCGAAGGCTCGGTCGCGAACGTCCCGCCGCAGGGCGGCCGCAAGCACCCGCACCAGGACTTCATCCAGATCGACACCTCGAACATCCTGTTCATCTGCGGCGGCGCGTTCGAGGGCCTCGAGCGCATCGTCGCGAAGCGCACCGGCCACGGCGTGCGGACGCTCGGGTTCAACTCCGATCACCGCACGAAGGCGGAGATCGACGCCGAGAAGGCGCACATCCTGCGCGACGTCTCCCACGACGACCTGCTCCAGTTCGGGCTGATCCCCGAGTTCGTCGGCCGCATGCCGGTGGTCTCGACGCTCGAACCGCTCGACGTCGAGATGATGACGGCGATCCTCACCGCGCCGAAGAACGCCATCGCGCGCCAGTTCGAGCGCCTCTTCTCGCTCGACGACGTCGAGCTCGTCTTTACCGACGACGCGCTGCGCGAGATCGCGGAGGAGGCCATCGGGCAGAAGACGGGCGCCCGCGGCCTGCGCACGGTGGTCGAGGACCTGCTGCTCGACGTGATGTACGAGACGCCGTCGCGTCCGGACATCCGCAAGTGCGTCGTCACCGGCGACTCGGTGAAGAACCGCACGCGCCCGCTCCTGATCACGGAGTCCGGCCAGGTGCTCAACGGCGACACCGACGAGGTTCCGGAGTCCGCGTAGGTCCGACCGCGCCGCCGGCCCGACCGCGCCGCGGCGAGCAGGGGATGTGAGGCCGCTGTTTCCGGCAGCGCGCAACGCACTGGTCGCCTCGCGCAGCGGGACCGCCGCGTCGGCGATCTCCGCGCCCACCGCCCGCGGCGGTGCAGAGGAGTTGCCCCGTCCGGCGACCCCGGAAACACACGCTGACGCCTGCTGCTCGCCGACGCCCGTCCGGCCACCCGTCGCCCGATGCTATGCTCCGCTGCTGTGACCATGACCGACACACCACCTCCCCGCCGGCGACCCAGGCGCCAGCGCCTCGACGTGCTGCTCGTCGAGCGCGGGCTCGCGCCCAGCCGCGAGCGCGCGCGCGCGCTCATCCTCGCGCGCGAGGTGCTCGTGGCGGGCGCGCCCGCCATGCGCGCCGCTGCGCCCGTCGACGTGGACGCCGCCATCGAGGTGAAGGCGACCCCGCCGTTCGTCAGCCGCGGCGGCGAGAAGCTCGCCGGCGCGCTCGCGCGGACCGGCGTGCTGGTGGCCGGGCGCCGCTGCCTCGACGTCGGTGCGTCGACCGGCGGCTTCACCGACTGCCTGCTGCAGGCGGGCGCCGCGCACGTCACCGCCGTCGACGTTGGCTACGGCCAGCTCGCCGCCCCACTGCGCGACGACCCGCGCGTCGAGGTGCGAGAGCGCACCAACGCGCGCGACCTCGCCCCCCTCGACGAGCCCGTGGACCTCGTGGTGATGGACGTGTCGTTCATCTCCGTCACGACGGTCCTGCCCGCCGTGCTGGCCTCGGCGCGGCCCGGCGCGGATCTGCTGCTGCTCGTGAAGCCGCAGTTCGAAGCGGGACGCGAACAGGTCCAGTCCGGGGGCGTCGTGCGCGACCCGCTCGTGCACGCCTCCTGCGTGGGCCGTGTCGCCCGCCGGGCGAGCGAGCGGGGACTGCGCGTGCGTGGTGTCGTGCGCTCGCCGCTCGTCGGCCCCGCCGGCAATCGCGAGTTCTTCCTCTGGCTGCGCGTCCCCGCGGATGGCCCCGTCGCAGGGAGCGCGGCCGCATGACCGCGGAGCCGTTCGCCTCGCCCGCGCGGATCGCGATCTGCTTCCGGCACACCGTGCCCGGCGCGCACGACCTCGCCGCGCGCCTGGCGCAGCTGGCGCGGGCGCGCGGCGCCCGCGCCGAGCACGACGCCATCCCCGACGCCGGTACGCCCGAGGCGGCGGCGTTCACCGCGCACCTCGCCGAGGTCGACCTGCTGATCTGCGTCGGCGGCGACGGCACCGTGCTGCACGCGGCCGAGTTCGCCGCCGTCGCCGGCACCCCGATCTTCGGTGTGCGCATGGGCCGGCTGGGCTTCCTCACGGAGTCGACGGAGTCCGGCGCCGAGGCGGAGCTGTCGGCGGTGCTCGAGGGCGCGGCGCGGCTCGACCGCCGCGCGATGGCGCGCGTGGTCGCCGACGACGGCGTCGAGTTGCACGCCCTCAACGACGTCGTCATCGGCCGGCATACCATCGGCCGCACGGTGTCGGTCGGCGTGCGGCTCGACGGCGTGCTCGTCGCCGAGTACCGCGGCGATGCGGTCGTCGTCGCCACGGCGACCGGTTCGACGGGCTACGCGCTCTCGGTTGGCGGGCCGATCCTCCACCCCACCTCGCAGGAGCTGGTCGTGGTTCCCGTGGCGCCGCACCTCACGCGCTCGAACGCCCTCGTGCTGCCGTCGGACGCGCGCATCCGGCTCTTCGTCGCGCGCGGCGAGTCGGCGATGCTGACGGTGGACGGCAGCCACGAGCAGCCGGTGCAGACGGGCGCGCTGGTCGAGGTGTCGCGCTCGCCGCGCAGTGTCGCGTTCGTGCGGCTCGGCGCGGAGAACCAGTTCTACTCGAACCTCGCGCAGCGGCTCGGCTGGCTGCGCGCCGACCACGAGCTGGGCGCCGAGCCCGCCGACCTCGGCGACGACGCCCATTGACCGCGACGCGGCCCCCCTCGCGCATCTGGCGTGCTGCCCTATCCTTGATCGGGTCATGACCGCAACGCCCCAGCGCCCCGTCGACCTCACCGGCACCTCGGGTGTCGTGCGCGCCACCGTGCGCGACGCCGAGGGCATCCATCGCCTCGTCAACTTCTGGGCGGCGCAGGGACAGATGCTGCCGCGCACGCTCGGCGAGACGTATGAGCACCTGCGCGACTTCTTCGTGATCCGCGAGGGCGAGCAGGTCGTCGCCTGCGGCGCGCTCCACATCACGTGGGCGGATCTCGCCGAGGTGAAGTCGCTTGCCGTGCAGGAGGACCGCCAGTCGCGCGGCTACGGCCGCGCCATCGTCGAGGCCTGCCACCAGGAGGGGCGCGACCTCGGGCTCTCGGGTCTGTTCGCGCTCACCTACCGGCCGCAGTTCTTTGAGCGGCTCGGCTGGCGACAGGCCGACGTGATGACGCTGCCGCGCAAGGTCTGGAACGAGTGCTACCGCTGCCCGAAGTTCCCCGGCTGCGACGAGATCGCGATGGTGCTCGACCTCGCCGGCGCCGGGTCGGCGCCGGGCGCCTGACCTCGTGCCGGACGCGGACGGCGACACGCCCCGCATCCTGCGCTCGACGGTCGAGTTCGAGAGCCACGTCTTCGACGTCGCCCGCGCGCTGATCCGCATGCCCGACGGTCGCGAATTCGAGCGCGCCGTCGTGCGGCATCCTGGCGCCGTCGCGCTCGTGGTGGTGGACGAAGACGGCCGCTGGCTGCTCGTCCGGCAGTACCGCTACCCGGCCGGCCAGGTGCTGCTCGAGATCCCCGCCGGCACGCGCGACGGCGACGAGGCGCCCGAGGACACTGCCGCGCGTGAGTGCCGCGAGGAGACGGGGTTCCGCGCCGGCTCGCTCGTGCGCATCGGCGGCACCTGGATGGTGCCCGGCTACGGCGACGAGTACATCACGTACTTTCTCGCTACCGACCTCATGCACGACCCGCTCCCCATCGACGAGGACGAGGACCTCTCGCCGCCGGTGCGAATGACGCTCGACGAGGTCTACGCGGCCGTCGATCGCGGCGAGATCCAGGATGCGAAGACGGTGGCGGCCCTGACGCTGTACGTGCGCCATGTCGCGCAAGCGCGTCTCTAGCCGAGCCTGCTAGGCGCTTCGGGCAGCCGCGCGCCGGCGGTAGTCACACCGCGCATGTGACCTTCTGCCGTGGGGCGCAGCCGGCGCGCGGCTACAGTACGCACATGGTGAGCCGCGCGGACGCGCGTCGACCGCAGAAAGGCCCCCGGCCGTGCTGAAGAACCCGTACGTGATCGGACTGATCGCCGCGATCGTGATCGGCGTCGCCGCCGGCGTCATCGCGTGGCTGCTCGACGAGAGCGCCCCGCACGTGCTGATTGGCGTGCTGTTCGGGGTCATCGCGTTCTTCGCCGGCGCCGGCGGGCGCGCGCGCTTCGGCGGCCGCGTGACCCCGGACCAGACCACCCCGACGCGCTGGGTGTAAGCGCGCCGACCATTCGGCCGTCCTTCGCGCTTCCGCGCCGGAGGACCGGGCGTCGGCGCGGGCACGCCCGGCGGCGAGCCGGGCAGCGGCGGCATGCTGCCGCCGCGTGAGGCGCCGCGCCTGCGGCAGCGCTACGGGTGCGTCATCTCCTCGGGCCGGACCCACTCGTCGAACTGTTCGCCCGTGAGCAGCCCCAGCGACTCGCCGGCTTCCTTGAGCGTGCTGTGCTCGGCGTGCGCCTTCTTCGCGATCTTCGCCGCGTTGTCGTAGCCGATGTGCGGGTTCAGCGCCGTCACCAGCATCAGCGACGACTCCATCAGCTGCCGGATGCGACCGAGGTCCGGCTCGATGCCGACCACGCAGTGCTCGGTGAACGAGCGGGCCGCATCGGCGAGCAGGCGGATGCTCTGCAGGTTGTTGTAGGCGATCACGGGCTTGAAGACGTTCAGCTCGAAGTGGCCCGTCGCGCCGGCGATGCCGACCGTGACGTCGTTGCCCATCACCTGCGCGCAGACCATCGTCACGGCCTCGGACTGCGTCGGGTTCACCTTGCCCGGCATGATCGAGGAGCCCGGCTCGTTCGCGGGCAGCATCAGCTCGCCCAGACCGGCGCGGGGTCCGGAGCCGAGCAGGCGCACGTCGTTCGCGATCTTCATCATCGAGGCGGCGATGGTCTTGAGCTGGCCCGAGAGCTCGACCTGGGCGTCGTGCGCCGCCAGCGCCTCGAACTTGTTCGGCGCGGAGACGAACGGCAGGCCGGTGAACTCGGAGATGCGCTCGGCGACGCGCGTCGCGTACTCGGGGTGCGTGTTCAGCCCGGTACCGACCGCGGTCCCGCCGAGCGCCAGCTCGGAGAGCCGGGGCAGCACGCTCTCCGCCCGTGTGATCGCGTTCTCGATCTGCCGCGCGTACCCGGAGAACTCCTGCCCGAGTGTCAGCGGCACGGCATCCATCAGGTGCGTGCGGCCGATCTTCACGATCCCGTCGAACGCGCGCGCCTTTGCCGCCAGCGCGTCGTGGAGCGTGCGCAGCGCCGGCACCAGCTCGTGCACGACCTGCTCCGCCGTCGCAATGCTCATTGCGCCGGGGAAGGTGTCGTTCGACGACTGCGACATGTTCACGTGGTCGTTCGGATGGACGGGCTGCTTCGAGCCCATCTCGCCGCCGAGCAGCTCGATGGCGCGGTTCGAGATCACTTCGTTCGCGTTCATGTTGGTCTGCGTGCCGGACCCGGTCTGCCAGACGACGAGCGGGAAGTGCTCGTCGAGCGCGCCGTCGATGACCTCGCGCGCGGCCCGGCGAATCGCGCCGGCGAGCTGCGGGTCGAGCTTGCCGACCGCCTCGTTCACCTCGGCCGAGCAGTACTTCACGATGCCGAGCGCCCGGATCAGCGGCCGCGGCATGCGCTCGATGCCAATCTTGAAGTTCTCGAACGAGCGCTGCGTCTGGGCACCCCAGTAGCGGTCCGTCGCCACCTCGATGGTGCCCATGCTGTCCGACTCGATGCGGGTTGCGGCGGCGGCCATGCGTGTCCTCCCGGGGGCGTGGAACGCGGGTGAGGCGAGGTGAGATCGCACCGTCCCGCGGCGGGCCCGATGCGGCTCGGGCACGTCGCGGGACGGTGATGAACGCGGGCTAGCCCTTCGGCGTCGCCGCGACCAGCTCCTTCACGGCGTCGCCGGCCCTGCCCATGCCGGCGAGCTCCTCATCCGACAGCGGGATCTCGTAGACCGCCTGCACGCCGCCGGCGCCGAGCCGAATCGGCGCGCCGACGTAGGCGTCGGAGACCCCGTACTGGCCGTCGAGCTTCACGCAGGCCGGGACGATGCGGCTCTCTTCGAGCAGGATCGAGTCGACCATCTCGATCGTGGCCGCCGCCGGCGCGACGAACGCGCTGCCGGTCTTCAGCAGCCCGACGATCTCCGCGCCGCCCTTGGTGGTGCGCTCCACGACCGCCTGCACCTTCTCGGGTGACAGGAGGGTGGACAGCGGCACGCCGCCGACCGTTGCGTTCGAGACGATGGGGACCATCGTCGCCTCGGTGTGGCCGCCGAGCACCCACGCGCTCACGTCCTTCACCGACGCCCCGGTCTCCATCGCGATGAACGTGCGGTAGCGGCTGCTGTCGAGCATGCCGCCCTGGCCGACGACGCGCGCGGGCTCAAAGCCGCTCGTGTCGAGGGCGACGTGGCACATCGCGTCCATCGGGTTCGCGAAGATCACGAGCACCGCGTCCGGCGAGGCCTTGGCGGCCTGGCCGACGACGCTGCGGACGATGTTCGCGTTCGTGCCGAGCAGGTCCTCACGGGTCATGCCGGGCTTGCGCGGCACGCCGGAGGTGACGACGACGACGTCCGAGCCCGCCGTCTCCGCCCAGTCGTTGGTGCCGCGCACCGTGGCGCTGGTGCGCACCCACGGCGTCGCCTCGGAGATGTCGAGTGCCTTGCCCTGGGGCAGGCCCTCGACGATGTCGATGAGCATGACGTCGGTGTGTCCGCGCGCGGCGAGCATCTGCGCCATGGTGGCGCCGGTGTTCCCCGCTCCGACGATCGTGACCTTCTTACGCAGGGTCGTCCTCGATTCCGCTGAGGCCGTCGCACGCCGGGCGGCATGGGCGGCCGTTCCGTCGGTAGCGCTGTGATGCGACCGCGAGGCCGGCGCCGCTAGGCGCGCTGCATCGCCGTCTGCAGACCCTCGTCGAGCGCGGCGAGGAACTGATTCGTCGTCAACCACGGCTGATCGGGCCCGACCAGGATCGCGAGGTCCTTGGTCATCGCGCCGCCCTCGACCGCCTCCACGCACACGCGCTCCAGCGTCTCGGCGAACCTCGCGAGGTCCTTGTTGTCGTCGAGCTTCGCACGATGCGCGAGGCCGCGGGTCCACGCGAAGATCGACGCGATCGGGTTGGTCGACGTCTCCTGGCCGGCCTGGTGCTGCCGGTAGTGGCGCGTCACGGTGCCGTGCGCCGCCTCGGCCTCGACGATCTGCCCGTCCGGCGTCATCAGCACCGACGACATCAGGCCGAGCGAGCCGTAGCCCTGCGCCACGATGTCCGACTGCACGTCGCCGTCGTAGTTCTTGCACGCCCAGAGAATGCCGCCGCTGCCCTTGAGCACCTGCGCGACCATGTCGTCGATCAGCCGGTGCTCGTAGGAGATGCCGGCCGCCTCGAACTGGGTCCTGAACTCGCTGTCGTAGACCTCCTGGAAGATGTCCTTGAAGCGACCGTCGTAGGCCTTGAGGATCGTGTTCTTCGTCGAGAGGTACGCCGGGTACTTGCGCTGCAGCGCGTAGTTCAGGGACGCGCGCGCGAAGCCGCGGATCGACTCGTCGAGGTTGTACATCCCCATCGCGACGCCGGGCTCTTCGAAGTGCATGACCTCGTGCTCGAAGCCCTCGCCGCCGTCGTCCGGCACGAAGCGCATCGTGAGCCGACCCTTGCCGGGCACGAGGAAGTCGGTCGCGCGGTACTGGTCGCCGTGGGCGTGGCGGCCGATCACGATCGGTTCGACCCAGCCCGGGACCAGGCGCGGGATGTTCGTGCAGATGATCGGCTCGCGGAACACCGTGCCGCCGAGGATGTTGCGGATCGTCCCGTTCGGCGACTTCCACATCTTCTTCAGACTGAACTCGACGACGCGCGCCTCGTCCGGTGTGATGGTCGCGCACTTCACCCCGACGCCATGGCGCTTGATCGCCTCGGCGGAGTCGACCGTGACCTGGTCCTCGGTGGCGTCGCGATTCTCGATGGAGAGGTCGTAGTACTCGATCGGGAGGTCGAGATACGGAAGGACCAGTCGCTCCTTGATGAACCCCCACATGATGCGGGCCATCTCGTCGCCGTCGAGCTCGACGACCGGGTTCGCGACCTTGATCTTCGCCATGGTGCTCCTCGTCAGCGAACGGGCAGGAAGGCTCACGCGGCGAGCCGCTGGGTCGGTGCGCTGGTACGACCGAGTGGTCAGCGGCGCCGGCGAGGCGTCAGCCGCCGGGGCATCAGCGGCGGGCGTGGCCGAGTATACGCGGCGATTGGCTCAGAAACACCGGGCCGGAGGGCCCGGGCGGGCTCGGCCAGAGTGCGGAGCGGGCGCCGCGGGCTCCACACTTGCGCGGGTCGCCGGGCGCCCCTAGGCGACGCGCGCCGCCCGCGGCCGATCCATGGAGCGGGCCGCGATCGCCGCCGCGGACTCGAGCAGCCGTACCTGGTCGGGTCGGATGCCGTTGCGCGCCGGCTCGAGCGCCAGCAGCGACCCGATCCACGCGCGGTCCGCGTCGTACATCGGCACCACGGCGATGGAGCCGAAGGCCTGCCGCCACTCGGCCATCACGCGGTCGCCGTAGATGTCGGTGTCCTTCACGTCGAGGTTCACGTGCGTGCGTGCCGAGGCGCCGCGCGACGCGGCCTCGGCAGAGAGGCGAACCCGGCGGCCGTCGAACTCGTTCGGAAAGCGCTGGAGGATCTGCTCGATCGCCAGCCCCTCGGGTGAGACCAGGCCGAAGAAGACGTTTGCGGTGGGGAGGGCCCGGGCGAGCACCGGCGCGATCGCCGCGGCGACCTCCGCGGGGCTCATCGACTCGACCGCGGCCTGTGCGGCGAAGGCGAGCAGGCGGTCGCGCGCCTCGAGGGCCGCCTCGAGCTCCTGCGCGCGTCGATGCAGCGCGGTGACGTCCGCGCCGATGCTGAGGACACTCCAGCCCTCGGCGCTGCGCTCCAGCGGCACGAAGGAGATCTGCAGCCAGGCCTCGTCGCCGTCGCGGGTGCGGTAGCCCACGAGCCGGTTGCGCTGTGGCTCGCCCGTCGCGCGCGCGATGAAGGCGGGATGCTCGCGCGCCGCGATCTCGCGACCGTCCGCGTCGAAGAAGCGCTGGCCCTCGACGCGGTCGCGGCCGCGGATGTCGGTGGTGACGCCCAGCGTCTGCCCGAAGGGCGGGCTGGTCTGGACGAAGCGACCCCCGCCGTCGCGCACGGCGACGATGAGGCCCGAGTCCAGGATCGCGGCCACGGCGCGCGCGAGCGGGTCGCTCGTGCCGGTTCCGCGCACCAGCGACGACAGAGAGCGCACGCGACCTCCTCCACGGCACGAGCCCGGTCTCGACGCCTGATCATCGGCGGAACAGCACCGCCCGCGCAGCGTTGCGCGGGCGGTTGCGGCGGCCGGGGAGCCGCCCGGTGCGATTCGGCGCTTACAGCGGCAGGTTGCCGTGCTTCTTCGGCGGCTGGCTCTCCGCCTTGCCGCGCAGCATCTCCAGGGCGTGCGCGACCTTGCGGCGCGTCTCGCGCGGGTCGATCACGTCGTCCACGTACCCCTTGGCCGCGGCGATGTACGGGTGCTCGAGCCGCTCGACGTACTCGTCGACGAGGCGCTTCCGCGTCGTGTCGGGGTCGTCGGCCGACTGGATCTCGCGGCGGTTGATGATGTTCACGGCCTGGCTGCCGGCCATCACGGCGATCGCCGCGCCGGCCCAGGCGTAGTTCACGTCGGCGCCGAGGTGCTTCGAGCCCATCGCGTCGTAGGCGCCGCCGAACGCCTTGCGGAGGATGACCGTCACCTTCGGCACGGTCGCCGCCGAGTACGCGTACACGAGCTTTGCGCCGTGGGCGATGATCCCGCCGTACTCCTGCGAGATGCCCGGCAGGTAGCCCGGCACGTCCACCAGCGTCACGATCGGCACGTTGAACGCGTCGCAGAAGCGTACGAAGCGCGCGGCTTTCCGCGCCGAGTCGATGTCGAGCACGCCGCCGAGGTACATCGGCTGGTTCGCGACGAGGCCCACCGCCTGGCCGGCGATGCGCCCGAGCCCGACGACGATGTTCTGCGCGAAGAACTCGTGGACTTCCATGAACTCGCCGTGATCCACGAGGCGCTCGATCACGTCGCGAATGTCGTAGGGCAGCGACGGATCGCCCGGGACGATCGAGAGGATGTCGTCCATGTCTCGGTCGGGCGAGTCGCCGGAGTCCTGGAACGGCGGGTCGTCCATGTTGTTGGACGGGATGTACGAGAGCAGGCGTCGCACCTCCTCGAGGCACGCCTCCTCGCCGGCCACCGCGAAGTGAGCGACGCCGGACTTGCTGATGTGCGAGTGCGCGCCGCCGAGTTCCTCCATGGTCGTGACCTCCCCGGTCGCGCTCTGGATGACATCGGGGCCGGTGAGGAACATCTGGGAGGTGCCCTCGACCATGAAGATGAAGTCGGTGAGGGCGGGCGAGTAAACGGCGCCGCCGGCGCACGGGCCCATGATCACGCTGATCTGCGGGATCACGCCCGACGCCTTCACGTTGCGGTGGAAGATCTCGCCGTAGCCGGCGAGCGAGGCGACGCCTTCCTGCAGGCGGGCACCGCCGGAGTCGTTGAGGCCGATCACGGGGACGCCGATCTTGAGCGCGAGGTCCATGACCTTCGCGATCTTGTCGCCGACGACCTCGCCCAGGGAGCCGCCGTAGACGGTGAAGTCCTGGGCGAAGACGCAGACCTGGCGACCGTCGATCTTGCCCCAGCCGGTGACCACGGCGTCGCCGTGGAAGCGCTCGCCGTTGTCGCTGTTGCTGTCGACGGCGAGCGCGTCGATCTCTTCGAACGTCCCGGGGTCGAGCAGCGCCTCGAGGCGCTCGCGCGCGCTGAGCTTGCCGCGCGCGTGCTGTGCCTCGATGCGATCGGCGCCGCCGCCGAGGGCGGCGCGCGCCTTCAGCTGACCGAGGTATTCGAGCTTCTCCTCAATCGGCATGCGATCCAGCTTCCCGTCCTGCAGGCGAGCCGCCTCCGCGGGCCACCAGAGCACGGCCGGTAGTATCCGTGAGATCCGGGTGCTGCGCCACCGCGGGGCCGGCGGTCCGGCGGGCCCACCCGCGCGCCGTGCCGAGGTGATCCGATCAGTCGATCAACGGTTGTCGCGTGCCCGGCTCATGAGGTGGGGACCTGCAGCTGCTGCCCCTCGTGCAGGTTGTTGAGGTCGTCGACGGTCATGCCGTTCGCCGCCGCCAGCGCCTCGAGGGTCGTGTGGAACTGCCCCGCGATGGCGAGCGCCGTGTCGCCGGACTTCACGACGTACACCCGGGTGGAGCCGCCGCCGGCAGACGCGGTGGCCGTGGCCGTCGGGGTCGCCGGGCCCGCGGCGCCGCCCGTGTCCGCGGGTGAGCCGCTTCCGGCCGCGCCGGCGGCCGGGATGACCAGGTCCTGGCCCACGAAGATGTCCGACCCCGTCAGGTTGTTGCGCGCCTCGATCGCCTCCACGGTGGTGCCGAAGCGCGACGCGATGGCGAGCAGGCTGTCGCCGGCCTGGACGGTGTAGCTGGTCTCCGGTCCGCTGCCGCCCACGGTCGCGGTCACGATCAGTGCGGGCGGCACGGTGGCGAACGGCGTCGCGGTGGGGATGCCGCCGGCGGGGACGGTGGGCGTCGGCGTGGCAGAGGAGCCGCCGCCGCAGCTCGCGGTCAGCGCGAGCGCCGCGACAAGGGTCAGCGCGCCGAGGTTACGGAGGCGAAGTCGCATAGGCCCGGATTCCGCGGGGAGGCGGTGGGTTGGCGCCGATCGTAAGGGCGGCCCGGGCGGGCGAACAAGGACGGGGCGATCCGGCTGCCTAGCGTGTCCGCCGGTGCGACGCCCACCAGCGCTGAAGGCGGGTCACGATCGTCGGGCGCGAGTAGCGGTAGGTGACCTGGCGCCCGCGCCAGCGGCCCTCGACCGAGCGCGCCGAGCCGCGCGTGAACATCATGATCGCGAAGCTGCTGATGAAGAGCAGGACGCCCGCGTAGAGCACCCACTCCATGATCAGCGGGCTGAAGTCGCGGAAGAAGAACGAACCCAGGATCATCAGGAACGACACGAGCATGACCTGCGAGATCGAGATCCGCGAGAGCTCGCGCATCACGACGCGCTGGCGCTCGGAGACGGCAGCGCCGAAGCGACGCACCCAGCGCCTGCGCGTGCGCGCACGGCGCGTCTCGGGCGCCGGGAACTGCTCGATCTTGCCGAGGATCTCCTCGATCTCGCGCTCGAGACGATCGGACATGGGGTGCCTGCCTGCCTGATCGGCGGCAGCGTGGTGATCCCCCGCCGATCGCTTGGAGTATAGCAATGGCGAGTCGGCGCGAGCGCGCAACCCATCCGGCGCGTTCGCCGAACGCGTCAGCCGGCGACGCCCCAGCCCCCGCCTCCGGGAGTCTCGACGCGCACCCGGTCGCCGGGGCCCACTTCCACCTGAGCGCGCGCGCCCAGGTCCTCCGTCGTCCCGTCGGCGCGGATCAGCGTGTTGCGACCGGTCGCCCCGGGCGCCCCACCGGCGAGGCCCCAGGGATGGAAGCGCCGCCGCTCCGTGACCAGCGACACCGTGGCCGCGCCGTCGAAGCGGTACTCGCGCACGACGCCGTCGCCTCCCGGGTGGAGCCCCGCGCCGCCGGTGCCGGCACGCAACTCGTAGCGCTCGACCGTGAAGGCGTAGGCGAGCGGCAGCGCCTCGACCGGCGTGTTCATCGTGTTCGTCATATGCGTGTGGACACCCGATCGCCCGGCACGGCGCGGCCCGCCGCCGGCGCCGCCCGCGATCGTCTCGTAGTAGGCGTAGGACCGGCCGCGCGCCGCGTCGTACCCGCCGATCGTGATGTTGTTCATCGTGCCGGACGACGCCGCGGGGATGCGTCCGGGCAGCGCCTGCGCCAGCGCGCCGAGCGCGACGTCGGTGATGCGCTGGCTCGTCTCGACGTTCCCGGCCGACACGGCCCGCGGCGGCCCGGCCGCGACCACGCTGCGCTCGGGGAGCGTGAAGCGGATCGGCCGGTAGCAGCCCTCGTTCGCCGGCGCGTCCGGGCCGGCGAGGCAGCGGATGGTGTAGTAGCAGGCCGACCGTGTGACGGCAGCGACGGCGTTGAGCGACGCGTCCGGCGTCTCCGGGTCGGTCCCCGTGAAGTCGAAGTGCGCCTCGTCGCCGGCGATCTCGAGCGCGAGGCGGATGGCGAGCCCGTCGGGGCCGACCTCCAGGCGATCCTCGAAGACATAACGGCCATCGGGGATGTCCGCGATCACCGCGCGGATCACGCGCTCGCCGTGCGCGAGCAGGGCGGCGAAGCGCGCCCGCAGCCCATCGACGCCGAACCGCTCGGCGACGCCGACCAGCCGGCGCGCACCCAGCGCCGTCGACGCGAGCTGCGCGCGCAGGTCGCCCCGGCGCTCCTCCGGTGCGCGCGAGTTGCGCACGATCAGCGCGAAGGCCGACTCGTTCATGCGCCCGGACTCGACGAGCCGGATCGGCGGGATCACGAGCCCCTCCTGCAGCAGCTCGCGCGCGACCGGCATCGAGCCGGGCGCCATGCCGCCGATGTCGGCGTGGTGCGCGCGCGTGGCGGCGAAGCCGATCAGCGCGTCGCCGACGAAGACCGGCGCGACCGTCGTGAGGTCGGGGAGGTGCGTGCCGCCGCGAAACGGGTCGTTCAGCGCGAGCACGTCGCCGGGCGCGAACGGTGCGAGCTCCATCACCTGGCGGACGGCGGTCGGCATCGCCCCGAGGTGCACGGGCATGTGCGCGGCCTGCGCCACCATCTGGCCGCCGGCGTCGAAGACGGCGCACGAGAAGTCGCGCCGCTCCTTGATGTTGGGCGAGTAGGCGGTGCGGCCGAGCGCCTCGCCCATCTCCTCGGCGACCGAGGTGAGGACGGCGTCGGCGATCGCCAGATCGGCCGCGCCGAGGGCGGGTGGGTTCGTCATGCGCGCTCCAGCACCAGGTTGCCGGCGGCGTCGACCGTGCCGCGCCAGCCGGGCGCGATCAACGTGGTGGTGTCCAGCTGCGTCACGATCGCGGGGGCGTCGAGCTCGTCGCCGGGACGCAGCGCGTCCCGCCGGTAGACGGTCGCGCGGTGGCGCACGCCGTCGATCCAGGTGTCGGCGTGTCCGGTCGCGCGCACGCCGGCGTCGCCGGCGGCGGCGAAGTCGGGGCGCGGCGGCGCGCGGTGCGCCGGCACGCGGCCGAGCGCGCGCACGTTCACCACCTCCACCGGCGCCGCGGGGTCGGACTGCGCGAAGCGCTGCTCGTGCAGCGCGTGGAAGGCGTCCCCGGCCGCTGCGAGGCCGCCGTCGCGGTCGTCGTCGTCGACCTCGACCGTCAGCTCGTACGACTGGCCGCGGTAGCGCAGGTCGAGCGCCGGGGTGACCTCCGTCACCGGCGCATCGAGCTCCGCGCGCACCTCGTCGCCGACGGCGTCGAGCGCCTCGCCGATCGCCGCGAAGGACGTCGGCTCGAGCGGCAGCAGCACCGAGCGCGTGCGCGTCGCGGTGAGGTCGCTCCACACCGCGCCCTGCGCGGCGAGCACGCCGGGGAGCAGCGGGACGAGCACGCGGGGCATCGCGAGCGCGTCGGCGAGCGCGCACGCGTGCAGCGGCCCGGCCCCGCCGAACGCGACGAGCGTGAACTCGCGCGGGTCGTGCCCGCGCTGCACGGAGACGACGCGCAGCGCGCGCTCCATGTTCGCCGTCGCGACCTCCACGACGGCCTGCGCGGCGTGCTCGGCGCTCCCGTCGAACGCCGCGAGCAGCGGCTCGGCCGCGCGGCGCGCGCGCTCGGCGTCGAGCGCCATGCGGCCGTCGAGCAGACCGGCGGCGCCGAGCCGCCCGAGCACCACCTGCGCGTCGGTCACGGTGAAGGCGTCGCCGCGGCCGTAGCAGGCGGGGCCGGGGTCGGCGCCGGCGGACTGCGGGCCGACGCGCAGCGCGCCGCCGGCGTCGATCCGCGCGATCGAGCCGCCGCCGGCGCCGACCGTGTGCACGTCGACGACCGGCGTGCGCGCGGGGAAGCCGCCGACGCTGACGTCGGGGCGTCGCGGCACGGCGCCGTCGCACAGCGCGACGTCGGTCGAGGTGCCGCCCATGTCGAACGTGAGCACGCGGTCGTAGCCCGCGGCGCGCGCCACCGCGAACGCGCCGGCCACGCCGGCGGACGGCCCGGAGAGCAGCGTCGCGACCGGGAGCCGCGAGGCGCGCTCGACGTCGGCCGCGCCGCCGTCGGACTGCACGATGCGCAGCGGCCCGGCGTCTCGCGCGTGCAGCCCCTCCGAGAGCCGCCCCAGGTAGCGCGACATCACGGGGCCGACGTACGCGTTGAGCACCGTGGTCGCCGTGCGCTCGACCTCGCGGTACTCGGGCGAGACCTCCGAGGAGAGCGACAGGTAGAGGTCGGGCGCGGCCGCGGCGACGACCGGCGCGAACAGCGCCTCGAAGGTCGGGTTCACGTACGAGTAGAGGAGCGAGACGGCGAGCGCCTCGGCGCCGGCCTCGCGGGCGGCATGCACGAGCGCGCGCACCTCGGAGTGGTCGAGCGTCTCCTCGACCGAGCCGTCGGGGCGCAGGCGGCCGTGCAGCTCGAAGGTGCGGTCACGCGGGACCAGCGGTTCGGGGGTCTCCGGCTCGAGGTCGTAGATGTCGGGCCGCGTCTGGCGGCCGATCGCGAGCAGGTCGCGAAAGCCGGCGGTCGTGACGAGCGCCGTGGGCGCGCCCTTCCGCTCCAGCACCGCGTTCGTCGCGACGGTCGAGCCGTGCACGAGCAGGTCGGGTCGCACGCCGAGCTCGTCGAGCCCCGCGAGCACCGCGCGCGACGGGTCGCCGGGCGTGGACGGCCGCTTGTGCGCGCGGAACGCGCCGTCCTCCCACACGAGGAAGTCCGTGAACGTCCCGCCGACGTCGACGCCGAGGAGGAGGGTCATCGGCGCGATGGTACCGGGTGCGCTCGTCCTAGAGGCGGGGGGACACCACCAGGTCGTCGCGGTAGCGCTTCACGATCGCGCCGCCGAAGCGGGTGTCGATGATTGCGGCGATGCAGCCGAGCAGTCCGTCGCGGCGGTTCGCAGGCAGATCGCGGTGGCCCGAGTACGTGTTCAGCACGTCGAGATACTGCCGCGTCGTGTATGGGATGTCCTGGTGGTAGAGGCGCACCGTGGGCTCACCGAACAGGCCCGAGGCGGCGAACCCTGCGGTCACGGCCGGGAGCGCGGCGCTCTCCTGCAGGCGCAGCGTCGCGTCGTCGCCCATCCATCGCGCGTAGCAGCCCTCCTGGATATCGACGAAGAACTGGCTCGTCCCGCCCTCGACGTGGCGCGTGTCGATTACCGCCAGGTGGCCGCCCCGGCGCAGCGCCCGCGCCGCGCGGACGAAGCCGGTCGCGGGGTCGATCCAGTGCCACGCGGTCGCGGCCAGGACGAGGTCGAACGGCTCGGCCGGCAGCGGCCACTCCTCGAACGTGGCGACGTGCACGGTGCAGCGCGGGTAGGGGGCGAGCTTCGCGCGCGCGACCGCCGCCATCTCCATGCCCAGTTCGACCGCGGTCACGGCGAAGCCGCGGCGCGCGAGGGGCAGCGTCGCCTGCCCGGCGCCGGGGCCGATCTCAAGGATGCGCGCGCCCTCGCGCAGCCCGGCGAGCGCGACGAGGTCGTCGAAGAGCGCGTCGGGGTAGCCGGGTCGGGCGCGGTCGTACAGGTCCGCGGCCTCCGTGAAGCGGGCGCGGAGGCGCGTGCGATCTGCGTCGGCGGAGTCGGAGGCGTCGAGGGCGTCGGGCATGGGGCGCTCCGGCGAGCGGCGAGACTCACCCTGCCGAGTCGGCGAAGTCGTCGCTCGGCACGATCAGTCCGGCCGCGCGACGCAGAGGCGGTCGCGCACGATACGCTTTCTCGACGTGCCGTGTGCCGTCGCACCGCGCACGCCGGGGGGGACCGCATCGTGGTCATCGCGCTCTACGTCGCGGACGTGGCGAAGTCGTTCGCGGGGCGGCCCGTGCTCGAGGGGGTCTCGTGGGAGATCCCGGAGCACGACGTCGTCGGGCTCGTCGGGCCGAACGGGGCCGGCAAGTCGACGCTGCTCAAGATCATCGCCGGCATCGACGACGCCGACGGCGGGACGGTGTCGTTGCAGCCGGGCGTCACCGTCGGCTACCTGCCGCAGGAGCCGGCGCTCGACCCGTCGCGCACGATCCTCGAGGAGGTGCTGGCGGCGCACGAGGCGCTCGCGACGCTCGAGGCCGAGATGGCGCGCCTGGAGGCGCGCATGGGCGACCCGGCGGTTTACGGCGACGCGGACGCGCTCGCCGCCGTGATGGAGCAGCACGCGGCGGCGGTTGCGCGCTTCGAGCACCTCGACGGGCGCGGCTACCGCGGCCGCGTCGAGCGCACGCTGCGCCGGCTCGGCTTCGCGCCCGAGGACTTCGACCGCTCGACCGTCGGGCTGAGCGGCGGCGAGAAGAAGCTCGTCGCGCTGGCGCGGCTGCTCGTAACGCGGCCGGCGGTGCTGCTGCTCGACGAGCCCGACAACCACCTCGATCTGCGCGGCAAGGCACTGCTCGAGCGCGTGATCGCGGAGCACCCGGCTTCGGTGGGCGGCGGCGCGGTCGTGCTGATCTCGCACGACCGCTACCTGCTCGACGTCGTCTGCGACGCGATCGCCGAGGTGCAGCCCGCGGGGCAGCACCCCGGGCGGCCGCAGCTGTCGGTGTTCGCGGGGAACTACTCGGAGTACATGGCGGAGAAGCGGCTCGCGCTGGAGCAGCAGGAGAAGCTGCACGTCGTGCAGGAGCGCGAGGCGCAGCGGCTGCAGCGGTCGATTCTGCGGCTGAAGGACTTCTCGTCGGGCGGGCAGAACGAGAAGATCGTGCGCCGCTGGAAGAGCATGGAGAAGCGCCTCGAGAAGCTGCCGCGCACCGAGCGGCCGATCCTCGAGCCGCGCCGCATGGGGCTCGAGCTCACCGCGGAGCGCGGCAGCAAGCGCGCGCTGGAGCTGATCGGCGTGCGCCGCGCCTTCGGCGAGCACGAGGTGCTCGCCGGCGTGGACCTGCTGCTGCTCGCCGGCGACCGCGTCGGGCTCGTTGGCCCGAACGGCGCGGGGAAGTCGGTGCTGTTCCGCGTCGCGCTCGGCCAGGACGAGCCGGATGAGGGCGCGGTGAAGACCGGCCCGAGCGTCACGGTCGGCTACTACGCGCAGGAGCACGAGACGCTCGACCCCGACCGCAGCGCCGTCGACCACGTGCGGCGCGGCCAGGCGATGACCGAGGGCGACGCGGTCGCGTTCCTGGGCCGCTTCCTGTTCGACTGGGACACCGCGCGCAAGCCGATCCGCACGCTGAGCGGCGGCGAGAAGAGCCGCGTGCAGCTGGCATTGCTGATGCAGGCGCAGCCGAACCTGCTGATGCTCGACGAGCCGACGAACAACCTCGACGTGGCGTCGTGCGAGGTGCTCGAGGACGCGCTGGAGGACTACCCCGGCACGGTGCTTGCGATCTCGCACGACCGGTACTTCCTGGAGCGGACCGCCGCGCGCGTGGTGGAGCTGGAGGCGGGGCGGCTGGTGGAGTACGGCGGCGGCTACCCCGAGTACCGGGGGCTGCACGCGGACTGACGTCGCACCGGTCCGCGCCGATCCGCGACGAACGGCCCCGCGTCAGCGGGCTGAACAGCTCGCGCGCGCGAGTGAATCGGTTCGACCGGCGCCGCTCGAACGCGACCACTGGAGCCGCGCTATCTCAGGATCAGCACCGCCGACACCAGCACCGAGTACGCGACGATCGCGATGCGCAGCACGCCCGGGCTGAAGTTGCGCGCCACGCGCACGCCGAGATAGCCGCCGAGCAGCGCCGCGACGGCCATCACGATGGCGGCCGGCCACTGCACGGGGCCGAACACGGCGAACCACGCGACGGCGATGGCGTTGATCACCGCGGACATCACCCCCTTCAGCGCGTTCGAGTTGTGGAGCTGGTCGGGCAGCAGCACGCCGAGTACCGCCAGCGTGATCGTCCCGAGCCCGGCGCCGAAGTACGCGCCGTACACCGCGAGCACGAAGACCGCTACGTAGAGCTCGGCGGTCACGCGGCCGCTTTCGTGGCGCGCGACGCCGCGCAGCCGGGCGGCGATGAGCGAGATGCGCGGCTGGAACGCGAGCACGGCCGCGCCGAACAGGATCAGGTAGGGGACGAGTGCCTTGAACGCCGACTCGGGCGTGCTGAGCAGGATGATCGAGCCGGCGATCGCCCCGAGGATGCTCGGCACCGCGAGCCGGGCGATCGTCCCGCGTTGCGGCGCGAGCTGGGCGCGGTAGCCGATCGACCCGCCGACGTACCCCGGCCAGAGCGCGGTCGTGTTCGTGACGTTCGCGGCCTTGGCCGGGTAGCCGGCGGCCAGCAGCGCGGGGAACGAGATGAGCGACCCGCCGCCGGCGACGCCGTTGATGCCGCCGGCGATGAACGCCGCGGCCGCAAGGAACACCGCCTGCCCGAGGTGCACCGCGCCTCCCGCCTCCCGGGACTGCTTCGCATCCGACGACTGCTTCGAGCGGCGCCCCAGGGCGCCGGTCGTCCCGGCCGCGAACGACCGGCACGCTGACCGCGCGCCGCTCGAACCGCCTGGTTGGCCGGCGCCGAGTCACCGCGGTCGGGGGAGTGTCGGTGAGGGGCCGCAGCCTGGCAAGCGAGCAGGTGCGAGGCGGGGACGGGGTACCCTCGTAGCGGCCCTGGAATCGGCCACCGGGGTCGAGAGCGGGCGGGGAGGGGTGCCGATGTTCTTCCTGCCCGGGCGCGGGAGCCCGGCCGAGCGGCTCCTGGCGTTCGTGATCTGGTGGGCGATCCTCGCCGCGTCCGTGTGGGCCGCGGCCTACCTCGTCGCCGGCATCCACCTCGACGGCTGGGAGAGCACGGCGATCGTCGCGCTCATCGTCGGCCTGCTGAACGTGCTGATCCGGCCCGTGCTGTTCACCCTGACGTTCCCCGCGACGATCGTCACGCTCGGCGCGTGGCGCATCGTCGCCGGCGCGCTGATCAACGCCGTGCTGCTGTGGGTCGCCGACCGGGTTGCGCAGCAGTACCCGCAGCTGCACTACCACCTCGACCGCTTCCTCTGGGACGCGATCCTCGGGGGCATCATCATCAGCGTCGTCGGGTGGGTGCTCGGGATGTTCTTCAGCCCACGGCGGATGGCGCGCCGGATGATGGGCTAGCCCGGGGCACTTCAGGTCGGAGCGATGAACGGCACTGATGCGACTGCCGCCCGGGGTGCGAGGCGAAGGCACGCCCGAGGGCCACGCTCCTCCACGCATTCATCGCAGAGGTTCGTGAGCGCCACGTGCCAGCCGCTTCAGTGGAGTCGGAGCTCGGCCGAGAACTCCAGTCCGCGAGCGCGGCCGCCGGACTACGACGAGAGTTCAGCCCGGCGCGACCACCAGGCCTCGGCGGCGGTCATTGCGCTCTCGGCCTCGTGGATGCCATCGCCCACGAGCCCCGCGGTGGCAGCCCAGTGCAAGGGGACAAGAGCGAGAGCCCCGGGGAGCCAGCGGTGCTCGTCGCGAGTCAGCGGTTCCGGAGCCGTGCCTTCGTAGGCGGCGAGCAGTCGTCGCGGCTCGAGCAACTCAACCGGCTGGCCCACGCCATCGGGGCCGCTCTGTGCGACGTGGTTCAGGCTGGCCGCGATGTCGTACAGCCGCTCCCTGACCCTCGCAAAATCCAGGTCGAAGGTGGCCCATGAGCCGTCTGACAGTTCTCCCGCGTTGCCCAATTTGTAGTCCCCATGAATCGGAGTGCATGGCAGTTCGACCTCCTTCCGGAGCTCGGAGAGCTCGCCGGTCAGTTGGCGCATCCGACGCACGACCGGCTCGCTGCGGGGTCCGAGCCTGCGGCGTGTGAAGCCGACCGAGTAACGCAGTTGGCCGAAGGTTCTGTGGTCGTCGAGGGGTTCGGGCGGACTGGGCTCCCAGACTGCTTCGAGCGCAGTGTGAAGGCGTCCGAGCTCCTCGAACAGGCGGACGTAGGAGTCCTCGTCCGCCCGTGGCTGGACGTGATCGATGAACTCCTCAATCTCAGCCCAACGATCAGCGACCCTCAGGAGGTCGCGGCCGGAAATCCGAATCGGCCGAGCGACGCGGACGTGCGTCCGCTGGAGCCGCTCCCGCAGGCGCCGCAGTCCCGCTACCCGGCCGCGGCGGACCCAGGGCCTGATGAACCCGGAGGACAACCGGCGGCTCAGCGTCTATCCGCACGTTGAGGTTGAACGCACCGCCAATGTCTGCCCATCCGGCCCCTCGCGCGACGCGGGCGATCAGGGCCGAGACGGCCGGGTCGTCTGGGCTGGCTCTAGGTCCGAACCAGCGCGGCAAGGGCGGGGGAGAGGTCGAAGCTTCGATTCCGGTCATGGCAACGGCCCCCGGGCGCACCCGAGGAAGGGTCCGCCGGCGAGCATGGCGCAATCTTGCCGCGGGACGCTATGACCGCCGGCACCCCGCCAGCCCTTTCAGCTCGCCTGATCACCATCGTGGAGAAGCTGGTCGGTCGAGCCACCGGGCACTCGCTGATCATACCGGCTCCCTCTCCCGTGCCAGCAGTCGCACCGTCCGGTGTCGCTCCGCGGCGCCACCGATTCGGAGATCTGCGCTCGTTACCTGTACCGGGCCGCTCAAGAAGAGCCACCCAGCGCGGTCATTGCCGCCACCGGCCGCTAGCCACCAGCGGGCAGTTCTTGCCCGCGTGAACAGGCACCTCGCTCGTTGCGATGACCACGTTGCCGCAGACAGCCGCGGAGTGTCAGCACGACCACGGCATGTGCGCCGGCAGTCTCCCGGCGGGCGCACCGCGCTCTCCTTGACCCTCCCGGCCCCCGTCGGTAACGTCGATCGGCCCGACAAACCTGAATTCGCACCCAGCCAGGGAGCATCCTGCGATGCCCGATACCTACTCCGTGGAACCGCGCACCGTCATCGGCAAGAGCGTGAAGAAGCTCCGCCGCGGCGGGACCATCCCGGCCAACATCTACGGCCGCGGTCTCGAGTCGCGCGCCGTGCAGCTCCCGTACGCGGACGCGCGCTCCCTGCTGCACGCGCACGGGCGCAACGTGCTCATCAACGTGAAGGTCAGCGACGAGGAGCGGGCGCGCCCGGTCGTCGTGCGCGACGTCGAGACCGAGCCGGTTTCCGGCGCGCTCCAGCACATCGACTTCTACCAGGTCGACCTCGCGCGCCCGATCCAGGGCAACGTCCCGGTCGTGCTCATCGGCGAGTCGTCGGCGGTCACGGTGCACGGAGGCGTGCTCGTGCACGGCAACGACACCGTCGAGGTCGAGGCGCTGCCGACCGACATGCCCGAGCACATCGAGGTCGCCGTCGACGGCCTGACCGAGCTCGACCAGCAGCTTACGGTCGCCAATCTCACCGCGCCGTCGGGCGTCACGATCCTCACCGACCCCGAGGTGGTGCTCGCGCATGTCGCGCGGCCGCGCCTCGCGGAAGGCGAGGAGGTGCCCGAGGGCGAGGAGGCCGTTGCGGCGGCCGAGGGCGAGGGCGCGGAGGGCGCTGCCGAGGGCGAGGCCGAGTCGGCCGAGGGATCCGCGGAGGGCTAGCGCCCCGCGCGCGGCTCGATCACGGCGAGCGGCTGCGGCCGCCCGCCGGCGCCCATCACGTCGGTTCGCAGCTGCCCGCACGCCGCGGCGATCTCCACGCCGCGCTCGATGCGTACCGTCGCGTTCACGCCCACCGCCTGCAGCTCGCGCTGGAACGCGCGCACGCGCCCGAGCGACGGGCGTCGCAGCCCCGCGCCGGCCGTCGGGTTGTACGGAATCAGGTTCACGTGCGCCTGGATGCCGCGCAGGCGCGTCGCCAGGCGGCGCGCCTGCTCCGGCGCGTCGTTGACGCCCTCGAGCAGCGCGTACGCGAACGTGACGCGACGGCCCCGCTTCGCGATATAGCCGCGCGCGGCCTCTACCAGCTCGTCGACCGTCACACCGCCCGCGGTGGGGATGAGGCGGCGGCGGAGGTCGTCGTCGGGCGCGTGCAGCGAGATCGTGAGGCCGATCTGCAGGCCCTCGTCGCCGAGGCGCTCGATGCCGCGCAGCAGGCCGACGGTCGAGACGGTGATGCCGCGCTGCCGCATGTCGAGGCCGTCGGGGTCCACCATCCAGCGGATGGCGCGCATCATCCCCGCGTAGTTCGCCAGCGGCTCGCCCATCCCCATGAAGACGACGTTCGTCACGCGGCGCTCGCGCGAGAACTGGAGCACCTGCTCGAGGATCTCGGACGGCGCGAGGTTGCGCGTGAAGCCCTGCTGGCCGGTCGCGCAGAAGACGCAGCCCATCGCGCAGCCGACCTGCGTCGAGACGCACACCGTGGTGCGCTCGCTCGCGCCGTCGTCGTCGGGGTCGTAGTCCATGCGCACGGTCTCGACGGCGTCGCCGCCGCCGAGGTCGAGCAGCACCTTCGTCGTCGCGCCGTCGTCGGCGCTCCGCTCCGCGAGCACCGGCAGGGGGCCGATGCGGAGCGCGGCGGCGAGCCGCTCGCGCAGGCCCGCCGGCACGTCCGTCATCGCGTCGAACGAGGTGACGCCGTGCCGCAGCGCCCAGCGCGCGACCTGCTTCGCGCGGAAGCGCGGCTCGCCCCACTCGGCGAACAGGGCTTCCAACTCGTCGAGCGAGCGGTCGAGGAGGTGCGGCGTGGCGGCGGGCATGCGATCAGTCTAGGGGAGGAAGCCTGTTCGAGCGGCACCCTGCCGGGTGCCGATCGTCCTCGGGGAACCGGATCGGCACCCGGCTGGGTGCCGATCGAAGGGGGGACCGACGCGGGACCGAAGCGGGCTCCTAGCGCCGCACGCAGGTGTACGCGGCGTACGTCTGGCGGCGGTACTCCACGTCGATCACGTCAAAGCCCGTCGCGTCGAGCATCGGTTCGAGCAGCCAGCGGTAGGTGCTGTGCTCGGTGCGGATGTGCTCGGCGAGGTCGCCCGCGGTGTAGCCGAGCGCGGGGTCGGTGGCGGCGCCGGCGAACCATCGAGCGAAGACGGCCTCGGTCTCCGCGGGCGCGCAGTCGTAGACGAGGTCGCGCAGCCGCAGCACGCCGCGGGGGCGCAGCATCGCCGCGATGCGCTCGAGCGCCTGCACCTTCCAGAAGTCGGGGAGCTGGTGCAGCGCGTTGCGCGTGAAGACGGCGTCGGCGGGCGGCCCGGCATGCGCATAGCTGAGGAAGCCCGCCTGCACGAGCTCGATGTTCGCCAGCCCCGCCTCCGCGACCTGCGCGCGCACCGCGGCGAGCATCGCGGGCGAGACGTCGACGGCCACGACGCGCCGGCAGTGCGGCGCAACCCCGAGCGCGAACCGCCCGGTGCCGGTGCCGAGATCGACGACGGTCGACGCTGCGTCGAGGCCGTGGGCGCGCAGCACCGCGACGTCGTCGATGGGATCGGGGCCCTGCTTGCGGTTGTAGTTCGCGACGAACGCCGGGTCGAGGTGCTCGGGTCCGGCGTGGGCGAGCTCGTCGAGCATCCAGTCGGTGTCCATGGGACAGACGGTAGCGGACCGCGAGGCCCGCTTCGAGCGGCGCCCGGTTCGGTTAGCCCAGGCGCGTGCCGATGAGGCCGGGGTCGCCGTTGAGGTATGCCTCAATCTCGGTCGGGCGCCGGCCGGCGCGCTGCACCGTGAGCAGCGCGAGCGCGCCGCGACCGCACGCCACGACGGCGCGCGCCTTCCGGCCCGGCAGCAGCGGCGAGAGCTCCCCGCCGTCGCCGGCGAGCACCGTGCCCGCCGCCGCGCCGCGGAGGCCCGGGACGTCGCCACCGAGCGGCCAGGCCGCGTGCACGGTGAAGACCTGGTCGCGATAGCGGGTCGTCGCCTGCGGCCAGGGCTGGAAGGCGCGCACGCGCCGCCAGATGTCGTCGGCGGGAAGCGACCAGTCGATGACCCCGTCCTCCTTGGCCAGACGCGGGACATACGTCGCCCTCGCCTCGTCCTGCGGGACCGCCTGGATCGCGCCGGCGACCCAGCGCGGCAGCAGCTCGCCGAGCAGCCCGGCGCCGAGCTCCGCGATGCGCGCGGTCAGCGTCTCGGTGGTGTCCAGCGGATCGATCGGCGTGCGCGCCTGGCCAATCACGGGGCCGGCGTCGACCTCCCGCACGACGCGCATCAGCGTTGCGCCGCTCTCGGCGTCGCCCGCGAGGATGGCGCTTGCGACGGGTGCGGCGCCGCGGTGGCGCGGCAGCAAGGAGGCGTGGACGTTCACGACGTCGTGAGGGAAGAGCTCGAGCAAGTGGCCCGGCAGGATGTGACCGGACGCCGCGACGACGCCGACGTCGGGCGAGAGCGCGCGCAGGTGCTCTGTCAGCGCGCGGCGGGCGCGCTCGGGCTGCAGCACCACGGGCACGCCGGCCTCGAGCGCGAGCGCCTTCACGGGCGTGACGGCGGGCTGGCCCGAGCGCCCGCGGGGGCGGTCGGGCTGTGTGACGACGGCGACGACCTCGGCGCCGGGCAGCGTGAGCAGCGTGCGCAGCGAGGGCACCGCGTACGCGGGCGAGCCGAAGAAGACGATGCGCACGGCTCGATGGTACCGGGTGCCCGTCGACGGCGCGCCTCAGCGCCTTGACCAGGCGCCGCTCGAACCATCCCGCCCGGCCCGCGCGGCTAGTGGAACGTGATCGCGGGCGGGTGCGGCGGGATGTCGCGGATGATGCGCAGCGCGGCGACGAGCCGCTCGACGTCGTCCTCGGTGTTGTAGAAGCCCGTGGAGACGCGCAGGCCCGGCGGCGCGTTCACCGAGCGGATGTGCACGGCGCGCTCCGCCAGCTCCTCGACGACCGCCTGCGGCTCCCACCCGGCGAACGTGAAGTGCGTCAGCCCGGACGGCGTGCCGACCGGGGTCGTCACCGCCACGCCGTCGAGGCTCGCCAGCCGCGTCCGCGCGAGGTCGGCCATGCGCGGCGTGCGCTCCAGCACCAGGTCGAGCCCGACCGCGTCGAGCAGCCAGCGCAGCGCCTCGCGCGTCGCGAAGACCGACGGCCCGTGCAGCGACACGGAGTCGTGGCGCCGCGCCGTCGTGCGCAGCGTGTAACCGCCGAACTCGTCCACCGCTTCGAACGCGGCGTGCGAGCCGTAGGCCGGCATCAGCCGGTCGCCCAGCGCGCTCGACACGTACATCGCGCCGACCCCGCCGGGCCCGCAGAGCCACTTCTGCCCCGGCCCGCTGTAGACGTCGACGTCCGTCGCCTTCACGTCGACGGGGACCGCGCCCGCCGACTGCGCGCCGTCGACAATCACGATCGCGCCGACCTCGTGCGCGGCGGCGGCGATCTCGGCGATCGGCAGGAGGGCGCCCGTCATCCACGACACGTGCGAGCAGACGACGACCTTCGTGCGCTCGCCGAGCTCGGTGCGGATCGCGTCGACGACGTTCTCGGGCGCCCACGCCTCGGAGGCGGCGAAGCGGACGCGCACGCCGCGGCGCTCGGCCAGCACGTACGCCGACATCAGGCCGCCGAAGTGCTCCATGCGCGTCGTCACAATCTCGTCGCCCGCATCCCAGTCGAGCCCCCACAGCGCGGCGTTCACGCCGTCGGTCGTGCCGTGCGTGATCGCGACCTCGTCCGCGACGCAGCCGTAGACGCGTGCGAAGAGGGCGCGGAGGTCGTCCATCGCCGCCATCTGCTCGCGGAACGACGCGGACCCGACGCGGCCGGCGCGGTACTCGCGCTCCTGGCGCTCCGTCATCGCCTCGTGGGCGACGCGCGGCAGCGGTCCATATGTGCCGGCGTTGAGGTACGCGCGCTCGGTGACGGCGGGCATCTCGGCCCGGATCGCGTCGATCGACGGTGTACGGCTGGCCACGGTCTCTCCCTCCGCGCGCGGGCGCTGCGGCCGGCGGGTCGTGCCGGCGTGGACCGCAAGGCTAGCGCAGCGACCAGCCCTGCACGTCGCGGAAGCGGCTGGCGGGGCTGAAGAGCAGGCCGTCGCTCAGGCCGCGCAGTGCCTTCGGATGCACGTAGAGGCGCGCGGGGTAGTAGAGGACGAGGCTCGCGGCGTCGCCGCGGAAGAGGTCGGCGAACTGGCGGTAGCGGTCGCGGCGCTCCGCGCCGTCGAGCGTGGTGCGCGCGGCCTCGAGCAGCGCGTCGGCGGCGGAGTCGTGGTACGCGGCGATGTTGTTGCCGGGCGCCGCGATCTGCGAGCTGTGCCAGCCCCCGTACGGATCGGGGTCGACCGCGGCCTCCCAGCCGAAGAGCGCGAGCTGGTAGTTGCGCGGGACGAGCCGTCGCGCGACGAGTTGTGCGGTGGGCGTCGGCACGACCGTGACCTGCACGCCCTGTGCCTCGAGCTCGGCAGCCGCCTCGGCTGCGACGGCCTCGCGCTCGGCGTCGGCGTTCGTCACGAGCTCCAGCCGCAAGGGCTCTCCGTCCTTGAGGAGCACTCCGCCGGAGTCACGCTGGTAGCCGGCGGCGGACCACAGCGCCTGCGGGTCGGGCGGGGGCTGCGCGGGGGCGGCCTCGTAGGCCCATGAGCCGGGGACGATCACGCCGTCACCGACGGTCCCCAGCGCGCCGCTCGCGGCGAGCAGCCGCGCGCGGTCGAGCGAGGCGACCACCGCGCGCCGGACACGCACGTCGTCCAGCGGCGGGATCTGGTTGTTGAAATACAGCACCGTGTAGGCGCTGCGCTGCAGCGGGGTGCCGGTGAGGCCCGGGCGCGACTGCAGCATCGCCCGCACGGCGTCGTCCTCCGTGTTGCCGAGCAGCCCGGCGCTGGCCTCGCCGGACCCGAGCGCGCGCAACTGCGCGGCCTGGTCCGGGTAGAAGCGCAGCTCGATCTCGCGGATCGCCGGCGTGCCGAGGACGTAGCTCGTATTGCGCTGGAGGACCGCACGTGCGCCGTCGATGGAGATCAGGCGATACGGACCGGTGCCCACCGGCGCGCGGTTGAAGGCGGCCTGGGGAAGGTTTGCCGGCGCGACGGCGCCCAGCAGGTGCTGCGGCAGGATGCCAATCGTGCAGCGCGTGAGGAAGTCGGCGGCCGGTTGCGGGAGGTGGAAGAGGACCGTGCGGTCGTCGTCGACGAAGACGTCCACGCCCTGCCAGGGCGCCGCGAGCGCGGCAGGGCCGGTGAAGCCCGGCGACTGGAGCAGCCCGATCGTGAACGCGACGTCCTGCGCTGTGACGCGTTCGCCGTCGTGCCAGGTGAGGCCGGGACGCAGCACGAAGGTGTAGGTCAGGCCGTCCGGCGTGACCTCCCAGCTCTGCGCGAGGTCGGGTCGCGGCGTGCCGTCGCCGTCGATGCGCATGAGCCCGTCGAAGACGAGCGACGCGACGTCGCGCGTGGCGTCGTCCGAGGCGAGCAGCGGATTCACCGCCCCGGGGTGTCCGACCACCGCCTCGACATAACGCGACGACGACGCGTTCGCGCCGACGTTCAGCCAGAGCCAGCCGCCGGCCAGCGTGGCGAGGCCGATCACGAGAAGGACGGGGTAGAGCGGGCGAGCCGGTGAGGGCCGGCGAGGAGGCATCGCCGCCTACGCTTTGACGCTCCAGGCGGAGATCAACAGGAAGACGATGACGACGAAGATCGTCAGGCGGTGCAGCGAGCGCTGGATGCCGCGCCGGGTACGGAACGTGTAATCCTGGCCGCCGAGGGCCGCGCCGAACCCGGTGCCGCGCACCTGCATCAGCACGAGGGCGATCAGCAGCGCCGAGATCAGGATCTGCGCGAGGGACAGGAAGTCGCGAAGGTTCATCGTGTTTGAGGCTATGGCCTCGGGGCGAGAGCGGCAACTGGAGCTATCACCGGACACGTGCCGCCGGACGTGACGCGCAAGGCTGTCTTACGTCCGGGCCAGCGCCGCCACGCGCACGCGGAGGTCGCGTTCGAAGTAGAGGCGCATCACGGTGCTCGCGAGTTTGTCGGTGTCGTGCCGCAGTCGCATGTCGCGGTCGACGAGGTCTGCGAGCACGAGGCGGGCGCCGGCGTAGTCGTCATCGCCCGGGGCGATGACCGGCTGCGAGGCCCAGCGCTCCGGGAACGCCTCCGAGGGGAGGTTGGTGTTTGCCAGCACCGCGTCGACGAGGTGGTCGATATGCAGGTGTCGCAGGATCGCACGGTAGTGGTCGGAGGCGGAGTACTCGTCGGTCTCGCCCCGTTGCGTGGCGACGTTGCTGATGTAGATCTTGTACGCCCGGGACTCGGCGAGGGCGCGGCCGATGCCGGGGACCAGCAGGTTCGGCAGGACGGAGGTGTACAGGCTGCCGGGGCCGATGATGATGAGGTCCGCGTCCATCAGCGCGCGCACCGCCGTGGGGTGCGCGGCGGCCGTGCGCGGCTCGATGAAGACGTCGACGGGCGGCTTGCCGCTCTCGGGGATCTGCGACTCGCCGCGGACGACGGTGCCGTCCTGCATGCGGGCCGCGAGGACGATGTCCTCGAGCGTGGACGGCACGATGCGCCCGCGCACCGCGAGGACGCGTGCGGTCTCGGCGATCGCGTCCTCCATCGAGCCGGTGACGCCGGCCATCGCCGCGATGAAGAGGTTGCCGAACGAGTGTCCCGCGATGCCCTCGCCGGACTTCTCGTTGAAGCGGTACTGGAAGAGCTCGGTGACCAGGGGCTCGGCGTCGGCCAGGGCGGCGATGCAGTTGCGGATGTCGCCCGGCGGAATCACCTGCATGTCGCGCCGCAGGCGGCCGCTCGAGCCGCCGTCGTCCGCGACCGTCACGATGGCCGTGACGTTGCTCGTGTAGCGCTTGATGCCGCGCAGCAGGTTCGAGAGGCCGGTGCCGCCGCCGATGGCGACGATGCGCGGCCCGCGCTCCTGCGTCCGGCGCGCGTAGACGAGGTCGACGATGTCGGCGCCGCGCACCTGCGGCGCCATCGCCTCCGCCAGCGACCGGTTGAGCCGCCAGCCGGAGAACGCCGCCAGCGACGACGCGGCGCCGATGAACAGGATGCCGCGCGCCCAGCGGGGGATGAACTGCAGGGTGAGCCAGTACGCCCAGGCGGGGAAGGTGTAGGAGACGTAGGCCTCGCGTAGCAGGTACGCGAGGCCGAGTCCCATGATCGCGACGCTGACGACCAGCAAGGCCAGCCAGCGCTTGATGTGGAGACCGAAGTACAGCCACTTGGTGAGGTCGGAACGACTCAAGAGCAGCCTCGCTCGCTGCCCGCCTCGAATGGGTATATGCCGCGGCGGTGTATAGGGTCAATGCGCGGATTCGCATGAGCCATTGTGGCGACGCGGCGAGGACCCGCCAGCGCGGTCATCGGGCGACTTCGCCGTATGCCCAGTGGCGGCGATCCCACAGCGTGGCCGGCTCGCGGTCCCACGTCGGCGGCAGCGCCGGCGTCGTCCACGATGCGTCCGGCGTCCACGCCTCCCAGCCGTCCGAGAACGGCGCGGCGCGGCGCTCGACCGCAGCGATCACGCGCTCCCCCTCGTCGCGCACGAACGCCGCGAAGTCGGCGGGGTAGACGCCCTGCCGCACCCGCTCGGCCATCACGTCCTCGTCCTTCCAGGACCAGCGCAGATCGGGAGTGACAACGACGTCGAGCATGTGGTCGTTCGTGTCGACCCCAATCGGCGTCCGCCGGAACGGCTCCTCCATATTGACGTAATACGACGAGAAGGCGCGTTCGGATGTGGCCTCGTCGTGCTCCCAGAACAGCCACACCGAGTGGTGGGCGCCCGGGAACATCAGGCGCAACACGTCGCGCCGCCACTCGCCGTCGACGAGCGCTCGCTCGCCGGTCGTCGTGTCGGCTCCCCATCGCTTGTAGGTGGCGCCGCGCGGAATGAAGAGCGCCAGCAGGTCGTCGCGGTCCTCCACGATGCGCGCCGGCCAACTCATGCCGGGCTTGCCGTCGCGCGTGATGTACCGCAGCGCAATAGCGTCGCCGCGCTGCCAGCGAGCGGCCGGCTCGCCGGCGGCGCCGGCGCCCGGGAGGCGGGTGGAAGCGTCCTGCATCGCGCTAGCCGCCGAGGTGTCGCCGCAGCGCGTCCGTCGCGCCCTGCGGATTGGCGCGCCCGCGCATCTCGCGCATGACCTGCCCGACCAGGAACTTGATGGCGGACTCCTTGCCGCCGCGGTAGTCGTCGACCGCCTTGGGATTCGCGTCGATCACGCGGCGCGCGACCTCGTCGATCGCGCCCTCGTCGCTGACGACGCGGAGGCCGCGCGCGTCGACGATCGCGACCGGCATGTCGCCGCTCTCGAACGCCGCCTCCAGCACGTCCTTCGCCGTGTTCGCCGTGATCGCGCCCTCGTCGACGAGCCGCGCCAGCTCGCCGATGTGCGCGGGCGTGACCTTCGTGTCGGAGAGCTCCGCGTCGGCATGCCCCAGCGTGTTCAGGTAGCGCGGCACGTCGCCGATGAACCAGTGCGCCACCGCGCGTGCGCGCTTCGGGTCGCCGGCCGCGCCCACCGCCGCCTCATACGCGTCGGCGCGCGGTCGTGTCTCGGTCAGCTGCACCGCCTCGTCGTGCGTCAGGCCGTACTCGCGCTCGAAGCGCGCGCGGCGCGCGTCGGGCAGCTCCGGCAGCAGCGCGCGCGCCGACGCGACCTCGTCGCGCGTGATGCGCAGCGGCGGCAGGTCGGGCTCCGGGAAGTAGCGGTAGTCGTGCGCCTCTTCCTTCGAGCGCTGCGACACGGTCTCGCCGGTCGCGTCCACGTAGCCGCGCGTCTCCTGGTGGATCGTGCCGCCCGCCTCGAGGATCGCGGTCTGCCGCTGCACCTCGAACTCGACCGCCCGCTGCGCGGAGCGGAACGAGTTCATGTTCTTCACCTCGACCTTCGTGCCGAGCTGCGACGCGCCACGCGGACGCAGCGACAGGTTCACGTCGAAGCGCATGGAGCCCTTCTCCATGTCGGCGTCGGAGATGCCGAGGTAGCGCATCGTCTGCCGCAGCTTGCGCAGGAACGCCGCGGTCTCGGCACCCGAGTGCATGTCCGGCGTCGTCACGAGCTCCATCAGCGGCACGCCCGCGCGGTTCACGTCGAGCAGCGAATACGCCTCGGCGCCGTCGTCGCGATGCAGGAGGCGCGCGGTGTCCTCCTCGAGGTGGATGCGCTCGAGGTGCACCACCCGCGACTGGCCGTCGACCTCGATCTCGAGTTCGCCGCCGACGCACAGCGGCTGGTCGTACTGCGAGATCTGGTAGCCCTTCATCAGGTCCGGGTAGGGGTAGTTCTTGCGATCGAACTTTGACTCCTCCGGGATCTCGCAGCCCATCGCGAGCCCGGCCAGGATGGTGAAGCGCACCGCCTCGCGGTTGATCACCGGCAGCATCCCGGGCATGCCCATGCACACCGGGCACACGTGCGTGTTCGGCTCCGTGTCGAAGTAGTCGCGCTCGCAGGCGCAGAACATCTTCGAACGGGTCTTGAGCTGGACGTGGACCTCGACGCCGACGACGACCTCGTAGTCCGTGCGCGTCTGCGTGGTCAAGGTGCGCGTTCCCCCGCTCGGTACGGAAATGGTCTGAAAACATCCTACCGCGCGACCGGCACACGGACGCGTCGGGGGCGCGGCGGGCGTCCGAGCCTGCCGTGTGCAGTCGCCGCCCCGGCCCAACCCAAGCGGCGGCAGACATGCCGCCGACGCCGACGCGGCCGTTCGGCCGCAATCTGTCGGCGGCATGTCTGCCGCCGCTTTGAGGACGACGTTCGGGGCCTCGGACCTGGCGCGCGCCGGGACGGGTACCATCGCCCGCATGGCCGGCGCGACCGTCCAGGTGATCTCGACGAAGTACGACGGCTCGCCGCACTACGCGTACGAGGCGCGGCTCGTCGACCGCGACGGCCCGCGCCTGCGGCTCTTCGTTCCGCGCGGCACCGTGATGACCGGCTACCGCGGCACGTTCGCGACGCAGGTCTCGTTCACCGCGCTCTTCTACACGGACGAGCGCTGGTACAACTGCTACCTCAACCACTGGACGACGCCGCGCCTGCGCATCGAGTCGTACGCGAACGTCGCGCTGCCGGCGACGTTCGACGGCGGTGTCGTGCGCTGGGTCGACCTCGACCTCGACGTGCTGATCCGGTCGACGGGCGCCGTGTCGCTCGTCGACGTCGATGAGTTCCTCGAGCACGGCCGCCGCTTCGCCTACCCGGGCGACCTGGTCTCCCGGGCGTATGCGACGGCGGACGGGCTGCTCGCGGCGGCGCGCGCGCGGCGCGAGCCGTTCGACCGCGACGCGCATCGCGTGGGGGAGGGGACAGCGATGGAGATCCTGCCGCTCGACGAGCCGTGGCGCGAAGCGGCGCGCGCGCTGTGGGCGGAGCGATGGGGCGCGACGCGCGTGGCCTCGCACGGCCGCCTCCACGACCTCGACGCGCTGCACGGATACGTGGTGGTGGAGGACGGCGCGTTTGCCGGCGTGGCGACGTACGACCTCGCGGGCGACGCGTGCGAGGTGGTATCGCTCGACGCGCAGCGCGAGGGCAGCGGCGCGGGGACGGCGTTGCTCGACGCGATCGCCCGCGCGGCGCGCGCGGCCGGCTGCCGGCGGCTGTGGCTGATCACGACGAACGACAACACGGCGGCGATGCGCTTCTACCAGCGCCGGGGGTGGCGCCTCTTCGCCGTCCACGCCGGCGCGGTCGACCGGGCGCGCGCGGAACTGAAGCCGGAGATCCCGGAGCACGGCGCGGACGGCATCGCGATCCGCGACGAGGTGGAGTTCGAGTTGGCGCTCTAGGCGCGGCAGTCTCGGACCCCCATCGGCACGTCGTCGGACGCCAGCGGCGGCAGACACGCCGCCGACAGTTCGTGGCCTGGTCGGCCGCGTTGAGATCGGCGGCGTGTCTGCCGCCGCTTGACTGCGGTCCGCGAGAGTGCGACGCCCCCCGGCGCCGTTCCGCCTACACTCGCCACGATGTCCCCCAAGCAATCCGACCTCCCGCCGGGCGTGCAGTCCGACCTCTTCGCTCCGGGCGACGGCGGGCCGCGACGCGCGGCCACCGGGGACGCGGCGACCGCTCCGCTCGCGGCGCGCATGCGACCGGCGGACCTCGACGAGTTCGTCGGCCAGGAGGCGATCGTCGGGCCGGGCAAGCCGCTGCGGCGGATGATCGAGCGCGACGAGCTCACATCGATCGTGCTGTGGGGGCCGCCGGGGTCGGGCAAGACGACGCTCGCCTCCATCGTCGCGAAGCACACGCAACGCTACTTCGCCGAGATCTCCGCGGTGAACTCGGGCGTCGCCGACATCCGGAAGGCGATCCAGGAGGCCCAGGACCGGCAGCGGCTGTCGGGCCGGCGCACGATCCTGTTCGTCGACGAGCTGCATCGCTTCAACCGAGCGCAGCAGGATGCGCTGTTGCCGTACGTGGAGTCGGGGACCGTCGTCTTCATCGGCGCCACCACCGAGAACCCGTCGTTCTACGTCGTGGCGCCGCTGCTCTCGCGGTCGCGCGTGTTCCGGCTGGAGCTGCTCGCGCCGGAGGACGTCGAGGCGATCCTGCGCCGCGCGCTCGCCGACAGCGAGCGCGGCCTCGGGGGGCAGCCCCTCGCGATCGAGGACGACACGCTGCACGCGCTGTCGCTGCTGGCGGCCGGGGACGCACGCACCGCGCTCAACCTGCTCGAGGTCGCGGTCAACGCCGCCGAGCCGGGGCCGCAGGGCGCGCGCCGGGTCACGCGCGAACTGCTCGAGGAAGCCGCGCAGCACCGCACGCTCCTCTACGACCGCGAGGGCGACGCGCACTACGACACGATCTCGGCGTTCATCAAGACGCTGCGCGACTCGGATCCGGACGGCGCGCTGTACTGGCTCGCGCGCATGCTCGAGGCCGGCGAGGATCCGCTGTTCGTCGCGCGCCGGCTCGTGATCCTCGCGGCCGAGGACGTCGGCCTCGCGGATCCGTCGGCGCTGCCGCTCGCCGTCGCGTGCCAGCAGGCGGTGCACTTCCTCGGCATGCCCGAGGGACGGCTTCCGCTCGCCGAGACGACGGTCTACCTGGCGCGCGCGCCGAAGTCGAACTCGGCCTACAAGGCGTACGAGCGGGCGGTCGAGGACGCGCGCCGGACGCCGAACGACGCCGTGCCGCTGCACCTGCGCAACGCGGCCACCGGGCTGATGCGACAGATGGGCTACGGCCGCGGCTACCAGTACGCGCACGACCACCCCGGCCACGTGCCGCCCGCCGAGCAGACGCACCGCCCGCCATCGGTGGAGGGCAACGTCTACTACGAGCCGGGCGAGCTGGGCGCGGAGTAGGCGGCTTCGAGCGGCGCGTGGTCAACGTGCCGGTCGGTCGCGAGGATCCCACCGGCACCGTCACCCGGAGCCGCTCGAAGCGGCCCGCGCTACTTCACCGTCAGCTCGGTGCGCATGCCCAGCTGGTAGTGACCCGGCAGGTTGCAGATGAGCACGTAGTGTCCGGGCGCCAGGTCGAGCGACAGATCCTTCGTCCCGCCGGCGTCGAACTGCGCGAGCGTGCCCGCGACGTCGAGCTGCGTCGTGTCGACCGCCGAGCCCTTCACCGGCAACTTGTCCGCCGCGAGGTCCGTCTTGATGACGACCAGCTCGTGCGCGACGGTGCCGCCGTTCTTCACCTTGAAGTCGACCTTGCCCGCCGGCACCGACGACTGGTCGGCCTTCACCGCCCACTCGTTGAGCGTGACGTCGACCGTCGAGGTCGCGCCGCCGGGCGCCGCCGTCGCGCTGCCGCCGGCCGCGGTGGTTGCCGTGCCGACGCCTGCCGTCGCGGTGGCGGGCGAGCCGCCGCCGGACTGGGCGGGCGTCGCGGTGGAGCCGCCGCCGGACGAGCACGCCATGAGCAGCGTGCCGACGCCGAGCAGCGCGCCGAGGACGAAAGTGCGCGAGGCGCGGAACATGTGAACCTCCTCCAGGAGCAGGGACGTGGTGGGCCGGAGTTTGTGACTGCGGTCACAAGACTAGGCGTGCACGCCGTCATGGTCACGTGCCGGGGCTTCGGGAGCGTGGTCGAATCGATCCGCCGCGGCGAACTGCGAGGAAGCCGCAAGGGGGTGCCAGGTGCGTCCGCAGCCGGTTGCTATGATGCCGCCCCGCACCCGCGACCGCCCGCCGCGCTCGCCGCGCCCAGACGAGGGAGGTTCCAGCGATGACGCTCGCGACCCGCACGCCGCCGACCCCGGAGGAGTACCTCGCCTACAAGGAGCGGTTCAACAACTGGGGCCGCTGGGGCGAGGACGACCAGCTCGGCACGCTCAACCACATCACGCCCGACGGCCGCCGCGCGGCCGCGGCGCTGGTGCGCGAGGGCCGCTCGGTCTCGTGCGCGAACCCGATCGCGACGCGCGCCGTCGTGCCGGACGAGCGCCGCAACGGCCGCCCCGCCGACCACCAGATGAGCGTGTCGCCGTGGAGCAGCGGCGACTACATCGGCGTCTCGTACCACGGCTTCGTGAACACGCACATCGACGCGCTCTGCCACATCTTCACCGGCGAGGGCGGCCAGATCTTCAACGGGCGCCCTGCCTCGCTCGTCACCGACGAGGGCGCGAAGTCGAACTCCGTCGACTTCTGGCGCGACGGCATCGTCACGCGCGGCGTGCTCTACGACATCCCGCGCATGCGCGGGATCCCGCACGTCGCGCTCGACGCGCCGGTGCAGGCGTGGGACCTCGAGGACTTCGCGCAGCAGCACGGCATCGAGCCGCGTGCCGGCGATGCCGTGCTGATCCGCTCGGGGCACGACCCGTTCTGGTTGGCGAACCCGTCGCACCAGTTCGCGTTCCCGCCGAACACGCCCGGCGTCGGCGCGTCGGTGCTGGAGTTCCTGCACGCGCACGACGCGGCGCTGCTCGGCTGGGACCTGCAGGAGGCTGCCGACCAGGGCCTGCCCGGCCGCATCCCGATCCACGAGGTCGCGATCCCGCACATGGGGCTCCCGCTGCTCGACAACGCGAACTTCGAGCGGCTGTCGGAGACCTGTGCGGCGCTGGGGCGGTACGAGTTCCTGCTGACGGTCGCCCCGCTGATCGTCGTCGGCGGCACCGGCTCGCCGGTGAACCCGATCGCGACGTTCTGAGACGCGCGGCAGGCGCGCCCCGGCGCGCGGCAGGCGCGTTCCGGTGCGCGGCAGGCTTCGGGCATGCCGTGATCGCGGCAACCTCCGGCCGCCGGAGGCGCCCACCTCTCGCGGCGAGAGGCGCTTTCGGTGCACGGCAGTCGACATGCGCCGGTGGGGCGCCATGTGCCGATGAACGTCACCCACAGCGGCGGCAGATATGCCGCCGACAGGACGCGGACGCAGTCCGCGGCTGACGCCGCGCTTCTGTCGGCGGCATATCTGCCGCCGCTTTGACTTTCGACAGGGCCTGAAGCCCTTCGGCGGGCTCAGGACAGGCCCGCCGCGTGCCGGAGGCGCCGATGACCGAGCCCGTGCTCCTCGCCTACGACCTCGGGACGACGCGACTCAAGGTGGTGGCCTTCGAGACGAACGGGACGCTCGTGGCGCGCGAGGCGGCACGGCACCGCGAGCATCGCGATGGCGACCGCGCCTGGCAGGACCCCGACACCTGGTGGGCAGACGCGTGCGCGCTCACGCACCGCCTGCTCGCGCGCCCGGAGCTCGCCGGTCGCGCGGTGGCCGGCGCGTCGCTCTCCGGCCGGGGCGGCGGGTTCGTCGCGGTCGACGCCGCCGGCGCGACCGTCGCGGGATCGTGGTCCGACCGACGACACGACCCCCAGCTGCAGCGGCTCGTCGCATGGCGTCGCGACGGAGGGCACCTCGCCAACTACGCGGCGGCGCTGCTCGCGAAGACGCTCTATCTGCGCGAGGCCGAGCCGGCGATCGCCGCGCGCGTCCGCCACGCGATGTACGCGAAGGACTTCCTGCTCTTCCGCATGACCGGCGCGGTCGTGACCGATCCCACGTCGGGCCCGGACCGCGACGACTTCGACCCGCGCGCGCTCGCGTTCGCCGGCGTCGACCGCCACCTGCTGCCGCGCGTCGCGCCGCCGTGGGCGATCGCCGGGCGCGTGACCGCGGCGGCCGCGGACGCGCTCGGCCTGCCCGCCGGCACGCCGGTGGCGGTCGGCGGCCACGACGGCATCTGCGCGAACCTCGGCGCCGGCGCGGGGACGGTCGGCGCCTACGCGATCACGATTGGCACACACGCGGTCGTGCGCGCGGTGACCGCCGAACCGCCGCCCGGCGCGTATCGCTTCTACGGGATGCCGCCCGGCCGCCACGTGATCGGCGGCAACGCGGTGATGGCCGGCCGCGCGGCCGACTGGTTCCTCGACGCCTGGTACGACCACCCCTCCGAGGAGGTCCGCCCTGCCGTGTTCGCGGCGGCCGACGCGGAGGCCGCGGCGATCGCGCCCGGCGCGGAGGGCGCGCGCTTCCTCCCGTTCCTCGCCGGCCAGGTCGCGCCCGAGGCGCGCCCCGGCGCGGCGGCCGCCTTCGCCGGCCTGCGCGCGACGCACGGCCGCGCCCACCTCTACCGCGCGGTGCTCGAAGGCGGCGCCTTCGCGGTGCGCGCGATTTTCGAGCAGGTGCGCGGCTGGTGCGGCGAGCCGACCGTCATGCGCTTCACCGGCTCCGGCGCGCAGAGCGAGACCTGGCGCCGCATCATCGTCGACGCGCTCGGCTACCCCTGCGAGGTGACCGACCACGTCGTGGAGGCGCGCGGCGCCGCCATCTATCTCGCGGTCGCACTCGGCCACTTCGACGACGTCGACGCCGCGGCGGCCGCGATGGTGCGGCCGTCGGCGCGCGTCGATCCCGATCCCGCCACGCACGCGCGCTACGACGACGTCTACGCGCACTGGCGCCGCGTCTCCGACGCGATGCGCCCGCTCGACGCGGACCCCGCCGGCGCCGGTCTGCTGTAGCGAGTCGATGCGGGTTGCTTCGAGCCACGCCCGGTGAAGGCGCGGGCCGCGGCGTGAGGTGGCGAGCGGCACCTTCTCTCCAGGTGCCGCTCGAAGCACGCTCCGGCTGCACGGCTCGCGCGAACCACCGTGCGGTCGCTACCATGTCGCGCGGCGGGGGCCGGGCGACCGAGAGGTCCCGATGGTCTCCACGCTCATCTCCGGCGGCACGCTCGTCGACGTCCTGCGCGGGCAGCGCTACCGCGCCGACCTCCTCGTGCGCGACGGCATCGTCGTTGAGCTCGGTGCGGTGTCCCCCGCGGGCGCGGATGCCGCCGAGGAGCGCTACGACGCCACCGGCCTCTACGTCGCGCCCGGCTTCATCGACATCCATACGCACGTCTTCAACCATGGCCTCTTCCCGACGACCCGCCTCTTCGCCGATCGCGTCGGCGTCGAGCAGGGCGTCGCCTGCCTGGTCGACGCGGGCTCATCCGGCGCCGTCACCGCCGACGCCTTCCCCGGTGTCGTGATCGAGACGCAGCAGACGCCGGTGTTCGCGCTGATCAACATCGGCTCGCCGGGGCTGCCGGCCGTCGGCGGCGGACACTCGTCGCGGCCCGAGCTCGTCTCGCTCGAGGCGACGGTCGCCGCCGTCGAGCGCCATCGCGAGTGGGTGCGCGGCGTGAAGGTGCAGGCGTCGGCGAGCCACACGGGCGACTTCGGACTGACCGCCGTGCGGCTGGCGGTGAAGGCGGCGGAGCTCACGGGCGTGCCCCTGATGGCGCACGTCGGCAACGCGCCGCCGGTGCTCGACGACGTGCTCGCGATGCTGCGGCCCGGCGACATCGTGACGCACGCCTACCACGGCAAGGTCGGCGGCGCGCTCACGTATGGCGGCCGCGCGCTGCCGGCGCTGCGCGACGCCGTCGAGCGCGGCGTGTTCATCGACATCGGCCACGGCCGCTCGTCGTTCAGCTTCGCGACCGCCGAGCGCGCCTTCGCCGAGGGGCTGCCCGTGCACTCGATCAGCACCGACATCCACCGCGGCAACGTCGACCGCTACGTCGTCTCGCAGGCGCGCACGATGACGAAGCTGCTGCTGCTCGGCATGCCGCTGGAGGAGGTGGTGCGCGCGGCGACCGTGACGCCGGCGCAGGCGCTGCGCCTCGACGCCGACGGCTTCGGCGTGCTCGACGTCGGGCGGCCGGCGCACATCAGCGTCTTCGCGCTGCGCGACGATCCCATCGACCTCGAGGATTCGGAGGGCGAGGTACGGACCGCCCCGCAGTGGATTCGATCCGATCTCGGTGTTCGTCCACGGCCGGCGCTTCGATCGCACCGCGCCGGTGTAGGAGGCTCGCTTCGACCGGCGCTCGGTGAAGGCGCCGGTATCGGGCTCCGTGCATCACGCGCGCGTTCACCGCGCGCCGCTCGAACGCGGCATGGCGGCCCACTACCCTCGCAGCGAACGGAGCCGCCGGATGGACATCTACGAGCGCATCGGCGTCCCGACCGTGATCAACGCGGCCGGCAAGCTGACGGCGCTCGGGGGCACCGCGCAGGCGGCCGAGGTCGCGGAGGCGCAGGCCGCCGCCGCGCGCTCGCACGTGGACCTCGCCGGGCTGCGCCGGCGCGCGGGCGAGCTGGTCGCACAGCACACCGGGGCGGAGGGCGCGTCGGTGACGACCGGCGCCGCCGCGGGGGTGGTGATCGCGATCGCGGCGTGCGTGGCGGGCAGCGATCCGCGACGCGTGGCGCGGCTGCCCGACTGCGACGGCTGGCCGAACCGCGTGCTCGTCCAGGCCGGTCACTGGGTCAACTTCGGCGCGCCGGTCGAGCAGATGGTGCGCCTCGGCGGCGGCCGGCCGGAGCTGGTGGGCGACGTCAACAACGTGCCCGAGGAGCGGCTCGAGGCCGCGCTGGGCGACGGCACGCCCGTGGCGGCGCTGCTCTACGTGCAGTCGCACCACGCGGTGCAGGAGCGAATGGTCTCGCTCGCGCGCTGCCTGGACCTCGCGCACGCCGCGGGCGTGCCGGTGGTCGTCGACGCCGCCGCGGAGGAGGACCTGCGGCGGTACGTCGCGATGGGCGTGGACCTCGTGGCCTACTCCGGCGGGAAGGCCTTTGGCGGGCCGACGGTCGGCTTCGTCGCCGGGCGGCGCGACCTGGTGGAGGCATGCGAGGCGCAAACGCATGGCATCGCGCGGCCGATGAAGGTGGGCAAGGAGCAGATCGCCGGACTGCTCGTCGCGCTGGAGCGCTATGCGCGCGACGACGAGGCATCGGAGCGCGAGCGCCGCCGCGGCGTGAACGCGATCGTGCAGCGCGCGCTCGCCGACGCCGGCGAGGCGGAGCACTTCATTCGCATGGACGAGGCCGGGCGCCCGATCGAGCGCGTGGCGATCCGCGCGCGGGCCGGCGCCTTCGACGTGCGCGAGCTGGTCGCGTTCCTCGCCGACGGTTCGCCGAGCATCCGCACGCGCAACCATCACCTCGACGACGGGATCGTGCTGATCGACCCCCGCGAGGTGACGGAGCCGCAGGCGGAGCAGATCGCCGCGCGCCTGCGCGCGTTCTTCAAGAAGTAGCGCGGTCGCCCGCGGGCTGCTTCGAGCGGCGCCTGGTGACGGCGCTGAGTCGAGGCGTTTCGCGGATGCCGGGTGCTCAGCGTGTCCATCACGCGCCGCTCGGACCGCCGTCCGTGCCGTTCGCGCCGCCGACCATCTGCCACGCGCGGAACACGCCGAGCCACTGGTCGAACGACAGCGCGGTCGGCGCGGCCGCGAGGTCGATGCGCAACTCCCGTGCGAAGCGGGCGATCTGCGCGGGCGTGAACGGGCGGCGCAGCGCGCCGCGCACCGTGGGCGGGCCGCCGAGCGCCGATGCGATGAAGCGCGCATACGTCGCCTCCTCGGTCGCGCGGAGCAGCGGGCGGTCGCGGCGCGCGAGCCAGAGCACGGCGCAGTCGACGCGCGGGGGCGGATCGAAGTCGGTGCGGTGCAGTCGCCGCGCGATCTCCACGTGCCAGCGCGGCTTCAGCAGCAGCGAACGCAGCGTCTCCGGCGCGTACGGTCCCCCGGCGAAGCGCTCGGCGGCCTCGCGCTGCACCACGAGGTACGCGTCGCGCGGCGGTCGCTCCGCGTCGGTGAGCCGCCGCACAATGCGTGTCGTCGACGCGAACGGCACGTTGCCGACGACGCGGTAGTCGTCGCCCGGAAGCGGCACGTCGAAGAAGTCGCGCGCGATCACCTCGACGTGTGGCGCGTCTGCGAACGCAAGGCGGAGCGCGGCGGCCAGGCGCGGGTCGAGCTCGACCGCGAGCAGCCGCGCGCAGCGCGCGGCGAGCGGCCGCGTCAGGGCGCCGGTACCCGCCCCGATCTCGACGACGAGATCGGCGGGCTCGACCGGCGAGCGAGCGATCAGATCAGCGGCGAGGGCGCCCCTGCGGAGGAAGTGCTGACCGAGATCGGCGCGTCGCGCAGCGCGGCGCCGCACCCCGGACACGGATGACCATCACAGACATGCGGGGCTCCCTCTCGGTGCGCGTGGGAGTGTACATGCCCGGAGCGTGCTTCGAGCGGCGCGTGATGGACGCCCTGAGCACCCGGCATCCGCGCAACGCCTCGCACTCAGCGCCTTGACCAGGCGCCGCTCGAAGCACGCTTCCTATGCCCGTGCGGCGGCCACCGCCTCGACCGCCGCGCGGAACCCCGCCTCCAGCCGCGGCCAGTCGCCGGCGGCGATCGCGTCGCGCGGGAAGAGCGCGCCGCCGATGCTCAGGCACACCGCGCCGGCCTCGACGTACGCGCGCACCTCGGCGGCGTCCGCGCTCACGCCGCCGCTCGGCATGATCGGTGCGTGCGCGAACGGGCCGAGCAGCGCGCGCACCGCCGCCGGCCCACCCAGCTCGCGCGCCGGGAACAGCTTGAGCAGGTCCGCGCCGGCCTCCAGCGCCGCGCTCAGCTCGGTCGCTGTCGCGACGCCGGCGGCGTACACCGCGCCGCGTCGCGCGCACAGCCGCGCGACGTCGACGTTGAGGTTCGGCCCGACGATGAACCGCGCGCCGGCGTTCACGTACTGCGCGGCGGTGGCAGGCTCGGTGACGGTTCCGGCGCCGAGCACGAGCGACGGCAGGTCGCGCCGCGCCTCCGCCGCGAGCGTGGTGAAGACGTCGACCGCGCTCGGCCCGCGGTTCACGAACTCCAGGACCGTGCAGCCGCCGACGACGGCCGCCCGCGCGATCGTCGCCGCGGCTGCGGCGTCGTCGACATAGAAGTTCGGCATCACGCCGACGCGGACGATCTCGTTCAGCGTCGCGAGCCGCGGTGGGAGCTTCACGCGCGTGCCTCCACCGGTACGCGCTCGACCGCGACGCGCTCGAAGCGGTAGCCGTGCTCCACGCGCGACAGCCGCCCGACGGTGAGGATCGGGAAGTGCCCACCGGAGACGAGCGCGTCCTCGCGGATCGCGCGCTCGGCGAACGCCCGGCGCGACGCCACGGCGCGCGGCGGGTCGAGGTCGAACACCGGCGTCCATTCCGGGTGCTCGAGGTGCGCCACGTTCGGCGCGGCGTCGCCGGTGAGGAACAGACGCTCGCCCTGCGACTCGATCAGCACCGAGCAGTGCCCGGGCGTGTGGCCGGGCGTCGGCACGAACGTCATCCCCGTCCGCGGCGAATACTCGCCGTCGAAGGTCTCGAGCAGGCCGGCGTCGCGCACCGGCAGCACGCGCGACCGCGAGAACCGGTTGCCGGGCGTGTCGGGCGAGCCGGGGTCGTCCAGGTACGCGACGTCCGCCGCGTGCAGGAAGAAGATCGCGTTTGGGAATGTCAGCGGACCGCCATCGTCGTGCGTGTTCCAGCCGACGTGGTCGCCGTGGAAGTGCGTGAGCAGGACGGTGTCGACGTCGTGCGGGTCCACGCCGAGCGACGCGAGGCGGTCGAGCAGCCCCGCGGCACCCTCGTGCCGGCCGCGCGTGCGCTCGCCGTTGCCGGTGTCGATGAGCGTCGTGTGGCCGGCGCCGCGCACGAGAAACGAGCCGAAGTTCACGGGCAGCGTCGCGCGCGGGTCGACGGCGCCGACGGCCGTCATCCACGCGGCGTCGTCGACGCCGGGAAACCAGTCGGACGGCTGCTGTTCGCCGACGCCGTCGGACAGCGCCGCGACGTGGAGTGCCCCCAGGCGGAACTGTTCGACGAGCGTACTCATACCGCTCCTCCTCTCTCTTTTCGTGTGACGGCCTGGGCGCCGACTGGCACGGATGCTCGGTGGCAGGCACCAACGGGCGGTGAGATTGACGCCGGTTGTATCACTCACCGCTACCCGCCGAGGGCGCGGGCGTGATGTGCCGCGGTGAGCATCGCCGAAGTCAGGCACCCGGCCACTCGATCACGGGCACAGAAATGACGTGCGTGTTGACGCGGGAGCCCCCGTGCCTACGGTCGCGCTCCCTCGACCCGGCGGAGGGAGGTTCGATGCGCCGCCGGATGCTTCCCGCGCTGGCCGTGTGCGTTGTCGCCCTGGCGCTCGTCGTGCCCGCTTCGTCGGACGCGGACGGCCCGACCGCCGCCGCGCCGCCGTCGCTCCGGGTGCTCTTGCCCGGCGGCATCGGGATCCTCTTCGCCCCGCTCCCGGTGAACATCGTGTTCGTCGGCTACGCGCCCGGCGACGGCGCCCGGGAGATCGACGTCGCCCGACCTCGACAGCATGGGCCGCTGGATGACCATCGGCTACGTGAACGAGGCAGCGCCGACGCGCGGGCGGAGGACGCCGCGGTCGTGTCCGCCGACCAGTCCGCGCTGCGCGCGCTGATCGCGTACCAGCAGATGGACTACCAGGCGGCCGCGTCGTGGGCACAGGACGCGTACGACGGGCTCGTCGCCGCCGCCGGCCGCCTGCACGTGCCGGTCGAGCCCGAGGCGGTGCCGGCCGACGCCAAGGCGCGCAGCCCGGGGCGATTCTTCGTCGATCCCGTCAACCCGTACACCGGCCTCCGGCGGGAGACGGGGCCGATCGCCTTCGACGCGCCGGCAACGCTCCCCGACGAGCCGCTCGGCTGGTACTACCCGCGTTCGTAGTGCAACCTCACCGCCGCCGGCTCGGCGCGCGCCGTGGCGAATGCCCGAACGAATCGACATCCTGCCCGTTGGAACTACCAGGCACGGCCGTCCGGCCCTGCAGCCCGACCCGCCGCAGAGTCGGGCGGTGCGTGTCCTCCTGCTTCGATACTCGGGCGCCCTAGGCCAGCACCTGGACCGTCAGCCCGCCGTCGGCGACAAGGGCGGCCCCCGTGACGAACGACGCGTCCGGCGACACCAGGAACGACACGCACGCGGCGATCTCGTCCGGCGTGCCGACCCGCCCCAGCGGGTGCATCGCCTCCAGTTCGTCGACGTTCCGCACGTTCGGGTACGCGATGTCGCGCTGCGCCATGCGCTGCGCGGTGTCCTCGCGGTCGTGGACGCGGATGTGCCCGGGGCAAATGCAGTTGCAGCGGATGCCGTCGCGCGCGTAGTCCAGCGCGATGTTCCGCGTGAGGTTGATCACGCCGCCCTTCGCCGCGTTGTACGCGGCGGCCGCGCGGTGCGCGGCGAAGCCCTGCACGCTCGCGATGTTCACGATGCGCCCCCCGCGCCCGCGGTCGAGCATGTGCGGGATCGCGTACTTCGCGCCGTAGAACACCGACGCGAGCGTCGTGTCGATCACGAAGCGCCAGTCGTCGAGCGACAGCTCGTGCACGCGGCCGGGCCGCGCGCGGCCGGCGTTGTTCACGAGCACGTCGATGCGCCCCATGCGCTCGACCGCCGTGTCGATCATCGCGTCGACCTGCGCGGGGTCGGACACGTCCGTGCGCACGAAGAACGCCGCGTGCCCGGCCTCCGTGAGCGCGCGCTCCGCCGCGCGGCCGCTGTCCTCGTCGATCTCCGCCAGCACGACCGCGTAGCCGTCGGCGGCGAGCCGGCGCGCCGTCGACAGCCCGATGCCGTGCCCGGCGCCGGTGACGACCGCGACCTCTTGCTCGTCGGTGGATGGGTTCGCCATGCGTTGCCTCCGTTGCGCTACCGCCGGACCATTCGCTTCGAGCGGCGCCCGGTCAAGGTGCTGGGCGGGCACGCTTCGCGCACACAGCGACTCGGCGCCCCGGCCAGGCGCCGCTCGAAGCAGGCTCTTGCTACAGTCGCCGCCGGAGGAGGCGCCCGTGCCCGCGTTCCGACCGCTCGAGGGGGTCCGCGTGCTGTCGATGGAGCAGGCGGCGGCGCTGCCGTTCGCGACGCGCCACCTCGCCGACCTCGGCGCCGAGGTGATCCGCGTGGAGTCGCACCTGCGGCGCGTCGGCCTCAGCGAGCCCGATCTCTTTCGCAACAAGCGCCGGCTCGGGATCGACCTCGGGGCCGACGGCGGGCCCGCGGTGTTCCTGCGCGTCGCGGCCGGCTGCGACGTCGTCGCGCACAACTTCACACCGCGTGTCATGCGCAAGTACGGCATCGACTACGAGGGCGTGCGCACCGTGAACCCCGGGGTGATCTACGTCTCGCTGACCGGCTTCGGCACGACCGGTCCGTGGGGCGAGCGGCCGCTCTTCGGTCCCGGCGCCGAGGCCATCTCGGCACAGAACGTGATGATCGGCGAAGCGGGGGCCTGGCCGGCGCGACCCGGGACCATCGTCTACGCCGACAACACCTGCGGCATGAACGCCGCCTTCGCGATCCTCGCGGCGCTCGACGAACGCGAGCGCACGGGGCGCGGCCAGCACATCGACATCTCGCTGTACGAGACCGCCGTCAGCCACATCGGCGCGGCGGTCGCGGAGCGCGCGTTCGGCGGGCCGCTGCCGGAGCGCATCGGCAACGCCGACACGCGGTGGGCGCTGCACGGCGTCTTCGCCGCGGCCGGCGCCGACCGCCACGTCGCGATCGCGGCGACGGACGCGCAGCTCGCCGTGGTCGCGCGCGCGCTGGGCGTGCCCGCGGCCGACCCGGAGCACGTCGCCGCGGCCGTCGCTGCGCGCGATGCCGAGGCGGTGGCGGACGCGCTGCAGGCGGCGGGCGTGGCCGCGGCGGCGGTCGCCGACGCGGCGATGCAGGCGGCGGACGCGCACCTGTGGGCGCGCGGATACTTCGGCGTGCTCGGCGACGGCGACAACGCACACCCGCACGCCGGCCCCGCGTGGGGCGGCGGCGCGGACGTCGCGATGGTCGCGCCGCACCACCTGGGCGAGGACAACGCGGCCCTGCTGCGCGCGGCCGGCTACGCGGACGGCGAGATCGCGGCGCTCGCGGCCGCCGGCGTCGTGGGCGCGCTGCCGGCGCCGCCGACGCGCGACCGCGCCGACACGGAGACGCGCATCGAGCGCGGCGAGCTGGCGCGCGTCGACGCGGAGCATGACGGCTGGCGCGCCGCGCGCGCGGCCGCCGCGGGCGGCGCAAGCGAAGCGCCCGCGCGATGACGCGCGCCCTGCCCGACGCCGCCGCCGTCGCGCGCGAGCTGCTCGCGCACGCGCGCACCGCGTTCGCCCCGCCGGCGCTCGCGTACGCCGGCGGTGCCACGCGCGCCCGCCGCGAGGCCGCCACGCAGAACACGCTCGCCGCGCAGGGCTACCCCTGCGCGCGCGTGATCGACATCGGCGACGCGGCCACGATCGCACAGCGACTTCCACCCGCTCAACATCCTCGTGCAGGGGACGCGCGTGACGGGCGTGCTCGACTGGGGCGGCGTGGCGGTCGCCGACCCGCACTACGACGTCGCGTGCACGATCGTCCTCAACCTCTGGGGTCCGGCAGAGATCCCGCGCGTGCTCGCGCGGCCGTTCGCCGCGATGCGCACCGCGCTCAACGCGCAGTACCGCCGGGCCTACGCGCGGCTGCGGCCGCTCGACGACCACCGGCTCGCCTACTACGAGGCGTTCGCCATCGCCGTCCGCCTGTACGAGGTCGCGGAGGCGCGGGCGGCGGGCGGGCACAGCGCGTGGGACCAGCCCGGGCTGCCCGACCGGCTCGCGCGCCGTTTCGCGGCGCTCACGGGCGAGGCCGCGGCGCCCGGGGCCGGTGCAGAGCCGGAGGTGACATGGCTGTGAGGCGCGACGACGAGCGGCGGCCGCGCGCGCTCGACGTCGCGACCGGCGTCGGCGCGGCGTACACGACGAAGCTGCTCGCGGAGGTGGGCTGGGACGTCGTGAAGGTCGAGCCGCCGGGCGGTGACCCGCTGCGGACGCGGCCGTCGCGCTGGGGCGGCGGTCCCCCCGCCGGAGCCGCATCGGCGACGGGCGCCGGCGGGGCGTTCGCGTTCGTGAACTACGGCAAGCGCGGGGTCGTGGCCAGCGGCGATTCGCTCGCGGCACTCGGCGCGGCCGCCGACGTCGTCGTCGGCGACTTCTCGCCGGCGGGCTGCGCGGAGTCGGGCGTGCCGCGCTCCGCGTTCGACGCGTTCGCGCCGCGCCGCGCGGTCGTCTCCGTGACGCCGTTCGGGCTGCTCGGCCCGCGTGCGGGGTGGGCGGCGAGCGACATGGTGGTGCAGGCCGCGAGCGGGCTGATGTTCCTCACCGGCGAGTGGGACCAGGCGCCACAGCAGCTCCCGCCGTACGCCGCCGCGATGGCCGGCGGCGTTGCCGGCGCGGGCGCCGCCGTCGCGGCGACGCTCGCCGCGCGACGCTCCGGCGAGCGGCAGCGCGTCGACGTCGCGATGGTCGAGGCGCTCGCGTCGCACACCTACACGCCGACGAGCGGCTACGTGTACCGCGGCGAGGTGCCGCGCCGCGAGCAGCGCGTGAAGCAGGGGCTGCGCATGGTTCCGGCGAGCGACCGCTTCGTCTATTGCGCGCCCGGCGCGGTCGCGACGATGGACATGCGCGGCGTCGCCACGCTGCTCGACGAGCCCCGGCTCGCGGAGGATCGCTTCCAGACGGCCGAGGGCCGCATGCAGCACTGGGACGAGTTCCTCGCGCTGTTCGTCCCGCCGTTCGAGCGGCGCACCGCGCAGGAGTGGTTCGAGGCCGCGGAGCGGCTGCACCTCACGTTCGCGCTGGTGCAGACGGTCGACGACCTGTTCGACTGCCCCCAGCTCGATGCCCGTAGAATGCTGCGCGAGGTCCCGGGCCCGCGAGGGGCGAGCGTGCGGATCCCCGGCCGGCCCTTCAGGCTGGAGGGGGGCCCGCCCGAGGCGAGCCGTCCCGCGCCGGCCACGCCGGGCGAGCACACCGACGAGGTGCTCCGGGAGTGGCTGGAGTAAGAACCCCCCGTCAAGCGGCGGCAGCATGCCGCCGATGCGATCGGCGGCATCCTGCCGCCGATCGACGGGGACGGGGGATTGGATGGAGGAACGCACATGACCACCACCCGCCGCAGCGCCGAGCATCGCGTCACCGCCTTCCTCGACGGCCCCGACTCCCCGGACATCCGCAACGTCATCCACTCCACGGACGGCGCGAAGGAGTACGGCTACACCGCCGCGCTTGTCGGCGGCGTCACCGTCTACGGGTGGGCGACGCCCACGATCGTCGAGGCGCTCGGCGCGGGCTGGCTCGAGCGCGGGTGGGCGGAGATCGCGTTTCGTCACCCGACCTACCCCGGCGATGAGCTGACCGTGCGCGTCGAGCCGTCCGCGGACGCCGGCGACACCTGGTCGCTGCGCATGACGAAGCAGGACGGCGCCGACGCCGTGGTCGGCACGCTCGGGCTCGGCGACGCGCCGTGGCTCGGCGACCTGCACGACACCGCACGCCGCGTCGCCGAGGCCGCGCCGGCGACGCTGCCACGCCTCACGATGGACGTCGCGCCGGTCGACCAGGACCTGCGGCCGATGGCCGTGTCGGCGTCGGCCGAGGAGATGCGCGCGTACGCGCTCGGCAAGCAGCGCTCGCAGGCCCCGCGCTTCATCGGCGAGCGGCCGCTGCTGCACCCGGGCTGGATCGCGGCGCGCATGACGCCGCTGCTGCACCACTCGTACGACTACGGCCCGGCGATCCACGCGAAGAGCCACATCCAGCACCTCGCGCGCGCGGAGTCGGGGCAGTCGGTCACCGTCGCCGGGCACTTCGTCGAGACCTACGAGCGCAAGGGGCACCACTACGGCGTGATCGACGGCGTCATCCTCGCCGCCGACGGCACGGAGCTCGCGCGCCTGCGCCACACGACGATCTACGAGGTCGCGAAGCGGGGCGAGGGCTAGCCGCCGATGGCCGACGCGCCGCGGCCCCGCGCGCTCGACGACCTGCGCGTCCTCGACCTCTCGACGTCGTTCGCGGGCGCCTGGTGCTCGCGCCTCCTCGCCGACTACGGCGCCGACGTGATCGCGGTCGAGCCGCGCGCCGGCCACCCGCTGCGCCGGCTCGCGCCGTTCACCGACGACGGCCGCAGCATCCCCGCGCTCGCCGCGCTCGCGAACAAGCGCGTGGTCGCGCTCGACGTCGACGACCCGCGCGCGGGGCGGCTGGTGTGGGAGCTCGTGCGGCGCAGCGACGTCGTGATCGAGAGCTTCGCGCCGGGGCGCCTGGCGGAGCTGGGCTTCGGCTACGACGCGCTCGACGCGCGCCGCCGCGGCGTCATCCTCTGCTCGATCACGCCGCACGGGCAGAGCGGCCCGCTGGCCGGCGTGCCGGGCAACGACCTCACCGCGTTCGCGCGCTCCGGCTGGGCGTCGATCAACGGCGATGCCGCGCGCGAGCCGCTGAACGGGAGCGCGTTCCAGGCGTCGTACCAGGCCGCGCTTGCGGCGTACGGCGCCGTGCTCGCGGCGCTGTTCCACCGCGACACGCACCCCGGCGAGGGCCAGCACGTCGACGTCTCCGAGGTCGAGGTCTGCGCGTCGACGTTCGCGCCGGCGCTGCTGCGCGGGCAGTACCTCGGCGAGGCGATGGGCCGCAAGCACGGCACCGACATCACCACCGGCCCCGTCCCCGTCGCCGACGGCCACTTCGCGCTCACGATCAGCCGCGCGCACTTCTGGCGCGACGCGATGAACCTGCTCGGGCTCGAAGACCTCGCGGAGGACGAGCGCTACGAGGCGAGCTGGTACCGGCAGCAGCACAAGGAGGAGTACGTCTCGCGCGTGCAGGAGAAGATGGCGGGCTGGCAGAAGATGGAGCTGTTCGACGAGCTCGCCGTGCGGCGCGTCGTCGCCGGGCCGGTGCTGACGATGGACGAGCTCCGCGCGAACCCGCACCTGCGCGAGCGCGAGTTCTGGGTGCACGCCGCGGACGACCCCGACGGCCCGGAGTATCCCGGCGCGCCCGTGCGCCTGTCCGCCACGCCATGGTCGCTCGCCCACCGCGCGCCGGAGCCGGGCGAAGACACGCTCCCCGTCCTGCGCGAGGTCGGCGGCGTCACCGAGGACCAGCTGCCGGGGCTGCTCGAGTCGGGCGTGATCGGCACCGTCGCGTCGCCGGCGGACGAGCCGGCCGGCGCGCCCACCGGCGACGCGCGGCGATGAGCGACGTGCCGCCGCGCGCCGGGGAGGGGCCGCTCGCCGGGCTGCGCGGCATCGTGCTGACGCAGGCGTGGGCCGGCTCGTACTGCACCGAGCTGCTCGGGATGCTCGGCGCCGACATCATCCAGCTCGAGGTGCGCAAGCGGCTCGACTCCTGGCGCGGGTCCTACGACACGCCGATGCCGGCGACGCTCCGCGCCGTCCCCACCGCGCGGCACGCGTGGAACTGCAACCCGCTCTACAACTCCGTGAACCTCGCGAAGCGGACGGCCACGCTCGACCTCGGCACGCCCGAGGGCATCGACGTCTTCCGCCGCTTGCTGCCGCACGCCGACGTCGTCGCCGAGAACTTCTCGCCGCGCGTGCTCGGGAACCTCGGCATCGACTACGACGCCATGCGCGCGATCAAGCCCGACGTCATCCTGTGCAGCCTGTCGGCGTACGGCCACACGGGGCCGTGGGCGAACGTGCCGGGGATCGGCGGGACCATCGAGCCGACGTCGGGGCAGTCGGCGCTGCTGGGCTATCGCGACGGCCCGCCGCTCAACTCCGGGCAGATGTACCCCGACGCGGTCGCCGGGCTCACCGCCTTCGGCGCGATGCTCACGGCACTGCACCACCGGCACCGCACCGGCGAGGGCCAGTACATCGACCTCTCGATGCAGGAGGCGAACCTCGCGGTGGTCGGCGACGCGGCGCTGGAGCAGGGAGTCACCGGACGCCAGCGTCCGCGTCTCGGGAACCGCCACATGACCTTCGCGCCGCACGGGATCTACGCGTGCCGCGGAAACGCGACCGGGGAGGAACGCTGGATCGCGCTCGCCGCGCAGGACGAGGCGCAGTGGGCGGCGCTGTGCGACGTCGCCGGCCACGCGGAGTGGCGCGGCGACGCGCGCTTCGTCGACAACGCCGCGCGCAAGGCGCACGAGGACGCGCTCGACGCGATCCTCGGCGCGTGGGCCGCGACGGAGGACCGCGACGACCTGGCCGCGCGGCTGTCGGCCGCGGGCGTGATCGCCGCGCCGGTGCTCGACGGCCGCGAGGTCGCCGCGGACCCACAGCTGCGCGAACGCGGCTTCCTCGTCGAGCTCGACCACCCCGAGGTGGGCCGCTTCCCACAGTCCGGCGTGCCGATGCGCTTCTCGCGCACGCCGGCGCGCGTCACGCGCCCGGCGCCGCTCCAGGGCGAGCACAACTACGAGGTGTTCGCGGAGCTGCTGGGGATGAGCGAGGCGGAGTACCAGGCGCTCGCGGCGCTGGGCGTGACGGGCGTCGGCCCGCCGCCGTAGCCGATTCCGGCAGCGGCCGCTCGCCCACGGGGGCCCGCCGCTCGCCCAGATGCGGGGCGAACCGCTATCGTCGCGCCGTCCCGAGTGCCCCACCCGAAAGACGGCCCGCATGACCGACTACACCCAGATCCGCTACGAGACCGTGGGGCGCGTCGCGCGCGTCGTCCTCAACCGGCCGCGCTACCGCAACGCCCAGAGCCGGTTGCTGCTCGAGGAGATGGACGATGCCTTCGCGCGCGCGTCCGAGGACCTCGGCGTCGGCGTGATCGTGCTCTCCGGCGAGGGCGACCACTTCTCGGCCGGCCACGACCTCGGCACGCCCGACGAGGTGGCCGACCGCGAGGCGCGCCCGGCGGAGGAAGGGGTGCGCGGGCGCTACGCTCGCTCGTGGGAGAACAACGTCGCGAAGTCGCTGCGCTGGCGGAACGTGCCGAAGCCGACGATCGCGATGGTGCAGGGGTACTGCATCTTCGCCGGCTGGATCATCGCGTCGGCGATGGACCTGGTGTTCGCGGCCGACGACGCGATGTTCCTCGGCACGAACTTCCAGTACTTCACGATCCCGTGGGACATCCCCCCGCGGCAGGCGAAGGAGATCCTCTTCGAGAGCCGCTTCATCTCCGCGGCCGAGGCGCACGAGCTGGGCCTCGTGAACCGGGTGGTGCCGCGCGACCGGCTCGAGGCGGAGACGATGGAGTACGCGGCCCGCGTCGCGGAGAACGACCCGTTCCAGCTGCGCATGATCAAGCTCGCGATGAACCAGGCGCAGGACGCGCAGGGGTTCACGCAGCACATCAACGGCGCGTTCGCGCTGCACCTGCTCTCGTCGCAGGGCGAGGCCGACCCGGCGTTCGCGCTGTCGAAGCCCGAGGGCCGGCGCCGCCCGATGGTGCAGCGTGCGATGGAGAACTTCGAGCGCCGACAGCAGGAGCAGGCCGGCGAAGGCGGCCCCGCATGACCGCGCCGCGCGACGCCTACGACGTCATCGTGATCGGCGCCGGCAACGCCGCGCTCTGCGCCGCGCTGGCCGCCCGCGAGGCCGGCGCCCGCGTCGCGGTGCTGGAGAAGGCCACGCGCGAGGAGCGCGGCGGCAACACCTTCTTCACCGGCGGCGGCTTCCGCTTCCCGTACAACGGCATCGACGACATTCGCGCCCTGATCCCGGACCTCTCGGAAGAGGAGGTCGCGGGGATCGACGTCGGCTCCTATCCGGCGCCGGCGATGCGTTCGGACCTGATGCGCGTCACGGAGGGGCTGGCCGACCCCGGCCTCGTCGATCGGCTCGTCGGTGACGCGTACCCGACGGTCCAGTGGATGCGCGAGCGGCTCGGCATGCGCTGGGTGCTCATGTACGGCCGGCAGGCGTACCGCGTCGGCGACAAGCTCCAGTTCTGGGGCGGAATGATCACCGAGGCGGTCGGGGGCGGCGAGGGCCTCTCCGACATGCTCTTCCGCGCGGCGGAGGAGCAGGGGGTCGACGTTCGGTACGGGACGAAGGCAGTGTCGCTGATCACCGACCGGCGCGCCGCGGTGACGGGCCTGCGCGTGCGCGACGACGACGGCTTCGGAGAGCTCCAGGCGGGTGCGGTGGTGATCGCGGCGGGCGGCTTCGAGGCGAACACCGCGATGCGGACGCAGTATCTCGGAGCCGGGTGGGAGTTCGCCAAGGTCCGTGGTACAAGACATAACACTGGCGATGGCATCAAGATGGCGCTTGAGATAGGCGCCCAGCCGTACGGCCACTGGTCGAGTGCACACGCCGTGGCCTGGGACTTCAACGCGCCGCCCACCGGCAACCGGCGCATCGGTGATCTCTACCAGAAGCACTCGTATCCGCTCGGCCTGATCGTGAACATCCGCGGCGAGCGGTTCGTCGACGAGGGCGCGGACCTGCGGAACTACACGTACGCGAAGTACGGCCGAGAGATCCTGCGTCAGCCGCAGAGCATCGCGTTCCAGCTGTTCGACCAGCAGACGGTAGCGATGCTGCGCGACGAGTACCGCATCCGCGAGGCGACGAAAGCTGAGGCGGGGACCGTCGGTGAGCTCGCCGACGCGCTGGGCATCGACCGGACGGGGCTCGAGCAGACCGTGGCGGCGTACAACGCCGCGTGCCGGCCGGGGGCGTTCAACCCGGCCGAGCGCGACGGCCTGCACACGGAGGGAATCGCTCCGCCGAAATCGAACTGGGCGCTGCCGCTGAACCAGCCGCCGTTCGTGGGATACGCGGTGACGTGCGGCGTGACGTTCACGTTCGGTGGGCTGCGTATCGTGCCGCAGACGGCGCAGGTGCTGGACACCGAGGACCGGCCGATCGCGGGGCTGTACGCGGCGGGCGAGCTGGTGGGCGGGCTCTTCTTCCACAACTACGCCGGCGGGACCGGCCTGATGGCCGGCTCCGTGTTCGGCCGGCTTGCCGGCGCGTCGGCCGCGGAGGCCGCGCTGAGGGCGGGGACGCGCACGGTGTAGGCGCGTGGAGGGCGAGGTGCCCGTCCTCCCCGGCTCCCGGCAAGCGGCGGCAGATACGCCGCCGATTCTGCGCGGCCTCGACGGCCGCGCCGGTATCGGCGGCGTATCCGCCGCCGCTTGCGACGGGGCCACGGGGCCGGCGACAGCACACGGCAGGCCTGAAGCCTGCCGCGCGCCTACGCCGTCACCAGGTCGCTCGACGTGACGCCGCCCGCCACCATCGCCGACACCTCGGCGTCGCTGTAGCCGGCCAGCGTCGTCAGCACCTCGGCGCTGTGCTGCCCGAACTGCGGAGCCGCACGCACGGCCGTGATCGGGCGGCGGCGCATGCGCCAGGTCGGCGCCGTTGTGAGCTGGCGGCCGGCGTCGGGGTGGTCGTAGGCGATGAACGCGTCGCGAACGAGCAGGTGCGCGTCCGTCGTCGCGAGCAGCGGCGTGAGCACCGGCGAGGCGGCCACGCCGGCGGCCTGCAGCGCGTCGGCCGCGTCGTCGGGGTCGCGCGTCGACGTCCACTCCGCGATCACCGCGTCGATCGCGTCCTGCGCCGCGCGGCGGCCATCGGCCGTCGCGTACGCCGGGTCGTCCAGCCGCGCGTCGCGCGATCACGCCGCGCAGCGCGCGCCACGCGTCGTCGGAGTCGACCGCGATCGCCACCCAGCGACTCGTGAACTCGCGCAGCACGTTGCCCAGCGGGCCGACGGACTGCCGCACCGGGCCGTCGGCGGCGGGGTAGACGTTGTGCGGCGCGAAGAGCGCGTCGCGGCTGCCGATGCGCACGGGGAGCGGCACGCCGAGCGCCTGCGCGATCACGTACTCGCCGACGAGCCCGATGATGCCGTCGCGCTGGGGGACCATCGCGTAGACCCCGTGGCCGGTGCGCTCGCGCGCGACCAGCGCCACGCCGACCGCCGCGGCCGCCGTGACGCCCGCGACCGGGTCGCCGTACGAGATGCCGCTGCGGTGTGGCGGGCCGCCGGGGTAGCCCTGCAGCGCCACGAGGCCGCCCATCTGCTCGATCGACGGCCCGAAGCCGACACGCGCCGCGTCGTTGCCGCGGTGGCCGAACCCCGGCATCGACACGCAGATCAGCCGCGGGTTGAGGGCGCGCAGGTCCTCGTATCCGAGCCCCAGCCGCTCGGCGACGCCGCTGCTCCAGTTCTCGACGAACACGTCGGCGTCTGCGAGCAGGCGCCTGATCGCCTCGATGCCCTCGGGTCGCTGAAGGTCGAGCGTGATGCCGCGCTTGTTGCGGTTGTACTCGTTGAAGTAGGCGCTGAGGTTGATGTCGGGCGCGCTCGTCGCGCCGGCCATCGTGCGGATGCCGTCGGGGAACGCGGGTCCCTCGATCTTGATCACATCGGCGCCCATGTCGCCGAGGAGGCGCGTCGCATAGGGACCCGCCCAGATCTGCGTGACGTCGATCACACGGATGCCGTCGAAGGGGAGCGCAGGCGCCGCTGTGCCGGCCGGGGCCGCCGGCGTGGCGACGGGGGGCGCGCCCGCCGCCACGAGCTCCGCGCGCATGGCCTCGGTGTGCTCGCCGACGAGCGGGCCGCGCGCGTGCTCGCCGCGATCGCCGTCGAACTCGATCGGCCCCGCGGGCAGCGGGTGGCGGCCGAGCACGGGGTGATCGACCCAGCGCCAGAAGCCCGTCCCGACGAGCGCCGGCCATTCGAGCAACTCGCGCGGCGTCGGGATCAACGTCATCGGCGCGCGGAACTTCGCGGCCTCCGCGAAGATCTCGTGCGCCGCGCGCGTGCTCGCCCATTCCGGCAGCAGCACCGACATCAGCTCGTTGCCCTCGACCGACCAGCCGTTCGCGACGGCGGGGTCGTCCTTGAACTCCGGGTGGCCGATGCACGTCGTAGACGGCGCCCGTCTGCCGCGGCATCGCGGCGACGCCCACGTAGCCGTCGGCGCAGGCGTGGATGCCCCACTGCGCGAACGTCTGATTGCCGTTCGGGCCGGCCTCGCTGCCGCGGGTCAGCGCGTTCGGCCCGGCGCCCTCCAGCGTCGCGACCTGCACCTCCTGGATCGAGATGTCGAGCACGTCGCCGATGCCGGTGCGACGCGCGGCGAACAGCGCGGCCGCGGTGGCGCCGAACGCGTGCAGCCCGGCCTGGTAGTAGGCCTGGTGGCCGGCGGTCTTCAGCGGCGGCAGGTCCGGGTCGCCGCACATGCCCATCTGTCCGCCCGCCGCGGCGGCGGTGAGCGCGGTCGCGCGCCACTGCGTGTGCGGGCCGGTCTGGCCGAACGGGGTGATCCGGCAGACGACCAGCGACGCGCGCGCGTCGGCGAGCGCGTCGAGGTCGATCCCGCGCGCGGCGAGCGCGCCCGGCGCGTGCGAGTCAATCACGATCTCCGCGCGCGCGAGCAGCGCGTCGAGCGTCGCGCGATCCGCGGGGTCGTCGAGGTCGAGGGCGACGCTGCGCTTGCCGGCGTGCAGGTAGGCGGCGAGCACGCCGGCGTCGGGGCCGTCGCCCGCGTGCGGCGGGAGGTGGCGGATGGGGTGCCCGCCCGGCGGCTCGACGACGACGACATCGGCGCCGTACGCGCGCAGGAGGCGGCCGGCGAACGCGCCGGCGACGTCGGTGCTGAGCTCCACGACGCGGCAGCCATCGAGCATGGGTGGGTCCTTTCGTAGTGGTATCCGCGACGCCGCCACCGCGGCGGCAGATACGCCGCCGACAGCACGCGGACGCAAGTCCGCGGCTGCCGCCGCGGGTCTGTCGGCGGCATGTCTGCCGCCGCTGTGGCGGCGTGTCCGCCGCGGCGCGGTGGTGTCCGCCGCAGCGCGGTCGTGGCACGCGAGCGCGTCCGGCAGGGCGCGCTCCCGCCGCGCGCCGCATGGTAGCAACCCGCCCGCCGGACACGAACCAGCCCCCGGCGTGCCGAGGGCTGGTAGGCGATCGCGTCGCGTCGCGCCGAGGGCTACGCCCGGGCGAAGCCGTAGTCGAGCGTCGACGACAGGTCGAAGAACCGCTGCAGGCTCGGGTTGTAGCGGAAGAACATGTCCGCCTTGAACCCGTCGTCCAGGTAGTTCTTGTGGATGGGGTCGTCGAAGCGCAGGTCGAGCGTGTTCAGCGTCCACTCCTGCGTGGCGTGGCCGTTCTTCTTGATGTCCTGGAGCATCGACTTCCAGTGCTCGGGGGAGAGCTCCACGACGAAGTCCGCGTCGCGGAGGCGGTTCTCCGATACTTCGCGCACGTCGTGGATGTCGAGCACGTCGAAGTTCGCCTCGATCAGCTTCTCGCCGATCTTGAAGACGACGACCGCGTTGAGCCGGCCGAACTTGCGGTAGCCCTCGTCCTGCTTCGCGACGTCGCCGAGCTTCTGGAACCATTCAACGGACGGGAAGTTGAGCTTCTTCGTCGCGGCGGCCGGCTTCTTTGCCGCGGCGCGGGTCGTCGTCTTCGCCGCCGCCTTCGCGGGCGCCTTGCGGCTGGTGGTCGTGCTCGTGCTCTTCGTCGGCATCAGTGCCCCTTTACGGTTGCGTGCTGCAGCAGGTTAGAAGTCGATCGGCTTCCCGGGGTCCTTCGCCGCGTCGAACGGCGTCATCTTGGCGAGGTGACGCATCGGCTCGGCCTCGGGGGTCTTCGCCATCTGGTCCTCGACCATGCGCTTGTACATGGGGTCGAGGGAGCGGATGGCGTCCAGCTCATTGTGCGTGACCGCGAAGGCCGAGACCTTGCGGGCGATGTTGGACTTGCCGCAGAACTCGCACTTCGTGGGCTCCTCGCGGCGCGGGGGCCGGATCAGCACCTCGAAGGTCGCCTTGCAGTCGGCGCACTGGTACGTGTGAAGCGGCATGTTCGATCCGATCTCGCCGTGGCGGGCTACGCCGCGGCGGTTTCACCTTCGGCCAGCAGCATCCGGAACGGCCGGATCAGCTGCTCGCCGCGCTCGAGGCCGACGGAGCGGCAGTGGCTGAGGTATGCGCGCATCCAGTCGCGCTGGAGGCGCCGGACGACCTGCATCCCTTCGTCCATGCCCTTCACGCCGCCGCCGAAGATGACGGCAAGCGCTTCCCAGAGCACGGGGTCGGCCGCGTCGCGGGCCTGCGCGGCCTCGACGTTCGTCAGCCAGATCGCGAAGCCGGCGCGCTGCTCGGGCCGAGCGGCGATGGCCGTGCGGATGTGATCCATGGCGTAGGCGAGGGTGCGCATGCGGTCCGGGATCATGCGCGTCGCCAGCACGCGGTCGGCCTCGGTCGGGCCGTACGCGGCGAGGTAGCGCAGGATCGCGGTCTGCAGCGAGCCGCGCAGGAACCAGAGGCCGAGCACGGTCTGCGACCAGCCGGCGTACGTCTCCATGATCGCGCGGTTCATGCGGCCGGGGCTCTCCAGCAGCATGCCGCCGCCGTTGACCATCGCGCGCTTGCGGTAGCCCTCGAAGAGCCGCGCCGCGTCGTACACGCCGGTCGAGAGGAAGAGCTTCACCTCGTGGTAGCCGGGGCTGAGGTTCTGCAGCCAGCCGGAGACGACCTCGGCCTCGATCGAGCCCTCCTGCGAGAGCTCGGTCGCGACCTGGCAGATCGCGATCTCGACGTCGTCGGGCAGGCCGTGCGCGGTCTCCCACGGGACGTCGGTCGCGGTCGACCAGCGGCGCGAGATGCCCTCCTCGTAGAGCTGGCCGGCGCAGTCGGCCCACTGCTCGTACTTCTCCTGGAGGTAGTAGCCGCCGATGGAGCCGGCGATGGGTGACGGGTAGGCGCCGCGCGGCCAGCGGTTGCGGTACTGGATGCGGTCGGGAATCTCGGAGTAGACGCCCACGTTGAGGGCGTCGATCGTGAGCCCGCCGCCGTGCTCGAAGTCGGGACGCGCGCGGATGCCCCAGCCGATGGTCTTGTCCATCCAGCTGAGGTCGGGCATCGGCGGCGCCTGCGGCGCACCATCCTGGGCGGTTGCCTGGACCATTCGTGTCCCCTCCAGGGAGGGCCCCATCGTGGGGGCCACACACAGCGGACGCCGCCCCTCGCGTGGTGCGGGGGAGCGGCGTCCGAGCGGATCAGTGGTTACGCGGCGAGGTACTGCTGCAGCGCGGAGTTGGCGCGACCGTTCTCGAACCGGTCGCCGAGGCCGGCCACCTTCACGCGCTGGATGTACTCCTTGACCTGGCGCTGCCGCACCGCCGTGGCGATCTTCTCGCCCTCCGACATCGACGCGGCGTCCGACCCGCCGCCGAGCAGGATCGCCAGCGCGGCGTTCGACGGCGTCCCGCGCGTCGCGGGGTTCTGCCCGCCGCTGCCGGCGACGAGGCCCATCTCGATCTCGTCGAGGTACGAGTGGATCTCCTCGCGGCGCTCCGGGTCCGTCTGCGCGAGGTACTGCAGGTGCATCACGCCGAAGGCGACGTGGCGCGACTCGTCCGACGCCGCGAGGCGGTAGATCGCCTTCTCCGCGTCGTTGTAGGACATGCGCTCGCCCATCCGGAAGATCGAGAGCACGAGACCCTCGCCGGAGATGTGCAGGCGGGCCGACATCTCCGTGAAGTCGCGGGCGGAGTCGATGGCGCCGCCGGCCAGCGCCGCGTTCGACGTCTGCATCAGCAGGCCGCCGCCGTTGGCGAAGGTGCGCTTGCGGAAGACGTCGAGGTGGCGCGCCTCGTCCATGATCTGCGAGATCAGGAACATGCGCGGCTCGTAGTAGTCCGGGCTCGTCTCCGAGATCCACTTGCCCGGGACGTCACCGGCGACGAACTCGACCTCGGTGAGGAACGTCGTGAGCTGGCACTCGGCGCGCTCGATGTCGTCGGGGAGCTCCTCGAGGGTCTCCCACGGGATGTCGACCGCGGACGACCACTGGCGCTGCACGGCCTCCTCGTAGAGCTGGGAGGCGTTGCGCAGCCAGATGTCCGACTTCGTGCGGACCGAGTAGTTGCCGACCTTCGGGGCGGTGGGGCGCACGAGCGAGCCGCGCGGGCGGCCCGTCATGTTGTCGCTCCAGTCCGGGATCTGGGCGTACGGGCCCTTGTCGATGTCCTGCAGGAGGACGCCCTCACCCTTCGCGCCGTCGGCGCGCAGCCCGAACGTCTCGCGGGCCGTCAGCCAGTCCAGCTTGTACCCGCGCGAGCGCCCGTACTCGAGGAGCGACTCGTAAGCGGTCTTCTGAGATGTGGACTGTGACTGATCGGGCCGCGTCTCGGTCGCCATACGCTCTCCTGCTTTCGTGTCTGCGATGTTCGATCGGCTGCTGGTGCAGGGCCGCCGCTGAGGTCGCCGTCAGCGCGCGTACACCGTCAACGAACGTAGTCGTTCGAGGGCGTCAACATACAGTGTGTATGCAAGGCTGTCAACGAACACGTGCGTGGCCGGCGGGCGCCGCCAACAGGTTGGGACCGGCCGTCGCGCGGCACGTGGGGCGAGGGCGGTGGCAGGCATCGCGCGCGCCCGAGAGGCGGGTCGCGAGTCGCGCGAAGGCGGCCGGCGGCGACCACTGCGAGATGCGTACGACGGTGCCGCCGCGGTCCGGCGCGAGCGTGACCTCGACGATCGCGTCGCGCTCGTCGTCGCGGCTGCCGCCGCTCGTGGCGTGCCAGCGCACGCGGCGCGGAGCTTCGCGCTCGATCACCTCGCCGAGGCGCACGACACGCGGCTCCACGCCGGGGAAGCGAGCGGGGTCGGTGACGTAGTCGAAGACCTCCTCGGGTGGCGCGTCGACGCGCACCTCGACCTGCAGCTCCGGCACGTCGTCGACGGCGGTGCGTGGCGACTCGTCGCGCCGGTCGTCCGGGCCGGCGGGGGCGTCGTGCTCGTCGTGTGCCATCAGGCGTCTCCCTTCGCGGCGCCCGGTCCGCCGCCGCGCGCGGGTCGCGGCGGCGACGCCAGGTCGTCCTTCATGCGCGCCAGCGCGGCGCTCCAGAACCCCTCGACCTCGTCGCGCAGGCGGGCGAGGCCCTCCGGCGCGGCGTGGTACACGCGACGCCGCCCGTCGGGCGTCGCCGCCACGAGTCCGGCGTCGCGCAGCACGCGCAGGTGCTGCGACACCGCCGGCTGCGACAGCGCGACGCGCTCCACGATCTCGCCGACGGAGCGCTCGCGCTCGCAGAGCAGGCGATAGATCGCGCGTCGGCTGGGGTCGCCCAGCGCGTCGAGCGGGTCGGTGGCGTCCTCGTGCATGCCGACATGATATCGCGCTACACTTATATAAGTGCACACGAATGTGTAATGCAGGCGGAGGAGGCAGGCGATGAACGACAGCTCGACGGGGCGGCCGCGGGCGGTGGTGCCGATGGTGGTGGAGGCCGGTCCGCGCGGCGAGCGCGCCTACGACATCTACTCGCTGTTGCTGAAGGAGCGCGTCGTCATCCTCGGCACCGAGGTGACGTCCGAGGTCGCGAACGCGATCGTCGCGCAGCTGCTCTACCTCGACCGCGAGGACGCGGACAAGGACGTCTCGCTCTACATCCACTCGCCGGGCGGCGAGGTATACGCGGGGCTGGCGATCATCGACACGATGCAACTGATCCGCGCGGACGTCTCGACGATCGCGGTCGGTTTCACGGCGTCGATGGGCACCGCCGTGCTGGCGGCCGGCGCGCGCGGCAAGCGGTTCGCGCTGCCGAGCGCGACGATCCACTACCACCCGGCGCTCGGCGGCGCGCAGGGGGGCGCGCGCGACGTCGAGATCCGCGCGCAGGAGCTGCTGCGGCTGAACCGCCGCCTGCGCGAGCTGCTCGCCGAGCGCACCGGCCGCCCGTTCGACGAGATCGCGCGCGACTTCGACCGCGATCACTTCATGGATGCGTACGAGGCGAAGGAGTACGGGCTCGTGGACGCGGTGCTCGAGCAGACGACGGTCGAGAGCCGGCGCACGGCCGGCTTCCAGCGGGCCGGGTGAGAAGTCCACTTCGAGCGGCGCCGGGCCACGGCGCTGAGGCGCGATTCGGCGATTGCTCGGCGCCTCCTCAGCGCCTTCACCAGGCGCCGCTCGAAGCGCGCTCGGTCGTCGCGCAGCCGCGGCGGGCGCTAGCGGTTCGGGCCGCGTGACCGCGGGCTGCGTCCGCGGTCCGCGCGGCGGCCGGTCTGTCGCCGCGGCGGCGCGTCGGGCAGCGACGGGGCGAACCCGGGGTGGCGCTCCGCGAACTCGTCGGCCGTCATCCCGAAGCGGACCTCGTCCCAGCGCCGCCCGGCCGCGAAGATCGCGCTGCGCAGCCGACCCTCCTCGACGAACCCTAGCGCGCGGTGGAACGCGATCGAGCGCTCGTTGAAGGCGTACACGCCGCACTCCGCCTTCGCGTAGCCGAGCTCGCCGAAGTAGTAGCGCAGCAGCAACTGGATGGCCTCGCGGCCGTAGCCGTGCCGCCAGTGCTCGCGACCGAGCGCCAGGCCGAACTGGAAGCGCCGGTTCCGACGGTCGGCGCCGTGGACGGAGATCGAGCCCAGCACGGCGTCGTCCTCGGAGCGCGCGATGCAGAGGAACGCGTCGTCGTCGTTCTCATGGCGCTCCCGGGCGCGCTCCTCGGCCCACCGGCGTGCGGCCTCTCGCGACTGGGGGGAGTTGACGCGATGCCCGAGGCGCTCGACCTCGGAGTCGCGCGCGATCGCGTAGAACGTCTCCCAGTCCTCGGGTTCGATGCCGCGCAGGTGGACGCGCTCGCCCTGCCAGATGTCGTGTGTTTCGGGCATGCGCCGGAGTGTAGCCGGGGTGGGCGGGGTCCCTCACGGATCTGCGCCGCCGACCGCGGGCGCGACGGCCTGCACGGGCGCCGCGCACCGCTGCGCGACACCCACGCCTGGCCCGGGGCTCCCCGGAGTGCGCGCGGCCGAGCAACCTAGCGCGTGGCGCCCGTGCGCGCCTCGAGCAGCTCGCCGGCCAGCACCCCGACGATCCAGGACTCGGCCCGGTCGAAGGTCCAGCCGAACTCGCCGGTGAGCGACGCGAAGACGGACGGCATGGTCAGCGTGGCGACGGCGGCGGTCGCCTCCTCCGCGGGGACTCCTCCCCGCAACCCGCCCAGCCGGCCGAGGTGCTCAACGGTGGCGGCGCAACCCGCGCGGTGGCGCTTCATGCCTGCGGCGAACGCCTCCGTCATGTCGGACTCGACGCCGGCGGCGGACTGGAGTGCCGCGAGGATGTCTCCGCAGCGCTCGTTGACCTGTCGCGCGATGTGGACCTGGAGGGCGAGCACCTGGCGGGGATCATTGGCGGCACTCAGGGTGGCCGCGAGGGCCGGGATCTCGGCCTCTTCGTCGATCCGTTCGACGAGGAGCCTCAGCAGTTGCGGCTTCGGTCCGACGCTCGTGTAGACGGTGGGCAGGGCGACGCCGGCAGCCTCCGCGACCTCCGCCACGGAGGTCGCACCGTAGCCGCGCTCGGTGAAGAGGCGACGAGCCGCGTCGAGGATCGCGCGGCGCGTCTCGAGCGCCTGGTGCTGACGACGGCCGGGGCGTCTTGACGTCATGTCATATCCGATGTCTAATCACGATATGATGTATCTAACTAGTAGATACGCCATATCATATCAGGAGGACGGCATGGCAACCATCGGCGTGGGCGCGGCGGAGTCGAGCACCGGCAGGATCAGGTGGAGTTCCACGCGGCTGGCCGGGGCGGGCGGTCTTGTCTTCCTGGCCCTGATCACGTTCCAGAACATCATGCGAGCGATCACCGGGCCGGCCCTCGGAGCATCGCCGGACGTGGTGATTCGGTTCCTGCGCGACGACGGGTGGACGATTCACGTGCTCGCCGTGACCTACATCGTGGGCTTCGTCCCGCTGCTGGCCTTCGCGAGCGGACTCGCGCACGAGGCAAGTCGCGTGGAGCCACGAGCACGTGGTTGGGCGGCGATCGGCGTGCTCGGCACGATGGCGATCGCGGTGTTCTTCGCGCTGATCACCGTGCTGCAGACGGCACTGCTGGCGTCGGTGGACGCGCTCGCCGGGAATGCGGCCCTGACGCAGACGGTGTGGGCGCTCCACGACGGCATCTTCACCATCAACCTCCTCGCGGTGGCGACGGCGATGCTCGGGCTCGGGGTCGCCGCGCGGATGGCACGGCTCGTTCCCGGCTGGATGGGCGTGCTGTCCTGCGTCGGCGCGGCGCTCATGACCGCGGGCGCGCTGCCGATGGTGGCGGAGGTCGAGGGTTCGCACCTGCTGGCGGTCTCGTTGGCCGGCTACCTGTGCTGGCTGCTGCTGCTGCTGGTGGCGGGAACCCGGCTGTTGCGAGAGTAGACGGCCGCGAGGTTCACGCGGGAGTGGACGCCCTCGGCGGGCGGCCGTTCTGCCGCGAACACCACGGCCGATATCAGGCGGCACTGCTCGACTCGTCGAGTCGTGCCGCCGGCAAGACCATCCGCCGGATGCTGTTCGCGATACTGGTGCCGGGGCTGGGATTCGAACCCAGATGCCTTGCGGCCGCGGGGTTTAAGCCCGCTGCGTCTGCCATTCCGCCACCCCGGCGCCGGACGGCGCCGATTGTCGCCGATCCGCCCGGCCGGGAGCAGCCCGCGCGGCGCTACCGCGGCAGGCGGATCGTGAACGCCGCCCCGGCGCCCGGCGCGGACCGCACGTCGACGCGCCCGCCGTGCGCCTCCACGATGCCGCGCACGATCGACAGCCCGAGCCCCGCGCCGTCGCCGCCGCTGCCGCCGCGCCGGCGCGAGCGCTCGCCGCGGTAGAACGGCTCCCACACGCGGTCCAGGTCCTCGGGCGCGATCCCGGCGCCCGTGTCCTCCACCGTCACCGCGACGCCCCCGTCGTCGACGCCGGCGCGCACGGCGATGCGCCCCCCCGCCGGCGTGTGCTCGAGCGCGTTGCGCACGAGGTTCGCGACCGCGCGCTCCATGCGCGTGCCGTCGAGCTCGAGCAGCGGGCAGTCGCCCTCCGCCTCCACCTCGAGCGCGATGCCCGCGCGCTGCGCCTGCGCCTGCATCGCGTCGCCGACGTCGGCGACGATCTCCTGGATCGACAGCGGCCGGCGGTCGAGGCGCAGCGCCCCGGCGTCGATCTGCGCCAGCTCGAAGAGGTCGTCGAGCATGCGACTGACGCGGTCGATCTCGCGGCGCATCGTCCCCATGTAGCGCTCGACCTCCGCGCGGTCCTCGACGACGCCGTCGCTCAGCGCCTCGACCATCGCGCGCACGCTCGCGAGCGGCGTGCGCAGGTCGTGCGAGATCGCGGCGGTGAGCTCGCGCCGCGACCGCTCCATCTCCGCGCGCTGCCGCTCCGACGACTCCAGCAGCGACGCGAGCCGGTCGACGTCGCCCGCCAGCCGCGCCACCTCGTCCTCGCCGGCGAGGTCGAGGCGCGTCGCGTAGCGCCCCTCGGCGAGCTCGCCGATCGCGCGGCCGATCGTGTGCACGCGCCCCGTGACGCTCGACGCCACCCACACGCTGAACGTCACGGCGAGCAGGCCGCTGAAGATGAGCAGCGTGGTGAGCAGCGGCAGGTCGTGCGTGGTGGAGACGAACATCAGCCGCGCGACCGCGTAGACGTTGGCGAGCCCGACGAGCGATCCGATCCCCGCCGCGACGATCGCCTTGGTGCGCAGCGAAAGCCCGAGGCGGTCGTCGGCGACGCGCAGCGCGAGCCAGCCGACGACGATGGTGGTGAGCCCGGACACGACGAGGTAGACCGCGAGGTCGACCGCGGCGGCGCGCGGCGGGGCCATGAGCACGTCGAAGATGAGCAGCGAGACGCCGACCGCGGCCGCCAGCCCGCCGACGGCGAGCGCGAGCGACCGCAGCCACGCGAGCGACGCGCCCGCCGGCGCGGCCGGCGCGCGCGTGGGCACCGACGCTGCACTACGGCTCAAACTTGTACCCCACGCCCCACACGGTCTTGAGGTGGCGCGGCCGCGAGGCGTCCGTCTCGAGCTTCGCGCGCAGCCGTCGCATGTGGACGGTCACGGTGCTCGGCTCGCCCTCGAAGGTGCGGTCCCACACCGCGTCCATCAGCTGGTCGCGCGTGAAGACCTGGCCGGGGTGGCGCGCGAGGAACAGCAGGAGGTCGAACTCGCGGGCGGTGAGGTTGATCGGCTCCCCGGCACGGTCGACCGAGCGGCGGCGGCCGTCGATCTCCAGCTCGTCGAAGCGCAGCGTCTCGTCGCCGGGCGCGGCCGGCTCGCGCCCGACGCGGCGCAGCACGGCCGCGACGCGCGCCGCGAGCTCGCGCGGGGAGAACGGCTTCGTCACGTAGTCGTCGGCGCCGAGCTCGAGGCCGGCGAGCTTGTCCTGCTCGTCGCCGCGCGCGGTGAGCATGATGATCGGCGCCTGCGAGCGGGCGCGCACGCGACGGCAGATCTCCAGGCCGTCGAGCCCCGGCAGCATGACGTCGAGCACGAGCAGCGCCGGGTCGAACGCCTCGAAGGCGTCGAGCGCCTCGCGGCCGTCGCCCACGATGCGCACCTCGTGGCCGTCGCGCCGGAGGTAGCGCTCGACGACCTCGGCGACCATCGGCTCGTCCTCGACGACGAGGATGCGCGCGCCCGCGGGCGGGAGCGTGCGGGACGCGGAGCCGGGGGCGGGAGCGGGCATGGCAGCCTCGCGAGGTGAGCGTGCTCGGAGACGGAACGTATCCCGCAAAGGTTACACGGGGCTTACGGCAAGGGTTGCTTCGAGCCCGGAGCGGCAGCGACGGGATCGGGCCTGATGACCAGGAGCCGATCCCGTCGCTGCCGCTCCGGGCTCGAGCCGTCTTCCTACACCGGGTCGCGCAGCTCGGCGTGCGCGAACTCGCGCATGCCGTCTTCGAACGCCACCTCCGCGCGGAAGCCGAGCACGGCGGCGGCGCGGGCGGGCGAGGCGAACACGTGGCGCACGTCGCCCAGGCGGTAGCCGCCCACGACCTCGGGCGCCGGCGCGCCCGCGCCGAAGGCACGCGCGAGCGCCGCGGCCATCTCGCCGACGGTGTGGGGCGTGCCGCTCGCGACGTTGAACGCGCCCGGCGCGGGCTCGGGCGCGGTGAGCGCGAGCACGTTCGCGCGGGCGACGTCGGCGACGTGGACGAAGTCGCGGCGCTGCCGGCCGTCCTCGAACACGCGCGGCGCGCGGCCGGCGGCGAGCGCGCTGCGGAAGATGCTCGCGACGCCCGCGTACGGCGTGTCGCGCGGCATGCGCGGCCCGTAGACGTTGTGGTAGCGCAGCGCGGTCACCGGCACGTCGTGCTCGCGGCCGAACGCGTGGCAGAGGTGCTCCTGGTGCAGCTTCGTCGCGGCGTAGACGTTGCGCGGGTCGGGCGGGGCGTCCTCGGCGATCGCGATCGCCTCGAGCGGCGCGCCGCACGTCGGGCAGGGCGGCTCGAAGCGGCCGGCGTCGAGGTCGGCGGCGGCCCGCGGCGGCGGCCGCACCGCGCCGTGCGCCGGGCAGCGATAGCCGCCCTCGCCGTACACGACCATGCTGCTCGCGAGCACGAGTCGGCCCGCGAACCCGGCCCGGTGCATCGCCCACAGGCCGGCGGCGGTCCCGACGTCGTTCGACGCGACATAATCGCGCACGTCGCCGAAGTCCACGCCGAGGCCGACCTTCGCCGCCTGGTGGCAGACGGCGTCGACGCCGGGGAGGGCGCGCACCCAGGCGTCGGGGTCCTCGACGCGCTCCCACGTGTACCGCGCGCCGGGGTTGAGGTAGCCGGGGCGTGCGCCGTGCGCGGCGGGGTCGAGCGCGTCCACGACGAGCACGTCGTGCCCGGCGTCGACCAGCTGATCGACGACGTGGCTGCCGATGAAGCCGGCGCCGCCGGTGACCAGGATCCGCATCGCGCACCTCCCATGACCGCTTCGTCGTCGACGGTAAGGATTGCGTAAGACTCGATCCGTACGTTCCTTACGTGCCCACCGACGCGATCACATCACGCTCCATGCACGGCAGCCGGATCGAGCCCGGAGCGGAAGCGACGGGATCATCTCCGGGCCGGTTCGCGCGCCGATCCCGTCGCTCCCGTTCCGGGCTCGATCCGGCTGCCGCGGAGAACGTCGTCGAGGCGTATGCCGAGCGCTTCGCCGCCGGGATGCTCGACCTCTCGTGTCCCAGCCCGCCGCCCTCGCTCGTGATCGACGCCGCGGCACTGGCGCGGGCCGATCTCGGCTACGCGCCGCCCGGCGGCACCGACGCGCTGCGCGCGCGGATCGCCGCGCGCTACCGCTCGCTCGGCGCCGAGGACGTGCTCGTGACGAACGGCGCGTCCGAGGCGCTGGCGGCGCTCGCGCTCGTGCTCGGCGGGGCCGGGCGGCGCGTGGCGGTGCACGCCGGCGCGTTCCCGTCGTTCGCCGAGACGGCGCGGGCGACCGGAACGGAACTGGTGGACGCGGGCGATGCGGGCGAGGCGAGCGACGCGGCCGTGAGGTGCGACGCCGTGCTCCTCACGAACCCCGTCGTGCCGTCCGGCCGGCGGGTCGACGTCGCGCGCGTCGTGCGCGAGGCGCTCGCGGCCGGCGCGGTGCCCGTCGTCGACGAGGTGTATCGCGAGCTCGCGCTGGACGGCCGGCCTGCGCCGGCCGCGGCCGACCTCGACGCGCGCGCGGTCAGCGTGGGCGACCTATCGAAGCCGCTCGGGCTGGGCGGCCTGCGCATCGGCTGGGTCGCGACGCGCGACGCCGGGCTGCGCGCGGGCGTCGCGCGCTGGCTGCGCCTGCTCGGCGCCGGGCCGTCGGTGCTGTCGCAGGAGGGCGCGCTCGCCGCGTTCGACGGCTTCGACGCGTACGTTGACGACCAGGTGGGGCGCGCGGCGGCCGCGGCGCCGGCGGTCTATCGCGAGCTCGATCGCGCCGGCTGGCGCTTCGCGCCGGCCGAGGCCGGTCTCACGGTGCTCGCGGCGCCGCCCGCGCCGATCGACGACGACGCGCTCGACGCGCTTCGTCGCGAGGGCCGCTTCCTGCTGCGTGCCGATTCGTTCGGCGCGCCCGGGGCGTTCCGCGTCGCGCTGCTCGCCGACCCGCGCGAGCTCCGCCACGCGCTGGCGCGGCTGCGCGAGCTCGCCGCCGGGCCGGCGGCGCGCCGGCGGGGCGGCGCGACGAGGACCGCTGGGGGCGCGATCGACGGTGAGGTCGCACCAGCAGCACCGGGCGACGGGACGCGGGGCGACGCCGGCGCCGACCCCGTCGCAGTCGACCGCCACCCGGCGGACGGCGACGCAGGGAACGGCGCCGCGGCCGGCGACGCACTGATTGGCGATGCGGCGAACCGCGACGCGACCCCCGGCCCGGCCGCGCGGGAGGGCGCACCGGACATCGCCGCAACGGAAGGCGCCGCCGCGACCTCGGCCGCCGACGCGCTCGTCGTGCTGATGCGCGCGCCGCGGCCCGGCTTCGGCAAGACGCGCCTCGCGGCCGGCGTCGGCGTCGATGCCGCCGGGCGGCTCGCCCGTGCGTTCGTCGCGGACACGCTCGCGCTCGCGACGGCGGGGCCGTGGCGGCCGCTCGTCGCGTTCACGCCGCCGGAGGCCGCGGCCGAGGTCGCCGCGCTGGCCCCCGGCGCGACGCTCGCGCCGCAGGTGGACGGCGACCTCGGCGCGCGCATCCGCGGGGCGCTCGACGCGGCGCTCCGCGCCGCACACGACGGCCCCGCGGTGCTGATCGGCTCCGACACGCCCGACCTCGACCCCGCGCTCGTCGCGCGCGCGTTCACCGCGCTGCGCGGCGGCGCGGACATCGTGCTCGGCCCCGCCGACGACGGCGGCTTCTATCTCGCGGGGGTGCGTCGCACGCACCCGCGCATGTTCGACGGCGTCGAGTGGAGCACCAGGCGCGTCTTCGACCAGGCTCTCGCGGCCGCCGCGCGGCTCGGGTGGTCGCTCGCGGTGCTGCCGCCGTGGGGCGACGTCGACGACGCGACGTCGCTCGCCGCGCTCGCCGCGCGGCTCGCGGCGTCGTCGCGGGCGCCGGCGACGCGTGACGTGCTCGCCGCGCTGGCGCCGCGGCGCGGGGCGGCGGCGCGTCCGGACGTGCGCGCTCGCGCCGCGACCGGGCGGAGCGGCCGGCGATGAGCGGCGAGTCGCACGCGGTCCCGCCGTTCTCGAGCACGCGGCTAACGGCGCATCTCGGGCTGATCCTGTCGGTGATGCTCGCGCTGCTCTTCCTCAGCGGCGCGTTCTTCTTCCTCTACACGTTCAACTTCGACGCGCCGCCCTGGTTCACCGGCGTGCGCTTCCTCCACTTCTACGTGGGGATCGCGTCGGTGCCGATCCTGATCGCGAAGTACGGCAGCACCGGCTTCCGCTTCGCCGGCTACTACCTGCGCGTGCCGCGTTTCAGGCGCGCGGGGCCGCCGCCGCTGATCCCGCGCGTGCTCGCGCCGCTGCTGCTCTCCGACTTCTTCGCGCTTTACTTCAGCGGCGGCTACATGCTGTTCCACTACTACTACACGGTCACGAACATCGGCCCCTTCGAGGGCAAGCCGGTGCAGGTCCACCTGTGGGCGGCGATGCTCGGCGTTCCGCTCGTGACGATTCACCTTCTGTGGCACTTCGTCGCCGCCGTGCGCACGCTGCCGCGCCGCCGCCCGGCCGCGGGTGCGACGGGCGCGACCGGCGCCTCCCCCGCGCTCGCCGCCGACGCCGAGGGCGCGCGCGCGGCGTACACGCGCCGCGCGTTCCTGCTGGGCGTCGGCGGCATCGGGGCCGCGCTGGCGGTCGCGTTCCAGAACACGCGGCTGCGCAGCGTCGAGTTCGCGCACCTCTTCATCGGGCGCATCCCGCCGGAGGAGCGCGGCGGGCCGGGCGACTTCCCCGTCGAGGTGCTGTTCGGCAAGGCGCACGTCGACGACGTCGCGGCGTACCGACTGGCCGTCGAGGGCGAGGTCGACGCGCCGTTGAGCCTGTCGTACGACGACCTGCTCGCGCTGCCGGCGCACGAGTCGCGCATCCGGCTCAGCTGTGTGAGCGGCTGGACCGAGCACGCGGTGTGGCGCGGGCCGCGCGTGCGCGACGTGCTCGCGCTGGCGCGGGAGCGGCGCGCGGTCGCGCACTCGGTCGCCTTCCACAGCCTGAGCGGCTACGGCTTCACGTGGCACCGCGAGCGGCTCGACGTCGACGACGCGCTGCTGGCGACGCACGTGAACGGCGCGCCGCTGAGCGAGAACCACGGCTTCCCGGCGCGGCTGATCGTGCCCGGCTATCCGGGCCAGAATATGGTGAAGCAGATCGACCGCATCTTCGTGCGCGGCGACGGCGAGCCGTTCCACCCGGACCTGCGGCTGATCGCGGACGTGCAGGGCGGCGACAGGGATAGCCCATGCGCCGTCTCGGCGACCGTCTAGCGATGGCGGCCGTCTCCGTCCGGCACGCTCGCCTCGCGCTCGCACGCGCCGCCATCTCCGAGCGCGCCGCGGCGGCAGGCGTGGTGGCGCTCACGACCGCGGCGAGCATCGGGTACTGGTGGTTCGTCGCGCTGGTGCGCTGGCAGCGCTTCACGACGAACGCGTTCGACCTCGGTTTCTTCGACCAGGTCGTGTGGAACACCGCGCACGGGCGGCTCTTCGCGACGACCTTCGTGCCGTACAACTTCGTCGGCGAGCACCTCGAGCCCGTGCTGCTCGCCTTCGCGGTGCCGTACCGGCTCGGCGTCGGCGGGCCGACGTTCCTCCTCGGGGCGCAGGCGGTGCTGGCCGCGGCGGCGGCCGTGCCGCTGTTCGCCGCCGCGCGGCGGTTCGGGCTGCGGCCGTGGCTCGCGGCCGCGGTGGCGGTGGCGTACCTCGCAAACCCGTACCTGCATCGCGCGCTGGAGTTCGACTTCCACCCGGAGACGGCGATCGCGCTGCCGTGCTTCCTCGGGCTGTGCGCGGCCGCCGCGGGGCGGCTGCGCTGGGCGGCGGTCGCGGCGCTCTCGCTGCTGCTGTTCAAGGAGGACGCGGTGTTCGTCGCGCTCGTGCTGGCGGGCGTGATCTGGTCGCGCGGCGGGCGGCGCGAGGCGGTGGTCGTCGGGGCGGTGGGGCTCGCGTACACGGCGATCGGCGTGGGGTGGCTGATGCCGCACATGCGGGCCGGGATCCCGAGCGACCTCGCCGAGCGCTACGGCGCGGTGACCGGCGGGCACGACGGCCTGCGCGCGCTGGCGTGGGCGGCGATGCACCCGTGGGTGCCGGTGGAGCACTTCGTCGCGCACGCCGGATCGGCGGCAGCGTTCGTGGCGGCGAGCGCGCCGGCGGCGGTGCTGGCGCCGTGGACGCTCGTGGGCATGCTGCCCGGGCTGGCGGTTGCGCTGTTGTCGTCGCACGGGCCGCAGCGCGGGCTCGAGTACCAGTACGGCGTGGAGCTCGTGCCGGTCGCCCTGCTGGGAGCGCTGCTCGGCGCGCGCGTCGTGGCGCGACGGCTGGGCGACGGCGCGGCGGCCGCCGCGCTGCTCGTGCCGGTGGCCGCGGGGTTCCTGCTGCTCAGCCCGGCGTCGCCGCTGACGCCGGGGCTCGGCGCGGCGCCGTCGGCGGCGCACCGGCAGGCGGTGCGCGACGCGCTGGCGGTCGTGCCGGCCGGCGTGCCGGTCGCCGCGCAGTCCGGGCTCGTGCCGCGCCTCTCGCAGCGGCGGGTGATTCGGGAGTTCCCGGGTCACTGGCGGGAGACGGACTACGTGGTGGTCGACCAGTACGGCACGCGCAGCAGCCAGTCGCTCGCCGCCGGTTTCGACGCCGCGCTCGCCGAGGTGCGGCTGGCGTACGACCGCGTGTACGCGCACGACGGGGTGGAGGTGTTCCGGCGGCCCGGGGCGCGAGACGGGGGAGGCGCGCCGTGACGCGGGCGGTGCTGATCATCCCGGCGCTCGACGAGGAGGAGACCATCGGCCCGGTGGTCGCGGAGGCGCGCGCGGTCTTCGACGGCGAGGTGATCGTGGTCGACAACGGCAGCGTCGACGCGACGGCGCAGGTGGCGGCCGGAGCCGGGGCGCGGGTCGTGTTGCAGCCGGCGCGCGGGTACGGGCGTGCGTGCATCGCGGGCGCCGCCGCCGCGCCGGCCGACGTCGATGTGCTCGTGTTCATGGACGGCGACGGCAGCGACCGGCCGGGGGACATCCCGCGGCTGCTCGCCGCGATTGCCGACGGGGCGGACCTGGCGATTGGCGTGCGCCGTGGCGAGGGCGTGGAGCGCGGGGCGATCGCGCCGGCGGCGCGGTTCGGCAACTGGCTGGCGGGCGTGCTGATCGGGGTGCTGTTCGGCCGGCGGCTGCACGACCTCGCGCCGCTGAAGGCGATCCGCGCGTCGGCGCTGCGACGGCTGCCGCAGCGCGAGGAGACCTACGGCTGGACGGTGGAGATGCTCGCGTGCGCGGTCGTCGAGCGGATGCGCGTGGACGAGGTGGAGGTCGGCTACCGGCACCGGGCGGGGGGCGTGTCGAAGGTGAGCGGGCAGGTGCGGGCGTCGCTGCGCGCGGGCGCGCGCATCCTGGCGGCGCTGGGGCGGGTGGCGCGCGGCGGGCTGGGGGCCGCGCGGGCGGGGGCCGCGGTGGGTGCGGTGGTCGCGCTCGCGGTGCTGGGGGTGTGCGCGGCGTGGCTGGCGGTGCAGCCGGGGTCGGGTGTGCGCGCGCAGATCGCGCTGTGGCTCGCGGCGTGGCCGGTGGTGCTGGCGGGGGTCGCAGGCGGCTGGGCCGCGGGGCGTGTCGTGGGGGCGGTCGGGCGGCGCCGCCAGGTCCCGCCCGGCGCGTGACGTTTTCCTCTGCGAGCGCGATCGGCGGCGCGGCACGCTCGCGAGCGGCGGACGGTCGTTCGCCGCGACGGAGGTGTGGCATGGAGCTGGATCCCGCGTTTGCCGCGGTTCTCACCGGAGTCGATCTCGACGCGCTCGATCGCGACCCGGGCACGATCTTCGGGATCTGGGCCGATGGCCGGCTATCGCTGACGAACGCCGCCTGGGAGCGGTTTGCCGCCGACAACGGTGCGCCGTCGTTGCCGCGACGCTGGCCGATCGGCGCGAACGTCTTCGACGCGATCCCCGGGGTGCTGCTCCCGTACTACCGGGCGGCGTGGGAGGCAGCGCTCCGCGATGCGCGGCCGTGGAGCCACCGCTACGAGTGCTCGTCGCCGTCGCGCTTCCGGGATCTGCACATGGTCGCGCACCCGGTCGGCGACGCCGGGCTGCTCGTCACGAACGCCCTGGTCGTCGAGCGGCCGCACGACCCGGCCGGGCGGCCCGCCGTGCCGCCGCTCCCGTCTGAGCATCGGACGGCGCGCGGCGGGGTGGTCCAGTGCGCCGAGTGCCGGCGCGTCCGGGCGGGCGACGCGATGTGGCGCTGGGACTGGGTGCCGGCCTGGGTGGCCGAGCCGCCGGCCGGCACGCGATCCGGGCTGTGCGAGATCTGCTTCGACCAGTACTACGGATCCGCGAAGGGGGAGGTCCGGCTTGCGCGGGAGCCGGCGCAGCGCGAGTGAGCGGGAGGGAGCGGGACTGGAGGCCACGGCGGGAATCGAACCCGCGATGAGGGTTTTGCAGACCCCTGCCTTACCACTTGGCTACGTGGCCCGGGTGCGGCGCCGGGCGAGGGGGATGGAGCGGAAGACGAGGGTCGAACTCGCGACCTCCTCCTTGGCAAGGAGGCGCTCTACCACTGAGCTACTTCCGCGTCGCAACCATCCATCCGGCGTCCCAGAGGTGAGTGGTGCCCAGGATGAGATTTGAACTCATACGCCCTTTCGGGCACTGCCCCCTCAAGACAGCGTGTCTGCCGATTCCACCACCTGGGCCCCGAGTGACCGCCTGGCAGGAGTGGAGGGATTCGAACCCCCGGCCTGCGGTTTTGGAGACCGCTGCTCTAACCAGCTGAGCTACACTCCTACAGCGGTCGCTCAGTTTAGCAACGAGTCCGGTCTTCGGAAAACCCGCGGTGCCCGGCACGCGGGTTATTTCGTCTGTGCTGACAGCGCTTCGTGGATGCGCGGCGGGAAGTTGCCGCAGATTCCGTCCACGCCGGCCGCGATCACGCGCCCGATGTCGTCCGGCTCGTCGACCGTCCACGAGAACACGCGCAGGGCGCGGGCGTGCGCGCCCTCCACGAGCGCTGGCTCGATCAGCGAGTGGTGCAGGCTGACGGCGGCCAGTCCCTCGCTCTCCGCAAACTCGACGGCCGACGCGTAGCCGTGCTGCTCCGCGGACCCGGGGCCGCTGTTGAGCGCGACCGGGACGGTGGGGAGCGCGCGACGGTGCGCGACGGCGACCGCGGGGTCGAACGCCCAGATCCAGCACCACGACTCCGCGCCGGCGTCGCGCACGGCGCGGGCGACGGCGTCTTCGATGTCCGACGCCTTCACCTCGATGGCGAGCAGGCACCGGCCGGCGATGTGCGCGAGCACCTCGGGGAGCGTGGGGACGGGCTCCGGCGTGGGGTGGTCGTGGATGGGCTGCACGCGCACGGCGCGGAGCTCGTCGAGGGTGACATCGGCGACGGCGCGCGGGTCGCCGGTGGTGCGTCGGAGCGAGGCGTCGTGCAGCAGCACGACGTGGCCGTCGCGCGTCGCGCGGACGTCGATCTCCACGCCGTCGACGCCATCGCGCCGGGCGGCGTCGATACCGGTGAGGGTGTTCTCGGGCATCGTGCCCATGTTCGTGCGGTGGGAGATGACGAGGGTCACTGAGAACCTCTCAAGCTCGGTTACCTCCCCGCGACTCGGCGGCCAAAATCTCAATTCACCCGACGGTATACGTCGAGTCCGTGCGCACTGAGGACACGTCGATATGATGATGCAACGTCCGACCGCTGCAGGATTGCCCGAACGGCACCCATCTTCTGCGAATCGGGGTTCACGAGGATCCATCGAGCGTGTGCCACCGGATCGAGAAGGGCCGCGCGCCAGACCGGTCCGTTGTCGAGCGTGATGTAGTCGTGTTGAGGGATGCCAGCGAGCTGAATCATAAGGTGGATCGATTGAAGGCTGCCACCGCAGCAAGCGTCATCCATGTCTACGAGAATATTGCCGCCGTCATACATCGAACGCCATTGATTCGCGACACCTCTCACGCTGGATATGCTTACACCGTAACCGCCGGCATATTTCGTGTCTGATACGGTCGCGATATTTCCGATGCCGTGTTGAACAAATATCGCATTCTGTAGCAGCACAATTGCAACGACAATGACAAGAGCGATCATCCTGCTAGACCGCCGCCCTATCGACGTCACAAGAGACAGAGGTAGAACAATGGCCGGGAATAGCAATGATCCGTAACGCACGTTGAAGTAGGTACCGCCGAAGTGCGGCGTGTATATGACGCTGTTCCCGGAGTAGAGTGAATATACGTTAAAAACAAGTGGTGTCAAAAGAAGGACAAACGCGAAAATCCATGCCTTCCGATCATTCCGCATAAGAAGGAATACAGTCACACAAGCACTAGCTGCAACAATCACCGGACCGGATATGATCATCGCGGAAGCAAGGTAAGAAGCGGTAGAGAGCGGTAGATTGTGTTCAGCGAACACCTGACTCGCCACGGATGCGGCGGAGGAATAGGCCCCACGCGCGAACGCGAGCGGATCACCGAAGATGAGCCCGTTGTAGAAAAACCAGCAGAACATCGCGAATGCCGCGGGCGCGACTACCGCGATGGCGATCCCTTCGATCCGTTCCACGGCGTTCGGATCTTCGAGCAGCAGGTATAAGACGACCAGCACGCCCGCAACGAGCGCTGTGCCCCATCCGTCATAGCGGGTGAAGACTCCGAAGGCCAGCGCTAATCCGAACCCGATTGCTGACGATACGTCCCGGTTTCGCATCCATCGAACGAAGAACGCCGCGGACACCGTCAAGGACGCGATCGCCAGCGGCTCCGTCAGGGCCATCGATTGGAGGTAGAGGATGGACGGATTCGTGACGAAGATGGCGGCTGCAAGGAAGCCAGCGGTACGCCGCCTCGTCAGCGACGCGGCTGTATAGGCGAGCGCGATCGCGGATACGGCGAAGGCTGGACCGTTGGCCATCGCGCCGGCGAGCCCCGTCCGCGCGACCTCCGGGAGATAGACGAACGGCTGCATGAGGAGGTGGAGTGCTGGCAGCCAGTTCGTGCCGAACTGCGCGAACCCCGGTGTCTTCGAGTCCAGCACCCGGCGGGCGATGTACGTGTGCCCGGCAGTGTCGCCGTAGCCGTAAACGAGATCAGCCTTGAAGGCGACGGTCGTCGCGACCGCGCCGATGACCAGAGCGACGAGGCCAACCACCAGCATGTCGGACCTCGTGAATGCTTCGCGCATACGGGGCCGACGCCACGCCTGCGGGTGCGCCCGTGCAGTGGCAGACACCCGCACCGTGAGGCCCTCTTTATCGGGGTTACCTGCCATGCGCGCAGTCCGCATCTTCAATGTCCGCCAGGTCACGGCCGCGTGCTCAGGCTCGCACCACCCGAGCGCGTCAAGACCAGCCGACTGTAGATGGAGTTCACCATCATCAGATGCACGAGAGCGGCCACCTCAGCCAGGTTCCTTCGACATCGATGCCCGACGCCCGCAGGTGTACGCGGACGGGGGATCTCGTCCCCGCAAGCGACGAGCCCCAGCAGTGATACCAGAGGGTGCCGAATGACCTTTCGGCGGACCGTGGTCGCGATTGGATCCGAAGCCGTCTTCTGTGCCCGATCCGGGCCTGTGATCCGGCGGCATCCGGACCATCTGGCTCGCGGTGCCCCGCGCGCCCTACCCGTCCTCGCCCCGCTGCCGCTTGAGGAACTGCTCGAGGTCGCTGAGCAGATCTTCGGTCGGCGGGAGCTCGCCTTTTGGCGTCTCCTCCGAGATCGCCGGCAGCGGCGGGCGGTTCGCGTCGAACTGCTCCTCCAGCTGGTGCACGTACGACGACGCCTCCGGCGACTCCTCCATCACCTCGCGGATCTTCTCGTCGAACTCGGTGATGTGGTCCTGCATGCCCTCCAGCGAGGTGTGCGTCCCGAACCCGTGGTCGATGAGCCGGATCAGCGAGACGGCCAGGTTCGGGTTCGGGCCGATCGTCAGGTAGTGCGGCGACATCGCCCACAGGCTCGCGTTCTTCCACCCCTGCGCGCGCAGGCAGCAGGTTGAGCACGCCGACGATCCCCGTCTGCCCCTGGTAGCGCGACGCCGGCGCCTCCAGGCCGAAGATCTCCTCGAAGTCCGAGTGCGACGCCGACAGCGATACCGGCACCGGCCGCGTGTGCGGCACGCCCGACGGCTGTGCGCCCAGCGTGATGCTCGTCGTGGAGCCGACCGCGACCAGCAGCTCCTCGACGATCCCGGTGAACGTCTTCCAGTGCGTGTGCGGCTCGATGCCCTTCATCAGCACGAAGTCGCGGTCCGCGCCCTCGGGGCTCGCCACGAAGAAGCGGTTCTGCGGCCAGTCGAGCGTGCGCTCGCCGTGCTCGAGGCGCGTGCGCGGGCGCTGCACCGTGAAGTCGTAGAAGTGCTCGGGGTCGATGTCGGCGAGCGGCTTCGCTTCCCACTGCTCCACGAGATAGTCGATCGCCGCCGCTGCGCCGCCCGTCGCGTCCGTGAACCCGACGAAGGCCGCGAGGAAGACGGGATCGCGCAGCTTCCGGATGTCGTCCAGCGGACGCAGGGCCTCGTGCATGGGAGCCTCCCTCGCGCGTCGCACGCGGGGGGCCTCGCGCGCGACGCTCTCGGTCCAGCGTACCTAGATCTGGGAGTAGCCGGACCCCACCCGGTCGATTCCCGTGCCCTTGCCGTCCTCGATCCAGCCGAATTCCTTCAGAATCTGCTGGCTGTACGTCACGCGGCCGGTCACCTTGTCGACGGGCTCCGAGGCCAGCAGCAGCGCCGCGCGCGCCATCATCAGGGGCGGCTCGCCGCGCGGGTCGTCCATGCCCGTCACCAGGTGGTGGAAGACGGTCCCCGGCGTCGGCACGACCTGCGACGGCGACACGCACGCCACCGACACGCCGTGCTCGTAGACCTCCTCGGCGAGGCCCTGGGTGAAGCGCTCGAGCGCCGCCTTGCTCGCGCCGTACATCGTGCCGCCGCGCGCGGAGGCGTTCGGGTAGGGGCCGCGGCCCGGGCCGATCGCCGCGCCGGACGAGATGTTCACGATCGCGCCGCGGCCCTTGTCGAACATCCCGGGCAGCACCGCCTTCGACAGCATGAACGGGCCGTGCACGTTGACCGCGAACGAGCGCATCCAGCGGCTGGCCGGATAGTCGACGATCGGGATGTAGTAGTTGAGCGCGGCGTTGTTCACGAGCACGTCCGCCGGGCCGAACGCCTGGCGCGCCTGCTCGACGAGGTGCATGCAATCGTCTTCCTCGGAGACGTTGGCCGCCACGGCGACCGCCTCGCCGCCGGCGTCCTTGATGTTCTGCACCGTGCGCGAGAGCGAGCCCTCGAGCTGGTGGTCGCCCTCGTTCACCGTGCGCGCCGCGCAGACGACCTTCGCGCCCTCGGACGCGAACAGCTCGGCGATCGCCTGCCCGATGCCGCGGCTCGCCCCGGTCACGATCGCGACGCGGCCATCCAGCTTGCCCATGGCGTGCCTTCCCCTCGTGCATGTCGGTGGTGCGTGGTGAGTCGGCGCGGAGTGTAGACGAATCGACCCGTGGGGGCGGCCCGGGCACCGCACCGGGGCACCGCACCGGGGCACCGCACCGGGGTCAGCGGCGGGCGAGGACGAAGCCAATCGGCACCCTGCCGGCTGCCGCTCGACGACGGCGACGGGGGTGGGCGAGCGGGGCCCATGCGCGCCGGCGGTACCGTGGATCACGCACCGCATGCGAGTGGAGACGGCGATGAGCGAGGATCCCACGACGACGGCGCAGGCCCCGACGGCGGAGCCGTTCGTGGTCACGATGCAGGGGCCGACCGGCAGCCGCCCGCTCGACGACGCGGCCCTGCACGCGATCGACGCCTACTGGCGCGCCGCGAACTACCTGACGGTCGGCCAGATCTACCTGCGCGACAATCCGCTGCTGCGCGAGCCGCTGCGGCCCGAGCACGTGAAACCTCGGCTGCTCGGCCACTGGGGCACGAGCCCGGGCCTCAACTTCGTGTATGTGCACCTCAACCGCATCATCCGCGAGCGCGACACGAACATGCTGTTCGTCACCGGCCCCGGCCACGGCGGACCGGCGGTCGTCGCCAACACCTACCTCGAGGGCACCTACAGCGAGATCTATCCGAACGTCTCCACCGACGCCGAAGGCCTGAAGCGCCTCTTCACGCAGTTCTCCTTCCCGGGGGGCATCCCGAGCCACGCGGCACCCGAGACGCCCGGTTCCATCCACGAAGGCGGCGAGCTCGGCTACTCGCTCGCGCACGCCTTCGGCGCGGTCTTCGACAACCCCGACCTGGTGGCGGCGTGCGTGATCGGCGACGGGGAGGCGGAGACCGGCCCGCTTGCGACGGCGTGGCACTCGAACAAGTTCCTCAACCCGAAGCGCGACGGCGCGGTGCTGCCGATCCTCCACCTCAACGGCTACAAGATCGCGAACCCCACGATTCTCGCCCGCATCAGCCGCGACGAGCTCGAGCAACTGCTCGTCGGCTACGGCTGGCACCCGTGGTTCGTCGAGGGCGACGAGCCGGAAGCGGCGCACGAGCTGATGGCGGAGACGCTCGACGTCGTCTTCGACGAGATCCGCGAGATCCAGGAGCGGGCGCGCGCGTCGGAGCGGCCGCTGCGGCCGCGCTGGCCGATGGTCGTGCTCGTCACGCCGAAGGGCTGGACGGGCCCGAAGGAGGTCGACGGCCTGCCGGTCGAGGGCTCATGGCGCTCGCACCAGGTGCCGATCCCGGAGGTGCGCACGAACCCCGATCACCTGCGGCAGCTCGAATCGTGGATGCGTCGCTACCGCCCCGAGGAGCTGTTCGACGAGCGCGGCACGCTGCGTGCGGAGCTCGCGGCGCTCGCGCCGCGCGGCGACCGCCGCATGGGCGCGAACCCGCACACGAACGGCGGTCGCGTGCTCCGCGAGCTGCGTCTGCCCGACTTCCGCGACTACGGCGTCGCCGTCACGCCCGGCCAGACGATCGCCGAGGCGACGCGCGTGCTCGGTGCGTTCCTGCGCGACGTGATGCGCCAGAACGCCGACGCCCACAACTTCCGCGTGTTCGGCCCCGACGAGACGGCGTCGAACCGCCTCGGCGCGGTGCTCGAGGCGACCGAGCGCGCCTGGATGGCGGAGACCGAGCCGACGGACGACCACCTCGCGCCGGACGGCCGCGTCATGGAGATGCTCAGCGAGCACACGCTGCAGGGCTGGCTCGAGGGTTACCTGCTCACCGGCCGGCACGGCTTCTTCTCGTGCTACGAGGCGTTCATCCACATCGTCGACTCGATGTTCAACCAGCACGCGAAGTGGCTGAAGGTGACGAAGGAGATCCCCTGGCGGCGGCCGATCGCGTCGCTCAACTACCTGCTGACGTCGCACGTCTGGCGCCAGGACCACAACGGCTTCAGCCACCAGGACCCGGGGTTCATCGACCACGTCATGAACAAGAAGGGCGAGATCGTCCGCGTCTACCTGCCGCCCGACGCGAACACGCTGCTGTCGGTCGCCGATCACTGCCTGCGCAGCCGGCACTACGTCAACGTGATCGTCGCCGGCAAGCAGCCGCAGATGCAGTTCCTCGACATGGACGCGGCGGTGCGCCACTGCGACGAAGGGCGTCGGCATCTGGGACTGGGCGTCCAACGACCACGGCGCGGAGCCCGACGTCGTGATGGCGTGCGCCGGCGACGTGCCGACGGTCGAGACGCTCGCGGCCGTCGACCTGCTGCGACGCAACGTGCCCGACCTCAAGATCCGCGTCGTGAACGTCGTCGACCTGATGACGCTGCAGCCGCACGAGGAGCACCCGCACGGGCTCTCGGATCACGAGTTCGACAGCCTGTTCACGACCGACCGGCCGATCATCTTCGCGTTCCACGGCTACCCGTGGCTGATCCACCGCCTGACGTACCGGCGCACGAACCACGACAACCTGCACGTGCGCGGCTACAAGGAGGAGGGCACGACCACGACGCCGTTCGACATGGTGGTGCTCAACGACCTCGACCGGTTCCACCTCGCGCTCGACGTGATCGACCGCGTGCCGCGGCTGCAGGACACCGCCGCGCACTTTGCCGAGGAGCTGCGCGACAGGCTGATCGAGCACAAGCAGTACATCCACGCGCACGGCGAGGACATGCCCGAGGTGCGCGACTGGAAGTGGACGGGGTTCGACGCGGGGTAGGTAGGGCGAGCGAGCGCCGCCCGCAAGATTGCAGGGGTGCGAGTCGGATCGTCATTGGATACACTTCCGCATGCATTGTGAATGCATGCGGAGGTGCGCCATGGTCACTCAGCTCACCGTGCGGGACGTGCCTGATGACGTCGTGCAGGCCCTCCGGGAGGAGGCGCAGGCGGAGCGGCGCAGCATGAACGCCGTGGCGCGCGCCGCGCTTGCGGAGCACGTGCAGCGTCGCGCGCGCCGTGCTGGCCTGACGGCGTACCTGCCCGAGATGGACCGGCTGCGGCGTCGCGTCGCTGAGCGCCTGGGGTCGGAGCTCAACGATAGCGCGGAGCTGATCCGGGAGGACCGAGACCGGTGACATTGCCGGCCGGCCTCCCGGAGCGGCTCGTCGTGGATGCGTCCGTGGCCGTGAAGTGGGTGCTCCCCGAGCCCGGGACACTCCAGGCGCGGCGGCTGCTCGAGGCGAGCGCAGACGGCCGGCTCGACCTGATCGCGCCCGACCTCTTCATTGGCGAGGTGGGCAACGTGCTGTGGAAGCGCTGCCGTCTCCGCGGCGAGCTCGTCGAGGACGAGGCGCGCGCCGCGCTCGAGGCCGTGCTCGCGGTCGCCCCTGAGCTCGTGCCCTCCGAGGCCCTGGCCGCGCGGGCGCTCGAGCTTGCGTTGGCGTTTCGGCGTCCGATCTCCGACTGCCTCTACGTCGCGCTCGCGCTGCGCGATCACTGCTCGCTCGTCACCGCCGATTCACGGCTCGCCACCGCGCTCGGCCCGGCGACCGGCCACGTCGTGCGGCTCGAAGACTTCGTGCTGCCGGCCTGACGCGGCCGGGCCGCCGCGGCCCCCTACCGGGCGGCCGCCGGCGCCCGGCAGCCGCCCGGGTCTCGCTCCCAATCCCCCGCGCCCGGACCGGCGGTGCCTCCGGCCCGCGGCGCTCAGTCGCCCGCGGCGGCGTTCGCGAACTCGTCGGCCTGCTTCTCCGCCTCTTCCTTCGCGATGCCGTAGCGCTCCTGGAGCCGCCCGACGAGCGCCTCGCGGTTGCCCTGGATCTGCTCGAGGTCGTCATCGGTCAGGTCGCCCCAGCGCTGGCGCGCGTTGCCCTTGAGCTGGTGCCAGTTGCCCTTCATCTGCTCCCAGTTCATCTGTCCCTCTCCTTTATCTGGTTTGTCTCGCTCGTGACCGGGCCAGCGAGCCGGCGCGCCACGAGGCATCGTCGTCGCGTTCGACGCTACCGGCTGTACCGGGACGAAGTCCTCACGGCGCGCGCGCCGGCCTTGCGGTTTCCTGCGTGATCGCACCGTTCCGCGCGCGATGCCGGCTCCGGGCGCTCGGCGCGCCTGCTAGATGACATAACGCCAAAGCCGAGGCCTGTCCCGATGTCGCAGAGTTGCAACGAAAGCGCGGGGCGCGTGGCGAAGACGCAGCCCTCGCTCCCTAGAGTGGAAGGAGAGATTCGGAGGACATGATGGGTATCGGAATCAGCCTGTTCTTGCTCGCGCTCGGTGCGGTGCTTACCTGGGCCGTCACGGCGACCGTCCAGGGGATCGACATCACCGCCGTCGGCGTGATCCTGATGATCGTGGGGAGTATCGGACTCGTGCTCAGCATGCTGTTCTGGGCGAGCTGGGCCCCGTTCTACCGGCGCGACTCGCGTGACCGCGAGGTGCGGGAGGTCCACGAGAATCTAGTCCAACCGAGCATGCCGACAACCCCACGGCCGGGCGCTCAGCGCCCGGCCGTGTCTGTGTCCGCGAACCGCTGAGCCGACAGCCGACAGCCGACCCGGACCGAGGCCCTTCGTCGCGTGCATATCCTGAGCGCATGGCCGACAGGCGGTCGGACGTCGAGGCTCTGCTGCCGTCGCGGCTCTCGCTCAAGGGGCTGCGCGAAGCGGCGAACGACTGCCGCGCGTGTGACCTCTGGAAGCGCGGCACGCAGACCGTGTTCGGCGAGGGGCTGAAGCGCTCCGAGGTGATGCTCGTGGGCGAGCAGCCGGGCGACGTCGAGGACCGCGAGGGCGAGCCGTTCGTCGGCCCGGCCGGGCGCTTGCTCGACGAGGCGCTGGAGGCGGCCGGCATCGACCGCAGCACCGTCTACGTCACGAACGTCGTCAAGCACTTCAAGTGGAGCGAGCGCGGGAAGCGTCGCATCCACGAGAAGCCGAACGCGCGGGAGGTCGACGCCTGCCGCCCCTGGCTCGATGCCGAGATCCGGGTCGTTAGGCCGCGCGTGATCGTCTGCCTCGGCGCGACCGCGGCGCAGGCGCTGCTCGGTCGCGACTTCCGCGTCACCCGGCAGCGCGGCGACCTCATCGACTCGCCGCTCGCGGAATTCGTGCTTGCGACCGTCCACCCCGCCGCCGTGCTGCGGGCGCCGGACGACCGCCGCGACGAGGAGCGCGAGGCGTTCATCGACGACCTGCGCCGGGTGCCGGCGCTCGTGTCGAAAGACTGACCCTCCGGCGCACCGCCGTTCTCCTGTAACCCGATCGTCACCGCTCGCCGGTTCCGCTCACGCGTTCGATCTGGCGTCGCGGCTAGCGTGGGTGCATGCCCCCCATGGGGCAGCATCGAGAGGAGCGACGCGATGCCGAACGACAGGCGTCCGTCCGTCAAGGACGACAGGCAATACAACAAGCTGCGCGACAAGGGCATGAGCAAGGAGAAGGCGGCCCGCATCGCCAACACCGACCGCAGCAAGGCCGGGAAGCGTGGTGGGTCCTCGCCGCCCTACGAGGAGTGGAACAAGAGCGACCTCTATGACCGCGCGAAGGAAGTCGGGATCGACGGTCGCTCGCAGATGAACAAGGGCGAGCTGATCGACGCCCTGCGCAACCACTGAGCGAAGCGCGTCGCGCCGGGCCGTCGCCGGCGTCCGCTGTCCGCCGAGCATCAGTCTCACTGGCACGCAATGGACGGCATCTGCTACAAACTGAACGGCGCGATCTGGGTGTCCGTGACCGGGCGGGACGCCGTGTGCCAGCGGGAGCAGAGCCTCCTGCGGTACGGCCGTGTGTCGCCTGGAACGGAGCACGATGTCCACCGCCCCCGATGACGCGGATCCCCCTGCAGCCGATCAGCGCGCCGCCCGTGCCGCGGTGCTCGACCTGCCCAACGACATCAAGAAGCTCCGCAATCGCGCGGCGCTGCTCTTCGTCGTCATCAACAACGCGCCGCTCGTGCTCTTCGGCACCGACGCGAGCGGCGTCATCCGCTTCTCCCGCGGCAAGGCGCTCGAGGCCCTCGGCCTCGAGCAGGACGAGCTCGTGGGCCAGTCCGTCTTCGACCTCTATGTGAACGAGCCGGCGGTGGCGGACTCCGCCCGCCGCGCGCTCGCCGGCGAGCTCGTCACGGCGCGGCTGCATCTCGACGGCGTCGTGCACGAGACCCGCTTCGGACCGATTCGCGACCGCGACGGGAACATCGCCGGGATGCTCGGCGTGGCGATCGACATCACCGAGCGCGCCCGGGCGGAAGACGACCTCGAGCGGCGGGCGCTGTTCGACGAAGTGACCGGCCTGCCGAACCGCCAGGCGTTCCGCGACGCCGTCGACACGGAGATTGGCCGGCAGGAGGCGGTGGCGCCGTTCGCCGTGCTTGACGTCGGACTCGACCGCTTCCGCGACGTGAACAGCACGTACGGATTCGACTACGGCGACCGCGTGCTGGAGCAGGTGGGGCACCGGCTGGGCGAGGCGCTCGGCGATCACGCGCTGGTCGCGAAGCTGGGGGGCGACGAGTACGGGATCCTCGTGCGGCACCCGTCGAGCATCGGCTCGGCGGACGCGCTGGGCGCGCACGTCATCGCCGCCTTCGAGGAGCCGGTCGTTGTCGACGACGAGCCGATCGCGATCGAGGCGAGCGTGGGCATCGCGCTGTACCCCGGGCACGGTAACTCGGGGGACTTGCTGATGCGCCGCGCGAACACCGCGCTGCACGTCGCGAAGGGGGCGACGGCCGCGGTCGCCGGCTACCGGCGGGAGCGCGACGAGCCGCGCATCAACAACGTCCAGCTCCTGCGCGAGCTGCGCGAGGCGATCGAGGACGACCAGCTGCTCCTGCACTATCAGCCGAAGGTGCGCCTGAGCGATGGCAGCGTCGCCGGCGTCGAGGCGCTCATCCGCTGGCAGCACCCGACACGCGGCATGCTGCAGCCCGCCGCGTTCATCCCGCTCTCCGAGCGCACCGGCGTGGTGCGGCGGCTCGCGCCGTGGGTGATCGAGCGAGCGCTCAAGCGCGCGTTGACCTTGCAGGCGGGCGGCAGATCGGCGCTGCCCATCGCGGTGAACCTCTCGGCTCGCTCGTTCCAGGACCGTGCGCTCCCCGACCGGGTGGGCGGCCTGCTCGACCTGTGGGGCGTTCCCGGCCAGCAGCTCGAGATCGAGATCACCGAAACCGCGATCATGTCGGACCCCGAGCGCGCGCGGGAGATCTGCGCGCGGCTGCGCGACCTGGGCATCCGCATCGCCATCGACGACTTCGGAACGGGGCACTCGCCGCTCGTGTACCTGCAGCGGCTCGGCGTGCACGCGATGAAGATCGACATCTCCTTCGTGCGCGACCTCGGCCGCAGCGCCGAGAACCAGGCGATCGTGCAGGCGATCATCGACCTGGGGAAGCGCCTCGAGGTGGAGACGGTCGCCGAGGGCGTGGAGGACGCGCCGACCTACGAACGGCTGCTGGCCATGGGTTGCGACCAGGTGCAGGGCTTCCACGTCTCTTGCCCGATGAGCGGCGACGACCTGCTGCGTTGGCGCGACGCGCGCAACTGACTAGGGCGGGAGCGGCTACGCCGCGACGCTGTTCAGCGCGGAACGGAACTGCTCGACGCGCTCGTGCAGGCGCGCCGCGACCGTCGGCTCGACCGGCGCAGGCCCCTCGACGTCGAAGCTGCGCTGCAGGCCATCGGAGTAGCCCGCGGCCTCGACCACGCCTCGCGCGCTGGCGAGCGCGGCATCGCCGTCGTTGACGCCGCGCTCGTGGTGCCGCGTCACCGTCGCCACGATCTGCTCCGGCAGGCGCCACGCGGCAAGCATCCTCGCCCCGGCGGCGGCGTGGTCCTCGCCGAAGAGCGCGCGCTCGGCGGCGAGCACCATGCCCTCGCTCTTCGCGCGTGCGCTGATGGCCGGGTACGCGAGCGGCGCGGCGGCGGCGAGTGCGAGCCGCCCGACGTCGTGCAGCAGCCCCGCGGAGAAGGCGGCGGCGCGGGTCCACTTCGACTCCGCGGCGCTTTCGGCCGCGACGGCCGCGGCCAGGCGGAACGATGTAGTCGCGCCGCGCGCGAGCGACGCGCTCGAGGTCCTGCACCACGGACTGGATCTGCTCGTGGATGTGCTCGGGGGTTTCCGCGCAGATCGCGACCGCTGGTGCGACCCGGCGAGCAACAGACGCGTTCATCGATGAGCTGGCTTCGCCCACGTGCGCCCTGCGCAGGGCCGGCGGGCAATGTGAGTCAGGAGAGTGGCTGGGGACCAGGGATTCGAACCCCGACTGACGGATCCAGAGTCCGCTGTCCTACCATTAGACGAGTCCCCAGCGAGGACCCCTAGCCTACCAAGCGAGGCCGTCGCGGTCACGAGGGGCGCCCGCAGAACCCGCGCCTACCCCCGCAGCGCCGTCGCCGCGCGCCGCAGCCGGCCCACCGCCGTCTCGCGCCCCACGATCTCGATCGTCTCGAAGAGCGGCGGCGCGATGCGCTTGCCGGTCACCGCGATCCGGCACAGCGTGAACACGTCGCCCGCCTTCTCGCCGATGCCCTCGACCGTCTCACGCATCGCCGCCTCGATCGCGGCCGCCGACCAGTCGCCGAGCGACTCCAGCGTCGCAGCGCACGCCTCCAGGCTGCCGGCCGCGCCGGCGGCGTCGTCGCGCCAGCGCTTCGCGGAGAGGAACTCCTCGACCGACGGCGTCGGCACCTCCGGCAGGAAGAAGAAGTCGACGAGGTCCACCGTCTCGCTGAGCAGCTTCACGCGCTCGCGGATCAGCGGCGTGAACGCGCGCACGAGGTCGCGGTCGATGGGCCGCGGCACCGACGGCGGGAGGTCCTGCTCGAGCCGCTCCGCGAACAGCTCGGCGAGCCGCTCCTCGGGCGTGTCGCGCAGGTAAACGCCGTTCATCCACTCGAGCTTCTGCGCGTCGAAGGCCGCGGCCGTCACGCTGACGTCGGCGAAGTCGAACGACGCGATCAGCTGCTCGCGCGTGAGGATCTCGGTCTTGTCGTCGTACGACCAGCCGAGCATCGCGAGGAAGTTGAACACCGCCTCGGGCAGGTAGCCCTCGGCCGCGTACTCGAGCACCGACTTCGCGCCGTGGCGCTTCGACAGCTTGCCGCCGTCCGGGCCGAGGATGACCGGCAGGTGCACGAACACCGGCCGCGCGTAGCCGAGCGCGTCGAACACGCGCGCGTGGCGCGGCGCCGACGGCAGCCACTCCTCGCCGCGCGTGACGTGCGTGACCTCCATCGCGTGGTCGTCGACCGGGTGCGCGAGGTGGTATGTCGGGAAGCCGTCCGACTTGAGCAGGACGAAGTCGTCGAAGTTGCGGTTCTCGACGGTGATGTCGCCGCGCAGCAGGTCGTGCACGGTGGTCGCGCCGTCGTCGCGCATGCGGAAGCGGATCACGTGCGGCTCGCCGGCGGCCGCGCGGCTCGCGGCCTCGTGCGGGGCGATCACGCGGCACAGGCCGTCGTAGCCGGGCGGCTGCTTCGCGGCCTGCTGCTCCTTGCGCATCTCGGCGAGCCGCTCGGAGCTGCAGAAGCAGCGGTAGGCGTCGCCGGACGCGAGCAGGCGGTCGGCGGCGGCGCGGTAGCCGGGGAGCCGCTGCGACTGGACATAAGGCGCGAAGGGGCCGCCGATGTCGGGGCCTTCGTCCCAGTCGACGCCGAGCCAGCGCAGCGAGCCGAGGATCTTGTCGAGCGAGCCGGGGACCTCGCGGGTCTGGTCCGTGTCCTCGAGGCGGATGAAGAACTGCCCGCCGTTGCGGCGCGCGTAGAGCCAGCTCCACAGCGCCTGGCGGATGTTGCCGACGTGCGGATCGCCCGTCGGAGACGGCGCGTAGCGCACGCGCACGGGGCCGACGGCCGAGGAGAGGTGCGGCGGGGTCGGGGTCGTCATGCCCGGGAGCTACCTCCGTCGACGGCGGCCGCGCCGTCGTCGCAGGCGCCGAGGCCCTCCGACGGCGCGACGCCGTGGCGCGCGCGCAGGATCGCGACGGCGCGGCGCATGTCGTTCGGCAGCGGCGCCTCGAACTCGCGCCACGCGCCGTTCGACGCGAGCGTGAAGCCCAGCCGCGTGGCATGCAACGCCTGGCGGTCGATCAGGTCCGACGGGCGGCCGTACATCTGATCGCCGATGATCGGGTGTCCGATGGCCTCCATGTGCACGCGAATCTGATGGGTGCGCCCCGTGAAGATGCGGACTTCGAGCAGCGCGGCCTCGTCGCCGTACTGCTCCAGCACCCGGTACTGCGTACGCGCCGCCTGGCCCCGCTCCACGACGGCGCGGCGCGTCGGCTCGGTCGGGTCCGGGCCGAGCGGCGCGTCGATGATGCCCTCGGGCGGCTCCATGCGGCCCTCGACGATGCCGAGGTAGATCTTCAGCGTCGCGCGGACGCGCCACTGTTCCTTCATCGCGTACTGCGCCGCGTCGGACTTCGCCAGCGCGATCACGCCGGAGGTGTCGCGGTCGAGCCGGTGCACGATGCCGCCGCGCTCGCTGTCGTCGATCTCGCGGACCTCGGGGTAGTGCGCGCGCACGGCGTTGATCAGCGTCACGGCGTTCATGCCGGGCCGCGGGTGCACGACCAGCCCGGGCTGCTTGTTCAGGACGAGCGTCTCTTCGTCCTCGTAGATGATGTCGAGCGGGACCTCGGAGGCCTGCAGGTCGAGGTCCGGCACGACGGGTTCGACGACCTCGATCTGCGCCGTCGGCGCGACGTGCGCGGCCGGCCGCTCGACGATGCGGCCGTCGACGGTGACCTGCCCGTCCTCGATCAGCCGGCGCACCTGCGAGCGCGACAGCTCGGGCATCGCCGAGACGATCGCGACGTCGAGGCGGGCGTCGTCGCCGGCGGCGAAGTGGCGCTTCGGGATCACGCGTGCGCCTCTGTGCGGTCGCCGGCGCGCTCGGCCGCGGCCGCTTCGCCGGTCCTCGAGGAAGCTCAGCACGATCAGCACGGTCACGCCGATCACGATCGACGAGTCGGCGACGTTGAACGCCGGGTAATGCGTCGGCTTGATGAAGTCGGTGACCGTGACGCGCGTGGCGCGATCGATGAAGTTGCCGAGCGCGCCGCCGAGGACGAGCGTGAACGCGAGCGTGTAGAGCCGGGACTGCGCCGGCGCCCAGAAGATGAACACGATCACCGCGGCGATCGCGATCACGCTCGAGAGCAGCAGGAAGATCCACGCGCCCTGCAGGATGCCGAAGGCGGCGCCGGCGTTCTCGACATGCGTGAGGTGGATCAGGTCCCACCCTGCCGGCCACTCGGCGCCGAGCGCGAGGCGGTCGCGCACCAGCGCCTTGGTGGCCTGGTCGAGCGCGATGATCACCAGCGCGCCGCCGAAGAACACGACGAGGCGAAGCGGGCTGGCGCGGCGCGTGGCCGGCGGCGTGGAGCGAGGGGTCGCGGACGGCCCCGGATCGGCGGAGTGCATGCCTCCATCCTACGGGAGCCGGTCCCTGCGATCTGCCGGGGTCTGCGTGGCCGGGGCCACGCACGGCCACGGCGAGCAGCGCGCGAGCGCGGCTCGCCTGTTCGGCGTCACGCTCGTAAGGTCGCCGCGCCGGGTGTCGATGGTACGATCGCGGACGTCTCGCCCCGTTGTGACTCGCCCAGGATGAGGACGGCAATGGCGCTGTTCAGTCGAGATCCGCGCACGATCGAGACCCGCGACGACGGCCGTCCGCGCCTCCCGCCGGGGCAGCGGCTGACGGACGGCTGGCCGGTGTTGCACTACGGCTCCGTGCCGCGCATCGACCTCGCCACGTGGGAGTTCCGCATCTTCGGCCTCGTCGAGGAGGAGCGGACGTTCTCGTGGGACGCGTTCATGGCGCTGCCGCAGGTCCGCACGCACAACGACATCCACTGTGTGACCACCTGGAGCAAGTTCGACAACGACTGGGAGGGCGTGCGCTTCCGCGACCTCGCCGCGCTCGCGCGGCCGAAGGCCGAGGCGAAGCACGTCATCTTCCACTCGTACGGCGGCTACACGACGAACGTCCCGATCGCCGAACTGATGGGCGACGACGTGCTGCTGGCGCACCGCCACAACGGCGAGCCGTTGTCGATCGAGCACGGCTGGCCACTGCGCGGCGTCGTCCCGCAGCTGTACTTCTGGAAGAGCGCGAAGTGGGTGCGCGGCATGGAGTTCGTCGCCGAGGACCGCCCGGGGTTCTGGGAGATGTACGGCTACCACATGCACGGCGATCCGTGGACCGAGGAGCGCTACGGCTAGCGCACCCTCCGGCGCGTGGACACGCAGCCAACCCGGCGCGCGGCACGCGCCGGCGTCCCGGCGAGTGTCGCGGGGCGGAGCGCCGGCCGCAGCTCGATCAACGCGTCGGGACGTCCGCGCGTGCCGCGCGCCGAGAGTGTGAGTGGCTCGTGACGGTTCCGGACGGCGTCGACGTGCGGCCGTCGCCGATCGCCGGCCTGGGGATGTTTGCGACGCGTCCGTTCCCGGCGGGCGCTCGGATCCTCCGGCGCAACCACGTCCGCGAGATCAGCGACGCCGCGCCGCTGCGGCCCGACAGGGGCGAGTTGCCCGAGCACACGGACGACGTCGAGGGCGGGCGGATCGTCCTGCTGGGCTTCCCGGACCGGCACCTCAACCACTGCTGCGACCCGAGCGCCTACGTCCGCGTGATCGACGGCGTGCACTACATCTACGCGCGCCGCGAGATCGCCGCCGGCGAGGAGATCACGAACGACTACGGCATCAACGGTCCCGGCGGCGACGGGGTGACGTGCCGTTGCCGCGCCGCACGCTGTCGCGGGGAGGCGCACTCGGACTTCTTCCGGCTCCCGCCGGCGATCCAGGCAGAGTACCTGCCGCTGCTCGCCGACTGGTTCGTCGCGGAGCATCGCGAGCGGATCGACGCCGTGCGGGCCTCGTTCGGGACGTAGGTCCGGCCGGCCCTCGGCCGGCCGCCAGATCGGCGGCGTGTCTGCCGCCACTTGCGCCACCGCTTGCCAACTACGTGGCAGCGGGGGACGGCGCCATCGCGGCTGCGCGCTCCTGCTCTTCGCGCGCGAAGCGATCGGGGTCCGCGACCCGGCGGTCGAAGAACATCGTGACGTCGGCGATGGCTGCCGCGAAGACGGACGGTAGCCGGGCGAAGCCGTGGGGCTGCTCGCCGTAGACGTGCAGGTCGACGGGGACCTTGCTCGCGGTGAGCGCCTCGAACATGCGCATGCTCGCGGAGACCGGGACGACGGTGTCGGCGGTGCCGTGGAGCAGGCACGTCGGCGGGTACGCGGCGGTGACGTGCTCGATCGGCGCCGCGGCGCGCAGCACGGGATCGTCGGCGTCGTCGCCCATCAGCGCGCTCGCCGGCGACGCGCCGGACGCGCGGCCGTCGGACTGCCGGTAGAAGCGCACCGGTGGGTAGAACGCGGCGACCGCCGCCAGGGCCGTGCCTGCGCCGGCGTTGCCGCCGTCTCCTTCGAACGCTGGGTCGTCGGGTGTGCCGGCGGCGAGCAGCGCGAGGTGCGCGCCGGCGCTCGAGCCCACCGCGACGACCTTCGCCGGGTCGACGCCGAGCGCCCCGGCCTGCGCGCGGATCCAGCGGATCGCGGCCTTGGCGTCGTGGATGTGCGCCGGCCAGCGCGCCTCGCCGTTGAGGCGGTACTCGGACGACACGCAGAGGTAGCCCGCAGCGGCGAGGGCGCGCCCGTGCGGCTCCATCGCGACGCGATCGCCGGCGCGCCAGCCGCCGCCGTGCAGCAGCAGGACGGCCGTGCTGTTGGCGCGCGCGGGGTCCGGGCGGTAGACGTCGCAGCGCAGGTCGCGCCCGCCGTGCCCGGCCGTGCCAAAGACGACGTCGCGTTCGATCTCGGTCATGTCGGTATCCCCCGCTCGGCCTCGCGCGGTGCGAACGGTAGCAGAACGGCGGCCCGTCGGACCGCCGCTCATAGGGTGCCGGAGGTGACACACGACAGGCAGGCTTGAAGCCTGCCGCGCGTCGAGGATCTAGATGAAGACGCGCGAGCTCTTCGGGCGGACCTTGCCCGACCGCACGGCTTCCTCCTCGACCGCCTTCGCCACGTTGGCGACGACGTCGGGGTTGAAGACCGACGGCAGGATGTAGTCCTCGGTCAGCAGCTCGTCCGGGATCACCTCGGCGATGGCGCGCGCGGCGACGATCTTCATCTCCTCGGTGATGGCCGTCGCGCGGGCGTCGAGCGCGCCGCGGAACAGGCCCGGGAAGCACAGCACGTTGTTGACCTGGTTCGGGAAGTCCGAGCGGCCCGTCGCGATCACGCGGGCGTCGCCCTGGATGAGGTCGGGCATGATCTCGGGCTCGGGGTTCGCGAGCGAGAACACGATCGCGTCCTTCGCCATCGAGCGCACCCAGGCGGGCTGCACGAGCCGCGGCCCCGAGAGGCCGAGGAACATGTCCGCGCCCTCCATCGCCTCCTCGAGTGAGCCGTCGAAGCCTTCGGGGTTCGTGTGCTCGGCGAACCACTCCTTCGCGAAGTTCAGGTTGTCGCGGCCCTTGTAGACGGCACCCTGGCGGTCGAAGCCGATCACGTTCTTCACGCCGAAGTTCATCATGATCTTCGAGCAGGCCACGCCCGACGCACCGACGCCGAGCACGACGACCTTCAGGTCCTCGGGACGCTTCTGCACGATCTTGAGGCTGTTGATCAGCGCCGCCAGCACCACGACGGCGGTGCCGTGCTGGTCGTCGTGGAACACCGGGATCGGCAGCTCGGCACGCAGCCGGTCCTCGATCTCGAAGCAGCGCGGGGCCGAGATGTCCTCGAGCAGGATGGCGCCGAACCCCGGCGCGACCGCCTTCGCGATCTTGATGATCTCCTCGGTGTCCTTCGTGTCGAGGCACAGCGGCCAGGCGTCGATGTCGCTGAAGGACTTGAAGAGCATCGACTTGCCCTCCATGACCGGCATCGCCGCCTCCGGGCCGATGTCGCCGAGGCCGAGCACCGCGGTGCCGTCGGTGATGACGGCGACGGCGTTCGGCTTGATCGTCAGCGACCAGACGGCCTCGGGGTTGTCGTGGATGGCCATCGAGACGCGCGCGACGCCCGGCGTGTAGACGTGGGCGAGCTCGGCGTTCGTGCGGATGTGGACCTTGTTGCGGATCTCGATCTTGCCGCGCCGGTGGAGCTGGAAGGTGCGGTCCGAGGCGAGGACGATCTCGACGCCGTCCAGGTGCTCGATCGAAGCGAGCACGCGGTGGGCGTGTGTCTCGTCGTCGCAGAGGATCCGGAAGTCGCGGATCATGCGCTCCGCGGAGGCCTCGGCGATGTCGATGTCCATGATGTTCGCGCCGGCCTCGCCGAGCGCCGTGGTGATCTTCCCGAGCATGCCGGGCCGGTTCTGGATCTCCAGGCGGAGCAGCAGCTGGTAGCCCGAGGCCGCCGGATTCCTGCTCTCGTCCACGCCCGATGGGGTGCTCGTGTCGGTGTCGGTCGCCATGGCCGTGCCTCCCAGCCGCATCCGGAATGCGCGAATCATACCGTTCTGTCGTCTACGGGGCAGGGTTGCCCTTCCGCGAACCCGGCGCGGACGGCGCGCGGCGCAGCCGGGCCGCCCGATTCGTGCGCGGCGCGGGCCCATGACGCCGGTCGCGTCTGCTAGAATCGCGCCCCCTGACGGGGACCCGCTCCTTATCCACAGCCTTCCTCGTCCGCTGGGCCGGGCGCTCGAGGGCCAGCCGGCCTCCCCGGTGTTCCGACGTCCGTCCCGGCGGCGCCGCGAGCGCCCGATGCCGGCAGCGAGAGGGTCATCGGATGTCCAGCTCCTCCATGTCTCGCCGCATGCGCGGATCGCGCGGGCGGATCTTCTGGCGCCGCCGCGCGGGCGGCCTGCTGCTTGTCGTCGCGATCGTGCTGGCGTGCGCCGGCGTCGTTGCCTGGCTGGCGTGGCGCGAGCCGCGCGACGAGGAGTATGCGCGGCTGCAGCGCGACCCCGACGAGCCGCGCGTCGCGCCCGGCGCACCGGATGCGCCGCGCGACGAGCCGTCCGCGCGCCCGCCGTCGCCGGCCCCCGTCGGCGCGACCGTCGTGGTCGGCGGCGGCTGGCAGCGCCCCGCCGTGGCGCCGGCGACCCCGGCAGCGGAGCCCGCGCGCGCCGCACAGTCGCCCGTGAGCGCGCCGCTGCGTGCGCACGTCACCGCCTACCCGCCGCTGCCGTCGGCGACGGCAACGCCGCCGTCCTTCGTGCGCGCCGGCACACACCCGCCGGCGCCGGCGGCCGCGCGCCCGTCGCTGCCGTTCTAGCGCGCGCCGGCCGCCGTTCGCGCGGACGGCCGGCAATGATCCCCCGGGGCCCCGCTGCTATGCTCGCAGCAGCGGACGGCCCCCATCGTCTAGCGGCCCAGGACGCCACCCTTTCAAGGTGAAAACAGGGGTTCGACTCCCCTTGGGGGCACCACTCCGCCGTCGTCAGATCTCCCCGGCCGCGCCCGGTCGTCTCGCCCCGTGTCCCGTGCCTCCTGTCCCGCAGGTGACATGAGCGGGACTGCTGTCGCTATTCTGGTTCGCGGCGCCAGCGGGCTCACGGGCCGGCGCGGAGACGGGACGGGCGGCTTGAGCGCGGAACAGCTCTTCCATCTCCTCACGGAAATCCCCTTCCCGGCTATCTTCGTCTATGTCGCCCTGGAGGCGATGCGGCGCCGCTCGCGCGTCAACCTCGACATCGCCGTGTTCTTCGGCGCCGTCGCGCTCATCGAGCTCGTGAGCTGGCTCGGCCAGGTCAGGCCGGGAACGCCTCCGCACGTGGTCTCGAGCCTGACCGGCTCGCTGCTCATATCGCTCGCCTACCTGCAGCTGCGGCTCGTGGACGACTTCGCCGGGGTGCCGCGCCGGTTCATGCGAGCCACGGAGGTGGGGCTCGGCGCCTCGGTGGTCGTGATCTTCGCAGTGAGTGCCGTCCCCGCGCCGCTGGCGCTGGTGCTGGTCGCGTACTTCCTCGTGCTGCAGGGGTACGTGGTCTTCACCTTCTGGCGCCAGTCGGGGTTCGGGAGCGGCGTGACGCGTCGACGCCTGCAGGCGGCCGGGATCGGCGGCTCGCTGCTCGGAGCGGTGCTCTTCTTCGCCGGGCTGTCGGCCGCGGCGCCGCGGATCGAGGGACTCGTGAGCCTGCTGTCGCAGGCGTGCGGGCTGGGGGCGGGCCTGGCCTATGTCGCGGCATTCGCGACACCGCCGCTGCTGCGGCGCGCGTGGCAGGAGCCGCAGGTGCGCGCGTTCCTCGCGCGCGCCGCGACGCTGTCGGCGCTGCCCAATGTCGCCGGGATCGTCCAGGCGATCGAGCGCAGCGCCTCGGAGTCGCTGGGCGCGGGCGCCGCCGTCGCGCTCTGGTACCCCGAGGAGGAGGCGCTCCGCGCACCGAGCTGGAACGATGATCCGCAGCAGCCGGTGCTGCTGCCGGGCCAGTTCGTGACCGGCCACTCCTTCGCCGAGCAGCGCGTCGTCTTCGTGCCGGACGCGGCGGCGGCGTTCCCGGACAATGCCGCGGTGTATCGGCGGTACAACGTGCGCGCGCTGATCGCGGCCCCGATCACCGCCGGCGACCAGCGACTCGGCGTGCTGATCGTGTTCGCGCCCCGCGCGCCGATCTTCGCGCGCGAGGACATCGAGCTCGTGCAGCTGCTCGCCGATCAGGCCGCCGTGATCCTGCAGAACCGCGCGCTGATCGACGAGGCGACGCGGCTGCGCGACGAGTTCCTCGCCGCCGCGGCGCACGACCTGCGCACACCGCTGACCGCGGTGATCGGCCAGGCGCAGCTGCTCGAGCGGCGGGCGCGCCAGCGGCCGGACGCGCCGCCGGACTTCTCAGGAATCGAGCGGCTGCTCGAAGCGGCCGACCGCCTGCGCGTCCTCGTGGGCGACCTGCTCGACGTCTCGCGCGGCGATATCGGCCGGCTGGTCGGCGACGGCGAGCCGACCGACCTCGCGGCGCTGGCGCGCGAGGTCTGCGCCCGCGTGGGCGGCGAGGACGCTCGATGCACCGTCGCGGCGGACGGCACGGTGACCGCGCACGTCGACGCCGCCCGCGTGACGCAACTGCTGGAGAACCTCGTGAGCAACGCCATGAAGTACAGCCCCGGCGGCGAGCCGGTGGAGGTGCGCGTGAGCGCGTCCGGCGGCGAGGCGCAGATCGCGGTGCGCGACCGCGGCATCGGCATCGCGCCGGCGGACGTGCCGCACGTGTTCGACCGCTTCCACCGCGGTGAAAACGCCGACCAGCAGCACTTCCCGGGGCTCGGGCTCGGCCTCTACATCGCGCGCCTGATCGCGGAGCAGCACGGCGGCCGGATCTGGGTCGACAGCACGCTCGGAGCCGGCAGCACGTTCTTCGTCGCGCTGCCGGTCGCGCGCGCTGAAGCGCCCGTCTCGGAGCTCGCCCCGGCGGACTAGCGCGCGTTCGCTCGCTCTCACGGTTCTCTCACGAATCCCGGCTTCACTTCCGATCGCCGCGGCCGCGGGGGCCGCCGGCGGAGCAGAGGACGGCAGCGTGGGCGAGCGCACACCGGAACCGGACCAGCCGCGCCGCCGTCGCGGCGTCAGCCGCCGGCGGTTCCTGGGCGCCGGTGCCGCCGCGACGGCCGGCGGCGTCGCGCTCGCCGGCGCGGCCGCGGCGATCGGCCTGCGCGGCGGGGGCGCCGCGCCCGATGTCGGCGCGTCGCCCCCGCCCGCCGCGTCGCCCGCGCCCGCGACGGCTGCCGCCGGCGGCCCGGCCGCGATCGGCGGCGCCGCCGTGCAGGTCGCCCCCGGCGCCGGCGTCGCGCCGGCCGATCGCCGCACGCGCGTCCAGCACCTGCTGCGCCGCGCCGGCTTCGCGCCCAACCACGACGAGGTCGACCGCGCACTGCAGCTCGGCGACGCCGAGCTCGTCGACGCGCTCATCAACGCCGACACCGCGCCGGAGAACCTCAGCACGCAGCTCACGACCTTCGCGCCGGCGGACGGGGCGCAGCGGAAGCCGGTCGAGCTCGTCGCGTGGTGGCTCGGCTGCATGACTGCCACCGCGCGCCCGGCGCTGGAGAAGACGACGTTCTTCTGGCACGGCTTCCACACGAGCGGTTTCGACAAGCTCGGCGCGCGCGGCACGCCCCAGCTCTACGCGCAGAACGTCTTCCAGCGCGAGCACGCCTTCGGCCGCTTCGCCGACATCCTCAAGGGCATCTCGCGGCAGCCTGCGATGATGATCTACCTCGACACGATCCAGAACCTGAAGGCGCACGCGAACGAGAACTTCGGGCGCGAGCTCATGGAGCTGTTCTCGCTCGGCGTCGGCAACTACACGGAGGTCGACGTGCGCGAGGTGTCGCGCGCGTTCACCGGCTACAGCCTCGACCGCGCGCGCGAGTTCGTGTTGCGGCCGCGCCAGCACGACGACGGCACGAAGACCGTGCTCGGCCACACCGGCGACTTCAGCGGCGACGACGTGATCGACATTATCGTCGCGCAGCCGGCGGCGGCGACCTTCGTCGCAGGCAAGGTGTGGAGCGCGTTCGCGTACCCCAACCCGGACGCGGCGACCATCGAGCCGGTGGCGCGCACGTTCGCGGACACCGGCGGCGACATGCGCGAAGTGTTTCGCGCGGTGTTCTCGCACCCGGAGTTCGGCGGCGCGCGCGCGTACCGCGCGCTGGTGAAGGGCCCGGTGGAGTTCGCGGTGGGCGCGGTGCGGCAGCTGGGCGCGACCGTCGACCCGCGGCTGATCGCCGCGCAGCTGAACGCGATGGGGCAGGTTCCGTTCAACCCGCCGAACGTCGCGGGCTGGCCCGGCGGCGAGTCGTGGATGGGCAGCGGCGCGTTCCTCGCCGGCATCAACGGCGTCGACGGCGTGCTCTTCGGCACGCGTGGCGCAGCGGGCGGCTTCGACGCCGCGCGGTACCTCGACGACCGCCGGATCGCGACGGCGGGGCAGCTGGTCGACGACCTGCTGCTGCTGCTCGTGGACGGCGCGGTGTCGCCGGCGCAGCGCGCGACGCTGATCGACTACGCGTCGGCCGGCGGCGACGAGGACACGTCGCTGTCGAGCCTGCGCGCCGCGGACCGCGACTCGCGCGTGCGCGGCACCGCGTACCTGTTGATGGCGGGGCCCGAGTACCACCTCGCGTGAGCGGAGGTGGCGGCGGGCGCGGCGGAGAGCGGAGGACGGCGATGGCGACGGACGGGACGGCGCCGGCGATGTACACGCGGCGGCAGTTCGTGGCGAAGGGGACGGCGCTCGTGGCGATGGGCGCCGCCGTGCCCGGCGTCTTCGGGCGCGCGATCGCGGAGGGCGTGCTCGACGGCGTGAGCTCGGCCGAGGCGCCGGGCCGCACGTTGATCCTCGTGCAGCTCGCCGGCGGGAACGACGGCCTCAACACGCTGATCCCCTACGCGGACCCGGGGTACCAGGCGGCGCGCCCGGAGATCCGCGTCGCGGAGGAAGACGTCGTGAAGCTCGACGCCGGCCTCGGGCTGCACCCGAGGCTCGCGCCGCTCGCGCCGTTCTGGCAGTCCGGCGAGCTGGCCGTCGTGCAGGGCGTCGGCTACCCAAACCCGAACCTCTCGCACTTCACGTCGATGCACGTGTGGCAGACCGCGAGCCCCGACGGCAAGGAGCTCGGCGGGTGGCTGGGGCGGTACCTCGACGGCCTCGAGGCGCAGCAGCACGACCCGTTCCTCGGCTTCAACGTGGGGACGCGCGTGTCCCCCGAGCTGACGACGGGCGCCACGCCGGTGCTGTCGGTGGCGAACGCCGACGCCTATCGGCCGCGCTTCAGCGGCGGCGGGGCCGACGCGCCGCAGCGCGAGCAGGCCCTGCTCAAGCTCTACGAGTCGTATCCGCGGTCGGCGCCGTACGCGGCGCTGCTCGAGACGAGCGCGGACGACGCGATGCAGACGTCGCAGACGCTGCAGTCGCTCGCGCGCTCGTACACGCCGGCGGTGACCTACCCGAAGAGCTCGTTCGCATCGGGGCTGCAGCTGCTGGCCGCCGTGATCGCGTCGGGCCAGCCGCTGCGGGTCGGGCACGTCACGCTGGGCGGGTTCGACACGCACGCGAAGGAGGACCCCACGCACGACGCGCTGCTGCAGACGCTTGCCGAGGGGCTGGCCGCCTTCTACCGCGACCTGGACGCGCACCACGTCGCGGACGGCGTGCTGGTGATGACGTGGAGCGAGTTCGGGCGACGCGTCGCGGAGAACGCCTCGGGCGGGACCGACCACGGCACGGCCGCGCCGCTGTTCGTGCTCGGCAAGCCGGTGCGCGGCGGGCTCTACGGCGACACCGTGTCGCTGTCGCAGCTGGACGACAACCGCAACCTCCGCTTCACCACCGACTTCCGCAGCGTCTACGCGACGGTGATGAGCGACTGGCTGCAGACCGACCCGGCGCAGGTGCTCGGTGGCACCTTCCCCACGCTGGGCTTCGTGTGAGCAGGTCCGAGTCAGGCGGCGGCAGCATGCCGCCGCCTGACTGGGGCTCGGCTGGGCGAGCGGGCGCCGGCTACTCCTCGCGGCCGACGAGCACGCGCGCCGGGGCGCCGTCGGCGCCGGGGATGAGCAGCGGGAGGCAGAGAAGCGTGCACGGCCCGGACGGCACGCCGCGCAGGTCGAGCCCCTCGAGGATCACGATGCCGGCGCGCAGCAGGCTCTCGTGCACCGGCGCGGGGTTGTGCGCCGGCGACACCGACAGGTAGTCGATGCCGACCAGCCGGATGCCGCGCTCGATCAGGCACTCCGCGCAGTCGTCCGTGATCGAAACGAAGTTCGGGTCGAACGCCGGCGCGTCCCACAGCCGCGAGTTGTTCGTCTTGAGGATCAGGCGCTCGCATCCGTCCGGGATGTCGAGCGCCTCGACTGCGGCGGCGTCGAGGTGAAGCGACGTGCCCTGCGCGTCGGCGATGTACGCGTCGCCGACCAGCACGTCGAGGGCCAGGCTCTCGACGCCGGGCCCGTCCGGGACGACGTGTGCGGGCGCGTCGACATGCGTCCCGCTGTGGGCGCTCATGTTGAGGTGACTGAGGTTGAAGGAGCCGTCGGGGCCGCGCTCGCCGGAGCGGTGCACGTGGACGGGCGGGTCGCCCGGGAACACCACCATGCCCTCGCGGATCGGAACCGTCGCGTCGTACCAGCGCATCGCGCCACCCTCGCTGCGCGCACGCGTCCCGGGCCGCCACGGACGCGTACGGTGCCGAACACAGACTAGCGCGCTCGGGCCGCACGGTCGCCCGCCGCTAGTCGCCGCCGTTCGAGCCCACGGGCGCGGCGCCGGCGGCACCGACGGGCGGGGGTGCCGCCGGCGTGCCGCGTTCGATGACGTCGCCGCGGTCCGGGATCATGAAGACGATCGGGATCACGGCCAGCGTCAGCACCGCGAGCACGATGAAGATGTGCTGCATGCCGACCGCCTTGTCGGGCGAGTAGCTGAGCGCGACGACGATCCCCGCCGTTCCGAGCACGCCGCCGGTCGAGCGGAACATCCCGCGCAGCCCCGCGACGGCGGCGACCTTCTCCGGCACGAGGTCGAGCGCGGCGTTGTTCGCCGCCGGGCCTCCGATGCCCATCCCGATGCCGGCGATCATCATGAAGCCGGCGATCAGCACGATGTTCGGCACGGCCACGCCGAGCAGCGTGACGTCGTGGAAGCCGCGGCTGAGCAGGAAGAGGCTCACCGTGATCAGCACGGCGCCCAGCACCATCGGGCGGCGGTAGCCGAAGCGCACGAGCAGGAAGCTCGACACCGTCGACATCACCGCCATCGACATCGAGCGCGGCGTCAGGATCGCGCCGTCCTGGCCGGCGGACATCCCGTAGCCCACCGTCGCGTAGTAGGGGATGAACGAGAACATGCCGAAGACCGCCGCGCCGTACAGGAAGTTGTAGAGGTTCGCCGCGAAGAACGGGCGCCACTTCAGCAGCTCGATCTCCACCATCGGTGCCGGCGTGCGCGACTCGTGCCGCAGGAACCACCCGATGAGCGTGGCGCCGACGGCGAGCGACAGCCACAGCGAGGGCGACCGCAGCGCGTCCGGGTTCTGGGCCCATGCCGTGAGCGCGTAGAGGAAGCCGAGCATGCCGCCGGCGAACAGACCGGCGCCGACCAGGTCGACGCGACGGCGGCCGACCGCGGCGCCGGCGGTGCTCTCGCTCGCGCCCGGGAGGATCGCCATCCCGAGCACCACGAGCGCGATCCCGATCGGCACGTTCACGTAGAAGATCCACCGCCACGAGAAGCTGTCGATGATGAACCCGCCGATGTTCGGGCCGAGGATGCCGCCGAGCGGGAAGACGCTCGTGAACAGCCCGATCGCCGTCGCGCGCCGGTTGCCGAAGGCGTCGCTGACGATGCCCGTCGCCGACGGCAGGAACGCGCCGCCCCCGACCGCCTGCAGGACGCGGAAGACGATCAGGAAGTAGATGTTGGGCGACAGGCCGGCGGCCATCGAGCTGAGGGTGAAGAGCACGACCGCGCCGAGAAACAACCGCTTGCGGCCCCAGTCGTCACTGAGCTTGCCGGCGAGCGGCATGATGATCGTCGACGTGAGCTGATAGCCGGTGAGCGTCCAGCCGATCAGCGCGAGGTTCGTCTTCAGGTCGACGAGCAGCGTCGGCACGGCGACCGCGACGATGGTCGTGTCCAGCGACGACATCAGCAGCGCGAGCGCGGTGACCGCGAAGATCGCGTAGGCGCGGGACGACGGGCCCTCCGTCGGCATCGCGCGCCTCAGAATCCGGCCGGTGCCGCGACGTGCGCGGCCGCGGCGGCGCGCGGCCGCCGCGCGCGGGGATGCGTGGAGACGAACGACCGTGCGGCCGCGGCGGCTGTGCAACGCTGGGTTCCCGGCGCCGGGGCGGCGCTCTGCGCGCGCCTGGCTGCTGCGACCACCTGGGTGACTCGCGGCGTTTCCGGTGCCCGACGTCAGGGCTGCTGAGCGTCGTGGTGCGGAACGCTTACGTGCACGTGATTGTCTCGCACGGCGGCCCTGATGGTAAGAGCCATGACGATTATTTCATGTTTCCCGCGCACGTCCGCGCGGCGCGTTTAGGCACGCCGCGTACAGCGGCCGCCTCTCGCCGGCCAAAGCGGCGGCAGACATGCCGCCGACAGGACGCGGACGCAGTCCGCGGCTGGCGCTGCGCTGCTGTCGGCGGCATCTCTGCCGCCGCTGTGGCCGGCCGGCGAGTCGTCAGGCCGTCCGCGCCCCCTCAGCGACCGACCGGCGTCGCGGTGGCGGTCGCGGAGGCCGCGGCAGTCCCGGTCGGCGTCGGCGTGCTCGTCGGGGGTGCCGGGACGACGCCGGGCTGCAGGACATCGAGGGCCGCCCGCAGCTGGGCGTCGGTCGACGCGGCGATGGCGTCCGCCGACATGTCGTGCTCCTCGAGCGGCGTGAGCGGGCGGCCGTTTGCGGGCAGGTCCACGATCACATCGGGCTCGATGCCGACCTTCCAGAACGTGTTTCCATTCGGCGTGAGCCATTCCTCGGTCCCGAGCAGGACCTCGGAGCCGTCGCTCAGCGTGTAACTCGAGAGCACCGTGCCGGTCCCGAACGTCTTCGTCCCTACGATCTGCGCACGGTCGTGATCGCGCAGCGCGCCCGCCGTGACCTCGGATGCGCTGGCGGTGCCCTCGTTGACGAGCACCACGACCGGGATCTGCAGCGCGACGCCGCCCTTCTTCAGCGCGACCGGCTTGCGCTTGCCGCTGGCATCCTGCTCGAGCAGGGCGTTTCCCTCGGAGACGAACTGGCTGGCCACGCCGACCGCCTCGCTGAGCAGGCCGCCCGGATCGTTGCGCAGGTCGAGCACCACGCCGGTCGCTCCCTGCCCCTCGGCGGCGCGGAGCGCGGTCACGAGCTGGTCGGTCGCGTGATCGCCGAACGAGCTGATGAGCACGTGCGCGATCGTCGTCCCCGGCACCAGCGTCCAGGTCACGAGCGGGAACGACACCTCCTCCCGCACAATCGTCACCGGCCTCAGGCTCGAGTCGCCCGGGTGCACGACCGTGAGCGTGACGCTCGTGCCCGGCGTGCCGCGCACGAGGTTCACCACCTGGTCGATCGTGAGGCCCGCCGTCAGCTGCCCGTCGACCGCGTGGATGACGTCGCCGGGGCGGATGCCGGCGCGCTCGGCCGGCGAGTCGGGGAGCGGCGCCACGATCACCGGCACGCCGCCGCGCATCTGCACTTCCGCGCCGATCCCCTGGATGCTGCCGGAGAGCGCCTGCTGCTCGGCGCGGGCCTCGTCGGGTGTGAGGAAGCGCGTGTGACCGACGTCGCCGAGCGACTGCAGCATGCCGCCGATCGCACCGTAGGTGAGGGACTGCGGGTCAATCGCGAACTGGTCGACGTAATGCTCCTGGACCAGCCTCCACGCCTCCCAGAACGGGGAGAAGGTCGCCGAGATGCTGGCGGGTTCGGAGGCGGTCTGATGACCGGGGATAAGGCCGGCGCGGTCGGCGAGCGCGCCCGAGGCGAAGCTGCCGCCGACGAGCACGAGCAGCACCACGGCGAGGATCAGCGTGGTCAGCCAGGGACGCACGCGCCCGGGCGTGCGCGGCGGCGCGGGGGATTCGCTCACGGGACATCTCTTCCCAGCTGCGTCTGCGACATCGGGTGGGAGCGGGTGAGCGGAGGTGCGGTCCGGGACGTCGCCGTGCGAGCGGTCACGCGGTCGCCACGTTGGGGCCGCCGTCGTGGGCCGCCTCGGCGGGGTGCGTGAGCGCGGTCGCGTCGCCGGCGTCGGGCGTCTCGAGGGCGACCGAGGCGGCGGCCGCGGCGCGAATGGTCCGCGCGGCGAGCTGCTGTTGGCGCAGGTAGTCGATGATCGTTGCCGCGACGGCGGTGACCGGAACGGCGAGCGCCGCGCCGACGACGCCGGCGATGGCGCCGCCGGTCGCGAGCGCGATCAGCACGCCGGCGGGCTCGAGCCGCACGGCGCGCGCCAGCACGAGCGGGCCGACCAGGTACGCTTCGAGGTTATGCACGAGGATTGTCAGCAGCACCACGAGCAGCGCCGTGATCGGCCCGTCGGCGGCGAGCGCCACCATCGCCGCCATCGCGCCGGCGACGAACGCGCCCACGATCGGGAAGAACCCGCCGATCGCGGTGACCATCGCGATCGGCAGCACGGCCGGCACGCCGAGCAGGAGCAGCCCGACGCCCATCACCACGGCGTTGACGCCGCCGTTGATCGCCGTCCCCCGCACATAGCCGCTCAGCGTTGCCCAGATGCGGTGCCGCAGCGCCCGGGCGTGCGGCCGCGACGACTCGTCGAGCAGCCCGATCGCGTCCTCGACCAGCTGCTCGCCGTCCTTCACGAAGAAGAACGCAAGCACGATGGTCAGCACCACCGAGATCGTGACCTCGATGGCGATCGTCGCGCTGTTCAGCGCTCCGTGGATGATGCCGCCGCTGTTCGAGGTGAACTCCGAGCGCAGCGTCGTCACGTACTGGTCGACGTCCGACGGCGACAGGTGCAGCGGCCCGTCGACGAGCCACTGCTGGATCTGGGTCACGCTGCTGTCCAGCGCGTGACCCAGCTGCGTGGCCTGGCTGGCGACCGCCGGCACGAGGTAGGCGATGGCGAGCGCGACGAGCCCGACGGCGACGACGAAGGTGAGGACCGTGGCGGGGAACGGACGCAGGCCGTGGCGGCCGAGCCACTGCTTCGGGGGCGCGAGGATCGCGGCGATCAGCAGCGCCGCCGCGATCGGGACGAGGACGACGCGCAGCCGCCCGAACACCACGAGCACGACGAACGTCGCGCCGGCGAGCATGAGGAAGCGCCACGCGAGCGCCGCCGCGAACGCGAGCCAGCCGGGGACGCCGGCGGGGCCGCGTTCGTCGACCGCCGCCGGACGCCTGGGGTCTCGGTCGGCGGAGGGGGCGTCGGAAGAGGTCATCGTTGTCACCCGCGACGAGCACCGCGCGCATCGTGGTGGACCCGGCGCGCCGACCGCATTCTCGAACACCACCATCGTACGTGCTGGCCACGATGGTCGAGACCCGCGCGCGGGTCACGTACGATCTCGGCCGCGGCGAGGTGCAGGACGCACCCCGGGGACACGAGCCGGCGAAGCGGGCCAGCGTATGAGCTCAACGACACGCACCTACTTCACATCCGTCGACGGCGCGCGCGTGCCGGCGGTATCCGTCGCCGAGATGCGCGAGGTCGACCGCATCGCCATCGCGGAGACGGGGCCGAGCCTGCTGCAGATGCTCGAGCACGCGGGCATGGCGCTCGCGCTGAGCGCGATCGAGATGCTCGGCGCGAGCTGGCGCGAGCGGCGCGTGACCGTGCTCGTCGGGACCGGCGGCAACGGCGCGGGCGGCGTGTGCGCGGCGCGTCACCTCGCGAACCGCGGCGTGCAGGTGCTGGTCGTGACGGTGCGCCCGCCCGCCGAGGCCGACGGCGCGCTCGGCCAGCAGTTCCTCGCGCTGGGGGAGTCGCCCGCGCGCGTCATCCGCGCGTGGGAGGCGTTCGACGTCTCGCAGGCCGACCTCGTGATCGACGCGGTGCTCGGCTACGGCCTCGACGGCGCGCCGCGCATCGGCCAGATGGCGCTGATCCGCGCGGCCAACGCTTCGACCGTCCCGGTGCTCTCGCTCGACGTGCCGTCGGGCATCGACGGCGACGCCGGCGACGCGCCCGGCGTCGCGGTGCGCGCGGCGCGCACGCTCACGCTTGGCCTGCCGAAGCGCGGCCTGAACGAGACGAGCGCCGGCGAGCTGTGGCTCGCGGACCTGGGCATCCCCCCGGGCGTCTTCGCGCGCGCCGGGATCGCGTTCGCGCCGGTGTTCGGCGACTCGGACCGCGTGCGGTTGCGGTACCCGCGGTAGGGGCGAGGGGAAACCTCGGCGGCGGTGCGCCCGCCGTCCGCATCGGCGGCGTGTCTGCCGCCGCTTGCGACGAACTGCCGGGCCGGTCGGGCTACCGCTGCACCTGGGGCAGCACCTCGGCCGCGATCAGCTCGAGCGTCGCGAAGTCGTCGTTCGCGTGGTGCTGCAGCATGATGCGCGACAGCCCCGCCTCCTCGCGCCGCCCGATCTCCTCGACGATCTCCGCCGGCGTCCCCACGAGCCAGCCGCGCTCGCGCATGCCGGCCAGGGCGGCGTCCGGCTCCTGCCGCTGCAGCATCGGGATCTTCTCGGCGATGCGGGCCAGGTGCGCGCGCTGCTCGGCCGCGTCGCGTCCGATCACGAACGCCGCCATCTGCGAGTGTCGGATCGTCGCGGGGTCACGGCCCACCTCCGCACAGTGCTGCTCGAGCACCGCGCGCTTGCGACGGTACGCGTCGACGTCGAGCCCGACGCCGTTCCACTCGTCGGCGTACCGCGCGACAATCCGCAGCGTGCGTCGCTCCCCGCTCCCGCCGACCAGCACGGGCAGCGGCCGCTGCGCCGGCTTTGGGAAGCACGTCGCGTCCTGGAGCTGGTAATAGCGCCCGTCGAAGTTCGCCGGCCCGTCCGACCACAGTGCCTTCACGACCTGGATCGACTCCTCGAGCCGGTCCATCCGCTCGCGGATCGGCGGGAAGGGCAGCCCGAACGCCTCGTGTTCCGGCACGTTCCAGCCCGCGCCCATCCCGAGGACGAACCGCCCACCGGAGAGCAGGTCGATCTGCGCGGCCATGCGCGCGAGCAGCGACGGGTGCCGGAACGTCATCGACGACACGAGCGGGCCGAAGCGGATGCGGCTGCTCTGCTCGGCGACGAGGACGAACGAGATGAACGTCTCGAGGGCGTCGCGCGTGCGCGGCCCGGAGAGCGAGAAGAAGTGGTCCGAGCGCCAGAGCGACTCGAAGCCCAGGTCCTCGGCGGCGCGGATGATGCGGCGCCACAGGTCCCAGTTGAGGTCTTCCTGTCCCTCGATCATCACGCCGAGCTGCATCCGTGCCTCCTCCGTGCCGCGTGCGCGCGGCATGCTACCGCATTGCCCACCGTGGCCCCCCCGGGCGGCGTCCGCTTGAGCGCGACCGCCGCCCGCCGATACCATGGATGGCCTCCGGTGGCGCATTCGTCTAGTGGCCCAGGACATCGCCCTCTCAAGGCGGAGATCGCGGGTTCGAATCCCGCATGCGCCACCACCCGAGCGATCGACAACGGCCCCCGCGACGGCGGGGGCCGTTTCGTGCCTCCCGCGCCGCGGGCGCCCGCCGCCCGCGCGCGAATTCGCCATCCCCGGCGCGGGTCCTTCGGCCCTGTGCGTGCACCCGGCGCGGCGTGATCGTGATGTCACGACCCGCCGTGGCCGTCGCGCTGGGGAAGGGGAGACCGATGTTCAGCCACATCGTCGTTCCGCTCGACGAGTCGGAGTACTCCGAGCGCGCGCTCACGTATGCCGAGCAGCTCGCCGCGCTCACCGACGCCGACATCAGCATCGTCACCGCGCTCACGCACCTCGGCACCGTCGAGGCGCCCGGGCTCGAGCGGCTCGACGCCATCGCTCGCGAGCGCGCCGAGCTGTACCTGCACAGGCGCGGCGACCGCGTCCGCGAGGCCGGCAGCAGGGTCGCCCGCGCCGAGGCGCGGTTCGGCGAGCCCGCGACCGTGATCACCGCCTTCGCCCGCGAGGTCGGCGCGGACCTCGTCGTGATGAGCACGCACGGCCTCGGTGCCGCGCGCCGCTACGCCCTCGGCAGCGTCGCGATGAAGGTGCTCACCACGGCGCCGTGCCCGGTCTTGATGGTGCGGATCACCGAGCAGGGCTGCGCGTAGCGCCACGGCCGCGGCGGCACGCTGAGGCGCGGGCGATGGCGATGGAGGAGACACCGTGTTTCGTTCAGCGCTCCTGACCGTGGACGGCTCGGAGGTCGCCGCGGCGGCCATCGGGCAGCTTGCCAACGTCCTGCCGGGCGACGGGACGGCAATCGTCGTCGAGGTCGTCGACAGCCCCGGGCACATCCTGGCGCAGACGTCCCCGGCCGGCTTCGAGTACGGCGCGGCCGGGCTCAACCAGTCGGCCATCGATGCGCTGATCCACGAGCAGCGTGCCCTGGCAGCCGAGCACGTGGAGGCGGCGCGCACCCAGCTGCGCCACGCCGGCATCCGCGAGGTACGCACGCTGATCGTGGAGGGCGTGCCCGGCCCGGCGATCGTCGAGATCGCCGAGCGCGAGGGCGTCGACGTCGTCGTGATGGCGACGCACGGCCGCTCGGGGCTGCGACGGACGATGCTCGGCTCGGTGGCGGACTACGTCGTGCGGCACCTGCGCGGGGTGCCGGTGCTGCTCGTGCACCCCGAGGTCGAGGCGCGGCGCACGGTCGTGGCGCAGCCGCCAATCGTGGCCGCGCACTAGCCGCCGGGCTGCCCCCGGCGGCGATGGAGGCTCGCGATGTCCTACACGGAGCTGCTGTTCCGGGATGCGGCCCGGGAGAAGATCCTCGCGGGCGCGACCGTGCTGGCCGATGCCGTGCGCGTCACGCTCGGTCCGCGTTCGAAGAGCGTGCTCATCGAGCAGAAGTGGGGCGCGCCGCTCGTCTGCAACGACGGCGTGACGATCGCCCGCCGCGTCAAGCTCCGGGACCAGGACGAGAACCTCGGCGCACAGATGGTGCGCCAGGCCGCCGAGCGCACGGGCGACGTCGTCGGCGACGGCACCACGACCGCCGCGCTGCTCGCGCACGCGATCTTCGCGGAAGGCATGCGCAACGTGGTCGCCGGATCGAGCGGCATCGCGCTCAAGCGCGGCCTGGAGTGCGGCATGCGCGAAGCGTTGCGCGCGCTCGGCGCGATCACCCGGCCCGTGACGACCCGCGAGGAGCGCATCCAGGTCGCGACCGTCTCCGCGCACAACGACCCGGCCATCGGCGCGCGCGTCGCGGAGGCCGTCGAGCGTGTGGGCGCGGAGGGCGTGGTCACGGTCGAGGAGGCGAAGGGCACCGAGACGACGCTCGACGTCGTCGAAGGGCTGCAGTTCGACCGCGGCTACCTGTCGCCGTACTTCATCACCGACGCCGAGAAGATGGAGGCGGTGCTCGAGCACCCGTACGTACTCGTGTACGACAAGCGCGTCTCCGCGGTGAAGTCGCTGCTGCCGCTGCTGGAGCAGGTGAGCCAGGAGGGGAGGCCGCTGCTCGTCGTCGCGGAAGACGTCGACGGCGAAGCGCTGGCGACGCTCGTCGTGAACCGGCTGCGCGGCACCTTCGCCTGCGCGGCCGTGAAGGCGCCCGGCTTCGGCGACCGTCGCAAGGAGCTGCTGCAGGACATCGCGATCGTGACGGGCGGCCAGGTGATCGCGGAGGAGCTGGGCCGCTCGCTCGAGCACGCGGCCGTCGCAGACCTCGGGTCCGCGTCCCGGGTCGTCGTCGGCAAGGACGCCACCACCATCGTGGGCGGCGGTGGACAGCGCGAGGCCGTCGAGGCGCGGTGCCGCGAGCTGCGCACGCAGATCGACGACGCGACCTCCGACTACGATCGCGAGAAGCTGCAGGAGCGGCTCGCGAAGCTGGCGGGTGGCGTGGCGCTGATCCGCGTCGGCGCGCCGTCCGAGAGCGAGCTGAAGAACCTCAAGGAGGCGTTCGACGACGCGATCAGCGCGACGCAGGCGGCGCTCGTCGAGGGCATCGTCCCGGGCGGCGGCGTCGCGTTCGTGCGCATGGCGGCCGCGGTCGAGGCGCTCGCCGGGGAGCGCGAGGGCGAGGACCGGACGGCCCTGCGCGTCCTCGCGCGGTCGCTCGAGGTGCCGGCGCGCCAGATCGCGCTCAACTCCGGCGCCGACCCGGGCGTCGTCGTCGATCGCATCCGCCACGGCGAGGGCGCGTTCGGCTATGACGGCGCCCGCGACGAGTTCACCGACCTCGTCGCCGCGGGCATCATCGACCCGGCGAAGGTCGTGCGCGTGGCGCTCGAGAACGCGGTCTCGGTTGCGAGTACGCTGCTGCTCGCGGAGGCGACGCTGACCGAGCACGAAGAAGAGCACGCGCAGCCGGAGGCCGCGCCCGGCGCGTATTGAGCACGCTGGTGGAGGAGGGTGCCGATGTACCGCAAGGCCCTGGTTCCCACGGACGGATCGGAGCTGGCCGCCGCGGCGCTCTCCGAGGCGGCGCAGCTCGTCGGCCCCGGGGGCGAGGCGCTGGTGATCGAGGTCACCGACACGACCGACCACATCCTGGTGCAGACCACCCCGGCGGGATTCGACCTCGCGCCGGGCTACCTCAGCGTCGAGATTCTCGAGGACATCCTGCGCACGCAGCGCGAGGAGGCCGAGGAGCACGTGGCGGCTGCGCGGCGGACGCTCGAGGCGGCCGGCGTCGCGAAGGTGGAGACGCGCGTGATCCAGGGGCTGCCCGGCCCGCTGCTCGTCGACCTCGCGCGCAGCGAGGGCTGCGACGTGGTCGTGATGGCGACGCACGGGCGGTCGGGGCTGCGCCGCGCGGTGCTGGGGTCCGTGGCCGATCACGTGATCCGCAATCTGCACGGCATCCCGGTCGTGCTCATCCACCCCGACGGCGAGGAGGCCGACGAGCCGGCGGCGGCGACGGCGGCCGCCCGGTAGGGCGCGTCCGACGCAGGCGGCGGCATGCTGCCGCCGATGCCGCGGCGGGGTTGACGCCGCGGGGTATGGGCGGCATGTCTGCGACCGCTTGACGCACGCATCGCGGCGGCAGCGTGCGCTCCCGTCACGGCTCCGCTTCGTCGCGCCCGAGCGACCCCAGCAGCTCCAGCGCCAGCCCGCCCGACTCGAACACGGTCGTGCCCCACCGCAGCGCGTCGAGCAACGCGGAGACGCGACCCTCGCGGTCCGCGCCCGGCGGCGCGGTGTGCTCGATCACCCTCCGCGCGGCGTGGTGGAACGGAAGCGACGCCGGCCGCCCGATCAGCGCGTGCAGCACCGGCCGGAACGCCGCGTGGCCGGCGGCGATGAGGCCGTCGGCGGCGGTCCAGCGCACCGCGAAGTCGTCGTCCTCGAGGCGGCGTGCGAGCACCGGGATCGCCCGCGCGCCGTCGATGCGCCGGAGCGCCTCCACCGCGAACCAGCGCGTGTCGCGGTCCGCCGCGTCGGCGAGCGGCGTGAGCGCCGCGAGCGCCGTCGGGCCGAGCGCCACGGCGGCGTCGAGCGCCGCGTCGCGGCGGGCTGGGTCGTCCCGCGCGAGCAGGTCCGCGATCGCGCCCGGCGCCTCGACCGGGCCCAGCAGCGCGAGGTAGTCGCGCGTCAGGGCGCCGCGGCGCGCCGGGTCTGCCTCGGCGTCGACGGCCTCGCGCAAATGGTCGAGCGCGTCGAACGGCAGCGTGACGGCGGCGCGGGCGAGCACGTGCGCGGCGGCGGCGACCTCGCCGGTGGACCCGTGCCTGAGCTGCGCACGCAGCGCCGGGAGCATCGCCTCGCCCTCCGCGCGCGCGACTCGCGCCGGGGCCGGACGCGCGGGCGCCGCGATGAAGCCCTCGGGGCCGGCCAGCGGCACGAAGCGGCACGCCCCGAGCGACCGCTCCTCGGTGCCGAGTCGCGTGCGCGTGACGACGAGCAGCCGCTGCGCCCAGAGGCTTCCCACGGGCAGCACGAGCCGACCGCCGACCTTCAACTGCTCGACGAGCGACGGCGGCACGCGCGGCGCCGCGGCCGTCACGACAATCGCGTCGTACGGCGCGCCGTCCGGCCACCCGGGCGTCCCGCCCGCGGCGACCACGTGCACGTTGTCGGCGCCCAGCGCCCGCAGCCGTGACGCCGCCCGCTCGCGCAGCGTGTCGACGATCTCGACCGTCACCACGTCGTGCGCGAGCTCGGAGAGCACGGCGGCCTGGTAACCCGAGCCGGTCCCGATCTCGAGCACGTGCTCGCGCCCGGTCGACAGCGCGAGCGCCTCGGTCATCAGCCCGACGACCGTCGGCTGCGAGATCGTCTGCCCCTCGCCGATCGGGAGCGCGACGTCGTCGTAGGCCTCGTGCTGCAGGTCCGCCGGGACGAAGCGGCGCCGCGGGACGCGGCCCATCGCGCGCAGCACGCGACGGTCGCGCACCGTCCATGCGACCGCCTCGACGAGCGCGTGGCGCTCGCGCTGCTCCCGGGCGATCGCGGCGTTCACGCGACGGTCACCGGCACGCTCGTCAGCCGATCTGCTCGAGCATGCCGAGCCGCGACATGCCCTCCCACTCCTCGACGATGCGCCCGTTGCGCAGCCGGTACATCGCGACGCCGGCCATGCGCACGCGGCGCCCGCTGGGCGCGACGCCGCGCACCTCGCCGGCGTGGGTGCCCTCGGCGGTGAAGCGCGCGGCGACGAGGTCGCCCTCCGCGATCAGCTCGTGCACGGTCGCGGTGATGTCGGGAAAGGCCTGCCGATAGCGGGCGACGAGCTCGCGGATCGTCGCCCAGCCGTACAGCTCCTCGCCGTCGGAGGCGTGAAACACCACGTCCGGCGCGTAGAGCTGCGCCGCGAGGTCCAACTCGCCGCCGTTCAGCAGGCGGGCGAAGGTGCGCCGCACCACCAGGCGGTTGCTCTCGACGCTGCTGGGGGCGGGAAGCGCGGCCCGCGTGGCCGCGCCGGTCAACAGGGTCCGGGTCATCGTTCGCCCCCTTCGCGCCTGGCCGGGGCCGCGGCCGGCGCCGCCGGGCGCGGCGCGGCCAGGATGTCGCTCACCTCGTCGTCCGAGGTGGCCTCGAATTGCTCGTAGTGGGAGCCGACGGCGAGGAACGGCTCCGGCCGCTGCAGGCAGACGACGACGTCGGCCTCCGTCGCCAGGTCGTCGCACGACTCGGGCGCGCCGACGGGCACCGCGGCGACCAGGGTCGCCGGTCCGGCCGCGCGCACGGAGCGCAGCGCGGCGCGCATCGTCGCGCCGGTCGCGAGGCCGTCGTCGACGACGATCACCACGCGGCCGGCAATCACGGGCGGGGGGCGCCCGTCGCGGAAGAGCGCCTCCCGCCGCCGGGCCTCCTCGCGCTGGCGCGCGGTCACCGCCTCAATCGCCGCCTCGCTGACCCCGAGCTCCGCGATCAGCTCCGCGTTCAGGTAGCGCCCGCCGTTCGCCGTCACCGCGCCAATCGCGAGCTCCTCGTGGCCGGGCGCGCCGAGCTTGCGCGCGACGACGACGTCGAGCTCCGCGCCGAGGCGGCGCGCCACCTCGGCGGCGGTCACGACGCCGCCGCGCGGGATGCCGAGGACGAGCGAGTTTCGGTCGCGATAAGGCTCGAGGGCATCGGCGAGTCGTGCGCCGCCCTCGGCGCGGTCGAGCAAGCGGGTACGCATCGCGCACCTCCTCGCCGGGCGTGCATCGCCCGCGATCAATCACACCATCAGCCGCCACCGGCACGCACGGGGAGAGGCGATCGTCCCGCGCCGTCGGTGACGCGAGGGGGCGCCGGTTGGGCGCGCGGCAGGCGTGAGGCCTGCCGTGTGGCGCGACGAGGCCGCCGTCCGGCCCCCGCCCGGCGGGGCGACGAACGTCACCGCCGCGGCAGGACGACACGCCGTTCCCGCGCGCCGCGGCCCGGCGCACGCTGCGTCTGCACCCCGCGCAGGGAGGCCCCGCCATGACCACCGCCACGCCGCCCCGGCCCGCTCACATCGAACTCCCGGACCGCCGCGGCCACCGGCTGCACTGCCCGCGCTGCGAGGCGCGCCTGCTGTTCGACGGAGACGAGTACCTCTGCGTCGCCTGCGGTTACGAACTCCCCGCCGACCAGCTCCCGCGCGACGTGCGTCGCGAATTGGACCGAGCCGGCCACTCCCGGCACGTGATGATGGGTCTCGGCGCGGGCATGCTCGCCGCGGGCGCGATCGCGCGCGGGCTGGGCGCGCTCGCGTGGATCGCGCTCGTAGCCGGGTCGGGCGTGGCCGGAGCGGTGCTGGCCGCGATCCTCTCGGTGCGTCGCACGCGGACGCCGTGACGCGGCCGTGTTGCGGGGGAACGCCATGCCGGAAGAGGCCGAGCGTCACGCGCTCGAGATCGCGATCGACGACGCGGGCGCACACCTGCAGGGCGACCTCGTGCGGCCGGCGGATGCGCGGGGCATCGTCGTGTTCGCACACGGCAGCGGCAGCAGCCGGTTCAGCCCGCGCAACCGGTTCGTCGCGCAGGTGATCGCCGAGTCCGGCCTCGCCACGCTGCTCTTCGACCTGCTCACGCCGGAGGAGGAGCAGATCGACGAGCGCACGCTCGAGTACCGCTTCGACATCGGTCGCCTCAACCGCCGGCTGGTCGCGGTCGTGGACTGGGTCGCGGCCGACGCGCGGACGGCGGGCCTCGCGGTGGGCTGCTTCGGGGCGAGCACCGGCGCCGCGGCGGCGCTGATCGCGGCCGCCGAGCGGCCGGACGTGGTGCGCGCGGTGGTGTCGCGCGGCGGCCGCCCGGACCTCGCGAGCGGCGCGCTGACGCGCGTCCGGGCGCCCACGCTGCTGATCGTCGGCGGTCGCGACCTGCAGGTGCTCGAGCTCAACCGCGAGGCCGCGCGCGCGATGACGCTTCCGCCGCGCATCGAGATCGTCCCCGGCGCAACGCACCTCTTCGAGGAGCCGGGTGCGCTCGAACGCGTCGCGGCGCTCGCGCGGGACTGGTTCCTGCTCCACCTCGCGGCGGGCGACGGCGCGCGAGGCAATTGATCGGGCGCGTGCGGCGCGCTCAGCCCGTCACGCGTGGCCGTTCGCCATGAGCGCTCGCCGTCGGCGCGGCCGCTGGGGCGCTAGCGCGACCAGAAGTGGATGGCGCCGCCCTCGAGCATGAGGGCGGCCTCGCGGACCGCCTCGGCGAGCGTCGGGTGGGCGTGCACCGTCGCGGCGATCTCCACCGGCGTCGTCTCCAGGACGCGTCCCAGCGCGACCTCGGCGATCAGCTCCGACGCCCCCGGCCCGACAATCTGCGCGCCGATCAGCGCCCGCGTCTCGCGGTCGGCCACGAGCTTCACGAAGCCCGCGGTGTCGTCGAGCGTCATCGCGCGGGCGTTCGCGCGCAGCGGGAACCGCGCGACCTGCGGGTCGCGCCCGGCCGCGCGCGCCTGCCCGGCGTCGAGGCCAACCCACGCCACCTCCGGGTGGCAGTAGACGACGCGCGGCACCGCGTCGAGGTCGACGGGCCGCGCGCAGCGGCCGGCAATCGCCTCGACGGCCGCGATGCCCTGCGCCGACGCGGCATGCGCAAGCGGCAGCCGTCCCGTCACGTCGCCGATCGCCCACACGCCGGGCAGCGACGTGCGCCCGAGCGCGTCGACCGTGACGAACCCGCGCGCGTCCAGCGCGACGCCGGCCTCCGCGAGCCCGAGGTCGCGCGTGTTCGGCTCGATGCCCAGCGCGACCAGCGCGCACTCCGCCTCCAGCGTCGAGGCGCCGGCGCCGTCCTCGAGCTCGATCGCGACGTAGCCCGCCGTCGGCCGCATGGCGCCGGCGCGCGTGCGCGCCCGCACGGCGATGCCGCGCGCCACGTACGCCTGCTCGACGACGCGCGCGGCGTCCGGGTCGGCGTCCGGCAGCAGCTGCGGGCCGTGCTCGACGACCGTGACGCGCGAGCCGGCCGCGGCGAAGACGTCGGCGAGCTCGGCGCCGACGCAGCCGCCGCCGAGGATCGCGATCGAGGCGGGGACCGCGCGGCGCGCGAGCGCCTCGCGGCTCGTGAGGACGCGCTCGCCGTCGACGGGCCACGGCGAGCGCGGTCGCGCGCCGGTGGCCACAATCAGCGCGCCGGCCGTCAGGCGGCGCGCCACCGGCGACAGCGTGAGCGTGTGCGCGTCGGCCAGGCGCGCGGTCGCCCGCACCAGCTCGACGCCGTTGCGCGCGAGCAGCTCCTCGACTCCGCCCGTCATGTGGCGGACCACCTCGCGGCTGTGGTCGACCGCCTCGCCGAGGTCGAAGCGCACCCCCTCCGCGTGCACGCCGAACGGGGCCGCCGCGCGGGCGAGCTCCGCGAGCTCGGCCGAACGCAGCAGCACCTTGGCGGGGATGCACCCCCAGTTCAGGCAGACGCCGCCCACCGCGTCGCGCTCGACGACCGCCGTGCGCAGCCCGAGCTGCGCCGCCCGGATCGCGGCGACGTAGCCGCCCGGGCCCGCGCCGACGATCGCGACGTCGAAGTCGTATGCGGTCGCCATCTCACGCCCGCGCCCGGTGCGCGTCGACGTACGCGACGCAGTCGTCGAGCGACATCAGCTGCGCGTAGTCGTCCTCCGGGATGTCGACGCCGGTCGTCTCGTCGATGGCGAGCACGAAGTTCAGGAAGTCCATGGAGTCGAGGTCGAGCTCCTCGCGGAGGTGGGCGTCGCCCGCGAGCGGGCGGCCCGACGCCTCCGGGCGGAGGGCGAAGAGCAGGCGGAGGATGGTCGCGCGGGTGTCGGTGTCGGCGGTCATAGTCGCTCCGGGTCCTGCAGCAACGCGTCGATTGCGGCGAGGTAGAGCGCGCCGCGGTGGCCGTCGCTCGCGCGGTGGTCCGCGGTGAGCGACGCCGTCACCTGGCGGCGGGCGGCCAGCATGCCGTGCTCTGCCCAGGGCCGCTCGACGATGCGGCCGAAGCCGACGAGCGCGACCTGCGGCGGGTAGATCACGCCGAACACCGTCTCCACGCCGCGGTCGCCGAGGTTCGTCACGGTCAGGGTGGCGTCGGTCAGCTCCGAGCCGCGCAGCGTGCCGCCGCGCGTGCGTGCCACGAGGTCGCGCAGCGCCGCCATCAGCGCGTCGAGCGGCAGGCCTTCGGCGTCGTGGATCGCCGGTGCGATCAGGCCACCGCCCGGGAGCGAGATGCCGACGCCGAGATGCACCGCGGTCGATGGCGCGAAGGCGTCGTCGCGCCAGAAGCCGTTCATCTCGGGGACGTCGCGCGCGGCGAGCGCGGCGGCCTTGAGCAGCAGCGCCGCCGGGAGCAGCCGCTCCGCGACGCCGCGCTCGCGGTTGCGCGCGGCGAGCCAGTCGAGCGCGCGGCTCATGTCGATGTCGTGCGCGAGGTAATACGCGGGGATCTCGCGGTGGGAGCGCGCCATCGCGGCGGCGATGGCGCGGCGCATGGCCGCGGCCTTCTCGTCGGCGCGTGCCGGCGGGGCGGCGGGGGCGGCCGGCGGAACCGGGGACGGCGGCGTCGCGGGTGCCGGCAGCGGAGCGGGCGTCGCCGTGCGGGCGCCCGCGGGAGCGGCGGCGCGCTCGACGTCGGCCTGCGTGATCGCGCCGGCCAGGCCGGTGCCGTGGACGGTCGCGAGGTCGACGCCCAGCCGCTCGGCCGTGACGCGGGCGAGCGGCGAGACGCGCGGACGGCGCGGGGTGCCGGGCGCGGCGGGTGCGGGCGCGGTGGGAGCAGCGACCGTGGGCGCGGGTGCGGGCGCGGCTGCGACCGTGGGCGCGGGTGCGGCGGCCGCCGGACCGACTGCGACCGGGGTCGGCGCTGCGCCGGGCGGAGCACTCGCCGCGCCCGCCACTTCGATGCGCGCGAGCGGCGTCCCGACCGGCACGCTCGTCCCCTCGGCGACGAGCAGCTCGCCCACGGTGCCGCTCTCGAACACCTCCACGTCGACGTCGGCCTTGTCGGTCTCGATGTGCGCGATCACGTCGCCGCGGCGCACCGCGTCGCCGGGGTGCACGAGCCAGCGGAGCAGCGTCCCCTTCTCCATGTCGGCGCCGAGCGACGGCATGCAGAAGTCACCCATGGCCCGTCACCGCCTCGCGCGCGGCCGCCGCGATCGTCTCGGGCTGGGGGAGCGCCGCCTGCTCCAGGTGCGCGGCGTAGGGCAGCGGCACCTCGGCGCTGCACACGCGCGCCACCGGCGCGTCGAGCTCGTAGAACGCGCCCTCGGTGATGCGCGCGCTCACCTCGGCCGCCAGGCTGCCGCTGCGCCATCCCTCGTCGACGATCACCGCGCGATGCGTGCGCCCGACCGACTCGAGGATGCGGCCGGTGTCGAGCGGCCGCAGCGAGCGCAGGTCGAGCACCTCCGCCTCGATGCCCTCGACGGACAGCCGCTCCGCGGCGTCGAGCGTCTTGCCGAGCGACCCGCCGTAGGTGATGAGCGTGACGTCGCGCCCGGGCCGGCGCACGGCCGCGGACGCGATGTCGACGGCGACCGGCTCGGCCGGCGCCTCCCCCTCGACGTTGTAGAGCAACGCGTTCTCGAAGATGAGCACGGGGTTGGGGTCCTCGAGCGCCGGCCACAGCATCCCGCGCGCGTCCTCGATCGTCGCCGGCGCCAGCACCTTGATGCCGGGGATGTGCGCGTACCAGCCCTCGAGGCTGTGCGAGTGCTGGGCCGCCAGCTGGCGCCCGCCGCCCGTCGCCATCCGGATCACGAGCGGCACGGCGAACTGCCCGCCGGACATGTGCGGGATCGTGGCCGCGTTGTTCACGATCTGGTCGAGCGCGAGCAGGCTGAAGTTGACCGTCATCACCTCGACGATCGGCCGCGCGCCGCCCAGCGCCGCGCCGATGCCGGCGCCGACGAACGCGAGCTCCGACAGCGGCGTGTCGCGAATGCGCTCGGGTCCGAACTCGTCGAGCAGCCCCTTGCTCACCGCGTAGCACCCGCCGTACGCACCGACGTCCTCGCCCATCAGGAACACGCGCGGGTCGCGCTGCAGCGCCTCGCGGATCGCCTGGCGCATGGCCTCGCGGTACGTGGTGCGCGCGGGCGCGGCGGGCGGGGTGGACGTCGTCACGGGAGCGCCTCGCCGTCCATCGTCACGAAGCGCGTGAGCTCCGCGACCGGCTCGTCCGTGCCGGCCTCCGCGAACGCGACGGCCGCCTCGATCTCCTCCGCGACCTCCCCCTCGAGCGCCGCGCGCGTGGCGTCGTCGAGCAGTCCGGACGCGCGCAGGCGCCCGTCGAGCGCGTCGATCGGGTCGCGCGCCTTCCACCCCTCGACCTCGGCCTTCGGGCGGTAGAGCTCGGGGTCGTACATCGAGTGCGGGCGGTAGCGGTACGTGCGCAGCTCGAGGAACGCGGGCGAGCCGCCGTCGCGCACCATCGCGGCGGCCCGCGCGGCGGCGTCCGCGACCGCGGCGACGTCCATGCCGTCGACCGGCCACGCGGGCATCTCGTACGCGCTCGCCTTGAGCGCGAGGTCGGTCTCGGACTGCGTGCGGCGCAGCGCCGAGCCCATCGCGTAGAGGTTGTTCTCGCAGCAGAAGAGCACCGGCAGGTCCCATAGCGCGGCGAGGTTCATCGCCTCGTGGAACGCGCCCTCGGCCATCGCGCCCTCGCCGAAGAAGCACGCGGTGACCCGGCGGCGCCCGGCGAGCCGGTCGGCGAGCGCCAGGCCGACCGCGACCGGCAGCCCGCCCCCCACGATGGCGTTGCCGCCGTAGAAGCGCGTGGCCGCGTCGAAGATGTGCATCGACCCGCCGCGCCCGCGGCTCACGCCCTCCTGCTTGCCGTACATCTCGGCCATCAGCGCGGTCGCGGGGATGCCGCGCGCCAGGGCGTGGCCGTGCTCGCGGTAGGTGGCCACCACCGCGTCCTCGGGCCGCAGCGCCCCCATCACGCCGACGGCGACGGCCTCCTCGCCGATGTAGAGGTGGAGGAAGCCGCGGATCTTCGTCGCGCTGTAGAGCTCGGCGCAGCGCTCCTCGAAGCGGCGGATGCGCAGCATCGCGCGCAGCCATGCGAGACCGCGCTCGCGGTCGACGCCCTCGAGCGGCGCGGCGCCGGTCGCGTGCGCGGTCTCCGTCATGGTGCCGCCCGCCCGGAGGCCGGCGGCGCGGCCGGCGGTGCGGGCGGCTCGAGCGTCGAGAGGTCGCCCTCCGGCAGCCCGAGCTCGCGCGCCTTCAGCAGGCGCCGCATGATCTTGCCGCTGCGCGTGCGCGGCAGGCTCTCGGCGAACGCGAGCTCGCGCGGCGCCATCTGCGCGCCGAGCCGCTGCCGCGCGAACGCCAGCACGTCGCGCGCCAGCGCGTCGCCCGGCTCGATCCCCGCACGCAGGCTGACGAACGCCTTCACGGCCTCGCCGAGCACCGGGTCGGGCATGCCGATCACCGCGGCCTCCGCGACCGCGGGGTGCTCCATCAGCGCGCTCTCGACCTCGAATGGGCCGATCAGGTGGCCCGCCGACTTGATCACGTCGTCCGCGCGCCCGACGAACCAGAAGTACCCGTCGGCGTCGCGCCGCGCGAGGTCGCCGCTGAGGTACCAGCCGTCGACGAAGCAGCGCGCCGTCCGCTCGGGCTCGTGCTCGTAGCCGCGGAACATCGACGGCCAGCCGGCGCGCAGCGCCAGCTCGCCGGTCGCCGCCGGGTCGGTGACGACGTCGACCCCGCCCTCGGGGCGCCGCTCGACGATCGCGGCCTCGACGCCGGGGAGGGGACGCCCCATCGACCCCGGTCGCACGGGCATCGCGACATAATTCGCGATCATGATCCCGCCGGTCTCGGTCTGCCACCAGTTGTCGAGCACCGGCTTCCCGAAGACGCGCCGTCCCCAGGTCACGGCCTCGGGGTTGAGCGGCTCGCCCACGCTCGCGATCAGGCGCAGGCGCTCGAACTGGAAGCGCCCGGCGAGGTCGTCGCCGGCCCGCATCAGGAGGCGGATCGCCGTGGGCGCCGTGTACCAGACGGTGACGCCCTCGTCGTGCAGCAGGCGATACCAGCGCGCGGCGTCGAAATCGCCCTCGTCGATGATGCTCGTGAGGCCGTGCGTGAGCGGCGCGATGATGCCGTACGACGTGCCGGTCACCCAGCCCGGGTCGGCCGTGCACCAGAAGACGTCGTCGGGGTGGAAGTCGAGCGCGTAGGTCGCGGTCGTGTGGTGCGCGACGACGGCCTCGTGCACGTGCAGTGCGCCCTTCGGCGTGCCGGTGGTTCCGCTCGTGAAGTGCAGCAGCGCGGGGTCCTCGGGCCGGGTCGGCTCGATGGCGAAGTCTCCCGTCGCGGCGTCGACGGCGCCGTGCCAGTCGATGACGCCGGCCGCCGCCGCGAGCTCCGGGTGATCGGCGGCGTCGACGATGAGCACGTGCCGGAGGCCGGGCAGCTCATCGCGGATGTCCATGACCTTGCGGGCGTACAGCGACGCGGTCGTCACGAGCACCCGGCCGTCGCCGCGGGCGAGGCGCTGGCGGATCGGCTCGGGACCGAACGCGGAGAAGAGCGGCGAGAAGACGCTCCCGTTCTTCAGCGCACCGAGGGCGCTCACGTACAGCTCGGGGATGCGCCCGGTCAGCGAGAAGACGCGGTCGCCCTTGCCGACGCCGAGGCCGCGCAGCACCTCGGCGAAGCGGTTCGAGGCGTCGGCGAGCTCGGCATACGTGATGTCGCGGCGGTCCCCGCGGCGGCCGATCCAGCGCAGCGCGACGTGCTGCGCGCGCGGTCCGGCGGCGTGGCGGTCGACGGCCTCGTGGGCGATGTTGAGGGCGCCGCCGGGCAGCCCGTCGAGCGCGCCCCGCGCGGCCTCCCAGCTGAACGCGCGGACGGTCGCCTCGTAGTCGATGAGGTTGGGTTGCACGGCCGGCGCCGGCGGGACCAACGGTCCGATCACAGCCATGTCGCCACGATGCGCGCCGCCGCCCCGCGGGTCAGCGGCCGAACGTCACGCGGGGCGAATGACGAAGTGCATGAAGCGGACGCGCGCCGGCGTCAGCGCCGCGCCCGCCGGATCAGGCGGGCCAGACCGCCGCGCCGGCGGCGCGCGCCGCGACCGAAGAGCGAGACGTCGACGACCGCCACCGGTCGGAACACCACGCCGACGAACACGTTGACCTCGGGACGCCGCGGCTGCATCGCGCGTCGCGCCGCGAGCGCGATCGCCACCAGCGTCAGCGGCAGCACCGCTCGCCGCCGGCGGGCGAAGCGTCGGCCGCGCGCCCAGGGCGGGCGGCCGGCCCCGCCGGGACCGGGCGGCATGTGCGCTTGCCCCTCGTCCGGACGCGATGTGGATGGCTGGTCTCCCTGGTACTCGTTCATGGCGACAGCGTCGCCGGGCCTCGACGAACGGGACAAGTGCGGATCGTCCCGCGGCCCGCGCGGCGAACGTCATGGACCCCGCCCGCACGGGGGCTCCGGAGGGGCGCTTCCGGGTTGCGCAAAACCGGGATAGCCTCGGCGCTCAGCTCCCCCCGCTGAGACGCATCGGCGCCCGCCCCGCGCGCGCCGAAGGGCAGGCGCGAGTGCACCCAGGGCTGTACTTCCTGCTTCTCTACGCGGCCGCAATCGCCGCCGGTGCCTTCGGCGCGCTCCTCGGCCTCGGCGGCGGCATCATCATCGTCCCGGTCCTCACGCTGCTCTTCCGCGTCGACATCCACTACGCCATCGGCGCGAGCATCGTCTCCGTGATCGCGACGTCGAGCGGGGCGGCTGCCACCTACGTGAAGGACCGCATCGCGGACATGCGCCTGGGCATGTTCCTGGAGTCGGCGACGACGACGGGGGCGATCGCCGGCGCCTTCGTCGCCGGACTGGTCGCGGGGCAGGTGCTGTTCTTCGTCTTCGCGATCGTCCTCATCTACTCGGCCGGCATGATGTTCCGGAAGTACTTCTTGCCGGAGCCGCCGCCCGCCAGGCCCGACCGCTACGCACGCGCGCTGCGCCTGGGCGGCCACTACTTCGACCCGGCGCTCGGGCGCGAGATTCAGTACGAGGTGACGGGCGTGCCCGGCGGCTTCGGTCTCGCGATGGTCGCCGGCGGCGTCTCCGGCCTGCTCGGCATCGGAGGCGGCTCGCTCAAGGTCCCCGCGATGGACCTGCTGATGCACGTCCCGCTCAAGGTTTCCTCTGCGACGAGCAACTTCATGATCGGCGTGACGGCGGCGACCAGCGCCGGCGTGTACTTCACGCGCGGCGACGTGAACCCGTTCATCGCCGCGCCCGTCGCGATGGGCGTCCTCAGCGGAACGGTCGTGGGGACGCGGCTGCTCAAGCGACTGCCGAGCGAGCAGCTGCGCGTGATCTTCGCGGTCGTGCTGCTGATCACCGCGGCGCAGATGCTCGTGAAGGGGCTCGGCGTTGGATGAGCGCATGAGCCGCGAGGCGGACCCCGGGGCGGCCGAGGGCGAGACCGAGGATCGCGCCGTCGCCGAGATGGAGACGACCGTCGCGATCGCCCTGCGCTGGGGTGTGCTTCTGAGCTTCGCGGTGATCCTGCTCGGCAGCGCCTGGCTCTTCGCCTCCGGCGACACCGGTTACGCCGGCGTGTCCGTCTCCGGCGCCCACGCGGCCGACGCGCTCACCACCTACCACGCGGGCGGCGCGGGACAGTGGTTCCCGACGACCCCGACCGAGGTGATCGCGGGCGTGCGCGCCGGCCGGCCGTACGCCGTGATCACGCTCGGCGTGCTGGTGCTGATCGCGACGCCGGTGTTTCGGGTCGCCGTGTCGGTGATCACGTTCCTCTGGGAGCGCGATCGCATGTACGCGCTGATCACGCTGTACGTGCTGCTGGTGCTGCTCGTGAGCTTCGTGATCGGCAAGGGCGGCTAGCCCGCGCCGCGCCCCCCACCCCCCGCGCCTCCGCGCTCCTCCGTCCGCGGTGCGAAGCGCACACGCCGCACCACGGCGCCGCGCGCGTCGAGCACCGTGACCCGCCAGCCATCGACGTCCACGAAATCGCCCACCGCCGCTATCCGCCCGAGCTCGGTCATCACCAGCCCGGCCACCGTCGAATACGCCCCGTGCGGCGACGGCAGCTCGACGCCGAGGTCCGGCAGGTCGTGCACCGGGTAGCGCCCGAGCAGCTCGATGCTCCCGTCGTCGCGTCGCTGTGCCGACACGACGTCGCGGTCGTACTCGTCGAAGATCTCCCCGACGAGCTCCTCGACCAGGTCCTCGACCGTCACCATGCCGTCGATGCCGCCGAACTCGTCGGCGACCACCGCCATCTGCTGGTGGGCCGCCTGCATGCGGCGCAGCGCCTCCAGCACGCGCACGGTCTCGGGGAAGATCGGCGCCTCGCGGACGTGCTCGTGCAGCGGCGAGGCCGGGTCCGCGGCCAGCAGGTCGATCACCTCCACGATGCCGGCGAGGTGATCGAGATCGCCGTCGGCGACGGGGGCGCGGTGGTGCGCGGCCGCCGCCAGGCGGTCGAGCGCGTCGCGGGTCGTGAGGTTGCGGTCGAGGAAGAAGACGGCGCGCCGCGGCACGAGCACGTCGCGCAGCGGACGCTCGCCGGCCTCCACGGCGCCGACGATGATCCGCCGCTGCAGGTCGGTCATCGACGCCTGGCCGGCCGCGAGATGGCGGAACTCCTCGGGCGACATCTCCGTGCGCGGCTGATCCGTGCTGCCGCCGGCGGCGCGCACCACGAGGTTCGTCGCGACCCCGAGCACCCATACCGCGGGTCGCGTCGCGCGGCCCACGAGCACCAGCGGCCGCACGGCGACCAGCGACCAGCGCTCCGCCCACTGCATCGCGAGCCGTTTCGGTGCGAGCTCGCCGACGACGAGCGTGACGAACGTGAGCGCCAGCGTGACGAGCACGACCGCGACCGCGCCGGCCGCGCCGCCGAACGCCGGCTCGAGTGTCGACTCCAGCTGTCCCGCCAGCCCGACGGCTGCCGTCGCCGAGGCGAGGAAGCCCGTCAGCGTGATGCCGATCTGCACGGTCGCGAGGTACTCGTTCGGGTCGCGCGCCAGCCGCGCGACGAGCCGCCCGCGGGCGCCGCGGGCGCGCTCCAGGCGCCGCAGCTGGCCCTCGTTCAGCGAGAGCAGCGCGATCTCCGAGCCCGAGAACGCGGCGTTGACCAGGATCAGGACCGCGACCACCGCCAGCCGCGCCCAGGCATCGCTCATGCGCGCAGGATACGGGTCGCGCTAGGATTCGGCGGATCCGCCGTCCGGCGGACGCGGCCCGCAGCCGCCCGCGGGCGGCGCGAGCGAGAGGACCCACGATGGCCGTCGACAGCTTCAAGTACCTCCCGCGCAGCTTCCGCGATGGCTACGACATCCCGTACCAGGCGGACACGCCTGCGTGGGCGCCGCTCGGCGTGCCCGTCGAGCAGGCGACCGTCGCCCTGATGACGTCGGCCGGCCTCTACCTCAAGGACGAGCAGCCGCCGTTCGACCTCGAGCGTGAGCAGGCGAACCCGCTGTGGGGCGACCCCTCGTACCGGGTCATCCCGCGCGACGTGCGCCAGGAGCAGATCGGCGCCGCGCACCTGCACCTCAACACGCGCGACTTCTTCGAGGACTTCAACGTCGCCCTCGCCATCCGCGCCTTCGACGAGCTGGCCGCCGAGGGACGCATCGGGGCGGTGGCCGACGAGCACTACTCCTTCATGGGCTACCAGGAGCGGTCGCTCGAAGGCTGGCGCACGCGCTACGCCCCCGAGGTCGCGAAGCGGCTGCGCGACGCCGGCGTCAACGCGCTGGTGCTGGCGCCCGCCTGACCGGACTGCTGCCGGAACGTGCCCGTGCTGGCACGTCTCATCGAAGAGGCCGGCGTCGCGACCGTGATCGTCACGATGATGCCCGACGTCGCCGAGAAGTTCCGTCTCTCGCGGGTGGTCGGCGTGCAGTTCCCGTTCGGCCACGCGTTCGGCATGCCGCACGACCGCGCGATGCAGCGCGCGGTCGCCGAGGCGGCGGTGCGGTTGCTCGGTGAGGCGATGGCCCCGGAGACGCGGCTTGACCTCGACATCGCGTGGCCGGTCGACGACCGGACGGCGTATCGCGACTGGCAGCCGTCGGAGCCGAGTCCAATCGTCGCCTACAATGCCGCGCGCCGCGCGAACCCGGACGCGCGGTAGCCGCAGCGAGCAGGCGTCACCCCCCGGCGGGCGGCAGGCGTCAGTCCTCAGCGGAGCGTCAAAGCGGCGGCAGACATGCCGCCGACAGAAGCGCGGCGCCAGCCGCGGACTGCGTCCGCGTCCTGTCGGCGGCATGTCTGCCGCCGCTTTGACGCGAGCAGGCCCTACACTGCCCTCGTGCCCACCGACGCCGAGCGCCAGGCCTACCGCGACGCCTTCGACGACTGGCAGCGCAAGCTGCAGGACGTGCACGCCTTCCTCCTCGACGGGGACCGCCAGGGCAGGCGGCCCGACGAGATCAAGGGCATGCTCAACCGCGAGGCGCGTGCGAAGGCGGCCTACGACGCCGCGCGGCTCCGCCTGCTCGGCATCGACGAGTAAGGAACGTTCTTGCGTGCGTCGGCCCCGGGGCCGACGCTGGCTGCGATGACCATCAACCCCGCCACTCCGTCGTCGGCTCCCGCCGCGCCGCCGCCCCACCCCGACGGCGGCTGGCGGGGCTTCGCGCGACGCGGCTACCCGCGCTCGATCCTGATCGGCGCCGCGTTCGCGGCCGCCTGGTCGCCGTGCATCGGCCCGATCCTGGGCGTCGTGCTGACGCTCGCGGCTGCCTCCGGCACCGCGGCCCAGGGCGCGCTGCTGCTCGTCTGCTACGGGCTCGGGCTCGGCGTGTGGTTCCTCGCCATGGGGCTCTTCTTCGGCTGGCTCTCGCCGCGCCTGCGACGTCTCCAGCGCTACATGCAGCCGCTGATGATCGCGAGCGGCGTCTTCTTCATCGCCATCGGCGGGCTGATGTTCCTCGGCGAGTTCCAGCGCCTGAACAACTACTTCGCGGGCTTCGGCTTCTTCTTCGGCCAGACCGCATCGACCGAGCAGAGCCTCAGCAGCGGGGTCACGGGGTGGCTCGGTCCGGCGGTGGCGTTCTTCGGCGGCGTGATCTCGTTCCTCTCGCCCTGCGTGCTGCCGCTCGTCCCGGCGTATCTCGTCAGCATCGCGGGCGAGACGGTGCTCGGCGGCGAGCAGACGACGAGCGCGGAACGGCGTCGCATCGTCCGGCACGCGGTCGCCTTCGTGATCGGGTTCACCGTCGTGTTCGCCGTGCTCGGCGCGTCGGCGGGATTCGTCGGCGGGCTGATCACGAACCAGCTCGACCTCCTGACGCGCGTGGGCGGGGTCGTGCTGGTCATCCTCGGCATGCAAATGAGCGGCCTCATCCATTTGCCATACCTGGATCGCACATATTCATTCCAGGTTGATTGAGATCGCGCCCCAGTGGGCGTGCGGCCACACGTGGCGCGTGGTTAGACTGTGGCCCATGGACGCCGACTTTGGGATCGACCTCGAGGCCATCATCCGCGTCGTGGAGGAGGCGGACGTCTTCATCGTCCGCTTCGGGCTGATCGACCAGCGGCTGCTGGTGGACACCCGACCGAACGACAGCGGCACGCCGTTCATCCGCGTCGTGCCGCCGGCCTCGTCGGCCGAAGAGCGCTACCGCTACCTCCAGCGCGAGCGACCGGGCATGCCGCTTCCGGACCAGATCACGGTCTTCCAGTGGCCGCGCGCCGTGCAGACGATGAAGGACCTGGGGCTCTGGGACCGCATCGAGCAGCGGCTCGTCCGCGTCGGCGGCGAGCCCGCCGGCACGCTCGCCGAGCACGCCTTCGCCGACGCCCGTCGACTCGAGCGCGCCGACCTCTTCGCCGCGATCCGCGGCGGCGAGGGCTACGAGACGCTCTGGTCCCGCGAGGGCAACGAGTAGCCGCCCGAGCATCGCCGGCAAGCGGCGGCAGATACGCCGCCGATGTGCCACCGACATCAGTCGTGCCCGCCGTGAAGTTCGTGCCGCCGTGAAATGGCGTCTGGACGCCGCGGGGCTCGGGGACGCGGCCAGAGGGCCGCGTCGATATCGGCGGCGTGTCTGCCGCCGCTTGCCTCGGGGCGCGGTCGGCTACGCCTGTACGATCCCGACCGCCTGTCCGTCCGGTGCTCGCACCAGCGCGATGTGTGCGCCGCCGGGCCCCTGCTGCCGGATCGGGACGAGCACCTTCGCCCCGGCCGCCTCCGCCCGCGGCACCGTCGCCCGGAGGTCGGCGACGCGAAACCACAGCGTGACCGCCGGCGCTGCGCCGGCGGGGAGCGCGCGCAGCGTCCCGTGCACGTCGAAGTCGCCCGGCCCGCCGGGGTCGATGCCCACGTTCGCGCCGCCATTGGTCGACGCGTCGTCGAACGTCCAGTCGAAGACCTCGGCGTAGAAGCGACGCGCGCCCTCGGGGTCGGGCGTGGCGATGTGGAAGAAGACGAGCGGGCTGGGCAAGCGGACCTCCTCGCGCTCGCGCGCCGGCGAGGGGCCGCCGGGCCGGTCGCGATCATACGGGCGCGGCGCCCGCTCGCGGCCGCGCAAGATGCCAAGCCGCACCTCTGGTACGCTCGGCCGCATCACCGCTTTCGGCCGTCACCGCCCCGGCGAGGGATCGCGTCGTGCCCAACCCCAGCGCCAGTCCGAGCGTCATCGACCTCCGCTCCGACACCGTCACGCGGCCGTCGGATGCCATGCGCCGCGCGATGGCGGAGGCCGAGGTCGGCGACGACGTCCTCGGCGACGACCCCACCGTCCAGCGCCTCGAAGCGGCCGCCGCCGAGCGCATCGGCAAGGAGGCGGCGCTCTACGTGCCCAGCGGGACGATGGCGAACCTCGTCGCGCTGCTCACGCACTGCGGGCGCGGCGACGAGGCGATCGTGGGCTCCGAGGCGCACATCCTGCACCACGAAGCCGTCGGCGCGTCGGCGCTGGGCGGCATCTCGCTGCGCACGGCGCGCAACGACGCGCACGGTCGCATTGACCCGGCCGAGGTGGCGGCGCTGGTGCGCACGAACGTGCCGCCGCGCACCGGGCTCGTGTGCCTCGAGAACACGCAGAACCGCTGCGGCGGCGCGGCGATCCCCGCGCACGAGATCCGCGCGGTCGCCGACGCCGCGCACGCGGCCGGCGCTGCCGTGCACATCGACGGCGCGCGCATCTTCAACGCCGCCGCCGCGCTGGAGACCGACGCCGCGAGCCTCGTCGCGCCCGCGGACAGCGTCTCGTTCTGCTTCTCGAAGGGCCTCGGCGCGCCCGTCGGCTCCGTGCTGACCGGCTCCCGCGAGTTCATCGACCGCGCGCGCCCGATCCGTCGCCAGGTCGGCGGCGGCATGCGGCAGGCCGGCGTGATCGCGGCCGCCGCCCTCTACGCGCTCGAGCACCACGTGGACCGGCTCTCCGAGGACCACGCGAACGCGCGGAGCCTCGCGCAGGGGCTGGCCGGGCTGCCGTCGCTGCACCTCGAGGACCCGGTGCCGGCGTCGAACATGGTGTTCTTCGAGCTCCGCGGCGTCGACGGCGCCGACTTCCGCCGGCGCCTGCGCGACGTCGGCGTGCTCTGTAGCGCGATGGCGCCGCAGCGCATGCGCATGGTGACGCACCTCGACGTTTCCGCCGAGCAGATCGACGAGGCCGTGGCGCGCATCCGCCGCGTGCTGGAGGCGGCGCCGACGGCGCCCACCACGCCGTAGTGACCACGCGCCGCGCCGTCCGCCCGCCACGCCCCGGCGCTGGCGCCGCCTCCCCGCGCTCCGGGCGCGCCGACCGCTCGGTCGGGGGCGCGCCGAGGCGCGCCCCGTCGGCCGATCCCGCGCGGCACGCATCGCCGGAACACCCAAGCGGCGGCAGAGATGCCGCCGACAGACGCGCGGCGCCAGCCGCGGACTGCGTCCGCGTCCTGTCGGCGGCATCTCTGCCGCCGCTTGGGGCGACGCTCCGGCCCGGCCTGCTGGCCGTGCTCGCGGCCGTCGCGTTGCTCGCCGCCGCCTGCTCCGCCTCGAGCTCGAGCGGCCCCACGTCCGACGTCGTCGCCGGGACGCCCGGCTTCGCCGACGGCGAGCAGTTCACCTACGCGGTCGTCGACGACAACAAGGCGGTCGTCGGCCTCGACGTATTCTCGACGCACCTGCAGGGCGACACCTACGTGCTCGAGCAGTCGTACACCGAGTCCGCGTCGTCCGTGCCCGCCGGCCAGCAGCCGACGACCGACGTCGTCCGCGTGACCGTGCACCGCGACACGCTCAAGCCGATCTCCGGCACGCGCGAGAATCGACCGGCGGACCGACCAGGGCCGGTCGCAGGAGTCGTACGCGTGGCAGTACGGGGCGGACGACCGCGGCCGCGCGACGATGACGGTCACGCACACGGCCGCCGGCAGTACCGAGGAGCACACGCTGCGCCTGCGCGACCACTACTACGACAACGAGAGCTCGCTGTGGCTCTGGCGCACGCTGGCGTTCACGACGGGCTACGACGAGCAGTACGTCTCCGTGAACGCGATCGAGGGCAGCCAGCAGACGGTCGACGTGCGCGTCCCACAGCGCCAGCCGCAGGCCGTCCCCGCCGGAACGTTCGACACGTGGCGACTCCTCGTCCGCAACGGCCGTGCAATCCGCACGGCGTGGGTGAACACGGCCGCCCCCGGCGATGTCGTGCAGTGGGACAACGGCACGGTGCTCTTCCAGCTCCAGTAGACGAACGGGGGGTCAGCCGCCGGCGCGGCCCGCCGCCCACACGCACCCGCGGCCGGCGGCGCGCGCCGCATCCTCCAGCTGACCGAGCCCGTCGTGCAGCGCGCCGCCGGCGCCGGACGGTCGAACGAGCCCTTCGCTCACCAGCGTCGCATCGATGGAGTGCCCGTCCGACGTGTAGACGTAGCGCAGCTCGTGGCCGGAGGCATCCTCCTGCGGACCGTCGGCGCGCAGGAGCACTTCGCCCGCCGCCAGCTCCTTCAGCCGCTGCGCGGCCAGCGTCGCGCACGCCGACCCGGCGGCCGGCGGCTCGACGCCAATCAGCCGCACGGTCAGCGCCGTCCCCAGCGCAGACACGTCCAGCGTCGCCCCGTCGACGACGCGCACGACGGTGACCGGCGTCAGCGCCGCCGGGTCGGCGGCGCGCAGCGCGTCGACCGGCGGCGCGGGCGTCTCGGGGGCCTGCACGTGCCGCGCGAGCAGCGCCGCGACAATCACCGACGCCGCGACGAGGATCCCCAGCACGAGCGTCCAGCGCCCGAGCGTGCGCCGCCGCCTCTCCTCCGCCGCCCCGGGCGGCGCAGGCAGCGGCCGCCGGCGCCGCTCCGGTCGCGTGCGGCTCGCGTTCAGGCGATGCAGCGTGGGCGGCGCCGACTCCTCCTCCGGGCGCTCGGAGCGCTCCGGCCGCCGCAGCGGCCGCGGCCGGTGGTCGTCGCTCACGACGCCTCCGCCGGTCCTACCACGGGGGCCGACGCCTCCTCGACCGACTCGGCCAGAACGCCCCAGCTCGCGCGCACCGTGCGCAACGTCGCGTCGAACGGCCCGACCTCGTTGAACGCCAGCGCCACGAGACCGCCCGCACGGTATCGCTCGCGTTCCTCCACGGTCGGCCCGGTGGCGGCCGCTCCCGGCAACGCGTCGACGCTCTCGAGGAGGTCGCGCACCTGCCACTCGAACACCTCGGCCGCGCCCACCGCGAACACCCACAGCGCCGCCGGCTTCGCCCCGGGCGCCGGCGGCGACGACTCCGTGTCGACGGCCGCGCTCCACATCCCGCTGATCACGGGCGCCAGCCCGCGCATGACGAATCGCATGTGCGCGGGCGACGCCGCGAAGGGCTCGAGCGCTGTCAGCCCCGTGAGCCACGCGGCCACGATGACGCGGTCGGCCGACGCCGCGACGGTGACCGCCTCCACGCCATCCGCGTCGCGCAGGGCATGCGCGAGCTCGAGCGCGCGCTCCACGCCCGCCGCGTCGGCGTCCGGCTTCAGCCGCGCCGCGACCAGGTGCAGGAGGTGCGACACGGGGGCTATCGCCGCGGTGGGGGACCGGCGGGCGGGCGCCGCATCCGCGACGCGCCGGGTGATGTTGCTGCGGCGTCGCCCGGCGGCGGCTCGCCGTGCGCGATCGCCGCGCGGCGGCGCGACTGCGACACGATCAGGCCTTCGCCCTCCGGCAGCAGTCGCCCGTCGGACATCTCGAGCACGCGGTCCACGTGCTCGATCACGAACGGGTCGTGGGTCGCGGTCAGCACGGTCACGCCGCTCGCCGCGACCTCGCGCAGCAGCTCGAAGATCTGGGCGCCCGTCGTGGAGTCGAGCTCGCCCGTCGGCTCGTCGGCGATCAGGATCGCGGGCGCGTTCGCCAGCGCGCGCGCTACGGCCACACGCTGCTGCTCGCCGCCCGAGAGCTCGTACGGGCGGTGGTCGGAGCGCGACGTCAGCCCGACGCGCTCGAGCAGCATCCGCGTGCGCTCCCCGCGCTCGCGTACCCCCGCGCCGGCGATGCGCAGCGCGAGCTCCACGTTCTCCGCCGCCGAGAGCAGCGGCAGCAGGCCGAACGACTGGAACACGAACCCGATCGTGTGCCGCCGCAGCTCGGTCAGCTCGCGGTCGCCGAAGCGGGCGATATCGCGCCCGAGCAGCAGCACCTCGCCGCTGTCCGGCCGGTCGAGCCCCGCGATCATGTTCAACAGGGTGGTCTTGCCCGACCCGGATCGCCCGACGATCGCGAGGAACTGGCCGCGCGGCACCGTCAGTGACACGCCCTGCACGGCGTGCACGTCGGTGCCGGCGATGTGGAACGTGCGGTTGACGTCGCGCACCTCGATCGGCGCGTCGTCGCCGGCGTGGCCCGCGGGCGGCGCGGTGTGTGCCGCGCGCTCGACGGTCATCGCCGCCTCCACTCGGGCTCCTCGGCCTGCGCCGGCCGCTCGGGGCGCACCTCGACGTGGTCGTCGCTCAGGTCGAGCCGGGCGCGCTCGCCGATGCGCAGCCAATCGATCATCTCGCGCGGGATCTGGAGGCGCCCGCTGCGGTCGACCACCGCGAACTCCTCGAGCCGCTCGCCCTCGCCCCGCGAGAACGCGACGTGCCGCACGATCTCCGTGCTCGTCCGCCCGTCGCGCATCGCGACTACCCGGTCGACGCGCTGCGTGATCGCGCGGTCGTGCGTGACGATCACGATCGTGACGCCGGTGACCTCGTTGAGGCGGCGGAACACCGCGAACACCTCGTCCGCCGTCGCGCTGTCGAGCTCGCCCGTCGGCTCGTCGGCCAGCAGCAGCGGCGGATCGTTCGCCAGCGCGACCGCGATCGCGACGCGCTGCTGTTCGCCGCCGGACAGCTGCTCCGGCTTGTTGTGCCGCTTCGCGAGCAGCCCGACCTGGTCGAGCAGCGTGACGGCGCGCTCCTTGGCGCGGCGGCGCGTCGCACCCTCGAGGATCATCGGGACTTCGACGTTCTGCTCGGCCGTGAGGTAGGGGATGAGGTTGCGGCCCGTTTGCTGCCACACGAAGCCGACGTCGGCGCGGCGGTAGCGGACGAGGTCGTCGTCGGTCGCGGTCAGCAGGTCGCGCTCGCCGACCATGATCTTGCCGGCGGAGGGGGTATCGAGGCCGGCGAGGATGTTCAGCAGCGTCGACTTGCCCGAGCCCGACGCCCCGACGATTGCCATCATCTCCCCGCGCGGCACGCGCAGGTCGAGCCCGCGCAGCGCGACGACCTCGAGCTCCTCGGTCTTGTAGATCTTGAAGAGGTCCTGGCAGTGGATGTGCGCCTGGTCGGCACGCACCGCCGGCTCGTGCGTCGGAATCACCATGGAGTCAGACGTCACCAATCCGCAGCGCCCGGTGCACGGCGAGGCGGAAGTACAGTAACACCACCGCTCCGACCGTCACCATGAACACCCCGCCGAGGATCGCCCACACGAGAAACACCTGCGGCCACGACACCGAGAGCAGGAACGGCGGCAGCACCTGCAGGCCGCGCTCGTCCGTCGCCAGGAACCGCATCATGTAGCGGCCGATCTGCACGCCGACCAGGCTCCCGAGCCCCATCCCCGCCGCGATCACCAGCAGGTGCTCGAACGCGACCTGCACGAAGATCTGCGGCCGCGAGAATCCGAGCGTGCGCAGGATCGCGAACTCCAGGCTGCGCTCCTGGGCCGTGAGGTACGAGTAGACGACGAAGCCGATCGCCGATAGCAGCAGCACCGCTCCGAAGGCGATGGCGAGAATGCCCGACCAGCCGGCGGCGACCAGTGGGTCGCTCTGCTGCGCGGCCTGCGCCGAGACGATGTCGTCGACCGTCTGCGCGCCGAGCTGGTCGACCGCCGCCCGGCGCGTCGCGCCCGGGTCGTGCGTCGCGAACCACGCCTCGCTATACAGCACGGGACGGTCGGGCGTGGACGCGTTCGCGGCCGCGATCAGTCGGCTCGCGTCGACGACCGCGAAGGCGTCGCGGCTCTGGGCCACGTCGTAGGTGGGGAAGTAGTCGAACACGCCGGCGAGCTTCGCCGCGAGGAAGTGGCCGGAGACCGTGAGCGTCGTCGTGTCGCCGGGGCGCAGCCCGAGTTGCGCGGCGTCGGGGCGCGAGAGGTAGAAGACGACGGGCTGGCCGTCCGTGTGCTGGCGCAGGCCACGCGTCGCCGGCGAGCGGCCGGCGTCGAGCCACGAGTAGCTGATCGACGCCGCGGCGCCCGGGGCCGGGTTCGACGGCTCCGGACGCGCCTGGTCGCCGAGCGTGCGCGGGACGAGGTCCTGCATGACCTCGAACGTGGGCGCGCTGAAGTCGGTCACCTGCACGGCGCCCGGGAAGGGCGACGCCAGGTCGCGGGTCTGGCCGTCCTCGGTGGGCGGGGCGGCGGGCGTGGCCAGCGCCGGGCCGATCAGCATCGCCCCGCGCTGCGCGCCGATCCGGCTGTTGGTGGAGACGTAGAACGAGCGGATCGTGATCGGCGGCGTCAGGGGCGCGGCGCGCAGCGCGCCGCCGAAGCGGCCGAGGCCGTGCTGCAGGTCGGCGGTGAAGAAGCGCCAGCCCTGCGTCGCGTCGTCGCCGGGCCGCACGTCGCCGAGGGCGATGTTGATCGTCCGCCCCGTCGCATCCTGCAGGCCCAGGCCGAGCGAGAGCGGCCCCCGGATGTCGGTCACCTGCACCCAGACGCCGACCTGCCGCGCGTCGACCGGCAGCGGCACACCCTGCAGGTGCGCCTCGTTCTGCGCGAGCGTGTCGAGCATCGACGAGAGCGACTGCGGCGCGAAGTCGCCGCGGAAGTAGGCGACCTTCCCGAACGTGGCGGGGTCGACGCCGAGGACGTCGGTCGTGACGGTGGCCGCGGTCGTCGTGATGAAACCGCTCGTGCGGATCACCGGCGAGCGCACGTCCGCGGGGATCGCGTCGACGGCCTGCACGAACGCGACGTCGCCCGCCGGCGCCCCGCGGAACTGGTCGGCGCGCACGTCGGCGCCGACCCCGTATGCGGCGCGGTCGGAGTACGAGCGGCCCAGCGTCGCGGAGAAGGTGGCGGCGAACAGCCCGATGCCGGTCGCGAACATCAGCAGCAGGATGAGACGCGTGTAGTGCGTCGGGTTGCGCGTCAGCGACCGCATGCCGACGAGCACCGCGACGCTGCGCGTCCGCCCGACGAGCCACGCCACGCCGCGCAGCGCGAGCGGGAAGAGCCGCAGGAAGACGATGCCGACGGTGAGCATGAAGACGGCCGGCGTGGTCAGCAGGAAGGGGTCGGCGCGCGTGTCGCCGAACAGCCCTTGCGAGAACAGGTGCGGCTGCCGCGAGAGCCGCCAGAACACGATGGCGACGATCAGCACCAGCGCGACGTCGAGGTAGTAGCGCAGGAACAGCGGCGTGGGGCGCGGCCGCGCGGTCGCGCGCTTGAACTCGACCATCGTCGTCCGGGTCGCCCGCCACGCCGGGACCATCAGCGCGGCGAACGCGATCAGTGCGCCGATGCCGGCCAGCACGTAGGCCGCCGACGACACGTGCACCGGCAGCGGCCCGCCGCCGGAGAGCGCCGAGAACGCGGGCGTCGGTCCCAGCGCCGAGATCACCGCTGCGGCGATCGGCGGGCCGGCGAGGCCGGCGAGGCCGGCGAGGATCAGCCCCTCCACCGCGTACTGCGCGAGCAGCTGCGGCGTCGTCGCGCCGCGGCTGCGCAGCGTCGCGATCTCCGCCGCCTGCCGTTCGATCAGCATCGTCGACACCATCACGAGGTAGTACGCGACGATCCCGCCGATCTGGAGCAGCAGGATCAGCAGCGGGATGCGCGTGAAGAACAGCTTCTGGTCGTACGTCCGCAGCACCTGCACCAGGTCCGTGTCGACCTGTGCGCGCGTCTCGGTCGCGGAAAGCGTCTGCTCGAGCCGGCTCAACGCATCGGCGACCGGCCTTGCGTTCCGCGAGTTCAGATGGTCGAAGCGCACCTGGTAGGTGCTCGCGTAGTCGGCGGTCACCGTCGGCAGATGCGCGGTCATGCCGCCGAAGAACGTCGCCTCGGGCACGAGCAGGTCGAGCGTCTCCCACGACCGCTGCTTCGCGTCGACGAGGTCGGTGACGCCGCCCCAGTAGCGGTCGGTGAGGTCGGTCGCGCGGACGAGCCCCACGACCTGGACCTGGACCGGCGGCGCGTGCTCGTCCCAGTACGGGAACAGGTCGAAGCGGTCGCCGACCTTGATGCCGAGCCGCTGCGCCGTCTCCGCGCCGAGGTCCGCCGGGATCGGCGCGTCGCTCGCGTCCGGCATCACCGGCGGGAGCGTGCCGGCGACGACGTCGATGTGCGACTCGATGTCGGAGCGGAAGTACAGGTTCGCGCGCGGACGGTCCGGGTCCCCCAGGTTCGCGCGCTGGCCGGCCGGCGCGGGGTAGAACGTGGCGCTCAGCCCCTGCCGCACCTGCCCGGAGCGCGCGCCACCCAGCGCCGCCGCGACCGCGCGGTCGATGCGGCCCTGCGACGCCTGGTACGTATTCGCCCCGACGTTCACGTTGCTCTGGCTCACGCGTACGTCCAGCGACGACGCCGGCTCCTGCTGCAGCGCGTGCTGGAGGCCGAGGTCACGAATGGCGTCGGCGTAGATGGCGGTGGTCGAGAGGATGGCCGACGCGATCAGCGTGCCCACGACGACGCTGGACAGCAGGCGCCAGTTGCCCGCCATACGGCGGATCGCGAGAACGGGGAGGGACCGAAAGCGGCGCATCGCGCGGCATTGTAGGGAGGGCGATGCCGCCGCGGGTGTTCCCCTGTGATTGGGCGAGCCGCAGGCGTGAGTCCTCGTCGGAACGTCAAAGCGGCGCCAGACATGCCGCCGACGCGGCGCGGACGCAGTCCGCGGCTGGCGTCGCGCTTCTGTCGGCGGCGTATCTGCCGCCGCTTTGGGTGACGTTCATGCGCGCACGGCGCCCCCCGGTGCATGCCATGCGTCCGGAACCGCGGCTGCGGCGCGCCGGGTCACGGGCACCCGGCGCTATACTCCCGCCGTGACCCCCCCGACGACCGCACCCGACGCCGCAGAGACGGCCGAGCGCGCCCCGCTGCTCGTCGTCTTCGACTCGCACGGCATCATCTTTCGCTCCTACTTCGCCCTGCGCGACATCCTCACGGTGCGCCGCACCGGCGAGCCCGTCGCCGCGGTCTTCGGCTACGCGAACACCCTGCTCGCCGTCCTCAACGAGCTCCGCCCCACGCACGTGATCGCCGCCTGGGACGCGGCCGCGCCCACACTGCGCAAGCAGCGCGACGAGCGCTACAAGGCGACCCGCCAGCCCATGCCCGACGACCTCCGTCCGCAGATCCCGCGCGTCCACGACCTGCTCGACGCCTTCCACATCCCCGTCATGGAGGTGCCCGGCTACGAGGCCGATGACGTCGTCGGCACCATCGTCCAGCAGGCCGCGGAGCGCGGCATCGAGACCGTGATCGTCACGCTCGACAACGACCTGGTGCAGCTCGTGCGTCCCGGCGTGCGCGTCTACATGTTCCGGCCGTACCAGCGCGACTATGTGATGTACGACGAGGAGGCGGTGCGCGAGCGCTGGGGCTTCGACCCGCCGCGCATGGTCGACTTCAAGGCGCTCACCGGCGACACCTCGGACAACATTCCGGGCGTGCGCGGCATCGGCGACAAGGGCGCGGCGAACCTCATCCAGGAGTGGGGCACGCTCGAGGCGATGCTCGATCACCTCGACGAGATCACGCCGCCGCGCACGCAGAAGGCGCTCGCCGCCGGCGTCGACGAGGCGCGCCTCTCCAAGGAGCTCGCGACGATCGTCTGCGACGTCCCCGGCGTCGCGCTCGACCTCGACGCGTCGCTGCTCGCCGACTACGACCGCCACAGGGTGCTCGACCTCTTCCAGGAGCTCGAGTTCCGCAGCCTGATCGACCGCCTGCCGCAGTCGAACCGCGTCGCCGCGCCGGGCGCGTCCGCCGCGGAAGGCGTCGCGCTCGACGGCGCCACCGAGATCGTGACGACGGCGGCGGCGCTCAAGCGCGTCGTCGCGGCCGTCCGCAAGTCGAAGCACTTCGCCTTCGAGGTCGTCGCCGACGACGAGCACCCGGTGCGCGCGGCGGACAGCCTCGTCGGCATCGCGCTCGCGGCGGAGCCCGGCACCGGCTGGTACATCCCGTTCGGCCACCGCGACGCCGCCGCTGCCGAGGGCCAGGGCAAGCTCGGCATCGCGGCGGAGGGCGACCCGCCGGCACTCGAGCAGCTCCCGCGTGACGACGTCTTCGCGGCCCTCACGCCGCTCTTCACCGAGCCCTCGCTCGACCGCATCGCGCACAACGCGAAGCACGGCATCGTCGCGCTCGCCGGCGCCGCCGAGGCGGTGCTGACGGCGTCCGTCGACTTCGACACGCAGGTCGCCGCGTACCTCCTCGGCGACTCCAACGCGCCGCTCGAGCGGCTCGCCTTCGACCAGCTCGGCGTCGAGCTGCCGGCGGCGAAGGAGATCCTCGGGACCGGCCGCAAAGCCGTGCCGTTCTCGCAGGCCGACCCGGAGGCGGTCGGCGCGTACGCTGCCGCCCGCGTCGACGTGGTGCTGCGCCTCGCCGAGCGCCTCGAGCAGCAGCTGCACGAGGGCAAGCTCGAGTCGGTCTACCGCGACATCGACCTGCCGCACATCCCGGTGCTCGCGCGCATGGAGGCGTGGGGCGTCGCGCTCGACGCTTCCGTGCTGACGGACCTCGACCGCAACCTCTCGCAGCGCATCGCGGCGTCCGAGCAGGAGGCGTACGACGCGCTCGGCCACGAGTTCAAGCTCGGCTCGCCGCAGGAACTTTCGCAGGTGCTCTTCGAAGAGCTCGCGCTGCCGCGGACGCGCAAGACGAAGACCGGCTACACGACCGACGCCAACGCGCTCGAGCCGCTGCGCACCGTCCACCCGGTCGTCGAGGCGATCCTCCAGTGGCGCGAGCTGACCAAGATCAAGTCGACGTACGTCGACACGCTGCCGCTGCAGGTGAACCCGCGCACCGGCCGCGTGCACACGGTGTTCTCTCAGGTCGTCGCCGCGACCGGCCGGCTCTCGTCCAACGACCCCAACCTGCAGAACATCCCGGTGCGCACCGAGATCGGCCAGGCGGTGCGCCGTGCCTTCGTCGCGCGCGACTGCGGCGAGGACCCGATCCTGCTGTCGGTCGACTACTCGCAGATCGAGCTGCGCGTGCTCGCCCACATCTGCGGCGACGACGAGCTGCGCCGCGCGTTCGCCGAGCACCAGGACATCCACCGCATCACGGCCTCGCGCGTCTTCCACACCGAGCCGGCCGAGGTCACGCCCGACATGCGCCGGCGCGCGAAGGTCTTCAACTTCGGCGTGCTCTACGGGCTCACCGCGTTCGGTCTGTCGCAGCGCGAGGGCATCCCGCGTGACGAGGCCGACGCCTTCATCGACGCCTACTTCACGGCCTACCCGAGGGTGCAGGAGTGGCGCGAGCGCACGGTCGAGGAGGCGCGCGCGCTCGGCTATGCCGAGACGCTGACCGGCCGCCGCCGCTACATCCCGGAGCTCCGCGCCGGCAACCGCAACGTCCGGCAGGCCGCCGAGCGCATCGCCATCAACATGCCGATCCAGGGCACGGCCGCCGACATCATCAAGATCGCCATGAACCGCATCGACGCCGAGTTGCTGGACTGGCAGGCGGAGGGCCGCCTCGCGCGCATGGTGCTGCAGGTCCACGACGAGCTGATCTTCGAGCTCCCGCGCGCCGAGCTCGACGACGTCCGCGACCTCGCTCACCGCCTCATGCCGTCGCTCGAGCTCGCCGTCCCGCTCGAACTCGAGGACAAGTGGGGCCGCTCCTGGGGCGACTGGGAGTAGTCCGCCGGCGAGCGGAACGCCTCCGGCGTTCCCGACTCTGCACGCACGGCCGCCTGGCGTGGTGCGTCGCACAGAACGCAGTCGGAACGCTGGAGGCGTTCCGCTCGCCCCACCGCGATCAGCGCATCCAGAATTTCCACCATGGCCGGCCGGCCGAGCCGGCGCCCGCCGTCGCGGGCGCCACGCGCGGCGCACGCCGGCTCGGCGAGACGACGCTCACCCCGGCGCGCGGCACCTGCTGCACGATCGAGGGGATGATCAGGAACAGCCGATCGACCTCGTCCGCGCTGAGCTCGTTGCGCGCGACGCGCTGCACGACCGACGCCCGTCGCAGCGCCATCACCGCGGGCAGCGCGTTGAACACCGCGTCGTAGCTGCGGCCGAGCACGTCGGCCGTGGCCGCGTCGAGCGCGAGCCATGCCCGCAGACGGTCGGCGGTGAACGCGGCCAGCGCGGCGTCATCGAGCGCGTATTCGGCTCGCACCATCGCGGAGACGCGCGCGAGGCGCTCATGCTCCGGGAGCACCGCCGCGTCGCGGCACCGCGCGGTCATCGCCTCGAGGCGCGTGGCGGGCGGCAGCGAAGCGAGCTCGGTCCACGATGTGTCGAGAGGGACGTCGAACACCTGCGGCCTCCTGCATCGGGAGCGGGCGCGTCGCCCGCTCGCGTCCTGATTACAGAGTGGATATTATGCGAAATAATGATCGTAGTGTCATGACAATTCTGTCATGAGAGCGCCGCCGGCAGCCGTGGCCGCTACCATCGCTCGCATGCCCGAGCTCCCGGAAGTCGAGACGATCCGCCGCGACCTCGCGCCGCGGCTCATCGGCCGGACCCTGGTCCGCGTGCGCATCCATCCGGGCGGCGAGCGGCTCGCGGTCACTCACGCTCCGCGCGAACTCGAACGCGCGCTCCGCGGCCGTCGCATCGTCTGCCTCGGCCGGCACGGGAAGTACCTGCTCGCCCACCTCGACGACGGCCGCACCTGGGTGCTTCACCTCCGCATGACCGGGTCGCTCGTCCTGGCCGCCGCGGACGCGCCGCCGGGCCGCTTTGAGCGCGCGCGCCTCGACCTCGACGACGGCACCACGCTCCGCATGAACGACATGCGGAAGTTCGGGACGTGGCACCTCGTCGACGACCCGGCGGAGGCGATGCCGCACAGCGGCCCCGACGCGCTCTCCGACGCCTTCTCACCCGCGTGGCTGCGCGATGCCCTGCGACGCCGCACGACGTCGGTGAAGGCGGTGCTGCTCGACCAGGCCGTCGCCGCGGGCGTGGGGAATATCTACGCCGACGAGGCGTGCTGGATTGCCGGAATCGATCCCCGCGCGCCCGCCGACGCGATCGGTCCGCGCGTGGCCCGCCGCCTGCACGCGGCCGTGCGGTTGGTGCTCGAGGAGGCCATCGGGGACCGCGGGTCGTCGTTCTCGGACTATCGCGACGGGCTCGGTGCCGAGGGCCTGCACCACGTCTACGTGCACGTCTTCCGGCGGGAGGGACGGCCGTGTCATCGCTGCGGCGGCGAGGTGATCAAGGTGCGCACCGCGGGGCGTGGCACGCATCTCTGCCCGGGGTGCCAGCGCCGGCCCCGGCGGCGACGGGCGACCGTGTGAGCGGCGGATCCGCCTGAGAGGATCTTCTGAGGAAATCTGAGGAGAGGTGGCTGGGCGCGAAGGCGATTCCAGGTGGCGGTCACGCTCATCAAGGTCGAGTGATTCTGGGCGCTGTGAGACCAATCACTACAAATATATGCGTGGATATCTCTCAGATGCTCGATATTGCGCCAATATGCTCGTTGAACATGTCGCGGGAGTGTATAAATCATCGCATATTGGGGATAACCCTATTGTTCGGCCGCGAAGGCCGCTGATAGTGTGCGGCGGCACAATCGCCCGCCTCGCCATCCACGCTCCGACGGAAAGGAGCCCGCGATGATCCTGACCGCTGCGCTCCTCTGATCGTGCTGGCGGCGGCCGCGCACCTGGTCGGCGGGTTCGTGATCGCCGAGACGTTCACCCGCTCGAAGCGCCGCCGCGTGCACGGCACGCCGGCCGACCTCGGCCTCCGATACGAGGAGATCCAGTTCCTCACGGCCGACCGCCTCGTGCTCCGCGGGTGGTTCCTCGACTCGCCCGGCGCCCGCGCGACCGCGGTGCTGGTCCACGACGTCGAGGGCACGCGGGCCGACGAGGTGCAGGGCCTCCTCCGCCTGCAGCGCGACTACGTCCGGCGCGGCTTCAACGTCTTCAGCTTCGACCTCCGCGGCCACGGCGAGTCGTCCGGCCGCCGCGACGGCCTCGGCTCGCACGAGCGCCTCGACGTGCAGGCCGCCGTCGCCTACGTGCGCCGGCGCACGGGCGGGCTGCCGATCTTCCTGCACGGCTTCGGGTTCGGCGCCTCGCTCGCGATCTCCGTCGCCGCGCGCGGCATCGACGTCGTCGGCGTGATCGCCGACTCGCCGTTCACGTCGATGGTCGCCTTCCTGCGGCACCGCCACGCCCACGTCCCGAGGCACCTGTTCACGCTCGCGCTCGTGTTCGCCCGTCGGTTCTTCGGCGCAGATGCCCGCGAGCTCGCGCCGATCTCGGTAGTCGACGCCATCGAGATCCCGGTCATGTTCATCCACGCCGAGGGCGACCCGGTCGTCCCGGTCTCGCACACGCTGAACCTCGCGGCCGCGTCGCTCGACCCGCGCGACCGCGTCTGGACGATCCCCGACGTGCTCGACCACTGCGGCTACTTCCTGCAGGCGCCCGAGACCTACCTCGGCCGCTGCGTCGGCTTCGTCGACCAGGTCGTGCCGGCCCGCCTGCTGCAGGCCCAGGCCGTCTAGCGCTCCCGGCCCGCCGGGAAGCCCTCGCTCATGCCCGAGCCGCGGGACGCCATCACCGATGTCCGCGGCGTCCGCGTGGGGCACTGGACCGACCGACGCGCCGCCACCGGCTGTACCGCGATCCTCTGTCCGGCCGGCACCGTCGGCGGCGTCGATGTGCGCGGCGCCGCCCCCGGGACGCGCGAGACCGAGCTGTTGCGCCCGGGGAACCTCGTCGAGGAGGTGCACGCGATCGTGCTGGCCGGCGGCTCGGCCTACGGGCTCGAGGCCGCGTCTGGCGTCATGCGCTACCTCGCCGAACGCGCGGTCGGCTTCCGCATGGGCGAGCAGGTCGTCCCGATCGTCCCGGCTGCGATCCTCTTCGACCTCGGCACGGGGCGGGCGCGCTATCCGGACGCGAGCGCCGGCTATCGCGCCGCAGCCCGCGCCCGCGCCGGCCGCGTGCTCGAGGGCAGCGTCGGCGCCGGCACCGGAGCGACCGTGGCGAAGAGCGCCGGCCGCGATCGCGCACTCAAGGGCGGCCTGGGCACGGCGAGCGAACGGCTGGACACCGGCGTCACGGTCGGAGCGATCGCGGCGGTGAACGCCGTCGGCGGCATCCGCGACCCGCGTACCGCCGAGGTCGTCGCCGCGCCGCGGGGCGACGGCGCTCGCTCGCTCCTCGACGTGGAGGCGATCTATCGCACGGGGCGACGGTGGGAAGAGCCCGCAGCCGCGCGGCGCGCCCCCGCGCCCGCCCCGGAACCCGACGGCCCGCGCCACACCACGCTCGCCGTCGTCGCGACCGACGCGCGCCTCACGAAGACCGAGGCGAACCGGCTTGCCACCGTCGCCCACGACGCGCTCGCGCGCACGATCTGGCCCGTCCACACGCGCTCCGACGGCGACGTTGTCTTCGCGCTCGCGACCGGCGAGCGCGACCTGGTCGAGGGCGGCTATGCCGCGCTCGAGGCGATGACGACGCTGGCACTCGAGCGCGCCATCCTGCGCGGCGTCCGCCTCGCGACCGGCCTCGGCGGCGTGCCGTCCGCGGCCGAGTGGCTCCACCCGCAACGCCGGCGCCCCTCCGCGCGCTAGGCGCTGCGACGGCGATCCCAAGCGGGTCTCGCTGTCCCGCCGATGCTCGCCGCTGCGCCGTCGTTCTCCGCGCGCCCTACCCGGCCGCCCCCCTCGTTGACACGCCTAGGCCCGAATCTATACTTGCGCCATCGGACCCCGCCCCGGCCGGTCGACCGCGAGAGGCGGCCAGGTCGCACGGACGGACTCGATGCTGCTCCCCTGTTCCGCTTGGATCGCGAGACCGAGACGGAGGCCCTCATGAACCGCATCACGGTGACCGACCTGCAGCAGATGCGCGACCGCGGCGAGCGCATCACGATGGTGACCGCCTACGACTACCCGAGCGCCCGGCTCGCGGATCAGGCGGGCATCCCGGTCATCCTCGTCGGCGACACGCTGGGGATGGTCGTCCTCGGCTACGACTCGACCGTCCCCGTCACCGTCGAAGACATGATTCACCACGGCAAGGCCGTCGTGCGCGGCGCCGAGCGTGCGCACGTGGTCGTCGACATGCCCTTCGGCTCGTACCAGACGGGCTGGCAGGACGCGCTGCGCAATGCCGTCCGCATCATGCAGGAGACCGGTTGCAGCGCCGTGAAGCTCGAAGGCGGCCAGCGCTCCGCGGAGACCGTCGCGCGCCTGGTCGAGGCCGGCGTGCCGGTGATGGGCCACATCGGCCTCACCCCGCAGTCGGTCAACGCGCTCGGCGGGTTCAAGGTGCAGGGCCGCACCCCTCGCGAGGCCGTCCACATCATCGAGGACGCCAAGGCTCTCGAGGCCGCCGGCGCCTACAGCATCGTCCTCGAGACCGTGCCGACCGCCCTCGCGCACATGATCAGCCAGCGCATCAGCGTGCCGACGATCGGCATCGGCGCGGGTCCGTTCTGCAGCGGCCAGGTCCAGGTGTGGCACGACATCCTCGGCCTCTTCGACGCCTTCACGCCGAAGCACGCCCGCCGCTTCGCCGAGGTCGGCGACGTCATTCGCGCGGCGCTCACCGGGTATCGCGAACAGGTGGAGAGCGGCGCCTTCCCCACGAAGAAGGAGTCGTTCTACATGGACGAGCGCGCGCTCGAGCTGATCAAGCGCATGACGGCGTCCGACGCAGACGACATGAGCGACGCCGAGCGCGTGATGGCCGAGCTCGCCGAGGAGGCGCGCCGGCCGGACGCCCCGGGCGCGTAGCGCGCGCCCGGCCGACCCGCGGCCTCGCTCCCGCCGATGTACGTCGCCCGCACCATCGCGGACCTCCGCGCCGCGCGCGCCGATCTGCCGTCGCCGCTCGGCTTCGTGCCGACGATGGGCTACCTCCACGACGGCCATCGCAGCCTGATCGATGCCGCGCGCCGCGACTGCGCGTCGGTCGCCGTGTCGATTTTCGTGAACCCCACGCAGTTCGGTCCGAACGAAGACTTCGCGCGCTACCCGCGCGACGAGCCGGGCGACCTCGCGATGTGCGAGATCGCCGGCGCCGATGTCGTCTTCATGCCCGGCGTCGACGAGATGTACCCCGCCGGTGCGAGCACGACCGTGCGCGTCGAGGGCGTGACCGGCGTGCTCGAGGGCGCCCATCGACCAGGCCACTTCGACGGCGTGGCGACAATCGTGACGAAGCTGTTCCACCTCGTGGAGCCCGACCGCGCGTACTTCGGGCGGAAGGATGCGCAGCAGCTGCTCGTGATCCGCAAGCTCGTCCGCGAGCTCGACATGCCGGTCGAGATCGTCGGCTGCCCGATCGTGCGCGAGGCGGACGGCCTCGCGCGGTCATCGCGCAACGTCTACCTCACCGCCGACGAGCGCGCGCAGGCGCTGTCGCTCTCGCGCGGGCTGCGGATGGCGGAGGCCGCGTTCGCGGACGGGCTGGACGACGCCGACGAGCTGCGTGCAATCGTGCGCCGGGAGATCGAGCGCGAGCCGCTCGCGCGCATCGACTACGTCTCGCTCGCGGACGCGGCCACGGTCGTCGAGGTGACGGGCAGGGTCGCCGCGTCCGCCCTGCTCTCGGTCGCGGTCCGGTTCGGGGGCACGCGGCTCATCGACAACACGACGCTCGCGACATAACGCACCGGTGCAAAGGCACGCGGGTCCCGTCAGACACCACGGACCGCGCCTGTTACGATGAGGCCCTGACCCGGTACCTGGAGCATTTCGGAGTAGTGACGTGTCTGGTCACTCGAAGTGGTCGTCGATCAAGCACAAGAAGGCCGCGACCGACGCGAAGCGCGGTCAGCTCTTCACGAAGCTCGCGCGCGACATCACGATGGCGGCGCGTGGCAACCCGGACGTGGCGACGAACGCGGGGCTGCGCCTGGCGGTGCAGCGCGCGAAGGACAACAACGTCCCCAACACGAACATCGACCGCGCCATCCAGAAGGCGGCCGGCGGCGGCGATGCCGACAAGCTCGAGGAGATCGTCTACGAGGGCTATGGCCCGGGCGGCACGGCCGTGATCGTCGAGGTCGTCACCGACAACCGGAACCGCACCGTCGCCGACCTGCGTCTGGCGTTCTCGCGCACGGGGGGAAACCTCGCCGAGAACGGCACGGTCGCCTGGCAGTTCGACCTGCGCGGCCTGGTCACCGTGGACGCAGCGGGCGCCGACCCGGACGACATCCAGCTCGCGGCCATCGAGGCGGGCGCGCTGGACGTCGACGTCTCGGACGACGCCAGCGTCGTCGAGGTGATGACGCAGCCCGGCGACATGGAGGCGGTGCGCCAGGCACTCTCCGACGCGGGGTTCACGATCGAGAAGGCGGAGCTCTCGCGCATTCCCCAGAACACGGTGCCGCTCGACGAGCACGCGGCCGTGTCCGCGCTCAAGCTGCTCGAGCGGTTGGACGACCTCGACGACGTCTCGCGCGTCTACTCGAACGCGGACTTCCCGGACGAGGTGCTCGAGGCGGCGGCGTCCGCCTAGAATCAGGGCCGGCCGGCGGGGGCGCTGGAGGCCGGAATGACGAACGGACCCCGTCGGGTGCTCGGGATCGATCCCGGGCTGGGAGCCACTGGCTTTGGGGTGATCGACGCGGACGGGGCGGACGTGCGCATGGTGGCCTGCGGCGTCCTGCGCACCCGTCCGTCTGAGCCGCGCGCCGTGCGGCTCGCCCGCATCCACGACACCGTCGCCGACCTCCTGGCCGCGCACCACGCGACCGAGCTCGCCATCGAGCAGCAATTTGTCGCCGAGAACGTGCGCTCCGCGATGGCGATTGGCGAGGCGCGCGCGGCGGCGATGGTGGCCGCGGCCCGCGCCGGCGTGCCCGTCTACGAGTTCGCGCCGACGGTCGTGAAGGAGTCGGTGGCAGGCTGGGGCGGCGCGCCGAAGGAGCAGGTGGCGCAGATGGTGATGCTGCAGCTGCACCTCGACGAGCCGCCGCACCCGCTGGACATCTCGGACGCGCTCGCGATCGCGCTCGCGCGCATCGCGGACGCGCGCCTCGACGACGCGCTGGCTCGCGTCTAACGCCGTGGAGGTCAGCCCGTGATCGTCGCGCTCCGCGGCTGCCTGGCGCACTGGGACGAGCGCGCGTCCACGGTCTGGCTCGACGTCCAGGGCGTGACGTATGAGGTGCTGATCCCCGCGTTCGCCGCCGACTGGGTCTCCGCGCGCGCCGCGGGCGAGGAGCTGCGGCTCTTCACCTACTACCACGTCTCCGAGCGCAACCCGACCCCCGTCCTGATCGGCTTCCAGCACCAGGTCGAGCGTGATTTCTTCCGCAAGTTCATCGAGGTGCCGGACGTCGGGCCGACCAAGGCCGTTCGCGCGCTCACGCATCCCGTGCCGGAGATCGCGCGCTGGATCGAGGCGCAGGACGCGAAGGCGCTGCAGGCGCTGCCCGGCATCGGCGCGCGCCTCTCGCAGACGATCGTCGCCACGCTCAGCGGCAAGCTGCTCCAGGAGGCGCTGCTGCGGCCGGAGGCCGCGGAGGGCGACGGCCCGGGAGAGGTCGCGCCCGATCTGCGCGAGGACGCCGTCGCGGCGCTCACCTCGCTCCAGTACACCGCACGGGAGGCGGATCAGCTCGTGGTCGAGGCGCTGCGTGCGCGCCCCGCGATTCGACTCGCTCGAGGAGCTCCTGCGCGTCGTGCTCGAACAGCAGGCGCCGGCCTGATGCCGCTCCCGCGGCGCGAGCAGTGGCTGCTGTGGACCGGCGCGCTGCTGGCGGTCGCGTTCGTCCTCGTCTTCGGCGCGCTGGGCGTGGGGCGCGAGTCGGGACTCTGGACCGCGTCCGTGCTGCACGTCCGCGTCGGCGTCTGGGGCGTCGCGGTCACCATCCTGGCCCTCTTCCTCGCGCTGCAGCTCGCCCTCCAGGGGCGAGGCTCGCTCCAGCGCGAGCGCCGGCTCGTCCAGACCGCGGCGGCGCTGCGCGAGGCCACCGCGCAGCTCGAGCGCCTCGCGACCACGGATCCGCTCACGACCATGATGAACCGCCGCGCGTTCTTCGATCGCTACGGCGTCGAGTTCCGACGGTCGATGCGCTACGGCCGTCCGCTCGCCCTGGTGATGATCGACCTCGACGACTTCAAGGACGTGAACGACCGCTGGGGGCACCCCTTCGGCGACTTCATGTTGGCCGAGCTCGCGCGGGTCGTCACGTCCAACGTCCGCGAGTCCGACGTCGTCGCCCGCTATGGCGGCGAGGAGTTCGTCCTGCTGCTCCCGGAGACCACGGTGGAAGCGGCGGCGCTGGTCGCCGAGAAGCTGCGCGCCGCCGTCGACGCCCACGAGTTCCGGTCGGAGGGCTTGCCCCCGCGCGGCCAGCCGGCCGTGCACGTCTCGGTGTCGGCGGGCGTCAGCGCGCTCCCCAGCGCCACGCCCGTGGACGGCGACGAGCTCATCAGCCGCGCCGATCGGGCGCTCTACCGCGCGAAGCGCTCGGGCAAGAACCAGGTGGTGATCGACGACGGTCGCCCCGCGTCGCTCGCCTCGGGGGACGGCGGCTAGGCGGCCCTCCCACCGGCCGGAGGCCGGTTCCAAACCGGTACACTGGACGGGCAGCAGGGGTATGCCGTGACGACCACCGAACCCGCCGTTCACTCCCGTTCGTTCCAGCTCGTCTCCGACTTCCAGCTCACCGGCGACCAGCCCGGCGCCGTGGAGGCGCTCGTGCGCGGCCTCGAGCAGGGCGAGCGCGCGCAGACGCTGAAGGGCGCCACCGGCACGGGCAAGACGTTCGCGATGGCGAACGTGATCCAGCGCTACCAGCGCCCCACGCTCGTCCTCGCGCCGAACCGCACGCTGGCCGCGCAGCTGGTCACCGAGTTCCGCGACTTCTTCCCGAGCAACGCCGTCGAGTACTTCGTCTCGTACTACGACTACTACCAGCCCGAGGCATACATCCCGCGCACCGACACCTACATCGCCAAGGACTCGGACATCAACGACGAGATCGACAAGATGCGCCACGCGGCGACGCGCGCGCTCTTCGAACGTCGCGACGTCGTGATCGTGGCGTCGGTCTCCTGCATCTACGGCCTCGGCGAGCCCGGCGAATATCAGTCGTTCGTGGCGAACCTCTGGAAGGGGCGGCACGTCAACCGAGGCTCGCTCGTGCGGCAGCTCGTCGCGATGCAGTACGCGCGCAACGACCTCAACCTGATCCGCGGCACGTTCCGCGTGCGCGGTGACTCGCTGACCGTGATCCCCGCGTACGAGGACCTCGCGCTGCGCATCGACTTCTTCGGCGACGAGATCGAGCGCATCGTGACGCTCGACCCGCTGACCGGCGAGATCCTCGGCGAGGCCGAGCGCGCCGCGATCTACCCGGCGAAGCACTTCGTCACGTCGGCCGACCGGCTCGAGACCGCGATGGCCACGATCCAGGAGGAGCTGGCGGAGCGGCTCGAGTTCCTGCGCTCGCAGGGCAAGCTGCTGGAGGCGCAGCGGCTGGAGGAGCGCACGCGCTACGACCTCGAGACGATGCGCGAGGTCGGCTACTGCTCCGGCATCGAGAACTACTCGCGGCACCTGGCCGGCCGCGCTCCCGGCTCCACGCCGTGGACGCTGCTCGACTATTTCCCCGACGACTGGCTGCTCTTCATCGACGAGTCACACATCGCCGTGCCGCAGGTGCGGGGCATGTTCCACGGCGACCGCTCGCGCAAGACCACGCTCGTGGACTTCGGGTTCCGCTTGCCGTCGGCGCTCGACAACCGGCCGCTGAACTTCGAGGAGTTCGAGCGTCACATCAACCAGGTGGTGTTCGTGTCGGCGACGCCCGGCCCGTACGAGCTGGACGTCTCGTCGCAGATTGTGGACCAGGTCATCCGCCCGACCGGCATCCTCGACCCGGAGGTCGAGGTGCGGCCGACCAGGGGCCAGATCGACGATCTGCTGAGCGAGGTGCGCCTGCGCATGGAGCGCAACGAACGCGTGCTCGTCACGACGCTCACCAAGAAGATGTCCGAGGATCTGAACGACTACCTGCAGGAGATGGGCGTGAAGTCCATGTACCTGCATTCCGAGATCGACACGCTGGAACGCATCGACATCCTGCGTGACCTGCGCCTGGGCGTGTACGACGTCGTCGTGGGCATCAACCTGCTGCGCGAGGGCCTGGACCTGCCGGAGGTGTCGCTGGTCTGCATCCTCGACGCCGACAAGGAGGGCTACCTCCGGTCGGGCGGGTCGCTCGTGCAGACGATCGGCCGCGCCGCGCGACACCCGATGGGCCGCGTCGTGATGTACGCCGACGTGATCACCGACTCGATGCGCAAGGCGCTCGACGAGACGAACCACCGCCGCGAGGTGCAGGCCGCCTACAACGCGGAGCATGGCATCACGCCGCAGGGCATCGCGAAGACGATCCGCGACATCAACGATCGGCTGCGACAGGTCGCCGAGACCGAAGCGGCCTACACGACGCCCTCCGAGCTGCCGCGCGAGGAGATCGCGCGCCTGGCGAACGAGCTGGAGCGGCAGATGAAGCAGGCGGCGAAGGAGCTCGACTTCGAGCGTGCGGCGCTGCTGCGCGACCAGGTCGTTGAGCTGAAGTCGCAGCTCATCGGCGGCGACGCGCCGGAGTCGCTGCGCAGCTACCTCGAGCCGACGAAGCGCCCGGAGCAGCGCAAGCAGCGCGGCGGGCGCACGCGGCCGGGCTCGGCGCGCCGGCGTTGATCGCCTGCAACGATTCGCTCTTCAACGAAGAACCCCCGGGGCGTCACCCCGGGGGTTCTTGATCGTCTGCTTCTGCGCTCGGCGGGTAAGGCTCCGGGCAAGCCCGGTACTCTCTGCTCCTCGGGGAGGGGCTGCCGCCCCTGGGTGGCCGGCGTGCATCCAGCCGACCGGTGCGCACCTATCCGATCAGGTTGCCCCCGGAGAAATTGAGGCCTGCCGTCCGAGTCGCGAGCGACGACGAGCCATCCGGATCATCTTCGTGCTTCAAGGGCGGAATCCTCCCTTCCGGGTTGCAGTACACCTGTACCGATAGTATCGGCGATCCCCGCAAACGGAGCAGGGGGCGGCTGGTGCGCCGAGCGAGCCGCCTCAGGTGGAGGCCGTCTCCCGCGCTATCGCGCATGCAAGCACGCTGCCGCATGTGCCCGCGCGCACAACCCCGGCCACGCCCACGCGCGGCCGTCCGTACCCTGTGTCGACGAGCGCACGGCGGAGGAGGTTCTGTGGCCATCGAGATCCGGCCGATCACGGCCGACGAGCTGATCCCCTGGCAGCGGCACATCGCGCGAGCCTTTGGGCGCGCGCCGGACGACGCGCGCGTCGAGCGCGTTCTCCGGCCGCACATCCACTACGAAGACACGCTCGGCGCCTTCGACGGCGACGAGATCGTCGGGACCGCGCACCACGAGCCGGCGCCGTTGACGTTGCCCGGCGGGGCAGTGCTGCCGTGCGCCGGCGTGACGCGCGTCAGCGTCGCCAGCACCCACCGCCGCCGCGGCGTCCTCACCGAGATGATGCGCACGCAGCTGCGGCAGGCGTACGAGAGCGGGAATCCGCTCGCGGCGCTCTGGGCCTCGGAGTCGCCGATCTACGGCCGCTTCGGCTACGGCCTCGCCTCCATCCACGAGACCTGCTCGGTCGACCGCCGCGACGCCGGGTTCGCGTGGTGGGCGCCCGATGCGCGGGGCGCCGTACGCTTCGTGTCCACCGAGGACCGGCACGAGACGCTGCGCCCGCTGTTCGAGGCGTACGCGGCGTCGCGACCGGGCGGGTCGCCCCGGATCGGCTACCGCTGGGATGCCTACTTCGAGGATGCGGCAGAGGAGCGCGGCGGTGCCTCGCCGCTCAACGCGGTGCTCTACGAGTCGCCGACGGGCGAGGCGGAGGGCTACCTCCTCTACCGGCTGAAGCCCGACTGGCCCGACAACATCCCTGCGTACGTGCTGACGGCCGACGAGCTCGTCGCGCTCACGCCCACCGCCTATGTCGAGCTCTGGCGGTACCTCCTGTCCGTGGACCTCGTGGGCACCGTCGAGGTCCACGATCAGCCGGTCGACGCGCCGATCCCGTGGGTGGTGGCCGACTTCCGTCGCCTCAAGCGGCGCCCGGCCGACGGGCTGTACCTGCGGGTGCTCGACGTGCCACGCGCCCTCGTGGCGCGGAGGTACGGCGCGGCGGATCGCCTGGCGCTCGAGCTCGACGACGCATTCTGCCCGTGGGCGGCGGGCCGCTACGTCCTCGACGCCGGCGCGGAGGGCGCCGCGGTCACGCGAACCGAGGCCGAGCCGGACCTGGTGCTCCGCTCCGCCGCGCTCGGCACGCTGCTGCTCGGCGCGCAGCGGGCGTCAGTGCTGGCGGCCGTCGGCCTCGCCGACGAGCGCACGCCGGGCGCGCTCGCGCGGGCGGACGCGCTCTTCCGCGTGACGGCCGCTCCGCACTGCCTCAACCACTTCTAGCGGCACGTCGCCTCGCGTGAGCGCGCCGCTCACTCGGCGTCGAACGGCCGCGGGAACGCGGGCTTGCGGTCGTCGCCCGCCCCCGCGCCCACGCCGGACGGCGGCTCGAACGCCGCCGCGGCCGCCGCGAGCGACTCCGGTCCGGAGCCCGGCTCCGCGCCCACGAGCACGTCGCGCGACCCGCCGCTGCCGGTCGCGCCGGAGACGATGCCCCGGCTCTCGAGCTCGTCCATCAGCCGTGCCGCGCGCGGGTAGCCGATGCGGAGCTTGCGCTGCAGCATCGACGTCGAGATCGAGTGGTGCTCGCGCGCGAGCTCGATCGCGCGGTGCAGCATCGGGTCGTCGTCCGGCGTCGAGCCGTCCTCCGTCATGTCCTCGACCTCGCGCTGCGCCTGCTCGAGCATGTCGTCGAGCTTCTCGGGCGCCAGCTCCGCGAAGCGATCCGACGTCCAGAAGCTGACCAGCGCGTCGATCTCCTGGTCGGAGACGAAGGCGCCCTGCACGCGCTTCGGCTTCTGCGCGTCGGGCGGCACGTAGAGCATGTCGCCGCGACCGAGCAGCTTCTCGGCGCCGCCGTGGTCGAGGATCGTGCGCGAGTCCACCGACGACGAAACCGCGAACGCGATGCGCGTCGGGAAGTTCGCCTTGATCAGGCCCGTGATCACGTCGACCGATGGGCGCTGCGTCGCGACCACGAGGTGGATGCCGGTGGCGCGCGCGAGCTGCGCGAGTCGCACGAGCTGGTTCTCCACCTGGTACGGCGCGACGAGCATGAGGTCGGCGAGCTCGTCGATGATCACGACCCAGTACGGCAGCCGCGCGTCCGGGTGCGTCTCGTTGTAGCGCTTGATGTTGCGCACGCCCTCCTTGGCGAAGCGGCGGTAGCGCGACTCCATCTCGTTGATCACGGCCTGCAGCGTGCCGACGACGCGGTCCATGTCGACGACGATCTCGGAGAACACGAGGTGGGGGATGTTCGCGAAGCCGGAGAGCTCGACCCGCTTCGGGTCGATCATCACCATGCGCAGCTCCTCGGGCGAGAAGTTCATCAGCAGGCACGTGATGATCGTGTTCAGGCAGACCGACTTGCCGGCGCCGGTCGCGCCGGCAATCAGGACGTGCGGCATCGTTGCGAGGTCCGCGACCACCGGATCGCCGGAGACGCCGGCACCGAGCGCGATCGGGATGGCGCCGGTCTTCAGCGCCTTGGTGTAGTCGGGCGACTCCATCACGCCGCGCAGCGGGACGAGCGCCGTCGTCTGGTTCGGCACCTCGATGCCCACCATCGGCTTGCCCGGCACGGGCGCCTCGATACGCAGCGCCGGCGCGGCGAGCGCCAGCGCGAGGTCGTTCTGCAGCGCGGTGATGCGGTTCACGCGGATGCGCGTGCGCGAGACCTCGACCTCCTTGGAACGCGGCTGGCCGTCGGGACCGAGGATCGGCTGGCCGGCGGCGTCGCGCTCGACGACGAACTTCGTCTTCACGTCCCAGCCCGGCTCGACGCCGAATTGCGTGACGGTCGGGCCCTCGTTGACCTGAACGACGGTGGCGTCGACGCCGAACGAGGCGAGCGTGTCCACGATCAGCTGCGCACGCCGCTCGTTGTCGACCGCGCTGCCCTTGTTGGGCTCCGCGACCTTCAGGTACTCGGTCGGCGGGAGCTGCCAGCCGTCGGCGGAGTGGCGCAGCGCGCCGGCCGGCGTGTCCATGTCCATCGGGATCTGCGACGCCTTGCGGCTGCGTCCGCGCTTCGGGCGTGAGGCGGCGTCGGGTTCGGCGGCGGCATCGGTCGCCGCGGTTGCCGCCGCGGCGGGCGCGGGCCGAACCGGCGGCGTGGCCGCGCCGGCGACCGGAGCGGCCGTCGCGGTGCGGGCGGCGGCGGCCGCCATCGGCTCGCCGAGGTCGACCGCGAGCGCCGCGCCGCGCCGCTCCTCGCGCGCGACGGCCCGCCGCAGCGCGACGGCGCCGCGGCGGATGCCGCGGCCGGCAGCGCGGTGCAGCCCGAGCGCCCACAGCCACGCCACCGCGTACCCGATGTGCCCCGGCGCCGCCCGCAGGATGCGCGCGGCCGTCCGCGGCCACAGCAGCGAGAACGCCGCCACGAGGGAGGCGAGCCACGCGGTCCAGCCGATCACCCCATCCGCGAGCAGGCGGCCGGCATCGCCGCCGGCGGAGTGCACGTGCAGGTCGACGCCTCCGACCGACGTCTGCGGATACCAGCGCCCGAGCACGCCGGCGACGAAGATCGCGAACGCCAGCGCGCCGGCGAGGCGGCGCGCTGGCGCCGGCCGGGTCAGCCACGCGACGCGCCTCAGCGCCATCACCAGCCCCACGAGCGCGACCACCACGGCCGCCGTGAACGCGTGCAGGCCCAGCGCCTGCACGATCACGTCGCGCGCGTCCGGCAGCACGCGCGTCAGCGGCGGGACCAGGTATGCGATCGCGGCGACGGCGATGACGACGAGCAGCGCACCGACGAGCTCGGGGCGCGCGACGGCGCGCCAGGCGGTCGTGATGTCGGGGATCTGCGGCAGGCGGCGCGCGCGGGTCGCGCGCGCACGGCGGGTCTTCGTTCGAGCCATCGCTCTACTCCTCAAGCGCGCGCGTCCCCGCCAGTCCGTGCGCGTCGTCCGGGTCGTGTCGGAACCTGTGCGGCTACACCTCCAGCATCACCGGGATCACGAGCGGCCGCCGATGCGTCCGCCGGTGCAGGAAGGCGGCGACGTCGTCCTTCAGCGTCTCGTGCAGCGCCTTCCAGTCGACCTTCTGGTCTTCGCCGCCCAGTGTATCGATCACGATCTGGCGCGCACCCTCGAGCAGCGCCGGCTCCTCCTCGGGGCCGACGAAGCCGTGGGACATCACCTCGGGCGGCCCCGTGAGCTTGCCCGTGTGGCGGTCGATGGCGGCGACGAGCACGAACATGCCGTCGGAGGCCAGGTGCTGGCGGTCGCGCAGCACGACCTGGTCGACGTCGCCGATGCCGAGCCCATCGACGTAGATGTAGTTGGCCGGCACGTGGTCGACGACGTCCGCGCCGTCCTCGTCGATCTCGAGCACGTCGCCGTCGGTCATGACGAAGGCGTTGTCCTCGTCCATGCCGAGCGAGATGGCCAGCTGCTGGTGCAGCACAAGGTGGCGGAACTCGCCGTGGATCCCGAGGAAGTACTGCGGCCGCACGATGCGGTGCACGATCTTCAGCTCCTCGCGCGAGGCGTGTCCGCGCACGTGCACGTCTGCGAGGCGGTTGTAGATCACGTTGGCGCCGGCCTCGAAGAGCGAGTCGATGTTGCGATAGACGAACTTCTCGTTCCCGGGCACCGGGTTGGACGAGAGGATGACGGTGTCGCCCTCCTCGATCGTGATGTGCTGGTGCGTGCCGTTGGCCATGCGCGTGAGGGCCGACGTCGGCTCTCCCTGCGATCCGGTGCAGATGATCACGGTGTCGCGCGACGGGTGCTCGCGCATCTCGTTGACCGACATCAGCACGTTGCCCGACGTCTTCAGGTAGCCGAGGTCGCGCGCCATCTGCACGTTGTTCACCATCGAGCGGCCGGTGACGAAGACGCGGCGGCCGTGCTTCTCGGCGGCGTCGATCACCATCTGGACGCGCGAGATGAGCGACGCGAACGTCGTGACGATCACGCGGCCCGGCGCGTCGCCGATGGCGCGATCGAGCGTCTCCGCGACGAGTTGCTCGGAGTGGGTGTAGCCCTCCATCTCGGCGTACGTGGAATCCGCGGCGAGCAGCAGGGCGCCGTCACGCCCGATCTCGGCAAGCCGCGTGAGATCGGTGTGCTGCCCCATGACGGGAGTGTGGTCGATCTTGAAGTCGCCGGTATGGACCACCGGGCCGAGCGGCGTGTGGATGATCAGGCCGGCGGCGTCGGGGATGGAGTGGGCGACGGTGAAGAACTCGACGCCGAATTCGCCGAGGTTCACGACCTGGCCGGGCTCGACGACCGTGATCTTCGCCTCCTCGTGGAGGCCGGCCTCGCGCAGCTTCACCTGCACCAGGCCGCGCGTCAGGCGCGTGCAGAAGATCGGGACGTTGACCTCGCGCAGCAGGAACGGGACCGCACCGATGTGATCCTCGTGTCCGTGCGTCAGGAAGAGGCCCTTGAGCCTGGCAGGGTCTCGCATGACATAAGAGATCTCGGGGATGATCAGGTCGACGCCGAGGTGCTCGGCGTCGGGGAACATGAGGCCGGCGTCGACGGCGATCATGTCGTCGCCGTACTCGTACAGCATCATGTTGCGGCCGATCTCGCCGAGGCCGCCGAGGGGGATCACGCGGAGTTTGTCGGTGGTTGCTGAGCTCATAACAGGCGCTCCTGGGGCGGGTCGCGCCATACGGGCTCGGCCGGCTCCTCTTCTTCGTCGTCGCGGGGAGGCGGTGGTGGGATGTGCAGGCCGGACAGGGTCTGCGCGCGCGGCGCCTCGGCGCGCCGGGGCGTGGGCGATGGCGGTGGTGGCGGTGGCGCGGCGGCGGAAGGCGCAGTCGCCGCGGCCGAACGCCGCGGCGGGTCGTCGCGCGCGGGCGTCGCGGCGGGATCGGCGTCGAGCAGCGCCGGGATCTTCGCGAAGTCCTGCTTCATCACGTCGCGCAGCGCACCGTTCCGGAGCGCCGCCGCGGGGTGGTACATGGGGATCACGGTGACACCGTCCGCGCGGCGGGGCTGGCCGTGGATGCGGCTGATGCGCGCATCGTCGAACCAGCGCGCCATCGAGAAGCGGCCGAGCGTCGCGATCACGCGCGGCTGCACCATGGCGATCTGCCGGTCCAGGTAGCTCGCGCAGGCGTCGATCTCCTCCGGCAGCGGATCGCGGTTGCCGGGCGGCCGACACTTCACGATGTTGCAGATGTAGACATCCATGCGAGAGCGGCCGATACCCGCGAGCAGCTCATCGAGGAACTGCCCGGCACGTCCGACGAACGGCAGGCCGAGCTCGTCCTCGCGCTGACCGGGGCCCTCGCCGATGAACATCAGGTCGGCGTGCAGCGGCCCCGAGCCGGGCACCGTGCGCGAGCGCGTGCGGGCCAGCGCGCATCGCGGGCAGTCGGCGATCTCCTCGTAGAGGTCGGTGAACGCCGGGTCGGCGTCGTAGAGCGGCAGCAGCTGCGGCGGCGCGCCGGGAGCGGGCTCCATCACCGACGAGGATGACACAGCAAGCGCGGTGGTCAACACGGCCGTCCTCGCGATGCGCGGGGAGAGTACGGGCTCACGTCCCGAGGTTAGCATCGGGGCGATGCGGCGGCAACGGATCGGTACGTTTGCGTACTCAGTTGATCGTTTCAGATCGGCCTCCGCGGCAAACGCCGCGATCAGTTCCGCCGCACGAACCAGGCGAGCAGGATGCCGACGAAGTAGAGGCCGATGATCGGGCCGGCGACGAGCGATTGCGTGACCGGGTCCGGCGTCGGCGTCAGCACGGCCGCGACCGCGAACGCGACCACGATCATGATCCGCCACCAGCCCAGCAGCTTGCGTGCGCTGACGATGCCGACCTTGGCCAGCCCCATGATGAAGATCGGCGTCTCGAAGACGAGCCCCGCGACGAGCAGGAGCCGCGTCGTGAGGTCGATGTAACTGCTGATGGTCGGCGTGATCTCGGCGAAGCTGCTGCCGAAGGTGAACAGGAAGCCGTACGCCGCCGGCAGCATGATGAAGTAGCCGAACGCCATCCCCCCGATGAACGCGAGCGTCCCGCCGAGGACGATCGGGATCATCCACTTCTTCTCGGTGCTCGTGAGGGCGGGGGTGACGAACCGCATCACCTGGTAGATGAGCATCGGCATCCCGAGCGCGATGCCGCCGAGCATCGCCACGCGGAAGTAGACGACGACGTTCTCCATGGGGCTGATGGCCTGGGCGTGAAAGCTCGGGAGCTGCTGCACGGCCGGCCGCATGAGGAAGTCGATGGCGCCGAAGCCGATGGGCGGGATGAAGAAGACGAACATGCCGAGCGCGACGGCGGCGCCGGCCCAGAAGACGCGTGACCGGAGCTCCTGGAGGTGCTCCAGGAGCGTCATCGTCCCGCCTTCGAGGGTGTCCTCGTGCGCGTCGTCGGGTTCGAGCTGTCGGTCGGCCGCCACGGTGGGTTCGGGTTACTGCTGCGAGCGGCCGGACGGCGGCTCGCTGGCTTCGCGCTCGCGGTCGCGCGCGCGCTTCGCCTCGAGCGCGGCGAAGGGGTCGCCCGGCGTCTGATCGCCCACGCGCTTGGAGGGTCGAATCGAGCGCGGTTCGCGCAGCTCGGCCGCCTCGGCGTCCGCAGCCGGCGCCACCGTGACCTCGGTGGGCGACGACGTGCTCTCGGCCTCGGTCGCCACGGCGGTCTGCGCCTCGGCGCTGGTCGCCTCGAGCTCGGCGCGCGTCTCGCGGCCGGCCTGGTCGAGTTCCTGCCCCATGTTGCGAAGCTCCGAGGCGAAGCCGCTCCCGAGCTCACGGATGGAGCGAAGGTCGCTCCCGCCCTGCACACCGACCTCCTGCTCGAGGTCGTCGACGGCCGCGCGCACGTCCTTCATGACCTCGTCCGTGTAGCGGCGCGCCAGCTTGTAGTAGCGCGCCGCCTGGCGCGCCACCTCGGGGAACCGGTTCGGTCCCACGACCAGCAGGGCAACGATGAGGACGAGAAAGGCCTCGCCGGGGCCAACACCGAAGAGATTCATCGACCGAATGATACGCCCCGACGGTCCTTATGACCTGCCGGGGCGCCTGAATTCTTGCCGACGCTGGCGGGGCTACGCGTCGTCGATCCCCTGGTCCTTCAGGTAATCGATCGCGTCCTGCACCGTCTGGATCTTCTCGGCATCCTCGTCCGAGATCTCCATCTCGGTGCCGTCGCCGGAGAACTCCTCCTCGATCGACATGATCAGCTCGACCAGGTCGAGCGAGTCGGCGTTGAGGTCGTCCACGAAGGACGCGCTGGGCGTCACCTCTTCCTCGTCCACGCCGAGTTGCTCCACGATCAGCGCACGGACGCGCTCAAAGACAGTGGCCACAGTCGCCTATCCTCCCGTGTGCGATACCCGGCACGTGCCGGGGAGGTTGATCCAGGTCCTCACGTGCCCGCGAGCTTACGCACCGGCCGACGCGTCTGGTCCGTCGGTGTCGTCCTGGTCCGTACCGTGATCGTCGGCAGCGACGCTGAGCGCGACCGCGCCCAGCACCCCGTTTACGAAGCGGCCGGACGATTCCGAGCCATATCCCTTGGCAATCTCCACCGCCTCGTTGATGGCGACGCGGAGCGGAGCGCGGCGATTATCGAAGAGCACTTCATAGATTGCAAGGCGAAGCACGTTGCGGTCGACGGGCGCCATGTCGGCGAGCGGAAACGCCGCCGCGTAGCGCCGGATCACGTCGTCGATTGCATCACGCTGCGCCGTCACGCCTTCCACCAGCTCATGGGCGAATCCGCTCGCCTCGCCGCTGAGCGGCGACTCGGCGAGGTGCCGCGCGAGCACCTCGAGCGGCGGCCGCGCGGTGATGTCGGCTTCGAACAGCGCCTGGAACGCGGCGATGCGAGAGCGGCGGCGGGAGCTGACGGGCATCTTCGCGATCGCGCTACGACATCACCAGGCCGCCGTCGACGGTGATCGTCTGGCCGGTGATGTACGCGGCGGCGTCGGAGGCGAGGAACGCGACGAGCGGCGCGATCTCCTCCGGCGACGCGTAGCGACGCATGGGGATGCGCTGCAGGATCGCCTCCTTTTGCTCGTCGGACAGGCCGGCCGTCATGTCGGTGAGGACGAAGCCCGGCGCGACGGCGTTGACGGTGATGTTGCGCGACGCGACCTCGAGCGCGACCGAGCGCGTGAAGCCGAGCATGCCGGCCTTCGCGGCCGCGTAGTTCGCCTGTCCGGGGTTGCCGGAGAGCCCGACGACCGACGTCATGTTCACGATGCGTCCCCAGCGCGCGCGGATCATGTGCCGCAGCACGGCCTTCGTCGCGAGGAACGTGCCGCGCAGGTTCGTGTCGAGCACGTCATCCCACGCGTCCTCGGTGAGGCGCATCACGAGGTTGTCGGCGCGCATCCCTGCGTTGTTCACGAGGATGTGCACGTCGCCGAACTGCTTGCGGCACTCCTCGACCATGCGGTCGAGGTCCGCGCCCTTGCGCACGTCGACCTGCACCGTCGCGCAGCCGACGCCGGTCGAGCGCAGCTCGCGCGCGGTCGCCTCGGCCAGCGAGCTGTTCTCGCGGTAGGTGATCATGAGGTTTGCGCCGGCGTGCGCGAGCTCCATCGCGATCGCGCGCCCGATGCCGCGACCGCCGCCGGTCACGATCGCGGTGCGGCCCTGCAGCGACCGCCCGTTGTGCTCGGTCGTCATGAGGTCGCCTCTCCTGCCACGAGGTCCGCGGCGGCGCCGATGTTGCGCGTCGCGAGTCCGCGGTCGATGCGCCGAATCAGTCCGGTGAGGACGCGCCCCGGTCCGAACTCGATCACCTCGGTGACGCCGCTCGCCTGCATGGCGCGGACCGAGTCCGCCCACAGCACGGGGCTTGTGACCTGGCTTGCCAGCTCCTCCGCGAGCGCGGCGCCAGAGGTGATGGGCTGCGCGGTGACGTTCGAGATCACCGCCGGCATGGGGTCACCGAAGGTCGTGTGCGCGAGCACCGCGCGCATGCCGTCGGCGGCGCTCTGCATCAGCGGCGTGTGGAACGCGCCGGAGACCGACAGCGGCACGACGCGCGTCGCACCGGCCGCGGTCGCGGCCTCGCCGGCGGCGGCGACCGCCGCGGTGGTGCCGCCGATGGTGATGTTGCCGGGCGCGTTGACGTTGCAGAGGGCGGCGCCGTGCTCGGCGCAGATCGCGCGGAGGGCGTCGGGCTCGACGCCGAGGATCGCGGCCATGGTGCCGGGCTCGGCGTCGCATGCCGCCTGCATCAGCCGGCCGCGTTCGCGCACGAGCCGCACGCCGTCGTCGAACGACACGGCCCCGGCGACGATCAGCGCGGCGTACTCGCCGAGCGAGTGTCCGGCCACGAACACCGGTCGCTCCGTGATCGCGCCGGCGGCCACGGCCGCGGCGAGCGCGGCAACGGCGTGCGTGACGAGCGCGGGCTGCGTATTCACGGTCTGGGTGAGGTCGGCCTCGGGGCCGTCGAAGCACAGCCGCGACAGGGGGAAGCCGAGCGCGGCGTCCGCGGCGTCGAAGACGGCGCGCGCCTCGCTCGAGGCGTCGCAGAGGTCCCTGCCCATGCCGACGAACTGGGCGCCCTGCCCGGGGAAGACCCATGCGGTGTGGCCGGCCGGGGCGAGGCCGCCGAGCAGCTGCGGAAGGTCGAGGTCGGTCACGCGGCGGACTCCCTGGTGCATCGCCCGGCGGCGCGAGGCCGACGAACGCCAACCCGGCCGCCTGGGGCCGCCGGGCGACGGCGCCACGGTCGGGGGAGGTGTGGCTAGCCCGCGGGCTCTTCCTGGCCGAGCGCCTGGCGCCCGCGGTACGTGCCGCAGACCTTACAGGGCTGGTGGTTGAGGTGCATCGAGCGGCAACTCGGGCACTGCACGAGCGCGGGCGCCTTGAGCGCGTGGTGGCTCCGGCGGCTGCCCTGCCGCGACTTCGGGGTCCTACGCTTCGGAACCGCCATCGCCGTCCTCCGTCGTCCTCAGCTCGTTCGCGAGGGCGCGCAGCGCGCCCCAGCGGTCGTCGCCCGCGGTGACGGCGCAGCCGCACCGCGTTTCGTTCAGGTCGACCCCACAGATGGGGCAGAGGCCCGCGCAGTCCTCCCGGCACAGCGGCACGAGCGGCAGGGCCGACTGCTCATATTGCCTGACGGCCTCGCTGAGATCGAGATGCCGGTGCTCGTCGATCAGGAAGTCGTCGGGGTCCGGCTCGCGGCCCGGCTCCTGCACGTGCGGGTCATCCGGCGCGACGTACTCCTCGTCGAAGACGAGCGGCACGGTCGTCGTGAACGGCTTCAGGCAGCGCGCGCACTCGAACTCGACCTGCTCGCTGAGCTCGGCCATCACCAGCACGCCGCGCTCGGAGCGGATCAGCCGCACATCACCGTCGACATCGCGCTGGAAGCCGGCCTCGGGCACCGCGACGAGCTCGTGCTCGGCCCGGTATTCGCGGCTGCTCCCCACCGGCTCGAGGAGCAGCGTCGAGACATTGATCAACACGGGAGGGTCCTTCGGGATTGGGCTTCGATCCTAGCATCGCGCGAGCGGGCCCACGAGCGGTGCGCGCCCGTAGACTCGACCGGCGATGAAGGCAGTGGGGTACCTCCGCGAGCTCCCGCACGCCTCCCCGGTCCTTGCCCTGGAGCGGCAGCAGCGCGTCTTCCTGCTCGCCTGTGCCGACGCCGGGCTCGAGGCCGGCCCGGTGTTCACCGACGTCGCGGAGGAGCCCGGACAGCCGGAGTTCCGGCGCCTGCTGCGCCTCGCCGCCCGCGAGGGGCAGCACGGCTTCACGACGCTCGTCGTGGCCGACGTCGGCGTGCTCGGCGACACCGCGCGCGAGCAGTGGCTGCGCGCGCTCCAGGCGGGTGCGCGCGGGCTCGCGCTGCGCCTCGCGATCGGCGGCCGCGCCGTGGGCGTGCGCGACGTCGACGCGGCGCTCGTCGCGGCCTGGCGGGCGCGGGCCCCGGAGGAGCGCCGCCGCGAGCGCTCGCTCGAGGGCATGCGGCGGCGCGCGCTGCGCGGCGAGGTGCTCGGCCGGCCGCCGTACGGCTACCGCGTGGTCCGCGTGCCGGCGGCGGAGTCAGGTCCGAGCGGGCCGCGCAGCCGCCTCGCGCCCGACCCGCTCGAAGCGCCGATCGTCGAGCGGATCTTCGCGCTCTACCTGGAGTCGGGAGAGGGCGTGCGGCGCATCGCAGCGCGCCTCAATGCCGACGGCGTGCGCACGCGGCGCGGCGCGGCATGGAACGTCGCGACCGTGCGCGCGCTCCTGCGCAACCCGGTGTACACGGGGCTCTACCGCCGGCTCGGCGTCACGATCCCCGGCGCGCACCGCCCGCTGGTTTCGCGCGCCGACTTCGGCGCCGTGCAACGACGCCTCTCGGCGCGCAGCACGAGCCGCGGCGGTGGACGCCGCCACGACTACCCGCTGTCCGGCGTCGCGCGCTGCGGCTACTGCGGCTCGCGCCTCGTGGGCCTCAGCCGCGCGTCCGCGGACGGCACGCCGCAACGCTCGTACCGCTGCGGCGCCGCGCTGAACCAGGGGCGGTGTCGCGCGCGAGCGCGGCGCGCCGACGACCTCGAGGACGAGGTGCTCGGCTCCGTTGCCGCCGGGCCCGAGGTCGCTCCACCGCGCGCGCCGCTGCTCCCGCCCGCGCCTCCGCCGGCAGACGCCGGCGAGGAGCCGCGCGCCCGTGCGCTGCGCCGCGAGCTCGACCGGCTGGTCGAGCGCCACGCGGGCGGCGAGTGGACGCTCGACGACCTCCAGCGCCGCGCCGGCCCGATCGCGCTCGAGCTGCTCGCGCTCGAGGAGCGCGCCACGCAGGTGGCGCCCGGCGGCGACGCCGCGCGCGCGGGGGACACCGCGGCCCACGGCGTCGCCCACGCCGATGCGCGGCGGCGGCTCGTCGTCGGCTGGACGGACCTCGACGAGGCCGAGCGGCGCGCGCTCTTGCTCGAGGTGGTGCGGGAGGTCATCGTGACGGACGACGACGTGCGGGTCGCGCTCGCTCCCTGACCCCGTCGCACGCGAGCAGGTGCATGCAGAATCCCCGCCCGGCCCGCAGCCGTCGCGCCGCTCTTCCGGCGTGCGTTCTCCTCGCTGCCGCGCTGGCGCTCGTCGCGTGCCGCGGATCGGCGCCGCCGCCGGTCGTGCACGTCTACGCCGCCACGTCGCTGCAGTCGGTGTTGCCCGGCGTGTTGCGCCACTTCGAGCTGGCATACCCGGGCGTGCAGGTGACGACGCAGTACGACGAGTCGCAGACGCTCGCGGCGCGCGTGCTCGCCGGCGGCCACGCCGACGTCTTCGTCTCCGGCGACGCCGCGCCCGTGGAGCGGCTGGCCGGGGCCGCCCGCGTCGAGCGGTCCGCGCCGCTGGTGGAGAACCATCTTGCGATTGCGGTGCGGCGGGTCTCGCAGATTCGAGGGGCTCGACGGTCTGACGCAGCCGGGCGTGCGCATCGCGGTCGCCGCGCCGGGTACGCCGCTCGCGGCGCTCACCGAACAGGCGCTGGCTCGGCTCGACCCGGTGGTGGCGGCGGCGCTGCGCGCGCATTTCGCGCTGCACGATCCCGACGCGAGCGTGCTGCTGTCGCACGTCGACCTGGGCGAGGCCGACGCGGCGTTCGTCTACCAGACCGACCTCGCGCGGTGGCCGGACGAGCGGACGATCGACCTGCCGGCGGCGGCGTCGCTGACGGCCAACCGCTACGTGATCGCGGAGCTCGCCGGCGCCGCGCCGGCGTCGGCGCCGCTCGTCGACTACCTGCTGGGCGATACGGCGCGCCGCGCGTTCGTCGCCGCCGGCTTCCGGCCGGTGACGGCAGCGGCGCCGGCCGCGGCCGCCACGGCGTCGCCGTGAGCGCCGGGCGGCGCGCCCCGGTACGATGGTCCGACCAGGGGGCCGGGTGGCCGCCGGTTCCGCTTCGCGCCTCGGCGCGGGCGGGACGGGAGGAAAGTCCGAACTCCACCGGACAGGGTGCCGGCTAACGGCCGGGCGGCGCGAGCCGACGGAAAGTGCCACAGAAACATACCGCCGGGCCGCTCGCGGACCGGCAAGGGTGAAATGGTGCGGCAAGAGCGCACCGGCGTCTCGGAGACGGGGCGGCCGGGCAAACCCCACCCGGAGCAAGACCAAATAGGGGAGCGCGAAGGGGACGTCCGGCCCTGCTCCCGGGTAGGTCGCTGGAGGCGGCGGGCAACCGTCGTCGTAGATGGATGGCCACCACCGTGTCGCCGTGGGCTGGCGGCGCGGCACAGAATTCGGCTTACAGGCCCCCTGGTGCCCAGCGTCCGGCCCCGCAACCGCCGGACTGCCGGCCCGGCAGAAGCCGGGACGAATGACGGCCCGGCCGAAGCCGCCGGGGAGTGCCGGCGGCTCGGCTCGCGTTACGCGCGCTGCATGATCGCCTGGCCCCGCTGGATCACCTGGTCGACGTCTACGATCAGTGCCTTGCCCTTGCGCTCCGGGTCCTGGTTGCGCTCCACCTCGGGAGAGGCGTCGTACACCTGCGCCCGGGTCTGCTCGCTGTCGTCGACGTGCGCACGCCCGAGGAACTGCCACGCCAGCCGCGTCGCCGGGTTGCGGTAGAGGAGCGCGACCTTCGGATTCGTGGCGACGGCAGCGAGGATGCCGCCCTCCGGGTTGCGCACCCAGATCGCGATCTGGTCCGTGCTGAAGACCTGCGTGGTGCCGCGGAACGAAATATGCGGCTGCCCGGTGGCGTCCGCGTACGAAACGATGACGGGGGCTCGATCGGTCAGCGCGCTCGCCAGCGCGTCCCGCATCTCGTCCGTGAGCTCGATCACTGGCAGGTCCTTCCGATAGGGCATTTCGTAGTGCGCGGTAGTTTCTGCACCGTACGGTCGCGCCGCAAGCGACCGGCGTCGCGCGGCCCGGCGGGACGATCCGCGGGCGACCCCGTAGCATGCTCGCATGACCAACGACGAACCGCGTCGTCCGCCCCGCGGCGACTGGCGCGACGCCCTGGCCGGCGAGCCGCACGGCGTCGACGACGTCGCGGCGCTCCCCGCGATCCGCGCCGTGCAGCACGACTCGCGCCAGGTGGAGCCCGGCGACCTCTTCGTGTGCGTTCCCGGCGATCGCTTCGACGGCCATGCCTTCGCCGGCGCGGCCGTCGCGGCGGGCGCCGCCGCGCTGGTGGTCGCGCGCGGGCGCGCGGCCGAGCTCGCCCCGCTCGGCGTGCCGGTCGTGGAGGTGGCAGATCCGCGCGCGGCGCTCGCGACGATTGCCGCGGCGCACGAGGGCTACCCCGCGCACCGGCTCGCCGTCGTCGGCATCACCGGCACCGATGGCAAGTCGACGACGGCGTTTCTCGTCCACGCGGCGCTCACGCGCTGCGGCGTGCGCGCCGGGCTGCTCACGACGATCGAGTCGCGCATCGGCGACGAGCGCGTGACGGGGCTGCCGCGCCTGACGACGCAGGAGGCGAACGTCGTGCAGCGGCTGCTCGGCGAGATGGTCGACGCCGGCTGCACGCACGCGGTGGTGGAGGCGACGTCGCACGGCCTCGAGCTGCACCGGCTCGACGGATGCGAGTTCGACGTCGGCATCTTCACGAACCTGAGCGGCGACCACCTCGACTTCCACGGCAGCTTCGAGGCGTACCGCCGCGCGAAGGCGCGCCTGTTCGAGGCGCTGGGGCGGCCGGGCGGCAAGACCGGCACCGCCGCCGTGCGGCCGCACGCGATCCTCAACGCCGACGACGCGAACTGGCGTCACTTCGCGCACGCGACGTCGGCGCAGGTGGTGACCTACGCGCTCGACGCGAAGGCGGACGTGCGGGCGCGCGACGTGATGCTGTGGCCCGACGGGGCGACGTTCGTGCTCGCCGCCGGCGACGACACGATTGAGGCGAGCGTCGCGCTTCCCGGGCGGTTCAACGTGGCGAACGCCGCCGCCGCGATCACGGCGGCCGCCGCGCTCGGCCTGGATGCGGGGCTCGCGGCGGCCGGCGTGGCGGCGTGCACCGGCGTACCGGGGCGCATGGAGCGCATCGCCGGCGCGCCGTTCGACGTGGTCGTCGACTACGCGCACACGCCGGACGCGCTGCGGAAGGTGCTGCAGACGTTGCGGCCGGTGGTCGAGGGGCGGCTGATCGTCGTGTTCGGCTGCGCGGGGGAGCGGTCGCGAGACCGGCGCTCGGGGCTCGGCGCGGTTGCCGCCGAGCTCGCGGATCTCGCCGTGCTGACGGAGGAGGACCCGCGCAGCGAGCCGTCTGAGGCGATCATCGAGGAGATCGCCGAAGCGATGCGCGCGGCGGGAGCCGTCGAGGCGGAGCGGTTCGAGCGTGTCGTGGACCGTCGCGCCGCGATCGACCGCGCGCTCGCGGTGGCCGGGCCGGGCGACTTCGTGCTGCTCGCGGGCAAGGGGCATGAGCAGACGATCGAACGCGCGGACGGCGCCCACCCGTGGGACGACTGCGCGGTCGCCCGCGAGCTGATACGGGCGCGCTTCGGCGAGTAGCCGCGCGGCTGCGGCTTTGGGGAGCCGTAAGGCCTGTAAGGTTCCGCCGTGCACGTGGCCGTAGGGTCGACGGCGAAAGACGCGAGGCGGCCCGGGCGCTTTCCGCAAGCACGCGCCCTCGGCGGTGATGATGCTGCGATTCATGAATGGTTGACCCTGAGGCGGCGGACACGCACGATCTTCGTGTTGACTCTGGCGACACGCCTAGCTTCGCGCGGTGACGCGCGGAGACGGGGGACCCACCGGTACCGGGGCGAATCCGCGAGAGGGCCGATGCGCGATGCGCGGAGGGCACCCAGCGGAGCGGCGAGCTCCCGTCGCAGCCCGACAGCTAACCCCGTCGGCGTAGGAGGGCCCGAGAAGGGTTCCTCACATATGGCAGTTCGCGTTTCACCCGCTCCTGCTCGGCGTCAGCATCACGTGGGGGTGGTTCCCGCCGCGCGCTGGTTCCCGTCGTTGCGTGCCTCCTCGGCATGGGCCGAGTTCGCCGGCAACATCGCGCCGCTCGCGGCGGCGGTGTTCCTGGCATCGACGATCTTCTGGGCGCCCTTGAACGGGCGCACGGCGCCGGTGCTGGCGGTGCTGCTGGTGGGCTTCTATGCCTACTGGGGCGTGCGCTCGTTCGCGGTGGCCGGCGCCGCGCTGGTCGGCCTGCGCCGCATCCGCCGCTGGGAGGTCGTGGACTGGCCGCGCCGCTACCGCGTGTGGGCCTCGCCGCGCGCGCTCGCGCACCCGTGGGAGTGGCCGCGCCACATGGTGATCGTCCCCAACTACAAGGAGAGCCTGCCCGGCCTCGCGCGCACGCTCGACTCGCTCGCCGCGCAGGCCAACGCGCAGCAGCTCGTCGTCGTGCTGGCGATGGAGGCCCGCGAGCCGGACGCCCGCGCCAAGGCCACCGCGCTGCGCCTGCGCTACCGCGGCCGCTTCGCGCGCATGTTCGCGACCTTCCACCCGGCGGACCTCCCCGGCGAGGTCCCCGGCAAGGGCTCGAACGAGGCGTGGGCCGCGCGCCAGGCCTACACGCGCCTCGATCCTCGGCGAGGGCGACGACCTCGCGCGCTACACGGTCACCAGCTGCGACGCCGACGCCGTCTTCCACCCGCGCCACTTCGACGCGCTCAACTACCTCTTCCTCACCGCGCGCGACCGCTACCGCGCGTTCTGGCAGCCGACGATCTTCAACTCCAACAACATCTGGGACATCCCCGCCGCGCTGCGCGTGCCCGACGGCCTCTCCGGCATCAACCGCCTCGCCAACCTCGTGCTGCCGACCTCGGTGAAGATGCCGACCTCGTGCTACTCGCTGTCGTGGGCGCTCCTGCACGAGGTGGACTACTGGGACGAGGAGGTGATCCCGGAGGACTGGCACCTCTTCCTCAAGTGCAGCTACGCGCTGGGCGACCGCGTGCACGTGGAGCCGCTGTACCTGCCGCTGGGCAACGACTGCGTGCACACCGACGGCACGCTCAAGACGATGCGCGCGCACTACTTCCAGGCGGTGCGCCACGCCTGGGGGGCCTCGGACATCCCCTACGCCTGGCGCGCCGCCTTCAGCCGCGAGCGGCGGCTGTCACGCAGCCGTTCGCTGCTGCTCGCCGTGAACCTCACGAAGGTGCACGTGCTGTGGTCGTCGCAGTGGTTCCTGGTCACGCTCGGCGTGCTGGTGCCGGCGCGCCTGGCGGGCGCGCTGGGGGCGCCGATGCCATACTGGTGGACGCACCGTGCCTTCCACGTCCCCGGGCCGACCTGGCACCTCGACCATCTGCTCACGCCCCAGCACTGGCTCGTGTTCGGCAAGGCCGGGCTGATCGAGCCCACGATGTGGATGAACATCTGCGGCATGCTCGTCGCGCTCTGCCTCTTCCCGCTCGTCGCGATCATCGTGGCCGAGTGGCGCACGCGCGGCCCGCGCCCCGCGTACGTCTCGCGGCTGCGCGCCGCCGGGCAGCTCGCCATGTGGCCGCTGATGGCCGTCATCACCTTCCTCTGGGCCGCGCTCCCCGCCTTCCACGCCCAGTGGCGCCTCGCCTCCGGCCGCGGTCTCGTCTACCGCGTCGCCGAGAAGGGCGGCCGCCAGCTCGCCCCCGTGATCGCGTTGAGCGACACGAGCACCGAGCCGCAGCCGGTCGCGGTGCGCGCGGAGTAGCGGCGAAGAGCCGGAACGTTCAGACCCACGGATAGCGCGCAGCTCGAGCGGTTGCCGCGCGCTATCCGTGGGTGCCCTGCGCGGCGGAACCCCTCGCCGCGACCGGGATGCCGGCGGTGGCCGGTTGCGCCGGCGCGGCGCGCGCGGGACGCGTCTCCGGCACCGCCGCGCGCGCGCCCGTCCACCACAGGTGCAGCGCCGCCGCCTCGACCCAGACGAACGGCGCGGTGATGAAGACGCGCTGGAGGACGCCGCTCCACGGCGCGAGCGCGTGCCAGTGGAACAGCGCGGCGAACACGACCGTCACCGCCCCGATCGCGATGGACAGCGCCTGCAGGCGTCGTCGCGCGGCGCCCGGGCGGAAGCGGCGCGACAGCAGCAGCGGCGGCAGCGAGAACAGCACGTAGCCGTTCGCGAGCATGTCGTGCACGTGGCTGTGCCACGAGGTGAGGCCGAACTGGTCGCGCAGCGCGCACACCGTCGCGGCCTCGGAGCAGTCGGTGCGGAAGATGCCGGCGGCGATGATGCCGACGCCGACGAGCGCCATGAGGGCCGGGCCGAAGCGCGTGCCGTTCCCCCTGCCGATCGCGCGGAACAGCCCCACGGCGAAGATCACCGTGCCGACACCGCCGAGGATGAATCCGCCGATCATGAGTGCGGGATTCTGGGCGGTCATCGCGGCCAGCCCGCTGATGTAGTCGCGCCGGATGTCGTAGCCCGGTTGGAGCAGCCCGGCGAGCACCCACGCGCCCGTCCACGCGAGCGGGGCGAGCGCCCCGCTGACCACTGCCGGACCCCAGACCGCACGGCGCAGCACAAGACCTCCTCCGGCGCACGGGCGTACGCCAGCACACCGCTTCGCCGCGCAACGAAGCGATCACCACGATTGGGAGGCAGCGATGGGACTCTGCCTCCGACGGCCTACGGGGTTAGCTGACGGGTTCGGCGTCGGAAGTCGCCTATGCGCCGAAGCGCAATACACCCCTTGGGATGGTTCCCCCGTTCCCGGTTTGGCCCGGGACTCGGCCCGTGAGCGTCGTGCTCACAACTGCCATGATAGCGAATTGCAACGCGGCGCGGGGCGTCCTATCACGGGAACGCATCGGGGACGCCCCGCGAATCGACGGAATCTTGCGAAAACGTTACACCGGCCGCACACCCGGCCCGGGCGCGGCCGCCCGGCCGCGCCCGAGGCCGGCCGTGCGGCCTACTGCGTGAGGACGTTCTCCTCGATCACGAGGTCGTCCGCCATCACGCCGGCCTCGCCGCTCGCCGCGAAGGCCATGCGGTAGAGGCGGGCATAGGTGCCGTCGAGCGCCAGCAGCTCGTCGTGGGTGCCCTGCTCGATGATGTGCCCGCGCTCGAGCACCACGATGCGCGTGGCGTCGCGGATCGTCGACAGCCGGTGTGCGATCACGAATGACGTGCGCCCGCGCAGCAGCTCCTTGAGGGCGCGCTGGATCACGACCTCGGTCTGCGTGTCGACGTTCGCGGTCGCCTCGTCGAGCACGAGGATGCGCGGGTCCGCGAGAATCGCGCGCGCGAAGGAGAGCAGCTGCCGCTGGCCGACGGAGAGGTTGTGCGCGCGCTCCTCGAGCACGGTGTCGTAGCCCTGCTGCAGCCGCCGGATGAAGCCGTCCGCGCCGACGAGCCGCGCGGCCTCCTCGACCTCCGCGTCCGTCGCCTCGAGGCGTCCGTAGCGGATGTTCTCGCGGACCGTGCCGGAGAACATGAACGGCTCCTGGAGCACGACGCCCATCTGGCGGTGCAGCTCGCTCAGCTTGATGTCGCGCACATCGACGCCGTCGACGCGGATTGCGCCGTCGGTGACGTCGTAGTAGCGGCCGATCAGGTTCGTCATCGTGCTCTTGCCGGCGCCGGTCTGTCCGACGAACGCGATGGTCTCGCCGGCCTGCACGTGGAGGTCGATGTCGAAGAGGACCGGCCGGTCCTCGACGTACGCGAACGTCACGTGGTCGAAGTCGACGCGGCCCTGGATCGTGAAGGTACGGGCGTCGGGGCGGTCGACGATCTCGGGCTTGGTGTCGAGCACCTCGATGATGCGCTCGCCGCCGGCCATGGCGCGCTGGATCTGCGTGTACTGCAGGACGAGGTCGCGAATCGGGTCGAAGAAGCGCTGGATGTAGAGCACGAACGAGACGACCACCCCGGCGGTGATCGCACCCTGGCTCACGCGCCAGCCACCGACGAGCAGCACGAGCGCGGTGGAGAGCGCCACGACGCCCTCGACGAGCGGCAGCACGAGCGCGCTCAGTCGGCCGGCCTCGATGTTCGCCTGCAGGTTCAGCTGGTTGATGCGATCGAACTGCTTCGAGTTCTCGCCCTCGCGCGACATCGACTGGATGACGCGCACGCCCGAGACGTTCTCGTTCAGCGTCGCGTTGACGGCGGAGATGGCCTGGCGCACCGAGACGAACGCCTGCCGGGCACGCCGCTGCCACAGGATCATCACGCCGACGAGGATCGGCACGCTGACGAACGTCACGAGCGCCAGCTGCAGGTCGCGCGCGAGCAGCGTCACCGTCACGACGACGAGGATCACGATGTCCGCGAGGATCGTCAGGCTGCCGCTCGTGAGGAGCTCCTGCAGCGACGTCACGTCGCTCGTGACGCGCGACATGATGCGCCCGACCTCGTGCCGGTCGATGAACGAGAGGGACAGCGACTGGATGTGGTTGAACATCTCGGTCCGCAGCCGGAACAGGATGCGGTGGCCCATGTAGCCGGTTTCCCAGAGCTGCAGGAACTGCAGCGCCCAGCCGGCGACCACAATGCCGAACAAGATCATCACGTCGCGCGTGAGGCCGGGCATGTCGCGCGCGAGGCCACGGTCGACCGCGAGGCCGATGAACAGCGGCTGGATCGACGACATCGTGCCGTAGCCGATGACGCCGATCAGCGCGAGCGTCGCGCGCAGCTTGTACGGCCGGATGTACTTGCCGAGGCGGCGCACGACCTCGCCGTTGTAGACCTTGCCCAGCTCTTCGTCGTTCCAGCCGTCGAGCCCGCGGCGCGGGCCGCCCATGCTCGTCGCGCTGCTGCTCCAGCCGCCTGCGGCTCCGCCGCCCCACATGCCCATCGTCTGCTCCTGTGCCTGCCCGGCCGCGCGGCCGGGTGGGTGCTGGTTGGGAACCGCGTGGCGCTAGGCGCCGCCGCTGCCGGCGACCGCGTCCGGCACCGCGCCGGGTGACGTCGCGTCCGCCTCGGCGCGCGCCTGCTGGAACGCCTCTTCCTGGTCCTTCAGCTCGAGGTCGTAGATCTCGCGGTAGAGGCCCGGCTGCTCGAGCAGCTCCTCGTGACGCCCGCGCTGCACGATGCGGCCGCGGTCCAGCACAAGGATCTGGTCGGCGTTCTTCACCGTGCGCAGGCGCTGCGCGATCACGAAGGTCGTGCGGCCACGCATCAACTCGGCGAGCGCCTGCTGGATGAGGTACTCGGTCTCCATGTCCACGCTCGACGTGGAGTCGTCGAAGATCAGGATCGCCGGGTCCATGATCAGCGTGCGTGCGATCGAGATGCGCTGCTTCTGGCCGCCCGACAGCGTGACGCCGCGCTCCCCCACCCACGTCTCGTACCCGTCGGGCAGGCTCATGATGAAGTCGTGAATGCGCGCCGCCTTCGCCGCCGCCTCGACCTCCTGGTCGGTGGCGTCGAGCCGGCCATACCGGATGTTCTCGCGGATCGTGTTGATGAACAGGAACATGTCCTGCTGCACGATGCCGATGTTGCGCCGCAGCGACTCGAGCGTGACGTCGCGGATGTCGTGGCCGTCGATGCGGATCGCGCCATCGGTCACGTCGTAGAAGCGCGGCATCAGGTTCACGATCGTGCTCTTGCCGGAGCCGGTCGGCCCGACGAGCGCGATCACCTGGCCGGGCTGTGCGTCGATCGTGATCTCGCTCAGCACCGGCGCGACGCGGTCGTAGCCGAATGAGACGCGCTCGAACTGGACGTGGCCGGTGGTGCGCGGGAGCTCGAGCGCGCCGGGCTGCTCCTGCACGGCGTTCTCGGCGTCGAGGATCTCGTAGATGCGGTTCCCGGCGCTGGTCGTGCGCGCGAGGATGTTCGTGATGAACCCGAGCATGCGCGCGGGCTGCTGCATCAGCGCGAGGTAGGTGAGGAATGCGAGCAGGTCGCCGGCGCTGATCGTGCCGCGTGAGAGCAGGCGGCCGCCGTACCAGACGGTCGTCACCATGGCGGCAGCGCCGAGCCCGGTCAGCAGCGGGTTGTTCGTCGCCTGAATCTTCGTGGTGCGGTACGAGTTCTGGAACAGCGCCTCGGCCTCGACGCGGAACTTCTCGCTCTCGAAGTCCTCGCGGCTGAACGCCTTCACCACGCGCACGCCGGAGAGGTTCTCCTGGAGCACGTTGCCCATGCGGCCCATGCCGTCCTGCACGAGCGTCCATAGCGGGCGCAGGCGAGAGGACATGTACATCGAGACGATCGCGATCAGGGGCAGGAAGCCCCACGACACGAGCGCGAGGCGGATGTTCGTCTGCGCCATCAGCACGAGCGTGACGAGCAGCAGCACGACGATGTACGCCAGCCGGATGATGCCCATGTTCACGTACATGCGGACGGCTTCGACGTCCTGCGTCGCGCGCGACATGATCTGGCCGATCTGCGCCTTGTCGTGGTAGGCGAAGCTCAGCCGCTGCAGCTGGTCGTAGATCGCGTTCCGGATCGAATAGGCGACCGACTGCGAGAGCTTCTCGCCGACGTACTGCTGTGCGTAGGCGAAGACCCCGCGCAGGCCGGCGAGGATGAGGACGAGCGTGGCCGCGATGATCAGCGCGTGCCAGTCCACCGCGCCCTCGCCCTTGCTCGACATCGCCTTGTCGAGGCCGATGCCGACGATCTTCGGGACGAGGAGCGAGAACACGCTCGCGCAGATTAGCGAGAACGTCGCGAGCGCCGCCATGCCCTTGTAGGGGCGGACGAACGACAACAGCCGGAAGAGCGTCTTCACAGGATCCCCTCAGTTCGCGAACGCGCACACGCGGACATCACCCGCCCGGACGGCCGGTCGTGGTCGTGGTGGTGCCTACCCTGGTCCGTGGGGTCTTCGACTGCCCGGGCGAAGCCGACGAGTGACGGTGCCACTCACTACCCATCGCAGACGAACACGCGTGACCCTAACCCTAACGCATGGGTTAGATATGCGCCAGCCTGCGCTGGCGTTCGTGGTCGCCCCGCGCGCCCATGCTCGCACCGAGGTGGGCGGTGGGGGGTGGCAGGCCTGCGCGGGTGATTTGTCGGGCATGCTCCTCAGGCCGCTGACGCGGGGCCGTTCGCCGTGCGCCAGCCCGCAGCCGCTCGCGCGCGGTAGGCTACATCCGCCTCCGCGACACGCAGCTGACGGGAAGACGCGATGACCACGGACATCGACGAACGCGAGCTCGCTCGCCTCATCCAGGCGGACCAGGCGCACCTGCTGCACCCGCAGTACTACGCGCCCGATCACCGCGACCCGATCATCTTCGACCACGGCGAGGGCGTCTGGCTCACGGACGTGCGCGGCCGGCGGTACATCGACGGGCTGGCCTCGCTGTGGAACGTCGCGGTCGGTCACGGCCGCGGCGAGCTCGCCGACGCAGCAGCCGCGCAGATGCGGAAGCTCGCGTTCACGAGCGCGTACACGGGCTACTCGAACGTCCCCGCGATCGAGCTCACCAGCAAGGTGATGAGCCTCGTCTACGAGAACATGGGCGGGGTCTTCTTCACGAACTCCGGGTCGGAGTCGAACGAGGGCGCCTTCAAGGCCGCCCGCTTTTACTGGAACCTCCGCGGCAAACCCGGGAAGGTGAAGCTGATCGCCCGCGAGCGCTCGTACCACGGCGGCACGCTCACGGCATCGGCGATGACCGGCCTGCCGGCGTTCTGGAAGTACTTCGGGCCGCTCGCGCCCGAGGTCATCCACACGAGCAAGCCCGACAACCTCGAGTGCGACTGCACGCCGAACACCGACGGCGAATGCGCGCACTGGATGGAGGCCGCCATCCAGCGCGAGGGTGCCGACACCGTCGCCGCCGTGATCTGCGAGCCGGTGAAGGGCGCAGGCGGCGTGTTCCCGCCGTCGGACGAGTACTTCACGCGCCTGCGCGAGATCTGCGACCGCTACGAGGTGCTGTTGATCGCCGACGAGGTGATCACGGGCTTTGGTCGCACGGGCCACTGGTTCGCGCTGCAGCGCTGGGGCGTCGAGCCCGACATCATGAGCATCGCGAAGGCCATCACGTCGGCCTACGTGCCGATGGGCGCCTTCATCGTCAGCCAGACGATCATGGACGCGCTGCAAGACCTGCCTCCCGATGCGCGCTTCATGCACGCGTACACGAACAGCGCGCACCCGACGGCGTCGGCCGTGGCGCTGCGCAACCTGCAGATCTTCGAGGACGAGCACCTCGTGGAGAACGCGGGCGCAATGGGCGAGCGGATGGCGTCCGGGCTGCGCAACGCGCTCGGCGGGCACGCACACGTCACGAACATTCGCAGCCTGGGCCTGATGGCGGGCCTGACGCTCGTGCGCGACGCCGGCTCGGGTGAGGGCTACGACGCGTCGGAGGGCATCGGCGGCAAGGTCGCGCGGCACATGCGCGAGGAGAGTGGCGTCATCACGCGGTTCGTGGGCGACCACATCGTCGTCGCGCCGCCGCTCGTGGTGAACGCGGACGAGGTCGACACGATCGTCGGCGCCATCGATGCCGGGGTGCGCGCGGTCACGGGCGGCTAGCCCCTGAACGTGAGATTCGATCAGATCTGATCATCGGCCTGTACGGATTGACGGCTTCCGCGTTCAACCCGTAATGTCGAGAGCAGGAAAGGGGGTGATGCCAGTGACTGACGACAGTAGTCACCAAACCATGGGAGTGGACAAAGGCATCTCGAAGGGGGTGCCGTCCAGTTAACGCCCCCTTGGCGTAGTGACACCTGGGCGTCCTCCCTTCGGGGAGGGCGCCCATTCATTTTGCCCGACCACGATGACGCTGCCGCTCGCGCCGATTCCGGTTCGCGAGCACAATCCGACCTCATGCCGTTCGATCTCGACCGCTACCGCAGCCGCTTCCCGGGCGGGTCCGTGGGCGCCGCTGTGTCGTTTCGCGAGTCGACGGCGTCGACGATGGACGATGCGCGGGCGGGCGCGGACGGCGGCGGCGGCTGCGGCACCGCTTACGTGGCGGGCGAGCAGACCGCAGGCCGCGGCAGACAGGGGCGGTCGTGGGTTTCCGCGGCCGCGGCCGGGCTCTACGTCACGTATCACCTGTGTCCGGCGACGCCCGAGCGCGCACCGCTGCTGTCGATTGCCGGCGGGGTCGCGGTCGCGGAAGCGATCGAGGCGGCCGCCGGGCTCCGCGTCGACCTGAAGTGGCCGAACGACGTGCTGCACGGCGGGCGCAAGCTGGCGGGCATCCTGGCGGAGGCGCGCCACGGCGTGTCGCGGTTCGACGTGCTGCTCGGCATCGGCATCAACCTGCGCACGGCGGACGCGCTGCCCGTGGAGGTAGCCGCCATCGCGACGAGCGTGGAGCAGGCGGGCGCGCCTGCGCCGGCCCCCGAGGTGCTGCTCGCGGCGCTGTCGGGCGCGCTCGGGCGTCGGGCCGCGCAGGCGGAGGCGGAGCCGGCGGCGCTCGTGGCGGAGTGGCGCGCGCGCCTCGTCACGCTGGGGCAGCGCGTGCGCTTCGAGGCGCCGGCGGGACCCGTGGAGGGCGAGGCGGTGGACGTGACGCCGCGCGGCGAGCTCGGTGCTGCGGCTGCCGGACGGTCGCACGCGGGCGTTCGCCGCCGGTGACGTGCACACGATCGGCGAACGCCGGGCGTAACGCCCGCCGGTCCGCGAGGGCCCGCCGAGTGGGCGCCCCGCGCAAGCCGCCGCGCGCAAGCCGCTGCGACCGACCGCGAGACGTGCACCCGGTCGCGAGCGCCCGTGGAGCATGCGCGACCCGCGGGCGCTACGCCCGGCGTGCGCCCAGGGGTGGTTTGACCCTGCCGAGGCCGCTGCCTAGGCTCGATCTCACGATGAACCGGCCCACCGCCTTCGCCGCCGCGCCCCACGCTCATGTGCATGCGCACTGTGTGCCGTCGCGCGCCTGCCGGTTCGAGTAGCCACACCACTTCGCACCGACATCCGCCGCGACGGCTCGGAGCCTCGCGGCGTCTTCGTCTGTCCGAAACGCCCCGGGGCGCCTGCGCGCGACAGGTGGCGGGAGCACACGGGGAGGGACACGTACAATGCCCGTCGACGCCGAACCACAGCGAGAGACGAGGGACGCGCCGGTGCCGGATCGCGGGCTGCGCAGCCGCGGCATGCGGGACCTCGCGCCCGACGAGATGGCGCGCTTCCGTCGCGTCGAGCGCGCGTTCCTCGACACCGCCGGCGCGCGCGGCTACCGCGAGATCCGCACCCCCGCGATCGAGCCGCTCCACCTCTTCACCGCCGCCGGCGCGCTCTCGCCGCAGGCGCTCGACCGCGTCTACTCCTTCCTCGACTGGGACGGCTGGAGCGGCGAGCGCGTCGTGCTCAGCCCGGACGCCACCGTCGCCGTCGCGCGCTGGTTCGTGGAGGAGGCGGCGGGCAACGGGCCGGAGCGCCTCTGCTACGTGCAGCCCGCGTACCGCTTCGCCGACGGCGAGAAGGATCGCGTGGTGTGGCAGTGCGGCGTCGAGCTCTTCGGCCTCGCCGCGGCCGAGGCCGATGCCGAGCTGCTCGTGCTCGCGCGCGACCTGCTGCAGGCGTTCGGCCTGCGCGAGCTCTCCTGCGACCTCGCGCACGCGGGGCTGGCGCGCGCGGTCTTCGCCGCCGCCGGCCTCTCGTCGACGGAGCAGCTCGACGCCTACGACCGCATGCTCGACGGCGACGTGACCGTCGCCGAGCAGATCGCGGCGGCGCGGCCGGAGGGCACCTCCGCGCTGCGGCTGCTCGCCGACGTCGACGGCGCCGCGGCCGGCTACATCGCGAACCTGCGCGCGGCCATGCTCGCCGTGGTGCCGGGCGCCGCCGGCCCGCTCGACGAGCTGGAGTCGGCCGCGCGCGCGCTCGACGCCGCCGGCGTGCCCTACCGCGTGCTCCCCGGCACGGCGCGCAACTTCGAGTACTACACGGGCGTGACCTTCCGCATGCGCGCCGGCGACGAGGAATGCGTGACCGGCGGCCGCTACGACGGTCTGGTCGCGACGATCGGCGGCGACGCCGCGCCGGGCTCCGGCTTCGCCGCCGATCTGCTGCGCCTCGCGCGGCTTGCGCCCGACGTGGCCGTCGACGGCGGCGCGCGATGAGCGCCGCCGACCCGCGTCCGATCCGCGTCGCGCTGCCGCGCGGCGACCTGCGCGGCCCGCTCGCCGAGCGGCTGCGCGCGGCCGGCTTCGTCGCCGAGGGCTACGGCGAGGGCTCGCGCACCTATCGCTTCGACGTCGCCGGCCGGCCAGGCGTCGTCGTGCGCGCGTTCTCCGACGCCGACATCCCGATCCAGGTCGCGCTCGGCCAGTACGACCTCGGCGTCGCGAGCCGCACCTGGATCGACGAGCTGCTCGTGCGCTACCGCCACGACTCGATCGTGCCGCTGCGGCCGCTCGACCTCGGAGGCGAGCGGCTCGTGCTGGCCGGCGCGCCCGGGGCGCGGATCGACGCGCTCGTCGCGGCGGGGCCGGTGCGCGTCGCGACCGAGTACCCGCACGTCGCGCAGCACTACCTCAACCGCCTGCGCGTGCCCGACTACCGCCTGTACGAGGTCTGGGCGCAGGCCGAGGCGTGGCCGCCCGACGACGCCGACCTCGCATTGACCACCGACGCCGCGGCTGCGCGCGAGGGGCTGGAGCCCGTCGGCGCCGTGCACGCCGGCGGCGTGTGGCTGATCGGCAACCGCGAGGCGCTGGCCACGCGCGACCTCTCGGCGGCGCTCGAGCCGCTGCTCGCGCTGCCCCGCGGCTCGCTCGAGAGCGGGCTCGTGGAGCCCGCGCCGCTGACCGGCGCGCGCCGCGCGCCGACCCGCGCGCCGGCCGCGCGCGAGTCCTTCCGCATCGCCGTCCCCGACGGCCACGCGCAGCGCCACACCGTCGCCGCGCTGGCCGCCGCGGGCATCGCCTTCGCCGGATACGACGAGCAGCGCACGCTGCGCCGCCCCACCTCCGACCGCGAGGGCGTGGAGGTGAAGGTGATCCGTCCGCAGGACATGCCGCGCGCCGTGGCGCTCGGCCACTTCGACCTCGCGCTCACGGGACGCGACTGGCTGCGCGCGCAGCTCGCCACGTTCCCCTCGGCGCCGGTCGTCGAGCTGTGCGACCTCGGGCGGTCGAAGTACCGGCTCGGCGCGGTCGTGCCGGAGGATCTGCCGGCGGAGAACATCGGCGAGGCGGTCGCGTACTGGCGGCGCGACGACCCGACGCGCGCGATCCGCGTGGCGTCCGAGTACGCCTCGCTTGCCGACGAGTACGCGCGCGCGCGGCACCTCGGCCGCTACCGCGTGATCCCGATCTCGGGGGCATCGGAGGGGTTCGTCCCGGAGGACGCCGAGATCCTGATCGAGGGCACGGAAACCGGCACGACGCTGCGTGCCAACCGGCTGCACATGATCGATGTGATCATGGAGTCGACGAACTGCGCCATCGGCGCGCCGGTCCGCCCGCCGGGCCGGCGTGGCACACTGCGCGATGAGTTCGTCGAACGCCTGCGGGCGGCCGCGGCGGTCGCCGAGCGGGTCGAGTCGTAGACGGCGGCGGAGAGGGACGGGTCGAGGCGATGCCTTCGCTGGGGTCGCACATGGCACGCGCGCGGGCGGTCGCGGACCGGCTGCGGCTGCGCGACATCGACGTCGACCGCGGGTCGTACTACTTCGGCGCGACCGCGCCGGACATCCGCGTGATCACGCGCCTCGACCGCGAGTTCACGCACTTCTACCGGCTCGACGACTTCGAGCGGCAGGACTCCGTGCGGCGCATGTTCGAGGAGAATCCGGGGCTCGCGCAGCCGGCCGGCCTCGACGCGGCGACCACGGCGTTCGTGGCCGGCTACATCACGCACCTCGTGCTCGACGAGCGCTACATCGAGGACGTCTACCGCCCGCAGTTCGGGCACGACTCGCCGATCGCCGACGACCCGCGCCGCAACGTGCTCGATCGCGCGTTGCAGTACGAGCTCGACCGGCGCGACCGCGAGGACCGCGATGGGATGCTCGCCGTGCGCGACGCGCTCATGAGCTGCGCGCCGCCGCACGACATCCCGTTCATCGACGACGAGCACCTGGTGCAGTGGCGCGCCGTCGCGGCCGACGTCGCCGCGCAGGAGCCCGACTACAGCCGCTTTCGACGCATGATGGTGCGCCACCTGGCCGCCGCCGGACTGAGCGAGGACGAGATCGACACGTACTGCGACACCCCGGAGGCGCTCGTCCGCAGCGCCTTCGACCACGTGACCGACGAGCGCATCGACCGCTTCTGGGCCGAGGCCGACGCGGAGATGTTCGAGCGCGTGCGGGAGTACCTGCGATGACGCCCCCCACGACGTCGTCCGCGGTGGAGCTGACGCTGCGCATCGTGGAGGGAGCGGAACGGGGCCGCGCCGAGGTGCTGCGCCGCGCACCGCTCTCGGAGCCCGCGCTGCCGGACTCGCTGCAGCGGAGCATCGACGAGCTGTGGGGCGAGCCGGTGACCGCGCGCGATCACGTCGCGCGGATCATCGCCGACGTACAGCGCGAGGGCGACGCGGCGGTGCAGCGCTACTCGCAGCGCTTCGACGGCTCGCAGTACACCGCGATCGAGGTGACGCACGAGGAGTTCGAGCGCGCGTTCGCGGAAGTGTCGCCGGCCGAGCGCGACGCGATCGAGTTCGCGGTCGAGCGCGTGCGGCACTACCACCGGCTGCAGCTCGAGCACGGGCCGACGTCGTTCAGCGAGCGCGGCACGGGGATGATGGTGCGGCCGCTCCAGACCGCCGGCATCTACATGGCCGGGACCGACGCCGCGCTGCCGTCGTCCGTGATCCACACGGGCGTGCCCGGCGCGGTCGCGGGCGTGGAGCACCTGATCGGCGTGACGGCCGCGCGTGCGGACGGCTCGGTGAACCCGCTGAAGCTCGTCGCCGCGCAGCTCTCGGGCGTGCGGCGCGTGTTCCGCGCGTCGGGCGCGCAGGCGATCGCCGCGCTCGCGTTCGGCACGGAGACGATCCCGCGCGTCGACAAGATCTTCGGACCGGGCGGCATCTTCGTGACGCTCGCGAAGCAGCAACTCTTCGGTCGCGTCGGCATCGATGCCATCTACGGGCCGACCGAGACGCTCGTGCTCGCCGACGACGCGGCCGCGCCGGACCTCTGCGCGGCCGACCTGCTGGCGCAGGCCGAGCACGACGTGCTCGCCACGCCGATCCTGATCACGACGAGCGTCGAGCACGCGCGCGCCGTCGCCGCGGAGGTGGAGGCGCAACTGGAGACACTCGAGCGCGCCGAGATCGCGCGTGCCGCGATCCGCCGTGGGGGCGCCGTGGTGGTGCACGACCTCGACGAGGGGCTCGGGCTTGCGAACGAGTTCGCGCCGGAGCACCTCTGCCTGCTCGTCGCCGAGCCGGAGCGGCTGGTGTCGCGCGTGCGCAACGCCGGCGGCGTGTTCGTCGGCGAGTCGTCGCCGGAGGTGCTGGGCGACTACACCGCGGGCCCGAGCCACGTGATGCCGACCGGCGGCTCGGCGCGCTTCGCGTCGCCGCTGTCGGTGCTCGACTTCCTCAAGGTGACGTCCACGGTGTCGCTGAGCGACGAGGACCTCAATCGGCTCGGGCCGTTCGCGGCGACGCTTGCGCGCGCCGAGGGCCTGACCGCGCACGCCCGCAGCATCGAGCGACGCCTGGAGGGACGATGACGCCGCCGAACGACCGTCGCGCCGAGCGCGAGCGCGGCTCCTCCGGCCGTGCGCCGCGCGGGCGGTTCGACCCGCTCCGCGGGGAGCGCGAGCGCTTCGATCCGGAACTCGCCCTGCGATCGGCGATCCGCGATCTGCCCGGCTACCAGGGCGTCGAGGACCTCGACGCGGTGGCGGCCGAGTACGGCGTGCGCGCCGCCGACGTGATCAAGCTCGACGGCAACGAGAACCCGTACGGCGCATCGCCGCAGGCGCTCGGCGCGCTGCGCGGCGACTACCCCGTGCACCGCTACCCCGACGCCGAGCAGCGACGGCTGCGGGCGGCGATCGGCCGCTACGTCGGGGTCGACCCCGCGAGCGTGGTCGTCGGCGCGGGCTCCGACGAGGTGATCGACATCCTCTTTCGGCTCTTCATCGACGCCGGCGATCGCATCGTCGTCGCGTCGCCCACCTTCGGCATGTACGACTTCGACGCGCGCCTGCGCGGCGCCGACGTGATCGACGTGCCGCGCGCCGACGACTGGAGCCTCGACGCCGAGGCGCTGGCCGACGCCGCGGCGGAGTCGCGCGCGGTGTTCATCCCGTCGCCGAACAACCCGACGGGCGGTCTGCTGCCGGTGCCGCTGCTCGAGCGGTTGCTCGACAGCGGCGCGCTGGTCGTGGTCGACGAGGCGTACATCGAGTTCGCGCACGCGGAGTCGCTCGCGCAGCGGGCGGCGACGGACCCGGCGCTGGTCGTGCTGCGCACGTTCAGCAAGTGGGGCGGGCTGGCGGGCCTGCGCATCGGCTACGGCGTGATGGCGCCGGCGCTCATCGACCTGATCCTACGCGCGAAGCAGCCGTACAACGTGAGCATCGCGGCCGAGGTCGCGGCGCTGGCGACGCTGGAGGACACGGCGGTGCTCGACGAGCGCGCGTGCGTGATCGCTGGCGAGCGCGAGCGCATGGCCGCGGCGCTGCGCGGGCTCGGCTGGGTCGAGCCGTGGCCGTCGGAGTCGAACTTCCTGCTGATGCGCCTCACGCGCGGCACCGGCCGCGAGGTGCGCGACGCGCTGCGTCGCCGGGGCGTGTTCGTGCGCTACTTCGACACGCCGCGCCTGCGCGACTGCATCCGGATGTCGATGGGCACGCCCGAGCAGAACGAGCGCGTGCTCGAGGTGTTCCGCGCCGTGGGCGAGGAACTCGCGTGATGGTGGTGTCCGCGCGGGAGTTCCGCGCAGTGGGCGAGGAACTCGCGTGATGGTGGTGTCCGCGCGGGCCGTCGCCCGCGTTCGCATCGGCGGCATGCTGCCGCCGCTTGCGACGGTCGCACGCGGCACGGTCCCGTCAAGCGGCGGCAGCATGCCGCCGACGCCGACGCGGGCGAGAGCCCGCTGACCACAGCGGCGGCAGCATGCCGCCGACGCCGACGCGGGCGAGAGCCCGCGGCAACGCCGGGAGCACCGATGACGATGCCGCACCCCAATCCACGCCGCGCGACCGTCGACCGCGAGACCGCCGAGACGCGCATCCACGTCGAGCTCACCGTCGACGGCAGCGGCCGCGCCGAGGTCTCGACGGGCATCGGCTTCTACGACCACATGCTCTCGGCGTTCGCGCGGCACGGGCGCTTCGACCTGCGCGTCGACGCGACCGGCGACCTCCACGTCGACGCGCACCACACGATGGAGGACGTCGCCCTCGCGCTGGGGCAGGCGCTCGACGAGGCGCTCGGCGCGCGCGCCGGCATCGTGCGCATGGGCGATGCGCTCGTGCCGCTCGACGAGGCGCTGGTGCAGGTGGTGGTCGACATCTCCGGGCGGCCGTTCGCCGCGACCGCGTTCGACTGGGTCGGCGAGCGCATCGGCGACGCACCGACGGAGATGGTCGCGCACGTGCTGCGCTCGTTCGCGACGACCGCGAAGCTCACGCTGCACGCGCGGCAGCTCGCCGGCGCGAACGACCACCACATCGCGGAGGCGACGATGAAGGCGCTCGGACGCGCGCTCGACGCCGCGACGGCGCTCGACGCGCGCATCGCCGGCGAGGTGCCGTCGACCAAGGGGACGATCTAGCCGATGCACCTGCTCCTCACCGGCTTCGAGCCGTTCGGCGGCGAGGCGGTCAACCCGTCGGGCGAGATCGTGCGGCTGCTCGCCGCCGACCCGCCGGCGGGTGTGACGGTGACGCCGCTCGTGCTCCCGGTGCGCGGTCGCATCTCGTTCGAGCGGCTGCTGCCGGCGCTCGGCGGTGACGTCGATGCGTGGCTCGGGCTCGGGCAGGCCGGCGGACGGGCGCACCTCTCGTTGGAGCGCGTCGGCATCAACCTGCTCGTCGACCGCGGCGAGGCGCGCCCCGACGAGAGCGCCGGGCCGGTCGAACAGGCGCTCGTCGACGACGGGCCGGCGGCGTACTTCGCGCGACTGCCGGTCGGGGAGATCGCCGCGCGTATGAGTGCGGCCGGCGCGCCGACTGCGGTTTCGAACACCGCCGGCGCCTACATCTGCAACGAGGTGCTGTACGTCGTGCAGCACCACCTCGCGATGACCGGCCGCGACCTGCCGAGCGGCTTCATCCATCTGCCGTACCTGCCCGAGCAGGTCGCGGGGAAGCCGCCCGGCACGGCGTCGATGGCGCTCGCGACGCAGGTGGTCGGGGTGCGTGCGGCGGCTGCGGCGATCGCCGAGCGAGCCGCCGCGGGGTATGCGTCATGATCCTCCGGGCCGGCCACGAGATGACGCTGCCAATCCCGCAGACCACGGCTGAGTTCACGCCTGCCTGGCTGGATGCCGCGCTCATGGAGGCGGGCGTCGCCGCTCCGCCGGTCCGCGCGCTCGCGTTCGAGCGGCTGCCGAGCATCACGTCGGACGTCGCGCGCGTCCGCATCGAGTACGCGGCGGAGATGCACGGCGCGCCGTCGTCGCTGATCTGGAAGCGCTCGGCCGGCGACCGTGACCGACGTCTCGCGTTCGGCGCGTCGTACGCGCAAGAGGTGATGTTCTACCGCGAGTTGGCGCCAGAGCTGCCGATCCGGCTGCCGGGCTGCCTCTGCGCGGACGTCGATCCAGTCAGTGGAGCGCACGTACTGCTGCTGGAAGACCTCGTGGACTGGCGAGCGACGTCTGCCGGGTCCGCGGTGACGCGGGACGAGGCGCAGCGGTTTGTGCGGGCCGTCGCGGGACTTCACGCAACGCGATGGGGCGAGGCGCCGGCGCCGCGAGCGACGGACCTCGCGCGCTGGGCTGCGTTCAACCGGGGACAGCTCGCATCGGGCATGGAGTACCTGGACGCGTTTCTCGATGAAGAGACCCGACCCCTCGTCGCGCGCTTCGACGCGCGTGTGGACGAGGTGCTGGCGGGCTTGTTCGCCGCACCGCAGACGCTCACTCACGGAGATGCCCACCCCGGGAACGCGCTCTTCGAGCCGCGGCGCGGCGGCGACGTCGCGCTCGTCGACTGGCAGGGGTGGGGGTCGGGTATCGGCTGCTCCGAGGTCGCGCGGTTTCTTGTGCTCGGTCTCGCGCCAGCCGATCGTCGGGCAGCCGAGCGCGAGCTGGTCGACGAGTATGTCGCCGCGCTTTCGGCGGGCGGCGTCACGTACGCACCGGAGGACGCGTGGCGGCACTACTGCCTCGGTGTCGCGTGGCAGTGGGGCTGGGCGGTGAACTTCTCCCGCCACCGCGCGAACTGGAGCGACGAGACGCACGCGCTGATGCGCGACCTCGTGCCGCGCGCCGTGGAAGCGCTGCGCGACGCGGCCCGTACCGGCCTGCTCGACTAGACTCGCGCGCATGCCGGGGGAGCCCACCACCGCCGAGATGCTCGCCTTCGCGCTCGACCTCGCCGACGAGGCCGACCACCTGACGACGCAGTACTACCGCGGCGACGCCGACGTGCAGGCGAAGGCCGACGGCACGCTGGTGACGCGCGCCGACAGGGACGCCGAGGCCTACCTGCGGCAGCGCATCCTCGGGCGCTTTCCGGACCACGCGATCCTCGGGGAGGAGGAAGGGTTCCGACCCGGCGCGGCGGGGTCGGCGCGCTGGATCCTCGACCCCGTGGACGGCACCCACAACTTCGCGCGCGGTATCCCCGTGTGGGCGACGCTGATCGCGTTCGAGCGCGACGGCGCGCTCGAGATCGGGGTGGCGTCCGCGCCGGCGCTCGGCACGCGCTGGTGGGCCGGCCGCGGCATGGGTGCCTACCGCGCGAGCCTGCCGGCCGGCGCCGAGGCGGGCGAGCGCATCCACGTGTCGGCGATCGCCGCGGTCGAGGAGGCACAGGTCCTCTACGGGTCGTACCGGCTCACGCTCGACTCGTGGGGCGGCCGCGCCGACGGCCTGCTACGTCGCGCCTGGCGCCAGCGCGGGTTCGGCGACTTCTGGTCGCACTGCCTGGTGGCGGAGGGATCGGCCGAGGTGATGCTCGAGGGCCAGATCAGCCCCTGGGACATCGCTGCGCTGATCGTGATCGTCGAGGAGGCGGGCGGGCGGCTCACGGATCTCGCGGGGACGGCCACGATCGACGCCGGCCACTGCATCACCACGAACGGCACGCTGCACGATGAGGTGCTGCGTACGCTGAAGGGCGTGTGACCGTCGTTCTCACACGTTAGGCGCGTGCCACCGCTTCCACGCAAGCACTGCAAACGTCACCACCGTCGCGGCCCAGGTGATGCCGAGCGCGAGAGACACGCCATGGCCCACGGAGAGGCTGTCGTAGTCGAGCACCTCCACCAGCACGGTGGCGAATCCGAGCACGGTGGCGAGCAAACCCGCGAGGACGATGCCACGCATCAGCCTGTCGTGGCCGCCTCCCGCACCTCGAACGCGAACGTCTCGATCACGGGGTTCGCGAGCAGTTTCTCGCACATGCCGCGCACCGCGTCCTCCGCGGCGCCCCGGTCCGCGGCCTCGACGGTGATCTCGATGCGCTTGCCGACGCGGACGGCCTGCACGCCGGCGAAGCCGAGGTTGTGCAGGCCGTCGCGCACCGCCAGCCCCTGGGGGTCGTTCACCAGCGGCTTCAGCATCACGTTGATCTGCGCGTGGTACGTGGCCACTGGGACTCCTTGGTGCAGGCCCTTCGACTTCGCTCAGGGCGAACGGAGAGCGGCGTACTGGATGGTGCGCTCGTCCTTCGGCTTCGCAGGACGAGCGGGGGGAGAGCGCCTAGGGCAGCTCCGACCCCGTCAGCAGCCGGTACGCCTCGCTGTAGCGCTGCGTCATCGCGCTTACGACGTCGTCCGGCAGCTCCGGTCCCGGCGGCTGCTTGTTCCAGTCGAGGCCGTCGAGCCAGTCGCGCAGCGGCTGCTTGTCGAACGACGGCTGGTCCTCGCCCGGCTTGAAGCCATCGGCCGGCCAGAAGCGCGACGAGTCGGGCGTCAGCACCTCGTCGATCAGCGTGATCTCGCCGTCGAGCATGCCGAACTCGAACTTGGTGTCCGCGATCAGGATGCCGCGCTCGCGGGCCACCTCGGCGCCGTAGCGGTAGAGCGCAAGCGAGCGGAGCTTGAGCACGTTCGCCTGGTCGGCGCCGAAGGCGGCCTCGACCTCCTCGAAGGTCATCGGCGCGTCGTGCTCGGGCGGCTCGGCCTTCGACGTCGGCGTGAAGATCGGCTCGAAGAGCTGCTGGCTCTTCACCAGGCCGGCCGGCAGCGGGATGCCGCAGACGGAGCCGACCTTCTGGTACTCGCTCCAGCCGGACCCCGTGATGTACCCGCGGACGACGCACTCGACCTTCAGCACGTCGGCCTTGCGCATCACCATCGAGCGTCCGAAGTACGCCGGGTCCTCGACGCCGAACTCCTTCGCGTTTTCGCGGTCGAGCACGGCGACGAACGCGTTCGGGACGACATCCTTCGTGCGCTCGTACCAGAAGGCGGAGAGGCGCGTCAGGACCTCGCCCTTGCGCGGGACGCCGGTCGGGAGGACGACGTCGAAGGCGGAAGCGCGGTCGGTGGCGACGAGGAGCAGGCGGTCGCCGGGCAGCTCGTAGATGTCGCGCACCTTGCCGGAGTGGAGCTGCTTGAGCCCCGGGATGGCGGTGGTCATCACGACATCGGTCGACGTTGGCATTGGGCGGTCTCCTCTTGAATCAGATCGGCACCCTGCCTGGTGCCGCTCGAAAGGTGGCGATCCTTACTCCAGCAGGCCCAGCCGCCGGTACGACGCGTCGACGTGCACCAGGAACGCGCGCGCGTCGAAGAGCGCGTCGAGCTGCTCCTCCGTCAGCCGGCCCATCACGTTGGGGTCCTTCGCCAGCAGGGTGCGCAGCGGGACTTCGTCGTGCCACGCCTGCATCGAGTTGCGCTGCACGATCTTGTACGCGGCCTCGCGGGTCAGGCCCGTCTCGATCAGCGCGAGCAGCACCTTCGACGAGAAGATCAGGCCCTGCGTGCGCTCGAGGTTGCGAATCATGCGCTCGGGGTAGACGACGAGGCCGTCCATCACCCCGGTGAAGATGTGCAGCATGTACGCGAGCAGGCCCGTGGCGTCGGGCAGGATGATGCGCTCGGCGCCGGAGTGCGAGATGTCGCGCTCGTGCCACAGCGCGACATCCTCGAGGCCGGTGGTGGCGTAGCCGCGCAGCGTGCGCGCGAGGCCGCAGACGCGCTCGCACAGCTCCGGGTTGCGCTTGTGCGGCATCGACGACGAGCCGGTCTGCGCGCCCTCGGCGAACGGCTCCTCGGCCTCGAGGATCTCCGTGCGCTGCAGGCCGCGGATCTCGGTCGCGAACTTCTCGAGCGACGCGGCGACGCCGGCCAGCACGCTCAGGTAGTAGGCGTGGCGGTCGCGCTGGATGATCTGCGTGGTGACGGGCGCGACGGCGAGCCCGAGGCGCTTGCAGGCGTTCTCCTCGACCGCGGGCGGCACGGTGGCGTGCGTGCCGACCGGCCCCGACATCTGGCCGACGGCGATGTGCTCGCGCGCCTGCGCGAGCCGCTCCAGGTGACGGCGCAGCTCGTCGACCCAGATCAGCAGCTTCATGCCGAAGGTCGTCGGCTCCGCGTGCACGCCGTGCGTGCGGCCGATGCAGAGCGTCTCGCGGTGCTCGACCGCGCGGCGGATGACGACGTCGCGCAGCGTGCGGACCTGCGCGATGAGCAGGTCGATGGCGTCGATCATCTGCAGGCACGTCGCCGTGTCCCAGACGTCGTTGCTGGTGAGCCCGTAGTGGACCCAGCGCGACTCGTCGCCGAGCGAGTCGGCGACCGACCGCAGGAAAGCGGTGACGTCGTGATGGGTCTCGTCGATGTACCGCATGATGTCGGGCACGTTGATGCGGGCGTGGTCGCGCACCTTGCGGGCGTCGTCGGCCGGCACGATGCCGGCGTCGGCCCAGGCCTCGACGACGGCGATCTCGACGCGGAGCCACGTTTCGAACTTCCGCTCGTCGGACCAGACGGCGGTCATCTCGGGGCGCGAATAGCGGGGGATCACGGGCGCACCTCGGCCGCGCGGCCGTCGTTCCAGAGGGGGAGGGAGCTTGGTGGGCGCTTCACCCGGGGAGTCTAACGACGGCCGGGAAGGCGGGCAATTGCACGGGCGCCGACGTGCAATACTGCTGGTGCGGCCGCTAAGCGGATCCACTAAACTGCTTGTCGACACGCGGTGACGACCGAGGAGTGCGAGATGGCACAGCGCGTCGTCGTGAGCTCTCGCAACCAGATCGCGGTCCCGTCGGCGGTCCGGCGGCAACTGGGCATCAAAAGCGGCGACCGGCTGCTCGTCGAAGTGCGTGATGGCTACGCGATCCTGATGCCGGAGCCCGCGCACTACAGCGAGCACCTCCGTGGGCTGCACGCCGACGTCTGGGCGGGCGTCGAGCCGCAGGCGTACGTGGTTCGCGAGCGTGAAGCGTGGCCGAAGGACTAGCGGACGTTCTCGGCGGCCACGGTCGCGTTGGCATCGACACGGCGATCTTCATCTACCGGCTCGAAGGGCACTCGCGCCTGGCGTCGGTCGCCGGTGAGGCGCTGACGACGATGGAGGCGGGCCGCTTCGAGGGCATCACCTCTTCGTTGACGCTGATGGAGCTCGCGGTGCGTCCGCTCGCGCTCGGCCGGCCGGATGTCGCCGACGAGTACGACGTGCTGCTCGCGAACTTCCCGCACCTGTTGATGGTCGACGTCGATCGTCGCGTCGCGCGCCGGGCGGCCGAGCTCCGAGCCGCGCATCGACTGCGCCCCGCAGACGCGCTGCAGGTCGCGGCGTGCATCGACGTCGGAGCGACCGCGTTCCTCACGAACAATCGCGACCTCCGGCGGATCGACGAGGTCGAGGTGCTGCTGCTCTCGGCGTACGTCTGACTCCTGACCGGGCCCTTCAGTCGTTCGCGAACTCCTCGCGCACCGGCGAGAACACCTCGACCAGGCGGACGGCGTCGATCGCGCGGACATAATGCGACGCGTCGCCCGGGATCAGGTACGAATCGCCCGGGCCGAGCTCCGTCTCGACGTCGCCGATGCGCATGTGCACGCGGCCCGCGTCGACGGTGCCGGCCTGCTCGTGCACGTGCGTGTGCTCGGGGACCTCGGCGCCTGGGCTGAGCGTGACCTCGACGAGCGTGAGGTTCGCGCCCGAGACGAGCGTGCGCCGCACGACGCCGGGGAACATGTCGACGGGGCGGGTGTCGGCGTACGGGCGGGTTCGGGGCTCGGGCATCACGGCGCTCCGCTCATGCGCTACTTCGCCTGGATGTCGACGCTCGCCTGGGCAACGACGCTCCCGTCGCGCGGGCTCGTGAACGAGGCAATCACGCGCAGCCTCGGCGGCGCCCCGGTGGGGAGGTCGATCGTCGTCGACCACCAGCCCGGCATGCCGACGTCGGTGGCGATGTAGGTCAGCGGCTCGGAGACGAGCGCCGGATCGGCCACGGTGCCGTCGGCGTTCACGGCGCGCACCTCGACGAGGACGTGGCTCTCGAACGAGCCGCCCGCGAACCCCCGCACCTCGAGTGGCGTGCCGGCCGGGAGCACGGCCCCCGGCGCCGGCGCGTCGATGCAGACGAACGGCTTGTCGACCTGCTCGGCCCACGGGTGATCCGCGGCGCAGGACTGCGCGTAGCCCGCGGGCGGCGTCGGGCCGGCGGGCGCGGTCGCGGACGGCAGCGGCGGAAGCGTCGCAACGGCCGACGGCGTCGCTGTCGCCGTCTTCACGGGCGTCGCGGTCCTGGTGCTCGGGGCCGTCGCGGTGGCGGTCGACGGCGCCGTCGGCGCGACCGTGGCCGGCGCGGTCGCCGTCGGCGTCGAGCCGCCGCCGCTGCACGCGGCGAGGAAGAGGAAGGCGGCGCCGACCGCGAGCGCGGCTGCCCGGGATCGCCTGCGCGGGTGGGTCACGGTGGACTCGCTCTCGTGCGGCGCCGCCATCGCCTCGGGGTGGCTATCGGTTGCGCTGCTCCTCACGGTACGTCTCGAGCGCCGCCGCGACGTCGGCGTGCTTGAGCGCGAGGATCTCGGCGGCGAACACCGCGGCGTTGCGCGCGCCCCATGACCCGACCGACATGCACGCGACGGGGACGCCCGGCGGCATCTGCACGATCGAGTGGAGCGCGTCGACCCCGCCCAGCGGCGACGACGCGAGCGGCACGCCGAGCACCGGCAGCGACGTGTACGCCGCGCACACGCCCGGGAGGGCGGCCGCGCCGCCGGCCCCGGCGACGATGATCTCGAAGCCGCGGTCCTTCGCGTTGCGCATGAACTCCGCGACCTTGTCGGGCGTGCGGTGGGCCGACATGATCTGCTGCTCATAAGGGATGCCGAGGCGCTGCAGCAGCTCGCCGCAGCCCGACATCGCCTCCTCGTCCGACTTCGAGCCCATCACGATCGCCACCAGGGGTGTGCCCGTCGTCATCGGTACTCCATTCTGCTCCCGGCGAGCGGAGCGCCTTGGGGGGCGTTCCGACTGCGCACCGTTGTTCGCTCAGTCACCGGCCGAGTCGGAAGGCGGCACGCCTTCCGCTCGCCCGGATGTGCGGACGCGAGGCGCATGTTAGAACCGCGGCGCCATCGGGTCCGGGCCCAGCAGCAGCGTCGCGTAGCGGCGCGCGACGTGGTGGCGCTCGTGCAGGTCGCCGAACAGCGCGGCGCGGCCGCGCGACGGCTCGTCCTCCGCGGCGCGCGGCGCGACCTCGTGCGCGAACTCGCGGGCCGTCGCCTCCAGCTCGCCGCGCACCGGGTCGATCCACTCCTGCGGGATCTCCGTCGGCCGGACGTTGCGGATCACGAACTCGCGGTCGCCGGTCAGCGCGAACATGACCGCCTCGGCCATCGGGCCGTGGGCGCCGCCCCACTCGGTGATGTAGTGCAGGCACGGCAGCTCGGCCGGCTGTTCGGGGAACGGGGGCAGCGCGTCGAGGTCGATGCGGCGCCGGCACTCCGGCATCGGGCAGCGCACTTCGGTCGTCATGCCGACGATCATCGCACCTGGATGCTGGCCTCGAGCGGCTCGGCCGCCCGCGCCGCGATGTCCGTCCGGTAGTGCGCGCCCTCGAACGAGATGCGGCGCACGTTGTCGTAGACCCGCTCGCGCGCCTCGTCGATGGTCGCGCCGCGCGCGACCACGCACAGCACGCGGCCGCCCGCCGTCACGACCCGGTCGCCATCGCGCTTCGCGCCGGCGATGAAGACCTGCACGTCGTCGTCGACGGCGTCGATGCCCGTAATCGGCTTGCCCGTCTCGTACGCGCCCGGGTACCCGCCGGACGCCATCATCACGCCGACGGTCGCGACGTCCTCCCACTCGACGGGCACCTCCGCGAGGCGGCCGTCGGCGACGGCGTCGCAGATGGCGAGGAAGTCCGTGGTGAGCCTCGGCAGCAGCGCCTCGGTCTCGGGGTCGCCCAGGCGGCAGTTGAACTCGACGACGCGCGGGCCGTCGGCGGTGATCATCATCCCGGGGTAGATCACGCCGCGGTACGGGCGTCCCGCGTCGCCCATCGCGCGCACGACGCGCTCGGTGACCTGCACGCGGATGCGCGTCGCGGTCGCGCCGTCGAGCCACGGCGGCGGCGAATACACGCCCATGCCCCCGGTGTTCGGGCCCCGGTCGCCGTCGAAGACCGGCTTGTGGTCGCAGGAGAACGGCATGTGCCGGATCGTCGTGCCGTCGGTGAACGCGAGCGCCGACGTCTCGCGGCCGAACATGCGCTCCTCGATCACGACGCTGTTACCGGCGTCGCCGAACGCGCGCGCGATCATCGCGGCGTCGATCGCGGCGATCGCCTGGTCGACGTCGTCGCACACCGTCACGCCCTTGCCGGCCGCGAGCCCGTTCGCCTTGACCACCACCTGGTACCCGGCGCGTCGGACGTACTCCTTCGCGTCGTCGGGGTCGTCGAACGCGCGCGACTCGGAGGTCGCGATCCCGGCGTCCGCCATCAGCTGCTTCGCGAAGGTCTTCGAGCCCTCGAGCTCCGCGGCGGCGGCGTTCGGACCGAACGCGCGGAAGCCCTCCGCCTCGAGGCGGTCGACGACGCCCGCCGCGAGCGGGTCCTCGGGGCCGACAATCACGAGGTCCGCGCGGATGCGCCCGGCGAGCGCGACGACGCCGTCGAGGTCCGAGGCGTTGACGTGCACGTTCTCGCCGAAGTCGTGGGTGCCGGCGTTGCCTGGGGCGATCCAGAGTTTCGCGAGGTCGGGTGACTGCGCGAGCTTCCACGCCATCGCGTGCTCGCGCGCCCCGCTGCCGAGGAGGAGGACGTTCATTCCCACTCGATGGTCCCCGGCGGCTTCGAGGTGATGTCGTACACAACGCGGTTCACCTCGGGCACCTCGTTCACGATGCGGCTCGAGATCGTCGCGAGCAGGTCGTAGGGGAGGCGCGCCCAGTCGGCGGTCATCGCGTCCTGCGCGGTCACGAAGCGCAGCGCGACGCACGAGCCGTACGTCCGGAAGTCGCCCTGCACGCCGACGGTCTTGGTGTCGGTCAGCACCGCGAAGGACTGCCAGAGGTCGTAGTACACGTCGGCCCGCTTGATCTCGTCCATCACGATCCAGTCGGCGCGGCGCAGGATGTCGAGCTTGTCGCGCGTTACCTCGCCGATCACGCGGATCGCGAGGCCGGGCCCGGGGAATGGCTGGCGGTAGACCATCTCGTCGGGGAGGCCCAGTTCCTTGCCGACGCGCCGTACCTCGTCCTTGAACAGGTTGCGCAGCGGCTCGATCAGCGTGAGCTTCATGTCCTTCGGCAGGCCGCCGACGTTGTGGTGCGTCTTGATCTTCGCGGCCGCCGAGTTGCCGGTGGACGCCGACTCGATCACGTCGGGGTAGGTCGTGCCCTGCGCGATGAAGTCGACCTGGCCGAGCGAGCGCGCTTCCGCCTCGAACACGCGGATGAACGTCTCGCCGATGCGCTTGCGCTTCGTCTCGGGGTTCGTGACCTCGGCGAGCTGCTCGAGGAAGCGGTCGGTCGAGTCGACGTGGCGCAGGTTGATCGCCATGTGTTCGCGGAAGGTGTTGACGACGCGTTCGGGCTCGCCGAGCCGGAGCAGGCCGTTGTCGACGAAGATGCACGTCAGCTGGTCGCCGACCGCGCGGTGCACGAGCGCGGCGGCCACCGCGGAGTCGACGCCGCCGGACAGAGCGCAGATCACGAGCCCGTCGCCGACGCTCCGGCGGATGTTCTCGACCGTCTCATCGATGAAGCTCGTGGCCGTCCAGTCGGGCGCGAGGCCGGCGACCTCGAAGAGGAAGTTCCGGATCAGCTGATCGCCCTGCGGCGTGTGCACGACCTCGGGGTGGAACTGGATGCCGAGGTGGCCCTGGTCGTCCGCCATCACCGCGATCGGCGCGTTCTGCGACTGGGCGACGACGCGGAAGCCGGGCGGCAGCGCCTCGATGCGGTCGCCGTGCGACATCCACACTGGCATCTCGTGCGGCAGATCGTGGAACAGCGGGTTCGCCGATTCCGCGACCTGGAGCATCGCGTGGCCGTACTCGCGGCTCTGCGCGGGCGCGACACGGCCGCCGAGCACGTGGGTGAGCAGCTGCATGCCGTAGCAGATGCCGAGGACGGGGACGCCGGAGTTGATGACATAAGACGGGAGCGTGGGCGCGCCGTCCGTGTAGACGGAGGCGGGGCCGCCCGACAGCACGAAGGCGCGCACGTTGAGGTGGTTGAGCGCGCTGGCGGGGGCGTCCCAGGGAATCAGCTCGGAGTACACGTTCGCCTCGCGGATGCGGCGGGCGATCAGCATTGAGAACTGCGAGCCGTAATCGAGCACGACGACGGCGTTGGGCGCGTTCGGGGCGGGGGTGAGGACCTGGCCGGGCTCGCGACGCTCGGCAATCTCGAGGTAGGTCGAGACCTCGTTGTCGCCGGAGGTACGGACGCGCGCGGCTTCGCTCTCGATGCTCGGCGGGGAAGCGTCCACTTGCGCCCTGCCCGCGGAGGGGAGGACGTCGGGCGAGTCGACCATGTCGCTGCCTGATCCGGGGAGTGATGCGCCGCTAGGTGGGCATCGTATCGGCGGCTATAGTGGCGGTCAACGCGAACGGCCGAAACGGAGCAGGTACGTGATCGAATTGCGCCGGGCGGGCGCACGCTGATGCCGATCGTGGGCCCGGACCGCATCGACGAGGTGGTCGCGAAGCTGCTCGACGGCGGCGTGGCCGCCATCCCCACCGACACCGTGTACGGCGTAGCCGCGCTCCCCACGCGGGCCGACGCCGTGCGCGCGCTGGCGCACCTCAAGGGGCGCGACGAGCAGCAACCGGTCGCCGTGCTGTTCGACTCCGGCGGCGCGCTCGCGCCGTTCCTCGAGGACGCCGAGGCGCTCGACCGCGTCATGCGCTTCTGGCCGGGCGCGCTGACGGCGATCGTGCGCGCGCGGGTCGACGGCGGCCTCGCGCCGGCGGTCGCGACGGAGGCGGGGACGATCGGCGTGCGCAAGCCGGACGACCAGGTCGCGCGCCTCGTGATCCGCTCCTGCGGCGGGCTGCTGGCAGTGACGAGCGCCAACCGCCACGGCGCCGCGCCGGCGACGTCGGCGGAGGAGGTGGCCGCGATCTTCGGCCCGGAGCTGCTCGTGCTCGACGGCGGGCCGCGGCCGGGCGGCACGGCGTCGACGGTGGTCGACATCAGCGTCGACCCGCCGCGCATCCTCCGCGAGGGCCCGATCACGGCGGAAGAGCTGGGGATTGAACCGTAGGGACGACGACCGGCCAGTGACGGCCCGTCGCCGGACCGACGGCGAGCGGAGGGCGTGCCGCCCTCCGACTCAATCCACGCTGATCAACCACCCCCGGTCGAGGCTGGGCGCATGCCAGGTCTTCAGTGGTTCGTGCTGGGAGAGAACGTACCGAATGCCCGCGATGAGATGCTCCTCACCTCGGAGCACGCGCCGCGATCCTGATTGCGTCCACCAACGCCCGTTCGGAGGACGTGCCGTGGCCGCATTGAGCGCCCTGCTGCTGTAGCTCTTGAAGTCGCGCAGGAGCGTCGCGGGATCCGGATCACCTTGGACGCCAACCACCAGGTGGACGTGGTTGCGCATGATCGCGACCGCGATCAGCTCCCACCCGCGGATGCCCGCTGTGATCTGGAACTGGCGCAGGGTGATCATGGCGTCGCGGCGACTGAGCCAGATCGGCGGCGCCTTCATTCGCGCGCGGGAGGCTCGCTCGAGCCTGGGCGCCGCGTCTCGCATCGGCGTCCCCGGAACGTTCAGCCATTCCTGTCGGCCGTCGGCGTCGCGTGAGCGCCCGATGAACCCCCGCTCGTCGCCGGGGAGCCACGTGCCGTACGTCGTCCAGGTGAGGAGCCAGTAGCGATCCACGGACGGAAGGTAGGTCGCGCGTCTGCACGAGCAATCAGGTACCCGTGGGTCTGCGGGTGGCCCGGGCAGAGTCTGCGGGTGGGCCGGGTCAGAGGTTGCGGGTGCAGAGGTTGCAGGTGGTCCGGGGCAGAGTCGGAAGGCGACACGCCTTCCGCTCGCCGTCGGCGGGGAGAGGGCGGCCGGTCGCGCGCCCGTGTCCGGCACGTCGGGTACGATGCCGCCGTCACCCACCGACTCCCCGCCGGAGGACACGCATGCGCATCGCGATCGGGAGCGATCACGCCGGATTCGCCCTCAAGCAGCTCCTGGTCGAGGAGCTGCGCGCCCTCGGCGACGACGTCGCCGATTACGGCACGCACTCCGAGGAGTCGTGCGATTACCCGGACATCGCCATCCCGCTCGCGCGCGACGTCGCGGCCGGCGGGTTGGACTTCGGCGTGCTGATCTGTTCGAACGGCGTCGGCCCGTCGATCGTCGCGAACAAGCAGCACGGCATCCGCGCCGCGCTCTGCCACGACGTCTTCTCGGCGCGGCGCGCGCGCGAGCACACCGATGCGAACGTGCTCTGCATGGGCGCGTGGGCCATCGGTCGCGGCGCGGCCTCCGAGGTGCTGCGGGCGTTCCGCGCGGCCGCCTTCGAGGGCGGCCGCCACGAGCGGCGGCTCGGCAAGCTCCGCGCGTTCGATGACGCCACCCGCGGCGACGTGTCCGCGCCCGTGCCCGCGGCGAGCCATGCCGCCCCCGCCGCCGTCGAGGCGTGAGCATGTTGCGCGGCGCGCCCCCGGCGGGCGGCGCGTCCGCGCGCGCGGCCCGCGCCGTCTCCGATCTCGTGCGCGCCACGCGTGCCGGTGCCGACGTCGCCCGCGCCGCGCGCATCGCGATCACCCACGGCGCGCATCCGCACGTCGCCGGCCGCCTGCGCGTCCACGGCCTCGACGCGCCCGTCGAGGTGTTGCGCGACCGCTTCGGCGTCCCGCACGTCTTTGCGCGCAGCGATGCCGACGCGCTCTTCGGCCAGGGCTTCGTGCACGCGCAGGACCGGCTGTTCCAGATGGACTCGATGCGTCGCCTCGCCGCGGGCACGCTGGCGGCAGCGGCCGGCCGGGCGCTGCTCGAGAGCGATCGCTTCATGCGCCGGCTGGGGCTCGCACACCGCGCGGAGGCGGATATCGCCGCCGCAGCGCCGCCCGCGCGTGCGCTGCTCGAGGCCTACGCCGCCGGCGTGAACGCCGGCGTGGCCACGCTTCCGTCGCTGCCCCCGGAGTTCGCGCTGCTCGGCGACCCCGCGCCGTGGCTGCCCGCGGACAGCATGCTCGTCGGGCGGCTCGTCACCTTCGGCTTCGCCGGCAACTGGGACACGGAGCTGCTCCGCGAGCGCTTGCTGCGCACGCTCGGCGCGCGCCGAGCCGCCGCGGTCGACCCCGCCTACCCAGCGGGCCGCGCCACCCACGTCGGCGCGCCGTCGCGCAGCGGCGTCGACCGCCTGCTCGCGGCGTATGAGGCCGCCGTCGCGGCCGGCCTGCCGGCGGGCGGCGCGTCGAACGCGTGGGCCGTGGCCGGCGCCCGCACGACCTCCGGCGCCCCATTGCTCGCCGGCGACCCGCACCTCGAGACACGCCTCCCCGGGCTCTTCCACGTCTCGCACATCGCGGGGGGCGCCATCGACGCGGCCGGCGCGGACATCGCGGGCGTCTGCGGGATCGCGCTCGGCCACAATCGCTCGCTCGCCTGGAGCATCACCGCCGGCATGGCCGACGTCTCCGACTGCTACGTGGAGACCCTCGACCCCGATGACCCCGAACGCTACCTCGCGCCCGACGGCTGGCGGCGCGGCGAGGTGCGCGTCGAGCGCATCGGCGTGCGCGGCGCGGCGCCGGTCGAGGAGCGCGTGCTCGTGACGCGCCACGGCCCCGTCGTCGGCCCGGCGCTCGCCGGCGAGGACCGCGCCGTCGCGCTGCGGTCGACCGCGCTCGAGGCCGGCGACATCCTCGCGCCGTTCCTCGACGCCTGGCGCGCCGAGCGGGTCGAGGACTTCGCGGCGGCGCTCGACCGCTGGCCGGGCGCGACGTTCAACTGGGTCTTCGCGCATCGCGACGGGCACATCGGCTACCGGCTCGCCGGCGCCGTGCCGCGCCGGCCGCGCGGCGCCGGGCTGCTCCCGCAGGACGGCGCCACCTCGCCCGGCCCGCCGCCGGCGCTGCCGGCCGACGCGCTGCCGCGACGCCTCGACCCCGCGGACGGAATCGTCGTCTCCGCCAACCACGACCCGGGTGGCGACGCCGTCGCCGACGTCGAGCTCGGCGCCGAGTGGTGCGAGCCGTGGCGCGCCGAGCGCATCCGCTCGCTGGTCGAGGCCCGCGCGCGCCACGACGTCGACTCCTTCGCCGCCATCCAGCGCGACCTCTTCTCCGGCCCGCTCGTCGCCCTGCGCGACCGCCTGCTGGCGCGCGACGCCGTGGCCGATCCGGCCGTGCGCGCGCTGCTCTCGGCGTGGGACGGTCAGCTCGGCGCCGACAGCGCGGCGGCGGCGGTGCTCGAGACGGTCATCGCGGCGCTGGCGCGCGACCTCGCCACGCGGCTCGCGGGGCCGGAGGCGGACATCGTGCTCGGACGCGGCATCGGCGGGCTCGCGCCGCAGTCCTCGTTCCACTACCGGCTGCAGGGGTGGGTGCTCGATCGCCTCGACGATCCGGCCGGCGGCGGATGGGCCTCGGCGGGGCGCGCGGTGGCGGCCGGCGGCGACCCCGCGGTCGCGCGCGACCGCGCGCTGCGCGCCGCCGTCGATCACGCCATCGAGCAGCTCGAGCAGCGCCTGGGCGCCGACCGCGCGCGATGGGCGTGGGGCGACCTCCATTCGCTGCACCTCGACCACGCGCTGCGCGCGGTGCCGGGCATCGGCCGCTGGTTCTCGCGCGGGCCGCGGCCGGTCGGCGGGGACGTCAACACGGTGTGCCAGGGCGGCTACAGCCTCGCGGCCGGGGCCGACGCCGGCGGCTTCACGCCGGCGTACCGGCAGGTCGTCGACCTCGGCGACCTCGACCGCTCGCGCTTCATGCTGCCGACCGGGAACTCGGGCATCCCCGGCCACCCGCGCTACGACGACTGCATCGACGAGTACCTGGCAGGCCGCACGCGCCCGCTGCTCTTCACGCGCGCCGCGGTCGAGGGCGTGGTCGAGCACGCGCTGCTGCTGGAGCCGGCGTGAGCGCGCGCCCGACCCGGCGCCCGCGGCGAGCGCCGTCCGCGCGGCGAGGCGAGGAGGCGACGGCATGAGCACGAACGACGAGCGCCGTCCGGCGCGCGACGCCGACGGTAGCGAGGATCTCGCGGCGCGCGGCGCCCGCTACCGCCCCGCCGTCGTCGCCGAGATGCGCGCGATCGTCGGGGACCGCCCGGACGCGCTGTTCGCGTGGATGCGCTACCACCTCGGCTGGGAGGACGCCGACGGCCGCGCGGTCCCGCGCGCCGGCGGGAAGATGATGCGGCCCGTCGCGTTGCTGCTCGCGCACGAGCTGTGCGGCGGCGCCGTCGACACCGCGCTGCCGGCCGCCGCGGCCGTTGAGCTCGTCCACAACTTCTCGTTGCTGCACGACGACGTCGAGGACATGAGCGAGACGCGCCACGGCCGCCCCACGCTGTGGACGTTCGCCGGCGTGCCCCAGGCGATCAACACCGGCGACGGCATGTTCACCGTCGCCCGGCTCGCGATGTTCCGCCTGCTCGACCGCGGCGTGCCGGCCGAGCGCGTGCTCGCCGCGATGCGCGAGCTGGACGCGACCTGCCTGCGGCTCGTGCACGGCCAGTCGCTCGACATCGACTTCGAGCGCCGCCACGAGGTGTCGCGCGCGGAGTACCTGGAGATGACGGCCGGCAAGACGGCCGCGATGTTCTCGGCGCCGTTCGCGCTCGGCGCGATCCTGGCCGGCGCGGCCACCGACCGCGTCGAGGCGTTCCGTCGCTTCGGCCACCACGTCGGGCTCGCGTTCCAGGCCGTCGACGACGTGCTCGGCATCTGGGGCGACCCCGCGGTGACGGGGAAGCCCGTGGGCGACGACCTGCGCCAGCGCAAGATGACGCTTCCGGTGATCGCGGCGCTCGCGGCCGGCGACGAGGCCGCCGCGCGCATCGCCGCGGTCTACGCCGGGCCCGGCGGGATGGACGACGACGTGCGCACGCTCGCCGCGCTCGTGGAGTCGGCTGGCGGCCGCGCCGCCACCGAGGCGCTCGCGCGCGAGGAGATGGCGGCGGCGGTGGGCGCCCTGCGCGACTCCGGGGTGTCGGGGGCGGACCTGCGGCTCTGCGAGGAGTTTGCAGGGTTGGCGGTGGGTCGCGTTGCCTGATTGCAGGGGCGCGCTGCGTAGCCTCCTCCGAGACTCGCGTGCGGTCGTCCGGGGTGGCCCTCCCGGCGGCCGCCGCGCGTTGCCTGCCGCGGGGCGCGCGCCTATCATCACGCCCGCCCGGCTCGCGCGCCCGGCCGCGATCGATCGCGTCCGCGGGGCAAAACGGCCGGCATCTGCGCGAGCGACGCCCCTGCCCGCGACGCTGGATCGAACCAACGACTCACGGACTGACCGGTGGCGGTGCCCATGAAGAAGCAGACGATTCGCGACGTCGACGTCCGGGGCAAGCGCGTCCTGGTGCGCGTCGACTACAACGTGCAGTTCCTCGACGGCGAGCTGCTCGACGACCATCGTCTCAAGGAATCCGTCCCCACCATCGAGACCCTCTGCTCCGCCGGCGCGAAGGTCATCCTGTGCTCGCACCGCGGCCGCCCCGGCGGCGAGCGCGTCGCCGAGCTGAGCAACGAACCCGTGGCGCAGCACCTCTCGATGCTCGCCGGCCGCCCGGTCGCGTTCGTGAGCGAGTGCATCGGCCCGAAGGCCGAGGCCGCCGTCGCCGAGATGGCGGACGGCGACGTCCTCCTGCTGGAGAACCTGCGGTTCCACCAGGAGGAGGAGGCGAATGACGACGGGTTCGCGCAGCAGCTCGCGAAGCTCGCCGACATCTACGTCGACGACGCCTTCGGCACCGCGCACCGCGCGCACGCGTCAATCGTCGGCGTGCCGAAGCACATCCCCGGCGTCGCCGGCCTGCTGCTCGAGCGCGAGGTGGACTACCTCTCGGAGAAGACGCAGCACCCGGAGCGGCCGTTCGCGCTGGTGCTCGGCGGGGCGAAGGTTGCCGACAAGATCGGCATCCTCCAGCACCTCTCGAAGAACGCCGACGTCGTGCTGATCGGCGGCGGCGTCGCGAACACGTTCCTCAAGGCGCAGGGCATCGACGTCGCGGCCTCGCTCGTCGAGAACGACCGCATCGACACCGCCATCGAGGTGATGCGCAACGCCGCGAAGAACGGCATGCGCCTCGTGCTCCCGCGCGACGTCGTCATCGCGGACGCCCAGGGCGACAACGTGCGCACGGTCTCCGTGAACCGCGTGCCGCCGGGCTTCCGCATCCTCGACGTCGGCGAGAACACGCTCGACGACTTCCGCGCGGTGCTGCAGGAGGCGCGGACGGTCGTGTGGAACGGTCCGCTCGGCTTCTTCGAACGTGAGCCGTTCGACCACGGGTCGCTGGAGCTCGCGCACATGCTCGGCGCGATCAAGGCGACGACGATCGTCGGCGGCGGCGAGACCGCCGCGGCGGTGGCCCGCGCCGGCATGAGCGGCGAGGTCTCGCACGTGTCGACGGGCGGCGGCGCCTCGCTCGCGATGCTGCAGGGTGAGACGCTGCCGGGCGTGGCGATCCTGATGGACGTCGCCGAACCCGCCGCCGCCCCGAAGCGATAAGGCCACGATGCAGCTCGACCTGATCCGCCGCCTCTCGATCCCCGGCGACAGCAAAGTCGTGCTCTGCGTACTCGACGGCCTGGGCGGCCTGCCCGGCCCGCGCGCCCGCACGGAGCTCGAGGAGGCGCGCACCGACAACCTCGACCGCCTCGCCGAGCACGGCACGCTCGGGCTCACGATCCCCGTCGCGCCCGGCATCACGCCCGGCTCCGGTCCCGGCCACATGGCGCTCTTCGGCTATGACCCGATCGAGTACGACATCGGGCGCGGCGTCCTCGAGGCCACCGGCATCGACTTCGCGCTCGAGCCGAACGACCTCGCCGCGCGCGGCAACCTGTGCACGGTCGACGCCGACGGCAAGATCACCGATCGCCGCGCGGGCCGCGTTGCGACCGAGATCACGGCCGAGATCGCCGAGCGGCTGCGCGCCATCGAGCTCCCCGGCGTGCAGGTGTTCGTGGAGCCGGTGAAGGAGCACCGCTTCGTGCTCGTGCTGCGCGGCGAGGGGCTGTCGCCGGCGCTGACCGAGACCGACCCCCAGGCCGAGGGCGTCGCGCCGCTGGCCTGCGAGGCGACCGCGCCCGACGCACAGCCGACCGCGGACCTCGTCAACCAGTTCATGGCGAAGGCGCGCGAGCTGCTCGCCGACCGCGACCACGCGAACGCGCTGACGCTGCGCGGGTGGGCGAAGCGGCCGTCGCTGCCGCAGCTGCCCGAGCTGTGGAAGCTGCGGGCCGCCGCCGTGACCGTCTACCCGATGTACCGCGGGCTCGCACGCCTCGTCGGCATGCAGGCGCTGCCCGGCGGCGACGACATCCGCGTGGAGTTTGCGGCGGTGCGCGACCACTGGGACGACTTCGACTTCTTCTTCGTGCACTTCAAGAACACCGACAGCGCGGGCGAAGACGGCGACTTCCGTCGCAAGTCGCTCGCGATCGGGGAGTTCGATGCGGCGCTGCCGGAGCTGCTCCGCCTGCGGCCGGACGTGCTGGTGATCGCCGGCGACCACTCGACGCCGGCGGTGATGGCCGCGCACTCCTGGCACCCCGTACCGCTGCTGATGAGCGGCCGCAACGTGCGGGTCGACGACACGCTCCAGTTCAGCGAGCAGCAGTGTGCGCGCGGCGGGCTCGGCACGTTCGCGGCGCGCGACGTGCTCCCGCTCGCGTTCGCGCACGCGGGGCGCCTGGCGAAGTACGGCGCCTGACGGAGCGTCGCGCCGCGGGCGCGCGCTCGCGCGTCCGCCCGGAGGAAGGCGGCCGCACATGCCGAGCGCTCGGACGCCCATCGTCGGCGGCAACTGGAAGATGCACCTCCCGCGCCCCGCTGCCGAGGCGCTGCTGACGCGCCTGCGCGCCGACCTCGGCGGGGCCGCCGCGTCGAGCGGGGTCGAGGTCGTGATCCTGCCGCCCGCGCCGTGGCTGCCGCTCGCGGCCGACGCCTTCGCGGGGACGCCGGTCGGCGTGGGGGTGCAGAACGTCTACTGGGAGCCGGCGGGCGCGTTCACCGGCGAGGTCAGCCCGGCGCTCCTGCAGGGCGTGGCCACCTGGTCGCTCGTCGGCCACTCCGAGCGGCGTCACGTCTTCGGCGAGAGCGACGCCGATACGAACCGAAAGCTGCGCGCGGTGATCGAGTCGGGGCTGTCGCCGATCCTCGCCGTGGGGGAGACCGAGCGGGAACGCGACGCCGGCAACACCGAGTCGGTGATCGAGCGGCAGCTACTCGGCGCGTTTGAGGGGCTGCCACAGATCGCGCCGGGCTTCGTGATCGCATACGAGCCGGTCTGGGCCATCGGCACCGGGCGCGCCGCGACGCCGGCCATCGCGCAGGAGGCGGCGGAGACGGTGCGCCGCGTCGTCGCCGGCCGCTTCGATGCCGCGACCGCCGACGCGTGTCGCGTGCAGTACGGCGGCTCCGTGAACTTCGAGAACGCCGCCGACTTCGCCGCGCAGCTCGGCGTGGACGGCGCGCTGGTGGGCGGGGCCTCGCTCGATGCCGACAGGTTTGCCGCGATCTGCCGCGCCTTCGCGCGGAGCGGCGCGTAGGCGCGAGGGCGGGCACGCGGCTCGTGGCGCATCACCTCGTCGCACTGCTCGGCGCGACGGCGTCGGGCAAGACCGCCGCCGCGTGCGCGATCCGGCGTCGGCTCCCGGTCGAGGTGATCGCCGCGGACTCGCGCCAGGCGCGCCGCGAGATGCACATCGGCACGGCCTCGCCGACCGCCGCGGAGCTGGACGCGGTGCCGCATCACCTGGTGGGGATCGTCGCGCCCGACGCTCCGTTCACCGTGCAGGATTGGCTGGACGCGGCGCGCGTCGCGATCGACGGCGTACGGGCGCGCGGCGGGCTGCCGCTGCTGGTCGGCGGCACGGGGCAGTACGTGTGGGCGCTGCTCGAGGGTTGGCGCTTCCCGCGCGTGCCGGTCGACGCCGTGCGCCGCGCGCGGCTCGAGCGGCTCGCGGCGGACGCGGGACCAGCCGCGCTGCACGCGCGGCTCGCCGCGGCCGACCCGGCGTCGGCCGCGCGCATCGACCCTGCGAACGTGCGGCGCGTCGTCCGCGCGCTGGAGATCGTGGAGGCGACCGGCGCGCCGGTGCCGCCGCTGGAGCGCGTGCCGCCGGAGTTCGCGTGGCGCGCCGTCGGCCTGCGCTGGTCGCGCGAGGCGCTTTACGCGCGCGCCGACGCGCGCGTCGAGGCGATGTACGCCGCGGGGCTCGTGGACGAGACGCGCGCGCTGGTCGCGGCACACGGCCGCGACTTCGACGCGCTGCGGTCGATCGGGTACGGCGACGCGCTGCGCGTCGTCGACGGGACGGCGAGCGTGGAGGAGGCGGTGGCCGCGACGAAGATCGCGACGCACCGGCTGATCCGCATGCAGGCGACGTGGTTCCGCGCCGACGACGAGCGCATCGCCTGGGTCGACGGCCGGGACACGGGCGCCGTGGTCGACGCCGTCGCGCGCGCGGAAGCGGAGATGGCGGAGGCGGACGTGCGGCGCGAGGACGGGACGCGGCGCGATCACGGGTGATGGGGGAGGTCACGCCGCGCTCCTCGCCGGCGCCGGTGCCGCGGCGCCGCGGCGCCGCGGCACCGGCTCATTCCGGGCTCCGCGCTCCGTACATCGCCCGTGGCGCGACCATCCCCCCGCTCGTACCATGGGCCACCCATGGAGCACCTGCCTTTCTGGAAGATGCACGGCACCGGGAACGACTTCGTTCTGATGGAGTCGGACCGCGTCGACGACGGCTGGCCCGAGCTGGCCGTCGCCATCTGCGACCGCCACTTCGGCGTGGGCGCGGACGGGCTGATCCTCGTCCTCCCGTCGGACGTCGCCGACCGCCGCATGCGCATCTTCAACGCCGATGGCTCCGAGGCCGAGATGTGCGGCAACGGCATCCGCTGCTTCGTGAAGTACTGCTTCGACCGCCGACTGGTGACGAGCACCGACGGTGCGATGACCGTCGAGACGGTCCCGGGTGTGCTGACCGCGCGTGCGACCTTCGCCGCGGACGGCACCGTGGAGCGCGTGCGCGTCGGCATGGGCGTGCCGGACTTCGAGCCGGCGCACGTCGGCGTGCACGTCGAGCAGGCGGCGCCGGTGACCGACCTGCAGGTGACGGTGCACGACGACCGCGGCGCGGAGACCGTGCACGTGACGCTGGTGTCGATGGGCAACCCGCACGCCGTGGAGTTCATCGACGGCGCCCCGGCGGACTACCCGCTGGAGCGGCACGGCCCGCTCGTCGAGCACCACGAGCTGTTCGCGCACCGCACGAACTTCGAGGTCGCGCACGTCGGCGACCGCAGCCACGTGACGATGCGCGTCTGGGAGCGCGGCGTCGGTGAGACGCTCGCGTGCGGCTCCGGCGCCTGCGCCGTGGTCGCCGCCGCGCGCACGCTCGGAACGGTCGACGAGCGTGTGGCCGTCGCCGTTCCCGGCGGCGTGCTCGAGATCGAGTGGGATGGAACGCACGAAGTGACGCTGACCGGCCCGGCCGCCCGCGTCTTCACCTCCGAATGGGAGCGCGCATGAACCCGCGACGCCTGCAGGCGACTGCACCGCAGATCCGCAACGTGCCGATGCGACCTCGCGCGTGGCGCGAGCTGCTCGAGACCCCGGGCATCATCACCGTCGACCGCGAGCAGGGCACGTTGGCTCTCGTCCCCGAGGGCGGCGAGCTGCACCTCTATTGGGCCTTCGCCAGCGTCGAGGACATGCGCACCTCGTTCGCCGAGATGTTCGCGGATCTGCGCCCGCAGATCGCCGGTGCCGGCGTCGACTACGTCGCGCTCGACCTCGTCGAAGTGCACGGCAAGGAGTGGCTCGAGCCGATCCTCGACGACGCCGACTTCCGGTTCTTCGCCGAGTGGATGGAGCTCAGCCACCCCGACCTCGACCCGAACGCCGTCCCGGAGTTCCCACCGGAGGTCGCGATGCGCCGCGCGAAGAAGGCGGACCTCGCCCGCGTGCGCGCGATCTGGAGCGAGGCCTACGACGAGTACGCCGACGGCGAACACGCCATCGCGCACGCTGTCGACACCGCGAGCTGGATCGGCGTCCTCGAGCGCGACGACGAGATCGTGGCGTTTGCCGCGAACGGCGACACCGACGAGGCGGAGGGGCGCGTTCTCACCGCGGCCGTGGCTCCGGAGTGGCGCGGCCACGGCTACGGCCGGCTCCTGCTCGCCGCCGCCGCCTACCAGCTGTCGACGAAGGACGCGCGGCGTGCCACGGTGATCGCACGGCCCGACGTCCCGCAGGCGCTGCGCACGTGCACGGCCGTCGGCTTTCGCCCCGGCCGCATGGGCCTCGAGTATCGCCGCACGACGGACGAGGATGCGATCGCGCAGCGCCGCGAGGAGAAGCGCCGCGCCGGCGTGAAGGCGCGCTTCGGCGGCTGGCGCTGACCCCGGAGGCGGCGCTGACGGCGCGGACGACGACGGCAGCCGCGTCGATACCAGACCTGCGTCGACGACAGACCCGGCTCGACAACGAACCCAAAGCGGCGGCAGGCATGCCGCCGACGCGGCGAGGCGCGGCAGCGCCTCATCCCACCAGACAACCCACCGGTGATCGAGGCGTGATGGAGGACCGATGAAGCTCGCGCAGCGCGTCGAGCAGCTGCCGCCGTACCTGTTCGCGCGGATCTCCGAGCTGATCGCGCAGAAGCGCGCGACCGGCGTCGACGTGATCTCGCTCGGCATCGGCGACCCCGACCTGCCGACCCCCGGCTACCTGATCGAGACGCTGCAGCGCGCCGCCGAGACGCCGGCCAACCATCGCTACCCGGAGTCCGACGGCCTCCCCGAGTTCCGTCGCGCCATCGCGCGCTGGTACGAGCGGCGCCACGCCGTGACGCTCGACCCGGACGAGGAGATCGTCCCGCTGATCGGGTCGAAGGAGGGCATCGGCCACCTGCCGCTGTGTCTGATCGACCCCGGTGACGTCTCGCTGATCACCGACCCCGGCTACCCGGTCTACGAGATCGGCACGATGTTTGCCGGCGGCGAGACCGTGAAGCTCCCGCTGAAGGAGGAGGACGGCTGGCTGCCGCGCCTCGACGAGATCCCCGCGGAGGCCGCGCGCCGCGCGCGCATCCTCTGGCTCAACTACCCGAACAACCCGACCGGCGCCGTCGCCGACGTCGGCTTCTTCGAGCGCGCCGTGGCCTGGGCGAAGCAGCACGACGTCGTGATCGCGCACGACCTCGCCTACGCCGACGTCACCTACGACGGCTACGTCGCGCACTCGATCCTCGAGGTCGACGGCGCGCGCGACGTCGCGATCGAGTTCAACTCGCTGTCGAAGAGCTTCAACATGACGGGCTGGCGCGTGGCAATGGCCGTGGGCAACGCGACCGTGATCGACGCGCTCACGCGAGTGAAGACGAATCTCGACAGTGGCATTCCGCAGGCGATCCAGGAGATGGCAATCGCCGCGCTCGACGACCCGCGCGACTCGATCGCGGCGCACAACGCGGTGTACCAGCGCCGGCGCGACCGCGTGGTCGCGGTGCTGCGCGAGCTCGGGCTGCGGCTCGAGCCGCCGCGGGCGTCGCTGTACGTGTGGGCGCGGCTGCCGGAGGGCGAACGCTCGAGCGGTGACTTCGCCGCGCGGCTCGTCGACCAGACCGGCGTCGTCGTGACGCCCGGCGCGAGCTACGGAGCGGCCGGCGAGGGCTACATCCGCATCTCGCTGACGACGCCGGACGACCGGCTCGAGGAGGCGCTCGCGCGGCTCTCGCGCTTCGCACGCGGCGAGCGACCGCTGTAGGAAGCAGTTCGACGCAAGCGGCGGCAGATACGCCGCCGATGACAACGCGGCCCGCGGGCCGCGGTATTGGCGGCATCGACGTTCACGACAGCGCGCCCCCTCCGGGAGCGTCGACCGAGCGTCACGCGAGGAGCGACCATGCCGCACGCCATCCGCCCGGCACTCGTCTCCCTCATGACCGTTGCGCTCACTGCGCTCGCGGTCGCCTGCGGCTCCGCGCGACCAAGCGCGACCGCGACCGCGCCGGCTGCGACGACGACCGCCGCCGCGGTCGCAACCGCGCGTTCCATCGACACGGCGACCGCCGCCCGAACCGCGAGCCCGGCCGCCCCCGCGCCACCGTCTACGTCCGAGCCCGTGTCGACGCCGCCGGCGCTACCGACTGCCGGCCCGACCGCGGCCGTCGTCGCAACCGGTCCGAAGTGCGCATACCACGGCGTCCTCCCCGACCCCGTGTGCACGCCGGGCGCGGCGGATCCCGCCGTCACCCAGTCGAACATCGACGCCACGATTTGCGTCCCCGGCTACGCGAGTTCCGTGCGTCCAAGCTCGCAGGCGGACCGCGACCGGATGTTCCAGCTCAAGCTGCAGGAGATGAGCGACTACGGCGTCGGTGATCGGGCGACCGGCGACTTCGAACAGGACCACCTCATCCCGCTCGAGCTCGGCGGCGCGCCGCGCGACCCGCTCAACCTCTGGCCGGAGTCCTTCGATGGCGGGGACAACGCGCGGAACAAGGACCAGGTGGAGAACGGCCTGCATGACGCCGTCTGCGCCGGACGGGTTTCGCTGGCGACCGCGCAGCACGCCATCGCCTCCGACTGGCTCGCGGCCTTTGCGCTGTTCGGGACCGCGCCGCCGACGCCTGCGCCGGACGCCGCGACGCCGGGCGCCGCCGGATCCGCGGCCTGCGCCGCGGCGGCGAGCATCTCGAACGCGACCCCAGCGCGCTTCTCCACCGTCACCGTGACCGGCCGCCTCGCCTGCGGGGGCGCGCCGGCGAGCGGCGTCGCGATGACCGCTACCTGGCACTACAAGACGACGTCGCCGACGTGTGCCGCCGTCAGCGGCGACGACGGGACGGCGTCGTGCTCGCGCTCGATCGGCGGCGCGAGCGCCGGCTACGCCGTTGCCGTCGACGTGTGCTTCGACGCGCCCGATGGCGCGGCCTGCGCGCAGACCGGATTCACGCCGCACTGAGGCGTGGCCTGGTCGCTGAGCGCGCCCGGTTGAAGCCGGCTGTCGCATCGGCGGCGTGTCTGCCGCCGCTTGCGCCGGATTCAAGCGGCGGCAGACACGCCGCCGACACTGCGAGCGCCGAGAGGCGTTCCCTCGCTGCCTCCCGGCGTCCGGACCCCGCCCGATCGCTCCGGCGCACCGTATGATGATCGTGTCAACGCAACACCGGCGCGGAGCGCCGGGACGCCACCGAAGGAGCGCGTTCGATACCTCGAAAGCGGCCGTACCCCACCACCCCCACCGCCGGCGACCGCCACGATCGCCGCGACTCGCACAGCACCGCACCTCGCCCCGAGCAGGCCTTCCTCGTCGCGGTCGACGAGCGGAGCGACAGCGGCATGTCCACCGAGGAGTCCGTCCGCGAGCTGGCGCGCCTCGTGCGCACCGCCGGCGGGCGCGTCGTCGGCGAGACCGTGCAGCGCCGCCCTCGGCCCGACCGCGCGACGTACATCGGCGCGGGCAAGGTCGACGAGGTGAAGGCCGCGCGCGAGACCACCGGCTACACGATGGTCGTCTTCGACGACCCGCTCTCGCCGTCGCAGCAGCTCAACCTCGAGAAGGCGCTCGACGTGAAGGTGCTGGACCGCTCGGCGCTCATCCTCGACATCTTCGCGAGCCGCGCGAAGACGCGAGAGGCGTCGCTCCAGGTGGAGCTTGCGCAACACGAGTACCTCCTGCCGCGCCTGCGCGGCCAGTGGCAGCACCTCGAGCGGATGGAGGGCGCCATCGGGTCCCGCGGTCCCGGCGAGACGCAGCTCGAAACCGACCGCCGGCTGATCGGCCAGCGCATCGCGCGCCTGAAGAAGCAGATCGAGGCCGTGCGGCGGCACCGCGCGCTGCAGCGTTCCCGCCGCGAGCGGCAGGGGATGCCGGTGGTCGCGCTCGTCGGCTACACGAACGCCGGGAAGTCGTCGCTGATGCGCGCGCTGGCCGGCGCGAAGGTGCTGGCCGCGAACGCACCCTTCGCGACGCTCGACCCGGTGACGCGTCGCGTCGGCTCCGGCCGCGAGGAGGCGTTCCTCCTCACCGACACCGTGGGCTTCATGCAGAAGCTGCCCACGCAGCTGATCTCCGCCTTCCGCGCCACGCTCGAGGAGCTGGAGAAGGCCGACCTCCTGCTGCACGTCGTGGATGTGACGTCTCCGGCGGCGAAGGCGCAGGCGGAGTCGGTGGCGGCGACGCTCGAGGGGCTCGGCCTGCAGGACGTGCCGGTGCTGACCGTGCTGAACAAGGTCGACGGGTTGCGACTGCAAGATGGATCGACGGTCACGTCGGAGGCGGAGCTCCCGCCGGCGCGCGAGCTCAACCCGCTCGGCCCGGACGGCGAGGCGATCTGCACCTCCGCGACCGAGGGCTGGGGCATCGACGCGCTGCGCGCGCGCCTGCTGTTCGAGTTCTTCGGCACCGAAGCGCGCGACCACGCCGCAACAGTGGCGGCCGCCGGCGCGGCCGAGGATGCCGTGCGCGAACGGCCCGCGTCAGCGGGCTGAGGCGCCGTCTCGCGCGCACACGATCGCGACGTGGCGCCCGGCGACGCGCGTGAGCGCGACCGTCCGCACCGCCCCGCCGCCGAGCGCGCGCGTGAGCCGGCGCTCCAGCGCATTCGTGTCGACGGGCGAGCCGCGACGCATCACCTCCGCGCGACCGGCCCCCAGCGCTCGCAGCCGCGTGAGCAGCGCTCGCTCCGAGAACGGCAGCCACGCCTCGACATGGAAGCGTCGCGCGAACGGCGTGTCGACCGCGTGGTCCGCCGCCAGGTAGGCGATCGTCGGGTCGAGCTGCCACGCGTCGAGGTCGCGCGCGAGGTGCGCGACGAGCCCGGCGCGGCCGACCGCCGGGTCGGGGTCGTAGAGAAACGTGCCGGGCTCGCCGATGCGGGACGGCTCCGGCCCGGTGCCCCCTTCGTCCGCGAGCGACACGCCCGCCGGCAGCACGGTCGCGCGGCGCCGCCCCCGCGCCAGGCGGCCGAGCCACGCGACCGCCTCCACGAGGTCGCCGTCGAGCGAGACGAACTCCACCTCCGCGCCCGCCGGCAGCAGCGCGAGGTCGATCCCCGGCGCGAGCTTGATTCCCGCCGCCGGGAATCGCGCGGCGATCGCGACGGCGACATCGAGCGGCGGCGACCAGCGCCGCGGGTCGAGCGTGCGGCCGCGCGCGTCGCGCCGCGACGGGTCCAGCCACGCGGCGTCGCCGTCGGCGGCGCTCACGTCGGCAGCGTCGCCCGCGCGCGTCGCCACGCGCGTGCCGAGCCCGCGCCCGGCGGCGTTTGCCGCCGCCATGGCCAGCCGCGCGGGGTCGCGGTCGACCGCGACCACGGGCGCGTGCGCCGCGAGCGCGAGCGCGTCGCCGCCCATCCCGCATCCGGCGTCGACGACGCGCCGCGTGCCGGCGAAGCGCGCGGCCGTCCAGCGCGCGACCGTCTCGCTCGTCGCCTGCTCGGCGGCCGCGCGGTCGCACCACAGCCGCTCGCCCTCCGGGAACTTGCGCGCGGCGACCCGCCGTCCCTCGGCCAGCGCCACGGCGGCGCGCGCCTGCGCGGGCTCGAGCCCGCGCCGCAGGCGTTCGACGACTTCGAGGAGGGGCGTTCCCGCGGTCAGCGCCGCGGCGGCGTCGGCGGCCGCGCGACCGCCGGGCGGGGTCTGCAGCCAGGCGATGTCGGCCGCGTCCACGGCGGCTCAGCGCGACGGGCGGAGCGCGTACGCCTCCGGGTCGCGCAGCCACGGGCGGTCGCGGTAGAGCTCGCCGAGCACCCCGGCGACCTCGCGCAGCACCTGGTCGGCGGCGGCGAGCACGCGCCGCGTCGCCGCGGCGTCGCCGCCGAGCGCGGCCGCGAGGTCGTCGAGCCACGTCGCCACGCGCTTGCCGATGCGGGTCCCGCGCGCGACGGCGACGAGCAGATCGAGGGTCGGGTGGTCGCCTTCGTCGTGCACGCACGCGAGCCGGCAGAGCGCCGCCGCCGCCTCGCCGGCGGCGGGGAGCGCCGCTGCAGCCGGAGCGACACCGATCACCCACAGCGCCCGCACCGCCGCGACGAGCTGCAGCCACAGGGCACGCGTGATGCGCTCCGGGACGTCCTGCGGATAGCGGCCGGCTGCCGCGATCAGCTGAGCGTGGCGGCCCATGCGGTCGTGCACCACCTGGGCGTGGCGCACCGCCCAGCGCGACTCGAGCGTGCGTCGCGCCACGCCCTCGAAGGTCGTCGTGGCGTCGATGGTGATCGTGAGGTCGTACCCGTCGAGCGCGTCGCCGGGGCCGCGAGCCCGCTCGCGCGCCACGTAGACGCCGTCGCGCTGCAGCGCCGAGCGGTAGGGGTCGGGGAGCGCCCGCGCGAGCGCGGGGTCCACGAGCATCCAGAATGCCGGGACCGCCGGCGCGAACGCGGCGTCGCCGAGGTCATCGGCCGGCGGGGACGTCAGGAGCAGCGTCGTCCGGTCGGCGATCGATTCGAAGGGTGGGGCGGCGAGGAGCCGGCGACCCCGCTCGCGCGCCTGCTCCCGCAGCGCCGCGGTGGGGTCGTCGAGCATCGCTACTCTTCCAGCTGTCCGACGGTCCGCAGCGCGTCCTTCACCTCGTCGGCGGAGTGGAACATCACGCCCTCGCGCAGGGCGTCGAAGCCGTCGACCACGTCGTCGTCGACGTCGTTCGCGTAGCAGATGTTCAGGAAGTCGGAGCGCGTTGCCTCGTTGGTGATCGAGAACGTGTGGGTGACGACCGGCTCGAAACCGCTCCACGGTGCGGACATGCAGAACTCCGTTCCCAGGTGCTGACGGCGCCCGCGGGCGCGTGACGTAACGGGTGTCGGCCGGGTGCGTCGGCCGGGCGCCACGTTAACAGCGCACCGGCTTCGGGGCTACTCGGCGGCCGGCGACGCCGGGGCGAGCGGCGTCTGCTGATGCAGCACGAGCCGCCAGTGGCCGTCGCGACGCGCGTAGACGGTCGTGACCAGCGCGCAGTACTCGCCGCTGCCGTCGCGGTGCGCGACGGCGCGATAGGTGAGCGCAGCGGCATCCGCCGCCGGCGTGACGACGCGCGCGTTCGTCAGCCGAACGTCGCTCCACGGCGCGGACGCTTCGACGGCCGCGATCGTGGCGGGGTAGTCGAGCACGCCGGGCGGCTCCGGGAAGACGAGCAGTCCGTCCGGGGCCATGTGCTCGCGATAGAAGGAGCCGTCGCCGGCGGCGCGCCAGAATGCCTCCTCCAGGCGACGAGCGTGTCCCGCAGCGCGTGATCGTCGCTCACGCCGCGGCTCAGCCCTCCGTGCCGGTGCGCTCGTTGATCACCTCGCGGATGTGGGTGACCCGCTCGACGGCGTCGAGCGCCGCGTCTTCGTCCGCCTCGAGCGACTCGCGCGCACCCTCGACGAGCGCCGCGGCGCCGCCGTAGGCGATGAACCACTCGAGGCCCTGGAGCAGGGGAATCAGCGGCGCGCGGCTGCTGCGGCGGTGGCGCAGGTACCCCCACACCACGCCCGCGACGGCGGCGGCCAGTGCGAATCGGAACTGCTGATTGTCGCTCATTGAGGACTCCCCCTGTGCGGACCGCGGTACCGCCATGCTACGGGGGCCCTGCACACCGGTACAGGTCAGGCCGGCCCCGGGCACGGGCCGCAGGCGCCGCAGACGCTACACTCCGCGCCGTGAACGAGCTGCTCGCCGGCTGGTGGTTCGCGCTCCTCCGCCTGCGCGCGAGCTGGCGGCTGATGGCCGTGGCGGCGCTGGGCGTGGTCGTCGCCGCGACGCTGCTCGCCGTCGCGCCAATCTACGCGCAATCGATGTCGGACCTCGGCCTGCGCTTCCGCCTCGAGCGTGGCCTCCCCACCGCGTCGGACCGCGCCACGTGGCTCGAGGTCGACCACCTCCTGATCGGGGACCCGGTCGACGTCCAGACGCGCGAGGCGATCGACCGCGTGACGGCGGCCCGCGTCGGCTGGCTGGCAGCGGGCGGGGAGACGATCACCGAGGAGCGGTCCGGACGCCTCGACCTCGGCTTCGTCGGCTACGAGGCGCAGGCGCCGGAACAGCCGGTGGCCGTGACCGGGCAGCCCGCGCAGCCCGTCCGGCAGAACTGGGGTGCGTTCCTCTACTCGCTCTCGAACTTCGAGCAGCACGTGCACGTCACGGCCGGACGCCTGCCCGGCCCCTCCGCCAACGGCGCCGAGGTCGTCCTGCCCGCTGGCTTCCAGAAGTTCGCGGCCGTCGGCGACCAGGTGCGCATCGCAGGGCCCGGCTACGACGACTGCCAGCACCTGCCGAGCTCCGACGACCCCCAAATCGCGCAGGACGAGGTGCGGTGCCGGCCGACGCTGACGGTGACCACGAGCATGACGGCGACGGTGGTCGGCTTCGTCGCGCCGAACGACCCGCAGGACCAGCGCTGGCAGCTCTTCGACGGATCGTGGCAGGTGCCCGACGCGCCGTTCCTCCCGCGCCTCAGCCAGTCGACGGGCGAGATCGCGCTCGGCGAGGCCCAGGCAGGCCGCGGCTCGATGCCGCTGCTCACCACGCGCGACCAGTACTTCGGCGCGTTCGCGCAGCGGCTCCCGGAGCTGCCGACGCGCCACCGCGCCGGCTTCGTGGACGCGCCGGGCGCGCTGGCGCTGCGCGACGTGCCACGCGCCATCGCGGACCTGCACGCGTGGCGGTCGGACGTCGGCGACACGCTGGGGCTGGTCGCGCCGTCGCACATGCCGGTGCTCGATCAGCTCGAGCAGTTCCGCAACACGCAGACGTTCTCGCAGGTCCCGCTGCTGCTGATCCTGCTGCAGGTGGTCGGCATCGTGATCTACTACGTCGCGGTGGTGATGGGACTGCTGCTCGAGCGGCAGGCGGAAGAGGTCGGCGTCTACCGCAGCCGCGGGGCGAGCACGTCGCAGATCGTCGGGCTGACGCTGATCGAGGGGCTGGTGATGGCGGTGCCGGCGGCGGTGGTCGGGCCGTGGCTGGCCGCGTGGCTGGTCGGTGCGCTCGGTCGCACGCCGACGTTCCACGCGATCACCGGCGGTGCGTCGCTGCCCGTACGCGTGCCGCCCGACGCGCCGCTGCTCGCCGCCGGCGGCGCCGCGCTCGCGCTCGTCGCGATGCTCCTCCCCGCGCTGGTCGCGGCGCGCCGCGGCATCGTCGACGTGAAGCGCGAGCAGTCGCGCCCGGCCGGACGCGGGCTCGTGCAGCGGTACTACCTCGATCTCGCGATCGTCGCGTTCGCGGTGCTGCTGGTCGTGCAGCTGCGGCAGCGCGGCTCGGTGTACGACCCGAACGCGGTCGGCGGCTGGTCGGCCGACCCGCTGCTGTTGCTGTCGCCGCTGGTGATCACGCTCGCGGTCGCGGCGCTCGTGCTGCGCTTCTATCCGCCGCTACTGCGGATCGCGGTGCGCGGGTTGCTGCTGCTGAAAGGCACGGCGGTGGCGCTCGGGCTGCAGCGCGCGGGGCGCTCGCCGACCGCGTACGCGCGCCTCCTGCTGCTGCTCGTGATGGCGATCGCCGTTGGCACGTTCGCGGCGTCGTACGGGCCGACCGTCGACCGCTCGCTCGCGGAGCGCATTCGCTACGAGGCCGGCGCGGACGTGCGCGGGACGCTGGTGGACGCGGCGGACCTGCAGCTCCCTGCGAAGCTCGACCGGGTGCGCGGGCTGCCGGGCGTTGCCGACGCCGCGGTCGCATATCGCGGCGCGATCGAGACGCCGTCGGGGGCGAAGGTCCCGCTGCTCGCGGTGGACCCGCAGCGGGTCGCGTCGATGCTGTGGTTCCGCGGGGACTTCTCGCAGCAGACGCTCGGGGGCCTGGCGCGGCAGCTGCAGAGCGAGGTGCCTCCCGGCGGCGGGCTCGCCCTGCCCGACGACGCGCAGGCGGTGCGGGTGCAGGTCTACACGGCCGGCGATCCGGGCCGCGACTATCTCCAGGCGATCCTGCGCGACGGCGACGGACACGCGCACCTCTCCGGCTTCGACACCCCGACGCACAGCGACGACTGGGAGACGCTGGGCGCGCAGGTCCTGGCGACGCTGCCGCGGCCGGTCACCTTCGTCGGGCTGCGCGTGAACGACCGGCTCGGCCAGAACCTGCGCACCGAGGGCGCGCTCTACTTCGACAACGTGGCGGCCGTGCGACCGGGCGGCAAGGTCACGGTGCTCGACGACTTCGAGGGGCCGTTCCGCTGGACGCAGTACACGCAGCGCGACGTGAACGAGCCGTTCACGCTGTCGACCGACCAGGCAGCGTCGGGGACGCACTCGGCGAAGTGGCAGTGGCAGCGCCTGATCTCGCCGCGCGTGCGCGTGCTGGCGCTGCAGGATCCCACCGTGCCGCTGGCGGCGGTGATGAACCAGACGGCGCTCGGTCTCTTCGGCACCGCGCAGGGGCGCGAGACCGAGGCCGTGCTCGGCGATCTCAAGGTGCCGCTGGACGTGCGGGCGACGTCATCGCTCTTTCCGACGCTCGATCCGGCGCAGGGGTTCGTCGTCGTGAGCCTCGACCAGCTCCGTGCGCTGGCGTCGACCGTGGGCTTCAAGGACGGCGAGTTCGCCGACGAGCTGTGGCTGAACTTCCAGCCGGGCTTCCCGCTCGCGGATCAGAAGGCGCTCGTGCAGGGGCTGACGGATCGCCTCCACTCGCCCCTGCCGATCGCCGAGCAGGTGCTGCACCAGGAGGCGCAGCTCGACGAGGTGGCGGCGGACCCGACGTTGCAGGCGTCGGGCACGGGGATCCTCGCGCTCGCGTTCGTGTCGGTGCTCGGGCTGTGCACGCTCGGCTTCGTGGTGACGCTGGTGCTGGGCGCGCGCCACCGCGTGATCGAGTTCGCGGTGCTGCGGGCCGTGGGGTCGTCGGGGCGGCAGATCCTGCGCGCGATGCTGCTGGAGTGGGGCAGCGTGCTGCTGATCGGCGGTGCGATCGGCGTCCTGCTCGGGCGGCGCGTCGCGGGGGTGATGCTGTCGTTCCTCAACGTCACGGACCAGGGCGCGCGCGTGCTGCCGCCGTTCATCCTCGAGACGGACTGGCCCGCGCTGGCGCTCGGCGTGGGCTTCCTGACGGTGGCCGTGCTCGTCGGCCTGTGGATCACGTGGGCCGCCGCGATGCGCCGCGCGAACGCCGCGACGCTGCGCATCACGCAGTAGGTTCGCCCACCCGCGGCGGCGGCGATCCGCTCGCCCACGCCGCGGCGCGGAGGACTCTACGGCGGTGTGATCGGGGGAAGGCCGCGCTCGCGCGGCGACTGCGACGCGCCGATCCCCTGCTCGAGATCGGACGGGACGCGCATGACGCCCACCGGCTGATTGCCGTCGTAGCGGACGACGATGACGTCGCCGGGGGACAGGGGCGCCGTGAGCGGCGCAAGACGGAAGAACCGCGTGGTCGCGGCGTAGTGCACCGTCGCGACGCTACCGGACGACTCGACCGTCACGCTGTGCTGCGCGGCATCGACGGCGGTGACGGTGCCCGTGCGGAACACGTAGCCGCTCAGCGCGGGAGCGCCGCCGAAGCCGGTGAAGCCGCCGGGCGCGCGCAGCGCGTCGGCGCTGGGGCCGGCGGCGAGGGCCGGCGCGGGGATCACGAGATCCGTGTGCCCGGGCCGGGTCGCCGCGTCGGCGAGCCGCGCGCCGAGCGAGGCCCCGGCGGCGCCGGCGAGCAGCACGCCGGCGAGCAACACGAACGGCACGAGGCGCCTCACGGGGCCCCGCTCACGACGACGATGCCGGACACCACGAGGCCCGTCTGCGTCTGCTCACCGCCCACGTTGACGCCGACGCCCGTCGCGAGCGGTGCGGCGTCCGCAGCGACGTGCTGCAGCTCGACGGCGGGTACGCCGGCCGGCAGCGTCACTGCGACGTCGCCCGCCTCGGTGTGCAGGTGCAGCGTGCCGTTTGCGACCTCCGACACCGTGCCGGCGACGACTCGCTCGGCGGTCGGAGTACCCGGCGCGCCGGCGACCGTCACGGAGAGCGTGTCGCGCTGCGGCTCGTGCGTGTAGACGAAGCTCGCGACGAGCGCGCCGACGAAGACCACGAGCACGATGGCGCCGTAGACGAGGGTGGAGCGCTGGCGGAGCGACATGCTCGCAGCGCCGCGACTAGTCGCCGAGCAGGGTGTCGTACCCGAGGGCGCGGATCTCTTCGACGTACTCGGAGCGCCACCCGGGCGACGGGATGCGGCGCCCCCGCTGGCGGAACTCGCGGTGGTACCGGAGGTACTCCTCCTCCAGACGCGTTCGCCACTGCGTCTCTTCCTCGAACACCTCCGGGTCGACGTCCTCGAGCTGGTGCTCGAAGTCGTCCGCCGTGAGGTCGTAGTCGTCGCGCCAGTACTCGGCGAGGTAGTCGAGCGACTCCTCGAGGTCGCGACGGCAGTCGAGCATGTACGTCTCGAGGACCTGGCCGGCGTCGACGGGCGTGCCCGGCAGCGCTTCGGCGCGCGCGCAGGAGGCGCACAGCGTGATCAGCTTGCGAGCGTCGCACTCGTCGCCGCGCGGGCAGTGCCGGTGGCGGGGGGCGAAGGCGTTCAGGCTGGGCTTCCGCGAGTAGCCCACGATCAACTCGTCCTGATCCTGCCCGCAGCGCGGACAGGTCAGCTTGTCGACGAAGATGTCGTTGATCGCCTGTTCCCAGTTGATCTGCATCTCCCGCTCCTCCGGCTCTTCCGATCGTACGGGGGCCGGTAATCCTGTCAATTTCGCGGTGCCGCGTAACGGCGACGTTGCGGACGTGTCGGCGGCATGCGCGATGCCGCCGGCGCGCGGCGCTGCCTCACAGATCGTCGGCGTAGCCGCCGGCCTGGCCGGGCATCTCCTCGACCTCGATCGCGAGGCGGCGGATGTGGGTGTGTCCCTCGGAGCGCAACGCCGACGCGACCTCGCCCCAGATCCACTCCGCGATCAGCTCGGCGGTCGTGTTCGCGATCGGCAGGGCGACGACGTCCGACACGGGGAAAACATAACGGCGACTCCCGAAGCACAGCGACCAGGCGCCGTCGCTCTCCTCGATCTGGATCAGCCGCGAGTCGCGCTGGAGGAGGAAGGCGTGATCGAGGCGGTCGCAGGTCTCGCGCACGATGCGCTTGAGCGCGGAGAAGTCGATCACCCAGGCGTCAGGCGTGAGATCGCCGTCGACGCGCGCGCGGGCTTCGTAGTTGTGACCGTGGAGGGGTTCGAGCTCATCGCCGAGGGTCGCCATGTGCGACGCTGCGAAGCGCAGGCGCACGCCCTCGACGGCCACGTGACGCTGGACGCTCACCGCGTGCCTCCCGGTCGGCGGGCCGCTCGGGCGGCGCCAGGGTGAGGATACGAGGGCGCGCGACGGCTGTGTCGCGCGCCCTCGAGCGTGGCTGGATCTTCATCCCGGCGAGCAGCTCGTCGACCGTGTGCGCCTTCGCGCCGGCGCGTGTGCGAGCCCGCTCCAGGCGCTCGTGTGCCGGGACGCTGTCGGGCTTGCGGTAGAGCAGGCCCATCGGGATGCTCTTGCCGCGCGCCAGCGCCATCGCCGCCATGAAGTCGCTCGGGTCGTGGTCGTCGGGGATCGGCTTCGCCGCCGGCTCGATGCCCTCCTTCGGGTTGCCCTTGAGCAGCGCGTACGTGTCGTTGTAGGTGGTGCACGGCGACTGCACGTGCACGATTGAGAAGCCGGGGTACGCCATCGCGTCGAGGATGGTCTGCTGCAGCTCCTTGACCTGCGACGACATGCCGGTGGCGATGTAGCCGACGCCGGCCGCGAGGTAGGTCTCGAGCGGGCTCATCTTGTCGTCGAGCTTGCCGTACGGGGTCGTCGGCGTGACGACCTCGAACTCGGTGGTCGGCGATGCCTGGCCCTTGGTGAGGCCGTAGACGCCGTTGTCCATGACGACGGCGGTGACGTCGAGGTTGCGCTTCGCCTGCGGGCCGATGTGCTCGGCCCCGATGCTGAGGAAGTCGCCGTCGCCGGAGACGACCAGTACGTTGAGGTCGGGGCGCGCGGACTTGATGCCGTAGGCGATCGGCAGCGTGCGGCCGTGGATGCCATGGATGCCGAACGGCTGCGGGCCCTCCTGCAGGTGCACGAGGTTTCCCGAGCAGCCGATGCCCGCGACGATCACGTTGTGCTCGACCGACTCGTTGCGCGCGGCGCAGCGCTCGACGAGCGCGCCCTCGATCGCGCGCTTCACGCCGAAGTCACCGCAGCCGGGGCACCACTTGAAGTCGTAGACCGGGTTGCGCTTGCTCATACTCGCGCCAACTTCCCGCTGGTAGCCTGCATTTCCTGCTGGATGGACGCCATCAGGCCGTTCACCTTGAACGGCAGGCCGGTGTACTGCCTGATGGACCGGGCGTTGACGCCCTGCTCGCGCAGGTACGCCGAGAACTGTCCGAGGTAGTTGAGCTCCGGGACGAGGACCAGCTCCTTCGCGCGCAGCTCGTCGAGCAGCCCGGCGGGGAACGGGTTCAGGTACATCGTGTAGTACCAGCCGAGATCGGCGCCGTCGGCGGTCAGCCGCTCGTACGCCTCGCGGGCGGAGCCCTTCGAGCCGCCCCACGGCATCACGACCACCGACGCGCTCGCGCGCTCGGCCTCGTACGTGCCGGTCTCGAGCGCCTTCAGCTTGTTGAACCGGCGCTCGGTCATGCGGATGTGGACGTCGGGCAGGTGCGTGGTGTCGCCCTGCTCGTCGTGCTCCGAGCCGTTCGCGACGTAGGCGCCCGGGCCGCCCGGCACGGGGAACGGGGAGCCGCTCTCGCCCTCGTAGCGCAGGTTGCCGCGCGACCCGTCGGACACCGCGCGGTGCTCGACCTTGACGCGCGAGACATCGGGGCGCGGGATGTCCTGAGACCGTTCGGCGATGGACGCCTCGGTCAGCAGGATCACGGGGCCCTGGTAGCGCTCGGCCCATGCGATGGCCTCGGCCGCTGCGAAGAACGCCTCTTCGACGTTGCCCGGCGCGATCACCGGCAGGCGCATGTCGCCGTGCCCGGGGTTCATCGCGACGATGAGGTCGGACTGCTCGGTCTTCGTGGGGAGGCCGGTCGCCGGCCCGCCGCGCTGCACGTTGGCGACGACGAGCGGGATCTCGGCCATCCATGCGAGCCCGAGTCCCTCGCCCATGAGGCTGAGCCCGGGGCCGGCGGTGGAGGTCATCACCTTCTTCCCGGCGAAGCCGACGCCGAGGATGCTCGTGATCGACTCGATCTCGGAGGAGGCCTGCCCGACGAAGTGCTCGGGGCCGGTGAGGTTGGCCTCCATGTAGGTCAGCATCGTGGTGGCCGGCGAGATCGGGTAGCCGATGAAGCAGTCGAGCCCCGCGGCCATCGCGCCGAGGCACGCCGCCTCGAAGCCCTTGATCAGGATGCGCTCGGCCGTCGCGGTCGGCGGCTCGTCGAGCTCGCTGCCGAGGCTGAGGCCGCTCTTCGCCGCCTCTTCCGCGCCCATGTGCAGCGCCTTGATGTTGCCCTCGATGATCCGGTCGTCCCCGGGCCGGCCGCGGTCGAACCGAGCACGCACGAAGCCCTCGAGGTACTTGAGGGGGAACCCGGCGAGGTGCGCGACCGCGCCGATCACGATCATGTTCGCGGCGCGCGGGTTGCCGCTCTCGCGCGCGAGCTTGTCGGCCGGGATGCCGACGGTGTTCGTGCCGTCCTCCAGCTCGAAGTCCTCCGAGTTGTAGATGACGACGCCACCCTCGCGGAGCTCCTCGACGTTGTGGTCGTACGCGTAGCGGTTCAGCGCGACCAGCACGTCGAGGTAGTCGCCCGACGAGAGGATGGGCTCGGTGGCGATCCGTGCCTGGCCCCAGGCGGGCCCGCCCTTGATCTGCGACGGGTACGTCGCGAAGGTCAGGACGTGATACCCGACCTGGGCGGCGGCGGCGGCCATGATCTCCGAACCGCCGACGACGCCCTGTCCGCCCTCACCGGCGAAACGGACGACGAGATTCTTGCTCATGACGGCAGGCCTTCTCAGGCTCGCCGGTCGCGTTCGGAACCTCGGTTGCCGTGGGGCGCGACAGGGCGCAACAGAGTCGCCTGGCGGACCCGGGGCCGGGGCTCACGCCCGCGAAGGGCGGGCAGCTCCATCTCTTCCCTACGCCACGTACGGGCCGCAGCGGAACTCACACTTCGAACAGAAGTGATTATCAATCTCGCGCACCCGTACGCTCAATTCCGCATTCTCCCCTATCTTAACAGCGGCCGCTCGGCTGTCCGGCGGAGGCGCGTGCGCGCCGGGTCCGCTATTGGTATCCCGCAGGTCCGCGAGGAGGCGCCCGTGGTCAAGGCCTACGTCCTGATCGTCACATCGCCCGGCGCCACGCGCCGGGTCGCGCTCGCGCTCAAGGACATCGCGCACGTGACCGAGGTCCACGAGGTGATGGGCCCGTACGACATCGTCGCGGTGATCGAAGCCGAGCAGCTCACCGACGTCCCGCCGATCCTCGCCGAGAACATCCGCACGCTCGACGGCATCCAGTCGACGACGTCGCTGGTCGCGTTCCCGATCTAGCGCGCCTACCCGCCGCCGGCCGTCTCCGCGGTCGCGCGCGCCGCCTCGAGCGTCGGCATGGCGCGCAGCTCCGCCGAGACGAGGTACAGCGACGCCGCGAACGCCGACACGAGGAGCGCGCCGAGGGCGACCATCAGGCGGGTGCCGATCAGCTCCGCGCCGGCCCCCGCGACGAAGCCGCCGACGGACGTGAGGAACCACGTCATCGACCACACGCCCATCACCCGGCCGCGCAGTTCGTTCGGCACGAGCACCTGCAGCGTCGTCATCCCGAGGTTGAGGTAGACCGACGACACGAAGCCGGCGCAGAACAGCAGCACGAGCGAGAGCGGCAGCCACTGGCTCATGGCGAAGGCGGCGACGACCAGGCCGTACAGCGTCGCCGCGCCGATCATCAGGGGCCCGCGGTGCTGGCCCCCGCCGACGCGCACGATCGACAGCGTGCCGAGCAGCGCGCCCACGCCGGTCGCCGCGCCCATGAAGCCGAAGCCCTGCGAGCCGACCTTGAGGATGGTGTTCGCGAAGACCGGCAACAGGATCTCGTACGACATCCCGAAGATCGAGCTGAAGAACGACAGACCCATGACGGCGAGGAAGAGCCGGTTGCCGAAGATGTAGCGCAGTCCGGACAGCATCCCACGGCCGGGCGTCCCGCCCGACGCGCGCAGCGCATCGGGCGACTCATCGAGCGGACGGAAGCGCAGCCGCCCGAGCAGGAACGTCGAGACGGCGAAGCCCACCGCCGTGACGAAGAACGCCTGGCCGGTGCCGATGATCGCGATCAGCACGCCCGCGCTGGCGGGGCCGACGATACGCATGCTGTTCCAGATCGCGCTGTTGAAGGCGACGGCGCTCGGCATCGCCCGCATCTCGATCAGCCGCGGCAGGATCGCCTGCAGCGGCGGATTCCCGAGCGACGTCAACGTCCCCGACACCAGCGCCCACGCGATCACGAGCCAGATGTTCACGACCCCCGTGAGGATCGCGATCGCGAGCCCGAAGTGCGCGACCGTCGAGAGCCCCTGGCTGACGACGAGGAGCCGCTTGTTGTCGACCCGGTCGGCGAGCTCGCCCGCAGGCACGCTGAACAGGATCGACGGCATCGCCACGCAGAGCTCCACCGTCCCGAGCCAGAACGGTGACCGATGGAGCACGGAGTAGACGAGCCACCCCGAGCCGAAGATGCGGAACTGCAGCCCGAAGACACGGGCGATCGACGCGAACCAGTACTGGCGGTACGCGGCGTACGAGAACGCGCCCCAGCGCGGGGGTGCAGACGAGGGGGGCGAAGGCGAAGGCGAGGCGTCGCTCACCGTCGGGTCACCGCGCGTGCGCGCCGAGGAACGCGTCGGCCGCGGCGAGCCACTCGTGCTCCATATCGAGGTAGGTCGAGTGGCCGGCCTGCTCGAGCGTCACCGATCGTGCGGTCGGGATGGCCATGTCCATGTCCTGGAGCGTCTGGGCGTCGAGCACCTGCGAGCGCCCGCCGCGGATGAAGAGGATGGGGCGCGAGATGGTGCGCGCCTCGTCCCACAGGTCCTCGGGTTCCCAGTGCAGCGGCGCGCTCGGGTCGTGCTTCGGCTGGAAGCCGCCGTCGACGGCGCGCAGCGTCTCGCGCGCCATCTGCTGGTGCGCCCACTCCGGCGTGAGCGGCGATGTCTCGCGGCGCGGCGCGATCCAGTCCTCGACGGTTGCGAACGTGCGATGGCGCCCGCCGGGATACTGCGCCGCCCGGTCGACCTCCGCGGCGCGCGCGATCGCGGGCGGGATGTCGTTCGCGATCGCGCAGATCACACGGTCGGGATGGCGCGCGGTGTAGGCGATCGTGTGATGCCCGCCCATCGACTGTCCGACGAGGACGAAGCGCTCGAGCCCCAGCGCGTCGACGAACTGCTCGAGGTCGGACATGTAGTCGGCGGTGCGGTAGTGGTCGGCCGGCGCCCACTCCGAGTCGCCGTGGCCGCGCTGGTCGAGGGCGATCACGCGGTAGCGCGTCGCATAGTGCTCCGCGACGCGACGCCAGCCGCCCCAGGCGCTGGTGAGGCCGTGGAGCATGAGCATCGTCGTGGCGCCGGGGGAGGGCTCGGCATACTCGACATAATGGAGATGCAGGCCGTTGATCTCGGTCTCGTGGCTCGCCGGCTCGACCGCGGTCGTCATGGCCTCGGGTCCCCTCGTGCGCGGACTGGCGTCGTCGGATGGGCGCGACTCTACCAGAGGCCGGCGGCCGCCGGGGCCGCGATCGTGCCGCGCGTGCGTATGCTCCGCCGCACGAGGCGGCGGGCGGCGACGAGGAGGACGCGAATGGCTGTGACGCTGGAGGCGGAGGACCGGGCGCCGGCGTTCTCGCTGGCGGACCAGGACGGGAAGACGCACCGGCTCGCGGACTACGCCGGACAGACGGTCGTCCTCTACTTCTATCCGCGCGACAACACGCCGGGCTGCACGGCGGAGGCGTGCTCGTTCCGCGACGAGTTCGCGGACATCAGAGATGCCGGGGCGGTCGTACTGGGGGTGTCGACGGACGACGCCGCGTCGCACCGCAAGTTCCGGGAGGAGCACGGCCTCCCGTTCCCGCTGCTGGTCGACGTCGACGCGAAGGTCGCAACGGCCTACGGGGCGTGGGGCGAGAAGACGCTGTACGGGCGCAAGAGCATCGGGATGACGCGGTCGACGTTCGTGATTGGGCCCGACGGGCGCCTGCTCAAGGTGTGGAAGCGCGCGAAGGCCGCGGACCACGGGGCGGCCGTGTTGAAGGCGCTGCGCGAGGCGAAGGCGGGCTGACGGAGTGCCGGTGTGGTCGCGGAGGCGGTCGCCGGGCGAGGGCGTCGGCCGGCCAGGCGCCTCGAGTGAAGCGACATAACCGGCACGACTGCTGCATCATCACTGGTTGCGTTAGGCAGCGAGAGCGATCGGGATCTTCTCGACGTAATCGAGGACGACGCGACCGCCGCAGCGGGAGCAGCGGAGACCCTGGGCGGTCTCGACGGCGTGCTGCGGGAGCGGTGCGCCTTCGCGTGGCATGACGTGGATGTCGCCCTTGCCGTGGGTCTCGGGGTGCGATTCGAAGTCCCCGAGGTACCGCGAGCAGGCGAAGCAGTGCATCTCACCGCGCAGGACGTGGACGTAGCTGGGCATGGGGGCGTTCCTCTCGGGCCTACAGTACCCGGGTAGGGTATGAGTCGACGTGGAGACTATACCCCTACCCGGTATCGATTCGCAAGGGTGTCCGGCGGAGGGTGAGCCGGCGGTGACGGCGGGCGGCCGCGCCAGGGCGAGAGCGGCGGGTCTGGTCCGGCACCGCGCGGCGCCCCGGTGCGGTCGGGACGCGGAAGGCTGAGGACAGAGGCGGCAACGCGGGTGGGCCGCGCGCTGCGAGCGGCGCGGAGCGGCGCGAGCGGTCCATGCTCGCGGCGGGCCGGGCTGCCGGAGGTCGCGGGCGGGGCCGGGCGCACCCGGATGCCGTGCGGGCGAAGCGCGACGGTTCGGCAGCGGGACTCCATGCCGGCCGGGGGCGTCGTCCGGACCTCCCGACGTACTTCGCACTATTGCAGTTATGTGCGAACGAACCGAGAGCGCTACGGTGCATGCGCCACACGCGGGGCGGCGAGCCCAAAGCTCCTCCATGCTAGACTGCGCGGACTCCCACGCACGTTTCCGGTCGGCGGACGCCGCAAATCGAGTTCCGCGAAGGGGTTCCCATGAAGGCGGACGCGGCGCAGAAGGCGCTGGTCGGCTTTGTCGTCGCGCTGATCGCCGTGCTGCTCGTCGCCATGGGGTTCCTGGCGCGCGCGGTCACGGAGCCGCAGGCCGCGACGGTCGCGCAGGCTCCGGCGGCCGCCAGCGCGACTGCGCCGGTCTCGGCCACGACGCCGCCGGGCTCCGTCGACGGCCGCACGCTCGACGAGATCATCGGCATCCTCAAGACGGACTTCGTCGACCCGACGCGCGTGAACTCCGAGTACCTCTACGACGCCGCGATCAACGGGATGTTCCAGGCCCTCGGCGACCCGCACTCCACCTATCTCGACCCCCAGACCTACACCGTCTCCAAGAGCGACTTCTCCGGCACCTTCCAGGGCATCGGCGCCACAGTGGCGCAACAGGGGAGTTATGTCGTGATCGTGCGCCCCCTGCCCGGCACGCCCGCCGCGCAGGCCGGCCTCAAGGCCGGCGACGTCGTCCTCAGCGTCGACGGCGCGGACGCGCAGGGCTGGACCGTCGAGCAGGCCGTGATCAAGATCCGCGGACCGCGGGGCACGGCGGTCGCGCTCAAGGTGAGGCACGTCGACGGCAGCGAGCAGACGCTCTCGATCGTGCGCGACGAGATCCAGGTCGACTCCGTCACCACCGACCCGCCGACGGGGCCGCTGGCGACCGCGGACGGCACCCCGATCACCGACCTGGGTTACGTGCGCATCCGTCAAATCACGCAGTCGACGCCGCAGGAGGTCCAGGCGGCCATCCAGCAGGCGACGAAGGCCGGCGACAAAGGCCTGTTGATCGACCTGCGCGGCAACCCCGGTGGGCTGCTGAACGAGACCGTGCAGCTCGCGGACATGTTCCTCGACAAGGGCACGATTCTCTCGCAGCAGGACCGCGACGGGAACGAGCAGTCCGCCTCCGCCACGCCGGGGACACTGACCGACGTCCCGGTGGTAATCCTGCAGGACGAGTTCTCGGCGTCCGGCGCTGAGGTCTTCGCCGCGGCGCTGCAGGAGAACGGCCGGGCGACGGTCGTAGGCACCAAGTCCTTCGGTAAGGGCACGGTGAACCATCTGCGCGAGCTGTCGAACGGCGGAGCCGTGTACGTCTCGATCGGCCGCTGGCTGACGCCGCTGCACAACCAGATCGAGGGCCACGGCATCACCCCGGACGTGCCCGTCACCCTGACGACGAGCGACATCGAGTCCGGGCGCGATGTCACGCTGTTCCGCGCCATCGACGTCCTGCGCGAGGAGATCGCGACGGGCAAGCAGCGAATCATCGCGCCGGTCACGCCGACGCCGGTGACGACTGGGACCGCGACCGCGACCGCTGCCGCCACGCCCTGACCCGCTATCCTCTAGGCGGGCCCCTGCCCCATCGCACGCATCTCGTGCCTGTGCCCAATAGAATTATGTCGCGTATGGCTGCGCGACGACCGCCCGAGAGGACGCGCGCGTGGCGAAGGCGACGAAGGCACCCGCCCGCGGCGCCACCATCACGGCGAACCGGCGGGCCGGCTACGAATACGAGATCCTCCAGCGCTACGACGCCGGCATCGTGCTCCTCGGCTCCGAGATCAAGTCGATCCGGGCCGGCAAGGTCAACCTCGGCGAGGGCTACGCGCGCCTGAAGGACGACGAGATCTTCCTGTATAATGTGCACATCGCCCAGTACGGGCCCGCACGTGAGAATCACGAGCCGACGCGACCTCGCAAGCTCCTGCTGCACCGTCGAGAGCTCGACCGGCTGCGCCAGGCGCTCGAGGAGCAGCCGAGGACCACGGTGATCCCGCTGCGGTTGTACCTTCACAACGGACTGGCAAAGCTCGAGATCGGGCTCGCGCGCGGTCGTCGTCAGTACGACAAGCGGCAGGCCATCAAGAAGCGCGAGGCCGACCGCACGATGCAGCGTGCGGTGCGCCACGCGCAGCGCTGACTCGAGCAGCAACCAGTTCGTGCCGACTCTGTTGAGTGAGTCGCTCTCTCGTGGGGACGACAGGATTCGACAGGTGCGCACGGACGCGGATTGCGGGTCGAGGTGCCATCACCCTCGTAAATCAGGTGGCAAAAAGTAACTGGCGAAACTCAACTCGCCCTCGCTGCTTAATTAAGTAGCGACGTGGCGCATGGTCTCCTCCCGACGGGCCATGTGCCGCGACGTTTAGTCGGGATGCTCGGCGCAGGTGGGCTGCAGGCCTGCGTTCGAAAAGATCACTGCCGCTGGCCACACTCGCCCTCGGTCGACGGAGGGGCTGTGGCGAGATAAACATCCGCCGGCTACACCCGTAGTAGATTCGCGACGCACGTACGCTGGACGGGGAGTTCGATTCTCCCCCGTCTCCACCAACTCCAAACCCGACATAATCTGCCGGGTCTCTTGCGCTGTGAGGAGCACTGCCCTGGAGTGCTCCGTCCGCCGGACGGCATGATCGAGCAGGCTGCGGAAGCCAGCCGTCGGCGTGATCGCACCGATCCGCTGCGACTCGATATCCACGTAGACGCGTTCGACGAGCGGATTGAGCAGGATCCGCTGCTCATCGCATGTTGCTCGCTCCCAGAGTGCCGGCATGTCCCCGAAGATCTCGGCGGCCTCCTCGTACGAGAGTCCGCTCAGCATCGTGGCGTTTCGCAGCTGCTGATCGAGCATCTTGCGAAGCCCCAGATACTCCCCTTCGCTGAATCCTCCGTCCGCGTACGCCCGGGCCAGCCGGCGTCGCCGCTCGTTCAGCTCGCCGATGTCTGGACCCTCGTACTCACGCGATGCGAGGTCGGCCATGCGCTCCCGCCAGTCCGGCTCGAACTCAATCGACCGCCAGATCTCGGCGATCTGCCAGTCGAGCCGCTCGGCCGACAGGCTCCGTCCGTTCGTCTGGCAGTGCACGCCGTGGCGCTCCCGGTAGAACGGATTCCCCAGCCCGTTTCGTTCCGAGTGCACCTTGCTTCCGCAGCGTCCGCAGTAGAGCCGGCCCTGGAGCAGTCCATGGCGCCCGGACGTCGAGCGGCGTGAGCGCGCTGGGCCGCGGCGCGCCTGAACCTCCTGGTACAGGCTCTCCGTGATCAGCGGCTCATGTAGGCCGCGGATCTCCTCCCCGCGATAGCGCACCAAGCCCACGTAGAACCGGTTGTTGAGCATGTCCTTCACCGCGAACGGTGTGAAGAGCGGGTTCTTCCCGCGCGGCCGGTACCCCTCCAGGTTGAGCCAGCGCGAGATCTCGCCGTGTGAGGCGCCCGTGGTCCGGCGCTCGAAGGCGATGCGCACTGCCCTGCGCTCGTCGGGATCGGGCACGGGCACCGCGCCGGCGCTGGCAGTTACGTAGCCGAATGGGACCGGTCCGATGGGCAGGCCCTTTTCCGCGCGTTCGCGCTGTCCCTTGCTGACGTGCACGGCGAGTTGGTCGGAGAAGAACTCGGACACGCCGCCGATCATCGTGAGCATGAGCTTGCCGGCGGGCGTCGTGAAGTCGATGTTCTCGGTGACGCTTGCAAAGCCGACCGTCGCCTCGCCGAGCCGTTGCAGCGCCTGCCGCTGAACGCCGACGTTTCGCGCCCAGCGATCGATGGTGTGGACGATGACCACGTCGAACGCGCCGCGTGACGCGTCCTCGAGGAGCGCGACGAGCTGCGGTCGCCGCTCGATCTTCTCGGTATGCGCGCTCACACCCTCGTCGGCATAGACGTGCACGAGGTCGAAACCCTGGCGCTCGCAGTACCGGGCAATCTCGCGCCGCTGCGCCGCGAGCGAGTGCCCTTCGGTCTGTTCCTCCGTCGAGACGCGCACATAGCCAGCCGCGCGCTGCTGCCGCTTATTCATCCCCACTCCCCTGCCCGCGCGCCTGCCGTTCGCGTTCCCAGATCGCGCGCGCCACCCGAGCATATTCCCGGCAAAGATACTCGAGGGCGGGCGGCAGCTCCGCCGTCCGCCCGGCCCGGCGCCGGCCTCGCCCCGTCGCGCGAGGCCGTGACCCCGCCCGAGGCGACTCATTATGTCGCGTAGCCCGGTCCACGCCCAGCCCTACCCGGCCGCCCTGTCGTCAGGGATGCCTGCGGCGCGGAGCCGTTCTTCGAGCGCCGCGCGCGGTACTCGGATAAGCCGGCCAAGCCGAACCGAGGGAATCTCACCTCGGGCCACGAGCTCGTAGGCGAGGTTGCGCCCGATGCGGAGCAGCTTCGCCGCCTCGGGCACCGTCAGCAACGTTCCAGCGTCGTCCATCATGCTTCCTCGCTTCGTCGTGCGCGCGCGTGCGTCATCCGCCCACCTCTTCCAACTCCATTCCGAGCAGCCGGACCCGCGCGCCGTCCTCTGCCACGCCTCTCCAGATCGGGCCCATGAGACCTGCCGGGTGCCCCGAGCCGGGAGCGAACCTCCATTCGCTCGTGATCAGCAGCCGCAGGCGATGCCCCTCGCTGCGTGCGGCGTCGGCGACGCGCTCCTCCGCCCGGTCATCGGCACACACGAACAGCACGACTGGCCTGGTCTCGAAGTCGCGTTCCCACACCCGATCCTCGAAGTACTTGCGGTACCCCTCGAACTTCCCGCGGTAATCGCCAGCGTCGAGCGTGCCCCGGTCGTACTCGAACAGGAACGGAGTGCGCTCACCGCCGATCGCGAGCACGCCCGAGCCGTCCGGCCGGATGAACCACCACCGCCCGTCGTGCCGGAAGCGTCGCGTCGAGCGCGGCTCGTTCCACCACGCCGCCAGCCGGCCGCCGCCTCGCCGCGCGTCGCTGGCGAGTCGGGCGAGCGTGCGGTTCACGCCGCGCGTGTGGGCCCCATGCCGAAGCGCTGCCGCGTCGTGATCTCCGTCGAGCACCGTGACGCCGCCGTGTCTCGCGAACCGGCTCGCCGGCGTGACTGCGCGCGCGGAGAGCAGGCGCATCGCGAGTCCGCTCAGGAGCAGGCCTGTCGCCTCGTCGCCGACGGGCGCCGTGGCGACGGCCCCGCATCGCGTGAGCCACTCGACGTGCCGCCGGACAACGCCCTCCGCCTCCGCTGTGATGGCGCTCAACTCGTCAGAGGTCACCAGTGGCTGGGCGGCGATCCACTCGAGGAGCGACTTCTCCTCCGCGCTCGTGGCGGAAGCGATCGCGGCGATGCGCTCCCCTGTGCTCCGTGCTCCACCGACCGCCGCGCGCGGCGCCCAGGACCGCAGCGACTCATCGACCGCGTGAAGAGTGCCGAGGGTCGCATTGGCAGGTACGCAGAGCGGCGGGATCGCGGGCGCGTCGCCCCACCCGAGCGCGGCGCTCAGCGCTTCGCGCCGAGCCGACCCGGGAGCGTGCCACGCCGGTGCCTGCGGATCCGGGCAGCACGTCCCACGCCGTGCGCGAGCAGCGCGTCGAGGTCCGCCTCGCGCGCTACGGGCAAGCGAGTCTTCCCAGACGCGCCTCCTCGCGATCGCCCGCCGCGACGACCAGGATCACCGGGAGCCCGTCAGCGCCCCACGCCTCGGCTGTGGAGGCAGCGACGGTGCGCCAGCGCGCAACACGCGCGCGGCGGTGGACGTCCGGCGCCTCTGCGCGATCCCACGCGACGAAGAACGGAGCCCACGACCTGCCGGCGCGCACGCACCCGTAGGCCTCGACGCCCGGGAGCCACCAGCCGGTCCGCGGCCGCGCCGGCCAGCGGCAGCGAGCGCGCATCGGCGAGCTCGTCGCCCGCGTCGCGGGCGGCCGCGGCGACGTTCGCGAGGAAGCGGTTCACGGCCGCCGTGATCTCGACGCGCGTGGCGCGTTCTAGCAGCTGCGATCGCCGCACCGCCGCCCGCTCAGGGAGCTGCTCCGCCGGCACGCCCGCGGCCTCGGCGAGCGGGGCCAGCGCGCCGGGACGGAGGTACGAGAGCCGCCGCGGCGCCAGGCCCGGGGCGCCGGGCACGATCCAGTCCGTCCAGCACCGCCGCTCGAGCTCGAGACGCGCGGCTCGCACGTCCTGCTCGTGGACGCCGAGGAGTCCCGCCAGCTCGCGATCGCCGAGGAGCGGCAGGCGCGCCACCCACGCGAGCGCCGGCGCGAGGCGCGCCTGCGGATCGCGGCCGCTCATTGGTCTTCCTCCTCGGAGTCCTCCGTGTCCTTCGCCGGCGGATCGGTGGGCGCGTTGCCCGCACCCGGTCCGCCCTGGCCGTCCCACTCGTCCTTGCGATTGCGCGACCGCCCCTTCGGACCGCGGTGCTCGTCGGCGTCCTGCGGCGACCGCTCGCGCAGCACCTGCGAGATCTCCTCGAGGACCTCCGCGCGGGGGCGTCCGAGCCGCTCGTGCGAGCGCGCCGCGATCGCCTGCGCCCGCGCGGGGTCGAGCGAGGGCGGCGGGTTGACGGCGAACGAGAACACGGGCGGCCGCCGGTGCCCCTCCGACCAGCGCGCGTAGCAGGTGTAGTCGTCGAGCGAGACGAGGTCGGCGACCTCCACCGGCTCGCCGAGCTCCGGCACGAGGTGACGCGCGTCCTCGGCGCTGACCTGGAAGACGGTGAGGCCGTCGCTGTTCCCGAGGATCGTGGGGACGAGGTTGCGGTCGACGTCATCGAGCTTGGCGAGCGACTGCGTGACCAGCACGAAGTGCGCGCCGTACTTGCCGAGCTCCGAGAGCATGCGCTGGTAGTCGACCGCGGAGAGCGTGGTGGACTCGTCGATCAGCGCGAGCAGCGGGCGGCGCTCCGCGGCGGGCAGCGCCACCTGTTCCTCGACCAGCAGGCCGAGCAGGTTGAGGAGCGTCGCACCGACGAGCGAGGCGGCGCCCTCGCCCAGCGTCCCCACCGCCGTGTTGATCACGAGCACGCCGCCCTCGCGCAGCACTGAGCGCGGATCGAACGTCGAGCGCGCCTGTCCGAGCACGAGGCGCGAGGCGAGCGTGGTGGTGAAGCGTCCGATCTTCGAAGTGACGGGGTTCGCGGTCTGCTGCTGCAGGGTCCTGCCGGCGCGGTCGTAGTTGTCGCGCCACCAGGCGGGCAGCGCAGGGTCCTCCACGTGACGGAGCACCTCGCGCCGCAGCCGCGCGTCGGTGAGCAGCGGCGCGACGTCGAGCAGCGTGTACTGGTCGGTGAGCGCGCGTGTGCGGTTCGCCTCGATCAGACAGGAGACCGAGGTGCGCAGCGCGCCCTCCATGCGCGGGCCCCAGTTCGCGGGCCACAGCCGGTTGAGCATGGTCACGACGTGCTCCGTCGTGCAATCGCGGTCGGGGAAGAGCGCCTTGTCGAGCAGGTTGAGGCCAATCGGGTGCTCGTCGTGCGCGAAGTCGAGGTACGTGGTGCGGTCGGCGAGCGCGTCGGGCACCGCCTCGAGCACCGCCTCGGCCAGGTCCTGGTGCGGATCGACGACGACGAGCGCGGTGTCCGAGATACCCGACGCCGCGCGCTCCATCACGCCGGCGGCGATGTGCCGCAGCAGCGTCGACTTGCCGCGGCGGGTCTTGGCGACGATCAGCTGGTTGGCGCGCAGCAGGTCATCGGGCATGCAGACGGCGGCGTCGGTGGCGTCGGCGCGTCCCACGGCGACGCCACTCACCGCGTGTCCCGGCTCGGGCGCGATGCGGCGCGCCGTCATCGTCCGCGTGCCGCCTCGCGCATCGACCTGGAGCGGGAGGTGCCAGAGCGCCGCGGCCTCGGCCGCGTTCAGCAGCAGCGGCTGCTCGGCTCCGCGCGCGCGGCCCGGGCGCAGTCCGCCGCCCGCGGCGTCGTCGAAGGCTGCGTACGCGGCGGCAACCGGCTCGCACAGAGCGCGAAGCCGCGCAGCCGGTCGCCGTGCGATCGCCTACGGCGATCACCTCGAGGCGGGCGCGGAACAGCGGCGCCGCGAGCTTCGCCTCGACCGTGCGCGCCGCCAGCGGCTCCGGGCGGTGCAGCAGGCGAAGTGCCGTCGCGCCGACCAGCGGCACGCCCACGAACACGCCGGCGCCACCGGCGAGCAGCGGGAGCCACGCTCCCGCGTGGTACCAGTGCCAGGCCTGCAGGCCGCCGAGGCCGACCGCCATCGCGGCGGCGATCGGGACGGGACTCGGTCCCCGGTCGTACGCGTAGCCGCTCTCGCGCCAGCGTTGTTCGCGATCCCCGCGGCGGCCGATCCGCTCGTGCCGCGTGCCCGGGCGCCGGCCCGAGCGCGAGCCTGCAGACGATCCGCTCGTTCCCGCGCGGCTGCGCGGCAGCAAGCACGCCCGTCAGCGGGTCGGCCTCGTGGCGCCAGTCGGCGTGCAGCGGCAGCGCGGTCTCGCGGGGCGCGCGCAAGACGACGGCAGCGGTGCGCTCGCCCGCGAGCACGCAACCCGGGTCGAGGTCGGGGCGGGCGGGATCCAGCGGCTCGATGCCGGCCTGCGGGTAGGCGGCGAGCACCTGGTCGAGCGCCGCCGCGAGCGCCGGCTCGGACTGGGCGGCGACGTACCAGCGCGGCCCGGTGCGCGCGATCACCATCTCGAGCCACCCCCGCGCATCCGGCAGGGCGGCCAGCGCCGCGCGCATGCCCGCGAACTCCGGGTCGGGAACCCGCGGCGGGATCACCTCCGCGACGAAGCGCCGATCAGATCGCCGGTGCAGCATCGCGCTGCCTCCCCTCTGCCTCGTCGAGCAACCGGAAGAAGGTGTCGCGTCCGTCCGGGTGGACGCCCAGCTCGCTGGGGTCCTTCACGCCGTCCGGTAGGGAGACGATCCGTGCGCGCTCGCCGAGCGCGGTCGCCAACTGCGCCGCGGCCTCGCGCCCCGCGTCGTCGGCGTCGAGCACGAGCACGACGGAGCGCGCGCGGCCGAGCAGCCGCAGCGTGTCGCGGCCCGGCTGTGTGCCGAGCAGCGCGCAGGCCGGGAGTCCCCAGCTCACCAGCGTGAGCCAGTCGAACGGTCCCTCGGTGACGAAGACGCGAGCATGGCCGCGGGCGCGGTCGTAGCCGAGCAGCGGCCGCGGAAGCGAGAGGCCGCGGTACCGCGGCTGGCGGCGGCCGTCGAGCGCGCGGCCGACCATCCACCCGCAGTGCGCGCCGCGGAGGTCCGGTACGACCACCCGCTCGGCCATCGTCTCGGCGTCCGAGCGGAAGAGCAGGCCGAGCTCGCGCGCGCGGTGCAGCGAGAGGCGCCGGCGCCGCAGGTACGGCACGAGCAGGCGCCCGTCGCTGTATCCGACACGGCAACGTCGGGCGACCCACTCGGGGATCCCGCGGGTCTCGAGGTAGGTCAGGATCCCGGGCGTGCGCAGCAGCGTCTCGTGGTAGAGCTCGCAGGCCGCCGTGAGGATCAGGCGGTCGTCGAGCGAGAGGCGCCGGGGCGCGGCCTCCGGCGGCGGGGCTGTCGGCGCGGGCGCGGCTTGCGCCGCCGTCGCCGATTCACCGCCGAGCCGCTCCACGGCCTCCCGGAACCCGATGCCTCGGCGCGGCGCACGAAGTCGATCACGTCGCCGCCGGCGCCGCAGCCGAAGCAGTGGAACGACTGCGTCTCGGGATACACGGCGAGGCTCGGGCGAGCGGTCCTCGTGGAACGGGCAGCGCCCGACCAGGCGGCGGCCCTGCGGACGCAGCCGCACGCCGTGCTGCTCGGCGACCGCGGCGATGGGTTGGCGGCGCTTGAGCTCGTCGAGGTCGACGCGGCTCACGGCGCCGCCTCCTCAGCCTGGCCGGCGAGGTACTGGGGGTCGGACCGGCAGTAGCCGTCCTCGAGTTCGCTCGCCTCCACCGAGAGGGCGATGTGGTTCCCCTTCGCGAGGAACAGCGCTTCGCCGCGCCGGCACGAGAGCAAGAACTCCCGCTCGCCCGCGGACAGCCCGAACGTCTCCGCGACGATCCCGATGGTCGAACTGTCCTGGCGCAGAAGGAGCTGCACGGAGCTGTTCGCGAGGACGGTGTGACCCTCCGGCGAGTGCAGGAAGTCCTCGACGTCCTGCGTCACGGTCGTGAGGCCGAGCCAGCGCTTGCGCGCCTGCCGGGCCAGCTGCGCGAGGAAGCGGGCGCCCTCGCGGTAGCGCATGAGCGACCACGCCTCGTCGATCAGCAGCACGCGCGGTCGCGGTCGCGCGCGCACCTCGCGCCAGACGTGGTCGGCGATCAGGTACATGGCGAGCGGCCGCAGCTCCTCCTCGAGCTCGCGCACGTTGAAGACGACGAACGGGCGGTCGAGCCGGGCCGTCGTGCGCTCCGAGAACACGCGCCCGAGGCTGCCGTCGACGTAGCGCGCGAGCCGGTCCGCCAGGCCGTGCGGCTCCCCCGACTCGCGCAGCACCGTGAGCAGGTCGCGCAGCACGGGGGCCGGCCGGTCGTGCGTCGCCGGGTCCTCGGTGATGCCGGCGCGCCGGTACGCGAGATAGAGCGCGGCGTCGAGCACGCCCTGCTCGCGGCGGTCCAGGCTCTGCCCCGGTTCCGCGAGCATCAGCGTCAGCAGGCCCTGCAGCGCGAGCACGCGCTCACCGAGCGGATCGCGCGCACCGTCGGGCCCGCCGGCCGGCAGGTCGAACGGGTTGATGCGCTGCGGCGAGGTGCCGGAGAGGCGGATGATCTGGCCGCCGACGGCGTCGCAGATCCGCCCGTACTCATCCTCGGGGTCGATCACCAGGTACTCGATGCCCCGCAAGAGCGCGCGCAGCGCCTCGACCTTGCAGGCGTAGGACTTGCCGGCGCCCGACTTCGCGAAGACGACCTTGTTGGCGTTCTCCTGGTCCTGCCCGAAGGGGTCGAAGACGACCAGCGAGCGGTTGTGGACGTTGGTGCCGTAGAGGATCCCGCGCTCGACCGCGAGCTGGCTCGAGGCGAAGGGGATCATCGTCGCGAGGCTCGAGGTGTCGAGGTTGCGCCGGCGGCCGAGATGGTCCTGGCCGGCGGGCAGGCAGGACAGGAGGCCCGGCATCATCTCGAAGAGCGCCGGTCGGGCGCCGGCCATCAACCCGCCGAGAGCGCCGGTGACACGCGCCGTGGCACGGTCCAGCTCCGAGGCGGTGCGCGCAGCCACGCGCAGGTAGAGGCTCGTCGAGAAGACGCGCTCGTCTCCGCGCTCGAGCGCCTCGCGCAGCCGCTCGACGTCCTCGTAGGCCACCTCGCGCTCGACGGAGGCGATGCGCCCGCCGCGCGCGTCGAGCAGGCGCGAAGACTGCAGCTCGACGAGGCGGCGGGTGAGCGCGCGGATCACCTCCTGCGAGTCGAGCGGATCGAGATGCAGGCTGAGGTCGAGCGGCTCCTCGAAGTCGACCAGGCGTCCGAGCCAGTTCGGGCTCACGTGTCGCGGGTAGTCGGTGAGGGCGAGCACGCGCGAGGGCTGCCCGTCGACCGCGACCTGCGTCCGCGTCTCCTCGATCGCCGCCGGCGCGACGAGGTCGGCGGCGGAGCGCTCGCCCGGGGCGAAGCGGTCATAGCCGCGGGAGCGGTGCGGTGCAGCCGGTGCCCGGCGATGGCGATGCAGCGGGCTACGCACGGCCGGCCTCCAGCGCGCGCCGGGGGCTCAGCACGACGGCGCCGGCCGACGGGCGCTCCACGTGCGTGGGGACGGAGGCGGCGCCGAGCGCGTCGCGCCACAGCGTGATGAGCGCGTTGGCGTCGAGCCGCTCCGTCGAGACCCCGAAGGCCACGAGCGCCTGCGCCACCTCGTTGCAGCGGAACGCCAGCCGGCGGCGCGCGGCGACGAGATCGCTCTGCGCGTGCCGGGCGCTCCGGCGCCGCCAGGGGAGCGGGGTCCCGCGGCGCTCCGCCCCGGTGTCGGCGCCGGCCGGCACGATCACGTAGAAGCGGCGATCGAGGAGCGTGCGCTCGCGCGCGATCCGCCGCACGAACGTCCGATGGTCCCGTGCCAGCGACGCGAGCGCCTCGTTCTCGGTCGGCCCCGCAAGGCCGTCGAGGTAGGCCTCGACGTCGGTCGGCACCACGCGCACGAGCACCTGCAGCGGGTACGTGAGCGCGTTGAGGAAGCGGCGGTAGCCGGCGACGATCGCCTCCTGCTCGGCTTCTGCCTTGAGCGCGAAGTTGACGCTGCCGGCGCGGAGCACGGCGCGGTAGTCGCCGCCGCGCAGGCGCACGACGTCGCCTTCAATCTCGTCGAGCGGCAGCAACTCCTGCGCGCTCGCCGGTCGCCGTCGGCTATTGCGTGGATGCATCTGTATCTCCTTTCGCCGCGTGCCCGGAGTCAGCGGTCGACCGAATCGGCTCCCGCAGCACGACCTCCTGCGGTTCATGCGTCAGGCCGCGCACGTCGCGCGGCCGCCACACGGCGACACGCGGCATCGCGAAGTAGCGCAGCAGCACGAACGCCCAGTCCTCGAGGGGGCGCCCGGCGGGCTGCCAGAGCACGAGCACCGCCGTGGCGACGGTCGCGAGCGCGGCGGCCACGAGCCGCGCGCCGAGCGGCAGCGGCAGGTTGCTCACCGCGCTGTAGGCGAGCGTCAGGCCGACCGCGGCGGAGAGGAGCTGCCGCATCGTGAGGCCGGCGAAGGCGCGGTCGGCGACGTTGAGATGGGTGGGGATCTCGTGGCGGCCGCTCACGTGATCGCCCCCTTCACGACGCCGGCGATCGCGCGCGCGAGCAGCACGATCACGAGTCCGGTGAGCGCGTTGACGATCGCGGACTTCGCCGACTCCGCCTGGCGCGGCGAGCCCGACGCCGCCATGTACATGAAGGCGCCCCACATCACGAAGAAGGCCGAGACCGCCACCGCGATGCCGGTGCCGATGTCGATCAGGTTCGTGAAGAGCGTGTTGATCTGGTCCATCTGGTTCTCCGATCAGCGGCCGCCGGATGCGGCCACGGCAGGTTGCTGTCCCAGCAGCTGGAAGTCGGCGACGAGCCAGCGCCCATCCGTGCGAACGAGCCCGAGGCTCACGTCCTGCGTCACTTGCTGGTGGACGAGCGCGCCGGACGCCGGGTCGCGCCACTCCCGGTCCTGGGTGGAGCGCACGGTTGCCGCCGCGTTGCCTCCCGACAGCGCGGTGACCGTGACCGACTCGACGCGCGAGGAGCTCGTGCGCTCGGCGGCGATGGCGGCGGGATCGACCGCGGCTTTCGCGACGGCGTGCTGGAGGTCGCCGGTGCTCAGGTCCGCGAGCCGCGCCGCGTACGCGCCGGCGTCCCGGAAGTCGAAGTTGCCGTACGCGGCGACGAAGGAGCGGGCCGCGGCCTCGACGGCTGCACGGTCGTCCCGGCGCGCGGCGAGCCCCGACGCGCCGCTCCAGCCCGACGCGGCCGCGATCGCGAGCAGCACCGCCGCGATCGCGAGCAGCGCGTACGCGGCGCCTCGCCCGCGGATCACGGGGCCACCGCCACGGGCGACGGCCGGGAGGACCCGGCCACGGGCGTCGGCGTCGCGCCGGCGCCCGCGTACAGGCTCGCGCGTGCCAGCACGGTGCGCGACGTACGACCACGAGTGGTTGTAGGCGTAGACCGCGCCGGGGAGGTCGGTCGCCGCGCCCGCCGCGGCGAGCAGCCGCGCCATCGCCGGGATCGCGTCGCGGAAGTCGTACGGATCGCCGCCCCGTCCAAACAGCGCCCACGTCGACGGCAGGAACTGCCCGTAGCCGACGGCGCCTGCCGACGAGGTCGCCATGTTGGCGCCAAAGCCGCTCTCCACCGAGGCAATCGCCGCGAGCACCGGCCACGGGACGCCGGTCTCTGCGCTCGCGTCTTGCATCACCGCGAGCTGCGCGGACGGGATCGCGGGCGCCGACGTCGCGTGCGCGCCCGGGATGCCGGGGATCAGCGACGCGACGAACGCGGCGATCGCGATCACGACCAGCAGCACGGGGACGAGCACGACCCCGGCCAGGGCGCCGGACGAGGCGGAGCCCCGCGCGCGGCAGGTCCCCGAGGACAGATGCGGCGACGAGCGTGGCCTGCAGCATCGTCACGCTCCCCCCGCGCCCGCGGCGCCTGCGCCGCCGGAGCCCAGCCCACCGACGAAGCGGCTGAGGACCACGAGCGAGACGACGTTGCGCGAGGCCCGCGTGGCGCACCTGCCCGTGCAGGAGCGTGGGCACCTTGAGCGTCAGCCACGCGACGGCCATCCCCAGCATCAGCGTGAGCAGCGCGTTCGAGACGCTGCCGGGCGTGAGCTCGACCATCAGCGCGGCGCCGAGGCGCAGCACGGCCACCTGCACCGCCTGCTGGAAGACCGTGATCCCGAAGAGGTGCGCCCACCAGCGCGTCCACCCCTGGGTCTGGGGCAGCACCCAGAGCAGCACCATCACGGGCGACAGCACGATCAGCACGTCCAGCAGCGCGAGCCGCATCAGCATCTGGAACACGAGCAGCAGCGCGACCACGACGTAGGCGATCGCGACGATCACGAGCGCGATCCCCTGCTGCTCGACGCCGGCCTGGTCGTAGCCGGGCAGCCCGACCTGCCCGACGCCGCCGGCGAAGGCGTTGTTCATGTCGATGAGGACGTGCGCGAGCTCGAGCGTGAGGTTGACGGCGAGCGCGGCGAGCAGCACGCGCGGCAGCAGCTCCATCACGCCGTGGTAGGGAGCGCGGATGTGGTCCTTCACGACGACGTTGAAGCCGCCCCACATCACGACCAGCGCGAGGCCGGCGTTCGCGAGGGCGCGGCCGAAGTCCCAGAGCGTGCGGACGGTGCTGCTCTCGTAGGTGCCCGCGGCCGGCGTCCGCGTGACGAAGTTGAGCGACGAGCCGCCGAGGCCCATCGCCCAGTCGATGAAGCCGCGCATCGCCCCGCAGCAGCGCGCGCCCCAGCGCCGTGACGACGCCGTCGAGGATATCGCCCGCCCACTGGCGAGGATCGAGTCCGCTCAGCAGGCCGCCCGGGTTGGGCATGTTCGGCCCGGCGGCAGGGGCGGTGTTCACCCGGCTGGCGGAGAAGGGGGTCGCCGTGGAAGCCGCTGCCGGCGTCGGCGCCGCGTTCGCGGCGACGCTCGGCCGCGTCGGAGCGACCAGGGGCGCGCCCGCGCCGATGAGGGCAGCGAGCGCGTCCGGTGCCTGCTGGGCGCGGGCGGGTGCGACGAACACGAACCAGCAGACGAGGGCGGCGCAGACGCCGAGCAGCGGACCTCGCACGACCAAGTCCCTTCTGCACCGCGTCCGCCTCGCCGATGGGCGGGGATTCGCGGTGCGGGGACTAGCGTCGCGTCATGAGGTCCAACTCAAGTCCAAGATCGCACCCAGATCGCACCAATCCATACCAAGATCAGTCCAAGATCGCACCAACGCGCTAGCTTCCGCGGGAGGCGCCTCACGGCACCAGGGCGGCGCGGATTCTCGATCCGTGTACGTTCGGCCGGACAAAGCAGGCGCAACGCCGCCACCCACCTGCTCGCCTCCGCTTTTGCGGCGGACGGCATCGCGCGTGTCCAGCGGTCAGCGCTTGGTGGGACAGCGCTCGCTCGCCCGACATGCCGGATACTTACTCAATTGTGAGGTGATCAGTCAGCGTCAGGACCGGTTGGCTGCTAGGATTAGATGATCCCCTCTTCGCGTGCCTTGGACATGGCCGCCACCTTCCCGGAAACGCCGAGCTTGTCGTACAGCCGATATGCATGCGTCTGAACCGTCCTCCATCCAACGCCGAGGAGATCAGCGGTTTCCCGGTAGCTCAACCCCTCCGACAGATGCGTCAACACCTCCACCTCACGAGGCGTCAGGTTGCGGCCATGGCCGGCTGCCCGCTCTAACGCCACGGAGCGTACTGCGGCATAGCTGTGCGGCAGGGGGTCGATGGCGCGAGCGGATAGCGCCTCGCGCCCGGCGCGACGCAGCAAGATCGCCTCGCGCTCGGAGCGCGCCGTCCCCGCGAGCGCCAGTATCTCGGATAGTTGAACGCGGGCGAGGGCAGCCTCCAGATTGTACCCGGCAGCATCTGACCAACGAATCGACCGCCGGAGCGAGGTAACCCCACCCCGCCGATCTCCGTTCCGAATCTGGAGCAGGCCGCGGACTCGATCAGCTGAAACCGGCCACTCCATCGTTGATCGCACGTGGCGCGGCAATGCAGACCGAAGCCACTGCTCCCAGCGAACCGCTTCCGCCTGGGTACCCGCGATAGCGACCGCCTCGGCACCAGCGAGGGCCGAAGGGAGCGACATGAGCGTCAGCGCAGGGGGAGGGTGTGGGCAATCGGCTACTGACTCTTGGCGATAACCGTCAATGAGGGCGCTGAATGACTCAGCGTTGGTCGCGTCGCGGTTTGCACCCGCCTCAACTGAGCGCAAGTGCCCAACCAGTTCTCGCGCCTCCTCCCAGTGAGCACCCACCACCGCCCGTCGAATCGCAAGCAATAACTCCCGCCAGCGAGTCAGGTAGTTACGGGACGCGAGCCGAGCGTGGCCCCCCGATGGGCAGTCATTGATGCTCTGGAGAGCGGAGTCAAATGCGCGAGCGTCGTCCAGACGCCACTGACTGCCTGACTGTTCTGCCTGGACTCGCAGGGACTGTGCCCACGGACGGGCCCGCAACTGATCCCCTCGCGCCACCAACCATGGGACGAACCAGCTCTTCAAACCGCTCGCGAGCCACTCGTACCCGCTCCGCTCCGCTAGTCGAATGGGTTCGACGAACAGGTCGAGGTCAGCATCCTCAAGCAAGAGGCACGCAACGGTCGCAGAGTAGATCTTGTACTCGACGTCGGCGCGAGCGCTGCTAGCCGGGCATAGGAGTGCTGCGGCCCCCTGCAACGATTGGCGAGCGCCCCCGGGATCCCCGCTAATTGCCTCGTACGCCGCCTTCACGCACAGCAGGTGCATCACCGTATCGGGGACATCGCCAGCCATCCCGAGGCCAAAATCGAGTTGCGCCACCGCTTCCGGGAAGCGACCCTCGGCGTCCAGTCGGACAGCGGCGAGCATCGCGAGTTCCGCAACCTGGTCCGGTCGCTGCGCGCCGTAGGCTTCCGCGAGCGCCTGCTCGTAGATAGCCCGCCACTCCGCGCTCGACAGAGCGCCGGCACGGCGAAACTGCTCCCGAACTCGATCGACCAAGCTGTGCATCATCGCAGACCACCTGACTTACCCGGGATCGTAAGTCAATCGACTGACGACGGGGGGCACGTACTTCGCCATGCTGCCAGATACAGCGCAGCGGGCGGTAGCGAGAGGGTGAAGCCATGGTCGTCCCAGAGTGTCTGCTATTGACGGAGTTCATCACAGACGTCCTTCGGGAGGACGAGGCGCTGCGAGCGCGGTTGCGGGCAATGCTGACAGCGGGAGCCTCATCCGGCGAGTTGACTGAGGCGCTCGCCGGGCACGCGGATGAGGGAACGGCCGAGACTATCCGGCACGAGTACTACGAGCTCCCCGAGTCGACCGTGGCGACGATCCTGACGGCATGGATGGCTGCTGAGAACGCGGGGCGGCCCTTCGTCCTCCGGTCGTCACCACCAGCCGAGCCGATTGCGGCGGCGCGCAAGCGCCGCGTCGAGATCTCGATCGCGATGGACGAGGATGGCGTGGTAGTGTCCCTGTCCCACGTCTGGGATCGGCACGCCGATTGCTATAAACCGGTGATGACAGCGGCGTGATTTGAGTCTAATGCCGCCGCAGCAGTTCTGGTGGCAGGACCTTGGAAGGGGCCGGTCAGGATGCGAGTGATCGATGCCCACCGAGCCTTCGCGCGTAGTGCTACCAAGGATCACGATGCGCCGCGCAACTATCCTGCGGGACATCGCTGCCGGCTTGACGCTCCGCGAGATCGCGGAGACACAATCCCTCTCCTTCAATGGCGTGCGTAGCCACGTGGAGGATCTCAAGAACATCACGGGGTGCACATCTGTCCGGCAGCTAGGTCAGTGGTGGCGTGCGCACCGAGCTGAATGGATAAGACTAATGAACATGTGCGCCCGCGATTCGGAGCACGATCGTTTGATTCGAAGGAGGAGGCGGCTGCGTTAAGTGACAACGACCGGTCCAATCATCCGCGACTATCCGCCAACTGATCACGACTGAAGCAATTGATGATGACCTTCAACCCCTCGGCTTGGTTCGCTGCATGACTTGCACGTCTCGGAGAACCCTACGCCCGCGCGTCGCTTACACCAGCTTCCGGACCGCGACCTAGTGCGACGTCCCGGTGAGCGGACAGTTGAACTCTGCGATCCGGATCTGTAACGCAAGCGCGGACAGCACGGGGGCGCGGCGTCTCGCTCCGGATCCCCCGATTGGCGCAAGCGAACAGCGCCCGCCTTTCGTCGACGGTGAGGAGGGCCACGACACCGTCCCTGTACTCTGTCTTCCTTCGAGGGACCGCAATCTGAGGGTGGTTACTTATGGTGATCACGGCGTCGTTGACGGCGATGGCGGTGCGAGACGAGCTCGTAAAGAGGTCCTCGGCCTGGGTCACGGTGTGCTCATGCGCATGCCGAAGTCGTCGCGGATGAGCAGCTCGGGCGAGAGGTGGCCACGCAGCCTGGGCTGCCAGCTGTGTGGTCGGCGCGGCCACCGGCGAGATCGACGAGCAGCGCCTGGGCTGGTGAAGAGCCGACCCTAACGGCAGGCCGCCACGCCGAGGGCCTGCGCGAAGAAGGTCTTCCCGACGCCGGTGGGCCCGCAAACCAGCACGCTGGGGTGCTCTTCGAGGTAGCGGCGAGCGGCGAGTTGCCAGAGTTCGGCCTTCGGGATCTCCGGGTTGTAGCTGAAGTCGAAGTCGCGCAGGTCGTACGCCTCGTCGAAGCGCGCCCGGCGGATGCGGCTCGCCATCCCGGCGGCCTCGCGGCGCCTGAGCTCGTCGTCGAGCAGCAACTCGAGGAACTCCACCGGGTCGAGGCCGCGCGCGCGTCTCCTCCACCCGCGCGGTGTTTCGCCTCCGGCATCCCGGATAGCTGCGAGCCGCAGGCGTGGCGCCAGCGCCCGACACCGCTCATCGCGCACCTGCCGTCGCGAAGGCGGCCGGTCCGCGGAGGTAGGCATCGGCGGCGTCCGGACCTGGAGGCTGGTCGGGCGGCTCCGCGAGCCCGCGCTCGAGCAGGCCCCGCACCGTGCGGAGCCGCCCGTCGCCCGGCATCCAGCGCCGGCCGGTAAGCCTGCTCCAGCCCCTCCTCGCCGTCCCAACGATCAGGCGCAGCACCTACCTGCACCTCGCGGAGGTGGTGCAGGGCGTGCGTCTCGAGCACCGCGCCGACCAGCTCCCGGTCGCGGTCTCGACCACACGGGCGCGACGCAGGCAGGCCCGCGGGGTGGCTCAGGTCTTCTATACTCGCCGCCGTCTGCACAGGGGCCCGATCTTCTTCAAACGCGACAACGCGACGGCCGATTGAACCGAAGCAACTCGACCTTCTCCAGACTCAGAGCGAACTACCGAACGCCGCGGCGCTGGCCGCTGCGGAAGGCCGGCTGACCCACCGATGCCCCCCGAACCTGCTCCGCCACGTCCCCCTGCAAATCGGGACGCGGCTCTCGACGAAGACCAGATCGTGCGTGAAGAACCGGCGATGGACCTCACCTTTCGCGCGAGCCCGACCCACGCCCGACTCTGGCTAGCAAACCGTCTTCGGGCCCGCGCCGCCTGTCGCGCGGCTATCTAAAAGTCCGTCCTGACCGCTCACCAGGGCGGTGAAGCATGGCGGACCGCCCGAGCAACAGAAGCGCGAGCGCAACGACGCCCAGCAGCGCTCCTCCCGCCAAGCTCGCGCGGCCTTCGTCTACTAGGCCAGCATTCCCTGTGGGTGCGGGAGTGGGAGCGGGTACGGAAGTCACGGTGAACTCGACAGGCGCTCCGACGGGAGCGGCATCCGGCTGCGCGGCGCGCCTCACAGACAGTTCGAAGTGGGCACCGGAGTCGCAGGTGTCAGCAAGCGACGCACGAGGAATCTCATACTTCAAGGCACCATCGGGCGGAACGGCAAGCCCCGCCGAGATGAACTGGCCGGCGTCGGGTTGGTCGATTCGGCGAAGGAAGAAGCGCACCTCCAGCCCGGACGGAAAGCCACGAGTAGTCGCTGCGAATGACGCGGTACACGGTGCCTGCATTGGGCTAAGGAACAGTTCGGCAATAGGAGTGCAGGATCCCTGTGGTTCGATCTTGCGGTCCGCTAGAAGAGAACAAACCGACGGCGGGTAGAGTTGATCGCTCGGCACTACCTGGTACCCAGCGAATGCAATCGTACGGCCTGGCTGAAAGGCCGGATGGAACGGGCGAAGTACGCCGCGAAAGTCGACGAATGTCAAACTGGCGCCAGCCTCGTGACACACATCCGGTTGGCTTGCCTGGCCGACTTGGATCTCACTGTAACGAGTCAAATCTATCTCTGTGCAAAATGTGTCATTAGCGAAGATGAATACGCCTCCTCCAAGAACGGACCCGGCGTCGCCACTTACAAGCGGGAACCCAACCTCTGCCGGTGGAGGGAACGTGATCGTCGCCCGTTGCTCGGCAGGGGCTTGACCCACAGCCGCAGTAGTGGTGAGAACCAAACAAACTGTGACTAAGGCAATCGCAAGTCCGCCACGCAGCACTGGTTCCCCGCTCTCACCTTCACCCGCTGAAAGAGCAGACGCGGGCTAGCAAGACGCCCCCGCCCGCCTCCGAAGAAATTGGCTCTACTGTACCACAACAGTCACGTTCGCATTGTCTCCATATGGCTGGTGAAGATTATCAGCGTAGCCCCGAGGGAAGACGCCGAAGGTCCAAGTGCCTGAAGGTTGTCCCGTCCACGTTCCTCCGCTCGAGTTCTTCGTGGTGGCACCAACATATGTCCAGCTGGAGCCCGTCCAGCGCCAGATACTGAAATCAGCCTCATTGTGGACGTTCGAGGGATCCCACGAGAGCGATACCCCACCGGCATATGGCGACGAACCACTAAGGCTCGAAACGGCGTCGATGTGGTACGCGTTGTGGTAATTCGTGAGGTCCAGCGTTTGTGGCGTCGTGTACCAGCAAGTTTCTGTCGTGTCCATCAGCGTGGCACCTGCCGGGCAGCCAGAGTAATCCGCATGACCAAAGACGTGGCCCAACTCATGCGTCACGTCGCGTGACGTGTGGGCCGCCCCATCTGCCCAGCAGGATCCACCACAACCGAACAAGCTTGGATTGACCCAAACCGTGGTCGGGTTATTGAGACTGTAAGAAGGATCCCCGGTCGTGCTCGTTGGTGCCGTGCACATGTGCGCGCCAGACGTGCAGTTTGAAGAGAACCCGCTGGTCGTGACCGTCACGGATGCCGGACAAGTGACGGAGCTCAGGGCCGTGAAACCTAGCGCGGAGTTCCACCGTGAGACACCCGTCGAGGTCGAACTTGTGAACCCGCTGCTGCAGACCGTGACTGCGGTTCCGCCGATCAGGCCCTGCTGCAGGCCGTAGTTCCAACCAGCTATGAGGTGGCCGTCAGTGTGATCAGCGTGCGCGACCTGCTGGCCAAAGAAGCCGGCCATGAAGCCGCCTGACATCACGACGAACACCGCTAGAAGCAGTAGCCAGCGATTTCGGAACTGCGAAGTGTTCACGGCGTGCTCCTGACTGAGGATGTAACATCGTCGAAGAGCTCGCCAGGAAGGCTTCCATTGGCCCCTGGAAGCCTGTCGACCTCTGTACCCTTGGCCCCGTCAATTCGAAGCAACGCGCCAGTCTGAGGATCCTCGAAAATGAGCAAGAGGAGGCCGCCAGGATCGTTGACTGTTGCGACCTTGTAGGCGAGCTCGCCGCCGGCCGGGACCGTCAGATACCAACCCGTTCCGTCCACGCGATACGTCCCGGATCCGACCTCATCACCCCAGCGAACAATGGGGACTCCCCTCGCATCGAACTTCGGCGGGGATGAAGAAGGGCCCGGGGGAAGCGGCGGCAGGGCAGTGGGCCCCAGGGGTGGCGGGGTTGCGGACGGCGGGGGCGCACCAGCGCCAGGGGCGCCAAGTGCAACGCCAGCGCCGACGCTTAGGGCTGCTACCAGGACAAGGCCCGCTACGAGCGCGATAGGATTCCTTCTCAACGCGTTTGCTCCTCACCTACGGTTCGGGTGTCGCCTTCATCGTCTTAGATCATGCTTCGGCGCCCCCCTCTACTTCGCACTACGCACTACACCGTCGCTTCTATCTGTAATACGTGAACACGAATAAGACCCAATGCGTACCGTAATTGTGATCGGTCGATCTTGCGCTCTCCTCCTCGACGGTCGCGGGGTAGTAGTCGAGCTGCGCCTCCGCCCGGGGCCGTGCGGTGTCTCTAGCACCCGACACCGCGCCCCGCTCGTCGAGAAGCCGCGCTGGTCCCCACGCTCGAGCACCGTGCGGAGCCACTCGGCGTCCTCGTAGGCCACCTCACGTCCGATGGATGCGGTGCGACCGCCGCGTGCGCCGAGCAGGCGCGAGCACTCCAGCTCCACGAGGCGGCGGGGGAGGCCGCGATCACCTCATTCGAGCCGCGGGGCTCGACGTGGGGGCTGAGGTCCGAGCGGGGTCCTCGAAATCGACGAGGCGGCCGAGCCAGTTCGGGCTCACGTGTCCCGTGCGGTCGGTGAGCGCGAGCATGCGAGGGATGTACGTGCATCGCGACGTACGCTCGCGTCTCCGGGCTCGCCGCCGGCGCGACGAGGTCCGCGGCCGAGCTTGGCGAGCGCGAAGCGACCGCGATAGCTGGAGCGGGCGGGCGCGGCCATCGCCTGGTGAGGGGCGACGCAGCCGGCTACGCACTGCCGGCCTCGAGCACGGGCCGGGAGCGCGTCATGATCGCGGTCGCCCACAGGTGTGCCGCCCGCGCGGGCGGCGAGGCGACGCCCACCGTTCCCCGCCAAAGCGCGAGGGCGTCCGCCGTCTGCCGCTCCATCGACACCCCGAGGGCCGCGAGCGCCTGCGCCACGTCGTTGCAGCGAAACGCGAGCAACGGTCGCGCGGCGGCGAGGTCGCTCTGGGCGGCGGGCGTCGGCGCGAGCAGTCCCCTTTCTACACGGCTTCCGCCTACATCGCGGGCACGCGGGTGACGGCGCGGGAGATTGCCGCCCTCTACCGGCACGGTTTGACCGGCGAGCGGATCGGCGAGGAATTCCCGGACGTACCGCTCAGCCACATTCATGCGGCTGTCGCCTACTCCTCGCGAACCGTGAGCGGATCGATGCCGATCTGAGCGCCGAGACCGCTTCTGTCTCGATGAAGACGTGGGTCGCGCGCTCCTGCTCGCGCTTCGTGCGAATGGGATCGACGTGCTCTCGATGGTCGGGCGGACAGCGCGGGCAGCCGGGCGCCACCCAACTCGCATTCGCGACGGCCAGTGGTCGCGTGCTTGTGACGCGCAACGTCAGCGACTTCGCCGTCCACCGGGGGGATGCTGACGAGTGGGCGCACCAAGCCAGCATCATCGCGATCTCCCGCCAGCGATTCGCGGCCGGGCTCCACGCGGCCGCACTCGCCCGCCTCGCCGCTCGCTTCACCCCGGAAGAGACGACCGGGGGCATGAAGTACCTGAGCAACTGGCGGTAGTGCGAGGTGGCACCGGACGCCGCCGCCTGGATGCGTCGCATCCCGTCGTCACTACAACCCGGCGAGGGAATTCCGCCGTGCCCCTTGGCATCGGGAGTACTTGGCAGCAACGTATGGACCGGATGAGCGCGACTCGCGCGAGCTACGACGCGGACCCGCAGTCCGAGTGGGAACGCTTGGACGGACGGGTGCAGAACCGGATCGAGTATCTGGTAACCATCCGCCGCGCTCGAGCGGCATCTGCCGCCACCAGCAGCGCGTGTGTCCGTGCTCGACGCCGGCAGCGGGCCGGGCCGATACACCATCGACCTTGCGCGCCGCGGCTACAGCGTGACCTTGCTCGATCCGAGCCCGCAGGTGCTCCGTCTCGCTCGTGAACGGGTCGCGGCGGCGGGCAACATGGTGTCCGCCCGTGTCATGGGGATGGTTGAGGGATCAATCACCGCCCTCCCAACATCGACGGATCGTACGTTCGATGCCGTGCTCTGCGTTGGAGGTGTGCTCTCGCACCTGCTCGACGCGCGCGAGCGTCTCGCCGCGCTGCTCGAGCTGCGCCGGGTCGCTAAGCCCGGAGCGCCGATCGTCATCTCCGTGTTGAACCACCTCGCCTCGTACCGGGCGGCGGTGCTTTGGCCGGGACTGTGGGACACCTGGGATCCGGCTTTCCTCGGCGACACTCGCACCGCGCCGATTGCGAATGGCGCCCTCGTGTATGAGTTCTGGCCGAGGAATTCGCCGCCGTGCTCTCTGAAGCAAGACTGACCATCAGAGACGTATACGGCTGTCAGAGCCTGGCAGCACATCTCCCGGCAGCGCGTGGAGACTCTGATGGCGGATCCACGACGCTGGACGCAGTGCCGCAGCGCGCTCCTCAGCAGAGCCAACGATCCGGGCGTCGTCGGGCTATCTTGCCATCTCATCGCCGTCACTGAAGCGACGACATAAGCGGCACCGTCGCTCAGCGGAGCAAGGCGACGACGCCCCCGAGCGCGAGCCAGGGCGCGTATGCGATGAGGATCCTGGCGCGCTCCCGGCGGAGGACCAGGATGATGCTCGCGGCGATGCCCCCTGCGATCGCGGTTACGATGCCGGCGACGACGATGCCGCGTATCCCCACCACCGCGCCCACGAGCGCTGCCATCTTTACGTCGCCCCCACCGAGCCCGCCCCGACTCAGCCCGCGGATGAGCAAGGCGACGCAGAACGCGATGAAGGCAGCGGCCACGCTCGCCAGGAGATCACCGTGTGGTCGCACTACCGAGAATACGAGCGCGAGGACGATCGCCGGATAGACAACAGCGTTCGGGATCCGCTGGTAGCGCAGGTCGCACCACGCGAGCCACACGAGGCCCCCGCCGAACAACACGATCGCCGCGGTCTTCCAAGGGTCTCCGCTCGCGGAGGCCTCGAGCATCTTCAGCGCGCTACTCGCCATCCCGCTCGCCGTTCAACAGCTGCGCGAGCAGTTCGCTCGTCTCTGGCGACGGCGCCGCGCCGGGGTCGTCGAGCTCGCGCTGGACCGCCTCCGACAGTGCTCGGTAGGCCTTGCGTGCGCCGGCGAGATCCCCGTCGTCCGCGAGGGAGCGCATCAGCCTGCGTGTCGTCCCCTCGTCGATTGGCTCGACCGCCAGGATCGCGCGGTAGAGCCCGGCGGCGCGGTCATGCATGCCGAGGCGCTCCGCGATCACGGCGCCCTTCCGCGCGGCCTCGAACAGCTGACCTCGATACGTCTGGCGGTAGTCATCGACCCAGCTGAAGAACTCGCCGCCGAGGAAATCGCCCTCGTACAGGCTGACGGCGCGTTCGTACTCGGCCAGCGCCTCGGCGTCCCGCAGGTAGGCCGCGCGCCTGATCGCACCGTCGAAGACGTCGAGATCGACGTCGAACTCCTCCGCTGCGAGGTGCATGCGTTGCTTGACGACGACAACCGACCGGAGCCGCTTGTTCCCTGACGCCTTGCGCAAGGTGGAGCGGAGCATGCTCACCGCGTTCGACATCAAGTGTCTCGTGCTCGCATCCCAGCTGTAGTCCGGCCACAGCGCTTCGACGACCTGCTCGCGCCCCACCCACTGACCGCCATGAGCGAGCAGGAACGCCAGCAGTTCCCGCGCCTTGAACAGCGTCCATTGCTCGACGGGTTCGTCCCCGGCGAAGACCGCGAAGCGGCCCAGGCACTGCACGCGGATACTCGCCTCCGAGCTCGCTACGTCCGTGGCCTCTCCGCTGGCCTCACCTCGTCCAAAGAGCGCCGCCTGCCTCGCGCCCGCGAGCCTCGGCCCGGGCGCGGCTTCTGCCCCAGGGCGACTCTCGCTGCCGACTTCCGCGGCCGTTGCGGCCGTCGCGACGAGTTCATCCCTCGGCTCGCTGTCGTTCCCGCAAGACGCCTCACTGCACGGGGGCTCGTCGGCCACGAGCTCTTCGCCCAGCGCTGCTTCGCCGTCCGCGCGCTCCGCCAACTCGCGGCTGTCGGGAGTCGCGTCGTGGGAGCCACCGTCGGCCGTCCGATGGAGTTTCAGGCGTCGGTTGGTGCAGATCCGGAGCGTCGCCAGCCAGCGTGACGCCGGCGGGTCTGCGCGCCCTCCTCGCCTGGTTGGCGGGCTTCCTCACTGCTCGCCTCTGCCCTCACGTCGCAGTCGTCGCGGTCCGCTTCGTCGGGCCCCGTGTCGATCCACCGGGTCCTCTGAACTCGGGGCCGATGACCCGTCCGGTGGCGTGCTGCTTCCTGACTCGGGTTCCGGCTTGACCGTCGACGTCGCGCCATCGCTCCTGGTCGCTAGCAGGCGCCAGCTCGGGCGGCCACAGCGCCCAGCGGCTCTGCGCCGGCCGCGAGGCGCGGCGACGCATCGCGGCGGACGGCGACGGGATGAAGGAGCAGCGGCTGCTCGCGACCGAGGGTGAGCGCGATCGGTCCGGCCTCCTCGTCGGCCGTCTCGTCTTCGGCTTCGTCGTCGGACGTGCGGAAGTTCACGGCGGCCCGCCAGATCGACGCACGCGCTGCCGCTTCCTCGGCTGGCACACTCACCACCGCGAACACGTCGGCTCGTGACGCGTCGCTCAGCACCGCCTCGAGCGCGGCATCGCGGTCCGCGGGCGGAGCATGCGACCACGACGAGCGGCCGGTCCCCGCCGCCACTCCCCCGCGATCGCACGAGCTCGCTGAGCTCTTCGACGAGCTCGCTGGCATCGATAGGCGGCGCCCCGCCGACGTGCGGCACGTCGGCCGCTTCGCCGAGAAGCGCTGCGGCGCCCGTGTCCAGGCGGACGCTCAGCTCCTGCGGCTGATGCGTCGTGGTGAGCGTGGCGAGCCAGGCTCGCAGGAGCTGGCGGCGTTCGAATCTCGCTGCCGGCGACCGCGACGGTGCCGGCCGCAGCGAGGTTCAGGTACACCGGCCCGTCTCGTCGGCTCCGACGGGTACGACGAGCGCGGCCGGGCCACCGCCTCCGAGCCCCTCGTCGAGCATCGCCGCGAGCCGCTGGAACCCGTCGACCGTGAGCGCCGCCTGCGTCCGCCCAATCACCTCGGCGTCAATCTCGCAGCGCAGTCGGCGTTCGAGGTCGTGGCGCTGGCCGACGAGCGCCTCGGCGTCTCCGTCCGGGCACTCCACCGTGAACTCGAGCCGGCTGCCCGCCTCGTGCACGAGCAGCGGCCGCGCCCTGGCGAACCCGTAATCAGCGAGCGCGCGGGCGACCGCCCGGGTCGCGAGCGTCACGCGTCCGGCGTCACCCGCGCCTCCGCGTCCTCGGCCACGCAAGAGAGGCGCCCCCTCGCGCACGAGCCGCCGCACGAAGACCGCGGTGCCGCCGATGAGGATGAAGCCGGCGACGGACACGAGCACCGCGGGCGCGACCGATGGCCACTCCCAGCCCCGGCTGACATGCGCTTCCCCGCCACTCTGCGCGTGCGTCGCCCCGCCCGTCGCCCGTGAGCGCGTGGCGACTTCTGCGGTAGCGGTCGGAGTGGGACTGCGCGCCGGCGCGACGTCGTTCGGCGACGCGCTCGTCACGTTCGCGGGCAGATCGAGCGTCCACCCCGGGAAGATGAGGTTCGGATCCGTGAAGCGGCGGCCGTCGGGCATCTCGCGCCCGCGGTTGGCCTGCCAGATCTCCATCCAGCGGAAGCCGTCGCCGAGGAACCGCGCAGCGACGCCCCATAGGCTGTCGCCCGGGCGCACGCGGTAAGTGGTCGCGGCGGCGGCCGTGCTGACGTTCCCCGCGGGTAGCGGCAGGCGGAGCACCCATCCCGGCTGGATCAGTCGCGGGTCGTCGAACCGCTCGCCGTCCGGCATGAGGCGGCCGCGGTTCGTCTCGACGATGTCGACGAACCGGCTGCCGTCGCCGTACACGCGTCGGGCGATGTCCCAGAGGAAGTCGCCGCGCGCCACGGTGTAGTCGAGGAAGCGTGGCTGTTGCGAGAGTTGCGCGTCGCTTTCGGCCAGCGGCAAACGCCCGACGGCACCGCCCGTGGCGCCAGCGCCAGCGTGGCCGAGATCGTCGTCGGCGCCGGCGCGGCGGTTGCGCGCGGCGCCGTTGGTGCCCAGCTGGCGACGAGGAGAGTCGCCGCGACTCCGCCGTCCACCAAGCGCCTCACTGCCGGAATCGTCACCAGCTCGCTCAGACTGCATCCCGACGCGCGCCCAGCTCGCGCCACCACTCAGCGCGTCGAGCGTCGCGACCACGAATCGCAGCGCGGTGGTCAGTGCGAGGTATCCGAGCGCGAGCCACGCAATCGTCGTCGCGACCGTGATGATGTCCGCGTCGCTGAGCTGGGAGCCGGCCAGGACGTGACGGATGTACTGCCAGTCCGGCGGGGCGGCGGCGAACCGCGGTGTCCCGGTCATCCTCCAGAGGCCGAGGGCGAGCAGCGACGCCAGGGCGAGCAGCGTCACCATGCCCAGCGCGCTCGCGGCTCTCGGGGCCGGGTCCGCCGTTCGCATGGACGGGTGCTGCCTATGCGTAGTCGCCATCGCGGGCTCCGACTCCGTGCTACCGCGCGGCGGTCAGCACTGACTGCACCTGCTGGACCGGGTAGTCGCGCGCGAACGACCGCGAGACGGAGGCGAGCGGTGCCCAGGAGCCACCATTGACGCGGTAACGCGCGCTGAACGTGATCTCGAGCCGCACCGTGTAGGCGCCGCTCGCGGCCAGCGAGGACTGCTCATACGTGTGTCGAATGTCGCTCTCAGCCGGATAGGCCTGGCCGAGCGATTGGGTGGCGAGCGTCGCCCCGTCGCCGAAGCTCCACTGGTAGCTCTGCGGCGCGATCTCGACCTCCACCGTCGTAAGACCGAGCGTGCGCGATCCACGCAGCCCTGAGCCGTCGTAGCCCTCGACCCAGAACCACGAGGGCATCGCGACGAGCCCGGTCGTCGGGTTCATGCCGACTTGGATCGGCGGGAGCGGCACGATCCCGAAGACGGAGTCCACGAGCGTCGCGGGATCAACGGCCGGCGCCGGCCCCGCGACCTCCGAGACGCTCGGTGTAGTCGCGCCGGTCGGGACCCACGCGATGCCCGCCGTACCGTCGGTACAGCTCACGAACCACGGCGTGCTATTTGGGTGCGCATCCGCGCCCTGCCGGAACCAGTGCGTGTCCGCGATGCCGATGTTCATCGGCGCTGCGTCGCACGCCGGTCCTTGCGTGCCGTTGACCCGTTGCGTGGAGCCGCCATCGGCGTGGCGCCCGGGCCGTGTGCTGGCTTGTTGGATGTAGATCGTCACGCCGTCGATCCGCTCGCCACATGAATCCGCCCTTGGTTGGCGCCAGGAGTTCCGCCGAGCCGATTTGTAGGGGCCGTCTGCAGCAGCGGTCTGCGATCACCAGTGCCATCGCCAGCACCCCGAGCGCACGAGCCTGCGAGCCGACCGGCGGCGCGCGGCACTCACTCCTCGCGCACGCTGCCTAGGAGTCGACCTTCCAGAGGCCATCGACCTCGGACGAGCTTGAAGGTGTCCCGCAGCGACTGCGCTGACTTCCGATTGCCAGTCGGAGGGTTCTTCGTGACCGCGTCGACACGTAGCTGTTGTTCACGTATTGGTCGATGACCGTCGGCGCTGTCCTCCGGCAACCTCGAGGCCACTGACGGAAGTCGTGCTTGACGACGACGCGCATCGGCGACGCCCTGACCTGCGCAGAGTCGCGAATCTCGTCGAGCGATCCGCTGGAGGCGCGTCTCCGGTCAGCTACCGCGTGGACGGTGCGAGCCATCGAGATCGGAGCAAGGCGCTGCTGTAGGCGCCCCAGTAGGCGAGGTACGCCCGCGAGACGCCGCGCGGAGCTCGTCGACCGTCGGAGTTCCCGTCGATGCCGGCATGTCGGCGGGTTCTGGCGTCGGCGGTACGCGAGGCCGTAGGAGTCGTCGCACTCGCTTCACCGTCGGGCGTGCATCGCCCCCACCGCAACCCGCGATGATCGCGCACATGACTGCGACCACGACCAGCACGACCCATGAGCGAGTGCGGCGCATCGACATCGCTACCGTCCCGTCGTGATCCCGGCACGCGGCCGCGCGCTCGCCTGCGCCTCAATCGACACGCCGTCGATGCCGAGCACGCGCAGGAATGCGGTGTGCGCCGAGCGCTTCACGTCGACGATGACGCCGTCCGCCGTCGCGTCGATCGCGTAGTCGGCGGTGCTCGTGGCGAGGTAGTCCGTGGCAGCCGCGCGCGCCGCTGCCGGGTCGAGCACGACGTTCGAGCCGTTCGATGCGCGGTAGGCGTCCTGGTCGATCTGCATGGCACCCGCGGCCGCCGCGGCGTCCGCGAGGCCCTGCAGATCCCGCCGCTGCACGAGCACCATGCCTCCGTCCGCGACCAGGCCCGCGACGGCCACGAGCCCGAGCATGAAGATCGCTACGAGCACCATCGCCTGGCCCGCGCTCCTCCCGGTGCAGTCCTTTCAGCCATCGGGTCACGGCGCCGCCGCCGTCCGGCTGCGATAGAGGTCGACGCGCTCGGCCTGCGTGCTCGACACCGTCACAGCGAGCGTCCCGAGCAGCGGCAGGTCGCCCAGTCCCACCCGGTAGGATGCGCCCGCGCTCACCGTCCCTCCCCTCGCAAAGCTGCCGGCGTCGATAGTGAGCCCGACCTGGTCGGGCGAGAGCCCATAGCCGCCGGCGACCTCCCGCGCTCGTGCCTGTGCCGCGTCGATGCCATCCGCTGCGGACGCGGAGGTCGCGAGCGTCCGCGCCGCCTCGCGCGCGACCGCGTGCACGCCAATCTCCGCCCGCGCCACGCGCCCGACCATGACGACGACGAACGCGATCACGAGCACGACGGGGAGCACGAGCGCGGCCTCCACGAGCGCGCCCCCGGACTCGTCGGCGAGCATCCGCCGCAGCGCGGTGAGGTCATGGACCACTGCGGAATCCCTCCTTGCGCACCTCCGACGTCGCGTCAGATCGGGATCGCCAGCCTCGTCACCCACGGGATGAAGAGCGGGTACGTGCCGCGCGCCTGCGTCACCACGACGTCCCCGCGGTCTTCGGTCGTGACCGTGAACGCTCCGCTCGTCGCGCCGAGCCCGGCCTGGAGCACCGACTGCGTGCGCGTCGCGCCGTCGGTGAGCGAGCCGCCGTCGGCCGCGGCGATGCGCGAGCCCTCGGCGGCGGCGGTCGCCGCGACGTTCTCGGCGTGCTGCACGAGCGCGAACTGCACTGCGCCGAGCAGCGCGATCAGCAGGACCGGCAGCGCGATCGCGAGCTCGACCGTGCTCGCGCCCGACTCGTCGCGCAGCCAGCCCGCGCGCCTAGATGCTGCCGAGCGCCGTGACAATGTTGCCGAACACTCCGGCGATCGTCGTGCCGAGCGTCTGCACGGCGGCCAGGGCCACGACCGCGATCAGCGCGGTGACGATCGCGTACTCGACCATCTCCGCCCCTCGTTCGTCTCGGTGGAGTGCGCGCGCTGCCGCCAGAACCAGCTCGAGCATCACGTCCTCCTCTCCTCGTCACATGGGTTTCAGCGCAGGCCGAGCAGCTCCACCCCGGCGGGGTAGAGCAGCACGACCAGGAACACCGGGAAGATGAAGAGCGCGACCGGGAACAGCATGCGCACCGCCCCCTTGCCGCCCTCCTCGATGAGGTCTGTGCGCCGTCGCTCGCGCACGGTCTCCGCGAGCGCGAGCATCGCCGGCGCGAGTGGGAGCCCCTGCGCGTAGGCGAGGCGCCACGCATCGGCGAGCGAGCGCAGCTCCGCGATCCCCTCGCGCTCGGCCAGCGCCTGCAGTCCGTCGGCGTAGCTGCCGGTCCCGAGCCCCGCCTCGCGGACCACGCCGCGCAGCGCGTCGCCCAGCACGCCGGTGAGCTGCCGGCCGGCCTCGACGAGCGCCTGCTCCGGCGAGAGCCCCGCGCTGGCCGCGATCACGAAGAGGTCGAGCGCGACCGGCAGCTCCGCGCCGATCGCCCGGCGGCGCTCGCGCAGGCGGTCGTGCAGCATCCAGCTCGGGGCCGCGAAGCCCGCCACGAACCCGCCGGCCCACCACCACACGGGCCAGGTGCCGAAGGGGTGCACGCCGAGCAGGTTCATCGCGGGGAACGCCGCCGCCGACCACGGCGCCGCACGCCGCCTGCTGCCCGCGGAACTGTGCCGGCCGTCGTCCCCGGCCAGGCGAGCGCGAGGCGACGATCGAGGTCGCCGGCCTCGAAGCCGAGGCGGCCGGTCACGCGCACGAGCAAGGCGCCGGCGTCGTCGAGCACGGGCCGCAGCACGCGCTCGAGCAGCGGCGAGCGGAAGCGCGGCGGCCGCGCGGCGGCCTGCGTCGAGCTCCATCCGGCCCTGCGCCGAGAGCCGCCGCAGCCGCTCCTCGAGCGCCGGGCGCGGCCGCCCCAGCGGCTGCGCCATCACGAGCAGCCACAGCCCGGCGCCGAGCGCGCCGCTGAGCAGGAGCGCCGGGGTCACCGGAGCACCCGCCAATCGGTGGGCAGCGCCGCCGCCCGGCGCATCAGCGCGTAGCCGGCCGCCACGCTCAGCAGGCAGAGCGCGAGCACCGCCTGCCCCCCGGGGGACGAGAAGACGTCGAGGTAGCCGGGGTTGCTGGCGCGGATCGTCACGATCAGCACGAGCGGCAGCGCCGCGATCACCCGCGCCGAGAGCACGTGCTGCGCCTGCTGGGCGCGCACCTCGCGCCGCACCTGCAGGCTCGCGCGCACCGAGCGCCCGAGGCCGTCGAGCACCGCCGCGAGGTTGCGGCCGCCAAGCCGGTAGGCGGTGAGCAGGGCCGCGACCAGCACGTCGAAAAGCGGGTCGGCCACCCGGTCACGCGTGCGCCGCGCCGCCTCCTCGAATCCCGAGAGGCGGGCGTCGCGCTCCATCGCCTGGAACTCGCGCCGGAGCGCCGCGGGGCCGGTGCGCCCGAGCGCGTGGATCGCCTCCTCGAGCCCCAGTCCCACGCGCACGGCGTCGCGCAGCGCGGCGACGGCCTCGCCGACGGCTTCCTCGACCTCGGCGCGCTCCCGCGCCGCGCGCTGGCCGAAGTACCAGGAGGGGAGCCCCAGCCCGACCGCGGTCGCGGCGAGCGTCACCACGGGCCAGCCGAAGCACGCCTGTGCGATAGCGCCGGCGACCGTGCCACTGGCTGCGCTCGCCAGCGCGAGCTCGCGCAGGCCCACACCGGGGACCGCCCGAGCGCGCCAGCGCGTCGCGCAGCCGGCGGCGCGCCGCGTCTCGCTCGCCGCCGCCCCGCCGCCCGGTGGCGGCGAGGTAGATCAGCAGCACGCCGGCGCCGAAGGTCATGCTCAGCAGGACGTTCACGGCTCCCTCCTCAACGCCCCATGGTCCCCGCGGCAGGTCCCAGTACGGTCCAAGACCGCACTCAGATCGCACCAATCGCTCCAAGATCGCGCCAGGATCGCACTCACCCGGCCAGGAACCCGCCGAAATCGCACGGCGCGCATCAGCCGCCCCGCTCCGGGCCCGGGTAGCCGGCCGCGAGCAGCCGCGCCTCGCGGCGCGCGCGGATGCCCGTCCAGCGCAGCACCCCCTGGTCGAGCGCGAACAGCTCGTTGCCGGCCACGGCCTCGCCCTCCATGCCCGTGACCTCGTAGACGCTGGCCAGCACGCGGCGCCCCGACGGGGCGAGCTGCAGGTGCAGCACGAGCTGGATCGCCTCGGCAATCATCTCGGTGAGCGCCTGGGCGGGGAGCGCTTCCTCGGCCATCAGCGCATAGGTGCGCAGCTTCGTGAGCGCCTCGCGGGGGCCGTTGGCGTGGATCGTGCACATCGAGCCCTCGTGGCCCGAGTTCATCGCGGTCAGCATGTCGAGCGCCTCGCCGCCGCGGACCTCGCCCACCACGATCCGGGTCGGCCGCATGCGCAGCGCGTTCTGGACGAGCGCGCGGATCGCGATCGCGCCGGCGCCCTCGACGTTCGCCGGGCGCGCCTGCAGCGCCACGCAGTCGGGCAGCACCGCCTCGAGCTGGAGCTCGGCCGTCTCCTCGATCGTCACGACGCGCTCCTCGAGCCCGGAGATCGCCGAGGCCGAGGGCGTTGAGGCAGGTGGTCTTGCCGCTGCCGGTGCCGCCGGAGATCAGCATGTTCAGCCCGGCGCGCACGGCCGCCTGGAGGAAGACCGCGGCCTCCGGGGGCAGCGTCTCCAGCGCGACCAGCTCGTCCAGCGAGCGCGCGCGCAGCAGGAACTTGCGGATGGTGACGTGCGTGGCGCCCGAGGTGAGCGGCGCGATGACCGCGTTGAGGCGCGAGCCGTCGGCGAGCCGGGCGTCGACCATCGGGCTCGTCTCGTCGAGCCGGCGCCCCAGCGGCCCGATCGCGCGTCGCACGAGCTGCAGCAGCTCCGCGTCGTCCTCGAACACGACGTCGGAGAGGCGCTTGCGGCCGCCGGCGATCGCGAACACGCGCTCGGGGCCGTTGACGATGATCTCCTCGACCTCGGGGTCGTCGAGCAGCGGCTGCAGCGGCCCCAGGCCGAGCAGGTCGTCGAGCACCCGGCGCACGAGCGCCTCGGGCTCCCCGACCGGCGGCTCGCCGAGCGTCGCGGCGCGACGATTCGCGGCGGCGATGCACTCGAGCACGAGCCGGCGCGCCGCCTCAAACTCCACGGGTCCGGGCGCGAGCAGCGCCTCGACGTCGAGGGTGCGCCGCAGCTCGGCCTGCACCTCGCCGCGGATCGCCCGCTCCCGGGCGTCGGCCGCCGCGAGCGTCACCATCTCAGTCGGCCCCCGCCAGCCGCGGCACGAGCGGCTCCGCCACCGCGTCGCGACGCGCGCACCGCCGCGAGGCCGTCGGGCAGCGCCCGCAGGTCGCGTGCCGCGCGCCCGCCGCACCGGGGCAGCGGGAGCTGCCGATCGATCGCTCGCCGCGCGGCCTTGCGGTCCTCGCGCACGACCGCCACCACCGGCATGCCCAGCACGCGCTCGATCTCGTTCGCGGTCGTAGTGCTCGCGTCCCTCCAGGCGGTTCACGACGGCGGCGAACGCGGTCCCGTCGGGGACGTCGTCCGCGATCCACCGCAGTCCGACCCGCGCATTCCAGACGGAGACGAGAATCGGCGCCGGTCACGAGCAGCACCTCGTCCGCGCAGTCGAGCACGCTCAGGTCCGCCGGCACGCCGGTGTCGACGACCACCGTCTCGAAGCGCGCCCTGAGCGCGTTCAGCACCCCGGCGAGCAGGTCCCGGGCGCGTGCTGAGCGCCAGCTCGGGCCGCTCGAAGCCGGCGAGCACCGCGCACCCCGGGCCTTCCTGCAACTCGTCGGTCACCTGCGCGCCGGGCGCCGCGAGGCCCACGAGGCCGCGCCGCGGATCGAGGTCCAGGTGGGGCGCGACGTTCCCGGTGCGGAGGTCGGCATCGACGAGCGCGACCGACCCGCGCTCGCCCGCGAGCGAGGCGAGCGCGATGCGCGAGCGTCGTCTTGCCGGTCGAGCCCTTTCCGCTCACGACGGCGACGACACGGCCGCTGCCTTCGCGGTCTTCCCGCGTTCGCGGTTCGGCAGGCGGTGCGTCCGCCACGGTTGGCCGTGCACCGCGGCTCTCCGCAAGGCGAAGCGCCGACGCGATCTCCCCGCCGCTGGAGGTGGCCGGGAGGACGCGCGCGAGGGACGCGAAGGCCTCCGCGTCCGCTCCCGGGGGCGTGAGCGCCACCACCGGCAGCCGGCGTTCGCGCAGCGCCGCGAGCGTCGCCGGGCTCAACTGGTGCAGGTCGGTAGAGACCAGCGCGACGTCCACGCCCGGCGCCCGCGCCTGCTCCAGCAGGTCGGCCGCGCTGAGGCAGCGGGTGACCACCGTGACGCCCTCGCGCGGAAGCTCTCGCGCCAGCCGACGCTCGAGCGCGCGGTCGCCGACGGCGAGCAGCGCGCGGATCGCGAATCGCCTCGCCGCTCATCGTGCGTCCCCTGCGCGGCGGCTGCGAGCTGCGCAGCAGCGAGCGTGAGCTGCGCGTTCACGACCGCGTCGGCGAAGCGCTCGGCGTCCGCGCCAGGGATGAGGAGGGTCACGTTGCTGACGCGACCGCTCGCAGCGGCTGAGTCGTGCGCGCCGAGCGTCACGCTCGAGGTCGCGCGCGACACGTCGTAGACCGTCGCGTCGTCGAGCAGCGTGCTGCTCTGGCTCTGCGGCTGGCCCTTGTCGGTCGTCGCGACGACGGTCACGTGATCGCCCGGGTGGAGCGCCGGGTAGACCGTGTCGGCGTTCACCGGGACGGTGACCGCGAGCTGGTCGGCGCCGATGGTCGGGACCGAGCCCAGGTCGGGTCGCAGCACGAGCGCGCCGGCGGGGATGGCCTGCTGCGCGGTCTGCCCGACGAGCGCCGCCAGGTCGGGAGCGGCCACCGCCAGCGCGGCCGGCGGCCCGTCGAGCCGCGCCTGCGCCGTGGTCAGGTCGTCGCTGCTGATGACGTGCCCCGCCGGGATCGCGTGCGCCGCGATCACCACCGGCTGCGTGATCCGCGCCTGGTCCGCGAGGCGCACGCCGCCGATCACCGCGGCCGCGACGAGCACCACGCCCACGAGGAGCCGCACGTCCACGTGCGGCAGCGCTGCCGTTCGCCATCGCCGCCCGGAGGTAGTGATCGCCATCGCCCTGCCTCAGCCTTTGAACTCGTGCCCATTGCGCGCGGGATGTGCCCGCGGTCCCCACCGCCGCCGCGCCACGAACCGCTCGCCGTCTGCCCAGCGCTGCTCGACCTGCTTCAGCCACGCGCCGAGGAACGACGCGGCCTCGTCTGAGTCGGCGAAGCGACGCTCGGTCTCGGGGTGGCCGTTGCCGGGGTGGCGGATCAGCACACGCAGGCGCCGTTCCTGGTCGGGCTCAATCCAGGCGCGTACCACCAGCCAGTCGATGAGCGTGCGCGGGTCGCTGGTCATGCCGGCGACGCTACCCGACGCGCGTCTCAAGTCGCGCCACAGGTCTTCGCCGCACCGCCCTTCGCGGGTCGAACGGCGATCGCTCGAACGCCGACTCCCGACCGATCCGGATTCGCAACGGCGTCGCGCAACTTCGGCGCGAATTGAGACGGGTCTGCGATGCCGCCACCGCAACAACGCATGCAATGCGCGCGTTGGACGGAGCAGACGCAGGTCTGCCGCGTCGCCGAGACCGGCGGCGGCGCGGCGTGCGGGGGACCCTCCGGTGACCGCAGAGCCGAGCACAGCACCGCGGCCTGGCCGCCTTCAGCAGGCGCGTACCCCGCGCTGGCGCGTGTGCCTGCTCCCCGCCTTCGCCCTGCGGGCCGGGGAAGTTCCGGTCAAGGTGCCCGCGGCCGGGCGCCGCCTCGCCACTTTGCTCGCGCTCTACCCGGGACCGCTGACGGCACAGCAGGCGGCGTCGATGCTCTGGCCCCGCCTGTCCGAGCGCCAGGCAGCGTCGAGCCTGCGGACCGCGCGCTGGCGGGTGCGCGCAGCGAGCCCCTCGCTCCTCGTCGACGACCCGTCAGGGCTGCGGCTGCATCCCGACGTCACGGTGGACGCATGGGAGCTCGAAGCGCTCGCGCTCGACATGACCGAGCGTCCCGCGGACGTGATCGACACGGATCCGCGCCGGTTCGCGGCCGAGCTGCTGCCCGACTCCCGCGACGACTGGGTGCTCGCGCAGCACGCCCACCTCCGTGAGCTCTGCCTGCGCGCGGTCGAGGCGCAGGCGCGCCACTACCTCGCCTCGTCCGACTACGGCTCCGCGAGCAATGCCATCTACGTGGCGATCACGATGGAGCCGGAGCGCGAGAGCGCTACGCGGACGCTGATGGAGATCGATCTCGCAGAGGGGAACCAGATCGACGCAGTGCGCGCCTATTTGCGCCTCGAACAGCGACTGGCGAGGGACGGCACCGCGCCGTCCAATGCGCTCCGCGCGCTCGTCGCACCGCTGCTCGACCAGCTCGCCCCCGGCGCGGCCGAGCGACTCTTGCGCTGGAGCTAACGGCCTCTCGTGCCCAGGACAGACGAACTCCGCCGGAACAGATGCGTTGCCGATCCACCCATCTGCTCTCGACGAGCGGTGAAGCGAAGAGCCCACCCTTGACGCCTCCGCGACGCGGTGTACTGTACATATAGTACATTCACTGTATGAGGGGGGTGGCTTGTGGAAGAGATCGACTTCACGCTCGACGGCGACCGGTACCACTTGAGCCGGGAATCGGTGATCCGCGCGATGCGGAAGCAGACTCCCGGTCGCATTCAGACCTACGCCGTTGACGTCGAGGGCGTGCGATTCCCTGTGAAGCAGGTCCTAGCTCAGGCCCTCCAAATCCCGGTAACCACGTTCGTGTCCACGAGAGCGCAGGATCTGCTCGAGAAGCTCGACTTCAAGGTCATCAATGTCGAGATGGACGACGCGAGTTCCGGTGTCGATACACCAGAGGGACAGCGAGCGCTCGCCCTGCAGCTCGCCGTGGAACTTCTGAAGATGCGATCAGACGCGCAAGCCGCCGACGCCGTCGCTGCGGCTTCGGACTTCCTGCGCTGGTTGACAGCCTCGTCAGCGGCGGTGCCCAACCCGAACTCGCTGCCGAAGCCACGCGCGGCGTCCTAGCGGCCACGTGGGTAGGCCCTGGCACTCCGTTCTGCGACCACCGCGCATGCGAGCTGGCTGCGGTCGTGCGTGCACAAATCGGCGGTGCTGCAAACCCCGTCACACAGTACGACCGCGACTTGGGCCTGACTGAGCACGAGCGCGTCGACCCGATCGGATGGTCCGCCGCTGGGAACTACTGCTTTGGCCGTCGCCCTCGGCGAGCGGCTGATGCGCTCTTCTTCCACACCAGTGTGCGCTGATGCCCGTCCGTCCAACTCGAACGAACGTTGATGCCGAGTTTCGCGGCGGCATCGGCAAGCCGTCGCTTCACGGTCGACGCAACTTCCCCTCGCTCGAGTGCGATCTGTCCCGCGTCAGCGGCGCGCAGAGCATCGAGATATGGCTTCCGTGCTGCGACCGCGGAACGCTCTCGTCCGATGCTGACTTCCTCTGGCTTCAACTGGACGAACTTCGGCACGAACTTCCCTCGTCTCTTCCAGCCGGGATTCCAGTGACGATAGCGTCCTCCTGGCCGGCCGCGAACGCCACTCTCCGAAACACATGAGTTCGCGCAGCAATCCGTATCGCCCATTGAAGCCGAGGGAGGGCTCTCACATGCCACAGGGACGCTCGTTCACGCGCGAGGAACTGCATGCCTTCGTGTGGTCCGAACCGGTCAGCAAGAATCGCGCCGCGCTTCGGAACCTCCGGCGTCACGCTCGCGAAGATCTGTGCCGGCGCGCGCATCCCGGTGCCGCAACGCGGGTACTGGGCGAAGCGTCAGTTCGGGAAGCACGTCGAGCCCGATCCGCTTCCTCTGCGCGCGCCCGGTCAGTTCGCACGGGTCTACGTTGGCTCGCGGAGGCCCGGCCGTTCGTTCCCCACGGTCGACGACCAGCAGCGCGCGCTGGTCGCGCCGGAGTTCCCCGACGACATCGTCGAGCTCACCGCGGCCGTTCGCCTGCGCGTTGGACGCCCACGCGCGCCGCGTCTCGAGCACCGTACGCACCCGCTCATCGATCGGTTGCTCCAGGAAGAGCGGCAGCGGCAGGGCGACGCCACGACCCCGACGTACATGCGCCGCGAGCCTCGGTTCGCGTCACCCCTCGACCGGCGCCGACTGCGCATCGTGAACGGCATCTTCCTCGCCGTTTCCCGCGTCGACGCGCGTCCCGGGCTCCAGGACTTCGGCGAGCTGCGCTTCGGGGTCACCGTGAGCGACACGTGGGTGCCATTCGTCATCGAGCGCGCCGCCTCACACAGCCGGCGGACCTCTGAGGCGCACGCGTCACTCGAGCTGCGCATCGATGTGCGCGACGTCTCGCACGACCTCGGTGCGTGGGACGAGCGGGAGCGCCCACTCGAGGAGCAACTCGGCGACATCGTCACCCGCATCGTCGTCGCTGGCGAGATCGTCTACCGCCACTGGGAGCGCGAGGTCTACGACTACACCGTCGCCGAGCGGCAGCGCCGCCGCGACGAGGCGGTGCGGATCGAGCGCGAGCGGCGCGAGGCCGATGACCGGGCACGCGTCAAGCGGCTGCTGCGAGAGGCGGGGTGCTTCCGCGACGCCGCCGTCATCCGCGACTACGTCGCCGCCGCTCGAGCGGCGCACGCGGACGCCGCGGAGCCCGTCGACCGCGAGCGGTTCGAGGCGTGGGCGACTCGGGCGCTCACGCAGGCCGATCGCCTTGATCCCGTTACCTCCGGCGAGTACCTGCGCGAATCCGACAGCCCTGTGAGCGGCGATCGTGTGAGCGGCGAGCACCTGCCGTTTGCCTGAGCGACCGGGATCCTCCGCGCGGTGAGCGGCGCGTGGCGTGCGCGGTGTGGGCGAGCGGCTCTCGCACGAAGCGTGTGCGTGTCCAGATCACCAATCATCCGAGGGCAATTTCGCTCCAACTTCGCACCAACCCGGCGACGAAGCTGCGCGAATGCGCCCGTTCCGCGTGACCGACCGCCGGACGGCCGCGCGCTCCAGCCTCTCCCTGGCTCATGGGGCGCTCGCGCGGACCGATCCGAAGTTGGCGCGAATCTGGATGGGTTGGCGCTATCTGGGTGCGATCTTGGACCGATCTGGGACCTCCGCTGCGTAGCGTCTTCCTCGTAGTCAGTGCGTTTCGCCGGTACCGCCGCTCCCAGGAGCAGAGAAACCGACGCGGATCGCTCATCCGGCATGCCGGGGCGGATCGCCTCCACGAGGAAACGAGCAACGCGCTCTCCCCACCCGACAGCGAATCGAGCCGACAGCAAGCAAGGGATCCGTAGGAAGGAGGACTCGGAGACCGATTTCTGACCAGCGAATACGAACGACGAGAGGAGCAGGCAAGAGACAAGGACTCCCACGCAGCCCGGGCCAGGCGCCCGGATCGACATCGACAACGACGTGATCGCGTGGCTCGGGCACGAGCGGAGGCCCGTGCGCCTGCACGAGATCGCGCCGGCAGAGGAGCTCCGACGGCATCGCCTCGGAGCTTCTCCGTTCCGGAGAGGAGACGACGGACGTGAACCGACGACATGACGGGCGACGACGTGACCGACGACAGCGACGGCTGCTGCGCGTGGTCGCCGCTGCCGGCACGGCCACCTGGGTCGCAGCGCTGGTGATGAAGGTCGTGACGCTGCGGTGACGCAGCACGCCGGAAGGGACTGGACCGATGGCCAGTAGAAGGAGAACACGGGGGCGGCGCGCGATCGCCCGTGCCGCAACGGTGCTCAGCCGGGCGCGGTCCGCCTGCCGTCGCACCGCGGCGTCGGCGGCGCGCGCAATCGTCGGGCGGCTGCGGCCGTGGAAACCGGCGGTCGCGGTGGACGTGCGCGGGCAGCGCGGCCGCCGCCTGCGCGGAACGGTCGGGCGCGTCACGCGCGAGCACCTGCGCGCCCTCGGCGTGCAGCCGCCCGCGCACCTGCTCGTGGTCGTGCAGCGCAGCGTCGCGGACGGCGACCGCCCGCTCGCGGCGCTGCTGCAGGTCTTCGACGACGGCGCTCGACGCCGGCACGTGCTGTTCCTGGCGCTCTCGTCCGGGAACCGCCAGCTCAGCGACGACGACGTCGTGGCGACGCTGCGCCAGCAGCTGCACCAGGTCGTGGGCGACGAACTCGGGACGCTCCAGCTCAGTGCGCCGGTCGAGCCGGTGCGTGCGCCGCAGCCGGCGCCGGTCGTGCCGATCCGGCGCGAACCGGAGCCGCCGCCGTTCGACGACGCACCGCCGGCGGCAGAGGCATTCGACGCCTACGACGGCGACGCGTTCGCCGTCGGGGCACAGCGATAAGGAAGGGACGATGACACAGACACAGGAACTGGTGCTCACCAGCCTCGGTGAGCTCGCACGGGTCCGCGACCGCTTCGCCGACGCGCGGGTGCCCGACGCGATGGCGCTCGTGCCCGTGGTCGCGGCCAGCGGTCCGGAGGAGATCGCCGCGCTCGCGCGCTCCGCGCGGCGCGCGCTCGATGAACTCGAGGCGCTCGTCGCGAGCGACCGCCAACGTCGGCGCGAGGCCGAGCAGTGCCTCGCGCGCTGGCAGAGGCTGCGCGACGAGAGCGCGCGCGTCCGCGGCATCGCGGAGGAGATGCGCGCCGCGGCCGAGCGGGCCACCGGTCTCGGCACGGCTGCGCTGGACGACGCAGCCCGCCGGGCCGCGGAGGGCGTCGCCGCCACGGCGGGTCGCCTCGCGACGCAGGCCGAGGTGCACGCCGAGACGCTCGCGAGCGAGGCCGACCGCCTCGCCGAGCGCGACGACGTGAGCAGGCTCCTCGCGGAGGAGCGGACGAAGGAGGTGGAGACGGAGCTGCGTGAGCGGCTGGCGCTGGCCGGGACATACCTGGACGGCGGCAGATACAACGAGGCCCGGCGACTGCTGGATTCTCTTGGCGGACAACTCAGCAGCGTGCCGGACCTCGAACGAACGTTCGAAACGCTACGACGGCGCGACGAGGCCGTCAAGGTTCGGACCGCCGAGCTGGCGCTGCGCGAGGCGCGGCGCTGCCACCGGCGCGAACCCGCGCGCGCGCTCGACCTCATCGAGCCGCTCGCGCTCGACGAGCTGCCCGACGAACTCGCCCGTCACCTCTACGGGCTCTGGCTCACCGCCTGCCGGCGGCTGGGCCTGATCGCGGCGGTTCACTACCGCGCCGGCTTCGGCCGGGGCGCGGTGCTGGTTCCCGCGTCCGACGGCCGCTGGGAGGTCGTCTCCGCCGTCGGGCTGCGCGGCTGGCAGCGCGGCGGACGCTTCGCGCCCCAGGCATTGCGGGGCGCACGCCCGCTCGCCTGAACCCATCGAGACATCCGCGCAGACCTGTCCTCTTCGGGGCCGCCTTCGGGCGGCCCCGACATCGTCGCGCCCGAAATCGGGGGTGACGCGCGCCCGCATCCGGGCGCGCCGAGGCAAGCAGGTTGCGCAGTGAACGGAGAAAGACATGTTCGACGAGAAGAGTCGCTTCGGAGCGGCGGCGGTGGGCGTGTGGGAGCGCTCGCACCGCGAGTACGCGGGCTGGCCGCCCGCCGAACAGGCGGTCGCACGGGCCGCCATTGAGTCGCTGTCCGCGCAGCTGGCGGAGTGCGCCGATGAGCACGGGCTGCACGAGCAGTACTGGGCCTTCGGGGATCCGCTGGGACAGGTGCTGCAGGCGCAGCTCCCGCCGGGGTTCGACCCCGAGCGGCTGCTCACGCTCGAGGAGGCGTGCCTCTGGCTGCGCCTGCTCGAGCTGCGGGGGACGCCGCCCTGTTCGACGTAGCCGCAATCCGCGCCCAGCACCCGATCGCCGAGACGGTGCGCGGCGCCGGCATCGAGCTCACGCGGAGCGGGCGGCGCCTGCTGGGGCGCTGCCCGTTCCACGCCGACCGCGATCCGAGCTTCGTCGTCTACGCGGACACGAGCAGCTGGTTCTGCTTCGGCTGCAACGCCGGCGGCGACGTCATCGACTTCGTCGGCCGGCTGCGGGGCACGCCGTTTCGGGAGACGGCGGAGCGGCTCGCGACGAGCGCGCCCGCGCCGCCCGCGAACGTTGCGCCCCTCCGTCCGCGCCGAGCGCCGCCGGCGCTCGACGCGTGCGCGCTCGCGGTCGTCGAAGCCGCGACGGCGTACTACGAGCTGGCGCCGGCCGACCGTGCCGCGTGGTCGTACCTCCGCGCTCGCGGAATCGACGTGGCGACCGCGCGCCGGCACCGGCTCGGCTACGCACGGGGCGGGCTCGCACGCCATCTCCACGACCGCGGCCTGAGCCAGGACGTGGCGCGGCAGCTCGGGCTGCTCTCCCGCGACCGCGACGCCCTGGCCGGACGGCTCGTGGTGCCGAACCTCGACCGCCGCGGACGGGCGCGCTGGCTGACCGCTCGCGCGCTCGGCGCGGGCGAGCCGCGCTACCTCAACCTGCGCGCGCCGGTGCCGCTGCTCGGCCTGGCGCGCACGCGCGGCGTGGCGCCGCGCGGTCGTCGTCACCGAGGGACCGTTCGACTGGCTCACGGCCAGCGGCTGGGGCCTCCACAGCCTGGCGCTCCTCGGGACGCACGTCTCGCTCGACGCGCTCGCGGCGCTCCGCTCCTTCCGGCGCGTCTACGTCGCGCTCGACGCCGACGAGGCCGGCCGCCAGGCGGCCGCGCGCATCGCGGGCGAGCTGGGCGAGCGGGCGGTGGTCGTGACGCTCCCACCCGGGGCGCACGACCTGAGCGAGCTCGGAACGCGGCGCGATGGCCGCGCGGCGTTTCTCCGCTCGCTCTACCGCGCACGCGCACGGAGGCAGGGATCGTGGTCGAGATCCGCGGGCAGCGCCCGCGCCGCCTGAGCCGCGCCGCCCTCGAGGCGCTGCGGCAGCCGCTCGCGCCGGAGCTCGTCTCCGAGCGCACCACCGACGACGGCGAGGTCCTCCGCTACCTGGAGGGCTGGCGCGTCATCGAGCAGGCCAACGCGATCTTCGGCCACGACCGCTGGGGCGTGGAGCTCGTGGGCGAGGTCGCCTACCGCGCCGTCCCCGCGGCCGGCCGTCCGCGCGCCGAGGCCGCGGGCCTCTACACGGCGACGGTCCGCGTCACGGTCGACGGCGCGTTGCCGCACGCAGACGTCGGCGTCGGCATCGTCGCCGAGCCGACGCCGGAGGCGCACGCGACGGCCTACAAGGCGGCCGTCACCGATGCCCTCAAGCGGGCGTTCCGCCACTTTGGTCCCCAGTTCGGTGGGGACCTGGCACGGGGCGCCGAAGGCACGCCGGCGGCAGACGACCCGCCCGACGAGCTGCGCCGCCGCGTGCTCGACATCGCGGCGCGCGCCGGCTCCGACGAGGCGCGCACGCGCGAGTGGATCTCGCAGCACTACGGCTGCCCGCTCGAGGAACTCGACGGGCGGCCGCTCGCACACGCCGTGGCCGCGCTCTCCCGCGGCCTCGAGCGCCGCAACGGCCACCACGCGGCCTGAATGTTCGACACCGAGCACACGCGGAGGCGGGTCATCACCACGCGCTCCGCTCGCTACCGGGTGGCGTGGATCCCGCTCGCCCGCTCGCCCCTGCCCGGCTTCCGCGCCTGCGCCGTCCAGGCGGTGCCCGTCGAGGAGCCGCCCACGCGCGCCGTCCGGCTCGTCCTCTTCGAGCGGCTCACGCCGCCCGACGAGGGCGACCGGCCCGGCGCCGCATGACGACCCACCGCCCACATCGAAAAGGAGTACCGACATGCCAGAGTTCGTTCGGCGCGCCCGGCGCCGCACTGAGATCAGCTACACGCGGGAGTTCCGCTACCGCGACAGCGAGTACGCGGGCTTCGGCTTCCCCTGCGACGCGGCGGGCAACGTCGACCGCGACGCGCTGCCCGCGCCTGCTCGCTCGAACCTCGACCGCTGCCTCGCGGGCGAGCTGGACGTCGTCGACCTCGGCGTGCGCCGCGACGAGCACCGCTGGACCGAGCCCGCCGTGCTCCGCTGCGACTGCGGGGCCGACGTCGTGCTCGGCCACTTCACGAACGCCTGCCCGGTCTGCCCGCGCGACTACGACTCCGCCGGCTCCCTCCTCGCGCCAGGCGACCAGTGGGGCGAGGAGACCGGCGAGGCCCTCTCCGAGATCCTGCGGACGCCGTGACGCCTGAGGCGAAGACGGTCACGCGCGGAAGCCGCGTGCCTCCCGGCCGGCGTCCGCGCGCGAATGCGCGCCGTGACGCCTACGCGGCGGTCACCGACCGCATCATCGCCGCGCTCGACCGCGGCACCGTCCCGTGGCGCCAGCCCTGGCGCGCACGCGGGCACCGCAACGCGTTCTCCGGTCACGCCTACCGGGGCATCAACCTGCTGATCCTCGGGCTCACCGCGCTCGAGCGCGGCTTCGACGACCCGCGCTGGCTGACATACCGGCAGGCCGAGGGCCGCGGCGGGCATGTGCGCCGCGGCGAGCGCGGGACGCAGGTCGTGCTCTGGCGCTGGCTCGAACGCGACGACCCGGACGCGGCCGACGGCGTGCGGCGGTACCCGCTGCTCCGCCTCTTCACCGTCTTCAACGCTGCTGCCCAGTGCGACGGCTTCGCGCTGCCGCCGATGGACGGCGAGCCGTTCGACCCGATCGAGCGCGCCGAGGCGATCGTCGCCGGCTACGCGGACGGACCGCGCATCCTGCACGACGCCGACTGCGCCTACTACGCCCCCGTCACCGACGAGGTGCACCTGCCGCCGCGCGGCGCCTTCCGCGACGCCGACAGCGAGTTCGCCACGCTCGCCTCACGAGCTCGGGCATAGCACGGGGCATCGTTCGCGCCTGCACCGCGAGGGGTTCGAGCGCGACCTCGCACCCTTCGGCTCCCCGAGCTATTCGCGCGAGGAGCTCGTCGCCGAGTTCGCCGCCGCCTTCCTCTGCCATGAGGCGGGCGTCGACGCGTCCCGCCTCGAGCAGTCCGCCGCCTACATCGCGAGCTGGCTACGCGCGCTCCGCGACGACCGGCGCCTCGCCGTCGTCGCGGCCGCGCAGGCACAGCGCGCCGCCGATCACATCCTCGGGCAGCCGTCCGGGGACCAGCCACCAGCCATCCAGGACGAGAGCTGACACATCGAGCGCCGGCACGAAGCCCCGCGAGCGATCGCGGGGCGGCCTCGTCATGCCCGATCCACGAAAGGACCCAGCAATGACCGACCAGATCACGCAGACCGAAACGCGCGTCATCGAGCGCGACATCACCGGTGCCGAGTGCGGCGCCTGCCCGCCGCGGGGGAGCAAGCACGTCGAGGTCGACGACCTCACGGCGCAGGAGCGCCGCATCGCGAAGCGCCTGCTCCACGGCGACAGCCCGCAGCAGATCGCACTTGCGCTGGCGATCAGCACGCGCACCGTCTACTGGCACCAGGAGAACGTGTATGTGAAGACGGGCGCGCGCAGCCTCGGCGAGTTCTTCGCCTGGGCCTACCGGCACCGCGAGTGCTGCGGCTTCGCGGCGCTCTTCGAGCGCTCGCCGCGATGACCGACGACCGCGGTCGGTGCGAGGTCTGCCCGACCCTCACTGATCCCTACGCGCTCCTGCAGGAGCTGCGGCACCACGCGCGGGAGCTCGTCGAGGCACCCACGCCGCAGTCGGTAAGCCGGCTGCGCGTCGCCCTCGACCACTTCGAGCCCGACGCCGAGCTGCGGTCGTTCGTGCGCGCCGCGGCGCTCACAATCGTCGCCGGGCAGCAGTGCCACCCCGAGCTCGACGAGCTGCACGGCTACGTCTGCCCGTGTCGGCTCGGCGGGCCCGCGCACCAGCTCACGGCCGAGGAGATCTCGGATGCGCTGGCCGCGCTCGTCGCGTCGGGCCGCGCGCTCTACGACGGGCGCAACCGCTTCCAGCTCGCCCCGCCGCCACACGGCGGGCCGACTGCCGCGGCCGCGTGATCGCGGACGACGGACGATGGCACGCTTCCGTCACGTGATCCTGCCGGGCGGGTACGGCCTGCCGGGGCACCTCGCGTACACGCGCTGCGGGCACGTCGTCGCCTACGGGCGACAACCGAACGTCCCGCGCGGCGACCCGCGCTTCTGCCCGCGCTGCCGCGAGCTCGACGACGAGCCACAGCCGAGGGCGGCGGTCGATGCGGCTAGCCACCTGACCGAGGGTGACGCGGAGCGCCTCCAGCACCTTATCCGCATCAGCTGCGCCTGCTCGGCGAGCTGCGATCGCACTACGGCTGGCAGCCGTCGCCCGACGAGCGAAGACGGCTGCGCGGCCCGCGCGACATCTACGCGCTGCTGGCTCCGGAAATGGAACCCCTCGAGCAGGAGCAGTTGCGCGTGCTCCTCCTCAACACGCGTCACGACGTCGTCGACGTCGTCATGCTCTACCAGGGCACCGTCAACGGGGCACCCGGTCGCATCGCCGAGGTGTTTCGCGACGCGATTCGGCGGAATGTCCCCGCGATCGCGCTGGTGCACCAGCACCCGTCCGGCGATGCCGAGCCCAGCGCCGACGACCGTGCCTTCACGCAGGAGGTGGCGCGGGCCGCCGAGCTGCTCGGGATCAGCCTGCTCGACCACGTCGTGATTGGAGGCGGCTCCTTCGTGAGCCTCCGCGAGCGCGGCTACCTCGGCAGCGCAGCGCTGACCGCGCGTCCTTCGACCCCGACCAGATGAAAGGAGAGTATCGATGACTGCTCGAAACGGTGACCGCAGCCAACGTCGAGGTGCACCGTGGACCGACGCGGAGGACGACCGGCTCCTGCGCATCGCCGACCTGCCCCCGCGACAGGTCGCGGAGCACATGCAGCGCAGCTGGCATGCGTGTCGCAGGCGGCTCGCCTACCTGCGCGCCAACGGCGCCCCACTAGCGGGGAACGCTCCCGCTCGCGGCGGGCCCGCGTCGATCGCGCACGCGGCAGGCGGCGGCGCGTCGACCCGCCAAGACCGTCCGTAGACGCACCTGACGGGACTCGAAGCGGAACGGACGTCCGCTCGAGTCCCGGCAGCGCGATCTGTCGCAAGAAGGAAGATCGTGCAAGTCGCAGGGCCGGCATTCGGCGCGGCGGTCGATGCGCACGCGGCCGAATCGCGAGCTCTGGTTCGTCGCTGTCCGGCAACCGCGACTCCGTGGGCGACAGTGGGGCAGCACCGCGCCGGCGCCCGCAAGTGTGACCGCGAGATACCGGTGTGCTAGCAGATTGTACCTAGCGTACGCTGAGTACGCAGGGAGGCCCTGATGAGTGAACACGTGTCGGCCCGAGATGCCCGGAGCCGTTTCGCGGAACTCACGGACCGCGTGAAGTACACGGGCGATCCGGTGATCATCGACAAGCAGGGACGCCCGTTCGTCGCCCTGATCCGCGCCGAGGACCTCGCAGTCCTCGAGCGCGCGCTCGTCGCGGAGCGGCAGGCGGCGTTCAGCCGCCTCGCCGCCGCGGCCAGCGAGCACGCGCCGGCGGCGCCCTCCGAGGAGGAGATCACCGAGGCCGTCCGCGTGACGCGCGAGGCGCTGCACCGCGAGCGCTATGGCGCTGCCTAGGCTGCGGGTCGCGCTCGACGCCAACGTCCTGATCGCCGGTACCGTCTGGCCCCGCTGGCCGCACGAAGTGCTGCGGGCGGCGCTCGGACGCCATTTCGACCTCGTGCTCCCGGAGCAGGTGGTCGAGGAGGCACGCCGGCACCTCACCGCGCAGCAACAGGCGGCACTCTCCTATCTGCTCGACCACACGCCGCACGAGCGGTTGCCCATACCACCGCGGGCCGAGGTGCTCGCGGCGCGGGATCTCGTGCGGCACGACCCCGACGTGCCGATCGCGCTCGCCCTGCTCACCGCGGGCATCGACATCTTCGTGACGAACGACCGCGACTTCACCGACGCGGACGCCGTCGCCGGACGCTTCAGCCGCCAGGTGCGCGTGATGCTCCCGGCGGTGTTCCTCCGCGACGTGCTCGGCTGGAGCTCCGAGGCGCTCGAGGCGATCCGGTCACGCACGTGGGACGACCTTCGCGACCGGTAGCGCCGTCTGACCGCTGCCGCGATCACGCCAGAGCCGCCCAGTCAGGGCGGCTCTGCGCATTCCCGTGCACATCCGAAGGAGAGACCGATGGACCTCTACTGCCCGATCTGCGGTGAACCGTGGGCGCTCGACGCGCTGCACGATGTTCCCGACGCCGGCTTCGACGTGGCGCGCCGCCGCTTTCGCACCGAGGGCTGCGCGCTTCTCGGCTCGCCCCACAACCGCCCGATCGACGGCGCGACCGCCGCGAAGTCGGCGCTGCTCCCACGAACTGCTCGGCGACGACCTCGACGACATCGCCAGCCTCATGGCCGAATGAGCATGGCGACCTCGCACATCCGCTGCGCGGGATTCGCGGCGGCCGTCGACGCATATGCCGCGGACGAGCGCGAGCTGTGGTTCGTCTCGCTGCTCGGCAACGTTGGCTTCGAATCAAGAATCCCTTGCCTTTCTCAAGACTCGGGGCACGAGTCACAGGCACGAGTCACGTACTTGACGGCATACGTTAGACTGCCGGCAGCCGGTAGGCCGAATCGATGCTCGAGTCAAGTGACCGACTTCCGCGAGTCAACGGATGACTACCGTGCCTGTCCCCGTAATTCTCTGTGACTCCGATCCATATTCAAGATCGCAACTTCACGACATCTTCTCAGATGCGTCACACTTCGAGTTGGTCTGTGAGGTCGCGGATCCGATGGCGATACCTCCTACCGACGTGCCCTCTGTGGTCGTTATTGATCCCGCGGTCCGCAACCGGTTCGTTCCGCAAGTGCTCGAATGCGCGCACGAGCGTGCGCCAGCCGCCCAGTTGGTCGCTTATACAAGCGACTTCTCTCCGGAGTTCCTCGAGACCGCCCTCGAGGTCCGTCTCCGCGCGTACTTCCTCAAGGGGCCGGTACACGAGACCCTGCTCCCGTCCTGCGTGGAGCTCATCGGTTCTTCCGATCTCATCATCGTCGACGGATCCTTTCGCGACTGGTTCGAATCCGAACCCTGGAGACTCCGCTTTGAAGCAGCGCCTCCGTCGTCGAGAGCGCTGTCGGTACAAGAAGAAGTCATCCTGCGATTGCTCGCAGACGGGCTCTTCGACAGTGATATCGCGCGGCAACTGTCCGTCAAGGAGACCACGGTCCGGACGCACATCAGTCGCATCGAGGAGAAGCTCGAGGCGCGCCACAGGGCGCATGCCATCGCGATTGCGATTCGGCGTGGTCTGATCGATCCGATGGCATTGGCTGCTTCTGCCGTCTTGTAGCGGGATGTCGACGCTGCTTGTGGCCAGACGGGCCTTGCCTTGCGATCGCCTTCCGTGCAGTCTTTGGCCCGAACCGCCCACACTGCCCTCAATCGAGGGAAGACGGGAAGAGGGAAGGGACGAGGATGACGCCAGAGAATGACCAGGCGTCTCGCCGCTACGTCTAACCGGAGACTCTTATAGCTAAATCCCGCGAGTGGATGCAGAGTTCGCGGTTTGCTTCCGCGATGGCGCGGAGGGCGATTCATGCCTGTAGCGTCGTCATCCTCATGCGTCGTGCGGGTGTTGAGCATCCATGATGCGGCTTCCGGACGCGACTAACTGCGCTACTGGCCATGATAGCTTGGGAGACGAGAACAAGATGGACACTCAGACGCGCACCGACGTCGATGGACAGTCGCTCTCTCGGCGACGCCTCCTTGGAAAGTCCTTGGCAGCCGGGATAGCAGGGGTTGCGGCACTCGCGTTGCCTACCCAGTTCCGCGTCATCGACCGTGCGGAGGCGTCAAGCTGTACCTCTTGTGGTCCCGGGACGTTGTACTACGGCGATGCAACGTTCTGCGGATGCAGCAGCGGAGACACATGCGACCATGACCCGCTGGGCTGCTGCTCTGGCAGCCAGCAAGAAACTGGCGGTATCGTCTGCGCATGGACCTACTGTGAGTCGTGCTGGCCGGGTACCTGTTGCCATCCCGTCTACTCATTCGTGGCGTGCTGCTGCTGGGGTGCTTGTTACCCATGCGACGGCAGACAGATTTCCGCGACCCAGTATTGCTGACGATCCCTCAAACAACACGTACACGCGAACAGGATCTCAGAGATGCCTCAATACGCAGCCATCACTGTAAGCAGCATCGAAGACGCGCGGGCGCTTGCGTCCTTCCCGGTCGCCATGCCTAGCTTCGTCCCGGCTGGATACGAACTGCGCTCCATCAGGCAACTGTGGCCACCCCATATCAGCGACGCCGCGCGTCAGAAAAAAGTGCATGCCGACTTCGTCGATTCGATCCACGTCAACGCTGCGGGAGACCAGATTCTGATCACACAAGGATTCTTCGCGCGTCTGATTGGCACCGTTATGGAAGGACTCGCGCCGGCCGACAGCTCTGGCACGCTACGCATCGGGCAGCGCGATGCGGTGTGGCTCACGGCACAGCCAATGACTCCTCCGGTACACGATGGTGCGGGCCGACGCGTCATTCCCGACTGGAAGAAGAATGCCATGACTTGCGTGGGCTGGCTCGCGGGTACGGTGCCGCCGCCCGAAGGCGGCAGAACTCCGAGCTCCAGGTACTACGCCATCGAGGCTACAGCGCTGTCGCTCGATGAAGTCATCAAGGTCGCAGAGTCCGTGTCTTAGGTGGTGGTGCACTGGCCATGATGCTTGATCAAGGACTAGGCGATGCGTTAGTGACCATCGCGCGTCTGTCACTTGCTTCCATCTTCTTGATGGCGGGTTGGACGAAAGCCGCAGAAGGCGAAAACTTTGTCGCGACAGTGGAAAAGTACGGGATTCTTCCTCGTCGAGTGGTCCGTCCATTCTCCATATCGCTCCCTTGGGTCGAGTTGATCGCGAGCGCGCTGCTGTTTTCCGGATTTGAGATCCAAGTGGCGTGCGCTGTCACGGTCGCCTTGCTCGCCGCCTTCGTCTTCGCTTCGCTTACCGCGATGTCGAGAGGAGTCGCTCTGGATTGCAGCTGCTTCGGGCTGTTATATCGCGAGCGGATCGGGTCTGCCACCGTGGCCCGCGACGCTGTCTTGCTGTGCTTGTCTGTCGCCGTCTTTGCTCTCGATGGAGGAAGGTTCTCGCTCGCAGCGTTGCTCTCGGGTACCGAAAGCGCGGCAGTAGGTGTGGCAGTCGCCGTTGCAACAGCGGCCTCATTCGCTTTGAGCGCCACGCTGGCTTCCAAAGCGACGGGCTCTGACCTTGCGGGTCAACCCGGGCTCGCGCGCTGATGTCGGGTTCAGCTCACCGACGAGCGACCCGTTGCCACCACCTCGGGACGCGTGCGATGCCGTCGACTGCGGCGACGTGGGTCACGCGGAGCAAGACGCGGTTCTGGAGCGAGGCGGGCGGCACCAAGCAGGGTACCTCCAGCGAGCTGCGGACGCGCGTGATGAGGCGTCGGAGACGGCCGTCCCGCAAAACTCCATTGCGGCCGAGAAAGGGGGGTCCGGGGTTGGTGGGGGGGAGGGCTCGTCTCCGTGCAGTTCCGCGACGGTTCCGAGGCTGCGAAACCCGAGCGAGATCTAGACCTACCGAGATTGGTGGACATGAATCAGGTCTCCTCGCCAGGTGATCCCATCGTTGGCACCCGAGGCGGTTGATCTTCATGGCGCGGGGCCGTCCACTGCGTAGGGCACGGGCGACGAGTGGCGTGCTCGGCTGCACCAGGGGCGGACGGACGCAGATGGACGACCGGCGTGCGAATCACGGGCCTTGCCCGCTGGCCGTGACCGGCAGGATTGCTGGCGTGCTCGCGGTCGCGCTGATCCTCGCCGCATGCAGCGGCTCGCCGCTCGGCGGCGGCTCAGGGAGCGCGACGCCGTACGCGCTGCCGCCGGATGCGACGCCCTATCACGGACCGACCCGCCCTGTTACCGGACTCGACGCGACGCCCGGCCCGACGCACGTTGACCAAACCCGCGCGCTCGGGCCCCCGCCGCCATCGCAACTCCCGGCATGGGACGGCACGTCGGTCATCCTCTACAACCTCAAGACCGGCGAGCGGATCGACCTGGGGCCCGGGCGGATCACCGTGGGGTCGTTCGCCGGCGGAGCGGGCCGGTTCGCGTGGCTCGTGGGGCCGTCGAGCACCGTTCCGATGGGTCAGTCCCCCGCGTGGGGCACGGCGCGCGTAATCGACCTCGCGACGCGGCAGCAGCGCGACTACGGCCGTGCGACGAACGTCGGGTTCGGTGAGCCGGGCCAACTCTTTGTCGCGAGCGCGCACGGGTTCGTGCGCATCGACCTCGCGACCGGCGCGACCGCGACGCCGACATTCGCGACGTTCCCGCCCTCCATGCACTACCCGGGCTACATCATCGAGCCCTTGCACCCGGCCGCGACGCCGCCGACCGGCGGCAACGCCGGTTACCTGATCGTGCCTGACGATGGTTCACCCGCCCTGACCGCGCAGGCAGCGATGCTCTTCGCGGTCCCGGGAGGGCGCGCAGTGCTGGCACTCGTTCGCGAGAGCGGCAGCGTGTACGGCCTCTTCCGAGTCGATGTGCCGAGCGCGCGCGCCACCCCCGTCGCGTGGGCCGACTTCGACGGCTACGACTACCCGCTCGGCCTTGCGTCCGACGAGATCGCGATCGGCGACCGGCTCTGCCACGACGACGGCCGTATCTTCGTCTACCACTTCGACAGCGAACGACTGGACGCACTGCGCACGAACCTGCCGCCCGTCACGATCAACGGAAACGGGTTCGGCGTCGACGGCGGCGCCGACGTCGCGCGCGCCCGGATAAATCCGACGTCGCTCGACTATTCGACGGTGCTGCCCACGCCCGGCGTATGGTCGCCGGACGGGACGTGGGCTGCCGTCGGTCCGACGGTCTACACGCGGACGACGCCGAGTCCGTGCGGGACTCCGAAAGAGACGCCGACGCCCGAGCGGTAGGGGGGCAACGCGCGTCTGACCCCCGTGGCGGCGAAGATGCTGGGGTGCCGGCGTATCCAGGACTCTCGATCAACGGTGTGCGGGCATGGCGCACGGTCGAGGCGCTGGAGTGGCGACGGCGACATGCGCATCCCCTTGAGCGCCGTCAGACCCGTCGAAGCAGCGCGCGTAGCGAGTAGTTACTTGGTCGTTCGTGCAGCCCAGACAGCGTCCCGAACTTCGGAGTCTCGACCGAACGCAGGTCCGTCCAGGTCGTCCACTCCGCGCCGCCGGTGTCGCCCATGAATTGAAACCTGGCGAATCCTCCACTGCGGCGGGATTCCTGGACCGTCATGACGCAGACATGACCCTCGCATGACCGTCATGACCCTGCGGTGACCCTCGTCTGAGCTTGCAATTAAACCTTCGGGCTGGTTCGGGCGAGCTCCTGCAAGCTCAGTTCGAGCGCTTTGGCGGCGATCTCGCGCATCTGCTGGATCAAGCGACGCATCTCACGATCGTTGGCGATCCACTCTTGATAGAGCTGTGCCTGCTGCGCGGTGAGGCGGCGCGAGGCGGTCTTGCCGTGGAGCTTGGTCGACCACTGGTAGTACGGCCCGTGGAGGCGTGAGGGGTCGGTGCGGCAGTGGCAGCCGGGGGTGCTGCAGTGGGTGTAGCGACGAACGACGCTGCCCGACGAGATGAACCCGATGGTCGCGAGCTGCGCGGCGAGCTGCGCGTACCGCCGCTCGTACGCGGCCAGCCGCGCGGCGCGTCGCTCCGCCATCGCGCTTCCTCTCCCGCGCGCGCATGGTACCGCCAGGCGCAATCAGTATGTAGACTGATCGTCACAGCGCGCGGGGAGACGCAGCGGCAGGGGTCGGGAGACCCCCATGGACGAAGCACCGGCTGGCAGCCCGGATGCGCAGACGCTGGTCCGGTTCCGCCGTGGGCTGCACGGGTGCCTGGCGCGCTGGGACGACGCGCTGTTCGAGCTGGGCGACGCACTGCTGGGCGCGCCGGGTTCGGTGAGCTCGGTACCGGCGCTCAGCCTCGAGCCCGAGTTCCGCCGCTCACACGGCAGCCTCTACAAGGCCCTCGCCCGCGGACAGATCGACGGGGACGCGCCGCGCCGGCTGTGCTCGTCGCGCACCGGCCCGCGCGCTGGCCGCTGGTGTTCGCCGTCGACGCCTCGACCTGGGCGCGCTGCGACGCGGAGTGCAGCCCGGAACGCGGCTTCTACTACTCCGCGTCGCGCCACTCGACGCGACCACCATGACCGCGCAGCAGGTGCAGCGCCTGGTCGCGCTGCTGCCCGCCGACGGCCCCGCTCCGCTGTTCGTCTTCGACGCCGGCTGCGATCCGATCGCGCTCAGTGTCGGGCTCGCCGACTGCCACGCCGCGGTGCTGGTCCGCATCCGCTCGGACCGCGTGTTCTACCCCGATCCCGCCCCCTCCGCCGGGGCCGTCGGTCGTCCGCGCCGTCACGGACCGCGCTGCGCGCTCGCCGCTCCGGACGCCCTGCCCACGGCGGATGCCCGTCTCACCGTCGACCACCCGCGCTACGGCACGGTCCGGGTGACGGCCTGGCACGGCCTGCACCCCAAGCTCCACCGCCGCGGCCGCTGGGCCGGCGAGGGCCTCCCGCCGATCGTGCGCGGCACGGTGCTGCGGGTCGAGGTCGACCATCTGCCGAAGCCGACCGCCCGCGCCAAGAAGACCCTCTGGCTGTGGTGGTCCGGTGCGGGCGCACCCGATCTCGACACCTGCTGGCGCGCCTACCTGCGCCGCTTCGACATCGAGCACACGTTCCGCTTCATCAAGTCCACGCCGGGCTGGACCACCCCCGCGCTCTGCCATCCGCAACAGGCCGACCGCTGGAGCTGGCTGATCGCCGCCGTCTATACGCAGTTGCGGCTCGCTCGCGGCCTCATCGCCGACCTCCGGCTGCCATGGGAGCGCCCCCGCGACCCCACCAAGCTCACCCCCGCCAGGGTGCGCCGGGGTTTCCGTCGACTGGCCGCTCTCCTCGGCACGCCGGCCAGTGCACCGAAACCCAGCCGGGCCGGCCCCGGACGCCCCAAAGGCACCCGCAGACCGCCTCGAACCCGCTATCCGGCAGTCAAGAAAGCCGCCTGAGCGCCGCCACGAGGTTCAATCGCAAGCTCAGAACCGGATCGTCAGTCGGAATGGGGCACCGACCGTTTCGCACGAGCGCGTCGTCATGCCGATGTTCACGTGCCTGGAACGCCCCGCCCACGAGCCGGGCCGGATAGGGACGAGACGGGACCAGACGGGACGGGGCGGCACGAGCAGGTACAGCGTCGGCGACTCTATGCGGCGTGGGAGTCACTTGGCCACGCGATACCTCGCGCATCCCAATCGTGGTCGACTCGGTGCGGAAGCACGAGCCGTCGGCTTGGAGTTACCAGAGATGGGGCCTCCCCCGTCTCCACCAGCCCACTACAAACGGGGCGCCAACGGGCGCTCCGTTTCGTTTGTCCACCACGGACATGCACAACTCTTCGCTCAGCACCCGACCGGGCGAGCGTCGATGCCGCTCCTTGGGTCGACGACTCTCCCCCAGGCCTGCGCGCACCGAACCATGAGCACGGCGGCGCACAAACCGTCGTCGCGGTGCCCGGGCGAGCCCTTCAGACGGGGCATCCCATGTCCGCGCCGGCGTCCGGATCGACCGCCAGACCGATGGCGGGGCCGCGGCCGAGCCGCAGCGTCGCTGGAACGCTGCGGTCGGCGAGCGTGAGCACGTAACGGCCGGGCTGTGGCAGCAGCGAGTGCTCGGGCGCGAAGTCGATCGTCGGGGGCGCACCGGGCACGGTCGGACAGAGGAGGCGGCCGACGGCGATCAGGCTGCCACGCCCGTCGCCGACCAGCACCCGCGTCCCATCCAGCGACGACCCGGCCGCCTGCGCGGCTGGAGCCGCGGTGCCGGCTCCGATCGGAGCGTCGACCGCTTCCCGGATCTGAGCGTCGCGTGTGGCGGACATCACTTCCTCCTCAGCGGTGGAAGCGCCGGCGTGGTTCGCCCGGGTCGCTCCCACCGGTCATGTGTTCTCGTGTTCGCGTGCGCCCTTGCCGACGCAGCGACGCGCGCCGGATCGGTCAGCCGGACGCCGCCCCGGCATGAGGGTCGCCGGCGACCGTGACCAGGAACGCGCAGTCTTCCTGCGCGGTCAGCGCGTGCGCCACGCCGGTGTCGAGCACGACCATGCCGCCCCGGCCGAGGCTGACGGATCCCGCATCGCTCGTGAGCGCCATGCGTCCCGCGAGCACCTGGACCGACGCGGGGGCGTCCACATGGTGCTCCTGGACCACGGTCCCCTCGCGCAGACCGACCACCGTCACGCGCAGCGGGCCCTCCTTCACGAGCGTCTTCGCGATGCGCCCGCCCAGTGCCCCGCGCGCCTGCTCGAGGAGGTCGGCGACCTCCGCGTCCAGCTCGAACTCCAGCTGTCGGGCTGCGAGCGTGTGGGTTCGCGCGTATGTCGACTCGTGTGCTGTCATGATGTCTCCTCCTCGTCGGCCGCTCCCGACGGCGTTCGCTCGTCGCCGGTCGATCCGACCGTATGGCGCGGATGCCGGTTCATCGCCCGGCGAACGTCCCGGCTCGCGGCTCGTCGGTCTCGAGAGTTCGGGACCTTCGGTCTCGGGGAAGCGTGGGGACGCCCCGCGTCCTGGCGTCGGAGGGGTCGCTAGACTGGGGATTCCGAATCTCCGCGACGAAGGGGCATCCATGACGCGCCCTACGAGCGTGTTGCTCGTCGACGACCAGCCGGTGGCGCGCATCGGCCTGCGGGCCGTGCTCGAGGGTGGCGGGCGCTTCTCCGTCGTCGGCGAAGCGGACTCCGTGAGCCGGGCCGCCATGCGCGCCGTCGAGGTCCAGCCCGAACTCGTCATCGTGGCGCTCCGGCTCCCGGACGGCAGCGGCGTTGACGCCATCCGCGCCGTCCAGTCCGCGGTGCCGGGTGCGCGGTGCGTCCTGTTCTCACCGGAGCAGGACGACGAGGCTGTGATGGAGGCGTTCGCCGTCGGCGCCTCGGGATTCCTGCTCAAGACCCTCGAACCCGACCTCATCGTCGAGTGGCTCGAGGTCGTCGCCGCGGGCGGCTTCGCGCTCGGCCCGGTGATGACCGAGCGCCTGCTCGTGCGCTACCGCGACGCGAAGACGTGGACCGGGTCGTGACGGACGGGGGGCACGCGATGCCACCCGACGACCGGCGAGCTGCGGGCGCGCCCGGCGACGACGCGGACATGAGCGCCGCTCTTGCGGCCGAGGACCCGACCGCGCTGCTGCGTGCGGAACATCGACGCCTGCGCGCCGACCTGCGGTCTCTCCGCGACCTCGTCCAGTCGGACGCGGCGGGCGCGGATGTTCGCGCGCGGGAGGCGCTCGCCGCGCTGCGCGAGCGGGTGTCGCGGCATGCCCGGATCGAGGAGGAGGTCTACCTGCCGGGCATCGAGGCGCTGCTCGGCGACGACGCGGCGGCGACCGCGGAGGAGGCGAAGGGCGAGCACGACGGGATCACCATCCGTGCGAGCCAGCTCGCGGAGGCGCTGGCAGGTAGCGGGGAGCGCGAGCTCGCGCTCCGCCATTTCGAGCGGTCGCTCACGATCCACTTCGACAACGAGGAAGAGCAGTTCCTCGACGTCGCGGACCGGCGGCTGACTCCCGGGCGCCAGCGCGACCTGTTCCGCCGCATGCGCGCGTGGCAGGCTCGCGAGGAGGGCGCGCACTCCCCCTGACCGGCGCGACGCGCGCCGGCCGGCCTCCCGTCGGTACGTCAGCCGACGGGCGCCTCGACGGCGCGCGCCCCGCCCGCCTCCCCGCCGCAGAGCGGCCACGCGACGACGGCGAAGCACGCGAGCGCCGCGAGCCCGAGGACGCCCGAGAGCGCGAGCGTTGCGGTCGCGCCGGCGGCGATCACGCCCCCGGCGAGGCGGAGCACGACCGATGCGTTGAGCAGCGCGAACGCGGCGTCCATCGCGCGCGGCATCGGGAGCGGCCGCCCTTCGAACAGCGGCAGCACGCGCGCGGCGAAGCCAAAGATCGTCATCGTCACGAAGCCCATCGCGAACGTGTGCAGTCCGGGCAACGCCCGCAGCGGCCGGGCCGCGCCGGCGAGGTCTTCGACGGCGGCGACGACCAGCAGCACCGCCGCGACGACCAGCCACCCGTACGCCGCGCGGAGGAACCAGGCGAAACGCGCGTACGTGGCCGGGGCAGCGTCCGCGCCCGGCGGCGCTTCGGGGGGCGCCCCACCACGCGTCGCCGGCGGTCGCGCCGGATCGAACACGCGCAGCGCGACGGCGAACGCGACGGCGCCGGCGGCCCACAGCAGCGTCCCCCCGGCCGCGACGCCCGCCGGGGCGGCCGCCGCCGCGGCTACGGTTGTCCACGCGACGCCCGCGTTCACCGCCACGAACGCGACGCGCTCCACCCGCGCCCGCCGCGCCTGCAGTCGCAGGAAGCCCGCCGACGCTCGCAGCGAGACGCCGAAGAGGAAGTCGCCGAGGAAACCGAATGTCCCCGCGGACACGACCGCCGCGTCGAGGGACGGCGACGCCACCGCGCTGCCGTCGCGCGCCATCCGCGCGGTGAGTGCGAGATGGAGCGCCGCCGCCACGACCGCCCACGCGAGCCCCGCCCAGGCCCAGCGCTCGAACGGCACGGCCGAGGGCGTGCCTCGCCGCAGGGGGCCGGCGAGCGCCGCGGCCAGCACCGCGACGCCTGCGAGCAGTGCCGGCCCGGACGCCGCGATTGCCCCGGCGCCGAGCCACGCGGCGTCTCCGCCGGCGACCGCGAACTGTCCGCCGGCGCGCAGCGCGATCGCCATGAGGATCAGCGCCAGGCCGGCCCGCTGCGGCCACGGGAACGCGATGCGTGCGTTGCCGCGAAACCGCGGCACGACGTGGCTCGCGATGCCGAAGACGAAGAGCCCCGCCCACCCGAACACCTGCGCGACGCCGTGAGGCTGCACCGCCCCCGCCCACGGGATCGCGTCGCTGCCGGCAGCCTGCTCGCCGAGCATGGCGGCGCCGAGCGTGAAGCCCAGCGTCAGCCCCACGACCAGCGCCGCGCGGACGAACGGGCGGTAGAGGCGCTGCCGCGCCCAGGGCGTCGGCGCGTAGCGCGCGGGTCGGGCCCGTGCCGTCCCCTGTCGTCCCGCCTCCGGCATCACCGCGCAGACGGCTCCGCGTCCGCGTCCGTACCCGTGCCCGTGTCCGCATCGACGTCGACGTCGATGCTCGAGCCGAGCGCGCGGAGCACGGCCTCGGCCTCCGCCACGATCCCCTCGACGATGCGCGCCGCCGGCCGGACCTCGTGCACGAGGCCGACAATCTGGCCGGCGTACGCGGGTGTCGGGTCGCGGTCGTCGCCGGGGCCGGGCTCGCCGATCGCGCCTGCGCGCCCGCGCCGGAGTGCGTCCTCGCGGCCGTGCCAGCGCTCGTTGAAGGGCGTGCGCACGGTGCGTCCCTGCACGCCGTCGGGCCACGCCATGTCGATCGCGATGTCGTGCACCGCCGTCCAGACGGTGTCGTCGGCGCCCGCGGCCAGGAGCCGCTCGCGGTGCAGCGGCCATGGTTGCCGCACCTCCTCGGCCGCGAGCAGCGCGGTGCCGAGCACCGCGCCCTGGGCGCCGAGCGCCAGCGCCGCCGCGAGCCCCCGCCCGGTGGCGATGCCGCCCGCGGCGAGCACGGGCGTCTGCCCGGCGATCGCGACGACCTGCGGGACGAACGCGAGCGTTCCGATCTGCCCGGTGTGGCCGCCCGCCTCGCCGCCCTGCGCGATCAGCACGTCGACGCCGGCGGCCAGCGCTCGCTCGGCGTCGCGCATCGTCTGGGCCTGGTGCATCACCGTGACGCCGGCGTCGTGCAGCCGCGCGACGTACGGCGACGGGTCGGTGAACGAGAGCGTGACGACGGGGACGCCGGCCTCCACGCAGACGTCGAGCGCGGACGGCGGGTCCGGCAGCGCGTGCGCGATGAAGTTCACCGCGAAGGGCGCGGACGTGAGCGACCGGCAGAGCGCGAGGTGCGCACGGAGCCGGTCGACGCTGCCCCGCCCGGTCGCGCCGCCGATGCTCCCGAGGCCGCCGGCCTCGCTCACGGCGGCGGCGAGCTCCGGGCCCGCCGACCCGGCCATGCCGGCGCCGACGATCGGCACGCGGATGCCGAGCCGATCGCAGAGCGGCGTGTGGAGGGTCACGGTGCCGCCGCCCGGGACCGCGGCCGGCGCGGCGGCGCCGGCGCGATCCCGCGCAGGTAGACCGGGGCGCGCAGCTGCGCATCGAGCGGCCCGCTCTTCGCGGGCGCGGCTCCGAGCGCGCGGCTGACGTCGAGGATCGCGGGGCGCCGCGCCTCGGTGCGGCTGGAGCGCGCCGGGTCCCCGAACCATCGCTCGCCGGCTTCGAGCACCGCCCGGATCGGGTTGGACGCTGCGTTCTTGCCCGGGGGGCGCATGTGGGGCACTGGCTTCCTCCGCACCCTCGGCTGCTCCTCGCAACCGGAGCGTACGACCGCCGACGGCGGGCGCCCACTCCTCGGCGCACCCGGCCCGCGTGGTCTCATGGGACCTCTCGACGCTGGTGCCTGCGGAGGGAGGGCAGCGCCGTCGCGCTAACTTCCGCGCTGCCGCTGCCGCTGCCGCTGCCGCTGCCGCTGCCGCTGCCGCTGCCGCTGCCGCTGCCGCTGCCGCTGCCGCTGCCGCTGCCGCTGCCGCTGCCGCTGCCGCTGCCGCTGCCGCTGCCGCTGCCGCTGCCCTTCGTCGGGGGGCGATCGGGCCGAAGGTCCCTGCCTGCCCCGGACCGCGGCTGGGAGGCTGACGCGAGGAGTTGCCTGTGCCTGCACCCCGCGCCCCCCGGCCCGCCGCCCGCCGCACGCGCGAGCTCGAGTTGCTCTACTCGCTCAGCTCGACCGCGCTGGCCCACACCGACCTCGACGACATCCTGCGCGATGCGCTGCGGCTCGTCGTTGCCGGTGCGGGCGCCGACGCCGGCGAGATCTGGGTCCACGACGCGGACGACGGCGCCGTGCGTCTGCGTGCGCTGCACGCCATGGACGATTCGTTCCTCGAGCGCGAGCGGTTCGCCGTCGGCGAGGGCCTTCCCGGTCTCGCCGTGCAGCAGTGCGTGAGCCTCCGCACCGACCTTCGCACCGACGGGCGCTTCGTGAGGCGCTCCGTCGTCGACGCCGGCTTCACGACGTTCCACGTCGTGCCGATGCGCGCCGGCGGGGCGGTGGAAGGTGCGCTGTGCCTCGCGTACCGCGTGCCCGCGCGGCGTCGCCCGTCGCACGAGCGTCTGCTGACGCGCGTGGCGAACGAGCTGGCCCTCGTGCTCACCAACCATCGACTGCAGCAAGAGCGCTTCGCGGCGCTGCAGCGGCTCGAGGGGCTGGGCATCCGCGACGCGGTGTCGCGGGAGCTCCAGGATCACGTCATGCAGGTCCTCTTCTCGGTCGGCCTCGCGCTCCGGCGGGTCGGCGGCGCCGGGCCCTCCGACACGTACGTGCTCGAGAAGGCCGCCTCCGACCTCGGCGCCGTGATCCGCGACATGCGCGGGCTGCTGCTGGACCTCGAGCGCGAGCCGACGACCTTCGGCTCGGCGCACAGCCTGCAGGGCCGCATCGCGGCGCTCCTGGCCGTCGGAGGGGCGGGCCCGTCGTGGAACCTCGAGTTCGACATCGGGGACGTCCGCATCGACCCTCGGTCCGAGGTCGAGCTGTACCTCGTCGCGCGCGAGCTCATCGCGAACGTGCACGCCCATGCGAACGCCGAGCGCGGGATGGTCGCCTTCGCACGCCGAGGCGACGTCATCGAGATCGAGGTCACGCGACGACGGGATGGGGTTCGACGTGGAACGTGCGCGCGCCGGCGCGGTCGGCCTCGCCGATGTCGAGGAGCGTGTCGCGCGGCTCGGCGGTGCGGTGGCGATCGACTCCCGTCACGGGCAGGGGACCGTTGTGCGGGTCTGCGTGCCCTCGTTGCCGCCGGTCTAGACGCGGCTGCGCAAGCCCCACACAGCGCAAGGAGCCGCTCGTTACGGCCCGACTGCCGCCGACGGCCCGGCCGCCGGCGGCGCCGGCTCTCGACCGCCGAGTGCTCGATAAATCTCCGCCTCGGCGGCGAGATGCGACCCCACCAGCGTATGCAGGCCGTAGGCGATGCGGCGCACGTCGCGCATGTGCGACGGCAACTCCCGGCGCGTACGGATTGCCCGGCGGAACCCCGCCAGGTCCTCGGCTAGCCCCTCAATCACGCGGTGCTCGCGCGCGAGGGACAGTGCCGTCGTGGTGCCGCCACCAGCCCCGGCGATGCCCGGGTAGAGGCGGTCCTCCTCGGCCGCCGCGTGCGTCAGCAGGCGCGCATGCAGAAAGTCGATCGCGTCGTCGAGCAGCGGCAGCCAGACGTCGAGCGACCGATCGGCCGCGTCGCCGAGGGCGCGCAACTGCTCCAGGCCGGCGAGCAGGTCGCGATGCTCGTCATCGAGGCGAGCGAGGGTGGGCATGTTCACGGGGCGCCTCCATCCGCCGGCCGGCGCGGCAACCTCGGCCGCGCACCGGAGCAGCCATCGTCCAGCGTGGGCGTGGGCGGTGCTGTGACTTCGGTCACGCCCTCACCGGGTCCGGGCGTGGAGTGCGCACAGCGCTCCGGCGGGTTCGGGCTCGCGCCGCCGGGCGTACGCCGCAGGGTGCGCGTGCCTGCTGGCAGAGAGGTCGAGAGCGTACCGCTCAGCGCCGCTCCTCGAGGAACTGCTTCAGCACGACGGCGTCGTTGTGGACGGTGTCCTTCGCGCCGTACACGAGCGTGACCCTTCCCCGCTGCGCCTCCTCGGCGATGCGCCGCACGGCGTCGTCGTGCGCTCTCAGCTCGGCGCGGTAGCGCTCCTGGAACTCGCTCCACTTCGCCGCGTCGTGTCCGAACCACTTGCGCAGCTCGGTGGACGGCGCGATGTCCTTCAGCCAGAGATCGACGCGCGCGGCCTCTTTCGACAGGCCACGCGGCCACAGTCGATCGACGAGGACGCGCGTGCCGTCGCCGCGCGCAGGTGGCTCGTACACGCGTCTCAGGCGTATCTCCATGTGCCCGCTCCCACCAGCAGGATAGCCGCGGCGACCAGCTCGACCGTCAGACGGTTCGCCGCGGTCGACCGAGCGCCCGGAAGCCCGCCTACGACTCGAGGCATCGCGGGGCGAAGGTCCCGGCCCCCGCCCGTTCTCATGGGGACGTGACGTGACGTTCGACCGCGGTGTGGGCCCTGGCTCGCGCCGTAGCGTGGGCGTCGACGTCCGAGCGCGCCACCGCGGCGCCTCCGCGTGCCCCCGAAGGAGCGACCAGATGCTGATCGACGACCGTTCTCCCGTGACCTCCCTCAGCGAGTACCTCGATCGCGGAGGCGGGAACGCATATATCCGCGCCCGCTCCATGCCGCCGGACGCGGTGATCGAGGAGCTCCGCGTGGCCGGGTTGAGGGGCCGCGGGGGTGCCGGCTTCCCGACCGCGATCAAGTGGCGGAGCATCCGCGACTCCGTCTGCGAGCGGAAGTTCGTCTGCTGTAACGCGGCTGAGGGCGAGCCCGGCACGTTCAAGGACCGCTTCCTGCTGCGGCACAACCCGTACCTCGTGCTCGAGGGCCTCGCGATCGCCGCGCAGGTGCTGGGCGCCGAGGCGGCGTACATGGCCACCAAGCAGTCGTTCACGCGCGAGCTCGAGGGCCTCGAGCGCGCGTACGCCGAGATGAAGGACGCGACGCCGATGATGGAGCGCGTCGAGATCGTGCGCGGGCCGGACGAGTACCTGTTCGGCGAGGAGAAGGCGTTGCTCGAGGTGGTGGAAGGCGGTTTGCCGCTTCCACGGGTCTTCCCGCCGTACATGCACGGCCTGTTCACCGGGACGTACGGCGGTCCGGACGACCGCCACAACAACCCGACCGTCGTCAACAACGCCGAGACGCTCGCGCACGTCACGAACATCCTCGGTCGCGGGGTCCAGTGGTTCCGCGCGACCGGCACGGAGGCGACGCCCGGAACGACGATCTTCACCGTCTCCGGGGACGTGCGCCGGCCGACCGTGGTCGAGCTCCCGATGGGGACGTCGCTGCGGACGCTGATCGAGGAGCACGCCGGCGGCCCGGTCGGCCCGCCGATCAAGGCCGTGTTCCCGGGTGTCGCCGCGCCCGTGATCACGCCGGACATGCTCGACACGCCGCTCGACTTCGACGCGCTGCGCGCGGCCGGCTCCGGGCTGGGCTCCGGCGGGTTCGTGGTCTTCGACGAGAGCGCCTGCATGGTGCGCGCGGCCTACCTCTTCTCGCACTTCCTCCACGTCGAGTCGTGCAACCAGTGCGCGCCGTGCAAGCTCGGATCGAGCGAGATCAGCAAGCGGCTGCGCGCGCTCCTCGCCGGCTCCGCGCACCGGCACGACTTCGAGGAGATCCATCAGATCGCGGGGTGGGTGACCGGCGGGCACCGCTGCGGGCTCGCCGTGTCGGAGCAGGTAGTGATGTCGAGCATCGTCGAGCGCCTGCCCGAGGACTTCGAGGCGCACCTCGAGCACCGGTGCACGCTCCGGCACGACCTCATCCTGCCGAAGCTGCTCGACTACGAGCCGGGTCGCGGGTTCACGTACGACGCAAACTATGCGCACAAGAAGACGGACTGGACCTACGCGCCGGCCTGACGGCCGCGACCGGCGCCGCCGCCCCCGCGCGCCCGCCGCCACCGCAGCCGCGATCGACCACGGGAACTGGCCACTTCCGGAGTCGGCGACAGGCCCGAAGGATGCAGGCAGGTGATCGTGAACGTCAGCGAGCTGCTCGTCCGGTGCCTCGAGAACGAAGGCGTGCGCTACGTCTTCGGGGTGCCGGGCGAGGAGAACCTCGACTTCATGGATGCGCTCTCGCGGAGCGAGCAGATCCGCTTCGTGCTCGCCCGCGACGAACGCGGCGCCGCCTTCATGGCGAACGTATACGGCCGGCTCGCCGGCGCCCCCGGCGTCTGCCTCGCCACGCTGGGCCCCGGCGCGACGAACCTCGTCACCGGGCTCGCCGACGCGACGCTCGACGGCGCGCCGGTGGTGGCGATCACCGGTCAGGTCGAGCTCCCCGCGCTCCACAAGGAGTCGCATCAGCTCCTCGACGTGCCGGCGCTGATGCGGCCGGTGACGAAATGGGGCGCCCGCATCGAGTTGCCCGAGACGGTGCCGGAAATCGTCCGCACCGCGTTCCGCCGTGCGCGTCTCGAGAAGCCCGGTGCCACGCACATCGAGCTGCCGGAAGACGTCGCGGCGCTCGCGGCAGACGGCGAGCCCCTGCCCGTGCGGCGCACCACGTACCCGGCCGTGCGCCCGGACACGGTCGCGCGCGCCGTCGCCGTGCTGCGCGACGCGCGGCACCCCGTCGTCCTGTGCGGCAACGGCGTGATCCGACGGCGCGCCGCGGATGCACTGCGCGCCTTCGCGCAGCATGTCGGCGTCCTCGGTCGGCACCATCCGGTCGAGGAACTCGACGATCGTGACATCGACCCCGAAGTTCTTCATGACGTAGGCGAACTGACGCCGATCCGCCCGAGCCGGCGATGATGATCGAGCCGGGGAGGGTGTCGTCGAAGAATATGCTCCTCGTAGGTCACGACGTTCTGGCTGACCTGGACCCCCGGCACCATCCGGTCACCGAGCCCCGTGGCGATGATGAGGTTGTCGAAGCTGATCGACCGTAACCCACCGTCGGTGACGCGACCTCCATCGTCGTCGGCGAGGTGAGCGTCCCCAGCCGTCGATCTCCTCGATCGAGTTCTTCTTCATGAGGTAGTGCACGCCCCGGACGATGTTCTCGGACACCTTGCGCGAGCGCGCGTGGGTGGGCCCGAAGGCCATCGTCGCGTCGCCCTCGATGCCGTAGAGGTCCTTCTCGTGCGCGAGCGTATGTGCGAGCTCGGCGTTGCGCAGGAGTGCCTTGGACGGGATGCACCCGACGTTGAGACACACCCCGCCCCAGTACTTCGCCTCGACGACCGCGGCCTTGAGGCCGAGCTGCGAGGCGCGGATCGCGGAGACATAGCCACCGGGACCGGCACCGAGAACGACAACATCGAAGTCAGCCATGCGGCCAACCATAGTCGCGGCAGTCGTGACGGCTGACCCGCGCCCGCGGGCCGGAAGCGAGGTCGGGCGGCATACCCGCCGGGTCCGGTCGGTCCGTCCGTCGCCGGACGGGGATCGGCAGCCGGAGCGACCCGGAACACCGGGAGGGCGGTGCCGCCCGGCGCGAGGAGCCGGCGGACTCAGAGCGAGGGGAACCAGATGGCGATCTCGCGGGCGGCGGACTCGGGGCCGTCGGAGCCGTGCACGATGTTCTGCTGCACCGTGGTCCCCCAGTCCCGGCCGAGGTCGCCGCGGATCGTGCCGGCCGCGGCCGACGTGGGGTCGGTGGCCCGCGCAAGGGCCCGGAAGCCCTCGATGCACCGGTCGCCCTCGATGACGACGGCTGCCACGGGGCCGGAGGCCATGAAGTCGAGAAGCGGCTCGTAGAACGGCTTGCCCTCGTGCTCGGCGTAGTGCCGGGCCAGAAGGTCGCGGGTCGGGGTGAGGACCTGCAGGGCGAGCAGGCGGTATCCCTTGGCCTCGACCCGGCGCAGCACCTCGCCGGTGAGACCCCGGGCGAAACCGTCGGGCTTGACGAGGACGAGGCTGCGTTCGGTCACGCCGGCCAGCCTACCCAGAGTGCCGGACCGTCCTCGGGGGCCGACCCGGCGGCGTCGCGGGCGGCGACGAGGCGCTCGGCCCGGTACCCCTGGGCCATGAGAAGGAGCCACAGCCCGGTGAAGATGACCCCGACCCCGATCATCGCGGGAAGCAGGAGGGCGCCGAGCCAGGTGAGCACCTGGACGACCCAGCCGACGGTGACGCCGTAGGGACGGCGCATCAGCCCGGCGGCGACGACGGAGAGCACGGCAAGGCCGGAGCCGAGCCAGAGGAGCGTCGACGGGCTGGTCCCGCCGTTCGCGTCGGCGAGTCCCCGGGCCAGGGTGGCCCCGAGGAAGATGGCCACCCCCTGGCCGACGAGGACGACGGCGAGCAGCCGCCAGGTGAACGGCCCGAGGATGCCGTAGAGCGGAAACCGGCGCATGACGCCCAAGGGTATGCCGCCCCGACGGTCCGGATCGGTGCCGCTGCCGTCGTCAGTCGTCATCCAGGCCGAGCAGCATCCGGACCTCGGCGGCGGTGACGACCGACCCGGTGGCGAGGACCCCACCGCTGACCCCGCCCTCGTCGGCGAGGCCGGCGGCGCGGTCGAGCGCGTCGGGCAGGTCGTCGACGACGGTGACCCGGTGCTCCCCGAAGATGTCCACGGCGATCTCGCCGAGCGCGGCGGGCGCATGGCCCGGGGCGAGGTCGTTCCGGGTCACGACGACCTCGTCGAGGACCGGCTCGAGGACCTCGAGCATGCGGCCGCGTCCTTGTCGGCGAGGATGGCGAGGACGCCGACGAGCCGGGCGAAGGTGAAGGAGTCGTCGCAGGGCGGCCCGCAGGGCCCGAGCCCCGGCCGGGTTGTGTGCGGCGTCGACGAGGACGGTCGGGCTGCGACGGACGATCTCGAGCCGTCCCGGCGAGGTGGCCGTCGGCGAGGCCGGCACGAAGGACCTCGAGGTCGAGCGGCTGCTCGCCACCCCCGAGGAACGCCTCGACCGCCGCGACGGCGATGGCGGCGTTGCTGCGCCTGGTGCGCGCCGTGGAGCGGGAGGAACAGGTCGGCGTAGTCCGCCGGCCAGCCCGCGCACGGAGACCAGCTGGCCGCCGACCGCGACATCGCGGGCGAGGACGCCGAAGTCGATCCCCTCGACGGCGATCCGGGCCCGACCTCCTCGGCGCGGGCCGAGGAGGATCTCGGCGACGTCGCGGCTCCTGGACGCCGACGACGGCGATCGCGTCGGCCTTGATGATGCCGGCCTTCTCGGTGGCGATCTCGCCTCGAGTGCGTCGCCGAGGAAGTGGGTGTGGTCGATGGCGACCGGGGTGATGACCGAGACCGCGGCGTCGATGACGTTCGTCGCGTCCCACCGGCCGCCCATGCCCGACCTCGACGACGGCGACGTCGACCGGGGCATCGGCGAACGCGGCATACGCGACGGCGACGAGCACCTCGAAGTAGGTCATCCGTGGACCGCCCTGAGCCACCGATGCGGCGTCGACCAGTCTCGATGAACGGGATGACCTCGGCGTAGGCCGCGAGGAAGCGTTCCTCGTCGAGCCGGCTCCCCGGACAGGGCGATCCGCTCCCGCATGGAGTGCAGGTGGGGTGAGGTGAACCGCCCGGTGCGCAGGCCCATCTCGCGCAGGATCGCGTCGATGATCCGGGTCGTCGAGGTCTTGCCGTTCGTGCCGGTGAGATGGATGGCGGGGAAGGTGCGCTGGGGTTCGCCGAGCAGGTCCATGACCGCCGCGATCCGGTCGAGGCGACGGCTGGAGGTCGTGCTCCGGCGCGCGAGCGAGGATCGCCTCCTCGGTCAGGCGCATCCTCCTGGTGAGGTCGAGGCGGCGTTCGGCCTCGCGTCGGGCAGCGTCGGGAGCGGGAGTCACAGGGTCAATCCTGCATCAGGTCGGCGGGTTCCCCGGACGCACAGGTATGCCGCGACCCGCCCGCCCGAGGAGGTGAGGGTGGCGGGACGAGCACCTCAGGCCGTGGCCACCCGGATCCGCACCGGCAGCCGCTCCTCGCCGACCTCGGCCACCGACACGCCATCGCCGGAGGGGAGGTCGTCGAGGTTGACCAGGATGCCGAGATGCGTGGCCAGGGTCTCCCCCATGACGAGATCGCGGTGTGTGTGCACCGCGCGCTGCATGAGCTCGGCGCCGGCCACGGTGAGCGAGATCCGGTCGGTCACCTCCAGGCCGGCCTCCCGCCGCGCCTGCTGGACGCCGCGGACGAGGTCCCGCGCCACCCCTTCCAGGGCCAGCTCCGCGGTGACCTCGGTGTCGAGGACGACGAACCCGCCCCCGGGCAGCATCGCCGTCGCGTGGCTACCCGCAGCGGAGGGGTCGACGACCGTCTCGAGGGTGTACTCACCCGCGACGAGGGCGATCCCCCCCGGGAGGACCGACCCGTCATCGCCGATCGACCAGTCACCGGTCTTGCTGCCCCTGATGGCGACCTGGACCTCCTTGCCGAGCCGCGGCCCGGCGGCCCGGGCGTTGACGGTGAGCCGCTGGGTGATGCCGAAGTCGGACTCGTGCGCCGACGCGACGTCGAGCACCCGGACCGAGCGGACGTTGACCTCGTCGGCGACGATCCCGGCATACGCCTCGAAGGCGGCCGCACCGGAGGTCACCACCGTCAGCTCGCGTAGCGGCAGACGCACCCGCAGCCCCACGCCCTTGCGCAGCGAGGAGGCCACCGAGCACACCGAACGCACCTGGTCCATCGCCGCGACGAGGCCGTCGTCGGTCGGTAGCAGCGAGGCGTCCGGCCAGTCGGCGAGGTGGACCGACCGGTCGCCGGTCAGCCCACGCCAGATCTCCTCCGAGACGAGGGGCAGCAGGGGCGCGGTGACCCGGGTCAGCACCTCGAGGGTCGTGTACAGCGTGTCGAACGCCGCCCGCGTCGACCCGGTGGACGAGCCCCCCGAGGTGTCCCAGAACCGCTCCCGCGACCGTCGGATGTACCAGTTCGTCAGGACGTCGACGAAGGAGCGCACCGACTCCGACGCCCCCGGGATGTCATAGACGTCCAGCTGCCCGGTGACGGTGGCGACGAGGTCGTGGAGCTTGGCGAGCAGGTAGCGGTCGAGGGGGTCGCCCGAGTCCACCGACCAGCGGGCCTCATAGCCCGCTGACCCGTCGACCGAGAGTGCGTTGGCGTAGAGCGAGAAGAAGGACCAGCTGTTCCACAGCGGGATGATGACCTGACGGACGCCCTCGCGGATGCCCTCCTCGGTGACGATGAGGTTGCCGCCGCGCAGGATCGGTGAGGACATGAGGAACCAGCGCATCGCGTCGGCGCCGTCGCGGTTGAACACCTCGGTGACATCGGGGTAGTTGCGCAGCGACTTGCTCATCTTCTGCCCGTCGTTGCCGAGGACGATCCCGTGCGAGACGCAGGACCGGAAGGCCGGCCGGTCGAACAGGGCCGTCGCGAGGATGTGCAGCGTGTAGAACCACCCCCGGGTCTGCCCGATGTACTCGACGATGAAGTCGCCCGGGAAGTGGTGCTCGAACCAGTCGGCGTTCTCGAACGGGTAGTGGACCTGGGCGAAGCTCATCGACCCCGAGTCGAACCACACGTCGAGGACGTCCTCGACCCGGCGCATCGTCGAGTTCCCTGTCGGGTCGTCGGGGTTCGGCCGGGTCAGCCGGTCGATGAACGGCCGGTGGAGGTCCGGCTCTCCCGCGTCGTTGACCGGCAGACGCCCGAAGTCCCGCTCCAGCTCCGCGAAGGACCCGTAGACGTCGATCCGCGGGTATGCCGGGTCGTCCGACCGCCAGACCGGGATCGGGCTGCCCCAGAACCGGTTCCGGGAGATCGACCAGTCGCGGGCGTTCTCGACCCACTTGCCGAACTGGCCGTCCTTGACGTGCTCGGGCACCCAGGTGATCTCCTGGTTGAGCTCGCCCATCCGGTCCTTGATGGCCGTCACCTCGACGAACCAGCTCGACACCGCCATGTACATGAGCGGCTCGCGGCAGCGCCAGCAGTGCGGGTAGGAGTGCTCGTAGGTCTCCTTGCGGAGCAACACGGTGCCCTGGGTCGTCGAGCCGACCTCGGCCTCGCCGTGGAACCCGTCGACATAGGTGCGGTTCTTGAGGTGCTCGACGACGAGCGGGTTGGCGTCGAAGACATGCAGCCCCTCGTAGTCGGCGATGGGATACGGTGAACCGCCCGTCGGCGGCGACCGGGACGACCGGCGCGATGCCGTACTGGTCGGTCAGCAGCTTGTCGTCCTCACCGAACGCCGGAGCGATGTGGACCAGCCCCGAGCCGTCCTCGGTCGTCACGTAGTCCGCGGGCAGGACGACGTGGCTGTTCGGGTGGCCGAGGTAGTAGGAGAACGGCGGCGTGTAGCGCCGGCCGACGAGATCCGAGCCCTTCATCCGGGCGACCACCCTGGCCGACAGCTCGTCATCGGTGAGCGAGGCGTCACCGAACAGCTCCGCGGCATACGTCCGCAACCGGGCCTCGGCGAGGATGTAGCGCTCGGGACGTCCCGCGTAGTCCGACTCGACGACGACGTAGTCGATGTCCGGGCCGACGGCCGTCGCGAGGTTGCTCGGCAGCGTCCACGGCGTCGTCGTCCACACCAGGGCCAGCTCGCCGGACTCGAGCCGGCAGCCGACGGTGACCGCCGTGTCCTTGCGGATCCGGTAGGACTCCTCGTCCATCCGCAGCTCGTGCGTGGACAGCGGGGTCTGGTCGTTCCAGCAGTAGGGCAGCACCCGGAAGCCCTCATAGACCAGCCCCTTGTCGTAGAGCTGCTTGAAGGCCCACAGGACGCTCTCCATGAAGCTCGGGTTGAGCGTCTTGTAGTCGTTGTCGAAGTCGACCCACCGCGCCTGGCGGGTGACGTAGGACCGCCACTCGTCGGTGTACGTCATGACCGACTCGCGGCACTTGGCGTTGAAGGTCTCGATCCCCAGCTCGAGGATCTCCTCCTTGGTCTTGATCCCGAGCTGGCTCATCGCCTCGAGCTCGGCCGGCAGGCCGTGGGTGTCCCACCCGAAACGCCGGTCGACCCGGTGCCCGCGCATCGTCTCGTAGCGGGGGACGATGTCCTTGACGTAGCCGGTGAGCAGGTGGCCGTAGTGCGGCAGGCCGTTGGCGAACGGCGGGCCGTCGTAGAAGACGAACTCGTTGCTGCCGTGCTCGCCCGCGGGCCGGTTCTCGACCGAGGCCCGGAACGTGTCGTCGGCCGCCCAGTAGGCGAGCACCGCCTCCTCGATCTGCGGGAACCGCGGGCTGGAGGGGACGCCGAAGGCCGCGCCGGTGTGCTGGGCGGTCGTGGAGACCTTGGGGTAGGGCATCGGGGTACTCCTGCGGCGAGTCGGTCTTCTCGGGCCTGCCACGAGGACGACATCGCCGCCGGGGTATGCCGGTCGGCGGCACCGCGGTACCACCTCGCTTGCCGCACGTCGCCGCCTCGGGGGCCACGGCATACGACCGCTCGTTCGCGGGCTGTGACGGGCCCACCCGTCCGGGTCTAGTGAGCGGCTCCCGTCCGCCGGGTGCACGCCGTTCTTCCGGAGGCTCGCCGCTGATGACGGCTCGAACGCCTTTCGGCGCAGGAGTCTACCGGCCCGCGCCGACCGGTCCGACCGGGTCTCGGGCCGGGAGTAGAGTTGCCGGCAGCCGCCTCCGAGGCGGCACCACACGCGCGAGCGAGGGGAAGCCGGTCCAAGTCCGGCGCTGACCCGCAACCGTAGGCCATCGCGAGGTGGCGAGCCGGAATGCCTCGGGAGCGCGAGCGGCTCCATCACACCGTCGAGGACTGCGGGACGGAGCCCGGCTCGCTGGGGTCCAGCGGTCGGGACGAACGTCACGAACCGCTCGGAAAGGGACCCATGTCCACCGCTTCTGCCCGCATCGGCGCCGCCGTCTGCCGGCGTCCTGCTGGCCGCTCTCGCCCTCGCCCAGGCGGCGAGTGCCGACACCGCGTCCACCCCGACCGGGACGCCGACCACGTCGCCCACCCCGAGCCTGACCCCGTCCTCCTCGCCCTCGCCCGCGGGCACGGCGACCCCGACGACCAGCGCGACGACCACACCCAGCACGACGACAACCAGCGCGGCCCCCACGCCATCGGGCCTGACGACCTCGTCGACACCGACGGGCTCGCCCACGCCGGCCGGAGGCGTCCGCCTCTCGGCACCGGCCCTGAGCGGCTCGACCCCTCAGCGGGCGGAGGACGCCGCAGCCTTCATCGCAGCGACCCTCGCCGCCGGGGGCGACCACTACGTCTACCCCGGCACGACCTACGTCGACGGCGGCAACACGATCGACGCGATCCTCGCGCTCGACGGCGCCGGGGTCGGCCAGCGCGAGGCGACCGCAGCGACGGATACCTCGCTGCCCACCTCGGCGAGCTACATCGGCACGGGCGGCGAGAGGTATGCCGGCGCGACCGCCAAAGCGCTCCTCGCCTTCGTCGCCCAGGGGCGGGACCCGCACGACGTCGGCGGAACGGATCTCGTCAGCACCCTCGAGGGGCTCGAGACGGTCAGCGGTCGCTTCTCCGACGTCGTCCGGGTACGGGGACTACTCGAACACGATCGGGCAGTCGCTGGCGCTCATCGCTCTGACGCGGGCGGGCGGCACGGTGTCCAGCCGGGCCGTGACCTTCCTCCTCGCGCAGCAGTGCCCGGACGGCGGGTTCCGGGCGACCCGCTGCGCAGGTCTGCGTGAGCGATCCCGACGCGACGGCGTTCGCCGTCCAGGCGCTTCTCGCCGTCGGGACGGCGAACCCAGCCACGTCGTGCGCGGCGGCCTCGGGCCTGGACTTCCTCGTCGGGCCCGGCAGGGGGCGGACGGCGGCATCGCGAGCGCGCAGAGCGCGGAGAACGCCAACACGACCGGCGTGGCGGCCCAGGCGTTCGCCGCCGGCGGTCGGGCCGCCGCGCTCTCCTCGGCCCAGAGCTTCATCGCCGGACTCCAGTACGACTGCTCCTACCAGGCCGCCCTGCGCGGGGGGATCGCGTTCACCGCGGCCGACCGGACCGGGACCGGCGCCACCGCCCCCGCCGACCGTGACCTGCGGGCGACCCCGCAGGCCGCGCTCGGTCTGGCCGCCGGGACCCTCGCCTGGGTGTCCGGGACCGATAACCCCCCAGGGACCACCGCGATGGTCTGCCCGGTCCGGCACGACGAGCCGCCTCGACCTCCCCCGATGCGACGACCCGGCCGACCACGGCACTCGAGCCGTCGCCCCGGTTCGCTCGCCTACACCGGTGCTCCGGTGCTCGGACAGGTCCTCCTCGGCCTCGGCCTGCTCGGCACGGGTGGCGCTCTTCTCGTCACCGGGTCGCTGGTGCGCCGCCGCGGAGCGCACGCATGAGCCGCCGCGGCGGTGCCGTGGCGCGGCCTGCTGGCCGGGTCGCTGCTCGCGGCCGCCCTGCCGGTGCTCGGTCCGACGGCTCCCGCCTCGGCCGCGGCCTGCACCGGGTCGACCGGGGTGACCGTCGTCGTCGACTCGTCGCATCGGAGTGCGCGCCCGGCGACCCGTCCAGCGGCCTCGACGCCCTCCACGCGACCGGCCACCGACGACGATGGTGGCCACCGCCCCCGGCGTTCCTGTGCCAGATCGACGGGAAGCCGGCCTCCGACCCGTGCGTGCGCATCCCCCCAGCCAACGCCTACTGGAGCTTCTGGACGGCCAGGCGCGGCGGTCGGCTGGGTCTACACCGACCTCGCCGTGACCGAGCCGACCTGGGCCCCCGGACCGTCGTCGGGTTCGCGTTCGGTGCGGGCGGCCCGCCGGCCGCCATCGCCCCGCCGGCCGCCGCGCCGACACCCAAGCCGAGCCCTCCAGGCGAGCACGCCGGCCGGCACGTCCCAGCGTGACGGCGACCCATCCGGCGACGAGCGACGCCCGGGCCGACCACGCGGCCGTCGAGCCCCGCCGCGGTGTCGAGCGCCGCCTCGTCGGCGACCCCGGCGACCGAGTCGGCGACGACGGTCGGCGCGAGCCCCACGGCCTCGAGCACCACAGCCCCGCTCGACCGCACCCTGGCGGCGTCGGGCATCTCCCCGGTCGGCTCGTCCGGGCTGCTCCCGGTCGGCATCGGCATCGCGCTCCTCGCGGCGCTCGGCGCCGGGACGGCATACGCCATCCGCCGGCGCCGGGCCTGACGGAGCGCCGCGATGCCCACCCTCCCCCGACACCTCCACCCCGGTGCGTGGTGGCTGTGGGCGCTCGGGATGGCGGTGGCGGGGGGCGCGACGCACCAACCCGCTCCTGCTGGGCCTCGTCCTCGCCGTCGCTCGGTCTCGTCGTCGCAAGCCGCCGCGGGGACTCCCCCTGGGCCCGGGCGTTCCGGCTCTACCTCCTGCTCGGGGCGGCGATCGTCGTCGTCTGCGTGTCGTCCTGCTACGTCCTCGTCGGGCTCAAGCTCGGCGAGCATCTCCTCGTCCGGCTGCCCGAGCCCGACCCTGCCGTCCTGGGCGGCCGGGATCACCCTCGTTCGGCCCCGTCTACCTCGAGGGACTGCTCGGCGCCGCGCTCGAGGGCCTGCGGCTGGCGACGGTCATCGCCGCGCGTCGGCGCCGCGAACGCCCTGGCCAACCCCAAGCGACTGCTCCGCGCGATGCCCGGCGCGCTCGCCGAGATCGGCACCGCGCGTCGTCGTGTCGGTGACCGTCGCGCCCCAGCTCGCCGAGAGCGTCCAGCGGGTGCTGCGTGCCCGCAGCGCTGCGCGGCCAGGCCGGCCGCGGGCTGCGGGCCGTTCGCCAGGTCGCGCTCCCCGTCCTCCAGGACACCCTCGACCGCTCGCTCCTGCTCGCCGCGTCGATGGACGCCCGCGGGCTACGGCCGCCGGGCCACCCGGCTCCCCGGCCGCCCACGCGCTGGCCTCGACGCCTCGCCCTCGGCGGCCTGCTCGGCGCGGCGGTCGGGATCTACGGGGTGCTCGACGCGAGGGCCCCGGCCCTGCTCGGGCTGCCGCTGCTCGCCGGCGGCCTCATCGCCGCCGTGGTCGGGCGCCTGGCAGGGCGGCCGCGCGGTCGTGCGGAGCACCTACCGCCCCGACCCCTGGGCGGCACCCGGAGTGGCTCACCGCCGCGTGCGGCATCGCTCGCGGCCGGCGCGGTGCTCGTCGTCCGCGCACCTCGACCCCGCCGCGATGGCGATGCCGCTCGCAGCCGCTCGCGCTGCCGGTCCTGCCCTGGCTGCCGGTCGCGGGGCTCCTCCTCGCCGCCCTTCCCGCGGTCGCTGACCCCGGCCGCCGACCTCGGCCCGCGCCTCGCGGGCCGCCGGGGGACCCGCCGGAGCCCGGCTGCCCGCCGGTACCGAGCGGCAGGTGGGCCATGCGCTGACCCCGCCGTCGTCATCGAGGGCGCGACCGTGACGTATGCCGGGTCCGCCCGCCCGGCGCTGCGCGACGTCGACCTCGAGGTCGACGAGGGCGAGCTCGCGCTCGTCGTCGGTCGGACCGGCTCGGGTAAGTCGACCCTGCTCGGGCTGCGTCAACGGCGCGGTGCCGCACTTCACCGGCGGCCGGCTCGCACGGACGGGTCCGCGGTCCTCGGCCGGGACACCGCGACCCACCGCCCCCGGGACCTGGCCGGCGCTCGTCGGCGTCGTCGGCCAGGACCCACTCGCCGGGTTCGTCACCGACACCGTCGAGGAGGAGCTCGCCTACGGCATGGAGCAGCTGGCCTGCCGCCGGCGACGTCATGCGCAAGCGGGTCGAGGAGACCCTCGACCTGCTCGGCATCGCCGAGCTGCGGGACGCCCCGCTGCGGGAGCTGTCCGGCGGCCAGCAGCAGCGCGTGGCCATCGGCTCGGTGCTGACCGCCCACCCGCAGGTCCTCGTCCTCGACGAGCCGACCTCCGCCCTCGACCCGACCGGGGCCGAGGAGGTCCTCGCGGCCGTCACCCGGCTCGTCCACGACCTCGGCGTGACCGTCGTCGTCGCCGAGCACCGCATCGAGCGGGTCATCCAGTACGCCGACCTCGTCGTCCACGTCGGTCCCGACGGCGTCGTGCCGGCGGTGCGCCCGCCGACATGATGGCGACCTCGACCGTCGCGCCGCCGGTCGTCGAGCTCGGCCGGTGGGCGGGCTGGTCGCCGCTCCCGCTGTCGGTGCGGGATGCCCGCCGGGCCGCCCACGCCCTGCGCCGGCGAGCCGCCACGGCCGCGGGCCGGGCCCGGCCCCACCGACCCGTCGTCGCCGGTCCGGGCCTCCGCCGGCAGGTCGGTGCGCCACGCCTGGGGCGACACGTGGGCCGTCTCGGCCCGGCGATCGTCGTCGCGCTGAGACGCCGCGGTCGCCGGCGTCGACCTGAGCTGGCCCGGCGAGATCACCGCCCTCATGGGCCGCAACGGCTCCGGCAAGTCGTCGCTGCTGTGGGCGCTCCAGGGATCCGGACGCCGACAGGCCGGGAGGTCCGGGTCGACCGACGCAGCGGCTCAGGCCCGGTCGACCCCCGCGACATCGCCCCCGCCGGAGCGACGTCGCCGCCGTCGGCCTCGTGCCGCAGACCCCGGGCGACCTGCTCTACCTCGAGTCGGTCGCCCACGAGTGCGCCCAGGCCGACCACGAGAGCGGCGCCGCGCCCGGCACCTGCGCGGGACTCCTCGACGGCCATCGCCCCCGGCATACCCGACGGGTCGCACCCCGCCGACCTGTCCGAGGGCCAGCGACTCGCCCTCGTCCTCGCGGTCCAGCTCACCGCCGACCCGCCGGTCGTCCTCCTCGACGAGCCGACCCGCGGCCTCGACTACGACGCCAAGCGCGCGCTGGCGGCCGTGCTGCGCGAGCTGGCCAGCCAGGGCCGGAGCGTCTCGCCTCGACCCACGACGTCGAGTTCGTCGCCGGACGGTGGCCGACCGGGTCGTCGTCCTGGCCGGCGGCGAGGTCGTCGCCGACGGACCCGACCGCTGACGTCGTGCGATCCTCGCCCGCCTTCGCACCCCAGGTCGCCAAGATCACCGCGCCCGAGCCCTGGCTGACCGTCGCCGACGTCGTCGCCGCGCTCCCGGGCGGGGTGCCGCGATGACGACCGCCACGCGGCCCGTGGGACCGGCCGCCGACCCGCCGCGATCTGCTCCGACCCCGGTCGGCGCTGGCGGTCGCGCTCGTCTCGGTCGCCGGCGTGGCCGCGTTCGGCTGGCCGCTGCTCGTCGCCACCCGGCTCGGCGCTGGCCCAGGGCGGCCACGGCTCCGCTGGTCTTCGCCTCTGCTCCCCCTTCTGCTCGCCATCGTCCTCGTCGAGGTCTCCGACGGCGGGCTCGACGTCAAGGCCGTCGCCCTGCTCGGGGTGCTCTCGGCCGTCGGTGCCGCCCTGCGTCCGCTCGGGGCCGGCACCGCGGGCCTGGAGACCGTCTTCTTCCTCCTCGTCCTCGCCGGCCGGGTGTTCGGCGCCGGCTTCGGGTTCGTCCTCGGGGCGACCACCCTGTTCGGCTCGGCCCTGCTCACCGGCGGCGTCGGGCCGTGGCTGCCCTACCAGATGCTCGGGGCCGCCTGGGTCGGGCTGGGTGCGGGCCTGCTTCCGCGAGCCCGGGGCAGGCGGAGATCGCGCTGCTCGCGGGCTACGGGGTGGTCGCCGGGCTCGGCTACGGCGTCGCCCTCGACTTCGCCTTCTGGCCGTTCACGACGGGGGCGGGGACGCAGCTGTCCTTCGTGCCCGGAGGTCCGGCGGCGGCGAACCTGCACCGGTTCGTCGTGTATGCCGCCAGCACCTCGCTCGGCTGGGACATCGGCCGGGCGGTCACGAACGCCGTTCTCATCGTCCTCACCGGCCGCGCCGTTCTCGGAACGCTGCGCCGTGCCGCCCGCCGGGCAGCCTTCGCCGGGACCGAGCAGTCGGACACGGGCCTGTGCCAAGATCAGCACCACGGCAGCCTGGCCCGGCCGGGGACCCGTCGGCGCCGAGCCGCGACACGGGAGCGAGCATGAGCACCACCGACCTGGACCGCCGCGAGGGGTGGCTGAGCCGCGAGGAGCTCGAGGCGGCCCGGGGGCAGCTGCCCATCCTCTATGTCGACGCCGTCCCCGTCCGCGTCGGCGCCGACGGAGCGATCACCGCCGTGGGGCTGCTGCTGCGGGTGACCGGCCACGGGACGATCCACCGCGAGCTCGTCTCCGGCCGGGTCATGTACCACGAACGGGTCCGGGACGCCCTGCTGCGGCACCTCGAGAAGGACCTCGGCCCGGTCGCCCTCCCCCAGATCCCCCCGACGCCGCAGCCGTTCACCGTGGCCGAGTACTTCCCCACCCCGGGGATCACCCCGTTCCACGACCCGCGCCAGCATGCGGTGTCCCTCGCCTTCATCGTCCCGGTGGCCGGCGACTGTGCGCCCCAGCAGGACGCCCTTGAGTTCACCTGGTTCGCGCCGACCGACGCGCTGGACCCCGTGCTGCTCGCCGAGATGACCGGCGGCCACGGGGTACTGCTCCGCCAGGCCCTGGCCCACGCCGGCGTCGCCATCTAGACCAGCCCGAGGAAGGGGCACCACGGTGGCCACACCCGAGGACCTCGCCGTCCCCGTCGTCGGAGGGACCCTGGCGGTCTGCCGATGGCCCGGCTCGCCCGACGCCCCCACCGTCCTTGCCGCGCACGGCATCACCGCCAACGGGATGTCCTTCGCCAAGGTCGCCGAGGCGCTCGATGGGCGGGTCACCCTCCTCGCCCCCGACCTGCGCGGCCGGGCCAGGAGCGCGGGGCTGCCCGGGCCCTACGGTCTCGCCGCCCATGCCGACGACCTCGTCGCCGTTCTCGACCACCTCGGCCTCGACCGAGCCGTCGTTGCCGGGCACTCGATGGGCGGGTTCGTCGCGGCGGTCGCCGCCGTCCGGCACCCTGAGCGAGTCGCCGGGGTGCTGCTCATCGACGGCGGCGTGGCTCTGCGGGTGCCCGAAGGGGCCGACATCGACGCGATCCTTGAGGCCGTCATCGGCCCCGCGATGACGAGGTTGTCGATGACCTTCGAGAGCAGACAGGCCTACCTCGGGTTCTTCCGGGGACATCCCGCGCTCGCCGAGCACTGGTCGTCCGCCGTGGAGGACTACGTCCTGCGGGACGTCACCGGCGAACCCCCGGCGCTGCGGTCCTCGTGCGCGATCGACGCCATCCGCCGGGACGCTACGGACACCCTTCTCGACGAGGACACGGTGACCGCGGTGCACCGGATGTCCTGTCCGGCGACCCTCGTCTGGGCCGGCCACGGCCTCCTCAACGAGCCGCAGGGCCTCTACGACGACGCCCTGCTCGATGGGGTCGGGCTGGACCGGCAGCGCGTCACCGTCGACTCACTCCCCGACCTCAACCACTACACGATCGTCCTCGCCGACGAGGGCGCCTCGGCGATCGCGCGCCACATCGAGCGGCTCGTCGACCCCACCCTCATCCGCGGCTGACCGCTGGGCGCGTTGCGAGAGCTCAGCCGGTGAACTCGTCCCGGGTGCGCGGGCGGTCGTGGTCCTCGCGCGCCCGCGCCTCCTCCGGCGTCGGCGCGGTGCCGCCCAGCCGGGCCGGGAGGAACCCGAGGTCCTCCCCGGCCAGCGGCGGGTAGGCCGCCTGCTGGGCGTGGAGCTGGTCGACCATCCGCTGCCGGAGCACTTCGGTGACCTCGTCGAGGTCGTCCCCCCGCTGCGATCTCGATCGGGGACCCGACGGTGATGTGGATGGGGATGCGGATGCGGCCCAGCTGCTTGGGGTGGTCCTTCGTCCACACCCGCTGCGACCCCCAGATCGTCGTCGGCAGGATGGGCACGGACGCGAGCTTGGCCATCCGGACCGTTCCGGACTTGAACTCCTTGAGCTCGAAGGACCGCGAGATCGTCGCCTCGGGGAACACCCCGACGATCTCGCCCGCCCGCAGCGCGTCGACGGCCGCCCGGAACGACGCGGCCCCGGCTTGCCGGTCGACCGGGATGTGCTTCATCCCGCGCATGAGCGGACCGGCATACCGGTGGCCGAAGATGCTCTCCTTGGCCATGAACCGCACGTACCGGCGCGAGCGACGAGCCACGAGGCCGGCGTAGGTGAAGTCCATGTACCCCGTGTGGTTGATGGCCATGACGGCGCCACCGGTCCGGGGGACGTTCTCCTCGCCGAGCATGGTGAACTGCAGCCCCTCGGCGAAGAAGAGCATCCTGGCGACCCCGATGACCGGTCGGTAGACGGGCTCCATGGAGCCAAACCCTACGCTGCCCGTAGGTTGGCTTGACGAGCGCCCCCGGGGTGAAACCGATGCTCGGTCGTCCCCGCAGATCTGCGAGGATTCTCCGCATGACCGAACACCTCGCTCCATCCCGCGCTGCCTCCATCCCGGACCGGCCGTCCCTCGACGGCCTGGAGGAGAAGTGGGGCGCGGTATGGAGCGAGCAGGCGACCTACGCCTTCGACCGCGACGCGGCCCTGGCCGGCCCGCGGGAGGCCGTGTTCTCGATCGACACCCCGCCGCCGACGGCCAGCGGGTCGCTCCACATGGGGCACGTCTTCTCCTACACGCACACGGACTGCATGGCCCGGTACAAGCGGATGGCGGGGTTCAACGTCTTCTACCCCATCGGCTGGGACGACAACGGCCTGCCCACCGAGAAGCGGGTCCAGAACTTCTACGGAGTCCGCGGCGACGCGACGCTGCACTACGACCCTGCGTTCGTGCCGCCGCACCAGGGCGACGCGACGAGCCTCAAGGCCGCCGACCAGCTGCCGATCAGCCGCCAGAACTTCATCGAGCTGTGCGACGAGCTCACCGTCAAGGACGAGGAGGCCTTCGAGTCCCTCTTCCGGCGGATGGGCTTCAGCCTGGACTGGTCGATCTCGTACCGGACGATCGACGACCACTCCCGGGCCACCTCGCAGCAGGCGTTCCTGCGCAACCTCGCCCGCGGCGAGGCGTACCAGGCCGAGGCTCCGGGACTGTGGGACGTGACTTTCCAGACCGCCGTGGCCCAGGCCGAGCTCGAGGCCCGCGACTACCCCGGCCACTACCACCGGGTCGCCTTCCACGGTGCCGACGGCAGCCGGTCCACATCGAGACGACCCGCCCCGAGCTCATCCCGAGCTGCGTGGCCCTCATCGCCCACCCGGACGACGAGCGCTACCAGCCGCTCTTCGGGACGACGGTGTCGACGCCGCTGTTCGGCGTCGAGGTGCCCGTCGTCGCCCACCCGGCGGCCGAGATGGACAAGGGCGCGGGCATCGCCATGTGCTGCACCTTCGGGGACCTCACCGACGTCCTGTGGTGGCGCGAGCTGCAGCTGCCCGACCCGGTCGGTCATCACCCGCGCCGGACGCCTGCAGCAGGAGGTGCCGGGTGGCTGGCCGGACGGCCGGCGAGGGCCTGTATGCCGCGGAGCTGGCCGGGAAGACCCCGTTCACGCGCCCGCGAGGCGGTCGTCGCGGCCCTGCGCGAGAGCGGCGACCTCGACGGCGAGCCGACGCCGACCCAGCGCAAGGCGAACTTCTACGAGCGGGGCGAGCAAGCCCCTCGAGATCGTCACCTCGCGGCAGTGGTACATCCGCAACGGCGGGCGCGAGGTCGACCTCAACGCCACGCTCGTCGGCCGGGGCGAGGAGATCGACTTCCACCCACCGTTCATGCGGTCCCGCTACGCCAACTGGGTCGCGCGGCCTCAACGGTGACTGGCTCGTCTCGCGGCAGCGCTTCTTCGGGGTCGCGATCCCCGTGTGGTACCCGCTCGACGCCGACGGTGAGCCGGACTACGACCACCCGATCGTCCCCGCCGAGTCGGACCTCCCCGTCGACCCCGTCGCCGAGGCGCCGCACGGCTACGACGAGTCCCAGCGCGGCGCCCCGGCGGCTTCATCGGCGACCCTGACGTCCTCGACACGTGGGCGACGTCGTCGCTCAGCCCGCAGATCGCCTCCGGCTGGCGCTCGGGGGCCGACGCCCAGCCCGACCCGGTCTTCGCCAAGGTCTTCCCGATGGACATGCGCCCGCAGGCGCACGACATCATCCGGACCTGGCTCTTCGCGACGGTGGTGCGCGCCTTCTTGGAGCACGGCGCCGCACCGTGGACGAACGCGGCGATCAGCGGCTGGATCCTCGACCCCGACCGCAAGAAGATGAGCAAGTCCAAGGGCAACGTCGTCACCCCCGAGGACGTCGTCAAGGAGCACAGCGCCGACGCGGTGCGCTACTGGGCGGCGAGCGGTCGGCTGGGGACGGACGCGGCATACGACATCGGGCAGATGAAGGTGGGCCGGCGGCTGGCCATCAAGATCCTCAACGCGAGCAAGTTCGCCCTGTCCTTCGGTGCGGTCGACGGCGACCTCGCCGCAGCGGTGACCGAACCGCTCGACAGGTCGCTGCTCGCCGGGCTCGCCGACGTCGTCGACCAGGCGACCGAGGGGTTCGAGGCGTGGGACTACACCCGCAGCCTCGAGGTGACCGAGACCTACTTCTGGACGTTCTGCGACGACTACCTCGAGCTCGTCAAGGACCGGGCCTATGGCGCCCGCGGCGAGGCCGAGGCTGCCAGCGCCCGGGCCACCCTGCGCATCGCCCTCGGCGTCCTGCTGCGCCTCCTGGCACCGTTCCTCCCCTACGTCACCGAGGAGGTCTGGTCGTGGTGGCACGACGGCTCGGTCCACCGGACGACATGGCCGACCCGCACCGAGCTCGACGCCGGCCGCGACGGCGACCCGGAGCTGCTCGTCGCGGTCGGTGAGGCCCTGGCGTCGATCCGCAAGGCGAAGTCCGAGGCCAAGCTCGGGATGCGCGCCGAGGTGGCCCGGATCACCGTCATGGGTCCGATGCGAGCGCTCGACGATGTCCGCGCCGCCGAGGCCGACCTGCGGGCCGCGGGCCGGATCATCGGCCCGGTGACGTACACCGAGGCCGACGCCATCGGCTCGGATGACGTCGAGCTCATCCCGGTCGCCAAGCCGAGCGCCTGACGGACCGCCGGGTCCGATGGTGACCTGACACTCGATGCCAGGGGCCGGCCGGCCGACTAGGTCGGTGCGGACGCGCGGGAGGGGCGGGCGATGACCCGTGCCCACGCCGACAGGGCCCCGTGTCGGACCGGCTCGAGGCCGACGGGCTGGACGATCAACCAGGGCGCGTCCCAACCGCCGAGGTGCAGTCGGCGCTCGACGAGGGCGTTCCGGCGCAGGTGCGTGACAACGCCGTCGGCAGGGTCGTAGACGCAGAGTGTGCGCTCCCCCTCACCCGGCAGCACGAGCGTGACATGGCGCGGGAGGCGGGAGTCGCCGACGTAGAGCAGCGCCGGGCTGCCCTCCGCGACGACGAGGCTGAGCCGATCGTAGGCAGCGCCCAGGGCTTCGACGTCACCGGGCCGGGCCACGGCGATCTCGTAGCGGGTGCCGCCTCTGGACGCTCCTCGCTCGAGCTCGCGCTTGGCACCCCACGGCGCGGTGCCGAGCCGCCGTGGCCACGGGAGGTTGAGGTGGCCACCCGATGTCAGGACACCGTTGGTGCGGCGCAGCACGAGATGCTCGTATGCGGCGAACCGCTCCTCCGCGGTCGACGCGGTCGGGGCCCCCGGAGGGTGCGGGCGTCCGGTCACCATCCACGACGCGAAGACCGGGTCGGCAGTCATCCGGGCCACGGTGAGGCAGGCGGCACCGCAGCTGGTCGGGGTGCGCTGGATCGGGCCCGTGTCACCGACCCGGAGCCGGTAGGGGGTCAGCACCGTCTCATCGTGTCACGCGCTGGACCCCGGACCGCAGGCATCCTCGCCACCGATGACCATCGCATCGGAACCGAGCCCCAGCGCTATGCGGAGCGCTTGCGGGCGGAGCGCTTGCGGCCCTCGTCGTCGCGTCGCACGATCGTCGGCAGGACGTTCTTGAGGACGACGTCCTCGGTGATGACGACCTTGGTGATCTCGTCGTCGCTGGGGACGTCGAACATGACCGGGAGGAGCACCTCCTCCATGATCGCCCGCAACCCGCGGGCTCCGGTGCCACGCGCCATCGCCTGCTCGGCGACGGCGACGATGGCCTCCCGATCGAACTCGAGCTCGACGCCGTCGATGGCGAACATCTTCTGGTACTGCTTGACCAGGGCGTTGCGCGGCTCGGTGAGGATCGTCACGAGGGCGTCGGTGTCGAGGGGGCTGACCGTCGTGATGACCGGAAGCCGTCCGATGAACTCGGGGATGAGCCCGAACTTCATCAGGTCCTCGGGCATGGCGTCGTGGATCGACTCGGCCAGGTCCTTGGGCGTGTGCAGCTCGGAACCGAAGCCGAGGCCCTTCTTGCCGTTGCGGGACTCGACGAGCTTCTCGAGTCCGGCGAACGCACCGCCGACGATGAACAGGACGTTCGTCGTGTCGATCTGGATGAACTCCTGGTGGGGGTGCTTGCGGCCGCCCTGTGGAGGGACCGAGGCCGTCGTCCCCTCGAGGATCTTCAGCAGGGCCTGCTGGACACCCTCGCCGGAGACGTCACGGGTGATCGAGGGGTTCTCCGACTTCCGGGCGATCTTGTCGACCTCGTCGATGTAGATGATCCCGGTCTCGGCCTTCTTGACGTCGTAGTCGGCGGCCTGGATGAGCTTGAGGAGGATGTTCTCGACGTCCTCACCGACATAGCCGGCCTCGGTCAGCGCCGTCGCGTCGGCGATGGCGAAGGGGACGTTGAGCATCTTGGCCAGCGTCTGCGCGAGATAGGTCTTGCCACAGCCGGTCGGGCCGATGAGCAGGATGTTCGACTTGGCGATCTCGACGTGGTCGGGGTCCTTCTTCGCGCCGCCCTCCCCGGCCTGGATCCGCTTGTAGTGGTTGTAGACGGCGACCGACAACGCCTTCTTTGCGACGTCCTGACCGATGACGTACTGCTCGAGGAAGTCGAAGATCTCACGGGGCTTGGGCAGCTCGTCGAGACCCAGCTCACCGGACTCGGACAGCTCCTCCTCGATGATCTCGTTGCACAGGTCGATGCACTCGTCGCAGATGTAGACCCCGGGCCCGGCGATGAGCTTCTTGACCTGCTTCTGGGACTTGCCGCAGAACGAGCACTTGAGCAGGTCGCTGCTCTCACCCATGCGTGCCACGTGCCCGTCCTTCCATCGGTCGAGAGGGGACAACGACCCCGACGGTACCCGGCGCAGGTGGGTACCGTTGCCATTGAACGCCTCGGGTCACGGGCGAGTCGCGCTTGTCCGCTGAGAGCGCAATGGGCCGATCCCCCCTGATCGGCGGCCGACCTCGGAGCAGGGCCGGACGACCCGTGTGGCAGCCATCGGCTCCTCAGGGCACGCGCTAGGATTCGCCCTGCCACGGCATAGGAAGTCGACCCCTTCGGAGAGCCGTGAAAGGCTCTGTCGAACCCGGAGGTCAGCCAGGTGTGCCGCGACGCCGAATCCCAGGGGGAGCCCGCGAGACCGTGGACGGTCTCCATCGTCTCGGGAAGCTTCGGTGCCGGCCATGACGCCGCCGCCCGGGAGATTCGCGCCTGTCTGGCCGAGCACGGCATCCGGGCGGACATCCATGACATCGTCGACCTCCTTCCGCCAGGGCTGGGCCGGGCCCTCAAGGCCGTCTACCTCCGGCAGCTGCGATCCGTCCCGGCCTCGTGGGGATGGCTGCTCCGCCGACTGGACGGGACCGGTGAGGGCGGACCCTCCCGCCTGACCCGGCTCATCGCGACCGTGACCGCAGCGGCGAGCCGCCGCATCATCGACGACGTGGCGCGGGGCGCGGACGCCATCGTCTCGACCCACCCCCTGGCCAGCCAGTCCCTCGGGCAGCTGCGGCTCCGCGGCCTGGTGACCCAACCCGTCTTCACCTACCTCACCGACCTGTCGGTGCACCGGCTCTGGGTCCACAACGGCGTGAGCGCCCATCTGGCCCTGCATGACGTGGCGGCGGTGGACGCGAGGGACCACGGGGCCCGGATCGTCCACGTCGTGCGCCCCGCCGTGGCCAGGAGCCTGCGGGAGGTCGCCCCGATCCATGCCGGGCGGGCCATGCTGCGCGTGCGGTTCGGCCTTCCCGCGACGGGCCGCCTCTGCCTCATCACCGGCGGGTCGGAGGGGGTGGGCGAGCTGGCCGAGACGGCGGCCGACGTCGCCGCGTGCTCCGACCTGCACCCGGTCGTCCTGTGCGGCCACAACGACCATCTGCGCCGACGCCTCGAGCACCGCGCCGACGTGACGGCGTTGGGATGGGTCTGCGACATGCCCTCCCTCTTCGCCGCGGTCGACGTCGTCGTCCAGAACGCCGGTGGGAGCACGTCGCTCGAGGCACTCGCGGCAGGGCTGCCCGTTGTCAGCTACCGGTGCATCCCCGGGCACGGCGAGACGAATGCCGCCGCTCTCGACCGAGCCGGACTGGCGCCCTGGGTGCGCCGACCGGCCGACCTCTGCGAGGCGCTCCGGACGGTCACCGACGGGCAGACCCCGACGATGCAGGACGCGACGCGCCTGCTCCGCGCCTCCAGATGCGTCGGTGCCACGGTCAGCGCCCTGGTGGAGGCCGGGTGAGCCGGATGCACCGGGGGCCGGTCACACGGCGGGCAGGTCGGGCGGCGGCCGGGACGGCGGCCGGCCTCGTGGCGGTCCACCTCGGACCGGCCCTGACCTCGCTCGCCCCGCGTCGCCGAGCGGCATTCCTTCCGTCCCTCTGTGGCCTGAGCCGGACCGGACACCTGGCCCTCACCTTCGACGACGGGCCCGACCCCCGCGGAACTCCGGCGATCCTCGATGCGCTCGACGTGCATAGCGTCTCGGCGACCTTCTTCGTCCTCGGCGCGTTCGTCGCTCACCATCGGGACATCGTGGCCGAGACGGCCCGGCGGGGGCACGAGGTCGCCGTCCACGGATGGGACCACGGCAGCACGGTCGGCAAGGCACCGCGCGTCCTCCGGGACGAGCTGGTCCGGACCGCGCAGGTCGTGGCCGAGGTGACCGGCCAGGCACCGCGGTGGTACCGGCCGCCGTACGGGGTCGAGACCGCATCCTCGCGTCGGGCGGCCCACGCGGCCGGGTTACGGACCGTGCTGTGGACGACGTGGGGTGTCGACTGGTCACGCCGGGCGACACCGGCCTCGGTCGTTGCGCGGATCCGCCGCGATGCCCACCCCGGCGGGACGGTCCTCCTCCACGACAGCGACCGCACCTCGGCACCGGGGTCGTGGCGGGTCACCCGGGCGGCGACCGTGGAGCTGCTCGACGGGTGGTCACGGGACGGCATACCCGTCGGCCCGCTCCGCGACCACGGCCTCTGACGAGGCCGACGCCCGCGGCTCAGCCGGCGAAGTGGGCCGAGTGCGAGTCGACGACCTCGACGGTGTAGCCGTCGGACATCGCCTCGATGAGCACCGCCGCGTGCTGCGCCGACAGCGCCTCGGACAGGCGGACCCCCAGTCGACCGTCCGGCGCCGCGACGAAGCGCAGCCCGTCCGGCGGCAGGTCGATCCCGGCGAACGAGGCGATGCTCCGGGCCCGGTCGCGCAGGTGGGCGACGACCACGCCGGAACACATCCCGTCCTCGGGCAGGCCGAGCGCGTCCCCGAGGTTGGTCGCCGCGGCGAAGACGTCGCTCGACGCGAACCGGTCCACCGGGCTCACTCCTCCTCGGAGGCCTTGCGCGAGGCGAGCACCTCGTCGATGAGGCCGTACTCCTTGGCCTCGGCGGCCGAGAGGATCTTGTCGCGCTCGATGTCCCTGCGGACGTCTTCGACCGACCGACCGGTGTGCTTGGCGATCGTGGTCTCGAGCCACCCGCGCATCCGGATGATCTCGTTGGCCGCGATCTCGAGGTCGGAGGCCATGCCGCCGGCCCCCTCCATGGCGGGCTGGTGGATGAGCATGCGCGAGTTGGGCAGGGCGAACCGCTTCCCCTTGGCGCCGGCGCCGAGGAGGACGGCCGCGGCCGACGCGGCCTGGCCGATGACGAAGGTCTGCACGTCGGGGCGGATGTACTGCATCGTGTCGTAGATCGCCGTCATCGCGGTGAACGAGCCGCCCGGGCTGTTGATGTACATGAGGATGTCGCGGTCGGGATCCTGGGACTCGAGCACGATGAGCTGGGCGATGACGTCGTCGGCTGAGGCGTCGTCCACCTGGACCCCGAGGAAGATGATCCGGTCCTCGAAGAGCTTGGTGTAGGGGTCCTGGCGCTTCATCCCGTAGGACGTCCGCTCCTCGAACTGGGGCAGGATGTAGCGGCTCGACGGGGTCGGCAGGTGCAGGCGGCCGGTGAGGTCTGCGTTCATCGGGCTGGGGTTCCTTCTGGGGTCGTCGGGTCGCTCGTCAGTTCGAGGTCAGGGGGTTCTTGGCACGCGGACCGGCCTGCGTGGACGTCGTGATGACGTGGTCGACGAAGCCGTACTCCTTGGCCTCCGCGGCGGTGAACCAGCGGTCGCGGTCGGAGTCCTTCTCGATCTGCTCGAGGCTCTGGCCGGTGTGCTCGGCGATGAGCTGGGCCATCTGCTTCTTGATGTGGAGCAGCTGCTCGGCCTGGATCTTGATGTCGCTGGCGGTGCCCCCGATGCCACCCGACGGCTGATGCATCATCACCCGCGCGTGCGGGGTGGCGTAGCGCTTGCCGGGGGTGCCGGCGGACAGGAGGAACTGACCCATCGACGCGGCCATGCCCATCGCGACGGTGGCGACGTCGTTGGGCACCCACTGCATCGTGTCGAAGATGGCCATCCCCGCCGTGACCGACCCACCAGGGCTGTTGATGTAGAGCCAGATGTCGGACTCGGGGTCCTCCGCGGCGAGGAGCAGCATCTGCGCACAGATCGCGTTGGCGTTGTCGTCGCGGACGTCCGAGCCGAGGAAGATGATCCGCTCCTTGAGGAGCCGGTTGTAGATGTGGTCGTCGAGGCCGAACTGCGGGTTCTCCCCCGCCGCGGTGATCTCGGTGCTGCTCACGCTGTCTCGCTCCTTCGATGGCATCGGTGCCGCCGGCCGGTCCGTCGGCGCGGCATCGGGTGGAGCCGACGCCGTCCGCTGTCAGTGACCCTAACGCGGGGGGTTCCCCGGAAACTCCCCGGCCCCGGGCCTGTTCGCCGTGAGCACAACGCGGCCCCGCCGGGTGGGTCACCCCTGAGCAGCCACCCGGCCACCGGCCTCCCGCACCGCGGGGAGAACGAGCTGGACGAGCACGGCCATCGTGCCCACGGCGAGCAGGGCGTGCAGGACGCCGACGCGGTCGCCGAGGAAGCCGAGGATCGGCGGGCCGGCGATGAAGGCGAAGTAGCCGATCGTCGCGACGACCGACATCCGCGCCGGGGCGCGGACGGGGTCGTCCGCCGAGGCGCTCATCCCGACCGGGAAGCCGAGGGCGACCCCGAGCCCCCACAGCACGGTGCCGGCATACGCGACCGCGACCGGGCCGTAGATCACGAGGAGCGAGCCGACGATGGCCATGCCGAAGCAGCCCGCGGAGCACGGGGACCCGCCCGTAGCGGTCGAGCACGGTGGTGCCGACGAGCCGACCGAGCGTCATCGAGGACAGGAACGCCGCGAAGGCGAGGACCCCGGCCCAGGCCGGGAGCCGGTGGCCATCGACGAAGGCCACCGCCATCCAGTCGTTGGCGGTCCCTTCGGTGAATGCCGCGACGAGGGTGACGACACCGATGAGAAGCGTGCGTGGCTCGAGCCACGCCGACCGATGACGTCGTGCTTGGCCGGCCGATGCCGCCGCGGTACTCGCGGCGCCGTCGTCCCCCTCGACGGACCGCGGGAGGAAGAGCCGCAGCGACCACCACCCGCCGACGACGACGAGCGCGGCGATGGCGAGAAGATGGACGAGGATGGCGACCCGCGCCCACGACATCACCGATCCGATGAGCGCGCTGACCACCGTTCCGGCGCTGAAGGCGGCGTGGAACCGCGGCATGACACTCCGGCCGAGGAGGCGCTCGACGGACGCGGCCTCGAGGTTCATCGCCACGTCCCAGACGCTGACCCCGATACCGAGGAGAAGCAGCCCGGCTGCGACGACGAGGCGTGAGTGCCAGAGGTCGATGCCGAGGCTGAGGGTGAGCGACCCGGTCGCCGCGACGATCATCCCGCCGAGAATGGTCCGCACCACGCCGAACCGGTGGGCGATGCGACCGGCCGACGGAAGGGCGAGCAGCGACCCCAGGGCCGCGGCGAAGAGCGTGCCGCCGAGCTCGCCCGGGGTGAGATGGAGCTGTGCTTTGGCGTCAGCGATCCGCGACGCCCAGGCGGCGAACTCGATGCCCGCGAGCGCGAAGACCGCGAAGACCCCGTTGCGTGCGGCGAGGACCGCGGCGCGAGACGGAGCGAGCACCGACATGGGCATATTCGATCACCCTGCGCACGTCTAGGAGGGGTTGTCTCGTCGCCCGCCGCGGGGCGGACGCCTCGACGAGGGTCCACGGCGCGCCGAGGCGCGCCGGGGGGGTCAGGCCGAGGTGTCGCCCTCGGGCTCGCCCTCCGCGTCGACGGCGACCTGGTCCTCGGCGGCCTCCGCATCAGCATCTGCGGCGTCGGTGGACGAGGTGACTGCCTCGCTCAGGTCGATCCGCTCACCGGCGGTGTCGGTGACGACGGCCGTGTCGAGAACGGCCGCGAGCGCCTTGCGCCGGGCCACCTCGGCGACCATGGACGGGACCTGCCCCTGCTCGTCGATGAGCTGGGCGAACTGGTTCGGGTCCATGCCGTACTGCTGGGCGCTCATGACGAGGTACTCGATGAGCTCGGTCTGCTCGACCGAGACCTCGAACTTCTCGACGAGGGCATCGAGGAGGAACTGGGCGCGCAGCGCCTGCCGGGTGTTCTCGTCGACCTCGGCCCGGTGCTCGTCGTCCTCGAGGCGGTCCTCGCCCTCGAGGTGGCTGTGCACCTCGGCCTCGACGATCCCGTCGGGCACCGGGATCTCGGTGGTCGCGAGGAGGTGCTCGAGCACCTTGTCCCGGGCCTGGAGGGCCTGCCCACGCTTCTTGGCCTCGGCCACCTGACGGGCAACGTCGGCCCGCAGCTCGGGGAGGGTGTCGAACTCCGACGCGAGCTGGGCGAAGTCGTCGTCGAGAGCGGGGAGCTCACGGACCTTGACCGAGCCGACGGTCACGGTGCAGTCGGCGTTCGTGCCCTCGTGGTCACCACCGGCGAGCGGGGCGACGAACTCCTTGGTCTCGCCGGCGCTCATCCCGACGAGGGCGTCGTCCATCCCCTCGAGCATGGTCCCGGAGCCGACCTCGTAGGAGACGCCGGAGACGGAGTCGATCTCGTCGCCGTCGATCGCCGCCGAGAGGTCGATGGAGACGAAGTCGCCGGTCTCGACGGGACGCTCGACTCCGGTCAGGGTCCCGAACCGCTCGCGCAGGTCGGTGAGCCGCTCGTCGATGTCCTCGTCCGTCGCCTCGACGGCGTCGACCGTCACGGCGATGCCAGCGGTCTCGGGGAGGGTGATCTCGGGTCGGACGTCGGTCTCGACGGTGAACTCGAGCTCCTGGCCGTCCTCGAGCGGAACGGCCGTGACGTCGACCTCGGGGTTGCCGATGGCCCGGATGCCCTCGGTGTCGACGGCCTGGCCGAAGAATCGCGGCAGGGCGGCGTTGACGGCCTCCTGGACGACAGCCCCGCGACCGACGCGCTGGTCGATGATGCGGGTCGGCACGTGGCCCCGGCGGAAGCCCGGGACCTGGATCTGCCCCCCGATCGTCGTGTACGCCGCGTCGAGGTCGGCCTTGAGCTCGTCGAACGGCACCTCGACATGGAGCTTGACCCGGGTCGGGCTGAGGGTCTCGACGGCACTCTTCACTTCAGGCACTCCGAACTGGCGGTTGGGGTCGGTCTGGGGTTCGGTCCGGCCACCGCGACCCGGGCCGGCCGGTGACGAGGGTCCCGGCGCGGCCGGCATACCGGACCTGGGCAGGCACCGGCGCGCTGGCGTGCGACGCGGGAACCATGCTAGCGGGCGGGCCGCCCGAGGCCGAATCCCTCGTCTACCTCGCCGTCGGAGCCCAGCCGCCGTCCAGCCGGGCGGGCGGGTGGGTGCGCCGAGAACGGGCCCGCCCCCATGCACCCACGATGAGGAGGACGACCGCGGCGAGCGGCCAGATGCCGACGAAGCCGAGGTCGATCCAGCGGGTCACCTCGTTGATCCGACCCTCTCCGGGCCGGGCCGGGTCGACGAAGACCGTCGTCGGGACGGCAGTGGTGTCGGTGACACTCTGCTGGGGGTTGACGATCGTGTACTGGATGCCGTCCACCGAGTAGTAGACGAGACCGCGCACCGATGAGCCCTGGATCTGCCGTCCGGTGAGGAAGACCGTGTCCACGGGCGACTGGAGCTCGAGCAGCAGGGCGAGGACTCCGACGACGAGAAGGACCAGAGCACCGATGCCGACCGGTCGAGAGACCATGCCTCGGACGACCATGCCTCGGACGATACGACGCGCCGCTGGGAGCACCGCGGTGGCGTCGGTCGCCGGTCGAGGTCGGGGGACGGGCCGGCGGTACGGTGTCCGGTATGCCGTCCCCCGAGCGTCCGACCGGCACCGTGACCCCGCTGCAGTCCTTCCGGGTCACCATCGGGTCGGTCATGTCCGGGCTCGTCATCATGGCCGTGGTGTTCACCGCCGTCCTCGGCACGGCGGTGCCGCCGCTGTGGTGGCTGGTCGTCCCCCTCGTGCTGGGCGTCCTGGCCGAGAGCGCCATCACGACGGCCGGCTATCGGGTGGTGCCGATCCCGCCCGGCGCCGCACCCGAGGAGGCCGCCGGTCCGGCCAGGATCCGCTTCCAGCGAAGCGCCGTGGTCCGGATGGCCATCGGTGAGTCCGTCGCGATCGTCTCGATCGTCCTGTCCTTCCTCAGCCGGCCGCAGAGTGTCCTCACCTACCTCGTCGGGACGGTGGTCTCACTGGTCCTCCTGGGGCGGCACGTCTGGCCCAGCGCGGGGATGATCGACCGGACCGAGCGAGCCCTCGACGCGTCGGGCGGTCGATCGCATCTCGCCGACGTGCTCGCCGGTCGCGAGCCTGGGTCGAGCGCCCCGGGCTACGCGCAGCTCTAGCCCGTCGCCGGCCGAGGGTCAGGCCGACTGCTCTGGGTCGAGGCGCTCGAGGATCCACGAACGGACGAGCGTCGAGGCCGGCAGGCCGGCGGCTCGTCGGCGACCTGCTGGACCCGGGCGTACTCCTCCGAGCTGGAGCCGAACCGGGTCACGCGCGGGAGCGGTCACGGTTCGGCCTGGTGAACCGAGCGCCCTCCGGATAGGGGTGGTCCTTAGTCTGCTCGGACTCCCGACGGAGCCGGTCGGCCAGCTCAGGGTCGATCGTCTTGGCCATCGTCACTCCCTTCTGTGTAATCGGGAAGGTCGTGCCCCGAGGCCGGCCAGGCGTTGAGGCCATGGAGGTCGCCGTCGAGGTCGCGGTAGGCGGTGACGACGAGAACCCGTCCGGCGCTCGTCGACTCTCCGATGAAACGTGAAGCCCCGATCCGGGACTTGGCATCTGGCTCGAACGCCACCAGGTCCGGGTCCGACAGCACCTCCTCGGTCCACTCGGGTTGGATGTTGATTCCGCCGGGGCAGCGGTCTGCTCTGCTTCGGATGTAGGTCGAGGAGACTTCATCCCAGTAGATCGGACCTGGCATGGCTCACCGAATTACGCCGTAGTACGTCCAGGAGGTTGGACGCGTGCGCCGTAGCTCCGGAGTCCGTTACCGCACGGATCGCGGCATGGTCGGACGCCAGCCCCGACAACGGTCGGGTGGAAGATCGGATGCGGTCGCGCTCAGCCGGGCGCCGGGCGCTCGGCGTCGACCGGGAGGCCCGCGATGCCGGTTGCGGTCACCAGGCGCAGTCGCTGGACGTCGACGCTCGTGACGTAGTCGTCAACGCGGTCGAGGAAGTACCGGGTCGTGGTCTGCGACTCGTGCTCGGCCAGGGCATCTTCGCTCGTGTAGAGCTCGTAGAAGATGCGGACGTCGGGCTCACCAGCGAGCGCGTGCACCGCGTAGGCCAACGTGCGGGGCTCGTGGGCGGCGATCCCCGCCACCGTGTCGCGCATCAACGCGTCGAACGCCTCGGCTCGCCCGGGCCTGAGCGCGAATCGGACCACCAAGCCGAACTGGGACATCTGCTCCTCCTCGGTACGAGCAGACCCTCCCACGTCGGGGACTCCGGCACGGTGAGAATGGAGGCCGCCGCGCCGTCCAGGTCGGCACCCCGCGAGGCCGAACATCCCCGGCGAGGACCGAGGTCGGCAGTCGCGCGGCGCCGCCCCTCAGGTTCGGCACGCCGAAGCGCACCTACGTTCAGCCGTCCAAGGCAACTCCCGCCTAGCGCCGGGTCAACCCTGCGCGAGTGGAGATCAGCGCTGAGAACACCCGCGCGATCCGCGGCATAAGAGGACGCTAGCGCCGACAGCGGCATGACCGTGCAACGGTATGCCGCCATGCCGGACAGCGGCATTTGGGACGTTCGGTGCGTCCGCAACCGATGCCCGATCTACCGTCCGGGGCGGGGCCTCGGTCCTATCGTGGTTCCGGACTCGACTCCCAGCAACGCGGCGCCAGCGGTTCGGCGCCGCGAGAGGTCGATGACGAGCCGAGGGCCCGGAGGTGGGGACGGCCGGCTGGAACACTCGGGTCGTGGACACGAGCGAGTGCCAAGACTGCGGCCACAGCCTCTCGGCTCACGGACCTGTCGCGTGCGCGGTCTGCTCGGCGGAGGAAAGTCGCGGAGAGCGAGCCATCGGCCACGTCTGTGGACTGACCCCCATCGATCCGACCCGTCCAAGTGATGAGCCGCGACGAGCAGACGGTTGCCATGTTCCTGTCCTTGCAGCGGCAATGGGGCCTGAATCTCGTGGTCATGGTTGCCTGTGCCGCCGTGTCGGGCTGCTCTACCTCTTCGATCCCGACCTCTCGTCCACCTGGTCTCGCGCAGCAGCGATCATCGTCCTTGTTGCTGGTCTTCTCGTCCTCACTGTGGCGACCGCTCGCTCACTCATCGAGCAGGGTGCAACATCAGTAGTGACACACCTCAACACTCGATTAGGGGTGAGTGTGATGAAGGTGCCCACCAAAGGACGGGCGTTGCTGAGCAGCGTGGTCGTCGTGCTGGCTGTGGCCACGGGGTGCTCGGCCGAGCCTGGAGTTTCCGATGACTACCAACGCCTCGAGCAGCAATATTTCGAAGCGCAGGAGGAGGTCGCAGGGCTCGAGCAGGCGCTCGCCGCTTCGGCGGGCGTCGAGTTCACCGCCCTGCCCAAGAACGTCGTCAAGGTCTACGGCGAGTACGCAGGATGTCTACCGAGGGTGCATGGGGAGGAGTCCCCAGACGGGATCAAGGTCTACAGCGGCGGGTTCTCGTGCCCGGGTGTGAGGTACTCGGATCCACGCCTCAACGGTGATGTGGAGTTGACGCTGATCGGGGCGCGCTATGTCGACTACCTGCCGAACTCGAACATCCCCGAGACCGCGCGCTTCGAGTTCACCGCCGTGCTGACCACCAATGACGGTGAGCGGTGGAGTGGCGATGGATTCGGTGTCGACCTGTACGACGGCGAAGGAAAGATCCACACCGTGTACTACAACGAGCTCGCGGGCAAGGGCAAGTATGACGGGTTGGTCTATCGCGAGTGGGCGATGCAGCAGCCCAGGGTGTACGACGGCACCGCGACAACGCTCTACGACGGGTATTTCGCCTCGGGGTGGATCGAGCAGATCCCGTCGACAGGTTCCTGACCCCAGATCCGGGTGGCGCGTGGATAGCAGGGCCGGTGATGTCACCGTCGGCGACCCCGGGGCAAGGTCCGGTTCGGAGTGCGGGCTGCCGGTGGAGGTGGGGTCTGGTGGTGGTCGCGCTTCCCACCCCTGAGGATCTGGCCGAGATCCTGGCCTGTTCCCCGCAGGTGGTGGACACGGCCGCGGGGCCGATGGAGTATGCCGAGGCAGGGGAGGGCTCACCGTTGCTGTTCACCCACGGCGACATGAGCGCGCACATCGATTTGGCTTCGGCCTGCGGTCTGGGTGCAGCAAAGGCCTGAGCGTGGTCGATGTGAGGACAGTGCAGCCGCGGCATCCGTGGGAGCTCGCCTTACCCTCGTATCGACTCATCTCCGGAGCGCTGGCGCTTGGAAGGCCTCTGGGTGTGCGGTCTGTTCTCGAACGTCGAGGTGGTGACGACGAGGAGACTGTCGTGGCTCGCTACAACGATCTGATGGCGGTCATTCAGGGAGTCCTCCTGGGTCACGGACGATGTCCTAGCCCGCCTGCGCACGCTGGAAGCCGAAGATCCAGCGGCGGGCCGCCGCTGTGGGAGTCGGTGGTGATGAGTAGCGGGGCCGCTGACGATGAACGGGTGATCGAGGCCTCACGCCGAGTTTGGGAAACCCTCGGACCGAACGCCTACGCAGTGCAGTTCAAGGCTCGCCCGCAGACCTGGCGAGGGTTTGTCGAGGGCCGCGGTTGGCTGGTGCTTGGCATGGCTGGCCTCGTGGTGATCGCGATCTTGGCGGATGAGGTCAACCAGCGATGGGGCTGGTACTGGCTCTTGGTGTTCCCTTGTTCATCGCGTGGCCGGCGCTGCTCTACATCGCCTTCAGGCGCAGGTATCGCGATCTTGAAGCGCGGGGTGGCAAGGAGCTTCCGCACCTGAACCCCCTGACTCATCGCGGCATGGTCGGACGAGGCGCACCGCCTGTCGGTGCTTGTGGCGGCCGCTGACCGCGCGAGTGACGACATGGAGTTCGTCGAGGCCGTCTCCGACGACTGGCCCGAATGAGACGCGGCGACATCATCACCGTGGCCGATGGCGTCTATGCGAACAAGCCTCGGCCGGCGTTGATCGTCCAGGACGACCGGTTCGACGCGAGCGCGTCGCTGACCGTGTGCCCCTTCACGAGCACGGAGACCGACGCGCCGCTGCTGCGGGTGCCGGTCACCGCTGACGAAGGGAACGGCTTGGACCAGGACGGCTTCTTGATGGTCGACAAGATCACCACGGTGCGCAGGGGCAATGCCCACGCAGTGATCGGGAGGCTGGAGGCCGCGACGTTGGTCGAGTTCGAGAGGCGCCTCCTCGTCTTCCTCGGCTTCGGCGACTGAACGCACCGCTCCGCGGCATGGTCGGACGCTAGCGCCGACAGCGGCAAATCAGGAGCGAGTCAGGCGCTGGCTTCCCCATCCGTCGTAGTCGCGGCCTGGCCACTGCTGGGCGACGCCTTCGACGAACACCCGAGCATCGCGTACCGCTTCTGGGCTCGTAACCGCGCCGTGCCGCTCAGCGACGACGACCCACTCGGGTCCACCTGTCGCAAGAACTCTGCAACGTCCTGCAGGTCCCACCCCGCAGCCTCCACGACCTCAGCTGCTCCGCGCGCGCCCGCCTCGTCGGCGAAGGACAGGTAGTGCGCGCGGCGCGGATCGACCGGCACGCCACCGATGATCGGTCCCGGGTCCTCGCCGACCGCCTCGACGCCCTCGTCCGCGAGCTGAGCCGAGGCATGGAGCAGCGGCTGGCACCGAACCCCTATCGCTGACAGATCGCACGCGACGGGCTCAGGCGGTGGGTGGCGGAGAGGCATCAGGGGTCCGGCAGGCCTCTGACCTGCGGTGCTGCGATGGAGCGGGTGACGGGAATCGAACCCGCATGGCCAGCTTGGAAGGCTGGGGCTCTGCCATTGAGCTACACCCGCGTGCTCCCCTCCACCGGCGACCGTCGTCGGCGGGCCGAGAGCAGGCGCTAGCCTAGTGGCCGCTGTCGCGGGACCCGAAATCCTCCCCGCACCGGGCGTATGCCGGGTGTCCGGGCGCCGCGGGGTATGGCGCAGTTTGGTAGCGCGTCCGCTTTGGGAGCGGAAGGCCGCCGGTTCAAATCCGGCTACCCCGACCATCCCTGCCCACCCGCGCCCGCGCCCTCCGCGCGGAGGAACGCTTACGGACGCAGGACGGCCCGCAGATCGGTGATCGCCCGCCCGGCCGCGATGCCCTTGGCCTCGAAGCCGTCGACCGGCCGCCAGCCGGGACGCTCCCCTCGTGGACCTCCCACCGCTGGTGCGCAGCCAGCGCGTGCCGGACGTGCGCGGCATACGGCGCATGGTCGGTGGCGACGAGCAGCCGGCCGCCCGGTTCGAGACGGGAGGCGAGCAGGTCGAGGGTGTGCTGCTGGATGAAGCGTCGCTTGGCGTGCCGCTTCTTCGGCCACGGGTCGGGGAAGAACAGGTGGACGGCCGCCAGGGACGCCGCCGGCAGCCGCTCCCGGAGCAGCGGCAGCGCGTCGTCGGGCTCCACCCACAGGTTCGCCACGCGGGCGGCCTCGGCGGCCGCGAGCATCCGGGCCACCCCGGGGACGTGGACCTCGACGGCGAGCAGATCGACGTGAGGGTGGGCGGCGGCATACGCGATGGCGGCCGCCCCATGCCCGGACCCGATCTCGAGGACGACGGGGGCCACCCGGCCGAACGCCTGTTCTGGGTGCAGCACCCCGGCCGGGATCCGGCGAGCGGGCAACAGGGTCGCGATCCGCTCCTCGGTCAGCGCAGAGGTGCGCCAGCGCGGGGTGAAGGTGCGCACGCCGGCGTGGGTGGCGAGGTCGGACATGACCGACCAGGGTACGCAGCGTTCTGCCCCGCCCCAAGCCCACGTTCGTCCACCGGCGCCGTCGACGCCCTGAGCCCCGGGTCCGTCCCCAGCCGGGGCCGGGGAGATCGCTCGTCAGCCCGGACCATGTCCCTGGCGAGGACGAAGGGTCCCTGATCCGGCGGGACAGGGGTGCTGGCCGCAGGCTGGTGGGTGACCGGGCGAGGCGAGGGGTCAGAGCCGCTGGATGGTGAAGGCCGCGCGGTCGTCCATCCGACCCGAGCGGGCCGAACGGCACACGGCCTCGGCCATCCCCGCCCCACCGCTCACCATGACCTGGCTCGCCACGCCGAGCATCCGGTCGATGCCGATGTCGAGGTCGTACTCCCGCGACTCGACGACCCCGTCGGTGTAGAAGAGCAGCGCGTCGCCCGGCTGGAGCCGTCCGGACGCCCGAGGGAAGAACACCCGGTCCATCACCCCGAGCAGCGGCCCTTGGGTGCCGACCATCTCCCACGTCGCCGTGCCGGCGTGGTAGTGCCCCGGCGCCGGGTGTCCGGCGAGCCCGATGCTGTAGGACCCGGTGTCGAGGTCGATGTCGAGGTGGGCAGCCGTGGCGAAACCCTCACCCCATCGCTGACGGATGAGGAACGAGTTCGCGGCGCTGAGGAACGAGAAGGCCCCGACCGAGCCGAGGATGCCGCTCAGGGCCCCGGAGAGGAGCAACGAGCGAGCACCGGCCCCCCGGCCCTTGCCGCTGACGTCGACGACCGCGACCTCGAGCCGCTTCTTGTCCGGGCTGAGCGAGGTGACCATGAAGTCGCCCGAGAAGGCATCCCCGTTGGCCGACTGCAGCGCGGCCTCCGCCAGCCAGCCCTCCGGCAGCTCGGGCAGCGTGCCGTTGCGCTGGATCCGGTCCCGCAGGTCCACGAGCAGGTTGTCCCCGGTGAACCCCTGGGTGCCGAGCCTCGCGCGTGACCGGCCGATGAGATACATGAAGACCATCACCGTGCCGAGGGCGAGCGGCGAGAGGAAGAAGGGGTCGCTCGTGGACGGGAACAGCAGGGACCTGACGACGACGACTCCGGCGATCGGGGTGCAGAGGACGAGCAGCCGAGGCACGGTGAGGACAACCCGGCGAGGACGATGATCGGCGCGAAGGCGGCCACCGGGATCTGCGCGGGGAAGGCGAGGACGAAGAGCGAGACGAACGCCGTCGCTGCCAGCAGGAGGATGAACTGGACGAGGTCGGACTCGCGCAGCATCGAGTTCGTGCCCAGCCACCGGCGCACTTGAGTGCGCCGACGCCGGCGCACCACGACGCTGACGTTGGTCTCCACTGCCCCACCCTTGACAGTCCGGTTGTTCCTGCCCAGCGTAGGGCCTGACCCGAGGGGCCGATGCCGAGACGGGGAAACCGGCAGGGCCCGGCCACTCACCAGCACAAACGCCTGTCGCGACCGTTCGGTTCCGCCCGGCATGGGGGCCGGACCGGTGCGCTACGGCACCTCCGGGGCGACCCCCTCGGCCTCGTAGCGGCTGACCATGTCGATCCTCCGTTGGTGTCGACCGTCCCCGCTGAAGGGGGTCGAGAGGAAGACCGAGGCGATCGAGCGCCCCTCCTCGAGGGTGTTCATCCGGCCCCCGATCGAGAGGACCTGGGCATCGTTGTGCTCACGGGCCAGCCGGGCCAACTCGTCGTTGTAGCACAGGGCCGCCCGGATCCCCCTGACCTTGTTGGCGGCCATCTGCTCACCGTTACCCGAGCCACCGAGGACAATGCCGAACGAGCCCGGGTCCGCGGCGACCGCTCGGGCTGCGGCGAGGACGAAAACCGGGTAGTCGTCCTGCGGGTCCAGCTCGTGCGGTCCGTGGTTGACGACCTCGTGCCCCTGCTCCTCCAGGTAGCCGACGAGGTCGACGAGCATCTCGTATGCCGCATGGTCGCCGCCGATGTGTACGCGCACGGGTGCGTCCTTCCGTCAGTCGAACTGGGGCCCCACGACACGGGACCGCTTGAGCTCGTAGAACCCCTTGGTTCCGGCGACGAGCACGCACCCGTCCCACAGCCGTCCCGCCGCCTCACCGCGTGGGGCGGGCGTGACGACGGGCCCGAAGAACGCCGTCCCGTCCACGGCGATCGTCGGCGTTCCGACGTCGTCGCCCACGAGGTCGATCGCTCGCTGATGGCTGGCGCGCAGGGCCGCATCGTGGGCGTCGGTCGTCGCGGCCGCCGCCAACTCGGCCGGCAGTGCGACCTCGGCGAGTGACTCGGCGATGACCGCGTCGAGGTCCGTGCGCCCGTCGGGATGGATCCGGGTGCCGAGCGCGTCGTAGAGCGGCTTGGCCACCTCCGGTCCGTGCGCCTCGATCGCCGCGATGACGACGCGGACCGGCCCCCAGGCCCGGTCGAGGAAGGCACGGTAGTCCGGGTTCAGGTCCCGCCCCTCGTTGAGCACGGCCAGGCTCATGACCGACCACGTGACGTGCACGGGACGGACCTGCTCGACCTCGGTCATCCAGCGCGACGCCATCCACGCCCAGGGGCACAGCGGGTCGAACCAGAACTCGGCCTCGTGGACGTCGGCGGAGGTGGACGGCATACGGACCATCCTGCCACCGCCTCCCGTGCCCCCACGCCGTGGTCCGCCACATGCGAGGATGGGCGGGACCCCGGGTCGGGCCTGCCGCCCGGGTCAGCCCCCTGCCACGAGCGGGACCCGCTGCACGACGGCGACCCGCGCCCCAGCCGACCTGCCAGCAAGGAGACCCCCGTGCCCGGCACGAACCTCACCCGCCTCGAAGCCGAGGCCCGCGCCGCCCTCGTCGGCGACGTCACCTACGACGTCGCCCTCGACCTCACGACGGGCGATCGCACCTTCGCCACGACGAGCACGATCTCGTTCACCTGCACCAGCCCCGGGGCCGGCACGTTCGTCGACTTCGTCGGCGAGGCCGTCACCGCGGTCACCCTCAACGGCATCGCCCTCGACGCGGCCGCCCTCTATGCGGACTCGCGCATCACCCTTCCCGGGCTCGCCGCCGAGAACGTCGTGACGATCGAGGCCGTCGGGCGCTATACCAACACCGGCGAGGGGCTGCACCGGTTCGTCGACCCCGTCGACGACGAGGTCTACCTCTACTCCCAGTTCGAGGTCGCCGACTCGCGCCGGATGTACCCCGTCTTCGAGCAGCCCGACCTCAAGGCGACGTACACGTTCACCGTGACCGCCCCCGCCCACTGGCAGATCGTCTCGAACTCCCCCACCCCCCAGCCTTCCCCCGCGGGTGACGGCATCGCGACGTGGGCCTTCGCGACGACCGAGCGGATGTCGAGCTACATCACGGCGCTCATCGCCGGACCGTACGACGTCGTCGAGGACTCGGTGACGTGCCGCGCCGGTGTGATCCCGCTGCGGATCCTCTGCCGCAGGTCGCTGACCCGGTTCCTCGACGCCGACACCCTCTTCGAGCTCACGAAGAAGGGGTTCGCGTTCTTCGAGGCCGAGTTCGACCGGGCGTTCCCGTTCCCCAAGTACGACCAGATCTTCACCCCCGAGTACAACGCCGGGGCGATGGAGAACGCCGGGGCGGTGACGTTCAACGAGATCTACGTGTTCCGGTCCAAGGTCACCGGTGCGATCCGCGAGCGCCGAGGCCTCACCCTGCTCCACGAGCTCGCCCACATGTGGTTCGGCAACCTCGTGACGATGCGCTGGTGGGACGACCTGTGGCTCAACGAGTCCTTCGCGGAGTGGGCCTCGACGACCTGCCAGGCCGAGGCCACCGAATGGACCGAGGCGTGGACGACCTTCGGCACCTACGAGAAGGACTGGGCCTACCGCCAGGACCAGCTGTCCTCGACGCACCCGATCGTCGCCCCGATCCGGGACCTGCGCGATGTCGAGGTGAACTTCGACGGCATCACCTATGCCAAGGGCGCCTCGGTGCTCAAGCAGCTCGTCGCCTACGTCGGACGCGAGCCCTTCGTCGCGGGCCTGCGCGCGTACTTCGCCACGCACGCCTGGGGGAACACGACCCTCGGCGACCTCCTCGACGAGCTCGAGGCGACGAGCGGCCGCGACCTGCGCGCATGGAGCGCGGCATGGCTGGAGACGGCCGGCGTCAACACCCTGCGCCCGGTCATCGAGACGGATGACTCCGGCGTCATCCACGCCGCCACCATCGAGCAGACGTATGCGGCGGGCTACGAGACGCTGCGCCCGCACCGCCTGGCCGTCGGGCTGTATGCCGCGGACGGCGACCGCCTCGTGCGCACCGACCGGATCGAGCTCGACGTCGCCGGCGAGCGCACCGAGGTCCCGGAGCTCGTCGGCCGGGCCGCCCCCGACCTGCTGCTCGTCAACGACGACGACCTCACCTATGCCAAGATCCGGCTCGACGAGCGCTCGCTGGCCACCGCACTGGCCCATCCGCGGGGCTTCACCGACTCGTTGCCCCGCTCCCTCGTCCTGGCCTCGGCGTGGGACATGACCCGGGATGCCGAGATGGGCGCCCGCTCGTTCGTCGATCTCGCGCTCACCTCGCTCCCCGGCGAGGAGGACTCGACCCTGCTGCGGACCCTCCTCGGCCAGCTGCACACCGCGGTCTTCTTCTACACCGCTCGGGAGCATCGGGAGGCAACCCGGGCGCAGACCCTGGCGCGGGTCTGGGACCTGGCGACGGGAGCGCGCCCCGGCAGCGACGCCCAGCTCCAGCTCGTCACGGCCGCGGCCGGGCTGACCGTCGAGGGCGACGACACGGCATACCTCGCCGGGCTGCTCGACGGCAGCCGGACCCTCGACGGGCTCGATGTCGACACCGACATGCGGTGGACCCTGCTCACCGCACTGGCCGGTGCGGGCGTCGCCACCGAGGAGGACATCGACGCCGAGAAGGCACGCGACGACACCGCGACCGGACGGGAGCGCGCCGCACGGGCCCTGGCCTCCATCCCCACGGCGGTGATGAAGGAGGCCGCCTGGCGCGAGGCGGTCGACAGGGACGGCATGCCGAACTCCGTCGTCGACGCCGTCGCCCTGGGCTTCGGCCGCAGCGGCGCTGCCCGGGTCCTCGAGCCGTTCGTCGAGCGCTACCACGCGATGCTCGACCGGGTGGAGGAGAAGAAGTCGCACGCCATCATCGAGGCGATCGTCACCGGGTTCTACCCCCGCACCCTCGCCTCGGCCGAGCTGCGCGACGCCACCCAGACCTGGCTCGACACCCATGGCGACGCGGAGCCCTCGCTCGTCCGGCTCGTGGCCGAGAACCGCGACTCCGTGGCCCGGTCCCTGGCCGCCCAGGCCCGGGACGCCCAAGACTAGGTAGCCACCGACCCGACCCAAGGACGGCATGCGCATCCTCATCGAGACCCTGACCACGACCCCGATGGCCCTGCTCAGCACGACCTCCTGGGCGGCGGTCGGCGACTGGCTGCTCACCGACGGGCTGCGGATCCTCGCAACCGTCGTCATCGCCTTCATCGTCCGCTGGCTGCTCCACCGGTTCGTCTCCCGGATGGTCACGATGATGACCGCGAGGTCGGCCCGACGCGACGACGAGCTCAACCGAGCGGGCCGCATGCTCGCCGGGATGTCGGAGACGACCCATGAGCGCTACATCCAACGGATGACGACGCTCGGCTCGCTGCTTCGCTCGATCACCACCTTCGTCGTCTTCGGGATCACGGCGCTCACCGTGATGGCCCTCCTCGGCATCCCGCTCGCCCCGCTGCTCGCCTCGGCCGGGGTCGGCGGGGTGGCCCTCGGCTTCGGGGCGCAGAGCCTCGTCAAGGACTTCCTGTCCGGCATCTTCATGATCATCGAGGACCAGTACGGCGTCGGCGATGTCATCGACACCGGCCAGGCGAGCGGCGTCGTCCAAGAGGTCTCGCTGCGTATCACCCGGCTCCGCGACATCAACGGCGTGACGTGGTACATCCGCAACGGCGAGATCGCCCGGATCGGCAACATGACCAAGGGCAGCTCCAACGCCGTCGTCGACATCCCCGTCGCCTACAACGAGGACCTCGACAAGGTCCTGGGGGTCATCACCCAGGTGACGGTCGACTTCGCCAAGGACCCCGACTGGGCCGACAAGCTCATCGAGGCACCCAGCGTCCTCGGGGTCGAGAAGATGGTCGGCGCGATGATGACGATCCGGGTGCTCGCCCCGTGTGCCCCGGGGCAGAACTGGGCGATCCAGCGAGAGCTGCGCCAGCGGGCGAAGATCGCCCTCGATGCGGCCGGGGTGAAGGCCCCGCCCGTCTTCCCCGGGAGCGGTCAGCCGTGAGCCTCTACGACGCAGTGGGTGGGGCGCCGACCTTCGCCGCCCTCGTCCGCGGGTTCTACGCCGGCGTTCGCGCCGACCCCGAGCTGCGCGCGCTCTATCCCGAGGAGGACCTCGGCCCGGCGGAGCGCCGGCTGCGGATGTTCCTCGAGCAGTACTTCGGTGGGCCTGCGGCATACTCCGCCGAGCGCGGCCACCCCCGGCTGCGGATGCGCCATGCTCCCTTCCCCGTCTCCGAGGACATGCGGGACCGGTGGCTGCGCCACATGCTCGGCTCGCTCGACGCGCTCGGCCTCCCGGCGGAGCAGGACCACGCGATGCGCGACTACTTCGAGCGCGCCGCGCACATGATGGTCAACACGTGGACCTCCCCGCCGGGGGGTTTGGCCGCGCCCCAGCCATAGGGAAGGCTGTTCCGGTGACTCTCAGCACCCCGGACACGCCTCCAGCCCCGGTCGACGAGCCGATCCACCGGGCCGAGCCCGACGACGCACCCTGGTGGCGGCATGCCGTCATCTACCAGGTCTACCCGCGCAGCTGGGCCGACAGCGACGGCGACGGGGTGGGCGACCTGCCGGGGATCACCGCCCGACTGCCCTACCTCCGCGATCTCGGCGTCGACGCGATCTGGCTCAGCCCCTTCTACGTCTCACCGATGAACGACGCCGGCTACGACGTCGCCGACTACCGGGCTGTCGACCCGCTCTTCGGTCGGCTCGCCGACGCCGACACCCTCGTCGCCACGGCGCACGACCTCGGCCTGCGGGTTCTCGTCGACCTCGTGCCGAACCACTCGAGCAGCGAGCATCCGTGGTTCCGGGCCGCGCTCGCCGCCGCACCGGGCAGTCCGGAGCGGGCCCGCTACATCTTCCGCGACGGGCGCGGCGAGCACGGCGAGCTCCCGCCGAACAACTGGCCGTCGGTCTTCGGCGGGCGGGGCTGGAGCCGGGTCACCGAGGCCGACGGCTCCCCCGGCCAGTGGTACCTGCACATCTTCGACACGACCCAGCCGGACTACGACTGGACCAACCCCGAGGTCCGTGCGGAGTTCCTCTCGATCATCGGGTTCTGGGTCGAGCGGGGTGTCGACGGCTTCCGGGTCGACGTCGCCCACGGCCTGGTCAAGGAGGACGGGCTGCCGGACTGGGTCGGTGGTCCGATCGGCCAGGGCGCGATCCATGCCGACGAGGGTGAGGAGGGCGAGGAGCCCGCGCGGCTGCACGACGCGGACCCGGCCACCCATCCGCCGATGTGGAACCAGCCCGGCGTCCATGAGATCTACCGGGCCTGGCGCGAGCTGCTCGACTCCTTCGGCGAGCCCGAGCGGATCCTGTGCGCCGAGGCGTGGGTGCGGCCCGCGGCCCGGCTCGCCGAGTACGTCCGACCCGACGAGATGCACCAGGCGTTCAACTTCCCGTTCCTCGACACCCACTGGTACGCCGACCGCCTCCACCGGGTCATCGAGGAGTCGTATGCCGCGACCGACGCTGTGGGTGCTCCGACGACCTGGGTGCTGTCCAACCACGACGTCGTCCGGCACGTCTCCCGGCTCGGCCTCGACCAGGCGCTGCCGCGCCCCAACGGCATCCGGGCGGACGACCCGCAGCCCGACCTCGAGCTCGGGCTGCGCCGTGCCCGCGCCGCGACGACCGTCATGCTCGGGCTGCCCGGCGGCGCCTACCTCTACCAGGGAGAGGAGCTCGGGCTGCCCGAAGCGACCGACCTTCCCGACGAGGTCCGTCAGGACCCGACGTTCCATCGCACCCACGGGGCGCAGACCGGGCGCGACGGCTGCCGGGTGCCGATGCCGTGGGTCAGCGACGCGCCGTCCTTCGGGTTCGGCCCGAGCGAGCGGACCTGGCTGCCGCAGCCGGCCGGCTATGCAGACCTCGCCGTCGACCAGCAGGACGGTGTCGAGGGCTCGACGCTCGAGCTGTACCGGTCACTGCTCGCCACCCGGCGGGCCGAGCACCTCGGTCACGGCGCCCTCCATCGACACGCCCTGGCCTGCGACACCGTCCTCGCCGTCGTCAACGCCTCGGGCGACGGGTCACGCCGCACCCTCGTCCTGGCCAACCTCGGCACCGACCCGGTCACGCTCCCCGACGGCGCTGTCGTCATGCTCACCTCCGGGCCACTGACCGACGAGGGCGCGGTCCCGATCGACACCGCGGTGTGGGCGCGGCTCTGAGAACCGGACCGATGATCGCGGCGGACTTCCCCTACCTGTCCACCGGACTGCCGATCGCCATGGCCCACCGCGGTGGCGCGGCGTACGGTCCCAATGCCGGCCGGGAGAACACGATGGCGGCCTTCCGCGCCGCCGTGGCCCTCGGCTACCGCTACCTCGAGACCGACGTCCACGCCACGGCGGACGGACGGGTCGTGGCGTTCCACGACTCGCGCCTCGACCGGGTCACCGACGCGACCGGTGCCATCGCCGACCTCCCGTATGCCGCCGTCGCGCAGGCCCGGGTCGGTGGCACCGAGCCGGTGCCGCTCCTCGCGGAGCTGCTCGACTCACTGCCCGAGACCTTCGTCAACATCGACGTCAAGGCCGACCAGGCGCTCGGGCCGACGATCGAGGAGATCCGCCGGCTCGGGGTCCTGGACCGGGTCTGTGTCGGCTCGTTCTCCGAGCACCGGTTACGGGCGGCCCGCCGGGCCCTCGGGCCGCGGCTGGCGACCGCCGCCGGCCCGGTGGGGACCTACGCGCTGCGGCTCACCCCTGCGCGGCTGTCCCGCCTCCTGCACTCCCCCGCCCCGGTGCTCCAGGTCCCCTCCGAACACCGCGTCCTCGGCAGGCTGGTCCGCGTCGTGACGCCCGCCCTGCTGCAGACCGCCCACGCGCTCGGCAAGCAGGTTCATGTCTGGTTCCACGACTGGAGCCGCGAGGACGCGACCGAGATGCACCGGCTGCTCGACCTCGGGGTCGACGGCCTCGTCACCGACCACATCGACGTCCTCGCCGACGTGCTGGCCGACCGCGGGACGCCGCTCTGAGGACCCGGTGACCCGCCGGTCCCGTCGCGGGCGGGCCGATTCGTCGGGCGCGGGGCGAGCGGCTACGGTGCTGGACGTGACGGAGCGGACCGAGGTGGCGGCCCGCGGCCCGCTGTCCGCGCCGTACACCCCGGTCACCGTGTCGATGCTCGTCCTCGTCACGATCGTCGCCTTCGAGGCGCTCGCCGTGTCGACGGCCATGCCCAGCGTGGCTGCCTCGCTCCACGCGGTCCGGTCCTATGGGCTGGCCTTCTCGGTCATGCTGACGACACAGCTGCTCGGGATCGTCCTCGCCGGGGTGTGGGCGGACCGGTCCGGACCACTGCCCGGCACCGTCGCCGGCCAGGTGCTCTTCGGGATCGGGTCGGCGACCTGCGGCCTGTCGACCCGGCTCGACGTCTTCCTCACCGGGCGGGCGCTGACCGGCCTCGGGGGTGGGCTCCTCGTCGTCATGCTCTATGTCATCGCAGGGCGGGCGTTCCCCGCGGCACTGCGACCGCGGCTGTTCAGCCTCCTGTCGGCGGCCTGGGTCCTCCCGGCGCTGGTCGGCCCGCCGATCGCGGCGTGGCTCACCCATGTGTGGACGTGGCGGCTGGTGTTCTGGGTCGTCGTCGTGCCGGTCGTGCTCACCCTCGGGACGGTGAACCACCTGCGGGGCCGGATCGGGTCCTCCCACGGCGATGCCGCGGTCAGCGGCCGGGACCACCGCACCCACGTCCGGGTGGCCTGGGCCGGGGTCGGGATCTCGCTCGCGACGGGGGCGATCCAGTTCGGGACCTATGACCTCGTCATCCGGTGGTCGCCGCGAACGGTCCTCGGGCTCCTCGGGCTCGCCGGCCTCGCCGTCACCGCTCCGATGCTCGTGCCGATCGGCACCTGGCGGATGGCGCGCGGCATCCCCTCGGTCATGCTCGCCCGGGCCCTGTTCAGCGCCTCGTTCGCCGGGGCCGTCAGCTATGTCCCGCTCATGCTCGTCAGCGAACGCGGGACATCCCTCGGCTACGCCGGGCTCATCGTCGCGGTGGGGTCCCTCGGCTGGGCGGCCGGTGCATGGGTGCAGGGCCTGCCGCGGTATGCCGCGCGCCGGGAGTCCCTCGTCTACGGGGGCGCCGTCCTCCTCCTCGCTGGGATGGGGCTCCTGGCGCTGGACGCGTGGTTGGCCTGGCCCACCTGGGTCACCGGCCCGGCGTTCGTGTTCGCGGGCCTGGCCATGGGGCTCGGGGTCACCTCGACGACGGTGCTCGTCCTTGCCCTCAGCCCGGTCGAGGAGCACGGCGAGCACTCCTCCTCGATCCAGCTCGCCGACGTCCTCGGGGGGGTGATGGGGGTGGCCACCGCCACGGCGATCTTCGCGGCGCTGCACACGTCGGCCGGTCAGGACAGTGGTGTCTACGCCCTCATCTTCGCCGCGCTCGCGGCGAGCGGGGCCATAGCGGTCCCGGCCGGTCTGCGGATCAGGACCTGAGCGCCCGACGGACCAGGCGCCAGGCGGCATACCCGGCGATCGGCGCGACGATGTGCGGCAGCACCCACAGCCCTCCACCGGGGTCGTGCCCGGTCGGGCTGACGACGATGTCGACGTCACCACCGTCCTGCCTTCTCGTCGGCAGGGCGATGATGCGGACGACCGGTCTGCCCGCCAGGTGCTCGCGAAGGCGCTCATCGCTGAGCCTGACCGGGTTGACCCCCTCGAAGAGGGTGGCGAAACCGGCGTTGCGCGCCACGGCGACGGCACCTCGCAGAGCCTCGTCCTCGTCCTCGACGACCTCGGCCAGGCCGGTGATCGTCCGACCCGGCAGCTGGAGCGTCACCTGGGGGTGGTCACGGAGGTTGGCCAGCCAGTCCGTCCGTGCGCCGAACCCCGCGAGGAGGTAGACCGAGCCGTCGAGGATGGCGTAGTTGAGCGGCGTGCGGCGCTCCTGCCCCGTCCGGCGCCCCGTCGTCGTGAGGACGGCGAGGTAGCCCACGACCGGGCTCGACACCCACGGCCCGACGGGACTTCGCAGCATCGGGACCATGGCCCTGTTGAACCGGCCGAAGGCCACGCGCAGACCCTCCCGCGCCCCCCGGGCGGTCGTGCTCACGACTCCCCTCCGCGGGCCTCGCGCCGGTGCCAGCGCAGCGGGGCCGGGTCACCGAGATGGCCGGCCAGCGCGGCCCGGACCTCGGACTCGAGCCGCCGTGGACGGGCGGCCGCGAAGTCGTAGAGGACGAGCCCGGTCTCGGCGACGGCATACAGGGCGGTTCCGACGTCCTCGGGGTCGCGGACGACGTAGCCGAGATCGAACCCCGCGCCGCCGATCCCGGTCACCCACATGTCGACCTCGATCGGCGCATGCCGGTAGGTGAGCGGCGCGCGGTACTCGATCTCGTGCCGCGACACGATGACGCCCTCGTCGAGCAGCGACCGGGTCTGACCGAACCACTCCCGGAAGCCGATGACCCGGGCATCCTCGAGGAGCCGGAGGTACTGGACGTTGTTGACATGGCCGTAGGCGTCCATGTCGCTCCAGCGCAGCGGGACCTGGACGCGGTACGGCCGGGGGCTGCTCTGGGCGGGATCCATGGGGCCAGTGTGTCAGGGCCGGGTGAAACCGTCGGGTCGCGCCTAGGGTGGCGGTGTGCCCCTCGACCCGCGCACCGCAGCCCACCTCGACCATCTGCTCGCCACCGCCCAGCAGCGACGGGCGCGCGCCCTCACTCGTCGCCGGCCTCGTCCGGAGCGGCTCGCTCGTCTGGCACGGGGCGGCGGGCACCCTCGACGGGCGGGCCCCGGGCACCCCGGCCGACGACGACACCCAGTACCGGATGGGGTCGATCACCAAGACGTTCGTCGGCGTCTGCGTCATGCGGCTGCGCGACGCCGGGCGGCTGTCCCTCACCGACCGGCTCGAGGAGCACGTGCCCGGGTCGTCCCTCGGGGAGGCCACGATCGAGCAGCTCCTCTCGCACGCGGGCGGGGTCCAGGCGGAGACGCCCGGGCCATGGTGGGAGCGCACCCCCGGCGGCGACTGGGACGCCCTCGTCGCCTCGCCTGTCGTCCAGCGGTTCCGCGGCGGTCGGCGGTTCCACTACAGCAACGTCGGGTATGCCGCCCTCGGCCGGCTTCTCGAGGTCCGGCACGGGCGAGCGTGGTACGACGTCGTCCGGCCGAGCTGCTCGAGCCGCTCGGGATGACCCGGACGACGACCCGACCGACCGGGCAGGGCGGCAGCAGGACGGGCGGTGCATCCGTTCGCCGACGTCCTGATGCCCGAGCCGGAGCACGATGCCGGCGCGATGGCCCCCGCCGGGCAGCTGTGGAGCACCGTGCGCGACCTGGCCCGATGGGCGGCGTTCCTCGGCGGGGACACCGCCGGGCTGCTCGCCACCGACACCCTCGCCGAGATGGTCGAGCCGCACCACGTCGTCGACGAACCCGGTCAGCCGTGGACGACGGCCCATGGCCTGGGCTGGCAGGTCTGGAACGTCGGCGGGATCCGGTATGCCGGTCACGGCGGGTCGATGCCCGGCTTCCTCGCCGCGCTCCGGGTCCGGCTGGACTCCGGCGACGGGGTCGTCACGATGCGCAACGCAACAGCGGCGCCGCCGACCCGGCACTCGCCGAGGACCTTCTCACGCGCTCGGCGACCTCGAGCCCCGCCGGTCGCGCCGTGGTCCGCCGACGGCGACCCGGGCCTGCTCGACGTCCTCGGCATCTGGCACTGGGGGCCGACGGCGGAGATCGCTCGCCTCGAGGCCGGACACCTCGTGCTCGGCGAGCCGGGCGTGCGACGCGGGTCCCGGTTCGCCCGGGTCGGGGCCGACGAGTGGGTCGGCCTCGACGGCTACTACACCGGGGAGCCACTGCGGGTCGTCCGGCATCGCGACGGCACGGTGTCGCACCTCGACCTCGCATCGTTCCGGTTCACCCGGACGCCGTACGACCCGTCGGCCGACATCCCCGGCGGGGTCGACGAGGACGGCTGGCGCTAGCGGCCCGTCCTCGACGTCACCGGCTTCACGCCGTGTCGGCGGCACGGCATACGGTGGCGGGGATGCCGACCACCGACCCGCCGCCGTGACCGCCGCCGGCCGCCGCCCGCGCACGCGGACCTCGCCGACCGCGCCGGCGCGGCGCTGCGCCGGCTCGTCGGCGACCCGGACGCCGCCTTCCGCGACGGGCCAGCTCGAGGCGGTCGAGCGCGCTCGTCGAGCGGCGGCGCCCGGGTGCTCGTCGTCCAGCGCACCGGCTGGGGGAAGTCGGCCGTCTACTTCGTCGCGACCGCGCTGCGCCGGGCCGAGGGCGCCGGGCCGACCGCTCATCGTCTCGCCGCTGCTCGCGCTCATGCGCGACCAGATCGCCGCCGCCGAGCGGGCCGGCATCCGCGCCGTGACGATGAACTCGGCGAACGCCGACGGAGTGGGACGACGTGCGGGCGGCCCTCGCCGCCGACGAGGTCGACGTGCTGCTCGTCAGCCCCGAGCGGCTGAACAACCCGCGATTCCGCGACGAGCAGCTGCCCGACCTCGCTGCGGCGCTGCGGGCTGCTCGTCGTCGACGAGGCGCACTGCATCAGCGACTGGGGCCACGACTTCCGGCCCGACTACCGGCGGATCCGCGACCTGCTGATCGGCCTGCCCCGAGGCGTGCCGGTGCTGGCGACGACGGCGACCGCCAACGCCCGGGTCGTCGACGACGTCGTCGAGCAGCTCGGGCGTCGGGCGGCGCGCGCGGTGCGGACGATCCGCGGCGGCTGGCCCGCGACTCGCCTGCGCCTGGGCGTGCGCCGCCGCTGCCGCCCGACGCAGCGGCTCGGCTGGCTGCTCGCCCACCTCGGCGACCTGCCCGGCAGCGGCATCGTCTACACCCTGACCGTCGCGGCCGCCGAGGACGTCGCCGGCGCGCTGCGCCGACGCCGGGCACGACGTGGCGCGCCTACACCGGGCGCACCGACCCGGCCGAGCGTGAGCGAGCTCGAGGCGGCGCTGCGCGACCAACGAGGTCAAGGCGCTGGTGGCCACCTCGGCCCTGGGCATGGGGTTCGACAAGCCCGACCTCGGGTTCGTCGTCCACCTCGGGGCGCCGTCGTCGCCGGTCGCCTACTACCAGCAGGTCGGGCCGCGCCGGGCGGGCGACCGAGCGCGCCGACGTGCTGCTGCTGCCGGGCCCGGAGGACCGCGACATCTGGCGCTACTTCGCCACCGCGTCGATGCCCCGCGCAGGACCAGGCCGACGCCGTGCTGGCGGCCCTGGCGGAGGCGGCGACGGCCGCTGTCGACCGCGGCGCTCGAGACCGTGGTCGACGTGCGCCGGACCCGGCTCGAGCTGCTGCTCAAGGTGCTCGACGTCGACGGCGCCGTGTCGCCGGGTCTCCGGCGGGTGGGTGCGCACCGGGCAGCGAGTGGGTCTACGACGCGCGAGCGTTACGCGCGGGTGGCCCGGGCCCGCGCGCGGACGAGCAGCCGCTCATGCTCGCCTACGAGCGCGCCGGACGGCTGCCGGATGGCGCTTCTCCAGGGCTACCTCGACGACCCGACGGCGACCGCCCTGCGGGCGGTGCGACGTCTGCGCCGGCACCTGGTTCCCGACCGACGGTGCCCGGCGCGGGTCGTCGGCGCGGCCCAGGACCGGCTCGCCCGGGTCGGCGTCCCGATCGAGCCACGGGCGCAGTGGCCGACGCGGGATGTCCCGGCTCGGGGTCGCCGTGGCGGGCCGCATCCCCGCCGACGAGGCGATGTCCCCCGGGCGGGCGCTCGCCCGGCTCACCGACCTCGGCTGGGGCCAGCGGCTGCGCGAGGTGCTGCGCGGGCGACACCCCCGCGTCGACCGAGCTCTCGACGCCTGCGTCAGGGTGCTCGCCGAGTGGGACTGGGCGCGAGCGACCGGTCGGCGTCGTTGCCATGCCGTCGCGGCGGCATCCCGAGCTCGTCGCCTCGCTCGCCGCCGGTCTCGCGCAGGTCGGCCGGCTGCCCCTTCTCGGCACCGTGTCCCTCGAGCCGCGGTGGGCCGACCGGCGAACCGGGCGGCAACAGCGCCTTCCGGCTCGCCGGGGTCTGGGACCGGTTCGCCGTCGGCGCGGACCTCGCCGCCGCGCTCGCACGGCTCGACGGGCCGGTGCTGCTCGTCGACGACCTCGTCGACTCCCGCTGGACGGTCACCGTCGCGGCCCGGATGCTGCGGGTCGGCCGGGGCTCGCGCCGTCCTCCCCTTCGCCCTGGCCACGGCAGGTTGAGGACGGAGGACCTCGATGGCCCACCCGCCGCGGACGGCGCAGCGGCACTAGGGTGCGAGGCGTGACCAGTGACGCCGCGGACCCACCCGTCGACCGGATCGCCGAGCTGCTCGACGTCCTCGACCTCACCGAGGTCGGCACCGCCCGGGCCGACGTGCGTCCCGTCATCAGCGCGACGGGCGTGACGCTTGCGGACGCCGAGCCGGCCGATGTCTTCGCCGAGGACATCACGGTCTTCATCGGCCAGAGCCAGAAGATGCCGCACGGGCGGGTCTTCGGCGGCCAGGTTCTCGCCCAGGGCGTCATCGCGGCCGGCCGGACCGTCATGGCCGAGCCGGACGCGCCGGTCCGGGTGCTGCACTCGCTGCACGCCTACTTCATGCGTCCGGGCGACGACACCAGGCCGATCCACTTCTCCGTCGAGCGGATGCGCGACGGGCGGTCCTTCTCCACCCGTCGGGTCCACGCCATCCAGCACGACAAGCCGATCCTGTCGATGATCGCGTCGTTCCAGGAGCCGGCGGGCGGCCTCGATCACCAGGACCCGATGCCGTCGGTGCCCGGGCCGGACGGGCTGGCGTCGCTCGCCGACGCCTTCGCCGGGATCGACCACCCCGGAGCGAAGCACCTGGCCGAGGGCCGGGCCATCGAGCAGCGACACGTCGAGGGCAACCTCTATCTGTCGCCCGGGGCCGACCAGGTCGCCCGCCAGCACGTGTGGCTCCGCGCGATCGGCCGGCTGCCCGACGACCCGCTCATCCACCAGGCGGTGCTCGCCTACGCGTCGGACTACTCGTTGCTCGAGCCGGTGATCCGCCGGCACGGGATCACCTGGACCGACCCTCGGCTGCGTCCGGCGAGCCTCGACCACTCGATGTGGTTCCACCGTCCGGGTCGGGCCGACGACTGGATCCTCTACGCCTCCCAGTCGCCGTCAGCGCAGGGTGGTCGCGGTCTGGGCCTCGGGACGATGTATGCCGCAGACGGTCGCCTCGTCGCGACCGTCGCGCAGGAGGGCATGCTGCGGATCCGCCACAGCTGAGGAGCCGCCGCGTGGGCCCGGCCCTCACAGGTAGACCGGGTGCCCGCCGCCCGACCAGGGCGGCGGGGTGGGGCGGACCGGGTCAGATGAGGACCGGCGGGGTCACCTTCAGCCGGGCCGACACATCCCGGTCCGGACCCGATGGCCCGGCCACCGCGAATCTCGCCCCGGCCTCCGTGACGAGGTGGTGCACCTCGGTCAGCAGTGCGATCGACTCGAGGACGAGCTCAGCGCGGGTGAGGTCGGCAACGACCACCGACGGCCGGGCCTCGAGGGCCTGCTCGAGGCTGCACCGACAGGAGTCCGTCGTCGCGGCGTCGACCGGTCCGACGAGGGTGATGACGGCCGCATCCGCCAACAGCCGAACCCGTGGGGCGGCGGCCGGGGAGACAAGGGCGGGATCGCTCGACAACTGACCTCCTGTGCTGTCACCCCACCATGCCGTGGCCGGCTTGCCGTCGACGAGGGACCGAAGTCCCGGCATCGGTCGACACATGACGGACGACCGGCGCCGAGGTCGGCTCAGGTGGTGTCGCCACCACCGGGGCCGCTCGGCCTGGCTCCGGTCGCTCGACGTGCCCCACCCGGAGCACGGCGCCGCTCGGGCTACCCGGGAGACCCCACGAGCAGGTTGATGTCCCATGGATCTGCCCTCTCGTCCGCGCCCGGGAGGGATCCCTCGTCGGCGGACGGGATGAAGCCCTGCATCGCCGCCCAGAGCAGCGCGCGAACCCGGTCGCGTTCGACGCTGGTCGCCGGGGCCGACCCGTCGTCGGCGAGACGAGCCGCAGACCCGGTCCCGCCGCCGCCCGCGGCGCGATGAGGAACCCGAACGGCCCGGCTCCTGCGGGCTCGGGATACAGGTTCACCTGGACCGCCCCGAAGGTTCGCACGACCACGGCGGGCCGTGGCTGGCGTGCGCCCAGGCGGACCGCGCCTCGCGACGGCGCCGGCCGAGGCCCCGAGGATCGCCGACTCGCCAGGTCCGTGGGTTGGACCACATCCGTGGGCTGGACCATGTCCCCCTCCCCGCTGACTCGATCCTGTGCATCGTCCGTCGATCGTGCCCGGCGCTGGAGCCGCCCACCAGGGAAGGAGGTCCCGGGTGCGAGCATCGAACCGGTTCCGGCGCTTCGGGCCGGCCGGCACCTTCGGACCAGCCGGGACCTTCGACCCTGGTGGCCCGATGGCGGCGGCTCCTATCGTCGGCAGCGCCGGATCGCTGAGGTTCGTGATGTCCACGGGGTCGGTCACGTCCATCGCCATCGGGTTGAACGGCGGGCCTGTGATGTCAGGAGGCACCAGGGGGCGGGCTCGCCGTTCGCCGATCCGGACCCAGCGCGTCCCGGACCCGCCCGACCCGTGCCGAGGCATCGGCGACGCCGAGGGACGGCGCACGGGGCCGACGAGGCCGAGGAACTACCGCGGCGGCCGTTCGCCCCTGACCGCGAACACGGCGGCCTGGGTCCGCCGGGTGAAGCCGAGCTTGCCGAGGATCTGCGTGACGTGGTTCTTCACCGTCTTCTCGCTGTTCCCGAGCCGGTCGCCGATCTGCCTGTTGGTCAGTCCTTCGGCGATGAGATCGAGGATGCGACGTTCCTGGGGGGTCAACGTCGACAGGCGTGGGTCACCCGAGGCAGGGTCCTCTCGGTCCAGGAGTTCCGCGACGGCGTGGCTGTCGATGAGCATCTCCGCCGCGACCCGGCGCAGTGAGGTGGCGAGGTCATCGCTGCGGATCTGCTTGAGCACGAACCCCGCGGCACCGGCGAGGACCGCTGACAGACGTGCCTCGTCATCGTCGTAGGTCGTGACCATGACCGCTCGGATGCGCGGGTCGCGGGCCCGCACCCGGCGGCATACCTCGATGCCCGACCCGTCGGGCAGGCGCACATCGAGCAGCGCGACGTCGGGACGCAACGCGGGGATCCGGCGGATCGCCTCGCGGGCAGAGGCGGACTCCCCGACGACGAGGAACCCTCCCGCGGAGAGAAAGCAGCTCGCGTAGGCCTCGCCGGACCATCTCGTGGTCGTCGAGGAGGAAGACCCGGATCGGAGGGGAGGTGGCCCCCGGGGCAACGGTGGTCGCGCTCACCACGCTCCATCTCCCTCCTCGACCGTCCTGACAGGATAGGGGGCCGGGGTGGGCAGGTGGGCGTGGCCTTCGCGGTTGGTGCTCGCGATGCCGTTGATGACCTGGGCGGGATCGCCATGTGGGCAGGGTGGGTGGTCCGGGTCACCGTCGCCGGCCGGCGTCCCGGCCGAGGGCTCCCAGGGCAGCCGGGACGGTGGGGTAGGTGGGGTAGAGCGGCGCGACCCTGGTCCGCTCGAGCACATCATGGTCACCGGGTGTGAGCCCGGCGAGAACGAGGGCCACACCGGCACGGGCGGTCCGACGGCGGATCAGCCCCAACAGCCCGATCGTGAACGGCGACAGGTCGAGGTCGGTCAGGTCGGCGATGATCACCCGGGGCCGGCCCACGAGGGCGATCTCGACGGCCGTCAGGGCGGCTTCGACGCAGGCCCCCGAGGGGACAACCGTCGGGCGGTCCGTCGTGCCGGTGAGGGTCAGCACTGTCGACTCGCCGAGGCCGCGCACGGAGGCGCTGAGTGCTTCGGGCGCGTGGCCGGCGTGGACGGACATGATCGACCTCCCTGGCGCTGCTCGTCATCGACCCTGGCCGTCGTCGCGCGGATGTTCCAGGGGATTAGGTCCCGGGCCGGCGCCGGCACCGCAGACCCGACGGACCCGCCACCAGCGCCCTCGGCCCCTATCCGTCGCCGCGATCGTCGTCGGGTAGCGGGCACGACCACACCAGATGGGTCCCGCCGTTCTCACCGCGGGTCAGCCGGGTCGTGCCATGGCGCGCGGCGGCACGGTGCTCGATGTTGGCGATCCCATAACCGCGGGGCGGCGGGGGGGGAGGCCGATGCCATCGTCGTCCACGATGAGGACGAGCTGGTTGTCCTGCAGGGCGATCATGACGCGGGTGTGCCTCGCGCCGGCGTGCCGGGCGACGTTGGCCAGGGCCTCGCGCAGGACGCTGACGACATCGGCCGCCACGACGCCGGGCACCCGGTCCACCGGTCCGTCGACAACAAGCTCCGGTTCGTGTCCGAGGAGCCGGCTCGCCTCGGACACGAGGTCGTGCACGACGCGGTCCAGGGGGGCCCGCTCGGGTCCGGCGCGCAGCTCGAAGACGATGCGCCGCAGCCTCCGAACGGCCTCCTCGAGCTGGGTGACCCAGTCCAGGGCACGGGCCCGGTCGGCCTGGCCGGCCTGATCCGCCCCGGCGGAGATCTGCATCCCCACGGCGATGATGTCCTGGATGACCGAGTCGTGCAGGTCACGGGCAATGCGCTGTCTGTCCTCCAGCAGTTCCAGGCGCTGCTGGTCCACCCGGACCTGGGCGAGGCGGAAGGCCAGCCGCGCCTGGGTGGCGAACCGGGCGAGCCGGTCGACATCGTCCTCGGTGAAGGGTGGCCGGCCCCGTGCCCCGACGACCGCGAGCACCCCCAGGCTCCGTGGGTCCTTCTTGCTGAACGGCGCCATGGCGATCGGTCCGAGGGCCGAGGCCAGCGGCTCGGGGGTTCCCGCCGGAGGAGCAGCCAGGGCCGTCGGTGTGTCCGGGAGCCGAACGCTGAGGGACAGGTCCTCGTTCACGTCGATCCGGCCGTCCGAGATCGGCGCGACTTGTCGCCGACGGCCGCACCCAACCGAACCGCACTGCCCGGGCCACTGACGCGCAGCAGCAGGACCGCGCCTTCCGCGTCGACGATACGCGCGGAGCACGCGGCGATCTGGTGGAGCAGCTCGGCCTCGGGGACGTCCGCCAGGACCGCCTTCGCGATGTCGGCGACGCAGCCGCTGAGGACCGCATCCCGCTCCCGCTGGGCCTGTCGCACCATCCGCTCGGTGACGTCGACGAAGTGGGCGATGGCCAATGGCCCCGGCACCCCGGGGAGCTCGAAGGCGGCGATACGGGCTTCGGCCCAGACGGTGGCTCCATCGACGAGGTAGCGCCTCAGATCGGCCTGCCGCGTCCGCGTCGACGAGGCCATCTCGATGAACCGCTCGGTCCTGGCCGACCGGTCCTCGGGGAAGGTGAACCTCTCGAGGCTGCTGCCGATCAGGTCCGCGACGCTGCAGCCGAACATCTCGGCCAGGGACTGGTTGGCCATGATGATGGTCGGGCCGGCGTTCGGCGACAGGGCGAGAACGCTGGCCCCGACCGGGGCCTGCTCGAAGGTGGTCCGGAACGCCTCCTCGCTCGCACGAAGCTGCTCCTCCCGGTCCAGGCGGTCGCGCAGGTCCCGGGCCACGGCCACAACGTGCCGTGATCCGTCCGCATCGGTCACCAGGCACTGATGCATCTCCACGGGGATCCGTTCGCCGGACCTGCCGTGCAGCATGTCGTCGACGAACGGCGAGGAGAGCTCCCGGCCCGTCGGCGCGTCAGCCACCGCGGGGCCGGCCGCGGCCATGGCCCGGGTCATCGCTGTGGAGATCGGGCCGCCGACGAGCTCCTCAGGGGTGTATCCCGTCAGTGTGGTCAGCGCCTCGTTGGCGTACTCGACCTGGGATGTCGTCGCGTCGGTGACGACGACCGCATCCGGGACGAGATCGAGCATCGTCATCAGCCAGGTCCGCTCGCGCTCGAGTGCATGCCGGCGGGTGGCATCCCGGACCGCCGCCACCGTCATGGTCCGGCCGTCGATCCGGGCAGGTGCCAGCGCGATCTCCACGACGCACTCCGAGCCGTCCCGCCTCCGCAGGCGCAGATCCGCGCCATCGCCCATCAACCGGGACCGGGGGGCCAGCCGGTAGGCACGGTGCAGCTCGGCATGCCCCTGCCGAAGGTCCTCCGGCACGAGGATCTCGGCCGGCCGGCCGACGAGCTCGTGCGCGCGGTAGCCCGACAGCTCCTCGAGCCGGGCGTTGACATAGGTCGTCAGCCCCTGGCCGTCCGTCACCAGCACTCCGTCCGGCGATGCGTCCACGATCGCCCGGTACACCCCGGCAATGGGCTCCATCTGACACTCGTACACCCGCGGGCGTACGGGGGCCTGGTGGCGTGGGGGAGATCACGATGACCGCGGGAACGCCGACCGGGCTCTGGACGGTTCCGGCGTAGCCTGGATGCATGGGCCGGGCCGCGGGCTCGTCGGGCTCGTCGATCGGGACGTCGCCGACCGGCGTCGGGGTGGCGCCGGAGGGCGAGCCGTATGCCGCGGTCAAGGAGACACACACGAGTGTCGTGCTGCTGATGGGCGGGCGCGCCTACAAGGTCAAGAAGCCGGTGGCCCTCCCGTTCCTCGACTTCTCGACCCGAGCGGCCCGGATGACCGACTGCCTTCGCGAGGTCGAGCTCAACGCTCGCATCGCCCCCGACGTCTATCTCGGGGTCGACGAGCTCATGCCGGTGACCGGGCGCACGGGCGATGCCGGGGAGCCCGTCGTCGTCATGCGCCGGATGCCCGAGGCCCGTCGGCTCAGTGGGCTGCTCGCGGACCCCGCGCACCGCGAGGAGGCCAGACGGTGCGTGGTGGACACGGCCCGGCAGATCGCGGCCTTCCACGCCGGCCTGCCGCCGGTCGAGGGTCACGACCTCGTGGGGACCATGGCGGCGCTGTGGTGGGAGGGCCGGGACCAGACCCGGGTGTTCGAGGACGGTCCCCTCGACCGGGAGGGCCTCGACGAGACCTATGGTCTGGCCGCCGAGTACCTCGCAGGCAGGTCCGACCTGCTGCGTTCTCGCGAGCGCGCGGGACTGGTCCGGGACGGGCACGGCGACCTGCTGACCGAGGACATCTTCTGGCTCGACGACGGGGCGAGGATCCTCGACTGCCTCGAGTTCGACCGGCGGCTGCGGGTCGGGGACGTCCTCCTCGACATCGCCTTCCTCGCCATGGACCTCACGCTGCGCGGGGCCGGGGACCTCGCCCGGCTCGCCATCGACCACTACCGGGAGCTCGACGCCGAGAGCCACCCCCGCAGCCTGGAGCATCACTATGTCGCGTACCGGGCCTGGGTCCGCGCGAAGGTCGAGTGCCTGCGTGGCCTCAGCGGCGACCTCGCCGCCCCCGACCGCGCGGTCGCGGCGCTGGCCCTGGCCCGGCGTGAGCTCCGCGCCGGGCGGGTCCATCTCGTCGCCGTCGGAGGCCTTCCGGCCACCGGGAAGTCCACCCTCGCCGGCCGTCTCGTCGACACCGACGACCGCGACTGGGTGCTGCTGTCCTCGGACGAGATCCGCAAGGGGCAGGCCGGCATGCCCGCCACCTCCAGCGCGCGGAGCCCGTTCGGCACCGGCATCTACGACGAGCGCCACACCGAAGCGGCCTATGCCGAGCTGCTCCGCCGAGCCGCCACCGCGCTCGACCGTGGCCTGTGTGTCGTCCTCGACGCATCGTGGACCTCGAGCATGCACCGCGCCGGTGCGGCGGTCCTGGCGCAGGCGCACGATGCCACCTACACCCCGGTCCACTGCGTCGCACCCGAGCAGGTATGCCGCGCGCGGCTCGGTATCCGCCAGGTCGACCTCGGCACATCGGACGCCACCGTGGAGGTGTACCAGCGGATGGCCGCGCAGGCCGATCCGTGGCCCGAGGCACTCGAGGTCGACACGACCCAGCCGGCCCAGGCCTGCGCCGCCCGAATCCTCGATGCCCTCGAGGGACAGCCGGTCCCTCCACGTCATGGGCCGATCGCTCCCGGGTGACCCCAGGGTGACCCGGTGAGCCTCCGGTGGCCCCCGGCGCACCTCGAGCCGGGTCAGGGCAGCAGGTAGTCCACCGTCACGGCGTGGTGCCCCTCGGTGATCGTCAGGTCGACCGTCCCGGTCAGGCCGACCAGCGCCCCCTCCCCCGATCCCGGCACGATCTCGTAGCGCAGCAGCTGCTCACCACCGGACATCGTCCCGAACTGCTGGAACGCGAACGTGCCCTCGCGGCCGTCGAGGGTGCCCGTGAACGTCTCGAGGGCGACGTACCCCGCCGTTCCGCTCGCCGGGTCACCCGCCGTGAGCATGACGCCACGGCTGCTCCCGCGCAGGCCACCGGCCCATGTCTTGACGATGTCGAACCGTCCGGCGCCGGCGAGAACGGGGTCACCGGGGGTGAGGTCGACGGTGAACGTCGCGGTCGTCTGCATGGGGCGAACGCTAGCCCGAGGGTCGGACACCGCCGGCGGCGAGGACGGCGGCGGAGGCGGCGGGAAGGCGCACCACCCGGCGACCCGGCTCGTCGACGAGCGCGGTCGCGTCGGCGTCCCAGGCGAGGAGGACCTCGACCACGTCCGCTCCCACGGGCACCACCTGGTCGGCCGGACCGAGGTTCGCCGCGACGACGAGGTCGCGATGCTGCATGACGACCCACCCGGCCGACTCGTCGACCGCCACGGAGACGTCGGCCAACCGGGTGGCACCGTCGAGGTGGGACCGGCGCAGCCGCATGAGGGCGGCATACCAGCGCAGCATCCGGACATGCGGGCCGTCACCCAGCTCCGACCAGGGCAGCACGCTCCGGTCGCGGGTCGCCGGGTCCTGAGGGTCGGGCACCTCGGCGGCCGACCAGCCGTGCGAGGCGAACTCCGCGCGCCGCCCCGCGCGCACCGCCTCGGCCAGCTGGGGGTCGGTGAAGCTCGTGAAGAACTGCCACGGCGATGAGGCGGCCCACTCCTCACCCATGAAGATCATCGGGGTGCCCGCCCAGAGCACATAGAGCGCGGCCCCGGCCGCCTGCCGCCCGGGGCCGGCCAAGGCGGAGATCCGGTCGCCGAACGCCCGGTTGCCGACCTGGTCATGGGTCTGCAGATAGCCGAGAAGGCGCCGCGCGTCGAGCGTCGAGCGGTCGACCGGCGCACCCCACACCGACCCCCGGAAGCTCGACCAGCGCCCGTCGTGGAGGAACCCACCGGTGAGCACCGTGGCGAGGACCCCGAGCGGGCCGAGCCCAGGCGCGGCAGGGCTGGAGCCCGCGAAGTCGGCGTAGTACCCCTGGTCCTCCCCGGTCAGGACGACGTGCAGCGCATGGTGGACGTCGTCGTCCCACTGCGCCGTCATCCCCCGCCCCCCGTCGGCCGGTGGCGTCACCATCGACACGTCGTTGAGATCGCTCTCGGCGATCAGCCCGAGCGGTCGGCCGAGCTCGGCCGCCAGGACCGCCACCGCGTCCGACAGCTCCTCGAGGAGATGCTCGTCGCTCTCGTCGTGGAGCTCGTGGACGGCGTCGAGCCGCAGCGCGTCGACATGGAAGTCGCGCAGCCAGCGCAGGGCGTTGTCGATGACGAAGGTGCGGACCTCGGAGTTGAACCGGGCGTCGAGGTTGACCGCCGGACCCCACGGCGTCTCGTGCTCGTCGGTGAAGTACGGCCCGAACCGGGCCAGATAGTTGCCGCTCGGCCCGAGGTGGTTGTGGACGACGTCGAGGCACACGCCCAGCCCACGCCCGTGGCACGCATCGACGAACCGCTGGAACGCGGCGGGACCGCCGTAGCCGTCGTGGACGGCATAGAGGTCGACCCCGTCGTAGCCCCAGCCCCCACCGGCCGGGGAACCCGGCCAGGGGCATGACCTCGACGAGGTCGACGCCGAGGTGGGCAAGGTGGTCGAGCCGCCCGATCGCCGCGTCGAGGGTGCCCTCGGGCGTGAAGGTCCCCACGTGCAGCTCGTAGACCACCCCGCCGAGAAGACCACGTCCGCCGCGCACCCCGGCCCAGTCGCCGTCGGTCCAGGCGAAGGCGCCGGGATCGAAGGTCCGGCTCGGCCCGTCCACACCGTGCGGCTGCCAGGCACTACGGGGGTCGGGGATCGGTGGCTCCGCGCCGTCGAGGACGAAGGCGTAGTCGAGGACCGGGTATGCCGCCTCGTCATCGCCGGCCCACCGCCACCAGCCTCCGCCGTCAGGGGTCATCGGCTCGCGGCGCCGGGGACCTCCCGGCTCGCCGACCTCGACCTCCACCTTGCGGTGGCTCGGAGCCCAGACGCGGATCGTCATGTGCGGACCAGGAGGGCCACCGGCAGGTCGCCCAGGACGTCGGACACGAGGATGCCGTCCGCGGCGGCCCCCGGGCCGGCGACGTCGCGACCGGAGAGAGCGTCGCGCCACGGCCGGTCGGCAGGGCGAGCCGGGCACCCGCCCCAGCCGCCGGACCGGGTCAGCCGCGAGGCGAACCGGGTGACGACGCGTGACCGCCTGCGGGCCGGACGCGTCTCCGCGGGCGAAGGCGAGGGCGTGCTCGCTCCCGGACGGCACGGCGGCATACGTCGCGTGCTCCCCGACGAACCAGCGCGGGGTGCTCCCGCCGCAGCCGCGAGCGCCCGCGAGGTGACGAGAAGCTTCTCGTCGTCGAGATCCGCCGGCGGCTCGCCACGGTCGAGCCGCCCGAGCCGGGCCACCCGGTCGGCGTAGTCGACGGCGCGGCGGTTGTCCGGGTCGACGAGGGTGAGGGTGACCAGCTCGGTGCCCTGGTAGACGTCGGGGACGCCGGGCATCGTCAGCTGGACGAGCTTCTGGGCGAGGACCGCGGCCCGGGTGCTCGGGGCGCTGTCCTCGGCCCACCTGGTCAGGTGTGCCACGACGTCGGGATCGGCGAGTGAGCGCCGTCGCGAAGGACGTCACCGCGTCCTCGTATGCCGCGTCCCCGTCGACCCAGGCCGTGTGCACCTTGGCCTCGCGGACGGCCTTGAGGAGGTAGTCGGTGAGCCGCTCGGCCTCGATGGGCCAGGTCCCGACGAGGGTCTGCCAGACGAGGTACTCGGTGGGCGGGTCGACCTGCTCGCGGTCGATGAGGGGCGCCGAGCCGGCTCGCCTCGAGCACCCACGGGCTCCCAGTCCCGCGCGCGCTCGGCGAGCACGGCACAGACGGGCACGGACGTCCTCGGATCGCTTGGTGTCGTGGGTCGACAGGGTCGTCATCGACGACCGGCCAGCTCGCCAACCGACGGGCGCGCGCTCGATGTGGAACGCGTCGACACCCATCGACAGCTCCTCGGGGTGGCCGCCGACCTCGTTGGCGCCCGCCAGCCGCCACCAGCGGTAGAAGGCGGTGTCCTCGATGCCCTTGGCCATGACCGGACCACACGTCTGCTGGAAGCGGACGACGAGTTCGGCGAGCACATCGTCCGACGTGCGGGTCACGCCGCGACAACTGGTCCTCGCCGAGGAGCGAGCAGCTCGACGTCGGCCAGCGGCTCGTGGTCGGTCGAGTCGAGGCGTCGACCCGGGCGCGAGCCACGGCGTCGCGCAGGACGGCGACCTGCTCGGGCGGGGCGGGCTCGCCCGGGACGAGGTAGGCGCGGTACCGGTCCATCGAGACGAGCAGCGGCGGCGAGGCAGCGGCGGTAGGCGACGAGGTCCGCGTCCGGCCGCAGCCGGCCGACGAGCCGGAGGAGCCGGTCGACCTCCGCACTGAGCGACGGTGTCGACGACGTCGCGCTTCGCCGCCGGTGACGACCGCGGCGAGCTCGGGCGCCGCGGGGTCGTGCCGTTGCCACAGCCCGGTCGAGGACGGCCACCCCGTCGGGTCGGTGAGGACCTGCTGGACGCGCAGCAGCGCGTCGTAGCCCGTCGTGCCGGCACATCGCCATGCGGTCGGGCAGCTCCTCGCCCGCGCGCAAGGATCTTCTCGGCGACGACCCAGGCGCCGCCGGTGACCTGCGGCGAGCCGGTCGAGGTAGCCCCCGGGATCGGCCAGCCCGTCGGGATGGTCGATGCGCAACCCGTCGATCGATCCCTCTCGGCAGCAGGTCGATGAGAAGCGCGTGGGTCGCCTCGAAGACGTGGTGCTTCTCGACGCGGCACGGCGATGAGCGAGGTGACGTCGAAGAACCGGCGGTAGTTCAGCCAGGACTCGCCCGCTGCGCCAGCCGGCCAACCGGTAGCCCTGGGCCGCCATGAGATCGGCCAGGTCGAGCGCCTCGGTCCCCGGGCGCACCGGGAACTCGTGGTCGTAGTAGCGCAGCACGGTCTCGTCATGCCGCACCACCGTCGTCGGACCAGCGGCGAGCTCGCCGTTGGCGAGGACGACGTCGAGCGGGCTGGCCGAGGACCGGCATGAGGATCCGGCCGTCGTCCACGTCCCAGTCGATGTCGAACCACGGGGCGTAGGGCGAGTCCTGGCCGTACTTGAGCAGGGACCACAGGGCCGCGTTGACATGGGCCGGGGTCGGCACGGCCATGTGGTTGGGGACGACGTCGACGACGAGGCCGAGGCCCGCCTCGCGAGCGGCCGCCGCCAGTCGGTCGAAGCCCGCGAGACCGCCGGCCTCGGCGCTGAGCCGGTTGTGGTCGACGACGTCGTAGCCGTGGACCGAGCCCGGAGTCGCCTGGAGGATGGGCGAGAGGTAGAGGTGGCTCACCCCGAGCGAGGCGAGGTATGCCGGCCTGCTCCGCGGCCGCCCCGAAGCCGAAGCCGCCGTGCACCTGGAGCCGGTAGGTCGCGCGTGGGCACGACCCGCCCGGACCGGGGCGATGGGTGGAGCGATCTGCGGGGTCCGGCATACGGTCAGCTCCTCGGCGATGAGGTCGTCCGCGTGGTCCGGGCGGTCGGCCGGGGCGACGGTGTCCTGGGTCGTGGCGAGCACCGGAGGCTCGGGACGCTCGGCCTCGTCGCGCGGATGGCGCAGCACGAGCAGCGATCGGGACTCGACGACGACGTCGGCCCCCGCCTCGTACCAGGTCGGGTCGAGCAGGTCGGGCGCGGTGTCGACCTCGGTCCTCCACCAGTCGCCCCACTCGGGCGGACGGCAGCACGAACGGCTGGGTCTCGGCCGCGGCGTTGTAGAGGACGAGGAAGTCGTCGTCGACGATCGCCTGGCCCCGGGCGTCGGGCTCGGGGATCGCCTCACCGTTGAGGAAGACCATGATCGGTGCGGGCGGCCGCGTCGGCCCAGTCCTGCTCGGTCATCGACTCGGCCGCCGGGGTGAACCAGTGGATGTCGCCGAGGGAGGACTCGCCCGCCGTGCTCGGCGCTCCCGGCGAAGAACCGCCGCCGCCGGAAGACCGGGTGGCTGCGCCGGAGCCGGACGAGGCCCCGGGTGAACTCGAGCAGGGCCTTCTCGTCGGCGCCGAGATCCCAGTCGACCCAGGAGGTCGCGTTGTCCTGGCAGTAGACGTTGTTGTTGCCGCGCTGGGTCCGGCACAGCTCGTCGCCGTGAGCGATCATCGGCACGCCCTGGCTGACCATCAGCGTCGTGAGGAAGTTCTTCTGCTGTCGCAACCGGAGGTCGTTGATCTCCCTGTCGTCGGTCGGGCCCTCGGCCCCGCAGTTCCACGACCGGTTGTAGCTCTCGCCGTCGCGGCCGTCCTCTCCGTTGGCCTCGTTGTGCTTGTCGTTGTAGGACACGAGGTCGCGCAGCGTGAAGCCGTCGTGGGCGGTGATGAAGTTGATCGAGGCGATGCGGCTTGCGGCCGCTGTGCTCGTAGAGGTCGGAGGAGCCGGTGATGCCGGGAGGCGAACTCGCCGAGGCGTGGACGGCTCGCCCCGCCAGAAGTCCCGCACCGTGTCGCGGTACTTGCCGTTCCACTCCGTCCACAGCGGCGGGAAGTTGCCCGACCTGGTAGCCGCCGTCGCCGACATCCCACGGCTCGGCGATGAGCTTGACCTGGGAGATCACGGGGTCCTGCTGGATGAGGTCGAAGAACGCCGACAGCTTGTCGACCTCGTGGAACTGGCGGGCCAGGGTGGCGGCGAGGTCGAACCGGAACCCGTCGACGTGCATCTCGGTCACCCAGTAGCGCAGGCTGTCCATGATGAGCTGCAGCACGTGCGGATTGCGCATGAGCAGGCTGTTCCCGGTGCCCGTCGTGTCGTAGTAGTGCTCCTTGTGGTCGTCGACGAGCCGGTAGTAGGACGGCGTTGTCGATGCCCCGGAAGCAGATGCGTCGGGCCCAGCTCGTTGCCCTCGGCCGTGTGGTTGTAGACGACGTCGAGGATGACCTCGATGTCGGCCTCGTGGAGGGCCTTGACCATCGCCTTGAACTCGGTGACCTGCTGGCCACGCTGGCCGCGGGCGTAGCCGTTGTGCGGGGCGAGGAAGCCGATCGTGTTGTAGCCCCAGTAGTTGCGACAGGCCCTTGGCCTGCAGCGAGGTGTCCTGGACGAACTGGTGGACCGGCATGAGCTCGATGGCCGTGACGCCGAGCTCGGTGAGGTGGTCGATGATCGGCCGGGTGGCCGATGGCCTCGTAGGTGCCGCGGATCTCCTCGCGGGATGTCCGGGTGGGTCATCGTCAGGCCCTTGACGTGGGCCTCGTAGATGACGCTCTCGTGGTACCCGTGCCGAGGCGGGCGGTCGTGGCCCCAGTCGAAGTAGGGGCTGGTGACGACGCCGAGCAGCGTCTTACCGAGGCTGTCGTCGGTGTTGACGCTTCGTCGGGTCCTCGAAGTCGTAGGCGAAGAGCGCCGGGTCGTTCTCGATCTGGCCCTCGATGGCCTTGGCGTATGGGTCGAGGAGCAGCTTGTTCGGCGTCGCAGCGGTGCCCGTTGCTCGGGCTCGTAGGGCCCGTGGACCCGGTAGCCGTAGCGCTGCCCGGGCGAAGACCCGGGGACGTAGCCGTGCCAGACGAAGCCGTCGACCTCGGGGAGGTCGAGCGCGCGTCTCGGCGCCGTCGTCGTCGATGAGGCACAGCTCGACCCGGTCGGCGACCTCGGAGAACAGCGCGAAGTTGACCCCGCTGCCGTCATACGTCGCCCCGAGGGGGTATGCCGTTCCAGGCCAGATCTCCATGGCCGCCTTCCGCTGCGCCGGGGGTCTCCGGCCTCCAGTGTGGTCCAGGCACGCCGATCTGGCGTGGGTGGGGACCACGCCGTCCCCACCGTGGCGCACGTCTCGGACGGCGCCGGTGCGCCGGCCCTGGGCTGGTCTAGGGTCGGCACCACCTGAACGTCCAACCTATCGAAGAACGGAGAGGATCCGGACAGTGAGCACTCAGCGAGTTGCCATCGTGACGGGTGCGGCCCGTGGGATCGGTGCGGCGACCGCCGCCCGGCTGGCCGCCGACGGAGACGCCGTGGCCGTCTTCGACCTCGACGAGAGCGCCTGCGAGGCGGTCGCCGGGACGATCCGTGCGGCCGGCGGCCGGGCCATCGGCGTCGGGGTCGACGTCTCGGACGCCGACCAGGTCGCCGCCGGCGTGGCCCGGGTCGCCGAGGAGCTCGGTCCACCGGTCATCCTCGTCAACAACGCGGGCATCATCCGGGACAACCTCATCTTCAAGATGACCGAGGAGGACTGGGACGCCGTGATGAACGTCCATCTCAAGGGGGCGTTCCTCATGACCCGGGCCTGCCAGAGCTTCATGACCGCGGAGAAGTACGGGCGGATCGTCAACCTCTCCTCCTCCTCGGCGCAGGGCAACCGGGGCCAGGTCAACTACTCGGCCGCCAAGGCGGGCATGCAGGGGTTCACGAAGACCCTCGCCATCGAGCTCGGCAAGTTCGGGGTGACCGCGAACGCCGTCGCGCCCGGCTTCATCCAGACCGACATGACCCGCGCGACGGCGGAGCGGCTCGGGGTGCCCTTCGAGGACTTCATCGAGTTCTCGGCGAAGCAGATCCCCGTCCAGCGGGTCGGCCAGCCGGCCGACATCGCCGCGACGATCAGCTTCCTGTGCTCCGAGGAGGCGGGGTTCGTGTCCGGCCAGGTCATCTACGTCGCCGGCGGCCCGCTCGACTGACCCGGCTCGCTGGACCGCCCGCCGACGCGCGCGCGCTACGGGCGGGGCGCAGCGCGAGCATGGGCAGGTCCTCGACGAGACGCCGACGGCCCGAGTCGGAGCCGTCGTAGCGCCACCCGAGCAGCCAGGACAGGACCGGACGGAAGAGCGGCATAGCGAACCGGTGCGGCGTTCGTAGTCGACGAACACCGCCAGGGCCTCATCGCGGTCGAGGACCCGGTATGCCGCACGCCGGGGCCCGGAGCCGAAGTCAACGTACGTCGGCCCTCCGGCGGTGACATTGCGGAACCAGTCCGCACCCGGACCGAAGCCGGAGACGACGACGGCCTCACCGGTGCCCGTGTCGTAGCGGACGACCTCGACGACGACGTGGAACTCACGCCCGGACCTGCGGCCGGTGTGGGTGATCCGGACGAACCGGTGGCCGAGCAGCCGGCCGGCGCCGACGGCATACAGCCGGTTCGGGAGGAGGAATGTCGCGTGCAGCCACGCCGGGAGGTGCTCCGCGCTGCTGGCCATGCCCCCATCCCAGCAAAACATATCCCCGGTGATGTGGTGCCCGAGGACTGACGTGCCGACGGTCGTGGCATTGCAGGCGGCGGGGCCCGTCACCATCGTGGATGTGCGCGAGCCGGACGAATGGCGTGGCGGGCACATTGCCGGGGCAGTGCATATCCCCCTCGGTGACCTGGCCCGGCGGGCGGGCGAGGTTGACGCCAGTGGACCAGTGGTGACGGTCTGCCGGAGTGGTCGGCGCAGCCTCGACGCCGTGCGCATCCTGCAGGCGGCGGGGGCGGAAGACGTCAAGAGCATGGCTGGCGGCATGATCGCCTGGCAGGAAGCCGGGCGACCGATCGCCCGGTAGCGCGCCGTCTGACATCACCGGTTCGAGCACATCCGGCACCTTCGACGGGGCGCCGGGTGATTCCCCGTGTCCGCCATCTCGCCTACACTGACCCCCACGACCGATCAGTGACTGATGATGGAGGACGACGCGACCAATGGATGTGCGGCTCGACGGAAAGGTGGCCCTGATTACGGGCGCCGACAGTGGCATCGGCCAGGGTATGGCCCTTGAATTTGCGCGCAGTGGGGCCGATGTTGCGGTGCACTACTACTCCGATCTGGCGGGGGCTGAAGAGACGGCCGCCCAGGTCCGGGCGGCGGGCCAGCGGGCGTTGGTGCTGCAGGCCGATGTCGGCGACTACGCGGCGGTGGGCCGGATGTTCGACCAGTTCGATGCCGAGTTCGGCCATATCGACATCATGGTCAATAACGCGGCCAGGGTGGCGGCGGCGCCACCGCCGAAATGTCCCCGCCGACTTCGACCGGGTGATGAAGACCAACCTGTACGGGCCGTTCTACTGCACCCAGCAGGCGGTGCGGCGGATGCTGGCACGAAACCGGGGCGGGCGGGATGATTCACATCACCTCGGTGCACGAAGAGCAGTGCGGACCCGGCGGGGCCTACAGCGTCTCCAAGGGCGCCCTCCGCAACCTGATGCGCTCGCAGGCCAACGAACTTGGGCGATTCGGGATCACGGTCAACGGGATCGCACCGGGGATGATCGTCACCCCCATGAACTGGCAGGCGAAGGAAGATGCCGAGAGTCGAGGCCGCCGCCGCGGCCCAGATTCCGGTCCGCCGCTGTGGATACCCGGACGACATCGCAAACATGGCTACCTTCCTGGCTTCCGACCTGGCGGGGTATTGCCACGGCTCGACCTTCTTCGTCGACGGCGGCTGGATGCTCACCTACCCTCCGGTCTGAGATCGATAATTCACCGGCAGGAACTGCGGGAGCCGGCACCTTTGAGCCAGGACCAGGGCGAGAGCATTCAGGTCTGGACGAAAGGTGAGCCCGCTCACGGAACGTGGACGGTGCCCCAGCGGCTGCCAATGCAGTCGGAAAGGAGAACCAACCATGCATCTGTACACCGGTGGCTACACCACTCCGCCGAACGGCCGCGCCCCAGGCATCGGCATCTTCACCTTCGAACCCGACACCGGGGTCATTTCCCACCTTGGCTGGGCCGAAGGAGTCGTCAATCCGTCGTACATCACCGCCAGCTCCGATGGTCGCTTCCTCTATGCCGTCACCGAGGGCGATGGCGAAGGGAAAGTGGTGGCTTTTGCGCGGGACGCGGCGACCGGTGCCCTGACCGAACTCAACCGGCAGCTCTCCGAGGGCAACGGTCCCTGTTATGTCTCAATCGATCGCTCCGGGCGGTTCCTGCTGGTCGCCAACTACGGCAGTGGCTCGGTGGCTGCGTTGCCGATCCAGCCCGATGGCTCCCTGGGCGATGCCACCGGCGTGGTGCAGCAGGAAGGGACCAGCATCAACCCCGACCGGCAGGAAGGACCGCACGCCCACATGATCCTGTCGTCACCGGATGGCGCGTTCGTCTTCGCGACCGACCTCGGGGCCGACAGGATCTTCGGCTACACGCTGGATCAGGACACCGGCTGGCTGATTCCGGCGGAAGAGGCCGGTGGTGTGGCTGTGCCCGGCGCTGGCCCACGGCATTTCGCCTTCTCGCCCGATGGCGCCACGGTCTACGTGATCAACGAGCTGGACAACACGCTCGGGGTGTACAGCTACAACACGGAGACCGGGGCATTCACCTCGCGACAGGTGCCTGCCGACGCTGCCAGCCGATTTCGATGGCGGCAGTTCGTGCGCGCATGTGCTGGTGTCGCCGGATGGTCGGTACGTCTACGGATCGAACCGGGGCCATGATTCCATCGCGATCTTCCGGGTGGATCCCGACACCGGCGAGGTGACGCCGGAAGAGATCGTGACGGCTGGTGGCAAGAATCCGCGTAACTTCGCGCTGAGCCCGGACGCTGATGCTCGCTGTCCTGATGGTGGCGAACATGGGGACCGACAACGTGGTCGTCTGGCCGCGCTATGTCGAAAGTGGATTGCCGGAAGGCGACGGGGCTTCGTACGACATCCCGTCGGCCTGCTGCCTGCTCTTCGTCGGGGAGTGACCGCACCGCTGCAGGTGCCGGAATCGTTCCGGGCGATGCCGCGTTGGTGGCACGAGGGTGAGGCGTGGCTCGATGGCCTGCCCGACCTCGTCGCCATCTGTTGCGAGCGATGGCACCTGGCAGATCGATGGCGGCCCTGGCATGGTTCCAACGCGCTCGTCGTGCCCGTCTTGCGCGAGGGCGTGCCGCTGGCTCTCCGTCTCAACCCGCCTGGTCCGGATGTCGCGGCCACGGCCCGCGCCCTGGATTCTGGCGGGGGCACGGCGTCGTTGACCTGATCGAGGCCGACCTGGACGCGGGGTGCGTTGTTGCTCCAGCGGCTTGATGGGGGCCGGACGCTGGACCAGGACCCTCTGCGAGGCGATCCCGGAGCTCGGCGCCCTTGTGCGACGGCTGGCGATTCCGGCCCCGCCGATGTGACGTCCACCAATGACATCGTGCCGACCGAGTTGAGGCGATGCCGGGGCGTGGGAGCGGCTGGGATGTCCGTTTCCCCGCGCCACCCTCGATGGGTGCTGGCCCTGGCCCCAACCCTGATGACGACTCGATGCTGGCGGTCAATGGCGACCTGCATGGCGAGCAGGTGCTGGGGGGGCCGGACGGCGACCTGGGTGGTGGTCGATCCCGTGCTGCTTCGTGGCGACCCGGCCTACGACCTGGCCCGCGTGCTCTGGACCCGCCTCGATGAGATGGCCGATGACGACGAGATTCGTCACTGGCTCGACGTGTTAGCTAATGCGGCCGGGATCGACCTCGTCCATGCTCGGCACTGGGTGGTGTTTCGCACGGCCAGCTACTGGCTATGGGGGCTCTCCCACGGTCTCACCGAAGACCCGGCGCGGTGCGAACGTCTGCTCAATGCCATCGACCATGAAGGCGGACGCGGAACTGTCCAGCCGGGACGGCATACTTCCGGGCGTACGTACGCATCATTCGCTTCGGAAGAGAGGACGTTTTCCATGTCGTCATCCCGCGCTGTCGTCGATTCGCTGGTCCGGCAACTGGACCACACGCTGGAAGAGACGGCCGAGGAATTCGGGTTCGACCATTGGCATTCGATCATCTGGAACCTCCACAACGTGCGGCCCGGCGACTGGGATGCCATGCCGCCGGGCGGTGGCCGGTCCATCGGCGAGCTCGTGCCGCACATCGGCATCTGCTACCTGATGTATGGAAACCAGGCCTTCGGTGATCGGTCGCGGCAATGGGGTGATGGCCAGATCGATGGTGGCCCGCGTCCGGAGACGCAGGAGGAGTGGATCGCCTGGCTGCGTGCTTCGCACAAGATCTTCCGCGACTAGCGTGGCGGCCCTCACCGACGACCAACTGGACGATCTGGTCTACGCGCCGTGGGGTGACCAGCTGCCGGCCTTCCGCATCGTGGAACTCATGATTCAGCACGGTACCTACCACTGCGGGGAGATCAACCACATTCGGGCCCTGCTCCAGGGAAACGACGACTGGGATCATCAGGACATGGGCCGCGACGAATCGTCCTGATCGACCTTCCGCTGTGGCAACTTGGTAACCTGAATGCCGATGACGGGATCGGCTCAGGCCGATCGGTGAAGACGCCCCTGACTGGTCACACGAGATCGGTCAGGGGCTCTTCTGGTCTTGTAATATAAGTATGGATTATATACTGGCCGCATGCACGCGCTTGACGTTCTCGGCGACCCGGTTCGCCGCCGCATCCTCGAACTCCTGCTGGCCCTGGGGGAATCTCCCGCCGGGGCGATCACCGATGTGATTCGCGCTGAAACCGGGATTTCCCAGCCGGCCGTGTCGCAGCATCTGCGCCTGCTTCGTGAAGAGGAGTTCGTTGAGATGCGGCCGCGCGGGGACCCGGCGGCTGTACGAATTGCATCCAAGGCGTTCGACTCGGTCAACGCCTGGCTCGCGCCGTTCCACGATCAGTGGGTGTCATCGCTGGCCGCGCTGGGGACCGAGATTGCGCGGGGCAAGCGCCAGCGTCGGGAAGACGTTGTCGACCGCACAGTCTCACAGCGAAAGGAATCTGCATGACCCACATCGATTTCGCCGCGCACCTCGCCGCCATCTCCCGCAAGGTGGTGGTGGAGACGGTCGAGGGCATGGAATTGCGCACGGTGGTCATCCGCCAGCCCTATCCGACTACCGTCGAGGACCTGTGGGGGGCCTGTACCACCTCCGAGCGGCTGGCGCGTGGTTCATGCCGGTCTCTGGCGACCTGGCGGTGGGTGGACAGTACCAGTTCGAGGGGAATGCCGGAGGCACTATCCAGGAATGTCGTGCGCCAGAGTTCCTGCGGGCGTCGTGGGAATTCGAGGATCGGGTGTCCTGGGTGGAACTGCGGTTCACTCCGGCTGGGAACAGTGCCCTGCTGGAGCTTCGCCACATTTCTCCGCTGACTGACTTCTGGACGCAATACGGGCCGGGAGCCGTGGGACTGGGCTGGGATCTCGGACTTGAGTGGACTGACCGGCTACCTGCAGGAAGGCGAGGGTTTCGACCGGGCGGCGGCCGAAGCGGCGGCGATGGGGCCAGAAGGGATGCAGGCGCTCATCACCAGCGCCGAGGCCTGGCACGACGCGGCAGTGGCCGGTGGGGAAGATCCGGTTTGGGCGAGGGAGGCGACGCAGCGCACCATCGCTGCATATACGGGCACCGAAGCCGGGTCCTGATCGTCCTCCCGGCGCGATCAGCGAAGGGCGAACCTGAAACTCAGGTTCGCCCTTCGCCAGCGTCTGGAGCGGTTAACAGGTGGAGGTGGCCGCCAGGCCGTCCCAGCGATCCTGCGTCCACTGGATCAACTCTGGGACCAGCGCGGAGCCTGGCTTCCACGAGTGGCATGTGGTCCAGCCCCTCGTAGGTGCGGTACTCCAGTTCGGTTCCCATTGCGCACCGCTCCTGCACGTAACTGGCCTGGGCGTCGGGATGAATCAGCTGGTCGGCCAGGCCCTGCCCGATGAACAGGGGGACGTCGATCGGGCCGAGCGGCACGTTCTGCTCCAGGTACGGTCCCATGGGGCCATCAAGCGGATTTCCGTCCCAGATGTTCGCTCCCAGCACTACGGCGGAGCCGAGGGAAACGACCATGGCGGGTTCGTGCAGACAGCGGTAGGCGATTTCCTTCACCAGCACCTGGCTGCGGGGGAGCACCACCTCGTTGTAGGTCACGTTGGGATAGATCTGACTGTACGCCTCAAGCACGTACGCCCCGAACAGCGAGCCAACCGGAGGGTCAGCAGGCTTCGATCAAGGCCGGCAGGTTGGCGGCGGGGGCCATGGCGGCGACCGCGATCACGCCGACATCGGGGGCGTAGGTCGGGGCCAATTGGCCTGTCCACAGGGCGGCGTGGCCGCCCTGGGAGTGACCCCAGACCACCGTTTCGGTGCTGAGGGAGATGTCATCCAGTTGCCGTGCCGCGCGGGTGGCGTCCAGCACCGAACGCGCTTCCCCTTCCCCGATGAGGTAGGGGTGAGGTCCGGCGGTGCCGAGCCCCGCGTAATCGGTGACGACCACCGCCCATCCCTGCTGCACCACCGCCTCGTCGATCAGGTAATTTGCATCGCTCACGAATGTGCCGTGGCAGGACGCAGGAGGGATGGAAGCCGGAGGTGCCATGCGCCCAGGTGATGACCGGGAGAGGTTCGGCGGCGGGGGTCAGACGGAACCATCACGACGCCGCTGGCGACCGCCGGAATTCCTTCGTCACGGGTGGTGGTGTACAGGATGCGCCAGGCCTGGGCCCCCTCCGGAATGGAACCGGTGAAGGGTTCGGCGCGGAGGAGTTGGCCAGGTTCGGCGGGTAGATCAGCCGGAGGATCGTAGAAATCGTCGGGCTCGGGGATTCGGCCCGGAGCCACCCACCGGTGGCGAGCAGGGCGACTGCCAGCACGGTCAACGCACCAGCGCCGACGGTGCGCAATTTTCCCCAGGCGCGGGATTCCGCTTGCCGGTGGGGGTTCAGCAGGAAGGAGATGCCGAGCGGTAAGCAGGTAGATACCCAGCGCCAGGGTAGCGGCGAGGATCGAGACCTCGGCCCAGACGATGAGGGCAATCCCGGCGACGGTCAGGGCGATGTTGACCAGGATCGGACCCCACGGACGAGGTTTGTGCCTCAGGTCGAGCAGCAGGCAGATGGCTCCAGAGCCGAGCAAGCCGATGCCGACCAGCCTCGACAGTATGCTGAAGGGGTGATCGGACCAGAAGGCGGCCGCGATGCCGACCACGAGCCAGACGCCGCCAACCACCTGCCACGGTCGTCCGGAGCGGCTAGCAAGACCAGCATGCCGGCCGCGAGTGCGCCCGCCGCGACGGCCACCACCAGGGCATTGCGGGAGACCAGGGGTGAAGCGATGGCCAGCACCCCCAGTCCTACCGTCAGCAGCCCAAGCAGTATTGGCCAGGGGCCAGACGGAACCCTGTGTTGATGTGCCGCAGTCATTGCGTTCTCCCCCATTCCCCTGCGGAGTCGTGCGTCCTGCACGAACCTGCCCATCCCGAGGGCGGATTGCGCAGGTATCCACGACCCGGTCAGTGTGCCATCTCCCCGCGAAATATGGTTCGATCGAGTAGCCGAACATCAATATGGCGCACGGCGCGATTGAGGATGCAGTTGGGAGCCGTGCCCAATTGGACGCTGTTTGCGGGGATGTGCGATCGCCACGTTTCAGAAACAGCGCCGGACCGCGCACGTTTGCCCCGAATTCGGCGGATGATGGTTGGGCGATGCGCACAGGGGCGAATGAGGCAAATGTCGCGCCTGTATTGACATTCATGAATGGTGACCGCGATGATCACCACGTCACAGCAGCAATTGCGTTGGGTCCTGAACGACATTCGTAGTTCGCTCTGGAGGTCCCGGCGGTCGATAATCCTCGTGCTCGTCAGTTGTTCAACGATGCCCTGAGTGGGCGCAGCAATCGTCGTGACATCCTTCGTCGCGCCGCCGCCATCGGCATCAGCGCCCCGGTTGCCATGTCCCTCGCCAGTCTCGGTTCCACCCGTCATGCGCTGGCCGCCACCGAAGGCGCCCTCACGGTCACCTACTACGACTGGATCCTAACCTCCACCCGTCGCTCAACGCCGTGAACGAGATTTCGACAAGCCTACCCGCTGAAGGCGGAAGTGGCTCCGACCCAGGGGTTCGGCATCGATCGGTTCGTGCGGAAGCCCGCGATCGGCACCTCCACCTGGGACATGTACATCGGCGTGACGCCGTTCCTCGAAATGATGCAGCTGGCTGATTCCGGCGCCATCGAGCCGTGGGATCCGTATCTTCCGGAAGGCTTCCTGGACGACCTCCCGCAGTCGATCCGGGCTGAAGGCACCTACAACGACCAGTTCTACATCTGGCCGTTCCTGCTCGACATCATCGTCCAGGCCTGGAATGCTGACCATCGTCGAGAAGGCCGGCCTCGATCCGGCCGGTGCCCCGACGACCTGGGACGAGTTGATCGCCAACGCCAAGACGGTCATGGATCGCGGCGCGGCGCCATTCGGTGTCGTCCTTCGACTTCCACGCCTGGCGCTCACTGATCCCGATCACGCACTCCATCAGCACCGATGTCTACGAGCCGGAAACCGGTCTCTTCATGTGGAACAGCGATGCTGCGGTGCAGGCGCTGGAGATCATGAAGCAGATGATGGAGCTGGCGAACCCCGACGTGCTGAACGAAGGCACCACCGACGCGGCGTCGACCGGACCCCGGACGATGACGGCCTTCCAGCAGCGGCTGTGCGCTACTACATCAAGTACCAGAACGCGCCGATGCGCTTCGCCGCCACCTGGCCCGATCCGACCAAGCTGCGATGGCGGCCCTGCCGGTGCAGGAAGGCGGCGCGGGCGGCACGGTCTTCTGGGATACCGGCGCGGTGCTGTTCAAGAACGGCGCGAACAAGCAACAGGCGGCGGACTACTATGACCGCTCTCACCACCGACCAGCGGATCTGGCAGGAGTCGGTGGCGGGCAATCCCGAGAAGGCGTCCCGGCCGTGGGCCAGCTGCCGGTCTGCAACTCGATCTGGGAAGAGTACAGGGCCAGCACCGCCGGAGTGGCTGACCGGCCAATCCGTGGGCCAACGACGATCTGGGATCAGCCTGCCGAACGCCAGCGCCATCGCCCCGACGCAAGCTCGCCATCACCCAGTTCAACGTGGCCGCCCCTTCTACTCCGCTTACCTGAGCGGCGAGAGGACGGATGCGAAGACAGCGCTGACCGAGGCGTACGACGCGGTGAAGGCGGAAGTGCGCCAAGGTCACAACACCTCCCGCTCGCCATCCGATCCGAGCGGGAGCCAGGCGGTCTCCGCCTGGCTCCCATCGGCAGGAACTTGCCGTCGACATCAGATGGCTGACGCCGTGACGGGCCACCTTCTGCTATAGTCAACGAACCACACAATCTTTCCTGGGGGCATATCCATGGCGGCTACGACACCCACGGCGCCGCGTCGACCATGGCCTCCGAGGTCGGCGAAGCCTCGGGAACTGGGCTTTTCTTGTTCCCGCGGTCGCTTTTTTCCTGCTCTGGCAGCTCTGGCCGATCGTCCGGTCGCCTGGATCGCGTTTACCGATTTCCGTTATCCTCGATCTCAGCTCGACCGGTTAACGTCACTCGGGTTGCCCCCAGTTCGTTGGGCTTTCCAAATTTCTCGCGAAGTCTTGCAGGACGATCTGCTCTGGCAGGGGCTGCAAGCGGGCCTTCCTCTTTACCCTGCTCTTCGTGCCGGCATGATCCTGATCCCGATGGTGCTCGCCACGCTGGTCGACCGGGTGAGCAGTACCCGGTCGCGACCACCTACCGATCATCCTGCTGATTCCGGCAATGATTCCCGGGCCGCTGATCTTCGTGCTCTGGAAGTGGATGTACGATCCGGTACATCGGCCCGATCAACTACTTCCTGGTCGATGTACCGGGCTGTTCACGATTCGCACCGCCCCAATGGCTCGGCGATCCCAGCCTGGTCTTCCTCTCGCTGGCCATCATGGAATGGTGGTGGGGCCTCGGCTATCACACCATGTTCTTCCTCGCCGGCATGGCCACCGATTCCGCGCGATCTCTCGATGCGGCCCGCCTCGACGGCGCCGGGGAATTCCGGCTCTGGGTCAATATCGTGATTCCGCGCCTGCTGCCGATAATGCTGGTGCTGGTGGTGCTCCGCTTCGGGATCGGCCATGGCCGTGATCGATGAATACCTGATCATGGGCGCCTTCGACCGGACCGGCCCGACCTATACCTGGACCGTTTACATGTGGGAAACCGCCTTCTCAGGGCGACTGGCGCCAGGGGTACGCCGCCGCGATTGGCTGGATCGGCGCGCTCGCCATGCTGGTGGTGGTCATCGGCATGTTCTATCTCTTCCGCTCGCGCGACTAGGCATACCGGATCCGTTCCAGCGCACACGAGGCAGCACGAGGAAGCAACATGGCTGTTCAGGTGGCACACGACCACAAACCGTTGCCGGTGGAAAACCAAGGAAGAGATCGCAGCTGGCTATCGCCCGAGACGGCGGCACTGGCCGTTCTGGACGATCGTCCGGCACTGGTCACTGATCCTCTCTGCTTCATCGTGCTGCTGCCGCTCGCCTGGGTGATCCTGCTGTCCGTCAAATCGTTGCCGGAGGCGAACCAGAACGGATCTGGCCCCAGGCCTTCGATTTCGGGCACTATGGCTACGCCTGGGACAAGATCCCACGCTGCGCCAGAACTACCTGAACAGCATCTCTGGTGACGGTCCTGACGGTCATTGCGACACCGTCGGCGCCGTGCTGGGCTGGCTACGCGCTGGTCTTCCTGCGCGCGCCCGGCAAAGTCGATCGTCATCGCCCTGCTTCGTGGCGTCGATGTTCTTCCCCACCCGGGTCACGGCCTTCATCGGCATCTGCCAGCTCCAGCGGGAGCTGGGGCTGATCAACAAAGCCTGGGGGCTCGATCTTCCCCTACACCGCGCTCAGCGATCGCGATTTCGGTTTTCGTCATGCGCGGCGTCTTCCAGACCGTTCCGAAGGATCTGCTCGATTCCGCCAAGATCGACGGCGCCGGGCCTTTGCGGACCTGCTCGGCATCATGCTGCCGATCGTCCGCAACGGCATCGTGGTGGTGATCATCATCAACTTCGTGGCCGCCTGGGGCGAATACCTGCTGGCCAGCCGCCTGATGAACGAGCAGGCGCAATGGACGCTGCCGGTCGTTCTGGCCTCCGCCT
>CAVSIV010000002.1:0-694975 GCA_963728205.1 uncultured Chloroflexia bacterium
AGGCGTCGCGCGCCTTCGCGGCGAACGCGGCGCACGAGCTGCGCACGCCGCTCACGAGCATGCAGACGAACCTCGAGGTGCTGCAGCGCAACCCCGCGCTCGACGCCGAGACGCGCGCGGCGGTGGTCGCCGACGTCGCGGAGCAGCAGGGGCGGCTGCTCGGCGTACTCGAGGCGCTGCGGCTGCTCGCGCGCGGCGACCTCGGGGCACGCGACCTGCAGACGCCGGTCGATCTCGCGGAGCTGGCGCGCGGCGCGGTCGCGCAGGCCGAGCGGCGCTTCCCCGGCGTGGCCTTCGCGCTGCGCGCGCCGCCCGCGGGCGGGGGCGACGCGGTCGTGCAGGGGTGGAGCGAGGGGCTGCGGGTGATGCTCGACAACCTGCTCCGCAACGCGGCGACGCACGGGCGGCCGCCTGCCGACGCCGGGCGGCCGCCGGCGGTCGCGCTCACCGTGGAAGCGACGCCCGCCGCGGTGACGCTGCACGTCGACGACAACGGCCCTGGGATTCCGCGCGAGGAGCGCGAGCGGGTGTTCGAGCGCTTCACGCGCGGCGCGACGGCCGCGCCGGGCTCGGGGCTGGGGCTGGCGCTCGTCGCGCAGCAGGCAGCGCTGCACGGCGGGACGGTCGCGGTGAGCGAGAGCCCGGACGGCGGCGCGCGGGTCACGGTGATGCTGCCGAGGTAGGGGCGCCCGGCAAGCGGCGGCAGATACTCCGCCGACGCCGGCGCCCTGCGCATGTCCCCTCCTGGGCGCGCGGCGGGCTTCATGCCCGCCGTGTGCAGCGGCCACCTCCGTGCCGCAGAGATGTCCACCTCCGCGGCGCGGTAGGTGGCCACTGCGCGCGAGCAGGCCTACGCCTGCCGCGCGCCCGGAGGGCTTAGTCCTCCGACCGCCCGTTTCGCCGCACGAGGCTCGCCGTGGCGCCGGCGGCGGCGAGCGAGGCGGCGGCGGCGGCGCCGGTCAGCGCGCGGCGGTGCATGCGCGCCCACAGCTCCCACGAGCGGCTCTTCGCGCGATGGCTGAACCGGCCGTGCGCCCCGAAGTCGCGGTCCTCGTCCACGGGCTCCCAGAGGTTGGAAGTCCAGCGAAATCCGAGTCCTCCGGCTCGCCGGTCGCTGGGGGAGGTCGAGAACCGGTCTCGGCCAGGTAGCGGTCGGCGAAGCCGGGCGCGATCTTCTTCCCCACGATGGCCTTCACGGGTCGGGAAGCCGGGACGTAGGTTTCGCGCCGGTCGTTACGGGCGGCCCAGGCGATGGCGTCGGCCGCGACCTCCGGCTGGGGAATGGGCGGCACCGGCGGCGGCCGCGCTCGGGCGATGGCTGCGCTCCAGTCGAACTGCGGCGTGTTCATCGCGGGCAGCTGGACCATCGTGACCCGCACGCGGCTGCCGTCGTGCAGCAGCTCGGTCCGGAGCGAGTCGCAGAAGCCCTGGATGGCGTGCTTCGCGGCGCAGTAGGGCGCCTGCCTCGGAATGCCGCGATACGCGAGCGCCAAGCCGACCTGGACGATGGTGCCGTGGTCGCGCGGCAGCATCCGGTGCAGCGCGGCGAGCGTCCCGTGCACCACGCCGAGGTAGGTGACTTCGGTCACGCGGCGGAACTCTCGGCGAGAGCTCGCGCACCGGACCGAAGACCGTCACCATGGCGTTGTTCACCCAGACGTCGATCGGACCGAACGCCTCCTCGTCCGGCGCCGCGCTGCATCGACCGCTTCTGGGTCGGCGACGTCGGCCTGAACTCCATGACGCCTCGGCCGCCGGCGAGGACGACATCGCGCTGCGCGCCCCGAGGCCGTCGCGGCCGCGCGCGAGCAGGCCAAGGCGGGCGCCCTCGCGCGCGAATCGCTGCGCTACCGCGCGGCCGACGCCGGCCGACGCGCCGGTCACGGCGACGACCTGGCGCGGCTTCCCGTCGGCGCGGGTGGGGGCTTCGTCGCGGTCGGGGCGGAGATCGGCGGTCATGGGCTTGTCCTCTCGGCATCGCGCGGCGCAGGTGGCGGCGCCGGCGCGTCGTTCGCTCTCTCTCCAGACTACGGAGGCACGCACGCCGCGGCCGTCTCCGCGGCGGGCGGATCGGGGGTCGGGAGGGAACTGCGAGCGGGATCGCGGGGATCGTTACGCGCGCGGCACCCACAGCGGCCGGCGGCGGCCGCTGGCGCGACCGGGGGTATCGGCGGCGTGTCTGCCGCCGCTTGCGACGCGGCCGGCGGCGGCCGCGCGCGCCACCCACAGCGGGCGGCGGCGGCCGCTGGCGCGACCGGGGTATCGGCGGCGTGTCTGCCGCCGCTTGCGACGCGGCCGGCGGCGGCCGCGCGCGCCACCCACAGCGGGCGGCGGCGGCCGCTGGCGCGACCGGGGTATCGGCGGCGTGTCTGCCGCCGCGTGCGACGCGGCCGGCGGCGGCCGCGCGCGCCACCCACAGCGGGCGGCGGCGGCCGCTGGCGCGACCGGGGGTATCGGCGGCGTGTCTGCCGCCGCTTGCGACGGGCGTTCGGGGGACTAGCCGCGCGCGTCACCCACAGCGGGCGGCGGCGGCCGCTGGCGCGACCGGAGGTATCGGCGGCGTGTCTGCCGCCGCTTGCGACGGGCGTTCGGGGGACTAGCCGCGCGCGTCACCCACAGCGGGCGGCGGCGGCCGCTGGCGCGACCGGGGGTATCGGCGGCGTGTCTGCCGCCGCTTGCGACGGGCGTTCGGGGGACTAGCCGCGCGCTTCGCCCTCGAGGAGGCCGCGCAGGTAGTCGGCCTGCCCGCCGTGGTGGGCGACGTGGTGCACGAGGCTGACGATGCGCACGCCCACGGTCGGGCGCGGCGTCCATTGCGGCTCGTCGAGCACGCGGTCGAGGTCGGCCGGCGCGAGGCCGTGCAGGTAGTCGTCGGTGCGCGCCCACACAGCGTCGAGGTAGCCGAGCAGGAGGTCGGCGCTCGGGAGCGCGACCGCGTCGACCTCCTCGAGCGACTGGCCGGTGCCGAAGGCGCGCGGCGCGGCGTCCATGCCGAAGCGCTCGTGCCAGCCGCCACCGACCCACAGCTGGTCGGCCTCCGCGAGGTCGGCGACGTGCATGTCCTCGACGCGGCCGACGTGCCAGGCGAGCCACCCGAGCGGGTTCGCGCTCGGGTCGGGTCGGAAGTGGAGGACGTCGGGGGCGAGGCCGTCGACGGCGCGTCGCATCACGCCGCGCCCGCGATCGAGGGCATCCGCGATCAGTGCCTGCGCATCCATGCGCTGCCTCCTTCGCGCCGGGGGCGCGTGCGGCGAAGCGCCCCCAGCGGTCCACGGTACGAGGCCGGGGCCAGCGCGGGACCAGGCTTGCAGATTCGTGTCGAAGTGCCGGCGGCGGCGGCGACCCGCCGCGCGGGACGGCGAGGCAGCCGTACGATCGCGCAAACGCAGCCGTGACGGCCGGGCGGCAGTCACGCGGGGGAGTGACCGGATCCCGCCGCCGCGGAGCCGCATGTACATGTCACTCGGCGCCCTTGCCGCGCGCATCGCGTCCGACGCCCCCGATCTCACCCTCTTCCGCCGCCTGCTCGCGCTGCGCGAAGACGCGGACGGCGTGCGCGACGACCTGCGGGCTGCGCTCGAGAGCGCGCCCGTCGAGACGTCGCGCCACCTCGCCGGCGTGCGCTCGTACCCCTCGGTCGCGGACGCGATCGCGCAGGCCGGCTACCGACGTGTCCACTCCGCGGCGATCGCGGCGATCGTCGTGGGCTGGTGGGGCGGCGAGTGCCGCGTGCTCGACTACCTGCAGTACTGGCGGCACGCGGTCGCGACCGCGGTGCTGACGACGGTGGCCGCCCGGGCCGCGCGACGGCATGACGACGCGGCGTTCGCGGCGGGACTCATGCACGACACCGGCCGGCTCGCGCTCGACCACCACGCGGCGGCGGCGCTGACGCGGTCGATCGCGATGGCGCGGTCGCTGGGCACGAACGCGAGCGCCGCGCAGAACGCGCTGCTGGGGTTCAACGAGGCGGACGTCGGCGGGCGCGTGGGGATCGAGCTCGACCTGCCGCCGTGGCTGACGGCGGCGATGTGTCGCACCGAGTCGGTGTCGCCCGCGGAGCCGTTCTCGGTGACCGGGCTGGTGGCATCGGCGTGCGCGGCCGCGAACCTGCTCGGGCTCCCGGACGGTGCCGGGCTGCGCGAGGAGATCGCGCCGCTGACGCGCGCGTATGCGGGCAGCGTGATCGCGGCGCTGGAGCACGCGGGCGGGCGACCGTGGTTGGAGACGCGCATCGAGCGGACGCTCGCGGCTGCGCTGTTCACGGAGCGGACGGTGGGCGTGCCGTAGCGGGCGGCGCGCGGGGCGGGGCGGGCGTCGCCCGAGCCCGCGGGCGCTGCTACGCTCGGTTTCCGCCGGAGACGGACTGCCCTCGTAGCTCAGCGGATAGAGCAGTGGTTTCCTAAACCATGCGCCCAGGTTCGATTCCTGGCGGGGGCACCACGCCTCAACTGCGCCCCACCCGCGCCCGGCGTCGCCCGTCACCCGTGCCACAATCGCGTCTGCCAGCGCCCCCGGCGTGGCGTCGACGTCGAGCGCCAGCGCACCTTCGTCCGCGCCCGGCAGCTCCAGCGCGGCGAACTGGCTGTCGAGCAGGTCCGGCGGCATGAAGTGGCGGCGCGACTCCATGCGACGGTGGATAAGGTCGCGGTCGCCCTCGAGGAAGACGAGCAACAGGTCGTCGGTGCGGCCGCCGGCGAGGCGGTCGCGGTAGGCGCGCTTCAGCGCGGAGCAGGCGAGGACGAGCGAGCTGCCCTCGGCGCGGGCACGGGCGATGACGCCGGCGAGGGCGTCGAGCCAGGGGGCGCGGTCGGCGTCGTCGAGCGGGCGACCGGCGCGCATCTTCGCGACGTTGGCGGGCGGGTGGTAATCGTCGGCCTCGACGAAGGGCCAGCCGAGGCGGCCGGCGACGAGCCGGCCGACGGTGGTTTTGCCGCTTCCCGACACGCCCATCACGACGACAATCACGCGGTCAGGTTATGCCCCCGCGGACGACCAGCGCGGAGGCGCCCTGGTGGGGTTGCCCCAGGTGGGCCAAGCCGCCGGGCCCAGCCCGGCGGTGCGCCGGCGATCCGGGCGACCGGCCCGCGCCCGACCGCGGGCCATGAGTGCCCGGCGGCCCTGCCCGGAAGCCGCCGGGCGTAGCCCGCGGTGCGCCGGGCCTCTGCGCCCGCAGGAACTGCAGCGTCCCGTCGTCCAGCATCGACGCCAGCGTCCGGCCGCCGGGCGAGAGCTCCTCGGCTCGCGCGGGCACACCGTGCGTGGACACGCTGCCCACCTGCGCGCCGCTGCCGATCGCCCACAGCGTCACGGCGTCCTGTCCCGCGGCCGCCAGCAGCTTGCCGTCGGGCGACACCGACACGCCGGCGGCAAGCGATGGGATCTGAACGTCGACAGCTGCTTGCCCGTGGCCGGATCCCAGGTCGCAACGGTCATCGCGGTCTGGCCACCCGTGCCCGCCCCCGGTACGACCGTGAGGAAGTCGCCGCTGGGCAGGAACTGCGAGGCCGCGACGAACTGCTCGAAGCTGAGCTGGTTGCCGAGCTGGGCGGACGCCACGTCCATGAACTGGACCGTCGCGCGCGACACCCATGCGATCTTCGTCGCGTCTGCGTTCGTCCGAATCGAGTAGACCGGTGCGGCGGTCTGGAACCCCGAGAGGTCCTTGGTCTGTTTCGCCGTCGCGACGTCCCAGAGCGTGACCTCGATCTTGTCGACGTGCACGAGCGCGACCGTCTTGCCGTCGGCCGAGAAGACCGCCTGGCCGTAGGTCGAGGTGGCGTCGGTGCCCTGGTCGAGCGTCGCGACGTCCTGCTGCGACTGCAGGTCCCACAGCTGCACGCCCTTCTGCGTGGCGAAGGCGAGGGTGCGGCCGTCGGGCGCGATGCCGAGCAGGCGGCCGTGCGACGAGAGGTCGGTCGGCTGGCTCGCCCGTCCGGACGTGGCGTCGATCTGCACGAGGCCGTCCTGGGTGACGGCGATGAAGGTGGAGCCGTCGGCGGTCCACGCCGAGGTCGAGAAGCCGGCGATCTGCGCGGTGGCCGCGGGGCCGAGCGAGCCCGGCGTTCGCCGCGGTGATGACCGGCGAGCCGGCCGCGGCGTCCCGTTCCGGTCGCCGCGGCCGTGCCGGTGGCGCCCGGCGCCGCGGTGGCGCTGGCGGTCGCGGCGCGCCCCCGCGGTGCCGGTGGGAGCCAGCGCGGTGGCGGTGGGGTCGACTTTCCGCCGCCGCAGGCGACGATGCCGGTGGCGAGCGCCATCAGATGATGGCCGCGCCGAGCGTGTGGAGCGTGGGGATCTTCACTGGCAAGCGTCCTCCCGGTGGCGCGGCGCGACCGCCGCGGGCCCCGTCTGAACCGCCGGGCGCCGATCGCGCCTCGTGATCTGACGTTACGCGGGGCCGTGAAGTTCCGAAGCCGGCTGAGACCGGCAGTTGCGTGCCGGGCGAACCTGCAATGAGAGGCACGCGCGCGACCGGTCGGAAACGCGAGGCGCCGCGCGCTCGTCCAACCGCAGACCCACCGCCGCAGAGAAAGGGACACGCCGTGCCCGCGGAAAACGGCAGCATCGCGCATCACCATGTTCCCCGCCCGCGAGGCGCGCGCCACGGCGCGGGTTGCTCGGCGTCGCGGCGGCGCGCTGCTGCTCGTGTTCGCCGCCGCCAGCAGCGGCAACGGCAGCGGCCCCGGCGCCGCGACCGCCACCGTGCCCGCGACCGGGACGGCGACGACCGGGTCACCCACCGCCACCTCCCCGACGGCGACGGCGACGACCGCCGGCTCGGCCACGGCGACCGGCACGGCCGGCGCCACCGGCACGGCGACCGCCTGCCTGAACGATGAGCCCATCGGCACCGCGCCCGACACCGGCAACGCGAGCCCGCTGTCGTCGGTGATCTTCGTCGACGACACGCACGGCTGGGTCGTCGGCGCCGGCCGCATCGTCGCGACCACCGACGGCGGGGCGCACTGGACGCAGCAGTACCAGGGCTCCGCGCAGTTGCAGCAGGTGTGGTTCGCCGACGCCGCGCACGGCTGGGCGCTCGGCAGCCGGCGGGCTGCTCACCACGTCGGACAGCGGCGACTGGCTGGCAGATGCCGATGCCGAGCACGCCGCTGCGGGAGATCGAGTTCCTGTCACCGACCGAGGGCTGGGGCGTGCTCGGCATCGGCAGCTCCTCCAGCAGTCGCCGCTGTCCGACGTGGTGAGCAGCCGCCGGCTGCCGAGCGCCCAGCCGTACGCGGCGTCGGCGAACCGCGCCCTCCCTGCAGCTGCGCGGAGCCCTGGTATTGTCGCCCAGTCGCCCCCGCCGTCGGTGGTCGCACAGTACCAGGGCTCCGCGCAGCTGCAGCAGGTGTGGTTCGCCGACGCCGCGCGGCTGGGCGCTCGGCAGCCGGCGGCTGCTCACCACGTCGGACAGCGGCGACTGCTGGCAGGAGCTGCCGATGCCGAGCACGCCCCAGCCCTCGGTCGGTGACAGGAACTCGATCTCCCGCAGCGGCGTGCTCGGCATCGGCAGCTCCTGCCAGCGGCGTCGCCGCTGTCCTGCACCGGGAAGCCCGACACCGGCGTGCGCGGCGTCGGCGAACCACACCTGGAAAAATCGCGGAGCCCTGGTCTTGCTGCGTCCAGTGCGCCCGCCGTCGGTGGTCGCGACGATGCGGCCCGCCGACGACCCAGCCGTGCGTGTCGTCGACGAAGATCACCGACGACAGCGGCTGACGATTTGCAAGAGTAGGGCGCGGTGCCGATGGGCTCATCGTTCAGGCAGGCGGTCGCCGTGCGGGGCCGCCGTGCCGGTCGCCGTGGCCGAGCCGGCGGTCGTCGCCGTCGCCGTCGGGGAGAACGTGGGTGACCCGGCTGTCGCCGTCCCGGTCGCGGGCCGGTGCGGGCGCTTTGCTGGGGGCGCTGCCGTTGCCGCTGCACGCAGCAGCAAGCACGAGCAGCAGCGCGCCGGCCGCGACGCCGAGCAACCGGCGCCCGTGTGGCGCGCCTCGCGGGCGGGGAACGTGGTGATGCGCGATGGTGCCGTCTTCGCGGGCACACATGGCCTTCTCTGCGGCGGGTGGGTCTGCGGGTTGGACGAGCGCGCGGCGCCTTGCGCGTTCCCGAACCGGTCGCGCGCGTGCCTCTCATTGCAGGTTCGCCCCGGCACGCAACTGCCAGTCTCGGCCGCTTCAGAAATTCACGGCCCCGCGTAACTGTCAAATCCGAGGCGTGAGTGGCGCCCGGCGGGTCCAGACGGGGCCCGCGGCGGTCGCGCCGCGCCACCGGGAGGACGCTTGCCGTGAAGATCCCCACGCTCCGCACGCTCGGCGCGGCCATCATCGTGATGGCGCTCGCCACCGGCATCGTCGCCTGCGGCGGCGGAAAGTCGACCCCTACCGCCACCGCGCTGGCTCCCACCGGCACCGCGGCGGGCGCGCCGCCGACCGCCAGCGCCCCCGGGGCGCCGGGCGCCACCGGCACGCCGCGGCGACCGGAACGGGGACGGCCGCGGCCGGCTCGCCGGTCATCACCGCGGGAACGCCGGCTCGCTCGGCCCCGCGGCCACCGCGCAGATCGCCGGCTTCTCGAACTCGGCGTGGACCGCCGACGCTCCACCTTCATCGCCGTCACCAGGACAGCCTCGTGCAGATCGACGCCACGTCCGGACGGGCGAGCCAGCCGACCGACTCTCGTCGCACGGCCGCCTGCTCGGCATCGCGCCCGACGGCCGCACCCTCGCCTTCGCCACGCAGAAGGGCGTGCAGCTGTGGGACCTGCAGTCGCAGCAGGACGTCGCGACGCTCGACCAGGGCACCGACGCCACCTCGACCTACGGCCAGGCGGTCTTCTCGGCCGACGGCAAGACGGTCGCGCTCGTGCACGTCGACAAGATCGAGGTCACGCTCTGGGACGTCGCGACGGCGAAGCAGACCAAGGACCTCTCGGGGTTCCAGACCGCCGCACCGGTCTACTCGATTCGGACGAACGCAGACGCGACGAAGATCGCATGGGTGTCGCGCGCGACGGTCCAGTTCATGGACGTGGCGTCCGCCCAGCTCGGCAACCAACTCAGCTTCGAGCAGTTCGTCGCGGCCTCGCAGTTCCTGCCCAGCGGCGACTTCCTCACGGTCGTACCGGGGGCGGGCACGGGTGGCCAGACCGCGATGACCGTTGCGACCTGGGATCCGGCCACGGGCAAGCAGTGTCGACGTTCAAGATCCCATCGCTTGCCGCCGGCGTGTCGGTGTCGCCCGACGGCAAGCTGCTGGCGGCCGCGGGACAGGACGCCGTGACGCTGTGGGCGATCGGCAGCGGCGCGCAGGTGGGCAGCGTGTCCACGCACGGTGTGCCCGCGCGAGCCGAGAGCTTCTCGCCCGGCGGCCGGACGCTGGCGTCGATGCTGGACGACGGGACGCTGCAGTTCCTGCGGGCGCAGTAGGCCCGGCGCACCGCGGGCTACGCCCGGCGGCTTCCGGGCAGGGCCGCCGGGCAACTCTAAGGCCCGCGGTCGGGCGCGGGCCGGTCGCCCGGATCGCCGGCGCACCGCCGGGCTGGGCCCGGCGGCTTGCGCCCACCTCGGGGCAACCCCACCAGGGCGCCTCCGCGCTGGTCGTCCGCGGGGGCATAACCTCACCGCGTGATCGTCGTCGTGATGGGCGTGTCGGGAAGCGGCAAAACCACCGTCGGCCGGCTCGTCGCCGGCCGCCTCGGCTGGCCCTTCGTCGAGGCCGACGATTACCACCCGCCCGCCAACGTCGCGAAGATGCGCGCCGGTCGCCCGCTCGACGACGCCGACCGCGCCCCCTGGCTCGACGCCCTCGCCGGCGTCATCGCCCGTGCCCGCGCCGAGGGCAGCTCGCTCGTCCTCGCCTGCTCCGCGCTGAAGCGCGCCTACCGCGACCGCCTCGCCGGCGGCCGCACCGACGACCTGTTGCTCGTCTTCCTCGAGGGCGACCGCGACCTGATCCACCGTCGCATGGAGTCGCGCCGCCACTTCATGCCGCCGGACCTGCTCGACAGCCAGTTCGCCGCGCTGGAGCTGCCGGGCGCGGACGAAGGTGCGCTGGCGCTCGACGTCGACGCCACGCCGGGGGCGCTGGCAGACGCAATCGTGGCACGGGTGACGGGCGACGCCGGGCGCGGGTGAGGGCGCAGTTGAGGCGTGGTGCCCCCGCCAGGAATCGAACCTGGGCGCATGGTTTAGGAAACCACTGCTCTATCCGCTGAGTTACGAGGGCAGTCCGTCTCCGGCGGAAACCGAGCGTAGCAGCGCCCGCGGGCTCGGGCGACGCCCGCCCCGCCCCGCGCGCCGCCCGCTACGGCACGCCCACCGTCCGCTCCGTGAACAGCGCAGCCGCGAGCGTCCGCTCGATGCGCGTCTCCAACCACGGTCGCCCGCCCGCGTGCTCCAGCGCCGCGATCACGCCGCCCGCATACGCGCGCGTCAGCGGCGCGATCTCCTCGCGCAGCCCGGCACCGTCCGGGAGCCCGAGCAGGTTCGCGGCCGCGCACGCCGATGCCACCAGCCCGGTCACCGAGAACGGCTCCGCGGGCGACACCGACTCGGTGCGACACATCGCCGCCGTCAGCCACGGCGGCAGGTCGAGCTCGATCCCCACGCGCCCGCCGACGTCCGCCTCGTTGAACCCCAGCAGCGCGTTCTGCGCGGCGCTCGCGTTCGTGCCCAGCGACCGCGCCATCGCGATCGACCGCGTCAGCGCCGCCGCCGCGTGGTGGTCGAGCGCGAGCCGGCCGGTGTCGTGCATGAGTCCCGCCGCGAACGCCGCGTCGTCATGCCGTCGCGCGGCCCGGGCGGCCACCGTCGTCAGCACCGCGGTCGCGACCGCGTGCCGCCAGTACTGCAGGTAGTCGAGCACGCGGCACTCGCCGCCCCACCAGCCCACGACGATCGCCGCGATCGCCGCGGAGTGGACACGTCGGTAGCCGGCCTGCGCGATCGCGTCCGCGACCGAGGGGTACGAGCGCACGCCGGCGAGGTGGCGCGACGTCTCGACGGGCGCGCTCTCGAGCGCAGCCCGCAGGTCGTCGCGCACGCCGTCCGCGTCTTCGCGCAGCGCGAGCAGGCGGCGGAAGAGGGTGAGATCGGGGGCGTCGGACGCGATGCGCGCGGCAAGGGCGCCGAGTGACATGTACATGCGGCTCCGCGGCGGCGGGATCCGGTCACTCCCCCGCGTGACTGCCGCCCGGCCGTCACGGCTGCGTTTGCGCGATCGTACGGCTGCCTCGCCGTCCCGCGCGGCGGGTCGCCGCCGCCGCCGGCACTTCGACACGAATCTGCAAGCCTGGTCCCGCGCTGGCCCCGGCCTCGTACCGTGGACCGCTGGGGGCGCTTCGCCGCACGCGCCCCCGGCGCGAAGGAGGCAGCGCATGGATGCGCAGGCACTGATCGCGGATGCCCTCGATCGCGGGCGCGGCGTGATGCGACGCGCCGTCGACGGCCTCGCCCCCGACGTCCTCCACTTCCGACCCGACCCGAGCGCGAACCCGCTCGGGTGGCTCGCCTGGCACGTCGGCCGCGTCGAGGACATGCACGTCGCCGACCTCGCGGAGGCCGACCAGCTGTGGGTCGGTGGCGGCTGGCACGAGCGCTTCGGCATGGACGCCGCGCCGCGCGCCTTCGGCACCGGCCAGTCGCTCGAGGAGGTCGACGCGGTCGCGCTCCCGAGCGCCGACCTCCTGCTCGGCTACCTCGACGCTGTGTGGGCGCGCACCGACGACTACCTGCACGGCCTCGCGCCGGCCGACCTCGACCGCGTGCTCGACGAGCCGCAATGGACGCCGCGCCCGACCGTGGGCGTGCGCATCGTCAGCCTCGTGCACCACGTCGCCCACCACGGCGGGCAGGCCGACTACCTGCGCGGCCTCCTCGAGGGCGAAGCGCGCGGCTAGTCCCCCGAACGCCCGTCGCAAGCGGCGGCAGACACGCCGCCGATACCCCCGGTCGCGCCAGCGGCCGCCGCCGCCCGCTGTGGGTGACGCGCGCGGCTAGTCCCCCGAACGCCCGTCGCAAGCGGCGGCAGACACGCCGCCGATACCTCCGGTCGCGCCAGCGGCCGCCGCCGCCCGCTGTGGGTGACGCGCGCGGCTAGTCCCCCGAACGCCCGTCGCAAGCGGCGGCAGACACGCCGCCGATACCCCCGGTCGCGCCAGCGGCCGCCGCCGCCCGCTGTGGGTGGCGCGCGCGGCCGCCGCCGGCCGCGTCGCACGCGGCGGCAGACACGCCGCCGATACCCCGGTCGCGCCAGCGGCCGCCGCCGCCCGCTGTGGGTGGCGCGCGCGGCCGCCGCCGGCCGCGTCGCAAGCGGCGGCAGACACGCCGCCGATACCCCGGTCGCGCCAGCGGCCGCCGCCGCCCGCTGTGGGTGGCGCGCGCGGCCGCCGCCGGCCGCGTCGCAAGCGGCGGCAGACACGCCGCCGATACCCCCGGTCGCGCCAGCGGCCGCCGCCGGCCGCTGTGGGTGCCGCGCGCGTAACGATCCCCGCGATCCCGCTCGCAGTTCCCTCCCGACCCCCGATCCGCCCGCCGCGGAGACGGCCGCGGCGTGCGTGCCTCCGTAGTCTGGAGAGAGAGCGAACGACGCGCCGGCGCCGCCACCTGCGCCGCGCGATGCCGAGAGGACAAGCCCATGACCGCCGATCTCCGCCCCGACCGCGACGAAGCCCCCACCCGCGCCGACGGGAAGCCGCGCCAGGTCGTCGCCGTGACCGGCGCGTCCGCCGGCGTCGGCCGCGCCGTGGTGCGCGCCTTCGCCGCGCGCGGCGCGGACGTTGGCCTGATCGCCCGCGGCCGCGACGGCCTGGAGGGCGCGAAGCGCGAAGTCGAGGAGGCCGGCGGCCGCGCCGTGATCGCGCAGGCCGACGTCGCCGACCCGGACGCGGTCGAGGCCGCCGCCGCGCTCATCGAGTCCGAGCTCGGCCCCATCGACGTCTGGGTGAACGACGCGATGACGACCGTCTTCGCGCCCGTGAAGGACATCGAGGACCGCGAGTTCCGCCGCGTCACCGAGGTCACCTACCTCGGCACGGTCTACGGCACGAAGGCCGCGCTGCGCCGCATGCTCCCGCGCGACCGCGGCGCCATCGTGCAGGTCGGCTCCGCGCTTGCCTTCCGCGCCATCCCGCTGCAGTCGGCGTACTGCGCCGCGAAGCACGCCGTGCGCGGCTTCACCGACGCGCTGCGGACCGAGCTGATGCACGACGGCAGCCACGTGACGATCTCGATGGTGCAGCTGCCGGCGATGAACACGCCGCAGTTCGAGTGGAGCGAAGCGAAGCTCCCGCACCGCCCGCAGCCGGTTCCGCCGATCTACGAGCCCGAGGTCGCGGCCGACGCCGTCGTCTGGGCGGCGCGCAACGCGCCCCGCGAGATCGCGGTGGCGGGCTCATCCGTGCTCACCATCAACGGCAACAAGGTCGCGCCGGGCCTCGCGGATCGCTACCTCGCGCGCACCGGCTACCAGTCGCAGCAGACCGACGAGGAGGTGTCGCCCTCGCGGCCGTCGAACCTCTGGTCGCCGGTCGCCGGCGACCACGGCGCGCGCGGCCCGTTCAGCCACCGCGCGAAGAGCCGCTCGTGGGAGCTGTGGGCGCGCATGCACCGCCGCGCGCTGACCGGCGCCGCCGCCGCCGCCTCGCTCGCCGCCGCCGGCGCCACGGCGAGCCTCGTGCGGCGAAACGGGCGGTCGGAGGACTAAGCCCTCCGGGCGCGCGGCAGGCGTAGGCCTGCTCGCGCGCAGTGGCCACCTACCGCGCCGCGGAGGTGGACATCTCTGCGGCACGGAGGTGGCCGCTGCACACGGCGGGCATGAAGCCCGCCGCGCGCCCAGGAGGGGACATGCGCAGTGCGCCGGCGTCGGCGGAGTATCTGCCGCCGCTTGCCGGGCGCCCCTACCTCGGCAGCATCACCGTGACCCGCGCGCCGCCGTCCGGGCTCTCGCTCACCGCGACCGTCCCGCCGTGCAGCGCTGCCTGCTGCGCGACGAGCGCCAGCCCCAGCCCCGAGCCCGGCGCGGCCGTCGCGCCGCGCGTGAAGCGCTCGAACACCCGCTCGCGCTCCTCGCGCGGAATCCCAGGGCCGTTGTCGTCGACGTGCAGCGTCACCGCGGCGGGCGTCGCTTCCACGGTGAGCGCGACCGCCGGCGGCCGCCCGGCGTCGGCAGGCGGCCGCCCGTGCGTCGCCGCGTTGCGGAGCAGGTTGTCGAGCATCACCCGCAGCCCCTCGCTCCACCCCTGCACGACCGCGTCGCCCCCGCCCGCGGGCGGCGCGCGCAGCGCGAAGGCCACGCCGGGGAAGCGCCGCTCGGCCTGCGCGACCGCGCCGCGCGCCAGCTCCGCGAGAATCGACCGGCGTCTGCAGGTCGCGTGCCCCGAGGTCGCCGCGCGCGAGCAGCCGCAGCGCCTCGAGTACGCCGAGCAGCCGCCCCTGCTGCTCCGCGACGTCGGCGACCACCGCCGCGCGCGTCTCGGCGTCGAGCGCGGGGTTGCGCTGCAGCACCTCGAGGTTCGTCTGCATGCTCGTGAGCGGCGTGCGCAGCTCGTGCGCCGCGTTCGCCGCGAAGGCGCGCGACGCCTCGAGCGCCGCGGCCGTGCGCGCGGTCTCCGCCTGCAGTCGCTCGAGCATGCGGTTCAGGCTCGTCGCCACCTCGGCCACCTCCGCCGGCCCGCCGCCGGGCACGCGCACCGCGAGGTCCGCGGTCTCGCTCACCTGCTCCGCGCGATCGCTCAGCCGTCGCAGGGGCTCGAGGACGACGCTCGACAGCCCCCACGCGATCGCGCCGGCGCCGGCGACCGCGGCGATCCCGAGCAGCAGCACCCGCCGCCGCACCGTCGCCACCGCGGTGTCGACCGGCTCGAGCGACGCGGCGAACTGCATCGTCACGGGCAGCCGCACGCCGTCGCCGGTCGTCGTCGTGCCGGTCACGGAGTAGAGCCGCCACCGCGCGCCGTCGACCGTCGCCGTCTGGAAGCCGGCCGGCCGCCGTTCCGCCGGCACGGCGGGGAACGTGGGGCTCGCGAACAGCGTGCGCCCGGCGGCGGTCACGCGCGTCTCGACGCCGCCGACCGCGCGCCCCTCGAGCACCACGAGCCGCCGCTGCGCGACCGACGTCCCGAGCGTCGCGGGCCGCCCCACCACGGCTGCCTGGCTGCGCAGCCGCGCGTCGAGCGCCGCCGTCTCGTCGTGCCGCAGCAGCGCGACCAGCCCCAGCCCGAGGAGCACCACGACCAGCGCCGTCGCGGCGGTGCCGGCCAGCACGAGCCGCGCGCGCAGGCTCATGCGCGCAGCACGAAGCCGACGCCGCGCACCGTGTGCAGCATGCGCGGCTCGCCCTCCGCCTCGAGCTTCCGCCGCAGGTAGCCGACGAAGACGTCGACGACGTTGCTGTCGGTCTCGAAGTCGTAGCCCCACACGCGCTCGAGCAGCTGGTCGCGGCTCAGCACGACGTCGGCGTTGCGCGCGAGGACGTGCAGCAGCTCGAACTCGCGGCGCGTGAGGTCCAGCACGCGGTCGCCGCGCTGCGCGGCGCGGCGGCTCGTGTCGACGGCGAGGTCGCCGACCGTGAGCACCTCGCGCTCAATGGCCGGCTTGCGGCGCTGCAGCGCGCGCAGCCGCGCGATCAGCTCGAGGAGCGCGAACGGCTTCACCAGGTAGTCGTCCGCGCCGGCCTCGAGGCCGGCCACGCGGTCCTCAATCTCGTCGCGCGCCGAGAGGATGCAGAATCGGGGTCTCGACGCCGTCCGCGCGGAGGCGGCGCGTGACGGCGACCCCGTCGAGGTCCGGCATGTTCACGTCGAGCACGATCAGGTCGGGTACGCGCTCGTCGACGGCACGCAGCGCGGCGCGCCCGCCGCCGGCGGAGCGCACGGCGAAGCCCTCGAGGCGGAGTCCGCGCTCGAGGGCCGCCACGATGGACGGGTCGTCGTCGACGACGAGCAGGTCGGGTTCGGCCGCCGTCATGCCTTCGCTTCCGCGCCGGGCCGGTCCGCGCCGGCCCGGCTCCCCGTCATCATCCGTGCTCGCTCGCCGCGAGTGCACATCCGGCGGCGCGCGCCTACGCGCCCGGCGTCACCGCCGGCGTCGCGACCGGCGAGGGCTCGCGCGGCGCGCGGAACAGGATCCGCGTCGCCTGCACATTGTTGCCGCCGAGGTCGGCGCCGCGCACGGCGGCGTGGTCGCCCGCGGCAATCGTCCCGCAGTCCACCGGCCCGCGCCCGCTGTCGCACTGCGTGCTCGCGTCCCAGTGCACGTGGTAGGTCGTGCCGTCCGACGCGGCCACCACGATCACGTGCCCGTCGGCCGACTGCACCACGCCGCGCACGGCCGGCAGCTTCGTGACCTCGAGCACCTTCTGCGCCTGCAGCACGCCGCTCGCGACGAGCCCGACGGCGCCGACGTGGTCGCCCACGGCAATCGTCGAGCAGTCGACCGGCTGCGTGTTCTCGTAGCACTGCGTCGTGCTCAGCAGCGCGACGGTGGCGGAGCCGCCGGAGCGGGGCTGCAGCGTGAGCGTGCCGCCGTCGGCGGCGGTCACGGTGCCGGCGACGCGCTGGCGCAGCACGCGGATGCGCTTCGCGACGAGCGTGCCGCCCGACGCGTTCGCCGACAGATCACCGGCGGCGGCGATGCGATCGCCCACCGCGATCGTCGCGCAGTCAATCGGCTGTCCCGCCTCGACGCAGGTGGTGCCCGCCTCGTACGCCACGGTCTTCGTGTCTCCGCCGTGCGTCTGCAGGGTCAGCGTCGCGCCGTCCACGGCGGTGACGTGGCCCACGACAATCGGCGGCGCGACGACGATGCGCCGCGCGAGGAACTGGTCGCTGTCGCCCGGCAGCCGGCCGGCCGCGACGAGTGGGTCGCCGGCGGCGATCTGCCCGCAGTCGGTGCGGCGCGAGCCGTCGTCGAAGGTGCAGGTCGTCTGCGCGTCCCAGTGCACGCGCACGCTGTCCTGCTTCAACGTCTGCAGCGTGAACGCCTGGTTGTCGACCGCCGTGACGTGGCCGGCGATGCGGTCGCGCGCGGTCGCCGCCGTCGGCGTCGCCTGCGGCTGCGACGGGTCCGCCGCGAACGCGCTGACCGGCTGGAACGCGGCCGTCGTGAGCAGCGCGGCAATCAGCGCCAGCGCCGCGAGCCCTCCCATCCACCAGTGCTTGAGCATCGTTTTCGCCTCCATCGCGCGCCGCCCCTGGTGAGGCGGCCCGGCGTCAACGATGGCAGCGCGTCCTAGGAATCCGTGAGACGGCCGTGTGCTTCGAGCGGCGCCTGGCGAAGGCGCGGAGTCGTCGGTAAGCGCCGCTCGCGGCACGGAGTTGCCACGCCGGCGACGCAGCACGCTCGCCGCGTGCGGCTCGAAGCACGCTCTGTGTCGCCGGAGCCGCACGCTCGTCCCCGCTCGCGCGGGACACGCCCCGCCGCTATCGTGTTGCACCGCCCTGCAACTCGTCGGGTGGCTGGAGGAGGACAGCATGCGTTCCTGGCGATCCGGGCTCTCGATCGGCCTGCTGCTCGCAACGGCGGCGCTCGCCGCGGCGTGCAGCTCGGGCGGCTCCTCGACGCCGACCCCGGCGGCCACGGCCGCCGCGACGACTGGCGCCACCGCGGCGCCCACCGCCGACGCCACTGCGGCGGCGACCGCGACCGTCTCCACTGCTCCGGTCACGCTCACGATCTTCTCCGCCGGCACGCTCTCGAACCCGCTGACCGAGGTCGACAAGCAGTTCATGGCGAAGTACCCGAACGTGAAGATCGAGGCGCAGTTCGGCGGCAGCGTGAAGGAGACGAAGCAGGTCACCGAGCTCGGGCTCACCGCCGACATCGTCGCCGTCGCCGACTACTCCGTGATCCCGAAGTACATGATGCCGTCGAGCGGGAAGACGTTCGCCGACTGGTACATCGGCTTCGCATCGAACGCGATCACCTTCGTCTACACACCGCAGAGCAAGGGCGCGGCGGACATCACCGCGGACAACTGGTACAGGGCGCTCGCCGAGCCGGGCGTGCGCATCGGCCGCTCGAACCCGGACACCGACCCCTCGGGGTACCAGACGCTGCAGATGCTCAAGCTGGCCGAGCAGTACTACCACCAGCCCGGCCTCAGCGACGCCATCCTCGCGAACGCGCCGAAGACCTACATCCGCGACACCGAGACCGACCTGATCGGCGCGCTGCAGACGGGCGAGATCGACTACCTCGCGATCTACAAGTCGGACGCCATCCAGCACGACTTCAAGTACATCCCGCTGCCGCCGCAGATCGATCTGTCCGACGCGTCGCAGGCCGCCGCCTACGCACAGGCGACGGTGAGCACCGCGAACGGCGACCTCAGCGCGAATCCGATCACCTACGCGCTGACGATCCCGACGAACGCCGAGCAGCCGGAGTGGGCGGCGCGCTGGATCGCGTTCCTGCTCGGGCCCGACGGGCAGAAGATCCTGGCCGACCGCGGCTTCGGCGACGTCCAGCCGGCCATCGCGCAGAACGCCGCCCGGCTGCCGGCGTCGCTGCAGCCGCTGACCAAGCCCTGGCCGGGGTCATAGCGACGGCCGCACCGGGACCGCGCGCGAGCGCGCGGCGAGTGCCGTACCGTCTCGCTCGATGAGGAGCCTGGCGCGCGGCGCTCGCGGCAGCCTGTTCACCGCCGGCATCTGGCTGCTGGGCGGGCTGCTCGTCGCGTTCATCGTCCTGCCGCTGATCCGGCTCGGCAGCCGCACGGCGCCCACCGACCTGCTGGCGGCGTGGCGCGAGGCGGACGTCCGCGGCGCCATCCTGCTCAGCGTGAAGGACGCGGCGATCGCCGCCGTGGTCGCCGCGCTCGGCGGCGTGCCGCTCGCCTACGTGCTCGCGCGCTACCGCTTCCGCGGCTCGACGCTGCTGCAGTCGGTGGTGGACCTGCCGCTCGCGATCCCGCACACGGTCGTCGGGATCGCGCTGCTGCTCGTGTTCGGCCGGCGCGGCTGGCTCGGCCAGCCGGCGGGGCACCTCGGCATCGCGTTCTTCGGCTCCGAGTGGGGCATCGTCGCCGCGATGCTCTTCGTCAGTGCCCCGTTCATGGTCGACACCGTCCGCAGCACGATCGAAGGCGTCGACGAGCGCTACGAGAAGGTCGCGCGCAGCCTCGGGGCGACGCCGGCCTACACGTTCCGACGCGTCACGTTCCCGCTGGCGGCGCGCGGGGTCTTCGCGGGCCTCGTGCTGACGTACGCGCGGTCGCTCAGCGAGTTCGGCGCGGTGGCGCTGCTCGCGTACTTCCCGATGACCGCGCCGGTGAAGGTGTACGACCTCTACCTGCAGTCCGGGCTCGACCGCTCGGTGACGGCGGCCGTCCTGCTGCTGCTGATCACGCTGTCGACGTTCCTCGTGTTCCGCACGCTCGCGTTCGGGTCGTTCGTCGGCCGCCCGGGACGCCGGCGGTGACCGGCGCGCCGCGCGCGGCGGCCGCGCCCGGCGGCGCCGGGCTCGCGGTGCGCGGGCTCACGGTGCGCGCCGGCGCGTTCACGCTCGCCGACGCGTCGCTCGACGTCGCGCCCGGGCGGACGCTCGTCGTGCTCGGGCCGTCGGGCGCGGGCAAGACCGTGCTGCTCGAGACGATCGCCGGCTTCCACGCGGCGCGTGCGGGAAGCGTGTGGCTTGGCGGCGTCGACGTCACGCGCGCCAGCCCGGAGTCCCGCCGCATCGGCCTCGTCTTCCAGGATTTCGCGCTGTTCCCGCATCTCACCGTGCGCGAGAACGTGCGCTTCGGGCTGCGCAGCCGCGGCCGGCGCGATCTCGACGTCGCCGACGCGATGCTCGAGCGGCTGGGCATCGCGTCGCTGGCCGACCGCTCGCCGCCGACGCTCAGCGGCGGCGAGCGGCAGCGCGTCGCGCTCGCCCGCGCGCTCGTCGTCGATCCGCGACTGCTGCTCTTCGACGAGCCGCTGTCGGCGCTCGACATGACGACGCGCGACGAGCTCCGCCACCAGCTGCGTGACCAGCTCGCGGACGCGGCGATCCCGGCGATCTATGTCACGCACGACCAGGCGGAGGCGCTCGCGATGGCGGACGATCTCGCGGTGCTGATCGACGGGCGTGTGCGGCAGGTCGGTCCCGCGGAGGACGTCCTGCGCCGCCCCGAGACGGTCACGGTCGCGCGGTTCCTCGGCATGCAGGTGCTGGGGGCGGCGAGCGGCGGCGCGCCGGGCGCGGAGGCGGACCTGCTGACGGTGGACGGCCACGCGCTGCGCGTGGCGGCGCGCCCGGACGCGGGGGGCGCGTCGCTGGTCGCCTGCTACCGGCCGGAGGACGTGCACCTGCACGCGCAGGCGGTGGAGGCGGCGAACGCCTTCCCCGTGCGCGTCGCCCGCGTGACGTCGCTCGGCCCCGTGATGCGGATCGTGCTCACCGGACCGCTGCCGCTCGAGGCGATCGCGTTCCATCGCACGGCAGTGGACCTCGGCCTGCGCGAGGGCGCCGCGCTCACCGCCGTGCTCGCCCCGGGCGACATCCACCTCGCTCGAGCGGAGTAGGCGCGTGGTCGCGGCGAAGCACCCCCTCCCTCTCCTCTACCATTCCGCCATGCCGCGCACGCTCGACGCGATCCTCGACGAACTCGACGCCGTCGCCCCGGAGGCGCGCACGACCGCGGCTGCCGCCGAGCGCGCGGCGCGGCTCGCGCCGGAGGTGGTCGACGCGCTGCTCGCGCGCCGGCTGCTGCGCCTCTGGTTGCCGCGCGACCTCGACGGTGACGAGCTGGACCTCGTCGACGCCCTGCACGTCTTCGAGGCGGCGTCGCGCGTGGACGGCGCCTTCGGGTGGACGGTGACGATCGGCGTCGGCGGCAACCTGTTCGCCGCGTTCCTCGACGCCGACGGCGCGCGCGAGGTCTTCGGCGCACCCGAGGCCGTCGTCGCGGGGTCCGGCGCGCCGTCCGGCCGCGCGGACGTCGTCGACGGCGGCTACCGCGCGAGCGGGCGCTGGCGCTTCGCGAGCGGCGCGCCGCACGCCACGTGGTTCACCGCGAACTGCGTCGTGCACGCGGACGGCTCGCCCATGAGCGCGCCCGGCGGGGGGCCGCTGGTCCGCGCGATGGCATTCCCCGCCGACGCCGTCGAGGTGCTCCACAGCTGGGACGTCTCGGGGCTGCGCGCGACGTCCAGCCACGACTTCGCGGTCGCCGAGACCTTCGTCCCGGCCCGCCGCACGTTCTCGGTCTTCGCCGGCCCGCCCCGGGTCGACGCGCCCCTCTACCGCTACCCGTTCACCGGCATCGCGCAGCTGTCGTTCGCGGCGGTCGGGCTCGGCGTCGCTCGCCATGCCGTCGACGCGTTCACGACCCTCGCCGCGGAGCAGCGTTCGACCGCGGCCGGCGGCGCCCTGCTGCGCGACGTCCCGGTCGCGCGCCTGCGGCTCACGGAGGCGGAGGCGACGCTGGCGTCGGCGCGGGCGCTCCTCTTCGACGCCGCGCGTGACACCTGGCTCACGGTGTGCGCCGGCGACGCGGTCGCGCCGGCGGACGAGCGCCGCGTGGCGCTCGCCTCTGTGCATGCCGCCGCGTCGGCGGCTCGCGCGACCGAGTTGCTGCAGTCGGTCGCCGGCACGTCGGTGCTGCTCATGGATTCGGACCTCGGCCGCTGCTGGCGCGACGCGCACGCCGTCACGCAGAACGCGCTCGTGTCCGCGGTTGCCCCGCTGCCGGGGGACTAGCGCGGGTCGGCGACCGGCGACCGGCGACAGGATCGGCGGGGCTCACGCCCGCGCACGGGGCGTCACGCCCGCATCCGCGTAGAGCCGCGTCATCGCGGCGACCATCTCCGTCATGCGCTCGCGGGCCTCGGGCGGCTCGAGCACCTCCACCTCGCCGCCGAGCTGTAGCAGCCCGACGACGGCGTGCTCGATCGACTCCGCCGGGAGGGTGAGCGTCGTCCAGCCGTCGTCGCCGGGCTCGCCCTCCTGCTCGCGCAGGGCGCGTCCCACGGCCGGCGGGAGGATCACGCCGGCGCGCGCGCGGCCGGCCGGCGAGAGCCGGACACGCACCTCGGTGCGATAGAGGCTGCGCTCGAACCGGGCTGCCCACTCGCGCCAGTACGCCGCGAGGTCGAAATCGTCGGGGCGCTCGAAACGCTCGGGGAGCGTCGTGAGCTCGAGGATGCGGGACACCCGGTACGTCCGCACCGTCCCGTCGGCGCGCGCGACCGCGTACCAGGCGCCGCCCTTCACCACGATGCCAAGCGGCTCGAGCGTGCGCTCCACCTCGCCGCGCCAGCGCCGGTAGCGCACGCGCAGGCGCCGCTGCTCCCACGCGGCGTCGGCGATGGCGGCGAGGTGCGGCGTTGGCTCGCTCTCCTGGAACCACCCCGGCGCATCGAGGAAGAAGCGCTCGCGGATGCGACCGGCGCGCGACCTGAGCTCCGGGGGCAGCGCCGTCTGCAGCTTGAGCTGCGCCGACGCCAGCACGGTCCCGAGCCCGAGATCCGCCGCCTGATCGGGCATGCCGGCGAGCGCCAGCGCCTCCGCCTCGTCGTCGGTCAGCCCGTTGAGGCGCGCACGGTAGCCGTCGAGCAGCCGGTATCCGCCGGCGGGGCCGCGGTCGGCGTAGACCGGCACGCCGGCCGCGCCCAGCGACTCGAGGTCGCGATACACGGTGCGCAGCGACACTTCGAGCTCGTCGCCAATCTCGCGAGCGGTCATGCGGCCGCGCGCCTGGAGCAGCAGCAGGGTGGTGAGCAGGCGGCTGGCGCGCAGGGCGGGCTCCCTTCGCTGATGTTGTCAGGAACTGACAGGAATACGTGACACGATACGCCGTGCCGCGCGCAGGAAGGGACCCGCCGATGGCCGACCTCCCGGAGACGTTGCTCTCGCTGATCGACTACGACGGCTGGGCGATGCACCGCGTGCTCGAAGCGGCGGCGACGCTCACGGCAGAGCAACTCGCCGCGCCCGCGGGCGCCCCCGACCGCTCCATCCACCGGCTGCTCGTGCACCTCAACACGACGTTCCGCTTCTGGGCGTCGTCGCTGCAGGGGCGGGGCGAGCCGGACTGGAGCACGCTCCGCGTCTCCAGCGTGGGGGAGATCCGCACCTGGTCCGACGGCGTGCGCGCGGAGTTCCGGGAGTGGGTCGCCCGGCTCGGCGTCGCGGACCTCGACCGCACCGTGAGCCGCGGCGACATGACGGTCACCTGGGCGCAGGCAATCACGCAGTGCCTCGAGCACGCAATCCACCATCGCGGGGAAATCGCGTCGCTGCTGACGGACGTCGGCCACAGCCCCGGGGACCTCGACTACCTCGGATTCCTGCGTTCGTGACGGCAACCGGCCCGGCGATCGGGGCGAGTGCGGGTTAGCTGCCCTGTGTTCGCGACGACAGAGGAGGAGATCGATGACCCAACGCGCCACCGCCCGCTACGAGGGCACCGGCTGGGACGAGCACGTGGTCAGCGCGACGGAGGGTGATCCCGTGAAGGTCGCGCGCGCGGACGTCACCAACCGCTTCGCCGGTGACATCGTCGGTGACGGCACGTGCGAGTACGTCATCACCTATCGCGCCGACGGCACGGCCGCGTTCGTCGGCGCCGAACGCGTCGTCGGACGGGTCGCCGACCGCGAGGGCGCGTTCGTCCTGCAGCACGTCGGCGAGTGGATCGACGGCGCGGCGCACGCGACGTCGACGGTCGTCCGGGGCTCGGGCAGCGGCGCGCTGGCCGGCATCCGCGGCGAGGCGCGCTTCGTCGCCGGCCACGAGCCGGCGCAGTTCGTGCTCGAATACGACTTCGACGCATGACCGCGGCGCGCGCGCGGAGCGAACTCGGGATCGGCACGGCGGGACGTCAGCGTAATCCCGGACCTCGCGGCTGGCGCCGGCACGCTACGCTGGTCGTCGGAGGTCGCGATGCCACAGCCCGGTATTGGACTCGCGCTGATCGGCGCCACGTACGGCGTGATCGGCTACCTCTTCGGCAAGGTTCTGTTTCTGGCCGGGGTCAGCCTGGTGGTGCAGATCGTGGCCGGCAATCCGTGGGCGGCGTTGCTGATCGCTCCCGCGCTCGCGGCCGTCGTGCTGGTCTGGATGTCTGCACGCGGGCTCGCCGGGGCCCTGCGCGCTTCGCCCTGGCGCTGATCGGCGCACTGCACCGGGCGCCGGCATGACGCCGCGTCGCCGCTCCGCCGCATACGACGTCTACCTCGAGTCGGGCCCGCGTCGACGCAAGACGATGGTCCACGTGCTCGACCTGCTCGGCTGCGTCGCCACCGGCCCGACGACCGACGACGCTCTCGCGGCGACGCCCGACGCGATCCGCGCCTACCTCCGCTTCCTCGCGCGTCACGGCGAGCGCGTCGATCCCGCGGCGCCCGTCGAAACGCGCGTCGCGGAGCACGTGACCGAGGGCGACTGGCTGGGCAACGGTTCGCCCTACCTCGTCTTCGCGCCAGACTTCGAGCCGGTCTCCGCCGCCGAGGCGAAGCGGCTGCTCGAACGCTTCCGCTGGATGAGCGAGGACCTCGCGGCGTGGGCCGAGACGCAGAGCGACCGCCGGCTCGACGCGGCAGCGCGGGGCGAGCGCGGCCGCACCGCGCGCGCGATTCTGCTGCACGTCATCGGGCCGACGGGCTCGTACCTGTCGGCGTCGCTTGGCGGGGTGAAGGGGTTCTCGCACGTGGCGGGGATGGCCGAGCGCGGGGAGATGCCGCTCGGCGAGGCGCTTCGCACGGTCGCCGCGATGGCCGCCGACGCGGTGGCCGCGGCCACCCCCGAGCAGCGCACCGCCGTGATCGAGCGCCCGAAGGACACGCGCACGTTGCGCAAGTCAATCCGGCGGATGCTCGAGCACTGCTGGGAGCACACCGCCGAGCTCTCGCGCCGGCCCGGGGGACCTCGGCTGTAACGGCGGCCGACGGCCGCCGCGGGCGTACAGCAGGCGTTACGCCTGCTGCTCGGCCGACGGCCGCCGCGGGCGTACAGCAGGCGTTACGCCTGCTGCTGTTGCGCCGACCACCGGCCTCCCGTCAGCAGCGGGCGTGATGCCCGCAGCCGGCGCCGACCACCCGCGTTCCCGGGCAGCGGGCGCTATGCCCGCCGTTCGCCGCCGGCGCGACCTGCCTCGAGCGCCGACAGCAGGCGCGCCTTCAGCGCGGCGAACTCCGGCGTCGTCGTGGTGTGCGCGGTGCGCGGGCGCTCCAGCGGCACGTCGACGCACTCGACGACGCGACCCGGCCGCGCGGAGAGCACGACGACCGCGTCCGACAGCACCAGCGCCTCCTCGATGTCGTGCGTGACGAAGAGCACGCTGCGGCGGTCGGCGCGCCACACGTCCTGCAGCCACTCGTGCATGTCGCGGCGCGTGATCGCGTCGAGCGCGCCGAACGGCTCGTCGAGCAGCAGCGTGTCGCGCGGCATGAGGAACGTGCGCAGCAGGGCGAGCCGCTGGCGCATGCCGCCCGACAGCTGACCTGGCCACGCGCGTTCGAAGCCGGCGAGGCCGAAGCGCTCGAAGAGCGCCGCCGCCCGCGCACGGGCCTCGTCCGCGGGCACGCCCGCCACCTGCGCGCCGAGCGTCGCGTTCGCGAGCGCCCGCCGCCACGGCAACAGCAGGTCGCGCTGCGGCATGAACGCGACGCGCCCCGGGCGGCCGGCGACCGCCGCGCCGTCGACGAGCGCGTCCCCGGCGTCGGGCACGACGAGCCCCGCGAGCATCCGCAGCAGCGTGCTCTTCCCGCACCCGCTCGGCCCGACGAGGCTGACGAACCGCCCGTGCTCGACGCGCAGCGACACGTCGTCGAGCACGGCGACCGGGGGGTCGGCGGCAAAGGCGTGCGTCACGCCGCGCAGTTCGATCGCGGGTTCGACCATCGCCCCCCTCGTTCGCTCCACGACGCCCGGCACGCCGCCCCCCGCCGCCGGAACCGGCCGTGGCTACCGACCGTCCGACGCCGGAACGCCTCCCGCTCGTGGTGAGAGGCTTCCCATTCGTGGTGAGCGAAGCTTCCCGTTCGTGGTGAGCGAAGTCGAACCACGAACCTCTACGGCTTGGGCAGGAAGTCGTTCGTGAACGCCGCCGCCGGGTCCACGTGCTGGTCGATCACCTGCTTCTGCTCCAGGAACGACTCGAAGCCCTGCCAGATCTTCGGGTCCTGCACGCCCCACGGCTGCCCCGCGTCCGCGAAGCGCGACGCGTAGTACTGCGTCGCGTCCTTCACCAACGCCGGGTCGAGCTCGGGGGCGAGCTTCAGCAGCGCCGACGCCGCCTCGTCCGGGTGCGCGATCGCCTCCTGGTAACCGCGCGCGGTCGCCGCGAGGAACGCCTTCACCACGTCGGGGTGGTCCTTGATCTCGGCCTCGTTCGTGATGATGAGCGGGGTGTACCAGTCCGGGATGCACTTGGTGTAGTCGATGAACTTGATGGTGTTGATCTGCTTGTGGAGGATGTCGCGCGAACGCAGCGCGTCCCAGCCCTCGAAGACCCACACGAAGTCGTAGCGGCCCTGCTCCATCCCAGCGACATAATCCACGTTCCCGACGTCGACGAACTTGATGGTCGTCGGGTCGCCGCCGTCGCACGAGACGAGCTGGTCGATCAGCGCCTTCTCGAGCGTGCCGCCGAACGCGCCATACGTCTTGCCGCTGAGGTCGCGCGGGCGGGTGATGCCGGTCGACGCGAGCGCCATGAGGCTGGAGTCGTCGTGGGGGAGGATGGTCGCGATCGACACGAGCGGCAGGCCCTGGGCGCGCGCGGGGATCACGGACTCGGCCTGCGACACGCCGAACTGCGCCTTGCCGGCCGCGACGACCGCTTCGGTGCCGGCCTCGGCCGGCTCGACGATCTTCACGTCGAGCCCGGCGTCGGCGTACCAGCCGTTGGCCTTCGCGATGTAGATGCCGGCGTGGTGCGCGTTCGGCGTCCAGTTCAGCATCAGCGTGATCGGGGTGAGCGAGCCGGAGCTGCCGGACGCCGGCACGGTCGTGGCGGCGCCGGTCGACGTCGCGGTGGGCGACGTGGCGGCCGTCGCCGCGCCGGTGGCGGTCGTGGTGGCGGCGGGCGTGGCGGTGGCCGATCCGCCGCTACACGCCGCGGCGAGCGCGACGAGCAACGCGGCGGCGGCCAGTGCGGCGAACCGCGATGCGGAGCGCATGGTCGTCACGGGCGGGATTCCTCTCTCCTCGAGACCTGGGTCCAGGGCATGGCGATCCGGGCGAGCCACTCGACCGCGCCGAACAGCGCGATGCTCATGGTCGCCACCACGGCGATACCCACGAACACCTGGTCCGTGCGGAACGCCGTCTGCGAACGCGTGATGAAGAGGCCGAGCCCCGAGCTGGCGCCGACCCACTCGCCGATGACCGCGCCGATCACCGCGTAGGCCGCGCCGATCTTCAGCCCCGCGAAGAACGACGGCACGGCCGACGGCACCCGCACCGTCCACAGCACCTGCAATCGCGAGGCGCCCATGCTGCGCACGAGGTCGACCATCTCGGCGTCGGCGTTGCGCAGTCCGTCGACCGTGTTCACGACGATCGGGAAGAAGCCGACCAGCGCGACGACGATCACCTTCGGCGTCATGCCGAAGCCGAACCAGACGATCAGCAGCGGCGCCAGCACGATCAGCGGCACGTTCTGCGAGATCACGAGCAGCGGGTAGAGCACGCGCCGCACGAGCCCCACGCTCGCGATGAGCGCGGCGAGCACAACGCCGGCCACGGCGGACACGGCCAGCCCGATCAGCGCCTCGGAGCCGGTCGTGCGGATGTGCGTGGGGAGCAGGTGGCGCGTGGCGACGAACGCGTGCCAGATGCGCGTGGGCGCCGGGAGCAGGTACGGCGGCGTGTCGCGCGCGCTCACGATCCACTGCCACAGCAGCACGAGCCCGATGAGCAGCGCCGCCGCCGGTGCGACGTCGAGCGCAGTGCGCGCGGCGCGCGGCAGTCGCACGCCGCCCCGCGTGGCCGTGCGCGGCGTGGGGCGCGGGCCGGTGGTGGCGGCCATCAGGCGGAGCGGAACTTGCCGGTGAGGCTGTCGATGGTCGACTGCCGCTCCGGCTCGCGCGACTGCGCGACCTTGATCACCGTGACCGCGCTGTCGGCGCCGTCGGCGAGGCAGGCCTCGTGGATGCGGCGCAGCAGCGGCCAGAGGGCGTCGGGCTCGGCCTCGAGCGTGGTGCCGAGCGCGTCGACCTCGTAGCGGAGGCCGGACTGCTGGATGACGGCAATCGCCGCCTCGATGTGGCGGTAGCGGTTATCGGCCGTCCCGGCGGGACTGGGCAGGCACTGGATCTCGACGATCACGGCAGGGTTCCCCTCGGCTGGCGCACCCGCGTGCCGTGGGGGAACCGATGGCTCGGCCGTCGAGGTGCTGGGCCCGCGCGCGCGGTGCGCTGTGGGGGCCGAGAAGAGAGGTCGGACGCTCGCCGTCGAGCCTCACGCCGCTTCCCTACGCTCGCATTACCGAGGTCAGGTTCCTGGGGTCGTCCTCGCGGATCTCAGCCTTGCGGCCCCCCCAGCGGCACGCCGTGCCTGGCACGGTCTGTGTGGCGCGAGCGTATGGCGGCGGTCCGGCGACCGTCAACGCGATAGGATGCGGCGCGCGGCAGGGGGCGCGCGGCGGGCTTCAGGCCCGTCGTGTGTCGAGCGCGCCTCGGCCCGCCCACAGCGGCGGCAGACATGCCGCCGACAGAGCGGAGGCGTACTGCCGCCGCGCGCCGAGAACGTCGCGCGACCGGCACCCACGGCAGGCCGGATGGCTGCCGCGCGCCGAGAACAGGAGGCCATCCCATGCCCGGACGTGTCGACGGCAAGGTCGCGCTCGTGATCGGCGGCGGGCAGACGCCCGGCGCCACCATCGGCAACGGGCGCGCCACCGCGCTCCTCCTCGCCCGCGAGGGCGCGCGCGTGATGGTCGGGGACATGGACGCCGCTCGCGCGGCCGACACGGTCGCCGCCATCCGCGCCGAGGGTGGCGAGGCCGAGCCGCAGGTCGTCGACGTCACCGACGAGGCGTCGGTGCACGCCGCCGTCGACGCGTGCGTCGCGCGCTTCGGCCGGCTCGACGCGCTGCACAACAACGTCGGCGCCAGCCTCGCGCTCGGGGACGCGCCGGGCACGGATCTCTCGGTCGAGGCGTGGGACCGCATCTTCAACGTGAACCTCCGCGGCATGTGGCTGGCCTGCAAGTGGGCGATCCCGGTGATGCGCGCGCAGGGCGGCGGCTCGATCGTGAACATCTCGTCGATGGCCGCGATGCACGCCTACCCGTATGTCGGCTACAAGACGTCGAAGATGGGCGTGATCGGGCTCACCGAGTACCTCGCCGGCCAGCACGCGCGCGACATGATTCGCGTGAACGCCATCCTTCCCGGGCTGATGAACACGCCGATGGCGATCGAGCCGCGCGTCGCGGCCGGCACCCCGCGCGACGAGGTCGTCGCCTCGCGCAACGCGCGTGTGCCGCTCGGACGCGAGATGGGCTCCGGGTGGGACGTCGCCTACGCCGCGCTCTACCTGCACTCCGACGAGGCGCGCTTCGTCACCGGCGTGGTGCTGCCGGTCGACGGCGGGGCACGGGTTGGCTAGCGGGCGCGCGGCGCGGCCGCCGCGGGGGGCAGAGGATGACGACCGATCTGCGTGAAGGCGCGCTCGCGACGCTGGCCGCGACCCCCGGCGTCCTGCGTGCTCTGCTCACGCCGCTTCCCGCCGCGCTGGTCGACACGCCCGCCGACGGCGACTGGTCGCCGCGCGACGTCGCCGCCCACCTGCTGCTGACGAACCGCATCGGCGCGCTCGCGCGCATGCGCAGCATCGTCGACGCGGACGAACCCGCGCTGCAGAACAACGACGAGGACGAGGAACTCCGCCGCTCCGGCCTGCGCGCGCAGCCGCTCGCCGAGCTGCTCGACGCCTTCGCGGCGCGTCGGGCAGAGGACGTCGCGTGGCTGCGCGCGCTCGATCCGGCCGCGCTCGCCCGCGCGGGCACGCACTCCGCCGCCGGGCGCGTCACCGCGGAGGAGTTCCTCTTCCACGCCGCCTACCACGATCTCCTGCACCTGGAGCAGCTCTCGCGCATGCTCGGCGCCGCCTACGAGCCGCGCCGCGGCGGGATGCGCAGGTTCTAACGACGTTCGCGATAGCGCGGTGCGGCGGGTCCAACGAGCGCCGGTCCGCTGCTTGCCCGCGCTCCTCCGCCCGCTTGACCCTGAGCCGCGCGCAATCGAGTCTCGTCCGCACGCGCGAGCGCGCCGCGCTCGCGGGCGGAGAGAGGCCGATGGTGAGGACGCAGGCGTGCCGCTCGTGAGCATCGACCGCGGCCCGCGCCGCCGCCCCGCCCGCCCCGTCGCTCCCGCGGCCACTCACGGCGCCGCCCGATGCTGAGACAGCGCAGCACCTGGCCGCTCGTTGCCGTGGGCGTCGTCGTCCTCGTCGTCGCGCTCTTCGCGTTCTCGCTCGTCCAGCGCTACCGCCGCCCGCTCCCGCCGCCCGTCTACGCGCCGGGCGCCATGCCGACCCGGGTCGCCGGCAACCCGCCGTCGCTGCCCTGGCCCGACAAGGGCGCCGCCGCCGTCGCCATCGAGGGCAGCGGCCTGATCGCCGCGCACAACGACGACCAGGTGCGCTCGCTCGCGAGCGTCACCAAGATGATGACGGCGCTCGTCATCCTGCAGGACCACCCGCTGCGCCACGGCGAGCAGGGCCCGACGATCACCGTGACCCCCGAGGACGTGACCGCCTACCACAACGCCGTCGCCGACGACGAGTCGGTCGTCGAGGTCGTGGCCGGCGAGCAGCTCACCCAGTACCAGTTGCTGCAGGGGCTGCTCATCCCGTCGGCCAACAACTTCGCCGAGATCCTCGCCCGCTGGGACGCCGGCTCCATGCCGGACTTCGTCGCGAAGATGAACGCGCAGGCGCAGCAGCTCGGCCTCACGCGGACGCACTACGCCGACGCCAGCGGCAACGACCCCGCGTCGGTCGGCACCGCGACCGAGCAGGTCGCGCTCGCGCAGCAGGCGATGTCGAACGACGTCTTCGCCGAGATCGTCGCGCTGCCGCAGGCCGACCTGCCGGTGGTCGGCACCGTCTACAACGTCGACCGTCTGATCGGGAAGAACGGCGTGATCGGCGTGAAGACCGGCTCCAGCCCGGAGGCCGGCTCGTGCTTCGTCTTCGCGGCGACGGCGACGAGCGCCGGAGGACCCGTGAAGGTGTTCGGCGCCGTGCTCGGGCTGCCTCAGCTCGACGACGCCTTCGCCGCGACGCAGACGCTGATCCCGGCGGCGGCGAAGGTGCCGCAGCGCGTGCAGCTGATTGCCTCGGGCGCGGACGCGGGTGAGGTGACGACGGCGTGGGGCGACCGCGTGCCGGTGCGCACTGCGGGCGACGCGACGTTCGTCGGCTGGGCGGGCATGGCGGTGAAGGCGACCGTTGACGCGTCGGCACCCGCGATCGGCGCGCCCGCGGGCACCCGCGTCGGCACCGTGACGTTCGAGGTGGCCGGCCAGAAGCAGGTCGTGCCGCTCGAGACGACTGCGGCGGTCACGGTCCCGGGCTGGCGCTGGCGCACGTTCCGCTAGGCGCGGGCCTGCGGCGCGACCGGGTGTGTCAGCGACGCAGCCAGGTTCCGGCGAGCGCCACGATCCCCGCGACGAGCACGACGAGCCCGACGATGATCGTCCATCCGAGCAGCATCAGCACGGCGCCCAGCGCGATCGTGAGGAACGCCGCGATCATGACGCCGCGCCCGCGCGACGTCCGTCTCGCCCCGCGCGCCGGCGGCTGCGAGCGTGGTGCGCCAGTCTCGTCGGCCACCTGGCCCTCCCATCGCCATCGAACGCGAGAGGCCGAGGCTAGTCCGCGGCACGTGCCGGTCGCGTAACGCCACGGGGCGAATGCCTTGCGGGTGGATTGCCGCCCCGTCGTAACCCGACGCGAGCAGAACGCGGCGCGTGTGCGAGCTAGCTCCGCGCGGCCTGCAGCAGGACGTAGATCACGACGTACCCGCCGACCGTCAGTGCGATCGGCCATCCGGCCATCCACGCATCGGCGGAGACGAACCAGTTTCCCCACCCCGGCGATCCGACCTGTGACCGGCGGACCAGCCAGTGCAGGGTCTGGAACCCCAGCGTGAACAGGATGGCTGCGCTGAACGCGATGATCGTTTCCACGCCGGGATCGTGTGCTCAGATCCCCGGCGGGGTCAAGGCGCGGTCGCCCCACCTCTCGTATCGTGCGGAGCGGAAGGGGGCAGCGCGTGGATCCCTACATCTGTCGGACCTGCGGGGTGGAGTACGCGGCGAGCGAGCAGCCGCCGGCGCGCTGCGTGATCTGCGACGACGAGCGGCAGTACGTCGGCTGGGGCGGCCAGCGCTGGACGACGATGGCCGAGCTGATCGCCGAGGGCCATCGCAACGACGTCCGCGAGCTCGAGCTCGGGCTGACGGGCATCGGCATCGCACCCTCGTTCGGCATCGGGCAGCGTGCATTGCTCGTCCGCACCCCCGGCGGCAACGTGCTCTATGACTGCGTCGGCGTGCTCGACGACGACGCCCGCGCGGCCGTCGCGGCGCTGGGTGGGATCGCGGCGATCTGCCTCTCGCATCCGCACTTCTACGCTGCCATGGTCACGTGGAGCCACGCATTCGACGGCGCGCCCATCTACGTGCCGGAGTCCGACCGCGAGTTCGTCACCCGCCCCGACGACGTGATCCGCTGGTGGGACGGCAGTCCCACGGAACTCGTCCCCGGCGCGACGCTGATCCGCACCGGCGGGCACTTCCCCGGCAGCGCCGTGCTGCACTGGCGCGACGGGGCCGAGGGCCGCGGTGCGCTCTTCGTGGGCGACTCGATCACGGTGGTTCCGGACCGGCGCTACGTCAGCTTCATGTTCAGTTACCCGAACCTGATCCCGCTGCCGCCGGCCGCCGTGCAGCGGATCGTGGACGCGGTGGAGCCGTTCGCGTTCGACCGCATCTACGGCGGGTGGTGGGGCCGCGACGTGCTCGCCGGCGCGAAGGACGCGGTGCGCGCCTCCGCCGAGCGCTACATCGCGATCGAGGAGGGACGGCGGCCGATCACGTAGCGCATCCTCGCGCCGCCGGGGCCGCCCGTTCGAGCCCGCCGCCAGTGCCGTCCCGCCAGGTCGGGAGGGCACTCAGTCCTCGAGGATGCGTCGCGCGGCGGCCCGTGCTTCGGCGCGCGCGGCGTCCAGCGAACCCCCATTCACGACATAACGGAACGCCTCGTTGACGACGGCGCCGATCATCCGCGTCACCAGCGCCGCGTCGCGGTCGCTGCGCCCCCGCGTGGCGAGCACCTGCGCGACCGGCGGCTCGAGCATGGCCACGAGGCGCTGGTGGCCCGCGACGATCGCCGCCTGCGTATCCGGCCCAACGACGCTCAACTCGCGGATCAGCTGGTTGCCGATGCCATGCTCGTGCTCGGCCGTCAGCCCCAGCTGGAAGTCGATCCAGCGTTCCACCTGCTCGGCAGGGGGCACGTCGAGCGCGAGGATCGCCGCGGTGCGCTCGACCGTCGGCGCGAGCGCGCGCTCGAACCACGCGACGAGGATCTCCTCGGTGCTCGCGAAGTAGCGGTAGAGCGAGTTGCGCGCCAGGCCGACCGCGCGCGCGATCTCCGCGTAGTCGGTGCGCGCGAAGCCGCGCTCGACGAACAGCGCGGCGGCGGCGTCGAGGATGGCGTCGCGCTGCCGGCGGACGTGCTCGGCGAGCGAAGCGGCCCTAATGCGGGGCATGCTCGGCGTCCCCGGGCGCGGCGGGCGCGGCGTCGAGCAGCGCGCCGTCCTGCATGTGCAGCACCCGATCGGCCCAGTCGACGAGGGCAGGGTCGTGCGTGACGAGGACCGTCGCCACGCCCCGCCGCTTCGTCTCCTCTGCCAGCAGCCGCGCGATCTCGATGCTGCGCGCGTGGTCGAGCGAAGCGGTCGGCTCGTCGGCGAGCAGCACGGCCGGCGCGGCCATCAGCGCGCGGGCGACGCCCACGCGCTGGCGCTCGCCGCCGGACATCTCGTGCGGCCGACGCGCGGCCAGCGCGCCGACGCCGAGCTCGTCGAGCAGCGCCTGCGCGCGGTCGCGGCTCTCGGCCCGCAGCTCGCCGCGGATGTGGTCGACGAGCAGCAGCTGCTCGATCGCCGTCAGCGGCGCGAGCAAATTGTCGAACTGGAACACGAGCCCGATCTGGCGCGACCGAGTGCGCGCGCGCGCCCGCTCGTTCGTCGCCGTGACGTCGACGCCGTCGATGCGCACCCGCCCGGCCGTCGGCTGCAGCAGCAGCCCGGCCACCGCCAGCAGGCTCGACTTCCCGGAGCCTGACGGCCCGAGGATGCAGACGAGCTCGCCCGGACGCACCTCGACGCTGACGTCGTCGAGCGCGGTCACGGCCTGCGCGCCGCGGCCGAGCTCGAGGTGGATGGACTCCAGTTGCAGCGTCATCGGCGCACCCCCAGCGCGAGCAGCGGGTCGACCGCGGTCACCCGGCGCACGCCGATCAGCGCGCCGACGAGACCGGTCGCGACGAGCAGCAGCGACGCCAGCACGACCGGCTGCGCGCGCAGCGCGAACGGCACGGCGCCCGGCACGAGCATGCCCAGCCCCACGCCGATTCCCGTGCCCACCAGCACGAACGCGACCATCACGAGCAGCGCCTGCCCGAGCGCGTCGCGCAGCACATAGCGGTTCGACGCGCCGAGCGCCTTCAGCACGCCGATCTCCGGCGTGCGCTGGATCGTCCACACGGTGAAGAACGCCCCGACCATCAGCGCTGAGATCACGTAGAGGAAGCCGCGGATCAGCGTCATCGTCGACGTCTCGGCGCTGTAACCGGGCGAGCCGGCGTACGCGCCGCTCTTTGTCACGCTCTCGGTGCCGAGCTTCGCGTCGATTGCCGCGACGTCCGTGGCGGCTGGCACGCGCAGTGCGACGGCGGACGCGAGCTGGCTCGCCCCCGCCGACAGCTCGCCGTTCGAGGCGAGCCCGTAGGTCGCGCGCTGCCACAGCGCCAGCGACGCGTACGCGATCGGGACGTGCCCGTACGACGCGCGCGCCGCCGTGCCCACGACGCGCACCTGCAGCGCGACCGGCTCGAGCGTGAGCGTGTCGCCGATGTGCACGCCCTGGTCGACCAGCTGCTGCGTCACCACGATGCCGTCGTCGGCCGCCCCGATCGGCCGGCCGGCCGCGGCGCCGGGGTCGATGAACGAGCCGGGCTGGATGCCGAACATCGCGATGTCGACGGCGACGCCGCCCGCGGTGCGCCCGTTGAAGATGGTGCTGCCGAGCGGAGCGGCCTGGACCCCGGGCTCGGTCGCCCAGCCCTGCCACATCGTCTGCTTCACGGTCGACCGCGAGAACGTCGCTTTCGCGCCCGGCTGGAACGCGAGGTGCGTCACGGGGAGGGCGCGCAGCCCGCTGATGCCGTCGTCGACGAGGCCCGTGGCGAGGCCGGACAGCAGGACGGTGAGCACGCCGACGAGCGCGACGACGGCGCCGATCAGCACGAAGCGGCCGCGGGTGAACCACAGCTCGCGGAGGGACAGGAACATCCGCTTGCCCTTCGCAGATAGCGACAGGTTGTCGCGACAGAGTGTCGCGACCATCGGATGCACGGGCAAGCGACGGGGCGGGCCGTCTGGCCCGCCCCGTGCCGCGCTCTCGGTCAAACGCGAGAATTCAGCTGCGCATGCGCGGGTCGAGGACGTCGCGCAGGGCGTCGCCGAGCACGTTGAAGCCGAAGACCGCCATGCTCAGCGCGAGCCCCGGCGCGATCAGCAGCCAGGGCGCGCGGTCCATCCACTGTCGTCCTTCGCGGCTGAGCATGCCGCCCCACGTCGGGACGTCGGGCGGCACGCCGAGCCCGAGAAACGACAGCGTCGCCTCGAGCAGGATCGCCTGCCCCAGCCAGAGCGTGGCGAGCGTGATCGTGAGCGGCAGGATGTTCGGCAGGATGTGCACGTTCATCAGCCGGAAGTCGCTCGCGCCGAGCGCGCGCGCCGCCTCGACGTAGGTCGTCGAGCCGACGGACAGCGTGTTGCTGCGAATCACCCGCGACGCGCCCACCCCGAGCAGGATGCCGATCGAGGCCATCAGCACCACGTTCTCGGTGCGGAAGAGCCCCTTCGCCGGCAGGAACGGGATGCGGTAGCCGTGGAAGATGGCGACCACCGCGAGGATGAACACGAGCCCGGGGAACGCCATGAACGCGTCGACGAGTCGCTGGAAGAGCGTGTCCACCCAGCCGCCGAGAAAGCCGGACGTCGCGCCGATCGTGACCGCGATGAACGTCCCCCCGAGCACCGCGATCATCCCGATCGTGATCGACACGCGCGCCCCGAAGACGACCCGGCTGAACACGTCGCGTCCCAGGTTGTCGGTGCCGAAAAAGTGCGAGAGCGACGGCGCGGCGAGGCGTGGGCCGACGCCGAGCGCGTTCGGGTCGGACGGCGCGATCAGCGGCGCGAACACGGCGCAGACGACGAACAGCAGCACGAGGGCGAGTCCCACCACGCCGAGCGGCTTGCCGCGGAGCAGGCGCAGGAAGGCGTCGACGTAGAGGTTATGGGCTGCGCGGCCGCGCCCCTGCGGCTCGAGAACGATCGGCGGTGCGAGCGGCGGACGAGCGATGTCTTCGTTCACGCGTGCTCCCTACTGGTACCGGATCCGCGGGTCGATCGCGCTGTACGTGAGATCGACGAGCAGGTTGACGGTGACGATCACGACCGCGAGCACGAGCACGACGCCCTGCACCGACCAGTAGTCGCGCTGGAAGATCGCGCCGATGAAGTAGCGGCCCATCCCCGGGATGTTGAAGATCTGCTCCATGATCAGCGTGCCGCTGATCGCGAAGCCGACCTGCAGCCCAATCAGCGTGATGACCGGGATCATGGCGTTCTTCATCGCGTGGCGGAGGACGACGGCTGAGGCGGTCAGCCCCTTCGACTCGGCCGTGCGGATGTAGTCCTGCCGCATCACCTCGAGCATCATCGTGCGGGTCGTGCGCATCACGCTCCCGGTTCCGTTGATCCCGAGCAGCAGCGCCGGCCAGAAGAAGAAGTAGAGGTGCCGGACTGGACTGTCCGACCACCCGATGTATTTCAGCGGCGGCGCCCAGCCGAACCAGATCACCGGGAAGATGACGAGGCAGAGCGCCGTCACGAAGTACGGCACGGAGAGCGCCAGGATGGCGAAGCTCCTGGCCACGTAGTCGACGTAGGTGTCCTGTTTCACCGCCGCGATGATGCCGACAGGGATGGCGACGAGCAGTCCGATCAGCACCGAGTAGGTCCCGAGCTCCAGCGTCACCGGCAGCCGCGTCTTGATCTCGCTGCCGACGGAGCGCTGCGTCCACGGCGATGAGCCGAGGTCACCGTGCGCCACACCTTCGAGGTAATGGACGAACTGGATCGGGATCGGCTGATCCAGCCCGAGATTCGCGCGCATCGCGTCCATGTCGGCCTGCGTCGCGTAGGGGCGCTCCGACATGATCATCTGAACGACGTCGCCCGGCACGAGCCGGACGATGGCGAACGTCATGAAGATGACCAGGAAGATCGTGGGCACCGCCAGCCCGACCCGGCGGATGATGTAGCGCTGCATCGTCGCCTCCTCGATCGGCCCCACGTGCGAGCCGATCCCCGTGACGGCGGGCCAGCGCGACTGGATGTTCGCGCCGGCCCGCCGCCGGGTGGGTGTCCGAGAGCGGCTCTGCGTTATGCCTTCCGGTCGAGCCAGAGCGACGCCCAGTTGTTCTCGTACCGGTCGAGCGAGTACCACCAGCCCTTCACGGACTGGTCGAGGAACTCGTGAATGTTCGGCGTGAACATGAACGCCATCGGGAAGTCCTGGACGATCTTCTTCTGCGCGTCCTGCACGACCGACTGCCGCTCCTTGAAATCGACGGTGACGGCCTGCTTGTCGATGAGATCGAAGATGTCCTTGTTGTAGTGCTTGAAGTACGTCGAGTTCTTGCCGAAGTAGGCAGACAGGTCCTCGTCTGGTTCGGGACTGTTGAGCGGGACGTGGTGTGAGAACGTGTAGTCGTACTTGTAGGTCTGGTTGTAGTACGCGGCGAGCTCCATCGGCTTCAGCTCGATCTGCGCGTTGATCTTCGACAGCTGCTGCTTGATCACCTCGCCGATCTGGTCGGCGTCCGGGTTGGTCGCCCAGATCATCGGCCCGGCGATGGACGGGTTCCCCGCCGCCTTGAGCAAGTCCGCCGCCTTCTTCGCGTCGAACCCGGCGAGCTCCTCGGTCAACGTCCAGTTCGTGAACTGCGGGAGGATCGGGCCCTTCGTCAGCTGGCCGTCGCCGGAGTACACCAGGTCGAGCACGGACTTCTTGTCGATCGACCGCACGATCGCCTCGCGCACGCGGATGTCGTCGAACGGCTTGACGTAGGGTTTGTCCTGCGTCGTCGGCATCATGCGGAACTCGCGCCAGAACTGGCTCGGCACCGCCTTGTACTGCGAGTCGCTGCTGCGCCCGTTCTTCACGCGGTCGAGTTGCTGCTGCGTCGTCGTGAGTGCGTCGACCTTGTGGTCGAGGTACAGCGTCGCCTGCGTGTCGGGCTCGGTGACGAGGAGGACGACGATGTTGTCGACGTACGGTTGTCCCGACACGAAGTAGTCGGGGTTCTTTTTCCAGGTGATCTGCACCGCCTTCTGCCACTCGTCGAAGATGAAGGGACCGGTGCCGACCACGTGCTGAGTGAGGTCGCCGTACTTCTCGACGGCCTCGCGGTTCACCATGCAGGTCCACGGCGAGCTGATGTAGTTCTGGAAGGGTGCGTACGGTCCCTTCGTCTTGAAGATCACCGTGTGGTCGTCGGGCGTCTGGATGTCGTCCAGCTTGTCCTTGAAGTAGTAGGCATGCTGGAACTTGCCCGGGTCGTCCGTCGCCTGCCGCTGGATGCTGTACTTGACGTCTTCTGCGACGAATTCGCGCCCGTTCACGGGCTCGATGTTCTGGAACTTGATGCCCTTCTTGAGCTTGTAGACGTAGGTCTGCGCGTCGGGGACCTCGGGCAGCGCCTCGGTCATCTCCGGCTCGATCTTCGTGAGGTCGCCGGTGAAGCGTGTGAGGATGTTGTAGCCCATGCGCATCGGCCAGAACGTGTCGAAGGCCGGGTCGAGGCTGCGTGGTTCAGAACCGGTCACCGTGGTGAACGTGCCGCCGCTCTTCGGCTGCTGGCCGGCCGCGGCCGTCGAGGCGCCGGCGGTGGCTGAACTGCCGCCGCTGGACGTGGCGCCCCCGCCGCTCGTCGCGGTCGGCGTGGATGAGCTGCTGCCGCATCCGATCAGCGCCGCCCCCGCGAGCCCGGCGGTTGCCAGGCCCGCCCCGCGCAGCGCGGCGCGCCGACCCACGGCCCGCGTCCAGTAGTTCCCCTCGCGCATCCGTTCCCTCCTCTGGACACGCCGCGGCCGGTGGTGGCCGGCGGCGATATGCGCGGAGTTTATACACGGATGTAAAGCAGCGATGTGATAACGAGTCGACGAGCGAGGCGCCTACTGGCGCGTCTGCAGGAACGCCACCAGGGCGCTGAGCTGATCCGGCGACAGCGTCTTCGCGAACGCGGGCATGTTGTGCCCGCCGTTCAGGATCCGCCACGTCATCTGGTCCGACGACAGCCGCCGCCCGACGGTCGACAGGTTCGGCCCGCGGTCGCCGCCCACGCCGCCGATCGTGTGGCACGCGATGCAGCCGTGCGCCTGGAAGAGCTGCGCTCCGGTCGCCGGCTCGCCGCTCAGCGACGCCGTCACCGCGGTCGGTAGCGCCGGCGGCGGCAGGGCGGGCGACCACGGCGCGAGGTGCCCCTCGTAGATCAACGCGGCCATCGCGATCACCAGCACGCCGACCGTGCCCACGGCCCACGGCCGGCGCCGCAGGCTGCGCTCGCCGCGCGGGAACACGAACGGCACGAGGAACAGCACTGCCGCGGCCAGCGCCGGTAGCCCGATGATCAGCCAGTCCTCCAGCTTCGGCGGGATCAGCGCCAGCAGCGCGAACAGCCAGAGGAAGTACCAGTCCGGCCGCGGGTCGGCGTGGAGGTTCGCCGGGTTCGCCCGCGCCGCCAGCGCCTTCGGCCCCACGAACACGGCGAGCGCCACCACGATCACGCCGATGCCGAGCGCGAAGACGACGTCGCGCCACGCCGCGTCCGGCCAGAACGGGATGCCGTCGCGGCGCAGCAACTCCTCGTACTCCTCCTCGTAGGTCTCCGGGTCCACCGTCGCGCCGGGCCGCGGCGGCTCGGAGATGCCGTGCCGCACGACCAGGAAGAGGTGCACGCCGACCGTCCCGAAGATCAGCGCCGGCAACAGGAAGACGTGCGTCGCGTAGAAGCGCGTCAGCGTGGCGCCACCGATGGTCTTGCCGGCGATCACGACGTGCGCGACGAGGTTGCCGATCACCGGCGTCCGCGCGCCCTGCTCGGCGGCGACCGCGATCGCCCAGTACGCGTCCTGGTCCCAGCGCAGCAGCTGACCGGTGAACGCCATGCCGAGCGTGAGGAACAGGAGTACGACGCCGGTCAGCCAGTTCAGCTCGCGCGGGAACTTGAACGCGCCCGTGAGGAAGACGCGGATCGCGTGGAGCGCGATCAGGATCACCATCGCCGACGCGCCCCAGTAGTGGATGCCGCGGATCACGCGCCCGAGCGTCGCCGTCTGCGAGATGAACTGCAGACTGTCGTAGGCGTGCGCGGTGGTCGGCACGTACGTGAAGGCGAGCGCGACGCCCGTGATCACCTGCATCACGAACGCCACGAGCGTCGCGCTGCCCAGCACGTACCACCAGTTCACGTTCCGCGGCACCGGGTGCTGGATGACCGGCAGCATCCAGCGCGAGAACGCCAGCCGGTGGTCCAGCCACCGCGCCACGGCGCGTACCCATTCCGTCGCGGTGTGCATGGTCACGGCACCTGCAGCCCGCGCGTGAGCAGCTGCACGTGTCCGCCCTGCACGCGCGTCTCGTAGTGGAACAGCGCGTGCGGCGGCGGCCCGGCGGCCACCTCGCCATCCGCGTAGTACACGCCGCCGTGACACGGGCAGAGGAACAGCCCCGCGTCCTGGAGCCACGACACGGGACAGCCGAGGTGCGTGCAGTTCACCGCGAACGCCGTGAACCTGTCGTTCGAGTCGCGCCGCAGCCACGCGCCGATCGTCGCGGTCTGGCCGGCCCACGGCAGCGGCGACGGGTCCTGGAACGTGACCTCGACGGTCTTTCCCACCTCGAACTGATCGACCGCCCCGACGTCCTCCCAGCGGTCCGCCGCCGGGTGGATCAGCGGCTCGAGCAGGTAGCCGACGATCGGCACGATCACGACCGCGCCGGCGAGGCCGCTGAGCCCGAGCATCGACACGTTGAGGAACCGCCTGCGGTTCACGCGATCAGCTCCCGCACCCAGCCGCCGATCGCGAAGGCGATCAACGCGAGCCCCACGCCGGTGAACGCGTACGACGACGTGAAGCCGAACGCGAACAGCGTCACGCCACCGGCGAGCACGAACGGCCAGATCGAGGGCGCGGTCTCGCCGCCCTCGCGCGCAGCCGCCTGGTCCGCCGCCGGCTGGTCGACCGACTCGTACGTCATCGCAGCGACCCCAGGTAGACGACCGTGAAGATGACGATCCAGACGGCATCGACGAAGTGCCAGTACGTCGCCACCGTCGTGACGCCGGCGTGCCCGCGACCGCGTCCCACGTCCCCGCGGAAGCCGAGTGCCGCGACCACGCAGAGCGCGATCACGCCGAGCGTGACGTGCAGCGCGTGGAAGCCCGTGAGCGTGAAGAACGCCGAGGTGAAGATGTTGCGCCCGAGCGTGACGTGATCGGCGTACAGCGCGCGGAACTCCGTCGCCTGCCCGTAGAGGAACACCAGGCCGAGCACGATGGTCAGCACGATCAGCCACCGGAAGCCGCGCGCGTCGTCGCGTCGCAGCCGGAGCTCCGCGAGCACCGCGGTGCCGCTGCTCGCCCACAGCGCGAGGCTGAAGAGCGCGGTGCGCGGGACGTCGAGCGCGGATGCCGTGGGGCCGGCGGCCGGGTGCTGGTACAGGAGGTACGCGACGATCAGCGCGCCGAAGAAGATCGACTCGGTGCCGATGAACGCGAACATGCCGAGCACGGGGGCGGGGAAGCGCCGCGCGCCGTCGGTCACGTCTGAGTCGGTCTCCGTGGACGCGGCGACGGAGGCCGGCGTGACCCCGGCAGCGGGCGTGCCGGGATCGTCGCGGCGCGTATCGGCGTCGTTCGTCGCGCGGCCGTCGCGCTCGCGCGCGGACGCGAGGTCGGCGAGCGGCCGGAACGACCGAATCGGCGGCAGCGCGTCGAAGTTGTGCGCGGGCGGCGGCGAGGTGGTTGCCCACTCCAGCGTCGCGCCGTCCCACGGGTTGTCGCCCGCCCGCTCGCCGCTGCGGAGGCTCACCCAGATGTTCCACAGCAGGAGCAGCACCGACACCGCGAGCACGAACGAACCGACGGTCTCGAGCAAATTGAGCGCAGCCCATCCGGGCAGGTCCGGGTAGGTGAAGACGCGGCGCGGCATCCCGAGCACGCCGAGCACGTGCATCGGGAGGAACGTGAGGTTGAAGCCGATGAACGTGAGCCAGAAGTGCCACTTGCCGATGCGCTCGCTCAGCATGCGGCCGGAGATCTTCGGGAACCAGTAGTAGGCGGCGGCGAGCATCGCGAGCGCGGTCCCGCCGAACAGCACGTAGTGGAAGTGGCCGACCACGTAGTAGCTGTCCGTTAGCTGCCGGTCCGCCGGAGCCAGCGCGAACTGGACGCCGGTGATGCCGCCGATGGTGAACATCGGGATGAACGCGATCGCGAACAGCATCGCGGTTGTGAAGCGCAGCTTGCCGCCCCACATCGTCGCCAGCCAGTTGAAGATCTTGATGCCGGTGGGGATCGCGATCAGCAGGCTCGCGGCCGAGAAGAAGCCGTTGAGCAGCGGGCTCATGCCGACGGCGAACATGTGGTGCGCCCACACGAGGAAGCTGAGGAAGCTGATGCCGATCCCCGCAGCGACGAGGAACGCGTAGCCGAACGCCGGCTTGCCGGAGAAGGTCGCGATCACCTCGGTGATCATGCCGAAGGCCGGCAGCACCATGATGTAGACCTCGGGGTGCCCGAAGAACCAGAACATGTGCTGCCACAGCAGCGCGTCGCCGCCGCCGGCGACGTTGTAGAAGTCCGTGCCGAGGTGCCGGTCGAGGAACAGCGTGATCTGCGCCATCGCCAGGCTCGGCATCGCGCCGATGATCAGCAGCGCGTCGATCAGCGACATCCAGACGAAGATCGGCATGCGCCCGAGCGTCATCCCCGGTGCGCGCTCGCTGATGATCGTGACGAGCAGGTTGATGCCGGTGGCGATCGTACCGGCGCTGGTCACAAGCAGGGCCAGGATCCAGTAGTCCGTGGCGGGGTTGCTGCTGAACGGGCGCTCGGTGAGCGGCGCGTACGCGAACCACCCCACGTTCGGGACGTCGCCCGGCAGGAACGAGTAGTAGAGCATCAGGCCGCCGAACAGCAGCAGCCAGTAGCTCATCGCGTTGAGACGCGGGAACGCCATGTCCCGCGCGCCGATCATGAGCGGGACGAAGTAGTTCGCGAAGCCGAGCAGCATCGGCATCACGACGAGGAAGATCATCGTCGTCCCGTGCATCGTGAAGAGCGCGTTGTACGCCGCCGGCGACAGCACTCGCGCGTTCGGCAGCGCCAGCTGGATGCGCATCACCAGCGCTTCGATGCCGCCCAGGGCGAAGAAGACCAGCGTCGTCACGAGGTACAGGACGCCGATCCGCTTGTGGTCGACGGTCGTCATCCACTCCCACGCCCGGGAGCGCGTCGTGCCCCCGTCGCGCGCGCGTCCGACTGCGGTCGCCGCCATTTACTTGAGCCCTTCGAGGTACGCGGTCAGCGCCTGCGCGTCGGCCGCGGAGAGGCCGAGGCTCGGCATAAGCACGCCGGGCTTCACCGCGTGCGGGTCCGTCAGCCAGCGCGTCATGTTGGCGGGCGTGTTGTCGAGTACGCCGCCCGCGATCAGCGCGCGGCTTCCGACGTGCGTCAGGTTGGGGCCGGCCGTCCCGCGCGCCCTGGTGCCCGCGACCGTGTGGCAGCTCGCGCACGCCAGCGAGGTGAACAGCTGCTCGCCCCGCGCCGCCGGCCCACCACTGGGCACGGCCGCCGGCGCCTCCTGCGCCGTGAGCCACGCCTGGAAGTCCTGCGGAGATTGCGCGACGACCTGCAACCGCATCCATGCGTGCTCGAGCCCGCAGAATTCCGTGCATGCGCCCTGGAACGTGCCGGCCCGGTCGAGCGTGATCGAGAGCGTGTTCGGCTTGCCTGGAATCGCGTCCTGTTTCCACCCGAAGCGCGGCACCCAGAAGCTGTGGATCACGTCGTCCGACGTGACCGTGATCGCGATCGGCGTGTTGATCGGCACGTGGAGCTCATCGGCCGTGACGACGCCCGACCCGGGGTAGCGGAACTCCCACCACCACTGGTGGCCGACGACCTGGATCTGCAGCGCGTTGGGGCCGGACGTCGCGTCGACGGTGCGCATCGTGCGCACCGAGATGACGAAGAGCGTCGCGACGATCGCGAGGGTCGCGAGCGTCCACGTGACCTCGAGGCGGCGGTTCCCGGCGACGTCGCTTGCTGCCTCGCGCACGCTCGCGCGGTAGTGGACGAGCACCCACCCGAGCAGCCCGACGACGATCAGGAACAGGATCGTGCCGATCGCGAACGAGATGCCGAAGAGCCCGAGGATCGCGTCGCCCCGCCCGGAGGCCGGTTGCATCGCGTCGGGCAGCGTCGCGCACCCGGTGGCGGTGAGCGCGATCGCGATCAGCGCGACCGCGCCCCGAGCGTGCTTCCTCGGTCCGAGCCCCGCGCCTCGGGAGGCACGGGAGCCACGCTGCCGGGATGGAGGGGCATCCATGCGGCATCACTCTCGCCGGGGTGGGATGAGGCCAACGGATCCACCGTACTCGCCCCGTGCCACCCCGATGCCCGCGTGGACGGCGCCGTGCTCCTCGGTGCGCCGCGGCGCATTCCGGGCGATGCGGGCGCGCCCGACCAGGGCGCCGCGCTGCCCCGGCGTCCGCGAGCCCGACGCCGGGTCGCGCACTCGCGGGCGCGACCTGTGGCATCCTCGGCGCGATCCCGGCGACGGCCGGGCGCCGCGGAGACGGCGCGGCCGGACCGCTGCGTGCCCGCGCGCACCGCTCGGGGGACGTCGGGACTGCGGGCTGCGAGGAGGTGCGACGTGCGAGTGACGGTCACCGGCGGCACGGGGTTCGTGGGCTCGCACACGGTGGCGGCTCTGCGCCGCGCCGGTCACGACGTCCGCCTGCTGGCGCGGACGCCCGAGCGCGTCGCCGACGCGCTGGGACCGGTGGGGGTCGACGCCGGCGCGGTCGACGTCGTCCCCGGCGATGTCACCGACGCCGCGAGCGTCGCACGCGCGGTGGACGGCGCCGACGCCGTCGTCCACGCCGCGTCCGTCTACTCGCTCGACCGCCGCGCCGCGGAGGCGATCGAGCGCACGAACGTGGAGGGCACGCGGATCGTCCTCGAGGCGGCACACCGCGCGGGCGCGCGGCGGATCGTGCACGTCTCCACGCTGGTGGCGCTGGCCGGCGTGCGCGGCGCGCGCGTTGGTCCCGACACCCCGCCGTTCGACGCCGTCGGCGCGTACCAGCGCTCGAAGGCGGCGTCCAATCGCGTGGCGCGCGCGATGCAGCACGCGGGCGCGCCCGTCCGCATCTCGTACCCCGGGATGGTGTGGGGCCCGCACGACCCGAACTTCGGCGAGACGAGCATCCTCGTGCGCAACGCGCTGCGGGGGCTGTTCCTCGTGCTGCCCGCGAGCACGTGGCCCGTCTGCGACGTACGCGACGTCGCGGAGCTGCACGTCGCGCTCGTCGAGCGCGACACGCCGGGATCCCGCTACCTCGCGCCGGTGCACACGCTGCGTGAACGCGAGCTCATGCACGCGATCGCGCAGGCCACCGGGCGCCGCCTGCCGGTCGTGCCGGTCCCGCGCACGCTCGCGCTGCTGGTCTCGCGCGCGTCGGACCTGGCGGCCCGCGCGACCCCGTTCGCGACGCCCTTCCCGTACGAGGGCACCTGGTTCGTCGCGCAGCGCGTGCGTCCCGACGACGAGTCCACCCGGCGCGACCTCGGCCTGCAGCCGCGTCCGCTGGCCGAGACGGTGTCCGACACGATCCGCTGGCTGGCGGATGTCGGGTACGTATCGCGACGCTTGGCGGGCCGCCTCGCGCCGTCCTGAGCTCGGTCCGGGCCTCCGGGCGCCCGCACCCTTGCGAAGGCGAGCGCGGCCGGTATGCTGGCGCGAAGCGCAGAGGGCCGGCGCGAGGAGCCTCTATTGAGATCACCCCTTCGAGCCGCGGCCCGCCCTGCTCGCATGCGCCCGCGTCGCGACCCGACGTCGCACCGCGGCCCGGCGGGCTCGCGTTCTGCGGGCTCCCCCTGCTCGCCCGGCTCCACGGCCTCGCGCGTGATCATCGGCGACGGGCGGTTCGCCGACGACGCGTGCGAGGCGTGCGGACGAGCAGAGCTCGACCGGATCGGCCGCAGCCCGTGCTCGCTCGTCATCGTCCAGCATCACCCGTTGGTCCGGGCCGCGCTGCGGGGCCCGGGGCGCGGGTACGCAGCGCGGAACGAGGATCGCCGTGACCGCCCCACCGCCGAACTCCCACCCCATGGGCCCCGCCGGCACCCCCGGCTCCGCTGACAGCGGATCGCACCTCGCCGCGCACGGCGAGCGCGTGACGAACTGGGGACGGGACGTCGTCTCGTTCCCCCGCTCGGTCGTGCAACCCGAGAGCGTCGAGGAGATCGTCGCGATCCTCCGCGATCGCGAGCGCTACCCGTCGCCGGTGCGGGCCGTCGGCTCGAACCACTCGACCACGCGGTGCGGCGTCGCGGACGAGGGCACGCTCGTCAGCATGCGGCGCATGAACCGCATCCTGCACATCGGCGACGACACCATCACCGTGCAGGCGGGCGCGCTCTACATCGACGTCGCCAAGGAGCTCGAGCGCCGCGGGCTGCAGCTGTTCGTGAACGTCGAGCTCGGCAACCTGAGCATCGGCAGCGCGGCATGCGGCGGGACGAAGGATTCGTCGATGCCCGGCGAGTTCGGGCAGGTCGCCTCGTACGCCATCGCCATGAAGCTCGTGACGCCGAGCGGCGAGCTCGTCGAGATCGACGAGTCGGATCCCGAGCTGCTCCAGGTCGCGCGCTCGAGCTACGGCCTGTTCGGCATCGTCTACGAGGTCACCTTCCGCGTGCAGCGGCTGCGCCCCCTCGTCGTCCACCACGAGACGTTCGACATCGACGAGTTCGCGACGCGCCTCCCGGAGCTGCGACGCCGCAACGAGGCGATGATGATGTACATCTCGCCGAACCTGCGGACCGTCACGGTCGAGTTCCGGCACTATCGCGACGCGGTGCTGAAGCGGCCGAGCCGCTGGCAGTGGCGGCTGCGCGACATGGTCTGGAGCAAGACGGCGCCGTCGTACGGACGGCTGGTGAGCATGCTGGTCCCGTCGCGCCGCGCGCGCTACTGGTTGGTCGACCGGCTCGACCAGGCCATCAACATCGTGCTCAGCCGATTCCTGAAGGGCGACAACACCTCGCCCGCCGACCAGATGATCCGCTACCCCTCGATCGGCGGCTTCAGCGCCTACACCTTCAGCATCTGGGCGTTCCCCGACGAGCGTTACGGCGACGTCCTCCGCGAGTACTTCGCGTGGGTCGAGGACTACTACCGGCAGACGGGCTATCGCTGCGACCTGCTGCACGTCGGCTACCGCATCGCGGAGGACACGAACTCGCTGTTCTCGTACACGTCTGAGGGCACGGTGATGACGATCGACCCGGTGTCGACCGGCGGGCCGGGCTGGGACCAGTTCCTCGCGGCGTACAACGACTGGTGCAGCTCGCGCGGCGGCATCCCGTTGTTCAACCAGACGAAGTGGCTGACCCGGGAGCAGGTCCGGCGCGCCTTCGGCTCGCGGCTCGAGCGCTTCGGCGCCTACCGGCGTCGCTACGACCCGGACGACCGCATGCTCAACGACTACTTCCGCGATTTGATCGTCTAGCGATCGGCGCGTGGGACGCCCCGGCGTCCCCGCCCACGTGTGCGCGGGGGCGGTCTGCGGGCCGGGTCGTCGGGAGGCTGGCGCATCCCGCGCGCCCGGGGGAGGTCATTCGCGATGGTGGAGTTACCCGGCACGGACGCGCGTGCCGTCGCCCGCAGCTACTTCGACCGCCTGATCAACCAGCACGACCTGGACTTCGCGGACGAGCTCTTCGATCCGGCGATCGCCTTCCGCGACCCGGCGATCCCCGGGGGTGGCGTCGACGGCATCCCGCAGCTGAAGCGCTTCTTCGCGACCTTCTTCGCGACGTTCCCCGACGTGCACTTCGCCGTCGACGACTTCTTCGCGGAGGACGACCGCGTGGCGGTGCGCTTCACCTGGACGGGGACGCATCGCGCGCGCCTCTTCGGGGTCACGGTGGCGCGGCGCAGCGTGAGCGTGCCCGGCATCGATATCTTCCACGTCGCGAACGGCCGCATCACCGAGGTCCGCGTGGCGTTCGACCCGCTTGATCTCATCGAGCAGATGACCGGCCTGCGCGGGCTGCTCGCCCGCTTCGCGATCCCGCTCGTGCGCGCGCTGTGGCTCGGCCGGCTGCGGGGGCGTCCGCGATGACGCACCAGGTCGCGCTCACGGTGCGCGCCGCCGTCGGTCCCGGGCAAGCGGACGCGCTGCGCGCGCTGCTCGCGCAGATGCAGCGCGCGGGCGCGTGCAACGACGTGATCCGCTTCAGCGACCTGCCGGCGACGCACTTCGCCCGGCTGCTCGTCGTCGACGACGAACCGGTCCCGGGTGCCGCGTCGCTGCTGCTGATGCTCGACTGCGACGCGCCCGCCGGCGACCGCCTGCGGGAGTTCGCGCGCGTCGCGGGCGCAGGCATGGATCGTGTCTTCGGCCACTGCGTGGACTATCCGCGCGGGACGGTCACTGAGGCGCACCGCGTGCGCTTCCTGCGCACGCACGTCGTCGGGTCGCAGGTGATCTACATCCACCGCGTCGGGCGCACGCTCGAGCAGGTGCGCCAGGAGCGGCAGCTGCGCGAGGCGATCCGCGACCTCGTCGACCGGTCGGCGCAGGACTGGGCCGGTCGGGGTGCCCGGGAGGTCCGCGAGACGATCCGGGCGTTCGTCGCGTCGCGCCCGGACCTCGCCCGGGCAATGGACCCGCCCGCCCGTCCCGGGCTGCGCTTCCGCGCGCGCGAGGCGCTGCAGCGGTTCGGCCTTCCGCTTGTGCTCGTCCTGCTGTCGCCGGTCGTCGCCCCGCTGCTCGTGCTCGTGTTCCTCTGGCTGCGGCTCGAGGAGCTCCGCGGGCCGGAGCCGGACATCCGGCTCGATCACGGGCGGCTGCGCGCACTGACGGATGCGGAGGACTTCGGCGCCCAGAACGCGATCACCACGGTCGCGCCGCTGAAGCCCGGCCGGTTCTGGCGCCTGACCGCGCCGCTCTTCCTCCAGGCCGCCGCGTTCGCGACGCGGCACGTGTTCAACCACGACAACCTCGCCGGGCTGCGCACCGTGCACTTCGCGCGGCTGATGCGGCTCGACGACGGGCGGTTCATGTTCACGAGCTACTACGACGGCAGCCTCGAGAGCTACATGGACGACTTCGTCGACCAGGTGGCGTGGGTGTTGAACACCGGGTTCGGCAACGAGGACGGCTACCCGAAGACGCGCTGGCTCTTCTTTGCCGGCGCCCATCGCGAGCAGCAGTTCAAGGCGTTCCTGCGCGGGCACCAGGTGGCGACGCAGTACTGGTACTCGGCGTACCCGGACCTCACCGCGACGAATGTCGACAACAACTCCGCGATCCGCGACGGGCTGCGCGGCGACATGGACGACGAGGCGGCGGCCGCATGGTTGCGCCGCCTGTGACGGACCGGCCGCACGCCGCGGTCGAGGGGACGACGGGCAACGACGATGGCTGAACGGCTCGAAGTTGGGGACATCCAGGGGCTGGTTGCGCGCGGGTACGGGACGCTGGCCGCCGCGTGCTACGTGCTGCTGCGCGTCGCGGACGCCGGCGCCGCGCGCGCGTGGCTCGGCGCGCTCGCCGGCGACCTCACGTCGGCGGAGAGCCGGCCCGACGCGACCGCCGTCAACGTCGCGTTCACGCGCGCGGGCCTCGAGCGCCTCGGTGTCGGGGCGGCCACGCTGAGCGCGTTCGCCCCGCAGTTCGTCGAGGGCCTCGCGCAGCCGCACCGCTCACGCATCCTCGGCGACGACGGCGACAGCGCGCCCGAGCGCTGGCGCTGGGGCGGGCCCGGCACGCCGTCCGTCGACCTCGTGCTGATGCTGTTCGCCGCGGACGGGGCGTCCCTTGACGGTCTCTACGACGCGCACGCCGGCCGCCTCGCCGGGGCCGGCATCGAGCAGCTGGCGCGACTCGACACAACGTATCTCGGCGGACGCGAGCACTTCGGCTTCAGGGACGGCGTGTCGCAGCCGACCATCGATGGGCTCTCGCGGCAGGACCGTCCCGCGAACACGGTGCAGCCCGGTGAGTTCGTCCTCGGATACCGCAACGAGTACGACGTCGCGGCGGAGCCCATCGCGGTGCCCGCGGGCACCAATCGCGCCGGCGCGCTCGCGGGCGTCGGTGGCGACCTCGGGCGCAACGGCTCCTACCTCGTGTTCCGGCAGCTCGAGCAGGACGTGGCTGGCTTCTGGCGCACCGTCGACGCGCTCACCCGCGACGCGGGCGGCGGTTCCGACCCGGCGGCGCGCACGCGCCTCGCGGCCAAGATGGTCGGCCGCTGGCCGAGCGGCGCGTCGCTCGCGCTGGCGCCGGATCACGACAATCCCGCGCGCGCGGACGCGAACGACTTCGCGTACCACCAGCAGGACCCGGACGGCCTCGCGTGCCCGATCGGCTCGCACGTTCGTCGCACGAACCCGCGCGACTCGCTCGAGCCGAAGCCCGGCTCGAAGCAGTCCGTGGCGGCGGCGAACCATCACCGCCTGCTCCGTCGCGGCCGCAGCTACGGCCCGCCGCTTGCGATCCCCGAGATCTTCGACGCGAACGCCGGCACCGCGGCGCAGGAGCGCGGGCTGCACTTCATCTGCCTCGTCGGCGACATCGCGCGCCAGTTCGAGTTCGTCCAGCACACGTGGGTGAACAACCCGAAGTTCGGCGGCCTCTATGACGACGGGGATCCGCTGATGGCGCCCCACGGCGATACCGGGGCGACGTTCAGCGAGCAGGCGGAACCCGTCGTGCGACGCCACGGCGGCCTGCCGCGCTTCGTGGCCGTGCGCGGCGGTGCCTACTTCTTCCTCCCGGGCATTCGCGCCGTGCGCTACCTCGCCGCGCTCGGGGGGTGAAGACGGCTGGGTGCTCGGCGCCGGGCGCCGCGCCCGGCGCGACGAGCCGGTCAGGCGTTCGCGACGGGATCCTGTGCGCGCTGCTTCGCGCTTTCGATGCGCGAGATCAGGTCGTGCAGCGGCTTCGTTCCGCCTCCAATCACGAGGCCGGTCACGAGGATGTCGATCGGCACGCTCGGCCGTCGGTCGGCGATGGCGGCGATCAGGTAGATGCCGATCGTCGCGCTGGCGAGCATCCCGAGGACGGTCGCGGCGGACCACATGATGTACGCGCGGGCGCGCTGGCGCCGGTCCAGCCGGTCGCGCGCATCGGCCGCGGCCTGCCACCGGGCAGGATCGTCGGGCGCGTTCATGGCCGCGGCCATCGCCACCTCCATCTCGCCCCGCGCGGTGCGCGACTCCATGACGAACGACGCGAACGGCTCGAGCAGCCGCTCGGTTGCCTGCGCGGCGATGTAGAGCAGCGCGAAGGCGCTCGTGTCGGACGCCACGCGGATCGGCGCCGCGTGAACGCTCTCCCAGATGGCAATGCTGACGGCGTAGCCGACGATCACCACCAGCGTGGCGATACCGGGCGCGACGGCGTCCGGGTGGCGGTACCAGGGCTCCTTGCCCCGCGCGGGAGGCGTCGAGGCAGCAGCAACTGCGCGCGCGCGCGTCCCGGTCGCGTCGCGGCTGGCATCGGGGTTCACGACGAGTGTCACGGCATCCCGCCTTCCCATGACGGCCCGCGCGCATCTTAGCCGGGCGGCGCTCGGCGCGATGGATTGCGGCCGGACGCGGACGGGCGCCCACGGGCGCAGTCGAGGCGCCCGGCGCGGTCGAGGCGCCCCGGCGCGGTCGGCCGCGCGGTGCGCGGTGGGCGTGGCGCGCACGCAAATGCTGTGCTCGCGGCCCCGGCGGGCGCCGAGCGCGATGCGATCGGACGAGCGGTTGAGGGTCCGGAGCGGCGCCTGAAGGCGGCCCGCAAGCTCAACCGTTGCGAGCTTCACGGCGTGATGCTCGATGAAGTCGGCGCGGCGCTCCCGTGGTCGCCGCTTATTTCGCCGGCCTCGGCCTGATGCATCGCCAGCCGGCGCCCGCGGCCGGACTCTGATCGTCCACCGTTCTATTATCTGTTTATATCTATTGCAGATATATCATCAATAGTTGCGAAATCTGACCGAAACAATGCGCTGGCATCATCCCGCGGCCCGGCTCCCCGTTGGCTCGGTCGTGGACCTGGAAACCGGCGAGGACCTACGGGCGCGCGATCGGGGGATGCTTGTCTCGACTTCGTGGACGCTTCTTCGCGTCCGCCGTCCTTTCGGCCCTGGTGGCCGCACTGGCAATCGGCGCAGTGTCGGCTTCGCAGGGGAGTCAGTGGAATACGGCGGGCGGAGACCGCCAGAACACGCGCTTCCAGAATTCAGAGCACCAGCTGAGTCCATCCAACGTCCCCGGTCTCACGCCGAAGTGGGTGTTCGAGACGGGCGGGGACGTGTCGGCGACGCCTGCGGTCGACGGAGAGACCGTGTACTTCCCCGACTGGGCAGGCAACCTCTACGCGGTGGACCGGCAGACCGGTGCGCTCAAGTGGCAGGCGAATGTTGCCGCGGTCACGGGTGTCCCCGGAGACAAGGCTCGGGCCACGCCGGCGGTGACGAGTGACAGGGTCATCGTCGGTACGCAGGGCCCGTTCGGTGGTGGCGGCAAGGTCCTGGCGTTCGACAAGTTCTCCGGCGCGCTCGTGTGGAGCACACAGCTGGAGACGAACCCGGCCGCGATCATCACGCAGTCGGCGACCGTGTTCGACGGGGTGGTCTACGTCGGAGTCGCTTCCATGGAGGAGGCGCTCGCCGCGATCGTCCCCGGATACCAGTTGTCGTTCCGGGGAAGCATGGCCGCCCTCGATCTCGAGACCGGTCAGATCCTGTGGAAGACGTACACCGCGCCGGAAGGCTTTACCGGAAACGCGGTCTGGGGCAGCTCGCCCGCGATCGACACGAAGCGCGGCCAGCTGTACATCGCCACCGGCAACAACTACTCGGTGCCGCAGTCGGTGCTCGACTGCGTCGCCGCCGCCGGAGACGATCAGGGCGCGATCGCTGCATGCGTTCCGGCGGATAACCATTTCGACTCGATCCTGGCGCTGGACCTCAAAACGGGCGCCATCCGCTGGGCCACTCGAGCGCTGCCGTACGATGCCTTCACGGTGAACTGTGTTCCGGGCTTGATCCCCGGTGTCCCCGGTTTCCCCGACGAGTGCCCCGATCCCGCCGGGCCGGACTACGACTTCGGTCAGGCCCCGGCTCTCTTCACGACCACTGCTCACGGCAAGCCGCGTGAGCTGGTGGGCGCCGGTCAGAAGAGCGGGCAGTACTGGGCGCTGAATCCCGACACGGGCGCCGTCGTCTGGGTGACGCAGGCGGGTCCCGGTGGCCTTGCCGGCGGCCTGCAGTGGGGCTCCGCCGTCGACGGAACTCGCGTCTACACGGCGAACGCCAACACGGATTCGAAGGCATGGACGCTTCCGAACGGAACGGCGACGACGCAGGGCGTGTGGAGCGGGCTGGACGCAAGCACCGGCGAGGTGCTGTGGCAGACGACGCCACCGAGCGGGGGCGGTACGTCCGGTCCGGTCACGACCGCAAACGGAGTCGTCTTCGGGTGCTCCCTCGATCCCGCCGGACACATGTACGCGCTCGACGCGGCGTCTGGCGCCGTCCTGTGGGATTTCGCGAGCGGCGGTTCGTGCATCTCCGGTGCGGCGATCTCGAACGGCATGTTGTTCTGGGGCTCGGGGTACACGAACCTCGGGACCTCGAACAACAAGCTGTACGCGTTCGGACTTGCGAACTGAGGATGTTCGCGTAGGGCTGGCAGGACTGGGGTCGGCCGGACACCGGCCGACCCCAGTCCCGGTCGCCTACTCGATCCATCTCTTCCGACTCCACACGCCCCGCCGGCAGGGCACAGGCATCGTGTCGCCCCGTCGGCGTGCGTCGCGACGTCGGTTGGCTCGGACGAGCGCCGCTGTGCAGGAGCATCGGGTTGGGAAGCGTCGGCCCGTCGGCACCCCGGTACCGGATTGCCGCTTCCCGCACCGACGGCTCCGCGCGCCCCGCCGTCGAGGAAGCGGCGGAGCGGCTCGACTCGCTGCCGCAGGTCTGGGCCGAGGCAACGCCAGACGTTCGCCGGTCGCTCGCTGCGCTCGTCGTGCACGTCTACGTCGACGTCGACGCCCGCCCGATCGCGGGAATCGATCCGGTCGCGGCGCTTCGCGCGCTGCTCGGGCTGGCTCTGCGGTCGGTGTCTATCGGTGCCGCGCGGCTGGTCTCACCGGGATGGTGGAGCGTGGTGGAGATGGGGGGACTCGAACCCCCGGCCTTCGCATTGCGAACGCGACGCTCTCCCAGCTGAGCTACATCCCCACGCCGGAAGACTGAGTATAGGAAGGGCGGCTTGTCAGCGGCAATTCCGCATGCCCGCCCCGGTTCCGCGTCGGCGCCAGGCGTGACGCCGCTGCGCGAAACGCGCCTGCGCGTCTACTCCAGCAGGCCCGGCAACGGGTCGATCGTCATCCGCTTCGCGGCGACGTCCACCGCCTTGACCACGTCCGGGATCGCCGGAACGAGCACGTCCTTCGCGCCCGGCCGCTGCACGACGTAGACGTCGTTTGCGCCCGTCCGCAGGACCTCCGACAGCCGCCCGATCACCTCGCCGCCATCCTCCGTCACCACCTCCATGCCGACGAGGTCGTCGATGTAGTACTCGCCCTCGGGCAGCGGCGGCAGGTCCTCTTCGTCGATCTCGATGACCTCGCCGCGCAGCGACTCGGCGGCGGCGCGGCTGGTCAGGCCCTCGAACACCATCATCGGGTACCCGTATGGCTCCACGACCTCGAGCACGCGCCGCCGCCGGCCGAGCACGTAGAGTTCCGCGCCGGCCTGCAGGCGCTCGGGATTCGAGGTGAGCGGGGTGACCTTGACGTGGCCCTTGAGGCCCCACGGCGCGTTGATGACGCCGACGGCGACGCGAGCCATGAGGGCGGGCGAACTACTCGATGCTGAGCGAGGCGCGCACGCCGGCCCGCACCGAGGCCACGTGCAGCAGCGACCGGATCGCGTTCGCGCAGCGGCCGTCGCGGCCGATGATGCGGCCCTTGTCCTCGTCGTTCACGTAGAGGTGGAGAACGATGCGGTCGCCGTCGTGCTCCTCCTCGACCACCACCTCGTCGGGATGGTCGGCGAGCGCGCGGGCGAGGTATTCGATCAGTGCCTTCACGGGAGCTCCTGGCGACGGCGAGGGTGCGCTGGTGGGAACGGGCTACTCGCTGGCGGCGGCGTCCTCGGACGCGGTCGACTCCGCGGCGGCGGCGTCGGCGGCGGCCTTCGCGGCGGCGTCGGCCTCAGCCTTCGCGGCCGCCGCGGCCTCGGCCTCGGCCTTGGCCTGCGCCGCGGCGCGCTCGGCCTCTGCCTTCGCGACCTCGGCCTTCGACGGCTTCGTCGGGCGCTTCGGCGGCTCGACGGTCGTGATGCCCTGCTTGAAGAGCAAGCGGTGCACCGTTTCCGACGGCTGCGCGCCGACTGCGAGCCAGTGCTTCACGCGGTCCTCTTTGAGGACGACGGTCTGGGGTTCGCTGCGCGGGTTGTAGTGCCCCACGATCTCGACGAACGCGCCGTCGCGCGGGGCGTCCTGGTCGGCCACCACCACGCGGTACGAGGCCTGCTTCTTCTTGCCGGTGCGGCGCAGTCGGATCCTGAGCAAACCAACCTCCGAGGTCGGAACCGCCGGGCGATTCCCGTGATTGTCGCGTTGCGATTGCGGTGCGGTCGCCGGGTTGTGGTCGCTTACATCCCGAGCATACGCATGAGACCACCGGCGCCTTTGCCGGTGGCCATCGCCTGCATCAGTTTCTTCGCATCCTTGAACTGGTTCAAGAGGCGGTTGACGTCGGCCGGCGTGGTGCCTGAGCCTTTCGCGATCCGCCGCCGCCGCGAACCGTTCAGCACGTCCGGGTTGTGGCGCTCCTGCGGCGTCATCGACGAGATGATCGCCTCCGCCTGCTTGAAGTACGAGCCGTCGAGGTCGACGCCCGTGAGCTGCTTCGCCATGTTCCCGCCGCCGGGCAGCATGTCGAGCAGCCCGGAGAGCGGCCCCATCTGCTTCATCTGCTGCATCTGCTGGAGGAAATCCTCCAGGTCGAACTGCCCCGAGCGCATGCGCTTCGCGACGTCCTTCACGTCGCGGTCGCCCATCGTCTCGCGCGCCTTCTCGACGAGGGACACGACGTCGCCCATGCCGAGCACGCGCGACGCGAAGCGGTCCGGGTGGAAGTCCTCGAGCGCCTCGAGGCGCTCGCCGGTCGTGATGAACTTGATCGGCAGGCCGGTGACCTCGCGCACGGAGAGCACGGCGCCGCCGCGCGTATCGGAGTCCACCTTCGTGACGACGACGCCCGTGCCCTCGATCGCCTCGTCGAAGTCGCGCGCGAGCGTCACGGCCTCCTGGCCGGTCATCGCGTCGACCACGATCAGGATCTCGGTGGGGTCGACCTCGTCGGCGAGCTCCGCGAGCTCGTCCGCCAGCGCGTCGTCGAGCGCGACCGCGCCGCGCGTGTCGATGACGACGGCGTTCGCGCCGGTGCGCGCCGCCTCCTTCATCGCGCGCTTCGCGACGTCGATGGCGGGCGCCGCCTTCTGCTCGACCCAGACGGGGACGTCGATCTGCTCGCCGAGGACCTGCAGCTGCTCGCTTGCGGCCACGCGCTCGAAGTCGGTGGCGACGAGCAGCGGCTGGCGGCCCTCCTTCTTGAACTTGAGGGCGAGGCGGCCGGCGAGCGTCGTCTTCCCGGAGCCCTTGGCGCCGACGACCATCACGACCGTCGGCCCCTCCTTCGCGTACATCAGCGGCTCGTGATTGCCGCCGAGCACCTCGACGAGCTGCTCGTTGACGATCGAGATCACCTGCTGGCCGGGCGTGATCGACTGCAGCACCTCCTGGCCGAGCGCCCGCTCGCGGACGCGCGCGATGAAGTCGCGCACGACCTTGAAGTTGACGTCGGCCTCGAGGAGCGCGATGCGCACCTCGCGGAGGGCCTCGTCGAGGTCCTTCTCGGAGATCTTCCCCGAGGACCCGAGGCGCCGGAAGGTTTGCTGGAGGCGGTCGGAGAGTGAGTCGAGCATTGAGCGATCAGTGTACCGGGACGCCCCCGGCGACGGCGAGCGGCGGACCGATCACCCGCTGCGTTCGCGGCCCAGTGGCGCGCACACGAACCGCCGTTCTGCCTTCCGGCGGCCGCGCACGCCGGGTGTAGCCTGATGCGACCATCCGCCGCTCCCGTCGTTGGAGGTGCCATGCCCCAGTCCGACGTCGCACGTGTGAAGCAAGAGATCATCGACGCCGCCGAGGCCCTGCTCGAGTCGGGCGTCATGCAGATCAGCCGGCACGGGAACGCCAGCGCGCGCCTGCCCGGGACCGACCGCTTCCTCCTCACCGCCGGCGGCTCGATCGCCGCGCTGCGGCCCGAGGACATCGCGCTGTTCGCGCTCGACGGCACGCTGCTCGAGGGCGCGGCCGAGCCGACCGGCGCGGAGATCGTCGACATGCACGCGGCCGTCTACCGGCTGCGCGCGGACGCGGGCGGCGTGGTGCACACGCACTCGCCCGCGGCGACGAGCTACGCCGTCGCCGGTCGGCCGATTCCGCTGATTTACGAGGCGATGGCGCGCTTCGACATGACGGACGGCGTCCCGGTCGCCGCCTACGGCCCGCGTGGCTCACGCGAGTCCGTCGAGCAGATCGAGGCGGCGATCCGCGCGCATCGCGACATCGGCGGCGTGCTGCTCGCGAACCACGGCGTGCTCGCGTTCGCCGGCAGCGCCGGCGGCGCCGCGCGCGCGAACATGGTGATCGAGGAGGCCGCGATCCTCGGCCTGCAGGCAGCTGCCCTCGGCGGCGCGCAGCCGATCCCGGCGGAGATGGTGGGCGCGACGCGCGCCCGGCGCGACGAGTACGCCGCCGCGGGGACGCGAACGGCCGGCGCCTAGGCAGGGGCGAGCGGCGGGCAGCCGCCCGCCGCTCGCCGGTCGGAGCACCTACGTCGCGCGCGCCGCGAGCTCGGTCACGCGCCGCACCACGCGCGCCGGGGCGGCGGCGCCGCCCGGCAGGCCGCCGCCGGCGACGTCGACCCACACCGCCTGCATCCCCACGCGCATCGGCGCCGCGACGTCCCACTCGAGGTTGTCGCCGACGAACGTCGCCCGCTCTGCCGGCACGCCCAGCGCGGCGAGCGCGGCGTGGTAGACGGGCTCCTCCGGCTTCCCGGCGCCGAACTCGCCCTCGATCTGGATGTGGTCGAAGTGCCGCTCGAGGTCGAACCGCTCGAGCTTCGCCCGCTGGTCCGACTGCGTGCCGTTCGTCACGAGCGCCAGCGGGGTGCCCGCCGCCCGCAGCGCCGCGAGCAGATCGGTCGCGCCGTCCACGAGCGCGAGTCCGCCATCGCGGAGGTCGCGGTAGTGGTCGGCCACCGCGCGCGGGAGCGCCGCCGGCGCCGCCACGCCCAGGCGCTCGAGCGACGTGCGCACGATCCCGGCGCTCGCGGCGCGCAGGTCGCGCCGCCCTTCGCGGTGCCGCACCGGGTCGCCCCAGTACCAGTCCGCGACGGTCCGGATCGTCTCGCGCAGCCGCAGCGGGTCGAGGCCGGACACACGTTCGGCGGCCGCGCGGCATGCCTCCTGCCACGCCCACTCCTGGTTGCCGGTGAAGTCGATGATGGTGTCGTCCAGATCGAACAGCACCGCGCGGCCGTGCAGACACGGGTCGAGCGCCAGGATGCCCGTCGTCGTCCTCACTCGCCGTCGCCTCCGCCGCTCGCGTCCCCGCCGCGCAGCGCCGTCCCGGCCCCGCCGCCCGCGCGCGCACGGACCACGATCTCGACCGCCGCCTGCTGCGGCCCACGCAGCAACGACAGCACCATGCCGGCGAGCGCGAACGGGATCGCGAGCAGCGCCGCGGCGTGCAATCCGGCGATGAACGCGTCCTGGAACGCCGCGAGCTGCGCGGGCTGCCCGGCGACCGCCGCCAGCTGCTCCGGCGACGGCAGCCCGCCGAGGTGGAACCCCGACGCCACCGCGAACAGCGCGAACGCCGTCCCGCTGAACGCGATGCCCAGGCTCTGCCCCACGTACCGCGACATCCCCAGCAGCCCCGATGCGATGCCGCGCCGGTGCGTCGGCGCCGCGGTCATCACCGCGTTGTTGTTCGGCGCGGTGAACGTCCCGAGGCCGAGGCCGAGCAGGAACAGGCGGATCAGCACGTTCCACAGCGGCATGGCCGCCGTGATGCCCCCGATCAGCCACAGCGCGAACGCCACGAGCGCGAGGCCGCTCGTCGCGATCCAGCGCGCGCCGACGACGTCCGAGAACCGCCCGGCGGTCGGCGCGCTCAGCGCGATCGCGAACGGCAGCGGCAGCATCACGATGCCGGCGCGCTCGGCGGAGAAGCCGCGCAGCGCCTGCCAGTAGAAGGGGAAGAGCAGCGTCGCGGTCGACAGCGCGAGCGTGGCGAAGACGCCGGCGGCCTGGCCGGCCGCGAACTCGCGGATCTTGAACAGCGTGAGGTCGACGAGCGGGTAGCGCGTGTGTGCCTCGTGCCAGACGAAGAGCGTCGAGACGACGAGGCCGACCGCGATCATGCCGAGCGTGGCGGGCGAGTCCCAGCCCCAGTCCGGCGACTTCGTGATCCCGAGGAGCAGCGGACCGAGACCTCCGAGCAGCAGCCCCGTCCCCGTCCAGTCGATCGGCTCGAGCGTCCGGTGCGACTGCAGTGGCGGCAGGATCACCCACGCGAACGCCGCCGACGCGATCCCGACCGGCACGTTCACGAGGAACACCGCCTGCCAGCCGAAGTGCGTGACGAGGAAGCCGCCCCGAGCGTCGGCCCCACCGCGGCGCCGCCGCTGATCAGGATCGACTGCAGCCCCATCGCGGTGCCGCGCTGACCGGCGGGGAAGGTGTCGGTGATGATCGCGAGCGTGTTCGCGGTGATCAGCGCTCCGCCGACGGCCTGGATCAGGCGCGCCCCGATCAGCCAGAGCACGACCTGCGAGAACGACGCGAGCAGGCTCGCCGACGCGAAGATCACGATACCGATGATGAAGAGCCGCTTGCGCCCCAGCACGTCGCTGATGCGTCCGAAGAACGGCACGAGCCCCGTGAGCGCGAGCGTGTAGGCGATCAGCGTCCACTCGACCTCGGCGAGCGAGGCGTGGAACGCGCCGGCGATCGTCGGCAGCGCGATGTTCAGGATGGAGATGTCGATCACGACCATGAACAGGCCGAGTGCGACCGAGAGCAGCACGAGCCAGGGGTGCTCGGCGCGCTGGTACGGTTCCGCCGTGGGGTCCTGCATGGGCGTCCGAGTCTACTCGCGACGCCGAGTCAGTTCACCGGCGCGCGGCGGCCTTCAGGCACGCCGCGCGCAGTGGCTGCTCGACGCGCCACAGCGGCGGCAGACATGCCGCCGACAATGCCGCGGCCAGCGGGCTGCGACCCCGCGTCGGCGGCATGTCTGCCGCCGCCGTGGCGTCGCCGGCCGCCTACGCCAGGCCGCGTTCTGCGATCAGCGCGCACACGTCGGTGAGGCGGCAGGAGTAGCCCCACTCGTTGTCGTACCACGCCATCGTCTTCGCCATGTTGCCGTCGAGCACCATCGTCGACGGCGCGTCGTGGATGGACGAGGCCGGGTGACCCTTGAAGTCCATCGACACAAGCTCCTCGCGCTCGTAGTGCAGGTAGCCCTTCAGCGGACCCTCGGCGGCGCTCAGGTACGCCTCGTTGATCTCGCCGATGGTCGGCGAGTCGCGCAGGTCCGAGACGAGGTCGACCACCGACACCGTCGGCGTCGGGACGCGGTAGGCCAGGCCGTCGAACTTGCCGGCGAGCTCCGGGATGATCGCGCCCACCGCGTCCGAGGCGCCCGACGACGTCGGCACGATGTTCAGCGCGGCGGCGCGCGCCCGGCGCAGGTCCTTGTGCGAGTTGTCGACCAGGTTCTGGTCGCCCGTGTACGAGTGGATCGTCGTCATGAAGGCGCGCTCGATGCCGAACGCGTCGTGCAGCACCTTCACGGCCAGCACCACGCAGTTCGTCGTGCACGAGCCGGCCGAGATCACCTGGTGTGCCGACGGGTCGTACTCGCCGTGGTTCACGCCCATGATCACGGTCCAGTCGACGCCCTTGCCCGGCGCCGAGATCAGGACCTTCTTCACGCCGTCGTGCAGGTGCGCCCCGGCACCCTTGCGGTCGCGGAACTTGCCGGTCGACTCGATCACGAGGTCGACGCCGACCTTGCCCCACGGGATCTCGGCGGGGTCGTCGGCGTTGAGGACCGCGACCTCGTGGCCGTCGACGCTGAAGCAGTCCGTGCCGTCGACGATCTTCGCGGGGAACGGACCGTAGTCGGAGTCATGGCGCAGCAGGTGGGTGCGGACCGAGACCGGGCCGCGGTTGATGGCGACGATCTCGAAGTCGTCGCGATGGCGTTCCCACCAGGCGCGGAAGGCCTGCCGGCCGGTGCGGCCGAACCCGTTGATCCCGACACGCAGCGTCATCGTCTCACCCCCTGCGTCCCTGCCCCTCGGTGAGCAGATTCTAGGGCAGCCTCGCGAGTTGCCTCTATCGGACGTGTTACGCGTGGACCGCGGGTGGAGCGTCGGCTACAGCAGCAGGCGCTTCGGTGCGTCGGCGGACTGGCGCCGGAACTCGACGACCAGGTGCCGCCGCCGCCCGTCGCCGTCGGCCACCTCCTCGACGCGGCAGCGCTCCGGCGCGGCGAGCAGCCGGTCGACCGCGTCGGCGTGCGCGACCACGCGCTCGCGCAGCTCCGCCGGCGCCGGGAACTGTTGCGGCAGGTGCATCGCCGTGTGCAGCTGCGTGACGCCGACGCGCAGCGTCCAGCCGAGCAGCAGCTGCGCCCAGCCGAGGTGGAACGCCTGGTCGGCGAAGACGAGCGGGTAGCGCTCGTGGTTGCCCTCGGCGGCGGCGAACAGCGCCGTCGGGCCGAAGTTCGGGCGCGAGAGGTCGCTCACCGCGCGGTAGATCAGCGCGCAGGTGCTCGTCGCCGGCGATCGCCTCGCCGCCGAAGTAGTGGCCGACGCCGATCTCGATCGCGCGGTTCGCTTCGTCGCGGCCGTATGCCTCGTGCGTCCAGCGGCGCCAGGCGTCGAGCTCATGCCCGAGGTTCATCTGCGCGCCGACGAACTCGACCGCCTGCCGCACCAGCGCGACCGCGGCCTGGTAGCCGCCCCGGCGGGCCAGCCCGACCGCGTCGGACGAGCTGAGGAAGGCGCGACTCCAGAGGCTGGCGAAGCCGGCCATGATCATCGTGCGAGCGGACGGCGTGTAGCCGGTCTTCGCCAGCGCGGCCTGCAGCTCGAGGTTCTCCGCGATCAGCCGCAGGTCGTCGGCGAGCAGGAAGCCGGTCTGCCGCCATGCATCCTCGGCGGCGGGGTCGAGGTCCGCGGGCTTGCCGGGCAGCCGCCAGCCGTCGGGGACGCGCATGCCGGACACGCGCTGTGGCGGGTTCGCGATCGGCAGGTCGCCGTGTCCGTCGCCGTTCGGAGTGGGGGCGCCAGGAGGAGTGGTCATGCGGCAAGTCTAGGCGCGCGGTGGGCTTCAGGCCCGCCGTGGACCAGAGCACCTCCCCGGGTGAGCCGCGCCGTCGTGAGGCTCCGGTCAAAGCGGCGGCAGCCATGCCGCCGCCAGATCGCGGCCTCGGGGGCCGCCCGGCCTCGGCGGCGTCTCTGCACCCGCTTGCGCCCCGGCGGCGCGCGCCTAGCGGATCGCCGTCACCGGCGCCGGCCGCACGAGCGACTGGGCGCCGGCGTACTCCGCATCGGGGCCGAGCAGCTCCTCGATGCGCAGCAGCTCGTTGTACTTCGCGGTGCGGTCCGTGCGGGCCGGCGCGCCGAGCTTGATCTGCCCGGCGCCCGTCGCCACCGCGAGGTGCGCGATCGTCGCGTCCTCGGTCTCGCCGGAGCGGTGCGAGATCACCGTGCGCCAGCCCGCGGCGTGCGCCATGCGGATCGCGTCGAGCGTCTCGGTCAGTGTGCCGATCTGGTTCACCTTGATCAGGATCGCGTTCGCCGCGCGCCGGTCGATCGCCTGGCGCAGGCGCGTCACGTTCGTCACCAGCAGGTCGTCGCCGACGAGCTGCACCCGGTCGCCGAGGCGCGCGGTGAGGGCGACCCAGCCGTCCCAGTCGTCCTCGTCCATCCCGTCCTCGAGCGAGACGATCGGGTAGTCGCGCACCCACTCCGCCCAGAGATCGACGAGGCCGTCGCTGGTGACGTCGCGCCCCTCGCGAGCCAGCACGTACGTGCCGTCGTTGCAGAGCTCGGACGTTGCCGGGTCGAGGGCGATTGCGACGTCGTCGCCCGGGCGGCGCCCGGTCGCCTCGATCGCCTGCATCAGCAGGTCGAGCGCGCCGCGGTTCGAGTCGAGCTTCGGCGCGAACCCGCCCTCATCGCCGACGGTGGTGGGGTAGCCGCGTTCGCCGAGGATGCGGCGCAGCGCGTGGTAGGTCTCGGAGACCCAGCGCACGGCCTCGCGGTAGGTGGGCGCGCCGACCGGCATGAACATGAACTCCTGGAAGTCGGTGGAGCCGGCCGCGTGCGCGCCGCCGTTGAGGACGTTGCTCTGCGGCACGGGCAGCGTGTGCGCGCCGGGGCCGCCGAGGTAGCGGAACAGCGGCTCGTTCGCCGAGCGGGCGGCCGCGCGCGCGACGGCGAGCGACACGCCGAGGATCGCGTTCGCGCCCAGGCGCGCCTTGTTCGGCGTGCCGTCGAGGTCGCACATCGCGCGGTCGATCTGCTCCTGGTCGCGCGCGTCGCGGCCGCGCACGAGCTCGCGCAGCTCGCCGCGCACGTGCTCGACGGCGGTGAGCACGCCCTTGCCGCCGTAGCGCGTCTGATCGCCGTCGCGGAGCTCGACGGCCTCGTGCGCGCCGGTGCTCGCGCCGCTCGGCACGATCGCGCGGCCGAGCGTGCCGTCGCTCAGCTCGACGTCGACCTCGATGGTGGGGTTGCCGCGCGAGTCCAGCAGCTCGCGCGCCGCGACGTCCGAGATCCTCACGTGTGCCCCCTTGCCCCGCAGCGCCGTGTCGCGGCAGGGATGATCGCATTGCCGGGCGCGCAGGCGCCACCGCCAGACCGCGCGCGGCGGGCGGTCACAGCGGCGGCAGACATGCCGCCGACAGAACGCGGACGTCAGGCCGCGCGCGGCTGGCGCCGCCCACCTGTCGGCGGCATGTCTGCCGCCGCTGTGGTCGGTGATTGTGCGGGCGGAACGTGCGGGCGGAACGTGCGGGCGGAACGTGCGGGCTATCGCGCCCGGGGGTGGACGCTCTCGTACACGGCGCGCAGGTGCTCGTCGGCGAGCTGCGTGTAGACCTGCGTCGTCGACACGTTCGCGTGGCCGAGCAGCTCCTGCACGTCGCGCACCGACGCGCCGCCGCGCAGCAGGTGCGTGGCGAAGGAGTGCCGCAGCGTATGCGGCGTGACGTGCGTGTCGATGCCGGCCGACTGCGCGTAGTTCCGGAGGATCAACCAGAAGCCCTGCCGCGTCAGCCGCTCGCCGCGCCGGTTCACGAACAGCGCGCTCTGCGTGCGGTTCTTCAGCAGCGCCGGCCGCGCCTCGTCCAGGTACTGGTCGAGCGCGCCGACGGCTTCCTGGTGCACCGGGATCGTGCGCTCCTTCGCGCCCTTCCCCAGGCATCGCACGTAGGCCGGCGGCGGCATCAGGTGCAGGCTGTCGAGGTTGAGCGACACCAGCTCGGTGACGCGCATGCCCGTCGCGTACATCAGCTGCAGCATGCTCGAATCGCGCACCGCCTCCGGCGTCGCCGTCTTGCGCGGCTCCGCGAGCAGCGAGTCGACCTCTTCGATCGACATCGGCTTCGGCACGGGCTTCGGCGCCCGCGGCGAATCGATCTGCGCGGTCGGATTGCTCGTCAGGTCGCCGTGGTCGATCAGGAACGCGCAGAACGACTTCACCGCGGCGACCTTCCGCGCGACGGTCGCCTTGGCGTACCGCCGCTGGTTGAGGTCGGCGATGAAGTTGACGATCAGCGTGCGATTGATGTCGTCCACGCCGGGGCGGTGGCCGTTCGACGCGGTGAGGTCCGCGAACGCGGCGAAGGCGGTGAGGTCGTTGCGGTAGGCGTCGATCGTGTTCTTCGAGGCCCCGCGCTCGGCGGAGAGATATTGCAGGAAGGCCTCAATCCGGTCGCGCACTCCGAGCCCCCTGTCTTCCCTCTACCTTCCCTGGCGGTGTGGATAGCGGGCAGCGGGCCCGAAGCGTGCGGCGGAGTATACACCCGGGATCCGGGGCGGCCATCGGCCTATCGGGCCGTCGGCGCCGGCGGGAATCGCCGGTCGCGCGCGGGCGAGGAAGAGGTATAGCCGCGGGGCCGTGCTGTGTCCATCCACGGTCGCCGGCCGGGAGCGCGCTTACGGTGCACCCGGGTCAGATCGACCGCTTCACCGTCTCCGCCAGCCGGCGCGTGAAGCCGACCGTCGTCGCGATGTCGTCGATGCTCGCCTCGCGCACCCCCTTCAGCGATCCGTACTTGCGCAGCAGCGCGCGCTTTCGCTTCGGGCCGATGCCGGGGATCGTGTCGAGCACCGACTGCGTCGCGCTCTTGCCGCGCAGCTTCCGGTGGTACGTGATCGCGAAGCGGTGTGCCTCGTCGCGGATGCGCTGCAGCAGGTAGAGCGCCTCCGAGTCGCGCGGCAGCACGATCGGATCGAAGACGTCGGCGACGAAGACCTCCTCCTCGCGCTTCGCGAGGCCGCATACCGGCACGTCGCGCAGGCCGAGGTCGCGCATCACGTCGAGCGCGGCGCCGAGCTGTCCCTTGCCGCCGTCGATCACGACGAGCCCCGGGACGACGTCCCACGGCGACGGCTCGAGGCCGTCGTCGCGCGGCTCCTCGCTCAGCTCGCGCCGCCGCCGCTCGCCGATCGCCTTGAATCGGCGCTGCAGCACCTCGCGCATCGACGCGAAGTCGTCCTGGCCCTCGACCGTCTTGATGCGGAAGCGCCGGTACTGCGACGTCGCGGGGCGGCCGTCCTCGAAGACGACCATCGAGGCGACGGTATTCGTGCCCTGGATCGTCGAGATGTCGTAGCACTCGATGCGTTGCGGCGGCTGCGGGAGATCGAGTTCCTCCTGCAGCGTGGCGAGCGCGCTCTCGGTCTTGTCGCGGTCGGCGATCCAGCGCACGTGGTGGGAGACCAGCGCCTGTCGCGCGTTCTCCTCGGCCGTGGCGACCAGCGCGCGGCGCTCGCCGCGCACCGGCATCGCCACCTCGACTGCGCCGCGGCGCCGCTCGCGCAGCATCTGCTCGAGGTCGTCGCGGTCGGCCGGCTCGGCGGACAGCAGCACCGTGCGCGGCACGTAGGTCGCGCCCTCGTAGAACTGGCCGAGGAACGCGCCGAGCACGTCGGCGTCGCTCGCGTCCTGCGTGCCCTCGACGAGGAACCAGTCGGTGTCGGCGACGACGGTGCCGCGCACGAAGAAGACCTGCACGCAGGCCTCGTCGTCCTGGCGCGCCAGCGCGAAGACGTCGGCGTCGAGCGGCGTGGTGGTCGCCATCTGCTGGCGCTCGGTGACGGTCCGGATCGCGTGCGCCTGGTCGCGCAAGCGTGCGGCGCGCTCGTACTCGAGGCGCTCGGCCGCGACGTCCATCTCCGCGAGGACGTGCTTCAGCACCTCGTCGGAGCGGCCCTGGAGGAAGAGGATCGTCTGGTGGATGACCTCGTCGTACTCCTCCTTCGTGCAGAAGGCCGTGCACGGCGCGATGCAGCGCTTGATGTAGTAGTCGAGGCACGGGCGCGGGTCGGTGCCGGTGATCTCCTTCGTGCACGAGCGCCACGGGAAGAGCTTCTTCACGACGTCGAGCGTGCGCCGGACGGATCCGGCCGACGCGTAGGGGCCGAAGTAGCGCGCGCCGTCGTCCTCCACGCGGCGCGTGATCGTGACGCGCGGCCACGGGTTCTGGACGTCGATCTTCAGGTACGGGTAGTGCTTGTCGTCCTTCAGCCGGACGTTGTGCACGGGCTGGTGGCGCTTCACCAGCGTGGCCTCGAGGTGGAATGCCTCGGCCTCGGTATTGGTGACGACGTGATCGATCGTGCGCACCTGGTCGGCGAGCGCGCGCACCTTCGGCTCCATCGAGCGTGAGGAGCCGAAGTAGGAGCGGACGCGGTCACGCAGCCGGCGCGCCTTGCCGATGTAGATCACGTCGCCGCTGGCGTCTCGCATGATGTAGACGCCGGGCGTCTCGGGGAGCGCGCGGACCTGGTGCAGGACGGAGGGGTCGGTCACGCCACCATCGTAACGCGGAGAGCCGGGAGGACGGTTCGTGCCGCCCGTGGCGTTGGCGGCGCACATCGCCTCAGCGGCGGCGCACGCACCGCCTCAGCGGCGGCGCACACACCGCCTCAGCGGCGGCGCACACACCGCCTCAGCGGCGCCGCACGCACCGCCTCAGCGGCGGCGCACACACCGCCTCAGCGGCGGCGCACGCACCGCCTCAGCGGCGGCGCACACACCGCCTCAGCGGCGGCGCACACAACCGTCCCAGCGGCGGCGCACACACCGCCCCAGCGGCGGCGTACACACCGCCTCAGCGGCGCCGCACACACCGCCTCAGCGGCGGCGCACACCGCCTCAGCGGCGGCGCACACCGCCTCAGCGGCGGCGCACACCGCCTCAGCGGCGGCAGACATGCCGCCGACAGGACGCGGCCGCGAGGCCGCGCGACCTGTCCTGCCCGGGCCCCCGACGCAGAGCGGCCGGTCCCCCCGCCGAGGGACCGGCCGCGCCGGAGGGCCGCACCAGTGGAGGGGGACGTTAGGCGGCGCTCCGGTCTGTCGGGTCGTCGATCCCGGTCACGATGCCGAGACCGGCGGTGTGCTCGAGGCCCTGTGCGGCGATTCTGACGCGCGACGGTTTCGAGTGCGCCGCCCTCGTCCGCGATCGCCATGAGCAGGCGCTCGATGTCCCCGTCGTCGAGCGTCTGGCTCTGCATCATCCCGGTCGTCACGAGCGACCGCTGGATCGTCATCCACGCGTGGTCCGTGCTGGTCACGCCGGAAAGCAGCGTCATCAGGTCGCTGACCGCCTGCGTCTTGAACATCGCTCGTTCCGTTCCTCCTGCGCCTTCCGCCGCGCGGGGGCGCTCCGCCTCGGGATCACAGCCAAGTGTGATGAAGGCGCCGCAGCCTGAGGATCGGGGACTACCCCGATTTCTTGACGTAATGCGCGCGGCCATCCGCCGCCCCACGGTGCGCCGAGGCGTAGGATGCCGCCGCGGCGCCGGCTCGCAGCCGCCCGCCGTGAGAGGGGCGCCCGATGACCACCACCCAGATCCACGGCACCTGCGACGATCGCTTCGCCGCCGTCCGCGACGCCTTCCAGGCGAACTTCGACGCCGGCCGCGACGTCGGCGCGTCCGTCGCGGTCACGGTCGACGGCGATCCCGTCGTCGATCTGTGGGGCGGCTTCGCGGACGAGTCCCGCACGCGGCCGTGGGAGCGCGACACGATCGCGAACGTCTACTCGACGACGAAGACGATGACGAACCTCTGCGCGCTGATCCTGGCCGACCGTGGCGCGCTCGACCTGCACGCCCCGGTCGCGACCTACTGGCCGGAGTTCGCGCAGAACGGGAAGGGTGCGGTCGAGGTCCGTCACCTGCTGAGCCACTCGTCGGGGCTGTCCGGCTGGGACACGCCGCTGACCGTCGAGGACCTCTACGACTGGGAGAAGGTGACCTCGCTGCTCGCCGCGCAGGCGCCGTGGTGGAAGCCGGGCACCGCGTCGGGCTACCACTCACTGACGCAGGGCTACCTGGTCGGCGAGGTCGTGCGCCGCGTCACCGGACGCTCGCTCGGGACGTTCTTCCGCGAGGAAGTCGCCGAGCCGCTCGGGGCCGACTTCCACATCGGCCTCGCGTCGAGCGAGTTCGGCCGCTGCGCGGACCTGGTGCCGCCCGAGCAGACGGCGGACGTGCTGGCGATGGCCGGCGACTCGATCCCCGCGCGCACCTTCTCGAACCCGCCGATGAACGCGCTCGACTCGCGCACGGCCGCCTGGCGGCAGGCCGAGATCCCCGCTGCCGGCGGGCACGGCAACGCGCGGTCCGTCGCGCGCGTGCAGTCCGTGCTTGCGTGCGGCGGCGCCGTCGGAGGGACGCGGCTGCTCTCGCCGGCCGGCTGCGCGGTCGTCTTCGACGAGCAGACGCGCGGCACGGACCTGGCACTCGGCGTGCCGGTGCGCTTCGGCATGGGCTTCGGCCTCAACTCGCCCGAGGCGCCGCTCGGTCCGAACCCGCGTACCTGCTACTGGGGCGGGTGGGGCGGCTCCGTCGTGGTGATCGACATGGACGCGCGCGTCGCGATGTCCTTCGTCATGAACAAGATGAACTCGACGACGGTCGGCGACGTCCGCTCGGCATCGCTGGGCGCGGCCGTCTACCAGTCGCTCGCCGCTGCCGTCTAGCCGGCCGACTCCGCGCCGCGAGAGGAACCACGATGCCCCGACTCCAGCCGCTCGACCTCGACCACGCCAATCCCGAGCAGCGTCGCGTCGCCGACGAGATCCGCAGCGGGCCGCGCGGCGGCCTCCGCGGTCCGTTCGACGCCTGGCTGCGCAGCCCCGGATTCGCCGAGCACGCGCAGCGCGTGGGCGCCTACTGCCGCTTCGGCAGCAGCCTCGCCGACGACACGCGCGAGCTGGCGATCCTGCTCGCCGGCGCGCACTGGCGCGCGCAGTTCGAGTTCTGGGCGCACGCGCGCCTCGCCCGCGAGGCCGGCCTCCCCGACGCCGTGATCGAGGCCGTGCGGATCGGCGCCGAGCCGGCGCTCGAGCGCGCCGACCTCCGCGCCGCCTACGCGGTCGTCACCGAGCACTTCGCGACACAGCGCGTGTCCGACGCGACGTACCGCGAGGCGCTCGCGGTCTTCGGCGAGCGTGGGCTCGTCGACCTGATCGGGACCGTCGGCTACTACGGGATGGTCTCGATGACGCTCAACGTGTTCGAGGTCGAGGTGCCGGAGGGTGAGACCGCGCCGTTCTGATCCGGCGGCGGGACATCGGCCCCGCGGGTGCGGGTGCGGGTGCTGGTGCGTGGTGCGTGGTGCGCCCGGGAGGATTCGAACCTCCGGCCTCTGCCTCCGCAGGGCAGCGCTCTATCCCCTGAGCTACGAGCGCACGCGTCCGAAGATGGTAGGTCGCGGACCCGGTGTGAGCGAACGGCGGGCGGTCGAGGACTCGCCGCCGGTTCCGTCGCTCAACTGCTGGACCGGATGGTGCCGAAGGTGAGATTTGAACTCACACGGGGATAAACCCCACTGCGCCCTGAACGCAGCGCGTCTGCCATTCCGCCACTTCGGCACGTCATGCAGTCACCGGCGATCCCCACTCGGTGGGTTTGTCAGCTGGTGGGCGGTACTGGACTTGAACCAGTGACCTCTCGCGTGTGAAGCGAGCGCTCGTACCAACTGAGCTAACCGCCCGTGGCTGCGACCTCCCGGAACGATGAGACTAAGGCCGCGCCGGGCTCGCGTTCAACCGGCGCGCGCCGCGGCCGGCGGTGTAGCATCCCGCCGCCGGCGCCCCCGGCCGCGGGGCGCACACGACGTCGACACGAGGGGGTCCGCCATGACGCTCAAGCTCGGGGTGCACACCGGCCAGCAGGACATCGCGATGGATGAGCTGCGCCGCGTGTGGCGCTTCGTCGATTCGCACGGCTGGGACTTCGTCTCGGTGTGGGACCACTTCTACGAGGCGCCGCCAATCGACGGCACGCACCCGTGCTTCGAGGCGGTCGCGTCGATGGCGGTGCTCGCCGCCGAGACCGAGCGCGTGCGCATCGGCTGCCACGTGTTCTGCATGAACTACCGCAACCCGGCGCTGCTCGCGAACTCGATCATGACGATCGACCACGTGAGCCACGGGCGCGTCGAGCTCGGCGTCGGCGCCGGCTGGCACGCCCAGGAGCACGCGGCGTACGGGTACCCGTTCGACCCCCCGAAGGAGCGGCTCGACCGCCTGGAGGAGGGCATCCGCGCGCTGAAGCTGCTCTTCTCGCAGGAGGAGACGGACTTTGACGGCCGCTACTACCACCTCGAGCATGCGACGCTCTACCCGCGGCCGGTGCAGCAGCCGGTGCCGATCGTCGTGGGCGGGCGCGGCGAGAAGCGCACGCTGCGCATCGCGGCGCGCCACGCGGACGGCTGGAACGTGCCCTACATCAACGTCGAGGAGTTCGAGCGCCTCAACGGCGTGCTCGACATGTGGTGCGAGCGGGAGGGCCGCGACCCGGCCGGCATCGAGCGCTCGGTGAACCTCCACATGCACATGGGCGCGAACGAGGCGGATGCGAAGCGGATCGCCGACGCGCACGGCGCGGCGTTGTCCGCCGGGGGGCGCATGCCGTCCGTGGGCGCCGTCAGCGGCACCGCGCAGCGGACGATCGAGACGATCGCGGCGTACCAGGAGGCCGGCGCGTCGCGGGTGAGCATCGCGATTCGCCCGCCGGTGGAGTGGGACGCGCTGCAGGCCTTCGCGGAGGAGGTGATCCCGGCGTTCCGCTAGCGCGTGCTCGGGGAACAACCGGCGCGCAAGCGCTAGTGCCGCGGGCGTAGAGTGGATGCGCTGTGATGCTCTACGAGCCGACACAGACACTGCTCCACCGCTGGTTCGCCGACGAGGAGATCCGCGCCGTCGCGCGCGTCGACGGCGGCACGGTCAAGGACGTCTTTCGCGTCGACACCGCCCGCGGCGTCTTTGTCCTGCGCATCGCGGAGCCCGGCACGCGGCTCGACGACGTCCTGTTCGAGCAGGAGTGGGTGACGCACATCGGCGCGCGGTTGCCCGAGGTGCTCGCGCCGCTGCCGGCCCCCGGTGGGTCGACCGCGGTGGTCGACCACGGGCGCGTGAGCACGCTGCTCCCCTACGTCCCCGGCGACGCGCCCAGCCGCTTCCGGCCGGAGCACCGCGCCGCCGCCGCGCACACGCTCGCGCGCATCCACCGCGTCGCCGCCTCCGTGCACGACCCGCTGCCGCGGCCGGGCTGGCCGGCGTGGCATCACCTGCACTGGGAGCGCAACCACTGGTGGTGCTGGGACGACCTGCGTCGCGCCCTGCCGCGTGCCGCCGATGCGCCCGACCATCTCGACCCCGCCGCGATCGCCGCAGCGCTCGGCCGGCACATCGCCGTGCTGCCCATTGCGCTGCACGAGCTCGCGTACCGCGGCCTGCCGGCGCACCCGCTGCACGGCGACTACGGCGCCGCGAACCTGCGCGTGCGCGACGACCGCATCGTCGGCGTCTTCGACTGGGACGAGACGCGGCTCGACTGGCGCGCCTGCGAGCTCGCCGACGCGATCTGGGGCTTCGCGCGCCAGGTCGCGCACGACGGCTTCGACCGCGAGGTCGCGCTCGCGTTCCTCGAGTCCTACCGCGAGGCCGGCGGCGAGGTGTCGCCCCGCGAGCGGGACGAGCTCGTGCTGCTGATGCGGGCGCGACGGCTGTGGGAGGCGCTGTACTTCCTCGGCGACTGGCAGCGCGGCCAGGAGATCTCCTGGGACTACCTCGCCGCCAACGTCCGCGCGCTCGACGCGCTTGAGGGGATCGAAGCGCTGTAGCGAACAGCGTTCGCCCCAATCCAACTCCCACCCGCTATCGTCGCCGGCGGAGGTGCCGCCCCGATGGCCGACCGTGTTCGCTGCCCCTGGGCCGGCGACGACCCGCTGATGGTCGCCTACCACGACGAGCAGTGGGGCGTCCCCGAGCACGACGACCGCGCGCTCTTCGAGTTGGTCACGCTCGAGGGCGCCCAGGCCGGCCTCTCGTGGCGCACGATCCTGCAGCGCCGCGGCGGCTATCGCGCCGCGTTCGCCGGCTGGGACATCGCGCGCATCGCCGCGTTCGACGACGCCGACGTCGCGCGGCTCCTCGCAGATCCCGGGATCGTCCGAAATCGCGCGAAGGTCGCGGCCACCGTGGGCAATGCCCGCGCCGCGCTTGCCGTCGTCGAGGAGTGGGGCTCGCTCGACCGCCTGCTCTGGAGCTTCGTTGACGAGGTGGTGAAGGTCGGCGGCTTCACGCGCGTCGACCAGGTGCCGGCCGAGACGCCGGAGTCGCGAGCGATGAGCAAGGACCTGCACCGGCGCGGCTTCCGGTTCGTCGGACCCACCATCTGCTACGCGCTTATGCAGTCCGCCGGGCTCGCGAACGATCACCTCGTGGACTGCTTCCGCTTCCGCGCGGTCTAGCGGGCCGCGCGCATCCCCCGCCGGCAAGTGCCGGCGACCGCGCGCCGCTCGCCCGGCGGCGGTCCGCCGCCGGACCGTCCGCATCGCCTGCGCTACGATGTCGCCGACGCGCCGCCGGCGCGCCCGGATGTACCACCGGTACCCCTGCGACGGACAAGGTGAACGCGATGGCGGACTCCATGAACAGCTTCGGCGCGCGCGACACGCTTCGCGTCGGCAACGACACCTACACCATCTACCGGCTCGGGCGCGCCGCCGAGCAGCTCGGCGTGGACATCGATCGCCTGCCATTCACGATCCGCATCCTGCTCGAGAACATGCTGCGCTACGAGGACGGCCTCAGCGTCACCACCGACCAGGTCCGAGCCGTCGCGCAATGGGACGCCGCCGCCGAGCCCGATACCGAGATCGCGTTCCGCCCCGGCCGCATCCTGCTCCAGGACTTCACCGGCGTCCCCGCGGTCGTCGACCTCGCCGCCATGCGCGACGCGATGGCCGAGATGGGCGGCGATCCCGACAAGATCAACCCGCTGCAGCCCGTGGACCTCGTGATCGACCATTCCGTGCAGGTCGACTCCTTCGGCATCGCCGACGCCTTCCGGATCAACGCCGAGAAGGAGTTCGAGCGGAACAAGGAGCGCTACCAGCTGCTGAAGTGGGCACAGGGTGCCTTCCGCGGCTTCCGCGTCGTCCCGCCGGATACCGGCATCGTGCACCAGGTGAACCTCGAGTACCTCGCGCCGGTCGTGCTCGCCGACGAGGCCGGCAACGCCTACCCGGACTCGCTCGTCGGCACCGACTCGCACACCACGATGATCGACGGCCTCGGCGTGCTCGGCTGGGGCGTCGGCGGGATCGAGGCGGAGGCGGCCATGCTCGGCCAGCCCGTCTCGATGCTGATCCCGCAGGTCGTCGGCGTGCACCTCACGGGCACGCTGCCCGAGGGTGCGACCGGCACGGACCTCGTGCTTCGCGTCACCGAGATCCTGCGATCGAAGAACGTCGTCGGGAAGTTCGTCGAGTTCTTCGGGCAGGGCCTCACCGGGCTGCCGCTTGCGGCGCGCGCCACCATCGCGAACATGTGCCCCGAGTACGGTGCGACGGTCGGCTTCTTCCCCGTCGACAACGAGACGCTGCACTACCTGCACCTGACCGGCCGCGACGAGGCGATCGTCAGCCGCGTCGAGACCTACACGAAGGCGCAGCATCTCTTCCGCACCGACGCCACGCCCGACCCCGTCTTCAGCGAGGTGGTCGAGCTGGATCTCGGCAGCATCGTGCCGAGCCTGGCCGGGCCGAAGCGCCCGCAGGACCGCATCGCGCTCAGCGACATGAAGACCGCGGCCCTCAAGGAGTTCGACGACCAGGTCGCGGCGGGCGGCGGTCGCCGGCCGGTGGCCGTCGAGCAGGACGGGCAGTCGTTCGAGGTCGGCAACGGCTCGGTCGTGATCGCGGCGATCACGTCGTGCACGAACACCTCGAATCCCGAGGTCATGGTCGGCGCCGGGCTGCTCGCGAAGAAGGCGGTCGAGCGTGGGCTGCACACGAAGCCGTGGGTGAAGACGAGCCTGGCGCCCGGCTCGAAGGTCGTGACCGACTACCTCGACGAGGCCGGGCTCACCCCGTACCTCAACGAGCTCGGCTTCGAGCTCGTGGGCTACGGCTGCACGACCTGCATCGGCAACTCGGGCCCGCTGCCCGAGGCGATCGAGAAGGCCGTCGACCAGGGCAACCTCGCGGTGGCCGCGGTGCTCTCCGGCAACCGCAACTTCGAGGCGCGCGTGCACAACAAGGTGCGCTCGAACTACCTCGCGTCGCCGCCGCTCGTCGTCGCGTACGCGCTCGCCGGTCGCACCGACGTCGACCTCTACAACGAGCCGCTCGGCGAGGGCAGCGACGGCCAGCCGGTCTTCCTGCGCGACATCTGGCCAACGCAGCGCGAGGTGCTGTCGACGATCCAGTCGTCGATCCGCTCGCAGATGTTCACGTCGGAGTACGGCGACGTCTTCAAGGGCGACGAGCGCTGGGCGGCGCTGGACGCCCCGGCCGGCGACCGCTTCGCCTGGGACCCGGACTCGACGTACGTGCGGCGCCCGCCGTTCTTCGAGAACCTCCCGCGCCAGCCGCGGCCGCTCACCGACATCAAGGAGGCGCGTGTGCTCGCGCTCCTCGGCGACTCGGTGACGACCGATCACATCTCGCCCGCCGGCGGCATCGCGAAGAGCTCGCCGGCCGCGAAGTACCTGGACGACCACGAGGTGCCGGTGAGCGCCTACAACCAGTACGGCGCGCGCCGCGGCAACCACGAGGTGATGATGCGCGGCACGTTCGCGAACGTGCGGCTGCGCAACACGCTGGTCGACCGCGAGGGCGGCTGGACGCGCCACCTCCCCGACGGCGAGGAGATGACGATCTGGGACGCGGCGGAGCGCTACCAGGAAGAGGGCGTCCCGCTGATCCTGATCGCGGGCCGCGAGTACGGCACCGGATCGTCGCGCGACTGGGCGGCGAAGGGGCCGTACCTGCAGGGCGTGAAGGCCGCGCTGGCGCAGTCGTTCGAGCGCATCCACCGCAGCAACCTGATCGGCATGGGCATCCTGCCGCTGCAGTTCCGCGACGGCGACTCCGCGGAGTCGCTCGGGCTGACCGGCAAGGAGCGGTTCGACGTCGATGGCATCGCCGGCGACCTCAAGCCGGGCCAGGCGCTGACGGTGCGTGCGATCGCGGACGACGGCGCGGAGCAGACGTTCGAGGTGCGCTGCCGCATCGATACGCCGGTGGAGGTCGAGTACTACCGGCACGGCGGGATCCTGCAGTACGTCCTGCGTCAACTGCTCGACTAAGGGACGGGCGCGGGGCGTCGCTCCCGCGCCCGAGCCGATTGCGCGCCGCCGCCGCGGCGCCCGGTGGTGGTTGCCGGCCGCCGCCGTCGCGCTGATGCTGGCGCTGGCGGGCTGCAGCGGCGGGCGCGTGGTCATCTCGAAGTCCGCGCGGCCGGAGTCGGCCGGCGGGCGAACGTCGTACATCGTTCTGGCGTCGGTCGGCGCCGGCGGCGAGGATGCGCAGCCCGCGGTCGGGCAAACCTACACGCGCGTCGTGGCGCCGGACGACCCGTGGGTGCGCCACTGCTACGACCAGGCGCGGGTCGGCGTCGGCCTGCCGTACTACTGCGTCAGCGGACGCACGCCGCTCGAGGCGCTCCTCATCGCCCTGTCGCTCCTCCCGGTGATCGTCATCACCTGGCTCGCCGCGCACCGCTTCGTCGCGCGACTGCCCGAGCCCGCGCCCGTCGCCGAGACGGGTGTCGGGGACGCCGCAGGGAGCGGGGGCGGCGGTGGTGACTGGCTGCTGTCGCGACAGGCGCGCGAGCGCTCGGCCTTCGAGGCGGCGCGGGGTCCCGCCGCGCAGGCCCGCTTCGCCACCGGCCGCTATGCGCTGCGCTCGGTGGGGCTGGGCGCGCTGTACGGCCTCGCGGTCACCGCGGCCGCGAGCGCGGTGCTCGGCTGGCGCACCGCCGACGACTGGGTCGTGCTCGCCGCCGCGGCGCACATCCCGGTCGTGGGCTTCACCTACATCTGGTGGGCGCTCCACGGCCGGGTGGGGAACCGGCGGCACCTCCGCGCGCTGTTCGCGGTCGGCGGGATGATCGGTCTCGCCACGGCCGGGGTCGTGCTGCTGCTGCTCGAGGGCTCGCACGCGCTGCTCTGACGCCGCCCCACGCCTCTGTTCATACGTATGTAATATCTCCCCATCGCCGCGCCGTTGCGCGACGGGGGAGGTCGACGATGACGAACGCAGTGCAGGGGCCGCTCGCCGGGATCCGCGTACTCGAGTTCTCGCAGATCGTCGCGGCGCCGGTCTGCGGCGTGAACCTCTCGGATCTCGGCGCCGACGTGATCAAGGTCGAGCCGCCGGGCGGCGAGCAGACGCGCCGCTCGGGGGCGGTCGTGCCCAACGAGGGCAAGGGTTTCCAGGCGCTGAACCGCGGCAAGCGTGGCCTCGTCGTCGACCTCCAGGATCCGCGCGGGCGCGCGGTCATCCACCGGCTGATGCCGTCGATCGACGTCGTCGCCATCAACTACCGGCTCGGCGTCGCGGAGCGGATCGGGATCGACTACCGGACCCTCAGCGCGATCCGTCCGGACCTCATCTACTGGCAGAACACCGGCTTCGGTTCCGGCGGCCCCGAGGCGTTCCGCGCCGGCTCGGACATCGTCGCCCAGGGTTACTCGGGGCTGATGGTCACCGACGCGAAGACAAACGACGACGGCGCGCCTGACCTCGTGGCCACGCCGATCGCCGACATCGCGTCCGGCTTCGCGGCCGCGATGGGCATCTGCGCCGCGCTCTACCATCGGGCGATGACCGGCGAGGGTCAGGAGCTCGAGACGTCGCTGTTGCGGACGTCGCTTTTCCTGCAGGGCTCGACGGTGATGCGCGAGCCGGCCAGCGACGCGGTGCTGCGCGACCCGCTGATGGAGGAGGTCGCGGCGATCCGCGCTCGCGCCGGCTCGTACGGCGAGATCCTGGAGGCGCGCAAGGGACGCGCCGCGCTGCGCGCGGCGTTCCGGCTCTACTACGGCGCGTACCGCGCGCAGGACGGCGCGGTCGTGCTGGGCGCACTGACGAAGGCGAACCGCGACGCGATGCGGCGCGTGCTCGGGGGCGAGGACGAGGCGAGCGACGAGGACGCCTACGACGCCTTCGACCCGCTCAGCCTGGAGGAGGCGGAGCGCTGGAAGCAGCGCTATCGCGCGCTCTTCCGCACGCGGACGGTCGGGGAGTGGGTCGCGCTGTTCGACGCGGCGCACGTCCCGGTGGCACCCGTGCAGTTGCCCGAGGAGCTCGCCGACGACCCGCAGGTGGTCGCCGACGGCGTGATGGCGGAGCTGCATCATGCCGTGACCGGCCCGCAGCGCGTCGTCGGCCCGGCGGTCACGCTGACGCGCACGCCGACCGCCGCGCGGCGCGCCGCGCCGGCGCTGGGCGAGCACTCGGTCGAGGTGCTGTGCGAGTCGGGCATGGAGCCCGTCGAGATCGCGGAGCTGGTCGCGGCCGGCGTCGTCGTCCAGCGCTGACGCGGCGGCGCGCCGCCGCGCGTCAAATCACAGCAGCTTCTGCGCCGCGTTGCAGGCGTCCGTCACGGCGGCGAGTGCGCGGTCGGCGGCGTCCCAGTGGCCGCTGCGCGCGAACTGCATCGCCACGAGCTCGCCGTTGAGGCACTCGCTCAGCACCGAGATCTGCTGCTGCTGCGTCTGCGACTGCTTCTGCGCCGAGTCCAGGCCCGCCTGCAACGCCTGCAGGCGGGCCTGCAGCGCCGTGACCTGCGTCGTCGCGGCGTCCAGCCGGCCCTGCAGGTCGTCACGCGCCTGCTGCAGCGTCTCGGCCTGCTGCTTCGCCGACTGCGCCTGCGTCTGCAGCGTCGCCTGCGCCGTCGCCTTCGCATCGACCGTCGCTTGCAGTGTCGCGAGCGTGGCCTGGCTGCGCTGTGCGTCTTGCTGCGCGGCGACGGCGTCGGCGCGGGCGCGCGCCGCATCGCTGCGCGCCGCCAGCCACGCCGACCCGACGCCCGCGAGGGCGAGCACGAGGGCAACGACGACGACCGCGGCGATCAGGGGGCCCCGCGCACGGCCGAGCGACGCCCGCGCGCGGGAGGCGACGCCGGCCGTCCACGCCGGAGCGCTCTCCGTCCACCCGGGTCGCTCGAGCTTCGCGGGTAGCGCGTGCCGGAGGGCCGCCGCCGCCGACGCCGGCGCGTCCCGCAGCGCGGCGGGCGCGCCGCCGCGCGGCCGCGGCAGCGACCAGCGCGGGAGGTGCGCTCGCAGCCGCCGGAGCGTCTCGGTCGAAACCGGTGGCAGGATGCGCGGGCCGGTGTCGGCGTTGCGGACCTCGTCGGGCAGGTCGGCGCCGCAGAGGCGGCAGAACTCCCAGCCCGCCAGGACCGGCGCTCCACATTGCTCGCAGTACATGGGTCGGACGATCCCCTCGCGCACCCCGCCCTGGAGTGCGGCCGGTCAGGCCGCCGATGGCCGTCGGTACGTGAACGCACGAGCGTCGCTCACGTTCGGGTTCCGCCCGCGTCGATGGTATCTCGGGAGCGACACCTGTGGCAGCGGGTCACAATCCGGGGACACCGGCCGCTGCGGCTCCGCTGCGCGCCCGCGCCCCGTCGTCTGCGTCGCCGGGCGTCTCCGGCGGCGTCGCGAAGTAGAAGAAGAGCGACCCCAGCCCGGCGAGCACCGCGATGATCGTGAAGCCGGCCTGGTACCCGCCCGTCGCATCGGCGAGGAAGCCCGCGATCAGCGGCCCGCTCATCAGCCCGATCATGTTCAGCATCGTGGAGAAGCCCATGATCATCCCGAACGACGCGCGCCCGAAGTAGTCGGCGCGCAGCGCCTGCATCTGCGGACCGCGGATGCCCCAGGCGAGTCCGTGCAGCGGCACGAACAGGATCGCCATCCAGATGTTCACGGCGTAGGCGAGCAGCAGCAGCCCGACCATGTGTCCGAGCATGCACACGATGATGATCCGCCGCTTGTTGAAGCGGTCACCGAGGTAGCCGCCGATCAGCTGCCCGGTGAGCTGCATCAGCGGCAGCGCTCCACCCACGAAGCTCGCCTGCTGCAGCGTCAGCCCGAGCGACCCCGTGAGGTCGAGCGACAGGTGCAGCATCACGGCGCCGACCACGAGCAGCGCCGACGCGTGCCCGAACCCGATCAGCCAGAACGCGCGCGTGCGCAGCGCCTCGCGCACCGTCAGGCTCCGCTGCGGCTCGTCGCGTACGCCGTTGCGCTCAGCCTCGGCGCGGCGCTGCTCCGGCGTCACGCCGTCGACGTGCTCGCCGAGCAGTTCCGGCCGGTGGTGCATCACCTGCGCGATCGGCAGCCCCACGACCAGCACGATCACGCCCGACGCGAACGCCGTCGTGCGCCAGCCGATCGTCGTGAGCGCGTACGCGACGATCGGCGTGAGCACGCCGCCGGCCGCGATGCCGACCTGCGCGAGCGAGAGCGCCGTCGCGCGCCGGTGCTCGAACCAGTTCACGATGGTGGTCGTGATCGAGAGCATCCCGGAGAGCGTCGAGCCGAGCACGACCAGCAGGTAGAAGCCGAAGAACTCGAGCGGCGTGCGCATCTGGCTGAACAGCATGAAGCCGATGCCGAAGATGACGACGCCCACGCGCATGACGACGCGCGGCCCGAAGCGGTCGAGCAGCCACCCCTGGATCGGCGCGAGCAGCGCGGTCTGCACGCGGGTGAGCGCGAAGCCGATCGAGAGCATCGACGCGCTCCAGCCGAGCTCGTCGCGCAGCAGCACCGAGTAGTTCGCGAATGCCTGCATCAGGAGCGCGCTGCGGATCGCGGACATCGACGCTCCGGCGCCGACGATCCGCCAGCCGTAGAAGGCCGGCCGCCGCGGTCGGCGGGGGCGGGGCAGGCGCATCAGCGCGGCATCGGTTCCACCGCCACCTCACCGCGAGCCCCGCTCGCGGGCAAGACGCTGGCTGGATGCGACCGGCTCACGACGCCGCGAACTCGCGGCAGCGGATCGCGCGGTCGAGCTCGTCGATCTGCTCGCGCAGCGACCGGCGCAGCACGGGCATGCTCTCCGGCGTCGCGTCGAGCATCTGCTGCGCGCGCGCCAGCAGGTCGCGTTCGACGCGGTTCGGGAAGAGCGCGCTGAAGTACGTCTGGCAGAACTCGTTCGGGCGCTGCTCGAAGATGCCGGTGACCTTCTCGAAGAAGCGCTCCTCGTAGGGGCGCGTCAGGTCGCGCTGCACCCACCACTGGAAGCCGCGCATCGCCGAGGCCGTCAGGTGCAGCGAGCCGTAGCCCTCGCCGTGGAAGCGCTCCCACGCCGTCGCCTTCACCGCGGCGTCGGGCCACGACGTCTCGATGCGCCGCAGCGCGCGCTGGCCGCGGTCCGACGGGTCGCGCGCGGCCTCCGCGTCGACGCGCGCCTGCGCGCCGTCGAGCCCGAACCCGACGTGCCGCGCCGCAATCTCCCAGCGCATGTCCTGGTCGATGGTGAGTCCCTCGACGGTCAACTCGCCGTCGGCAAGCCGGCCCGTGAGGCGGATGTCGTCGGGGTTCAGCGCGACGCCGACCAGCGTGCGCGCGAGCGTGATCTGCAGATCGTGGTCGCGCTCCGCCTGCAGGAGTCGCCACGTCAACTCGAAGAAGCGATGCGCCTCGGCGGCTTTCCGGTCCTCCGGCACGTAGCGCGCAACCGCGCCCGTCATCGAGCCGAGGATCGTCTCGACCAGCTCCTGGTCGCGCTCGAACGCGATCTTCTCGCCCGCGAGCGCCAGGTAGTCGGTCGACCGCAGCTGCTGGTCGCGCACCATGTTCCACAGCGACTGCCAGATCATCTGCCGCAGCAGCGGGTCCGCGATCGCCTCCAGCCGCCGGCGCAGGAAGTCGACCGACGTCTCGTCGAGCGCGATCCGCGCGTAGTCGTAGTCGTCGTGGTTGGGGAAGACGAAGCCCGGCGCCGGCTTGCCGACGGCCGCCGGCACGGCCGCGGTCGCGCCGTCGATCGCGGCGGGCACCGCCTCGACCGTGAGCCCGCCGTCCTGCTCGCGCACCAGCGCGACCGCCGTGCGGTGCGGCCGCAGCGTCGCGTGCGTCTCCGGCGCGGTCTGCGTCAGCGTCATCGCGGCCACGCGGTCGCCATCCGCCTCCCACGTCGCCGCGAGCGTGTTCAGCGAGGCCGTCTCCAGCCACGCACGCGCCCACTGCTCGAGGTCCTGCGGCACGCCCTCGCCGAGCGCGGCGAGGAAGTCGGCGAGCGTCGTGTTCCCGAACGCGTGGCGCTGGAAGTAGCGCCGCATGCCGTCGCGGAACGCGTCCATGCCAATCGCGTAGACCAGCTGCTTGAGGACCGACGCGCCCTTGCCGTACGTGATGCCGTCGAAGTTGAGGAACGTCTCGTCGGTGTCGCGCACCTCGCCGGCGATCGGGTGCGTCGTCACCAGCTCGTCCTGGTGGTACGCCCACGACTTCATCCGCGAGTTGAAGTTCAGCCACGACGTCTTGAAGCGCGTCGCCTCGGCGAGGCAGAGGTACGACATGTAGCTGGCGAACGACTCGTTCAGCCAGAGGTCGTTCCACCAGCGCATCGTCACGAGGTCGCCAAACCACATGTGCGCCATCTCGTGCAGGAAGATCTCGGCACGGCTGAGGCGCTGGGTGTCGGTCGGGGGATCGCGGTAGATGATCCGCTCGTAGTGCGTGACGGCGCCGATGTTCTCCATCGCGCCGGCGTTGAACTCCGGGACCGCGATCTGGTCGTACTTCCCGAACGGATACGGGTAGGCGAAGAAGTCCGCGTAGAAGTCGAGCCCCTGCTTCGTGACCTCCCAGATCTCGTCGATGTCCACGTACTTCACGAGCGACTTGCGACAGTAGAAGCCGAGAGGGATGTCGCCGTGCTGCTCGCGGAACTCGTGGTACGGGCCCACGATCAGCGCGAACAGGTATGGGGAGAACGGCACGGTCTCGCGAAAGACGTGCCGCACCCGCCCATCGCCCGCCGCCTCGCGCGACTGCTCCGGGTAGTTCGCGATCACGACCCACGCCTCGGGGGCCGTCACAGTCACGCGATAGCGCGCCTTGATGTCGGGCTGGTCGAAGCACGGGAAGAGGCGGTGCGCCTCGTATGGCTCGAAGTTCGAGTAGAAGTACTCCTCGCCGTCCTCGGGGTCGACGAACTGGTGGAAGCCGTCGCCGTCGTGGTTGTAGTCGTGCTCGTACTGGATGCGCACGACGTTCGTCGCGGCGAGCGCGTCGGCCGGCAGCGTCAGGCGGTAGCCGGTCCAGTCGGGCGCGTCGATCGCGCGGCCGTTGACCTCGAGGCGCTCGATGCGCTTGCCGGTGTGGTCGAGGAAGAGCGGGCCGTTGCCCGCGAGCGAGAAGCGGATCGTGACGTCGCCGCGGTAGCCCTCGCGGCCCCGTTCGAGGTCGATCGCGAGCTCGTAGGAGACGTCCGAGACGCGTCGTGCGCGGTCAGTCGCCTCGTCCTGGGTGAGCACGTCGCGCGCGGCAGGGGTGGTGGGGGCGGTCGTCATGCGAACCTCTCTCGCGGCACGGTCAATCGAAGGCGGGAGGTTCGATTCTATCGGAGCCCCCGCCGGGGGCCACCCGGTGAAGTGCGTGGGCGGCCCCGAACATCGACCCGCGGCGCGGCGAGCACGGGCGACCGATCGCGCAGGGGACGCCGGACGGTACGGAGCGTGGCTCGCCGCCGCGTCGGCCGGTGCGGCCCCGGTGCCGTGGTTCGGCCGGAAATACGGCGGCCTCGCGGTCCCTGCTCGGCCGGGCGGAGCGGCGCCATGGCCGCGCGCGCGCCGCGCAGTGGTAGAGTGCCGCCGTCCCCGACGGACGTGATGGATGGAGGAGGCCCGATGGCGACCGCGGACGAACTGCGCGCGAGGATCGAGAAGAACCGCCACGATCTGCACGCGGCGATCGAGGCGGCGGCGGCGCGCTGGGACGCCGGCACCGACGACGAGTGGGGCCCGCGCAAGATCGCGGAGCACGCGATCGGCGCGGAGCGTGCGTTCGCGGGCCGCATCGCCACCGCGATGCAGGGGAAGCCGCCCGAGCGCCAGCCGCTCGAGCTGACCTCGAGCGCCGCGGCGCTCGACGCCGCTGCCGCGGCGGAGGCCGACTTCAACCGGGTCGCTCGCTACGTCGAGGATCGAGACCTCGCGAAGGCGGCCGAAGTGACGGGCAACTACCCGCAGACCGTCGAGGGCGCGCTCCAGCTGAGCGCCGATCACCTCGCCGATCACGCCAGGCAGCTGCAGGGGGTCGCGGCGGGCTAGCCGCTCCCGCTCGAGTCCGGCGCCGGGGCGGCGCGACGACGCTCGCGCTCCTCCCGGCGCGGCACGACCCACAGCCGGATGATCGACACGGCGATCAGCGCCGCCGCCAGCCCGAACCAGGTGGCGGCGTACTCGAGGTGCGGCGTCGTGTTCTGGAAGCCGATGTACTGCTGCAGCGGCAGCGCGCCGTTGTCGAACTCGAAGTCCTGCACGAGGCGGCCCTGCAGCACCGCCCAGCCCACGACGGGGTAGGGCAGCGTCTTCCCCATCGCAACCGGGTCGAGGTGCGACCAGGCGCCGTTCGGCAGCAGGTGGCCGCCGAAGTCGCTGGCCGTCACCGCCATCCCCGCGACGCTGCCCGTCGTCTGCGCCGCGAGCTGCTGCAGCACGGTCGCACGCTGCTGGTCCGGCATCCACCCGCGGTCGACGAGCAGGGCCGGACCGCCCGGCGCCAGCAGCAGCGGCGTCACCGCTTCGACGCCGAGCGTGTCGAATCGCACCCGGTTCGCGACGAGCATCGTGTGCGCGTTGTCCCACGTGCCCGTCGCGGCGACGTGCCGCCATTCGACGTCGCCGGGCGCGCTGTCGAGCAGCGTCGTTGCGTCGACGGGCGCGGCCGTGGTGCGCGCGGTGCGCTCGGCGATCACGCCCTGCTTCCAGAAGTAGCGGTAGACCTGCCAGGTGCCGAGCGCGGTGAGGCCGAGCACGACCAAGACGACGGCGGCGACGGCGGCGGCCGTGCGCGGGCGGACTGACATGCGCGATGTGCCTCCGGATGGTCGGGGTATGGCCCAGTCTCGGACCGGTGCTCAGGACGCGCAACGCTCGGGGCGCCGGAGGTTGCCGCTGGCCCCGCGCGGGTGTCTGATCGGCGTGGCGGAGACCCGGCACCGGGGGACACGTGCTCGTCTCGAGACTGAAACATTGTTGAAACGTCGGTGCCGTAGCTTCTTCCCGTCACCACCCGGATTCAGCGGCGTCCCACGCGCCAGTCGAGATGGAGCATCGATGACCCCTCCGTACCGGGCCGAATACATCTGGATCGACGGTACGCAGCCCACGGCCAAGCTGCGCTCGAAGACGAAGATCGTCGAGGCCGGCGACCAGCCGCCCGTCTGGGGCTTCGACGGCTCCAGCACGAACCAGGCTCCCGGCAGCAACTCCGACTGCGTGCTGAACCCGGTGTTCATCTGCCCGGACCCGATCCGCGGCGGTGACGACAAGCTCGTGCTCTGCGAGGTGCTGCTCACGGACATGACGCCGCACCCGACGAATACCCGCGCGCCGCTGGCCAAGAGCGCGAAGAAGTTCGCGAAGCACGACACCTGGTTCGGCATCGAGCAGGAGTACACGTTCTTCGAGGGCGCGCGGCCGCTCGGCTTCCCCGAGAACGGCTTCCCGCCGCCGCAGGGTGGCTACTACTGCGGCGTGGGCGCGGACGAGATCTTCGGCCGCGAAGTCGTGGAGGCGCACACGAGCGCATGTCTCGCCGCCGGCCTCAAGATCGCCGGCACGAACGCCGAGGTGATGCCCGGCCAGTGGGAGTTCCAGATCGGCCCGGCCGGCGCGCTCGACGCGTCCGACCACCTGTGGGTTGCCCGCTGGCTGCTGTACCGCATCGCCGAGGACTTCGGCGTGTCGGCGACGCTGTACCCGAAGCCGGTGCGCGGCGACTGGAACGGCGCCGGCGCGCACACCAATTTCTCGACGAAGGAGATGCGCGAGTCGTACGACGCCTGCGTCGCCGCGGCGAAGGCGCTCGGCACGAAGCACGACCTGCACATCAAGAACTACGGCTACGCGATCGAGGAGCGCCTGACGGGTCTCCACGAGACCGCGCACTGGTCGCAGTTCCGCTACGGCGTCTCCGACCGCGGCGCGTCCGTGCGCATCCCGTGGCAGGTGGCCCGCGACAAGAAGGGCTACATCGAGGACCGGCGCCCGAACGCAAACATGGACCCGTACACGGTCACGCGGCTGATCGTCGACACGGTCTGCGGCGCGGCCGACGCCCCCGCGAAGGCAGCGGCCAAGAAGGCGCCCGCGAAGGCGCGCGCGTAAGCGCGACGGCAACGGCGAACGCGAGAAGGGGCCCCCGCCGGGGGCCCCTTCTTCATATGGCTCGCTTCGAGCGGCGCCGCTCGAAGCGAGCTCCTTATTCCGTGCCGGCCACCTTGCGCTCCTTCGGCGCGCTGTCGTAGCGGCCGCGGAAGTCGCGGAACGGCCCGTCGCGCCACTCGAGCGCGGCCTTCAGGCCCTCCTCGCGCACGTGGCGGCCCCACTCGCCGGCAGCCGGACGGTAGGCGCTCAGCGCCTGGATCTCCGTGCCGGACCACAGCCCGGTCCGGATGCCCATCACCTCGTACTGCCGGTTCACCGAGCGCTTTGAGTACATCAGCATGTCGTTGTCGATGTGCGCCATCCGCCGCGCGAAGCGGTCCGTGAAGTCCGCGAGCTGCTCCGCGGGGACGGCGTAGTTCGCCCAGCCCAGCCGCTCCATCTCCGCGCCGGAGATCGGGTCGCCGACGAACGCGAACTCGCGTGCCTTCGCGGCCGGCAGGTACCAGGGCGCCCACATCATGTCCATCGTCGTCATCGCGCGCACCGGCGGGTAGCCGATCTGCGCGTCCTCCGCGACGACGCGGAAGTCGCAGATCGTCGCAAGCTCGGTGCCACCGGCCAGGCAGTAGCCCTGGATCGACGCGATCACCGGCTTCGCCAGCTCCCAGATCGCCCAGTTCGTCATCACGACGTGGCGCGACCACTGCTGCTGGCCGGGGTGCGTCGTGTTCGTGTCGGGCATCAGCGAGTGCCTGTTCACGTACGCCGAGTCGGCGCCGGCCGCGCGCGCGGGGGAGAGGTCGTAGCCCGCGCTGAAGGCGCGGCCGGCGGCGCGCAGGACGATCACGCCGACGTCCGGGTTCGCCTCTGCTTCCTTCATCGCGTCGATCATCTCGCCGCGGAGGTTGTTCGAGAGCGCGTTCAGCTTCTCCGGGCGGTTGAGGGTGACGAAGGCGACGCGGCCGTCGACCTCGTACAGGACGTCGCTGTAGGACATGGCGCCTCCACGGGCTGCGCGTAACGCGGGTCGGGACGGCGCGATGGTGTGCGCCGCGCGCGAGCGCGTCAAGCCGGCGCGGGGCGGCGCGCCCCGTCAGCCGATAGCGAGGGGAATGGTCATCTCAGCGGGCGAGAGACCGGAGTGCTGCGAGCGCTGGCGGAGGAACCGCTCGCCGCCGGGGACGCCGGAGAAGCGCATCACCTCGCCGCCGAGGGCGAGCGCCGTGTAGTCGCCCACGCGCGCCCGCGTCTCGGCGCTGAGCGGCCCCGGGCCCATCAGGCGCAGCGCGTCGAGCTCGTCGGTCGCGAGCAGCAGCCACGTTTCGCCGAAGCGCTCGCGAAAGGCAGCCACGAACGCATCGTGGTCCGCCGGCGCGGAGCCCGGGTGCAGGTGGAAGTAGACGGCGCGCACGTCACCGGTCGGGTGGCAGCGGAGGAAGTCGAGCAGGACGTCCCCCTGCTCAATCATGCGGTGGCCGCCGTCGACGACGTCGCGATGACCGTGGTCGGCGGTGACGATGAGGCGCGTCGGCGCCGGGAAGTCGGCCAGCCGCTCGGCCAGCGCGGCAAGCTGCTGGTCGAGCTCGCGGACCGCGGTGATGGTCTGCTCGTCGCCGGTGCCGAGGTCGTGCGCGAGCGTGTCGATGCGCGGCGTGTACCAGTAGGTGTAGGACGGGCCCTCGGCGGCCTCGATGCGCTCGGCGACGCGCTCCGTCGCCTCGCGCAGCGAGTCGTAGCCCGTGCGCGGGCAGCCGCCGCCGAGGTAGCGCGAGTACACGGAGTCGGTGATCGCGCGCGGCAGCACCATCTCCGGCGCGAAGCGCATGCGCGGCATCAGCGTCGGAACCGGGAAGACCTCTGCCGGCGGGATGCCCAGTTCGTCGAGCGGCTGTTCGTCGGCGAGGCGCTGGAACGGCAGCGGGGCGGCGACGACGTCGCGCCCGGGCAGATAGGTCCACCACCCGGTCGCCGCGTGCTCGGTCACCCAGCGCCCGGTGGCGACGCTCGTCAGTGAGACGGCGGTGGTGGGCGGGAACGGCGCAAGCAGGCGGCGCTCGAGGTGCGTGCGCAGCCACGACTCGGCCGGGAGCGCGTCGACGAAGTGCGTGCCCAGGCCGTCGGCGAGCACGAGGACGATGTGCTCGGCGCCGGCCAGCCGGGCGCCGATCGCGCGCGCGTGCTCGCTCGGCTCGAGGCCCGCCACGCCGGCCGCTCCCGCGATGGCGGTGGCGAGATCGAGGAGGTTCGCGCGCTCGGCCGACGGCCGGACGAGGCGGCCGTCCGAGAACGCCGCAAGCAGCCGGTCGACGTCGCTCATCGGCGCGAATCCCCGTTTCCCGTAGGGCGCTGCCTTGCAGGGTACCCGGACGGGACATCTGCCGGGTCACCGCAGGCTACGGATAGCGGTATTCGCGGATGCCGCGCATCGCACGCCAGATCACGAGCGTGGCGGCCACGCCGATCACGCCGCCGAGCAGGAGCGTGTTCTTCGCGCCGATCGCGGCCGACATCACGCCGACCTCGATCGTGCCGGCGTTGTTCGCGCTCTGCGCGACCAGCGACTGGAAGCTGAGCGCGCGGCCGAGCATGCGGTCGGGGGTCGTGAGCTGCACCGTGACCTGGCGCATCGTCATGCCGACGGCGTCGGCCGCCCCCAGCCCGGCGATCACGACGACGCCCATCCAGGTGGCCGTGCTGAACCCGAACGCGAAGAGCAGGAACGCGTAGGCGAGCGTCGCGTAGAGCACGATCATCCCCTTGGGCCGCACGCGCGCGAGGAACAGCACGACGAAGCTCCCGCCCACCGCGCCGAGCGAGTTCGCCGCGGTAAGCACGCCGACCGCGGCGGCCCCGCCGTGGTAGAGGCGGTCGACGAGCAGCGGCAGGATCTGCCGGTAGAAGCTCACGACGGTGATGCCGATGTCGAGCACGAACAGGCCCGGCAGGATCGGGTGCTTGCGGACGAACTGGAAGCCGTCCCAGATCTGGCGCGCGGTGGACTCCTGCGGGCGGCCGGTCGAGCCTTCGGGGATGCCCGTCACGCGGATCGCGAGCGGCAGCAGGATGCTCGGCAGCGAGACGAACGTGGTGACGACGAACGCGGCGGTCAGACCGAGCCACGAGACGACGCCGGCGAACAGCAGCGGGGCGATGATCGCGCCGGCCTGCTGGGTGACGGTGTTGGTGGTGACCGCGTGCATGAGGTGCGTGCGCGGGACGACCGTGCGGGTGAGCGCCGAGCGCGCCGGCGAGCCGAACACGCCGCTCACGCTGGTCACCGCGATCACGAGGTAGACGTGCCACGGCGCGAGCCGGCCGGCGACGGCGAGCACTGCGGCCGCCGCAATCAGAGCGGCCGAGACCGCCTCGGTGCCGGCCATCAGCCGCTTGCGGTCCGCGTGATCGGCGAGCGTGCCGCCGAACAGCAGCGCCGGCACCTGCACCACGAGCTGCACGGCGCCGATCAGGCCGAGCTGCACCGCCGAGCCCGTCGCCTCGAAGATGAACACGGCCGTGACCAGCAACCGCAGCTGCACGCCGACGATCGACGCGAGCGAGCCGAGCCAGAGCAGCCGGTAGTCGACGAACTCGAACGCGGACCAGGGGCGTAGCGCCGGCGGGTTTGTCTCGCCGGCGAGCACCGGCGCCGGTTCGAGTTCGGGTTCGGGTGCCTGCGGGACCGGCGGCGCGCGCGAGGGATCGGGGGCGTCGTCCACGGGCGGTGCTAGCCGGCCAGCTGCGCGGCGAGCTCGTCGGGCGAGCGGGCCGGCAGGTCGCACACCATCTCGGCGCACACGTAGGCGACGGCGGCGCCGGGGTCCGCCGGCGCGCGCCCCGCGAGCAGCGGCAGCCCCTCGGCGGCGTCCGCAGGCGCCAGCACCGCGGAGGGGAGGTAGCGGCCTGCGACCACGCGCTCGAACGGAGCGCGCGCCGCCGGCGCGCCGACGATCGCGATCTCGCGCCGCGGCGACAGCGCCAGCTCGATCGCCTGCAGCACGCTGCCGAAGCCGCTCGCGGCCTCCCCGAGCGCCTCGCCGGCGAGCGCGGCCGCCTCCGTGACGAACCGCTCGCGCTGCGGCTCGTCGAGCGTGCGGCCGAGCCACCAGCCGAGCAGCGCCATCGCCCCGTTGCCGCTCGGCGTCGCGGCGTCGAACAGCGGCTTCTGCCGCAGGATCAGCGACTCGCCGTCGGCCGGCGACTCGAAGAAGCCGCCGCCCGCGTCGTCGTGGAAGCGCGCGACGGCCGCATCGAAGAGCTCGCGCGCCCAGTGCAGCTGCGCGAGGTCGCCGGTCGCGCGGAACAGTTCGACCAGCCCGAGCCCGTAGTAGGCGTAGTCCTCGAGCAGGCCGTCGATGCGCGCCTCTCCCTGCGTGTACGCGTGGCGGAGGCGGCCGCCGCGCCACATGCGGTCGCGCACGAACGCGGCGTTGCGCTCGGCGATCGCGCGGTAGCGCTCGTCGCCGAGCACGCGACCGGCCTCCGCGAACGCCGCGAGCGCGAGCCCGTTCCACGACGTCAGCACCTTGTCGTCGAGGCCGGGATGGACGCGCGCCTCCCGCGCGACGCGCATGCGCTCGCGCAGCTCCGCGACCTTCGCCTCGAGCTCCTCGACCGGCATGCGCCACTCGCCGGCGATGGCGGCGAGCGGTCGCGGGCGGCTGAGCACGTTGCGGCGCCCGAGCTCGGGGTGGTGCGGGTCCTCGAAGTTGCCGGCGTCGGTGACGCCGAAGACGGCGTCGAAGAGCCCGGCGTCGTCGCCGAGCACCGCTTCGATCTCGTCGGTCGTCCAGACGAAGAACTTGCCCTCGATGCCCTCGCTGTCGGCGTCCTGCGCCGACTAGAAGCCGCCGTCGTCGGCGAGCATCTCGCGCGCGAGGTAGTCGAGCGTCTCGCGCGCGATGCGCGCGAAGAACGGGTCGCCGGTCACCTGGTGGGCGTGGAGGTAGACGCGGGCGAGCTGCGCGTTGTCGTAGAGCATCTTCTCGAAGTGCGGGACCAGCCAGCGCCGGTCGACGCTGTAGCGCGAGAAGCCGCCGCCGAGCTGGTCGTACATGCCGCCGGCCGCCATGCGCCGCAGCGTCGCGAGCACCATCTCGCGCGCGGTCGGTGCGCGCGGATCCGCGTCGGCGCGGGCGTCGTGCGCGAGCAGGAACTCGAGCGTGCCGGGCGATGGGAACTTCGGGGCGCTGCCGAAGCCGCCCCATTCGAGGTCGAAGCTGCCGCGCAGGCGCTCGACGGCGCGGTCGACGGTCTCGGGCGTGACGGCCCCGGCGCCGTCGTGCGCGACCTGTCGCGAGAGCGCCTCGCGCAGGCGCTCCGTGAGGTCGGCGGCGGAGCCGCGCAGGCGGTCCGGGTCCTCGCGCCACGCGGCGGCGATGCCGGTGAGCACGCGACGAAAGCCGGGCCGCCCGAACGCGTCGTCGGGCGGGAAGTAGGTGCCGGCAAAGAACGGGCGGCCGTCGGGGGTGAGGAAGACCGTCATCGGCCAGCCGCCCTGGCCGGTCACCGCCTGCGTGAACGTCATGTAGACGGAGTCGATGTCGGGCCGCTCCTCGCGGTCGACCTTGATCGCGACGAACGCCTCGTTCATGAGGGCGGCGATCTCGGGGTTCTCGAACGACTCGTGCGCCATCACGTGGCACCAGTGGCAGGTCGAGTAGCCGACGGAGAGGAGGATGGGCTTGTGCTCGTCGCGGGCGCGCGCGAACGCCTCCTCGCCCCACGGGTACCAGTCGACCGGGTTGTCGGCGTGCTGGCGGAGGTAGGGGCTGGTCTCGAGCGCGAGCCGGTTGCGGCCCGGGGGCGGGTGCGTCATGCGGGCCACGGTACCGCAGGGGAGTGCGCGGGGGCACGGGTGAGGGCGAGCGCGGGCACACGCACCGGGCTCGAGCGGGGCCGGCAAGGGTCCGGTCCGAACGGCTGCCGGCTGACGAGCGGGGACGACCATCGGATCGAGCACCGGAGGTACGCCCCGCGCTCCCGTGGTCGATGGCGCTATCGGGCGTTGGCGAGGCGGGCCTGCACCGAGCGGCCGTAGCGGCCACGCGCGTCGAACTGCGAGAGCTCGACGACGCCGATGCCGCCGTCCTCGAGGCTCGAGTCGACCTGCAGGCAAATCCACTCGCCGACGGGCGGGTGGAGCAGGTAGAGCGTGATGTCGGTGTTGATCATCGAGCGCCCGCCGCCGTTCACGTTCACGTTCGCGAGCGCGTTGCCGAAGTCCGACACGGCGGCGGCGCGCTGGAGCGGGGTGAGGGGCTCGCCCTCGACGAGCGGCAGCGGCACGCGGAACCACACGGTCGGCGGCGCCTCGTCCCCGCGCCCGCTGACCCAGCGGGTCTCGACCAGCGTGTGGAAGCCCGTCCGCATGTTCGGCGGCGGTGCGCCGCCGAGGCGACCGCCCATCAGCGAGGTCGTCTCGATGCCGTCCGGGCCGCGCGGCCGCGGTGGGACCGCCGGGTGCGCACCCGGCGGCTCCAGCCGTCGCAGGATCAGCGCGTGCGCGCGGGCCACCTCGACGCCGTCGGCGAGCAGCGAGGCGCGCATCGCGACGATGCGCCGCCCGGCGCGGATCGGCTCCGCGTGGAGCTCGAGCGGCGCGAGCGGGACGGCACGAAAGAGGTCGATGGTGAGTCGGACGACCTGCAGCTCAGGCGCGGAGACGGCCTGCTCGATGGCGCGCGCGAGCAGGCCACTCGGGGGACCGCCGTGCAGGACCTCGGATCCCCATGGGCTGGCGGCGTGGCGGGTCGGGATGAACCGGTCGCCGTCGCGTCGGAACACCGCGTCCGCCAAGCGGGCTCCTGTCGGGAAGGGCCGCGCGGCCTCGCGCCACGCGGGGCCGGAGGGCGCGCGCCGGGTGGGCCGTCTACTCGGCGGCGGGGTCCGCTGCCTGCGGGTGCGGGTTCACGGGCGCCCAGCGCTTCGGCTCGTCCGGCTGCTCGTCCGTGTCTTCCGCGGCCGGCTCCGAGCGGCCGATGCCGAGGATGTCCTCCTTGAAGATCCGTGCCTTGTCGCGCACCGTCCGCGAGAACGGCGCGGCGGCGATGAGGGCCGGACCCCAGATGTAGACCGGGCAGCCACCGGGCATGAGCGTCTCCTCCACCGTGGTTCGCGAGCGCCTCGTCATGCTAGCAGGGGGCGTCACCTCCGGGAAATGCGCGGTGCACGCGGGGCCGCGGCTAGCCGTGGCGCGATGGGTCCATCACCGCCGCCGCCAGGATCTCGTCGGGCGACACGCTGCCGGGCGCGCCGCCCTCGCGCGCCACGGTCTCCGCGACCCGCGAGATGGTGCGGTTGATGGGCGTCACCACGCCATGGAGCATCCCGAGCAGCGCGATCTCGCCGTTCAGGTAGTCGGCCTCCACGCTGCCGGTCGCGCGCGCGAGGCTCTGCCACGTGGAGCTGCCACCGCGCGGCGCGCCCTCCACCTCGCCGACCGGGACCTCGCGCGCAAGTGCGCGCATCTCCTCGTGCGACGCGCAGGCGATACCGGCCGCCTCGAAGCACGCGAGCGCCTCCCCGCGCACGCGACGCATCAGCTCACTCGTCGCCTCTCCGGGCGGGCACAGCGCGTTGACCGCGTTGCCGAGGTTCTGCAGCAGCTTCCCGTACTTCAGCCGCATCACCGCCGGGTCGGGCCGGCTGACGAAGCCCGCCGCCTGCAGGTCGGCGCACACGTGCTCGGCGATGGCGTCGATCCCCGAGGGGAAACGGCCGAGGTCGAGCAGCCCGGGCACGCGCGAGCCGTGCAGGACGACCACGCCCGGCTCGAGGAACGTCGCCGGCATGTAGACGACCATCGCGTAGACCCGCCAGAAGAGGCGCGCGGTCATGCGCTCGTTGTCGACGCCGTTCTGCGCGCACACGACCGGCACGCCGTTGCCCGCCGCCGCTCGCAGCGCCGCCAGCGCTGCCGCCGTGTCCTGCGACTTCATCGCGAGCAGCACGACGTCGTCATGTGCGAACGCGATCTCGGAGGGGTGGCCCACCGCCGGGACGGGGAGCGTGGTGTCGCCGTCGGGCGCGCGCAGGGTGAGGCCATCGGAGCGCAGCCGCTTGAGGTGCGCCCCGCGGGCGATCAGCACGACGTCGCGGCCGGCGGCGAACAGCCGCCCGCCGATGCCGCCGCCGATCGCACCCGCGCCATAGACGATGTAGCGCACGCCGGCCCCCCTTCCGGCGGATCCTACGGCAGGCGTGGTACCGGGCCACCGGTGAGTGTGCGATGCTCGATGCCCGCCGCCACTCGGTGAGCGCAGCGCATGACGCCGGCCCGCGCCGGCGCCGATGGGTGGAGTCGCATGTCCGCGATCGTGCAGGGCCGCCGGCTCGTGCGTGCCTTCGGCGACCTCAGGGCCGTCGACGGAATCGACTTCGACATCGAAGAAGGCGCCGTCTTCGGCATGCTCGGCCCGAACGGCGCAGGCAAGACGACGACGATTCGCATGATCTCGTGCGTGATGCCGATCACGAGCGGCGTGCTGTCGGTCGACGGTCTCGACGTGCGCTACCACGACCGCGAGATCAAGCGCCGGCTGGGCGTGGTTCCGCAGGACGACAACCTCGACGAGGACCTCACCGTGCGCAAGAACCTCGAGGTCTACGCGCGCTATTACGACGTCCCGCGACGGCTCGCGGAGCAGCGCATCGCGGAGGGCCTCGAGTTGATGCAGCTCGCCGACCGCGCCCACGCGCAGATCGACGACCTGTCGGGCGGCATGAAGCGCCGGCTCGTGATCGCGCGGGCGCTCTTGAACGAGCCGCGCGTGCTGATCCTCGACGAACCGACGACGGGCCTCGACCCGCAGGCGCGGCACCTGGTGTGGCGCAAGGTGCGGCTGCTCCGCGAGCGCGGCGTCACGATCCTGCTGACGACGCACTACATGGACGAGGCCGAGCACCTCTGCGACCGGCTCATGATCATGGACCACGGCCGCTGCCTCGCCGAGGGCTCGCCGCGGCAGCTGATCGACCAGTACGCGGGCAAGGACGTGCTCGAGGTCCACCCGACGCCGGCGCAGCGCGACGCCGTCGTCGCCTACCTGGAGCCGGCCGTCGCGGGTCGCGGCCGCATCGAGGAGATCGAGGACGTGATCTACGCGTTCGGCGCGACCGACGAGCACGCGCACCACCTCGAGCAGATGGTGGGCGATCCGTACCGCGTGCACTTCCGGCGGTCGAACCTCGAGGACGTCTTCCTCACGCTGACGGGACGGGCGCTGGTCGAATGACGGAACGCACGATGACACCGGAGATCGGCGAGGCGGCGCACACGGGGGCGCTTGCCCCGGCGGAGTGGGGCGTGATCCCGCTGCTCGGCGTCGCGCTGCCGGGGCGCCATTCGCTGCGCGTCTGGCAGCGCAACCGCGACGTCTTCTTCCAGCTGTGGAAGGCCGAGCTGGTCCCGCCGGTGATGGAACCGATCATCATGTTCCTGGCTCTCGGGCTGGGGCTGGGCACCTACGTGCAGCTCGGCGGTAATACCGACTACATCCAGTTCCTCGGCCCGGGCGTGATGGCGATGTTCGCAATGTTCGCCGCGGTGTTCGAGGCGCTCTGGGGGGCGTACTTCCGGCTCGACCGGCACGGGACGTACCAGGCGATCCTTGCGACGCCGACCCGCCCCGAGGAGATCACGGCGGGCGAGGTGCTGTGGGCGGCGTCGCGAGGGACGATCAACGCGGCGCTGATCCTCCTGGTGATGCTGGCGTTGACACCGGTCTATCACCTGGTGTCGTCGCCGCTCGTCATCTTCACGATCCCGCTCGCCTTCGGCGCGGGGATCATCTTCGCCAGCGCCGGCCAGGCGTACGTCAGCCAGGCGCACTCGGTCAGCCAGCTGACGTACTTCTTCAGCCTGTTCATCCTGCCGATGTTCTGGTTCAGCGGTGGCTTCTTTCCGCTGGACGGCCTGCCCCGCTGGGCGGTGGTGGCGGCCTGGTTCACGCCGCTCTACCACGCAGTCGAGCTGAATCGGCAGCTGATCACCGGCAACGTGGGATGGAGCGCGCTCGGACACCTGGCCTGGCTCGTCGTCGTCGCGTTCCCGCTGTTCTGGCTCGCTCTGCGCCTGATGCGCCGCCGGGTCATCGTCTAGCTCTTCCGCGCTCGCGGATCCGCCGGTGCCCGCCGTCCGTGCTGCGCCACCGGCGCCGAATGCAACGAAGCCGTTACGCGGCGGCGCCTCCGGCGATCACGGCTGCAACGGTCCCGTCCGTATTCTCCGTCCGCATGGAGGCAGACCACCCGACCCGGCCTCCAACCCCTGGAGCCCGCCGGTCCGCCACCGGCGGGCTCCAGTCCGTTCTCCTTGCTTCTCCCTTCGCTTCTCCCTGTGCCGCCGCGCCCGCCCGATACACTCGGAGCCACTCCTGACCGTGCGAGGCGGGGAGGGCGCGTGAGCCGCCACGTCCTGATGTGCGAGCCGGTCCACTACCGCATCGCCTACGAGATCAACCCGTGGATGCGACGGGCGAACGCCGTCGACGGCCCGCGGGCGCTCGCGCAGTGGCGCGGGCTGCGGCACACGCTGGAGGCGCTCGGCGTCCGCGTGGAGTGCGTCGAGCAGCGGCCCGACGTGCCGGACATGACCTTCACCGCGAACGCCGGCCTCGTGCAGGGGCGGACGTTCGTGCCGTCGAACTTCCGCTATCCCGAGCGCGAGCCAGAGCAGCTGCACTTCGTCGAGTGGTTCGCGGCGCGCGGGTACGACGTCGCTCCGCTGCACCCCCCGCACTACTGGGAGGGCGAGGGTGACGCGCTGCCGGCCGACGGACGGCTCTTCGGCGGCTACCGCTTCCGCTCGGAGGAGGGCGCGTACGACCATCTCGAGATGCTGCTCGACGTGGCGGTCGAGCGGCTCGAGCTCGTGGACCCGCGCTTCTATCACCTCGATACGTGCTTCTGTCCGCTCGGGGAGCGCCGCGCCCTGTACTTCCCGCCGGCGTTCGCGCCGGCATCCCGCGCGCTGCTCGAGGCGTCGTTCGACGACCTCGTGGCCGTACCGGAGCCGGAGGCGCTGCGCTTCGCCTGCAACGCGCTGGTGGTCGACGGGGCGGTGGTGCTGAACAGCGGCTGTCAGGAGACCGAGCGCGCGCTGGCGGAACGCGGGCTGCGCGCGGTGACGAGCCCGACCGATGAGTTCATCAAGGCCGGCGGCAGCGTGAAGTGCCTGGTGCTGATGCTCGATGCGTACGCGTAGCGGTGAGAGGAGCGGACCGGCCGGTCGCACGGATGCCGGCCGGTCCGCGGTGCTGTCGCGAGGCACGCTCGTCGCCGCGCGCGTTGATGGCGTTCTAGGTGTCGTGGCGGCCGCTGTCAACGGATGTGATTGCCCTGCTCGGGGCGGTCGGCGCCGGCAACGCCGCCGGCGCGCACGAGCAGGTCCTCGAGCTCGAGCTGCCACTCGATCGCGGCGCGGCGGCGCTCCGGCGTATTCGCCAGCTCCTCGTAGATCGCCTGGCCCCAGCGCAGGTGCTCCTCCTTCTCGAGGAGAATGAGGTCGAGCAGGCGCGCAGTGGGGCCGTCGCAGACCGGATCGGTCGCGGCGCGGTGGTAGCGGTAGTTCACGGCGAGGTGCGTCTTCAGCACGCGGTAGAGGCCGACGACGCGCAGCAGCTCGTCGCCCTGCGCCTGCAGCGCGCCCGCGAAGCGGACGAACGCCTCGTTCGGCGGCTCGGCTTTGTCGGACCCGCGCAGGGTTGGCGGCTCGTCGTGGTGGGCGCCGTCGAGCACCCGCAGCTCGGGCAGGCGCTGGCCGAGCCACACGTAATGCTGCGAGTCGTGGTACGCGCGCTCGGAGAGGCCCCACTTCACCTTGATCGTGGGGCAGGTCGGCGCCCAGCCGGCGCCGGTGACCATGCAGAGCCGCTCGGCGTAGCGGTAGTGGGTGATGCGGCGCGCATTCTCCTCGACACCGAACGCTCCGCCGATGCGCCGCGTGTCGATCGCGTACTCCGTCATCGTGGCAGCCCCTTCACCGCAGCGCCCTCCGCGGAGCGTCTGGAGCAAGCAGAGCGAGGCGACGTTCGATCACGCGGCGCGCGTCCGCGTCGAGCTCGGCCGTGACCAGCCGGCCGGACCGTGCGAAGTCGCGGGCGCGCTGCTTCGCGCGTTCGAGCTGCGCCGGCGCCGGAACGGTCTCGGGGTGCGAGGAGATGCAGTCGATCGGGCACACCTGCGCGCAGATCCCGCAGTCGATGCACCACTCGGCGTCGATCACGTGTCGGCGGCGCCCGGTCGAGAAGTAGTGCACCGTGCCCGTCGGGCACGCGAGCCGGCAGAGCCCGCAGTTGATGCAGGGCGTGGGGTCGATCACGTAGGTCATCAGGCGCCGGGCTCGTAGCCGCCGGTGAGCGACTGCCGCTCCTGCGCGCTCAGCGGTCGCGCCGGCAGCGCATCTGCGTCGGCGGAGTCGGACAGCGGGCCGACCAGCACCGACGTCGCGCGGTCGGTTTCGTTCTGGAGGAAGTCCATCACCTCCTCGCGCACCTGCGGCGCAACGTTGCGCCGCTGGTTCTCGCGGCCGGCCTCGGTCATCGCCTGCGCGCGCAGCGCCGCGCGCTCCGCCTGCGGATGCTCGTCGGCGATGCGCTTGAGGAACCAGTCGCCGATCGACACGTGCACGACCTCGTCGGCCCAGTTGTAGTCGTAGACGTGCTCCATCAGGTGGTCGTCGATCCTCGCGCCGAGGCGGCTGACGCCCGAGAACAGGCGCAGCGCGGCGCCCTCGATTCCGACGTTCACGGACGACAGGATCATGACAGGGTTCAGCGCCCGCACGCGCGCCGCGATCGCCTCCTCCTGCGTCTGCTGTTGCGCCTGGCTGGCACCGGCGAGGGTGTCCGGGTATTCGCCCAGGACGCCGCCGTAGCTCTCGAGCAGCTCGGTGCCGAGGCGCGCGTGCCGCACCTCGTCCCACGTCTGGCGCACCATCGCGAGCAGCAGGCCGTCGGGCAGCGGCTGGTCCTCCCAGCGCGCCACGTTGCGGCCGAAGGCGTCGATGCCGGCGTACTCGGCGCTCACGATCGAGGAGACGAGCGCGCGCCGGTACTCGAGGTCGTCGGGGTCCTGCAGCACGAGGCGCTGGAGGACGTCGGACGCGTAGTGGTCCGGGCCGCCGATGCGCTCATCGAGCCGCGCGCGCTCCGCGTCGTCGATCGTGGCGAGCGGGCGGTAGGGCGGGTTGCGCACCGCGGGGTGGTCGTCGAGGTAGTCGGAGAGGACGCCCATCGCTGCCTCCTATCGCCGTCGTGATGGGGATGGTAAGCGACCGGGGGCGAGGCAGTCGCACCCGGACCGCGGGCATCGCGTCCCAGCGCGGTCCCGGCAAGCGGCGGCAGGATGCCGCCGATACTGCCGGCGGCAGGATGCCGCCGCTTGCCACGAGGCTGGGCCGGCGCCGGTCAGGCGCCCGCGTGGATCGCGCTCTCGAGCGTGTACTCGTAGTAGGTGATCGCCTCGCTCACCGAGAAGCGGTCGCGGATGAACTCGATCTCGGGCTGCTTCCTCAACACCGAGTCGAGGGTGAGGTTGGCGCCGAGTGCCGGCCAGCGCATGACGGCCGGCATCTTACGGCCCGGCCGCGGCTCAATCGTCTCGTCGAGCAACTCGGGCTTCATCGTCAGCAGCTTCAGGTACGCCGACGTCAGCGTCTTCACCGCGTCGGTCGCGTTGCCCTTGCGCATCATGTCGTGCGCGGACTCGATGAGCGCCCGCAGTTCAGAGTCGGTGACCTGCTCGGGCTTCGCCATGCCGGGACTCCGCTCGAAGGTGCGCCGCGCTGGCTAGATCGACGAGTTCACGGGGAACTCGATCCCATGGAGCTGCTCGTCCCGCCACGGCCGGTGCACCTTCTCGTGGCGCTCCTTGAACTCCGGCAGGACCTCGCGGCCGAACGTCTCAATCGACTCCATGATGTGCTCGTGCTTCCGGTCGCCGGCCTGCGCGACGAAGATCATCACGTCGAGGTGCTGGTCTTCGTACTGCTTCAACGTCGCGCGCAGCCGCTGCGACGTGCCGATCGCGTTGCCGCTGCGGGCGGCGCGGTAGAGCGCGCGGCGCACCTCGTCCTCGGGCTCCTCCGCGCGCAGCTCCGTCTCGGTGAGGAAGCCGCGGCGCTGCACCTGCACCTGCGCCTCGCCCTCGGACGAGCTGTCCCGGTAGCCGCGGTAGAGGTTGGTGCGGCCCGGCTGGTGCTTTCCGCCCGTCGTCGGGTTGTAGTAGTAGCCCAGCGAGTACGAGAAGAACCCGGGGCCGCCCGCGCTGCGCTTGATCGCCTCCTCGTCGGTCGGCCCCATCATGAAGGTGTTCAGCACCGCCAGGCCGGGGTTGATCGCGTGCCCGATCGGCATGCACTCCTCGCGGATCAGCCGGTAGTACTCCTGCGTCCGGTCGCCCAGCTCCTCCGGCGTCTCGAAGCCGAAGCCGAGCGACGCCATCCCGAGCCGCGCGGCGACCATCGTGGTCTCGCGTCGCGAGGCGGCGACCCAGAGCGGCGGGTGCGGCTTCTGCACCGGCTTCGGCACGACGTTCCGCGGAGGCATCGAGAAGAACTCGCCCTCGAAGCCCTGGTAGGGAACCTGCGTCATCATGTTGGTGATCTCGCGCGTCGCCTCTTCCCACATCGCCTTCTTCAGACCGCGGTCGACGCCGAAGCCGCCCAGCTCCATGTCCGACGACGACTCGCCGGACCCGAACTCCACGCGACCGTTCGAGAGGATGTCGAGCGCGGAGATCCGCTCGGCAACGCGTGCGGGGTGGTTGTATGCGGGCGGCGTGAGCACGATGCCGTGCCCCAGGCGAATGTTCTTCGTGCGCTGCGAGAGGGCGGCCATCATCAGCTCGGGCGTCGAGGAGTGCGAGTATTCCTCGAGGAAGTGGTGCTCCACTTCGAAGACATAATCAAATCCCAGCGAGTCGGCGAGCTCCACCTGGTCGAGCATCTCGTGGTAGATGCGCTGCTCGGCTTCGGGGTCCCACTGGTCACGGTCGTACGGCTTGGGGAGCTGGAGCTCGTAGAACAGCCCGAACTTCACGGTAGTGCCCCCTCGCGGTGACCGGCGGCGTGAGTGCGGCGAATGCTCTGCGGTGCCTCTGAGGGTGTCAAGGCATTACGCGCGCGCATCCAACAGGTGTGCGAGCACGGCGTGTAGCATGCCCGCACGACGGCGATCGACGGGGGGAGCGAACCCATGACGCAGACGAGCGACCGAGTCGGCGAGTACCTGCAGCGTGGTCTCGATCACCTCTGGGTGCACACGCAGCAGTACAACGAGCTCGCGCGCGAGGACGGCCTCGTCGTGATCACGCGCGGCGACGGCATCTACGTCGAGGACAGCAAGGGCCGCCGCTACATCGACGCGATGTCCGGACTCTGGGTCGTCGCCGTCGGCCACGGCCGCAGCGAGCTGGGCGAGGTCGCGAAGCGCCAGATGGAGGCGCTCCCGTACGCCAACGCGTTCGCCTACGCGACCGAGCCGGCCATCGATCTCGCGACGAAGCTCGCGCAGATCACGCCGCCGAGCATCCAGAAGGCCTACTTCGTGAACTCCGGCTCGGAGGCCGTCGAGAGCGCGGTGCGCATGGCGAAGCAGTACCACTACAACCGCGGCGCGCAGCGCAAGCAGAAGGTGATCGCGCGCCAGGGCTCGTACCACGGCATCACCGCGATGGCGATGTCGCTGAACGGCTCGACGTATGTCAACAAGAAGCCGTTCGAGCCGCTGATGCCCGGTGTGTTCCACGTCGAGAACGTGAACTGCGCACGCTGCCCGTTCGAGAAGACGTACCCGGAGTGCGATGTCTTCTGCGCGCGGCACATCGAGGACGAGGTGAAGTTCCAGGACCCGGCGACGGTCGCCGCGATCATCGCCGAGCCGATCTCGACGTCGAACGGCTGCTACGTCCCACCGCCCGAGTACTGGCGCACGCTGCGCGACATCTGCGACCGGCACGACATCGTGCTGATCGCGGACGAGGTGATCGACGGCTTCGGCCGCACCGGCGAGTGGTTCGGCATCCAGCACTTCGACGTCGAGCCCGACATCATGACGGTCGCGAAGGGGATCTCGTCGGGCTACGCGCCGATCGCGGCGACGCTCGCGTCGCAGCGCATCGCGGACGCGTTCGTCGGCGAGAAGGGCGACGCGCTGTCGGGCGGGATCACGTGGGGCGCGCACCCGGTGTCGTGCGCCGTGGCGCTCGCGAACATCGAGATCATCGAGCGCGAGCGGCTCGTCGAGAACGCACGCGCCGTGGGCGAGCACCTCGCGACGCAGCTCGCGGAACTGCGCGCGCGGCACCGAGTGGTGTCGGACACGCGCGGCATCGGGCTGATGCACACGGTCGAGATGAAGCGCGACCCGGCGGCGGGCGAGGATTTCCGCGCGGAGGACGACGTGGCGACGCGCATGCCGGAGCTGCTGCGCGAGCAGGGGATCCTCTCGCGTGCCGGGGCGAGCATCGCGGTGGCGCCGCCGCTCGTGATCAACCGCGAGGAGGTCGACAACCTGGTCGACGCGCTCGACCAGGCGATCGGGCGGCTGGAGCAGGACCTGCGCCTCGCGTAGGCGAGGCAGCCCTCAACTCACGCTGCGCAGGAACTCCACGAGCTCGGCGTTGACCGCATCGGGCCGATCCTGCTGGATCCAGTGCCCGGCGCCCGGTAGCAGCACGAACCGCCGCAGGTCCGGCACCGCCTCGCGCACGCGCTCCTCGAGGTCGTCGCCGGCGCCCATGATCCCGCCGCGCACGATCACCGGGTCGAGCGCGCCGGCGACGAAGAGCGCCGGCTGCGAGACCGGCACGCCGGCGAGCTGCGGGGTGAGCTGCCAGTTGCGGTCGAAGTTCCGGTAGTAATTCACCGGGCCGCGGAAGCCCGAGTGGCGGAACTGCTCGACGTAGTAGTCGAGGTCGGCGCGCTCCAGCCAGGCGGGGAGCCCGGCGGGTTCGGGCAGACGGCCGATCCATCCGCCCGCGCTCATCGCCGTGTCGGTGATCGACGGCGGCGCGGCGATGGGCGCGCCCGGCGACGTGTAGAGGCGGCGCAGGAACGTCTCCGGATCGGCGTCGAACTCGGACTCGGCGACGCCCGGCTGCTGGAAGTAGAGGATGTAGAAGAAGCGGTCGCCGAAGCGACGGCGCATCGCGGACAGCGGCGCGAGCGGTGCGCGCCCGGTGTACGGCACGCTGAGCGCCGCGACGGCCCGGAAGCGGTCCGGCCGCAGCAGCGCGAGCTGCCAGGCGATGATCGCGCCCCAGTCGTGACCGACGACGACGGCGGTGGCCTCGCCCAGCGCGTCGAGCAGGCCCGTGGCGTCCGCCGCGAGGTGCGCGATGTCGTAGTCGTCGACGTCGCTCGGGGCGTCGGTCCCGCCGTAGCCCCGCAGGTCCGGCGCGACGGTGCGGAAGCCGGCGGTGGCCAGCGCCGGAAGCTGGTGGCGCCACGAGTACCAGGACTCGGGGAAGCCGTGAAGCAGCAAGACGGCGGGCCCGCGCCCGGCCTCGGCGACGCGCATGCGCAGCCCGTTCGCCTCGACCGTTCGCAGCTCGACACCCGGCGGGGTGGGATCCGGCATGACGCACCTCCGCCGGCAGTATGCGCGTCCGATCGGACGCCCGCCGCGCCGGCGGACATGCGCCGTCCGCTTGACGCGCTCGCCCGCACGGCCGACGCTCGCGCGCGCCATCACGCCTGCCATCGCACCGGAGGAAGCCACATGGAGACGCGCGCTGCCGTCCTCGTCGAGCACGGGAAACCACTGGCCGTCGAGGCCGTCACGCTCCCGGACCCGGGGCCCCTCGAGGTGCTCGTCCAGCTCTACGCCTCGGGGATCTGCCACTCGCAGCTGCACCAGCTGCACAACCCGGATCAGGCCACGCCCGCGCTGCTCGGCCACGAGGCCACCGGCGTCGTCGTCGCCGCCGGACGCCAGGTCACGCACGTCCGCGAGGGCGACCGCGTCATGGTGACGTGGGTGCCGCGCGACGTGACGCCGGAGACCGCGCGCCTCGCGCGCTCGAAGTTCACGTTCCGCGGCGCCGAGCACGACGCGGGCGTCTACACCTGGGCCGAGCACGTCCTCACCCACGAGCAGCTCGTGCTGCCGCTCGACCCCGCGGTCCCGACCGACGTCACGGCGATCATCGGCTGCGCGACCGTCACCGGCGTCGGCGCGGTGATGGGGACGGCGAAGGTGCAGCCGGGCGAGACCGTCGCGGTCTTCGGCGTCGGCGGCGTCGGCATTAACGTGATCGCCGGAGCGAAGATCGCCGGCGCCGCGCGCGTGATCGCGGTCGACCTCGACGACGCGAAGCTCGCGTGGTCGAAGGAGTTCGGCGCGACCGACGCGGTCAACGGCCGCACGAGCGACCCCGTGGAGGCGATTCGCGAGCTCACCGGCGGCGGCGTCGACTACGCGTTCGACGCGATCGGCATGGAGTCGGTGATCAACCAGTGCCTGGAGTGCCTGCGGCCCGGCATCCTCGGCGCGCGGCGCGGCGGCACGGCGGTGTCGGTGGGCATCCCGCAGGGACCGGTGACGCTGCACCCACGGCTGTTCCCGATGGGCGAGCGCTCGCTGGTCGGCTCGCTCGGCGGCTCGAGCCACCCGCTCGAGGACTTCCCGCAGTACGTCGAGTGGTACAAGCAGGGCGCGCTGCCGCTCGACAAGATGATCACGAAGGTCTACCCGGGCCTCGACTCCATCAACGAGGGCGTGGCGGCGCTCGAGCGCGGCGAGATCACCGGGCGCTCGATCATGGTGTACGGGCACCCGGAGGGCGCGCGATGACGGCCGAGCTGACGGGGCTGCAAGACCGCGTCGCCGTCGTGACCGGCGCCGGTCGCATGCGCAGCATCGGTCGCGAGCTGGCGAAGGCGTTCGCCGCCGCCGGCTGCGACGTCGTCGTCACCGGGACGGGCCGCTCGCCCGACCGCTACCCCGACGACGAGCAGGCGGCGGGCTGGCGCGACATCGAGTCGGTCGCCGACGAGATCCGCGCGGCCGGTCGGCGCGCGCTGCCGCTGGTGAGCGACGTCTCGGATGAGGCTGAGGTGCAGCAGCTGCTCGACCGCGTGATCGGCGAGTTCGGGCGCGTCGACTTCGTGATCAACAACGCCGCCGCGGCGCGCGGTCGCGATCGCGTGCCGATGGTCGATATGCCCATCGACGCGTGGGACCTCGTGCACCGTGTGAACGTGCGCGGCACGATGCTGATGTCGCGTGCGTTCGGCCGGCGGCTGATCGAGCAGGGCGTGGGCGGAGCGATCGTGAACATCTCGTCGGTCGCGGGGAAGCTGCTCGGGCCGAACACGGGCGCGTACGCGTCGAGCAAGGCCGCGATCCAGGCGATGACCGCGGTGATGGCGCGCGAGGTCGGCCAGTACAACGTGCGCGTGAACGCGATCTGCCCTGGGCTCATCGACAACAACCGGCTCGACGACGTCCCGCGCGACAGCGACCGCTGGCGGCAGATGGTCGCGAACATCCCGCTGCGTCGCACGAGCGCCGGCGAGGACGTGCCGAACATGGCGGTCTTCCTCTGCAGCGAGCAGGGCGCGTGGATCACCGGCCAGTCGATCAACGTCGATGGCGGCCTGGCCGTGCAGCACTGACGCGGTTGCGGCGAGCGGAGGGCGTGCCGCCCTCCGACTTCGCGTGCGTAACGCTCGATTGCCCGCGAGCAGAGTCGGAGGGCGCCAAGCCCTCCGCTCGTCTTCCGCCATCAGGGTTGCCCGGGCACGACCGCCACCGCTCCCGGCGGCTCCACTGACTTGCAGGCCGCGCTCGCGGCCGCGAACCCGACGCACTCGGGGTCGAACTTCCCGCTGTCGATCATGCCCGGCTGTCGGGGTCCGGGAACGAGGGGTCGCCATCGGTCCGCGTGCAGCCGGCCCACTGCACCTCGGCGGCGAGCTTCGACGCGGACGGCGCCGCGCCGTGGGTGCCGACGGCCAGCTCGGCCCGCCTGGCCCGCCGCAGCCGCGGCAAGCACCGCGACCGTCAGCTGGCTGCGACGCAATCTCGGTGAGCCGCCGGCGATCGAAACCATCACCAACGTCGGGTACCGGCTGATGCACCCGGCTTGAGCCGCCGGACCGGCCGCGGTCTGCGCCGCCAGCGCAGCAGGCGATGCGGGCTCCGGTGCAGGAGGGGCGCCGGTCGACGCGCTCAGGGCCGTGGCCCGGCGCCGCTCGACGCGCGTTCGGTCGAGGTCAGAGCAGCCCCCGCGCGGCGAGCGCCGAGTGCAGCGCCGGCGCGCCCGTGAACCGGATGGCGTCCATCCCCAGCGCCCGCGCGGCGTTGACGTTCGCGGCGACGTCGTCGATGAACACGACCCGCGCGGGCGGCGCGTCGAGGCGCGCCAGCGCGCGCTCGAAGATCTCGCGCGACGGCTTGAGCGCGTGGAGCTCGCACGAGAACAGCAGCGGATCGAACCGCGACGCGACGCCGGGCAGCCGCGCCGCGAGCTGCTCCAGCAGCGACGGCGGGTTGTCGGTGAGCAGCGCGACCCGATGGTGGGGGCGAAGCGCGTCGACCAGCCTGAGCACTTCGGCGTCCTCCGACAGCACGCCGAGGTAGAGGTCGTCGAAGCGCGCGGCGTCCATGCGCAGCCCGAGGCGATCGCGCACGAGCGCATACCACTCGGCCGTCGTGAACACGCCGCGGTCGAAGTCGCGCACGAGGTCCGTGGCGAAGAGGCGCGCGTGCACCTCCGCCGCGCTGAGGCCGCAGTCGGCGGCGAGTGCCGCGAGACGCGGCGCCGGGTCGAAGCGGCACACGGTGGAGCCGAGGTCGAACAGCATGACGGTCGCGTCGTCCACCGCGCGATCCTAGCGAGCGGAGGGCATGTCGCCCCTCCGACTCGGTCACCCGAACGACCGGCGATGCGCGCGCGAGTCTACGCGCGAGGCGACCGGATGCTGCTCGCGAAGTCGGCACGCGACACGCCCTCCGCTCGCCGCCGACGAGGCGGGCGTACCATGCGGCGCGCACCACCAGCACCGGAGGAGAGCCCATGACCGACCTGCCGACCCGCACGCTCGGACGCACCGGCGTCGAGGTCACCGCGCTCGGCTACGGCGCGATGGAGCTACGCGGCGCCCCGCGCGGCCGCGAGATCGCGCCCGAGCAGGCCGAACGTGTCCTCAACGCCGTGCTCGACGGCGGCATCACCTTCGTCGACACCTCGCCCGACTACGGCGACAGCGAAGAGTTGATCGGCCGCTTCGTCTCGCACCGCCGCGACGAGTACTTCCTCGCCACGAAGTGCGGCTGCCTCGTCGCCGTCGAGCCGACGCCCGACGGGCCGCGTCATGTCTACACGCGCGAGAACATCCGCGCCGCGGTCGAGCAGAGCCTGCGGCGCATGAAGACGGACCGGCTCGACCTCGTCCAGTTCCACGGCAGCCCGTCGAAGGAGCAGCTCGAGGAGCACGGCGGGCTGCAGGCGCTGCTCGACATGCAACGCGAGGGCAAGGTGCGGTTCATCGGCTCGTCGTCGACGATCCCGAACCTCGCGGACCACATCGCGATGGGCGTGTTCGACGAGTTCCAGATCCCGTACTCGGCGCTGCAGCGCGAGCACGAGGCGCTGATCGCGCAGGCCGCGGCAGCCGGTGCCGGCACGGTGATCCGCGGCGGCGTCGCGCGCGGCGCGCCGTCCGAGGACAAGGCGTGGCGCGCCGGCCCGATCGGCGCGCAGGGCCCGGCGCCGCAGGACGTGTGGCAGAGCGCGCAGCTCGACGAGATCCTCACGGAGGGCATGAGCCGCATGGAGTTCACGCTGCGGTTCACCCTGTCGCACCCGCAGCTGAGCACGACCATCGTCGGGACCGCGAACCCGGACCACCTGCAGCAGAACCTCGACGCCGCGGCGAAGGGCCCGCTGCCGGCGGACCTGTACGACGAGGCGAAGCGCCGCCTCGACGCGGCCGGCGCGCGGCCGGCGTAGCACCGCAGGCCAGTTCACGCAGCCAGCCGCCGCGGCATGCCGGCGGCTCGCAGGGGGGCGACATGATCTACGAGCTCCGCATCTACACCGCGCACCCCGGCAAGCTTGGTGCGCTGATCGCGCGGTTCCGCGACCACACCACCGCGCTCTTCGAGCGGCACGGCATCAAGAACGTCGGCTACTGGACGAACTCGGTCGGGGGCCGCAGCGACGAACTCTGGTACATGCTGGCGTTCGAGGACATGGGCCATCGCCAGCGCGCGTGGGCCGAGTTCGGAGCCGACCCGGACTGGCAGCGCGTGCGCGCCGAGTCCGAGCGCGACGGGCCGCTCGTTCACCACATCGAGAACCGGCTGATGGCGCCGACGGACTTCTCGCCGCTGAAGTAACGGCCAGCGGAGGGCGCGAAGAACACGGCATGTCGGGCATCCAGACAGAGGAGGACGCGCATGTTCAGCGGGGTCGATCACGTCGTGATCGCGGTCGAGGATCTCGACCAGGGGATCGCGAAGTACGAGGCGATCTTCGGCCAGAAGGTGAGCCGCACCGGCGAGCCGCCGGGTGCGGGCTTCAAGAACGCGTATTTCGACTTCGAGCACTCGCAGATCGAGCTCGTCGCGCCCACGAACGAGACGGGCCCCATCGGCCGCCGCATCGCCGGCTCCGGCGAGGGCGTGCACCTCGTCGCCATGCGCGTCGACGACCTCGACGCCACGGTGGCCGACCTGCGCTCGCGCGGGGTGCGGCTGATCGGCGACCCGGGCGAGGGCAACCCCGTGAAGGGGCAGGTCTTCGTGCACCCGTCGGCCGCGGGAGGGGTGCTGCTGCAGCTCGTCGGTCGCTGACGGCCGCCTCGGCATGCCTCCGGGTCCCTTCATCCCGACGCTACACTCGGGGCGGCGGGCTCGCGCCCGGCGCGCCCGCGGCTCGAGAGGAGCAGGCTCATGGTCAGCTGGCTCACCAACCTCTTCGGCGGCGGCAGCGCCGTCGACCCGGTCTGCGGGATGAAGGTGAACAAGAAGGAACCGCCCGGCGGCAGCGCGGAGTACCAGGGCACGACGTATTACTTCTGCGGTCCGGGCTGCAAGGCCGAGTTCCAGGAGGATCCGCAGGGCTACCTTTCCGGGCAGAAGAAGATGGAGATGTAGCCGATCGAATCACGCATCCGCGAACAGGAGCCGCCGTGGCGACGTACGACGCACGCACCGCGCTGATCGTCGTCGACGTGCAGAACGACTTCGCGGACGCCGACGGCAGCCTCTACGTCCGGGGCGGCGAGCAGATCATCGTCGGCGTGAACGACGAGACGTCGCGCGCCGCGGCCGCCGGGGCGACCGTCGTGTTCACGCAGGACTGGCACCCGCAGTCCACGCCGCACTTCCAGAAGGACGGCGGCGTCTGGCCGGCGCACTGCGTGCACGACACGCGGGGCGCGGAGCTCCACCCGGCGCTTCGCGTCCCGGCCGGCGCCGAACGCGTGAAGAAGGGCGTCGGCGGCGAGGACGGCTACTCCGCGTTCACCGTCCGCGACCCCGTGACCGGCGCCGAGTCCGCCACGGAGCTCCGGGCGCGGCTCCACGCACGCGGCGTCGTACACGTCGTGGTCTGCGGGCTCGCGGCCGACGTCTGCGTGAAGGAGACCGCGCTCGACGCGCTGAGCCTCGGATTCCGGACCAGCGTGCTGAGCGACCTCACGCGCGGCGTCGACCTGCGGCCCGGTGACACCGAGCGCGCCTTCCAGCAGCTGGTCGAGGCGCGGGTGACGGTCGAGTGACCGGCGACCACAGCGGGTCGGGCGCCGACGGCCTGGAGCCCGCGCTCTTCACCGACCTCTACGAGCTGACGATGCTCCGCGCCTACCGCGCGGAGGGTATGCGCGAGCGTGCGGTGTTCTCGCTGTTCGTGCGCGCCCACCCGCGTCGCAACTTCCTCGTCGCCGCCGGGCTCGACGACGTGCTCGCGTACCTCGAGTCTCTCCGCTTCGGCCCAGCCGCGCTCGACTACCTCCGCACGCTCCCGGAGTTCCCCGCCGACTTCGTCGACTCGCTCGCGACCTTCCGCTTCACCGGCGACGTGTGGGCCGTGCCCGAGGGCACGCCGGTATTCGCCAACGAGCCCTTGCTCGAGGTCGAGGCCCCGATCGACGAGGCGCAGCTCGTCGAGACCTACCTGCTCAACCAGGTGTCGCTGCAGACGATGATCGCGTCGAAGGGCGTGCGGTCCGTGCTCGCCGCCGGCGGCAAGCCGGTGATCGACTTCGGCACGCGGCGAACCCACGGCATCGACGCGGCGCTCAAAGCGGCACGCGCGCTGTCGATCGTGGGCGTGCGCGCGACGTCGAACGTCGAGGGCGGCCGGCGCTACGGCCTGCCTGTCACCGGGACGATGGCGCACAGCTACATCCAGGCGCACGAGGACGAGCGCGCGGCGTTCCGGGCGTTCGTGCGCGCGTACCCCGACACGACTCTGCTCGTGGACACGTACGACACCGAGGAGGGCGTGCGGCGCGTCGTGCAGCTCGCGCGCGCGGTGCGCGCCGCCGGTGAGGACTTCCGCGTCCGCGCCGTGCGGCTCGACTCCGGTGACCTCGGCGTGCTGGCGCGGAGCGCGCGGGCGATCCTCGACGCCGGCGGGCTCGCGGACGTCGACATCGTGGTCAGCGGCGGGCTCGACGAGGACAAGATCGCGGCGCTGGAGGCGGGCGGCGCGCCAATCGCGTCGTACGCCGTGGGGACGACCATCAACACCTCCGCCGACGCGCCGACGCTCGACTCCGTCTACAAGCTCGTTGCCTACGGCGGCGAGGGCCGCGTGAAGCTCTCCGAGTCGAAGGAGACGCTGCCCGGCCGCAAGCAGGTGTTCCGGCGGTTCGACGGCGGCGAGGCGGCCGGCGACGTGATCGCTTGTGCGGACGAGACGCTCGACGGCGAGCCGCTGCTGCGGCCGGTGATGCGCGACGGCCGTGTGCTGCCGGGCGCGCGGCCGCCGCTCGACGCGATCCGCGAGCACGCGGCGGCAGCGGTCGCGCGCCTGCCGGCGCGGCTGCGCGCGCTCGCGCCGGCGGAGCCGCCCTACCCGGTCGCGCTCAGCGACGCGCTGCAGGCGGAGAACGCGGCCGTGCGGGCGCGGCTGCGCGAGATGGTGCGCGCGGCCGACGCGCGGTGACGCATGTCGGGCGGCTCGCTCTGTCCGCCCTTCGACTTCGCTCAGGACGAACGGGACCGGCGGAAGACTACAGCCAGCGCATCACCCGGCGGGCCGCCTCGTGGTCGCGTCGGCTCTTCTCGTCCCAGCGCTGAAGGAACGACGCCGGGAGCGCGCCGCGCGCCTCGGCCCAGGTCAGCGGCTCGAGGGCGGACAATCGCTCGCGCGATCGCACGCCGACGAGGTACCCCGTCGCATCGCCCCAGTCGAACGCGTCGATCACCTCGCCCGCGAGCCAGCCCGTGCCGCCGGGGAAGTACGGGTCGCCTGCCTCGCTCAGCCGGTGCTCGAGGCCCGCGAGCTTGTCCCCGTCACGACCGCTGCGCAGGCCGAGCGGGTCGAGCAGCGCGGCTTGGTCGCGCGCGAGCAGCGTGACCGCGACCGTCCCGCTGGCCGCCACGAGATCGTGCGTGAGATTCTCCTTCCACAGCCCGACCAGCAGCCGCGGCCGCTCCGGCACGATCGACGCGCCGAAGACCGAGACGCAGATCTGCGCGTTCGGCTGCTCCCCGTGCGAGCCGACCGCGCACAGCGGCGACCAGAAGTACGAGAGCGGGTCGCGGGGTGTGGTCATCTACTCGGGATTCGGGCTGGTGGTGCGACTGCGCTCACCACGAGCGGTGCCGGGGTGCTTTCTTGCCGTTCGTGGTGAGCGCAGTCGAACCACGAGCTTCCGTCCGAAGTAGTCGAGGATCACGTTGAACCGGTCCACCCGGTGGCTCGGCCGTCCGCCGCGCGAGAGCTCGTGGTTCTCGTCGGGGAAGCGCACGAATTCCACGTCGCGGCGGAGCTTGCGCAGCGGGACGAAGAGCGCCTCCGCCTGCGACACCGGGCAGCGCAGGTCGTCCTCGGAGTGCAGGATCAGCAGCGGCGTGCGCATCTCGCGCACGTACGTCGACGGCGACTGGCGGAAGAGCGCCTCGCGGTCGTCGAAGGTCGTCGCGCGCTCGCCGAGGTAGCGCTGCGCGAACGTCGCGCCGATGTCGCTCGTGCCCTGGAAGACGTACCAGTCGTTGACCGCGCGCTCGCTGCAGGCGGCGGCGAAGCGCTGCGTGTGCCCGACGATCCACGACGTCATGAACCCGCCGTACGACCCGCCGAGCACGCCCAGCCGGCGCGCGTCGGCCCACGGCATGCGGCGGAGCGCCGCCTCGAAGGCGGCGATCACGTCGTGGTAGTCCGGCCCGCCCATGTCGCCCACGATCGCGCGGGCGAACGCGGTGTCCTGGCCGGACCCGCCGCGCGGGTTGCAGAAGACGACGCCGTAGCCGGCGCCCGCGTAGACCTGGAACTCGTCGAAGAAGGCGTGGCCGTACTGCCCGAACGGCCCGCCATGCACGCTCAGCAGCACGGGGTAACGACGGCCGGCGCGGAAGCCGTGCGGCTTCACGATCCAGGTGTCGATCTCGACGCCGGGCGCCGAGCGCACGACGAAGTGCTGCGCGCGCTGCGTGCCGACCTCGCGACGCCAGTCGCGGTTGAGGTGTGCGAGGCGCGTGAGGACGCCGGTCCGCAGGTCGAGCCGGTGCACCTCCGGCGGCTCCGTGACGGAGTCGAGCACCACCGCCGCGGTGCGGCCGTCGGCCGCGACCGAAAGCGCGCCGGCGGTGTGGCGCCCGGCGCCGACCCAGCGGGTCGGCTTCCCCGGCTCCGCGATCAGCGGCGACTCCGCGCCGCGGTCGCTCGCGGTCGCGAGGAGGCGGCGGCCGTCGAGCCAGAACGGCCCGCGCTCGGCGTTCGTCTGGCGGTCGAACGCGGCGTCGACCGGCGTCGCGCGCCCGCTGGCGACGGTCACGACGCGCAGCGTCGCGTTCCCGGGCTGCTCCGCGGCGAACGTCTGCGCGATGCGCCGCCCGTCGGGCGACCACGACGGCGCGCCGCCGGCGCCCGTCGCGTCCGCGAGCAGCCGCGCCCGCCCGCCCGCCGCCGGCACGAGCCAGAGCTGGTTGTTGCCGTCCTCCTCGCGCGAGCGGTGGCGCGCCGAGAGGAACGCGATCGTGCGGCCGTTCGGCGACCATGCCGGCGCGGTGTCGTCCCAGTCGCCGTTGGTCAGGCGCTGCACGCCGCCGGTCGCGACGTCGACGACGTGGATGTGGCGCCGGCGGTCGTAGGTGAACCCCTCGCCGTTGAGGCGGTACTTCACGGTGTCGATGCGGCGGTAGGGGCGGGCCGGCTGCGGGCGGTCGCTGCCGGGCGGGGGCGGATTCTGGCGGCGGCTCGCCCGTGCGGCCGGCGAAGGCGATGCGCGTGCCGTCGGGCGACCACGCCGGCGCCGCCGCGCCGAGCGGCTGCCGGGTGAGCCGACGCGGCTCGCCGCCGTCGGCCGCCATCACGTGGATCTGCGCGCGGCCTTCGCCCTCGCGACGCTGGAACGCGAGCCACCGGCCGTCCGGCGACCAGCGCGGTGTGACGTCGTGCGCGCCCGTCGTGAACGCGCGCGGCGGCGCGCCGCCGTCCGCGGGGACGACCCAGATCGACGACCGCACCTCGTCGCGCTCGCGGTCGAGCCGCGTCACGACGAACGCCACGCGCGTGCCGTCCGGCGAGATGTCGCAGTCCGCGACCCAGTCGATCGCGTAGAGGTCGTCGGGCGTCATCGCACGCGCCATGGGCTCATTCCCTTCGTCGTCCTCGTCGTCCTCGTCGTCCTCGTCAGGCGGCGCCGTGGCTACTCGGCGCGCCGCGTCACGAGGTGCCGGTCGAGGAAGGCGACGACGCGCCGCGCCATCTCCAGGCGGTTCGGCAGCAGCTGGATGCCGTGGCCTTCGCGCTCGAACAGCACGTACTCGACCACGCCCTCGTTGCGGCGCACGGTCTCCACGATCTGCTCCGACTCGCTCGGCGGAACGCGCGTGTCGTGGTCGCCCTGGATCACGAGCAGCGGCGTGCGGATGCGGTCCGCCCGGTGGATCGGGGAGATGGTCTCGAGGAACGCCGGGTCCTCGCCGTACTCGGCCGCGCGGTGCTTGCGACGCCACGGCCCGGTCTGCTCGAGGAAGGTGACGAAGTTCGCGATGCCGAAGAGGTCGACGGCCGCCGCCCAGCGGTCGGGCGCTTCGGTGATGGCAGCCAGCGTCATGAAGCCACCGTACGACCCGCCCATCACGCCGATCCGCGCCGGGTCGACGGCGCCGCTCGCGCTCAGCCAGTCGACGGCCGCGACGAGGTCGCGCACGGAATCCATGCGCAGCTCGACGTCGTCGGCGTGTGCGTACGCCTTCCCGTAGCCGGTCGACCCGCGGACGTTCGGGACGAGCAGCGCGACGGCGCCGGTGGCGAGCAGGTAGGCGGGGGCGGCGTAGCGGCCCCACAGCGCCGGGCGCGACTGGCTCTCCGGGCCGCCGTGCACGAGCACGAGGCACGGCAGGGGGCCGGCGGCGGCCGGCTGCGCGGGTCGGTAGAAGAACGCGGGGATCTCGCGGCCGTCGAAGGTGAGGTAGTGGACGAGTTCCGGCTCCGGGAGCGCGTCGTCGGGGACCCCGTGCGTGTCGCTCCGCGTCAGCTGCCGCAGCGCGCCGGCCGCGAGGTCGGCGAGCCATACGTCGGACGGAGCGCCGGCGCGCTCGAGCGCGAACGCGAGCGCCGCGCCGTCCGGCCGCCACGCGAGGCCCGCGAGGATGCCGCGCGGCAGCTCCGACAGCGCGAGGGGCGCGCCGAGGCGGCCGTCAGCGTCGACGGCGTACGCCTCGAGCCGCGAGTACCCGTCCTCGTTGACGAGCAGCGCCAGGCGGCGCCCGGAGGGGTCGAGCGCGAGCTCTTCGATATCCCAGTCGTAGGCGAGCAGCGTCTCGCGGCGCCCGGTCGCGAGGTCGATGCGCTGCAGCGCCGCGAAGTCGCGGCCCTCGTCGGTGAGCGCGAGGACGGCGCCGCCCGGATGGGCGTGCGCGAAGGACCACTTCGCGATGCCGTCGTGCGCGGTGAGACAGCGCACCGGCGCGCTTCCGGCGAGGTCGACGAGGTAGAGGTCGTTGTCGCCGGCGGCCTCGAGGTTCGGACGCGTGACGAGGAGCGCGGTCGCGTCGGCGTTGAAGCGGCCGGCGGCGTTCATGCCGTCCTGCTCGACCACACATCGCTCCTCGCCGGTGTCGACGTCGACGACGTAGACGTCGAAGAACCGGACGTCACGGCGGTTCGACGCGAACGAGTACAGCCGTCCGTCGGGCGACCAGGCGCCCGGGTTGTGGATGACGCGCGGTTCGGAGAGGAGCGTGCGCCCGCCGCGGCCGGAGCTCGGGACGAGGTGGAGCTGGTATTGCTCGTCGCCGCCGTCGTCGGCGACATAGAGGAGGTCGTCGCGGCCGGGCCGCCAGGATACGCCGTAGACGACGCCCTCGGTGTCGGTGACGGGGTGCGCGGGCGCGGCCGCCTCGCCGGCGTCCGCGACGACGAATGCCTGCGGCATGCCGGCGCGGTTGGAGAGGAAGGCGACGCTGCGGCCGTCCGGCGCGAACGTCGGTGTGGCCGCGCTCTCGACGCGGACGAAGTCTTCGACGGTGAAGCCGGGCATGGGACGCTCCTCGCACGCGACGGGCAGTATGCGCTTTCGGCGACAGCAGTCGCCCTCAAGCGGCGGCAGCATGCCGCCGATGCGAACGCGGCCGTTCGGCCGGTGCCAGCATCGGCGGCATGCTGCCGCCGCTTGAGCGTCAGTAGTGGATCGCGCGCGGCGCGCCGCCGCCGGCGGCGATCGCGTCGCCGTTGATCGCGATCGACTTCGGCGACGCCAGGAACGCGACCACCCACGCGATCTCGCGCGCGTCGACGAGGTGGCGGATAGAGTTCGCCTCCGCCAGCCGGCGTTCGACCTGCTCCGGCGGCACGCCCTGCGCCGCCGCGCGGTCCGCGATCACGCGCGGCGTCGCCTCGGTGCGCGTGAGACCCGGGTGCACGACCGTCACCTGCACGCCGTGCGGGCCCAGCTCGTCGGCGAGGTTCTTCGTCATCGCGGCCACCGCGACGTTGCGCATGCTGCCGATCGTCGAGCCGGACTGCCGCGCGGCCAGCCCCGAGACGTTGATGATGCGGCCCCAGCCGCGCGCCACCATGTGCGGCGCGACCTCGCGCGCGCAGCGCAGGTAGCCCATCACCTTCACGTTCATGTCGTCGAAGAACGCCGCGTCGGTGATCTCCGCGAGGCGCGGGACCGGCCCCTGTCCGCCGGCCTTCGCCGCGCAGTTCACGAGGATGTCGACCCCGCCGAGCGTCGCGACCACCTGCTCGACCATCGCGCGCACCGATGCCTCGTCCCCGGTGTCGGCGACGACCGGCACGACCCGCCGGCCGCTCTCGCGGGCGATCTCGGCGGCGGTCGCCTCGAGCGCCTCGCGCCCGCGCGCCGTCAGCGCGACGTCGGCGCCCTCGAGTGCCAGCTCGCGTGCGACGGCGCGGCCGATGCCGCGGCTGCCGCCGGTGACGATCGCGACGCGCCCGCCGAGTTCGAGATCCATCGTGTGCTCCTCGCTGTGCCGGGGTTGGGCGGCGAGCGTAGCGGGCGGGAGATGGCTTACGGGGAACTCCGTACGGAGCAGTCCCGATTCACGCGGCACAGCGTCGTCCGCATGCTGGTCGCATGGACGAGATGTCGATGGGGCAGCAGGACGAACCGGCAGGCGTGCTCGGCGAGCTCGAGGCGGCCGTCGCCTCGCACCTGGAGGCGCCCGCCGTGACGGGGCGCGGTCACGGCCGGCGGCCGCGTGGGCGGCTGGTCGGCGTCGTCAGCCTCGGCGGCGGCGGGACGGAGCCGGCGACGGTGCTGCTCGCGCACACGGCGCTCGCGGCGTCGCGCATGCTGCGCCGCCCGGCGCTGCTCCTCGACCTCACCGACAGCGTCGCCGCGCCCAGTCACGCGCGCGAGCTGCCCGGGCTCGCCGACCTCGTCGCGCAGCCGGGCCTGCTGGCGGCGCACGACGCCTTCGCACGCGCCCGCGGCGCACACCTCGGCATCGCGCGTGTCGGGTCGGCCGCCGAGCCGGCCGCCGGCGCGGTCGTCGACATGCTCGCGGAACTGACGCGCCGCTACGCGCTGGTCGTCGTGCACGTAACTCCGGCCGCGTCGGCGCGCGCGGCCGTCGCGCAGGTCGCCGACATGGTGATCGCCGCCGGGACGGAGGCGGACGCCGCGATGCTGCGGCGCGGCCGCCTTCCCGCGGAGCGCGACGTGATCGTGCTGGCCGCGGGTCGCGCGGGCGCCAGCGAGGGCGACCGCCGCCGGCTCGAGGACGCCTGTCGCGCGAACGTGCTGCGCGTCGTGCCGGCGGGGGCGCTCTCGGTGGTGCGGGCCGACGGCGGGGCCGCCGATGCCCGCGAGCCGTGGCGCAGCGTCGACTGGCTCGCGCGCCACATGCTGCAGCGCAAGGTCGGGCTCGCGCTCGGCGCCGGCGCGACCGGCGGTTACGCGCACCTCGGCGTGCTCGCGGCGCTCGCCGCGCGGGGGCTGACCGTCGACTATCTTGCCGCGAGCGGCATCGGCGCGCCCGTTGCCGCGGGCACCGCGCTGGGCCTGTCGCCCGTCGACATCCGCAGGCACCTCGACGACGTGTTCCGGCTGCTCGCGAAGCCTCGCCTGCCCTGGGCGGCGCACGGCACCGGCGCCGCGCTCCACGACGTATTCGCGCGCATGACGGCCGGCCGGGCGTTCGAAGACCTGCGCGCTGCGCTCGCGCTCGTCGCCACCGACCTCGACCGCGGCGCGAGCCGCGTGCTCGACTCGGGACCGCTCGGCGACGCGATCCTCGCGAGCATGGCGATTCCCGCGGCGCTGCCGCCCGTCACGCGCGACGGACGCCGGCTCGTCGACGGCGGCGTGCTCGACCCGCTCCCCGCGGGCGTGCTCAGCGCGGCCGGCGCCGACGTGGTGATCGGCGTGCGCCTCGCCCCCGCCGCTTCGTCCCCCGCGCGCGACGCCGGCTGGCGCGACCGCCTCGGCGCGGCCGACGTGGAGCCGGCCGTGCGCGCGTTCGACCTGATGCAGGCGCGGCTTGCGCTGGCCGGCGCCGACGGCGTCGATGTGCTCGTCGAGCCGGAGCTGCGCGGCGGCATGGCCCTGCGCGACCGGGATCACGGCGACGCGATGATCGCGGCGGGTCACGCCGCGACTGAGGCGGCGATGGGCCGCCTGCGCGCGCGCCTCGCGCTCGACGTCGCAGGCACGCTCGCCGCGACGCCGGACCGCGTCGCCGCCTGACGCACGACGCGCCCCCCGGCCGCCTGCTCGCACCACCGGTCCGCGTTCGCGCGACGGCTCGGCTCAGCCGCGCAACCGCTTGTGCGCCTCCACGACCGCAACCACCGTCAGCGACGTCGCCACCATCAGCAGCCACTGTGCCGGCGTCGGCGGCTCGAAGCGCAGCACGTACTGCGTGAACGGCAGGTACAGCGCCGCGACGTGCAGGACGAGCACGGCGAGGGACCCGCCGAGCAGGAACCGGTTGGTCAGCGGCGACGTGGCGAACGCGGACCGCCGCTCCGAGCGCGCGTTGAACACGTGCAGCACCTGGAACAGCACCATCGTCGTCAACGCGACCGTCTGCGCCTGCGCCAGCGTGGCGCCGGCGCGGTCGAGCTGCCAGAGGAAGAGCGCCAGCGTCGCGGCGCCCATCCAACCGCCTGCGACCACGAGGCGCTCGGTCAACAGGCGGGACAGCAGCCCCTCGCCGCGGGGACGCGGCGGCGCGCGCATCAACGCCGGGTCGCCCGGCTCGAACGCGAGTCCAATCCCCTGGACGCTGTCGGTCACCAGGTTGAGCCAGAGGATCTGCACGGGCGCAAAGGGCGGGTGGAAGCCAAACAGGATGCTGCTCACGACCGCCACGACCTCCGCGACGCCCGACGAGATCAGGAAGAACGTCGCGTTGCGGACGTTCTGGAAGGCGAAGCGGCCCTCCTCGACGGCGGCGTAGACGCTCGCGAAGTTGTCGTCGGTGATGACGAGCTCCGCCGCCTCCTTTGCGACGTCGGTGCCGGAGCGGCCCATCGCGACCCCGACGTCGGCGGCCTTGAGCGCGGCCGCGTCGTTCACGCCGTCGCCGGTGACCGCGACGACGTCCCCGCGCGCCTGCAGCGCGCGCACGATGCGCAGCTTGTCGTCGGGCGTCACGCGCGCGTAGACGTCGGTGCGCCCCACGGCGTCGACGAGCGCGGCGTCGTCCATGCGCTCGAGCTCGGCGCCGGCGAGCGTGGCCGGGTGCGGGCCGCCGATGCCGAGGTCGCGCGCGATGGCGGCCGCCGTGGTGGCGTGGTCGCCGGTGATCATCACCACGCGGATCCCGGCGCGAGCGCATCCGGCCAGGGCCTCGCGCGCCTCCTCGCGCGGCGGGTCGAGCATGCCGAAGAAGCCGAGGAACTCCAGGTCGCGCAGCGCCTCGTGATCCTCCGTCGCGGCGCCCGCCGGGCCGAGGTCGCGCCGCGCGACGCCAATCACGCGCTGGCCCTGCTCCGCCAGGCGCGTTGCCTCGGCGGCGAGCGCCACGCGATCGAGGGCCGCGCACCCCGCGGCGCGCGTCGAACGCGCGAGCACCGTCTCGGGCGCGCCGTTCACGAAGACGAAGTCGCGACCGTCGTGCGCGCAGAACGTCGCCGTGTAGCGCTGCTCGGCGTCGAACGGGAGCTCCCCCCAGCGCGGGTAGCGACGGGAGAGCGGCTCGACGTCCACGCCGGCCCGCGCGGCGGCGACGAGGAGGGCAATCTCGAGCGGGTCGCCGGTGCCGGCAATGGCCGGCGCCGGCCCCGGCTCGTCGCAATCGTCGCTCGCCCCGGCAAGCTCCAGCGAGGCGTGCGTGGCGAGAACGGCGGCCTCGAGCAGCGCGGCGAGCACGCCGGCGGTCGCGAGGTCCACCGGCGCCCCGGCGGCGTCGCGCACCCCGCCCGCGAGCGTGTCCGCCGGACCCTCCACGCGGTACGCCACGCCTCCGGCAGAGATCAATCGGACGGTCATCCGGTTCTCGGTGAGCGTGCCGGTCTTGTCGGAGCCGATCACCGTGCAGCTCCCGAGCGTCTCCGCGGCCGGCAGCTTGCGGATGATGACGTGCCGCCGTGCCATGCGCGCGACGCTCACCGCGAGCGCGACGGTCAGCGTGATCGGCAGCCCCTCCGGGATCGCCGACACCGCCAGCGTGATCAGCGTGAGGAAGAGCTGCTGCAGGTCGCCGCCCAGCGCGAGCCCGATCGCGAGCACCGCGGCGCCGAACACGAGCACGACGACGGCGATCGCATTCGCGAGCCCCTCCATGCGGCGCTGCAGCGGCGTCTCGACGCGACCGATCGCGCCGAGCGACACCGAGACGCGCCCGAGTTCCGTGTCGCGCCCCGTCGCGACGACGACGGCGTGCGCGCGGCCGCGCGTGAGGGCGGTGCCGGTGTGCAGCATCGACGTGCGATCGGCGGTGGGCGTGGTGGCGGTCACGGCTACGGCGCCCTTCGGCACGGGGGTCGACTCGCCCGTGAGCACGGACTCGTCGGCCTCGGCCCCGTGCGCGTCGAGCACGCGGGCGTCGGCGGGCACGCGCATGCCGGCGTCGACCCGGATCACGTCGCCCGGCACCAGGGTCCTCGCGTCGACGTCGCGCTCGCGCCCTTCGCGCCTGACGCTCGCCATGGTGTGCGCGAGGCGCTGCAGCTGCGTGATCGAGCGCTCGGCGCGGTATTCCTGCAGGAATCCAACGGCGGCGTTGAAGACGAGGACGGCCGCGATCACGGCGGCGTCGACGTACTCGCCGACGACAATCGTGACCGCGCCGGCGACGAGCAGGATCGCGATCAGCGGGCTGCGGAACTGGCCGCCGAGCAGACGGAGGAGGTTGGAGCCGGGGGCCCCTGGAACGACGTTCGGACCGTACGTGGCGAACCGGCGGGCGGCTTCGTCGTCGGTGAGGCCGCCGGGGGAAGAGGCGAGCGTCGCCAGCGCGGCGTCGGGCTCCAGCGCCCACGGAGCAGGCGGCAGACCGACCGGCGGAGCATCCCGCGTGCGAGCCATGCCGTGCCCCCTCTGGCGGATGGTAGGCGTGCGCGGGCCTCGAGAAACGGCCGGAACGTCCCGCCATCTGCGGGGCTCCCGACCACACGGACGGTGCGGTGCTGGCCACTCTCGATACAGTGAGATCAGGAACGGAATCGGGGTGCCGCCCCACCAAGGGTGAGCCATGAGCAACACGCAGCCGACCATTTCGCGCGACGCGATCGACGCCGTCATTTTCGACATGGACGGCGTCATCACCGATACCGCGTCGCTGCACGCGGCCGCGTGGAAGCGCATGTTCGACGATTTCCTGCGCGCCCGCGCCGACGCGTCCGGCGAGCAGTTCCAGCCCTTCGACATCGAGACCGATTACCAGCGCTACGTCGACGGGAAGTCGCGGCTCGAAGGTTTGCGCTCGTTCCTCGAGGCGCGCGGCATCGACGTGCCCGATGGGGCGTCGCAGGATGACGCGGACCGGGAGACGATCCACGGCCTGGGCGCGCGCAAGAACGCGTACTTCCTGCGGTCGCTCGACGAGCACCCGCCGCGCGCCTTCGGCCGCGCGGTGGCGTGCCTGCGTGAGCTGCGCAGCCGCGGCTTCAGGACCGCCGTCGTGTCGGCGAGTCGCAACGCGAAGCAGGTGCTCGAAGCCGCTGAGGTGGCCGACCTCTTTGACGCGCGCGTCGACGGCGTCGTCGCCGACGCGCAGGGGCTCGCGAGCAAGCCCAATCCCGCGATCTTCGTCGAGGCCGCGCGGCGCGTGCGAACGCACGTCGAGCGCGCGGTCGTCGTCGAGGATGCCATCGCCGGCGTCGAGGCGGGCAAAGCCGGCGGCTTCGCGCTCGTCGTCGGCGTCGACCGCACCGGTCACGCCGAAGAGCTGCGCGAGCACGGCGCCGACGTCGTGGTCACCTCGCTCGAAGAGCTGCGCATCGAGGGCGGCGATGACCTGCGCGCGGCCCGCACGAACCGCATCTCCGAGCTGCCGTCGGCGCTCGACCGCTCCGACGAGGTCCGCGAGCGTATGGACGACCGCCCGCTGGCGCTCTTCCTCGACTTCGACGGCACCCTGAGCCCGATCGTCGCGCACCCCGGCGACGCGCAACTCGCCGACGGCAACCGCGAACGGCTCGAACAGCTGGCGCGGCGCATGACCGTCGCGATCGTCAGCGGCCGCGACCTGCGCGACGTCGAGGAGCGCGTCGGCATCGGCGACTGCTACTACGCCGGCAGCCACGGCTTCGAGCTCTCCGGGCCGCAGGGGTGGCACCGCACGCACGAGGCCGGCGAGCGCTTCCTGCCGGAGCTCGACCGTGTCGAGCAGGAGCTGCGGTACGAGCTGAACTCGGTCGAGGGCGTCGTCGTGGAGCGCAAGCGCTTCGCCATCGCGGTGCACGACCGCCAGGCGTCGGACGACGACCTCGACCGCATTCACCAGGTCGTGCAGGACGCGGCCGATCGGCACCGCAAGCTGCGGCTGACGGGCGGCAAGCGCATCAACGAGCTGAGGCCGGACATCGACTGGGACAAGGGCCGGGCTGTGCTCTGGATGCGCCAGGGCCTCGGTCTCGACCGACACGACACGCTCACCGTCTACATCGGCGACGACCTGACCGACGAGGACGCCTTCCGCGCGGTGTCCGACGCCGGCGTCGGCTTCGGGATCGTGGTGGCGGACGAGGACCGCGACTCGGTCGCGACGTACTCGCTGCCCGACGTGGCGGGGGTCACGGCACTGCTCGACCGGCTGCTGGACTGGACCGACTCGTCGTGAGCGAGTGGATCCTGGCGTACGACGGGTACGACCCCGACCAGGAGCAGTTGCGCGAAGCCCTCTGCACGGTCGGTAACGGGTATTTCGGGACGCGCGGCGCGGGGGCGGACGTCGATGCCGGTGGCCCGCACTACCCGGGGACGTACATGGCCGGGGTGCTCAACCGCCTCTCGACGGAGATCGAGGGGCATACCGTCACGAACGCCAGCATCGTCAACCTTCCGAACTGGCTCCCCCTCCGCATCCGGCCTGAGGGCGGCGCGTGGTTCCGCACGGATGCCGTCGAGTTGCAGGAGTACCGGCAAGAGCTCGACGTGCGCCGGGGCACACTGACGCGCTTCGTCCGCTACACGGATGCCGACGGCCGGACGACGCGGCTCACGGAGCGACGCTTCGCGCACATGGAAGACCCACACCTCGCAGGCATCGAGCTGACGGTCGTCCCCGAGGGCTGGTCGGGGCGGCTGGAGGTGCTGAGCGCCCTGGACGGGGGTGTGACGAACGCCGGCGTGCAGCGCTACTCAGGCCTCGACGGGCAGCACCTCGAGCCGCTCGTCGCCGAGCAGGTCGACGGCGAGACCATCGCCCTGCAGGTGCGGACGAACCAGTCGCACGTGCGCGTGGCCGAGGCGGCGCGCACCCGGGTCTGGCGCGGCGCCGACGAGGAGTGCCGCGTCGATGCGGGCCGCACGCTGGAGCAGCGCGCCGGATACGTCGCGCAGCGCTGGTTCGTCGACGTGCACGACGGCGAGCCGATCGCGCTCGAGAAGATCGTCGCCATCTACTCGTCGCGGGACGCGGCGATCTCCGAGAGCCGCGAGCAGGCCCGCATCGCCATCGACCGCGCCGGCGGCTTCGAGTCGCTGCTCGATCGCCACGTCCTCGCGTGGGGCGACCTCTGGCGGCGGTTCCGCGTGCGGGTGCAGGCGGAGGAGCGCGTCGAGCGCGCGCTGCACGTCCACCTCTTCCACATCCTGCAGACCGTGTCGCCGCACAGCATTGACGCCGACGTCGGCGTGCCGGCGCGGGGGCTGCACGGTGAGGCCTATCGCGGTCACATCTTCTGGGACGAGCTGTTCGTCTTTCCCTTCATCAACCTCCGCTACCCGCTCCTCGGCCGCTCGCTGCTGCGCTACCGCTATCGCCGGCTGAACGAGGCGCGCTGGCGCGCGCGCGAGTCCGGCTACCGCGGCGCGCTCTTCCCCTGGCAGAGCGGCAGCGACGGCCGCGAGGAGAGCCAGACGCTCCACCTCAACCCGCGCTCCGGCCGCTGGATCCCCGACAACTCGCAGCTCCAGCGGCACATCGACATCGCGATCGCCTACAACGTCTGGCAGTACTACCAGTCGACCGGCGACGTGGGGTACCTCGCCGCGGCCGGCGCGGAGATGCTCGTCGAGATCGCCCGCTTCTGGTCGAGCATCGCGGAGTACAACCGCGCAACCGACCGCTACGAGATCTGCGGCGTGATGGGGCCCGACGAGTACCACGACGGCTACCCGTGGCGCGACGAGCCCGGACTCGACAACAACGCCTACACCAACGTCATGGCGGCATGGGTGCTCTGCCGCGCCATCGAGGCGCTCGACCTCCTTCCCCGCCAGGCGCGCGACGCCCTCGATGAATACCTCGACCTCTCCGGGGACGAGGTCCAGCGCTGGGAAGACCTCTCGCGCAAGATGTACGTGCCGTTCCACGAGGACGCGGACGGCAACCCGATCGTGAGCCAGTTTGAGGGCTACGAGCGGCTCGAGGAGCTCGACTGGGAGAAGTACCGGTCCGAGCATGGCGACGCGATGCGCCTGGACCGCATCCTCGAGGCCGAGGACGACACGCCGAATCGCTACAAGGCCTCGAAGCAGGCCGACGTGCTGATGCTCGCCTTCTTGCTCTCGTCCGACGAGCTGACCGAGCTCTTCGCTCGCCTCGGCTACGCGTTCGACAGCGGCATGCTGCTCAACAACATCGAGTACTACCTCCGCCGCACCGCCAACGGCTCGACGCTCAGCGCGGTCGTCGACGCCTGGCTGCTCGCGCGGCGCGACCGCGAGCGCTCGTGGAGCTACTTCACCGAGGCGCTCGACAGCGACATCGAGGACGTGCAGGGCGGTACGACCCCCGAAGGCATCCACCTCGGCGCCATGGCGGGGACCGTGGACATCGTCCAGCGCGCCTACACGGGCATGGAGATGCGCGGCGACGCGCTCCGCTTCGACCCGCAACTGCCCGACGAGCTCAAGCAGCTCGAGTTCGACATCGACTACCGGGGCCACTGGCTGCACCTCGACGTCTCGCACCAGCGCATGCGGTTCACGACACGCCCCGGGAACGTCGCGCCGATCCGGGTGGTCGTCCGGAACGGCCAGGAGCACGAACTGGAGCTCGCACCGGGCGAGACGCGCGAGGTGGCCCTGTAGGAAGGAGGCCGCGATGTCCCGGGCTCTCCGCTTCGGCCGCTACACGGTCGAGATCGACCACGCCGATAAGGTGTTCTTCCCGCGCGACGGCATCACCAAGGGCGACCTCGTCGATTACTACGACGCGGTCGCGTCCGCGCTGCTGCCGGGGCTGCGCGGACGGCCGCTGTCGCTGGAGCGCTACCCGGACGGCATCGCACGCCAGGGCTTCTACCAGAAGCGCGTGCCTGACTACTTCCCCGAGTGGATCACGACGACGCGAGTGTCGTCGGGCGAGGGCCCGCTGGAGCAGGTGCTGTGCGACCAGCGGGCGACGCTCGCGTACCTCGTGGACCAGGGCTGCGTCACGCCTCACCCGTGGCTGAGCCGCGCCGACGCGCCCGACCGGCCCGACATGATCGTGTTCGACTTCGACCCCCCGGATGCGCAGGGTGACGACCCCGCGGAGGGGTTCGAGCCGGTCCGCGACGCCGCGTTCGCGATGCGCGAGCTCGTGCAGGACCTCGGCCTGGTGCCCTTCGTCCGCACCACCGGCTCGCGCGGGCTGCACGTCGTCGCGCCGGTGCGTCGCGAGCAGGGCTTCGACGACGCGCGCGACTTCGCGGCGGGAGCCGCGCGCCTGCTCGCCCGCCGCCACCCGGACGCGCTCACCGTCGAGATGCGCAAGGCGAAGCGGCGCGGGCGCGTGTTCGTCGACTGGCTGCGCAACGCGTACGGCCAGACGGCGGTCGCGTCGTACGCGGTGCGCGCGAGGCCGGGGGCACCCGTCGCGACGCCGCTCGACTGGGACGAGCTGCGCAGCCGCTCCCTGCACGCGCAGACGTATCGCATCGACAACGTGCTGCGGCGGCTCGGGCAGAAGGACGACCCGTGGGACGGCTTCGCGCGGCGTGCCCGCTCGCTCGGCGCGCCGCGGCGGCGCCTGGCGCGCATGCTCGACGACGCCGAGCGACCGGCGTCCGGCGAGGCCGCCGGCGGTGCCTGAGCTCGCCGACGTCGAGGGCTTTCGCCGCTACTTCGCACGCTACGCCGTCGGCAAGCGGATCGCGCGCGTGACCGTGGGTGCGCCCGAGATCCTGCGCAACACCTCGCCGCAGGGCCTGGGCCGCGCGCTCGCCGGCGAGCGCTTCGGCGACCCGCGCCGCCGCGGGAAGTGGCTGATCGCCCCCGCCGCCGACCGCGCCGTGGTGTTCCACTTCGGCATGACCGGCGACCTCGACTGGCACGGCGCCGACCCGCCGCCCGACGACTTCGCGCGCGCCGCCTTCCACCTCGACGAAGGCGTGCTGCGCTATCGCTCGCAGCGCAAGCTCGGCGGCATCTGGCTCGCGGACGGCGCGGACGAGGACGCCCTGCAGGAGGTGGCCGGCGCGCTGGGCCCCGACGCCGATCGCATCGATCGCGACGCGTTCGTCGCGCTGCTCGACGCGCATCGCAAACAGATCAAGTCGCTGTTGATGGACCAGGCGCGCATCGCCGGCCTCGGCAACGAGCTCGCCGACGAAGTCCTGTGGCGGGCGGGCGTGCGCCCAGACGTGACGGCGTCGGACCTGGGCACGCGCCGCGCCGACCGCCTCTTCGACGCGATGCGGGACGTCCTCCGCGCGGCGAAGCGCCACGGCCGCATCCCCGTCGCCGACGACTGGCTGCGCGGCCAGCGCGAGGCCGACACGCCGAGGTGCCCGCGTTGCGGCCGCACCCTCGAGCGCTCGCAGGTCGGCGGGCGCACCACGCTGTGGTGCCGCCACGACCAGCGGGCCGCCTGACCCGTGACGCTCTACGTCGGGACGTCGGGCTGGCAGTACCGCCACTGGCGCGGCACCTTCTACCCCCGCGGCGTGCGACAGGACGACTGGCTCGAGTACTTCGCGCAGCACTTCGCGACCGTCGAGGTGAACAACACCTTCTACCAGCTCCCCGAGCGCGACACGTTCGCGGACTGGGCCGGCCGGGTGCCGGGCGACTTCGTCTACGCGCTGAAGTTCAGCCGCTACCTCACGCATACGAAGCGGCTGCACGACCCATCGGCGGCCGTCGACCACTTCTTCGCCCGCGCCGAGCCGCTGGGGGATCGCCTGGGTCCCGTGCTGCTGCAGCTCCCGCCGACGCTCGGCTACGAGCCGGATCGACTGCGCGCGACGCTCGACGCGATGCCCCCGGGCGTGCGCGTCGCGGTCGAGTTCCGGCACGACGCGTGGTTTCGCGACGAGACCTACGGGCTGCTGCGCGAACACGACGCCGCACTCTGCCTGGCCGACCGCGGGTCGCGCCCCGTCACCCCGCTCGAGCGCACCGCGTCGTGGGGCTACGTGCGCTTCCACGCCGGCCGCGCCAGCCCCGAGCCGTGCTACGGCCGCACGGCCGTCGACAGCTGGGCCGCGCGCATCGCGGCGCGGTGGAGCGCGCGCGCCGACGTCTATGCGTTCTTCAACAACGACACGCGTGCCTGCGCCCTCCGCGACGCCCACCGCTTCGCGCTCGCCGCGCGGCGCCACGGCCTGCACCCCACACGCGTCCCGTCAGCGGGCGCCGTGACGGTCCGGTGAGGGACAGCGGCGAGCGCCGCCGCCACCTACCCCTCGCGCCGCACCTCGCGCGCGTCCTTGTCGCGCCGCGTCCCGAGGAACGCCGGGTGCCGCAGCCGGCCGTCGCGCGTCCACTCCGTGAACCGCACCTCGGCGACCACCTCGGGCCGCACCCAGTGCACCCCGCGCTCGCCGTCGAACTCCGCGAACGGCGACGCCTCGCGCTCCAGCGACTCCAGCCGCTCGCCGAGCCGCGCGAGCGTCGCGTCGTCGAACCCCGTGCCGACCTTCCCCGCGTACACGAGGTCGTCGCCGTCGTAGTACCCGAGCAGCAGCGCGCCGAATCCCGTGCGCGTGCCGCGCGGCTCCGTAAAGCCGCCCACGACGAACTCCTGCCCGTGCTGGCACTTGAACTTCAGCCAGTCCCGCGAGCGCGTGTGCACGTACGGGGCGTCGGCGCGCTTCGCGATCAGCCCCTCCCATCGCTTCTCGCAGGCCTCCACGAGGTAGGCCTCGCCGTCGCGGTTGCGATGCGGTGTGAGACGCAGGGGGGCCTCGAACGCGAACGCCGCGCGCAGCAGCCGCTTGCGATCGCGCAGGGGCAGGTTGCAGGTGTCGTGGCCGGCAAGGTAGAGGACGTCGAACACGTAGTAGAAGACCGCGACGGTACGCCGCTCGCCCGGCTGCGGCCGGTTGTGCATGCGCTGCTGCAGCCGCGCGAAGCTCGTGACCTTGCCGTCGAACGCGACCATCTCGCCGTCGACGATGAAGTCGTCGACGCCCAGCCCGCCGAGCGCGTCGGCAATCTCCGGGTACTCGGCGTTGAGCGTCTTCCTGTTGCGGGACAGCAGGCGCACCTCGCCCCCATCGCGCGAGGCGAGCACGCGTTCGCCGTCGAGCTTGCGCTCGTAAATCCACGCCTCGTCGCTGAACGCGTCGTGCGTGAGCGTCGCGAGCATCGGCGCCATCCACGGCGGGTGCGCGCGCGTGCGCAGGCGGGCGCGCGCACCCGCCGAGAGCGGCGCGAACGGATCGTCCACCGTCAGTCGCGACCGGCGGACCTGCGGCCGCGCCCGCCGCGCCCGCTGCCGCCGCTGCCACGTGACGAGCCACTGTCGGCGTCGTCCCCCGTGGCTTCCGCCGCGATCTCCTCGATCGTCCGGTCGGAGAGCACGGAGCGCGGCTCGGTGCTGACGGGGTTGCGTCGCGCGTCGGCCTCGTCGTCGTCCATCTTCACGAGGATCCAGTGCTCCTGGCCGCGCCGCCGCCGGGTCTGCGTCAGCGCGTAGCCGCCCGTGAGCTTCTCGCCCTCGAGCCACACCGTGATGTGGCCGCCCGCGAGCTGCTCGGAGAGCGGCACCATCGCGCCCTCCGCGTCCTCGTCCACGTCGCGGCGCTTCGTGTTGCGGAACGGCCCGGTGTCCCAGACGAGCACCGCCCCGCCGCCGTACTCGCCCTCGGGGATCGTGCCCTCGAAGTCGGCGTACTCCAGCGGGTGGTCCTCCGTGCGGATCGCGAGGCGGCGCTCGCGCGGGTCCGTGGACGGCCCCTTCGGCACCGCCCACGACGCCAGCGCGCCGTCGATCTCCAGGCGGAAGTCGTAGTGCAGCGACGTGGCATCGTGCTTCTGGATCACGAAGAGCGGGCGGCTTCGCGTGCGGTGCGCGCTGCCCCGCGGCTCCGACGTGCGACGGAAGTCGCGGCGCGCGTGATACGTGCGAAGCGTGCCATCAGTGCGTCGAGGCGGCATGGTGCACCTCCTCGATCCACGCTACCAGCCCCGGTCACGGCATCTCGCGCGTCGTGGTCCCGGGACTACCGGGGCGACCGCGTTTGTGATGTGATGGCCGTGCTCGCGACTGCGAGGGGAGGCCATCAATGACGACGCCCGACGGACCGGACCCCGCTTACCGGATCCCGGTGAGCTACATCGACAAGTCGCGCGAGTACTACCTCGCGCAGGGCTATGGGAACCCGTACCGCTGGGCTTACTACGCGGACGTGCCGTTCACGCCGCTCGCGAAGCCGCTGGCGCAGTCGCGCGTCGCGCTGATCACGACCGCCTCGCTGATCCCCGGCGGCGCGGACCACGACCCCGACCCCGAGTCCATGCCGGTGCCCTCCGCGTACGTCGCGCCGAGCGACCCCGCGCCGAAGCGCCTCTACACACAGCACCGCTTCTGGGACAAGGACGCGACGCACACCGACGACCTCGACTCCTTCTTCCCGATCCACCGTCTCTGCGAGTACGAGGCGGAGGGCCGCATCGGCGAGCTCTCGCCGCGCTTCTACGGCATGCCGACCGACTACAGCCAGCGCCGCACCATCGAGCAGGACGCGCCGCAGGTGCTGGAGTGGTGTCGCGAGGACGGCGTCGACGTCGCGCTGCTCGTCCCGCTCTGACCGGTCTGCCACCAGACCGTGAGCCTGGTATCCCGGCACCTCGAAGCGAACGGCATCCCGACGGTCATCCTCGGCTCCGCGCGCGACATCGTGGAGCAGTGCGGCGTGGCGCGGCTGGTCTTCACGGACTTCCCGCTCGGCAACCCCACGGGAAAGCCGTACGACGCCGCCATGCAGCGCGCGATCGTCGGCTTCGGGCTCGACCTGCTGGAGAGCGCGCGGGCACCCCGCACCACCGTGCAGACGCCGTTCCAGTGGGATGAGTCGGGCGAGTGGCGCGCGAACTTCATGCGTGTCGACGACTCGACGCGCGCGGTGCTGCGCCGCGCGGGCGAGATGCGCCGACGCCAGCAGGAGCGGCGCAAGCAGGAGGGCCGGGCACGCGCGACATAAGCGCGCAGCTCGGCGCAGCGGCCGAGTCCGCCTAGACCCCGACGCCGCTCTTCGCGCGCTTGCTGCGCTGGTTCTGGTCGAGCACGACCTTGCGCAGGCGTACCGTCGACGGCGTCACCTCGAGACACTCGTCCGAGCGCAGGAACTCCAGCGCCTGCTCCAGCGATAGCGGCGAGTGGGGGAACAGGCGCTCGGTCGCGTCGGCGTTCGAGCTGCGCATGTTCGTCTGCTTCTTCTCGCGCGTCGCGTTGACGTCCATGTCCTCGGCCCGCGCGTTCTCGCCGATGATCATGCCCTCGTAGACCTCGGTCGTCGGGGGGATGAACAGCACGCCGCGCTCCTGCAGGCTGAGCAGCGCGTACGTCGTCGCGGGGCCCTGGCGGTCGGCGACGAGGCTGCCCGTCGGCCGCGTGCGCAGCTCGCCGTGCCACGGCTCGTAGCCGTGGAAGAGATGGTTGAGCAGCCCGCCGCCGCGCGTCTCCGTCAGGAACTCGGTGTGGAATCCGATCAGCCCGCGCGCCGGGATGATGAACTCCATGCGCACCCGGCCGGTGCCGTGGTTCACCATCGACTGCATGCGGCCCTTCCGCAGGGCGACCAGCTGCGTGACGACGCCGAGGTAGTCCTCGGGAATGTCGACGAACAGCCGCTCCATCGGCTCGTGGACGCGGCCGTCGATGTCCTTCGTCACGACCTCGGGCTTGCCGACGGTCAGCTCGAAGCCCTCGCGACGCATCGTCTCCACGAGCACCGCGAGCTGCAGCTCCCCGCGCCCCTGCACGGTCCACGTGTCCGGTCGGTCCGCCGGCGCCACGCGGACCGACACGTTGCCGAGGATCTCCGCGTCCAGCCGGCTCTTCAGCAGCCGCGACGTGAGCTTCGTGCCCTCGCGGCCGGCCAGCGGCGACGTGTTGATGCCGATGGTCATCGAGAGGCTCGGTTCGTCGACGTGGATCACCGGCAGCGGATGCGGGTCCTCCGGGTCGGCCAGCGTCTCGCCGATCGTGACGTCCGGCATCCCGGCGACGGCGATGATCTCGCCCGGCCCCACCTCGGCGGCGTCGACGCGCTCGAGCGCCTCCGTCACGTAGAGCTCCGCGACCCGCGCCGACTCGATGCTCCCGTCGACCCGGCAATGCGCGATGGTCTGGCCCTTGCGGATCGTGCCCTCGATGACGCGGCACAGCGCGAGCCGGCCGACGTACGGCGAAGCGTCGAGGTTCGTGACCAGCGCCTGCAGCGAGTGCCCCTCGTGGTACTCCGGCGCCGGGATGCGGGTCAGGATCAGGTCGAACAGGGGCTTCAGGTCGGTGCCCGGCGCGTCGGCGTCGAGCGACGCCTGCCCGGCCCGCGCGTTGCAGTACACGATCGGGAACTCGATCTGGTGCTCGTCGGCGTCGAGGTCGAGGAACAGCTCGTAGACCTCGTCGATCACCTCTTTGATCCGCGCGTCCGGCCGGTCGACCTTGTTGATCACGAGGATGACCGCGAGCCGGCGCTCGAGCGCCTTGCGCAGCACGAAGCGCGTCTGCGGCAGCGGCCCTTCGCTCGCGTCGACGAGCAGCAGCGCGCCGTCGACCATCGTCAGCCCGCGCTCGACCTCGCCGCCGAAGTCGGCGTGGCCCGGCGTGTCGATGATGTTGATCTTCACGCCGCCGTACCGGATGGCGGTGTTCTTCGCGAGGATCGTGATGCCCTTCTCGCGCTCGAGGTCCATCGAGTCCATGACGCGGTCGGTCATCGCCTGGTGCTCCCGGAAGGAGCCCGACTGGCGCAGCAGGCCGTCGACCAGCGTGGTCTTGCCGTGGTCGACGTGCGCGATGATCGCGATGTTGCGGATGTCGTCTCGAAGGGGCATCGATGCTCCTCGGCGTGGTCGCGCCGGCTGTGGGTGCGAGGTGGGCGTGGCGAGGGGCGCTCGTGATGTGGAGCGGCGCCGTGTGCATCGAGTGTACGGCGGCTGCCGGCTACGCGCGCCGGCACGCGATCCCGGCGCGGTTCCGCAGAGCCGACGCGCGTTCCCCGCGTGCGCGCCACTGCCGCGACGCCGCTGCGTTCGGTGTGAGGCGCCCGGTGCCGGGGTTCCGACCGGCGGCGCACGGCGCACCGGAGCGCGAGCTCACTCCGATTCCTCCACGGATGCGGCGTCGGCGGCGCATCCGTCCGCCACGGGGCGAAACACGGCCCGGTCGGCGACGACGAAATTCACGACCGCGGCGGCCACGATCCCCAGCGCGGACGCCGCCAGGTCGGGCAGGACCACGACGGTCGCGGCGAACACGCCGACGTTGAGCAGGGCGGTGCCGGCGATCGCGGAGTGAAACCCCAGCCAGCGCGCGACGATCGCCGCCCGCGGGTTGCGGTCACGCCACGTGAAGACGCAGCTCAGCGCGAAGTTGACCTGCGCCGAGACCAGGAACGCGACGGCGTCGGCGGGCACGCTCCACATGCCCGCGACCAGGAGCAGCCGCAGCAGCGCGAGCTGGACGACGGCGGCCGTCGCGCCCACCAGCGCAAAGCGAGCGGGTCGCAGGGCGACGAGCCGACGGGCGTATCGCATGCTCTCCCGATCCTCGTCGCTCGTCGCCCGGATCGCAGGTCACGCCCTGGGAGGCGAATGGGTAACGAGGCGATCGCTTCTCGCCCCGGCGCACAAAAAAGAGGCCCCGGTCGGGGCCTCAACAGGTTGGGAACTGGTAGCAGGGGGGAGATTTGAACTCCCGACCAAGGGCTTATGAGTCCCCTGCTCTACCACTGAGCTACCCTGCCACGGATTTCCCAGTCTAGGTTCTGACGCCGTTCCGGTCACCCCGTGGCGCACCCGGCCGCGCCCCCGCGCGCCGCTCATCCGCGGGCCGGCCGGGGTGGGCGGCCTCCGTAGCATGGGATCAGGGGAGAACGCGGCGTGCTCGTCGCGGATGTCCCGCAACCGAGGAGGATGCGATGCGCGTGCCCGCCATCGGTCGCGTCCGTCCGTGGCTCTGGATTCCGCTCGCCGTGTTCGCCTGCGCGGCGCTGGTCACCGCGTGCAGCCACGGCAACGCTACCCCAACCGCGAGCCCACCCCTTCAGACGTTCACGGTGACCGTGAACGCGGACGGACTCAGCCCCAGCCAGGTGAAGATGCGCGTACCCGACAAGGCGCGCCTCATCGTCCAGAACGACACGTCGGACGACTGCGTCTTCTCGTTCGGGCCGTACGTGCAGCGCATGAATGTCCCGCCGCACGACAAGTCGACCATGGCCTTCACCGCGATTGCGACGCAGGACCTGCCGCCCAACCTCGCCGTCGAGGGCCCGATCACGATGGGCTGCGAAGGCGGCCAGCGCACCGGGACGATCCAGTTGCTCACTTCGACGTCGACACACTGACGCCGCGCACCACCGCCCGGCGGCGCGTCCCGCTCCCCGTCGCGCCCGTGCCGGGGTACCGTCCCCGCTGACTTCCCGCGGACGGTTCGGCGCGAGACGGAGGGTGCGATGACGGCAGCTTCGCGAGCGGACGGCCGCGGCGGCGCGCGCCGCCCACCGGGCGAAGAGCCGCGGGACACGCGCGCAGCGGTCAACGGGGTCGACCTCTGCGTGTTCGACTGGCCCGGCGACGGCCCGCCCCTTCTCTTCGCGCACGCGACGGGCTTCCACGCGCGCTGCTGGGACGAGGTGATCCGCCGCCTCCCCGGCCGTCGCGCGCTCGCGGTCGACATGCGCGGCCACGGCCGCAGCGACCGGCCTACGCCGCCCTACGAGTGGTCGCAGATGGGCGAAGACGTCACCGCGCTCGTCGGCGCGCTCGACCTGCACGGCATCGTCGCCGTCGGGCACTCGATGGGCGGCCACTCCGTGACCTACGCGGCCGGGCACGCGCCCGATCGCTTCGGAGCGCTCCTGCTCGTCGACCCCGTCATTCGCTCGCCGGAGGGCTACCGCGCCGCGGCGGCGGAGCAGCAGCGTGAGGACGCGGGCGGCTCGTCGTTCGTGGCGCGGCGGCGCAACCAGTGGGCGTCGGTCGAGGAGATGGTCGAGCGCTTTGCCGGCGGGCCCCCGTTCGGGGCGTGGGACCCGCAGGTGCTGCGCGACTACTGTCGCTACGGCCTGCTGCCGGCGCCCGGAGGCGACGGCTTCGTGCTCGCGTGCCCGCCCGCGATTGAGGCCGACATCTACGCCCACGCAGCCCTGACCGACGTCGACGACGCCGTCGCGCGCATCGCGATCCCCGTGCGCGTGCTGCGCGCGCCGCCCGCGTCGCCGGGCGCCGGCGCGTTCTCGGGGTCGCCGACAGACCCCGGCCTCGCGAGCCGCTTCGCCCACGGCGAGGATGTGCTGCTCCCCGGCGCTTCGCACTACATCCCCATGGAGTCGCCGGCGCTCGTCGCACGGCATGTCGCGGAGATGGCGACGCTCGCGGACGCCCCGCGCGACTGAGCCCGCGTGGTCCCTCACGCGCGACGTTGCTAGGCTCCGCGTGCGCGCCGCAGCGGGGGCGCCGGACGCGCGCCGCCGGAGGTCCGCTCGATGTCACGCGCCCCGTGGGTGCGCGCGAGCGCGCTGTCCCTCGCCCTGCTCACCGCGGCGACGCTCGCCACCGCCTGTCACGGCGCGCGCGGCGCGACGCCCGATGCGCCGGCCGACACGCGCGCCATCACCGTGGCGGCCGGCAATCCGATCCGCATCGGCATCTCCTCCATCCTGGACGGCAGCCTCCGCGCGCTCGGCATCCCGCTCGCGCGGGCCGCCGAGCTCGGCGGGCGCGGCGTGACCGTCGACGGCCACCCGCTCGACTTCGAGCGCTCCGACGACGCCTGCACCGCGGACGGCGGCGTGGCCGCCGCCCGCACGCTGATCGCGAGCGGCGTCGTCGCCGTGATCGGGCCGGTCTGCTCGGCGTCGGTGCAGGCCGCGCAGCCCATCTACGCGGCCGCCGGCGTTCCCGTGCTGTCGCCGGCCTCGACCGCGATCGGCGACACGGTGCCCGTAAGCGGCACGGCGTACGCCGGGTTCTTCCGCCTCGCCTACGACGACGCGATCCAGGCGCAGGCGCTTGCGCGCTTCGCGACCGAGCGCCTGCACGCGAGCACGGCCTACATCGTCGCGTTCGACGATTTGTTCGGCGCGCAGTACCGCGACGCCTTCGCGGCTGCGTACGCCGGGCGCGTCGTGGGCGCCGCGTCGTTCCCGGCCGGCGCCACTGCGTTCCCCTCGGCGGTCCGCGGATCCAGGACTCGCATGCGCAGGTGGTGCTGTTCTTCGGCTACTCCGCCGAGGCCGCCCCGTTCGCCCGCGCGCTTCAGGCCGCCGGGGTGCGCGTCCCGCTGCTCACGCCCGACACCGTGCACGACTCCCAGTTCCCGGCGCAGGCGGGCAGCGCGGCGGAGGGCGTCTACGTCGCCCTCCCCGACCCCACTCCGTCCGGCGCCGCCTACGAGCGTTTCAGCGCCGCCTACGTTGCCGCGTACGGCGCCTCCGCCGCGGCCGCCCCGTTCACCCCGCAGGCGTTCGACGCCACCGCCGTCCTGGCCGACGCGCTGCGACGCGTCGCGCGGCCCGCCGGCTCCGCCCTCACGATCGACCTCACCGCGCTGCGCGCCGCGGTCGCGCGGACCGATCTCACGGGCGCGTCGGGGCGGGTGCGCTTCGATGCGCTGGGCGACAACGTCGGAACGGCGACGCCCGTGCGCATCCTCGTGGTGCGGGAAAGCACGTTCGTCGACACGGGGTTCTAGCGTGGACGAGGTTGCGGGGCGCCTGCTGCGCGAATGATCTACCCTGAACGAACGGGGACGGCGGCGAGCAGAAGCGTCCCCTGGGAACGAGGGCACCATGCCGAACGACACCGAGCGCACCGACGGAGCCACGCCCGAGATCCGCTTCACGGACGACGCGGCGGAGAAGCTTGCCGAGGTGATCGGGAACCACCCGAATCCGGTCGCCGGCCTGCGGCTCCAGATCCTCGGCCGTGCCGAGGGCCAGTTCCAGCACGTCCTCAGCCTCGTCGAGGACGGCGCGCAGATCGAAGACGACATCGTCGTCGAGACCGACGACGGTATCCGTGTCTTCGTCGAGCGCATGAACGCGAAGTACCTCGACGGCGTAGAGATCAACTACGCCGACAAGGGGCCGGGTCGGACCGGCCTCGAGTTCTCGAACCCCAACCCGCTCTGGATGGACGAGCGCGAAGAGCTGGTTCAGCGCATCTTCGACGAGCAGGTCAACCCCGCGATTGCCGCACACGGCGGCATCGTGAACCTGCTCGCGGTCGACGGCGACACCGCCTACGTCCAGTTTGGCGGCGGCTGCCAGGGCTGCGGCATGGTCAACGTCACGCTCCAGCAGGGCGTCGAGGTGGCCGTCAAGGAGCTGGTGCCGAGCATCGAGCACATCGTCGACGCCACGGACCACCAGTCGGGCACGAACCCCTACTACCAGCCCGCGAAGAAGTGATGCCGCCGGGCATGCCCGGCCGCGCGCCAGGCGCGCCGCTCCGCGTCCTGCTCGTCTCCACCTACGAGATGGGCCACCAGCCACTGGGCCTCGCGGCCCCGGCCGCCGCGCTGCGCGGAGCCGGCCACGACGTCCGGACCCTGGATCTCGCCGTCGAGTCCCCGGAGCTCGAGCGCTTCGACGACGTCGACCTCGTCGCGATCTCAATCCCGATGCACACGGCGGCGCGGCTCGGGATCGACCTCGCCGGCCGCCTGCGCCGCCTGCGGCCGGCGCTGCGCATCGCGTTCTACGGCCTCTACGCGACGCCGCTCGCCGACCGCCTCGCGCGCGACGGCCTCGCCGACGCCGTGATCGGCGGCGAGTACGAGCCCGGACTCCTCGCGCTCGCCGCGCGCCTCGCCGGCGCGCCGGCCGACCCGCTCGCGCTCGCGGGCGTCGGCCCGCAGCCCGCGTTCGCGCGGCAGGCGTACCCCGTCCCGGATCGCACGGGATTGCCGCCGCTCGACGCCTACGCACGCCTCCAGCTCGGCGACGAGCAGCGGCTCGCGGGCTACGTCGAGACGACCCGCGGCTGCGCCCACCACTGCACGCACTGCCCGCTGACGCCCGTCTACGGTGGGCGCCTGCGCGTCGTGCAGGCCGAGACGGTGCTCGCGGACATCGATCAGCTCGTCGCGGCCGGCGCGCGCCACATCACCTTCGGCGACCCTGACTTCTTTAACGCCCTGCCCCATGCGCGCGCCGTCGTCGACGCCATGCGCGTCCGCCACCCGGACCTCACGTTCGACGCGACCATCAAGGTCGAGCACCTGCTCGAGCACGCCGACGCCCTCGCCTGGCTGCGCGGGCGGGGCTGTCTCTTCGTCACCTCCGCGTTCGAGTCGACGAACGACGCCACGCTTCGCCTGCTCGACAAGGGCCACACGCGCGACGACATGGATCGCGCGGTGGCGGCGGCCGAGGCCGCCGGGCTGCCCGTGCGGCCGACGTGGGTGGCGTTCACGCCGTGGACGGCACCGGCGGACCTCCTGGACATGCTCGCGTTCATCGAGTCGCGCGGGCTCGTCGAGCACGTGCAGCCGGTGCAGTACGGCATCCGGCTGCTGCTGCCGCCCGGCTCGCCGCTCGTCGACCGGCTGCGCGACGAGGGCCGGCTCGGCCCGTTCGACGACGACGCCCTCACCTATACGTGGGCGAGCGCCGACCCGCGCATGGACGCGCTGCAGCGCGAGCTGGCCGGGATCGTGGAGTCGGCGGCGTGCGCGAGCTGCGACGCGGAGCCCGCCGTGGAGACGTTCCGCCGCGTGAAGCAGGCGACCGTCGCGGCGCTCGCGGGCGACGCGGCGCCGGTGGCGGTAGCCGCACAGCCCCGGCGGGTGGTGCCGGGGCTGACCGAGTCGTGGTTCTGCTGAGCGGAGCCGACGGGGGCGCAGTTGGCGCCCCTCGACCGCGCGCTCGGGCTGTGACCCCGGCCGCCTCGCGCTAGACGACCGTCACCGGGATCCGCTGGGTCTCCTCCTGGAGTTCCTCGGCGACGCTTCCGTCGATCAGGTCGCGGAACGCGCTGTGCTCATGCGACGCGATCACGATGCGATCGACGTGCTCGTCGCGCGCGACCTCGAGGATCCCGCGCACCGGGTCGCCCGCGAGCCGCACCTCCTCCTGGACGTGCAGACCCGGGTCGAGGCGCTCACGGACCTTCCGCAGCCGCTTCTCGAGCACCGAGTGCGTCTCCTTCGCGTGCTGTGACACCTCGGGCAGTTCGCCCACGCTGACGAGGACGAGCTCGAAATCGCGCTCGCCGCGGCCCAATTCGAGGGCCTTCGGCAGCGCGTGCTCGGAAAACTCCGTCTCGTCGATCGGAACGAGGATCTTCACCGCGTACTCCCTCCAGGGGGGCGTGGATGGCCCTCCTTCGAGTCTACGAGGGCCGCGCGACCATCCCGGCGCAACGGTCGCCGTCCGTCGACAGCGGGCGCACCAACTCAGCGGCGCCGGAGAGGGCGCCGATCTGGTGGGCGGCGCGAGCCGCCCCCTCCCTTTCCCCGCCTCTGCCGTCAGTCGATGTCGAACGTCAGACGGCCGTGCGCCGCGCGCAGCGCCGCTTCGACCGCTTCCGGCGTCTCCCCGCGGGCGAAGATGAACCCCAGGTACTCGCTGCCCTCGGGCAGCGGCACGACCTCGCTGCCGGGGTGAATCGAAATCGTGACCGATTCGATCAGCGGCACGCGCTCCGCCTCCGCGATGCCATGCACGGCGCGCAGCGTGCCTCCCCGCGGGATCGGGATCATCATCACACCGGCTGCCGCCGACTGCCGCTCGTAGGACGGCACCTCTGCGCCGATCGCGTGGCGCAGGAGCAACTCCTCGAGCGACATGCCCGTGCCGAAGCTCAGCGTCCGCGAGCACAGGCCACCGATCGACCGCGCCGCGATGTCGACCGGGTAGACGCCGTCGTCGTTGATCCGCAGCTCCGCGTGCACCGGCCCGTCGAAGAGCGCCAGCGCGGCACACGCCTGCTCGGTGGCCGCGATCGCCGCCTTCTGCCGTGCCTCGGGCAGCCGCGACGGCGTCACGTAGATCGTCTCTTCGAAGTACGGGCCCTCCAGCGGGTCGGGCTTGTCGAAGACCGCGAGCACCCGCAGCCTTCCATGATCGAGCAGCCCCTCCAGCGAGACCTCGATGCCGGGGATGTAGCCCTCCACGAGCAGGCGGTCCACGAGCTCGTGGCCGCACTCGTCGCGCGCGTCGGGTGACTCGAGAATGCGTCGCACGCGCCCGAAAGCCGCGACGAATGCGTCGGCGTCGTCGGCGCGGATCACGCCCTTGCTCGCGGAAAGCGCGAGCGGCTTCAGCACGACGGGGTACGTCAGGTCCGCGGCGGCCGCGCGGGGATCGTCGAGCAGCGACACCGCGCGGAACGCGGGCGACGCGATGCCGGCGGCGGCCAGCCGCTCGCGCAGCAGCAGCTTGTTCCGCGTCGCCTCCACGGCCGCGACGGGGTTGTAGGGCAGCTCGAGCCGGCGCGCCGCGCGCGCTGCCACCAGCGCACCGCCGTCATCCACCGCCACGATCGTGTCGAGCGGGTGCCGCCCCGCGAACGCCTCGATCTCGCCGGCGCCGATGTCGGGCTCGGTGAAGTTCAGCCCGAGCGTCCGCCCCTCGGACAGCGATTCCAGCGGACTGCTCGCGTCGGAGCCGACGACCACCTCGACGCCGAGCTTCGCCGCAGCCTCCATGAAGTCGGGCGCGCGGTAGGAGCGGGTGGGGATCAGGAGCATCACTCGCGGCACAGCGCACCTCCCGGTCGGGTTCGGGGCGTGAACGCAAAGCAGCCGGCCCGGGGGCCGGCTGCGATCGTATGCGCATCCGCGCGCCGGCCGCCTCGCGGCCGGCGCAAAGCGTGGCTAGTGGCCGCCGCAGCCGCAGCTGCCGCCGCCGAGCGCCGCCGCGTTCGGCGCCTCGATGGCGAAGCCGGACTGCATCACGTCGTCCACGTAGTCGATCGACGCGCCCTCGAGCACCGGCGCGGACGCGGAGTCGACGATGAAGGTCAGCGTGCCGACCCGGATCACGGAGTCCTGGTCCGACGCGCTGTCGAGGCCCATGCCGAACTGCGGCCCGCTGCACGCGCACCCGCCCGACTGGGCGAAGATGCGAATCGCGTGGTCCGGGGTCTCCTCGCGGTCGGCAAGGAGCGCGCTCAGGCGCTGCTGGGCCAGGTCGGTCACGGTCAGGTTCATGTGGGATTCCCATCGGGTAGCGCGCCCGAAAGCGCAGCGACAGCTTCGCTAATCACGTCCCATGATGACGGACCGGGGGAAGGCCTGCAAGGAGCGAGCCTCGCGGCGCCCGTCACGCGCCCGCGATCACCGTCAGCAGCTCTTCGCCGAACCGGCCGACGCGCGCCTCCCCGAGCCCCCATACCTCGAGCAGCGCCGCGTGCGAGGCCGGCCGCGCCGCGACGAGCTCGCGCATCGTGCGATCCGAGAACAGCGTGTACGCCGGCACGCCTTCCGCTCGCGCGCGCTCCGAGCGCCACCTCCGCAACGCCTCGAACAGCGGGTCGCCGCGCACCGCCTCGATGCCGGGATCCCGCGAGCCTTCGCCGCCGCCCGCGCTCGCGCTCGACCGGCGCGTCGGCGCAGCTGCCGCCGGCGGCGGCGGCGGCGCCTCCGGGTGCGCCGCGCTCCACTCCGCGACCACCGCGAGCAGCTCGCGCCCGAACCAGTCGGCGCGCTTCTCGCGGATGCCCCAGACCGTGAGCAGGGCGTCGCGGTCCCGCGGCCGCCGGATCGCGACCTCGCGCGCCGTCCGCAGCTCGAACACGCGCGACGGGTCGAGCCCGCTGCGCCGCGCGATCTGCTCGCGCACCTCGAGGATCGCGTCGTACAGCTCGCGGGGGTACTCGATGCGCACGGCCGTGCCCTCGCCCCGGCAGTTGTCGCAGCGGTCGCACCGGTCCGCCGGCGTCTCGCCGAAGTAGCGCAGGATCACCGCGCGCCGGCAGGTGTCGGTCTCCGCGTACTCCGTCATCTCGCGCAGCCGGCCCTCGGCGTACGCGCGGTGCCGGGTGATCGACGACACGTCGATCGGCGCGGCCGGGTCGAGCGTCGTCAGCCGCAGCTCCGACGCCTCGAGCAGCCCGCTGTCGCGCAGGGCAGCCACCGTGATCGCGAAGCGGTCGATGTCGTCGTCGCCGGCGCCGGGAGGTAGCCGCCCGCCGTGCTGCGCGGCGAGCACGACCCAGTGCCGCCACGTGCGGCGCACGGTCGCCTCGTCCGGGTGCGCCTCCTCGATCATGCGCTGTGCCAGCCGCCGGTCGCGCTCCGCGTAGAGCAGCACGCACTCGGCCGGGTCGCCGTCGCGGCCGGCGCGCCCGGCCTCCTGGTAGTACGACTCGAGGCGGGCGGGCATGTTGTGGTGGATGACATAACGGACATCGGGCTTGTCCACGCCCATGCCGAACGCCGTGGTCGCGACGATTACGGGCAGCTCCCCGAGCGTGAACCGGCGCTGCACGCTCGAGCGCTCGTTGCGCGGCAGCCCGGCGTGGTAGGCGGCCGCGCCGACGCCGGCCTCGCGCAGCGCCTCGGCGACCTCCTCGACGCGCCGCCGCGACCGCGCGTAGACGATGCCGGCCTGCCCGGGGTGGGCGAGCGCGTACTCGACGATCCAGCGCAGCCGCTCCTCGGGCCGGCTGATCGGCCGCACGACGAAGCTGAGGTTCGGTCGGTCGACGGTGGTGATCACCTCCACCGCGCGGCCGGTAAGGCCGAGCCGTTCGAGGATGTCGCGCCGCACCTGCGGGTTCGCCGTCGCGGTCAGCGCCAGCGTGCGCGGGGAGCCGAGGCGCTCCCGCACCGAGCCCAGCTGCAGGTAGTCGGGCCGGAAGTTGTGCCCCCACTCCGAGATGCAGTGCGCCTCGTCGACGGCGAGCAGGTTGACGCCGGCGCGCCGCAGCCCCTCCGTGAAACGCTGGTTCGCGAACCGCTCGGGCGCGACGTACAGCAGCGAGGTGCGCCCCGCGATGAAGTCCGCGTACCGCCGGTTCTGCTCTTCGCGCCCGAGGTTCGAGTTGATGAACGTCGCTGCGACGCCGGCTGCCTGCAGCGACTCCACCTGGTCCTGCATCAGCGCGATCAGCGGGGACACGACGACCGTGCGGCCGACCTCGAGCGCCGGCAGCACGTAGCAGAGGCTCTTGCCGCTGCCGGTGGGCATCACCGCCAGGACGTCGCCGGCGGCGAGCCGCGCGAGCACGTCGGCCTGGCCGTCGCGGAAGTCGGGGTACCCGAAGGTCTCGCGCAACCGCTGACGATAGCGGTACAGCTCGGCGGGCAGGCGGACGCGCGGAGCGCCGGGAGCGGCGGCCGGCCGGGGAAGGGGGTGTGGCTGCGGCGCAGCCGCGAGCGCCTCCGCCGGGTGCGGCGGCGCGTCGCCCGCCGGCCGTCCGCAGGCGGGACAAAACGCCGCCGCGGGCGGGACGGCATCGCCGCATCCGGGGCACTGAATCGAGATGATCGGTACGGGTCCCCTCGCCTGCAGCCGAGATTCTACCCCGGCGCCGCGGTGCGGGCCCCCGTCGGTTCACGGGCGGGCGGCGCCTCAGGCGGCCTCGGCGAAGATCCCGCGGTACCAGTCGACCTTCTTCTCCAGGCCGTCCGTCCCGCCGAGCGAATCGACGATCGCGAAGTCATCGCCGTCTTCGTCGAGCGCCTCCGGCTTCGGACCGCGGACGAGCCCGTCACCGATGCCGAGCAGCTGCGAGATGCGCCGGCCGTTGTACGTCACCCAGGCGAGCGCCGAGCCCTCGCCGTCATGGTGGCCGGCGATGCCCTCGATGATCCCCTCGGGAAAATTCCAGGCCGTCGCGACCTCGACGCCCCACTCCACGTGGTCGTAGCCGAACACCGCCCGCTCCGCGTCGCACGGCTCATCGGCGTTTGCCACGCGCGCGACGACCTCGCGGTAGCGCTCGGGCTCCTGCGCGGCCATCGCGAGCCGGCCGACGTCGTGCAGCAGGCCCGTCGTGAACGACTCCGTGCGCGGTCCGCCGGGCCACGCCGATGCGTCCGACAGCATCGCGGTGGCGAGCAGGTGCCGCCACATCTCGTCGGTGTCGAGCCCGGCGCGGTCGAGGTCGCGGAACGTCTGGCCGAGCGTCGCGCCGGCGATGATGCGGCGCGTCGACATCAGGCCGATGCGGACGATGGCGTCGCTCGCCGTCCCGATGCGGCGGACCGCCGTCTGCGCGGCGGCGTTCGCTGCGCGCAGGACGGCCACGGTCAGCGCCGGGTCGCTCTCGATGACGGCGGCGACGTCGGTGATTGTCGCGTCGTGGCGCGACATCAGCGAGATCGCGCGGGCATGCGTGGCCGGCAGGGTGGGGAGCTTGCTGGTATTCGCGGTCACGGGGCAGTCCCTCGGGGGTGCGTGAGCGCTCCGCCCCCGGGGCGGAGGCATGCGGTCCGATACCGCGATCATCGGTGTCGGCGTTGATCTCCACAGGTCGCGCCGACCGCGACCTGGCGCGAGCGCGCGCGTTGACCCCCGCGCGCGCCGCCCGGAACATGGACCGGCGGGGATGGATGGAGGCGGTTTGAGTCTGCGCCGCTCGCTGCTGCGTTCGACCGTCGCCCTGGCCCTCGCACTCGCGATCGCCGGCTCCGCCGCCGCCTGTCGCGGCGGCGGCAACGCCACCCCGTCGCCGACCGCCACCGCCGCTCCGCCGGCGACCCCGACGGCCAGCGCGACCACGGTCGCCGTCACCTCGCTCCACGACGTGAACTTCGAGGACCCCGCCCTCGCCGGCCCGCTCATCAACCGCGCCGGCGGCGGCGAGGTGCACGAGAACCGCGTGCGGTTCGCCGACCTGATCGGGGGTGACGGCGTCGACGAGGCGGTCGTGATCGTGGACTGGGCGGCACGGCGGGGGAGATCGGTGCGGGCGTCTTCCGGCTCGAGGGCGGACGCCCCGCGTTCGTCCAGTTCCTGCGCTACCAGGGCAGGCTCGACATTCGCCAGGACCTGGTCGTGACGCTCGAGGGCGTCTACGCGCCGGGTGACCCGGAGTCCAGCCCTTCGCGGCTGCATGAGATCGCGTACCGCTGGAACGGCTCGCAATTCGCCGTCTTCACGGACCAGGTGATCGCGAACCCGTCGCGCTGACGGGCGCTTGCATCGCAACCGTCGCCTTGTCACGTTATCCCCGAGTTATCCACGACCTTTGACAAACACGTTTGTTGATGCCACGCCGCGGCGTGGCAGTGTGCGCGTGGTCGCCGCTTTGACAGCCCCCGCCGAGCGGGAGTGCAATGCGGTCGCGCTCCACAACGATCGGGTCCGGGAGGAGAGGGAGCATGGCCGACTTCGATCTGCGGTCGTCGAGTTTCGTGGACGGCGACTACTTCGAGCGCGACTACGTCCTCGCGGAGGAGTATGGCTTCGGCTGTGCGGGCGGGAACGCACTCGCCGCAACTGTCCTGGGGCGAGCCGCCGGCCGGCACGCAGAGCTTCGCGCTCACCCTGTACGACCCCGATGCGCCGACCGGCAGCGGCTTCTGGCACTGGGTTGTGGTGAACATCCCGGCGAACGTGCGCGAGCTGCCGCTGGACGCGGGCAACCCCGAGAGTGGCAAGCTGCCGGCGGGCGCGCTTCAGGTGCGCACCGACTTCGGGAAGCCCGGCTACGGCGGCCCCTGCCCGCCCGCGGGCGACCACCCGCATCGGTATATCTTCACGGTCCACGCGGTCGGGGTAGAACAGCTCTCGGTCACGGCGGACACGTCCGCGGCGGTGGTCGGCTTCCAGCTGCACTTCAACACGCTGGCCACGGCGGCCCTGATGGGCCTCTACAAGCATTAGGGGACGAGGCCGGAGGTCAGGTGCCGCGCGACCCCGCGTCCGCCTCGGCTTCGGCGGCGGCTTCCGCCTCGAGTTCCGCGAGCCGGCGCTCGAGCGCCAGCGCGCAGCGCGCCGGTTCCGCGATCGCGATCTCCGAGAGGAGCGCACGCACGGTCCCGCGGCCCCAGGCGCTCTCGTGCGTCTCGCCGAGCCGCTCCTCCAGGCTGCGCGCGAGCGACGCGAGCATGCGGCGGTCCTGGTCGAGCCGTGCCAGCAGCCCGGGAATCGACGGCGCGGCGTACAGCAGCGCCAGCACGACGCTCGGGTCTCGGTCCTGCCGTCCGCCCGGCGCCGTCGCGCCGGCGGCCACGCTGCCGAGTGTCGCGGCCACCAGCTCCATCTCCGTCGCGAGCGCCGCCGCGCGCCAGCGCGGCGATCGCCCGTCGCCGTCGGTGCGCTCCGCGCCGGCCTCGCCCATGCGGCGCAGCGCCGCCGCGATGCGGCGGTGCAGCTCGCCCGACGCCTCCTCGAGCGCGTCGAGCGGAAGCGCGTCGAAGGCGTTTGTCTGCGCCATCGGGCGAGGTCCCTTTCCGCGGGCTCCGGGTCGGCCGCGGCTTCGCGCGGGACTCGTGCACTCGCTACGCTACGCGCATGAAGCTGGGCCTCGGCGGACATCTTCTCGTGCTGGCCGCGCTCGTCGTCAACCTCTGGTTCGGTGGCGATCTCCTGCAGGCGTGGCTCGGGTGGGATGTGCGCCAGGTCTTCGAGTTCGCGCTCATCCTCGCGTACATGTGGCTCGTGCTCGGCATCCGCACGCCGCTCCCGTGGCAACGGCGGGACGAACGGGCCGGTCGCGATGAGGACGGGCGCGGCGCCTGACCCGTCGCCGTGGTCGGGCACTCGGAAGCAGCCGGCCGTGGGCCGGTCGTGGGCGATTAGCTCAGTTGGCCAGAGCGTTCGGTTTACACCCGGAAGGTCGGAGGTTCGAGCCCTCCATCGCCCACCACACGCCCCCGCCACCCGGCGGCGCCGCACTCCCGCTTGTTCGCCCCGCCCATGCCGCCGAGCCGGCACGGACGACCCGTCGCCCGCCCGCCCGTCCGCGTCCGGGACACGCGTACTCTGTTGATCGTCCTCAGACCGCCCACCTACACTCCGCGCGCCCTCGCACCCTGCGGGCCGCCTATCGCACGCACGTCGCACGCGGCGTGACGAGAACCGGGACAGTGCCGTGCCGAGCAAGAGCATCCACGAGTGGGAGAACAGCACCTACAAGAAGGCCACGGACCGCTTTCCCGAGCGATCGGCCCTCTTCGAGTCCTCCTCCGGCGAGTCCGTCGACGCGCTCTACGGGCCCGAGCACCTCGCCGACTGGAACTACCACGAGAAGCTCGGCTACCCGGGCGAGTTCCCGTTCACGCGCGGCGTCCAGCCCACGATGTACCGCGGCCGCCTCTGGACCATGCGCCAGTACGCCGGGTTCGGCGACGCCGTGGAGTCGAACCGCCGCTACAAGTTCCTCCTGCAGCAGGGCCAGACCGGGCTCTCCGTCGCCTTCGACCTGCCCACGCAGATCGGCTACGACTCCGATCACCAGATGGCGCTCGGCGAGGTCGGCAAGGTCGGGGTCGCCATCTCGTCGCTCGAGGACATGGAGACGCTGACCGACGGCATCCCGCTCGAGCAGATCACGACCTCGATGACCATCAACGCGACCGGGCCGATCCTGCTCGCGCTGTACGTCGCCGCGGCGAAGAAGCAGGGCGCCGACCTCAAGAAGATCGGCGGCACGACCCAGAACGACATCCTCAAGGAGTACATCGCGCGCGGGACCTACATCTTCCCGCCGCGCCCGTCGCTGCGCCTGATCACCGACGTCTTCGCCTGGTGCAAGGACGAGCTGCCCGACTGGAACACGATCTCGATCTCCGGCTACCACATGCGCGAGGCCGGCTGCACCGCGGCGCAGGAGCTCGCGTTCACCTTTGCCAACGCCATCGAGTACGTCGACGCCGCCGTGGCCAACGGCATGGTCTTCGACGAGTTCGCGCCGCGCCTCGCCTTCTTCTGGGCGTGCCACTCGAACTTCCTCGAGGAGGTCGCGAAGTTCCGCGCCAGCCGCCGCATCTGGGCGAAGATCGCGACCGAGCGCTACGGCTCGAAGAACGAGCGCTCTCAGATGCTCCGCTTCCACACGCAGACGGGCGGCGCGACGCTCACCGCGCAGCAGCCGCTGAACAACGTCGTGCGCACGACACTCCAGGCGCTCTCCGCGGTGCTCGGCGGCACGCAGTCGCTGCACACGAACTCGTACGACGAGGCGCTGGCCCTGCCGACCGAGGCCTCGGTGGAGCTCGCCCTGCGCACGCAGCAGATCATCGGCTACGAGACCGGCGCGGCCGACGTCATCGACCCGCTCGCCGGCTCCTACTACGTCGAGGCGCTGACCGACCGCGTCGAACAGGAGGCATGGTCGTACATCGAGCGCATCGAGGATCTCGGCGGCGCGCTGATTGGCATCGAGAACGGCTTCCAGCAGCGCGAGATCCAGGAGAGCGCCTACCGGCTCCAGCGGCTCGCCGAGGAGAAGAAGCGCATCGTCGTCGGGGTGAACCAGTTCGCCACCGAGTCCGCGGTCAACCCCGAGATCATGCGCGTCGACCCGGCGGTCGAGCGTCGCCGCGCGGAGTCGCTGGGCGCGCTGCGCACGCGCCGCGACCAGGGTGCCGTCGAGCGCGCGCTCACGAAGATCCGCGCCGCGGCGTCGACGGACGAGAACATGATGCCGTTGCTGATCGAGGCGGTGGAGGCCTACGCCACCGTCGGCGAGATCTGCGGCATCCTGCGCGAGGAGTGGGGCGAGTACCAGGAAGTCGTCACCGTCTAGGTCGGCATTCGCGCGCGGAGCAGCGAGCGGCCGGCCTCTGGCATCGCCGGTCACGGACGACGGACGCGACGGGCACGCCCGCAACCGGCGAGCAGCGAGCCGCCAGCCCGCTGGTGTCACCTGCCAGGAATGACTGCGTGCGGGAGGACCTCATGCCCGACGTCATCGACGACCTAATCCGGGGCGACGCCCAGGCGCGCGCCGAGCTGATGGAGGCGGTCGACGCCCTCACGGCCGAGCGGCGGCGCATCGGCTGGTTCGGCCCCGAGCAGTGGTCGGTCCACGACATCGTCGCGCACATCGTCGGGTGGCAGGACGGCTTCGCGGCGGCGCTCGAGGCGATGGCCCGCGGCGAGCGCCCGCAGATCCCCGGCTTCGCCGGCGGCGATGACTTCGACGCGTTCAACGCCGCGTCGGTCGCGCAGCGCAGCGACCGCTCGTGGGAGCAGCTGATGAGTGAGGCGCGCGCCGCCCGCGAGCGCCACGAGGCGGCCGTCCGCGGCCTCCGCGGCGCCGTCGATGCCGACCGGATCGTCCCCGGACGCAGCGCCTACAACCTGGCCGACACCGCTGAGCACGATCGCGAGCATGCCAGCGACATCCTCGCGTGGCGTCGCGCGCAGGGCTTCTGAGCCCCACCCGCAGATGAGAGGCCGAGTGAGATGAGGAGCCCCCGATGATCGATCGCGTCCACCACGTCGGCGTCGTCGTGCACGATGCCGATGCCGCCCTCGGCTTCTTCCGCGACGTCATGGGACTGCAGGTCACCGAGGACCGCGTGATCGACGAGCAGGGCGTCCGCGGCGTGCTCCTCGCGCTCGGCGAGAACGAGATCGAGCTGCTCCAGCCGACCCGCGACGACACCGGCGTGGCGCGCTTCCTGGAGAGCCGCGGGCAGACGCTGCACCACATCTGCTTCAACACCGACGACGTCGCCGGCGAGCTCGCGCGTCTGACGGCGGCCGGCGTCGAGCTGATCGATGAGGCGCCGCGCGACGGCCTTGCCGGCCGCATCGCGTTCGCGCATCCGAAGTCGGTGCACGGCGTGCTCGTGGAGTTCGCGCAGCCACCGGCGGGCGCGCACACGTCGACGGCGAAGGGGTTCGACCACCTGGCGGTCACCGTCGCGGACTACGCGGCCGCGCAGGAGACCTGGAAGCGCGTCGCCGGCCTCACGGTCAGCGGCGAGATCCGGCCCGAGGGCCGCGGCATGGTGATCGGCCAGCTGCGCTGCGGGCAGTGCGTGATCGAGCTGCTCGCGCCAACGTCGCCCGACTCGCCGATGGCGCAACGCGTCGCCGAGCAGGGGGAGCGCGCGGCGTCAATGGTCGCCATCGAGGTTTCCGATATCGCGGCCGAGATCGCCCGGTACCGCGCGCAGGGCTTCACGCTGCCCGACGCAGCGCCGGGTGCGCTCCCGAATTCGGTGACGTCGACGCTCTCGGCCGAGCAGGCGTTCGGCCTCGCAATCCAGCTGATTCAGTTCAACCCGTAGTCGTCGGGCAGATCGGTAGCCGGCGACGTGGCATGCTCGCCGCATCTCGCGCGCTCGCGGGCGTGCGGCGGGCGGCGTAAGCCGGCGCCGGGGCGGGCAGAGCAGGGCGCCCGGCGCCCGGGAGCGCGGAGAAAGGGAGACCCCAGATGGCTGACGAGGAATCGCGCATTCGCGTGCTGATCGCGAAGCCGGGCCTGGACGGGCACGACCGCGGCGCGAAGGTCGTCGCTCGCGCCCTCCGCGACGCCGGCATGGAGGTGATCTACACGGGCATCCGCCAGACCCCGGCGATGATCGCCGAGGCGGCGCTGCAGGAAGACGCGCAGGTCGTCGGCCTGTCGATCCTCTCCGGCGCCCACCTCGAGCTCTTCCCGCGCGTCGTCGAAGAGCTGAAGCAGCGCGGCGTCGACGACGTCCTGCTCTTCTGCGGCGGCATCATCCCGCAGGAGGACATCCCGAAGATCCGCGAGATCGGCTTCCAGGGCGTCTTCGGCCCCGGCACGGACACGAACGAGATCATCGACTTCGTGAAGAACCACGCCCCGGCGCGGGCATAGGTGCGCATGGAGGTCTCCGAGCTCGTCGACGGCGTGATCGCCGGGAATCGCCGCGCGCTGGCGCGTGCCATTTCGCACGTCGAGGCCGACTCGCCGTCCGGCCGCGCGGTGCAGGCGGCGCTCTACCCGCGCACCGGACGCGCCCAGATCGTCGGCTTCACCGGCTCCGCGGGCGCCGGCAAGTCCACGCTCGTCGGTGCCGTCACACGCGAGCAGCGCAAGCGCGGCCGCACCGTCGGCATCATCGCCATCGACCCGTCTTCCCCGTTCTCTCACGGCGCGATCCTCGGCGACCGCATCCGCATGCAGGACCTCACCGCCGACGGCGGCGTCTTCATGCGATCGATGGCCTCGCGCGGCAACCTGGGCGGCCTGTCGGAAAGCGCGACGGGCGTCGCCGACGTCATGGACGCCGCCGGCTTCGATGTCGTGATCATCGAGACCGTCGGCGCCGGCCAGGACGAGGTCGAGATCGCGACCGCCGCGCAGACCACGGTGCTGGTGACGAACCCCGGCGGCGGCGATGAGATCCAGTCGATGAAGGCCGGGCTGATGGAGATCGCCCAGGTGCTCGTCGTGAACAAGTCGGACCTCGCCGGCGCCGACACGGCCGTGACACAGCTCAAGGCGCTGCTCGCGATCGCGACGCTCGGCGCGTGGCGGCCGCCCATCCTCAAGGTCGTGGCGAAGACGAACGAGGGCGTCTCGGACCTGGTCGACGAGATCGACGCGCACAACGCCTTCATGCATTCGCGCGAGCACGCCGAGACCGAGCGCCGCGAGCTCGCGCGCAAGCAGATCGTCGCGCTCGCGCGCGCGGCGATGCATCGCGAGGCGCTCGCGACGGCGAGCCGCAGCGGCGCGCTGGCCGCGCTCATCGACGCCGTGGCGGACCGCCGCCGCGACCCTCGCTCGGCGGCGGAGGAGCTGCTGCTCGCGGTACGCCGCGAGTGGGGCGCGGCGGAGCGCTGAGCCGCGGCCGGCCCACGCCGGCGGCGCACGCGCGGCGCATCGATATCATGGAGCCCGCATGAGCCAGCGCCTGCGCGTCACGTTCTCCGCGACCGGCCCGGTCCAGTACGTCGCGCACCTCGACATGATGCGGACGTGGGAGCGGGCCATCCGTCGCGCCCGGCTGCCCCTCGCGTACACGCAGGGGTTCTCCCCGCATGCGCGGCTCTCGCTCGCGGCGCCGCTGCCCGTGGGCGTGCTCGGCGAGCGCGAGCTGCTCGACCTGTGGCTCGACCCGCCGGTGGCCCCCGACGCCGCTGGGCAACAGCTCGCCGCCGCGATGCCGCCGGGCATCGGCGTGATCGCCGTCGAGGAGGTCTCCGACGCGCTCCCCTCGCTCCAGTCGTCGCTGCTCGCCGCGCGCTACGCGGTCGCGCTGCCGACGGACGTCGACGTCGGCGCGCTCCGGGCGCGCGTGGCGGCGCTGCTGGCGCGCGACACCCTCGACTGGACGGAGGAGCGCGGCGACAAGACGCGCCGCTACGACCTCCGCGCCGCGATCCTCGACCTCGCCGTCGTCGATGCCGTCTCGCCGGCAACGGGCGCCGTGCTGACGATGCGGCTCTCGCTCGGGGAGGGGCGCACCGGCCGGCCGTCGCAGGTGCTGCTCGCGCTCGCCCTCGACGGCGACGGGCTGCCGGTCACGCGCACGGAAGTCGAGCTGAGCGACGGCGCCCTCGTGGCGCGCGCCCCGGCGCCGCGCCGCGGGCACGTGGGGCCGTGACCGTCCGCCTGCTGCTCGTGCGGCACGGCGAGACGGACGAGAACCGCCTCGGCCGCTCGCAGGGGCGTCGCGACGTGCCGCTCAACGCGACCGGGCGCGCGCAGGCGGCCGCACGCGCCGAGTCGCTGCGGACGCACCCGCTGGCGGCGGTCATATCGAGCCCCGCCGCCCGCTGCCGCGACACGGCCGCCGCGATGGCGGCGCCGCACGGTCTCGACGTGCGGACCGACACCCGGCTGCAGGAGCTCGACCAGGGCGCGCTCGACGGGCTGACGGGCGCCGAGATGCGCGATCGCTATCCGGAGGTGCTGCGGCGCTGGGGTGCCGACGACCCGCGTGACGTGCGCATGCCCGGCGGCGAGACGCTCGGCGAGGCGCAGGCGCGCATGGTGGAGGCCGCGCGGGACCTCGCGCGCGAGTTCGCCGGCGCGGAGGTCGTCGTCGTCTCGCACAACCTCGCGATGAAGGCGCTGCTCTGCCACGCGCTGGGCGTGCCGCTCGGCGGGTTCCGACACCTGGTGCTTGACCCGGCGTCGCTCAGTGTCGTCGACGTCCGCCGCGACGCGCCGTGGACGGTGATCGGCATGAACGAGCGGTGCGTGGTCGCCGGTCTGCCCGCCGGGTGACCGCGAGCAGGCGCTCTGCTACCGTGAGCGCCGGCGGGGTGGGCAAGGATCCGCGTCAGCGTGCGGTCGTTCCGTCTCCCCACGTTCGGGCTCGCGCACATGGTGATGGCCGTCGCGCTGCTGCTCGTCGGGCTCTTCCTCTACGCCACCGTGCAGACTGCCGCGCAGAGCTACCGCCTGCACCGCGAGCAGAAGCAACTCGACCAGCAGGTGACGACCCTGCGGCGCCAGCGCGCCGAGCTACAGGGCCTGCTTACCTACCTGAACTCGGACGAGTACATCGAGGCGTTCGCGCGCCAGCAGTTCGGCCTCGTGCGTCCCGGTGAGACCGCCGTCGACGTCCGGGCCCCGTCGCAGTCGGCAGCGGTCGTGAAGCCGGGCGAGCGCTGGTGGGAGGTGCTCTTCGGCCTGGGCGACGCGACGCCGACCCCGTGACGGCCCGCGTGATCCGCTAGGCTCTACGCGCACCCGAGGGTCCGCCGATGGCCGATGCCGCACGCCCGCACGCCGGCGCCGACGCGCTGCCGCGCAGCCGCGCGACGGCGGCGTTCGAGCGCCGTGTCGGCCGCGCGCTCGGCGTGTATGCGAGCGGCTCCGCGCCGCTCGTCGTCGCCGCATCCGGCGGCCCCGACTCCACCGCCGCGCTGGTCGCCACCGCCCGGGTCGCCGCGGGCGAGGTCGTTGCGGCGTGCTTCGACCATCGCATGCGCGCGGCGGCGGAGACCGCCCGCGACCGTGCCTTCGTTCGCGACGTCGCGCGGGCGGTTGGAGCAGCAGTGCGCGTCGGGTCGGCGCGCGGCACGCCGCCCCGCAGCGAGAGCGCGGCGCGCGAGTTGCGCTATGGGTGGCTGGCGCGCGTGTGCGGTGCCGATGGTGCCACCGTCGCGGTCACAGGGCACACGCTCGACGACCAGGCGGAGACGGTGCTGCTGCGGCTGGCGCGTGGCACGGGGCTCGAGGGCGCCGGGGGGATGGCCGGCGTCGCCGCCTGGCCGCTGCCGCTGCAGGGGGGAGCGGAACGGGCGCTGCGAGTGGTGCGGCCGCTGCTCGATCTCTCACGGGGTGACGTCCTCGAGTACCTCGACGCGCTGGGTCTCGCACCGCGCGAGGACGAGACGAACGCGTTGCTGGCCTTCGACCGAAATCGCGTGCGGCATCGGGCGCTGCGGGACCTGCGACGCATCAACGGGCGTGCGACGGAGCACATCGCCGGCTTCGCTCGGCTCGCGCGCCGCGACGACGAGGCGCTTACCGCGTGGGCGCGGCGCGTGCTCGACGCAGAGGTAACGTTCGCTGCGGGCGCCGCCCGGGTGCCGCGCCGCCTGCTCGGGAACCTGCCGCCGGCGGTCGCGTCGCGAGTGCTGCGCCTGGCGGCAGCGGAGCTCGGCCTACGGTTCGAGGGGGCGCAGCTGGAGCTCCTGCTCGCGGGAGCGCGGTCGGGGGCGCGGATCGCGCTCTCCGGCGGCTCGGCGCGCGTCGAGGCGGAATGGGTGGAGATCGCGCCGGAGCCGCGATCGCGGGCGCTGCGACGCCCGGTCGCGGGCCGCGACTGAGGCCGCCGCCGATTGCGGCTCGCGCGGCGGGCACGTATTCTGGGGTTCGTCCCGATCAACGGCATCGAACGGGTTCGGGTCGCTGCCGAGCGGCCTTGACGCAGAATGCGTGGTTGGGTAGTCTCCTCGTTCGGCGCTCACGCGAGCGCCCCCGCACATTTACATCTGGATAGCAGACAGAAACCAAAACAGGATCCCCGTTAGCCGCGGGGGCCCGGGATACGGGCGTGCCTTCGGGCACGTGCGGATCATGGGTGCCTCGGCGGTGATTCCGACGAACCAAGCACCCGCTTCGGCGGATGTGAGATTTCGTTATGGAGAGTTTGATCCTGGCTCAGGATAAACGTTGGCGGCGTGCCTAATGCATGCAAGTCGCACGAGAACCGGGCTTCGGCCTGGGGACAGTGGCGGACGGGTGAGTAACACGTACGAACCTACCCGGGAGTGGGGGACAACCCGAGGAAACTCGAGCTAATACCCCATACGGTCTACGGACCAAAGCTCCGGCGCTTCCGGAGGGGCGTGCGGCGGATTAGCTAGTTGGTGGGGTAATGGCCTACCAAGGCGACGATCCGTAGCTGGTCTGAGAGGATGGTCAGCCACACTGGGACTGAGACACGGCCCAGACTCCTACGGGAGGCAGCAGCAAGGAATTTTGCACAATCGACGCAAGTCGGATGCAGCAACGCCGCGTGGGGGAAGAAGGGCTTCGGCTTGTAAACCCCTTTTGCGAGGGAAGAAGATCTGACGGTACCTCGCGAATAAGTCACGGCTAACTACGTGCCAGCAGCCGCGGTAATACGTAGGTGGCAAACGTTGTCCGGATTTACTGGGCGTAAAGCGCGCGCAGGCGGATTGGTCAGTCTGGGGTGAAATCTCTCGGCTCAACTGGGAGAGGTCCCTGGATACTGCCAGTCTTGAGGGGCTCAGAGGAGAGTGGAATTCCGCGTGTAGTGGTGGAATGCGTAGATACGCGGAGGAACACCAGTGGCGAAAGCGGCTCTCTGGGGGCCACCTGACGCTGAGGCGCGAAAGCGTGGGGAGCGAACCGGATTAGATACCCGGGTAGTCCACGCCGTAAACGATGAGTACTAGCTGTATGGGGTATCGACTCCCTGTGTAGCGAAGCTAACGCAATAAGTACTCCGCCTGGGGACTACGGCCGCAAGGCTAAAACTCAAAGGAATTGACGGGGGCCCGCACAAGCAGCGGAGCGTGTGGTTTAATTCGAAGCTACGCGAAGAACCTTACCAGGGCTTGACATGGCGTAGATCGTCCGGGAAACCGGGCTTCCCTTCGGGGCTGCGTCACAGATGCTGCATGGCTGTCGTCAGCTCGTGCCGTGAGGTGTTGGGTTAAGTCCCGCAACGAGCGCAACCCTCGTCGCGTGTTGTATTTCTCACGCGAGACTGCCCGGAGCAACCGGGAGGAAGGCGGGGATGATGTCAAGTCAGCATGGCTCTTACGTCCTGGGCTACTCACACGCTACAATGGGCAGTACAGACCGTTGCGAAGCCGCGAGGCGGAGCTAATCGGACAAAGCTGTCCTCAGTACGGATTGCAGGCTGCAACCCGCCTGCATGAAGCCGGAGTTGCTAGTAACCGCAGGTCAGCCTTACTGCGGTGAATACGTTCCCGGGCCTTGTACACACCGCCCGTCACGTCATGGAAGTCGGCAACACTTGAAGTCGTTGTGCCAACCCGCAAGGGAGGCAGACGCCCAAGGTGGGGTCGATGACTGGGACGAAGTCGTAACAAGGTAGCCGTAGCGGAAGCTGCGGCTGGATCACCTCCTTTCTAGGGAGTTGCACCGTCCGGACTCACATCGAAGCAACGGTGTTGCCTCGATGCCGGCGAAGCTCCTAGTCGATCGGCCCGTCGGCCTTGCGCGAGGGATGTTCGTCCTCCGCCGGCCGGGTCGTCAGCATCGAACCTCGCTGGGCCTGGCGAGGGCTTCTGTCTGCTATCCAGCTGTCGATGTGCGCCCGCTTCGGGGACGCGCCCGCTCTCACGGCGACGCGGAGGGTCCGGGGTGCTGTGCACCGGAGGGCCATTAGCTCAGCCGGTTAGAGCGCAGTCCTGATAAGACTGAGGTCCCTGGTTCGAGTCCAGGATGGCCCACCACCGCACGGTGTCGCGGGGTCGTCCGAATTGGACGTCGAGGCTCCAGGGGGCCGTAGCTCAGCTGGGAGAGCGCCGCCTTTGCAAGGCGGAGGTCGGGGGTTCGATCCCCCCCGGCTCCACCAGGTCACCGAGCGCACGACAGGCACCGATGCGAACCGCCCCGGCGGCGCGACCGCTTCGAGCATGGCTCGAGGTCGCGCGGCGCGGGGCGGCGTATTGACGCCGGCAGCATCGCGGGCCAGCGGCCCGCGGCGGCACGTTTAGAACAGAATACTGCTCAAGAATTTCCTGAACTGCGAGTAATCGTCGAGTGTCGGCGCAGCGTGTTCGCACGTCGCGCCGATCGCGAAGATCGCGGAGTGTGCTTGACGGAGGGTCAAGCTACTAAGGGCGCACGGTGGATGCCTTGGTACCAAGAGCCGAAGAAGGACGTGGCAAGACTGCGATATGCCCGGGCTAGCTGTCTAGCGAGCTCAACCCGGGATTTCCGAATGGGGCAACCCGGCCCGCTTCATCGCGGGTCACCACCGGCTGAACACATAGGCCGGATGGAGGGAACCGGGGGAACTGAAACATCTAAGTACCCCGAGGAAAAGAGAATATTCCCCTAGTAGTGGCGAGCGAACGGGGAGAAGCCCAAACCGTCTCTTTCGGGAGGCGGGGTTGTAGGACCGGCGTACAGGAGTGAGCAATCGGCCCGATAGCCGAAGGTGCCTGGAACGGCCCGCCACAGGGGGTGAGAGCCCCGTAGGTGAAATCGGACCGACTCCTGCCGGTATCCTGAGTACCACCGGACACGAGAAATCCGGTGGGAATCTGGGGAGACCACTCTCCAAGGCTAAATACTCTTGGTGACCGATAGTGGACCAGTACCGTGAGGGAAAGGTGAAAAGCACCCCGAGAGGGGAGTGAAATAGTTCCTGAAACCGTGCGCTTACAAGCAGTCGGAGTCCTTCTTTCGGGGAGGATGACGGCGTGCCTATTGAAGAATGAGCCGACGAGTTACGTTCAGTGGCAAGGTTAAGCGACGGGAGTCGCGGAGCCGGAGCGAAAGCGAGTCTGAATAGGGCGATTCAGTCGCTGGACGTAGACCCGAAACCTGGTGAGCTACCCATGGGCAGGGTGAAGCGGGGGTAATGCCCCGTGGAGGCCCGAACCTTCGTACGTTGCAAAGTGCTTGGATGACCTGTGGGTAGGGGTGAAATGCTAATCGAACCAGGAGATAGCTGGTTCTCCCCGAAATGCATCTAGGTGCAGCCTCGGGTGTTCTCTCTTGGAGGTAGGGCTCTGATTGGGCTAGGGGGCATAGCGCTTACCAAACCCACTCAAACCGCGAATGCCAGGAGATCAGAACCCGGGAGTGAGACGGCGGGGGCTAAGCTTCGTCGTCGAAAGGGAAACAGCCCAGATCCGCAGCTAAGGTCCCAAAATTCACGCTCAGTGTTAAAGGATGTCCGGCCGCACAGACAGCCAGGATGTTGGCTTAGAAGCAGCCACCATTGAAAGAGTGCGTAATAGCTCACTGGTCAAGTAGCCGGGCGCCGACAATGTTCCGGGGCTCAAGCGTGATACCGAAGCTCGGGGATCGTCCTTCGGGGCGATCGGTAGGGGAGCGTTCCGCGGGCCGTGAAGCCGGAGGGGTGACCCCTGGTGGAGCGCGCGGAAGTGAGAATGTCGGCATGAGTAGCGCAATTTGGGTGAGAAACCCAAACGCCGTATGCCTGAGGGTTCCTACGCAAGGTTATTCCACGTAGGGTTAGGCGGCCCTAAGCCGAGGGCGAGAGCCGTAGGCGATGGACAGCAGGTTAGTATTCCTGCCCCGCTAGCGTAGCGTTTGAGACGAGAGGCGTGACCCGGGAGGATAGGCAGAGCGGGCCCATTGGACATGGTCCGTTCTTGCACCGTAGGCGTCTGGTGGCAGGCAAATCCACCACCAGGTCAAGCGGAGGGTGCGAGAGAAGCGGAGACGACAGTCAAAGCGACTCTGCCGAGTCCATGCCGGCTAGAAAAGCGTCGTCGTCGAGTTGCGTTGGCGTCCGTACCGATAACCGACACTGGTGGGCGACGGTAAGTACCGTAAGGCGTTCGAGAGAACCTTCGTTAAGGAACTATGCAATCTAGCTCCGTAACTTCGGGAGAAGGAGCGCCCCTGAGTGTGCATGACTTCGCGTCAGAAGCACCCGGGGGCCGCAGTGAGCAGGCCCAGGCGACTGTTTAACAAAAACACAGGTCTCTGCTAACCCGTAAGGGGATGTATAGGGGCTGACGCCTGCCCAGTGCCGGAAGGTTAAGGGGAGAGCTGAGAGGCTTGATCCGAAGCCCCGGTGAACGGCGGCGGTAACTATAACCGTCCTAAGGTAGCGAAATTCCTTGTCGGGTAAGTTCCGACCCGCACGAATGGCGTAACGATCTGGGCGCTGTCTCGACGAAGGACTCGGCGAAATTGAACTGGCCGTGAAGATGCGGCCTACCCGCAGCCGGACAAAAAGACCCCGTGGAGCTTTACTGTAGCTTGGCGCTGGGGGCCGGGCATAGATGCGTAGGATAGGTGGGAGGCTGTGATCCGTTCCTCTTGGGGGGCGGTGAGCCAACGGTGAAATACCACTCTTCTATGTTTGTCCTCCTAACCTGTGAGCAAGCATGGGAACAGCGTCTGGTGGGCAGTTTGACTGGGGCGGTCGCCTCCCAAAAGGTAACGGAGGCGCGCAAAGGTTCCCTCAGGGTGGATGGTAATCACCCTTCGAGTGCATTGGCATAAGGGAGCTTGACTGCAAGACTGACACGTCGAGCAGGGACGAAAGTCGGCCAAAGTGATCCTATGGTCCCGTGTGGAAGGGCCATGGCTTATCGGATAAAAGCTACCCCGGGGATAACAGGCTTATCCTACCCAAGAGTTCACATCGACGGTAGGGTTTGGCACCTCGATGTCGGCTCGTCGCATCCTGGGGCTGTATCAGGTCCCAAGGGTTGGGCTGTTCGCCCATTAAAGCGGTACGCGAGCTGGGTTCAGAACGTCGTGAGACAGTTCGGTCTCTATCCGCTGTGGGCGCAGGAAACTTGAGGGGAGCTGCCCCTAGTACGAGAGGACCGGGGTGGACGGACCTCTGGTGTGCCGGTTGTTCCGCCAGGAGCACTGCCGGGTAGCCATGTCCGGAACGGATAACCGCTGAAAGCATCTAAGCGGGAAGCCGCCCCCAAGATGAGGTTTCCCACCGGGTAACCGGGTAAGACCGCGGGAAGACTACCCGCTTGATAGGCCACAGGTTGAAGCACAGCAATGTGTGTAGCTGAGTGGTACTAATGGTCGAGGGCTTGACCCTCCTTCAAGCATCCCCGTGATCTCTGGCGATGCTCGCAGTTCATGAGCGGTATTCTGTACGGGGCGAGCGACTGCGCTCGTCCCGCCGAAGAGCGCGGTCCACGTGTGCTACGCTGGATCGCAACGGCGCGGGATGGAGCAGTGGTAGCTCGTCGGGCTCATAACCCGAAGGTCGGGGGTTCGAATCCCTCTCCCGCTACCAGCGAACAACAGGGCGGGGCCATTGGGCTCCGCCCTTTTTTTGTCTTCTGGTGTCGCACGTTCCCCTGCACTGGGAGGCGGGACCAGGAAAATGGGCACTTCGCCGACGATCGCAGTTGCTCATACGCCGGCGATCGCTGCATACTGTCGTTCCTGGTGGTTAGAGCGCGGCGGACCCACCCGTTCCCATTCCGAACACGGAAGTGAAACGTCGTAGCGCTGACGATACTCCCCGGGCAACTGGGTGTGGAAAATAGGCCACCGCCAGGATTTATCGGGCCATTCTTCCCGTTGCGGAAGAATGGCCCGCTGTTCGCCGGGGCCCTTCTTCGATCTCGAGGACGGCTGGCGAATCGGGCGTGTTATGATGCGCCCCGCGTGTCCCGGTGCCCGCGGGCATCCGGCGCGCAAGAATCTCAACCGGAGGCAGATCAGTTTTGACGAACCAGACCACCCCCGACGCCCCCGAGGCGCCGAAGACGACGCTCACCGAGACCGAGGACATGGCGGCGCTGCTCGAAGAGAGCGATGTCGCCGAGCCCCGGCAGCTGCGACGCGGGGAGGTGGTCGAGGGCACGGTCATGTCCGTGGAGCGCGATCACGCGCTCGTCGACATCGGATTCAAGTCCGAGGGCGTCGTGCCGGTGCAGGAGATGCACTCGCTCGGCGCCGACCCGCTCTCCAACATCCACGCCGGTGAGCAGGTGCTCGTCTACGTTGTGCAACCCGAGACGGCTGAGGGCCAGGTCGCCCTCTCGATCGACCGCGCACGTGGTGAGCAGGGCTGGCGGATTCTGCAGCAGCGCTTCGAGAGCGGTGAGATCTTCGAGGCGGAGATCACCGGCTACAACAAGGGCGGACTGCTCGCGAACGTCGAGGGCGTGAACGCATTCATCCCGATGTCGCAGGTGGTGGGCGCAAAGCCGGGCACGGACGGGACTAACCCGCTCTCCGCCCAGGTCGGGCGGACGCTGCGGTTGAAGGTCATCGAGATCAACCGTCGCCGCAATCGCGTGATCCTCTCCGAGCGCGCCGCGCTGCAGGAGTGGCGTGCGGAGCAGAAGGAGCGCCTCCTCGAGGAGCTCAACGAGGGCGATATCCGTACCGGCACGGTCACGTCAATCCGCAACTTCGGCGTCTTCGTGGACATGGGCGGCGCCGACGGCCTCGTGCATCTCTCCGAGCTGTCGTGGGACCGTAACGCCTCGCCGGAGGACCTCTTCAAGGTCGGCGACGAGGTGAAGGTCTACGTCATGCGTGTCGACCGAGAGAGCAAGAAGATCGCCCTTTCGGTGCGCCGCGCCTCGCCCGAGGAGTGGGAGCAGCTCATCACCCGCTATGCGGTCGGGGATGTCGTCCCTGCCGTGATCACGAAGCTCGTCGCGTTCGGCGCCTTCGCACGGCTGCCCGGACCGGTCGAGGGCCTGGTGCACGTCTCCGAGCTCGTCGACCGGCGCATCGGCCACCCGGAAGAGGTCGTCGACGAGGGCGACGTGGTTCCGCTGAAGATCGTGCGCATCGAGCACGATCGGCATCGCCTGGGGCTCTCCCTGCGCGAAGCCCGGCGCGAGGCCGAGATGCGCGGCTGGCAGTTCGACGACGACGGCCGCGTGATCACGTCGCCCGAGGACGCGCAGCAGGCGTTCCCGGACGAGTACGCGGCGATCGCGAAACGCTACGAGGACCGGCGGAAGTCCGCGGAGTCGCGCGCCGCCAGTAACGTCCAGCAGGCCGTCCAGGGTTCGGCCGACGAGGGCGACCGCGGCCGTCGCGACGAGGGCCCCGTGCTCACCGCCATGCAGGCGGCGATGCAGCAGGCGCAGGCGGAATTGCGTGCGCAGGAAGAGTCTGCATCCGGTGATGCGGCGGAGACGTCGCAGCCCGCGGACACGGCGGACACCGTTGCCGACGCGACCGATACAGCGGCGCCTGCTGCGGACGCGACCGAAGCGGCCGGCACGGCGGAGGTTGTGGGGACGGCGGAGACGACGCAGGAACCCGACAGCGGCTCCGAAGAGAAGACCGAGGGATGAGCCACGGACTCCGCCCCCGTCCGGCACGATGACGCGAAGCCCCGGCCCGTTCCGGGGCTTCGCCGCGTTGTCTGCTACGCTGTAAATGCGGGTAGCCCCGCACTGACGGCACTCCACAACCTGAGCGATCATCCGTGATGGACCCCACGCCCGAGGCGCGGCGGTCACAGGTTCGGCCCCCTCTCGGAGCGTCTGTCCGCAAGGGGGCCCTGTGATAGCCTTGATCTCGGAGGGAGAGGGACGGACCCGATATGGCGGACCGGTTCGACAAGTTCACCGAGCGGGCGCGCCGCGTTCTCACCCTCGCGCAGGAAGAGGCGCAGCGGTTTAACCACAATTACATCGGTACTGAGCACCTGCTGCTGGGCCTCGTGCGCGAAGGCGATGGCGTCGCCGCCAAAGTCCTCTCGAACCTCGGCGTCGAGCTCAACAAGGTGCGCTCGGCCGTGGAGTTCATCATCGGTCGCGGCGATCGCGCATCGACCGGGGAGATCGGGCTGACGCCGCGCGCGAAGAAGGTCATCGAGCTGGCCGTCGATGAGGCGCGCCGGCTCTCCCACTCGTACATCGGCACCGAGCACCTGCTCCTCGGTCTCGTCCGCGAGGGCGAGGGCATCGCGGCAGGCGTGCTGGAGAGCCTCGGTGTGAACCTCGAGCGCGTGCGCGCCGAGACGACCCGCGATCCTGGCGCAGAGCCAGCCGCAGGGCAGCGCCCCGGGCGCCGCCGCGGCCGGCCAGCGCTCCGTGCGCACGCCGACGCTGGACCAGCTCGGGGTGGACCTCACCGCGATGGCACGCGCCGGTCAGCTCGACCCGATTGTCGGGCGCGAGAGCGAGATCGAGCGTGTCGTCCAGATTCTCTCGCGGCGCACGAAGAACAACCCGGTGCTCATCGGCGAACCCGGCGTCGGCAAGACGGCGATCGCCGAGGGCCTCGCCCACCGCATCGTCTCCGGCGACGTGCCGGACACGCTGATGGGCAAGCGGATGCTGACGCTGGACATCGGCCTGCTCGTCGCCGGCACGAAGTACCGCGGTGAGTTCGAGGAGCGCCTGAAGAAGGTGATCGAGGAGATCCGCTCCTCAGGCAACTGCATCCTCTTCATCGACGAGTTGCACATGCTCGTGGGGGCCGGTGCTGCGGAGGGAGCGGTAGACGCCGCGAACATCCTCAAGCCGGCGCTCGCCCGTGGCGAGATCCAGGCGATCGGCGCTACGACGCTCGACGAGTACCGCAAGCACATCGAGCGCGACGCCGCGTTGGAGCGCCGCTTCCAGCCGGTGCGCGTCGACGAACCCACGATCGAGGAATCGATCCAGATCCTCGAGGGGGTGCGTGGCGCGTACGAAGAGCATCACAAGCTCAAGATCTCCGACGAGGCGATCAAGGCGGCCTCCGAGCTCTCGGCTCGATACGTCTCCGACCGCTTCCTCCCCGACAAGGCGATCGACCTGATCGACGAGGCGGCCGCGCGCGTGCGCATCCGCCGCTACTCGACGCCGCCGTCCGTGCGTGAGGCCGCCAGCGGTCTCGATGCCCTGCGGCGCGAGAAGGACCAGGCGATCGCGAATCAGCAGTACGAGTACGCAGCCGAGCTGCGCGAGCGCGAGGTGCGCCTCCAGTCGAAGCTCGAGGAGCTCGAGGCCGAGGTCGAGAGCGAGCGCGACGCGGATCAGCCGATCGTCACCGAGGACGACATCCGCGACGTGATCTCGCAGTGGACCGGCGTGCCCCTCGCCCGCATCGCGGCCGAGGAGTCCCAGCGCCTGCTCGAGATGGAGAAGTTCCTCAAGGAGCGCGTCGTCGGACAGGACGAGGCGATCCAGGCGGTCGCGCGCGCGGTGCGCCGCGCCAGCGCGGGCCTGAAGGACCCGAAGCGCCCGATCGGCGTGTTCATGTTCAACGGCCCGACGGGGACCGGGAAGACCTACCTCGCCCAGATGCTCGGCGAGTTCATGTTCGGGTCGAAGGACAACATCGTCCGCATCGACATGTCGGAGTTCATGGAGAAGCACACGGTGTCGCGCCTCGTCGGCTCGCCGCCGGGCTATGTGGGCTACGACGACGGCGGTCAGCTGACCGACCTGGTGCGGCGCAAGAGCTACTGCCTGATCCTCCTCGACGAGATCGAGAAGGCACACCCGGACGTCTTCAACATGCTGTTGCAGATCTTCGACGACGGGCACCTGTCCGACGCGAAGGGCCGCAAGGTCGACTTCCGCAACACCATCATCATCATGACGTCGAACGTGGGGTCCGACCTGATCCGCAAGGACTCGCGGGTCGGCTTCTCGACGACGAGCGATGAGGCGAAGACGGCGGACGAGCAGTACAAGCGCATGAAGACGCGGGTCGAGGAGGAGATGAAGCGGGTCTTCCGGCCCGAGTTCCTCAACCGTCTCGACCAGACGGTGGTGTTCCACGCGCTGCAGCCGGCCGACATCCGGCGCATCGTGAACCTCGAGCTCAACGACCTGCGAGACAACCTGCGGGCGAAGGAGATGAAGCTCGAGGTCACCGACGCGCTGCTCGACCACCTCGGCAAGGAGGGCTTTGACCCGGTATTCGGCGCCCGCCCGTTGCGGCGGTTCATCCAGAACCAGGTCGAGGACCGGCTCTCCGACGCCCTGCTCGAGGGCACGTACGAGGAGGGCGACGCGGTGAAGATCGACTTCGCCGACGGCGAGGTGGTGTTCACGCGGATCGAGGGTGGCGCCCGCGAGTCGGGCGAGTCCACTGAGCCGGAGCCGGCGCTCACGCAATAGCGTCCCCAGACGGGCTGCCAGGCTCAAAACGGGGCCGCATCTGCGGCCCCGTTTTTCGTGCCTTTGCTCGGCTCAGCGGCGCCGCTCGCCGGTCCACTGCTCGCGACCGATCGCCGGGCGGTGCGCGGCGATGCTCTCGAGCACCCCGAGCGCGGCGAACATGGCGACGAGCGCGGAGCCACCCTGCGAGACGAACGGCAGCGCGATGCCGGTCGCCGGGAAGAGCCGCAGGTTGACCGCGATGTGCATGAGCGCCTGCGCGGTGATGGTGGCGGTGAGGCCGACCGCGAGCAGCCGCCCGAAGGTGTCGGGCGCGGCAGCGGCCGCGCGCAGTCCGCGCCACGCCACGATCGCGAACACCGCGATCACGAACAGCGCACCGACCATGCCGACGGCCTCGCCGAGCTGCGCGAAGGCGAAGTCGGAGGTCCGTGTGGCGAGACCCTCGAGCGCCGAGTGTGCCCCCTCGAGGAGCCCGTTCCCGAACAGGCCGCCGGAGCCGAATGCGACCTCGACCTGGCGCAGCGTGAAGCCGCTGCCGAACGGGTCGCGCCCGGGGTGCAAGAAGACGGCGAGGCGCTCCCGCTGGTAGTCGGGGACGCCCACGGTGAACAGCAGCGGCACGGCGGCGATCGCCGCCAGTGCCATCCCGCCGAGTACACGCCAGGGCAACCCCCACGCGACGACCATGGAGGCCCAGGCCGCGCCGATGACCAGCGCCGTCCCGAGGTCCGGCTCGAGCAGCACGAGGCCCGCAGGCACGCCGAGCACGACCAGCCACGCAAGGAGCGGCCGAGCGCCGGGCTGCCGGTCCGCCACCACCGCGGCACCGGCGATGACGATGGCGAGCTTCGCGAATTCGGAGGGCTGCACCGTGATCGGCCCCAGGCCGATCCACCGTCGCGCGCCATACTGGCTCGAGCCGAGTCCGAGCACCACGACGAGCGCGAGAACGGCGCCCGCGTAGAGGAGCGGCGTGAGGCGGCGCAGCAACCGGTAGTCAACGTGAGCGAGCACGAACATCACCACGACGCCGACCACGATGTAGCCGCCCTGCCGCACGGTGGGGCCGGTGATGTGTGACGGCGGGAGCGACATATGCGCCGCGGTCGTGGCCTCGATGAGGAGCGCGCCCAGCGGGGCGAGCACGAGCATCGGCAGCAGCAGCCATCGATCCGCGACGCGGCCGGCGCGCGCGATCCCGAGCGCGCTCACGGCGTCGCTGCTCGGGCGACCGGCGGCTGCGGGCGCGTCGCGAAGTACGCCTGGAATATCTGCCGCGCGACCGGAGCGGCGTCGACGCCACCGATCCCGTGTTCGAGGTAGACCGCGACCGCGATCTGAGGGTTGTCGAACGGGGCGAACCCGATGTACCAGGCGTGCGTGGGGAAGACGCCGTCGGGATTCCGATCGCCGAACTCCGCCGTCCCCGTCTTGCCGCCGATGTCGATCCCGACCGGCTTGCCCAGCGCCGCCGTGTTGCCGTCCGACGCGGCGAGATGCATGCCGTCGCGCACCGTCTGGAGGTGCTCCGGGGAGACCGGCAGGCGCCGCTTCACCTGCGCGGGGACGAGGTTGAGATAGCCGTCGTCCTCGATCCCGCGCACGACGTGTGGAACGAGCACGTCGCCACCGTTGGCGATGGCCGCGGCGAGCACCCCCATCTGGAGCGGCGTCGCCGTGAGATAGCCCTGGCCGATGCCGTAGGTATACGTGTCACCGAGGTACCACGGATCCCCGACCGCGCGCTGCTTCCAGGCGGGATCGGGGACGAGGCCGTCGGTCTCGCCGGGCAAGTCGACCCCGGTGGGCGAGCCGAGGCCCGCGGCCCGGGCATACTCGGCGATGCGATCGGGGCCGAGGCCGGTGAAGAGTTGCTTTCCGCGCTCCGTGTAACCGCCCGCCAGGTAATAGAAATACACGTCCGACGAGCGGGCGATGCCCTGCTCGAGGTTCATCGTGCCGTTCACGGTCCAGTCGTGGAACGTGTACGTCACGCCGGGGTCATAGACGTCCTGGACCGTGATGGCGCCCGTGCTCGTGATCGTGGTGCCGGGAGTCGCGATCCCCTCCTGCAACGCGGCCGCCGCGACGAGCGGCTTGAAGGTGGAGCCCGGCGCGTGCGCCTCCATGTACGAGCGGTCGACGAGCGGCCGGGCCGGGTCCTGCAGTACCGACGAGATGGTCTGGGCGCTCGCCGCGCCATTGAAGAGGTTGGCGTCATACGAAGGCAGCGACACCATCGCGAGGACTTCGCCCGTGTGGACGTCGAGCACGACGGCGGCGCCGGCCGCCAGCGGGTGCACACCCTGGTCGGGTTCGCGCAGTCCGCCGTCGATGCCGGACTTCAGCGCGGTCGCGACGGACCGCTGCAGGCCCGAGTCGACCGCCAGCTCGACGTTGTCTCCGGGGCGTGCCGGCTCGTCGCCGAGCGTCGTCAGCTCGCGGCCGTCCGGCGTGGAGAGCACGAGCCGCCGGCCCGGCTGACCGCGCAGTACATCCTGGTAGACGTGCTCGATGCCGTCACGTCCGACACTGGCGTTCAGCGGGTACCCCTTCGCGAGGTACGCGGTGACCTCGCCGGGCTCGATTGCGCCGACGTAACCGAGGATGTGCGCGAAGAGTGGCCCGCCCGCGTAGGTGCGACCCGGTGTCGCCCGCACGTCGACGCCGGACAGGCCCGCGGTTGCGGCGCGCATCATGATCGCCTGGTCGCTCGAGAGCCCGTCGAGCAAGGTGACGGGCGCCAGCGGGTCGACCGAGGCGAGCCCGCGCACCACGTCCGCATGCAGCTGCGGGAGGGGGATCCCGCTCGCGCTCGCCGCGGCGATCAGGGCCGTCGCCTGTGCGTGAGGGTCGGCCGGGAAGTCGCCGGGGATCGCGACGAGCGAGAACGCCGGCACGTTCCGTGCGAGCACGTTTCCGGCGCGGTCGGTGATCAGGCCGCGCGGCGCCTCGGTCTCGACGACGCGCGGTGCGGCGCCGGCGTCGAAGCCCGGCTCGACCGCGGGATCCAGCCATTGCACGCGGACGAGCTGCCCGGCGAGGACCAGGAAGCCAATGGCGGCGATCGCCTGCAGGCCGAGCAGGCGACGGCGCACGGTCACTCGAACAGCCCTCGAGGACGCGGCCGCCACGGCCAGACCGCGAGCGCGACGGCGGTGGCGAGCGCCGCCGTCAGCGCGGCCGCGAGGATCATCCCGCCCGGATCGCCGATGAGCGCGCGCGGCCGCCCGGCGGCGAGCGCGAGCAGCACGCTGTAGCAGGCGGCGCCACCCGCCCCGGCGAGCGCGGCGGCGAGCATGCGGCGCGCGGAGCTCCCCACCGGGTCGCGATCGATGCGACGTGTCGCGGCGGCGAGCGCCGCCGCCGGCCAGCACGCCAGCACGAAGACGCCGACCGGCGCCTGCGATACCGCCCCCATCACCACAGGCGCGAGAAGCAGCGCCGGCGCGGTCTCTCCCGGTGCGCGCACCGCCGCCCACCCCGCCACGAGCGCCACCGGCAAGAGCGGGATCGCGAGCGGGTCGAGCGTCAGGAGCGACAACGGACCAACCTGCACGAGGGCCGCGAGGATGCTCAGCACCGTGATGATCGCGAGGCTCACGGCGTGCCGGTCCCGGTGCCGCCGTCGGGTGCGGTGCCGCCGTCGGTCGCGCTGCCGGTGCCGGGGTCGAGCTGCGTGCCCGGGACGAACCCGGTCATCACGAGGACCTGCTCCAGCCGCAGGAAGTCGGCCAGCGGCTCCACTCGGACCTGCTGGAAGAGGTCCGCGGGGCGCGAGTGCACGGCACTGACGCGTCCGATCAATAGTCCGCCCGGCAGCCGCCCGCCGAGCGCCGAGGTCAGCACGAGATCGCCGCTCGTCACGGACGCGCCCTGCTGCACGAAGTCGAGCCGTAGCCCGTCGCCGGTCCCCGAGGCATCGCCGGGCGTGCGGGAAGACTGCACAAGCGCCGCGACGGATGAGCCCGGGTCGATCAGCAGCCGCACCCGCGCGCGATGCGGTCCGACGTCGACGATGACCCCGGCGAGCGTCGCGCCTGAGGACAACACCGGCTGGCCGACGCGCACACCGTCGGTGCTGCCGCGGTTCAGCAGGGCGGTCTCACGCCCGGGCGCGGGGTCGCGGAGCACGACCGATGCAGTCAGGAAGTCCGCCGTGTCGGGCCCCACGGCGTCGAGCAGGGCCGACGCCTGCTGCGCCGCGGTCTGCTGCTCCCGCAGCGTGGCGAGATCCGCCTCCATGCGACCGACTTCCTTGCGGAGATCGGCGTTCTCCGCGCTGAGCGCACGGATCTGCCCTGCGCGCAGCAGCACGTCGGCAGCGGGCCGGCTGGCGTCCCGCAGCCCGCCGGCGAGCGGGCCGACCACCGCCGCTGCGCGCGCCTCGATGCCGTCGGTGACGTGGAACGGCGAGAGGATCACGAGCGCGATGCCCGCGACGAGGACCGCCATGAGCCACGCGGCGCTGTCCCCCCGCGGGAAGGACCGGCCACGCTCACCGAGTCGCACGCTGGCGCGTCAGCTCATCGGGGAGCGCGGCGCGCGGTGATGGCCGATTGCACCCTCTGGAGCGTCTCCGCCTCCTCGAGGGCCTCGCCGCAGCCGCGTACGACGGTGCGCAGCGGGTCGTCTGTGACGTAGACGGGGAACCGCGTCTCCGTGGCCACGCGCCGGTCCAGGCCGCGCAGCAGCGAGCCGCCGCCCGTCATCGCGATCCCGTGCAGCATGAGATCGGCGACGAGCTCCGGCGGCGTGGTCTCGATGGTGGCGCGGACCGTGCGGACAATCTCGTTGGTGACCGGCGAGAGCGCGTCGCGCAACTCGACGGTGGAGACCTCCACCGACTTCGGCAGGCCCGTCGCAAGGTCGCGGCCACGCAGGTCGATCGTCGCCTCCTCGTCGAGCGCGTAGGCCGAGCCGGCCTCAATCTTCACCTGTTCGGCGGTGCGCTCGCCGATCAGCATGTTGTGGACCTGGCGGGCGTAGTCGACGATTGCGAGGTCCATCGCGTCGCCGGCGGCGCGGACCGACATGGAGCGGACGATGCCGCCCAGCGCGATCACGGCGACCTCCGTGGTGCCGCCGCCGATGTCGACGATCATCGACCCGGCCGCGTTCATCACGGGCAACCCCGACCCGATCGCCGCCGCCATCGGCTCCTCGATCAGGTAGGCGGCGCGCGCGCCGGCGGCGACCGATGCGTCGTGGACCGCGCGCTTCTCCACCTCGGTGGCGCCGGACGGGATGCCGACGACGACGCGCGGCTTCGGGATGCCGAGGCCGAAGCGCTCATGCACCGAGCGGATGAAGTACTGCAGCATCTTCTCGGTGACGGCGAAGTCCGAGATCACGCCGTCGCGCAGGGGGCGCACGGCGACGATCGTCGACGGCGTGCGCCCGACCATGCGCTTGGCCTCCGCGCCGATGGCGAGGATGCGCTTGGTGGTCTTGTCGATCGCGACGACGGACGGCTCGTCGATCACGATGCCGCGCCCGCGCACGCTCACGAGCGTGTTGGCGGTCCCGAGATCGATGCCGATGTCATGGGAAAACATCCCCAGGAATGAGGAGAGCGGATTAATCACGTGAGCGATGAGCCCGTCTTGGGGAGACGATCGCTGGCTAGCCCTGGGGAGACTGGCTGGCGGCAGTATAGGGACGGCGGGACCGGCGCGACAAGGCACAGCGAGCGCGACGTGCGGCGTGCGCCCCGCCGCCCGTCAGATGCCCGCCACGCCCCCGATCACCCGGCCGACGATGAAGGTCAGGAGCGCCGCGGCGAGCCCGAGCACGGCCTGCCGAGAGCCCCCGTAGAGCGGGTGGCGTCCCGTGAGGAGCGTGATGGCGGCACCGAGGGCGAAGAGCCCCATGCCGGAGAGCAGGGCGGCGACCAGCGTTGCTCCGTGTCCGGAGCCGAAGAAGAACGCGATCAACGGGATCACGGCGCCGAGTGCGAACAGGATGAACGACGTGATGGCGGCGGTCCACGGCGAGCCGATCTCCTCGGGGACGATGCCGAGCTCCTCGCGGGCGAGCGTGCCGAGCGCCGCGTCGTGGTCCGCGATGATGCGGGTGGCGAGCCGCTGCGACTCCGCCTCGGAGAACCCCTTCGCCTGGTAGATCAACGAGAGCTCCTGGCGCTCCGACTCGGGGAAGAGCCGGAGCTCCTCGCTCTCCTCCTTGAGCTGCGCCTCCGCCGCCTCCTGGGCCGCCGTCACCGACACCCACTCGCCGAGCGCCATCGAGAACGAGCCGGCCAGCAGGCCGGCGATGCCGGCGAGGAGCACGGTCGCCTGGCCGGGCGCGGCGCCGGCCACGCCCGCGACCAGCGCGAGGTTCGACGTGAGTCCGTCGTTCGCGCCGAGCACCGCGGCGCGCAGCGCGTTCGAGCCGCCGAAGGAGCGGTGGCGCGACTCGATGCGCGCAATCACGGATCCGGGCGGGTTCCCCGGCGACGACGCGATCGCCGCGAACAGGCGCGCGTGCGACGACTCGTCGGCCGGCAGGCCGGCCTCCTCGGCGACCGGCTCCCCCGCGTACATCCCCACGGCGTCGCGCTCGAACGTCTTGAGCACGGGGAGGACGAGCTCCGGGCCGAAGCGGCGTGCGAGCCACATGAGGATGCGCGCGCGCAGCGACGGCCTGCCCGGTTCCGCCGGCTCGCCCGCCTTGCGCAACTCGCTCTGCCAGAGCTCGAGGTGGCGCTGCTCCGCGGCGGCCAGCCGCCGGTAGACGCCGGCAATCGATTCGTCTGCCTCGAGATTGGCGAGGGAGTGGTAGATGTAGAGGCCGTCGACTTCTTCGTCCAGGAACCCGCGGTATCGGCGCAAGTCTTCCTTCGTCGCCATCACTCGGCCTCTTCCCAGCCGCGCTCACGCAGCCGCCGCACGAACTCGCCCTCGTCGACGACCTCGACGCCCAGTTGCCGTGCCTTCTCGCGCTTGCTGCCCCCGCCGGCGCCGGCCACGACGAAGCTCGTCGACTTTGACACCGCACCCGAGACGCGGCCGCCCAGTTGCTTGATCAGCGACTCGACCGCGTTGCGCGACCAGCGCTCGAGCGACCCGGTCACGACGATCGACAGGCCCTCGAGCGGCCCGCCGCGCGCCGAGACGTCCTCGTCCGTGCGCACGCCCGCGGCGACCAGGCGGTCGACGAGTGCCGCGTACTCGGGGTCGTGAAGGTAGTCGAAGACGGACTCCGCGACGACCGGGCCGATGCCGTCGACGGCCTCGAGGTCCTCGCGGGTCGCGTTGCGCAGCGCCTCGAGCGTGCCGAAGTGCACCGCGAGGTCGCGCGCGGTCTCGCCGCCGACGTGGCGGATGCCGAGCGCGATCAGCAGCTGGCGCAGCGGGCGGCGCTTGCTTGCCTCGATGTTCGCGAAGAGCGCGTCGAGCGTCTTTTCGCCGATGCCCTCGAGCGCGAGCAGCTCATCGCGGCGGTTCGGCAGGTCGTAGATGTCGGCAAGGGTGCCGATCAGGCCGGCGTTGACGAACATGAACGAGCGCTGCTCGCCGAAGCCTTCGATGTCCATCGCGCCGCGCGACGTGAAGTGTTCGACCTGGCGCGGGAGCTGGGCGGGGCAGGCGCGGTTCGGGCAGTAGGTGGCGGCCTGGGCGGGGTCGCGCTGCACGGGTGTCTTGCACACCGGGCACTTCGCCGGCATGCGGAATCGCCGCAGTCGCCTGCCCTCGCGGCGCGAGAGCACCGGGCCGACCACCTGCGGGATGACCTCGCCGGCGCGCTGCACGATCACGTCGTCGCCCTCGCGCACGTCGAGCTCGCGCACGTGGTCCTCGTTGTGCAGCGTCGCCATGCTCACGGTCACGCCGCCGACGACCACCGGCTCGAGCTGCGCGTACGGCGTCAGCACGCCGGTGCGGCCGACCGAGACGCCGATCTTGTTGAGGCGCGTCACGGCCTGCTCGGCGGGGAACTTGTAGGCGGTCGCCCAGCGCGGCTCGCGGCCCACCACGCCGAGCTGGCGCTGCAGCGCGAAATCATCGACCTTCACCACGACGCCGTCGATCTCGTAGTCGAGCGCGTCGCGGCGGTCGACCCACGACGCGCAGAAGGCGGCGACTGCCTCGATGTCGTCGAAGCGCTCCGCGACCGGGTTCGTCGGGAAGCCGGCGGCGCGCAGCCACTCCATCGCGCCCCAGTGCGAGGTGGCCGGCGGCTCGCCGTCGACCCAGCCGAGCTGGTAGACGAAGAGGTCGAGCCGCCGCTGCGCGGTGACGCGCGAGTCGAGCTGGCGGACGGAGCCGGCCGCGGTGTTGCGCGGATTCATGTAGAGCTGCTCACCGTTGCGGGCGCGCTCCTCGTTCAGCCGCTCGAACTCGCTCTTCGCCATGTACACCTCGCCGCGCACCTCGAAGGCCGCAGGCGCCGGCACGTCGAGGCGGAGCGGGAGCGAGCGGATGGTGCGGAGGTTCGCGGTGACGTTCTCGCCGCGAAAGCCGTCGCCGCGCGTCGCGCCGACGCCGAAGCGGCCGTCGCGGTAGACGAGCGAGATCGCGAGGCCGTCGATCTTCGGCTCGCAGACGAAGCCGAAGTCGTCGCGCTCGAGCAGTCGCACGACGCGCTGGTGCCAGGCGAGCAGCTCCTCGCGGCTGAAGACGTTGCCGAGGGAGAGCATGGGCTCGCGGTGCTCGACGACCGCGAAGCCGGCGACCGGCTCGCCGCCGACGCGCTGCGTCGGCGAGTCGGGGGTGATCAGCGCCGGGAACTCGGCCTCGAGGCCGCGGAGCTCGGTGATCAGCGCGTCGTACTGGGAGTCGCCGATCTCGGGCGCGTCGAGCACGTAGTAGCGGTAGTCGTGGTAGCGCAGCTGCGCGCGCAGTGCTTCGGCGCGCTCGCGGGCGCCCTCGAGCGCGCGGGTCGAGGCGGTCGATGCGGCCGAGGGGCTGTCGGTCATCGGTGGCGAGTATATCGGCGTCCGCGCCGGCGGCACGCGTCCGAGCCCGCCGCCACGTCCATGTGCGGGGCGGCTCGGACGCAGCCGGGATTGGCGATAGAATCGAAGCATCGAACGCTCCCGGACTGGGACGCAAGCCGTCGCCGTCACGGCGCGGGGTGAGGTGGACGCATGAGCGCCCGCTCGGATGTGGTGATCGTCGACTACGGCGCCGGGAACCTCCGGAGCGTCGAGCGGGCCGTCACGCATGCGGGCGTGGAACCGCTCGTGACCGCGATGCCCGACGCCCTCGCCGACGCGCGCGCCGTGATCGTGCCGGGCGTCGGCGCGGCCGAGGACACCATGTCGCACCTGCGAGGTGGCGGGTTGGACGGGCCGATCCTCGAGTACATCGCCTCCGGGCGCCCGTTCCTCGGCGTGTGCATGGGCATGCAGGCGCTGTTCGACTACTCGGAGGAGGGCGGCCGGCACGACTGCCTCGGCGTGCTGCCCGGGCGGATCACGCGCTTCCCGCGGGGGATGACCGTGCCGCACATGGGCTGGAACACCGTGCATCTGGATGTCGAGCATCCGGTCTTCGATGGCATCGCCCAGGACTCGTTCTTCTACTTCGTGCACTCGTACTACCCGTACCCGGACGACCAGGCGGTCGTGATCGGTCGCACGGAGTACGAGGGGGTGACGTTCCCGGCGGTCGTCGGCCGCGGGAACGTGGTCGCGACGCAGTTTCACCCCGAGAAGTCCGGGCGCGATGGCTTGCGACTGTACGCAAACTTCCTGCGGCTCGCGCTGGAGGCGGGCACGCTCGACCACCCCGGGCTGGTCGCCGGATCGTGAGGAGTTGAAACTGATGGAGGTCATCCCCGCGATCGATATCCGGGGCGGGCGCTGCGTCCGCCTCGAGCAGGGCGACTACAACCGCGAGACCGTCTTCGACGACGACCCGGTCGCGGTCGCGCACCGCTGGGCCGGGGAGGGTGCACCGCGGATCCACGTCGTGGACCTCGACGGCGCGCGCGAGGGCCGGCAGGTGAACCTCGACATCGTGCGGCGCATCGCGCAGAGCGTGGACTGCAAGATCCAGACCGGCGGCGGGATTCGCGACCTCGCGACCCTGCGTGCGACGCTCGACGCCGGTGTGAACCGCATCGTGATCGGGACGGCGGCCGTGAAGGATCCGGCGCTGCTGCACGAGGCCGTCGCCGTCGCCGCCGACCGGCTGCTCGTCTCCGTCGACGCACGCGACGGGAAGGTCAGCGTCGAAGGCTGGACGCAGGCGACGGCCGTGGACGCGCGCTCGCTGATCGACGAGCTCGCGAGCGCCGGCGTCGAGCGCGTCGTCTACACCGACATCCTGCGCGACGGTGTGCGCAAGGGACCGAACTTCGCGATGTACGAGCGCCTGACCGCCAACACGTCGATCGGCGTGATCGCCGCCGGCGGCATCACGACCACCGACGACGTCCACCATCTCGCCATGTGCGGCGTGGAGGGCGCGATCATCGGCCGTGCACTCTACGAGGGCACGATCGACCTGCGCGAGGCGGTCGCCGCCGCGCGCTGACCCGGACGGTCGCCCCGAGCGGCCTCTCATCGGATACTGGTTTCATGCTCACCAAGCGCATCATCCCGTGCTTCGACGTCGACAACGGACGCGTCGTGAAGGGCGTCTCGTTCGTCGAGCTGCGCGACGCCGGCGACCCGGTGGAGCTGGCGCGGCGCTACGACGCGGCCGGCGCCGACGAGCTCGTGTTCCTCGACATCACGGCCTCTTCGGAAGCGCGGCAGAGCGTCTACGATCTGGTGGCGCGGACGGCCGACCAGATCTTCATCCCGCTCACGGTCGGCGGGGGCATCCGCACGACCGACGACATGCGCCTGATGCTCGAGATGGGCGCCGACAAGGACGTCGGTCAACACGGCCGCCGTGCAGCGGCCGGAATTAGTCTCGGAGGGCGCGCACCGCTTCGGGGCCCAGTGCATCGTCGTCGCGATCGACGCGAAGCGGTCGGGGCCGGAGTCGTGGGAGGTCTACACCCACGGCGGGCGGACGCCTGCCGGGCGCGACGCGGTCGCGTGGGCGCGCGAGGCGGCGGAGCGTGGCGCGGGCGAGCTGCTCGTGACGTCGATGGACACCGACGGACACCAGCGCGGCTACGACATCGCGCTGCTGCGCGCGATCAGCGATGCGGTCGAGGTGCCGGTGGTCGCGTCGGGCGGCGCGGGCGAGCCCGCGCACCTCTATGAGGCGCTCACCGAGGGCGGCGCCGACGCCGTGCTCGCGGCCTCGATCTTCCACTTCGGCACGTATACGGTGGCGGACCTCAAGGAGTACCTCGCGGCGCGCGGCGTGCCGGTGCGACCGGTGTCCGCCCCCGCGGAGGAAGCGCAGGTGCAGGCATGAGCGACCAGGCGACGACGGCGGGCGAGGTGCGGATCGACCCCGCGGCGCTGAAGTACGACGACCGCGGGCTGATCCCGGCGATCGTGCAGGACGCCGGCACCCATGAGGTCATCATGCTCGGCTGGATGAACGAGGCGACGCTGCGCCAGACGATCGAGATCGGCCAGGCGGTCTTCTGGTCGCGCTCTCGCCAGGAGGTCTGGCACAAGGGCGCCACCTCCGGCGACTTCGTGAACGTGCGCGGTATCACGACCGACTGCGACCGTGACGTGGTCCTGCTCCAGGCGGAGCTCGTCGGCGGGGGCATCTGCCACACCGGTGCGCACTCCTGCTTCGTCGCGGCCGATGACGAGACGCCGCAGGTCGTCACGCTCGACGCCTGACGGCCGGCGCCACCCATGCTCCCCGCCGAGGTCGTGCTGCCGCTCCGCGTCAGCCACGTGGTGTTCGACGTCGACGGCACGCTCGTCGACTTCGACGCCGCCCTGCGCGTCGCGCTCGACGCCGTGGCGGCGCGTGCTGCGGCGTTCGCCGGTGCACCGATCGCGCGCGAGTCCCTGCTGGCAGCGCGCGAGACGGTGCGCGTCGAGGCGGCCGCGGGCGGCGTCGCGCGCACGCTGCGCGAGATCCGCGACGAGTCGTTCCGCGGGTGCTGCGGAGCGCGGGCGTCTCGAGCGACGCCGCTGCCGCGGACCTGAGCCTCCTCCACTACGAAACGCGCGACGCCGCGTTGCGCGCCTTCGCCGACGTGGAGGATGCGTTGCTGCGGCTCGAGGCGCGCGGCTTCACGTTGATCGCGGCGAGCAACGGGAACGCAGCCCTGGACCGCCTGCCGATTGTCGCGCGGTTCGCGCACCGCCACTTCGCCGAGGTCGCCGGCATGTCGAAGCCGGACCCGCGCTTCTTCGCGCTCGCGCTGGAGGCGACCGGCGGGCAGCCGGAGACGGCGGTGTCGGTCGGCGATCGGCTCGAGAACGACTACCTGCCGGCGCGATCGCTCGGGATGCACGCGGTGCTGGTCGACCGCGCCGGAACTGCCGAGGCGCGCGGCGTGCTGCGGATCGCGTCGCTCGCGGAGCTGCCGGGGATGCTCGAGCCGGTCTAGCCCGCGGCGCGCGGGGCGAGCCCTGCACGCGCCGCGGGTCAGCGCGTGACGAAGTGCTTCGCGAGGTCGGGCTCCGGGCGGTCAAACGGGACATAATCCGCAGCGGGGTGACCGAGCGCGATCAGTGCCTGCGGCTCCCAGGCGGGGTCGAGCGCGAGGGCCCCGCGCGCCGCTTCGCCGGCGTAGAGGGGGGCCGAGATCCAGAACGCGCCCAGCCCGCGCGCCGCCGCCGCCAGCAGGATGTTCTGCATGGCCGCGCCGAACGAGTGCTGCGCGAGGCCCCACTCGGCGCGCGCGCGACGCTCGTCGGCGTAGGTGCGCAGGCCGTCGGCGACGAGGCAGCCGAGCAGCAGCGTCGGCGCGCCCTCCACCTGTCGACGTGAGCGGGTCAGCGCGCGCTCCTGCTGCGCGGCGGGGACGCCGTCGCGCTCGAGGTCGGCCCGCCAGGCGGCGCCCATCGCGTCGGCGAGGGCGGCGCGGCGCGCGGGGGACACCGCCACGAACCGCCACGGCTGCGTGTGATGCGGCGCGGGCGCGGTCACCGCGAGCGCGACCAGCGCGCGCACGTCGGCATCCGACAGGGGCGCGCCCTCGAGGCCGCGGATCGACCGGCGCGCGCGGATGGCGTCGTCGACGAGGCGGGCGTGGTCGTTCATCGGGCCCCCTGCGCCGCCGCGTGCCACGCGGCGGGCAGGTGCGCGAACACCTTGCGGGTCGCGGGGCCGACGCGATCTCGCACCGCCATGAGGTCGGCCGGCGTGTCGATGTCGACGGCGAGCGACGGCGGGTGGAGCTCGTGCAGCGGCAGGCCGGCCGCGCGCGCGGCGTCGCGATGCGCGGCGGCGGAGCCGGGGCCGAAGGCCGGCGCGAGCGCGCCGGGTGGCCGCAGCCCGAGCGCAGACGTCCCGCCGTCGGCGGACGGGACGAGCACGGCGCCGGCGGTGCTGTCCGCCGCCGCGTCGCGGGACAGCGCGGCGAGGACGTCCGCGACGTCGTCGCCGCGGAGCTGCGGGAGATTCGGCGGGCAGTACGAGCACAGAGCCCGCCTGCGCGAGCGCCGGTCCCGCCAGCGCGGAGCGGACGGCAGCGTTGAAGCCGTCACCGTCGTCGACGACGAGGCGCGCGCTGTGCCGCTCGGCGATCGACCCGTAGTCGGGATCCGGGGTCACGACGTAGAGCGGGCCGGCGTGGCCCGCGCGTGCGGCGGCGAGCACATCGTCGAGCATCGCGCGGACGAGGTCGCGTCGCAGCGCGAGCGGCAGGGCGCCCGCGAGACGGCTCTTCGCCTGGTCCGCGCGGCGCACGGCGACGAGGATCGCGGTCTCGGGCGAGGAGGCGTGCGTCACGGACGGGTCGCGGGCGCGGCGAGCGCGGCCGCTGCATCGAGCACGGCGGCGGCGACGCGCCGCCGGCCGTCATGGCCGCGCATCATCGTGTCGCACACGGCGGCGCGCATGCCGAGCGCCTCGACGGCCGGCGCGAGCGGCGCGTCCACCGCGTCGAGGACGAACAGGTCGACGAGCCCGGCGTAGAGGCGCGCGACGCCGAGCGCGGAGACCTCGTGGCCGAGCGAGCGCAGCATGGCGGCGGCGGGCCCCTTGATCGCCTCGCCGCCGACGATCGGCGACACGGCGACGCGCCGGGCATGCGAGGCCGCAAGCGCGTCGCGCACGCCGGCGACCTCCCATAGCGGGCCGATCGAGACGAACGGGTTGCTCGGGGCGATCACGACGAGGTCCGCGATTGCGAGCGCCTCGAGGACGCCGGGGGCCGGTCGCGCCGCCGCGGCGCCGGGGAAGCGGAAGCCGAGGACTTGGTCCTGCGCGCGCCGGCGCACGAAGTACTCCTGGAAGGGGAGCTCGCCGTCCGGTGTGCGCACGATCGTGGGGTGCGGGTCGTTCGTCACCGGGAGCACATGGCTGCGCACGCCAAGCCCCGTCGCGACGGCCGCGGTGGCCTCGGCGAGGGTGCGGCCGGTGCCGAGCAGCGCACTGCGGCGGAGATGCGTGGCGAGGTCGCGGTCGCCGATGCGGAACCAGGCGTCGCCGCCGAGGGCGCCCAGCGCGTCGAGCGCGTGGGTCGTGTCGCCGCGGATGCCCCAGCCCTCGTCGCCTTCGACGCCGGCGAGCGTGTAGAGGACGGTGTCGATGTCCGGGGAGACGTGGAGGCCGTGCCACGCGAGGTCGTCGCCGACGTTGCACACGGCGGTGATGTCGGCCGGGTCGACGCACGCGGCGAGTCCCGCGAGGAATCGCGCGGCGCCGACGCCTCCGGCCAGGACGGTGATCCGCACGTTCCCCCCCGCAACCCGCGGCACAGCCAGGTACGCAACGATCCTACAGGCTCGGGGGCTACGCGGCGCGAACGCCCGCGCGGACGTCAGCCGGCGACGGACTCGCTCCCGATCGCGTAGCCGCCCTCCATCGCCGGCTCGCGGCCCTCGATCTGTGCGAGCAGCACCGCCGCCGGCGCGAAGCCGCGGTTGATGGTGACGAGGGCACCGGCACGATCGTAGACGGCCGTCGTGGGGACGGAGAGCACGCCGTATTCGCTCGCGAGGGCGGGCTCGGCGACGGCGTCGTAGCGCTCGAGGCGCAACTCGGGGACGTGGTGGCGCAGGCGCTCGAGGGCCGGCTCCTGCTGGGCGCGGCAGACGACGCAGGTCTGCGTGGTGAAGTACACGATGCGGGGCGGGGCGGCCGGGGTGATTCCCGCTTCCGCGACGGTGTCGGCACGCGGCATGCCGGCTGCGTGCGCGCGGAGGCGGGCGAGGATGCGGGCGTCGCGACGGCGCACCCAGGCCCGCACACCCTGAAGGGCCAGCATGATGACGCCGATGATGGCGACCGCGACGAGGAGGCGAACGATCATCGCGCGGCGCGACTCGCGGCGATGGATCGCGGCAGCATGCCGACGCGGTCGAGCTGGTAGTAGAGAAAGCATCCTGCGCAGAACTGCACGGTCAGGTTGACGAAGGCGAGCGCCGTGACGATCCAGCTCAGGATCCAGCCGACGAGCGTCGCTCCGCCGATGAGCGCCACGAAGGCGAGCAGCAGGAAGACCGAGCCGAACGCCTGGGCGAACTGGTGGGGCATCGGATCTTCGGCGCGGACGTCCGAACCGAGGATCCCGGCCGGCTTGAGGACGCGTCGGTGCACCTGCTTGAAGAGTGCGAATGCCGGGTGCAGCGTGCCGAGCGCCATCACGAGGCCGGTGAACAACACGATCCATTGCCCGGCGGGGAGACCGACCACGAACGCGAGCACGGTGAGCAGGACGATGCACGCCTGATTCGTACGCAGGGTGTTGCGATCCACCCGGAGATTTGGCGATGTCATGACGGCAGACCCCCGCTCCGCGGTCTCCTGATGTAGTCGAGTAACTTAGTCATGATTGTATACCGGGAGCGACTCGTGATCACGCGGGTGGGAGCGGTGAGTGGGGGAGGTGCGATTGGGCAGCGGAGCGCGCTGACCCGGGGCCGTTCGCCGTGAGAGGGCCTGTCAGGCGTCGGCCAGTGCGGCTTCCTCGGCGAGGGCGCGTTCCATGGCGTTGATGGCGACCTGGATCTGCTCGTCGTCCGGGTAGCGCGTGGTCAGCTTCTGCAGCGCGATGTTCCCCGCGAAGAGCAGCCGCACGAGCGGCACGCGCGTGTGCGCACCGCCGAAGCGGATCACCTCGTAGGAGAGGCCGGCGACTACCGGGATGAGCACGAGCCGCGAGAGGAAGCGCCACCACAGCGGAGAGGTCCCGGCGAAGACGAACACGACGACCGAGATGACCGCGACCGTGAGCAGGAACGACGTCCCGCAGCGCGGGTGCTCCTTCTCGTAGCGTCGCACTGCGGCGACGCGGAGCTCGCGACCGTCCTCGTAGGCGCGGATGGTCATGTGCTCGGCGCCGTGGTACTGGAAGACGCGCGCGATCTCGCCGGAGCGGCCGATGGCCCAGATATAGCCGATGAGCAGCGCGAGCCGGATCACGCCTTCGATCAGCGTGATCACCCACTGGTGCCCGATCCAGCGATCGAGCCAGGTGGTCGCGAGCGCCGGGCCGGCGAAGAAGAACGCCATCGCGAGCGCCAGCACGACGGCCATCCCGGCCCATGCCACCGCGCCCATCGGCTTCGTCTCGCCGTGCTCGTCGAGGTCGTCAGTGGCGATGGCCGACGACCATGTCAGGGCGCGGAAGCCGAGCGCCATGGTCTCCCAGAGCACGGCCACGCCGCGCAGCAGGGGGACGCGGCGAACGGCGCCGGTGTAGATACCGCCGAGCCGCTCGGTGCGGCCGACGATCGAGCCGTCCGGCGCGCGCACGGCGACGGACATGACGCGCGGTCCGCGGATCATGACGCCCTCGATGATCGCCTGGCCGCCGTAGCTCGCTGCGCTCATAGCGTCACACGATACCCGGGACCGCGGGCGCGGACGAGGCGGGTCGCAACACGAAGCCGGGCGGCCCGCGATGGGCCGCCCGGCTTCGTCTGTGAACGGGCGACGCGGTGCGTCGCGCCGACTACTGGCCGGACTGCTGTCCCTGGTTCGCCTTCTGGTAGCGGCGCCGGAAGCGCTCGACGCGACCGGCGGTGTCGACGATGCGCTGCTCGCCCGTGAAGAACGGGTGGCACTGCGAGCAGACGTCGACGTGCATCTGCTCCTGCGTGGAGCGCGTGACCCAGCTGTTGCCACAGGCGCACGTGATCGTCGCCTGCTTGTACTCGGGATGAATGCTGGCCTTCATGGAATGATTGCTCCTGACCGGGCGCCGCGCGCCGGTCGCGACCTAGTCCGCGCTGGGAACGATCGAGACCTGCTTGCGTCGGCCCTTGGCGTACGGCGTGTAGCGGACGGTGCCCTCGACCCGCGCCCAGAGCGTGAAGTCGCGACCGACGCCGACGTTCTCGCCGGCGTGGAAGCGCGTGCCGCGCTGGCGGACGAGGATCGACCCGGCGGTGACGACCTGGCCGTCGTGACGCTTGAGCCCGAGGCGCTGCGACTGCGAATCGCGGCCGTTCTTGCTCGAGCCGCCGGACTTCTTGTGAGCCATGGCGTGTGCCCCTGTGTGCTAGCCGGCCGAGATCGCCGTGATCTCGAGCCGGGTGAGCGGCTGCCGGTGCCCGCGCAGCTTGCGATGGCGGGTCTTGTTCTTGTAGTTGTAAACGAGCACTTTGTCGGCGCGGACCTGCTCTGCGACGCGCGCGCTGACCGAGGCGCCCTCGACGAGCGGCGTGCCGACCTGTGGGTCGCCATCGCCCTCGACCATGAGGACCTCAGAGAGCGTCACCTCGTCGCCGGCGGCGGCTTCGAGCCGCTCGACGTCGATCCGGTCGCCCTCGCGCACGCGGTATTGCTTCCCGCCGGTGCGGATGACTGCGTACATACCGCCTCTTCCGAAACTTGGGTAGATTGAGTCTAGGGAGCGTCCGGCGCCAGCGTCAACGCGCGACGGGGAGGGGAAGCTGCTGCACCCGGTGCTTCACCTCCTCGGTCTCCCGGTGCAGCTGCTCGGTTGGCTGACGGACTGGCTCTTTCTCACCATTCGGGCGCTGTTCGACCAGTTCGGCGTGCCCATCGTCTTCCTTTCCGGCCTGGCGGAGGCCACCTTCGGCGTCGGCATCGTGTTTCCCGGCGTGATCATCATGTTCCTCGGCGGTGCGCAGTCGGCAGGCGACGCGGGGCGGCTGCTCCTCGTGTTCGTCGCCGCCGTCGCGGGCACGACCCTGGGGGACGTCGTTTCCTACGCGCTCGGGCGCTGGGGAGCGCACTACCTCATCCGCTCACGCTTCGCGTCGTCCGTCCGGCTCGGGGCCGCGCTGCTCGACGGTCGCGCGCGCTGGTTCATCCCGCTCTACCACCTCTACAGCGTGACGCGCGCCGTCGGGCCGTTCGGGGCGGGTGCGGTGCGCATGCCGGTCGCCGCCTGGCTGCCGCTGGATCTCCTCGGCGCAGCCGTCGCGAACGCCGTGTGGGTCGCGGGCGGTGCCCTCCTGGGAACTGCCGTGCTCACCGACGACGGCCGCCTCCAGACGCACCCCGCGCTCCGGATCGGCCTGGTCGCGGCCGGCGTGCTCTGGTTCCTGCTCTTCCGACACGTTGTGCAGCGGCGCTTGCATGAACTGGCGAACGTGCCGCCGCCGGTCCCCCCCGCCTCCTCCCCGTAGGAACGCGGCGACGGGAGGCACCCGCGGATGAACGCCGGCGCCCGCCGGCGCGCTCAGGGCGTCCACCGGCCGCAGGCGCGAATGGGGCCGGCATTGCCGGCCCCATTCGCTGCATCACCAGGTCCGCGGCCGTCAGGCCGTCGGCGGCGGCTCGATGTTCTGCCGCCCCCAGGCGAGGCCGGGTCGGCCACGCGGGCCTTCCTCTTCCTCGCCCTCGTGCTCCTGCTCGTGCCCCTCGCCGCCCTCAGCGGTCGGCGACTTCTTCTCGCCCTTGAGGACCTGGACGTCCTCGGGGTGGGCGGGAAGCCGGCGGCCCGGGGTGGGGCCGAGGATCCGAAGCAGGTCGTCGCCCTCGAGCGTCTCGACGTCGATCAGCGTGTTTGCAAGCCTGTCGAGGACGTCGCGGTGCTCGAGGAGCACCTTGCGGCAGCGCTCGTGCGCCTCGTCGATGAGGCGACGGACCTCGTCGTCGATCTCCTCGGCGGTGCGTTCCGAGTAGTCGCGCTGCTCGGAGATGTCGCGGCCGAGGAAGATCATCGACTCGCGCTTGCCGAACGTGCGGGGGCCGAGCCGGTCGCTCATGCCCCACTGCGTCACCATGTCGCGTGCGATCTGCGTGACCTTGCCGATGTCGTTGTGCGCACCGGTCGTCATCTCGCCGAAGACCATCTCTTCGGCCACGTGACCGCCGAGGGCGTAGACCATCATCGCCATGTAGTACGAGCGATGCTGCAGCCGCCGCTCCTCTTCCGGGAGCATGCGAGTGAAGCCGCCGGCCATGCCGCGGGCGACGATCGTCACCTTGAACGGCATGTCCGCCTGCGGCGTGAAGTAGCCGGCGACGGTGTGCCCGCCCTCGTGGTACGCGACGATCTTCTTCTCGTCGGGCGTGATCACGCGGGACTTGCGCTCGGGGCCGGCGATCACGCGGTCGACGGCCTCGTTGAGCTCGTCCATCCCGATGCGCTTCTTGTTGCGGCGAGCGGCGAGGATGGCAGCCTCGTTGACGAGGTTCGCGAGGTCGGCGCCGGAGAAGCCCGGCGTCTGCTTCGCGATGGTCTCGAGCGAGACGTCGCCCTCCAGCGGCTTGCCCTTGACGTGAACGTCGAGCACGGCGCGCCGGCCCTTCACGTCCGGCAGGTCGAGCGTGACCTGGCGGTCGAAGCGGCCGGGCCGCAGCAGCGCCGGGTCGAGGATGTCGGGGCGGTTGGTGGCCGCAATCACGATCACGTTCGAGTTGGAGTCGAAGCCGTCCATCTCGACGAGGATCTGGTTCAGCGTCTGCTCGCGCTCGTCGTGCGATCCGCCGAGGCCGGCGCCGCGCTGGCGGCCGACCGCGTCGATCTCGTCGACGAACACGATCGCCGGCGCGTTGCGCTTGGCCTGGTCGAAGAGGTCGCGCACGCGGCTGGCGCCGACACCGACGAACATCTCGACGAACTCGGAGCCGGAGATTGAGAAGAACGGCACGCCGGCTTCGCCGGAGACGGCGCGGGCCATCATCGTCTTGCCGGTACCCGGCGGTCCGATCAGCAGCACGCCGTGCGGGATGCGCGCGCCGAGCGCGGCGAACTTCTCGGGGTACTTCAGGAACTCCACGACTTCCTGGAGCTCCTGCTTCGCCTCCTCCTGGCCCGCGACGTCGAGGAACGTCACGGTGGGCTTTTGCCCGGCGAACATGCGCGCGCGACTCTTGCCGAACGACATCGCCTGGTTATTGGCGCCGCCGGCCTGCCGCATCATGAAGATCAGGATCGCGCCAAAGATGATCAGCGGCAGGAAGTTCAGCATCAGCCCGAAGATGTTGCCGAACTGGCTCGGGCCCTTGACGGTGATCTGCACCGCGTTGGCGCCGGTGCCGACCGGGATGTTGTTGTCACGGAGGATCTGCTCGAACGAGGTCGCGCTCTCCTTGCGAGAGTGGACCGGCTCCTGCTGACCCTTGAGATAGACGGTCAGATCGTCGCCCTGGACCTCCACCTTGGAGATGTTCCCGCCCTGGGCGTCTGCGATCACCTGCGAGAGGGGGACGTCCTTTGCGCCGGTGGCGGGACGGAAGACCATCACCACGACGAGTACGACGGCCACCAAGATGAGCAGGTAGATGAACGAGTTCCGCATCCAGCGTGAGCTCATGAGTGCACCTGCGTTCTGCTGGGCCTGGAGGAGATGGGCAGACGGTTGATCATCAGAAGGGCGTAACCCCCGGATCATCCGGGATTGCTGAGGACCCGACCGGACGCCGCCCGTGCGTTCAGTGTAGCACCCAGGCCGGATTCAGCCGCGGCCCGATCGGACCGGGCGTGACATGACGATCGTCGGCATCGCGGCCCCCGGTCGATACCCGCGGGGAGTGGCGGCCGGGCCTCCGCACGGGCGAGACCCCCGGGACCGCCGGATAAGGAGCCTAGTCGTCTTCCTCGTCGTCGTCCTCCTGGTCGACGTAGAGCTTCCCATTGGAGGCCCAGTCCTCGACGGAGTACTCGCTGAACAGAATGGTCGTGGCTTCCGGGGTGGTGTGAGCGATGTTGCAGATCGCGTCCGTGATGACCCGTGCGAGCTCGCGCTTCTGGGCGACCGAGCGGCCGGGCAACATCTCGATGCGCACGATGGGCATGCGAGGCTCCTTTCGCGTCGGGCGCATCATACGGTTCGCGACGCCGGCTTCCGGACCGAGGCAGGCATCCGATCAGTTGCCTGCACGAAATCTCGGTGCCTAGGATCCACCATGCGTCGTGACCCGCTGAACGCGCCCGTCCGGCCGACCTGGCGTACCGAGAAGCAGCTGTGGCGCCTCGGCGCGACGCGCGTGGCCGGGGTCGACGAGGTGGGCCGCGGACCGCTCGCGGGGCCGGTCGTAGCGGCTGCGGTCGTGATCCCTCGAACTAGGTCCGGCTGGAACTCTCGCGCGCACTGGATTGGGCGGCTGCGCGACTCCAAGCAGCTCGGCGCGGCCGAGCGCGAGGAGTTGGCGGTCGTGATCCGCGAGCGCACCGAGTGGGGGATCGCCGCCGTGTCGGCTCAGGTCGTCGATCAGATCAACATTCTGCGCGCGACGCGACTGGCGATGGCTCGCGCGCTCGCGCAGTTGCCGGCCGCGCCGGACGCGGTGATCGTCGACGGGCGCGAGGTGATCGACGGAGTCGCTCGGCAGCAGGCGGTGATCGACGGCGACGCGCTGTGCGTGTCAGTGGCGGCCGCGAGCATCATCGCGAAGGTGTACCGGGACGCGCTGATGACGCGGCTCGAGGCGCACTTCCCGGGATACGGGTTTGCGGAGAACAAGGGGTACGCGACGGCGGAGCACCGGGCGGCGCTGCGAAGACTGGGATACAGCAACGTGCACCGGCTCTCGTTCGAGCCGGTGCGTGCGGCACTGGGGGCAATGACGCGATGAACGACCCGCGACGGCGCATGGGCGACGCCGGTGAGCGGCTCGCCGCGGATTACCTGACGCGGCAGGGCTACGAGATCGTCGATCGCAACGTGCGGCGGCGCGAAGGGGAGATTGACCTCGTCGCGGTGGACGACGGCACGCTCGTGTTCGTCGAGGTCAAGCTGCGGCGCTCCGGCCGCGCCGGCTCCGCGGTGCAGCAGATCTCGCCCGCGAAGCACGCCCGGTTGCGGGAGCTGGCGACCGCGTACGCGGCGGAGCATCCGAACCTTCCGAGCAACCTCCGCATCGACGTGGTGGCGATCGACCTCACGGTGAGCGGCGAGGTGGGCAAGCTGAACCACGTGCGGAGCGCCGTCGAGGACTGAGCCCGTCCCGCCCGCGCCTGCCGCTCGGACGCTAGACTCGGATCCGTTATGCCGATCTACCAGTACGACTGCGCCGGTTGCACGCGCCGCGTCGACATCTTCTTCCGCTCGGTCAGCAAGGTCGGGACGCCGGTGTGTCCCGAGTGCGGCAGCAAGCGGCTGAAGCGTGTGGTGTCGCAGGTCGCGCGGGCGCGTTCCGACCGCGAACGGCTCGACGCCATCGACATGCAACAGGAGATGGGGCGGCTGGAGTCGGGAGACGTCGGCGGATTCGCGCGCTGGGCGCGTCAGATGGGCGAGCAGTACGACGGCACGCTCGGCTCCGAGTTCAGCGAGATGGCCGACAAGGCGGAGGCCGGTGAGGACCCGATCGAGCGCGTGGACCCGGCCTTCACGTTGAAGTCGCGCGTGGAGCGCCGGCGGTCCGAGCTCGAAGCCGCGTCCGACGGCGGCGCGACGGGCGACGCCTGATGCCGATCTATGAGTACCGCTGCGACGACTGCCGTGGCGTGACGAGCGTGTTCGTGCGCTCGACACGCGCGACGGTGGACGCCCGGTGCGAGCACTGCGAGTCGGCGCGGATGACGCGGATCATGTCGCGCGTGAACCGCGTGAAGACCGAGCAGGACGTGCTCGACGAGCTGGGTGCGCCGGGCGCGGGGGCCCGCCCGGAGGACTCGTATCGCGACCCGCGCCAGATCGGGCACTGGGTGGAGCGCCGGTTCGAGGAATACGGCATGGACGTGCCCGACGAGACGCGACAGATGATCGACGCCGCGCGCGAGGGCGAGCTCCCGGACCCGATCAAGGATCTGTAGCCGCACCGACGACCGTGCGCGCACGCGCGCCGGAACCGGCGGTCGGGCGCCTCTCGCTCACCGCCGGCGCACGCGGGCACGCCGCCCCGGTCCCGTCTCGCGATCCCCCTGCGCACGACCGTGCCCGTACGCGCGCGCGATGTTACGCTCCCGCGCGGCCCGCGGCCGCCTACCCGGTTTCAGGGTCGCCCAGGGGAGGGACCACCAGGGATGAACAGTCTGATCATCGCGCTCGTCGCAGGGGTACTTGCCCTGCTCTTCGCGCTCATCACCGCCCGCCGGGTGATCGCCGAGGACGAGGGCAACGACACGATGCGGGCGATCGCGAAGGCGATCCAGGAGGGAGCGGCCGCGTTCCTGCGGCGCGAATACACCTTCCTCGCGTTCTTCGTCGTCGTGGTCTTTATCGTGCTCGCCGTCTTCATCGACTACGACATCCTGAACCGCTTCCCCGACCTGCAGGGCAACTTCACCGGGCTGCCGCGCACGGCCATCTCATACCTGATCGGCGCGATCTCATCCGCCGGCGCCGGGTACGTCGGCATGTTCGTCGCGGTGCGCGCCAACGTGCGCACGGCGAACAAGGCGCGCGAGGGGCTGAACCCGGCGCTGCGCGTCGCGTTCTCCTCCGGCTCCGTCATGGGCATGACGGTGGTGGGTCTCTCGCTCTTCTTCATCACGCTGCTCTACCTGATCTGGCAGGACGTGCAGCCGCTCACCGGCTTCGCCTTCGGCGCGTCGTCGATCGCGCTGTTCGCGCGCGTCGGCGGCGGCATCTACACGAAGGCGGCCGACGTCGGCGCCGACCTGGTCGGCAAGGTCGAGGCCGGCATCCCGGAGGACGACCCGCGCAACCCGGCGACGATCGCCGACAACGTCGGCGACAACGTCGGCGACGTGGCCGGCATGGGCGCCGACCTGTTCGAGTCGTACACGGGGTCGATCGTGGCGGCGATGTCGCTGGCGACGCTGGCGATCATCAGCGCCGGGCAGAACGCGGTGTTCGCGAACTCCGCCATCGAGAAATACACGTCGAACGCGTTTACGCTCCCGCTGCTCGTGATGGGCATCGGCATCATCGCGTCGATCATCGGGTCGCTCCTCGTGCGCACCGGCGAGGACGCGATCGATGGGGCGTCTGCTGTGGGCGCTGCGCATCGGCATCTTCTCCGCCGGCGGCCTGATCCTGGTCGGGACCGCCGCGGCGATCCTGATGCTCAACCTCGACTTCAAGCTCTTCTGGGCGGTGGTGGTCGGCCTCGTCTGCGGCCAGGTCATCGGCACGGTGACCGAGTACTACACGGCCTACGAGTACGCGCCGACCCGCAAGCTCGCCGACCAGGCACAGACCGGCGCCGGCACGCTCGTGATCGGCGGCCTCGGGCTCGGCATGCTGTCGACCGCGATCCCCGTCGATCGTGATCGTGGCCGCGATCTATTTCACCTACCAGCTGGCCGGCCTCTACGGCATCGCCCTCGCGGCGGTCGGCATGCTGTCGAGCCTGGGCGTGACGCTGGCAACCGACGCGTACGGCCCGGTCGCCGACAACGCCGGCGGCATCGCCGAGCAGGCGCACCTGCCGGCCGAGGTGCGCGAGCGCACCGACGCGCTCGACTCGCTCGGCAACACGACGGCCGCGACCGGCAAGGGCTTCGCCATCGGCTCCGCAGTGCTGACGGCCCTCGCGCTGGCCGTCACCTACTCGCACGTCGTGCACATCCAGGTGTTCAACCTGTTGCAGGTCGAGGTCCTCATCGGGCTGCTGCTGGGCGCGCTGATGCCGTTCATCTTCGCCGCGCTGACCATGGGCGCCGTGGGGCGTGCCGCGATGGCGATGGTGAACGAGGTGCGCCGCCAGTTCCGCGAGCACCCGGGCATCATGGACGGCTCGGAGCAGCCCGATCCGGCGGGCGCGGTCGCCATCGCGACCGACGGCGCCATCCGCGAGATGGTGCTGCCCGGCCTGCTCGCCGTGGTGATCCCGATCGCGGTGGGCGCGTTCCTCGGCGCCGAGGCGCTGGGCGGCCTGCTCATCGGCTCGGTGGGCTCCGGCTCGCTCCTCGCGCTGATGATGGCGAACGCCGGCGGCGCCTGGGACAACGCGAAGAAGTTCATCGAGACCGGCCAGTTCGGCGGCAAGGGCTCCGACGCGCACAAGGCGGCGGTCGTGGGTGACACCGTCGGCGATCCGTTCAAGGACACCGCCGGTCCCGCCATGAACATCCTGCTGAAGCTGATGGCGATCGTCGCCGTCGTGTTCGGTCCGCTCTTCCTGCGCTAGTGCGGCCGCGCAGGCTGAACGTCGAACGGGCACCCGAGAGGGTGCCCGTTCTGCGATCCGGGCGGTGCGCGGCCGGCTAGTCGTCCGGGTCGAAGCCGAGCGTGGCGCGCGTGCTCACGAGGAACGGGTTGTGTTGCCGCTCCTCGCCGACGGTGGTCGCGGTGCCGTGGCCCGGGTAGACGCGCGTGTCGTCGGGTAGCGTCAGCAGGTGGTCGCGGATCGAGCGGATCAGCGCGCGGCCGTCGGAGCCCGGGAAGTCGAAGCGGCCGATCGAGCCCTGGAAGAGCACGTCGCCGGTGAAGACCGCGCCGGGCTCGCCGCCCGCGGCGGGCGTGGCGATGCAGATGCTGCCGGGGGTGTGCCCGGGGCAGTGCAGCACGCGAAGCTCGAGCGCCCCGACCGTGAAGCTGTCTCCGTGCGCGACTAAGCGGTCGGGGGTGCGCGGCGGCGTCACGGGGTGGCCGTACCAGGCCGGTGCCGACGGGGCCGACTCCGCGATCAGCGGGTAGTCGACCGCGTGCATCAGGAACGCGGCACCCGGGAGGCCCTCGAGCAGGTCGTGCAGGCCGCCCGTGTGGTCGAGGTGGTGGTGCGTCGCCAGGACGGTGGTGACCCGCAGATCGCGCTCCCGGAACTGCTCCAGCAGGGCGGCGGCCTGGTCGCCGGGGTCGATGACGGCGACCTCGCGGGTGGCCTCGTCGCCGACGACGAAGCAGTTGGCCTGCAGGCGTCCAACGACGAACGCGTGGAGCAGCATGGGCGCCTCTCGTTGTGGTCGGGGGGTGCGCGGGGATTCTCCGGGCGGTCCCGGGCGCGCGCAACCACGTGCTCCGACACGCCGCCGGGCGCGGCGCCTCCAGAATCTCGCGGAGCATGCCGAAGATCCCTGAAGCGGGCCTGCTCCACGGAGGGGGCGGCGTCGGTGATCCGGCGCAGCGGCCGCGGCGATCGAGGCGGAGGCGGCGCGATGGCGAACGGGTGGGGCGCGACAGCGACGGCGGCCGACGGGATCCTGCGCGCCGCGTTCCGCGGCGCCACGGCGACGGCCGGCGTGGTCCTCGAGCCGGCGCGGCGCATCGAGCTGCTCGCGCACTTCAGCGGCGCCTTCGACCTGGGCGAGTCGCAGCCGGTGGGCCATGCCGCGCGCGTTGCGCACCTGGCGTTCCGCATCGCCGGCGAGCTGCACCTGCCGGCGGCGACGCGTCGCCGCGTACTGAACGTCGCGCTGCTGCACGACGCCGGCGTGTGCGTGCGCACGATTGGGGGCCACCTCGAGGCCGGCGCGTGGGTCGCGGAGCGCTTCGGGCTCGACGCCGGCGTCGGCGCGGCGATCCGCGCGACGCACGAGCGGTGGGACGGAAAGGGTCGCCCCGCGGAGCTCGCCGGCAGCGCCATCCCGATCGAGGCGCTGGTGGTGAGCGCGGCGCACTGGGCGAACGACCACATCGAGGAGCCGGCGAACCCGCTGCGCGCCCGCGCGGCGCTGCAGCGCGCGCTCCCCGGCGACCTGGAGTCCATCGTCGGCGCGCGCGTCACGGCCGCGCTGTGCTCGGTGCTGCGCGACGACCGCACGTGGATCGCGATGTGGGCGCCGGACCTGCTGGCCGTCGTGGCCGCCGCCGGGGCGGGCGAGGGCAAGCCGTCGCACCGCAAGGTGGAGCGCGCCGCGGAGGCGATGGGCGAGGTGATCGACGCGGCCGTCCGCGAAACCGGCCGCGCGCGACGCGTCGCCGAGCTGGCGAGCGCCATGGCGGTGGGGCTGGGGCTCGGTGCCGAAACGGCCCGCGCGCTCGGCATCGCGGGCCACGTGCTCGACATCGGCCAGCTCGGCGTGCCGCGGCACATCACGGAGAAGCCGTCGATCCTGAGCGTCGACGAGATGGAGCAGATGCGCCGGCATCCCGGGCTCGGCGCGCGCATGCTCGAGGCGGCGCCGGCGCTGGCGCCGCTCGCCACCTGGATCGAGGCGCACCACGAGCGGCCGGACGGCCGCGGCTACCCGGGCATGCTCACCAACGGGGAGCTCGACCTGCCGCCGCGCATCCTCGCGGTCGCCGACTCGTACTGCGCGCTGCGCGCCGACCGGCCGTACCGTCCGGCGCTCTCTCGCATCGAGGCGCTGTCGCTCGTGCGCGCCGGCGCCGGCACGCAGTTCGACCCGGGCGTCGTGGGCGCCCTGGCGTCGGCGGTGGACCGCTGCGAGTCGCGCTGGCGCCGCGAGGGCATCGCGCCGGAGTCCGACCGGCGTCGCCGGTCGACGGCGGCGCGCCGGTCGAAGCGATCGGCCTAGCCGGCGCTAGATCCGCTCGAAGCGGTCGATCCCCAGCACGAAGACGATGGCGCCGCCGACGCGGACCTCGACGGGCTCGGCGCTGAAGCTGCCGTCGCCGAGGAACGGGAGCGTCTGCACGGGGACGAACTCACGGCGCGCGTGACAGACCTCGGTGACGACCGCGATCAGGCGATTCGAGCCGGTCCTCGGTGACCCCGCTGAAGATGGTGACGTTGCCGCGGCGCAGGAAGCCGCCGGTCGACCCGACCTTCGTTGCGGGGAACTCCTCTTCGATCAGGCGCTCCATGAGCGTGTCGGCATCGGTGTCGGCGACGACCATCATGCACAGCTTCGTGGGATGCGCGGAGCCGGTCACGCGGACGCGCCTTCTGTCGACGGCGGTGGCGTCGTGGGCGGCGGCGGCGTCGCCGGCGGCTCGGTTCCGACCAGCGTCGGCGCGTCGGCGCGTGTCGCGGAGACCAAGACCGCTGCGGTCACGCCAAGCGCAGCCCCAATCGCCAGCATGACGAATCGACCCATCCGCGCGCTCCCTCCGGTGCCCGGCCCCGCATCGCGAGGCGCGGCGTTCCCGACCGCCGCGGGCAGCATACTAACCCCGCCCCGGGGGGCACGCGCCAGCACCGGCGCGCCCGCCTCGGGGCCCTCGACGATTCCTTGAGAGCAGTGGGGGCCGATGCTACGCTCGCGCTCCCGAACGACGCTCGCGCTCCCGCAGCGCCCCCCAGGGGAGACACCGTGACAGATACCCACGAGCCGGCCTCCGAGATGAAGGCCGACCTGGAGACGATGACCTCGCTCGCGAAGCGGCGCGGCTTCGTCTTCCCCTCGGCCGAGATCTACGGGGGCTTCGAGGCCACCTACGACTACGGCCCGCTCGGGGTCGCGATGCGCCGCAACATCCGCGATCTGATGGTGGCGTGCGATGGTGCAGGAGCGCGGGGACATCGTCGGCCTCGAGGCCGCGATCATCAGCGCTCCCAAGATCTGGGAGGCGTCGGGCCACGTCGAGGTGTTCCACGACCCGATGGTCGACTGCCTGAACTGCAACGCGCGCCTGCGCGCGGACCACATCGAGAACAACACCTGCCCCGAGTGCGGCACGGTCGGCCAGTTCACCGAGCCCCGCAACTTCCACCTGATGCTGCGCACGCACGTCGGCCCGGTGGAGGACGCCGGGGCCACTGCGTACCTGCGGCCGGAGACGGCGCAGGGCATGTTCGTGAACTTCGAGAACGTGCAGCAGACGACGCGCAAGCGGTTGCCGTTCGGGATCGCGCAGATCGGCAAGTCGTTCCGCAACGAGATCACCGTGAAGCAGTTCATCTTCCGGACGCGCGAGTTCGAGCAGATGGAGATGGAGTTCTTCTGCCACCCGGACGACTCGATGCGCTGGCATGACTACTGGAAGCGCGAGCGGCTGCGCTGGCACTACTCGCTCGGCATCCGTCCGCAGCACCTGCGGCTGCGCAACCACACGGCGGAGGAGCTATCGCACTACTCGAAGGCGACGGCCGACGTCGAGGTCCACTACCCGTGGGGCTGGGGCGAGCTCGAGGGCATCGCCCATCGTGGCGACTACGACCTGACGCAGCACGCGAAGGCGTCCGGCAAGTCGCTGTCGTACTTCGACCCGGACACGAACGAGCACGTGGTGCCACACGTCGTGGAGCCGGCGGTCGGCGTCGACCGCATCATGCTCACGCTGATGATGGACGCGTACGACGAGGAGACGCTCGAGAACGGCGAGACGCGCACGGTGCTGCGCTTCGCGCCGGAGATCGCGCCCGTCGCGGTGGCGGTGCTGCCGCTGTCGCGCAACGAGAAGCTGGTGCCGACGGCGCAGCGCATCTGGGACGTGCTGCGGCCGCACTTCCGCACGCAGTACGACGACGCGCAGTCGATCGGCCGGCGCTACCGGCGCCAGGACGAGATCGGCACGCCGCTGTGCGTGACGGTGGATTTCGAGACGATGGACGACGACGCGGTGACGATCCGCGACCGCGATACGATGACCCAGGTACGCGTGCCGGTGAGCAGTCTCATCGAGGCCCTGGGCGCGCGCCTGGATGAGCTGCGGCCGCAGGTGCCGTCGCGCGACGAGATCGAGGTGTAACCTGGCCGCCGCCCGCCCCCGCCTGCGCATGCTCCACACGTCCGACGTGCACCTCGGCGCCTACGACAGCGGCTCGATCGAGCTGCGCGAAGAGCTGCACGACACCTTTCGCCGCGTGATTGACGTCGGCCGGCGCGAGCGCGTCGATTTCATGGTGATCGCCGGCGACTTCTTCGACAACGCGCGGGTGCGCGAGGAGACGCTGCGCTTCGCGGCCGAGCAGATCGCGCGGCTCGAGCGGCCGGCGGTGATCGCGCCCGGCAACCACGATCACGTGGGGCCGGGGTCGGTCTACGACCGCATCGACCTCGAGGCGGCGGCGCCGGGGCTGCGCATCCTGCGTGAGCCGGGCGGCGAGACCGTGCCCGTGGACGGCCTGCCGGTCGAGGTCTGGGGGCGCGCGCACACGGAGCAGGACCCGGCGTTCCGGCCGTTCGAGCAGATGCCCGAGCCGGGTGACGCGCCGTGGCAGATCGGCGCGGGGCACGGGCACTTCATCCACCCGAAGGCGCTGCTGCACCACTCGTTCCACATCCGGCGTGAACACCTCCAGGCGTCGGAGCGCGACTACGTCGCGCTCGGCCACTGGGAGCAGCTGACGCGCGTGGCGGCCGGCGACCGCACGGTGGCCGCGTACTCCGGCGCGCCGGAGCCACTCGGGCACACGCGTGCGATCGGCGGACGCGTGCTGATCGTGGACTTCTACGAAGACGGGACCGTGCGCCTCACCGCCCATTCGGTAGAGGAGGCTCCGCCGATCGAGCACGACGACCTGCCGTTCCTCGAAGGACTGCCGCTCGCGGCGGACGCCTGACGTGGCGGCGCCCGACGGTTTCGCGCTGCGGCGCGCATCGGTCGCGGACGCCGGCACGGTCGCCGACCTGCACGTGCGCTCGTGGCGCTCCGCCTACCGTGACTTCCTCCCAGCGGACTATCTCGCGGGACTCGACCCGGCCGCGCATGCCGCGGCGTACTGGACGCCGGCGCTGGCGCGCGAGGTCGGGCGGCCGATGGCGTATACGCGCCTCGCGACCGTCGGCGGTGTGCCGACGGGCTTCGTGTCGATCGAGGGGCCGGACGGCGTGCCGCCGCCCGAGGAGGCGCTGCCCGGGCACGGGTACGTGCACCACATCCACGTCGCGCCCGAGCGGGTGGGGACCGGGGTCGGCGCCGCGCTGTGGCGCGACGCGCTCGGCGCGCTTGCCGCTGCCGGGCTCGAGCGCGGGACGCTCGCGGTGTACGAGCCGAACGCGCGGGCACGCGCGTTCTACGAGCGCATGGGCTGGCGCGCCGATGGCTGGTCGATGGGGCGCGCGTTCCCCTCGGCGGGCGGCGGGGTGACGGTCTCGATGCTGCGGTACGCGGGGCCGACCGTCCAGAGCGGCGGCAGATAGGCCGCCGCGCCTATCGGCGGCGGCGTTCGCCGCCGGCCGCGTCGGCGGCGGCCGCCGCGCCTATCGGCGGCGGCGTTCGCCGCCGGCCGCGTCGGCGGCGGCCGCCGCGCCTATCGGCGGCGGCGTTCGCCGCCGGCCGCGTCGGCGGCGGCCGCCGCGCCTATCGGCGGCGGCGTTCGCCGCCGGCCGCGTCGGCGGCATGTCTGCCGCCGCTTGGGAAGGGACCCCGCGTCAGGCCCAGCGAGCGAGTTCGCGGTCGAGGTCGAGCGGCTGGACGATGGCGCGGCGGTCGTATTCGCCCCACTGGTCGCGCGGCACCATCCACATCACCTCGAACTCGTTGCCGTCGGGGTCATGCCCGTAGAGCGACTTCGTCGCGCCGTGATCGCTCATGCCGGTGAGGGCGTCGAGCTCCGCGAGGACCGCCGCCGCGCGAGCGAGATCCGCGATGGCGGGCACTTCCCACGCCAGGTGGTAGAGACCGGTGGCGCCACGCGGCGGGCGCGGCGCGTTCGCGCCGACCGCGGCGAGCCCGAGGTCGTGGTGGTTGCTCGATCCCGGTGCGCGGAGGAAGGCCATCTGGCCGAACTCGCGGGCGATCTCCTCGAATCCGAAGGCGCGCTGGTAGAACGTCGACGCGCGGTCGAGGTCGCGCACGTAGAGCACGGCGTGGTTGAGGCGGGCGACGGGGATGGAGTCAGGCACTGGCGGATCCTCGGGTGGGGGAGACGATCGTACGACACGGCGGTCGGCCCGGTGCGTGAGCGGTGAGACGGCAGGGGTGGCCGGGTTGTCGGCGTCGACCAGCGGGCCGGCGGCTCGCTGCTCGCCGGTGGCGTCGGTCGGGGGGACAACGGACGAGGCGCCCTCAGGGGCGCCTCGTCATTCAACGGAAGACGGTGCAGCCGCGGCTAGGCGGGCACCTTGGCGCGCGCGGCGTCCTTGTCCTGGTACCAGAGGCGGTTGATCTCGTCGAAGAGCTTCTGGTCGTCCGGAACGTCGTCCTCGGCGAAGATCGCCGACACCGGGCAGGCCGGCTCGCACGCGCCGCAGTCGATGCACTCATCCGGGTCGATGTAGAGCATCTTGTCGACGCCCTCTTCAAAGTGGATGCAGTCGACCGGGCAGACGTCGACGCACGACTGGTCCATCGTGTCGATGCACGGCTGCGTGATGATGTAGGTCATATCCGGGAGATTCCCTTCCGGCGCTTGCAGGTCCACGCCGGCGCGGATGCCGACAATCGCGGGTCAGCGGAACAGCGCGATTCTAGGGACGCGCTGCCGTGCGAACAACTGACCGGGTCACGGCGCCGCCGTCGGCGCCCGCCGGGGCTCGCGGCACGGGCGAGTGTCAGGACCCGCGCTCCCAGAAGCGCCAGCGCGACCGTTTGCGCGCGCTCTGCTCGGCGCGGGCCGATGCCGTGGCCTCGTCGAGCTGGCGCTGTGCCTCCGCGACGGCGGCGGCGAGGCGGCGGTTGAGCATCACCGCGTGCGTCACGACGTCGAGCGCGATGCCCGGCTCCTCGGCCGACTCCGGGTAGAGCCAGGTCATCGTCTCGGTGAAGCGCGGCACGGCCGAGCGGCCGTTCGCCATGCCGTACTGCTTGAGCTCGTTGGTCACGCCCTCCACGGCCTGGCTGAGCTTGAGGATCTGGAACGGCGAGACGTCGATCTCGACCACGGCCTGGGAGAGAAGCGGCAGCATGTCGTCGTGCACCTGCTGCAGGCCGAGGTCGTGTTTCTGGAGGGTCTCCGGGTTGACCTCCGAGCCGGGCCGGCCGAGGTGGTAGACGGTCGCCAGGTAGACGATCCGGGCGTCCTCGTTGCGGAGCTGGAGTCTGGTCATGGCGACAGCGTACCGGACGCGCCCGCCGGCGGGCCGCGCGGCGCGGTGCTGCGCGTCAGACGAAGCGCAGCCAGGCCCACGTCAGTGCGAGCTGCGCGAGCGCCAGCGGGGCGCCGACGCGGGTGAACTCCCAGAAGCCGATGCGCTCGCCGAACCGGCGCTCGGCGCCGTCGACGACGATGACGTTGCTCGCGGCGCCGATCAGCGTGAGGTTGCCGGCGAGCGTGCTGCCCGCGGCGAGCGCCATGCGCGCCGCGGTGCCGCCGGCGGCGGCGTGCAGCGCGGGGAGGTAGAGCGCGACGAGGGGCACGTTCGAGACGAGCTGCGAGAGCGCCGCGCTCGTGGCGAGGATGACCGGCGTGCTCGCGACGCGCCCGCCGAGGTGCGCGACGACGTGCGCCGTGACGCCGGCGTGGTTCACGCCGCCGACGACGACGAACAGCGCGGCGAAGAACGCGAGCGTCGCCCAGTCGATCCCGCGCACGAGGGCGAGGCGGCGCGGGCTGAGCGCGATGAGCAGCGCGGCGGGGACGAGCGCGATCGCGGTGAGCCGCAGGTCGAAGCCGCTGCCGGCGGCGACGAGCACGACGCGCGCGCCGACGAGCGCGAGCAGCAGCACGAGCGCCCACGCGGCGAGCCGCGCGAGAGCGGGGTCGCGGACCGGCGCGGGTGCGTGGACCAGCGCCTCGCCGTGGAAGTCGCCGCGAAACGCGACGCGCAGCGCGAGCCAGGTGAGGGCGAGCGCGCCGGCGGCCGGCACGGCGAGGTAGCGGGCGAAGTCGACGAAGGGGTTGGCGCCGCCGCCGGCGAGCGCGACGAGGAGGTTCTGCGGGTTGCCGATCGGGCTCGCGACGCTGCCGGCGGTGACGGCGAACGCGAGCGCGAGCAGCGTGAGGCGCGCCGGCACGCGGTGCGCGCGGGCGAGTGCGACGGCGACGGGCGTGCCGACGATGGCCAGCGTGTCGTTCATCAGCAGCGCCGACGCGACGCCGGCGCCGACGACGATCAGCGCGACGAGCCCGCCGACGCTCCGCGCGCGCCCGAAGAACCCGCCGGCGAGGCGGGCGAGGAGCCCGCTCTCCTCGAGCGCGCGCCCGAGCACGAACATGCCGAGGAGAAAGAGCATGACGTCGAGGTCGACGGCGCGCAGGGCGTCGACTGGGCCGATGCGGCCGGTGAGCAGCATCGCCGTCGCGCCGCCGACGAGGATCTGCCAGATCTGCAGGCGCAGCGTTCCGACCTGCCGCACGGCGATCAGGACGACGATGGCCCCGAGGACGAGCAGCGCGACGGTCACGCGCCGATCATCGGGGGCCGCGCGCTTACGTGGGCGGGATGGCGAGTGCCTCTGGCCGACTCCGGCGTCGCCCGCGGCGCGGGCCCCGGGCGGCTAGGCGACGAGCGGCAGCCATGGTCCGACGTCGAGCCGGCGTCCGAAGTGGTCGAGCGCGAGGTGCGCGTCGCGTGCGTCGCACCGCGCGGTCACGGTGACCTGGGCGGCGGCGGCGTGCATCGCCGACCAGCGCGCCCAGGCGAAGCCGCGCTCGTCGGTGACGGCGGAGGCGGTGACCGCGTGCGCGCGCGGCGCGAAGGTGGCGTCGCCGGTCAGCGAGAACGTGACCTGGGCGCCGGGGATCGCCCAGCCCGAGCCGTTGCGTACCGTCGCACGCACCACCCGCGCGCCCGGCTCGCCCGGGCCCGGCTCGATGTCGAACTCGATCGTGGCTTCAGCCATCTCGCTCCTCCGCTCGTCCGCCGAGCGCGCGGCAGGCTAGGATGCGCGCCCCATGATCAACAAGGTAGTCCCGACGTTCGACCAGGCCGTTGCCGACGTCCCCGACGGCGCGGTCATCCACTTCGGCGGCTTCGCCTCGCCCTTCAACACGCCGAACCTGCTGATCGCCGCGCTCGCGCGGCAGGGCGCGACGGGGCTCACGGCCGTCTCGACGTGGATGGGGCTGGGCGAGGCGATGGATCGCGAGCGCGCGGCGTCGCTGGCGTCGCTGCTCGACTGGCCGGTCGATAGCTTCGACGTGGGGCGGCTCGCGGAGCTCGGGCGCATCCGGCACGCGGTCACATCGTTCCCTGTGGCGTCGTCGCCGCGGCAGCGGTCGCCGTTTGAGCACCGGCTGGAGGCGGGGGAGGCGACCGTGGAGGTGCAGGGCCAGGGCACGATCGCGGAGCGCATCCGCGCGGCGAAGGCCGGGATCGCGGCGTTCTACACGCCGGTAGGGCCGGGGACGTTCGTCGCGGACGGCAAGGAGGTGCGCGACTTCGACGGCGTGCCGCACGTGCTGGAGCGCGCGCTGCATGCGGACTTCGCGCTGATCCGCGCGCGAGCCGCCGATCGGCACGGCAACCTCGCGTACCACGGTCCGCGCACGTTCAACCAGACGATGGCGGGGGCGGCGACCGTGACCATCGCCGAGGTCGACGCGGTGGTGCCGCTCGGCGCGCTGGAGCCGGACGCGATCCACACGCCGGGCGTCTACGTGCAGCGCGTCGTGGTGCGGCCGGCGACGCCGGTGGCGGCCGCGTCGTGGCGGGAGCCGCGGTGATGGCAGAGCGCCTCGACGAGCCGGTGATGGCGATGGTCGCCGCTCGTGAGTTCTTCGACGGGGCGGTGGTGAACCTCGGCATCGGGTTGCCGCTGCAGTGCGCGGACGCGGTGCCCGCGGGCATCGAGGTGGTGCTGCATTCCGAGCACGGGCTGCTCGGGTTTGGCGCGGTGGTGCGCGAGCCGGCGCGGGTGGACCCGCTGGTGACGCAGGTGGGGAACCAGCCGGTGGAGGCGCAGCCGGGGATGAGCTTCATGAGCCACGACGAGTCGTTCGCGCTGGTGCGCGGCGGGCACGTCGATATCACCGTGCTCGGGGCGCTGGAGGTCGACCGGGAGGGCAACCTCGCGAACGCGCAGATGCCGGGGAAGGTCGCCGGGAACCTCGGCGGCGGGCCGGACCTCGCGGCGCGGTCACGGCGGTGCGTGGTACTGACGCACCACACGACGAGCGACGGGACCCCGAAGCTGGTGGAGCGCTGCACGCTGCCGATCACGGCGCCGCGGTGCGTGGACCGCATCGTCACGGACGTGGCGGTGATCGACGTGGTAGGCGGAGCGTTCGTGCTGCGCGAGGTGGCGCCGGGGTGGACGGTCGCGGACGTGCAGGCGATCACGGGGGCGCCGCTGGTGGTTGAAGGGGCGGTGGGGGAGATCCGGTTGTAGCGCGACCGGCCGGGACGTGTGACCGGCGGGCGTTGCGCCCGGCGTTCGCCGCCGGGTTGGGCCGGTTGGCTACGAGACCTCCGAACGGGATCGCTGCTTCGCTCTCGTGCCGTTGCTCGCTGCCTTCGGTTTGCGCCCGTTCGCGCTCGCCTTTGTCGCCTTCGCCTTCGCCTTCGCCTTCGTCGCGGGCTTCGCGGCGGCTGCCGCGCGCTTGCGCTTCGGCGCCTCCGGCTGCTCGGCCCCGCCGCCGTGGCGCGCGAGCACGTCGCGGAGGAAGCGCGCGGTGTAGCTCGTCGGGTGCGCGGCGACCGTCTCCGGCGTGCCCTCGACGATCAGCTCGCCGCCCGCGTCGCCGCCCTCGGGGCCGAGGTCGATCACCCAGTCCGCGTTCTTGATCACGTCGAGGTGGTGCTCGATCACGACCACCGTGTTGCCGCCGTCGACGAGCTGCTGGAGGACGCCGAGCAGCGCCTCGGTGTCGAAGAAAGAGAGGCCCGTCGTCGGCTCGTCGAGCACGTAGACCGTGCGGCCGGTGGCGCGCTTCGAGAGCTCGGTCGCGAGCTTGATGCGCTGGGCCTCGCCGCCGGAGAGCGTCGTCGCGGGCTGGCCGAGGCGGATGTAGCCGAGGCCGACGTCCTTGAGGGTCTGCAGCTTGCGGCGGGGCGCGGGGAAGGCGTCGAAGTAGTCGAGCGCCTCGGTCACCGTCATCTTCAGGACCTCGGCGATGTTCTTGCCGCGGAACAGGATCTCGAGCGCCTCGCGGTTGTAGCGGTCGCCCTTGCAGACCTCGCACGGCACGGTGACGTCCGGCAGGAACTGCATCTCGATCAGGTTGTAGCCGTCGCCCTTGCACTCCTCGCAGCGGCCGCCCTTCACGTTGAACGAGAAGCGGCCGGCCTTGTAGCCGCGGGCGCGCGCCTCCGGGACCTGCGAGAAGAGGTCGCGGATCAGCGTGAAGAGCTGCGTGTAGGTGGCGGGGTTCGACCGCGGCGTGCGGCCGATCGGCGACTGGTCGATCACGACGACCTTGTCGAGGTGCTCGAGGCCGTCGGCGCCCGCGTGCTCGCCGGGGCGCTCGCGCGCGCCGTTGAGGTCGTGCGCGAGCCGCTTCGCCAGGATCTCGTTGACGAGCGACGACTTGCCGGAGCCGGAGACGCCGGTGACGGCGATGAACGTGCCGAGCGGGAACGCGACGTCGACGTTCTTGAGGTTGTTCTCGGCGGCGCCGCGGATCACGAGCTGCTCGCCGTTGCCGGCGCGGCGGCGCTGCGGCATCGGGATCACGCGCCGACCGGAGAGGTACGCGCCGGTGACGGAGCCCGGCGCGTGCGCGACCTCGTCGGGCGTGCCGAAGGCGACGACGTGGCCGCCGTGCTCGCCGGCGCCGGGGCCGATGTCGATGAGGTGGTTGGCCGCGCGCATCATCGCCTCGTCGTGCTCGACGACGAGCACGGTGTTGCCGAGGTCGCGCAGGCGGGTGAGCGTGCGGATCAGGCGCTCGTTGTCGATGGGGTGCAGGCCGACCGACGGCTCGTCGCAGACGTAGAGCACGCCCATCAGCGCGGAGCCGATCTGGGTGGCGAGGCGGATGCGCTGGCCCTCGCCGCCGGAGAGCGTCGCGGCCGAGCGGTCGAGCGTGAGGTACTGCAGGCCGACGTCGCGCAGGAAGACGAGGCGCGAGTCGATCTCCTGCAGGATCTGGCGGCCGATCTGCTGCTGGCGCTCGTTGAGCGGCGTGTCGTCGCCGCGCAGGCGCTCGACCCACGGCAGCGCCTGAGCGACCGGCATGCGCACGACGTCGACGATCGAGCGGCCGTCGACGGTGACGGCGAGCATCTCGGGCTTGAGGCGCGCGCCTTCGCACTCCGGGCAGTCGACCGCGACCATGTAGCGCTCGATGTCGGCGCGGACCCAGTCGGACTCCGTCTCCTTGTAGCGCCGCTCGAGGTTGGGGATCACGCCCTCCCACGACACCTCGTAGTCGTGCGAGCGGCCGCCGCGCGAAACGTAGTGCACGGGCAGCTTCGTCTTCGTGCCGTTGAGCAGGGCGTCGAGCTGGGGCTTCGTGAAGTCCTCGACGGGCTGATCCATGCGGAAGCCGAGCGCCTCGCCGAGCGCGCCGAGGCGGCGGCGGTACCACGACAGGCTCGTGCTCATGCGCTGGTACGGGACGATCGCGCCCTGGTCGATGGAGAGCTTCCGGTTGGGCACGACGAGGTCGGCGTCGAGCCGCATCTGGAAGCCGAGACCGGTGCAGGCGGGGCAGGCGCCGTGCGGGGTGTTGAACGAGAAGTTGCGCGGCTCGATCTCGCCGACGGAGTACGGCGGGTGATCGGGGTTCGGGCACGCGAAGTGCTCGGAGAAGGTCTGCTCCTCGGTCACGGCGCCGTCGTCGCCGACGAGGGCGAACAACATGATGCCCTCGCCGAACTTGAGGGCCTGCTCGACCGAGTCGGAGATGCGCTGACGGGTGGCGTCGCGCTCCTCGTCGCTGGTCGCGGGGATGACGACGCGGTCGACGACGACGTCGATGTCGTGCCACTGGTTCTTGTTGAGTCGAATCTCGTCGTCGACGCCGAGGACCTGGCCGTCGACGCGGACGCGGATGAACCCGGCACGACGGACGGCCTCGAAGACCTGTGCGTGCTCGCCCTTGCGGTGGCGGATCACCGGCGCGAGCAGCATCGCGCGCGTGCCGGCGGCCAGCGAGAGCACGTGGTCGACGATCTGCTGGACGGTCTGGCGCTCGATGACCTGGCCGCAGTGGGGGCAGTGGGGGATGCCCGTGCGGGCGAAGAGCAGGCGCAGGTAGTCGTAGATCTCCGTGACCGTGGCGACGGTGGAGCGCGGGTTCCGCGAGACGCCCTTCTGGTCGATGGAGATGGCGGGGGAGAGGCCGTCGATGTAGTCGACGTCGGGCTTCTCCATGAGACCGAGGAACTGACGGGCGTACGCCGAGAGCGACTCGACATAACGGCGCTGGCCCTCGGCGTAGATGGTGTCGAAGGCCAGGGAGGACTTGCCGGAGCCGGAGACGCCGGTGATGACGACGAGCTCGTCGCGCGGGATCTCGACGTTGATGTTCTTGAGGTTGTGCTCCCGGGCGCCGGTCACAACGATGCGGTCGAGCGGCAAGCGTCACCTCTGAAAGTTACGGGGGAGTGGGGCGGGCGGCGTCGATCCACATAGCATGTCGAACAGCCGTTCGATCATCGTATCGCCGCGAGCGGGGCGTCTCAAGGGGGAACAGGAGCGGGAAGGGGGGAACAGGACGCGAATCGGATCGGTGGCCGGCGCAGGAGGCCGGCTCAGCGGTCGTCGAGGGGGATGTCCTCGCCGGGGGGTGGGGGTTCGTCGTCGTCGGGTCCAAAGAGGCCGCGCAGCTCGGGGGGAAGCTCGCCGCCCATGGCCTCGATTCTGGCGCCGCAGCTCGGACTCGACCTGCTGCATCTGCTCCTCGGTGACGCCCATCTGCGAGAGCGTGTCGCGGAGCAGTCGCTGGACCTCCGCGCCATCACCGCGGATCAGCGCGTCCGCGATCTCGAGCTGTGTCTCGATCGCGCGGAAGCGTTCGCGGCGTTCCGTGGTGTTCTCGGTGGAGAGGATGGTGGAGAGCAGCTTGGTGAAGAGGTTGGCCGTGCGCGCGATGCGCACGCGCTCCTCGGGATCGGCCGGGAAGTCCCCGCGGATCGTGATCTGCAGGCCGGTGCGGGGGTCGGTGGCGCTGTATTCCTGGGCCATCTCACCTGCCGAACGGATGCGGACGGTGGGGGCGCTGCGCCGTCGTGACGTAGTGCGCGGCGCTACTTCGATATCGTAGCGCCAAGCTGCAGGCGGGTCTCCCCGTCCGCGCCCCGGTGCTCCGGCGCCGCGGGACGCGGACAGCGGAGGCGCCGCCCGCCGTCGTCCGTGTGACTTGGTCTCCAGGGGTGCGGGAGGACGCCGCGATCGCCCGCTATGCTCCGTTGCGGAAGCCCGACGCTGCAGGGGCTGTGATCGAGGTGTGCGGTGGCCGCGCTGACGCTCGCCGATCTGGTGCGCAACGGGACCATGTCGCCGTCGATCGCGGCCACGCTGGCGACCGCCGGCGAGGAGCGCCGGTCGATCCTGCTGATCGCGATCCCGCGCATGGCGGGCAAGACGACGACGATGCACGCCACGCTCGCCCACGCGCCGAGCGGCACGATGTTCCACCAGTTGTCGGAGGCGGCGGGGCCCGGGCTCGGGATCCCCGAAGCCGGCGACGGCGGCTACCTGCTGATGTCCGAGATCGCGCAAGCCTCGTTTGCCGAGTACCTGTGGGGCGAGCCAGTGCGCCGGGCGTTTGCCGCACTCGAGCGGGGGTTCTCGCTTGCGACCGCGCTGCATGCCGGCGGGGTGGACGAAGCGTTCGACGTGATCTGCCGCAGCAACGGCGTCTCTGACGCCGACGCGGCGCGGATCGACCTCGCGGTGTATCTCAGGAGCATCGGTCCGTGGCGCGAGCCGTCGGCTCGACGTGTCGCGACGGTGCACGAGATCGTTGGTGTGACCGGCGGTCGTCCGCTCACCCGGACGCTGCACCGCTGGGACGAGGCCGCGGATCGCTTCGACGACATCGAGGCGCCGGAGCGCGTCGGCTCCGCGGACGGCGACCTCGTCGCGTTGCGCGCGGCGTTCGAGGCGGCGGCGCGCGGCGGGCGCGGATAGGCGCAGCGGGGCGTGTTCCCGATCCGCGACCTGGCGCCGACGCGTGTGTTCCCCGCCGTCACGCTGCTGCTGGTCGCCGTGAACGTCATCGTGTTCGTCGGCTGGGAACCGCTCACCAACGCGGGTGACCAGGCGGCGTTCCTCTACCAGCACGCCGCGATCGCGTGTGAGTTGACCACGGGCCACGCGCTCACCCTCGGCGAGTACCGGTCGGGTGCTTGTGCGGCGAGCGGCGTGGGGCCGGCGCTCTTCCCGGCGAAAGTGCTGCTGCTCTCGGTCGTGGTGTCGCTCTTCCTGCACGCGAACATCGTCCATCTGCTGGGGAACATGTGGTTCCTCTGGATCTTTGGGAACAACGTCGAGGAGGCGTTCGGACGTGTCGCGTACGTGGCGATGTACCTCGTCGGCGGAATCGTCGCGACGCTCGGGTGGGTCGTCGCCAACCCGACGAGCCTCGACCCGATGATCGGCGCGTCGGGAGCGATCGCCGCGGTGCTCGGGGCGTACCTCGTGCTGTTCCCGCGCAACCTCGTCGTGAGCCTGATCGTGTTCTACGTCGTGCCGATCCCGGCGGTGGTGTTTCTCGGTCTGTGGTTCGTCGCACAGTTCGCGCTGGCACAGCCGGGGGTCGCATGGCAGGCGCACGTCGCGGGGTTTGTCTTCGGCGTCGCGATCGCGCTCGTGTTCCGGCAGGCGCTGGTGCGGCGCGCGCGCCGCCCGGCGGCCGCGCGAGGGTAGCTCGTGACGACTCGCCGCCGTCCTGTTCACGTGGCCCGCGCCGGCCGCGCGGAAGCGGCACCCCGCGTGCCGGGCACGCGGGCGCCGGGTCGGCACAGCATCCACGCCCGGCACGCACGAAGAAGGGGCCCCGCAAACGCGGAGCCCCTTCAGCCGGGAGCGGTGGGCTTCCCTTACGCGGTGAACCAGCGGAACGGCAGACCCTCAGTCGCGATGCCGTAACCGCGGGTCTGGATCACGCCGCGCACCTTCGACTGGTACGCGGTCCAGCCGGTGCCGGCGCCGGCCTGGCTGGGGACGTAGTACATGTGCTCGTCGTTGATCTGCTGGATCTGGTAGATGTAGGCCTTCCGCTTCGCCTCATCCAGCTCGGCCTGCTGCTTCTTCGCCAGGTCCGTGATCTGCGCGTCGGACACGCGGCCGTGGTTGGCCGGGTCGTCGCCGAAGAGGCGGGGGAAGTAGCCGGAGACCTCCGGGAACGGCGTCTCGTACCCGAATGCCACACCGTGGAAGTCGCCCCGGAAGGTGTGGGTGATGTACTTCGACGTGTAGTCCTCGGTGACGGTGTTCGGCTTGAGTCCGATGGCCTGCATGTAGTTCCCGATCGCCTCGGCGATGTTGGTGAACGTCGTGCCGTAAACCGTCGGCGAGTAGTGGTAGTCGAACTCCGTGCCGTCGAGACCGGCCGCCGCGAGCAGCTTCTTCGCGTCGTCCGGCGTGTACTTGAAGTACTTTGCGCTGTCGCCCTGTTCCGAGGACTGGGGGTCCAGCCACCAGCGAGCGAAGCCCGCGGGGATCACGTTGTTCCAGGTCGTGGCGGGGCTGAGGCCCGCGGCCTGCAGCTTCTTCACGTTGTAGGAGAGGTCGAGCAGGGCGTCGCGGTCCTGGCACATCGAGATCGCCTGGCGGAAGCGCTCGTCGCGCCACGCCCCCTTCGGGTCCTGCTCCTCGGACGAGAAGTAGCAGTGCGAGAGCAGCGCCGACTGCGTGCCGAGCCACTGCACATCCTGCTGCTGGCTGCGCAGCGTGAGGACGTCGTTGGCGTTGATGCCGGCCTCGTCGAGGTTGCCGGCCTGGAACTGCGCCAGTCGGTTGGCGTACTCCGGGATGATCGAGACCTCGACGCCGTCGGTGTAGGGCAGGCCCTTGACGACCCAGTCCGGGTTCTTCTCGTAGGTGAAGCCCTGGGACGGGGCGTAGTTCTTCATGACCCACGGCCCGGTGCCGATCATCTGCTGCTTCAGGTCGAACCCGCCGTCGGCCTCCTTGGGCAGGACGAACAGCTTGTTGGTGTCGGCGAGGTCGTCGAGGAAGTCGGCGCTCGGGAAGTCGAGCGTGAACTTCAGGGTGTGGTCGTCGACGGCCTCAACCTTGTTCCAGCCGGCGGACTTCACGAGTGAGGCGCCCGGGGAGTCCGCGCCGCTGAGTCGCTCCCAGGAGAAGACGACATCGGCCGAGGTCATCTCGCGGCCGTTGACGGGGGCGATGTTGTGGAACTTGACGCCCTGCTTGAGCTTGACGGTCCAGTGCTGGCCGTCGGTGGACTCGGCGCTCTCGGCGACGTCCGGCTCGACGCCGACGGCCCACGGGTTGGCACCGGCGCGGGCTGCGACCTTGTAGAGGCGGCTGTAGCTGAAGGCGGCCGTGCCCTTGGTGAGGAAGCTGAGGTTGCCGTACGGGTCGATGGTCGGCGGGTCGTTGGTGGTGACGTACCGGTAGGTGCCGCCGGTGTTCGGCTTGGCCGCCGCCGCCGTGCCCGCGGCGGTGGCCGCGGCCGTCGCGCTGCCGCCCGCCGCCTGCGTGGCGGCCCCGCCGGCCGGCGTCGCGGTGGCGTTGCTGCTGCTGCCGCAGCCGATCAGCGCCGCTCCGGCGAGCCCCGCGCCCGCGATACCCGTGCCGCGCAGCACGGCGCGACGCGAGAGACCGCGCGTCCGCGCGACGCGGGCCCACGTGGACGCGCGACCAGTCGCGCTGTGGTCCGACATATCCAGTTCCCTCCTCCGTGGCGACGCGAGGTCTCATCGTGGCAGAGTGCCGGTCGATGCGACGGACCCTCGGACGCCGTCTGTAATGGATGGGCACGATTATGCCGGTGAATCGCACACGGAATAGTGTCCGATATTACCGGACAGGTATGACATCAAATATGAGTCCAGGTGAGGCTGCGTCATCGTGCAGACACTGCGGCGCGCTGCGCCAGCGAGCGTCGCGGGGCCGTGATCGCCGGACACAGCGAAGGCCCCGCACCGGCGGGGCCTTCGGTCTCGTCGCCGCGAAGGCGACGGCTAGGAGGTGAGCCAGCGGTACGCGAGCTCTTCGGTCGCCTGGCCGTAGCCGCGCGTCTGCTGCACGCCACGGACCTGCGACAGGTACGCGGTCCAGCCCGTGCCGGCGCCGGCCTGGCTGGGCACGTAATACATGTGCTCGTCGTTGATCTGCTGAATCTGGTAGATGTAGCCCTTCCGCTTGGTCTCATCCAACTCGGCCTGCTGCTTGCCCATCAGGTCCGTGATCATCGGGTCGGAGACCTTGCCGTGGTTGGCCGGGTCGTTGCCGAAGAGCCGCGGGAAGTAGCCGGAGACCTCGGGGAACGGCGTCTCGTAGCCGAAGGCGACGCCGTGGAAGTCACCCGTGAACGTGTGGGTGATGTACTTCGACGTGTAGTCCTCGGTGACGGTGTTCGGCTTGAGGCCGATGGCCTGCATGTAGTTGCCGATCGCCTCGGCGATGTTGGTGAACGTCGTGCCGTAGACCGTCGGCGAGTAGTGGTAATCGAACTGTGTGCCGTCGAGACCGGCCGCCGAGAGCAGCTTCTTCGCGTCGTCCGGGGTGTACTTGAAGTACTTCGCGCTGTCGCCCTGGTCCGACGACTGGGGGTCGAGCCACCAGCGGGCGAAGCCCGCGGGGATCACGTTGTTCCACGTGGTGGCGGGGCTCAGGCCGGCAGCCTGCAGCTTCTTCACGTTGTACGAGAGGTCCAGCAACGCGTCGCGGTCCTGGCACATCGAGATCGCCTGGCGGAAGCGCTCATCGCGCCACGCGGCTTTCGGGTCCTGCTGCTCCGATGAGAAGTAGCAGTGCGAGAGCAGCGCCGACTGGGTGCCGAGCCATTGCACGTCCTTCTGCTGGCTGCGCAGCGTCAGGACGTCGTTCGCATTGATGCCGGCCTCGTGCAGGTTCCCGGCCTGGAACTGCGCCAGTCGGTTGGCGTACTCCGGGATGATCGCGACGTCGACGGCGTCCGTGTAGGGCAGGCCCTTGACGACCCAGTCGGGGTTCTTCGTGAACGCGAACGACTGCGACGGGGTGTAGTTCTTCATCACCCACGGGCCGGTGCCGATCATCTGCTGCTTCGGCTCGAAGCCGCCGTCGGCTTCCTTCGGCATCACGTAGAGCTTGTTCGTGTCGGCGAGGTCGTCGAGGAAGTCGGCGCTCGGGAAGTCGAGCGTGAACTTCACGGTGTGGTCGTCGACGGCCTCGACCTTGTTCCAGCCGGCGGACTTCACAAGGGAGGCGCCCGGCGAGGCCGGGTCGCTCAGTCGCTTGTAGGAGAAGACGACGTCGTCTGAGGTCATCTCGCGCCCGTTGACCGGCGCGATGTTGTGGAACTTGACGCCCTGCTTGAGCTTGACGGTCCAGTGCTGGCCGTCGGTGGACTCGGCGCTCTCCGCGATGTCGGGCTCGACTCCGACGGCCCACGGGTTCGCGCCCGAGCGGGCCGCGACCTTGTAGAGGCGGCTGTACGAGAAGTTCGCGGAGCCCTTGGTGAGGAAGCTGAGGTTCCCGTAGGGGTCGATCGTCGGCGGGTCGTTGGTGATCACGTACTTGTACGTGCCGCCCGTCTTCGGCTGCGCAGCCGCCGCGGTACCGGCCGCAGTTGCGCTGGCTCCGGCCGCGGCGGTGCCGGCCGACGCCGTGACGACAGGGGTGGCCGTCGCGTTGTTGCTGCTGCCGCATCCGATCAGCGCGGCGCCGGCGAGTCCGGCCCCCGCGATGCCGGAACTGCGGAGCAGGCTCCTGCGCGAGATCGCGCGCGATCTCGCCCTGGCCCAGGCGGTGTGCTGTCCGGCCCTGACTTCGTCCACTTCCAGTTCCCTCCTCGTGGCGGCGCGGCGCGGCCGTGATCCCGTGCGGGAGGCGGCGCCGTGACGCCGAACGTGATGGCGCGATGATTCGTTTTGTCATCGCATCACGGAATCTTGTCATATGAACCATGAAACATACAACCTGTCTGTTGGTTCACACGCCGACGCCGCAGCCGCCTAGTCACGGGACGACCGCGGGGCAACGGAAAGGCCCCGCACGAGGCGGGGCCTTCGGTCTCGTCGACCCGGGGGCTGACGGCTAGCTGTTGAGCCAGCGGAGCGGCAGCTCCTCCGTGCCCTGGCCGTAGCCACGCGTCTGGAGGACGCCGCGCACCTGCGACTGGTACGCGGTCCAGGCGGTACCGGCTCCGGCCTGGCTGGGCACGTAGTACATGTGCGAGTCGCTGATCTGCTGGATCTGGTCGATGTAGCCCTTGCGCTTGGTCTCGTCCAGCTCGGCCTGCTGCTTGCCTATCAGATCCGTGATCTGCGGGTCCTTCACCTTCCCGTGGTTCGCCGGGTCGTCGCCGAAGAGCCGCGGGAAGTAGCCGGAGACCTCGGGGAACGGCGTCTCGTAGCCGAAGGCCACGCCGTGGAAGTCGCCCACGAAGGTGTGCGTGATGTACTTCGACGAGTAGTCCTCGGAGACGGTGTTCGGCTTGAGGCCGATCTCGGCGATGTAGTTGCCGATGGCTTCCGCGATGCTCGTGAAGGTGCTGCCGTAGACGGTCGGCGAGTAGTGGTAGTCGAACTGCGCGCCGTCGAAGCCGCCGGCGGAGAGCAGCTTCTTTGCATCGTCCGGTGTGTACTTGAAGTACTTCGCGCTGTCGCCCTGCTCCGCGGACTTGGGGTCGAGCCACCACCGCGCGAAGCCGGCCGGGATGACGTTGTTCCACGTCGTTGCGGGGCTGAGACCCGCGCCCTGCAGCTTCTTCACGTCGTAGCCGAGGTCGAGCAGGGCGTCGCGGTCCTGCGCCATGGAGATGGCCTGGCGGAAGCGCTCATCGCGCCACGGCGCCTTCGGATCCTGCGCCTCCGGCGAGAAGTAGAGGAACGAGAGCAGCGCCGACTGCGTGCCCAGCCACTGCAGGTTCTTCTGGTTCCCGCGCAGCTGGAGGACGTCGTTGGCGTTGATGCCGGCCTCGTCGAGGTTGCCCGCCTGCAGCTGCGCGAGGCGGTTGGCGTACTCGGGGATGATCGCGACATCGACGCCGTCGGTGTACGGCAGGCCCTTCACGACCCAGTCCGGGTTCTTCGAGTACTTGAAGGACTGGGACGGGGAATAGTTCTCCATGACCCACGGCCCGGTGCCGATCATCTGCTGCTTCGGGTCGAAGCCGCCGTCGGCCTCCTTCGGCATGACGAACAGCTTGTTGGTGTCGGCGAGGTCGTCGAGGAAGTCGGCGCTCGGGGCGTCGAGGGTGAACTTCAGCGTGTAGTCGTCCACGGCCTCGACCTTGTTCCAGCCGGCGGACTTCACGAGCGAGGCGCCCGGGGAGTCGGGGCCGGAGAGGCGCTGCCACGAGAAGAGGACGTCGGCCGACGTCATCTCGCGGCCGTTCACCGGGGCCTTGTTGTGGAACTTGACGCCCTGTTTGAGCTTGACGGTCCAGTGCTGGCCGTCGGTGGACTCGGCGCTCTCGGCGACGTCCGGCTCGACGCCGACGGCCCACGGGTTCGCGCCGGCGCGGGCCGCGACCTTGTAGAGGCGGCTGTAGCTGAAGGCGGCTGCGCCCTTGGTGAGGAAGCTCAGGTTGCCGTACGGGTCGATGGTCGGCGGGTCGTTGGTGATGACGTACTTGTAGGTGCCGCCGGTCTTCGCCTGCGCGGCGGCCGCGGTCCCACTGGCACCCGGCGTCGCGCTACCGCCGGCCGTGGATCCGCTCGCGGGTGTGGCGGTGGCGTTGGTGCTGCTGCCGCAGCCGATGAGCGCTGCTCCGGCGAGGCCGGCCCCCGCGACGCCCGAGCTGCGCAGCAGGCTGCGGCGACTGATCGTGTTCGAACGCAGGCGCGCCCAGTACGACGAGCGCTCCGATCCGAGATCTGACATGCGTATCCCTTTCCCTCTGGTTGCCCCGGCGTCCGTGTGGGCTACACGGTTCCCGAGGCGGGGTGCGAATCCAATTCTCGGCGCCAATTCTCCGTGTGAATACGACGTCGTTCAATATCTGACGCGAAATATCGCATCACGACATTCAGTATATCTCTCGATATCTCTTGTGATTTTGCTGCAATGAATCACGGCTGCAATTACTGCAGCAGGGTGCGGGGAGAGCGTGCGGCTATGGTGCCGCGCCGTCCCATCGCTCCCAGTGCACGAGCGTGTCGAACGGCAGCCGGCGGTCGCCGCGCCCCTTCGCACGCCCGCCGCCGGGGTAGCCGAACGTGAGCGCCATCGCGACGACGGTGTTCGGCGGGGAGCCGAGCACTTCGCGCGCGCGGTCGTCGTGCTGGATGCCGACGGGGCAGCTCGCGATGCCGAGCGCCTGCGCGGCGATCATCATGTTCTGCGCTGCGCGGCCGGCGTCGAAGGCGCGGCTGCCCTCGTAGCGCACGATCGCGATGACGAGCGGGCTCGCCGGGAGATGCGTCGTGAAGTCGCCGCAGCTCGCGAGCGCGCGCTTTTGCTCCGGATCGCGGATCACGACGAAGCGGAGCGGCTGCTCGTTCTTCGAGCTGCCGGCCATGCGCCCGGCCTGGAGCAGCTGCCGGACGACGGCATCCGGGATCGGTCGGTCGTCGTAGTCGCGGGTATCCCGCTTCGCGAGGATCGCGTCGTAGGCGTCCATGGGTGCCTCCGCTCGCTGGGCCGGCGGGTGCCGGTGGGTGCCGGTGGTGGTGCGTCGCGGGCTCGCCGCCATGACGAGTATGCCGTGCCCATCGCGCGTCCGCAGACCCCCGCAGCGCCCGCGGGCGAACACGCGCGCGGTGCGGCCACTCTCAACGGCTTTGCGATGTTGCCGCGCATTGATCGTTCGATAGCTGACACGATCGCGCCGATACACTCGAAGTGTCTCCACTGCGCGTGGGCGGCGCCGCCCTGCGGTCCGGTCACCGGCACGGGAGACATGGCGGTCTGGACGGACCGCCCGGCCCGGGGAGGCGGCGTGACAGCACTCATTTCCGAACACACCCTCGCGGACAACGCGCTCCTCCACGGACTACCGGACGCGGAGCGGCAAGCGATCCGCGGGATCGTGCAGCCCATGCCACTGCACACCGGGGATGTGGTCTTCGAGGAAGACGAGGAGATCGACGAGCTGCTGTTCCCGGTGCGCGGGGTGATCTCCGTCGTGACCGTGACGATGACGGGCGGCTCGATCGAGGCGGCGCTCGCGGGCCGCGAGGGCGCGGTCGGCGTGGCGGCGCTGCTCGGGCACGCGTGCTCGCCGTGGCGCGGGCTGGTGCAGGCGCCGGGCGAGGCGCTGCGCGTGCCGGTCTCGCCGCTGATCGAGGAGGGCGGCAGTCTCCCAGTCCTGAGACAGCGGCTCCTGCGCTACGCGGGCGCGCTGTTGCAGGCGACGGCGCAGGCCGTCGCCTGCAACCGGTTTCACCACCTCGAGGAGCGAGCGGCGCGCTGGCTGCTGTCGATGTTCGACTCCGCCGAAGGCGATGAGATCCCGCTGACGCACGAATTCCTGTCGCTGATGCTCGGCGTGCACCGCCCGAGCGTGACGGTCGCGCTACGCGTGCTCGAGCGGGCGGGCGCAATCGAGCTGCACCGTCGCAGCATCGTGCTGCACGACCGCGCGACGCTCGCGGCCGGCGCCTGCGAGTGCTACGCGCGCATCCGCAGCTTCTCGCGCGCGGTCATCCCGGACTGATCGCCCCGCCCGCGACGGGGCGATCGACGCAGGCCCGCGTGAGGTGCCCGCGAGCCCCGCCCGATCAGCGTTCCCGCTGCCGCTGCTCCAGCCAGAGCTGCTCGGCGCGCGCGGCGTCTCGCTTGCGGCGCGCATAGCAGTCGGGACAGAGGTACGTGTGCTCGTCCCGAACGGTCGCCGGCATGCGGCCACAGGCCGCGCAGCGCGAGCCATCTCCGGGCGGCTCGAACGGACCGCCGGGATCCGGGAGGGAACGCGTCCCCGCCATCGCGGTGTCCTCCTTCGGTCTCTGCCGGTCGGGTGCGCAGCGGCGTGTGGGGACCGTATGGGCTGCGCCGACGCATGTCGGTCATTGACCGGACGGTGTACGGATCGTTGCAGAGTCGTCGCTTGACGCCGGTGTTCACCTGAAAAGGGGAGCGTGCTTCGCCTCCGCCCGTGCGCCGGGCGCAGGCGGGAGGTGACGCCCCGAGATCGGGGGACCAGCCGCGAGATGTCCGACGGACCGCTCTGGCCGCTCGTCGTCTACTTCGCCCTCGCGCTGGTCGTGGCGGGCGGCATGCTCGGACTGTCGTACATCCTCGGCGAACGCCATCACGCCCCCGCGATGGGCGACCCATACGAATCCGGCATGGAGCCGACGGGATGGGCCGGCGGCCGATTCGACGTCCGGTTCTACGTGATCGCGATGGCCTTTGTGATCTTCGACCTCGAGTCGATGTTCGTCTTCGCCTGGGCGGTCGCGCTGCGCCGCGCAGGCTGGTCCGCCTACCTCGAGATGACCGTGTTCATCGCGGTGCTCCTGGTCACGCTTGTCTACCTGCTGCGGGTCGGCGCGTTCGACTGGGGGCGTAACCGCCAGCGCGGGCGCGGTACGCCACTTGCGATCGCGCGCGATCCCGGGGCGGGGGATGTCGGGCCACAGGGTGGGCCCGCAGGCCGACCGGCGCCGGAACCGCAGCAGTGAGGAGCGACGCCCATGCAGACCCGGCTGACCCGCCCCGGAGAGTGGCCGCCGCCCGCGACGAGTGAGCCGTCGCCGACGGGTGCGACCGGCGACGCCGTCGGCCCGCCCGACGGCGTGCTGGGCAGGGTGCTCGCGCTCGCGCGCCTGCAGGACCTCGTGGCGTGGGGCCGCAAGAACTCGCTGTGGCCGTTCAACTTCGGACTCTCCTGCTGCTTCGTCGAGATGGCGACCAGCATCACCAGCAAGTACGACATCGCGCGCTTCGGCTCGGAGGTGATTCGCGGCACGCCGCGCGAGGCCGACGTGATGGTGATCGCCGGGACGGTGTTCCGGAAGATGGCGCCGGTCATCATGCGGCTGCACGACCAGATGATGGAGCCGCGCTGGGTCGTCTCGATGGGCTCGTGCGCCAACTCCGGCGGCATGTACGACATCTACTCGGTGGTGCAGGGGGTCGACAGCTTCCTCCCGGTCGACGTCTACGTGCCCGGCTGCCCGCCGCGGCCGGACGCCTTCATGCAGGGGCTGCTGCTGCTGCGCGAGGCCGTGGGCACGGACCGGCGGCCGCTGTCGTGGATGGCCGGCCCGCAGGGGGTGGAGCGTGTGCCGCGCCGCTCGCAGCGCGAGCTTCGCCACGACGAGCACGTGCACGTGACGAACCTGCGGACGCCCGATCATGTCTGAGCGCATCGGAGTGGCGCGCCGGGCGGCGGCGGCGGGCTGCCCGTCGCGTCGGCGGCATGCTGCCGCCGCTTGCCGCGATGCCGGGGTTGCGAGCGCGGCGCGATGACGTCGAGCCAGGCGCGCGGCGCGAGCCCCACCGCCCCCGAGGCGGCGCTCGACCCGGTGACATCGCCGGTGTTCACCGACCTGCGCATGCGCTTCGGCGACGACGTCGCGCGGCCGCAGCCCTCGAGCGGCGACGCGCCGGTGCTGTGGGTGGCGAAGGAGCGCGCCGGCGAGGTGCTGCGGTACCTCAAGCGCGAGGCCGCGCGGCCGTTCGAGATGCTGTTCGACCTCACGGCGATCGACGAGCGCACCCGCCAGCACCGCGACGGCCAGCCGCCGAGCGACTTCACCGTCGTCTACCACCTGCTCTCGCTGGACCGCGCGGAGGACGTGCGCCTGAAGGTGCCGCTGACGGGCGACGCGCCGTCGCTGCCGACGGTGACCGACCTCTGGCCGAACGCGAACTGGTACGAGCGCGAGGCGTGGGACCTGTTCGGGGTGCGCTTCGACGGCCATCCGCACCTCGCACGGCTGCTGATGCCGGAGTTCTGGGAGGGCCACCCGCTACGCAAGGACCACCCCGCCCGCGCTACGGAGCTGGGCCCGCTGTCGCTGCGCGAGGAGCAGGCGGCGGTCGAGCAGCGCGAGGCGCAGTTCCGGCCGGAGGACTGGGGGCTGGCGCGCCGCAGTGGCGACACCGACTTCATGTTCCTCAACGTCGGCCCGCAACATCCCGGCACGCACGGCGTGCTGCGCGTGGTGCTGCAGCTCGACGGCGAGACGATCGTCGATGCGGTGCCGGAGATCGGCTACCACCACCGCGGCGCGGAGAAGATGGGCGAGCGCCAGTCCTGGCACACGTACATCCCGTACACGGACCGCGTCGACTACCTCGGCGGGGTGATGAACAACCTGCCGTACCTGCTGTCCGTGGAACGCATGGCCGGCATCGCGGTGCCGCCGCGCGCCCGCGTGATCCGCGTGATGCTGTGCGAGCTGTTTCGCATCGCCAGCCACCTGGTGTGGTACGGGACGTTCGCGCAGGACGTCGGCTACCTGTCGCCGGTCTTCTACACGTTCACCGACCGCGAGCGGATCCTCGAGATCATCGAGGCGATCTGCGGCGCGCGCATGCACCCCAACTGGTTCCGCATCGGCGGCGTGGCGCAGGACCTGCCTGAGGGCTGGGAGCGCCTCGTGGGCGAGTTCCTGCGCGACTTCCCGGCGCGGCTCGACGAGTACGACCGCATCGTGATGCGCAACCGCGTCTTCCAGTGGCGCACGAAGGACGTCGGCGCGGTCAGCCTCGAGGAGGCGATCGACTGGGGCTTCACCGGGCCGATGCTGCGCGCGTGCGGCCTGGAGTGGGACGTGCGCAAGCGCCGGCCGTACGCCGGCTACGACGAGTTCGAGTTCGACATCCCGACCGCCGAGGACGGCGACTGCTACGCGCGCTCGGTGGTGCGCGTCGAGGAGATGCGGCAGAGCCTGCGCATCATCCAGCAGTGCCTCGACCACATGCCGTCCGGTCCGTACAAGGCCGACCACCCGCTCGCCACGCCGCCGCTCAAGGACCGCACGATGCACGACATCGAGACGCTGATCACGCACTTCCTCAGCGTCTCGTGGGGCCCGGTGATCCCGCCCGACGAGGCCGAGGTGCTGGTCGAGGCGACGAAGGGGGTGAACAGCTACTACCTCGTGAGCGACGGCAGCACGCTGCCGTACCGCGTGCGCATCCGCGCGCCGTCGTTCCCGCACATCCAGGCCGTGCCGCTGATGGCGCGCGGCGGGATGATCCCGGACCTGCTCGCGATCCTCGGCAGCATCGATTTCGTGCTCGCGGACGTGGACCGCTGACGTGCTGACCGCCGACGAGCGTCGCGAGATCGAGGAGGAGATCGCCGCGCTACCCGCGGCGGCAGTCGGGGACGATCGAGGCGATGCGCATCGTGCAGCGCCACCGCGGCTGGGTGTCCGACGAGGCGCTCGCGGACATCGCCGAGCTGCTCGAGATTCCGCTCGCCGAGCTCGACGGCATCGCGACCTTCTACAACCTGATCTACCGCCGGCCGGTCGGCCGCCACGTGCATCCTGCTGTGCGACAGCATCTAGCTGCTGGGTGATGGGCTATTCCGCCGTCCGCGCGGCGATCCGCGATGCCCTCGGCGTCGACCTCGGCGGCACCACCGGCGACGACCGCTTCACGTTCCTGCCCAGCGTGTGCCTCGGCGACTGCAACCACGCGCCGGTGCTGATGGTCGACGAGGACCTGCACCGCGACGTGAGGCCCGACGGCGTGGGCGCGGTGCTGGAGCGCTACGAGTGAGGGGCGAGGGCTGATGGCGCTCGACGACCGTCCGCTGACCGGGCGCATGCGGCCCGACGGCGCGCCGCTGTTCATCGACGACTACGAGGCGGCCGGCGGCTACCGGGCGCTGCGCAAGGCGCTCGGCACGATGACGCCGCGGGAGGTGCTCGACACCGTGAAGGCGTCGAACCTGCGCGGCCGCGGCGGCGCGGGATTCCCGGCCGGCATGAAGTGGAGCTTCGTGCCGATGGGCGACGACGCGCCGCACCCGAAGTACCTGGTCGCCAACGCCGACGAGATGGAGCCGGGCACGTTCAAGGACCGCCTGCTGATGGAGCAGGACCCGCACCAGCTGATCGAGGGGATGATCATCGCGGCCTACGCGATCCAGGCGGACGTCGCCTACGTCTTCCTGCGCTGGGCGTACCGCGTCGCGGCGCAGCGGCTGGAGCGCGCGATCGCGGAGGCGTACGAGCGCGGCTACCTCGGTCGCGACGTCCTCGGGTCGGGCTGGGGGCTCGACCTCCACCTGCACATCAGCGCCGGCCGCTACATGTGCGGCGAGGAGACGGGGCTGCTCAACGCGCTCGAGGGCAAGCGCGCGAACCCGCGGGCGAAGCCGCCGTTCCCGCAGGCGAGCGGCGCGTGGGGCAAGCCGACGGTCGTTAACAACGTCGAGACGCTGTGCAACGTGCCGCACATCATCGAGCGCGGCGCCGACTGGTTCCTCACGCTCAGCCACACCGGCGACGGCGGCACGAAGCTCTACGGCGCGAGCGGCCACGTGAAGCGACCCGGGGTGTGGGAGCTGCCGCTGGGCACGCCGCTCGGCGAGCTGCTGCACGAGCACGCGGGCGGGATGCAGGACGGCTACCGGTTCCGCGGCCTCCTGCCCGGCGGGGCGTCGACCGACTTCCTCACGGCCGATCACTTCGACCTGCTGATGGACTTCGACTCGCCGCCGAAGGCGGGAAGCCGGCTGGGCACCGGCACGATGATCGTGCTCGACGACCGCACCTGCCCGGTCGGCTTCACCGAGAACCTGATGCACTTCTTCGCGCAGGAGTCGTGCGGCTGGTGCACGCCGTGCTGGGCGGGGCTGCGCTGGGTCGACGAGATCCTGGTGCGCATGGAGGCCGGTCGCGGCATCCCCGACGACATGAACCGGCTGCGTCAGCACGCCGGCCTGCTCACGCCGGGCAATACCTACTGCGCGCTCGCGCCCGGCGCGCAGGAGCCGCTGCAGAGCGCGCTCAAGTACTTCGAGGAGGACTTCGAGCGCCACATCCGCGAGCACGCCTGTCCGTGGGGGGAGCGCTGATGCCGCGCATCACCGTCGACGGCCGCGACTACGAGGTGCGCGAGGGGCAGCAGCTGCTGGAGGCGTGCCTCGACGCTGGGCCTCGACCTGCCGTACTTCTGCTGGCATCCGGCGATGGGGTCGGTGGGCGCGTGCCGGCAGTGCGCCGTGAAGCAGTTCCGCGACGCCGACGACACGCAGGGGCGACTCGTGATGGCGTGCATGACGAACGCCGCCGACGGAACGCGCATCGCGATCGAGGACGCCGAGGCGCCGTCGAGTTCCGCGAGATGGTGATCGCGTGGCTGATGATGAGTCACCCGCATGACTGCCCCGTCTGCGACGAGGGCGGCGAGTGCCACCTGCAGGACATGACGGTCATGACCGGGCACACGTACCGGCGCTACGAGGGCCAGAAGCGCACGTTCCGCAACCAGGACCTCGGCCCGTTCGTGAACCACGAGATGAACCGCTGCATCCAGTGCTACCGCTGCGTGCGCTTCTACGACGACGTCGCCGGCGGCGGCGACCTGCGGCCGTTCGACCTGCACAACACCGTGTTCTTCGGGCGGGCCGACGACGGGGTGCTGGAGAGCGAGTTCGCGGGCAACCTCGTCGAGGTCTGCCCGACGGGCGTGTTCACCGACAAGACGCTGAAGCAGCATTACACGCGGAAGTGGGACCTGCAGACCGCGCCGTCGGTGTGCCAGCACTGCGGCGTCGGGTGCAACACGATCGAGGGCGAGCGCTACGGGTCGCTGCGGCGGGTGCTCAACCGCTACCACCACGACGTCAACGGCTACTTCCTCTGCGACCGCGGGCGCTACGGCTACGAGTTCGTGAACGGCGACGACCGGCTGCGCCGGCCGCAGGTGCGCACGTCGCGCGAGGCCTCCCCGGCGGAGGCCGGCGCGGCCGACGCCGTGGCCCACGCGGCGGGGTTCGTACGCGCGGCCGGGGCGGGACGCGTGATCGGCATCGGATCGCCGCGCGCGTCGCTCGAGGCGAACTGGACGCTGCGCGCGCTCGTGGGGGCGGAGCACTTCTACGGCGGCGGTGAGCCGCGCGAGCAGGCGCTCGTCGCGCACCTGCTCGGCGCGCTGCGCGCCGGGCCCGCGCCGGCCGCGTCGCTGCGCGACGTGCGCGAGGCGGACGCCGTGCTCGTGCTCGGCGAGGACCCGACGAACGCCGCGCCGATGCTCGACCTCGCGCTGCGCGAGTCCGTGCGGCAGGCTCCGCTGCGGCGGGCGCGGGCGGCCGGCATCGAGGGCTGGAACGACAAGCCGCTGCGCGAGTTCATCCAGGACGACCGCGGGCCGCTCTTCATCGCCACGCCGCAGCCGGTGAAGCTCGATGCGCTCGCGACGGAGACGCTGCGCGCCGCGCCGGACGACGTCGCGCGGCTCGGCTTCGCGGTGGCGCATCGAGCTCGACGGCGCGGTCGCGGGCGTGGCGGACCTCGACGGCGAGGGGTTCGCCCTCGCGTGGCGGATCGCCGGCGCGCTGCGCGACGCGGAGCGGCCGCTGGTGGTGGTCGGGCCGACGCTCGGGAGCGCGGCGGTGATCGACGCCGCGGCGAACGTGGCGCGGGCGCTGTGCGCGGCCGGGCGGCCGGCGCGGCTGTGCGCGGTCGCGCCGATGGCGAACAGCTTCGGGCTCGCGCTGCTGGAGCCGCGCCCGCTCGACGCGGCCTTCGCGCGCGCCGACGCCGGCGCCGTGGGCGCGGCAATCGTGCTCGAGGCCGACCTCTTCCGCGCGGCGCCGCGCGCGGCGGTGGAGCGCTTCCTCGTCGCCGCAGAGCGGGTGATCGCGCTCGATGCCGTGCGCACAGGCGTGACCGACGCGGCCGGCGTCGCGCTGCCGGCCGGCGCGGTCGAGGAGTCCGGCGGCACCTTCGTGAACCACGAGGTCCGCGCGCAGCGCTTCTTCCAGGTGTATGTGCCCGACGAGCCGGTCCGCGCGTCGTGGCGCTGGCTGCTCGACCTCGCGCCCGCGTTCGGGCGCGACGCCGTCGCGCGCTGGACGGGCCTCGACGACGTGATCGACGCGCTCGTGGCGGATGAGCCGGCCCTCGCGCCGGTGCGCGAGATCGCGCCGCCCGAGCGCTTCCGCATGCCCGGCGGCCAGCGCGTCGCGCGCCAGCCGCAGCGCTACAGCGGCCGCACCGCGATGCGCGCGAACCGCGAGATCCAGGAGCCGGCGGCGCCGGCCGACGTCGACGCGCCGATGGTGTTCTCGATGGAGGGCAGCGCGCAGTGGCCGCCGTCGCTGACGCCGCGCTACTGGGCGCCGGGGTGGAACTCGGTGCAGGCGCTGAACAAGTTCCAGGAGGAGATCGGCGGGCCGCTGCGCGGCGGCGACCCCGGCCGGCGGCTGGTCGAGCCGCGGCGGATCGAGTCGTCCGCCTACCGCGGCGAGCCGCCCGCGGCGTTCGCCGCGCGCGACGGCGAGTGGCTGGTGGTGCCGCTGCCGCACATCTTCGGCAGCGGCGAGCTGTCGTCGCGCGGGCCGGCGATCCGCGCGCTGACGCCGGCGCCGTACGCCGGCGTGGGCGACGCGGACGCGCGCGCGCTCGGCATCGACGACCGCGTGCGCGTCGCGGTACGCGTCGGCGAGCAGGCGTGGGAGCTGCCGGTGCGGCGCATCGCCGGCCTGCCGCGCGGGGTGATCGGGTTGCGCGGTCGGCCTGCCCGGCATGGACGGACCGGCCGGCCTGCCCGCATGGGGGACGCTACGCGCGCTCGGCGCGGGGGCGCCGGGGGACGCCCCGTGATCGGGGACGTCGTCAAGCCGCTCGTGATCGTGCTGATCGTGCTCGGCGGGACGCTCCAGGTCGCCGCGTTCCTGATCTGGGTCGAGCGCCGCCTGCTCGGGCTGTGGCAGGACCGCTACGGACCGAACCGCGTCGGGCCGTTCGGCCTGCTCCAGCCCCTCGCCGACGCGATCAAGCTCTTCGCGAAGGAGGACTGGGTCCCGCCCTTCGCCGACCCGGTCGTCTTCATCGCTCGCGCCGGCGATCGTCGTCGTGACGTCGCTGCTCGTCTTCGCCCTGATCCCGATGGGCACCGGCATCCAGGTTGCCGACCTGAACATCGGGCTGCTGTTCTTCCTCGGGATGTCGTCGCTCGGCGTCTACAGCGTCGCGCTCGGCGGGTGGGCGTCGAACAGCAAGTACTCGCTGATCGGTGGGCTGCGGTCGGCCGCGCAGATGCTGTCGTACGAGGTTTTCATGGGCCTCTCGCTGATGGGCGTGGTGATCCTCGCGGGGTCGTTCTCGTTCGCGCGGATCGTCGAGGCGCAGGGGGCATCTGGTACTGCATCCCGCAGTTCGTCGGGCTCGTCGTGTTCATGACGGCCGGGCTGGCCGAGGCGCGGCGCCTGCCGTTCGACCTGCCCGAGGCCGAGAGCGAGCTGGTCGGCGGGCTTCCACTCCGAGTATTCCGGCGATGAAGTTCGGGATGTTCTTCGTCGGCGAGTACGTCGGCGTGACGCTGATCTCCGCGCTGATCGTGACGCTCTTCTTCGGCGGGCCGCGCGGGCCGTTGCTGCCCGGCGATCGCCTGGTTCGTCGGCAAGACCTTCGTGCTGATCGGGTTCTTCGTCCTGATGCGCGCGTCGTTGCCGCGGCCGCGCTACGACCAGCTCATGAACCTCGGCTGGCAGCGTGCTGCTGCCGCTGTCGCTGCTCAACCTGCTCGTGACCGGCGCCGTCGTGCTGGCGATGGGTTAGGGGGCCGCGATGCTGAGCGTCGTCGACACGGTCTGGCACGTGCTGCGGCACACGTTCCGCCGCCGCCAGACCGTGCAGTACCCCGACGAGAAGGCGTACCTCGCCGCCGCGCTGGCGCGGCCGCATCGTGCTGTCGCGCGACCCCGACGGCGAGGAGCGCTGCGTCGCGTGCTACCTGTGCGCGGTCGCGTGCCCGGTCGACTGCATCGCGCTGCAGGCGACCGAGGACGAGACCGGGCGCCGCTACCCGGACTTCTTCCGCATCAACTTCTCGCGCTGCATCTTCTGCGGCTTCTGCGAGGAGGCGTGCCCGACCTATGCCATCCAGCTCACGCCCGACTTCGAGATGAGCGAGTACGAGCGGCCGAACCTGGTCTACGAGAAGGAGGACCTGACTGATCGACGGGCCGGGCAAGTACCCGGACTACAACTTCTACCGCGTTGCGGGGCTGGAGATCGGCGGCAAGGACACGGGCGAGGCCGAGCGCGAGGCGCCGCCGACGGACGTGCGGCGGCTGCTGCCGTGACCGACGCTGTTCTGGGTCGCGGCCGCCATCGCGGTCGTCTCGACGGCGATGGTGCTGGTGCAGCGCAACGCGATCCACGGGCTGCTGTACCTGGTGGTGTCGCTGCTCGCCGTGGCGCTGGTGTTCTTCGCGCTGGGCGCGCCGTTCGTCGCAGCGCTCGAGGTGATCATCTACGCCGGGGCGATCATGGTGCTGTTCGTCTTCGTCGTGATGGTGATCAACGTCGGTGTCGAGGGGGCGCGCATCGACGCCGGCCTGCTGCAGCCGACGGCGTGGATCGGGCCCGCTGTGCTCGCGTCGCTGCTGCTCGCGGCGCTGGTCGCGGTGCTCGTGCGCGGCGGGCCCGGCGTGCACGGTGCCGGCACGGCGATCGCGCCGACGGACGTCGGGCTCGCGCTGTTCGGCCGCTACCTGCTGGGGGTGGAGCTCGCGTCGCTGCTGCTGCTCGCGGGGCTGGTCGGCGCGTATCACCTCGGCCGGCGCGAGTAGCGGGCGGGGGCGGCGATGCAGACGGCGGCCGACTACGGGCTCTTCCTCGCGACGATCCTCTTCGCGCTCGGGCTGCTCGGCGTGCTCTTGCGGCGCAACGTGCTGTTCATGCTGCTCTCGATCGAGATCATGCTGAACGCCGCAGGGCTCGCGTTCGTCGTGGCCGGCGCGCGCTGGGCGCAGCCCGACGGCCAGGTGATGTTCCTGTTCGTGCTCGCGATGGCCGCGGCCGAGGTGGCGGTGGGCCTGGCGCTGGTGCTGCAGCTGCTGCGGCACTTCGGGACGCTCGACGTCGACGCGGCGAGCCGGATGCGGGGCTAGCGGTGCTGCGCCTGCTCTGGCTCGTCCCCGCGCTGCCGCTCGCCGGCGCCGTCGTGCTCGCGCTGTTCGGCGGGACGCTGGGTCGCCGTCGCGCGGCCGTCGTTGGGGTGGGGTCGGTCGCGACCGCCGCCGCGATCACGATCCTGATCGCGATCGCGTTCCTGACGGCACCGCCCGCCGGCGACGCGTACACGCAGACGCTGTGGCGCTGGTTCGAGGTCGCGGGCTTCCGCCCGGCGATCGCGCTGCGGCTCGACGCGCTCTCGCTGCTGATGGCGCTCGTCGTGACGTTCGTCGGCGCGCTGATCCACCTCTACTCCGCGGAGTTCATGTGGGACGACGAGGGCTTCACCCGCTTCTTCGCCTACATGAACCTCTTCGTCGCGTCGATGCTGACGCTCGTGCTCGCGCCCAGCCTGCTCTGCTGCTCCTCGGGTGGGAGGGCGTCGGGCTCTGCTAGTACCTGCTGATCGGGTTCTGGTACCGCGACCCCGCGAATGGGCGGGCGGCGCGCAAGGCGTTCATCGTGACGCGCGTCGGTGAACCGCGCTGCTGATCGGGCTGTTCCTGTTGCTGTCGCAGTTCGGGACGCTCGACATCCAGGTGCTGATGACGAAGGTCGGCACGCAGTGGGCCGGCGGCCCGCGCGTGGCCGACGGTGGCGGCGTTCCTGCTGCTGGTCGGCGCGATGGGGAAGTCGGCGCAACTGCCGCTGCAGACGTGGCTGCCCGACGCGATGGCCGGCCCGACGCCGGTCTCGGCGCTGATCCACGCGGCGACGATGGTGACGGCCGGCGTCTACCTGATCGCGCGGACGCACGTGCTGTTCGGGGTCGCGCCGGACGCGCGCGCGGCGGTGGCGTGGATCGGCGGCGGCGACGCTGCTCGTCGCCGGATGCGCCGCGCTGACGCAGGAGGACATCAAGCGGATCCTCGCGTACTCGACGATCAGCCAGATCGGGTACATGTTCCTCGCGCTCGGCGTCGGCGCCTGGACGGCGGCGCTGTTCCACTTCATGACGCACGCGTTCTTCAAGGCGCTGCTGTTCCTCGGCGCGGGCGTCGTGATCCACGCGCTCGACGAGGAGCACTCGATCTTCAAGATGGGCGGGCTGCGGCGGCGGCTGCCCGTGACGTTCTGGACGTTCCTCGTCGCGTCGGCCTCGCTGGCCGCGCTGCCGCTGGTGACGGCCGGCTTCTACAGCAAGGACGCGATCCTCTTCGCGGCGTGGTCGTCGCCCGAGGGCAGCCGCTGGCTGTGGCTCGCCGGCATCGTCGGCGCGCTGCTCACCGCGCTCTACACGGCACGCATGTTCTTCGTCGCGTTCCTCGGCGAGGCGAAGACCGAGGTCCGGCACGCGCCCGGGGTCGCGATGCGGCTGCCGCTGATCGTGCTTGGCGTCCTGTCGGTGGTCGCCGGGTTCATCAACCTGCCGCGCACGCTGGGCGACTGGCCGAAGCTCGCCGACTTCCTGCAGCAGGTGCTGCCCGCGTCGGTGGAGCGCGGCTCCGTGGGGCTCGAGGCGGTGTTGCAGGTGATCGCCGCGCTGGTGGTGCTGGGTGGCGTCGCCGCCGCGTGGTGGCTGTTCGTGCGGCGGGCCGACGCCACGGCTCGCGCGGTCGCGACACCGGCGGGACGCGCGCTGCACCGCTACTGGTACGCGGGCTGGGGGTTCGACTGGCTCTACGAGCGCGCGCTCGTGCGGCCGTACACATGGCTCGCGCGCGTCGACCGCGACGACGTGGTGGACCTGGCGTACCGCGGCGTGGCCTGGGTGACGCGCGGGGCGTGGGCGGAGCTGCGGCTGACCGAGGCCGGGCGCGTGCGGCTGTACGCCGCGGGGATCGCGCTCGGGGCGGTCGGCGCGGTCGTGCTGGTGGTGTTCTCGTGATCGCCGCGTGGCTCGTCGGCGTGCTGATCGGCAGCGGGCTGATCGCCTGGGCGATCGGCGGGCGCGCGCCGCGCTGGTCGCGGCTCGTCGCGCTCGCCGCGATCGGCGGCGATCTCGTGCTGCTCGCGGGGTTCTGGGTCGTGCACTGGGGCGACCTCGGTGCCGGGCCGGTCGCGAGCGCGGGCGGCGGCGGGGCGTGGCTGACCGAGGCGAACTACGCCTGGATCCCGCAGCTCGGCATCAGCGCGCACGTCGCGGTCGACGGCTTCAGCCTGCTGTTGCTGCTGCTGACGATGCTGCTCGGGCTCGTCGCCGTGCTGATCTCGTGGCGCGAGATCGACCACCGCGTCGGCTTCTTTCACCTCAACGTGCTGTGGGTGCTCGCCGGGATCGTCGGCGTGTTCACTTCGCTCGACCTCTTCCTCTTCTACTTCTTCTGGGAGCTCATGCTCGTCCCGATGTACTTCCTGATCGCGATCTGGGGGCACGAGCGGCGGCACTATGCGTCGATGAAGTTCTTCCTCTTCACGCAGGCCAGCGGCCTGCTGATGCTCGTCGCGATCCTGGCGCTGGTGTTCGCGCACGCGGCGCAGACGGGGCAGATCACGTTCGACTACGAGGCGCTGCTCGGGACGCCGCTCTCCCGGCTCACCGCCACGCTCGCGATGCTCGGCTTCTTCGCGGCGTTCGCGGTGAAGCTGCCGGCCGTGCCGTTCCACACGTGGCTGCCCGACGCGCACACGGAGGCGCCGACCGCGGGCAGCGTGATCCTCGCCGGGCTGATGCTGAAGACCGGCGCCTACGGGATGATCCGGTTCCTGGTGCCGCTCTTCCCGAAGGCGGCGCTCGACTTCGCGCCGGTGGCGATGACGCTCGGGGCGATCGGGGTGCTGTACGGCGCGCTGGTCGCGTACTCGCAGCGCGACTTCAAGCGGCTGGTCGCGTACACGAGCGTCGGGCACATGGCGCTGGTGATGCTCGGCATCTTCGCGTGGAACCGGCTCGCGCTGCAGGGCGTGGTGATCATGATGGTGTCGCACGCCATCAGCACCGGCGGGCTGTTCGTGATCGCCGGGCAGTTGCAGGAGCGGCTGCACACGCGCGACATGGACCGCATGAGCGGCTTCTGGGGCGCTGCGCCGCGCATGGGCGGCTTCACAATGCTGTTCGCGATGGCGACGCTGGGCCTGCCGGGCCTCGGCAACTTCGTCGGCGAATTCCTGATCCTGGCGGGGGCCTACCAGGCGGGGATCGGGCTGGCCGCCGTCGCGGCGGCGGGGATCGTCGCTGCGACGATCTACTCGCTGCGACTGGTGCAGCTCACGTTCCACGGGCCGCAGACCGACGTGCCGCAGCCGGCGGACCTGTCGTGGCGCGAGGGGCTCGTGCTCGGCGGGATGGCCGCGGCGATCATCGCGGTCGGGTTCGTGCCGCAGCCGCTGCTGCGGACGTCGGAGGACGGCATCGCGCGCGCGCAGCAGGTCGTCGCGAGCGCGCGCCAGTCGACGAGCGCGGCGGCCGCGCCGGCGCCGGCGGCGGTGCGCGCGAAGGGCGGCGGGCCGTGACCGGCCCGCAGTTCGTCGCGCTGCTCCCGTGGACCGTCCTCGGCGCGACGGCGACGCTGCTGCTGCTGTACGTCTCGCTCGCGCGCCACCACGCGTCGACCGCCGCGCTCACGGTGGTGGGGCTCGTCGCGGCGTTCGCGCTGCTTCCCGTCGCCGCGCTCGCCGACACGCCCGCGGTCACGCCGCTCTTCCGCGTCGACCGCTTCGCGCTTTACTACACCGGCGTGCTGATCGCCGCGGCGACGGCCGTCGCCGTGCTCGCCTACGGCTACCTGCGCGACCGCGAGTCCCACCCCGAGGAGTTCTACGTCCTGCTCGTCGCGGCGACCGCGGGGGCCGCGGTGCTGGCCGCCGCGGATCACTTCGCGTCGTTCTTCCTCGGGCTCGAATTGCTGAGCGTCTCGCTCTACGCGTTGATCGCGTACCCGCGCAGCAGCGCCGCGGCGGTCGAGGCGGGCATGAAGTACCTCGTGCTCGCCGCCGTCTCGTCGGCGTTCCTCCTGTTCGGCATGGCGCTGGTCTACGCGGAGCTCGGCTCGATGCAGTTCGAGCAGATCGCGCAGGTGGTGGCCGGCTTCCCCGGGAGCGTGCCGGCGACGCTCACGCTGCTCGCCGGGCTGGCGCTGCTCGTGGTGGGGATCGGTTACAAGCTCGCGCTCGTGCCGTTCCACATGTGGGCGCCCGACGTCTATGAAGGCGCCCCGCTGCCGGCGACGGCCTTCGTCGCGACCGTCTCGAAGGGCGGCGTCGTCGCCGTGCTGCTGCGCTTCTTCACGCTGATCGACTTCCGTCAGTACGGCGTGCTGTTCGCCGTCTTCGCGGTCGTGGCGGTGGGGTCGATGGTGGGCGGCAACCTGCTCGCGCTGCTGCAGTCGAACGTGAAGCGCATCCTCGCGTACTCGTCGGTCGCGCACCTCGGGTACCTGATGGTGGCGTTCGTCGCGAGCGGCGGGCAGGCGCTGACGGCGGTGGCGTTCTACCTCGCCGTGTACGTCGCGGCGTCGCTCGGGGCGTTCGGGGTGATGACGCTGCTGTCCGGGGCCGAGGGCCGCGAGGCGGATCGCGTCGATGACTATGCGCACCTCTTCTGGCGGCACCCCGGGCTGGCGGCCGCGATGACGGCGTCGCTGTTCTCACTGGCCGGCATCCCTCTGACCGCGGGGTTCGTGGGGAAGTTTTACCTGGTGCTGGCGGGCGCGCAGTCGGCGCTGTGGTGGCTCGTGGTGGTCCTGGTGCTGTCGTCGGTGATCGGACTTTTCTACTACCTGCGGATCATCGTCGCGATGTTCCGGGAGGTGCCCGCGGGCGAGTCAGACGCGCCGCGGCGGCCGGCACCGGCGCTCGCGGGTTCGCTCGCGCTGGTGGTGGTGATCGGCGTGGTGATGTGGCTCGGGGTGTACCCCTCGCCGTTCATCCACGTGGTCCGCGCGCTGGCCGCGACGCTGTAGCGCGCCGCCCACGGCTGGCTGCCCGGCGAACGGCGCCGTGCGAGCGGGATGAGCGGGCCGGCGCGGCCATACGGAACGCGAGGCTGCTCAGCCCGCTGACGCGGGCCGTTCGCCAGAGTGCGGCACCCGGGAAGATGATGGAGACATGTGGACGCTGACCGGCTGGGGCCGGTCGAACCGCGTGGTCGTGCGCATCGCGTGGGCGCTGGCGCTGGTCGCGCTCGTCTCGGCGGCCATCGCCGCGGCGCGCACGGTCACCAGCGCGTCGAACGTCGCCATCGTCTACGTGGTGGCCGTGCTCGCCGCAGCGGTGACGGCGGGGAGCGCGGCGGCGGTGGCCGCCGCCATCGCGTCGTTCTTCGCCTACGACCTCTTCTTCATCGCGCCCCACTTCGCGCTCACCGTCGCCGACCCCGTCGAGTGGGTGAACCTTGCGCTGCTGCTCACGACCGGCATCGTGACGGGGCAGCTCGCCGGGGTCGCGCGGCGGCGCGAGCAGGAGGCGCGCGCCGGCGAGCGCGACGCCGTCGTGCAGTACGAGGTGGCGCGTGCGCTGGCGGACGACGACATCGAGCGCGCGCTGCACACGGCGGCGGCGGTCCTGCGCGAGGCGACGAGGGTCGAGGCGGTGCTGATCCGCGCGCAGGTCGGCCCGCGCGACCTGTCGGCCGCCGCGGGCGACCCGCGCGCGGCGCAGCAGCTGCTGCGCTCGGGGCGGCTGGGCGCCGGCCGCGTGCTCGGCGAGCCGCGCGGCGAGGAGCGCGGCGCCTTCCGCGCGCGCCGCTGGGTCGGGCTGCGCCCGCCCCGGCTGCGCAGCGCCCCGGCGACGACGCCGGCCTCCGCCGCGCGCGCGGCCGGGCGGCGCTTCGATCACGTGCGCATCGCGTCGGCGCGCGGAGCGGAAGGCTGGATCTCGCTCGCCTCCGGTCCGCGCGCGGAGTTCTCGGTGGCCGACCAGCGCTTGCTCGCTACCGCCGCCGCGCAGATCGGACAGGCCGTCGACCGGGCGCGCCTCCACGCCGACGCCACGGAGGCCGAGGTGCTGCGGCGTGCCGACGACCTCAAGAACGCGCTCCTGAACACGGTCTCGCACGACCTGCGCACGCCGCTCGCGTCCATCGTCGCGTCGGCCGACAGCCTGCTCCAGGGCGACGTCGCCTGGTCCGACGGCGATCGCCGCGAGTTCCTCTCCGCCATCGCGGACGAGGGTCGCCGGCTCGACCGCATGGTCCGCCACCTGCTCGACTTCTCGCGGGTGCAGGGCGGCGCGCTGCGCATCGAGCCCGAGTGGCGCGACCTCGCCACGCTCGTCGCCGACACGCTCGACCGGCTCTCCGAGCACGCGGCCGGGTACCTCGTGGTCGCGGACCTGCCGGCCGACCTGCCGCCGGTGCGCATGGACGCGATCGCCATCGGCGAGGTGATCGGCAACCTCGTGGAGAACGCGGTGCGGCACACGCCCTCCGGCACCGAGATCCGGCTCTCGGCGTCCGTCCTCCCGGCCGGGGAGAGCGGCGGCGGGCCGGCGGTCGAGGTCGCGATCGCGGACGACGGCCCCGGCATCGCCCCGGAGGCGCTCGCCCATCTCTTCGACCCGTTCGCCGCGGCGGAGCGCGGGCGCGGCGGGCAGGGGACGGGGCTCGGGCTTGCTGTCGCGCGGGCGCTCGTGGAGGCGCACGGCGGCGCGATCACCGCGGCGAACGGGTCGGGCGGCGGAGCGCGCTTCGCCTTCCGCATCCCGCTCGACCCGGCCCCCGGCGACCCGGGTGCCCCGCCGCCTGCCGGCCACCCGGCCGCCGCGGCGCCGAAGGCGGCCCGTCCGTGACCGTCACCCCGGGCGCGCGCGTCCTCGTCGTCGACGACGAACCGGCGATCCGGCGCGTCGTGCGCCTCAACCTCGAGGCGCGCGGCTACCAGGTCGAAGCGGTGGAGGACGGTGCCGCCGCGATCGACCGCTTCTACCGCTGGCGGCCCGACGTCGTGCTGCTCGACCTCGGCCTGCCGGACATCGACGGCGTCGACTTCATCGCGCGGGTCCGCGAGGCGAGCGCCACGCCGATCGTGGTGCTGTCGGCCCGCGCGGCGGAGCGCGACAAGGTGTTCGCGCTCGACGCCGGCGCCGACGACTACCTGGCGAAGCCCTTCGGCGTGGACGAGCTGCTGGCGCGCGTGCGCGTCGCGCTGCGGCACGCCGTGCGGCCGCCGGGCGGCGCGGCGGCGGCGCTCGCCGCCGGCGATCTCGCGGTCGACCTCGAGGCGCGCCGGCTGACGGTGCGCGGCGAGGAGGTGCGCCTCACGCCGACCGAGTGGGACCTGCTGAAGGTCTTCGCCGCCAACCCCAACAAGCTGATGACCGACCGCGCGCTGCTGCGCGCGGTGTGGGGGCCGGAGTACGGATCCGAGAACCACTACCTGCACGTGTACGTCGCGCGCCTGCGCAAGAAGATCGAGCGCGACCCCGCGCACCCGCGCACGCTGATCACCGAGCCGGGCGCGGGTTACCGCTTCGTCGTGTCCTGACGTTCGCGCTCGCCGGAGCGCCCGGACTCGACCTCGGCCCCGAGGTGCGTGGGCACGTCGACGACGATCGTGTTCGCGCGGAAGAACAGGTGCACCTTCAGCCGCAGCGCCGCCTGGTTGTGCAGGACGTACTGCCAGAAGTGCCGCGGCACGAACTCCGCGAGCACGATCACGATGGACCGGCGCGGCTCGGCGGCGCGCAGCGCGTCGATGTATGCGAGAAGCGGCGGGATCAGCGACCGGTACGGCGACTCGATGATCACGAGCTCCGGGCCGAGGTCCCACTCCGCCCAGCGCTGCTTGAACGCCTCGGTCTCGGTGGCGTCGTCGCTGACGTGGACGACGGTGGGGTGGTCGCTCATCGACTGCGCAAAGCGGACGGCGCGCAGGGCGGAGCGGTCGAGGCGGCTGATCGGCGCGATCACGTGGGTCGGCGCCTCGACGGGGAACGCGTCCGGCTCGTCGACCGTCATCGCGGTGCGCACGCCCTCGTAGTGGCGGTGGATGGCGATCATGATCGCCATCAGGATCGGGATGAGCAGCAGCACGACCCACGCGCCGAGCGCGAACTTCGACGCGCCGACGATCACGGCGACGACGCCGGTGGCGGCCGCGCCGACGCCGTTCACGGCGGCGCGCCGGCGCCAGCCGCGGACCTCGGCGCGTCGGCGGTACCAGCGCTTCACCATGCCGGCCTGGCTGAGCGTAAAGGCGATGAACACGCCGACCGTGTAGAGCGGGATCAGGTTCGTGACGCTCGCGTGGAAGATGATCAGCAGCAGCACCGCGAGCGCGGTCAGCACCATGATCCCCGTGCTGAACGCCAGCCGGTCGCCGCGGTACTGGAACTGGCGCGGCCAGTAGCCGTCCCGCGCGAGGATGCTCGACAGCCGCGGGAAGTCCGAGTAGCCGGTGTTCGCGGCGAGCACGAGCAGCACCGCCGTCGAGATCTGCACGAGGTAGTGGAACGGTGACCCGTCGCCGACGAGCACGGCCGCGAGCTGGCTGATCACGGTCGTCTGCTCGGTGGGGTCGGGGACGATGCCGATGTGCCCGGCGAGGAAGCTGATGCCGATGAAGATCGTCGTAAAGAAGGTGGCCATCAGGATCAGCACGCGCTGGGCGTGCTTCGGCTCGGGCGGAGCGAAGGCCGGGACGCCGTTGGAGACGGCCTCGACGCCGGTCAGGGCGACGGATCCGGACGAGAACGCGCGGAGGATGAGCACGAGCCCGAGCGCGCTGACGGCCTGGTCCGGCACGTACGCCGCCGGCGGGACGTAGGCGGGCAGCGAGCCCGTCGCGAAGCGGAAGAAGCCCACCGCGAGCAGCCCGAAGATCGCGACCAGGTAGACGTAGGCCGGCGCCGCGAAGATGGTGCCGCTCTCGCGGACGCCGCGCAGGTTGCCGAGGCAGATCAGCAGCACGAACGCCACCGCGAGCTCGACGCGGTCGGCGAACAGCACCGGGAAGATCGACGTCAGCGCGGCCACGCCCGCCGCCACGGACACGGCGACCGTGAGCACATAGTCGGTGAGCAGCGACGCGCCGGCGACGAGGCCGGGGATCGGCCCGAGGTTGTCGCTCGCGACGATGTACGAGCCGCCGCCGGTCGGATACGCGGCGATGGTCTGCTGGTAGCTCGTCACGACGATGATCAACACCAGCACGATCGCGATCGTGATCGGCATCGTGAACACGAGCGCGCCTGCGCCGGCCAGCACCAGGACGCGCATGATCTCCTCGGTCGCGTACGCCGAGGACGAGATGTTGTCGGAGGCGAACACGGCGAGGCCCTTGATGGTGCCGATGCGCTCGTGGATCTCCATCTCGTTCGGCAGGCGCGCGCCGACCAGGCGGCGCCATGCGCCCTCGATCGCGCGGCTGAGGCGCGAGCCCCGCTGGAAGACGCCCTCGGTCGCGACGAGATGGCTCTCCTCGCGGCGCTCGAACTTGCCGAGGAACGGGCGCAGGACGCGGATGTAGCGGTTGCCGGGCAGACGGCCGCGCCGCTCGCGGTGCGGCGCGGTGTGTGGGGCGCGGTGATCGCTCATCACTCGATTGTCGCGGCGGGGGGCTCAACAACGGCTCAACAACCGATGTCGCCGCCGTCCGTTGACACGCCGTTGAGCCGCGGCCGTCGAGACTGAGCGGGCGCCGGAGGGGCCGGCGCATAGAGAGGCACGGGCGCACCCGGTGGACGTGAGCTGGCTCGGTCGCCGGCTGATGCGGCGCGCCACGCCGGCGCGGCCGTCGCTCGGCGGCGACGCGGACGCGTGGGCCGACGCGTTCGCGAGGCTGTCGCGTGATGCGCTGACGTGGGAAGTGGCGGGCCGCCCCGCGGACCGCGCCGGCGCCTACGCGTGGGAGTACAGCGTGCGCCGGCGCGGTGCCGTCCCCGCCGCCGCCTACGGCGCGACGAAGATCGCGCAGCGGCTCGATGTCGAGGAGCTGCTCGAAGTGGAGCGCGCCGCACGGCGCGGCATCCGCGAGGGTCGCTGGATCATCGTGCCTGGCTCCGCCGAGTGGTCGCTCGAGCGCCAGGCGTCGGTCGCGCTCGGCGTGCAGCTCGCGTGGCCGGACGCGGACGCCGCGGGGCCGCTCTGTCACGAGGCTCGCTCAGCCCGCTGACGCGGGGCCGTCGCCGCGGGTCCGCTCTGACGACGAGGCTCGCTCAGCCCGCCGACGCGGGGCCGTTCGCCGCGCCCCGAGCTAGATTTCGCGCAGCGTGCGCCAGAACAGCGTGATGCCGACGAAGCAGAGGAAGCACGTCCCCGTGAATGCGCCGACGCCGATCTGCGGGCCGAAGTGCGTGATCGCGAGGCCCATGGGCAGCGCGCCCAGCGGCGACACGCCGCCGGCCATCTGCCACGCGGCCATCCCGCGCCCGCGCATGTCCTCGCGCACCAGCAGCAGGAACACCGTCGTGTTCAGCGCGGTGGCGAAGCCGAAGAAGATGCCCGCCGTCGTCAGGAAGCCCAGCGACAGGAGCAGGGCATGCGACTGCGTGAACGCGGTCACCAGGCCCATGTACCCGGTGAAGCCGATCAGCATGAACAGCCCGCGCCGCCGCACGTCCCCGATGTACGCGAGCAGGAACAGGCCGATCGTCGACCCGAGCCCGATCGTCGCGACGAGCAGCCCGTAGCCTTGCGAGCCCGCGTGCAGCACGCGTGACGCGAAGATCGGCATGAACGACACGTACGGGTAGACGAGCAGCGCCGTCATGAAGTTGATGACCATCAGCCCGAGCAGCTGCCGCTCGCGCGCGAGGTAGCGAAAGCCGTCGGCGAGGTCGGCGAACGGCTTGCGGCCGGTGGGGATCGGACGCCCGCTGCCGGGACCCATCATCGCGGTGGCCCCCGTCGCGATCACGCGCATCACGGCGACGAAGACGAACGGCGTGCTGATCGAGATCGCCGCGAGCACGCCGGCGAGCGGCGGCCCCGCGATGCGCGCGACGTTCTGCGCGAGCGAGTTCATCGCGACGGCGTTCGACAGCGTCTCCTCGGTCGAGATGTCGAAGACATACGCCTGCCGCGCCGGCTGGTTCATCGCCATCGTGATCGAGCTGATGACGGCGAAGACGTAGACGTGCCACACCTGCACGGTGCCGGAGAGTACGAGCACCGCGATCGCGATCGATTGCAGCGCGCCGAAGAACGTGGCCACGACCATGATCCCGCGCCGCGAGTAGCGGTCCGCGAGGATGCCGCCAATCGGCGTGAGGAGCAGCGAGAGCATGCCGCCGACGAACGCGACGCCGCCGAGCTGCGCCGCCGACCCGGTGAGGACGAACACCAGCCAGGACAGAGCGATCTGCTGGCCCCACTGGCCGAAGCCGACGGCGATCGAGCTGAGGGTCAGGAAGCGGAAGTCGCGGCTCTCGAACGACGCGAAGGTGCGACGCCACTTCGACGTGACGGGAAGGGCCGCGATGGGGGTGGCGGGCGTCGCCGGGTCGCCGGGAGACGCATCCTGGTGCGGGGCGGCCGGCGAGGGACTCACGGGACTCCTTCGTGTCGGACGAGGCTAGTCGATCGCCGCGGTGTGATCCGCTGAGCCGCCGCGACCGTCTACGCGGGCGGTCGCGGGTCGCCGGGTTGGGGCCGCGCCTCGCTGCGCAACCATCCTGAAGGTTCGCTGAAAAAACGTGCCGTGTGTATGCGCGGGCCTTGTCGCGCGCGCATCCCACGCGTTATCCAGCCTTCCATCCACGAGTCCACGTTTGTGTTGGACGCTGTTTCGCGCACCCGGAGGGGGGATGCCGGTGGCGGCCCTGCAGTCGGCTCGAGTCCACCGAAGCGGCTGGCAAGACCTGTTCATCAAGCGGGAGCTCGACTACATCCCGCGCGGTGGCGATCGCTACTTCATGCTGATCGTGAAGGCGCTCGCCGGCTTCCTCGGCACGATGAGCATCAGCGTGGGCGCGGTCGCCCCACTCATCGTGAAGTCCGAGCACTTCAGCACCGTCGACTATGGCCACATCGTCGGCGTGGTCGGCATCGTTGCGGCGTTCATCGCGATGTTTGCCGCGCACCTCGCGGACCGGTTCACGCGCATTCGCATCCTGCTCTGGGGCATGCTCCCGCCCCTCGCGATCCACTTCGTGATCGCCTTCATGCCCGACGGCCGGCCCGTCGAGTTCGTGCTCCTCTACGCGATGATGGCGTGGACCGAGGCGATGGCGGTCGTGGTCGTGTCGGCGCTGCTGCGCGACTTCTCTCCGCGCGCGAACCGCTCGGTGGCCGTGGGCCTCGTGACCGTCGGCACGCTGTCGGCGAACTGGGCGGCGACGTTCAGCGCCGGGCGGCTGCTCGAGCGCGTCGGCACGTGGCAGCACATGTTCTTCGTGTTCGGCCTGATCTCGATCGGCTGCTGGCTCGTGCTGTGGGTCTTCGGCCGCGAGCCGTCGAGCGGCTACCGTGCGCAGATCGTCCCGTCGCTCGAGCACCTCGACCAGGTGCAGAGCCGCGCGCGCGAGCTCGAGAGCCAGGGCGTGCACGTCGAGAGCTTCTGGGGCTTCATCCGCAGCGACTGGCGCCTGTGGCTGCTGGCGCTGGGCCAGGGCCTGTTCCTCTTCGGCTACATCACCTTCGTGGCGTTCGGGCCGCTGTTCACGGTGCAGGGCTTCCACCAGTCGCCGCAAACGGCGGCGGCGATCACGAGCTGGATCTACGCGTCGATCATCGTGTTCCTGATCCTCGGCGGCATCGCGTCCGACTGGCTGCGGATGCGGAAGCTGCTCGGCGTCGTGTTTACGACGCTCAGCGGGATCGGGCTGATCGGGCTCGGGCTCTCGGTGGGGCACCACCTCGGGCAGGGGCAGATCATCCTGCTCTACGTCGTGATCGGCGCGGTGATGGCGACGATGTGGTCGCCGACGAACGCGCTGTTCTCGGAGAACGCCGAGGACATCGCGGCGACGCGCCAGACGACCGCGTTCGGCGGGCAGGGCGTCGTGACGCGGGTCGTCGACCAGGCGTGGATCTTCTTCGCACCGTCACTGCTCGCGGGCCACGGCTGGGGCGCGATCTGGGTCGTGACGGGCGTCGCCGCGCTGGCGGCCGCACCGATCATCGCCTGGTGCCGCGGGCCGTGGGGGCGGTTCTCGGTCGACGACCTCGAGACGCGCGCCGCGGCCGCCTGGCAGCAGGCGATCGAGGGGGAACCGGGGCCGGGCGCGCCGATGGCAGGCGTGGCCGCGCCCGGGGACGTCCCCGCCGGCGACTGATTGCGGCCGCGCACGTCGGCTGGCGGGGGGCGCACCGGGACCGGAGCGGTGCGCCCCTCCGGCTGTTCGGACGGGAGCTGTTGCGGGATGACCTACATCACGCCGGAGCAGGCGCGCGACTTCTACTCGCGCGTCGGCCGCTGGCAGGACACGCAGGCCTTCTATGAGCGCAGCGCCGTCGCCGCGATGCTGGCGCACGGCGCGTTCGGCGATGCGCACTCCGTCGCGGAGCTGGGGTGCGGGACGGGGAAGCTCGCCGCCGAGCTGATGGGCCGGCTGCCGTCCGATGCGCGCTACGTGGGGATCGACGTGAGCCCCGAGATGGTGCGGCTCGCGACGGAGCGGCTGCGGCGCTGGAACGACCGCGCCGAGGCGCGGGTCAGCGACGGCGACCTGCGGTTGCCGGTCGCCGACGGCGCGTGCGATCGCGTGGTTTCGACGTACGTGCTCGACCTGCTGAGCCCGGCCGACGCGCGTGCCGCGACCGCCGAGGCGGCGCGCGCGCTCGCGCCCGGGGGGCTGCTCTGCCTCGTCAGCCTCGCCGCCGGCGCCGGCGGCGTCGCGGGGCTCGTCTCGCGCGCCTGGCTGTGGACGTGGGCGCGCCGGCCGGGGCTCGTCGGCGGGTGCCGGCCGATCCGCCTGGAGGACACGATCGACGCCGGGGCGTGGGACGTCGTGCACCACGAGGTCGTGGCGCCGTTCGCGGTCGCGTCCGAGGTGCTGATTGCGCGACGCCTGCCGGCCACCATGCCGAGCGCGGAGGACGTGGGAGGCTGAGCCGTCGCTCGCGCGGGCGCGGTCCGATACGCTGGCCGCTCGCCCGCGTCCGCCACGTGCTCCGAGCAGGCAGGGAGTCCATGCAGCCAGTGCACCCCGAGAGGTCCCCGCACGGCCGGCGACGGGGTGCCCGCGCGCGGCGCGCCGCGGCGGTCGTCGCGCTCGCCGCGGCGGCCGCGCTCACGCTCGCTCTGGCCGCCGCGTGCAGCGGCGCGGGCGGCGCGACCGCTACGCCGGCGGGCGCCGTCGACGGCACGACCCACGCCGTGACGACACCCGCCGCGGCTGCGTCGGGGACCCCGGTGCCGATGTCGACCGCCGCGGCGCCGTGGCCCGCGCCGGCGAACGCCGTGAGCCACATCACGGCTGCCGGCCTGCCCGCGCTCGGCGGCGAGCAGCTCGCCTACCACGTCCATGCCCACCTCGACCTCGTCATCGAGGGAAATCCGCAGGTCGTTCCGGCCGGGATCGGCATCGACCTCCAGCGCCAGCTGATCTCGCCGCTCCACACGCACGACACCAGCGGCATCATCCACATCGAAGCCGCCCACCCCGCGACGTTCACCCTTGGCCAGCTCTTCATCGAGTGGGGCGTCCGTCTCGACGCGAAGTGCGTCGGAGGCTACTGCGACGGCCCCGACCAGCAGGTGCGTGCCTACGTGAACGGCAAGCCATTCCCCGGCGACCCCCGCACGATCGCGCTGACCTCCCACGAGGAAGTTGCGATCGTGGTCGGCGCGCAGCGTGACATCCCGTCCTCGTTCGAGTTTCCCGCCGGCGACTGACGGGTTCGGCCTCACCGCTCCTGCTCGCCACCTCCACGCGGGGCGTCTTCACTTCGCCGCGTACTCTCGATCCGCACGGGAAGGCGCAGCGATGGAACCGAGTCCACTGGCGGGCCAGCCGCCGCCGGAGGCGATGCTCGACAACATCCCCCGGCTCGTGACCGCCTACTTCACGGAGCACCCGGACCCCACCGACCCGGCTCAGCGCGTGCGCTTCGGGACGTCCGGGCACCGCGGGTCGTCGCTCGACGGCACCTTCAACGAGCGCCACATCCTCGCGATCACGCAGGCCATCTGCTGGCAGCGACGCGAAGCCGGCATCGACGGCCCGCTGTTCATGGGCATGGACACGCACGCGCTCTCCGAGCCGGCGCTCGCCACCGCGCTCGAGGTGCTCGCCGCGAACGGCGTCGACGTCATGCTCGCGGTTGACGACGACTACACGCCGACGCCGGCGGTCTCGCACGCCATCCTCACCTACAACCGCGAGCGGACGAGCGGCCTCGCCGACGGCATCGTGATCACCCCATCGCACAACCCGCCGCGCGACGGCGGATTCAAGTACGACCCGCCGAGCGGCGGGCCCGCGGACACGGCGGTCACCGCACGCATCGAGGAGCGCGCGAACGCGCTGCTCGCCGACGGCCTGCGCGGCGTCGAGCGCATGCCACTTGCGCGCGCACGCGGCGCGGCGACCACGCACCGCCACGACTATCGCGACGCCTACGTCGGCGATCTCGGGGACGTCGTCGACATGGAGGCAATCCGCGCGGCCGGCGTGCGCATCGGCGTGGATCCGCTCGGCGGCGCCGGCGTCCGCTACTGGCCCGCGATCGCCGAGCGTTACGGGCTCGATCTGGAGGTCGTGAACGGCGCCGTCGATCCGACGTTCCGCTTCATGACGCTCGACTGGGACGGGCGCATCCGCACCGACCCGTCGTCGCCGCAGGCGATGGCGCGCCTCGCGCCGCTGCAGGAGCGGTTCGACGTCGCGCTCGCGGCGGACGCCGACCACGACCGCCACGGAATCGTCGCCCACAGCACCGGCCTGCTCCCGCCGAACCACTACCTGGCGACCGCCATCGCCTACCTCTTCGCGCACCGCCCCGCGTGGGCGCCCGGGACGGCGGTCGGCAAGACGGCCGTGAGCAGCAGCCTGATCGACCGCGTCGCGGCGAAGCTCGGTCGGCGGCTCTACGAGGTGCCGGTCGGCTTCAAATGGTTTGTGCCGGGGCTGCTCGACGGCTCGATCGGCTTCGGCGGCGAGGAGAGCGCCGGCGCATCGTTCCTGCGCATCGGCGGCGACACGTGGACGACGGACAAGGATGCGATCGCGCCCGGGCTGCTCGCCGCGGAGATGACCGCGCGCGCCGGCCGCGACCCGGGCGAACTGTATCGCGCACTGACCGAGGAGCTCGGCGAGCCCGACTACGACCGGATCGACGCGCCCGCGACGGCCGAGCAGCGCGCGCTGCTCGGCAGGCTGTCCGCCGAGCAGATCCGCATCACCGAACTGGCCGGCGAGCCGATCGAGGCGATCCTGACGGCGGCGCCGGGCAACGGCGCCGCGCTGGGCGGCGTGAAGGTGACCGCGGCGGGCGGGTGGTTCGCCGCGCGCCCGTCGGGCACGGAGGACATCTACAAGATCTACGCGGAGAGCTTCCGCGGCGGGGACGTCCTCCGCCGGATCCAGGAGCAGGCGCAGCACGTCGTCGACGGCGTCCTGCGCGGCGCCGGGGCCGGCTAACGGCGCACGGCAGGCTTCAAGCCTGCCGCGCAGGAACGCGTCACCGGCCCGACCGCTGTCCTCGACGCCGACTGCGTCCGCGTCCTGTCGGCGTCGTGTCTGCCGCCGCGTGGCTGGCGGCGCCAGGTGTGGCCCGCTCCCGCACGAGGTGGCAACGGCGCGCCCGCGAGAGCCGGTCACCAGCCACGGCCGGCCTGAAGCCGGCCGTGCGCCCGGCCGCATGCCCCGCCCGGCGCGGCCCCGGCGGGGGTAAGTCGCCGCCGGGCCCGCGGCCCAGTGGCCCGCGGCTGCGCCGGGCCTACCGCCAGGCGCGGCCTTCGTCGCCGTCGGGGACGGCGATCGCGAAGATGCCGCCGACGGCGCGCTCCAGCCAGGCCGTGCCGCCGGCGCGGTCGAACGCGAGGAGGAGCGGATCCGTCAGCCAGCGCAGGTGGTCGGGCGGGGCCGCGATGCCCTCGAACTGCGGGCCGAACCCGCGGGCGCGCGCGACGAGCTCGGCGCGGTAGACGAGCCCGCCCAGCGTGTGCGCCTGCGCGGCGACCTCGCGATCGCGTACCGGGAAGGCAATCGTGTCGGCCAGCCACGCGGGGAAGTGCCAGCGCAGCGCCAGCGACCCCGCGAGCTCGGACTCCGGGAATCCGAAGACGTGCTGCACCGCCGCCCCGAGGCTCGTGTGCTCGGCCTCCGCGATGCTCACCGCCCGGCCGAAGGCGTCGGGCGCGTACCGTGCGAGCACGAGGCGGCCGATCGTCGAGAAGAAGGCGGCGGGGAATGCCTCGCCGGCGTGCGCGCGATCGAGCCCCGCGCCGACCATCGCCAGCGCGCCGACCGCAATCGCGTGGTTCCAGAACATGAGCCGGTCGAGGTGCGGGGTCGGGCCGTCGAGTGCCGCAATCGTCGTGGCAGCGAGCGCCGAGGCGAGTACCGGCGAGCGCCCCATGCGCGCCGCTCCTTCGGGGATGCTGCTGAAGCGCTGCCCGAAGGGCGAGTCCTCGAGCCGCCGCATGCGCCGGGCGAACCGCTCGTCAGTGGGCTGCAGGATCTCGACGATGCGCTCGACGGCGTCGGGCGCGTCGGCGCGCACGGTCAGCAGCGCCGCGGCATGGCCGCACACGGGATGCTGCTCGATGACGAGGTCGCTCAGGCGCTGCAGGGTGTCCGTGCCCGGTCGGCCCACCGAGGCTCCTCTCCGCGTGCGCGCCCCGCGACACGTCCCACCGCGGCCGTGACGGTTCCGCGGATACACACAGACCGTATCCACGCGTGCGCGCAAGGGAGCGCGTCAGATCACGTATACGTTCTGGTACGTCACACACGGACGCGGCGGGTCGACCGCGCGCCGCGTCAGCGGTCCGCGCGCGACTCGGCATGCTCGCCCGTGGAGGTGGCCTCGTCGGCCTCGTCGACGAGCATCGCGGGAAGCGAGACGTGGAATGTCGTGCCGCGACCCGGACCGGCGCTCTCGGCCCAGACGCGGCCGCCGTGCGCGGATACCAGGTCGTGCACGATCGAGAGACCGAGGCCCTGGCCCTGCACCGTGCGGTCGTCGGTTGCGCGATACGAGCGCTCGAAGATGCGGTTGAGCTCGTGCGCGGGGATGCCGCTGCCTCGGTCGCGCACGCTGAGCAGTGCTTCGTTTCCGCGGCCGGCTGCGAAGAGCTCCACCGGTCGATCGGAGGACGAGTACTTGGCGGCGTTCTCGAGCAGGTTGTCGAGCACCTGCCCGAGCCACGCGCGATCGCCCATGATGGGCGGCGCCGGCGCGACGGTGACGCGCAGGTCACGATCCTCGTGCGCCCCGCGGAAGCGGGCGGCCGCCTCGTGCACGAGGTCGGCCGGGTCGAGGATCGCGCGGCGCGCGGGGACCACGCCGCCGTTCGCACGCGAGGCATCGACGAAGCCCTCGATGATCTCGTTCAGCCGCTGTACCTGGTCGTTCACCACGCCGAGGTGCCGCTCCATGATCCGGCTGTAGCCGAGCACCGAGGTCAGCGGCGTCCGCAGCTCGTGGCCCATCGTCGCGATCAGGTCTTCCTTCGCCTGCAGCGCCTGCCGCTCGCGGGTGATCTCACGCAGCGCGATCGTCTGTGCGCCCGGCTCCACGGCATCGAGCGGCATCGCGACGACGACGAACGTGCGCGCCGGGTCGCCGACCTGCAGCTCCTCCGGCAGGGCGCGCGGATCGAGCGTCGCGGGGTCGACGTCGAGCGCCCGGAAGGCCGCGTTCGAGCGGATGGGACGGCGGTCGTCGCCCAGCACGAGCAGCGGCACGGGCGCGGCATCGATGGTCGTGCGCAGGCGTCGTCGCTCCTCGGCGAGCCGCTCGACGGCGCGGCAGCGGCGGACGGCGGGGGTGGCGAGCGCGCAGAGGGTTTCGAGCCACGCGCGCTCCTCGGGCTGGAGGCCGCGTTCCTCGCGGTCCATCAGGAGCGCGAGGTCCGACGCGAGCCGGCGGGTGACGGGCGCACGCTCGGGATCGGCCGGCCCCGACCAGTGGTGCTCGCCGGCAATCGTCTCGCCGGAGGCGCGGTCGACGACGGACGCGCGCGCCGAGAGGGCCTGTCGCGCGGCGGAGGCGACGGCGGCGACCGCGACGGTGAGCGCGCTCGTGCCGGCGAGCGCGGCGGCGGCGTCGCGGAGCACCGACTCGCGGCGGAGCGCCTCGCGCACGGCGGCGTGATCATCGGCGCGGGCAAGCACCTCGCCGGCCCACGTCACGAGCGCGGACACGCGCGCGCGGACGTCGGCGGTGAAGCGGTCGCCGGGTGCCGGGCCGAGCGCGAGCACCGCGCGTGACGGAGCGCCGGCGGGCCCGAGCGCGGCGACGAGCACCGTTTGCAGATCCGGGTTCACGTGGGTCTCGGCGAAGACGTCCGGCCGCTGCTCGAGCGACCGCACGATCGCAGGACGCAGATCCGCAGTGGAGATCGCCGCGGCCTGCCCGTCCACGGCGGCCGACGCGAGTGCGCCGGAGTCCCGAATCCCACCACCACAGTCGCGCGGCCGGCGTGCCGGCGAGCGTGCGGGCCGCGCGCGCGACGGCGGCGGCGACCGCGGCGCGATCGAGGTCGCCCGCGAGGTCGCGTCCGGCGTCGGCCGCGGCACGCCAGGCCTCGGTCTGCAGCGTGCTCGCGTTGAGGCGTGAGGCGGCCCAGGTGAGGAGCGCGCCGATGCCGGTGACCGCCGCGGCGGCCCACGCGGCGGCGGTCCACGGCGGGGTCAGCGCGCCGTCGGCGACGAGCGGCGCCGCGGCGGTGATCGCGGTCGCGCCCGCGAGCCCGGGGAGTGCGAGCACGGTCGCCGCGCGAGCGACCGCGGCGCCGGCGGGCACGGCGATCGCGACCGGCAGGAGGTAGAGCGTCCAGAGCGGGAGGGATGGCTGAGCCCCGGCCGCGATGCCCGCGCTCACGAACAGCACGTCGAACACCGCGCCGACAAGCGGCGCGCGACGGCCCAGCCGCGCATCCACCGCCGGCAGGCCGAGCACGAAGGCGAGCGCGATGTAGCCGGCGATGACCGCCGCGATCGCGCCGAGCGCCGGCGCGTTCGCGCCGGTCGCGACGGCCCCGCCGCCGAGGGTCGCGAGAAGCGCGCGGCCCCACCAGGCGAAGCGGCGCGTCGGCAGCTCGACGACGGAGCCGCGGAAGGGGGAATCGCGCATCTGACCTCCTCGAGCTCCCGCGCGCCCGGCGTGCGGACGCGCGACGCGCCGAGGTCCCGGCGGGTCCCACCCGTCGTCGAGCATACGACCAGCGGTCGCGCGCTCGGGAACCCGGGCGGGCGGGGCGGCGGCCTGCGTGTCGCTCATCGATCGCTCCCGTGCCGGTGTCCTACCAGGGCGTCCGGCAGCAGGTAAACGTCTGCGAGGGTTGCAACGTTGAGAAGCGTGGCGGGCGCACGTGGACCGGCAGGGGATTGCGACGGGCGGGGACGCGCTACCCTGTGCACCGACCCTGGGCGGGGATGAACCCGGGGGTTGTCATGTTCTCGTCCGACCGGCTGCTGTCTTACTACGTGCGCAGCGCCCTGCCGTTCGTCTCGGGGCTCGCGTTCGGCCTCTACCAGGACCGCCTGCACTTGCCGCTGGCGGTGATGGTGGTGGTGGGCATGGTGCTCGTCGTCGTGGGTCCGCTCGCTATCCAGACGGTGCTGGCGCTCGTGGTCGACGCGTTGCGCGGGGGACCGCAGGACGGCGCGGCGCAGGGACAGCCGCCGGCGCTCGTCGACTACCGCCGGCCGCCCCAGCAGCCCACGGACCTGTTCCGCCGGGGATCGCGCCGCTAGTACAACTCCGCCGCCGCGGCCTCGAGCGCACGACGCTCGTCGGCGTCCATCGGCTCGTACGTCGTCGCCGTTGCGACGTTGTCGTGGATGCGGGACGGGTGGCGCGCGCCCGGGATGGCGACCGAGACGGCGGGATGTGACAGGACATAACGCAGCAGGTTCGCCGGAGTCAGGATGCCGGCCGTGCCGTCGGCGAGGCGCGTCCGCATCACGCTCGTCCGGCCCGAGCCGCCGAGCGGGCGCATCACGATCGCGCCGACGTCGTGCTGCGCTGCGAGGTCGAGCAGCGGCGCGCTCTCGGTGAAGAAGGCCGAGTACTCGATCATCACGGTGGCGAATGCGTCCGACGTGATGATCTCGCGGGCGATCTCGAGGTGGTGCGTCGACGCGCCGATGTGCCTGATCAGGCCGCGGTACCGGGCGATCTGGAGGCCTTCGAGCGCGCCGTCCTCGCCCATCACCGCCCGCCACGCGTCCCACGTCGAGACGTCGTGCAGCTGGTAGAGGTCGATCGCCTCGACGCCGAGCATGCTCAGGGAGCGGTCGACGTCGCGCTGGCTGCCGTCGGCGGTGTGGCTGAAGGTCTTGGTCGCCACGTGGAAGTTCGCGCCGCCGCGCTCACGCACCACCTGGCCGATCATGAACTCGCTGCCCTCGTACTCACGGGCCGTGTCGACGAAGTCGATGCCGGTGTCGAGGGCGGCGCGCAGCGTGTCGGGACCGTCGGGTGAGGTAGGCGTGTCCATCGCGCCGAGCCCGAGCTCGGTGACTGCCAGGTCGGTGCGGCCGAGGCGTCGGCGTTGTAGCGCGGGCATCGGCGAACTCCTCTCGGCGACCGGAGCGGCCGCGCTTCGCTGATACATGTGCAGGTCAGCGCACGTGGTGCTGCGGCGTCAAGCGCCCCCCGTCGCTCACCCGCCGTACATGCGCGAGTCGCGTCGAGAGCGGCCGAGGAACACTGTCACAAACCCGCAACCCCATATGCGCGAGCGTCATTCCTCTGTCACGGGTCACGCCGTAGGGTCCCCCGTACCGCTTCTCTGGCCCGTCGTCATTTCGCCGTCGTCTCGCACCGTCGAAGGGGGTCGCCTGTGCGTGCCCAGGAGCACCGGCGTCTCAGCCGTCGGGCCGTGCTCCGGCTCGGATCGCGGCTGTCGCTGGTCGCCGCGTTCGGCGGCGCGATGGCCGGGTGCGAGGCGGGTGGGGAGACGGCCCCCGGCGTGATCCCGGGCGGCTCGCCCACGCCGGACTTCGCGGGCAGCCCGACGGCGGTGCACATGACCGATCAGCGCCGGTTCGACCCGCCGTCCGTGCGGATCCGGAAAGGGGCGCAGATCACCTGGATCAACTCGTCGAACATCGCGCACACCGCCACGGACGACCCGTCGATCGCGCTCAAGCCGGAGGACGCGATTCTCCCGGGCGGCGCGCAGCCGTGGGATTCGGGGCTGCTGCAGCCCGGCGATCGCTGGACGCGGCAGTTCACGGTGCCGGGCGACTACACGTACTTCTGCGTCCCGCACGAGAGCAACGGGATGATCGCCCACATCACGGTGACGCCGTGACGCGCGCGCGACGCTGGTCCCGGCGCGTGGCACACGTCGGCGCGGTCCTGCTTCCGGCGCTGCTGGCGGGGTGCGTGCAGAACGGCCAGGACGCGCTGAAGCCCGCGGGCCAGGGTGCGCGCGTGATCGCGCCGGTCGCCTGGACGATGTTCGGGATGGCCGCCGTGATCTTCCTCGGCGTGATGGCGCTGCTCGCCTGGGCGCTCTTCCGTCCGCGCGGCGAGGGGCGCCGCGGCCTCAGCGACCGCTCGAGCCACGGGCTCGTGATCGGCGGCGGGTTCGTCCTGCCCATGATCGTGCTCCCGATCCTGATGGGCATCCTGATCGGCACACTCCGCACGCTCAACGGCCAGAGCCGCACCGACGCGCTCCAGGTCACCGTCACCGCGCACGACTGGTGGTGGGAGTTCGAGTACCCCCACGAGCAGGTGACGACCGCCACCGAGCTGCACATCCCCGCGGGCCGGCCGGTCGTGATCACCGGGACCTCGGCCGACGTCATTCACTCGTTCTGGGCGCCGGCGCTCCACGGCAAGATCGACATGATCCCCGGCATCCAGAACTCCATCCGCATCGAGGTCGACCAGCCCGGCACCTACCGCGGGCAGTGCGCGGAGTTCTGCGGGACGCAGCACGCGCACATGGCGTTCTGGGTGATCGTGGACAGTCCCACCGACTTCGCGGCGTGGATGAAGGCACAGCAGCAACCCGCGGTGCAGCCAGACAGCGACAGTGCGCGGCGTGGCGAGCAGGTGTTCACGCAGGGTGTCTGCGCCGCGTGCCACACCATCCGCGGCACCTCCGCCCACGAGAAGGTCGGTCCCGACCTCACGCATCTGCAGTCGCGCACGGAGCTGGCCGGCGGCGTCTTCACGAACTCGCGGTCGGCGCTCGGGACGTGGATCACGTCGCCGCAGGCGATCAAGGCGGGCGCGAACATGCCGCCGACGGTCTTCTCCTCGGCCGACCTCAAGGCCTTGCTCGACTACCTGGAGTCGCTGAAGTGATCGGGGGGCCGCGATGACGACGACGACCGCCGCCCAGCGGCTCGAGCGGCTGTGGGAGACCCCGCGCGAGATCGCATTCCAGCTCGCGACCGTCGATCACAAGTCGATCGGCCGGCGCTACATCGTGACGGCGTTCGGCTTCTTCCTCGTCGCGGGGCTGGCGGCGATGACGATGCGCGTACAGCTGGCGCACTCGGACCTCGCCGTGCTCGACCCGGAGACCTACAACCAGTTCTTCTCGATGCACGGCACGATCATGATCTTCCTGTTCGCGACGCCGATGAACTCGGGGTTCGGGAACTACTTCGTGCCGCTGATGGTCGGCGCGCGCGACATGGCGTACCCGCGCCTGAACGCGCTGTCGTACTGGGTCTTCCTGTTCTCGGGGCTCTTGCTGCTCGCGAGCATGGCGCTGGGCGCCGCGCCCGACGACGGCTGGTTCAGCTACTCGCCGCTCAGCGCGTCGGCCTACTCGCCCGGCGTGAACCTCGACTTCTGGGCGTTGTCGCTGATCTTCCTGAGCATCGCGACCACCGCCGGCGCGGTGAACTTCATCGTGACGATACTCACGCTGCGCGCGCCCGGCATGACCGTGAGCCGGCTGCCGCTGTTCTGCTGGGCGATCCTGTCGACGTCGTTCACGATCCTCTTTGCGCTGCCGCCGCTGACCGCCGGCAACGTGATGCTGGTGCTCGACCGCCTGATCAACACCCACTTCTTCGACGCGAACAACGGCGGCAACCCGCTGCTCTGGCAGCACCTGTTCTGGTTCTTCGGGCACCCCGACGTCTACATCATCTTCCTGCCGGCGATCGGGATGGTGTCGACGGTGATCCCGGTCTTCGCGCGCAAGCCGATCGTGGCCTACACGTTCGTCGCGCTGGCGACGGTGATGACCGGGTTCATCTCGTTCGGCGTGTGGGTGCACCACATGTTCGCCGTCGGGCTGCCGCAGCTCTCGGTCGCGTTCTTCGGCTCGGCGAGCATGATGATCACGATCCCGAGCGCCATCCAGATCTTCGCGTGGATCGCAACGATCTGGGGCGGGCACCAGGTGCGATGGCGCACGCCGTTCCTGTTCATGGTCGGGTTCATCGTGCTCTTCGTGATCGGCGGCCTGAGCGGCGTGATGTTCGCCGTGGTGCCGTTCGACTGGCAGGTGACCGACACCTACTTCGTCGTCGCGCACTTCCACTACGTGCTGCTCGGCGGCGCGGTCTTCCCGATCTTCGGCGGCCTCTACTACTGGCTGCCGAAGATCACCGGCCGGATGCTCAGCGAGAAGCTCGGGCACCTCAACTTCTGGCTGATGTTCATCGGGTTCAACCTGACGTTCTTCCCGATGCACATCCTCGGGCTCGAGGGCATGCCGCGCCGCGTCTACACCTACCCGGCCGGCATGGGCTGGGACGGCCTCAACCTGACGTCGACGATCGGCGCGTTCGTGCTCGCGGTCGGCGTGCTCGTGTTCATCTTCAACTACTTCTGGAGCCAGGTCTTCGGCGAGCCCGCCGGCGACAACCCGTGGGAGGCCGACTCGCTCGAGTGGGCGGTGAGCTCTCCGCCGCCTCCGTACAACTTCCTCGCCATCCCGGAGGTCATCGGCCGCAACGGCATCTGGGATGACCCCGAGCTGCCCGCGCGCATCCACAACCCGAGCGGACGCCTCGCCCAGCCCGGGGGCGAGATCCACGAGTCGCTGCAGACCACCACGCTCGACGCCGAGGAGCACCGGCGGCTCGAGATGCCCGAGGACACGCTGTGGCCGCTCGTCCTCGGCTTCGGGCTGCTGCTGGCGTTCGGCGGCGTGCTGCCGGGGCTGTGGCCGGTGCGCGTGCTCGTCATGGGCACCGGCGTCGCGATCGCGCTCTGGGCGCTGGCGTCGTGGATGTGGCCGAAGACGCGGCTGCTGGAGGAGGACGAAGAATGAGCACCGACACCAGCCTGCTCACGCGCCCGCGGCGCAAGTCCGACTTCGCCGGGAAGCCGCTCGGGTGGTGGGGCCTCGTGCTGTTCATCGCCACCGAGGGCACGCTCTTCGCGTCGCTGCTCAGCAGCTACTTCTACATCCGGTCGGGCGCCGTGCACGGCTGGCCCCCCGACGGCATCAAGATCCCCGAGCTCACCTACGTGCTGCCGGCGACCGTCGCGCTGCTGGGCAGCACGGTGCCGGCCATCGTCGCAGAGCAGGCGATGAAGCGCGGCCGCCGCGGCTGGGTCCAGATCGCGCTCGCGGCGACGATGCTGCTCGGCGCGATCTTCCTCGCGCTCGAGGGCTGGGAGTTCGCGCATTCGGAGTTCGGCCCGCAGCGCGACGCCTACGGCTCGCTCTTCTTCACCATCATCAGCTTCCACGCCATGCACCTCATCGTCGGGCTGCTGATCCTCGCGTACCTCCAGGCGCGGCTGCTCGCCGGCCACTTCACGGACGAGGCGCACGAGGCGCTCTCGAACGGGACGCTGTACTGGCACTTCGTCGACGTCGTCTGGATCGCGGTCTTCACGACCATCTATCTCTCGCCGAGGTTCGGATGAGCGCGATGTCCGATCCGCCGCACGCCACCCGCGAACGGTCCTTCGTCGACGTCGACCTGCCGTCGCCGTGGCTCCTGCTGTTCGCGCTGATGGGCGGGCCGCTCGCGTGGGCGGGTGCACTGATGGCGAACTACACGGTGTCGTCGCAGACGTGCGCGAACGGCTGGCGCGCGCCGCACCTGCTGATGGCCGGGATCACGATCGCGGCGTGCGTGATCTGCGTGGCGTCCGGGCTCGCGGCGATCGTCGCGTGGCGGGCGGTGCCCGACGTCGAAGGCGCGGCGGTGTCGCGCGCGCGCTTCATGGCGCACGGCGGTCTGATGTTGAGCGCGCTCGGGCTCCCGCTGACCGTCTTCCTGATCGTGCCCGCGGTGTTCCTGCAGATGTGTGCGACGGGCCATGTGTAGGGCACGCCTGCGCGGACGGCTCGTCGCGGCGGGGGCCGTCGCGACCGCCGCGCTCGCGGCGGCGCCGGTGGTCGCGTTCGCGCACGCCGGCGGCGCGGCGGCCGGCGGCGCCGACGTGGCGACGGCGCTGCGCACGTGGCCGTGGAGCGACGGCGCCGCGGTCGCGCTGCTGCTCGGCGCGCCGTACGCGGTCGGGCTCTGGCGGCTGCGCGGGGCCGCCGGCGCGCGGGGGCGCGCGTCGTGGGGCGACGCGGCGTACCTGGCCGGCGTGGCGGTCGCGGCGCTCGCCGTCGGCACGCCGCTCGACGGCATGGGCGACGCGGTCTTCTCGATGCACATGACGCAGCACCTGGTGCTGATGCTCGTCGCCGCGCCGCTCCTCGCCGCCGGCCGTCCCGCGGCCGTGCTCGCCTGGGCGCTCCCGCCCGCGGCGCGCCCTGCCGTGCGCCGCGCGCTCCGGCCGCGGGCCCCCCGCCGCGCGTGCCGGGCGCTGACGCGCCTGCCCATCGCCGCGACCGTCTTCACCTGCCTGCTCTGGGCCTGGCATGCGCCCGCGCTGTTCGACGCGGCCGTCGCGCACGACGCCGTGCACGCCGTCGAGCACGCCTGCTTCCTCGGCTCCGCCTGGCTCTTCTGGCACGCCTACTTCCGCGAGGCGCTCGGGGGCGGCAACCGCGCGGCCGGCGCGCTCACGGCGGCGTTCCTCGTCGCCGCGCAGGCGAGCGTGCTCGCCGCGCTGCTCACGTTCTCGGCCGCTCCGTGGTACGCGCCGTACGCGACGCCCGTCGCCGGGTGGCCCGCCGGCCCGCTCGCGGACCAGCAGCTCGGCGGCCTGCTGATGTGGATCCCGTCGAACCTCTTCTTCATCGGCGCCTCGGCCGCCGCCTTCCTGCTGTGGATCCGCGCCGCCGAGCGCGACGCCCGCCGCACGCCGCCCGCCGGACGCCCGGCGGCGACCCGAGGGGAGGTGACCTGATGGCGGACCAGTCCGCCCGCCGTCCGGACGACGATGTCGTTAGCCGGCGCCGATTCTTCGAGAAGCTTTCGATCGGGCTCGGCGCGCTGGCCGGGACGATGGTCGCCGTGCCCGTCATCGGATACGTCTTCGGGCCGTTCCTCAGGCCGGCCCCCTCGGCGTGGCGGCCGGTGGGGAAGGTCGACGACTTCACGGTGGGAAAGACCGTGGAGGTCACCTACGACGACCCGGAGCCCGCGCGCTGGGCCGGCACGACCGCGCGCTCCGGCGCCTGGCTGCACCGCGTGAAGGGTGAGGAGTTCGTCGCGTACTCGATCCACTGCACGCACCTGGGGTGCGAGGTGCGCTGGATCGCGTCGGCCGAGCTGTTCATGTGCCCGTGCCACGGAGGCGTGTACTACGCCAACGGCGTCGTGGCGGCCGGCCCGCCGCCGCGGCCGCTCGTCCAGCTGCGCGTGCGTGTGAACCAGGGGCAGGTCGAGATCCAGACGCACGCCGTGCCGATCACGGGCGGCCGCTTCCGGGAGGTGAGCGGCTGATGTTCCACCGCGTGCGCCGCCTGACCTGGGACGTCGGCACGTGGCTCGACGACCGCGGGGGCTTCTCGAAGGCCCTGGGGCCACTGCTCAAGCACCGGGTGCCGCCACAGCTCGGCGGCCGCGCCGGCTGGATGTACGTGCTCGGCGCGTCGGTGCTCACGGTCTTCATCATGCAGGTCGTCACCGGCATCGCGCTGGCGATGATCTACGTGCCCTCGCCGAACGCCGCCCACGAGAGCCTGAAGTTCATCGACTCGCAGGCCCCGCTCGGGCACTTCATTCGCGGCATGCACTTCATCGGCGCGTCGTTCATGGTGGGGCTCGTCGCCATCCACATGGCGCGCGTGGTGCTGACGGCCTCGTACAAGTTCCCCCGCGAGCTGAACTGGCTGACGGGCTCCGCGCTGCTGATGCTTACGCTCTTCATGGCGTTCACGGGGCAGATGCTGCGCTGGGACCAGGACGCCATCGGGTCGGTGCTCGTCGCTGCGGACCAGATGGGCCGCATCCCGCTGATCGGCGGCTCGCTCGCGAACTTCGTCTTCGCCGGCCGCAACATCGGCGCCTCGACGTTGACGCGGTTCTTCGTCTACCACGTGTTCGTCTTCGCCGGCCTGATCATCCTGATCGTCACCCTTCACCTGTACCTCGTGATCCACAATGGCGTCAGCGAGCCGCCGCGGTCGGGGCGCAAGGTCGACCCGAAGACCTACCGCTCCTGGTACCACTCGATGCTCGAGCGCGAAGGCCTGCCCTACTTCCCCGATGCCGTGTGGAAGGAGGTCGCGGTCGCCGTCGTGGTGATCGCGGCGATCATGGTGCTGGCGTGGGCCGTGGGCCCCCGCCCGCTCGGCGATCCGCCCGACCCGACGGCGGTCACGGGGAACCCGCGTCCCGACTGGTACATGGTGTGGATCTACGCGATCCTCGCGAAGACCCCGCACGTGGCCGAGGACTGGGTGATCGTCGGTCTGCCGCTGGCGGCGGTCGTGACGCTGATCGCGGTGCCGTTCGCCTTCCGGGGCGGCGAGCGCAGCCCGTTCCGGCGGCCGTGGGCCCCGGCGATCGTGCTGTCGATTGCGCTAGTGGTCGGCGGATTCTGGTGGATCGGGCGCATCGCGCCGTGGTCGCCGATCTTCGACGCGCCGCCGCTGACGCCGGAGCTGGTGGGGGCGTCGTCGGGGCCGGTATGGGAGGGCTCGCAGGAGTTCTACGCGCGCGGCTGTCTGTACTGCCACAAGGTGAACGGCGACGGTGGTGTGCGCGGGCCGGATCTCACCCACGTGACGAAGCGGCTGACCGACGCCGACATCCGCGCGCGCATCCTCACCGGGCCGCCGGGCATGCCGTCCTACGCGAACATCCTCACGCCCGAGCAGGTCGACTCGATCCTCACGTTCCTCAAGGCGCAGGACGCACGGCACCCGCAGTGACGTGCCACGGCCTGCGGACGAGGAAGCGGTCATGACCGGCGTCGCGCCAGCGGAGGCTCAGCGCTCGATCGGCGACTACGCCGTGATCGGCGACTGTCGCAGCGCCGCGCTGGTGTCGCGCGACGGCTCCGTCGACTGGCTCTGCCTGCCGCGCTTCGACAGCAGCCCCGTCTTCGGCGCCCTGCTGGCGCCGACGATCGGCGGGCGGTTCGCGGTGACCGTGCCGGGGGCGACCGTCGAGCGGCGCTACCTCCCCGACACGAACGTGCTCGAGACGACGTACGCGACGCCGTCGGGGCGGTGCCGTGTGCTCGACGCGATGACGGTCGGCGATGCCGCGGAGGTGGACCGCGTCGACTGGCCGGAGCGCGAGCTGCTGCGCGTGGTCGAGTGCCTGGAGGGCAGCGTGGAGGTGCGCGTCGAGTGCGCGCCGCGCGCGGACTTCGGCCGGTCCTCGGTCGCGATCGAAGACCGTGGCGCGCTCGGCCACTGGTGGCGCGCCGGTCCGGGTGCATGCGCGATGCACAGCGACCCGCCGCTCGTGCGCACGGGCAGCGGGCGGCTCGCGTCGACCCGGCGGCTCGACGCCGGAGAGCGGTGGCACCTCTCGCTCGTCTATGCCGAGGACGCACCGGCGACGATCCCGCCGCTCGGCGACGCCGCGCGTGAGCGCCTGGCGGCGACGATCGGCTGGTGGCGCCGATGGAGCGCCGCGCGCACGTACGACGGCCCGTACCGCGAGCACGTCATGCGCAGCGCGCTGGCGCTGCGGCTCCTCATCTACGCGCCGTCCGGCGCGATCGTGGCCTCGCCCACGACGTCGCTGCCGGAAGGCATCGGAGGCGAGCGCAACTGGGACTATCGCTACGCGTGGCTGCGCGACGCGTCGTTCGTCGTGCGCGCGCTGCTGCGCCTCTCGGCAGACGACGAGACCGAGTCGTTCGTCAGCTGGCTGCTCCACGCGACACGGCTCACGCAGCCGCACCTGCGCGTGCTCTACGACGTCTTCGGACGCGAGCCGCCGGCGGAGCGCGAGCTCGCGGGGCTGCCGGGCTTTCGCGGCTCGCGCCCCGTGCGTGTCGGCAACGCCGCCGCGCAGCAGCTGCAGCTGGACGTCTACGGCGAGGTCGTCGACGCCGTCGCGCGCTGGGGCGAGCGCATCCAGCGCTACGACCGGCAGGAGTCGAAGGTGCTCGACGGCATCGGGAGGCTAATCACGCGCATCTGGGACGAGCGCGACGCCGGCATCTGGGAGGTCCGCTCGTCGCCGCAGCGCTTCACGCTCGGCAAGGTCATGTGCTGGGTCGCGCTGGACCGGCTCGTGCGACTGCACGACGACGGCCTGATCGACGTCTCCGTCGACGCCTTCCGCCGCGCGGCGGACGAGATCCGCGACGCGGTGGAGCGCCGCGGCTTCGACGCCGCGCGGAACAGCTACCGCCGCGCGTTCGACGGGGACGAGGTCGATGCGTCGCTGCTGCGGCTGCCCCTGCTCGGGTTCGTCGACGTCGACGACGCGCGCATGCGCGGCACCTACGAGCGCATCGAGCGCGACCTCGGGCTGGGCCGGGGGCTGGTCCGGCGGTACCCGCAGCACAGCAAGGACGGCGTCTCCGGCGAGGAGTCCGCGTTCGCCGTGTGCTCGTTCTGGCGCGTCGAGTACCTCGCGCGCGCGGGGCGCGTCGAGGAGGCGGAGGCGGCCTTCGAGCAGGTGCTCGGCTTCGCGAACGACCTTGGGTTGTTCGCGGAGGAGATCGACCCGGGGACGGGCGAGGCGCTCGGCAACTTCCCGCTGGGGCTTACCCACGTCGGCGTGGTGAACGCAGCATGCACGATCGCGGAGGCGCGGGCGCAGCGCGACGGCGACCGGAGGCCGGCGACGGTGGACGGAGGTGGCGCATGAATCGCACCGGGGTGGTGCTCTGGGGGCTCGTCTCGACCATCGTGATGACGACGACGATGGCCGGCAGCCAGGCGCTGCGGCTGACGCGCATGAACGTCCCGTACATGCTCGGGACGATGGTGACGGACGACCGGGACCGCGCCACGATGCTGGGGCTGGTCGTGCACGTGGTGAGCGGGCTCGGGTTCGCCGCGTTCTACGCCGCGGCGTTCGAGAGCTGGCGGCGCGCGACGTGGTGGGCGGGCGCGGCGATCGGCGTGCTGCACGGCGCGGCGATGCTGCTGGTGGGGATGCGCGCGCTGCCGGCGGTGCACCCGCGCATGGTCCGCGAGGACGAGGGGCCGCGCGCGACGCGCCAGCTCGAGCCGCCGGGCTGGCTCGCGCTCAACTACGGCCCGCGCACGCCGGCGACGGTCATGCTCGGCCACGTGCTGTTCGGCGCGATCTTCGGGGCGTGCTACCGGCCGTCGCACCGCCGCTGAGGCGGGCGGGTGGTGACGGACGGCCGCGGCTCCGCGAGGACGTCCCCGAGTCGTCTCCGGCGTGCAGCATGTCGATTCGTCATGGGCGCCCACCACAGCGGCGCCGCATCGCACACTGCCTGCGAGCCCGGGGCGCCGCGAACGAGTCGCGCGCAGCGGGCGTTGTACCGGGGAGGCGTCGGTGAACCGGCGCGCGCCGAACGGGATGGAGCGTCGCGTGCGCCACCGCTGGATCGTCGTACTTCTTGCCGCGTGCGCGCTGGTGGTCGTACTCGCCGCCTCCGCGGCTTCGGCGGCGACCGAGGCCTTCCCACCCGGCACCTACGGCTACGACCGCTCGTGGCCGGAGTGCGGCCTCTCCGCTCCGCCGCCGCCCTACGACTTCGGCATCATCGGCGTGAACGGCGGCAAGACGTTCAACTACAACTCGTGTCTCCGCGAGGAGTACGCGTGGGCGATGGCCAGCGGCCATCAGCCGGCGCTCTACGTGAACCTCAAGTCGCCGATCGGGACCAGCGCCGACCAGGGGCTGACCGGCCCGAAGGGCACCTGCCAGCCGAGCGACGGGGCCTGCATCGCCTACAACTTCGGCTACAAGGCCGCGCAGGACGCCGCCATCTACGCGGCGACGCAGCAGGCGTTCGGGTCGTCGTGGTGGCTCGACGTCGAGACCGAGAACACGTGGTCGACCGACACGGCGATGAACGCGCTGGTGATCGGCGGGGCGCTCGACTTCCTGCGGACCTCGGGCGTGACGGTCGGGATCTACTCGAGCCAGGTGCAGTGGGTGCAGATCGCCGGCGACTACGCGCCGGGCGTGCCGGTATGGGTGACGACCGCGCCCGACGCCGCGTCCGCGCCCGGCTTCTGCCCGCGCTCGTTCGGCGGCGGGCAGACGGCGCTGGTGCAGTTCATCGCCGGCAACCGTGATCACGACTACGCGTGCACGGCGGCGGACCGCGCGAAGGTCGTGGCGTCGGCGCCGCTGGGGGCGCCCGGGTCGCCGGCCGTGGTGACGACGGACGGCGGCTGCCTCAACGTGCGCGACACGCCGGGCTTCGTCGGGCGGCGGGTGACGTGCCTGGCGCAGGGGTCGCAGGTCACGGTGCTGGCCGGCGCGCAGACGCAGGACGGCTACGAGTGGCGACAAATCTCCGCCGGCGGCGCGACGGGGTGGGTCGCGGGCACGTACCTGCGCGCGGGGACGGCGAGCGCGGGCGACACCGGGACCGTGGGCACCGGGACCGGCGGGACGGACACGACGGGTGCGGGCGCCGGCGGGGGCACGACGGGAGCCGGCAGCACGAGCGGCACGCTGACCCCGCCGCCGGTGGCGTCCGGGGTGAACGCGGCGGAGTGGGGCGGCGGCACGCTTGCCGATCTCGTCGCGCGGGCGCCGCGGGCGGTCTCGATCTGGGTGTTCGAGGGCGGGAAGGCCTACGGCGACATCCCCGGTGCGCCGGCGTACGTGAACGCGTCGTTCGTCGCACTGTTCCCGGGCGGGGTGCTGCCGGCGGGAACGATCGTGCTCGTCGTGCTGCCGTAGCGATCAGGCGATCCGCGACTCGGCGGTCTCTTCGGCGCGGCGCATGCTCTTCGCGGGAACTGGGACGCGAGGCGCCGCCCCTCGCTCCGGGTGGCGGCGTGAACGCGACCCGCGCAGCGCGAACGCCGCGAGCGCCGACCGGCGCTGAACGGCGCTTGTGACTGGCGGAGCAACGACAGACGCTGTACACAGATCCGGCGCATGCGGGGGTAGCTCAGCTGGTAGAGCGTCTGCCTTCCAAGCAGAAGGTCGCGGGTTCGAGACCCGTCCCCCGCTCCACTCTCATCAGCCCGGTTGCGTGAAGTGTCGGTAGCCAGGCGACGGCGCCGTGCCGCACGCGCCGCGCCGCCCGCGCCGCGCCGCTCGTGGTGGGGCGGGCGTGCGAAGGGGGCGGCCGGTCGGCCGCCCCCTCGTTGCGCCTGTCCGGTCAGCGACTAGCTGAAGGGGCAGGGGGGTACGTTCGTCATCAGCCACGCGCCCTGCGCGGTCTGCTGGAACGTCCACTGCTGCGTGACCACCTGCTGCGGCCCGGTCGCCGAGTGGATGCCGAGCCGCAGCTGCACGGCGGCCGTCTGGCCGTCGGCAGCGATCGTGATCGTGCGGCCGATCACGTTGAAGTCGGCGCCGCCGGGCACGCAGGCAGCGAGCTGCTGCCGCTGGTGTTCGCGCGCCTGGACCTGCTGCTGGGTCTGCGCCTGGCCCTGCGCGCAGTCCGCGTTGCCGTCGCATGACGCGAGGTGCAGGCGCGACTGGTCGCGCTCGCGCATCGCGTACGTGACGGCGTCCGTCGCCGCGAGCAACGCCGCGTGCGCGCTGCCCTCGGCAGGGGCCTCCATGAAGTCGAGCGAGACGTCGCCGTAGCCGCCGCCGACCTGCGTCCACAGCACGTCGCCGGGGTTGATCGTCGTGAGCGAGTTCACGGTTGCCGGCGCGCCGGGGATCCAGCTGAGCCACCGGCCGGAGGCCTCGTCGTACTTCGACACGGTGGTGACGGCGTCACCCAGCGCGAAGAACATCTCGTAGGGGCCCATCGCCTGCAGCGTGGTCGCCGTGACGGCGTTCAGGCCGGCGAGCAACTGCTGCTGGCGGAGGCCGTTTGCCGGTGGGACGACTACGGTGTGCTGATACTGCAGCCTGCGCGCCCTCGGCGAGCCGCACGATCACCGCGTCGCGCGATTGAAGCTGCGTCAGCGTCTGCGTCGCCGCCGGTGCGCCCGGGATGTAGGTCTCCAGCGCCTGGGTCTCGGCGTTGAAGCGGAACATGCTCTGCAACTGCGCCCCGAATTGCGCGGCGAACTGCTCCACGGGAGTGCCGTCGGCACCGCTGAACGTAATGTAACTGAGGCCCCCGTTGAGCATGCGCGTCTCGACCGGCAGCTCGAAGAACGCGTACAGCGACAGGTGGTTCGTCGTGAACGTCACCGTGCCGTCGTTCTGCGTCGTGGTCGGGACCTTCGTCCAACCCGTCGTGTCGTCGTCCCAGCGCAGCACCTGCACGCGGTCGAGGTCGACCGTCGTCGGGTCGATCTGCACGGAGACGGCGATGTCCCTGCTGAAGCTGGTGATCGCCGAGCCGCCGGCATCCAGCACCTGGAGGTCATAGGTCTGGTCCCCGATGGAGAGCAGGCCGCCGACGGGGTGGTGGAGCGGGTGGGCCAGCGCCGCATCGAGGTCGACGGGCGTGGCGACGATGCGGATCGCGCCCTGGCCGGCCGCGAGCCCGTTACCGGGATCGAGACCGTGACGCGGCCGTCACCGGACCGGGCGACGAGCATCCGCTCGCCGTTGACGGTCGTCGCGTCGGTCGCCGGGTTGAGCGTCGCGTCGATCAGGCTCGCGGTCGAGCCGGTACCGCCGCCACTGCCGCTGCCGCCGCCGACGCCCTGCGGCGGGACCGGCGACGTGCCGCCACCGCTGCCGTCCGAGGGCGGAGCAGGCCAGCTTCGAGACGTTGACCGTGACGTTCGCGGTGTCGGAGCCGCCCGCGCCGTCAGAGATGGTGTAGGTGAACGAGTCCACGCCGGTGAATCCGGTCGCCGGCGTGTAGAGCACGGACTTCCCGTCCGCGCCGACCGTCGCGATGCCCTGGGCCGAGGAGCTCACGGCCAGCACCTTCGCCACGACGGATGAGCTGAGCGTCGTGCTCGACACGTTCGCGGTGCCGATGCCGGACACCGAGAGCGCGTTGCCGTCGGCGTCGGAGTCGTTCGCCAGCACGGCGAGCGAGTTGCTCGTCGTGTCCTGGGTGACGGTGAACACGTCGTCCACGGCCACCGGCGCGTTGTTCCTGCCGCCGCCGCCGCCGCCGCCGCCGCCGCCGGACGTGTCGCCGACGACGACCGTGATCGAAGCAGAGTGGGCCGCGAACGTACCGAGGTCGGTCCCCGCGATCTCGAACCGTGGGCACCGTGGCATTCAGGGTGTACGTGCCGGCCACGGCGGGCCGCCAGTTGTACCCGTATACGACGCGGCCGGTGGCGTTGAGCTCGGCCGTGAACGCGACCGACTCGGTCGCCGGGCCCGTGATGTCCAGCGTGACGCCCGCGTCCCAGACGCCCACTTCGCTGAACGGCGTGACGCCTGATCCGTCGGCGGTGCCATACGCCGAGTAGCGGTCTTCGAGCTCCGGCTGGAGCTTGACGACCGTGAAGCCCGTCATGCTGTACGCCGTCGGGTCCGCGAGCAGCGCGAGCTCGACGCGGGCCGGGCTGCCGACCTTGATCGATGCGGACCCCGCGAGGTTGTCGCCCCAGGCGGCCGTGGCCGTCATCGTGTTGTCGGCGGCGACGTCACAGTCCGCCTGCCACGTTGCTTCGCCCTGAACCCAGTAGCCCGGGTACGTGCTCGACACCTGGGCCGGGTCGGGCAAAAGAGTGTCGTCCTCTGCCGTACAGGCGAGGCTGCCGACGCCGACGCTCGGCACGAAGATGGATGGCACCGAGAGGTTGTTCGCAACCGTCGTTTCCTGTGCGAGGGATGGTTGCAGAGAGATGAGCGCCGTCGCGAGGACGGCTGCTCCGGCGACCGCGTGTCGCCATCTGAATCCACGCATGGGAGCCTCTGTTCTTGCAGACAAATGCACTGCGGCAAAGGGCGATGGATATCTGTTGCTGACGCTAGGCCGAATGTCGAGCGATTCCTGTTGTCGAAGGTCCTCGACGCGGCGGACGAACGTCGCCCGTCGCCTCCTCCGACGGGTGAACCGTGCTCTGGTTGACGGCGCACGCGAGGTTGCCCGTGGCCGATCCGCCACGGGCCGAGGAGCGGCGCACCGCATCGCACGTCCCGGGATGTTGCGGGCACAAGAGAGGGGACGGCCGACCGGCCGTCCCCTCGTCGCACCCGTCCGATCAGCGACTAGCTGAAGGGGCAGGCCGGCACGTTCGCCAGTCGCCACGCGCCCTGCGCGTTGCGCTGGAACATCCACTCCTGGTTCATCAGTTGGACGGCACCGCCCGGTGCGTGCACGCCCAGGTGCACCTGCACGCTCGCCGACTGGCCGTCCGCGCTGAAGGCGATCGTGCGACCGAGGACGTTGTACCCGGCACCGGCCGGGACGCAGGACGCGAGCTGCAGGCGCTGCTGATCGCGCGTCTGCAGCTGCGTCTGGTCCTGGGTGCAGGTCGCGTCACCGTCGCACGAGGCGAGGCGCAGGCGGTCGCTGTCGCGCAGTCGCACGGCATAGACCGTCGCGTCGATGGCTGCCATCACGCCGGCCGTGTCGTTGCCGGCGTCCGGGGCCTCCATGAAACCGAGCGACGGGTTGCCGTAGCCGGCAGCCACCTGCGCCCACACGACGTCATACGGCTGAATCTGGCTCAGCGTGTTGACGCCGGCGGGACCGCCCGGGATCCACGTCTGCCACGTGCCGCTCGCCGCGTCGTACTTCGACGCGGAGGTGACGGAGTCACCCAGCTGCAGGAACAGCTCGTGCGGGGCCCATGGCGCGGTTGGCCGTCACGCCGATGGCGTTCAGGCCGGCACGCAGCGTCTGCTGGCGCAGTCCGCTCGCCGGCGGCACGACGTCCGTCGCCTCGTACTGGATCTGCGCGCCATCGCGCAGCCGCACGATCACGACGTCACGCGAGCGGAGCTGCGTGAGCGTTTGCACCACGGCCGGGGCGCCGGGGATGTACGACTCGAGCATCTGCGTCTCGGCGTTGAACCGGAACATGGTCTCGAGCTGGTTCTGGAACTGCGCCGCGAACTGCTGCGGGGTCGTCCCATCCGCACCCGTGAAGGTGAGGTAGTTCAGGCCGCCGCCCAGCACACGCGCCGTTGCGGGGAGCTCGAACAGCGCGTACAGCGACAGGTGGTTCGTGGTGAACGTCACCGTGCCATCGTCCGCGACGGTCGTCGGAACCTTGACCCAGCCCGCGGTCTCATCCCAGCGGAGGACCTGAACGCGGTCGAGGTTGCTCGACGCCGGGTCGATCTGCACCGAGATCGCGATGTCCTCATCGAACGAGGTGACCGCGGTGCCGGAGCTGTCGAGCACCTGGATGTCGTACGTGGTCCCACCGATGGAGAGCAGCCCCTGCACCGGGTGGTGCAGCGGGTGCGCCAGGGCGGTCTCGAGGTCGACCGAGGTGGTCAGGACGTGGATCGAGCCCTGCGACTTGAGACCTTTGATCGGGATCGAAATCTTGACGTGACCGTCCGCCGACGTTGCGACGAGCGTCTGCTCGCCGTCGACGAGCGTGGCGTCCGTTGCGGGGTCGAGGGTCGCGTCGATGGTGCTGCCGGCGCCGCCCTGGCCCGGAACCGGGACGGCGACGCCGCCGCCGGTCGCGGGCGGAGTGGTCCCGCCGGTCGCGGGCGGCGTGGTCCCGCCACCGTCGCTCGGCGGAGGCGTGGTCCCGCCGCCACTTGCGGCCGCGACCGTGACGGTCACGTTGCCGATGTCGGTCAGTGCGCCGTCGGAGACGGTGTACGTGAACGACTCTGTGCCGACGAAGCCGGATTTCGGCGTGTAGACGATCGACTTCGCGTCGGACGCAATCGTCGCCGTGCCCTGCAGGCTGCCGATGCCGGCCACCGTCAGGGCGTCGCCATCGGCGTCGGTGTCGTTGGCCAGCACGGCGAGCGAGTTGCTCGTCGTGTTGGACGTGACGGTGAACGAGTCGTCGACGGCCACCGGCGCGGTGTTGCTCTCGCCGCCGCCGCCGCCGCCGCCGCCACCGCCGGACGAGTCGGCCACCACGACGGCGATCGTCGCGGTGTGCGCGGCGAACGTCCCGAGGTCGGTTCCGGTCACCTCGACGGTGGGCACGGTCGCCGTCAGCGTGTACGTGCCGGCCACGGCGGGCCGCCAGTTGTATCCATAGACGACGCGGCCGGTGGCGTTGAGCTCGGCCGTGAACGCGACCGACTCGGTCGCCGGGCCCGTGATGTTCAGCGTGACGCCCGCGTCCCAGACGCCCACTTCGCTGAACGGCGTGACGCCGGAGCCGTCGGCGGTGCCGTACGCCGAGTCGCGGTCTTCGAGCTCCGGCTGGAGCTTGACGACCGTGAAGCCCGTCATGCTGTACGCCGTCGGGTCCGCGAGCAGCGCGAGCTCGACGCGGGCCGGGCTCCCGACCTTCAGGGACGCGGAGCCGGCGAGGTTGTCGCCCCAGGCGGCCGTGGCCGTCATCGTGTTGTCCGCCGCGACGTCGCAGTCGGCCTGCCACGTCGCCTCGCCCTGGACCCAGTAGCCCGGGTACGTGCTCGAAACCTGGGCGGGATCTGGCAGCACGGTGTCGTCAGCGGCCGTGCATGCCATGCTGCCGACGCCGACGCTCGGCACGAAGATCGTCGGGATCGACAGGTTGTTGGCGACTGTCGTTTCCTGCGCGAGTCCCGTCTGCGGTCCGACTATGGCGGCCGCGAGGATCAGGGCGCCCGCCGCTGCGTGTCGCCATCTGATTGCACGCATGCAATCCTCACCTTTCTCAGGCATTGCTGATGTGCGGGGCGTTCGAGGCGATCCTGAAGATAGGCTGAGTGTCGACCGGCCAAGACCGGCCAACGTCGGTCGATGGCGTTGACGAAGGTCGTTCGGCGAGCCGGGCAAGTCATAGTCGTAAACCGGGACTTTGGCGGGGCCGGACGACCGGACCGACCTCACGCCGGCGTGGCGGCCTCCGCAATCGTGCGTCGCCACCGGTCTGCGTCGAAGCGCGGCGACGGGTCGACGGCGGAGCGTCGCAGCTTCCCCAGCGCGTCGCGGGGGAGCGGCGCGTCGCTGAGGACGACGTCCCCCACGCGCTCGCGCGGCGGCCATGCGCGCATCCGCGCGGCGACGGCGGTGCGGACGCGTTCGGCGATCTGCCCGGCGTCGCCGGCGCCCGAAGGATCGGCGCGCGGCCCCGGGCGCACCACCGCGACGAGCCTCCATGGATCGGTCAGCGCGACGACGCACGCCTCGGCGACCTCCGGCAGCGCGGCGAGCGACGCGTCGAGCGCCGCGAGCGGGACCTGCTCGCCGTCCGGCGCGCTGACCGAGTCGCTCACGCGACCGGTCACCCAGAGCGTGCCGTCGGGCTCGACGCGCCCCAGGTCGCCCGTGTGGAGCCAGCCGTCACGGAGGACGGCGGCGGTGGTCGCGGCGTCGCCGAGGTAGCCCCGCATCAGGTTGCGCCCCGCGACGAGGATCTCGCCGACGCCGGGCGGCAGGCCGGGGAGCGCGCAGATGCGCACGCGCACGCCGTCGAGCGGGGTGCCGACGCTCTGCAGGCGTCGCATCGCCCGGCGCGACCACCACGGTCCGCGCGCCCGCCAGCGGTTCACGGAGACCACCGGCCCCGCCTCGGTGAGCCCGTATCCCTGGATGAGTGGAATGCCCCATCCCGCCGCGTCGGCCGACAACGCCGGCGGCAGCGCCGCCGCGCCGCTGACGGCGTAGCGCACGCGACCCCCGAGCGCGCGCCGCACCTGCGGCGCGATGAGCCTCGCGCCGTTGATGCCGGTGGTGCTCACGAGCCGGCGGTTCAGCGCGAGGGCCGCCACCAGCGCCGCTCCCCGCGCTCGATTGCGATGGGCGCGTCGTCGCGCCTGGCGAAACACGCTCTCGAACAGGAGCGGCACGCCGAGCACGACCGTGGGGCGTGCGGCTCGGAGCCGGGAGGCGACGAAGCGCGGCCGCGGCTCGAGTTCGACGCGCACGCCCGCGCCGATCGCGGCGACGGCAGCGACCGTCAGCGCGAAGCCGTGGTGCAGGGGGAGCGGCACGAAGACTCGGTCGCCCGGACCGATGCCCGCGGCGGCGGCGATTCCCGCGGCGTCGAAGACGAGCGCGTCGTGCGTGATCATGACGCCCTTCGGCGGACCGGTCGTGCCGGCCGTGAACAGGACGACCGCGACATCCGTGGGTGCGGGCGCCACGCCCGCCGCCCGTCCCACGCCCGCGCCGGGCGGCGCGAGGGCGCCGAGCCGCACGCGCGCCAGCGGCAGCGGGCAGCGTGCGAGGAACCGTGCGTCTCCCACCGCGGCCACGGCGCGCGTTCGCGCGGCGATCTCCTCCACCCGTGAGACGGGCGCGTCGGCATCGACGGGCACGGCGGTGCCGCCCGCGACGCCGATGGCGTAGAGCGCCGCGATCCAGCTCGCCGAGGCGCGCCCGCCGAGGAGGATCGACGCGCCGGCGTCGAGGCCGCACAGCGCGGCGGCGCACGCATCGGCGCGGCCGGTGAGCTCGTGGTAGGTGACGGCCTCCAGCGCGTCGCCGTCCGCGGCGGGGCCGTGCACGGCGATCGCGTCGCCGTAGCGCGCGGCGGCGCGATGGAGCAGCTCGGGCAGCGTGCGCGGTCGGTCCCGCGTGAACAGATCCGGCGGCGCGGGCGAACGATGCGGCGGCCAGCCAATCACGGCCTCGACCTCGCGCTGGCGCGCGCCGACGGGTGCGACGGGCGCCACGCCACGCTACGCGCCTGCGCGACGGACGGACACCGCGCATGGTCCCCTTTCACGCGTCCGAACGTCCCCGGCGCGGGAGACCATCCGCGCCGTTGGATTTCGTTGTGGCTCCGTGGGTGCGCGGCGGTACGCAGGCACGCGCCCGGTCGGGCGGGTGACGAAAGGCAATGTGCGAGGGGGCGGTTCGGGCGACCTTTGCCGAAGGGTTACATGACGTTCGCCGGGATTGCCCAGACCACTCTCAGATTACTTTCATCGAGACGCCCCGATCTGCGCGCCCCGCACTCCGCGCCCCGATGAGTAGGCAGGCACCTTCATGGGCCGGTTCAGGTGGCAGTATGGCCTGATCGGCGTCGTCGCCCTCCTGTGCGCGATGCTGATCACCCGGGCGTCGGTCGCCGAAGAGACCGAGGGACCGGGCAACAACCTTTCGACGCCGGCGATCTTCGCCGAGGGCATCGGCATCACGGGCATCCCGATTGCAGGCAGCGCCGTCAACACGGGGCTGCGGAACTGCGTCAACAACGCGACGGGGGACTGGGGCACGCCGCTCACGTCCCTCACGCTCCCGGACGGCAGTCCGTACCCGCTCCCCGGCGCGTACTACCTCCAGAACCTGGAGGTCACCGACCCGGGCGGCGGCTGCTGGATGGCCGACTGGGTCGACGGCGCCGCGCTGGCGCCGGCGAACGTCGACCGCGCCGACTGGGGCGACAACCTCGTCCGCGTCGGCTACACGGACGCGCAGGGACCCGTGCGCGTCGAGGTCACGCTCTACGACGACAGCCCGGTCGACGGCAGCGGCGCGGCGCTCACCGGTTACCCGGTGGAGAAGCTGTACCCGCCGGCGACGGAGGAGGGCGGCGGGCAGGGCAACGGCAGCGGCTCTGCCGTGGCCGCGCAGCAGGGACCGGGGGCCGGCCAGGGCGCGGGGGGCTCCGGCGGCTCGGGCGGCTCGGGTGACGGCGGCGGGGCCGGCAACGGAAACGGGGCCGGCGGTCCGACCGGAGACACGGGCGGCTCCGGCGGCACCGACGGCAGTGGTGGTAGTGGTGGCTCCGGCGGCACGGGTGGCAACGGTGCCGGCGGCGGCAACGGCGCGGGCGGTCCCGGGGGTGGTGGCGGCGGCGAGCCGACCACGACCCCGGGCGCAGCGCCTCTCGAGTACTACGGCACCACCGGCGTGCGCAGCGTGGCCACCACCGGCACCGTCTACTCGAACAACGCGCGCTTCCGCATCGACCGGCTCGACTGGGCCGGCGACGAGGCGGACTCGCCGCGTGGTCAGATCCCCGACACGCTCGACCCCGCATACGCGGCGCGCGTCGCCGAGACCGTCGTCGACCAGGCGGCGCCCTCCGAGGTCAACCAGAGCGGCCGCATCGTCTACGGCTACAGCTGGTTCGGCATCTCCGAGCCGGGCTGGTACCGCGTCACGTTCAGCCTCGACGCGGAGCGCGGCGGCGTCGCGCGCAACGCCGACATCCTTGGGCTCGACCCGCTCGACCTCGTCGCGGACGAGAGCGAGGGCGGTACGACCGACAGCGGCAAGAAGGCGTACTTCCCGCCGACCCTGGCTCACGGCCAGGACGGCGTCGGCTACACGTACGTCGACGTCTACATCACGGCGGGCACCACCGACGGCGGCGGCGGCGGTGACGAGGGCGCGGGCAACAACCTCGGGGTCCCGGTGGTCTTCGCGGAGGGTCTGGGCCTCACCGGCGTGGTGGTCGCGGGCGACCCCGTCAACGCGGGGCTGCGCTCCTGCACCGACAACGCCGTCGGCGACTGGGGCGCCCCGGTTTCGCAGATTGCGCTTCCCGACGGCAGCGTCTACCCGCTGACGAGCCCGTACTTCCTGAACGGGCTGGAGGTCGCGGACGCGGGCGGCGCCTGCTGGATGGCCGACTTCGTCGACAACGCCGGCGGACCGCCGGTGCCGGTCGACCGCGCGGACTGGGGCGACAACCTCGTCCGCGTCGCACACAGCGACGCGCAGGGCCCGGTCCACGTGGAAGTCACCCTGTACGACGACACGCCGCTCGACGGCGGCGGCGCGGCGCTCACGGGCTACCCGATGGCGAAGCTCTACCCGCCGACCAGCGAGGAAGAGGACGGCAAGCCCGCGGACCAGGGCGGTGAGCGGCCGTACGAGGTCTACGGCACCGCCGCGGTCGGCGGCGCCGGCGTGCGCACCGCCGCCACGAGCGCGACGGTCTTCTCCCACAATGCGCAGATCCGCGTCGACCGTCTGACCTGGAACATGGACGAGGCGACCGCTCCGACCGGATCGATCCCGGCCACGCTCGCGCCCGGCTACGCGACGTGGGTCGCGCAGACGATCAGCAACGCGCCCGCCGCCGCGGAGACCAACCAGGCGGGGAAGGTCGTCTACGGCTACAACTGGTTCAGCATGCCGGCCGCGGGCTGGTATCGCGTCACGTTCAGCGTCGACGCCATGCGCGACGGCGTCGCGCGCAACGTCGACATCCTCGGCCTCGACCCGCCCGACCTCGTCGCGGACGAGAGCGAGGGCGGCAGCACCAGCAGCGGCAAGAAGGCGTACTACCCGCCGACGCTCGCGCACGCCGCGGACGGCAGCGCATACACGTACGTCGACGTCTACATCGCGGGCGACGGCGCGACCGGCCAGCTGACCGGCAGCGTGACCGACGCCCTGGGTGTTGCGTTGAGCAGCCTCCAGGTCGAGGTCTACGACCTCGACGGCGCGCAGGTCGCCACGCTCGTGACGGCGGACGACGGCACCTTCTCGGGTGCCCTGACGGATGGTTCCTACAAGGTGAAGATCGTCGACCCCAGCGGCACGTTCGCCGACGCCTGGTACGACGGCAAGGCGAGCTTCGCGACGGCCCAGACCGTGACGGTGCCGAGCGCCACGGGCATCACCGCGCGGATGAATCGCATCGGGTCGAACGACCCGCCGCGCGCGACCGACGACCACTTCACGGTCGCGACCGGGAGCGTCGACAACGTGCTCGCCGTGCTGGCGAACGACGTCGATCCCGATGGCGACGACCTGGTGATGGCGTCGCTCGCGACCGACACGCTGCAGGGCAGCGCGGCGATCAGCGCCGACGCGCGAAGCGTGCGCTACTCGCCGCCTGCCGGGCTCACCGGGACCGAGACGTTCGCGTACACGGCGAGCGACGGGCACGGGGGCGAGTCCACGGCGTCCGTGACGGTCACCGTGACGCAGCTCCCGTCGCTGCCGCCGACGCCGCCGGCGCCGCCGTCGGGCGGCGGTGCGCCCGGCGCGCCGGTCCCGGTGGCGCCGCAGGCGCTTGCGGGCGCCGGCGGCGGCGCGTTGATCGACGTCGCCATCGACACCGCGAAGGACGCGGTGATGGTGCACGGCGTGCCGGCGATCGTCGCGCGGTCCGCGGACGGCCGGATCGCGATCACCGTCCCGGTGGCGTCGCTGCCCACGAGCGGCACGCTGCGGATCGTGGCCGGCCCGGTCGCCCTGGAAGCCGCGCTCGCGCACCCGCAGCACCACCCGCTGCCCGGGCTGCTCTCGGTCGGCAACGAGACGTTCGAGCTCCAGTTGCTCGACGCGTCCGGCACCGTGATCGACGTCTTCAACGCCGATATCGAGATCACCGTGCGGCTCGACCCGGCGACGGTCGACATGGACCGCGCGCAGGTGATGCACTGGGACCAGGCGGAGGGCTGGACGAAGGTTCCGACGGTCGCGCAGCCCGACGGCACGCTGACGTTCCGCACGACCCACTTCTCCCTGTATGCGGTGTTCGAGCTCCCCGCGAGCGCACGGGTGCTCCAGGGCGGCCTGAACTACGTGACGTTCGCGGGTGCGACCGGCACGCGGATCGATGAGTTCGCCGCGCAGCTCGCGCCGGACGTCGAGAGCATCTCGCGGTTCAACGCGGTGACGCAGCGGGTCGAGATCTACGTGCCCGGTGCGCCGGAAGCGGTCCAGACGCTCTCGCGCCTGAACACCCGCGACGCGCTCGTGCTTCGCATCCGCGCGGGCGCCCAGGTCGTCTACCGGCCGACCGACGTCGTGCCGGGCCCGACCGGCGTGCGGACGCAGGTGCTGCTGCCCGGGCTGAACGCCGTGGCGGTGACCACCGCGCAGGCGACGACGCCGTACGAGCTCTTCTACTCGCTCGGGCGTGCCGTGCAATCGGTGTCCATGTACGACCGCGGCACCGCGAGGTGGATGACATGGATCCCGGGCGCGCCGGGCTACGTCAACACGCTCGCCCGCGTCGAGCCCTACGAGGTGGTCTGGCTGCACGTCGACCCGCGGGCGGGCGGCGCGATGCTCGACATCGTCGAGAGCACCCAGGCCGGGGACACGGCAGCCGTCCTCGCGGCGGCCGACGCGGTGACGTACGCGATCCGCAGCGGCGAGGGCGGGCGGCTGCGGCTGCTCTCGTGCGACGGCGACGCGACGTGCACGCACGACGCGGTGCTCACGCAGGAGCGGGAGCGCGCGCGCCAGCAGCTGTCGGGCTGCGTGACCGCGGGCGGCACGTACGACGTGCTCGGGCGCGCGGTCACCTTCTCGTCCGACGGGCAGGCGGCGACCGTCCACGTCCGCCTGCGCGTCGCGGACGGGACCGAGAGCGGCCGGGTCGTGCAACAGGAGTGGCTCTTCCAGCGCACCGCGGCGGCGCAGTGGCGGCTGGCGAACGTTCCGGTCTGCCCGCTGCCGTGATGAGCGGGGCGCGGGGCGGCAGGCGGCTGCGCTGCCTGCCGCCCCGCAACCATGCGGCGCTCAGTGTCCGGAGAGGCCAGGGCACACGATGGCGCACCACTGGAGTCCCCTGACCAGAGTCCTGGTCATGCTGGTCACGCTGTTCGGGGTGCTCGGCGCGGTCTTCTACGCGCCGGGCACGCTCCGTCTCGCCGGCGCGTCGCCGGGTGAGGGCTGGCGAGCGAGCGAGACGGCGACGTTCGTGACGGTGATGTGCGAGGGGCCGGACAAGATCCCCGGCAACGCCGACGACCGCCCGCGGAACAACCCGGAGGCGGCCGGCACGGCGTCGTTCGTCTACGACGAGACGTCGGGCACGTGGACGATCTCCGGCGTGCTCACGACGATCCGCGCCGGCAAGTACCGGCTGGTGCTGGCGAACACCGGTTCGGCCGACTCCGCCGTGTTGAGCGAGTTCGACGTGCCCGACGACGGCGATGACCACGTCGACTGGCCGTACGAGATCACCGGCGTCGCCATCACGTCGCCCGACCAGTACAACGTCCTCCAGCTGATGCGGAACGGGCCGCCGTGGGGCGGCGGCGGCGCCTGCACCGGCGACCACGCCGGACAGGGCGGCAGCGGCGGCGGCTGCGGCGGCCACGAGACCGGCGGGGAAACCGGCGGTGACACCGGTGGCTGCGGCGGCGAGGAAGGCGGCGAAGAGGGCGGCGAGACCTGCGAAGGCGGGCACGAGCCAACGGCGACGCCTACCGCGGCGCCGACCGAGACGGCCACGCCGACCGCGACCGAGACCGCGACGCCGACCGAGACGGCCACGCCGACCGCGACCGGGACCGCGACGCCGACCGAGACGGCCACGCCGAGCGCGACCGCGACGCCGACGGGAACGGCGACTGCGGGCGCGAGCCTCGCGTCCGGTGGACCGACCGGCTCGACCCAGCTCGCCGCCGGCACGGAGGACGAAGGCGAGGCCGGCTCGCAGTGGCGCTCCGAGATCGAGGCGCGGTTCTCGCTCTCGGACTTCGTCACGGTCACCGTGATCAAGCAGGCGTCCGCGAGCGGCGTTGCGGCGCCCTCCGCCGACACCGAGTACGCGCTGACGCTCTCCTGCTCCACCGAGCCGGAGCCGATTGCGATGCTCCTCAAGCCCGGCCAGTCGTCCGTCCAGCGCATCCACCGCGACGCGCTGTGCTCGTTGACGGAGGCCGACGCGATGGGCGCCACCGCCGTCTACGGCCTGGTGACCGACCAGGTGATGGCGACGAACCGCACGATCGTCGTGACGAACTACTTCCACGTCGAGGCGCCGCCCGAGCTGGTTGAGCCGGCGCCCGTGACGCCGCCGCCGGCGGAGAGCCTCGTCGTGCACGAGACGCTGCCCACCGCCGGCGCGCCCGGCGGGCGCCTGCACGCCGCGTCGTCGGATGGCTCCGTCGTGATCGAGGTTCCCGCGGCGGCCGTCGCCGGGCACGCGCAGGTGGACATCGCCGTCGACGACCCGGCGCTCGAGAGCGCGCTGCCGCACCCGTACCACCACCCGACGGGGAACCTGCTCGCGATCGGTGGCCGCGCGCTGGCGATCAGCGTCAGCGATCCCGCGACCGGCGAGAGCATCACGCAGTTCGACCCGCCGGTGTCGTTCTCGATCCGCGTCGACCTGAACGACGTCGACCCGTCGTCGCTACGCGCGATGCGCTGGGATGACGTCACGCAGCACTGGATCGAGCTGCCGACGAGCGTGACGCCGGACGGCGTCGTGACCTTCACGACGTCGCACCTCAGCCTGTTCGGTCTCTTCCACCTGCCGACGCGCCACCTCGACCTGCAGGAGGGCTGGAACGTCCTCACGTTCACGGGGCCGAGCGGGACGCGCACGGCCGACCTGGCCGCCGAGATCGGCGGGGTGCTCGAGGAGATGTGGCGATACACGCCGGGCGTCGGCTGGCTCGCCGTCGGCTGGTGCCCGACGTCGGACATCCGGCTGGTGAAGGGCGACGTCGTCGCGGTGCGCGTCTACGAGCCCGAGACGCTCACCCTGACGTCGCTCGCCGACTCCAGCCCGTCCGAGCGTGCGACGACGCTCCGCGCCGGGATCAACGCGCTCTCTGTGAGCGGTCAGCGCCCGGTCGACGTCTCCGAGCTGTTTGCGGCGATCGGACCGGCGATCGACACGGTTGCGCGGTACGACGCTGCGTCCGGGCGCTGGACGACGTGGATCCCCGGCGGTCCGGCGTGGGTGTCCAGCGCGTTCGTCGTGCAGCCGTACGACGTGGTGGCGATTCGCGTCCGCTACGACGTGCGGGTGACGCTGCCGGACGTGCTGGTGGATCTGCGCTGACCGGGCGCCCGGGGAGGGGCGCGCGGCTGACAGCGCGGCTGACGCGGGCAGCGGCCGTGGCGTGGACGCAGAGCGCGTGGAGGCGGAGGCCCGCGCGCCGTCCGCGCGCGTCAGCGCGAGCGGCTGCGGGCACTGGTCGTGCACGCGCGGACCTGGTCGGCCTACTGCGCACGTTCAGCATCGCCATGTGCCCGGCGGTGAGCACCGTCGCGCGCCGCTCGCATCTGCTACACAGCCGCTGCTCCACGGACTAGGGTGCACGCACCGCGCCGCGACCGCCCGCGTCGCGCGTGGGCGAGCGCGCGCGTGACGCGCCGGAGGGGAGCGCAGCATGACCGAGGTAATCCGCGCACACGTGATCGCCGGCGGCTTCCCGCCCGGCCAGCCCGCGGGGCACGATCACGACTACGCCCGGCTGCGCATCCTCGAGCAGCTCAAGGAGCGCGAGCACGTCCACGCCACCGTCGCCGGCGACTACACCGACATCGAGAAGTGGCTCCCGCAGTGCAAGCTGCTCGTCACCTACGTCGCGGGGCCGTTCGCGAACGACGAGCAGAACACCGTGCTCCGCCAGTGGGTGGAGGCCGGCGGCCGCTGGCTCGCGCTGCACGGCAGCAGCGGCGGCAAGGCCGCCCGCATGCCCGACTCGAACCGACGCACGATGGTGAAGATGCCGTACCACGAGACGCTCGGCGGCTTCTTCCTCAACCACCCGCCGATCCGCAAGTTCACGGTCGCCATCGACGACCCGAAGCACCCGCTGACGAAGGGGCTGCCGGAGTCGTTCGAGACGATCGACGAGCCGTACATGGTCGAGCTGACGAAGCCGGATCAGACCGAGGTGGTGATGACGTCGGACTGGGGCGCGGTGCCCAGCGACACGGGCTTCTACTACGAGCGCGACACGTCCACGCTGCCCGGCGGCACGCGACGGGCGATCGCCTTCGTGCGGCGCATCAGCGAGGGCGCCGTCGCGTACACCACGCTCGGCCACAAGCACACGCCCACCACGAACTCGCAGCGAGTCGTGGACGAGAGCGTCTCGCCCGACCGCAAGCCGCCGCTGGACCTGATCGGCTCGTGGGGCACGGAAGGGTTCCGCACGCTGCTGCGCAACGGCATCGCGTGGGGGCTCGGGGAAGAGTAGGTCCGGGCCGCTACGACCCTCCGGAGGCCATGTCCGGCACGCCCTCGGCGAACGTGCGCAGGGCGCGGAACTCGCCGCGCCGCAGCACGTGCCGCAGCTCGGTGAGCGAGAGCGCGGCCGCGCCGAAGATCACGATCCACACGAGCCCCGGCACGATCAGCAGCGGCCGCACGCCGATGATGTCGGCCATGCGCCCGAACGCCAGGTTCAGCATCGCCATGTGACCGGCGGCCAGCATCATGTAGATCGACATCACGCGTCCGCGCATCTCGTCGGGGACGATGTCCTGGATCAGCGTCAGCGAGATCGCCATGTACGCGGCCTGCGTGCCGCCGGCCAGCGCGGCGCCGGCGACGGCGACGGCCGGCGTGGTCGCGAGCCCCATCACCAGCGTGCCGAGCCCGCTGCCCACCCCGGCGAGCGCCATCGCGCGGCCCTGGACGTGGCCGCGCCGCACCATCGACACCCACACCACCGCGACGATCGCTCCGGCGCCCACGCCCATCACGATCGCGCTGAACGTCCGGCTCCCGCCGCCGACCGTCGCCGCCAGTTGCGGCAGCATCGAGTCGAACGCCATCGTGAAGCCGCAGTGGAAGGCGATGCACCCGAGCACCACCACGAGCCGCATGTCGCGGCCGACGTGCACGAAGCCGCGGCCGACGTCGACGATGACCTCCCGCAGGGGATGGCTCGCGGCCGCAACGGACGTCCCCGCGGCTGCCGCGCGCGGCGTTGAGCGCAGCCGGATCCCCCACAGCGACGCCAGCGCGCCGGTCATTACCGCCGCCGACAGCACGAAGACCGACCCGGCACCGAGCGTCGCGAGCAGCACGCCGCCGAGCAGCGGCCCGATCAGCCGCGACCCGTTCCGCGTCACGCCGTTGAGCGACACCGCGTTGAGCAGCTGCTCGCGCGGCACCACGTTCGGCACCATCGACTGCAGCGCGGGCTGCGAGGTCGCGACCGAGATCCCGTCGACGGCGGCGAGCGCGACGATCTCCCACACCTGCACGATGCCGGCGAGCGTGAGGAACGCGAGCGTCGCCGCCGAGAGCAGCAGCAGCGCCGCACCGGCGAGCGCCATGCGGCGGCGGTCGATGCGGTCGGCGATCGCGCCGGCGAACGGTCCCACGATGATGAACTGCACCATCGACGCGAAGGTGACGACGCCGACCGCGAACGACGAGTCGGTGAGCGTGAAGACGAGCCACCCGCGTGCCAGCATCAGTGCCCAGCGCGAGACGGACGTGAAGAGGCCGGTGAGGAAGAGCAGGCGGAAGTCCGGCGACTCGAACGCCGGGGCCTTGCGGTAGAGGGAGGCGCGCGCGTCCAGCATCGCTGCACTATAGCGGCGACGCGCCCGCGCCGGCGCGCGGGGCGGGACGGGGCGCGGCGGGGCAGGATTAGAGCCCGAACTCCTCCATGCGGACGGGACGTCGCTCCGCGATCGAGCGCTCGGCGGCCGCGCCGATGGCGACCGCGAGCAGCCCATCCTCGAGTGTGACCGCCGGTGCCGTGCCGGCGCGAATGGCGTCGCGGAAGGCGACGTGCTCGTAGTACGTCGCTCCGTGGTGCGTGCCGGCCGCGAGCGCGGTCTCGTCGACCGGCACGGGAATGCGCTCGATGCGCGCCGCGTCGCGACGCACGTCGGGTGGGGTCGGCCGCACCCGCCGCCCGATGACGAGCACGGACTCCGGCGTGCGCACCTCCACCTTGCCGTCGTCGCCCGTCGCGGCGATCTCGGTCTGGTTCTCGGACTGCTCGGCGAACATGCAGAGGTCGAGCATCGCCCGGGCGCCGCCGTCGAAGTCGACGATCACGTAGGCGTTGTCGAGGATGTCCGGCGCCTGGCCGCCGTACCGCTCGTCGCGGTGGTTCACGTCCTGCGCGCCCGACGCGTATACGCGGTCGACGCGGCCGCCCACGATCAGCCGCATCAGGTCGAAGAAATGGCAGCACTTTTCGACGAGCGTGCCGCCGGTGTTCCGCGAGAAGCGGTTCCAGTCGCCGACCTTGCGCAGGAACGGGAAGCGATGCTCGCGGATCGCGAGCATGCGCAGCGAACCGACGGCGCCGTCGCGCACCTCGTCGACGAGCCGCGCCACCGGCGGCGCGTAGCGGTACTCCATGCCGACCCACGCGAGCGCGGGGCGGTCCTCGAGCATCGCGATCACCTCACGGCAGTCGTCGACGGTGGTGCAGAGCGGCTTTTCGATCATGAGATGCGCGCGGCTCGTCGCCGCCAGGCGGAGGACGTCGCGGTGCGTGTGGTTGGGGGTGGCGATCACGACGGCATCGAGGTCGTCGCGCGCGAACAGCGCAGCCGCGTCGGCATAGGCGTCGAGCCCGGGGCTCGTGGCGAGCGCCAGTTCGCGCGACGGGCCGTGGGGGTCGGCGATCGCGACGGCCTGCACGCCGTCGAGCACCGCGAGGTTCTGCAGGTGCTCGCGCCCCATCATGCCGGCGCCGACCACGCCGTAGCGGAGCGGGCGATCGGGGGTCGTGTGCTGCACTCGGGGCCTCGCTTTGCCGGCGCGCCGCCGCCGGCAGAGCGGCCGGCGCGCGTTCCGCCGGGTGGCCGTCGTCGACCGCGCGCCGAGGATCGGCCGCAGCCCGGTGCGTGCCGCGCGCGGGCTCGTGTGCGACGAGGTGCTCGCCGGCGATCGTGCCCGGGTCGTGCGTGCGGCCGCTGCCGCTCGCTCCCGCGCGCACGCGGCGCGGGGGCAGCATCGTGCGGCCGGCCGTCCGAGTCTATCCGCGCTCGCACGATCTGCTCGACCCGCGGTCGAGGCGGCGCCCCGGCGGGGCACCGCGAGCGGCGCGCGCCACCGGGCCGGTGCGGCCACCTCGGGGCGCGGAGCGCTGCGTCACCGCGCGCGCCGCGGGGCCGCGACTTCAGGCCGCGCGACGGGCGGTACCCGTCTCCTCAGGGATGCGCACCATGAACACCGGGCACGGCGCGCTCATCAGCACCTTCATCGCCACGCTGCCGAGCGCGTACCGGCCGCGCGCGCCGAGCCCGTGGGTGCTCATCACGACGAGGTCGGCGCTGCGCTCGCCCGCGGTGTCGGCGATCGCGCTCGCGGCTTCGCCGAGGCGCACCTCGGTCGTCACCGCGGCGACGCCGTTCGCGCGCACGCGCGCCGCGTGCGCGTCGAGGTAACGCTCCGCGCGCTCGCGGCTCTGTTCGTCGAGCCGCTCCACGCGCGGCTCGCCGGGAACCTCTGGCCGCAGCACGACGGCGAGCAGCCGCACGGCGGCGCCTGTCGCCTTCGCGAGGTCGGTCGCGTAGCCGAGCGCGCGCTCGGAGTACTCGGAGCCGTCCAGGGGAACCAGGATCTGTCGGAACACGTGTCACCACCCTTCGCTGTGGCGGGTGGGCCGGGTCAGGCGCAGATGAACGCCGCGTCGCGCACCCTGGCGCAGGCGCTCGCCGCGAGCGCGGCGGCGGTCTCGTCCGTCGTGCCCTGGCTGGGCGCCGCGGCCAGCCGCCGCAGCAACGACACCTCGACCGCCGTCAGCACCCCGGTCGCACTCTCCACCGTGCCCTGCCCGAACCGCCGGAGGAGGACGCTCGCCGCCCACGGGTCCAGGGCCACCCCGTCGTGAGCGACGCACTTGAGCAGCCCGTGCAGCTCCGCCGGCGGCAGGTCGGGCGGCAGGTACGCGGCCGCGCCGGCGACGATCAGGTCGATCAGCGTGTCCTCATCGCGGTCGGCCTCGAAGAGGATGACGTGGCTGCCCGGCGACCGGCCGCGCAGCGCGTGCGTGGCGTCCACCGGCGAGGCCCCCACGCGCTCCACGTCGACCGCGACCACGTCGTGGCCCGTCCGCTTCAGGGCGAAGAGCGCGTCGTACAGGTTCGACGCCGTGCTGACGACCTTCGTGTGGGCGGCAGCCTCGATCAGCCCGCGCAGCGTGTCGCCGTCGACCACCAGCACCCGCACGTCGCGCCCCGAGCGTAGTCGTCGCATTGCGCTCCGCCTTCCACCGCTCCACGCTGACCATGCGGCGCGCGGTCACGGTTGCGCAGGGGTGAACGTCAGGTGTTTCCCTGGGACTTTTTCAGGGGCGCGGGTACGGCGCGCTGAGGTGCTCCCCGCTACCGTGACGGGCAGCGCGTCGGCGCGACCGTGGCGCCGCGCGCCCAGCACTGCGCGGCGTCCGCCGCGGCCGGAGACCGGGAGCGAGTCGATGCGCGCGCCAGCGCACCCCGTGGTCCTCGAGACGAACGCGCGCCTGCTGGCGCGCCGCGCATGCGGCCCCGGCGGCACGCTGCTCGACGTCCCCGGCGCGCACTGGGACGGCGTCGCCGGCGCGTTCGACATGGTGTGGCTGATGGGCGTCTGGCAGCGCAGCGACGCCTCGCGCGCCGAGGCGCTGGCGAACGGCGACCTGCGCCGCGCGTTCGACGCCGCGCTGCCGGGCTGGCGCGAGACGGACGTCGCCGGCTCCCCGTACGCGGTGGCCGACTACACGCTCGACGCCGCGCTGGGCGTGCCCGGCGACCTGTCGGTGCTCCGCGAGCGGCTGCGCACGCGCGGCCTGGGCCTCGTGCTCGACTTCGTCCCGAACCACGTCGCGCGCGATCACCCCTGGACGCGCGGTCAGGCCGACTTCTGCGTGCGTCCGGCGGCTGCGGTCGCGGAGGCGCACCCGGGCTGGTTCTTCCGCACTCCCGACGGCGTGCTGGTCGCCCACGGCCGCGACCCGAACTTCGCTCCCTGGAGCGACACGGCACAGCTCAACTACGCGCACCCCGGCCTGCGCGCCGCGCAGGTCGAGCAGCTGCTCGCGATCGCCGGCCAGGCCGACGGCGTGCGCTGCGACATGGCGATGCTCGCGCTGAACGACGTCTTCGGCGACGTATGGGGCCCGGTCATCGGCCAGCTCGGCATGCCGTCGACGGAGTTCTGGGCGACCGCGATCGGGGCGGTGAAGGCGCGCTACCCCGACTTCCTCTTCATCGCCGAGGCGTACTGGGGGCTCGAGGCGCGCCTGCTCGAGCTCGGCTTCGACTACGTCTACGACAAGACGCTCTACGACCGCCTGCGCCACGACGACGTCGCGGCGCTGCGCGGCTGGCGCCCGGAGCACGGGCTGGGCGATCACGGCGTGCGCTTCATCGAGAACCACGACGAGGACCGCGCGGCGACGGCGTTCGGCCCGGCGAAGGGGCGCGCCGCCGCGACGGTGGCGGCGACACTCCCCGGTCTCCGCCTCATCCATGACGGCCAGCGCGAGGGCCGCCGCGCCCGTATCCCCGTGCAGCTCCTGCGCGAGCCCGACGAGCCTGTCGATGCCGCGACGGCGGCCTTCTACGACCGGCTGCTCTCCGCGGCGCGCGACCCGGTGCTGCGCGAGGGCGTGTGGCACCCCGTTGACGTGGTGGCCAACGGCGCGTGGGGCAACGAGGGCCACGTGCTCGCGTGGTCGTGGCAGGCGAATGGCAGCGCGCTCGTGGTGGCCGTGAACTACGCCAACGCGCCGGCGAGCTGCCGACTCGTGCTGCCGGCGCCGGCGCCGGCAGCGGCGCTCGAGCTGACGGAACGCCTGGCCGACCCGCCGGCACGCGCGGTCGCGCAGCCGGCGCTCACGGTGTCGCTCACGCTCGAGCCGTGGGCCGCGCACGTCCTGACCTAAGCGGCGGCAGACATGCCGCCGACGCGGCCGCGGGCGGCCCCCCCGCGATCTGTCGGCGGCATGTCTGCCGCCGCTGTGGGGCGGGGCGACGGCGACGGACGTTCCCCTTCGTCCCCCTCGATGCGGCACCATCGCCCCTGTGCGGCCTCGGGCCGCGGCGGCAGCCTCGATGCAGAGACGCCTGCGCGCCGCGCGGGCGAGCATGGAGGCACGTCATGGCCGAGCGGATTCGGGTCGGCATCAACGGGTACGGGGTGATCGGCAAGCGCGTGGCGGACGCCGTCCGCCTGCAGCCGGACATGGAGCTCATGGGCGTGGCCGACGTCACACCCGACTACCGCGTGGAGACCGCAGTCACGCTCGACCTGCCGGTGTTCGTCGCTGACCCGGCCCGACTGCCGGACTTCCACAACGCGGGCGTGCCCGTCGCCGGCACCGTCGACGCGCTCGTCTCCGTGAGCGACGTGATCGTCGACTGCACCCCGAAGGGCGTCGCGTCGCGCAACCTCGACCTCTATCGCGCGGCCGGCGTGAAGGCGGTGTTCCAGGGCGGCGAGCCGCACGAGCTGACGGGCCACTCGTTCGTTGCGCAGGCGAACTACGAGACGGCGGTCGGGCGCGAGACGACGCGCGTGGTGTCGTGCAACACGACGAGCATCGTGCGCACGCTCGGCGCGCTCCGCGACGCCGGACTGCTGCGCCGCGCGCGCGGCGTGCTCGTCCGGCGCGCGACCAATCCGTGGGAGTCCGACCACAGCGGCATCATGGACACCGTGGTCCCCGAGCGGCACATCCCCAGCCACCAGGGACCCGACGCGCGCTCCGTCATCCCCGACCTCGACCTCGTGACGATCGCGGCGAAGGCCGCGCACACGCACGGGCACATTCACTACTGGTTCGTCGACCTCGCGCGGCCGGCGAGCCGCGACGAGGTGCTCGACGCCTTCCGCCGCGCGCCGCGCATCGCGTTCGTGCGCGAGAGCGAAGGCATCGTCGCGCTCAACAGCACGCAGGAGCTGATGCGCGACCTCGGCCGCCCGCGCGGCGACATGTGGGAGGTGGCGCTCTGGCAGGACATCCTCAGCGTCGACGGCTCCGAGGCGTACTACACGTATCAGGTCGACAACGAGGCGATCGTCGTGCCGGAGAACATCGACGCGGTGCGCGCGCTCGCCGGCCGGGTGCGCGATGGCGCGGAATCGATCCGCATCACCGACGAGTCGCTCGGGATGCGTCGCGAGTTCCTGCACCCGCGCGCCGACGTGCTCGCGGCGCGGCACCTGATCGCCTGACGGCGCCGGGTGCCCGGGCCCCGCGTCAAGCGGCGGCAGCATGCCGCCGATTCCGTGCGGCGTCTGCCCGCGACCGACGCTGGTTCCTGGATCGCGGGCTCTATCCGCCGTCGCCGCGGGCGATCGCGATGCGTGCGTCGACGATGGCGAGTCCGTTGCCGCGCGGGAACACGCGCACGGGGTTGAGATCCATCTCGGCGATCTCGGGTGCGACCCCGGTGAGCCACGCCGTGCGCAGCAGCAGGTCCTCGACGGCCGCGACGTCGGCCGGCGGCGCGCCCCGGTAGCCGTCCAGCAGCGGGAAGCCGCGGATCGCGCGCACCTGCTCTGCCGCGTCGACGTCGGTCAGTGGCGTGAGGCGGAAGGCGACGTCGCGCAGCACCTCCACGGTCGTCCCGCCGAGCCCGAACCCGACCAGTGGCCCGAAGGTGGGGTCGACCGTGACGCCGACCATCACCTCGATCCCGCCCGGCACCATGCGCTGCACGAGGTAGCCGCTCACACCCTCGAGCCCCGCCATGCGCTCGCACGCGGAGCGCACCGCAGCGGCGTCCGCGAGCGCCAGCGCCACGCCGCCGACGTCGGACTTGTGCACGATCGCGGTGGACACGACCTTCACCGCGACCGGGAAGCCGACCGCGACCGCGGCCTCCGCGGCCGCTTCCGGCGTCGGGGCGATGCGGAAGGAGGGGAGGGCGAGCCCGGCGGCGCCGAGCAGCCGCGCGACCCGGTCGGGGGCCAGCCACGGCGACGCGCCGGTGGCCGCGCGGGCATCGTCGATCGCGGCGCGCGCGGCGGCGGCATCGACGCCGGTCGGCACGCGGACCACCCCGGGGTCGCGGCGGCGCCACTCTTCGTAGCGGACGGCGTGCCCGAGCGCGCGCGCGGGTGCCTCGGGGAAGCGGTAGGCGGGAATGGGGCGAGGGTCGTCGGTCGCGCCGCGCAGGGGGCCGGGCGCGTCATCGGGAGACATAAAGCACGCGAGCACGGGTTTCGCCCCGACCCCGCCGGGCGCCTGCGCGACGCCGCGATGGAGCGCGCGCGCATAGTCGTCGGCGGGGCCGCCCGAGACCGGGATGTAGATCGCGATGAGGGCGTCGACGGCGTCGTCGGCGAGGACCGTGCGCGCGACGGTTTCGTACTGAGCGGGCGTGGCGGAGGCGATCATGTCGACGGGGTTGCCGAGGCCGGCGGTCGGCGGCAGCGCCACGCGGAGGGCGTCGGTCGTGGCACCGGCGAGCGAGGGCAGCGTGAGCCCGTTCGCTTCGCAGGCGTCGGCGCAGAGGATGCCCGGGCCGCCGGCGTTCGTGATCACCGCGACGCGCGGCCCGCGCGGCGGAGGCTGGTTCGTCAGCAGGGATGCGACGTCGAACAGCTCCTCGAGCGTGTCGAGGCGAATGATGCCGGCCTGGCGGAAGAGCGCGTCGGCAGCGACATCGGAGCCGGCGAGCGCGGCGGTGTGCGAGCGCGCGGCGCGCGAACCGGCGGCGCTGCGCCCGCTCTTCACGGCGAGGATCGGCTTCGTCCGGCCGACGCGCCGTGCGATGCGCGCGAACTTCCGCGGGTTGCCGAACGACTCCAGGTAGAGGGCGATCACGTTCGTGTCCGGGTCGGCCTCCCAGTACTGCAGCAGGTCGTTGCCGGAGACGTCGGCCTTGTTGCCGACGCTGACGAACGACGACAGCCCGATGCCGAGCCGCGTCGCGTAGTCGGCGATGGCGAGGCCCATCGCGCCGCTCTGCGACGACATCGCGACGCCGCCGCGCGGCGGCAGGCCGCGGCCGAAGGTGGCGTTGAGGCGGACGGCGGGGTTGGTGTTGAACACGCCGAGGCAGTTGGGGCCGACCATGCGCATGCCATGTCCGCGCACGCGCGCGACGAGCGCCGCCTGCGCCGCACGCCCGGGGTCGCCCGTCTCGGCGAAGCCGGCGGTGAGCACGATCAGCGCGCGCACCCCGTGTGTGGCGCACGCGTCGACGGCAGCCGGCACGGCGCTCGGGGGCACGGCGATCACCGCGAGGTCGACGGGGTCGGGGATCGCGTCCACCGAGGGGTAGGCGCGGATCGCGCCGATCGAGAGCGCGGACGGGTTCACGGGATAGACGGGGCCCGCGAAGCCGCCGGCAACGAGCCGGTCGAGCACGACGCGGCCGATCGCGCCCGGCGTGCGCGACGCGCCGACGACGGCGACGGAGCGCGGGCGGAACAGCGGGACGAGCGAGGCGGCGGTGGCCGCGCGCTCGCGCTCGTCGAAGCGGGCGAGGCCGTGCGCGTCGGGGTTGGTGGTGATCGTGAACGCGAGCCCGCCGGGCGTCGCCTCCTCGGCGATCACGAGGCCGCTGCTGCGCAGCACGTCCTGCGCGCGGGCGTCGTCGGATGCCGCGACCGCGGTCAGCGCCGCGATGCCGGCTGCGTGCGCACGCTCGGCGACGTGCTGGAGGAGCAGCGTGCCGATGCCGCGTCCGAGCTCGTCTGCGCGCACCGCGAACATCGCGCGCGCGACCGGGCCGGCGGCGTCGCACGCGCCGACCGCCGCGGCGAGGTAGCCCGCCGCCCCGAGGATCGCCTCGCCGCCCGGCGCGTCGCGGGTCACGACGGAGACCGCCGCCAGGCGCGCGACGTCGTCGCGGCGGGCAGCGGTCCAGGGCAGGGCGGCGATCGCGTGCGCGTCGGCCGGCACCGCGGCGCGCACCCAGGCGCTCGCGCCGTCGCGCAGCAGGATCGGCTCGCGGTCGTCCGTCATGCCGGCATCGACCTTCCCCGGACGACGCGCGTCGGCGTCAGCTCGCGACCGGGCCGGCCGTCGCCGACGTGGAGCGCATCGCCGGTGGATTGGGGACGGCGCGCGGGCCCGCGAGCAGCACGGCGGCGGCGCCGGCATGCCGGAGCACGTACTCGGCGACCGACCCCAGCACTTCGCGGCCGAGCCCCGAGTGCCCGCGCGTCGCCATCACGATCACCTCGGCGCCGCGCTCCGCGGCCGCGTCGAGGATCTCGTTGCCGGCCAGCCCCTCGCGCACGTCGGCGCGCGCGACGGTCACGCCGGCGGCGGCCAGCGCGCGGCGCGCCGCCTCCAGGTTCGCGGCAGCCTCGTCGCGCTGCATGAAGTGCGTGCTGTCGACGAGCTCCTCGAGCGACCGCTGGCCGCCGAGCGTGAACTCGTACGCCGACGCCTGGAGGTCGCGCCGCAGCGCCTCGCGCGTCGGAATGACCTGGACGAGGTCGACGACGGCCTCGGGCCCGGCGATCTGCGCGGCGTGCGGGATGGCCGTGCGCGCGAGCGGGGAGCCGTCGACGGCGAGCAGGATGTGGCGGTACATGGGTCGTCCTTCTTCCGGGTGGTCCGACGGCCGTGCCGCCGGGAGCGGAACCGGCGGCACGCCGTCTCTGTGGCCTGCGCCACCCCCGGTCGAAGCGCCGCCTACCGCTGCGCGGCCTCGCCCTCGGGGTGGATCAGCAGCACGGGAATGCCGTGGAGGTGACGGACCACGTGGTCGGCGACCGAGCCGAGGACCGTGCGCGTCAGGCCGGACCGGCCGTGCGTCGCCATCACGACGACGTCGCAGCCCTCCGCGTGCGCCGCGTCGACGATCGCCGGACCCGGCGCGCCCTCGACGACCTTCGTCGTGACCTTCGCCACGCCGGCGCGCTCGAGGCGCTCACGCGCGAGCGCGAGATCCTCGGCCGCCGCCCCGTGCTGCCCCTCGACGACTTCCTGTACGACGTCCGGGTTCACGCCGATGCCGTTGAGCGCGAAGCCGGCGGGCGTCGTCTGCGCGAGGATGCGCGAGACGCTGTCCACGACTTCGATCACCAGCACCTCGCCCTCGCCGGCGGGCAGGACCTTCGCGACCTGTGCGATCGCGTCGGCGGAGAGTGCCGAGCCGTCGACCGGGAGCAGCGCTTTGCGGTACACGTCACCTCCACGGACCGCGTGGCGTTACGACGCGGTCTTGATCTCGATCTTCTTGGGCATCGCCTTCTCGGACTTCGGAATGTGGATCGTCAGCACACCCTTGTCCAGTTCGGCCTGGACGTCGGCGCCGCCGTCGACCACCCCCGGCAGCGCGAGGCGGCGGTTCAGGGCGCCCGAGAAGCGCTCCCGACGGTAGTACCGCTCGCCCTGCTCTTCTTTCTCTTCCTCGTGGTGCGCCTTGATCGAGAGGATGCCGGCATCGACCTGCACCTCAATCTCCTCCTGCTTGTAGCCGGGGACCGACGCCCGCACGGTGACCTCGCGGTCGTTTTCCGCGACGTCGACGGCGAGCGCGCCGTCCTCGAACTCGGCAGGCAGCAGCGTGCGCACCCAGGAGTCGTCGAAGAGGCGGCCCAGCCGCGTGTTCAGGTCGGCGAACGGCGAACGCAGGGTGATGTCGCTCATGGTCCTGGCTCCGATCAATCTATCCGCTCGATGTCGCGGGCCGGCACGGGCCGCCGCGCGCCCGGTCCTCACCCGAGTGTGCGCTGCGATCCGCCGCGCGCTTAGAGGCATACGTGCGGCGCGCGGCGTGACCTTCGTCCGCACCCGTTCCCCGAGAAAACTCGCACCGGCTTCTGATATGTGGGACGCTGGATGACGCTCAGCAGCGGCGGAGCGGGCTGAGGGCCGTGAGGTGGGGTGGGCCACCGCCGGGTGAGGGCGCACATGGATCGTATCGGGCCCGACGCCTTCACCATGCTGCTCGACGCGGCGCCCGACGGCGTCACCGTGGTCGATGACCGCGGCATCGTCATCTACGTCAACGAGCAGATGGAGCGGCTCTTCGGCTACGCGCGCGCCGAGATCATCGGCCAGCGTGTCGAGATGCTGCTGCCGGATTCGCTGCGCCAGGTGCACGTCCGGCATCGCGCCGAGTTCCAGTCGGCGGCGCGCCGGCGCCCGATGGGCAGCGGGCTCGACCTCGTCGGCCGGCGCAAGGACGGTAGCGAGTTCCCCGTCGAGATCAGCCTCAGCCCGCTCGAGACCGAGCACGGCGTGTTCGTCACCGCGATCGTGCGCGACGTCACCCAGCGCCGTCACACGCAGCAGGCGCTGCAGGCGAGCGAGGAGCGCTACCGCCTCCTCGCCGAGAACGCCGAGGACGTCATCTATCGCGTGGCCGTCGCGCCGGGCCCGCCCCGCGTCGAATACATCAGCCCGGCGGTGCGCTTCACGGGGCACTCGCCCGACGAGTTCTACGCGCGTCCCGATCTCCTGCTGCAGGTGATCCATCCGGGCGACCGCGACATCGGCGCGCAGATGCTCGCCGACCCGGGTTCGTTCACGACGCCCGTGACCGTGCGCTTCCTCGATGGCGATGGCGTGCCGGTCTGGCTCGAACACCGCATCCGGCCGATCCGTGATGCCGGCGGGCGCATCGTCGCCTTCGAGGGCATCGGCCGCGACACCACCGAACGCATCCGTGTCGAGGAGGAGCGCCGCCTGCTGCTGGCCGACGCCGAGATGCAGCGCGAACGCGAGCGCATCGCGGCCGACCTCCATGACGGCGTGATGCAGTCGATCTACGGCGTCGGGCTCAGCCTGCGGCAGGCGAACAGTCACCTCGGCGACGGCCACCCGGAGGCACGCGAGCGCATCGAGGAGGCGATCGACGAGCTGGCGAACGCGATCGCGGACATCCGCCGGTACGTCATGGATCTGCGCCCCGTGCGCTTCACCGGCGACCTCACGACGTCGCTCTCCGACGTGGCGCGGCTGTTCGAGCTGAGCTCCGGGATCCCGACGACGATGGAGATCGACCTCGGCGACGCGGAGCCGGCCGACGAGCGGGCGCTGGCGATGTTCCACGTGGTGCGCGAGGCGCTCTCGAACGTCCGGCGCCACGCCCGGGCGACCGGCGTGTCGATCTCATTGCGCTCCGCCGACGGCGAGCTGTGCCTGGCGATCACGGATGACGGCGTCGGATTCGACGCCGCCGAGGCCGGCCCCGAGGGACACTTCGGGCTGCAGAACATGCACCTGCGCGCGCGCGCCGCCGGCGGGCGGCTCGCCATCGAGAGCGCCCCCGGCCAGGGGACATCGGTCGCGATGCGCGTCCCCGTCGCAGCGGCGCCGCCCGTCGCGTAGTCCGACCCTTCCCGAGATCGCTGCGGAGCAGCCGCTGCGGCCTGCTACTCTCCGTCGCTGGCCGGGTCCCGGAAGCGGGGGAACGGCTGTCGGTGGCCGGGCTCCGGCTCGACGTAGCGGTTGCTGAACTCGCGCTGCGTGCCGCAGTTCACGCAGCGGCCCGTGCTGACCATCGACACCGGCGCATCGATCACCCAGTGGTGCACGCACGCGCCGGTGGCGGTCGCGCGCGTCTCCGTCGACACCTGCACGTCAGTCGTCATCGCGAAATCCTCCTCCACGCGGGCCGGCTTCCCGCAGGAGCGGGGCGGCGAACCGGTCGGAGCGCGATGTTCGGCCGGCGGGGCGACCCGGGGCACGTCGCTTCGTACTGTCGCGCGTGTGACCTTCGTCCCGCGCCCGGTCAATGGTCCCGGATCCGCGGCCCGGACCCGTGACGATCGACCGGACGACCGGTGACGTTCTGCAGTGCGGTCCAGATCAGGGCTCGGGCATCCTCTCGCTGTACGGCCGGGAGCGCAGAGGAGCCCACGATGACAACGACCGCCGCCCTATCCGGCAGAGAAGTGCAGGTCCCGTGTGAGCGAGGGGGCACGCTCGTCTGCCCTCGCTGCGCGGCGCGGCTCTTGCACGACGGCGCGAACGTAATCTGCGTGCTGTGCGGATATGAGTACGGCGTGGCGCAGCTCATCGCGCACCGCCACCGTCACGACGACGCGGCCACGACTGCGCAGCGTTGACCGCTCCAGGGCTCGCACCGACCACCCGCGCACACGGGAGTCCCGTCGCGCGTGCCGTCTCGATCCCGCCGCGGGCGGGCCGGCTCGTCGTCGTGTCGAATCGCGTCCCGGCGCCGGGCAACGGCGCCGCCACCGCAGGCGGGCTCGTCTCCGCGCTGCTCCCCGCGCTGCGCGCCGCAGGCGGCCTCTGGTTCGGGTGGAGTGGCCGCACGGGGAGCACCGACGCGCGCTCGCACGCCGTGCACGAGGCCGGCGTCGATTACCTGACCTTCGACCTCACCGCCGAAGAGGTGAGCCGCTACTACGAGGGCTTCGCGAACCGCACCCTGTGGCCGGTGCTGCACGATCTCAAGCACCGCGCCCATGCGGGCGAGGAGGTCGAGTACCAGGTCTGGCGCGGCGTGAACCGACGGTTCGCCGGGCGCCTCGCGTCGCAGCTGCAGCCGCAGGACCTCGTGTTCGTGCAGGACTATCACCTGGTGCCGCTGGGCACGGAGCTCCGCCGCCTTGGCTGGGGGGGCCGCATCGGCTACTTCCACCACATCCCCGTCCCGCCGCCTGCCGGCTGGGCCGATTTGCCGCATGCCGGCGACATCGCGGGGCTCTTCGACGCCTACGACCTTGTCGGCGTGCAGACGCCCGGAGACGCGGACCGGCTCGCCGCCATCGTGGGCGGCGACGCCGCGACGCGCGTGCAGGCGCACCCGATTGGGATCGATCCCGACGCCGTCCGTGCGATGGCGGCGCTGCACCCGGGCGACACCTTCGCCGCCGATCACGCCGCACCGCTCAGCGCGTTCCAGGCGGCGCCCGGCCAGGGCGCCGGTCGCCTGCGACCCGCCGCTCGCCCGGCGCTCGCCGGTCCCTCCCCGGCGACCGGCCCCCCGGCAGGCGACCGTACGGTCGCCGGTCGCCGCGTCTTCTTCGGCGTGGACCGGCTCGACTACACCAAGGGCATCCCCTGGCGCCTCGTGGCGTACGAGCAGTTCTTGCAGCGCGAGCCGGCGCGCGCCCTCTCGACGCGCTTCGTGCAGTGGGCGGCGCCCTCGCGCGAGACGATCGCGGAGTACCGGGCCGAGCGCACGGCCGTGGAGTCGCTCGCCGCCCGCATCAACCTCGATTTCGCGCCGCAGGTACCCGTGTCCCTCACCTACGCCGACCGGCCGCGCGACGCCGTCGCGGCGGCGCTGCGCGACGCGGACGTTTGCGTCGTCACGTCACTTGCGGACGGCATGAACCTCGTCGCGAAGGAGTTCGTGGCCGTGCAGCCACCGGAGGACCCCGGCGTGCTCATCCTCTCCGACACCTGCGGTGCCGCGGTCGAGCTCGACGGCGCGCTGCTGGTGCGCGCGACGAACGTTGCCTCGATCGAGGCGGCGATGCAGGACGCGATCGCGATGCCGCGCGCCGAGCGCATCGACCGCTGGCGACGCATGCGCGTGCCGGTGGAGTCGAACACGGCCGGTCGCTGGCTCGCCGGGTTCCTGCGTACCCTCGGATCCGGCGTCGCGGCCGGCGCGCCGGCGAAAGCGCTCGTCGGCGCCTGACCAGCGGCGACCCGCCCGGTGGGGAGGTGTGAGCGGACATGCCCGGCGCGCCGTTGCTCGTGCTCAACTGCGGATCGACGTCGGTGAAGTTCACGCTCTTCGCCGGCGATGCCGGAGACGCCGGCGACGCCGCGCCCCGCGCGCTGCTCCACGGCGCGGCGACGGGGCTGGGCGGCGGCGCGACGCCCCGCATCGCGATCGGCGACGAGGAGCCGCGCGCACTCGCCGCCGTCGGAACCGGCCATGCCGGCGCCGTGCACGCGATCCTCGACGCGCTTCGCACCGACGGCGCACTCGCGGAGGCGCCGGTCGCCGTCGGCCATCGCGTCGTCCACGGCGGCGCCGCGCTTCGCCGCACCACCCGCATCGATCCCCGCACGCGCGCGCAGCTCGACGACGCCACGCTCCTCGCGCCGCTGCACAACGCGCCCGCGCTCGCGGCCGTCGACGCGATCGGCGAGGCACTCCCGTGGGTGCCGCAGTTCGCCGTCTTCGACACCACGTTCCACGCCACGATGCCCCCGCGCGCGGCGCGCTATGCGATCCCCGCCGACCTCGCGGACCGACACGCGCTCTATCGCTTCGGCTTCCACGGCATCGCGCACCAGGACATGGTGGAGCGCGCCTCCGCGCTCGCCGGGCGGGCGCCGGGCGCGCTGCGCCTCGTCACGCTGCAGCTCGGCGGCGGCGCGTCGGCCGCCGCGATCGACCGCGGGCGCAGCGTCGACACCACGATGGGCCTCACCCCGCTCGAGGGGCTGATGATGGCGACGCGCTCCGGCGACGTGGATCCGTCGCTCGTGAACGTGCTCGGCCGGCGCGCCGGGATGTCGGCCGACGCGGTGGAGCACCTGCTCAACGAGCGCTCCGGCCTGCTCGGCGTCTCCGGGCGGTCGAGCGATGCCCGCACGCTGCTCGCGGCGGAGCGCGAGGGCGACGCCGCATCCGCGCTCGCGCTCGAGATGTTCTGCTACCGCGTGCGCAAGCAGATCGGCGCGTACGCGGCCGCGCTCGGCGGCGTCGACGGGGTGGTGTTCGGCGGCGGCATCGGCGAGCACGCGCCCGAGCTGCGGGCGCGCATCCTCGCGGGGCTGGAGTGGGCGGGGATCCGCCTCGATGCCGCACGCAACGCGGCGACGACGCGCGAGGGCATGATCGGTGCCGACGGCGCGCCGGTCTTCGTCTGCGTGATCGCCGTCGACGAGGCGCGCCTGATCGCGCGCGAGACCTTTGCCGCGCTCGCCGGCTGACCCATCCGTGGCCGCGCGGGCGGGCGGTCCCGCTCCGCGCGGGACGTTGGTCGCTGCCGGCGCCCCGGCGGCGGCGGGACACTGCTTTTCAGCGAGGAGGCAGCCATGCCCTTCATGCGAGTCGGATTGTTCCTCGTCTCCCCGGGTCACGAGGCGGAGGCCGGCGAGCTCGTCGACCACGTGCTCGAGCACGCGGAGCGCGCGCCCGGCTACCGGTTTGGCTTTCGCGTGCTGGGCCGCGTCGGCCATGGCGGACGGTGGCACGGCTGGATCACGTCGTGGGACGAGCTCGACGCGCTCCAGGAGGCGTCCGCCGCGACGACCGCGTGGATCGACGCGCTGCACGTGATCGCGGAGCCGCGGACGTGCCAGGAGCTGGTGCTCGAGGCGGAGGCGTTCGAGCCGGCCGTGCGCGACGCGCTGAAGGCCCGTTAGACCGCCGCGTCGGAGCCGACGCCGCGCGGCTCGCCGCCCGGCCGGACGGCGACGGCGAGAAGGAATCCGGCGACCACGATCGCGGCGCCGACGAGCAGCGCCGAGCGCTGCATCGTGAGCGCGAGCGTGACCGACGTCGCGATGCCGAACACCGGCGCGACCGGGATGCCCGCGACCGCGCCGGCAACCCGGAACGGCCGGGGTGCGTCGGGCGCGGCGACGCGCAGCGCGATCAACGCGCCGTTCACGATCGCGAAGATCGCAAACACTCCGAAGTTCGTGACCTCCGCGACGAAATCGATGCGGCCGGCGAGCGTGAACGTCGCGGCGGCGGCGCTGACCGCGAGGATCGCGGCGACCGGCGTCGCGCGGCGCGGGTGGACGGCGCCGAGCCAGCGGGGCATCAGCCCGCTGCGCGCCATCCCGTAGAGCATGCGCGCACCGGTCGCGAGCAGCATCAGCACGGTGTTGCCGGTCGCGAACAGCGCGGCGACGCCGATGACGTCGCCCCAGCGTGCACCGGCCGCGCGCGCGACGATGTCGGCGAGCGGCGCGTCGGATCCGGCGAGGGTGCGCCAGTCGAGCACCGAGACGGCGGCCACGGCGACCAGCAGGTAGAGCGCGGTCGCCGTGGCGAGCGCGGCGAGGATGGCGCGCGGGAGCGTGCGGCCGGGGTCGCGCGTCTCCTCCGCGAAGGTCGCCATCTGCTCGAAGCCCTGGAACGCGAAGAAGACGATCGCCGCGCCGGCGAGGACGCCGCCGGCGCCCGCCGGCGCGTCGAGCAGCGAACGCGACCCGACGTACGGTGCGCCCACGACGATCACGAAGACGAGACCGCCGGCCTCGACCAGCGTGAGCAGTCCGGCGACCGCGACCGTCCCGCGCACCCCGGCGATCGCGATGGCGGCAGCGAGCGCGACCAGCGCCAGCGCGAACGCGGCCGGCGGCCCGCCGGCGAGCCCCGACGCGTAGCCGGCGAATCCGATCGCGACGGCGGCCGCGCCGACCACGCTCACGGTCACGCTGAGCCACCCGGTGATCAGCCCCCAGCGCGGCCCGAACGCCGCCTGCGCGTAATAGGCGCTGGCACCGGCGCGCGCGTGCATTGACGCAAGCTCCGCGTATGAGAGCCCCGTCGCGCCGCAGACGACCGCGGCCACGACGAACGACGCCCACGCCGCGCTGCCGCCGTGCTGCACGGCGGCGGCGATCAGCACGTAGATCCCGGCGCCGAGGATCAGCCCGACACCGGAGAGCGTCGTGCCCCAGAACCCCACGTCGCGTACGAGCGCGGGCGCGGGGACGCCGCCGGGCGGCGGCGGTGTCGCTCGCATGCGACCGCCCTTCACACTTTCCGATCCTCCGCCCGCGGACGCCGGGTGCCGACCGACCTTCGTCATCACGAGCGCGTGTCCATCGCCGCTCGCGGGGCGGCTCGCGCGCGGCCATGATCGGCGCAGCGGTCTTCGGGAAGGGGGCGAGCGATTGGTGTCGCGGAGCGGGCCGAGGCGGTGCGCACGATGCTGCGCGCGTTTACCGACCGGATGATGCGCGTCACGGCGATCTTCCCGGGCACGCACCGGGTCGAGCCGACGCCGGACGAGCTGGCTGCGCTCGAGCGCCACGACGACGTGCCGCTGCCGCTGTCCGAGCGGCCGGAGGAGCTCGAGGATCAGCAGCACCCGCTCGCGCCGCGCCTGGAGCACGGCCACCCGAAGCTCTAGAATCCGCGCCGGCGAGGAGAGAGGCAACGAGGCCGGCGCACCGGCCTCGTTCCGCGTCCGCCCCGCGTGGCGTCAGCGCGGGTCGGCGAGGTCCGGGCGCACCACGAGGAGCGGACGCCCGGGGCAGTGCCGGAGCACGTAGTCCGGCACAGAGCCGAGCAGCGAGCGCGCGATCCCGGCGCGCCCGTGCGTCGCCATCGCAATCAGGTCGGCGCCTTCCGAGTGCGCGACTGCGGTGATGGTCCGTTCCGGGATGCCGGGAAGGATGCGCGCGGTGACGCGGCTCGCACCGCTCGCCTCGAGCGCGGCCCGCGCCGCCTCCAGGCGCGCGGTCCCGCGCTCGATCCAGGCGCTCGTCTCGCGCGACCCAAAGCTCGTCGCCGATTCGACGTCCTCCGTCGCGTGCGGGTCGCCGTCGATCACCATGAGCAGTTCGATGGCCGCGACGGCCGGGTCCACGGCGAGCGCGACGTGCGGGAGTATCTGCGCGGCGACCGCCGAGCCGTCCAGCGCGACGAGCACGCGGCGGTAGGGCGCGATGCCCGCGAGCAGCGGCGAGGCGCGGTCGAGCCAGTCGGGCCCGGCGAAGCGCTCCTCCTGCTCGACGGTCGGCCGCAGCAGCAGGATCGGCGTGCCGCGCAGCGTGCGCACGACCTCGTCGGCGACCGACCCCATGACGGCGCGCGATAGCCCCGACCGACCGTGCGTCGACATCACGACGACGTCGGCGCTCCAGGCGCGAGCGTCCGCGACAATCGTCGCGCCGGCAGCGCCGTCGAGCGTGACGAAGTCGACGCGCGTCAGCCCGGCGCGCTCCAGCGCGCGTCGGATGGCGTCGCCATCCAGGTCGGGGTGTGCCGACGGGAGCGCGTCGTCGCGGACCTGGAGCACGCGGACGGCGCCGGCCGCGAGGCCGGCGAGCCGCAGCGCGTGCTCCAGTGCCGCGCGCGAGAGGGCCGAGCCGTCGGTCGTGAACAGGACCCGTTGAAACACGCACGCTCCTTGCCGTCGAGACGGGCGGGGGGCGGCGGCCGGGCTAGTGGCCGCGGTGCTCCTCGCGCATCCGGTCGTCCCAGCTGGAGATCCAGCCGACACCGACGACGATACCCATCAGCATCACGCCGAGCACGACCACCGCGATCATGTACATCGGAGATCCCTTCGTGACGATGCGGCCGGCGGCAACGCCGGCCGCGACGCGTGGGCCCGGTCTCGCTAGCTCCGCGCGTTCGCGACGGTGGTGACCGGCGTCGGGGGCGCCGAGCGGGGCACACGCATGCCCTGGCGCACGATCAGCACCGGGACGGAGGCGTGGCGCAGGACGTGCTCCGCGACGCTGCCCAGCAGCGCGTGCGCGATGCCGCCGCGTCCGCGCGTGCCCATCGCGATGCCGTGAACCTGCAGCTGCTCGGCCTCGTGCAGGATGCTCGAGGCCGCGTCGCTCCCGGCGACGACGTGCGCCTGCCAGTGCAGGCGGTCGGGCAGGGCGCGGCGCACGAACGCCTCGAGCTCGCGCAGGTGCTGGGCGTGCAGGCGCTCGCCGGCCTGCGTCGCCGACTCCACCGGGTCGCGCACCACCATCTCCGACGGGAGCACGTTCCCGTCCACGGTGCCGATGTTCCGGTGCTCGATGTGGCTGATCGACGCGCCTTCCGAGATGGTCTCGTGGATCTCGCGGGGGTTGGTCACGGTCAGCACGTGGATCTCGTCGTCGACGTCCAGCAGGTGAGTCGCCGCGGCGAGCACCTCCTCGCTGACGGCGCTCCCGTCGATCGCAATGAGTACACGCATGGGGCACCTCCTCCAGGGGCGTCGCGACGGGGTCGCCGCGGCTCCGCGATTTCATGTGAAATCACCAAGCATGATGGGCGGCCATGGGCGGCGGGGAGAGGGGCGGTCCGCCCGACTTGGCCGGGACGAAGGTCACCAGCCGTGTTGCGCAATTGGCCGACGAAGGCCCCGCCGACTGGATGACGGACGGAAATGTGAGTGCGCCGGCCCGGTCACTACTGTCGGGACAGGTTCGCTCAGAGGGCGCGCGACGCCGTCACCGGCAAACCGCCCTCGTCTCGGACCCGGCGGTGCGTGAGCGGCCGAGGAAGGACGAGAGGTCTCGAGATGCAGACGAACGATCTGTTGCTGGCGCTCGGGGGCATCGCGGCGTGGATCGCCGTCGCCGTGGTTGCCGTCGTCGCCGTGGAGAACTGGGACCCGATCTGGGGCTTCTTCCCGGTCGCGGCCGCCGTGGTCGTGGCCTGGTTCGTCGGTGAGCGTGTGACCGGCGGGATGGCGGTGACGCGATGAGCATGCTGCGCACGCTTCGCACGCAACGCGAACTGCCCGACCCTGGGTTCGTCCGCTTCGCGTTCGGCAACACGTTGACCGCTCCGCTGTGGACCGCCGTGCGGCTGTACCTGGGCTGGCAGTGGCTCTCCGCCGGCTGGCACAAGGTGAGCGGCGACGGCTGGGTGAACAACGGGGGGTCGGCCCTGCAAGGATTCTGGACGCGCATCGTCGCGCCGGAAGCCACGTCCATCCACTACGGCTGGTACCACAACTTCATCCAGTACATGCTCGACCACCAGTGGTACGAATGGTTCGCCAAGGTGGTTGCCTACGGTGAGACGGCGATCGGCCTGGCGCTGATCATCGGCCTCTTCACCGGCATCGCCGCGATCAGCGGCGCGTTCATGAACTTCAACTTCATGCTCGCCGGCTCGGCGAGCACCAACCCCGTGCTCTTCATCCTCGCCGTGCTGCTCGTGCTGGCCTGGAAGGTCGCGGGATACATCGGCATGGACCGCTGGGTCCTGCCGGCCGTGGGCACCCCGTGGGCGCCGCTTCCCGCGCTGCGGGAGGCGCCCCCTCCGGGCGGTGTCGCGGCGCCGCCGCTGCACGCGTAACCCGGCGCCGGGCCGCCACGGCGCCGTCGTTCGGCGCCGCCCGGGGAGTTCCCCGGGCGGCGCTCTTCGCTGCCGGGCCGCGCGCTCCGCCGCGCGGCGGGCGAGAGCGCCCGCCCCGTCTTCGGACATCCCGCTTCCTCGCCCTGTTGAGCACGGGCGGCCGTCGCGTAGGCCGAATGGCCGAACGCGTCAGGACGTTCGGCCGGTGTGACGCTCCCGGTCGGCCAGTAACTTCGAGAACGTTAAGTCCGAAGATTGATGTTGAGGCGAACGCTTCGCACTCGACACGGAGGGAGACCACCAATGCCAGCAGCCAACACTCCAATCCCGCGCCGCTCGCTCCTGCAGAAGATGGCTGCCGTCGGGCTCGCCGTGCCGGCTGCGGGCGCCCTCGGCGTCGCCTGCGCGAGCAACGACTCGCAGGCCGCGCGCGACTCCGCGCTCCAGGCGATGTACGACCGCTCGCAGCCCGCGACGCCCGTCCCGACCGCCGCGGCCGCGCAGACCGTGGCGAACCAGGCGGTCGACCTCCAGTACCTGCCGAACCCGACCGTCCCGGCCCCGATCACCCGCAAGACGAGCGAGACCGTGAAGGTCAACCTCGAGGTGAAGGAGGTCGAGGCGAAGCTCGCCGACGGCGCCGGCTACAGGTTCTGGACCTTCGGCGGAACGATTCCCGGCCCGATGATCCGCTGCCGCGAAGGCGATGACGTCGAGCTCACGTTGAGCAACCCGACGGGCAGCCAGATGTCCCACAACATCGACCTGCACGCCGTCACGGGGCCGGGCGGCGGTGCCGTGCTGACGAGCGTCGCGCCCGGCGAGACCAAGGCGTTCCGCTTCAAGGCGCTGCACCCCGGCGTTTTCCTCTACCACTGCGCGACGGCACCGATCGACCTGCACATCTCGAACGGGATGTACGGCGCGATCCTCGTCGAGCCGGCCGAGGGCCTGCCGCCGGTCGACCGCGAGTACTACATCGGTCAGAACGAGCTCTACACCACCGCGAAGGCCGGCACCCCGGGCATGGCGGACTTCGACCTCGACCGCATGGCGGACGAGCGGCCGACGTACGTGGTCTTCAACGGCGCGATGGGCGCGCTCCTGGGCGACCGCGCGCTGACGTCGAACGTGGGCGAGACCGTGCGCATCTTCTTCACGGTCGGCGGACCGAACCTGACGTCGCACTTCCACATCATCGGCGAGCACTTCGACCGCGCGCTGAACTGGGGCTCCTTCGGCTCCGTCGCCACCGATGTCCAGACGATCGGCGTGCCGTCGGGCGATGCGACGATGGTGGAGTTGAAGACCGAGGTGCCGGGCACGTTTCTCCTCGTGGATCACGCGATCAGCCGCGTCTACAAGGGCGCCATCGGGCACCTGACGGTGACGGGCCCGGACCAGCCGGACATCTATCGGCAGCTGTGAGCGCCCTGACCGGCCGGCACCTCGTGCCCCGCGCGAGGCGCCGGCCGGCGAGCGCGCCGGAAGGAGGGAGTCGTGAGCCGCACCCGCATCGCCGCTCTTGCCGCCCTCGCCTGCGTTGCCACAATCGCCGCCCTGGTGCTCGCCGGGTGCGGCCCCTCCGCCGGAGCGTCCACCCCCTACGCCTCCCACGCGACGGTCAACGACCCGGCGCTCGCGACGCCGCCCCTGCAGCTCATCGACGACACGGGCGCAGCGTTCGACCTCGCATCCCTGCACGGGAAGGTGGTCGCGCTCTTCTTCGGCTACACGTCATGCCCCGACGTCTGCCCCCTGACGCTGGGCGAGCTCGCCGCCGCCCGGCGCGCGCTTCCCGCGTCGGTTCGTGACGCGTTCCAGGTCGTCTTCGTCACCGTCGACCCGGAGCGCGACACCCCGGCGCGGCTGGACGCGTACCTGTCGAAGTTCGACCCCAGCTTCATCGGGTTGTCCGGCCCACCCGCCGACGTCGAGGCCGCGCTCGCGGCCTGGGGCGTGCAGCACCAGCGCGTGGACGTCCAGCCGGACGGCTCGTACGCCATGTCGCATCCCTCGACGATCCTCGTGCTCGATCGCACCGGCCGCTGGGCGCTGACGTCGCACTCACAGACGCCGCCCGCCGACCTGGCGGCGGACGTCGACCACCTGCTCGCGCAGCCGGCGGTGGCAAGCGCGGCGGCGCAGGCCGCGGCCGCCGCGGCGGCCGCACACGTCGTCCCGAGTCCGCCCACCGCGACGCCGGGCGCCCGCACGCCGTCGCGCGCGGTCGCCGCCGGCGGTCGTCCGTCGACGCTGTTCTTCGCCTATCCCGACGGCAGCGTCGTGCGCGTCGCGCCGGGAGACGGCGGCACCGAGACGGTGCTTCCCGACTACGCGACGCAGCCGCCTCCGGATGACAGCGAGGGCGGCACGCTCCGCGCTCGCGAGGTCGCCTACGACCCGGTGACGGACCGCCTCTGGTACGCGGAGTCACACGACGCGGTGCACTCGGTCGACCTCGCCACGGGAGAGCCCGGACCGTCGCTCACCGGCTTCGGCGACGTCGGCATCGTCGGTTGCAGCATCCTGGGGAACGCCCGCGCCATGGCAATCGACGTTGCGCGGCGGCGGCTCCTGCTGCCGCAGCTGACGGGCGCGGTGCTGATCTACGACCTCGACACGTTGAAGCTCGTCGGCGGCATCGGCCCCGGGACCTTCGGCGACATCGTGCTCGGCGGGTTCCGGCACCTGGCGATCGACCCGTCGACCGGCCGCCTGTGGTGGGCGGCGGCGAATGGCGACTTTGTCGAATACGACCTCGACCGTGGGGCGCGCACCGGACGGGTCGTGCACACGGACGTCCGGGCGCACACGCTCGGGAACGCGTTCCGTGGCCTGCAGGTCGACCCGGCTCGTAACCTGCTGCTCTACCAGACGGGGCCGGGCCGCCTGGCCGCCGTCGACCTGTCGACGCTCGCGCCCGCGCCGCTCCAGGCGCCGGCCTCAGGGTTCGGCCACTTCGCGCTCGCCGTGGCCGCGCCCTGAATCTGCGCTTGCACGCCAGGTCCCGGGACCCGAAGGTCCTAGGACTTTTGGGACCTCAGACCCTCTCGACGCGGCTCCTCATCCGCGAGCATGCGATGCATGAGAGTGCAGGTGTCGATGACGGAGGGCGAATCGAGTGCGGACGAGGGGCCGCTGAGGCCGCGTGCCGGGTTCGATCCGCTGACGGGCCGGATGCAGGAGATCCTGCTCCGGGTCACCCAGCTTGCACCGCTGGAGGACGTCGCCCACCGGCTCGCGGAGGCGGCCCGTGAGCTGACGCAGGCGGACTACGCCGCGCTCGGGCTGTACGACGCGACCGGCCACCTCGACCACTTCTTCACCGACGGCATGACGCCCGAGCAGCACGAGGAGATGCGACGCGGGCATCCGCCCGTCGGCCGCGGCCTGCTCGGCGAGTTCGGGCGCGGCCGGCCGCTGATCAACACGGCAAGCGCCGCGCACCACCCTGCCTTCAGCGGATTCCCCGGCGATCACCCCGCGATGGGGCCGTTCCTCGGCGTGCCCGTCGTCTACGGGCACCGCGTGCTCGGCGCGTTCTACGTCACGAAGCAGCCCGGCCGCTCCCCGTTCACGACGACGGATGAGGGCTTCCTGCAGGGACTCGCGCCGTACGCCGCAATGGCGATGTCGAACGCGCTCGTCCTCGAGGACGAGCGGCGTCGCGCCGACATCGCGGCCGCACTCGCGGAGTGCTCCGAGACCTGCCACTCGACCGAGGACGTGAGGGAGATCGGCGCCGCCGTGGACGCCACGCTCGGCGAGGTGTTTCCGGACTGCGATCACGCGGTCATCCAGGTCGACCGCGCCTACGAGCCCGCGGTGCGCGTCTCGCCGGCCGACTCGCCGCTCGGGATCGTGGTCCAGGAGCTCGCCATCGAGACGCTCCCGGCCGGCGAGCACCGCTTCGCCGGCCTCCTGGGCGGCCGCGACGTCATCGTGAACACGAGCGCGCGCGACGCCTCGATCGAGGTGGCGATCGCCGTGCGCGCCGGTACCTCGCTCTCCGACGGCGAGCACGAGGCGCTCGCCCGCCTCAGCGAGATGGCGACCGCCGCCACCGCGGCGGTCCGCCGCCGCGAGGCGGAGACCATGCTCGAGCGGTACGCCATCCGCGACGCCGTCGCGCGCGACCTGCACGACGACCTCATCCAGTCGATCTACGCAATCGGCCTCGGGCTGCGCACGACCACCGACGACCCCGAGGTGCTGCGCGACCACATCCTGACCGCGACCCACGACCTGAACGAGGTCATCCGCGACCTCCGCGCGTATATCTCGCAGCTGAGCAAGGGCACGGAGGCGCTGACGTCGAGCGGCCTGCTGACGGCGCGCATCGAGGGGCTGCTGCGCGGCCAGGCGGTCCCCGCGTGGGAATACGACATCGACTTCGACGACGTCTCGGTGGAGGCCACCACCGCGCGGCAGCTCTACCTGATCATCCGCGAGGCCGTGTCGAACGTGCACCGGCATGCCTCCGCGACGAAGGCGTCCATGACGCTGAGCCGCGAAGGGGACGAATTGCGGATGGAAATCCGGGACGATGGCGTAGGCTTCGATCGGCAGGCCGTCCCGGAAGGGACGGTCGGGCTCAGGAGCCTCGAAGAGCGCGTGGCGGATCTCGGTGGTTCACTGATGATCGAGACCGCGCCCGGGGCGGGGACCCGGCTCGTGGCCACGTTCCCCGTGGAAGAAGGACAAGATGGTCGCTAACGAGAAGCGCGCGTTTCGGGTCCTGCTGGTGGACGATCACCAGATCGTCCGCCGCGGCCTGCGCACCGTGCTCGAGGAGCGCGGCCGGCTCTCCGTGATCGGCGAGGCCGGCACGGTGAAGGACGCGGTCCGCGAGGCCGCCCGCCTGCAGCCGGACGTGATCGTGATGGACCTGCGCCTGCCCGACGGCACCGGCATCGAGGCCTGCCGCGAGATCCGCAGCACCGACCCCAACGCGAAGGTCGTGATCCTCACCTCGTTCGCCGACGAGGACGCGCTGTTCTCCGCGGTGATGGCCGGCGCGGCCGGCTACGTGCTCAAGGATCTCGACCCGTCAATGCTGCAGGACTCGCTCGTCACCGTCGCGCAGGGCGGCTCGCTGCTCGACCCGAAGATGACGACGCACGTGCTCGAGCGGCTCCGCCGCGGCCAGGGATCGCACCCGGCCGACGACCCGTTCTCGACGCTGACGCCGCAGGAGGATCGCATCCTCACGATGATCGGCGACGGCCTCACCAACCGTGAGATCGCCGATCGGCTGTCGCTCACCGAGAAGACGGTGAAGAACTACGTGTCGCAGATCTACTCGAAGCTGCACGTGGAGCGCCGACCGCAGGCGGCTCGCCTGGCGACCGAGCGGCGGATGCGCAAGCAGTAGCCGCGAGGTCCCTCGGCAAGCGGCATGAGGTACGCCGCCGATGGTCCGCGGCCCGGCGGCTGCGCCGGTGTCGGCGACCCATCCGCAGCCGCTTGCCACGAGCGCGGATCCCGCTGCACATATGGCGCATCGGCCCTAGCCTATAGTGACGCGGTGGCGTTCCCTGAACGGCATCGCTCACAGCGCACTGTCCTTGACGGCGGGGGATGCCGAAGGACTGCGGACCCATGGGATCCGACCGTCGCAGCGGGGCCGCGACCCCGCACCGGTGGCGACTCGCACTGGTCGTCGCCAGTTCCGTTCTCGTGCTCGTCGTCGTCGCGTTCCTGGCCATCGGGCCGGGGACGGTGGGCGGCGTCACCATCTCCCGCAGCCCGGGAACCGACGCGACCACGTCGGCGTCCGGCGCGGAGGCCGACGCCACACGCCCGTCCCAGGCCGACAGCATCAAGGATCTCGTCGCGCAGTACGGCGAGCCGCCCGACGCCACCTTCGCTCGCCTCAAGATCCCGAAGCTCGGCATCGACGCCGGCGTCTCCCCGCGTGTCGTCTCCGGGGCGGTGATGCCGACCCCGGACGGCCCGGAGAACATCGCGTGGTACGACATGTCGGCGTTCCCGGGCCTGGGCGGCGCCCCGGGTGCAGGACATAACGCCATCTTTGGGGCGCACGTCGACTTCAACAACCACGTCGACTACGCGGACCGGCACTTCATCGGGCCCGCGATCTTCTTCCACCTCAACGTGCTCGTCCCGGGCGACATCATCGAGGTCGACTACCAGGGGCAGGTCCTCAAGTACCAGGTCACGTGGGCGAAGAAGTATCCCAGCGACTGGTCCGACTGGGCTTCCATCTGGAGCGGCGATGTGAAGGTCGACTCGATCACGCTGTTCACGTGCGGCGGGACGTTCGACTACGACTCGCATTCGTACTCGGACCGGTTCGTCGTCCGCGCGGAGCGCGTCTCCTCGTAGGGGGCGCGGTGCGTGTCAGTTGCCCGCGCCGGCGGTGGGCGACGGCGTCGGCGCGGGGGTCTCGCCGCCGTTGACCTCGGTGACCTGGATCAGCCGGAGCGTGACGTCCAGCGGCTGGCCCATGCTGTCCTCCATGCCGCGCTCCACCGCGCGCGCCTGGTCGGGCGACAGCGGCGCCGGCGTCTCGAGCTCGACGGTGACGTGCAGCGTGCCGTCCGCGGTGTGGTCGAGCACGAAGCCGGTCGAGCGGAGCCCCGGCACGGCCGCCACGCCGGCCTTCACCGCCGCCTTCGCGGCCGCCTCGGTCCGCGCGCTCTGCAGCGAGCTCGCGGTGAGCCAGGTCAGCGGGACTGACACGGCGATCACGAGCAGCGCGATGGCGGTGAATCCGCGACTGAAGACGCGCAGGCGCAGCGCATGCTGCGGCTCCGGCCGGTAGCCGACCAGCAGGAACACGAGGCCGGCCGCCGCGGCGATTGAGACGAGGTTCGCCATGAAGAGGAGCCCCGCGCCGCCGCCGACCGAGGGGTCGCGCAGAGCGACGCCGAGGCCGATCGCCGCCAGCGGCGGCACGAGCGCGGCCGCGATCGCCACGCCCGGGAGCGACGCCGAGAGGTGCTCGCGGCTGAGCGCGAACGCGCCGGCCGCGCCGGCCGCGAAGGCGACGCCGAGGTCGAGCAGCGACGGGCTCGTCCGCGACGCGATCTCGGCGGTGACGTCGGCGCCGGGGATCACCAGCCCGATCAGCGCACCCACCGCCACCGCGATCAGCGAGCCGCGCAGGACGCTGACCGCGCTCAGCCGCAGCAGTCGCACGTCGCCGTGCACGATGCCGAGCCCGAGCGCGATCACCGGCGACATCAGGGGCGCGACGAGCATGCCGCCGATCACGACCGCCGGGCTGTTCAGCAGCTCCCCCAGCGCGGCGATCGCCGCCGCCAGCGCGATCATCACGTTGAAGTCGACGTTTCCGCGCGACGCCGTGCGTACCGTGCGGTACGTCTCGACCTTCGACTCCTCGCTGGCCGCGGGGAACAGCGACAGCACGGCATCGGCGACGCGCCGCACGGCCGAGCGCGCGGGAGAGAGCCGTGGCTTCACGACGAGCACCGGCACTGTCGCCCGCCGTGCCACGCGCTCGGCGAAGCTGCCGAGCGCGAGCCGGTGGATGACACCCGACTCCGGGGTGCCGACGACGAGCAGGTCGACGTCGCCCGGCGACGCCGCCTGGAGGATGGCCGCGGCGTCGGTGCGCCCCTGCGCGAGGCGCGCGCTGCCACGAGCCGGGTCGGGGAGTGCCGCGACCGCCTCGTCGAGCCGCTCGAGGACGCCGTCGCGATCGCCGTCCGACGGGGCGACGAACGCAATCGTGCCGTCGGCCGCCTCCGCGATCTCGGTTGCCACCTCGCGGGCGAGGGTGGCGCCGGTCTCGTCGGTGACGGCGAGCATCACACGCCGGGGCACCGGCGCGGCGTCGCCGCGCGTGGCGAGCACGGCGATGTCGCATGGCAGGTCGAGCAGCAGGTCGCGCAGCGCGAGCTCGTCGCGCAGCAGCGAGCGCTCACGGCGCGGCGCCCAGGCGAACACGACGAGGGCCGGGTTCAGCTCGGCGACCGCCTCGCGCACCGTGCCCTGCAGGTTGTGACCGAGTCGCCGCTCGACGCGCACCGCGACGCCGGGGCCGGCGAGCACCTTCGTCAGCTCGGCGAGGCGTGCGTCGCGCCCCGCGTCGTCGGCCTCCTCGACGCCGGGGACCGTGTAGGCGGGCTGATCGAGGTCGAGGACGACGACGTCGGCCTCGCGGGCCCGCGCCAGGCTGCGCAGCACGGCGGCGCCGTCGCTCACGCGTGATCCGGCGAAGACGGGGACGAGGATCGTGACGCGCGAAGCGGCGGGCCCGCGGGCTGCGTCCTCGACGGCCGGCTCGGTCATCGCACCTCGTACTATCACGCGGGCCCCGGTCGGCCGCTGGTCCAGCGTACGCACTTCGCGGCGCGCGTGGGACCGTCGGCGGGACCCCTGCCCCGGGCCGGTGCGATCGGTCCGCGCCGGCGAGACCGGGTGTTCCGCGGACGCCACGGCTCAGCCCTCCAGGCACTCCGCGAGCAACTCCGCGACGTGGCGCGGTCGGCGGGTGGTGAAGTGGCCGATCTGCTGGCGGCATGACACGCCGGTGATCAGGACGTCCGCGTCCGCCGGCGCAGCCTCCACGGCAGGGAAGAGCCTGAGCGCGCCCATCTGGCGCGAGACGTCGTAGTGCTCGACCTCGAACCCGAACGAGCCGGCCATGCCGCAGCAGGCGGCGTCGATCAGCTCGACCTGCAGATCTGGAACCAGCCGCAGCGCCTCGAGCGTGGGCTCCATGCCGGCGAGCGCCTTCTGGTGGCAGTGGCCGTGCAGCACCGCCCGCCGCGCGCCCCGCGAGCGGAAGACGCGCGCGGCCGCGGGCTCCTCGTGTGCCACGCGCGCCAGCAGCTCGTCGAGCAGCAGCGCCTGACGCGCCACCGCGCGCGCGGGCGCGCCGGGCAGCAGTTCCGGGTACTCGTCGCGCAGCGTCAGCAGGCACGACGGCTCCGTGCCGACGATGGGGACCCCGCGCTCGGCGTAGGGCCGCAGCCGCTCGACGTTCCGGCGCGCCCACTCGCGCGCCGTCCGCAGCTGCCCCTTCGAGATCAGCGGCCGCCCGCAGCATCCGAGCCGCGGCACGAGCACGACGCGGTAGCCCAGCGCCTCGAGCACGCGCGTCGCGGCACGGCCGACGTCCGGGTGGTACGCGTCGGTGAAGGTGTCGGCGAACAGCACAGCCTCGCCGCGCGGGGCGGGCGGCGCGGCGGCACCCTGCGCCCGCGCGTGGCGGCGGAACCATCGCCGGAACGGCCGGCGCGCGAACCGTGGCAGCGGGCGCGCCTCGTGGATGCCCAGCCGGCGATGCAGCGCGCGGCGCACCGGCGCCACGCGCGCGCCCGCGTTCAGCAGCACGACGAGCGGTCCGAGCGACGAGCCCAGCCGGCTCCACGTCCCGATGTGCCCGAAGAGGCGGTCGCGCAGCGGCAGGCCGTGTGCCTCGTGCACCTTCGTCATCACCTCGTACTTGAGCTTCGCCATGTCCACGCCCGACGGGCACTCCGCCTTGCAAGCCTTGCACTCCACGCACAGGTCGAGCGCGTCGACGACCTCGGGGCCCGTGAGCGCCTCGGCGGGGAGCACGCCGTTCAGCGCCTGGCGCAGCAGGTTCGCGCGGCCGCGCGTCGAGTGCTCCTCGTCGCGCGTCGCCATGTACGACGGGCACATCCCGCCGTCGTCCTTGCGGCACGCGCCCTGCCCGTTGCACTGCTCGGCCGCCCGCGCCAGCCCGCCGTCGGCGGTGAAGTCGAGGTACGTGCGCGGGTCGAGGTTGCGCGTCGCCGGGCCGAGCCGCAGGTTGTCGTCGAAGCGCGGTGTGTCGACGATCTTGCCCGGGTTGAGCAGCCCGTCCGGGTCGAAGAGGCGCTTGACGTCCCGGAACGCCTCGGTCAGCGCCGGGCCGAACATGCGCTCGGTGAACACGCCGCGCAGGATGCCGTCGCCGTGCTCGCCCGACAGCGACCCGCCGAACTCGAGCACGAGGTCCGCGATCTCGCCGGCGATGGCCTCGATGGTGCGCAGGCCGTCTTCGCGCTTGATGTTGACGAGCGGCCGGATGTGCAGGCAGCCCACCGACGCGTGGCCGTAGTAGGCGGCCGTCGTGCCGTGCGCGCGCACGATCGCGTCGAAACGGTCGACGAAGTCCGCGAGCCGCGCGGGCTCGACGGCGGTGTCCTCGACGAACGCGATCGGCTTCGCGTCGCCGCGCACGCTCATCAGCAGGCCGAGCCCCGCCTGGCGCATGCGCCAGATGCGCAGCTGCTCGCCGGCGTCGGTGGTCGGGTGCGCGTGGTAGCCGATGCCGCGGGCGCCCATGTCCGCGACGAAGCGGTCGATGCGCGCCTGCACCTCGGCGCCGGTGTCGCCGGTGAACTCCACGATCAGCACCGCGCCGGGCCGGCCGCGCACGAACGCGACGAGCGGCGCGAAGGCCGCGCTTGCCTGGCAGTGCTCGATGATGTCGCTGCCCACGAGCTCGATGGTGCCGGGCGCGTGCTCGAGGATCGGCAGCGTGGCCTCCGCCGCCGCGCGCACCGACTCGAAGTGCAGCACCGCGAGGCCCTTCGCCGCCGGCAGCGGTACGAGGCGCACGCGGGCCTCGGTCACGACGGCGAGCGTGCCCTCGGAGCCGACGATCATGCGCGAGAGATCCGTGACGCCCTCCGAGAGGAACTCGTCGAGGTTGTAGCCGGAGACGCGGCGCTGGATGCGCGGGAAGCGGGCGGCGATGTCGTCGCGGTGGGCGGCGGCGATGCGACGGACGCCGCGATAGAGGTCGCCCTCGAAGCCCGCCAGGTCGAGCTTCGCCTGCAGCGCCGGCCCGCTCAGCGCCGTGAAGGTCGCGCGCTCGCCGTCGGCGAGGACGACGTCGACGCTCAGCACCTGGTCGAGCGTCTTGCCGTAGAGCACGGAGTGCGAGCCGCACGAGTTGTTGCCGATGCCGCCGCCGATGGTCGCCCGGTTCGCGGTGGATGGGTCGACGGCGTACTGCAGCCCGTGTGGCCGCAGGGCGCGGTTCAGCGCGGCGAGCACGAGGCCTGGCTGCACGCGCGCCCAGCGCTCCTCGACGTTCACCTCCAGCACGCGGTCCATGTGGCGCGAGCAGTCGACGACGATGGCGTGGTTCACGCCCTGCCCGGCGAGCGACGTCCCCGCGCCGCGCGGCAGGACCGGCACGCCGCGCCGTCCGGCCACGCGCACGACGTGCTGGATGTCCTCGACGGTGCGCGGGTAGACGACGGCGACCGGCTCCATCTCGTAGATGGACGCGTCGGTGGCGAACAGCAGGCGCGACGGGCGGTCGACGAGGACGTCGTCGCGCTCGCCGGCGAGCCCCGTGGCGAGCTCGTCCGCCAGCGCCTCGAGCGCGCTGTGCGGCCCGTGCAGGAGCCCGAGGGCTGCCTGCGTGCTGGACGCGGCCGGCGGCTCGTGGCCTTCGATGACGGTGCGGAGCGGGGGGCGTGTCACGCGCGGGAGCGTAGCACCGTGGTTCGACTTCGCTCACCACGAACGGTTCGGGAGTGGCGGCCCGGGCGCGCGCGGGCCCTGCTCACCCGGGACGCCTACCGGCTGTTCGCGAGCTGCGCCTGCGCGGAGTGGCCCCACACGCCTTCGCGGTCCGCGTGCACGACGTCCGCCGTGCCCACGCCGCTGACCGCGCCGCCGTCCGTCGCGCTCAGCGCGATCCATTCGCCGACCGGCTCGCGCACGAGATACAGCGTGATGTCGGTGTTGATGTAGCCGCTGCCGCCGCCGGGGCGGTCGCCGAGCGACACCCGATGCGATCGCGCCACCTGCGACAGCCGGTTGCCGAAGTCGGCGAGCGCGGCGGCGCGCATCAGCGGCGTGGTCGCCTCGCCGGCGACGAGCGGCATCGGCAGGCGCAGCCACGCCGTCGCCGCCCCGTCCTCGCCGCGCGACACCCAGCGCACGTCGATCTGACCCGAGAAGCCGTGGGCGAGCGTCGGTTCGGTCCCGGGGAAGTGCGACGGCTCGAGCGACTCCGGGTCGGGCAGCGGACCGAGCAGGCGCGCGCTCTCCGGCCCCTCCGCGCGCCGGAGCAGCAGCGCCGATGCGCGCGTGACCTCGACGCCGTCCGCGATCACCGACGCCTCGTACACCGCGATGCGCCGCCCGGCGCGCACCGGCCGCGCGACGATCTCGAGCGGCTGCCGCGGCACCGGCCGGAACAGGTCGACGGTCAGCCGCGCGAGCTGCAGGTCGGCGTCGTCGCTGGCCCGCGCGACCGCGCGGACGAGCAATGCCGCCGGCAGCCCGCCGTTGAGCACGTCGGCGCCCCAGCCGCTGCGCCCCCACTCGGACGGCATGAAGCGCCCGTCGGGAAGCGGCTCGAACATCGGACCGGCGACGTCGGTCATCACATCCCCCGGCGCGCGGCAGGCTTCGGGCCTGCCGTGTGCAGTGGCCGCCTCGGCAGCCCCCGGCCCTCAGCGGCGGCGGACGCCGCCGACCGCATCGGCGGCGTGTCTGCCGCCGCTTGCCGCGCGCCCGGCCGCGCCTATCCCGCCGGGTTCATCACCGACCGCGCGACCGTCCCGGCCTCCATGTCGGCGAACGCCTCGTTGATCTCCGACAGCGGCCGTCGCTTCGAGACCAGGTCGTCGATGTTGATCCGGCCGTCCATGTACAGGTCGATGAGCCGCGGGATGTCGTACTGCACGCGCGCCGATCCGTAGAACGAGCCGACGAGCTTCTTCTCGCCGAGGAACGCGATGCCCGGGATCGTGACCTCCTGGCCGACGACGCCGACGACGACGGCCATCCCGCCGCGGCGCACCATGTTGAAGGCCTGCGTCACCGTCGCGCCCAGGCCGATCGCCTCGAACGCGTAGTCGAGGTAGCCGCCCGCGATCTGCTGTGCACGCGCGACCGCATCCTCCTGGCTCGCGTTTACGAAGTCGGTCGCGCCGAACTTCGCCGCCATCTCCAGCTTCGAGTCGAGCATGTCGACGGCGATGATCTTGCGTGCGCCCGCGAGCCGAGCCCCCTGCACGACGTTGAGCCCCACGCCGCCGAGCCCGATCACCGCGACGTCGGACCCCGCCTGCACCTTCGCGGTGTTGATCACCGCGCCGACGCCCGTGGTGACGCCGCAGCCGACGAGGCACACGACGTCGAGGGGCGCGTCGTCGCGCACCTTGATGACGCCCCGCTCCGGCATCACCGTGTACTCGGAGTAGCCGGCGACGCCGATGCCCTGCTGCACGGGCTGGTCGCCCAGCTTCAGGCGCGGGCGCGATCCGTTGGCGGCGCGCTCCGGGTAGTCCGGCCGCTCGCACAGGTGCAGGTCGCCGCGCAGGCAGTAGTAGCACTGGCCGCAGTTCGGGCGGAACGCGACGACGACGTGGTCGCCGGCCTTCACGCTCGTGACGCCCGGGCCGACGGCCTCGACGATGCCGCCGACCTCGTGGCCGAGGATGACCGGGACGGGCAGCGGGCCGCCCTTCGCGCGGTTGATCGTGTGCAGGTCGGAGTGGCAGACGCCGCAGGCGACAATCTTCACGAGCACCTCGCCGGCCTCTGGCTCGGAGAGGGTGATCGGCTCGATCGTCATCGGCTCCGGCCCGCGCAGCACGGCCGCCTTCATCTGGGGCATCGCGAATCCTCCGTGTTCGTCGCTCGCACGCGGCATGCGCGTTTGTGGTCGGGGGTGGCGCGCGCAGCATATCGTCCGCGTCGCGGACGTGCCCGTCGCGGCGCTGTTGCCGCGCGAGCCGCGCACGGGCCGCCGCTCTGGCGGCGGCGGCGTCCGCTGCGAACGGGAGGAGCGCACCGCATGCCCGAGCCATCGCTAGCCCACTACGGCGCCGTGCTCGCCCGCAACGTCGAGATGCGCGCCCGCGACGGCGTGCGCCTGGCCACCGACGTCTGGCGCCCGGCCGCGAACGGCGAGCCCCTGCCCGGCCCCTTCCCCGCCGTCATGATCCGTACGCCCTACGGACGCACGCTCGACCGCTACCAGCGCGAGGGTGAGTTCTGGGCCGCACGCGGCTATCTCTTCGTCGTCCAGGACGTGCGCGGGCGCTTCGACTCCGAAGGCGACTTCGTCCTGCTCGCGAACGAGGGCGCGGACGGCTACGACGCCGTGGAGTGGGTCGCGGATCTCCCGTACTGCGACGGCAATGTCGGCACGTACGGGACGTCCTACTCCGGGTGGGTGCAGAACGCGCTCGCCATCCAGCGGCCGCCCCACCTGCGCGCGATGTGGGTGAACCAGGGGGGCTCGAACGGCAACGAGACGGCGCTGCGCCACTACGGCGTGCTCGAGCTGCGCTGGCTCACCTGGGCGGTCAGCCACGGCGCGACGTCGCCCGAGGCGCAGCGCGACCCGTCGCTGGCGCGGGAGCTGCAGCAGCACACCGTCGACATGTATGACTGGCTGCGGCGCCTGCCCTGGCACGAGGGCAACTCGCCGCTCACGCGCCTGCCGGGCTACGAGGCGTGGGCGCGCGACCTCTACGAACACGCGGACGGCGGCGACGCCTACTGGCAGTCGTCGGGCCGCAACTTCGCGCCCTACCTCGAGGTCACCGCCGACGTGCCGACCGTCTACTCCGGCGGCTGGTACGACTCCTACACGCGCGCCACGACCGACATGTACGCGACGCTCGCCGGCCGGCTCGGGGAGCAGCGACTGCTGATGGGGCCGTGGACGCACGGGGACGTCGCGCTCGACCGGCGCTGGTCCGGCGAGGTCGACCTCGGCCCGGCCGCGTCGATCGCCGGGAACCTGGCGCGCGACCGGCGCCATCTGCAGCTGCGCTGGTTCGATCGCTGGCTGAAGGGAGTGCGCGACGGCGTCGACGAGGAGCCGCCGGTGCGGATCTTCGTGATGGGCGGCGGCAGCGGCGAGCGCACGCCCGAGGGGCGCCTGCTGCACGGCGGCGCCTGGCGCGACGAGCCGGCCTGGCCGCTCGCCCGCGCGGTCCCGACGCCGTTCTACTTCCGGCAGGGCGGCGGACTGGACCGCGAGCCGCCGGGAGCGGACGAGGAGGCGTCGACGCTCGTCTTCGACCCGGCGGACCCGCTCCCGACGATCTCCGCGAACACGTCGTCGCTCAACGAGGTCGTTCCGACGCCGGCGCGCGTCACGCTGCCGTCGCCGATCACGCTCGTGCGCGTGATGGTGGTGCAGGGCGGCGCCGACCAGCGCACCCGCGCGGACCTCCACGGCTGCCGCCCGCCGTACGGCCCGCTCGAGGAGCGCGCCGACGTCCTCTCCTTCACCTCCGCCCCGCTGGCGGAGGACGTCGAGGTCACGGGGCCGATCGAGGCGATGCTCTACCTCTCGTCCGACGTGCCCGACACGGACGTCTTCGTGATGCTGCAGGACGTCTACCCCCCGAGCGCCGACTGGCCGGAGGGCTACCGCCTCAACGTCGCCGACGGCATCATGCGCGCCCGCTACCGCGAGGCGATGGACCGCCCGGTGCTGATGGAGCCCGGCGAGGTGTACGAGCTGCGGTTCCAGCTCTACCCGACGAGCAACCGCTTCGTCGCCGGGCACCGCATCCAGGTGCTCGTCTCGTCGTCGTCATTCCCGCGCTTCGACGTCAACCCGAACACCGGCGAGCCGGCCGGCCGCCACACGCGGACGCAGGTCGCGCGCAACACAATCCACCACGCTGCCGCGCACCCGTCGCGCGTGACCCTGCCGGTCGTGCCGTAGGCGGACTCCCCCTACCCCGCGACGACGGCGTCCTCCATCGCGTCCGGGTCGAGATACGGCAGCAGCGCGTCGAGCAGGTCTGTCTCCGAGTCGAGCGTCCGCCCGAGCCCGGACAGCAACCCCATCACGCGAGCGATCAGGATGACGTCGCCCGGGACCTCGACCAGCGGGTTGTTGCGCAGCGTGCGCCCGATGCGCGCGTTGATCTCCGCCACCATCTCCTGGTCGGCGTACGCCTGGCCCGATCGCAGCACGTCCCCGAGAAACGCCTGGCCGATCGCCGCATAGGTGTCATCGTCGCGGCTGCGCGTGCGGAAGCCCATGCCCTCCATCGTGATGCCGATGGCGTCCGGCTGCTCGGCGATGATCGCGCTGGTCAGCACGATCAGCTGCTCGCGGAACTCGTCGGGCAGATCCTTCGTGATGCCGAAGTCGACCAGGCCGATCTTCGGCGGGTCGCCCGGAACGACGAAGAGGTTCCCCGGGTGCGGGTCGGCATGGAACATGCCGTGCCGCAGGATCATCGTGTTGTAGAGGTCCGTCAGATGGTCGGCGACGTACTGCGTCGAGATGCCGGCGGCGCGAATGCGCTGCACGTCGCTGATCTTGATGCCGTCGATGTAGTCCATCGTCAGCACACGGCGCGACGAACGCGTCCAGTCGATGCCCGGCACCACCACATCGTCGCGCCCCGCGAGCAGCGCGGCGAGCTGCTCGGCGGCCTTGCCCTCGTGGATGAAGTCGACCTCGAACGGGGCGTTGCGCTCCATCTCCTCGACGACGGGGCGAAAGTCGATGACGGTCTCGAAGCGCGCCCAGACGTTGGCGAGCAGCCGGATCGCCTTGAGGTCCCAGCGCACGATGCGCTCGATCCCCGGGTACTGGACCTTCACCGCGACGTCGCGGCCCTCGTGCGTGCGCGCCCGGTAGACCTGCGCCAGCGACGCGGCCGCGACCGGCCGCGGATTGAACTCCGCGTAGAGCGCGTCGATCGGTGCGCCCAGCTCCCGCTCGATCAGCGGGCGCATCTCCGACCACGGCCGCGGCGGCACCTGGTCGTGGAGCCGCGACAGCGTGAGCACGTACTCGTCCATCAGGATGTCGGCGCGGCTGCCGAGGAACTGGCAGGTCTTGATGATCAGGCCCTGCTGCTTGATCGCGCGGTTGACGATCGAGCGCGCGGCGTGCTGGTGGAAGCGGTGCGACGCCTCGGCCATGCGCTCGACGCCGAAGAGCCGCCGCTTCAGGCGCAGCCAGCGCCAGCGCAGCCACAGCCCGACCACGGTCGCGGCGAGCGGGAGCGTCCGCCGCCAGCGGCCGTAGGGAGGCCGGATGGGCATCTCTGTCGCTTCAAGGGATGCGGAACGAGCGTCGAACACAGGTGCGCTCCAGGAGGTCGGTGGGTTCGCGATCCACGATATCGCGACCTTCGCGGCCGCGCCCTGTCCGGTCGCCGACACGGCGCCGGGTGTCGCGGTCCACCACGCCCACGCGGCTGGCGGGACGCCGCGCGCGTCCGATAGGCTGCGTCTCGCAGCCACTCGCGAACCGTTGATCGGGAGCCGCGGATCGCCTTCTTCAACCCCGGCCGCCCGTCCTACGCGCAGGACCCATATCCCTCGCTCGCGCGGCTGCGCGCGGACGATCCCGTCTTCCGCAGCCGCGATCTCGACGCGTGGGTGCTGACCCGCTACGAGGACTGCCTCGCAGTGCTGCGCGACGGCGAGCGGTTCGCCTCGGACACCGCGCGCGCCGCCGGGCGGCTCGGCGATCACGTGCGCGGCCTGCGCCGGCTCTCGCCGCTCGGCGACCACCCACTGTTCGGCCAGACCGACCCGCCGGATCACCCGCGGCTGCGCTCGATCATCAACCGCGCGTTCACCCCCCGCGTGATCGAGGCGCACCGACCGCGCGTGCGCGCCGTGGTCGACGAGCTGCTCGACGCGCTCCCCGCGGGGGAGCCGTTCGACTTCATGACGACCGTCGCCGAGCGCCTGCCCGTGCTCGTGATCGGCGACCTGCTGGGGCTCGACGCAGAGAGCCGCGGTCCGGTCCGCGAGCGCGCCCAGGCGATCATGCAAGCCGTCTCCGAGGACCAGCTCACGCCGGCGCAGCGCCGCGCGGCCGATGACGCCACCGCGTGGCTGCGCGACTTCCTCGCGCGCTACGCGCAGGAGCACGGCGACGAACCGGAACGGCGGCTCATCCGCATCCTGCTCGACGCCGAGGCCGAGGGCGGCCGCCTCAGCGACGAGGAGCTGCTCGCGTTCACCGTCTTCCTGTACTCCGCGGGCAGCGGCCCGACGGCCGGGCTGCTCGGCAACGGGCTCGTCGCGCTCCTGCAGCACCCCGACGAGCTGGCGCGGCTGCGCGCGCAGCCCGACCTCGTGATGCCCGCGACCGACGAGCTACTGCGCTACGACAGCCCGACGCAGGTGCTGATTCGCGTCGCCGCGGCGGACGTGCAGGTCGGCCGCCGGCGCATCGCCGCCGGCGACACGCTGCTGGTGATGACCGGCGCCGCGAACCGCGACCCCGAGGCGTTCCCGGAGCCCGATCACCTCGACGTGACGCGCGAGCGTGCGAGCCGCCACCTGAGCTTCGGCTACGGATCGCACTTCTGCCTGGGCGCTCCCCTCGCGCAGCTCGAGGCGGACGAGCTCCTGCGCGCGCTGTTCGAGCGCTTCCCGTCGCTCGCCATCGCCGCGAACGGCCTCGAGCGCGGCGGGACGTTCCTCATCCGCGTCCCGCGCCGCCTCGTGCTGCTCCCCTAGCCGGTCGCCGGCGGCGGCAGACACGCCGCCGCTTGCGATGCGCGGGAACTCCCGCGCGCCGATCGCGCTACGATCGACCAGCGATGGTCCTCTTCAACCCCTTCGTTCCCTCCTACCGGCAGAACCCCTACCGGCAGCTCGCCCGCCTCCGCGAGGCGGAGCCCGTGCACCGCAGCCCCGCGCTCCAGGCGTGGGTCTGCACGCGCTACGCCGACTGCCTGCAGATCTTCCGCGACCCCGAGACGTTCTCCTCCGACGGGCTCGTCGCGCGCGGCCAGCTCGCGGACGCGCTCCAGGAGCAGCGCCGCGCGTCGCCCCTCGGCGAGGCGCGCACGATGCTCACGACCGATCCCCGGATCACACGCGCCTGCGCGGCATCGTGAACCGCGCGTTCACGGCGCGCCGCGTCGCGGCGTTGCGGCCCCGCATCGAGGAGATCACGGCGTCCCTGCTCGCGGCCGTCCCGGCGGCCGGCGAGTTCGAGTTGATGCGTGGCCTCGCGCAGCCGCTCCCCGTCATCGTGATCGCGGAGCTGCTCGGCGTGCCGTCCGGGGACCGCGACCGCTTCAAGCAGTGGTCGAACGCGATCGCGCAGACCACGAGCCTGTTGCAGTCCGAGACGATCCGCGACGACGCCCGCCAGGCGACCCGCGAGCTCGTCGACTACTTCAACGTGATCGTGGACGCCCGTCGCCGCGAGCCGCGCGACGACCTGCTGTCGGCGCTCGTGCAGGCCCAGGACGAGGGGCGCCGCCTCTCGCACGACGAGGTGCTCGCGTTCGCCATCCTCCTGCTCGTCGCCGGCAACGAGACGACGACGAACCTGATCGGCGGCGGCACGCTCGCGCTGGCGGAGCACCCCGACCAGCAGCGTCTGCTGCGCGAGCGGCCCGAGCTCCGTCAGCGCGCGATCGAGGAGATGCTGCGCTACGACAGCCCCGTGCAGGGCGTCGTCCGCTTCGCGCGCCACGCAACCAGCGTCGGCGGCGTCGCGATCGCGGCCGGCGACATCCTGCTGGCGATGGTCGGCGGCGCCAACCGCGATCCCGAGCAGTTCTCGGACGCGGACCGCTTCGATGTGACGCGCGAGGAGAACCGCCACCTGTCGTTCGGGATGGGGCCCCACTTCTGCCTGGGCGCCCCGCTCGCGCGGCTCGAGGCGGACGTCGCCTTCGGCGCGCTGCTCGCGCGCTTCCCGGAACTCCGCATCGGCGAGGGCGGTTCCGAACGCGGCGGCACGTTCCTGCTGCGGGGCCCGTCGCGCGTCGCGCTCGCCGTGGGATAGGGGAGCGGCTCAGCCCGCCGTCGCCGGCTGCTCGCCGGTCGCGATCACCGGACGCGGCATCGGCACCGTGGCGCCGGAGAAGATCGCCTGGACGTCCTCGACTGCGTCGCGCGCCGCGATCACCGTGACGCGGTCGCCGGCCGAGAGCCGCGTGTGGCCGCGCGGGATCAGCGTCGCGCCGTGGCGTCGCACCGCGACCACGACGGCATCCTCCGTGATGCGCACCTCGCTCAGCAGGTGGCCGTTCAGCGCCGATCCGCGGTCGACGCGCAGGTCGAGGTAGCGCACGTCGTCGCTCGTCACGGCCGTGAGACGCCCGCGGCGCCGGCGGCGGTCCGTCTCGTCCATCGCCGACGCGTAGGCGTTCGTGATGTCGGAGCGGCGCAGCAGCCCGCACACGATGCGCGGACGTTCGCGCAGCACCACGGGCAGCGTGTGCAGCGAGCGCCCCGCGAAGAGGGTGAGCGCCTGGTGCAGTGTCTGGTCGGGGAAGATCGTGAAGAGGTCGCGCGTGGCGATCTCGAGCGCGGTCGTGCCCTCCTGCGCGGTCGCCAGCGCTTCGTTGACGTCGGTGTCCGTGATCACGCCGCGCAGCTCGCCGCTGTCCTCGTCGATCACGAGCGCGAGCGCGTCGCGATCGCCGGCCATCGCGCGGGCGACGTCGGCCACCGGCGTCGCGGGCGCGACGGTGATCGCGGCGGGGGACATGGCGTCGGCGACGCGGAGCGCCTGCATCACGTTCGCGGGGAACGTGTCTTCCTCGATCTGCACGCCGCGGCGCGTCAGCTTGATCGTGTAGATCGTGCCCTTGCTCAGCAGCTGGGAGACGACGGTCGCGGTCGCGACGGCGGTCATCAGCGGGAGCATCAGCCCGTACTCGCGCGTGAGCTCGAAGATCACGAGCACCGCGGTGATCGGCGCGCGCGTCGCGGCGGCGAACACGGCCGCCATGCCGACCGTCGCGTACGCGCCGCCCGGCGCCGTCTGGCCGGGCAGCAGGGCGTGCACGATCGCGCCGTAGGCGCCGCCGAGCATCGCGCCCAGGAACAGCGACGGCCGGAAGATGCCACCGCTCCCCCCGCTGCCGAGCGTGACCGAGGTCGCGACGAGCTTCAGCCCGAACAGCAGCGCCATCCCCCGAGCGACCATGTCGCCGTCGAGCGCCTCCTCGACCGCGTCCTCGCCCAGCCCGAGCACGCCGCTGTCGATCAGCCCGAGCGTGCCCACGATCAACCCGCCGATCACCGGCATCCACACGCCCGGCGGGAACGCGAGTCCGTTGAAGCGGTCCTCGGTCCAGTACAGGACGTGGATGAAGGCGACGCCGCCGATCGCGGCGAGCCCGCCGAGCACCGCGTAGAACGGGATCTCCACCGCGTGCTCGAGCCCGTACGCCGGAATCGCGATCGCCGGCGCATCGCCCCGCAGCGTGACGGCCGTCGCCGTCGCGATCACCGAAGCAAGGACGACGACGCTGAAGTTGCGCGTGTTGAATCGGCGCAGGATGACCTCGAGCGAAAAGAACACGCCGGCGATCGGGGCGTTGAAGGTCGCGGCGATGCCGCCGGCCGCGCCGGCCGCCACGAGCAGCTTCACGTTCTCCTCGCTCAGGCGCAGCCACTGGCCCACGGTCGAGCCGAAGGCAGAGCCGATCTGCACGATCGGGCCCTCGCGACCGACCGACCCGCCGGAGCCGATCGTGAGCGCGGCGGCGATCGAGGTCGCGGCGGCGACGCGCGGGCGAATGCGCCCGCCCTGCGTCTCGACCGCGAGCATGACCTCGGGCACGCCGTGGCCGCGCGTCTCGGGCGCGAAGATGCGCGTGATCGGGCCCACGAGGACCGCGCCCAGGGCCGGCGCGAGCAGCCACCGCCAGTCCGGGAGCGCGCTCATCCACGTCCCGACCAGCATCTCGACGAAGAACCAGTGCACCGCGTGGATGAGGTACGAGAACCCGACCGCGCCGAAGCCGGCGACGAGGCCGACGACCGCGGCAACCGCCATCGGGCCGCCGCGCGGCGACCGCTCGACCAGGCCGCCGAGCCGCCGGCTCGCGACCTGTGCCGATCGCAGCGCGCCATTCGTGAGGGTCACGGTGCCGGCATCGTAACCTGATCAACGCTGTCGGCAAATTCAGCGAGGTTTCCAGGGTGTGGGTCACGTTTCCGCGCACCGCCCGCGCGGAGCGGACCGGCTCCGTAGAATGGCCCGGGAAGGATGCGCCGTGGCCTACGACCCGGACAACGTCTTCGCGAAGATCCTGCGCGGTGAGATCCCGAGCGACCGCGTCTACGAGGACGATGAGTTCGTCGCATTCCGCGACATCGCCCCCGCCGCGCCGGTGCACGTCGTGATGGTGCCGCGCGGCGAACCGCCGACCGCGCCCGCCGGACTCGCGGACGCGGATGCCGAGTGGGTGGGGCGCATGGTCGTGCGCGCGACGCGCGTCGCCGCGCAGCAGGGCCTCGAGCAGGACGGCTATCGCATCGTCTTCAACTCTGGCGAGGCGGCGGGCCAGACCGTCCCGCACCTGCATCTGCACATCCTCGGCGGCCGCCCGCTGGGACCGCTGGCGTGAGCCCCGACCGAGATGCGATGGGTTTCCCCGATTCGCAGCATCGGGGCCGTCCCTTAAGGTGTCCTCCCGACCCGCGAGGGCGCAGGTTGCGTCCGGGCGCGCGGGACGGTGCACCGAGGGGCCATCGCCCATGATGCCGCCCACCAGGATCGCTCCCGCCGCGGAGCAGCCCGACGCGATCCTCGACGCACTGCTCTACTCGGTATCGCACGATCTGCGGTCGCCCCTGCTCACGCTCTCGCTCAGCGCCGAGCTGATCCGCGAGGCCGTCCCCGCCGCCGCCGCGCACGATCCCGGCGCGGCCGGGGTCGCGCTGGACGCGCTCAAGCACGGTGCGCAGGACCTCGAGCGCATGCTGCACGCGCTCACGGTCGTGTCGCGCGCGCGGCGCCGCCCGCTCGAGCCGCGCGTCGTTTCACTGCGGATGCTGCTCGGCGGGCACATCGTGATCTCCGACGCCGTCGCGCCCGAGCGGGTACGCGTGCGGCTCGACCCCGAGCCCTTCCGCGAGCTCCTCGACCGTCTCTGCGGCGAGGACCCCGCGGAGATCCAGCTCACGTCGACCGACCATCACGTCGTCTGCCGCATCCCAGCGCGCGTCGAGCTGCCACCACTGGACGGCTCCCCGCTGATCGAGCTGTCCCGGTCGCTGCAGATGCACGCCGGCACCGTGGTCGAGGATCTCGCCTCGTTCCAGGTGCAGCTGGCGCGCCTCGACGTCGCCACCGAGGTGGGCGAAGGCGCTGTTCGCGTCTGGCTGCCGCTGGCGCAGGAAACGCGCTGATGGTCACGGGCGGTCAGCGGCGCATCGTGATCGTCGACGACGACATCGACCATGCCATCATCATCCGACGTGTGCTCGCCGGCATCGCGCCGGACGCGGCGGTCGACGTGATGACCGACCCGCGCCACATCGACGAACGGCTGCGCGACGTCCCGGACGGCGCGCTCCTGCTGATGGACCGCATGCTCGCCGGCCACGAGTCGATCCCGTTCCTGTCGGGGCTGCTCGAGCGCCGCCCCGACCTCAGCGTCGTGCTGCTCTCCGCGGCGCTCCTCGACAGCGACCGCGACCGCGCGCTCCGCGCCGGCGCCATCGCAGCCGCCGAGAAGCCGGCGACGCTCGCCGGCTGGCGCGAGCTGCTCTCCGACCTGCTTCACCGTCACGGCGCGAGCGAGGTGGCCTGACCGCCCGTGATGGCGCGCGCGCGTCCGTCGCGCCTCGCCGCCCCCGCCGGCGGTCGGCGCGTCGACCCGGCGGCCGCCCGAGTTCGCCCACGGGCGACGCTCCCTATACTGGCGGCGGCTCCCGGGGCCCGTAGCTCAGCGGCCTAGAGCAGTCGGCTCATAACCGATCGGTCCCAGGTTCGAATCCTGGCGGGCCCACACCCGGGCGGGAAGAGACCCGTGACGCAGCACCACGTCCTCGACGGCACCCGCCGCGCGCTCGCCGACCACGGGCCGCGCGCGCTGCCACTCGACGGCCGTCGCGAGGCGGCGGTGATGCTCCTCCTCTATCCGCACGAGGATCACGACTGCGTCGTGTTTCAGCTCCGTACCCACCACGTCGCCCACCACCGCGGTGAGATCTCACTGCCCGGCGGCTCCCGTGACCCCGAGGACGCATCGCTGCGCCACACCGCGCTGCGCGAGACGTACGAGGAGATCGGCGTGCCGCCGGAGGCGGTGGAGGTGCTCGGGCGCCTCGACGACACGGTGACCCGCGGGTCGAACTACCGCATCACACCGTTCGTCGGCGTCGTGGACAGCACGGCCGGCGCCGTGGCCTCCGCGCGCGCCGTGCGCGAGGTGACGTCGCTGATCTACGTGCCGGTCGCGCACCTGCTCGCCGCGGAGTCGCGCGCGTGGAAGGTGGTGGACCAGGACGGCGTGCCGTCGGCGACGCCGGCGTTTCGCTTCGACGAACACCTGATCTGGGGCGCGACGGCGCGCATCGTCACGCAGTTCGTGTCACTGCTCGGCGGCGAGCCGTTCCCGCCGGACGAGCCGGCGCCGTGACGCTCATCCTCGTGCGGCACGGCCAGTCAGAGGGCAACGCGTCCGGCATCGTGCAGGGCTGGCTCGACGTGCCGCTCAGCATGCTCGGCCGCGCGCAGGCGGCGGCGACCGCGCGCCGGCTCGCGGACGAGCCGCTGGCCGCCGTGTACAGCAGCGACCTGCTCCGCGCGCGCGAGACCGCCGCGGCGGTCGCCGCGCCGCACGGCCTGCCGGTGACGCCGGTGCCGGAGCTCCGCGAATACGGGTGGGGCGAGGCGCAGGGCCTGCGCTGGGCGGAGATCGCGGCGCGCTGGCCGCACGACCCGGAGGAGTGGGGCGCCGGGCACATCCCCGGCGAGGAGGGCGGCGTCGCGTTCGGCGCACGCATCGGGCCGGCGTTCGAGGCGCTCGCCGCGAGTCACCGGGACGACCTGGCGGCGGTCGCGATCCATGGCGGCACGATCCTGCAGATCGTCGCGCACGTGCTGGGCCTGCCGCCCGGCGCGCGCGCCCGCGCGGCGGTCCCCAACTGCGGCCTCACGACGATCGCGGCGGGCGGCCCGTCCGGCGACAGGCACGTGATCGTCGGGCTGAACGACTGCGCGCACCTCGAAGCCGTGACGGTCGCGGAGTAGCCCGCGCCGCGGCCGGCCGGCCGGCGCGCGCCCTACGTCAGCAGGTTGCGGCTTGCCACCGTGATCGACGCGGTGCGCGCGAAGTCGCGCGCCTCCTCCGCCTCCCGGATCAGCCCGTCGCCCGTGACCTCGTCCTCGGGGAACGACGCGATGCCGGCGCGCACTTCCACGTCGAGCACCTGCTGTCCCACCGCCGCGAGCTTCTCGGCGACCACCTGCGCGCCGTCCAGCCCCGTCTCCGGCAGCAGCGCCGTGAAGTCTGCGCCGCCCATGTGGATCAGCGTGTCGACCGTGCGGAGTGCCTCCAGGTACTCGGTGCTCGCGCGCTGCACGAGCTCCAGCGCCGCGTCGTGCCCGTGCTCCTCGACGATCTGGCGCCAGTCGTCGGGCCCCACCGCGACGAGCGAGAAGTTGTGCGAGTAGCGCCGCGCGCGGCTCACCTCCTGCGACAGCAGGCGGTCGGCGTGCGCGCGCTTCATCGCGCCGGTCTGCGAGTCGATGGCCTGGACCTCCTCGATGACGCGCTGTCGGGCGCCGAGCTCCTCGTCGTAGGCGATGATCGCGCGCCGGATCTGGTCGCCGAGGATCGCGGTGATCGCGATCGCGGCGACGCCCACGACGGCAGCCTGGAGGTCGGTGGAGTTGGCCGGGACATCGGGCGACGAGGCGCGCACGCCGTGCAGGCCCGCGTAGCCGAGGGCGAACAGCGCGGCGAGCGCGAGGTGGCTGCCCGGGAACGGGCGCCACACGGCGAAGCCCGCCACGACCGCCACGGCGATCACGCCGAGCGCGGCGGAGTCCCGCGCGGGATCGACGATCCCGATCGCGCCGGCGGCCAGCGCCACCCAGATCGCGAGCATGAACATCCGCAGCCAGAGGTCGCGGCTGTATTCGCTCACCCGGTCCTCCCTGCGGTCATCATCGGACGGGCTCGTTCTCCACGCGATAGACGCGGTATGCGCCCGATTCGAACGCCAGCGCGCCGAGGCCGGCGCCGTTGTCGTACAGCCCCGGGTGGGCCGCTTCAAGCGCGCTCCGCGCTGCGCCCGGCGTCGGCCGCCGCACGAGCACGTACCCCACGACGCCGAACGGGTTGTACACCGCGGCCTCGTTGCCCGTGTCGGCTGCGGTCCGGAAGCGGTCGTACTCGCCGCTCAGCACCATCACCGGTGCAGCGCGCTCGATGTCGGCCAGCAGCTGGCCGGGCGCCACGTTCGCGTCGACCCAGCGCGCGGTGGCGGCCGCGTCCGGGTCGGGCGGCACCGGCCGCTGGTGCACGAGAGCGCCGAGGAACGCCGGCGCGGGAGCGTCGGTGGCGGGCAGGCGCGGGAGCACCGCCAGCTGCACCAGCGCCGCGACGATGAGCGGCGCGACGAGCAGCAGCTGCTGGCGGCGGTGGCGCGACTCGATCCGGCTCGGCACGACGCCGCGCGTACGGCGGTGCTCGACGTACGCGATGGCGACGAACAGCGGCACCACCGCGACGAACAGGTGCGTGACGCGCGGCTGCCCGTGCCCGCTGAGCAACCCCAGGACCGCCGGCGCGAGCGCGGACGCGAGCACGGCGGCCACCGCCGCCGGCGCGCGCTCACGCCGGTATGCGGCGAACGCGACCAGCGCCGCGACGGCCGCGAACGACAGCGGCGCCACCGCCAGCGACCAGCCGCCCACCCACGCGACGACGCCGGCCGGGTTCGCGTGCAGCGTTGCCATGCGGTGCGCGAGCACGACGCTGTCGCCGGCGAGGCCGCTTAGCGCCGACGCGCGCGCGAGGAACTCGTCCAGGTGCCCGAACGGGAACCACGCCACGAGCGTCCACAGCCCGACCGCGAACGCGACCGGCGTGAGGAACGCGAGGGTCGTCGCCTGCGCGGCGTCCTCGCGCGCGAGCGCCGGCCCGCGGTTGCGCGCGATCCACCAGAAGCCGGCGGCCATCGCGGCGTCCACCACGGCCGAGTCGTACCGCAGCAGGAACGCCGCGGCCATCGCCGCACCGGCGCCGATCACGGCGCCGACGGAGTCGTCGCGCAGCCACTGGATGAACTGACCGCACGCCGTGAGCAGCAGCGCGGCATAGAGCGCGTCGGGCAGGCCGGTCGCGGCGCTGAACAGCAGCACCGGCTGCAGCGAGAAGGCCGTCACGAAGACGACGCGCGCCGGGCGCGCCAGCCCGCTGCGCCGGGCGATGCCCGCCGCCGCGAGCACCGTCGCCCCGCCCGCGACCGCCGTCCCCAGCGCGCCGGCCAGCGCGTCCGCGCGCAGCGTGCGGAACGCCGCGAACGGCAGCGCGAGCAGCGTGAGCAGTGGCGGTCGCTCCAGCCCGAACGCCAGCGGCGACGTGTCGTAGCCGTTCCACAGCGCGCCCAGGTGCGCGGTCCGCGCGACCGCCTCAGGCGACGCGAGCCCGAGCCCGCCGACGGCGCGCACGGCGAGCGCGACGCACAGCGCCGACACCGCGAGCGCGCCCGCTTCGGCCGTGCCGAACCGCACCCGCGTCAGCGCCTCGCGACGAGGCGCCTGGCGCCCGCCGGCGAGCGTGCCGATCCGGCTCACCGGGCGCTAGTCCCCGAGCCCCGCGGCCTCGATGCCGGACACGTTCGACAGGCCGTGAATCGTCTTCTCCCAGTAGAACGGCCGGTAGAAAAGCTGCAGGAACCCCTTCCATGCGGCGATCGACATCAGCACCCAGTACACCGGCGACAGCAGCGCCCACTTCACGAGTGAGTAGTACCGCCGCCGCAGGCATCCCGCGACGTTCATGTACGCGAACGCGAAGTTCCCCGCGTACAGGGAGATCGCCCCCATGTAGAAGATCGGCGCGGGAAACAGCTGCTGGATCACTCCCCAGTGCGTGAGGAACCACACCCCCGTGAGCCCCCACAGCACCGGGTTGAGCAGGAACCCGAAGAACGTCCCGCCGATCACCAGCTGGAACGAGAGGAACCCGCTCGGCCCCAGCTGCTGCCACAGCAGCATCGGGTGCCGCATGTGCACCAGGTACGTCTGGATGTACCCCTTCACCCAGCGCGACCGCTGCCGGATCCAGTTGTCGAGGACCGAGTTCGCCTCCTCGTAGGTCGTGGAGTCGACGACCGCGGTGGCGCCGCCCAGCTTGAAGATGCGCAGTCCGAGGTCGGCGTCCTCCGTGACGTTGAACGGGTCCCAGCCCCCCACGGCGCGCAGCGCCTCGGTGCGGAAGTGGTTCGACGTGCCGCCCAGTGGGATCGGCGCCCCCGACGCGTCGAGGCCGGGCAGGAAGAGGTCGAACCACGTTGAGTACTCGGTGGTGAACCACTTCGTCAGGGCGTTCTGCGTGCGGTTGTAGTAGTTGAGCTTCCCCTGGATGCAGACGACGTTCTCAGCGGCGATCGAGAACGCGACGAGCACCTTCTTCAGCTGATCCGGCTCAGGGATGTCCTCGGCGTCGAAGATCACGACGTACTCGCCGCGCGCATGCAGCAGCCCGTAGTTGCAGGCCTTCGGCTTCCCCTTGGGCTGGCCGTCCGGAACGATCGTGATGTCGAAGGTCGACGGCAGATTCGAGTTGCGCGCGACCTGGATCGTCTCCGGGTCGTCCTCCTCCAGCAGCAGCTTCACGTCGAGCTTCTCAATCGGGTAGTCGAGCCGCGAGAGGCCCTTCACCAGCGCCGGCAGCACCTCGGACTCGCGGTAGAGCGGCACGAGGATCGTGTAGACGGGCAGCGTGCGGTCGTCGAGCGCGTCGACCTGCTGGTCGGTCACCGGCACCTCGAGCGTGTGCGAGAGGGCGCGGTAGATCAGGTAGAACTTGTAGCTCGAGAATGTGAGGTAGAACCCCGTCGCGAGCGCCAGCAGCACGGTCAGCGTGACGATCGGGAAGAGGAGGAGCAGCGCGGCCAGCGCGGCGACGAGGCCGATCAGGAACACCTTCTGGCCGCGCGAGAGCACCTTGTACGCGGAATCCTCCGGCGCGCGACGCATCAGGTCGCCGGCCGAGTGCTCGAGGTACTGCTCGTGGTACAGGCGCTCGAGCGCGTCGCGCACGTCGCTGCGCGTCGTCCCCACGATGTTCACGGGCCGGTCCAGCAGGGCGCGCGCCTCTTCGATGCCGCTCCGGTTGCCCGGGTCGGCGATCGCGAGCGTCACGATGCCGTCGTCGTCCACGCTCAGGGGCACGATCTCCTGAGCGCGCACGAAATGCTCGGGCAGCAACTCCGCGATCTCGGGGTCGAGGTCCAGCCCGCGGATGGCGACGAAGGGCATGCCCTGCTGCGCCGCCAGCGCCTCGCCGAGCTGCTCCTCGGAGATGATGTCGAGCGAGAGCAGCGCCTCGCCGAGCCGCACGCCGGCGCGCTCCGAGAGCTCGAGCGCGCGGTCGAGGTCCGCGCGCGAGATTCGATCGGACTCGAGCAGCAGGTCGCCCACCACCTGGTAGCCGTGCGCGCGTTGAGCCGCCTCCACGATGTCGCTGCGCGTCGCCGGGCGCACCACGATCGGGACCCCGAGCAGCCGCCCCACCTCAGTGCGCGTGCGCTCGTCGAGCGGGTCGGCCATCGCGACGACGAGGTGCTCGCCCTCGTCGTGCACCGGCACGGCGCCGAGGCGGCGGGCGTCCGCGAGCTCGAGCCGCCGCGCCGCCGCGTGATCGACGGGATCGGCCAGCACGCGGCGCGTGACGCTCACGCCGCCCTCCTCGGTCGTGTCGAGGCGGTCGCGCCGCGCCAGCTCCAGCGGGTCGACGTGCATGTACGCGCCCAGCGCGTCGCGCAGCTCGGTGCCGGAGAGCAGCTCGATCTGCCGCGCCGCGACGTCAACGGGCTCGGCCGTCTCCTGCATGCGCCGGATCAGCCCGAGCACGCGCACGCGCGGGATGTCGAGGCGCTGCTCGAGCACGCGCGCGAGCCCCTCGTAGGCGGCGGGGACGGCGGCGAAGTCGAGCGTCGCGAGGTCGATGCGCGCGGCATCGATGTCGTCCTCGCGCGCGACGACGAGCCGCACCACGCACTGGTGCGCGCCGGCCAGCTGCCGCGCGGCTTCCACGCGATCGGGCGAGGCGAACGCGACGGTCAGTACGTCGTCCTCGCACAGCAGCGGCAGCAGCGGAGGCGCGTCGGGGCCGACGGGCCGCATGCGCGCGGCGACCGGCTCCGGGCGCAGCAGCAGCTGGTGCACGCGCGGCAGCGCCGCCTCCAGCGCCACGGCCTCCGAGCGGCTGCCGTTCTCGACCAGCTCCCAGATCCGCGGCAGGTCCGCGGTGTCCAGGCGCGAGAGATCGACGTCGACCGCGGCGGCGCCGGCTTCGTCGACGAAGCCGGCCTCGGCGAGCAGCGCGACGAGTCGCTCCGGGTCCCCGACGGCGAGCACGTCGCGCGCGTCGGACTCGGGCGCGAGCTCGAGGATCTCCTCGAGGTCGCGCTGCGTGACGGCGATCGGGCGGATGCGGCGGCGCAGGAACGCGGCGAGCCCGCGCCGCGCCCGCTGGTCCCACGGGTCGACCATCGCCACGCGCGCGTCGTCGTCGTCCATCTCGATCACCGCGCAGCGCAGCCGCCGCGCGAGCGCGCGCGGCAGGCGCCCGGCGACGCCACGGTCGACCTCCGCGAGTCCGGCGTACGCCTCGGCGCCGGCGCCGCCGAATCGCGCGGTCGCCTGGCGGATCTGCTCGTCGGTGATCCCCGCGAGCCGCTGGATCACGCGTTCGAACGGCTCGCGGGTGGCGCGCGCGATGTCACCGGCGGCCTGCATCTGCGCGGGCGTCGCGAGCCGGTAGTAGCGCAGCGCGCCGCGCAGGTCGACCGCGGCGCCCGCGTCGTCGGCGGGCAGCCCGCCGAGCCGGCGTGTCAACTCCTCGTGGCTCACGAGCAGCGGCCGCAGCGGCAGACCGAGCAGGAAACGCAGGCGCTCCATCACCTCGACCGACGGCGGCCGATTGATTGCGAAGAAGAGCTCGTCGCGCACGGTCCAGACGGGCAGCACGCGGAGCTCGGCGATGACGTCCGCCGGCAGCAGCGCCTCGAGACCCGCACGCACCGGGTGGTGACGCAGGTCGAGACTGGGGAGGTGGAATGCGAGACCGACCGCTTCGAGTCGCTCCTCCTCGGTGAGGACGCGCGCGTCGACGAGCGCGGCGCCGAGGTACGGCTCCTCCTCCCCGCCGAGCACGTACATGTCGACCTGCTCCGGCGGGAGCACGCGCATCGCCTGCAGCACGACGGCCAGCGCGCGACGCCAGTCCTGCGCGGTGACGGTGCCGGTCGACGCGGCGAGCGCCAGGGCGATCTCCGCGCGGCCGGCGGCGCGCACGCTGATCGGGCGCCCCAGCCGGCGGCGGAGTTCCTGCATCAGCTCCTGGTCGCGGGGTCGCGTGGTCGCGCAGACCACGCCGTCGCGCTCCACCGAGAGCGGGATGACGTCGTGCTCGCGACAGAAGCCGATGCCGAGCTGCTGCACGAGCTCGGGTCGCGCGCGGAGCCGGCTGACGGGCACGTACAGCTCGGCCGTGCGGGCGGCATTCGATTCGAGGATTGAGACGGCCACGCGACCGGCGCCCTACCGCCCGAACCGGGTGCGCAGCCGGGCGCGCACCCGCGCGAACTGGCGGATGCCGCCGCTCATGCCGAGCAGCGCGAGCGCGACCACGATGAAGATGAAGGGGAGTGTGAAGTAGCCGAGGAACGCGATCAGGAAGATCGCGAGGCCGGCGCCGATGAAGAAGCCGACACGGAGCAGCACCCAGCCCGCGGTGAGCACGTCGAAGACAAACCCGGCGAGGCCACGGCGCTGGGCCATGCGGTCACCTTACCTGTCGCCCTCGCCCGCGGCGAATGCGCGCCCGGTGTCGAGGCGAAGCTCGAGCTCGGAGCGCGACTCCGACACCAGGCTCCACGGGAAGGCGGTCAGGTCGTGCAGCCGCTGGACGAGGGGGATGACGTCCTCGTACTCGACGGCGAGGTGGAGCGTGCCCTTGTAGAAGCGCCGGACCCGCACGCTCTTCACGCCGCGCAGGGCGCGGGCGGCGGACTGGAACTCGTTGAGGGCGCCGAAGGATCGGAACGGGTAGACGACGAGCGTGACGTGCTCGGTGAGAGCGACGGCGCCGCCGGGGCGCTCGTCTACGCCGACCATGCGACCGTCGTCATCGGGGCGATCGTCCGCCGGCGCGGGCGCCGGTGTCGCCGGCTCGCGCAGCGGCGCGAGTTCGGGCGCGATGGGGGTGGGGGTTCCGGCCGCGTAGGCGAACGGCTCGTCGGCGGGTCGGCCGCGTCGGCGGCGTCGGCGGCGTAGGCCGCGTCCGCGGTGGGTTCCGCGTGCGGCCACGGCGCGGCGTACTCGGTGGCGGCGTCCTCGGTCGGCCACGCGTCGGTCCCCCGCTCGGCGGGCGCGAGGTTCTCGGCGTCCGGCGACTGCCATGCGCGCTGCTCGGGCTGCCCGCTCGGCTGGGGCGCCGGCTCGGCGGGCGCGACGGGCGGCGTCCACGTGACGGCGGCCGGGGCGATCGGCTCGCGCGGAGCGACGGGTGGACGCGGCGCCGCGCGCTCGGAGCGCGTGTCGGCGGCGGGCGCCGCGACGACGTGTGCAGGCTCGACGGGCGGCGCGGGCGCCCGTCGCGGTTCGCTCGCCGCGGGAACGAACGTCGACGGTGTGGCCGCCGCGGCACGAGGCTCGTCGGTCCAGGCGATGCGCGGGCGCTGGCGCGGCGGCAGCACTTCGGCGATCGGTTCCTCCTCCACGGCGACGATCGCGCGGACGCGCGCCTCCATGCCGCCGGGAAGGGTCGTGCAGCTCAGGAGCTCAAATGCGTCGAGCGCGTAGAGCGCGCGCGAGAGGCATTGCACGCCGGGGGTGTGCACCGCGAGCCAGGCGTCGGCCAGGTCGCCGCCGCGGATCAGCGAGACCTCGGTGATCTCCGCGCCCTGCTCGAGGTCGCGCGCGAACCGCAGCAGCTCCAGCTGGTCCGCGAAGCTTCCGACGCGCAACACGACCGTCGGCGGCGCCGTCGGCTCCGCGGGCGCGTCCGGCGCCGGCGGCGCGGCAGGCGCGTCGAACCGTGCGACCGCCGCAATGGCGCGCGCGGTATCCGCCGACGTCGCCGGCCCCGTCCACGCGTCGGCCTCCGCGAGCGGCGGCGTGTAGTCGCGCGTCGTGTACGTGCAGATGCACGGGCCGCCGTTCACGCACCCCGTGCAGCAGAACGCCTCGCCGTCGAAGTAGACGGGCTCGCCCGCGAGCGGCTCCTCGCAGTTCGCGCAGAGCTCGGCTCCCACGGCGCCGTATGCGATGGCGCCCGCGCGGTAGCGCTCTGCCTGAACGGCCCCGGGTGTGTTGTCGTCCACGTGATCAGATTCGCACTGGCCCGTATGAGGGGCCGTAGAGCGACCGTAAAGGTTGGGTAAACCCGGTCCCCCGGCCCGCGGTCACCGTAGTCGGTGCGTGGTGTCGGACATGGAACAGACGCCGGTCGACGCCTTACGGGATCGTCGCGACTTGCCGCGGGCCCTCACTCAGCGCACGCTCGCGAGGTAGGCGACGGTCACGCCCTCGCCGCCCTCGGAGCGCTGACCGCTCTCGAACGACGTGACGAGCGGGTGGCGCTCGAGGAGCTCGCGGACGGCGCGCCGCAGCGTGCCGGTGCCCTTGCCGTGGATCAGGCGGACCCGCGCGCGCCCCGAGCGCGCCGCCTGGTCGAGGAACGCCTCAATCTTGGGCATCGCCTCGTCCAGCCGCTGGCCCCGCACCTCGATCTCTTCGGGCACGCTGACCGTGAGCTCGGGGATCGCGGTACCGGAGCGCGCGCGCGGGAGCTCCTCCGGCGCGCCGGTGCGCTCGACCTGCTCGGTGCGCACGCGCGTGCGCAGCGCCCCGAGCTGCACGTCGAACTCGCCGCGATCGTCGGGCTCCGCCAGCGCCTCGCCCGGCAGCGAGATCCCGCGCAGCCACACGACCACGCCCGGCGCGACCGGCACCTGCGGCGCCTCGCGGCCGCGCGCGCGACGGCGCCGCGCGAGCGCGACCTCGTCGCCGTCCTCCGCGGGCGCCTCCGGCGGCGACGCCGGCTCGAGCGCGCGCACCGCCTCGCGCGCCCGCTCGAGGTCCGACCGCGCCTGCGACAGCCGCGCCGCCTCCACCTCGCGCCGCGTGCGCTCGACCAGCCGCTCCGCTTCGCGCAGCTCGCGGCGGATGCGCGACTGCGCCTCCTCGCGCATGCGCGCGGTGTCCCCCGCCAGCACCTCGAGCCGCCGCTCGAGCTCCTCGCGCAGCTGCTCGGCCTCCGCCGCAGCGGTGCCGGCGCGCTCGGCGCGCTGCTCGGCGGCCGTGAGCTGCGCGCGCAGGTCGCCGAGCAGCGATTCGAGGTCGCGCTGCTCCTCGGTCAGCCCGCGCCGCGCGCTCTCGATCACGTCGGCCGGCATGCCGAGGTTCGACGCGATCGCCAGCGCGTTCGACTGGCCGGGCAGGCCCATCGTCAGGCGGTACGTCGGCGACAGGCTCGCGACGTCGAACTCCACCGAGGCATTCTGCACGCCCGGCGTGCGGTGCGCGTACAGCTTCAGCTCGCTGTGGTGAGTCGTCGCGATCAGCGTCGCGCCGTCGGCAAGCAAGCGGTCGACGATCGCGATCGCGAGCGCGGCGCCCTCGGTGGGGTCGGTGCCGGCGCCGATCTCGTCGAGCAGCACGAGCGAGCGCGCGTCGGCGCGCTCGATGATGTCGATGATCGCGGTGATGTGGCCGGAGAACGTCGAGAGGCGACTGCTCGATCGACTGCTCGTCGCCGATGTCGGCGAAGACGGCGTCGTAGACCGGCACCTGCGTGCCGACCTCCGCGGGTACCGGCAGGCCGGCGAGCGCCATCAGGCAGAGCAGCCCCGCCGTCTTCAGCGCGACGGTCTTGCCGCCGGTGTTCGGCCCGGTGATCGAGCAGCGCGTGCGTCTCGCCGCCGACCGACAGCGTCGTCGGCACGACATGGCCCTCGAGCAGCGGGTGCCGCGCGCGCTCCAGCCGCAGCTCGGCCGGCGCCTCGACGATCCAGCGCGCGGCCGCGCCGGCCGCCGCCAGCTCGGTGGCGTCGAGCTGCTCCGCCAGCCGCGCCTTCGCCAGCGCGACGTCGACGTGCGCCAGCCGCTGTACGGCGTCCACGACGTCGGTCGACGCCTGGCCGACGGCGTCGGAGAGGTCGCGGAGGATGCGATCGACCTCGTGCCGCTCCTGGATCTGCAGCTCGCGCCAGCGGTTGCCGAGCTCGACGACCTCCATCGGCTCGACGTAGAGCGTCGCGCCGGACGCGGAGGTGTCGTGGACGACGCCGCGCACCGCGCCACGGAAGTCCGCGCGCACGGGCAGCACGTAGCGGCCGTTGCGCATCGTCACGATGGGGTCCTGCAGCGCCTCGCGCAGCGAGGACGCGTTGACGAGCGACTGCATGCGCTGCTGCAGCCGCTCGTGCGCGGTCACGAGCTCGCGGCGAATCGCGCGCAGCTCGGGGCTCGCGTCGTCGACGACCTCGCCGCGGTCGTCGATGGCGCCCTCGATCAGCTGCCGCAGCGGCCCGAGGTCCGCGATCCCTGCGCCGACCACGGCGAGCAGGGGCGCGTCTTCGGCGGCGCGGCCCAGCGCGCGCGCGACGCGTGCGGCGGCGCCGGCCGTCGCGGCGACGTTCAGGAGCTCTTCGGGGGCGAGCACGTGGCCGCGCGCAGCGCCGGCCGCGTGCTCGCGCACGTCGTGTGCGCCGGCGAGCGGTACGGTGACGCCGAGCGCCGCGAGACGCACGGCCTCGGCCGTCTCGCGCTGCCGGCGCACCACCGTGTCGCGGTCGGCGACGGGACGCACGGCGAGCGCCGACTCCCGGCCGGCGGAGAACGCGGTGTGCCGCGCCAGCCGCTCGACGACCCGCGGGTACTCGAGGACGGCGAGCGCTCTATCGTCCGTCGCCGTCACCGTTTCGCAGATCGACCTGAGCCGGCGGCAGGCCGAGGCAGTCGCGCAGCACCTGCTCGATGTGGAAGTCCTCGCGCGGGTCGACCGTGCGCGGGTCGAGCAGCACGCGGCCCTCGTGGATGCGCGCGACAATCGGCGGATCCGCACGACGCAGCGCGGCGGCGAACGCGGTGGCATCGCCATCCGGCGGGTCGACGGCGCAGACGATGGTCGGCAGGTCCTCGCCCGGCAGCGAGCCGCCGCCGACGGTCGAGCGCGACTCGATGGTGATGCCCTGCGGGCCGCAGGCGCGCGACCAGCGGCGCGCGCGCCGGCCGAGCGCGTCGGCGGGCTCGGCGATCATGCGCCACACCGGCACCTCGGCCTCCGCCTCGCCGCGCGCGTAGTGCTGCAGCGTCGCCGCCAGGCCGGCGATCGCCGACTTGTCGAGCCGCACCGCGCGCGCCAGCGGGTGGCGGCGCATCGTCGCGATCGGCTCGGCGCGTCCCACCGCGATCCCGGCCTGCGGCCCGCCGAGCAGCTTGTCGCCGGAGAACAGCACGACGTCGGCGCCGGCCTCCACTGCCTCCTGCACCATCGGCTCGGGCGCCAGCCCGTAGCGGCGCGTGTCGAGCAGCGCGCCGGAGCCGAGATCGTCGAGCATCAGCAGCCCGCGCTCGCGCGCCAGCTGCACCAGCTCCGCAGCGCCCGGTGACGCCGTGAAGCCGACCACGCGGAAGTTCGACGCGTGCACGCGCAGGATCGCCGCCGTGCGCTCGGTGATCGCCGCGGCGTAGTCGCGGACGTACGTGCGGTTCGTCGTGCCGACCTCGACGAGCTCGGCGCCGGACTGGCGCAGGACGTCCGGGATGCGGAAGCCGCCGCCGATCTCGACGAGCTGGCCGCGCGAGATGATCACCTCGCGGCCGGCGCACAGCGCGCCCAGCGCGAGCAGCAGGGCGGCGGCGTTGTTGTTCACCGCCAGCCCGGCGTCGGCGCCGGATACGCGACATGAGAGAGCTCGAGGTGCGCGTAGCGCGACCCGCGCTCGCCGGCGGCGACGTCGAACTCCAGGTTCGAGTAGCCGGCTCCGACGCGCTCCATCGCCGCCAGCGTCTCGCGCGAGAGCGGGGCGCGACCCAGGTTCGTGTGGATGATCACGCCGGTCGCGTTGACGACGCGTCGCAGCGACGGCCGCAGCTCGTCGGCGCGCGACAGCAGCACCTCCACCGCCGCGGCCTCGGGCAGGGCTCCGGCGCGCTCGATGTGCTCGCGATAGCCGTCGAGCACCGCGCGGGCGAGCGCCACGACGGGGTCGCGGCCGTGCTGCGCCGCCAGCGCGCCGACGCGCGGATCGGCCAGCAGGCGATCGACCGAGGGCAGGCGGCGGTAGAGGTCGTTCATGGTGGCTCCGACGGGCTGCGCGCTCCCGATTGTAAGGTGCCGTTCCGGGTTCGCGCGGGGTACGGGACCGGTCGCGGGCGCCCGATAGTTACCCAGAGAACGAGTGCGCCCCCGGAGAGGCATCGAGATGTTGGCCGCAGGCCGCCGCACTGCGAAGAATGCCGAGCCCCGGCAGACGTCCAACCTGCTTGTCGCGCGCCAGCCCATCTACAACGCCCGCCTCGAGGTCACGGCGTACGAGCTCCTGTTCCGCTCGCTCCCCAGCGCGCAGCTCAGCGGCGCCGCCGGCACGCAGGCGACGGCGCGCCTGATCCTCGACAGCGTGCTCGAGCAGAGCACCCAGACGCTCACCGAGGGCCACCCGGCGCACATCAACTTCACGCGCGATCTCATCGTGGGCGGCTACGGCAGCATCGTGCCGGCCGAGTCCGTCGTCATCGAGGTCCTCGAGGACGTGCCGCACGACGAGGAGGTGCTGACGCAGCTCCGCGCGCTCCGCGCCGGCACGTACCAGATCGCGCTCGACGACATCGTCGACATCCCGCGCGTCGAAGGCTTCAAGGACGTCGCGTCGATCGTGAAGGTCGACCTGCCGTACGTGGAGCCGCGCGAGCTGGTCACGATGGTGCGCGATCTGCGCCGGCTGCTGCCGCGGGCGAAGCTCGTGGCCGAGAAGGTCGAGACCTGGGAGGTCTTCCAGTTCGTGCAGCGGCTCGGCTTCGACGGGTTCCAGGGCTACTTCCTGAGCAAGCCGATTGTCGTCGAGCACCGCAGCGTGCCCGTGTTCAAGGCGCACTACCTGCAGCTGCTGAACGCGACCAGCAAGCCCGAGGTCGACTTCGACGAGGTGGAGCGCATCGTGCGTGCGGAATCTCGCGCTCACGAGCAAGCTGCTGCGGCACGCGAACTCCGCGTCGTCGATGCAGACGCGCGCGATCGGCTCGATCCGCGACGCGCTCGTGCTGCTCGGCGCGGAGGGCGTGCGCCGCACCGCGGCGCTCGCCGCGCTCGCCGGCCTCGGCAACGACCGTCCGCTGCAGCTCGCGATCGACTCGGTCGTGCGCGCGCGCTTCTGCGAGTCGCTGGCGACGCTCGGCGACCTCGGCGTGCCGCGGTTCGACCTCTTCCTGCTCGGCATGTTCTCCACGGTCGACGCGATCCTCAGCATGCCGATGGATCGCGCGGTCGCGGACCTCCCGATCTCCACCGACGTGCGTGAGGCGCTGCTGCACGGAGAGGGCCGGCTGGGGGCAGTGCTCCGGCTGCTCCAGTTGCAGGAGCGTGCGCAGTGGGACGAGTTCCAGGGCGTCGCCGGCGCGCTCGGCCTCGACGTCGCCGCGATCCCGCCGCTGTACGTGGCTGCCGTCGAGTGGGCGAACGCCGCCTTCGCCGAGGACAAGGCCGCCGCGGCATAGAGCCGTGCCCATTCGGCTCGCTGCTCGCCGCGACGCGGCGCGCACGCGCCGCTGTGACCGGTCGCTTGCGGCCGCCGCGCGCCCGCTCGCGCGCGTGCGCGGCGTTTGCGTTGACCGTACGCAGCCCCCTCGTAGGATCGAACCTCCCGGGCCACCCCTCCCGACCCCGGCAAGCGATCCCCTCGGAGGCACCTCGTGAACCTGCGCATCCCCGGCCCCACCCCCGTTCCGTCGGAGGTGGCCCAGGCCGGCGCTGCCGACATGATCAATCACCGCGGACCCGAGTTCGCCGCGCTCCTCAAGCGCACGACGGAGCGGGTGCAGCAGGTCTACCAGACCGCGAACCCCGTGCTCTCGCTCTCGACGTCGGGCACCGGTGGCATGGAAGCCGCCGTCGTGAACCACATCCGGCCCGGCGAGAAGGTCCTCGCGATCACGATCGGCGTGTTCGGCAAGCGCTTCGTCGAGATCCTCGAGGCCTACGGCGCGCAGCCCATCGAGCTGGCATTCGACTTCGGCACCGCGGCCGACCCCGCCCGCGTCGACGAGGCCCTCGCGAAGAACCCCGACATCAAGACCGTGCTGATCACGCACAACGAGACGTCGACGGGCACCACCAACGTCACACTGCCGGACGTCGCGAAGGTCACGCGTCAGCACGATTGCCTGCTCATCGTGGACGCGATTTCCTCGCTCTCCTCGATCCCGGTGCAGACCGACGGGTGGGGCCTCGACGTCGTGGTCTCCGGCTCGCAGAAGGGCTGGATGGTCGCCCCCGGCCTCGCGTTCGTCTCCGTGAGCGAGCGCGCGTGGGAGCGCCAGGCGCAGAACAAAATGCCGCGCTACTACTTCGACCTGCAGAAAGCGCGCGCATCGCTCGAGCGCGGCGAGACGCCGTGGACGCCCGCCGTGTCGCTCTTCTTCCAGCTCGACAAGGCGCTCGACCTGATGTTCGCCGAGGGCCTCGACGCCATCTACGAGCGGCACCGCCGCCTCGCCCGCATGACCCGCGAGGGCATCCGCGCGATGGGCCTCGAGCTGCTTGCCTCCGAGGGCGTCGAGTCCGACACGGTGACCGCCGTGAAGATCCCCGACGGCGTCGACGGCTCGAAGTTCACGAAGATTGCGCGCGAGGAGTTCCAGACGGTGTTCGCCGGCGGGCAGGGCTCGCTGCGCGGCCAGATCTTCCGGTTCGGCCATCTCGGATACGTGAACGAAGACGACGTGAAGGCCGGCCTCAAGGCCGTCGAGGGCACGCTCGAGAAGCTCGGCCACCCGGTCGCCAACCGCGCCTAGCCCGGAGGAGCCCCTCGTGGCCCGCATCCTGATCGCGGATTCGCTTGCCCGCGAGGGCGTGGACTTCCTCAGCCAGCGCCACTCGGTCGATGTGCGGACCGGGCTCTCCGAGGATGAACTGATCGAGGCGCTCGCCGGCGTCGATGCGCTGATCGTGCGCAGCCAGACGCAGGTCACGCGCCGCGTGCTCGAGGCCGCGCGCAGCGTGCGCGTGATCGGCCGCGCGGGCGTCGGGGTCGACAACATCGATGTCGGCGCGGCGACCGAGCTCGGCGTCATCGTCGTCAACGCGCCGCTCGCGAACACGCTGTCGACCGCCGAGCACACCTTCGCGCTGATGCTCGCGCTCGCACGCAACCTGCCGCAGGCCTACGTCTCGCTGAAGGGCGGGAAGTGGGAGCGCAGCAAGTTCAACGGCGTCGAGCTCTCCGGCAAGACGCTCGGCGTGATCGGCCTCGGCCGCATCGGCACCGAGGTCGCACACCGCGCGCGCGCCTTCGCGATGCGAGTCATCGCCTACGACCCCTTCGTCTCGAAGGACCGCGGCGCGCAGCTCGGCGTCGAGCTCATGGAGCTCGAGGAGGTGCTCGCGGAGGCGGACTTCGTCACGCTGCACACGGCGCTCCACGAGGGCAGCCGCGGCATGATCAACGCCGAGCGCCTCGCGAAGATGAAGCGGGGGGCGCGCATCATCAACGCCGCGCGCGGCGCGCTGATCGACGAGCAGGCGCTCTACGACGCGGTCGAGTCCGGACAAATCGCGGGCGCGGCCATCGACGTCTTCTCCAGCGAACCGGCCGTCGGCAACATCCTCACGACCCACGACCGCATCGTCGTCACGCCGCACCTCGCCGCCTCCACGAACGAGGCGCAGGACCGCGCGGCGATGGACGTCGCGGTGCAGATCATCGACGTCCTCGACGGGGGCTCCGCGCGTTACGCGGTGAACGCGCCGATGGTCGACCCCGACACGATGGCGGTGATCGGCCCGTACATCGACGCCGCCGAGGTTGCCGGCAACGCCGCGATGCAGCTCGCCGGCGGTGGCGTGCAGAGCGTGCGCGTCGAGTACCTGGGCGAGATCGCGAACTACGACACGTCGCCGCTCCGCGTGGGCGTCGTCATGGGCATGCTCCAGCGCGTGACCTCCGAGAAGGTGACGGTCGTGAACGCCGCGCAGCTGGCGGCGAAGCATGGCCTGCGCATCGACGAGGAGAGCGGGCCGGCGCGCAACTCCTACGGCAACCTCGTGGTCGTCCACGCGCTGCGCGACGGCGGCGAGGAGTCGGTGGCGGTGACGCATACCGGCAGCGGCCTGCGCATCGTCGCGATCGGCCCGTACGAGGTCGAGGTGGCGCGCGCCACGCCGTACCTGCTCGCGATCGAGAACATCGACCGGCCGGGCATGGTCGGTACGGTCGGCATGACGCTCGGCGAGCTCGGCGTGAACATCTCGCACATGTCCGTGGCGGCCGGCCCGGGCGGACTCGCGCTGATGGTGCTGTGCGTCCAGCGCCCGCTCACCGACGACGAGCTGGCGCAGGTGCGCGGCCTCGCGAACATCCACAGCGCGCGCCTGGTCGACCTCAGCCGCACCCAGGTCGCGGGCTAACCCAGCACCACACGCCGGCCGAGACGCCTGCTTCGAGCGGCGCCTGGTGAAGGCGCTGAGCCGTCTGGCTGCGTGGTGCCCTCAGCACGCTCGCCGCGTGCCGCTCGAAGCAGTCCGCGGTGCCGGGTTCAGTCGTCCAGCAGGTTGAACACCATGCCGGTCGCGAGCTTCGGGTAGAAGTACGTCGTCTTTTGCGGCATCAGCTCGCCGGCGCCCGCGACGTCGCTGATCTGCTCGACGCGCGTCGGGTTCAGCAGGAACGCCAGCCGGTAGCCGTCGCGCTCGGCCGTGCTCCACGTCTCGCTCACGTTGGCGGTGAAGCCCACGCGGTCGCCGCCGGAGAGCGCGGCCGTGTCGATGCCGAGCAGGGGGCGCAGGATCGTTTCCGTGAGGATGCGCGCGTCCAGGGCGCGCGATGCCGGGGAGAGGTCGCGCGGCATCGCGGCGTCGATCGCATCGCGCGAGCGGCCGGTGAGCAGGTACGCGCGGTGCGCCTGCAGGTCGAGCAGCCCGAAGGTCGCGGGGCCGAGCGCGCCTGCCTGTACGCGCTCCCAGAGCGCGCGCACCGCATCCTCGCCCCAGCCGTCGACGGGCTCGACCGCGTAGCGCTCGCCGAGCCGCCCGAGGAAGTCCGCCGGCAGCTCGCCGGCGCGCACGAGGCGGTGGTTGGGCAGCACGACCAGCCCCGGGTCGTCCTGCGGCACGAGTCCGGTGAGGACATAACGCTCAGCGGCGTCCGCCCGCGGGTCGCCGGCGGCGAGGCAATCGTCGAGGTAGGTGAGCGCGGTCGCGTACCGGTGGTGGCCGTCGGCGATGGTGACGTTCGACGCGCCGACGGCGGCCGTGAGCGCGGCCTGCTGCGCCGCGTCGGCGATCACCCAGAGCCGGTGCTGGTCGCCGAGGCTGTCGGTTGCGTCGAAGGCCGGCGCGCCGGCGGCGACGGCGTCGAGCACGGCGCGCGCGCGGCCGTCGTCGTCGAACATCGCGAAGATCGGGCTGACGTTGGTGCGCGTCGCCTCGAGCAGGCGCAGGCGCTGGGCGCGCGGGCCGGCCATCGTCGCCTCGTGCGGCCGCACGACGCCTTCCTCCGGGCGGTGCAGCCGCAGCCGCGCGAAGAAGCAGCGGCGCGTGTGCTGCACGCCCTGGATCGCGGCGCGCTGCTCGTAGAGGTAGTAGGCGGGGGCATCGTCGCGGCGCAGCACGCCGCTGTCGATCCACGAGCTCAATGCCTGCGCTGCGGCGGCGTAGCGCGTCGCCTCGTCGCCCGGACAGCACTCGACGTGCGCGGCGTTGTACGGCGAGCGCGCGAGCAGTGCCGCCTCGTCGTCGGCGCCCACCACGTCGTACGGCGGGGCGATCACGTCGTCGGGGCGCACTCGGGCGGGGTCGTAGCGCAGGCCGCGGAACGGGCGGATCTCGGTGATGACGCGCTCCTCGTCTCGCCGTGGGTTTTGACGCTGGGAAGGGGGGATTCCTAGACTCGAACGTCCTTCCGGGGTGCGGAAGGTCCGCTTCTCGGAAGGTAGCCAATCACCCCGTGAACCGCTACTGCACGTTCTGCCAGATCGCAGCGGGTCGCGAGCCGGCCGACGTCCTCTACGAGGACGACGAGGTGATGGTCTTCCGCAACCGGCTGCGCTGGGTGCCGGTGATGCTGCTGGCGATCCCGAAACGCCACCTCACCCAGGCCGAGCTCTGGGCGGACATGGGAGCCGTCGGTGCGGCGGCGGTGCGCGTGGCGAAGGAGCAGTGCCCGGGAGGCTTTCGGCTGATCTCGAACTCCGGCTACGACGGTATGCAGTCGCAGGATCACGCCCACGTGCACATCCTCGGCGGCATCTTCCTCGGCGAGTACGCGTAGTTCCCCGGCCTCCGGGCGAGGGGCAGCCGCCGGTCCTGCCTTGCGCCGCACCCGCCGTTGGCTGCCCCCACGCGATCCGGTGCTTCCTGCATCTCCGCTCGGCCGCGAGCGGCTGGATGCGCCAGCCTGGTTCGCTTGACGGGTCGTTTCCGAACGTCGTTAGAATACTCGCATGCCTCACAAGCTCGCCCGCACCGGCCGCCCGCGCCAGTCCACGCACGACGCCATCGTCGCGGCGGCGTGGGCCCTCGCGCGGCGCGACGGCATCGCCGCGCTCTCCCTGCGCGACCTGGCGGCGGCCGTCGGCATCCGCGCCCCGTCGCTCTACTCGTACTTCGCTTCGAAGCACGACCTCTACGACGCGCTCTTCGCCGACGGCTACCGCGCATTCAACGCACGTATGGCCGCCGTCGAGGCGGCGCGCCTGCCGAGGACCGGCGCGCACACCGCGATCGCCGACGCCGCGCGCGCGTTCATGGCGTTCTGCCGCGAGGACGTCCCGCGCTACCAGCTGCTCTTCACCCCGGCCGTGCCGGGCTTCGCTCCGTCCGACGCGTCGATGGCGCTCGCCGCCGACGCGCTCGCGTTCGTGCGCCGGAACCTCGCGGCCTTCGGCATCGACGACCCGGCGGCGGACGACCTGCTGATCGCGCTGCTCACTGGCCTCGTCAACCAGCAGATTGCGAACGACCCGGTGGGCGACCGCTGGGAGCGCCTGATCGATCGAGCGGCAGCCATGTTCCTGGCCGACGTCGCCGGGAGCGGAGTAGGAGGGGTCCTATGAACACGAATGTCGAGCGGTCGGCGGGCCAGCACGCGCGCGACGTGCGGACGATCCGTCCGATCCGCGGCCGCGAGGCGAGCGAGCTCGCCGACCGCGAGTACGGGCGCTTCCTCGATCTCGTGCGCCGGGTCGAGGGCGACGAGTGGGCGCGGCCGACCGACTGCGCGCTGTGGAACGTCCACGAGATCGTCGCGCACCAGGTGGGCCACGGCGAGGCGTGGTCGTCCCTGCGCGCGATGTTCCACCAGTACCGCATCGGACTGCCGCTGGCGCGTCGGCGCGGCATGCAGCCGGTCGACGCCGTGAACGAGGTCCAGGTGCGCGAGCGCGAAGGCATGCCGCCCGACGAACTCGTCCGGCGCCTCGACGCGGTGCGCGCCGGTGCGGTTCGCGGCCGTGCCCGGCGTCGCTGGATGCGCCCGCTGCGCTTCCCTACGCCGGGCATCGGCTGGACATCGCTCGGCAAGCTCTACGACGTCATCCTGACACGCGACACGTGGGCGCACCGCGTCGACGTGGCCCGCGCGACGGGCAGGGAGCTTGTGCTCACGGCCGACCATGACGGCCGCATCATCGAGGACCTCGTGGCCGACTGGGCGCGCCTGCACGGGCGACCGTTCGCGCTGCGGCTGCTCGGTCCCGCGGGCGGCGTCTTCGGCGCCGGCGCGATCGAGGCAGCCGGCCGGGGAGATCGTGCTCGACGCGGTGGAGTTCGCCCGGGTCGTCTCAGGGCGCGTGCCCGGGGAGGGGTTGCTCGCGCGGCGGGTGCTCTTCTAGCGACCGGGGCCGGCGGCGGGCTCACGGTTCGGTTCGACGCGGGGCGCGCCGCAGGCTGCTCAGACCGGCCGGTGCTGCCGTGCGAGCGCGCTCTCGAGGAACTTGCGGCCGTACCGGTGCGCCGCGAGCGACGTCCACACCGCGGGCGCGACATCGGTCGGCAGGACGAGGGCGAGATCGCCGGGCTCGATCGCGGCCGAGAGCGTGTCGCGCACGGCGGTGGCCGTGAACTCGGACTCGACGAGCCAGGTCGAGTCGGCGATCTGCCAGAGCGCGACGCTGGCGGACTGCACCGCGCCGAGCAGCGTGGGGTACTCGCCCGAAGACCGGCTGAGGCGGCACACGACGGTATACAGCACGCGGTGACTCCAGACAGCGCTGGGGAGCGCCTGGTGCCCGCCTAATTGCGAAGACGCTAATACAGAATTGAACCCGCGGTCAACCGGCCGACCACCGGCCGCATCGCTCGCGGCCCGCGACCGCGCTCAGGGAACGGACTTCGTCGCGTGCGTCCGCGCCTGGTCATCGAGCGCCCGCTCCGCCTCGCGCACGTGTCCCAGCGCGGCCCATGCATGCGCGCCCATCCGCGGAATCTCGCCGTCGCGGACGTGGCGCGCCGCCGTGCGACAATGCTGCGCCGCCTGCTCGAGCTCGGCCGCCGCCGCCTCGAATAGCCCCGCCGCCGACTCCAGGTTCTCGCTCATCCCCGCGTCCCTCGCACCCGCCGCGGACCTACCGCGTCGCCTCGCGCCAGGCGGCCGTCGCCTCGCGCTGCGTCGCGAGCAGCTGCTCGATGCCGTCGAACGCCAGGTCGAGCAGCGCGCGAGCTCCTCGCGGCGGAACGGGTCGCGCTCCGCCGTGCCCTGCACCTCGACGAGCTCGCCGGCGCCGGTGGCGACGACGTTGCAGTCGACCTCCGCCTCGCGAGTCCTCGACGTACTCGAGGTCGAGCAGCGGCGTGCCGTCGCACGATCCCCACCGAGACCGCGGCGACCGGCGAGTCGCAGCGGCCAGCAGGTCGGCAGCTCGCCGGTCATCTGCAGCCGCGCTAGCGCCTGCACGAGCGCGACGTACGCGCCGGTGACCGAGGCGGTGCGCGTGCCGCCGTCGGCCTGCAGCACGTCGCAGTCGATCGTCAGCGTGCGCTCGCCGAGCTGCTTCGAGGTCGAGCACCGCGCGCAGGCAGCGGCCGATCAGGCGCTGGATCTCGCTGGTGCGTCCGGACGGGCGGCCGCGGGCGACCTCGCGCGCGCGCGCGGTAGGCGGTGGCGCGCGGCAGCATCGCGTACTCGGCGGTGACCCAGCCCTGGCCGCTTGCCGTTGAGGAACGGCGGCACGCGCGCCTCGACGGTGGCCGCGACCAGATCACCCGCGTGTCGCCGGTCGTGATCAGCGCGGACCCCTCGGCGTGGGTGAGATAGCCGGGCTCGATGGTGACGGGCCGCAGGTCGCGGGGCGTGCGCTGGTACGAGCGTTCGAACATCGGGCTCCCGTTCGGTGGTGGTCGGTCCGGAGAAGCGTGGCGGCGGCTACCGTAGCACGCGACCGCGTGCCGTCCGAGCGAGGAGCCGCCGTGCCCCAGTACCGCCTGTATGCCGACGACGCCGGCCGCACGCACCTCGCGCCGCTCGACCTGCTCGACCGCCCGTGGGAGAACGGTCCGGGCGACTTCAAGGGGGTGGGCGGCAGCGTCCTCGGCGATGCGACGCGCGTGATGCTGATGCGCTTCGAGACCGGTTCGCACCCGCCGCTGCATCGTGCGGTGCCGAGCCTCGCGGTAGTCCTGCAGGGGGAGATCGTGGTGAGCGTCTCCGACGGCGACGAGGTGTCGCTGCACCCGGGCGACGCGGTGCGGGTCGAGACGACCGGGCGCGGGGGCTGGCGGCTGGGCAACCGGGGCGACGAGCACGCGCTGCTCGCTCTCGTGCAGATGCCGCCGCGTCGCGCCGCCGGCTGAGGCGTCGCGGCGACGACGCGCCGCCCCGGGCGCCGCGCGCGGAGCAGCCGAGGCCCGCGTCCGCGACGCGTCACGTGCTGCGCCCCGTCCCGCTCGTTCACGGGGTGCGACCGGCACGCTTGCCGGTGAGCCGCGGCACGGTCGTGCCTACGATCGACGCGCTCAGGGCCGGCCGCCTGGGGCAATCGTCACGATGCCGCCGGTTCGTCGTCGCACCGACCTGCTGCTCGTGGCGTTGCTCGTGCCGGCGGTGCTCATCCTCGTCGTCCGGGCGCAGGCGTCGCCGGGCATCCTGATCGAGCCTCGCGAACCGCTGCCGGGTGTGGACCAGGTGCGCGTGCAGGTCGCCGGCGCAGTGCTTCAGCCGGGGGTCGTGACCGTGGCGCCGGGCGCTCGGGTCGCCGACGCCGTTGCCCTCGCCGGCGGGGTGACCTCCGACGCCGACACCACCGCGGTGAACATGGCGCGGCGGGTCGTCGACGAGGATCAGATCGTCGTCCCGCGCCTGGGCGACTCGACGGCATCGGCGCTCGTCGACCTCAACCGCGCGTCGGCGAAGGAGCTCGAGGCGCTGCCGGGCGTCGGCGCGGTGACCGCGCAACGCATCATGGACGCGCGAGCGGCGCGGCCGTTCGCCTCGAGCGACAATCTCGTCGCGCGGAAGCTCGTGTCCGCGCGCGTCTACGCGGGCATCCGCGACCTGGTCGCGACGCCGTGAACGTGCTAACCGGGCACCGCGTGCCGGCGGGCGTGCTCGTGCCTGCGGCGTACGCGCTCGGCACGCTCGTGGCCGCGATCGTCGGCGGCGCGTGGTGGATGACGGCGCTCGGGGCGCTGCCCGCCGCGGCGCTGCTGTCCGTCGACCGCGCGCCGACGCGCCGTGCGTTGCTGGTCGCGGTCGTTGTGCTCGCGGCGGCGGCGGGCCACGTGCGGCTCGCCGCCGCCGACGCGCGCCCGCCGCCGCGCATCGCGACCGTGACGGGGAACCACGTGCTGGTGGGCGTGCTCCGCGACAATCCATCGATCGACGGCGTGACGGCGCGCCTCGACGTCGACCTCGAGACGCTCGACGGCGAGCCGGCCTCCGGCGCCGTGCGCGTGACGGTGCGCGCCCCGCGCGCACCGCTCCTCGCGGGCGACCGCCTGCGCGTTGCGGGCAAGGTGGAGCGGCCGCCCGCGGTCGCGGACTTCGACTACGCGGGCTACCTGCGCAGCCGCGGCGTGTACGCGGTCGCCCGCTATCCGAAGCGCTGGGAGCGCGTCGGCCATCGCGGCGCCGGGCTCCGCGAGCCGCTGCTCGCGCTGCGGCGGTGGGCGACGGGGAACATCGAGCGCGCGCTCCCGGAGCCGGCGGCGGCGCTGTGCGCCGGCGTCCTCGTCGGCGAGCGGCGCACGATGCCGCCGGCGCTGACCGAGGCCCTGCGCGTCACGGGCACCACGCACCTCGTGGTGGTATCGGGGCAGAACGTCGCGCTACTGCTGGGCAGCGCGATCGCGCTCCTGTCGGCGGTGATGTCGCGCCGGCATGCGGCGGTGCTCTCGCTCGCCCTGCTCCCGCCGTACGTGATGCTGATCGGCGCCGACCCGCCCGTCGTGCGCGCGGCGTTCATGTCGGTCGGCATCGCCGCGGCGCAGGTGACCGGCAGGCGCACGCCCGGCTGGATCTACCTGCTCGATGCCGGCACCGCGATGCTGCTGCTCGACCCGACGCTCGCGCGCGACGTCGCCTTCCAGCTCAGCATGTCGGCGACCGCCGGCGTCATGTTGCTGCCGCGGCCGCTCGGGGACCTGGCGGCGGCGCTCCCCGGGGGGCTCGCCGAGCGGTCCGGCCCGGTGCTAGAGCTCGCGGTCACGGCGACGGCCGCCACGCTCGCGGTCGTGCCCGTGCAGGCCGCGGCGTTCCAGAGCCTCTCCCTGATCGCGATCCCGGCCAACATCGCCGTCGCGCCGATCTACGACGCGACCGTGCTGGTCTCGATGGCGGCGGCGCTCCTCGGGTGGCTGGAGCCGTGCGCCGAGCTGATCTGGGCCGCCGGCCGCTTCGTCCCCGGCGCCTTCCTCGCGACGGTCGCCGCGCTGGCGCGCGTCCCTGGCGGCACCGTGCCCGTGCGGGCGCCGCTGCTTGCCGGCATCGCCTGGTACGCGGGCCTCGCCGGCGGGGTCGCGTGGCTCGCCGTGCACCGGCCGGCCGCCGCCGGCGTGGAGTTCGGCGGCGGCGGGGTCGCCCGCACGCTTGCCCTCGCGACCCTCGCCTGCGGCGCGTGGCTGGCGGTCCTCGCCCCGGTCGATCGCGCCGCAACGCTCACGGTGCTCGACGTCGGCCAGGGGCTGGCGGTGCTCGTGCGGGACGGCGGCCGCTCGGTGCTCTTCGACACGGGGCCGCCCGATGGCACCGTGATGCAGGCGCTGCCGCGCGTCGGCCTCGGGCGGCGCCTCGACGCGATCGTGATCAGCCACTCCGATGCCGATCACTCGGGCGGCGCCGCCGCCATCCTGCGGAGGCTCGACGTCGGCGCCCTGCTCGCGTCGCGCCAGACGCTCGACGCGCTCGGTCTCGCCGGGCGGCCAATCGACATCGGCGACCGCATCCGCCTCGACGCCCGCACGACACTCGACGTGATCTCGCCGCCGCTCGTCACGGGCGCCGACGAGCACGCCACCGTGAACGACGAGGCGCTCGTGCTGCTCGTGACGGTCGGCGAGCGTCGCTTCCTGCTCGCGGCGGACATCGAGGCGCCGGCCGAGGACTGGCTCGTCCGCAGCGGCGAGGACCTGCACGCGGACGTCATCGTCGTCCCGCACCACGGCTCGCGGACGTCGTCGACGCCGCCGTTCCTCGCCGCGGTCGACCCTGCACTCGCGGTGATCTCGGTGGGGGCACACAACACGTTCGGCCATCCGGCGCCGGAGGTGGTGACACGCTACGAGGCGGCCGGCGTGCGCGTCGACCGCACGGACCAGGAGGGCGACGTCACCGTGCGCACCGACGGCGAGCGCCTCTGGGTGCGCACCGCCCGGTGACGGCCAATCGCGGCGCCCGAGGGTCCGTGATCGCCCCCTGTCGCGGTACATAAGAGGCCGTCTATACTGCGGGTTCTCCCATCGGCGCCGCACGGCCCCGTCCTCGACCCGGCCGCGTGATCGGAACCGGAGCTCCCCAGTGCTCGGTCGCGACTTCGTCTCGATCCTCGACCTCTCGCCGGAACAGCTGGAGCGCATGCTCGAGCTGGCGCTCGGCATGAAGCGCGATGGCCCCGGCCCCGTGCTGCGCGGACAGACCCTCGCGATGGTGTTCGAGAAGCCATCGCTCCGCACGCGCGTCTCGTTCGAGATGGCGATGCGCCGCCTCGGTGGCGATGCCCTGTACCTCTCGGCGCACGAGGTGCGCATGGGCGACCGCGAGCCCGTGAAGGACGTCGCGCGCGTGCTCACGCGCATGGTGCAGGCGATCGCCGCGCGCACCTACGCGCACCAGACCGTCCTCGACCTCGCCGCCTACGCCGACGTGCCGGTGGTGAACGCGCTCACCGATGAGGAGCACCCGTGCCAGGCGCTGGCCGACCTGCTCACGCTGCGCGAGCGCTTCGGCTCGCTGCACGGCGTGCGGCTGGTCTACGTCGGCGAGGGCAACAACGTGGCGCGCTCGCTCGCGTACGGCTCGGTGATGACCGGCGTCGACTTCGTGTGCGCGTCTCCGGTGGGCTACGAGCTGCCGGGCGAGACGCTCGAGCGCGCCCGTGCGCTCCCGGGCGGCGGCAGCGTCACGCAGCTCACCGACCCTCACGAGGCCGTCCGCGACGCGGCCGTCGTCTACACCGACGTCTGGGCGTCGATGGGCTTCGAGCACGAGCTCGAGAGCCGCAAGGAGCATTTCCGGCCGTACCAGCTCAACGCCGAGCTGCTCGCCTCCGCGCCCGCCGACGCGCTCGTGATGCACGACCTCCCCGCCCACCGCGGCGAGGAGATCACCGACGAGGTGATCGAGTCGGAGCGCTCCGTCGTCTTCGACCAGGCGGAGAACCGCATGCATGCGCAGCAGGCCGTGCTGGCCGTGCTGCTCGGAGGGTCGCCGGGCTAAGCCCCGGCCGCCCCGGAACAGCGAAGAAGGGCCGCGCGGTGCCGCAGCTTCCCGTCGGCCTGACCGACGTCTTCTCGCGCCTCGACGTCTCGGCGGTCATCGACATCACGATCGTCTCGTTCTTCATCTACTGGCTGCTGCTGCTGATCCGCGGCAGCACCGCGATGACGGTCCTGCGTGGCGTGGGCGTCCTGCTCGTCGGTGCCTTTCTCTTCAGCCGCGTGCTCGACCTGCGCATGCTGAACTGGATCCTGCGCAATTCCGTCACCGGCCTGATGATCGGGCTGATCATCATCTTCCAGCCCGAGATCCGGCGGGCACTCGAGCGCCTCGGCCGCACGGGCCTGCGCTCGATGTTCGGCAAGCGCGAGCACCGCGACGTGATCGACGTCATCGTGCGCTCCGCGCTGCAGCTGCGCGCGCCGCGAGATCGGCGCGCTGATCTGCCTCGAGCGCGAAACCGGGCTCGGCGAGGTGATCGACACCGGCATCCCGCTCAACGCGCTGATCTCCGCCGAGCTCCTGGGCAGCATCTTCATCACCAGCTCGCCGCTACACGACGGGGCGGTCGTGGTGCGCGGCGATCGCATCATCGCCGCCGGCTGCACGCTGCCGCTGTCCGAGGCGCCCCTGCCGGCGGAGTACGGCATGCGGCACCGAGCGGCCCTCGGCCTCGCCGAGCGGACCGACTGCGTGGTGGTGATCGTCTCCGAGGAGCGGGGCGAGGTGTCGATCGCGTCCAACGGCCGCATGGCGCCGGCGCTCGACGAGAGCCAGCTGAGCCGCCAGCTCCATCGCCTCTTCGGCCTCGAGCCCGAGGCACCCGCTCCCGATGATGCACCCCCGTCGGCGGCGGCGGGCGGGCTGGAGCGCCGGGCCAGCTGAGCATGCATCGACCCGACTTCAGTCGAAAGCGGCGCGGCGAGGCGCTGGGCATCGCCCGCGGCCTCGGCACGCGCTCGTGGTCCGCGATCCGCAACTCCCCGGGACTGCTCGTGCTCGCCTTCTTCCTCGGCGCCTCGCTGTGGGTCTTCGTTACCGACACCGAGAACCCGACGGTCGTCGACCTCTTCCCCTCGCCCATCCCCGTGCAGGCGGTGAACGTCGGCGAGAACCTCGCGGTCGCGAACCAGCTCTCCTCGGTCGACATCCGCGTCGCCGCGCCCCGCGATCGCTGGTCGCAGCTCACCTCCGCGAACTTCCACGCCTTCGTCGACCTCAAGAGCCTCGACGCCCGCGAGCAGCAGGTGCGCGTGCAGGTCGAGGTCGTGGGCACGAGCGGCGTGCGCGTCGTCGAGGTGCTGCCGCGCACGATCGTCGTGAACCTCGAGGACTACGTGTCGAAGGACGTCCCCGTGTCCGCGGCGATTACCGGGTCCGTGCCGATCGGCTACGAGATCGGCGACGCCAAGCCGGAGACGGCGACCGTGAAGGTCGAGGGCCCGCGGTCGCTCGTCGATCTCGTGAAGGAGGCCGCCGCCACCGTGAACGTGACAGGCCTCACGCTCGACTTCGACGCGAGCGTCACACTGTCGGCGCAGGGCGCCGGCGGCGGCGAGATCCGCGGCGTGCGGATCACCCCGTCGGCCGTGCGCGTGAAGGTGACGATCCTGCAGCGCACCCTCTATCGGACGCTGCCGCTGTCCGTGAAGGTGACCGGCGACCCCGCGTCCGGCTATCGCGTCACCGGCGTGACCGTGTCGCCGACGACCATCGACGTGCAGGGCAAGATCCAGGCGCTGCAATCGCTCGACGTGCTCGGCCTGCCGGCGGTCGACATCACCGGCCAGCGCTCCGACGTCGTACGCGCCGTCCAGATCACGCTCCCGAGCGGCGTGTCCACGACGTCCGACTCCTCCGCGACGGTCACGATCACGATCGCGCCGGTGACCGGCTCGACGCGCATCGAGGTCGCTCCCACCGTGGCGAACGCGCCGGGGGGCACCGACGTCACCGTGGAGCGGTCGGCGGTGTCGGTGACGCTGCAGGGCCCGGTCCCGGCGCTCAATACGTTGACCCCCAACGATGTGAAGGTCACGCTCGACCTCAAGGGACTCGGTGAAGGGACATTCAACGTCGTGCCGAAGGTGCAGGTGCCGGACGGCATGACCGTGCTCAGCATCGATCCGCAAACGGTGACCGTGACGCTGCGCCCGAAGCGCGGAACGGCGACGGCTACCCCATGACCACTTCCGCGCATCGCTCGACGGCCCCGCTCGTCGCCATCGTCGGACGTCCGAACGTCGGCAAGTCCGCGCTCTTCAACCGGCTCACGCGGTCGAACCGTGCCCTCGTCGAGGACCTCCCGGGCACGACCCGCGACCGCAACTACGGCAGCTTCGAGTGGAACGGCCGGTTCGTGCGCGTCGTCGACACGGGCGGCCTGATGGGCCCGGAGGACGACCCATTCGGCCCGCAGGTGCGCGCCGGCGTGGAGCAGGCGCTGGGCGAGGCGAGCGCCGCGCTCTTTCTCGTCGACCCCGCGACCGGTCTCAGCTCCGTCGACGAGGACATCGCGCGCCTCCTGCACCGCACGGGCCTCCCCGTGCTGCTCGTCGCGACCAAGGAGGACATCAGCCGCACGCGCGACGCCCTGACCGAGCTCTACAGCCTCGGCTTCGGCCAGCCGCACTCGGTCTCCGCGCTGCACGGCCGCGGCGTGGGCGACCTGATGGACGCGATCCTCGAGGTCGTCGACGGCGCGCCCGAGCCCGACCTGCCGCGCGGCATCCACATCGCCATCGTTGGCCGGCCGAACGTCGGGAAGTCGTCGCTCGTCAACGCGATCCTCGGCGAGGAGCGCACGATCGTCTCCGACATTCCCGGGACGACGCGCGACCCTGTCGACACCGCGCTCCGGTTCGCCGGGCACGACATGGTGCTGGTCGACACCGCCGGCATCCGCCGCCGCGGCCGCGTCGAGCGCGGTGTCGAGCGCCACTCCGTGCAGCGGGCGCAGCACGCGATCGACCGCGCGGACGTCGTCTTCCTCGTGATCGACCAGGGCGAGTCGACCGCCGCGCAGGACCAGCACATCGCCGGCTACGTCGTCGACGAGGGCAAGGGCATGGTCCTCGTCGTGAACAAGTGGGACCTGAGCGAGCCCGGCACGGACCGGCACCTGTTTGCGAAGTCGCTCGACCTGCACTACCGCTTCGCGCCGTGGGCGCCGATCCAGTTCACGTCCGCGCGCACGGGCGAGGGCATCGCGGACCTGCTCCAGCTCGCGGTGCACATCGCCGAGGTGCGCGAGCGGCGCATCCAGACGTCCGAGCTGAACCGCGTCGTGCACCGCGCGACGGCCGAGCACGCGCCGCCGACGTCGGGCAGCCGCCGCCTCAAGGTGCTGTACGCGACGCAGGCGGACGTGAAGCCGCCAACGTTCGTGATCTTCGTGAACGACCCGGAGCTGCTGCACTTCTCGTATCGGCGCTACCTGGAGAATAGAATCAGGGCGGCGTTCGACTTCGAGGGGACGGCCATCAAGCTCGTGGTCCGTCGGCGGTCCGAGGACGAAGACGAGGTGACCGCATGATCGAGGTGCTCGGCGCGCTCATCGGCTACCTGCTCGGATCGATTCCCGTGGGACTGCTCGTCGGACGGCTCGCGGGCATCGACGACGTGCGCAAGTACGGCTCGGGCAAGACGGGGTTCACGAACGCGCTGCGCACGCTCGGCGCGCGCTGGGCGGTGCTGGTCGTGGTGCTCGACGTGGCGAAGGGCGCGGCGCCCGTGCTGATCGGCCGCTTCGTCTTCGGCGAGCCGTGGGCGGCGGCGCTGGGCGGTGTGGCGGCGGTGATCGGACACACGTGGCCGGCGTTCGCCGGCTTCCGCGGCGGCCGCGGCGTGGCGACGGCGTACGGTGCGTTTCTCGCGGTGAGCCCGCCGGCGGCGCTCGCGGTCGGCGTGGTCGCGGCCGCCGTGCTCGCGATCTGGCGCTACGCGTCGCTGATGTCGGTGGTCGGCGTATTCATCGGCTTCGTCGTGCTCGTCGGGCTCGTGTTCGCGGGACGGGCGGCGCCCGAGTACCTGCTGTTCGGCGTGCTCACCATGCTGGCCGTCGAGCTCAACCACATCGGCAACATTCGCCGGTTGCTGGCGGGCACCGAACCCAAGCTCGGGCAGGGCGGCTCGCAGCGGCCGCCGGCCTCCGCCTGACGTCGCTGCTCGTGGCACGTCGCACCACCGTGACCCATGGCCGCGCCTCCGCGCTCCGTGCGGGCGGAGCGGTCGCGTGACGGGGCCGGGCTTCGGCCACGCGGCGGTCGTCGGCGCCACGGCGTGGGGAACCACGCTCGCGGTGCACCTCGCGCGCAACGGGCTCCCCACCACGCTGGCCGTGCGCAGCGCCGCCGAGGCCGCGCGCCTGGCGGCCGCGCGCTGCAACGAGCGCCGCCTCCCGGGCGTCGCCTTCCCGCCGGCGCTCGACGTCGCGGCGCTCGCCGACGCGCTGCCGGGCGCCGACCTCGTGTGCGTGGCGATCCCGTCGCGCACGATGTCCGCGAACGCCGCTGCCATCGCGGGCGCGATCGCGCCCGGGGCGGTCGTGCTCAGCGCGACGAAGGGCATCGAGCTCGCGACCGGCCGTCGCATGTCGGAGCTGCTCGCGGAGGCGCTGCCCGGCCATCCGCTGGCGGTGCTGTCGGGGCCCAACCTCTCGCGCGAGATCGCCGCCGGCATGCCCGGCAGCACCGTGATCGCCTCGCGCGACGCGCCGCTCGACGCGCTGCGCGACGCGTTCCACACCGAGCTGTTCCGCGTCTATACGAGCGACGACGTCCGCGGCGTGGAGCTCGGCGGCGCGCTGAAGAACGTGATCGCGATCGCCGCCGGCATGGTCGACGCGTTTGGCTACGGCGACAACGCGAAGGCGGCGCTGATCACCCGCGGACTGGCCGAGATGACGCGCCTCGGCGTCGCCGCTGGCGCGGAGGCGCTCACGTTCCAGGGGCTTGCCGGCGTCGGGGACCTGGTCGCGACGTCCTACAGTCCGCTCTCGCGCAACCGCCGGCTCGGCGAGCTCGTGGCGGAGGGCCGCGCGCTCGACGACGCGCTGGCGGCGCTGGGCGAGACGGCCGAGGGCGCCACCACCATCCCTGCCGCGCTTGGCCTCGCGCGGCACCTGGACGTCGACATGCCGATCACCGCCGGGCTGCACGACGTGCTCTACGGCGGCATCCCGCCGCGGGAGGCGGTGCGGGCGCTGATGCTGCGTGAGCCCAGGCACGAGCGCCGGTGAGCGGCGGCCAGCCGGAGCGCCCGCAGATTGCGCGGAGCGCTTGCTAGAATCGAGCAATCGCACGGAATCCGGAGCACCAGTGACGAACGACGGCAGCAACCCGCACGGTCCGGACCACGGCGACCTGGGCGGCGCCGACGACGAGCGACCGGCGCTTCCGGCAGCCGGCACGGTCCTCGACGAGATCGCCGCGGGCGGCGTGCCCGAGTACGCGCATCTGCGCGCGCTCGCGAACCCCTCCGACACCATCGTCAGACGCGTCTTCGAGCTGTGGTCGCGCATCCCGCCGGAGCGCCGCCGCGACCTGCTCGCGAAGCTCCACCAGATCACGGAGGAAGACGCGACCGCGGACTTCCACCGCATCCATCTCTCCGCGCTGCGCGACGCGGATCCGGCGACGCGCATCCTCGCGGTGCGCGGCCTCTGGGAGCAGGAGCAGCCGGAGTACCTCCGCCTGCTCTGTCAGCAGCTGCGCGACGACCCCGAGCCAAGCGTCCGCGCCGAGATCGCCGACGCGCTCGGCCGCTGGGTGATCAGCCTCGAGTTCGGCATGGTCGCCGAGGATGACGGCGAAGACCTCACGACCGCGCTGCGCGAGGCGGTCGAGGACATCGAGGAGCAGGACGAGGTGCGCGGCCGTGCGCTCGAGGCACTGGGCGCGTGGTCCGACGAGTCGGTCGCCGAGCTGATCAGCGAGATGTACGAGGTCGGGAACCACCGCCTGCGTGTCGCCGCGCTGCGCGCGATGGGCCGCAGCGCCTCCGACGCATGGCTGCCCGTGCTCATCTATCACTTCGACGACGACGACGCGGAGGTGCGCGCCGTCTCCGCGACGTCGGCCGGCGAGCTGCTCCTCGACGAGGCCGTCGAGCCGCTCGCCATGCTCACCGCGGACGCCGACGAGGACGTCCAGGTGGCGGCAGTGCGGGCGCTCGGCGAGATCGGGAACGAAGAGTCCGAGCGCATCCTCACACGCATGCTGCGCGAACGGCAGGAGCCGCACATGCGGACGGCGGTGCGCGAGGCGCTCGCCGGCGTGCAGCTGCTGTCGATGGCGATGGTCGATGACGAGGATCGATCGCCGGACTTCGGGGGCCCCGACGACGGCGAGGACCAGGTCGAGGACGAGGAGGGCGAGCCGGAGTGAGCGGGTCGGGCGGGACGTCGGCCCTGCGCAAGGCGATCTCCGCCGGCGGCGTCGTCTACCGCCGGGCGCGGCACGGGATCGAGATCGTGCTGGTGGCGCGACCGAGCGAGGGGTTGTGGGCCCTGCCGAAGGGCACTCCCGAGCCCGGCGAGTCGATGGCCGAGACGGCCGTGCGCGAGGTCACCGAGGAGACCGGACTCAGCGTGCGCATCGCGGAGTCGCTCGGCACCGTGCGCTACCAGTTCACCGACCGCGATGGCCAGATCGTCGACAAGACGGTGCATCATTTCCTGCTGGAGCCGGTCGGCGGCGACCTCGGCGATCACGACGCGGAGCACGACCTCGTCGACTGGTTCGACATCCACGAGGCGGAGCGCCTGCTCACGCATCGCAACCAGCTGCATATTCTGAACCGCGCAGCGGAGACCATCGAGAAGCGAGCGTCATGACCGCCACGCAGCCGAACGTCGTCGCGCGCGGGCGCCTCGTCCGCCTGCGCGAGAAGCGCGTCGAGGACGCCGAGCACGACTACGCGTGGCGTGCCGACCCCGAGCTGGCCGCATACGACGCGGCGCGTCCGATCACGATGACGTTCCGCTCGTTCGTGGCGAGTCTCTCCGAGGAGTTGCGATACCCGGCGAGCCACCGGCACACGTTCGCGATCGAAGACATGGCCACGGGCGCTCATATCGGCAACGTCATGTACTACGGCTACGACCGCCGCAAGGCGGAGGCGGAGCTCGGGGTGACCATCGGGCTGCGGGAGTACTGGTCGCACGGCTACGGCACGGACGCCGTCGCGACGATGGTGCGCTATCTCTTCGAGCAGCTCGGGCTGCAGCGCGTCTACCTGCATACGCTGACCTGGAACTACCGCGCACAGGCGTGCTTCAAGCGCGTGGGCTTCCGCGTGGTGAGCGAAGTGCGCCGGGGCGGCTACGACTTCATCTACATGGAGATCCTGCCGGATCTGCTCCCCGCCGAGGACGACCCCGCGAACTGACGCCGCGCGACAACGCGGTCGGCACGCCTCTCCCGGCAAGCGGCGCATCGCGACCGCGTACCAGCGGACTGCCGCGCGCCACAACAGAGGGGGCCACCCTTTCGGGTGGCCCCTCGTTACCGCCGCAGCGGCAGATGTCTGCGTTAGCCGGCCGCGGCCGCCACGGGCCGCCCCGGAAGGTCGAGGTCCGGCGGGGGCGGCGCCGGGTTGCGCAGCCCCTGCATCATCTGCGGGACCAGCGCCCGCAGCTCGTCGATCTCCCACATCCCCGGCTTGGCGATCGTGCGGTTCGGCGTCTCGTCCCACGAGAGGCTCACCTGGCCGCCCGAGACGTTGAAGACCTTGCCGTTGACGTTCCACGCCTGGTCGGTGAGCAGGTAGTTCACCATCGGCGCGACGTACTTGGCGTCGCGCAGCTGGTTCACGATGCTCGGTGCGCGCTGCTGCGTCGCGATGCCGGCGCGGGCGCGCATCTGCTGCGCGGCCTCCGGAACCGTCTGCGTCATGCGCGTCGCCGCTCCCGGCGCGATCGCGTTGGCGGTGACGCCGTAGCGGCCGAGGTCGCGGGCGAGGCAGCGGACCATGCCGGCGATGCCGGCTTTGGCGGCGCCGTAGTTCGCCTGGCCCGGGTTGCCGTTCAGGCCGGAGCCCGACGAGAACCCGATGATGCGGCCGAAGCGCTGCTGTCGCATGAGCACCGACGCCGGCTTCGAGACGTTGAAGAAGCCGGTGAGGTGGACGGCAACGACGTCGTCCCACTCCTGCTCGCTCATGTTGAAGATCATGCGGTCGCGCAGGATGCCGGCGACGTGCACGACGCCGTCGATGCGCCCGTAGGCGTCGACCGCCTGCTTGATCATGCTCTCGCCGCCCTCGGGGGTGGCGACGGAGTCGTAGTTCGCCTGGGCCTTGCCGCCGGCGTCCGTGATCTCCTTCGCGACCGTGCCCGCGGGGCCCTGGTCGCCGCCGGAGCCGTCGACGTTCACGCCCGGGTCGTTCACGACCACGTTCGCGCCGAGGCGAGCCGCGAGCAGCGCGACCTCGCGGCCGATGCCGCGGCCCGAGCCCGTGACCAGGATGGTGCGTCCTTCGAGTGGAGTTGCCATCTACGTTCCTTTCGCGCCGACTACGCCAGCGGCTTCGCGGCGACGTCGCGGCCGGGGACCTCGACGTCGTCCCGCGGCGGCGCCGGGTTGTCGATGCCGCGCATCAGCACGTTGTTCACGGCGTCGTCGAGCTCGGAGAGCTCCCAGAGGCCGGGCTTGAAAACGGTGCGCATTGCGGTCGGGTGGTGCGCCACGGAGACCGTGCCGCCCGACACGTTGAAGATCCAGCCGTTGACGTCCCACGCGTCGTCCGACGCGAGGAAGCCGACCATCGGCGCGACGTACTCGGGCTCGCGGAGCCCCGTGTACGCGCTCTGCGGGGCCTGCGGCTGGTTCGACGCGGCGCCCTGCACGCCGGCGGCGGCGCGCATCTGGCGAGCGCTGTCGGGCACGGTCTGCGTCATGCGCGTCGAGGCGCCCGGCGCGATCGCGTTGCAGGTCACGCCGTAGCGGCCGAGGTCGCGCGCGACCACGCGGGTCATGCCGGCGATGCCGGACTTCGCGGCACCGTAGTTCACCTGGCCGGTGTTGCCGATGATGCCCGACGTCGACGAGAAGTTGATGATGCGGCCGTAACGCTGCTGGCGCATGAGCACCGACGCCGGCTTGATGGTGTTGTAGTGGCCCTTGAGGTGGACGGCGATCACGTCGTCCCACTCCTGCTGGCTCATGTTGAACACCATGCGGTCGCGCAGGATGCCGGCCACGTTCACGACGATGTCGATGCGGCCGTACGTGTCGACCGCCTGCTTCACCATCGCCTCGCCGCCGGCCGCCGTGGCCACCGACTCGGTGTTCGCCGCGGCCTCGCCGCCGGCCTTCTTGATCTCGTCCACCACCTGCTGCGCCGGGCCGGCGTCGCCGCCGGAGCCGTCGACGTTCACGCCGGGGTCGTTGACGACGACCTTCGCGCCCTCTTTGGCAAAGAGGAGCGCGATGCCGCGACCGATGCCGCGGCCCGAGCCGGTGACGAGGGCGACCTTGCCCTCTAATGCACCCATGCCTTCGTCCTTCCTCGACCCCTCGCGGGGTCCTCTCGCGATGCTTTCAGAACCGGCGAGGCGGCCTGGCTAGCCGCGGCTCGGCAGTACTACCTTGGCGGTCCCCGGGGTGGTCTTCTGCCCCTGGGGGTTCTCGGTCCAGACGTCGAGCTCGACGATGTGCTCGCCGTTCTCGACGGACTTCTTCGTGACGACGCCGCCGCAGCGGATGTCCTGGTTCGGGTAGTCCATCCCGCGGTACTGGCATCCGAATTCGCGGATGCGACCGGACGGCGCCGCCCAGTCGTGCAGCAGCTGGCCGAGGAACGCGTTCTTCAGCGCGCCGTGCACGATGATGTTGTCGAGGCCGGTCGTCTTCGCGAAGTTCAGGTCGTAGTGGATCTGGTAGAAGTCGCCCGAGCCGGCTGCCCAGATCACGAGTTGCTGCGTCGAGCAGTTCTTCACGAGCGTGGGGATCGCATCGCCCTCGTTCACGTCCTCGAAGTAGACCTGGTCGGCCATTCTTGCGCCTCGTCCCCGCGCTAGTAGTTGATGATGTTGCCGCGCATCTTCGCGACGACGGTGCCGTCGTCGCGCGTGAACACGGTCTCGCGGTAGGTGATGAGCATCGGCCCCATCGAGCCCTCGCGCTCGCGGAACTCGGTGATGTGCGAGCGCGACGTGATCGTGTCGCCGGCCACGATCGGCTCGAAGTACTCGTACGTCGTCCCGCCGTTCAGGATGCGCTTGTACGGGATCGAGTAGCTCGGGCCGGCCGCCTCCGGGTCGCGCTGCCCGGGACGGAAGATCGGCGTGCCGAGGTAGCCGGGCGGTGCCACGAGATTGCGATAGCCGCGCTGCTTCGCCGCGTCGACGTCGTAGAAGATCGGGTCGGTATGCCCGACGGCGCGCGCGAACAGGCGGATGCCGCTCGTCGTGACCTCCGATGTCGAGGCGGGGCCGTCAACGCCGACCGCCGCTCGCATCTCATCGCTGATGACAGAATCCGCCACTCGACTACCTCCTCTTACGAGTGAAATGTCGATAACAGGCGTGGGAACAAGGGCGTAGCGGGGGGCCCCAGCCGGCCGGGCGCACGATATCCACGGCCCCCCGTCGTGTCAATTTCGTGTCGTCGGCCGGCCGCGCGCGTGAGGCGGACGTGCGGATGCGCGCGGGATGTCCGATGCTGCACTCACGACCGACGCGACGGGGAGACGTGACGCGGTGACCCTCGAGGACATGGGCATCCCTTCGCACCTGGGCGGGCACGCCGTCCGGTCGGACTTCGACGTGCGCGCCTCGCGCATTGCGCTCACCGGTCGGTCGCTGCGCTCCGAGCTGTGGATCGGCGGTGGCTACACGATCGTCGGTGAGCCGGTCGGCCCGTCGGATCTCGCAGGGGCGTGGGTCGTCGACTGCGCCGGCGAGCTCCCCGCGGAGTTCGCGTCGCTGGCCGGGCTCTACATCCCGCGAGTGTTCGAAGACATCGAGCAGACGCCGGCGGGCTATCGGCAGATCGAAGCGCTCGCCCGGCGGATCGCCGGCGTGCTGGATGCGTCGGTGCCGGCGGATCCGGCGAGCGACGCCGTGACGGGGCCGGCGTTTCCGGCGGAATCGCCGGCGCGCGTCTACGTGATGTGCAAGCAGGGGTTGAACCGGAGCGGGCTCATGCTCGGGCGAATCCTGCGCGAGCTCGGGCTGACCGGCGAGCAGGCGGTGCACACGCTGCGAACGCAGCGTCCCGGCGCCCTCGCGAACCTCGCGTTCGAGCGCCTGCTGCGCGACTAGGCCACGGCGCAAGAGCCGAAGCGCGCACTGCCAGCATGACGAAGGTCACACTGCACCCGGGTCCTTGGTGTGTGCAGGCGCGAAAACGCGAGCGTATGCTACGCCGCGTGGGTGCCTGAACGGCACCGGAAATTCCGCACAGACGCGCCTGGCGCGACGCCGCGTGAGTTGAGCGCCGAGTCAGAGTTCGAGTGACCAGACTAGGGGGCAACATGGCCGAACTGCAGAACGTAGTGATCGTGGACGCGGCCCGTTCCGCGTACACCCGCGGCGGGCGCGGCGCGCTCGTCGGCAACCGGTTGGACGACGCGGGCGCCACGGTCCTGCGCACGCTCCTCGAGCGGAACCCGAAGGTTTCGCCCTGGATGATCGAGGACATCGGGCTCGGCCAGGTCGGCAGCGCCCCCGAGCTCTCGGGCATCGGCGCCGACAACGTCGCGAAGCTCGCCGGCCTGCCCGCAGAGGCCTGCACGTTCGAGACGAACCGCCAGTGCGGCTCGTCGATGGAGACCCTGCAGCGCATCGCGCAGTCGATCATGGTCGGCGCGACCGAGTGCGGCGTCTCGATCGGCATCGAGCGCATGGGCCGCTCGCTCGGCGGCGGCGGCGGCGCGCGCGCCGATCAGAACCGCGTGACGAAGTTCAACGAGAAGCGGCTGCAGTTCAATGACATGCAGCGCAACCTCCCGCCAAACTACTCGGAGATGTTCAAGACCCCGATCCCCGACTACATCCTCGACTCGCCGCCGGTGATGTCGATGACCCAGACGGCGCAGAACGTCGCCGAGATGTACAACCTCACGCGCGAGCAGATGGACCAGCTTGCGGTGGACAGCCACCGCAAGTACGGCGAGGCGCTCCAGAAGGGCATCTACGCCGAGGAGATCATCCCGCTCGAGGTCGAGATGCCCGTCTTCGACGACGAGGGCAACTGGGTCCCCGACGCGCACGGCGAGAAGAAGGTGCTGCAGGTCGACGAGGGCTACCGCGCCGGTACCAACCTCGAGACCCTGATGCAGCTGAAGACCGTCGCCGGCATCAAGAGCTACGCGGACAAGGAACTGATGATCACCGCGGGCAACGCGTGCCCGACGAACGACGGCATCAGCGCGGTGCTGCTGATGAGCGAGAAGAAGGCACTTGAGCTCGGCCTGGAGCCGCTGGCCCGGCTCGTGGGCTTCGGCGTCGGCGGTGTGAAGCCGCAGGTCATGGGCCTCGGCCCGGTCCCGGCGACGAAGAAGGCGCTCAAGCACGCGGGCATCGAGGCCGGCGCGATCGACCGCGTCGAGTTCAACGAGGCCTTCGCGGCGCAGGTCATCCCGTCGATGGACGAGCTGGGCATCCCGATGGACCGCCTGAACGTCAACGGCGGCTCGCTGGCAATCGGCCACCCGCTCGGTTCGACCGGTGCTCGCCTCGTCGGCACCGTCGCGCGCGAGGTGCGCCGCTCGGGCAAGCGCTACGGGCTCGCCACGCAGTGCATCGGCGCCGGCATGGGCATCGCCACGATCGTGGAGGCGCTCTACTAGTCGGAGGCCGCCCACGGCAGCGACATACGGAGGCGCCCCTCTGCGAGGGGCGCCTCTTCGTTTGTGCGCGGGGACGGGGCGAGTCGGTCAGACGGGACGGTGGACGTGCGGACCGGCGTCGCCGTGCGCGTGGCGGGTCGCGTCGAGCGCGCGCCAGCGATCGTGCAGATCGTCCGGGACGCCGAAGCGCACCGGGTCCTGCGTCAGCCCACCGCGCGTGAGGTCGACAGCCCAGCAGCGGCCGGCGCGCAGCTCCTCGATCAGTTCCCGTTCGTTGTGGACGTCGCGCTCGAAGTACGTCGCGGTCTTGCCGATGTCCTTCGCCTCGTGCGAGTCGGTTCCGCCCGTGCCGGGCATCCCCATCTCGCGCGCGAGGTCCTCGGTGAACCGGTTCTCGCGCAGCTGTCCGCGGCCGTTCAGCACCTCGAGCGCGGCGACGAGGTGGTAGGCGGGGTTCCGCTTCGCGCGCTCGATCGCATCGACGTACTCCTGTGGCTTCTCCCAGTCCCACGGCGTCTGGCGACGGTACGGATGCGCGGCGACCATCACGCCGTCCGACTCGTGGACGTGGCCGGCGAGCTCATGGCTGCGGTGCATGCCGAAGACGTACTTGTGCATGCCGTAGACGAGGATGTGCCCGTCCTCGGTGTTGATCTCCATGCCGGCGATCACCGTGAAGTTGTGGCGCTTCGCCAGCGCGCGCACGGCCTCCGGCTCCCAGGCCCAGTCGTGCTCCGAGAGCACCACCGCGTCCAGTCCGGCCTCGCGGGAGCGTTCGACGAGTTCGTCGGGGTGGAGGAAGGAATCCCAGGAGCCGGGATGCGTGTGCGTGTGCAGGTCAATCAGCATCGCGCGGCTCGTCCGTCCCTCTCGGGGAAACAGGAGGGGGTGGCGCGGGCCACCCCCTCGATTCGATTCGTGTGGGCCGGGGGCCTTAGTCGGCGACGAGCACCAGCGTGCCCGTGTTGGACAGGCTACCACCGGTGCCGTTGACGACCAGCGACTTCGCGTTCGTCTGCTTGCCCGGCAGGCCGTTGACGCCGTCCTCCGCCGTGCCCGAGAGCTGGCGGTACGACTCGATCAGCAGCTGCATGCCGTACATGCCCGAGTGGTTGAACGACAGGCCGCCGCCGTTGGTGTTCACGGGGAACTTGCCGCCGGGGCCGGCGTTGCCGTTCGCCCACAGGCTGGGGCCCTCGCCGCGCGGGGTGAGCCCGAGCATCTCCGCCGTGATCGCAGCGGTGATCGTGAACGAGTCGTAGATCATCGCCATTTCCATGTCGTCCGGGCCCATGCCGGCCATCTTGTAGGCCGCGTCGCCGGACGCCTTCGCGGAGGTGGCGGTGAAGTCCTCCATCTCGAGCATGTTCGAGTGGCTGGTGTTCTCGCCGGCGCCGGCGATCCACACCGGCGTCGTGCCGAGACTGCGCGCCATGTCGGCCGACGTCACGAGCACGGCGCCGCCGTGGTCCGTGACGAGGCAGACATCGAGCAGGTGCAGAGGCCAGGCGATCCAGCGGGACGACAGGTAGTCGTCCATCGACATCGGCCCGCCGTTCGGGTTGGTGTCCTTCGAGTGCATCACCGCGCGCGGGTTGAGCGTGGCCCACTGGCGCGTGGTGACGGCGATCTGCCCGAAGTCCTCCGGGCGCGAGCCCCACTGGTGCATGTGGCGCGTCATCGCGTGCGAGTAGTTCGAGGGAGCGCCGCTCAGGCCGTACGGCTCCGAGAACTGCGCGTCCGACGACCACGGGTCCGAACCCCGGGCGCGACCGGTGCCGCGACCCTTGGTGGCCCGCTGCGAGTAGCCGATCTCGCCGTGCGTCACGAGTGCGACGTCGACGATGCCGGCGTTGATCGCGGCGAGCGCGTGGTGGACGTGCATCTCGAAGGAGCATCCGCCCACCGACGTGGTGTCGAAGTACTTCGGGTGGATGCCGAGGTACTCGGCGATCTGCGGGGACATGCCGGCGGAGAACACGGCCTCGATCTGCGAGACCTTGATCCCGGTCTGCCGGGTCACGTTCCGGATGGCCTCGATGTGCATCATCATCGCCGTCTTCGGCGAGTCGAGGTAGCCGATCTGGTCGGCCTCGGCGGCACCGACGATGGCGGCGGACATGGATGGGTTGCTGGGCATTGGCTCGATTCCCTTCCTGCTCGCCGTTACGCCACGCGCCAGAAGGGGATGGCCACGTCGTCCGCCACCTTCTCGAACTCGACCTTTACCGGCGCGCCGATCTTGATCTCCTCGGGCTTCGTCGGGTCGACGCCGCGCAGCACGGTCAGCATGCGGTCGCCTTCCTTGAGGTCGATGTATGCCGTGACGAACGGGACATCGTCCGCCCAGCCGCCGAAGGCGCGGTGCTGCACCGCGAAGGTGTGGATGTAGCCCTCACCGCTGGCCTCGAACCACTCCAGCGACGTGGAGTGGCAGTGCGGGCAGATGGTGCGCGGGTAGAAGTGGGCGCGGTTGCACACCGTGCAGCGTGGCAGCATCAGCTTGCCCTGCACGGTGCCGTCCCAGAACGTCTTCGTATAGGGATCCGGCTGGGGAATGGGCTTGTTGTAGTCAGCCAACGACCGCTCCTTTGCTCACTGCTGGAGACCTGTGATGTCAGCGCCCGCGCGCTGCGCGCACGGCTTCAGGGGCGGCCAATGAGCCGAGGCACTCGACATGCCGACCCGGTGCATGCACGCGGGCAAGCGGTCAGTTGGTTCGCGCGCCGCCGGGTCGCGACCGCGCGCACTCTACCGACGGCCGCGCGCGCCGGTCAACACAAACGCGGCGCATCGCGCGCGCCCCGCCACGGGCCGCAGCGTGTTGCGGGCGCCGGTGTGCGCGCTTCCGCCTACGCCCTGGCGAGCGCGTTTGCGGCGCGTCCGGCTTCCTTTGCCCGTCGGATCACCCCGTGCTACATTCGCGCTCGCCTTCCGACGAGTGGCTCATCAAGCAGGCGAAGAAGGGGTAGCGCGTGATCCCGGAACAGTACGGGCGCGTCGCGGTTCTCACCGCCTTCGCCCTCGCGTTCCCCCTCCTGCCGCTGGGTGCATCGTTCCTCTTTTCTCGGCTGCATCTGCGCCCCTCTAACCCCGACCCCGTGAAGGACGCGACGTACGAGTGCGGGGTGGAGTCCGAGGGCACGGCCTGGGGACGCTTCAACGCGCGCTACTACCTGTTCGCCCTCGGGTTCGTCATCTTCGACGTCGAGGTCGTCTTCCTCTATCCGTGGGCGGTCGTGCACCAGCACCTGCCGCTGTGGTCGCTCGTGAAGGCGGCGATCTTCATCGGCGTGCTGGCGTTTGGTCTCGCGTACGCGTGGCGCCGCCGCGCGCTGGAGTGGAGCTAGCTTGCCGCTCGGGCCCACCCAGCTGCCCGGCCAGGAGGTCGCTGAGAAGCTCGACGCCGCGCTGTCCGGCGTGGTGGTGCGTGCCACCGACGAGTGGGTCGAGGTGCAGTCCGAGCGCCTCGGCGATGCCCTGCGCTGGTTGCACGACTCGCCCGACTTCGATGCGGCGCAGCTGAGCAACTGCTGCGGCGTCGACCGCTACGACCACTTCGAGATGGTCTACCACCTGCAGTCGCTCGACCTGAACCACCAGATTGTGGTGAAGGCCATCGTCGCGGATCACGAGCAGCCGTCGCTGCCCAGCGCGTACCCGGTCTACAAGGGGGCGCTGCTGCAGGAGCGCGAGGTTTACGACCTGATGGGCATCCGCTTCGAGGGCCATCCGGACCTGCGGCGCATCTTCCTGTGGGACGGCTTTCCCGGGTATCCGCTGCGCAAGGACTTCCTCGGCGTGGGCGGGCACACGCCCGGGCTCGCGCGCTTCCCCTTCGAGAACAAGCAGGCGCCGGACCGCATCATGAACCCGGACAACTGGGAGGCGCGGCAGTCCGCCTCGCAGGAGGCGCCGGCAGAGTGGCGAGGGGACGTGCACCCGTGACGACCCCCCCGCTGACCGGTCAGAACGAGCCGTACATCCTCAACATCGGCCCGCAGCACCCGTCCACCCACGGCGTGTTTCGGCTCCGCGTGGAGATGGACGGCGAGACCATCGTCGACATGGACATGATCGTCGGGTACCTCCACCGCTCGATGGAGAAGCTCGCCGAGGAGCGCACCTACACGCAGAACATCCCGTTCACCGACCGCGCCGACTACCTCGCCGCGATGACGGGCAACCTCGGGCTGTGCGTGGCGGCCGAGCGGCTCGCCGGCGTCGAGGTGCCGGAGCGCGCCGAGTACCTGCGCGTGATCTTCGCGGAGCTGCAGCGCATCGCCTCGCACGCCATGGCGAACGGCACGCTGGTGTCCGACGCCGGTGCATGGCAGACGCCGCTGCTCTACATGTTCCGGGAGCGCGAGAAGATCCTCGACCTCTTCGAGATGACCTGCGGCGCCCGCCTGACGACGAACTACATGCGCATCGGCGGGGTCGCCTTCGAGCCGCCGACCGAGTTCTGGGCGGCGCTGCGCGAGCTCGTGGACGAGATGCCCGACCGCATCGACGAGTACGCGGAGCTGCTCACCGACAACGAGATCTTCCTCGCGCGCACCCGCGGGGTGGGGATCATCTCGGCCGAGGACGCGATCAACGGCTCGCTCACCGGTCCCGCGCTGCGCGGATCGGGCGTGCCGTGGGACCTGCGCAAGGCCGAGCCCTACGGCGTCTACGACCGCTTCGACTTCGAGATCCCCGTTGGGCGACAGGGCGACGTCTACGACCGCTTCATGGTGCGGCTCGAAGAGACCAAGCAGTCGACGCGCCTGATCAAGCAGGCGATGGCAGAGATCCCCGAGGGGCCCCACAAGACGCAGATCCCGCTGTCGCTGCGCCCCGAGCCCGGCGAGGTGTACGGCCGCATCGAGAGCCCGCGCGGCGAGATCGGCTTCTACCTGGTCTCCGACGGCGGACCGGCGCCGTACCGCTTCCACATCCGGGCGCCCTCGCTGATCAACCTCTCGCTGCTGCGTCAGCTCGCGGTCGGGTCGTCGCTCCCCGACGCCATCGTCACGCTGGGCTCGATCGACATCGTCGTGGGGGAGATCGACCGATGACCACCACGCCCGCTCCGGCGCCCGTCCCGCAGCGCCCGCTGCCGGCGACGCCGATGGCGCGCCAGATCCTCGCGCAGCCCACGCTGCGCAAGCAGTTTCGCCGCGCGCCGATCGGCGTGAAGGCGGCGCTTGCCGTGATCTTGCTCGTCGTGATCGCAATCAACCTCGCGATCGCGTGGGTCGTGATCGCGGGCAAGCTCGACGGCCACTGGTACGACTTCCGCGACCTCGGACTCGCGATAGGGGATCTGCGCGGCTGGCTCGACGACCGGGGCGCCGGCCCGTGGCTGTCCTACTGGGTCAGCGCGCTGATCGGCGGGCTGGGCATCCTGTCGTTCATCGGCGGCGTGCTCGTGATCGGCACCTGGATCGAGCGCCGCCTCCTCGCGAAGTTCCAGATCCGGCGCGGCCCGAACCGCGTCGGCCCCTTCGGCCTCCTCCAGCCGCTCGCCGACGCGGTCAAGCTGATCCAGAAGGAAGTCCTCGTCCCGCGCGGCGCCGACCACTTCCTCTTTCTGCTGCCTCCCGTGCTCGTCTTCCTCCCCGCCATGCTGGCCTGGGCGCCGGTGCCGTGGGACGCCCGCATGTCCTACCTGGACATCAACGTCGGGCTGGTTTACGTCGTGGCCATCACGTCGCTGAGCGTGCTCGCGATCTGGATCGCCGGCTGGTCGTCGAACAACCACTACGCGCTGCTCGGCGCGATGCGGACCGTCGCGATGATGGTCTCGTACGAGATCCCGACGTCGGTGTCGCTGCTGAGCGTGGTGCTGTTCACCGGGTCGCTGAAGCTCTCGGCGATCGTGCAGTGGCAGTCCGTGCACAACACGTGGCTGGTGTTCCTGCTGCCGCTCGGCGCGTTCACCGTCTTCTTCTCGTCGACGGCGGAGATCAACCGCACCCCGAACGACATCGCCGAGGCGGAGTCGGAGATCGTCGCCGGCTTCCACACCGAGTACTCGGGGATGAAGGCCGGCCTCTTCCTGGCGGTTGAGCTCGGCAACGCGCTGCTGGTCGGCGCGGTGGTCTCGACGTTCTTCCTCGGCGGCTACACGCTGTTCGGCCTGCAAGAGTGGATCCCCGGCTACCTGATCCTCGCGACGAAGATTTCGGCCATCTACTTCGTACTGGTGTGGCTGCGCGGCACGCTGCCGCGCTTCCGCCTCGACCAGCTGATGGCCTTCGCGTGGAAGTTCCTGATCCCGCTGGCGATCGCGTTCGTCGGGGTCTCCGCGATCGAGTCCGCGATCTTCGCGCGGCTGAATCTGCCAGGGCTCATCGTCCTGGGCGCGTTCGCCGTCGTGAATCTCGTGCTGACGGTCGTCATGGTGCGCGCGTGGGCGCGACGGGTCGGCTACGAGGTGCCGCGCGGCGACCTCACGATGCCGACGCTGACGACGAGCGTCGGCGGCCTTCGCGCGGCGCAGCGGATGCGGGTGGGCTCGTAATGGACTCGACCGGCATCGTCGTCGCGTTCTGGGCGCTCGCCGCCGTGACGGCGGGATCGGCGCTGGCGGTGCTGGTGTCGCGCAACCTCGTGCACGCGATTGTCTTCCTGATCCTCGCGTTCATGGGCATGGCGGGCCTGTTCGTCACGCTGTCCGCCGACTTCATCGCGGTGGCGCAGGTGCTGATCTACGCCGGGTCGATTTCGATCCTGCTCGTGTTCGCGGTGATGCTGACTCCGTTGTCGCGGCGCGACAACGCGAGCTCGCTCTACCTCGTGCCCGGGCTGCTGGCGGGCGCGGCGATCGCGGCGATCGTCGTCTTCGTCGCGGTGCGTGCTAGCTGGCACCAGGTCACGGGTGCCGCCCTTGCCGGCCGCTCGTTCCCCGACACCGTCACCACCATCGGCCAGCTGCTGGTGGGGCGCTACGTGCTGGCGTTCGAGGTCGCCTCGGTGCTGCTGCTGTTCGCGCTGATCGGAGCGATCCTCCTGGTCCAGGAGCGCCCGGGCGACGCCGCGGCGGACGGGGCCGCGGGCGAGCCGGTCGTGACGCGCGAGGAGGCGGCATGAGCGTCGGGCTCGAGCATTACGTGGCGCTCTCGGGCATCGTCTTCGGCATCGGCGTCGCGATCGCGCTCTCGAAGCGCAACGCGATCGCGGTGCTGATGGGCATCGAGCTCATGCTCAACGCCGTCAACCTGCTGCTCGTCGCTTTCGCGCGCCTCGGCGCCGCCGCGCAGTCGAACGAGGCCGCGCTCGCCGGCCACGCGTTCGTCATCTTCGTGCTGACCGTCGCGGCCGCCGAGGCCGCGGTGACGCTCGCAATGGCGGTGCTCATCTACCGCCGGCGCGAAACCGTGGATCTCGACCGCATCAACCTGATGCGCTGGTAGGCGAGGCAGGCGATGTGGGTGAAGTTCATGGACGTGCCGGACGGCTACGCGGCCGCGACCTGGCGCGAGCTGTTCAACCAGGAGGCGCTGTCCGTCCGCATCGTCCCGCCGCTCGAGCTCGGGTCCATGAAGGATCCGCGGGCGATCTGGGTGCCGGACGGGAAGACGCACGTGGCGCGTGAGGTGTTGAACAAGATCTAATGCCGCACATCCCCGAAGCCGCCGCCTGGATCATCTACTTCTCGCCGCTGGCGTCATTCGTCGTCATCGTCGCGTTCCTGCGCCACCAGCCGATCGTGGCGGGCCGCGTCACGATCGCCGCCGTTGGGCTGTCGTTCGTGCTCGCGCTGTGGGCGCTGCTCACGTCGATCGGGATCCACGGGGAGCCCGCTTCGTTCCAGCCGCACCTGTGGGTGCAGCTCTTCGACCTCAAGGTCACGGTGGGGTTCCGGCTCGACGGCCTCAGCGCGATCATGTTGATTGTCGTCACCGGTGTGTCGCTGCTCGTGCAGGTCTACTCGACCGGTTACATGCACGGCGATACCGGCTATCCCCGTTACTTCGCGTACATGTCTCTGTTCACGTTCGCGATGCTCGGGCTCGTGCTGGCGTCGAGCCTGCTGCAGCTCTTCGTGCACTGGGAGCTCGTGGGCCTCACGTCCTACCTGCTGATCGGCTTCTGGTTCCACCGGCCATCCGCCGCCGCCGCCGCGAAGAAGGCGTTCATCGTCACGCGCTTTGGCGACTTCGCATTCCTGGTGGCGCTCGTGCTGATCTGGACGAAGACCGGCACGTTCGACATCGCCCAGATCAACCAGATGGCGCCGACGCTCTCGGGCGCGGTGCTCACCGGCTTCACACTCGGGCTGCTCTCCGGCGCCGCCGGCAAGTCGGCCCAGTTCCCGCTGCACTTCTGGCTGCCGGACGCGATGGAGGGTCCGACGCCGGTGTCGTCGCTCATCCACTCGGCGACGATGGTGGCGGCGGGCGTCTACCTGCTCGCGCGCATGTTCCCGACGGTGCACGCCGCCCCGGCGGAGGTCGGCCTGACCATCGCCTACGTGGGCGGCTTCACCGCGATCTTCGCGGCCTCGATGGGCGTCGTCGTCACCGACATCAAGCGGATGCTCGCGTACTCGACGATCTCGCAGCTCGGCTACATGGTGATGGCGATCGGCCTCGGTGGGTACGTCGCCGCGATCTTCCACCTCTTCACACACGCGTTCTTCAAGTCGCTGCTGTTCCAGGGTTCGGGCTCGGTGAATCACGCGACGAACACCTTCGACATGCGGCTGATGGGCGGCCTGCGGCGCAGCATGCCGATCACGTTCTGGACGTTCCTCATCGCGGGACTCGCGCTGTCCGGGCTGGTGCCGTTCTCCGGCTACTGGAGCAAGGACGAGATCCTGCTGACGGCGCTGCACCAGAACCACCTGCTGTTCGCGATCGGCGTCGGCACCGCGGGGCTCACCGCGCTGTACGTGTTCCGCGCGATCTTCCTCACGTTCTTCGGCGAGTACCGGGGCGGTGACCGGCCCGAGCACGAGACGCCCGACCTGGAGCGCGGTCACACGGGCGCCGCCGCCGAGGCGCACATGGAGGAGGGCGCGGAGGCACCTCACCACGCCGAGCCGCACGAGTCGCCGGCGTCGATGTGGGGGCCGCTCGTCGTGCTGTCCATCCCGGCGGCGCTGTTCGGCTTCTGGGGCTTCGCGAACTTCGGCGGGTTCGTCGAGGGCGCGCTGCCCGCGGCCCTGCGCGAGTTCGAGGGCTTGCAGACCGACACGCTCGTGCTGGCGTCGTCGACGCTGTTCGTGCTCGCCGGCATCGGCATCGCCGCTGCCGTCTACTACTACGGCTCACCGAGCGCCGACGCGCTGCGCCGACGCTTCGGCCCGGTGCACACGCTGATCGCGCACCTCTACTACGTGAACGAGATCGCCGAGGACGGCGTCGTGCGCGGCGGTCTCGACCGCGGCCTGGGCCGGCTGTCCGCGCTGTTCGACTCCCGCGTGGTGGACGGCGTCGTGAACGGGGCCGCTCTCGGCACGCGCAAGATCGGCGACGGGCTGCGCCGCTTCGAGACGGGGCAGCTGCAGGCGTACACCTCGCTGTACGTGCTGGGCGTCGTCGCGGCGGTTGTGGCGGTTTTCGTGTTCGGTGCGAATGTGCTGGGGCGCTAGATGCTGACACTGTTCCTGCTCCTGCCGCTCGCCGGCGCGCTGATGGTGCTGCTGCTGCCGCGCGAGCGGGAGCACGAGGCGAAGTGGGTCGCGCTCGGGTTTACCGGCGCCGCGTTCGTCGTCTCCGCGATCGTCTTCGTCATGCTCGACCGCAACGCGACGGGCTACCAGTTCACGCAGCAGTTCGAGTGGGTGCGCGCGAGCGCGGCCGGCTTCTCCGTCCACTACGTCGTGGGCGTCGACGGCCTCTCGGCGATGCTGATCCTGCTGCTCGGCCTGCTCACGGTCGTGTCCGTGCTGATCTCGTTCAACGTGACGCTGCGCGTACGCGAGTACTACGCCTACCTGCTCGTGCTCGAGACCGCCGTGGCCGGCGTCTTCCTCTCGCTCGACCTCATCCAGTTCTTCGTGTTCTGGGAGCTCGAGCTGATCCCGATGTACATGCTGATCAGCACCTGGGGCAGCGGCCGCAAGGCCTACAGCGCGATGAAGTTCCTCATCTACACGCTGTCGGGCTCGGCGTTCATGCTCGTCGGCTTCCTGGTGCTCGGGTTCGCGGCCGGGACATTCGACATCGCGCAGATCACGGCGCACCCGCCGACCGAGGCGGTCGTGCCGCTGGGACTCGTGTTCTGGGCGATCATGCTCGCGTTCCTCGTGAAGCTGCCGGTCTTCCCGTTCCACACCTGGCTGCCGGACGCGCACACCGACGCGCCGACCGCCGTCTCGGTCATGCTCGCGGGCGTGCTGCTGAAGATGGGCGGCTACGGCATGCTGCGCATCGTGCTGCCGATCCTGCCGCACCAGGCGCAGGACTACCGCGTGATCCTCGCCGCGCTGGCCGGCTTCTCGGTCATCTACGGGGCGATCATCACGCTCCAGCAGAAGGACCTGAAGCGGCTCGTCGCGTACTCGTCGGTCTCGCACATGGGCTACGTGCTGCTCGGCATCTCCGCGATGGGGGCGCTCGGGCTCTCCGGGGCCGCGCTGCAGATGTTCACGCACGGCGTGATCACGGGGCTGCTCTTCGTGATGGTGGGGATGGTGTACGACCGCGCGCACACGCGTGAGATCGCGCGGCTCAACGGCCTGATGCACCACATGCCGCTGATCGGCACGGTGTTCGTGGTCGCCGGGCTGGCATCGCTCGGGCTGCCCGGCATGGCCGGGTTCGTCGCCGAGCTGACCACGTTCCTCGGCTCGTTGCAGGCGCATCCCGTGGCGACGATCGCCGCGATCTTCGGCGTCGTGCTGGCGGCCGGCTACATCCTCTGGATGGTGCAACGCGTCTTCTTCGGCCCGGCGTCGCCCGAGTGGGCGCACCTGCCCGACGCCACCGAGTGGTGGGAGCGCACGGCGATGGCGGCGCTCGTGATCGTCATCCTCGCGGTGGGGATCTACCCGCCGCTGCTCACCCACACGATCCAGGCGGGCATCGCCCCGATCGCGAAGATTGTCGGTGCTGCGTGATGACCGGACACGAGCAGTTCAACCTGATCGGCCCCTCGCTGACGCTGATGATCGGCGCGGGCGTCGTGCTGGCGGCGGACCTGCTCTGGCCGCGCCGCGCGCCGCTCTGGGGGCTCGCCGTCGTCGTGCTCGCGCTCGCAGGGCTCTACGCGCTCGCCCAGGCGCTCGGCGGCACGCACGGCAGCGGGTTCGACGGCGCCGTCGTCGTCGACGGCTTCTCGCTCTTCTTCACCTTCATCATCATCATCACGGCCGCGGCAGTGACGCTCGCGTCGAGCGAGTGGCTCCGCGGCTTCGAGCGGCAGCCGGAGTTCCTCGCGCTGCTGCTCGTCTCCGCCGGGGCGATGGTGCTGCTCACGCAGGCCGTCGACCTCGTGATGATCTTCGTCGCGCTGGAGACGACGTCGATCGCGCAGTTCGTGCTCGCCGGCATCGTGCGTGACAACACGGGCGCCGAGGCCGGTCTGAAGTACCTGCTCGCCGGCGCCGTCGCCGCGGCGGTGCTGCTGTATGGCTTCGCGTTCCTGTGGGGGCTGTCGGGCACGACCGCGCTGGCCGGCATCGAGACGTTCGTCATGCAGGCCGACGCCGGCCTGCGCCTGCCGCTGATCCTCGCGTTCGTGCTGGTCGCGGCCGGGTTCGGCTTCAAGATGGCGATCGTGCCCTTCCAGGGCTGGGTGCCGGACGTCTACCAGGGCGCGCCGACGCCGGTCGCGGCGTACCTCTCGGTCGCGTCGAAGGCGGCCGGGTTCGCGATCGTGCTCCGCGTGTTCTACGTGGGGCTCGGCGGCGGCGGGACGTTCATCTCGGGCGAGTGGGCGCTGATGTTCGGCGTCTTCGCCGCTGCGTCCATGATCTTCGGGAACGCGGGGGCGTTGCTCCAGACGAACGTGAAGCGGCTGCTCGGCTACTCGTCAATCGCGCAGGCGGGGAACATCGCCGTCGGCCTCGCGGCCGTGGCCGCCGGCAGCACGCTCGGCGCGTCCGGCGTGATGTTCTTCATCCTCACCTACGTCGCGACGAACCTCGGCGCGTTCCTCTGCGTGCTCGTGATCTCGCAGCACGTCGGCAGCGACGACATCTCGGCGTACGCGGGCCTCGTGCGGCGCGCGCCGGCGCTCACGCTGATCCTCGCGCTCTGCCTGGTGTCGCTGACCGGCATTCCGCCGACCGCGGGCTTCATGGCAAAGGTCTACGTCTTCAACGCGGCCGTGCACGCGAACGAGCAGTGGCTGATCGCGCTCGTGGCCGTGGCCGTCGTGAACACCGCCATCTCGGCCTTCTACTACCTGAGGCTCGTGCGCACGATGCTGCTCGACGAGCCGCTCGACGACTCGCCGATCGGCGCGGCGATGCCGGCGCAGGCCGTGCTGGGGGCGGCCGCGGCGGGCGTGTTGCTGATCGGCCTCATCCCGACGCCGCTGATCTCGGCCGCTGCCCGCGCGGCGCAGGTCCTGCACCAGTAGCGGGCGCCGCGTGGCGCGCCGACCACCCGTGCCCTACGACGTCGCCATCGACCTGCAGGTGCTCGCCGCGGACGTCGCCGTGCCCGCGCTGGAGGCGATGATCGCGCAGGCGCTCGCCGACGACGGCTGCGCCGACGGTGCCGCCCTCGCGGTCGTGCTCGTGGACGACGACGCGATCCGCGCGCTCAACCGCGAGCACCGCGATGCCGACGAGCCGACGGACGTGCTGTCGTTCCCCGCCGACGAGGGCGAGGCCTTCCCCGACGCCGGCGACGCCGGCGACGAGCCGCCGTACCTGGGCGACATCGTGATCTCGCTCGAGACCGTGCGACGGCAGGCCGCGGAGCTCGCGCTGCCGTTCACGCTCGAGTTGCGACACGTTGCGCTGCACGGCGTGCTGCACCTCCTCGGGTACGACCACCTGACGCCGGAGGACGAAGCGCGCATGCGCGGCCGCGAGGAGCGCGTGCTCGGCGCGGAGATCCACGCGGACGCGCGCCGGCACGAAGACTGAGCCCGGGGCGAGCGCGCTCAATCCGGCAACGGCGGGTGCACGCCGCGCTGCTCGCGGTGGCGGAGAGGTGGGCCGGACCGCACCGGGACCCCCTGCTACACTGGGCCCGAGACGCCTCGAACTCCCCTCGAGGCGGCGGGGGTAGCGTGAACCAGGCCGCAACGGCCCAGTCCCACCAGCAGGTTCTCTACCGCAAGTGGCGCCCGCGCCGCTTCGAGGACGTCGTCGGGCAGACGGCGGTGATCACCACGCTCCGCAACGCCGTGGCGAGCGGGAACCCGGCGCACGCGTACCTCTTCACGGGGCCGCGCGGCACCGGCAAGACGAGCACCGGCCGCATCATGGCGAAGGCGGTGAACTGCACGTCGCCGATCGACGGCGAGCCGGACGGCACCTGTGCCTCCTGTCGCTCATACGACGCCGGGCAGGCGTTCGACCTGATCGAGCTCGACGCGGCTTCCAACCGCGGCATCGACGAGATCCGCGACCTCCGCGAGAGCGCCGGCTACGCCCCGAGCAGCGGCCGCTACAAGGTCTACCTCATCGACGAGGTTCACATGCTCACGGACGCGGCGTTCAACGCGCTGCTGAAGACGCTCGAGGAGCCGCCGCCGCACATCATCTTCATCCTCGCGACGACCGAGCCGCACAAGATCCCGGCGACGATCCTCTCGCGCTGCCAGCGCTTCGACTTCCGCCGCCACACGGTCGACGACATCGTCCGCCAGCTGCGGAAGATCGCGGAGGGCGAGAGCATCGACGTCGAGGAGGGCGGCTTCGAGCTGATCGCGCGGCAGGCGACGGGGTCGCTGCGCGACGCGGTCAACCTGCTCGACCAGCTCTCCGCCTACCACGGCGACTCGCTCGACCTCGACGCGGTGCGCTCCGGGCTTGGTCTCGTGGTCGACAGCCGCGCGGCGGACCTGGCGCGCGCCGCCGTGGAGCGCGACCTGAAGAGCGGGCTGAGCATCCTCGCGGCGGCGCGCGACGACGGCATCGAGATCCGCGCGTTCATCCGCGAGGTCGTGGCGATGCTGCGCACCACGCTGCACCTGAAGGCCGGCGCCGGCGACCACCTCGGGCTCTCCGACGCGCAGGCTGCGGAGATGCGCGCACTGGCCGGCGACGCCGACGTGGTCGACGTCGTGGCCGCGCTCGAGGCGTTTGGCTCGCTCGACTTTGGCGGCGACGCGTACGACTCGCTGCCGGCGGAGATCGCGTTCGCGGCGCTGGCCGCAGGGCCGACGCCGATCGCGGCGGCCGCGGCCGCGGCAGCGGCCGCGCCGGCAACCGGTGCGCCGCACGTGGAGACGGCCGCTGCGCCGCCGCAGGCGCGTCCCGCCGCCGAGCGGCCGCAGCGCGCGGCTCCCGCCGTGCCGCGCCGCGATGCGCCGCGGCCGGCGCCTCCGCGCGAGCAGGTGTCTCCGCGCGACGCATCTTCGGCCCGCGGGCCGGAGACCGGCGGCGAGCGGCCGCCCGCGCACCCCGCGCGCCGGCCTGCCGCATCCCCACCGGGCGAGTCCGCGCCGCCGCCCGCAGCCGCCCCCGTGCGTCCACCGGCCGCAGCCGCCGCGTTCGTTCCGCCGGACGCCGCGTCGGGCGGCGACGAGCTGCACGCGCTACGCGACCGCTGGGACGACATCCGCGACCGCGCGCGCAAGCTGCACTTCCGCGCCGGCGCGCTGCTCGTCGCCGCGTTCCCGCGCTCGTTCGACGGCGATCGCGTCGAGCTCGGCTTCCGCTTCCCGAACCACGTCGACATGGTGCGCGACGCCGAGAGCGGCAAGGTCCTGCAGGCGATCAGCGAGGCCGTGTCCTCCGCCGTCGGCCGGCCGGTCGTCGTCGAGCCCGTGCTCTGGGAGGAGCTCGCGACGAACGCGCCCGCCCCCGCGCGACAGTCCAGCGGCGGCCACCTCGTCGACGAGGCGCGGCGCCTCGGCGCCGTGCCCGTCGACGACTGAGTCGCGCGTGAACCGACAGGGCCGCCCCGGGGAGGAGTCGCCGATTAGCCGGCTGGTGGACGCGTTCCACCGGCTTCCCGGCATCGGCCCGAAATCCGCGCAGCGGCTCGCCTACCACGTCCTTCGCGCGCCGCAGGAGGAAGCGGTCGAACTCGCCGAGGCGCTGCTCGAGGTGAAGCAACGCATCGTGCTCTGCGAGCGCTGCCAGGACCTGACGTCGGACTCGCCCTGTCGCATCTGCCTCGACCCGGGCCGCGACCGGACGGTGATCTGCGTCGTCGAGGAGCCGCTCGACGTCCGTGCCATCGAGCGCACCGGCGGCTTCCGCGGGCTCTACCACGTGCTCCACGGCGTGATCTCGCCGGCCGACGGGATCGGTCCCGAGGACCTCAAGATCCAGGAGCTGCTCGCCCGCATTCGCGACGTCGACATGGACGTCGCGGAGGTGATCGTGGCGACGAACCCGAACCTCGAGGGCGAGGCGACGGCGATGTATCTCGGCCGGCTGCTGCGCCCGCTCGAGATCAAGGTGACGCGCCTCGCGCGCGGCCTCCCGGCCGGCGCGGACCTCGAGTACGCGGACGACGTCACGCTGGGCCGCGCCCTGGAGTTCCGCCAGGAAGTGGGCTAGCGCCCCGCGCCGCGATCGCGGGTACGATCGCCGCATGCCCGCCCGCATTCCCCGCGTCGTCAAGACCGAGGCCATCGTGCTGCGCCGCCGCCGCCTCGGCGACGCCGACCGCATCGTCACGCTGCTGACGCCGCTGCGCGGCAAGATCGACGTCGTCGCGAAAGGCACGCTGCGCACGCGCAGTCGCATGGGTGGCCACCTCGAGCCGCCGACGCAGGTGGAGGTCGTGCTGGCGCACGGCCGCAGCATGGACATCGTCACGCAGGCGCACGCGATCGACGCGTTCTCCGGCATCCGAGACGACCTCGACCGGCTCAGCAGCGCGATGTACCTGCTCGAAATCGCCGACCGCCTCACCTACGAGGAGGCGGAGACGAACGCCGTCTACGGGCTGCTGCTCGCCGCGCTGACGCGCCTCGCGCGCGGTGACGGCGCGCAGCTCGTGACGCGCACGTTCGAGCTCGGGCTGCTGGAGGCCGCGGGCTTCCGCCCGGAGTGGGGCCAGTGCATCGCGTGCGGGGGGGCGGTGCCGGCCGACGACGCCGCGTGGTCCGCGGCCGATGGTGGCGTGCTCTGCCGCGACTGCCGCGCCGGCCATCCCGACGCGACCGCGCTCGACGTCCGCGTGCTGCGCGTGCTGCGCGCGTACCAGGCGCTGCCGTACGAGGAGGCTGCGCGCATCCGCCTCGACCCGGAGCTGATCGGGCGGCTGGAGCGCGTCATGAACGAGCTGATGCGCACGGTCGTGGAGCGCGAGCTGAAGAGCGCGGAGTTCGTCGCCACGGCGCGCCGCGCGGGGGCGCGCACCGAACCGGCGAGCGGCCCGGTCTAGGACTCGCGCGCGAGCACGTAGTCGACGATGCCCTCGAGCGTGGAGCGCACCTCGCCCGGCGGCAGCGCAGCGAGCGCCTGCTTCGCCTCGCCGGCGAAGTTGCGCGCCGTCGTCATGCTCTGCTCGAGCACGTCCGACTCCTGGATACTCGCGGATTGCCCGCTCGAAGTTGGCGCGCGGGCGGATGCCCTCGAACGCCTTCTTCACGGGGTTGTCGTCGGGGTTGCGCTGCATGTAGAGGATGGCCGGCAGCGTGAGCGTGCCGCCCTGCAGGTCCGAGCCGACCGGCTTGCCCATCGTCTCGGCGTCGCCCGTGAAGTCGAGGATGTCGTCGACAATCTGGAACGCGATGCCGAGGCGCAGGCCGTAGAGACGCATCGCCGCGCACTGCTCGGGGGTCGCGCCGCCGACAATCGCGCCGCCCTCGGCGGCCGTACCGAAGAGCGACGCGGTCTTGCCGGTGATGCGGTCCAGGTAGCGCGTGACGTCCTCGGAGTACTCGAAGACCGTCATGTCCTGCTTCAGCTCGCCGTTCGCCATCATCATCAGCGTCTCGGCGAACTTGCGGACGACGAGCGTGTTGTCGGTGCGCGCGATGAAGTCGGCGGCGTGCGCGAACATGTAGTCGCCGAGCATCACCGAGGCCGAGTTGCCGAACAGCGCGGCGGCCGTGGGCTTGCCGCGCCGCTCGGTGGCCTCGTCAATCACGTCGTCGTGGACGAGGGTGGCGGTATGCAGTAGCTCGACGCTCGCGGCCATCGGCACGAGCCGGTCGAGCGGGTAGCTGTCGCCGATGCGGCCCGCGAGCAGGGCGATGGCGGGGCGCATCATCTTGCCGGTTCCGGCCAGCGCCTGTTCCAGCATCCTGCGCAGGAACTCGAACTCGACGTTCGACGCGACCGAGAGCATCTGCTCGCGCACGCGCGGCAGATCGCCGGCGACGGGGCCGTAGAGGTCGGTCGCGGCCGGTGCGGGCGCGGGAGTCGGCGCCGCTGGCGCCGACATCTCCGCGGCGGGAGGCGGCGCGTCCGCCACGCCGGGAGGCTGATCGATGGTGGTGATCGGCTCACGCGCCGCCAGGAGGTCCGAGGGACCGTCGATCGCCGTTGCCGGCGCCGGCAGGAGCCGCCAGGCGGCGAGGTAGGCGAGCCCGCCGATGCCGGCGGTGGCCACGGACAGCGCGACCGTGGCCGCGCGAACGCCATTCACGGGGTACTGGTAGCGCGCGGCGATGCCGGCGCACACCCCGCCCAGCAGGCCGTGCTCGGGATCGCGATTGGTCGCCAGCGTCATACCGCGCCTCCGCCGTCCGCCGACGGCACCCACCCGAAGAGGCGGGCCGTGTTGTCCGCGGTCGTGCGCGCGAGGTCGACGGGATCGCACCCGCGCTGCGAGGCCACGAACCGCCCGGTCTCCGCGACGTACGCCGGCTCATTCCGCCCGCCGCGGTGCGGGACCGGTGTCAGATACGGGCAGTCCGTCTCCAGCACCATCGCCGCAAGAGGGATGGTACACGCCACATCCCGTCCGCGGGTGTTGGACGGGTAGGTGACGGTCCCCGGGATCGAAAGGACGAAACCGAGTTCGACATAACGCATCGCCAGCTCGGCGTCGCCGGCAAAGCAGTGCAGCATCCCGATCTCACGGTCCGGTCCCAGGTAGCGGCCGACGCGACGCGCCCACCCCGACAGCGCGTCGAACGTCTCGGCGTCGGCGTTGCGTGAGTGGATCACGACCGGCAGCGCGACCTCGCGGGCGAGCGCGAGCTGCCAGACGAGCGCGGCCTGCTGCGCGTCGGGCGGCGAGAGGTTGCGATAGAAGTCGAGCCCGATCTCGCCGATCGCGACGAAGCCGCCGCCACCGATCAGCGTGGCGAGCCCGTCGCGCTCGCGGACGAGGTGCTGCGCCTCGTGCGGGTGGAGCCCGGCGACGGCGGCCACGCGCGCGTCGCGGCGTGCCAGCTCGAGGCAGCGCAGGCTGGAGTCGGTGTCGACGCCGACCTCGACGACGCCGACGAGCCCGGCGGCCCAGGCGCGCGTCATCACCGCTGCATGATCGTCGGCGAACTCGGGCGACCAGGTGTGCGCATGGGCGTCGATGACACCGGGCAGCGGCTCGACGACGGCCGGCTTCCGCTGTGTGCTCACGGGTGCGTCGCGCGCAGTCGGGCCTACCGCCCGATGCGCGCTTCCTCCTCCGCGACGATCGAGTCGTCGAGCTTGCGGAAGAGCGGGCGCGGCTCGGGCAGCGGCGTGCCGGCGGCGACGGGCGAGCGACGCCAGCCGGCGGCCTGGATGTCGCCCGCGTTGCCGACGAACCGCCAGGCCTCCGCTGAGGTGAACGGGAGGAACGGCTGCAGCATCGACGCGATGCCGCTGATCGCGTTGAGCGCGACGAAGAGCGACTCGGCGGCGTGCGCGCGATCGGTCTTCAGGGCCGCCCAGGGGGCGCGGTCCTCGAGGTAGCGGTTCGCATCCTGTGCCACGCCCATCGCGCCGCTCAGTGCGCGCCGAAGCTGCACCTCGTCGATGGCGGCCCCTACGGAGGCGAACGCGTCGTCGACGCGGCGCAGGAGCGCCCGGGATTCCGCCGCGAGCTCGCCCGGCGGCTCCGGCGCGCGCGCGTCGAAGTTGCGGCGCGTGAAGGTGACGACGCGGTTCACGAGGTTGCCCCACCGCGCGAGCAACTCGTCGTTGTTGCGGCGCAAGAACTCCGCCCAGGTGAAGTCGGAGTCAGAGGTCTCGGGCATCGTGGCGGTCAGCGTGTAGCGCAGCGGGTCGGGGTCGTAGCGCTCGAGGTAGTCGGGCATCCACAGCGCCCAGTTGCGGCTCGACGACGCTTTCATGCCCGACATCGTCAAGTACTGGTTCGCCGGCACGTCGTACGGCAGGTTGAGGTCGCCGTAGCCCATCAGCAGCGCCGGCCAGATCACGGTGTGGAACGGGACGTTGTCCTTGCCGATGAAGTAGTAGGTGCGCGCATCGGGGTCGGTCCACCACGCGTGCCATGCATCGGGGTCGCCCGTCGGGTTGGACGCGCTCGCGGCCCACTCCTTGGCGGCGGAGAGGTAGCCCATGACCGCCTCGAACCAGACGTAGACGCGCTTCTGCTCGTAGCCCTCGACCGGCACGGGCACGCCCCAGCCGATGTCGCGCGTGAACGCGCGGTCGATCAGGCCCTCGCGCAGCCAGCCGAGCGTGAAGTTGCGCACCGCGGCGCGCCAGTGCGCCTGCGGCTCCACCCACTCGCGCAGCCGGTCCGTGAACGCGGAGAGGCGGAAGAAGAAGTGCGTCGACCTGCGCCGTTCCGGCGTGGCGTCGGAGAGGCGCGAACGCGGGTTGATCAGGTCGAGCGCGTCGAGCGTCGACTGGCAGTTGTCGCACTGGTCGCCGCGCGCGCCCTCGTAGCCGCAGCGGGGGCAGGTCCCTTCGACGTAGCGGTCGGGGAGGAATCGTCCGACGACCGGGTCGAACAGCAGCTCCTGCTCGGCCTCGTAGAGGTAGTCGCGCTCGAGCAGCCGCAGAAACATGTCCTGCACGACCGCGACGTGGTTCTCGGTGTCCGTCGACGTGAAGAGGTCGAACGAGATGCCGAAGCGCTCAAAGGTGTCGAGGAAGCTGTGGTGGAAGCGCTCGAAGACTGCGGTGGGGGTCGTGCCCTCCTGCTCGGCGCGGACGGTGACGGGCGTGCCGTGGGAGTCCGAGCCTGAGACCATGAGGACGTGTTCGCCGCGCATGCGCTGGTAGCGCGCGAAGATGTCGGCGGGGAGGTAGGCGCCGGCGATCTGGCCGGCGTGGAGTGGACTGTTGGCGTAGGGCCAGGCGACGGCGACGAGGATGGCCCGGGGGTGGTCGGTGCGTCCGGTGGGAGCGTCAGGCATGGTTGCGAATCTAGCACGCGCCCGCGTCAGGTCCCACGAAGGGTTGGCCGTCCGGCCGCCACGGGGGCCTATCACAGAATTGCTTACCCTGCTGATTGGTACGGTTTGACCGTCCGGCGCGAGCGGTCCTACTATCGTTGGAAATCCTCGGAGCGAGTTCCCTGGGCGGGGAAGCCGATGCGAGGCCCGAAGTTTCGTTTCCGTAGTGCCCCTCCCGGGGCCCGTGTGTGCGTCTGAGACCCCTCGAATCGAGGGGTCTCTGCGTTATGGGGGTGTGATTTGGTGACGAGCGAGCGAACCCAGGTAGCGGCCGATGCCGCGGGCGTGGCCCGCAAGACGCTGGAGCATGCGTACGGCTTCGACGACGTCGCGATCGTCCCCGGGGCGGTGACGACGAATCCCGAGCTCGTGAGCACCGACTTCACGCTCGGCGATCACACGTTCCCCGTGCCGATCATCGCGTCGTCGATGGACGGCGTGGTCGACCCCGCGTTCGCCATCAAGATGTCGAAGCTCGGCGGGTTCGCCGTCCTCAACCTCGACGGCGTGTGGACGCGCTATGAGGATGCCGACGCCGTCCTCGCGGAGATCGCCGCCGCCAGCCTCGAGGAATCGACGAAGATCATCCAGCGCGTCTACCAGACGCCGGTCCAGGAGGAGCTCGTCGGCCGCCGGGTCGAAGAGATCAAGGCCGGTGGCGGCGTCGCGGTCGTGGCTTCCACCCCCCAGAACACGAAGCGACTCGCACCGATCGCCCGGGAAGCCGGCGTCGATGTCCTGGTCGTCGCCTCCACCGTCACCACCGCGCGGCACGTCTCGCGGTCGCTCAAGGGACTGCGGCTGGACGAGCTGGTGGAGCAGATGACTGGCGTCCCGATCCTGGTCGGCAACACCGTCGACTTCCAGGCGACGCTCGAGTTGATGGGGATGGGCATCCACGGCGTGCTGATCGGCGTCGGCCCCGGCGCGGCGTGCACGTCGCGCGAGGTGCTCGGCATCGGCATGCCGCAGGTCAGCGCGACGATCGAGACGGCGCATGCGCGCGACGTCTACTTCGCGCAGACCGGCCGCTACGTGCCGATCATCACCGACGGCGGCCTGCGCACCGGCGGCGACGTGTCGAAGGCGGTCTGCGCCGGCGCGGACGCCGTCATGATCGGGTCGCCGTTTGCCGGCTGCATCGGCGCACCCGGGCGCGGCTTCCACTGGGGCATGGCGACCCCGCACGCGGAGCTTCCGCGCGGCGTGCGCGTGGCGGTCGGCCAGACGCACACCGTCGAGCAGCTGCTGTTCGGACCGACGTCGAAGACCGACGGCACCGAGAACCTGGTGGGCGCCCTGCGCACGTCGATGGCGACCTGCGGCGCGCAAACGATCCAGGACTTCCACGACGCCCGGATGATCATCGCGCCGTCGATCAAGACCGAGGGCAAGATCTACCAGATGGCCCAGACGCGGCCGGCGGGCATCTAGCCCGCCCGGCGCGTCATCAGCGAAGCCGCCGGGATCCTCCGGCGGCTTGCGTCGGCACCCTCACGGGGCGCCCTGCTTCACGCCTGTCAGCAGCCGGGCTCGCCGCCGTTGCCACAGCAGGACTGGCGGTGGCGAACCTTGATCCAGGTGTTACGCAGCGCCAGCCGCAGCTTCGTCTGGAACGGCGCGTCGTATTCGCGCCAGTTCGTGAAGATCGCGCGCGGCGACGGTCCGCCGCTTCCGCTCCCCGGATCGCACATCGGGTCGCCTCCTCGCTCGCGTCGATGGTATGCGCGCGGTGCGAGAATCCGGCACGCGCGCCTGCGCGCACCGGACGGGCGAGGAGGTGGACATGAGCGGCATCTGGCCGGGGGAGACGCGCTGCGTCGTGATGCTGGGGTTCGACGTCGATGGGCCCTCGGCGATGATTCGCCGCAATCCCGCCGTCGAGCAGATGCCGTCCGCGCGCTCGATGGGCGAGTTCGGGCCGGAGGTCGCGGTCCCGCGCATCCTGGCGCTGCTGCGCGCGCACGACGTGCCGGCGTCGTTCTACGTGCCGGGGTGGGTCGCCGATCGCTGGCCGGCGACGGTCGAGCGCATCGCGGCGGCAGGCCACGAGATCGCGCACCACGGCTACCTCCACGAGCCGCCGGCGACGCTGGACGGCGACGAGGAAGGCACCGTGCTCGACCGCGGCAGCGAGGCGCTCGCACGCATCACCGGCGAGCGGCCGCGCGGGTACCGGTCGCCGTCGTGGGAGCTCAGCGAGCGATCGCTCTCGCTGCTCGCCGACCGCGGCTTCGTGTACGACTCCAGCCTGATGGGCGACGACGCGCCCTACGCGGTCGACGTCGGCGACGGCCGCCGGCTCGTCGAGATTCCCGTGCACTGGACGCTCGACGACGCGCCGTTCTACCCGTTCAATCCGGCCGTCGGACGCACCGAGGTGATGGCAAGCCCGGCGCAGGTGTTCGACACGTGGGCGGCCGCCTTCGACGAGATCTACGAGCGGGGCCGCGCCTACACGCTGACGCTGCACCCGTGGATCAGCGGCCGCGCCGGCCGCCTGCTGATGCTGGAGCGGCTGCTGCAGCACATCCGGCAGCACAGCGGCGTGGAGTTCGCGCGCGCGATCGACGTGGCGACGGCGTTCGCATCGCAGACGTAGGCACGCGGCAGACCGGAGGCCCGCGGTATGCGTTGCGCGCTCCTGCGCGCGGAGGGAGCGACCCCGGCATCCGGGAGGCGCTCACGATCCACGGCAGTCGGCATGCCCCGGGGGCCCCGCGCGCGCATGAACGTCACCCAAAGCGGCGGCAGTATGCCGCCGACAGGACGCGGACGCAGTCCGCGGCTGGCGCCGCGCTTCTGTCGGCGGCATATCTGCCGCCGCTTTGACGTTTCGACGAGGCCTGAAGCCCTTCGACAGGCTCAGGACGGGCGCTGCCGCGCGACCGGAAGTGGCGCAGGCGTAGAATCACGCGCGCAATCGCGAGCGAGGGACGCCATGGCCGAGCCCGCCCCCGGCGCGTCGCCAGTCGGGTCCGCCGCGCTCCCGCTCCCGCGGACCGTGTTCGGGCGGCCGGTCTACTACGGCTGGTACGTCGTCGGCATCGCGTTCATCGCGTCGATGATGTCGGCCGGCGTGCAGGCCTACACGCTCGGGGTGTTCCTCAAGCCGATGACCGCCGCGCTCGGCTGGTCGCGCACCGATATCTCGCTCGGGCAGACGGTCTCGACGTTCGCGACCGGGATCCTGGCGCTGGTCGTCGGGCCGATCATGGACCGCCGCGGCGGCCGCGTGCTGATCGTGATCGGCGCGGCGGTCAGCGGGCTCGGGTTCATCGCCCTCGGCCAGGTGCACACGCTGTGGCAGTACTACCTCGTGCGCGGGGCGCTGCTCACCGTCGGCAGCGTGGGCATGGGCACGCTCGTCGTCAACGTCGCCATCTCGAACTGGTTCGTGCGCATGCGCGGGCGAGCAATCGCGATCGGGTCGATGGGCGTGTCGGTGTCGGCGCTGATCATGCCGCCGCTCTCGACGCACCTCATCGCGGCGTTCGGCTGGCGGACGGCATGGGCGGTGATCGGCGTGCTCGTCTGGATCGTGGTGATCCCGGCGGCGGCCTACGTGATGCGCCGCCGGCCCGAGGATCACGGGCTCGAAGTGGACGGCGGCGCCCCGCCCGCCGGGCACGTGACACGCGTACGCACGGCGGGCGACGTGCGCTGGACGCGTCGCCAGGCCGCGCGCACGCCGGCGCTGTGGATGCTGATCGTCTCGTTCGGGTTCGCCAGCATGGGCCTCGGCGCGATGCTGCTCCACCTCTACCCGTATCTCACCGACCGCGGCTTCACGCCCGGCGAAGCAGCGGCGGGCTTCAGCACGATCGGCATCACCGGCCTGATCTCGAAGCCACTGTGGGGCGTCGCGCTCGAGCGTTACGAGACGCGGCTGTGCGCCTGCGCCGAGTTTCTCTCGATGGGGCTCGGGATTCTGCTGGTCCTGCTGATCCGCAACGTCGCGACGATGTTCGGCGCGATCTTCGTGCTGGGCATCGGCATCGGCGGCGTGATCACCGTGCAGGAGGTGGTCTGGGCGAACTACTTCGGGCGGCTCACGCTCGGGACCGTGCGCAGCATCGGCCGCCCGTTCACGATCGTCACCAGCGCCGGCGGGCCGGTGCTCGCCGGAGCGGCGTACGACATCGGCGGCTCGTACACGGTGGCGTTCATCGTCTTCGTGATCACCTACGTGATCGCGGCGGGGCTCATTCTCGTGACGCCCCAGCCGCGTCCGCCGGCCGGCAGCGAGGTACCCGCGGAGCCCGTGCCGGTGGCGGCCGGGGTGCGTCAGGCCGGGTAGCCGGCCCGCACCTCGATCACACGCCGCGTGCCGCGCAGGTCGCGGTGCGCGGCGGCGGCGGCGCCCGGCCGGTCGACGGCACCGAGCAGCATGTCCTCGACGAACGGCGCTTGCCCCCCGCCGATCTCCATCAGCACCGCGACGGGGCCGTCCGCGAGGTGCGCCGGCAGTTGGGCGCAGAATCGGCGGTACAAGTCGAGGCCGTCCTCGCCGCCGTCGACGGCGACGCGCGGCTCGTGCGCGCGGATCTCGTCGGGGAGCGCCTCGTATTCCTCGGTGGGGATATACGGGAGGTTCGCGAGCACGACGTCGAGCGGCTCGGAGAGCGGCTCGAGCAGGTCGCCCGCGAGCAGGACGACGCGGTCGAGCACCCCGAGCCGGCGCGCGTTGCGACCGGCCCACTGCAGCGCGTCGGTCGAGACGTCGGTCGCGAAGAGCTTCGCGGTCGGGGCATGGCGCGCGACCGACACGGCGACCGCGCCCGAGCCCGTGGCGACGTCGGCGACGCGCACCAGCCGGCGCGCGCGCGGGTGCGCGCGAACGGCCGCGAGCGCGGCCTCGACCAGCGTCTCGGTCTCGGGCCGCGGCACCAGGCACCCCGGGCCGACGAGGAACTCCAGCCCGTAGAACTCGCGCCGGCCGAGGATGTACGCGAGCGGCTCGTGGCGCAGGCGACGGTCGAGGAGCGCGTCGAACGCCGCCAGCGCCGCAGGCTCGGGCGGCGCCGCACCGGCCGCGATCACGTGCTCGCGGTCGAGGCCGGCCGCCTGTGCGTAGAGCAGCTCTGCCTCGAGCCGCGCCTCGTCGAGATCCTCCGAGCAGTGGCGCAGCAGCAGGCGCTCGGCGGCGCGCTGCAGCGCGGCGCGCAGCGGCTCGGCGGGCGCGGGTGCGGCCGTCATGCGCCGTCGGGGCGCTCGCGGCGACGGAGCACCTCGTACAGGAGGACGCCGGTCGCGACCGCGACGTTCAGCGACGACGCGCGGCCGAGCATCGGGATGCGCACGACGGCGTCGCACGCGGTGCGCTGCTCGAGCGAGAGCCCCTCGCGCTCGCTCCCGATGAGCAGCACGGTCGGGTCGCCGTAGTCGACCTCGCGGTAGTCGGCGGCGCCGGAGGCGGACGATCCGACCAGGCGCGCGCCGGTGAGCTGCGCCCACGCCACGAGATCCTCGAACGACGCGCGCGCCACGCGCTGCGAGAAGACGGCGCCCATCCCGGCGCGCACCGACGCCGGGTCGTACGGGTCTGTGGACGCGCCGACGAGCACCACGCCCGCGGCGCCGCTCGCGTCGCACGTCCGCAGGATCGTGCCGAGGTTGCCGGGGTCGGCGATGGCATCGAGCGCGACCCAGCGGTCGCCGTGTGCCAGCCGCACGCCGCCGAGGTCGGCCCACCGCTGACGCACGACGGCAGCGAGCCCCTGCGGGCCGTCGCGGTCGGAGAGCGTGCGGAAGACGTCGGTGGTCACCTCGAGGACCGGCACCTCGCGGTCGGCGGCCTCCGCGACGAGCGATTGGCCGAAGTCGCTCGAGAGGCGGCGCGGGGCGACCACGAGCGTCTCGACGTCGGCGCCGGCCTGGATCGCCTCGCCGACGGCGCGGATGCCCTCGACGTAGCACAGCCCGCTCTGCTCGCGCGCCTTGCGGGTGCGCAGCGCGCGGATGTCGCGGACGCGGGCGTTCGACGTGCTCGTGATCAGGGGCATCGGTCCGTGCCGTTCAGTTCGCTCGACGGCTCGATCGTGCCCGCGCCCGTTCGCCCTGAGCCTGTCGAAGGGCGCCGGCGGATCGCCCTTCGCCTGCGCTCGGGGCGAACGGATGAGGCCGCCGGGTCAGGCCGTCGCGGCGAGCGCGCGTGCCTGCTCTTCGCCCGTCACCGCGTCAATCAGGGCGTCGATCTCTCCGTCCATCACCCGCGGGATGCCGTGGATGGTGAGGTTCACGCGGTGGTCGGTGATGCGGTCCTGCGGGTAGTTGTAGGTGCGGATCTTCTCCGCGCGGTCGCCGGTGCCGACCTGCGAGCGGCGCGCGGCGGCCTCTTCCTGCGCCGCCTTCTCGCGCTCGATCTCGTAGAGGCGCGCGCGCAGGTGCGCCTCGGCCTTCGCGCGGTTCTTCGCCTGCGAGCGCTCGTCCTGGCAGGTGACCACGATGCCGGTCGGCACGTGCGTCATCCGCACCGCCGTCGCCACCTTGTTCACGTTCTGACCGCCGGCGCCGCCCGAGTGGAAGATGTCGATCCGCACGTCGTTCCAGTCGATGTCGACGTCGACCTCGTCGACCTCCGGCAGCACCGCGACGGTCGCGGTCGAGGTGTGGATGCGGCCCTGCGATTCCGTCTCGGGCACGCGCTGCACGCGGTGGACGCCCGACTCGTACTTGAGGCGCGAGTAGGCGCCGCGGCCGTGGACCTCGAAGGTGATCTCCTTGTAGCCGCCGCTGGCCGCGGCGGAGGTATTGATGATCTCGGTCGTCCAGCGCTGGCGCTCGGCGTAGCGCTGGTACATGCGAAAGAGGTCCGCGGCGAAGAGGCCGGCCTCGTCGCCGCCGGCGCCGCCGCGGATCTCGACGATCACATCGCGCTCGTCGGCGGGGTCCTTCGGCAGCAGCGCGACACGCAGCTCCTGCTCGAGGCGCTCCGCCTCGGGCTCCAGGCGCTCGACCTCCTCGCGGCCGAGGTCGCGCATCTCGGCGTCGGCGTCGCGCTGGAGCACGCGGGCGTCGTCGAGCGCCGCCTGGGCGTCGCGGAAGGAGCGGTAGAGGGTGACGACGGACTCGAGGCCGGAGCGTTCGCGCGCGATCTCCTCGACGCGGCGGTGATCGGCGATCACGTCCGGGTCGGCGAGGAGGGCGGTCAGCTCCTCGTAGCGGGCCTCGATCTCGGCGAGTCGTTCGAGCATGGGTTCAGGTTAGCAGCGGAGGGCGGTACGGGCCGGGCCGGAGCCTGCCTCGAGCGGCAGCCCGTAGGGAGCCGCTCGCTCCGCGAAGCCTGCGTCGAGCCGCAGCCGGAAGGGTGCCGTTCGCTCCGGAGGCGTGGGCGGAGGATCGGGCAATTCCAGGGGCGGCGCCGGGGGCAGCTCGCGGTGCGGCCGAGCTCGTTGTGCCGCCCTGCGCGACGTCGGGGAGGCACGTGCACTCGGGGATGGATCGGCAGCCTACCGGCTGCCGCTCGATGTGGTGGCGTGGATGGCGTGTGCCGCCTCTCCGGCGGGAACGGTTCGTTGCTCGCCGTCGCCGACGAGCGGCTTCACCTGCACGACGCCGTCGGCGGCCTCCTGGTCGCCGACGATCACCGCGTACCGCGCGCCACTCGAGGACGCGCCGCGCAGCTGCGCGCGCATCGACCGGCCGGGGACGCCGCCGCGCACGACGAGGCCCGCGCCGCGCAGGTCGCGGGCGACGCGCAACGCCGCCCGCGCGCCCTCGTCGCCGAGGGGGATCATCGCGACGTCGGGCGCGGCATCCGCCGCGGCGTCGGGACCGAGCCCGCGCTCGCGGAGGTTCATCACGATGCGCTCGATGCCGGTGCCGAAGCCGACGCCGGGCGTGTGCGGCCCGCCGAGCAGCTCGATCAGCCCGTCGTAGCGCCCGCCGGCACCCACGGTGGACTGCCCGCCGGCGCCCGGCGGCTCGAACTCCCAGACAGTCCGCGCGTAGTAGTCGAGGCCGCGCACGATGCGCGGCTCGACCGCGTAGGCGACGCCGAGCGCGTCGAGCGAGGCGCGCACCGCTGCGAAGTGATCGGTGTCGGCGGGGGAGAGGAACTCGAGGATGCTCGGCGCCGCGCGCACGGCGGGGTGGTCGGCGTCCTCCTTCGAGTCGAGGATGCGCAGCACGTTCGTCTCGAAGCGGCGCTGGGAGTCGGCCGAGAGCGTCGCCACGTGCGGGCGGAAGTAGGCGCGCAGTGCCTCGACATAACGCTGACGCGTCTCGGCGGTGCCGATGGAGTTCACGCGCAGCACGAGGTCGTCGAGCCCGAGCTCCCGGTAGAGCGTGTGCTGCAGCTCGATCACCTCGACGTCTGCCGCCGGCGATTCGTCGCCGATGTTCTCGACGCCGAACTGCTGCAGCTGGCGGTAGCGGCCGGCCTGCGGGCGGTCGTATCGGAAGAACGTGCCCATGTAGTAGAGGCGGACCGGCTGCGGGCGGCTGCCCATGCCGTTCTCGAGGTACGCGCGGCAGACGCCGGCGGTGCCCTCGGGGCGCAGCGCGAGCCGGTCGCCGCCGCGGTCCTCGAAGACGTACATCTCCTTCGAGACGATGTCGGATTCGTCGCCGGCGGTCCGCTGGAAGACCGCGACGTCCTCGACCAGCGGCGTCTGGATCAGGCCGTAATCGAACGAGCGTGCGACTCGCTCCGCCGTGTCGCGCACGAAGCGCCAGAGCGGGGCGTCCTCGGGGAGAACGTCGTGCATGCCGCGGGGAGCGCGCAGGTCGGGCATGCGGGGGAGTCTACGGTCGCCTCACGCCGACGGCGAGCAGCGAGCCGTCAGCGCCGCGACACCCCCCGGGGGTACGTGGAGGTCATCTCTGCTACGCTGAGGGCACGATGGTTGTCTCCGACCAGGCCCCGGCCGGCACCGCGGAGCTACTCAAGACCCTCGCGACCTACCTTCCGCAGGATCGCATCGACGCCGTTCGCGCTGCGCTGGACTTCGCCATCGAGCAGCACGAGGGCCAGACCCGCCTGTCCGGCGAGCCCTACGTGATCCATCCGATCGCGGTCACCCAACTCGTCGCCGACCTGCATCTCGACACGCAGACCGTGCAGGCCGCGCTGCTGCATGACGTGATTGAGGACTGCGGCGTCACGCACCAGGCGCTCGCACAGCGCTTCAGTGCCGACGTCGCGCGACTCGTCGAGGGCGCCACGAAGATCGAGCATCTGCCGATCGGGAACGCGTCGGACACCCAGACCGCCGACGCCGAGACGCTCCGCAAGATGCTGCTGGCGATGGCCGAGGACGTACGGGTCGTCATCATCAAGCTCGCCGACCGGCTCCACAACATGCGCACGCTCGAGTACCTGCCGCGCGACCGCCAGCTCTCGATTGCGCGCGAGACGCTCGACATCTACGCGCCGCTCGCCTCTCGACTGGGTATCTGGCAATTCAAGTGGGAGCTCGAGGACCTCGCGTTCCGCTACGTCGAGCCGGAGGCCTACCGCCGCGTGGCGCGCATGGTCGCGACCAAGCGCAGCGAGCGCGAGCGGTTCGTGCGGCGCGTGGAGGCCGAGCTGCGCAAGACGCTCGAGGAGGCCGGCATCGAGGCCGAGATCAGCGGCCGCGTGAAGCACCTCTATTCGATCCACCAGAAGATGCGGCGCTACGCCGAGCAGGGGAAGTCGCTGGACCAGATCCACGACCTCCTGGCGGTGCGCGTACTCGTGCGGTCGGTGGGCGACTGCTACAACGCGCTCGGCGTCGTGCACCAGACCTGGCGGCCGATCCCCGGCGGCTTCGACGACTACATCGCGAACCCGAAGGAGTCGCTCTACCAGTCGCTGCACACGTCCGTGCTCGGCCCGGGCGCGCGGCCGTTCGAGGTCCAGATCCGCACCTACGAGATGCACGACGTCGCCGAGTACGGCGTCGCCGCGCACTGGCAGTACAAGGAGGAGCCGCGCCGCCGCGACGTCCAGTACGAGGAGCGCATGGCGTGGCTGCGCCACCTGATCGAGTGGCAGCAGGAGTCGTCGGGCACCGAGGACTTCCTGGAATCGGTGAAGACCGACGTCTTCAACGACCAGGTCTTCGTCTACACGCCGCGCGGCGATGTGCGCGTGCTGCCGTCGGGCTCGACGCCGCTCGACTTCGCGTACCGCATCCACACGGACCTCGGGCACAATTGCGTCGGCGCGAAGGTGAATGGGCGCATCGTCCCGCTGGCGACGGCGCTGAACAGCGGCGACATCGTCGAGATCATGCGCAGCCGCAGCCCCAAAGGGCCGTCGCGCGACTGGCTGCAGCCGTCGCTGGGCTACCTCGGGTCGTCGCATGCGCGCCAGAAGGTGCGCCAGTGGTTCCGGCGGCAGCAGCGCGGGGACAACATCGACCGCGGCCGCGAGGCGGTGGACCGCGAGGTTGCGCGTCTCGGTCTCGCGCGCCTGCCCGATGACCTGTACCAGAAGCTTGGCTACGACGCGCTGGAGGACCTCTACGCGGCGGTCGGGTCGGGCGACCTCTCGGTGCAGAAGCTGGTGAACCGGCTGGTCGAGCAGTCGCCGCTGCCCGCGACGCCGCCGCTCGACACGCCGACCATCGACACCTCGAACGGCGCCCCTGGAGCGCCCGGCGTGCACGTGCTCGGGACCTCCGGGCTGCACGTGACGCTGTCGCGCTGCTGCCGGCCGGTGCCGGGCGACCCGATCATCGGCTACATCACGCGGGCGCGCGGCATCTCTGTACACCGGCGCGACTGCCGCAACGTGCAGCGCACCGACGAGACGGCGCGGCTGATCGAGTGCGACTGGGGCGCGTCGGCCGATCGCTACTCGGCCGCGGTCGAGGTCAACGCCTGGGATCGCGTGGGCCTGCTGCGCGACATCAGCACGATCGTCGCGGGCGACGGCGTGAACATGGTGGGCGTGCGCACCGAGGAGCACACGGACCGCACGACGACCGTGCACCTCACGCTGGAGACGGAGGGCGGCGCGCAGTTCGCGCGGCTGCTCTCGCACCTCGACGGCGTGCGCGGCGTGATCTCCGTGCGCCGCGGCGGCGGATAGCCGGCTAGTCCCCGGCCTCGGCGGGCGTCGGGTCGGTCGCCTGCGTCCCGCTCGGAACGCTCTTGAACGTCAGGTAGCCGGCGTGGCTGATCGCGAGCAGCGAAACGATGCCGCCGTTGATCGCGGGCAGCGCCGTGATCACGTGGCCCGGGCCGCCGGCCGTCAGCAGCTCGCCGACGGCCGAGGCGTACGCGACCAGCACGACCAGGGTCAGCATCAGCACCTGGATCTTGCTGAGGTCGAGCCGGTTCTCCTCGCCGCGCTTCTCGCCCTGGACGATGTCGGTGAGGTGGGCGTCCCGCAGGCTGTCGTTCGGCTCGATCTTGTCGTCCTGGATCTGGGTGCTCTTGATCAGCTGCGAGCCGGCGAAGCTGGCGGATGAGATGCCCATCAGCACCCAGAGCTCGGCGGGGATCGTGATGTCGAGCGGGTTCGACGCGCCGCGCGCGGTGTTGACGCCGGCGATGGCGAACACGGCGGCGAGGGTGAGCACGGTCCACGCGGCCATCTGCATGCGCGAGAGGCTCACGCGGCAGCGGTCGTCGATCAGCGCGCCGAGCCAGCGGCCGTTCGTACCCTTGCCGAAGGCGCCGAGCGCGAAGGCGAGGAGCGCCATGGTGGCGATCCAGGCCGCGACGGGGCCGCGCGCCGTGGTGTTCCAGCGCGGGACCATCATGCCGGCGACGAGGGCGACTCCGACGGCGAGCAGCCCGACCCAGAACCAGCGGTTACGAGTTTCTGCGCTCATACGGCCACCAGATCGCATGGCCGGCCCTGATCGGGGGCATGATAGCGAGGTCGCGGGATCGCGTGGGGGATGCCGCGCTGCGCGAACCGAGGCACCTCCGGTAGAGTCGCGAGCGACATCGCTCGGTCGACGGTCGGCGCCCTCGGGGCGCCGGTACGGCGCCGACCCGATGGGCGGCGTATCCGCCGGTCGTTGTGCGTGAAGCCCGACTGCGAGCAGGGGGCGCGAGTGACCGCCGCAGACCGCGGCTCCGTGATCGGGACCTTCCACGCGCGCGCCGAGGAAGCGCGCTCGACCGTGCACGCGCTCGCCGGCTGGTCCGACGTCGCGGCGCTCGCGCTGGAGCTGGCGGGCGACGGGCGCATCGTTCTCGCGCCGTCGCTCGCGGCGGCCGCGCCGGCGCTGGCGGCGCGGCTCGGGAGCCGCGCGGAGCTGCCGGACGCGCGCGACCCCGTGGCGTCGGTCGCCGATGCCGAGGTCGGCGTCGTGCGCGGCGCCCTCGCGGTCGCGGAGACCGGATCGGTGCTGCTCGTCGAGGGCGCGCTCGCCGATCGCGCGGTGTCCATGCTCTCGCGAACGCTGATCCAGGTGGTCGACCGCGGCGACGTCGTGCCGGCGCTCGAGGCGGTCGCGGAGCGGCTGGTCGCGGGCGACATGGCACCGTACGCATCGCTCACCACGGGGCCGTCGCGCACCGCCGACATCGAGCGTTCGCTGACCATCGGCGTGCAGGGCCCGAGCGCGGTGCACGTGGTGATCGTCGGATGACGCCGCGTGACGGGGCCGCGCCGGCACCGGGGCTCGCCCCGTTCGCGGAGCGCTACCGGCGCGCGCTCGCCGACCCCAACGTGCGCGAAGGCCTGCTCGGCTTCCAGCGCTCGTGGCGGGAGACGCGCGACGGGCAGATCGCGTCGCTGGAGGCGATCACCGGCCGTGCGTTCGACGACCTGCGTGCGGAGCTGGCGGCGGTGAAGGACCGGGTCCTCGCCGACCTCGCCGGCCACGTCGCACGCTTCCGGGCGCGCGCGGAAGCGGCCGGCGCGACCGTGGTGGAGGTGCCGGACGCCGCCGCCGCCAACGCCTACATCGCGCACCTCTGCCACGAGCGCGGCGTGACGCTCGCGGTGAAGGGCAAGTCGATGGTCTCCGAGGAGATCGGCCTCAACGCTGCCCTCGCCGCCGCGGGCGTGGAGGCCGTCGAGACCGATCTCGGCGAGTGGATTCTGCAGCTGGCGGGTGACCACCCGAGCCATCTCGTGATGCCGGCGATCCACAAGCGGCGCGGGCAGGTCGCCGAGTTGCTGACGCGCGTGCTCGGCCGTCCCTTCGACCCCGACGACATTCCCGCGATGGTGCACAGCGTGCGCACCGCGCTGCGCGAGACGTTCCTCACCGCCGGCCTCGGCCTCACCGGCGCGAACGCCCTGATCGCGGAGACCGGCACGGTGATGCTCGTGACGAACGAGGGCAACGGCCGCATGTCGTCGAGCCTGCCGCCTGTCCACGTCGTCACCGCCGGCGTGGAGAAGCTCGTCCCGACGGCGGCCGACGCCGTGAAGCAGTTGCGACTGCTCGCCCGCTCGGCCACCGGCCAGCCGATCACGACGTACACGACGTTCGTCAGCGGTCCGACGCCGGGCCACGAGCTGCACATCGTGCTGATCGACAACGGCCGCCGCGCGATGGCCGCCGACCCGGCGGTGGAATCGGCGCTGCGCTGCATCAAGTGCGGGGCCTGTGCGAACGTCTGCCCCGCGTACCAGGTCGTCGGCGGTCACGCGTTCGGATACGTGTACACCGGGCCGATCGGGCTGGTGACGACCGCGTACCACCACGGCCTCAACGCGGCGTCGGGGCCGCAGTCGCTCTGCGTGTCGTGTGGCGCGTGCGCGACGGTGTGCCCGGTGGACATCCCGCTGCCCGCGCAGATCCTCGAGGTGCGCCGGCAGGTGGTGGCGCGCGGCGGTGCACCGTGGTGGATGCGCACGGCGCTGCGCGGGTTCGCATCGCGCCGGCTGGTGGAGGTCGCGAGCCGCGCGCTGGCGGTGGCGGCGCTGCCGCTGCGGCGCGGCCGCTTCACGCGCCTGCCGGTGCGGCTGGCGCCGCGGCACCTGCGCTGGCGCACGCCCCCGGCGCTGGCCGTGCGGCCGGCGCACGCGCGCGCCGCGCTGCGCGCGGCGGCGCCCGCGCCGCTGCCCGGCGCGCCGCTCGCCGGACGGCGCGTCACGCTCTTCCTGCAGTGCGTCGCCGACCGCGCGGCGCCCGAGGTGCCGGTGGCGGCCGCGCGCCTGCTGCGCGCGTCGGGCGCCACCGTGACCGTCCCCGCGGCGCAGCACTGTTGCGGGCTGCCGGCGTTCGACGCCGGCGACTGGGGCGCCGCGCGCCGCATGGCCCGCGCGACGATCGCCGCGCTCGAGGGCGAGGACGACGTCGTCACGCCCGCGCCGAGCTGCGTGGTGGCGATGCTCCACGAATACGCGCGGCTCTTCGCGGAGGAGCCGGCGTGGCGCGACCGCGCGGCGCGGCTCGCGGGCCGCGTGCACGACCTCACGTCGTACCTCGCGGGCCCGGCGCGCCTGCCGGACGCCGCGCTGGCGGGGCGCCCGGGCGGACCGGTCGCGGTCGACCGCTTCTGCCAGGGCGCGAACATGCTCGGCGCCGGCGACCGGCTCGAGCGCCTGCTGCGCGACGTCGCCGGTACCGAGGTCGTGCCGCTCGCGGAGGCCGAGGTGTGCTGCGGCTTCGGCGGCTCGACGTCGCTGAGCGCGCCCGAGGTCGCCGCGCGCATCCTCGAGCGCAAGCTCGACAACGTGCGTGCCTCGGGCGCGACGACCCTGGTCACCGATAACCCCGGCTGCCTCCTGCACTTGCGGGGCGGCGCGGACGCGGCGGGGCTCGGCCTGCGCGTGGTGCACGTCGCGGAGTACCTGGCGGAGCGGCTGCCCCGCGACTGACGGCTATCGCGCGGCGGGCGAGGGCGCGGGCGAGGGCGCGGCGGTGGCGTTCGCGCCCGGGGTCGCGGTCGCCGCGGATCCCGTGGCGCCGCCGGTGGCCGGGCCGTCAGCGGGCACATCCGGCGGCGGCGCGCCCGTCACCGCGAGCAGCCGCCACTTGTGGATGCTCGGCACCTCGACGTCCTGTGCGAGCCACGGGTAGCCCGCGCTCCAGATCTTCGGCCACTGCAGGAAGAGCAGCGAGCGTGTGACGACGTCGAACGTCGGCTCCGGCGCCAGCACGAAGTCTCCGTACTTCCACGGCGCGCCGAGCATCTGCGAGCGGAAGTCCTGGTCCGTCGACGTCACGAACTGCTCGGGGTGCCGCACGTAGAGGACGATCGCGCCGCCCGACGACACGTCGAACAGCACGGTCTGGTGCGGCGCGACGGTGCGGTCGACCGCGGCCGCGACATCCTTCCACTCGGTCACGGCCTCCTGCCGCGTTGGCACCGAGCCGAAGTCGGTGTTCGTGAAGACGGCGTTCTGCCAGCGCTGCGCGGTCGTCGGATGCTGGGCGTCAAAGCTCTGGTAGGTGATCAGGAACGTGCGGAGCACGGGCATGAACGCGACGGCCACGACGATCGGGGCGAGCAGCACGCGCATGTTGCGATTGTGGCTCAGGCTCATCGCGTAGACCGCGGTGACGACGCCCATCGGCGCGACCCAGTACCAGTAGCGGCCGTACGGCGGCAGCGACCCCAGGTAGCCGGTGATGACCCCGAAGGCGGGGATCGACCAGGCGACGCCGACGACCGCGAGGCTGCGGGCGTCGCGTCGGCGCAGGGCGTGGACGAGCAGCACGAGGGTGAACACGAGCAGCAGCGGCGAGAAGTAGCCGACGCGGTCGAGCACCATGCTCACGGTGCCCGCGAGCGAGTGGTACGCGTGGTAGACGAGCGTGCCCTGCGGACCGTAGCCGGCGAGGTCGGGACCGGCGAGGGCGGCGGTGTCCGGCGACTGCTTCGTCGAGCCGGAGCCGGTGAGGAAGTAGAACGGCGATCCGACGGTCTGGAGGCTCAGGTACATCCAGACGCCGAGCGCGAAGCCGCTGGGCACGCCGAAGGCGAGCAGGTTGTTCCACGCCGGCGCCATGCCGTGGTCGCGCTCGGCGCGCGCGTCGCGGAAGAACCGGAAGCCGGGCACGCCGCCGTAGAGCACGATGAAGATCGCGAGTCCCATGGCCGCGGCCCAGAACGCGGCCTCGTAGCGGCAGAGGATGGCGCCCCCGGTCGCGACGCCTGCGATCGCGACAAGCCCTGACTGCGGATCGCGCAGCCACTTCACGAACGCGAGCAGCGACGCCAGCAGGAAGAACGCGAGCACCGGCTCGGACAGGCCGGCGACGGAGGTCTGCAGGAACTGCTCGTTGAGCAGCAGCGCAAGCGAGAGCAGCAGCGCGAGCGCCCGGCCGGCGTGCAACTGGCGGAGCAACGCGTAGAACAGCAGCACGGCGCCGGCCGCGTAGAGCGAGCCCATGACCGTCCCCGCGAAGAACGGCTGACCGAGCGGCTGGGCGAAGAGCAGGAACGGCACGTCGGAGAGCGACGGGATCGGCGGCCACACGAACCCGAGCGCGCCGAGGTGCGGGTGCCGGCCGAACACGACCTGGAACGCCTGCATCACGCGCGCGCCGCCGTCGCCGGTGCTCATCCCCATGCCGACGACGCCGATCCATCCGTAGACGATGCACGCGCCTAAGACGCCGAAGTATGCCCCGATCCACGCGCGCCGCGCCCACAGGCCCTGCGCCACGCGCTCGCCCCCGGCGATCGACATCAGCTCGACGTCGAAGACGGGTGCGGCGTAGGAGAGGTCCATCGGGCGCGCCACCGGGTGCATCGGCTCCAGCCGGTAGCCCCAGATGTGGAGGACCACGAAGGTCGCGGTGTACTGGAGCGCGCACGGCAGCATGAGCATGCCCGTCACCGCGGGCAGGTCGAACTCTTCGGTGGTGACGCGCGTCCCGGCGAGCGCGACGAAGGCCGCGACCTGCACCAGCATGCCGAACAGGTTCGCGAGCATGAAGCGGCGGAGGGCCGGCCCGCGGAAGAGCACGCCCGAACGGAACGCGAGGATCGAGTTGCCGACCAGCGACGCGACGATCCCCGCGAGCGCGGCGGCGGTGTCGAACGTGGCGAGACCGGGGCGACCCGCGATCGCGTGCGAGCGCAGTCCGGCGTAGAGGACGACCGCGGTCGTGAGGAAGGCGGGGACGTTGCTCAGCGCGTACGCGATGCCCTGGTAGGCGAGCGGGGTGACGCCCGTGAAGCGGCGGGGTTCACTGCGGGCGCCCATGACACCAGTGGACCGCGAGTGCGGTGACTGCGGCAAGCCCCGCAGGCCCGTACTTCCCGCAGGGGGTGATCGCTCGCAGCCGCGGCGTGCCTAGCATCGCTGCGGGCGGTGACGGAGGTCGTCGTGCGCGAAGCGGCAGCGCATCTCCCGGGGCGGCGAGGCGGCCGGCGGGCCTGCCCGCGATGAGCTACGCGCGGGTGCGATCAGTCGCGTTCGTCGGCATCGAGGGGATCCCCGTCGATGTCGAGGTGAACATCAGCAGCGGGTTGCCGGCGTTCTGGGTGGTGGGCCTGGCGGATACGGCGGTTCAGGAGGCGCGCGAGCGGGTGCGCGCGGGGATCCGGAACGCCGGGTTCGAGTTCCCAATGCGGCGGATCGTCGTCAGCCTCGCGCCGTCGGACGTGCGGAAAGAGGGGCCGATCTACGACCTGCCGATCGCGGTCGCCATCCTGCTGGCGACCGGCCAGCTGCAGCCGCAATACGCGGAGATGGCGTTCGTCGGGGAACTCTCGCTCGAGGGCAGGCTGCGGCACGTGAACGGCGTGCTGCCATTCGTCGCGATGTGCCTGGATGCGAGGATCGAGACGGCGGTCGTCCCGGCGCTCGACCTGGCGGAGGCTCGCGGGATGGACGGCGTGCGGGTGCTCGGCCTGGAGTCGCTGCGCCAGGTCGGCCGGCCGATCGAGGACTGGCGCTCGCCTGTGGCGTCGGGTGCAGAGGGTGGCGGCGTCGAGGAGCCGGCGCACGACGTCGCGGTGGTGCAGGGGCAGGATCACGCGAAGCGCGCGCTGGAGATTGCCGCCGCCGGCGGACACAACCTGCTGATGCAGGGGCCGCCTGGCGCGGGCAAGACGCTGCTCGCGCGCACGCTCCCCGGCCTGCTGGCGCCGCTCACCGCGCGCGAGGCGATCGAGGTCTCCAAGCTCTACTCGGTGGCGGGTCTGCTTTCGAGCGACCAGCCGCTCCTTCACGCGCGGCCGTTCCGCGCGCCGCACCACACGATCTCGTACGCGGGGCTCGTCGGCGGCGGCGCGCACGTGCGGCCGGGCGAGGTGTCGCTCGCGCACCGGGGCGTCCTCTTTCTCGACGAGCTCCCTGAGTTCTCCAGCGCCGCGCTCGAGGCGCTCCGCGAACCGCTGGAGTCGGGCGTCATCACAATCTCTCGCGCGCGTGGCTCCGTGACGTTCCCCGCGCGCCTGCTGCTGGTCGCGGCGATGAACCCGTGTCCGTGTGGCTATTACGGCGACGCCCGACGCGAGTGCTCCTGCGCGGAGGCGGCGGTCTCGCGCTACCAGCACCGCATCTCCGGTCCGCTGCTCGATCGCCTCGACCTCTTCGTCGACGTCCCCCGCGTCGAGTACGCAGAGCTGACGGAAGGCGCGCCCGGGGAGCGGTCCGCCTCCGTGCGCGCCCGGGTGGTGGAAGCGCGCGCCCGCCAGCTGGAGCGCCTGCGCGGGACCGCCCAGGCGTCGAACGCGGAGATGGGACCGCTCGAAGTGCGTCGCCACTGCCAGGACGCCCTGGCAGAAGACGCCGCGCCGCTCCTTGCGGCGGCGACTGAGCGCCTCGGCCTGTCCGCACGAGCGTTCCATCGCGTGCTCAAGGTCGCGCGGACGATCGCGGACCTGGCGGGATCGGACCGCATCGAGAGCGCGCACGTCGCGGAGGCGATCCAGTACCGCCGTCGCGGGAGCGAGTGAACCGGGGGATGACGGGAGGACGTCAGCGCAGCGGTCGGGAGGTTGCGCGCGGTGCCATCGGGTGGCGGGGCGTCGCGCGCCCCGCCATACTCCCGCGCATGAGCATGCTCCCGTTCCGCATCGAGTTCTCCGAGCGCGCCATCGACGACCTCCACCGGCGCATCGACAACACACGCTGGCCGGAGATCGCCGTCGACCAGGGCTGGGCCGCCGGCGTCAACGACGCGGTGCTCCGCGACCTCGTCCGCTACTGGCGGCGCGACTACGACTGGTTCGCGGTCCAGGAGCGCCTGAACCGGCTCACGCACCTGCGCGGTCCGATCGGCGGCGAAGAGATGCATTGCGTCGTGTACACGGGCCCCGGGAGCGAGCGACGCACCCCGCTGCTCCTGCTGCACGGCTGGCCGGGGTCGTTCGTGGAGTTCCTCGCCGCGGCGGAGCTGCTGGCGGCGGGCATGGACGGTCGTCCGCCGTTCGACCTCGTGATCCCGTCGCTCCCCGGCTTCGCGTTCTCCGAGGCGCCGCGCGAGCCCGGCATGCACCCCGGCAAGGTCGCCGAGCGGATGCACCTGCTGATGCGTGAGCTCGGCTACGAGCGATACGGCGTCCAGGGCGGCGACTGGGGCGGGATCATCGCGCCCGCGCTCGCGCGGCAGCAGCCGGACGCGGTCCTCGGGCTACACGTGAACTTTGGCGTGGGCGGCCCCCCGCCGCCGGCCGGCGTCGAGCAGTCGCCCGCCGAGCGGGCCTACCGCCGGCAGCGCCAGCGCTTCGAGGCGGAGGAGACCGGGTACAGCCGCATCCAGGGCACGCGCCCGCAGAGCCTCGCCTACGCGCAGCACGACTCGCCGGTCGGTCTGCTCGCGTGGATCCTCGAGAAGTTCTGGGTGTGGAGCGATCACGGCGACGATCTCTGGGACACGTTCGACCGCGAGGCCGTCCTCACCAACGTGACGCTGTACTGGCTGACCGGCAGCATCCTGTCGGCGGCGCGCATCTACTACGAGACCTCGCACTCCGGTGGCGCGTTCATGGGCGGTCGCGTCGAGGTGCCGACCGGATACGCGCGCTTCCCGGCCGAGCCGTTCGCACCGCCGCGCGAGGTGATGGAGCGTGTGGTCAACCTCGTGCACTACGCGGAGCCCGAGCGCGGCGGCCACTTCGCCGCCATGGAGCAGCCCGAGCTCTTCGCGCGCGACGTCGCGGCATTCTTCGGCGCGCGCGGGCGGTAGCCGGGGACGCGCGTCGCATCGCATTGCTCGCAATCTAGCCCGTTCGTACACTGGCGCCCACGCGCCCTCGTAGCTCAGGGGATAGAGCACCGGCCTCCGGAGCCGGGTGCGCAGGTTCGAATCCTGCCGGGGGCACCATCGAACCGACCCACCCGCACCGACCAGCGCGCGCGGCTTCCCGGACACGCCCCGACCCGGCTGTGCATGGGCCGCGCCGCGCCGACCCACAGATGGGGGTTCACCTGTGAGCAGTGATCGAAGGCGGAACCGCCGCCGCCAACGGCGCGCGTCTCGCCCCTCCGGCTACACCCCGGCCGGGCCGGTGCAGTTCACCGGCGTGATGGGGTTCTTCCAGCGCAACACCAAGGCCTTCTTCATCGTGGGTATCGCCGTGATGCTCGTGAGCCTCGGCAGCGTCGTGATCGCGTCGAAGCTCGGCAACGTCGCGAGCAACACGGCCGCCACGCCCACCGTCGAGGCCAGCGCCACGGCGTCGTCGTCCGCGACCGCAACGGCGACCGTGCAGCGCACGTACAGCGCACCGCCGCCGATGAGCATCGACACCAGCAAGACGTACGACGCCGTGATCCACCTCGAGAGCGGCGATGTGAAGATCCAGCTGCTGCCGAAGGACGCGCCGCAGTACGTGAACAACTTCGTGTTCCTCGCGCAGCACCACTTCTACGACGGCCTGACGTTCCACCGGGTCGTGCCCGGCTTCGTCGCGCAGGCGGGTGACCCGAGCGGCACGGGTTACGAGGACGCCGGCTACAGCCTCCCCGAGGAGACGAACACGCTGCCGTTCGACGCCGGCGTGATCTCGATGGCGAAGGCCGGGACGCGCGTCAGCAGCTCGCAGTTCTTCATCACGCTCGCGCCGGCCGGCAACCTGAACGGCCAGTTCACCGTCTTCGGCAAGGTCACGAGCGGCCTGGAGCTGCTGCAGGCGCTGCCCACGCGCGACCCGACCAACCCCGAGGCGCCGTCGGGCGCCGTCATCAAGAGCATCGACATCACGGAAGGGAGCGGAGGATGAGCCGCCAGTACGACGCGCCGCCGCCCATGACCATTGACCCCGAGGGTGCCTACCAGGCCGTGCTGCACACCGAGCGCGGCGACATCACCGTGCGGCTGATGCCGGACGTGGCGCCCGTCACCGTCAACAACTTCGTGTTCCTCGCGCGCGAGGGCTTCTACGACGGCTGCACGTTCCACCGCGTGATCCCCGGGTTCGTCGCCCAGGGCGGCGACCCCACCGGCTCCGGCCGCGGTGGCCCCGGCTATCGCATCCCCGACGAGCTCAACGAGACGCCGTTCGACCAGGGCGTGCTCGGCATGGCGAACGCCGGCCCGAACACGAACGGGTCGCAGTTCTACCTGATGATCGGCGACGCACCCCACTTGAACGGGCGCTACACGGCGTTCGGGCGTGTGGAGTCCGGGATGGATGTCGCGCTCGCCCTGCGGCCGCGCGACCCGGCGAGCGACCCCAGCCCGGGCGATCGCATCGAGTCCGTGGAGATCGTCGAGGGCTGAGCCCCGACGCGCGACCCCGTCGCCCGGTGAGACGCCCGTATCGGGTGCGATAGATACGGAACCGGCCCGCTTCCGCCGATATTGATCGGGGGGCAGGCATGGATCCCGATGGACGTCCTCGTGTGCTCGTCGTCGGCGATGAAGAGGCCGAGTGTGACGTCCTGATCGCCGCGCTCCACCAGGCCGGCTATACGACCGACCTCGTCCGCGGCGCCGCCGCCGCCTGCGCCGCCCTCCGCCGCTCTGACTTCGACGCGGTGCTCGCCGACCTCCCGGCGCCCGACGTCGACGCCTTCGCCATCCTGCGCGCCTCGCGCCGCCGCTCGCCAGCGCCGCGCGTCGTGTTCCTGCTTCCCGCGACGCCACTTGGCGCCGAACCGCTGCTGCCCAGCCTGCGCGGCGAGGCGTTCGACTGCCTGCGCCACCCGCTCGCTCACGCCGCGATCGCCGACCGCCTGGCGGCCGCCGTCGCGGAGTCGCGCGCGGAGGAGCGCGCGCTCGCGGTATCGCGCGTGCACGGTGCGCGCGCTCCGATGAACCTGAACGAGAGCCGCGCCGACCGCTGGGGGCAGCTTCTCACCACGCTCGCCGATCCCGTGATCGGTCCCGAGGACCTCGTGCACGTCGCGGTGGCCGGCGCGCGCTCCGCCACGGCCGCCGTCGATGCCTGGGTGTATGCACCCGGCCCGGCCGCGGGCGACGCGAGCTGTATCGCCCACGCGGGCGGCGCCGGCGACCAGGCGGCGGTGGTCGCCGCGAGCCTCGGCCGCGAGACGCGCACCGAGGGACGGCCGCTCTCGATCGTCGTCGGCTCCGCCGAGGACGCCGCCGCCGGCACCTACGAGGCGCTGCCGCTGCCGGGAATCGACGGCATCCGCGCGCTCGTCCTCTACTTCGCCGCCGGGTCGGCGCTGGCCGCCGAGGACCGCCCGCTGCTCGCCGCGGCCGCGGCTCACCTCGGCCGGCGACTCTCCGGGAGCGGCGACGGCGCGGTGCTCGGCGACGGCGACCCGACCGTCGACTACATCGTGCAGGCGCTGGCCGGGGCGCTGGCGCTCCACGACGCCGCCACCGAGGAGCACTCGCGGCGCGTCGGCGCGTTCGCCAGCGACCTCGCGCTGGCCGCCGGCCTGCCGCCTTCGAGCGCGGAGCTGCGCGACATCGAGCGCGCGGCGCTGCTGCACGACATCGGCAAGCTCGCCGTCGGCAAGGAGCTGCTGCGCAAGCGCGCGCCGCTCACGGCGTTGGAAGCGCTGGAGCTGCGCGACCACCCGCTGCACGGCTACCAGGTGCTGCGCGAGATCCCGGGGCTGCAGGGCGCGGCAGCGATGATTCACGCGGCACACGAGCACTGGGACGGCCGCGGCTACCCGCGCCGCCTGGCGGGCGAGCAGATCCCGCTGGGCGCGCGCATCGTGCTGGTCGCCGACACCTGGGACACGATGACGGCCGGGCGCCCGTACCGCTCGCCCGTCGGTGCGGAGGCCGCGGCGCGAGAGATCCGGGGCCTCGCGGGGGCGCAGTTCGACCCGCTGGTCGTGCGCGCGTTCGAGCAGGTGGTCGCGCGCTGGTCGGCGCTGCTCGGCGCTGAGCCGGGCGCCGTCGAACCGCAGTTTGCAGACGGCTGGCGGCGGACCGCGGCCTAGCGCGGCGGCGTGGCCGCGTGGCGCTCGACCAGCAGCATGAGGCCGATCGAGGGGATGAACATCAGCAGGGCGATGATGGCGGGCACGACGAGGCCGCCGATGAGCAGCAGCAGGCCGATCGCGAGGGCGAACGACATCCCGAGCACCGACCCGATGCGCGCAACGAGCAAATAGGGGGGAATTCCGTCAGGCATGAGGCTGCGGCAGATCGTAACAGCGGCCCCCGGAAGGGACAACGAATCGCTCGCCGTGCTCGACGGGGAGCGTCGTCGGCGCCTGCGGAACGTCTCGCTGATCCGGCGGCTCATGGTGGCGGGCTCGCTCCCGCTCGCCGTGCTGATGCTGATCGGCGCGACCCCGCTCCCGCGCAGCGGCGGCGCCGTGCTCCTCGCCGCGGCCGTGCTCTCCGAGTCCGAGCTGCTCGTGCTGCGCGCGATGCGCCGCCCGTCGCTCTTCGAGGCCTGCCTGCTCGTCTCCCGCCTGCTCTCGGCGACCGCGATCGTGGCGGCGTTCACCATCACGCGCTGGCCGGTCGACCTGATGCCGGCCGCGCTGCTGCTCGTCATCCTCTCCTCGGCCGCCGTGCTGCGCGACTGGGCGACGATTGGGGTCGTCGTCTACACCGCGACGGTGATGCTCGTCGCGGCCGACCTGTTGCCGCTGGTGCACCTGCCGGCAGCGATCGGCGACAGCGACATGTCGGCGACCGCAATCGTCTACGCCCTGGTCGTCTTCCCCGGCGCGGCCTGGTACGTGCGCCACGGGCTGCGGGTCACCCATATCGCGCGCGAGTCGCTCGACGAGGTGCGCGGCCGCCTGGGCGAGACCGAGGCGGCGTTGCGGTCGTCGCAGCGAGAGCTCGAGGGCTGGAACCAGCAGCTCCAGCGCGAGGTCGCCGCGCAGACGTCTGAGCTGGAGGAGCGCAACCGCTACCTCTCGATCGTCAGCGCCGTCTCGTTCACGCTCAGCGACTCGATGGATGGCGGCGACTCGCTCGAGCGCGCGATCCGCCTCGTGGCGCGTCTGCTGGAGATGCGCGCCGGCCAGGCGTACCAGCTCGGCACTGCCGACCGCCCGGGCGTCTCCCTCTTCGTGCCGGTGCAGGGCGATGACCACGACGCCCCGCGCCTCCCGGAGTCCGTGCTGCGGCTGGCCGCGGAGCGCGGGAGCTACCTGCGCTCCGACCAGGCCGGCGAGGCGGACCTGCCCGACATCGGCGAGCCGTACGTCGCCGCCCCGCTGGTGGCGAAGGGGCGCGTGGTCGGGTCGTTCGCGCTGATCGGTCACGGGCGGCGCGCGCTCGGCGAGCAGGAGCATCACCTGCTGCTGCTGCTGGGGCGCGAGATTGGGATCGTGCTCGAGAACGGTCGCCTGTACCACGAGGCGGTCGAGCGCGCCGACCGCGAGCAGCTGCTCGCCGAGGCCGTGCGACTGATGAACGGGCGCAGCTCGCGCGACCGCGCGATGACCCAGGCGCTCGAGCTGATCTCGCGCCACCTCGGCGCCGAGGTCTCCGCGCTCGTCGGGCTGCCCGAGGGTCCGCGGAAGCCGCAGCTTGTCGCGAGCGTCTCCTCGGGGCACGCGCCCGTCGACGAGGCGATCGACCGCGTGCTGCGTGGCGTGCCGTCGCTGATCAGCGACCGCTGGGCCCCGATGGTGCTCGGCGAGGGCGGCGAGGCACCGCTGTCGAGCGAGCTGGCGCAGCGCGGCATCGGCACGCTGGTGCTCGCGCCGGTGATCGCGGCCCGCAGCACGCAGGGCCTGCTGCCGCAGCGCGGCAAGGAGCCGGCGCCGCTGCGGCCGCCCGTGGCGACCCGCTCGATCGTCGGCGTACTGACGATTGCGATGGCAGCCGGCGGAGGCTGGGACGCGGGCCGCACCGCCGTGGTCGAGCGCGTCGCCGGCATCCTCTCGCGGCGCATGGAGACCGACGAGCTGCTGCAGCTGCAGCAGCGGCGCATCACCGAGCTGTCGAGCCTTGCGGAGATCGCGCGCCTGATGCAGACCGGCGCCGATACCGAGCGCCTCTACAGCGGCTTCGCGCAGTCGCTGTTCACGCTGCTGAGCTACCAGGACCTGTACATCGCGCGCCTCGACGACGCCGGCGAGCTGCACGAGATTCCGAGCTTCACCGCCGGCGGTCGCCCGCAACCGCAGCCGGCGTTCGCCCGGGAGGACGCGCGCCACCGCTGGTTCGGGCTGCGCGGCGCGGCGTCGTGGATCGCGCTCGAGGAGCAAGCGCCGTCGTTCGTCGACCGCGACGACCGCGTGGGGCTCGTGGTGCCGATGCGACCCAAGGGGCAGCTGCTCGGGCTCGTCGTGCTCGGGCTGTCGACGCCGGCGCAGCTGGACCAGGTGCGCATCGTGGAGCAGGCGGTCGAGCAGCTCGCGCTCGCGCTGGACGGCGCCGCGCTCTACCGGCAGGCGACCGAGCGCGCCTCGCACATCCAGGCGCTGAGCAACCTGGCCCGCATCGTGGCGTCGGTGGTGGACCTGCGCGAGGCGTTCGACGCCTTCGCCGAGGAGGTCCGCTGGCTGATCCCGTTCGAGCGCGCCGTGATGCTGCTGATGGACGCGCAGTCGGAGCTGATTCGAGCCGTACGCCACCTACCCCGAGGAGCCGGCGGGACGCCGCCAGCAGCGTCCGCTGGCCGGGTCGCTGGCGGAGGTCGCGGTCGAAGCGGGCGTGCCAATCACGCTGAGCCGGTCCGACGAGCGCTACTCCGCGCACGAGTGGAGCCTGTTCGGGGACGACGCGCAGCACGTCGCAGCGGTGCCGGTGCGGCACGGCACACGCACGGTGGCGGTGTTTGCTCTCGTGCAGAGCGGGGACGCGGCGTACTCGGCGAGCGACCTCGACGCGCTGGGCGAGGTCGCCGGTCTACTCGGCGTCACGATCGAGCGCCTGCGCCTCTACGAGCAGGCCGAGCACAGCGCGCGGCACGACGCCCTCACCGGGCTGCCCAACTACCGCTACCTGCAAGAGCGGCTCGGCCGCGTCCGGGCGGGCGTCGGCGCGGCCGGCGAGAGCGCGGTGTTCCTCGTCGACATGGACAGCCTCAAGCTCTTCAACGACACCCTCGGCCACGAGGCCGGCGACCGCGTCATCCAGATCGTCGCCCGCACGCTCCGCGAGTCGGTGGGCGAGTCCAACTTCGTCGCGCGCACCGGCGGCGACGAGTTCGTGGTCGTGATGGAGGGCGTCTCCGCCGAGGAGGCGGAGGCCGCGGCGGGCCGCATGCACGAGCGGCTGCGCGAGGCGCACTTCGAGTTTGCGAACGCGCCGTGCTCAATCGGCATCTCGGTCGGCGTGGCGATGGCGCCGGGCGACGCCGACAACACGGCCGACCTCCTGCAGCTGGCAGACCACGCGATGTACACGGCGAAGTTCGGCGGCGGCAACCGCACCGTGTTCGCGACGGAGGGCATCAGCGGCAACGTGCCGGTATCGCTTCGCGGACGTCAGAGCCGGCTGCTCGAGCTGACGATGCAGGCGTGCACCGACGGCGCGACGGGCGTCGAGCGCTCGGCCCTCGCGCGCGCGGAGCGGTACGTCGCGGCGCTCGCCGCCCGCTACCAGCTCTCGGATCTGCCCCAGATGGCGCTGCGGCTGCTGGTCGCCGCCGAGGTCGGGCAGCGCATCACGCTGACGGGCAACGCGATGAACCGGCGTATCGCGGACGTGCTGGTGCGCGGGGCGCGCCTCGAGATCGAGACGATGGCGCCGGACCAGGCCGCGCTGCTGACGGCGATCCCGACGGCGCTCGTCGACGTGGCATGGCAGCAGCAGGGGACGGGCGGACAGGCGGTCGACGTCGAGACGGCGCTGCGCGTCGTGCGGGCGCGGTACGCGGGCCGGCTGCCGGAGCGCGTGCTCGACGACATCGACGCGATCGCCCTGGCCGACGCCGGCAGCCATAGCGACCGCCGCGCCGCCTGAGCGCCGCCGCTCCTTTGTCGACCCTGCTGCGTCCCCGCCCGTCTCGCTGCGCCGGCACCGCAACGCGCCCGCGTCGCGTACGCTCGCGCGCGCCGCGATCCGCGACGCGGCGGAGAGGAGCGGCCGGCATGACCGCGCAGCGCATCGCGGTGATCCCGGGAGACGGCATCGGCAAGGAAGTGGTGCCCGAGGGCATCCGGGTCCTCGAGGCGGCTGCGTCCCGGTTCGAGCATCGACGCTGCAGTTCGACCGTCTTCGACTTCGCGTCGTGGGACTACTACGAGCGGCACGGCAAGATGCTGCCCGACGACTGGAAGGACCAGATCGGCGGCCACGACGCCATCTTCTTCGGCGCCGTCGGCTGGCCGGCGAAGATCGCCGGACCACGTCTCGCTGTGGGGCTCGCTGCTGCAGTTCCGCCGCGAGTTCGACCAGTACGTGAACCTGCGGCCCGGCGCGGCTGATGCCCGGCATCGTCGCGCCGGTGGTGCGCCGCGACGGCTCCGCCCGCGAGCCCGGCGAGATCGACATGTGATCGTGCGCGAGAACACCGAGGGCGAGTACTCGAGCATCGGCGGCCGCATGTTCGCGGGCACCGAGCGCGAGATCGTGATGCAGGAGACGGTGATGTCGCGCATCGGCGTCGACCGCGTGCTGAAGTTCGCGTTCGAGCTGGCGCGGTCGCGGCCGAAGAAGCACCTGACGAGCGCGACGAAGTCGAACGGCATCGCGATCACGATGCCGTACTGGGACGAGCGCGTCGCGGCGATGGCGAAGGCAGTACCCCGAGGTCACGGTCGACCAGCTTCCACATCGACATCCTCACGGCGCACTTCGTGCAGCGGCCCGAGTTCTTCGACGTGGTGGTGGCGAGCAACCTCTTCGGCGACATCCTGAGCGACCTCGGGCCGGCGTGCACGGGCACGATCGGCATCGCGCCGAGCGCCAACCTCAATCCCGACCGCGGCGTTCCCGTCGCTGTTCGAGCCGGTGCACGGCTCGGCGCCGGACATCGCCGGGAAGCAGCATCGCCAACCCGATCGGGCAGATCTGGTGCGGGGCGATGATGCTGGAGTTCCTCGGGCATCGCGCGGCGCACGACGCGATCCTGCGCGCGATCGAGGAGGTGCTCGACCCGGAGAGCGGCGCGCCGCGCACGCCGGACATCGGCGGCACGGCGCGGACGAGCGAGCTGGGCGCCGCGATCGCGGACGCGCTGTAGCCGGTCGCGGCTCGCCGTGCGGATCGAGTCGAGCCGCCGGCCCGCGGTGTCTCAGTGCAGGGTGTCGATGAACCGCTGAAGTGCGGCGGTGTCCACGCATATCTTGTCCGCGGTGCGATCGCAGTTGAGCGACCACGCCCACGCACCCGCGTAGCCCTTCGCCTCCCAGTCCACCCAGCGCTGGTACGCGTCCACGTCGGAGCCGGCGTCGAATTCGCCGATCACGATCGGCGCGCCGCCGATCTCCGGGAACTTCGAGCGGATGCCGACCGCCGTCGTGCAGCGTGCGCACCAGATCCCGCCGTCCATGTAGTCGTACCAGTGGGGCTGGTACACATCCACGCCTGCGCCCGCCCAGTCGGGGAGGCCGTCGACCATTGCGGAGCCGACCGTCGCGAGCCGCGTCGAATGTCCGTGGATCGAGGCGTCGATCGCGGTCGTGAGGTCGACGATCGGCTGCTGCGCGTAGCCCCGGTTCCAGTAGTCCCACTCGGGCTCGTTGAACGCCTCCCATGCGTAGATGCGAGAGTCGTCCGCGTAGCGCGTGAACAGCTGCCCCAGCACGTTTGCGAGCGCCGTGCGCTGAGCGGCGTCCGTGAACCAGCTCTGCGGGAGCGCGTCGGGCGCGCTGAACAGCACGAAGTCGTAGCGGATGTGGAAGCGGGACGCGAGCGCGAGCGCCGCGTCGATGTCCGGATACACGCTCGGATCGATCCCGGTGGGGGTGCCGTCCGGCGAGCGGGTGATCTGCTGCGCCGGGCCCTCGAACATCCACCACCGCACGGTCGTGATCCCGGGCACGGTGGCCAGCCGCGCGGCGATCGCGTCGGACGTATGCGCGACGCCCGTCGAGCACCCGAAGTCGCACGCCCAGTTGTACCAGGGCATGTTCACGCCCACGTCGAAGGCAGCTGCCGCCGGACCGGCCGTCGACGGCGACGCGCAGCGCAGCAGGAGGATCGTCCCGTCCGGGATGTCGCCGGGGTACTGGGCCGTGAACGCGGCAGTCACGAAGCTCGGCGCGCCGACGACGTAGCCGATCGCGCTGCCGTTGACGAAGACCCACGCCGAGGTCGTGGCGCAGCCCTTCGCGTCGGCGGCCGTCACCAGTTGCTCGACCGTGCCGCCGCCCCAGACCACCGGTGCGATGCCGCCCGAGGGCGGGATCGTGCCCTGGATCTCCCCGGGCGCGGCGTGCGCGGGGTGCGGGGCGAGCAGGATGCCGATCGCGATCACGATGACGACGACGATGGCCGGCGGTGCATGTCGCACGGGGTGTCCGTCTCTGGGGGGTCTGCGCTGGCCATGGTACTCCGCGAGAGATGCGTGGCCCGCCGTGAATCGCTTGCGTGGCGCACAGGGCGTCGGCGGATCAACAGGAGCGCATGGACATGCTCTTCGCTGCGATCGACGACGAGCGATAGGGCGCCCAGGTCCACGAGGCCCACGGGCGCATGGCCTCGTCGCACTCCCCATCCCGCGCGGTCCGTCTCGATGCCACGGGACCGGGAAGTGCTGGCGGCTCCTGTTGCACGAGGGACCGGCCAGGTCCCGAGTGGCTTGAGCTTTTCGGCGGGGTCGTAAAGGGACTCGTTAGGGGACCCGGCCCCCTGTCGAGGTCCTCTCCGAAGCTGTTGGAATGGTCGGGGCGCGCAGATTCGAACTGCGGGCCTCTGCGTCCCAAACGCAGCGCTCTACCAGGCTGAGCTACGCCCCGACGGAACCGACCGACTCGCAGCGGATTCGACGCTATGTGGCGCACTGTTCGCACGTCAACGGCTCGCTGCGCGCGTAGCCGCACCCGGCGCACTCCCACGCCACGAGGCCGCCGGCGAGCGCCCCCGGCCGCGCGTGGTCATGGCGTGACGCGAGCGCCGCGCGGCACCGCGGGCACTCGCCGCGCGCCAGCGCGGCCTGCTCGCGATCGGCGCGCGCCCAGCGCCCGATCGTGAGGACCACCACCGCGGCCGCCGCCACGCCGATCGCGGGTGACGCCGCGCCAAGGCCCAGGTGCGACGAAACGCGAGCCCCGGTCTCGAACCAGCCCGCGGCGGCGACCGCCGCCAGCGCGGTCCACGCGAGCGTCCCCAGCGCCGGCAGGCGCCGCAACCATGCCATCGCCGGCTAGTCCCGCCGGCGCGCGACGCCGCGGATCTCGTCGAGCGAGCGCACGCCCTCGGCCTCGCACCAGGCGCGCAGCTCGCGCAGGCAGCGCCACGGCGCCTCTGGGTCGAGGAAGCTCGCCGTGCCGATCTGGACCGCCGACGCACCGGCCATGATGAACTCGACCACGTCGGTGCCGTTCATCGCGCCGCCCGAGGCCACGACCGGAATCTCCACCACCGACGACGCGAGGTAGACGTTGCGCATCGCGATCGGCTTCACGGCCGGCCCCGAGAGCCCGCCGAAGCCCATCGGCAGCACGGGGCGCCGCGCCTTCACGTCGATCGCCATCGCGGGGAGCGTGTTCGCCACGGTGAGCGCCTGCGCGCCGGCCTCGGCGACGGCCTCGGCGACCGGCCGGATGTCGGACACGCTGGGGGTGAGCTTCACGAGCAGCGGCAGCGCGGTGTGCCGGGCGACCGTGCGCACGACGTCGGTCGCCATGCGCGGGTCCTGCCCGAACTCGAGGCCGCCGACCTCGACGTTCGGGCAGGAGATGTTGACCTCGAGCGCCGCCACGCCCGGCACGCCATCGAGGCGCGCGGCCAGCTGACCGTACTCGTCGACGGTGTCGCCCATCATGTTCACGATGCAGGGGACCCGCCACTGCTCCCAGATCGGCGCGACGTTCGCGATCAGCGCGCCGACGCCGATGTTCTGGAAGCCGATGGAGTTGATCATGCCCGCCGGCGTCTCCACGGTGCGCGGCGTCGGGTTGCCGCGCCGCGGGCGCAGCGTGGTGCCCTTGGAGACGATCGCGCCGAGCTCGTCGACGTCGAAGTGCTTCGCCATCTCGAGGCCGTTGGAGAACGTGCCGGAGGCCGTCATCACGGGATTGGCGAGCCGCAGCTCGACCTTGTGACGCGGCGCCAGGTTCACGCTCAGGTCCATGCGGCCTCCGCGGCGATGATACCCCGGGCGTGCGGCAGGGACCCACGAGACATAAAGGCGGCGCCCCGTGGGGCGCCGCCGTGTGTGCTGCCGCCGGCCGGACGGATTTACTCTTCGTCGGCCAGGCGAACGTCTGAGTTCTTCGAGAAGCGCGTGCTGTCCCGCAGGTCGTTGCGGATGGTGTTGGTCTGCTCCCACATCACGCTCTCGGTCGAGTTGACGAATTCCTTCGCCAGCCCACAGCGCTTGCAGACGCCACGGCTCTCGCGGCCGTTCGGCGATTCGATGAGCCAGTGGTGCACGCAGTTGGCCTGCTGCTTCCTGGTGGCCGGCCGCTCGGGAGTTGCTGTGCGGTCCATCGCGATGATCTTCCTTCGCTACCCGGGCCGGTCCGCTTGCCGGGCCAACCCGGACCCCGTCGTCCCCGGTCGGCTCATCCGACCGAGATTTCGACACCGCGAGTATCCACAGTAGAATCTCGCGCGTCAACCTTCTTCTGATAAAAACGTGTTAAACTTCGCTTAACGCGGCGTGTCGGGAGTGTTCCCCGCGGTTTTCCCCCTGCGCGACCGCTCCGTATACTCGGGGCGAGTCGGCCTTCTCGGGCCCGCGCCTCGGGATCCGGCTGCGGAGCCGCGGATGACACTCCTGCGGGCCCGGCCCTGTCTCGCGCGCTCGGCGCGGCGGCCACGATCCCTGTGATGAGAACGGCTGCATGAAGAAGAACGTTCGGGAGCGGGGCGGGGTTCCCTCGCGCGTCCTGCTCCCGTGTCTGCGAGGTATCACCCATGGTTGACCAGCAAGCGGTCCTGGCCGCGCTGCGGTCCGTCAACGACCCCGAGCTCCACCGCGACATCGTGTCGCTCGACATGGTCCGCGACGTCGCGATCGACGGCGGGAACGTCTCGTTCAAGCTCGTCCTGACGACGCCCGCCTGCCCGCTCCGCGAGACCATCGACAAGGACGTGCGCGACGCCCTCTCCGGGGTCGCGGGCGTAGAGGCCGTCGAGATCGACTGGGGCGCCGAGGTGCGCAGCACGGCGCCGCGCGAGGGCGGTCCGAAGCCCATCGCCGGCGTGAAGAATGTGATCGCGGTGGCGTCGAACAAGGGCGGCGTGGGCAAGTCCACCGTCTCCGTGAACCTGGCGGTCGCGCTGGCGCGGCTCGGCGCGAAGGTCGGCCTGCTCGACGCCGACATCACCGGTCCGAACATCCCCACGATGATGGGCATCCAGGGCGGTCTGCAGTCGGACGGCCAGCGCGGCCTGCGGCCGATCGAGGCGCACGGCGTCCAGGCCGTCTCGATCGGCTTCGTGCTGCCGCCGGGCACGCCCGTCGTATGGCGCGGCCCGATGATCGGCTCGGGCGTCCGCCAGCTGATGCACGACGTCGACTGGGGCGAGCTCGACTACCTCGTGATCGACCTGCCGCCGGGCACGTCCGACGCCTCGATGAGCATGTGCCAGGACGCGCTGATCGCCGGCGTGGTAATCGTCTCGACGCCGCAGAAGGTCGCGATCGAAGACGCGCGCAAGGCGATCGGCATGTTCGACCGCCTGGGGGTGCCGATCTTCGGCATCGTCGAGAACATGAGCGGCGACATGTTCGGTCGCGGCGGCGCGCGCGAGGCGGCCGACGAGCTCGGCGTCGAGTTCCTGGGCGAGTTGCCCCTGGACGTGACCATCCGCGAAGGCGGCGACAGCGGCGCGCCCGTCGTCGCGACGCATCCCGAATCCCCGGTGTCCGAGTCGTTCGTCGAGCTGGCCGAACAGGTCGCGGCGCGCTGCTCGGTGCTCCAGTTCGCCGGCGAGGCCGGCGCGGTCGCGTGATCGCGACCACGGAAGGGCCACAGCACTCATGACAGACGACGGGCGCGGTTCGCGCAGCAGCAGCAGTGGCGGGTCGCGCGGCGGCGGGCGGAGTTCGTCCTTCATCGCCGGGCGGCGACCCGGCGCGGCGAAGAGCGCGGCCGATGACGAGCGCCGCGGCACGACGGGCGACGACGTATCGACGGCGGGTGCCACGGGCGGACGCGCGGCGTCCGCCTCGGGCGGCCGGCGCGATGGCGCCGCGGACAAGGGCGGCACGGACGAGGCGCGGCCGAAGCGCCGCCGCCGCCGTCCGGCGGGCGCCGCGGCGCGCGAGGCGGCGGAGGCCGAGGGCGCGCAGGCGGAGCCTGCGCGGCCGGCGACGAGCCGCGCGGCGCGGACCGTGGACGAGGCGGAGCCGGAGTCGAAGACCGAGCAGCCCGCCGCCTGCGCGCGCGGCCGCGCGGCCCGCGGCGGAGGCCGCGGAGGAGAAGGCCGCCGAGGCGGCGCGGGCCAGCGCCGCGGCAGGCGCGACGGCGGCCGTCGCCGCCCCCGAGCGCACGACGCGCTCGCGCCCGTCGGCCGACGGCGGCGACCTCACGGCGCTGCGCAGCCTGATCGAATCGCAGTCGGACATGATCGCGGACCTGCGCTCGAGCTTCGCCACGCTGGAGGCGCGCGTCGAGAACGCGGGGAAGCGTGCGCGCCTCGGAGTCTTCGTCGACGTGCCGAACCTGCTCTACGGCCAGGACGTCGACGAGAAGCCGATCAACGTCGGCAAGCTGCTCGACTACCTCGCCGACGGCCGCGACCTCGTGCGCGCCACCGCGTACTCGCCGGTCTCCGACGACCCCTCCGAGGCGATCGAGCACCAGAAGTTCGTCGCGCCGTTCGTGCCCTTCGAGTACCGCATCGTGACGAAGCCGCTGAAGCGCTTCGCCGACGGCTCGATCAAGGGCAACTTCGACGTCGAGATGGCGATCGACATGATCACGATGGCGGACCGCCTCGACGTGATCGCGATCGTCTCGGGCGACGCCGACTTCGCGCGCGCGGTGGAGACCGTGCAGTCGCGCGGGCTGCGGGTCGAGGTCGTGGCGTTCGCGCGCAGCACGTCGCTGGAGATGCGCGCGCTGGCGGACCGCTACGTGGAGCTGAGCAGGCTCGTCGACCGGCTGCGCTGAGCGGCTACTCCGCGCCCGCGTCCCGGCGCGGAGGCAGGTCGTCCAGCAGGCGCGGGATGTCGTCCTCGTACTCGTCGAGCCACTCGAGGTCGCGCGGGTTCGGCCGCGGGCCGGAGATGAGTTGCTGCCCCGACGCGATCGCCGCCACGAACGCGCCCCCGAGCAGCCCCATGCCGGCGCCGAAGAGCAGGCCGAAGATCGGCGTGGGCGTCTGCATCACGAAGACGCCGAAGAGGACGCCGACGACGAGGCCGGCCGCGATGATGAAGGTGTGGGGCGCCAGGTAGCGGGACATGCGACCCATGGTATCGCGGGTCCACCGGCGAGCGGAGGGCGTCCCGCCCTCCGACTTCGCTGGCGGGCTGCGGCGAGATGCGAGCAGAGTCGGAGGGCGGCACGCCCTCCGCTCGCCTAATAGAGGTCCCGCAGGTCGAACATCGGACCGTCGTGGCAGACCAGCTTGACGCCGCCGCGGCGCGGGAAGACCGCGCACGAGTAGCAGATGCCGAACCCGCAGCCCATGCGCGCCTCGTAGAGCGCCTGGACCGGCTTGCGCAGGCCCGAGCGGCGGACGACGTCGTAGAGCGCGCCGAACATCGGGTCGGGGCCGCACGTGAACGCCTGGTCGCACCACGGGAGCAGGCGCTCGAACGGCGCGGTCACGCGGCCGCGCTCGCCCATCGAGCCGTCCTCGGTCGTCACCACGATCTCGACGTCCGGCGGGAGAAACGGCGCGGGGTAGATCTGCGTCTCGCTGCGCCCGCCGAGGATCAGCGTCACCTCTCGGCCCTGCGCGACCAGCTCGTCGGCGAGCCAGATCAGCGGCGCGGAACCGATGCCGCCGCCCACGAGCAGCATGCGCTGCACGCGCGGTCGCGGCTCGAAGCCGCGACCCAGCGGACCCACCATGCGCACGACGTCGCCCTCGCCCCGGCGCGACAGCCACTCCGTGCCGCGCCCGACAATGTCGAACAGGATCGCCCACTCCGGGCCGCTGTCGCGCTCGCGCAGGCGGTGGATCGACATCGCGCGGCCGAGCAGCGGGTCGGCGCCCTCGCCGCAGTACGCCATCACGAACTGGCCGGGCGTGATCGTCTGCAGCTGCGGCCCGCGACGGAACCACAGGATGTGCGTTCTGCCGTAGAGGCGCGCGCTCTCCGTCACCTCGGCGTCGAAGCTCGTCGGGCTCACGCGCGCGCCTCTACGCCCTCGAGCAGCACATCGCCGACCGCGTCGAGCGCGCGGACGACGTGCGTTGCGCCGCCGGCGCGCAGCTGTGCGTCCGACCGCTCGCCCACGAGCCCGACCACCCAGTGCAGCCCGGCGTCGCGCCCGCAGCCCGTGTCGAACTCCGTGTCGCCGACGATCGCGGCCTCGACGGGCGCGACGCCGAGCCGGTCGAGCAGCAGCCGCGCGCCGTCGCCCGCAGGCTTCGGCCGCCCGCCGGAGTCGCGGCCGGCGATCGCGTCGAAGACGTCGTCCCAGCCCTGGACCGCCACCATCTGCCGCCCGCCGGCGACGACCTTGTTCGTGAGCACGGCGAGGCGCACGCCGGCGTCGTGGAGCCGATCGAGCAGGGCGCGTGCGCCGCGCATCGGCGGCGTGTGCTGGATGTAGTCGCCGTAGTAGAGGCGCATGAAGTCGTCGTTGACGCGGTCGGCGACCTCGCGCGGGCAGCCGGTCATCTCCTCGACGAGCAGGTTCATCGGCGGGCCGATGCGCGGGATCACCGCCGCGGGCGCCACGTCGAACCCGTGCGCGTGCATGGCCTGCGCCATCGCCGCGGCCACCGTGGGCAGCGAGTCCACCAGGGTGCCGTCGAGATCGAAGATCACGGCCCGGGGCGGCACGTGGCCGCCGGCGGCGCCCGGCGCCGCCGCGCTCACGCGCCGGTGCCGGTACCGGCGCTGGTGCTGCCGTCGCCGCCGTCGCGATAGACGTGCAGCGGTGCGACCGAGTACTCGCCGGGCGACGCCAGCGCCTGCACGGCGGCGCGCGCCGTGTCCAGCGACGTGAAGCAGGGGATGCGCTGCTCGGTCGCCGCGCGGCGGATGTGAAAGCCGTCGCGCAGCGGGTCGGAGCGGCCGCCTTCGATCGTGTTGATCACGGCGCCGACCGTGCCGTCGCGCACGACATCCACGACGTTCGGGTGCCCCTCGTGCAGTCGCTTGGTCACCATCTCCACCGGGATGCCCAGGCCTTCGATCAGCGCGGCGGTGCCCTCCGTCGCATAGAGCGGGCAGCCGGACTGGTGCAGGGTGTGGATCAGCGGCAGCGCCTCGGACTTCGTGTGGTTCGAGAGCGACAGCAGGAAGGGCGTGCCGGGCTTCACCGCGAGGTCGGCGGCGATCAGTGCCTTGCGCGTCGCGGCCTCGAACGTGTGGTCGACGCCCATCACCTCGCCCGTCGACTTCATCTCCGGCCCGAGGTAGGTGTCGACGCCGGACAGCTTCGACATCGAGAACACCGGCGCCTTCACGGCGACGAGGTTGCGGTCGGGCCACAGCCCCGCGGCGTAGCCCTGCTCGCGCAGCGTGCTGGCCGAGCATCACGTTGACCGCGATCCGCACCATCGGCACGCCCGTGACCTTCGAGATGAACGGCACGGTGCGTGACGAGCGCGGGTTGACCTCGATCACGAAGACGCCCGGGCCGTCGGGGTCGGGGTCGTCCTTCGGCGAGATCACGAACTGCACGTTCATCAGGCCGCGCACGTTGAGGCCGAGCGCCATGCGCGTCGTGTAGTCGACGATCGCCGCGCGCTGCGCGTCCGTGAGGCTCTGCGGCGGGTACACGGCCATCGAGTCGCCCGAGTGCACGCCGGCGCGCTCGATGTGCTCCATGATGCCGGGGATCAGCACCTCCTCGCCGTCGCAGACGGCGTCGACCTCGACCTCGAGTCCCTCGAGGTACTTGTCGATCGAGCACCGCGCCGGTCTTCTCGGCGAGCGCGGCCTGGAAGAAGCGCACGAGCTCGTTGGCGTCCTGCACGACCTCCATCGCGCGACCGCCGAGCACGTACGACGGCCGCACGAGCACCGGGTAGCCGATCGCCTTCGCGGTCGTGACGGCGTCCTCGAGCGTGGTCACGCCGGCGCCCGGCGGCTGCGGCACGGCGAGCTCGGAGAGCAGGCGCTCGAAGCGCCCGCGGTCCTCGGCGATGTCGATGCTGTCGGCGGACGAGCCGGCGATCGGCAGCGCGGCGAGGTGCAGCGCGCGGGCCATGTTCATCGCCGTCTGCCCGCCGAACTGCACGATCTGACGCGGGCGCCTCGCCGCTCGCGCCGGCCTCGTTCTCCAGCAGGTCGCGCACCGACTCCTCGTCGAGCGGCTCGAAGTAGAGCCGGTCCGACGTGTCGAAGTCGGTGGAGACGGTCTCGGGGTTGGAGTTCGCGAGGATGGCGCTGACGCCGGCCTCGCGCAGCGCCCGCGCGGCCTGCACCGAGCAGTAGTCGAACTCGATGCCCTGGCCGATGCGGATCGGGCCCGACGCCGATCACGAGCATGCGCGCGACACCGTCGGGCGCGGCCTCGTTCTCCTGGTCGTACGTCGAGTAGAAGTACGGCGTCGCCGCCTCAAACTCGGCCGCGCAGGTGTCGACCATCTTGTAGACCGGCCGCAGGCCCCACTCGTCGCGCAACGCACGCACCTGCTCGGGGAGGCGGTCGGCGAGCGTCGCGACCTGGACGTCGCTGAAGCCGAGGCGCTTCGCCTCGGCGAGCAGCACCGGGGTGAGGTCCTCGGCGAGCAGGCGGCGCTCCATCTCGACGATGCGTGCCATGCGTTCCACGAACCACGGATCGACGCCGGAGCGCCGCGAGATCTCCGCGAGCGGCATGCCGTGCCGGATCGCCGCCAGCAGCGCCCACAGGCGCTCGTCGGTCGCGTCGAGCGGCGGCTCGTCGCCCCACTCGGGGTCCTCCCACATGATCGAGCGCCCGCCGACCTCGAGGCTGCGCACCGCCTTCTGGAGCGCGGCCTCGTAGGTGCGGTCGATCGCCATCACCTCGCCGGTCGCCTTCATCTGCGTGCCGAGCTGCCGCTCGCCGAACGCGAACTTGTCGAAGGGCCAGCGCGGGATCTTCACCACGCAGTAGTCGAGCGCCGGCTCGAACGCGGCGCTGGTCTTGCGGGTGACGGAGTTCTCGATCTCGTCGAGGCGCTTGCCGGTCGCGATCTTCGCGGCGACCCGCGCGATCGGGTAGCCGGTCGCCTTCGACGCCAGCGCGGACGAGCGCGACACGCGCGGGTTCACCTCGATGACGTAGTAGGGCAGCACCGGCGCCGACTCCGAGCCGTCCCACGGCACGACGTCGGGCCGCGGCGCCAGCGCGAACTGCACGTTGCAGCCGCCCTCGATGCCGAGCGCGCGGATGATCTTCAGCGCGCTGTTGCGGAGCATGTGGTACTCGGTGTCCGAGAGCGTCTGCGACGGGGCAACCACGATCGAGTCGCCGGTGTGGACCCCCATCGGGTCCATGTTCTCCATGTTGCAGATGGTGATGCAGGTGTCGTTCGCGTCGCGCATCACCTCGTACTCGAGCTCTTTCCAGCCGAGCAGCGAGCGCTCCACCAGCACCTGGTGGATGGGCGACGCGGCGAGACCCGAGTGCACGACGCGCTCGTACTCCTCGTCGGTGCGCGCGAAGCCGCCGCCGGTGCCGCCGAGCGTGTACGCGGGCCGGATCGCGAGCGGCAGGCCGATGCGCTCCTTCGCGGCGACGGCCTGGTCCCACGACTCCACGATCTCGCTGTCCGGCACCGGCTCACCGAGGTCGCGCAGGAGGTTGCGGAACAGCTCCCGGTCCTCGGCCAGCTCGATCGTGCGCAACGACGTGCCGAGCATGCGCACGTCGTACTTCTCGAGCACGCCCGCGTTGGCGAGGTCGCGTGCGAGGTTGAGGCCGGTCTGGCCGCCGAGCGTCGGCAGCAGCCCGTCGGGCCGCTCGCGCGCGATGATCCGCTCGATCACCTCGACGGAGAGCGGCTCGATGTAGACGACATCGGCCACGCCCTCGTCGGTCATGATCGTGGCGGGGTTCGAGTTCACGAGGATCGAGCGGATGCCCTCCTCGCGCATCGCCTTGCACGCCTGGGTGCCGGCGTAGTCGAACTCCGCGGCCTGCCCGATCACGATGGGGCCGCTGCCGATGATGAGGACGGTCCGTGGCTTCGGCGGGCGCACGTACGGGGCCGCCGAGCCCTGGTATGACGCGGGCGAGTCAGTCGTGGTCAGTTGTGGTACCCCTTGCGATGGTCCGCGCCGAGGAGCGGGATCTCGGCGATGACGTCGATGTCGATGTAGTGGTCGTGCGGCTGGATCGGAAGCCGCGCCATCTTCATGTGCGTGAGCGGCACCTCGCCGACCTCGAAGTCGCGGTAGCGCTCCAGCACCTCGATCACGCGGCGGCGATCGCCGCGGCCGGTGAGATACCCGATGTCGATCGTGGGGATGAAGCGATCGCCCTCGGGGGTGAGCAACGGGTCGTCCTTGGCCTTTTGATGCACGACCGGCACACCGAGCCGGATCTGGCGCCGTGCCTCGCGGTAATTGCCGCCGTCGTCGACGCCGAGATAGATGCGCTCGTCGTCTGCGACGGAGACGCCGGCGAGCCGCAGCGAGAACGGCTCGATGCGGCGCAGCCGCGGCGCCGCATTCACGTAGAACGACTCGACCTGCGACCAGAGGATGTCGACGGCGCGCAGGAACCCGACGCGCACGTACGTGGTGTGCAGCCAGGACACCGGCGGGACGTCCACCTCGTCGAGCTCCGCCAGTTCCGCGAGCAGCGGCTGCAGCGGGTCGAACAGCGCCGGCGCCTCGGTACCGAGCGGCTGCAGGAACTCGACGGGGAACTTCCAGGAGAAGGACTCCTCCTCCCAGTGCGCCCAGTAGTCGGCCGGCGGGCCGGTGACGGCGACGAACGCCGCCCAGTCCTGCGCGCGCTGCTCGGCGTAGGTCGTCGTCACGTCCGACGTCGTCATGCGGACTCCTCGCCGTTCTGGTAGATGGGGAGCTCGAAGACGGTGCCCGGGCTCATCAGCGGCACGAGCGCGCCGATCGACGAGAGGAACGACAGCGCCGGCTCGTTGCGCTCGGGCAGGCGCGCGCGGATGCGCTTGTAGCCGTGCTGCCGCGCGAACGCGAGCGCCTCCTCGGCCAGCGCCGAGCCATGGCCCTGGCGGCGGTTCCGGGCGCGCACCCACGCGCCAAACGTGCTTTCCTCCGGCTTCGACGAGTCGAAGTCCATCGCGGCGAACGCGACGATGTGACGGCCGTCGTCGACCACGAACATCGCGCCGTGCTCACCCTGGCGCTTGATCCAGGCACGCACCTCGTCGGGCGTCCATTCGCGCTGGAAGCCGACGGGGTTCGGCTCGGCGACGACCCCCGCGATGATCTCGGCGATCTGCTCGGCGTCGTCGGGCGTGGCGCGGCGGATGGTTGCGGGCATCGGTCGCTCTTTCGGGTGCGAGGCGTGGGTGGTCCCGGGGCGGGCTACTGGCGGGCCGCCGGACGGCGTTCCCACTCGGATACTAGCGTCGCCATGAACCGGTCGAACAGGAACTCGGTGTCGTTCGGCCCGGGCGACGCCTCCGAGTGGTACTGGATGGTGAAGACGGGCTCGGAGCGATGCTGGAGCCCCTCGACCGTGCCGTCGTTGAGATGGACCTGGCTGACGTCGATGTCCGCGCCGAGCCCGGTGCCGTCGATGGCATATCCGTGGTTCTGCGCCGTGATGTAGACGCGGCCGGTGACCTCGTCGCGGACCGGGTGGTTCGCGCCGCGATGGCCGAACTTCAGCTTGTAGCACGACGCGCCGAACACGCGCCCGAGCACCTGGTGGCCGAGGCAGAATCCCCATCAGCGGCGTGCGGCCGACGAGGTCCCGCGCGCTGTCGACCACGTGGTCGAGCAGCATCGGATCGCCGGGGCCGGGCGAGAGCAGCACGCCGTCGGGGCGCAGCGCCAGGATGTCGCCGGCGGTGGTGGTGTGCGGGACGGCGGTCACGGTCGCTCCGCGGTTGCGCAGCAGCCGCATGATGTTGCGCTTGACGCCGAGGTCGACGACGACGACGTGCGGCGCAGGGCCGATAGCGCCGGGCGGCGTCGCGGGCGGGATCGTCCACGGACGGTCGTCCTCGAAGTCGAACGGTGCCGGTGTCGAGACCTCGTGCACGTAGTCGAGCCCGCCGTAGTCGGGCTCCCGGCGCAGCCGCGCGAGCGCCTGCTCCGCCGGTCTCGTCCGCGGTGATCGTGCCCATCACGACGCCCTGCGACCGCAGGTGGCGGGTCAGCGCGCGCGTATCGACTCCGGCGATCCCGGGGATGCCGTTGGCCTTGAGGTACTCGTCGAGCGTGTGCTCGCTGCGCCAGTGCGACGGCAGGTCGGTGAGCTCGCGCACGACGAACCCGCGGACCTGGACGACGCGCGACTCGTCGGTGTAGCGGTTCGTGCCGTAGTTGCCCTGCAGCGGGTAGGTCATCGTGAGGATCTGCCCACGGTAGGAAGGGTCGGTGAGGCCCTCCTGGTAACCGGTCATCGAGGTGTTGAACACGACCTCGCCGGTGGCGTGCGCGGCGGCGCCGATGGCGTTGCCCTCGAAGACGCGGCCGTCGGCCAGCACCAGGCGCGCTGTCGGTCGCTGTGGGGACAGGTAGCGGGTGTCCGGCATCAGAGCGCGACCGCCCGTTCCGTCTGGTACACGATCGTTCCTCCCAGCACCGTGGCCACCACGCGGCCGCGCAGCGCGCGGCCGGCGAGCGGCGTGTTTCGTCCGCGCGACGCGAAGGTCGCCGGGTCGACCGTCCACTCCGCGTCGGGGTCGAGCAGGACCACGTCGCCGAGCGCTCCCGGCGCGAGCGTCCCGAGCCCGTCCAGCCCCGGCCGCCGGTCGAGCCCCCAGGCGCGCACCGGACCGGCCGTCATGCGTTCGAGCAGCACCGGCAGCGAGAGCGCACCGGCGTGCACGAGCCTCATCGACAGCCCGAAGGCGGTCTCCAGTCCGCTGATCCCCGCCGCGGCGAGGTCGAACTCGATGTCCTTGTCGATCGCGGCGTGCGGCGCGTGGTCGGTCGCGATGGCGTCGATCACGCCGTCGCGCAGCGCCTGCTGCAGCGCCTCGAGATCGGACTCCTCGCGCAGCGGCGGGTTCACCTTCGCGTTCGTCTGGTAGAGCAGCTCCGCGTACGAGTCGCCGAACGCGACCTCCTCGTGGGTGAGCGCGAGGTGGTGCGGGGTGACCTCCGCGGTGACGTGCGCGCCGCGCTCGCGCGCCGCGCGGATCAGCGCAACGGAGCCGGCGGTGGAGACGTGGCAGATGTGCAGGTGCGCACCGGTGAGCTCCGCGAGCGCGATGTCGCGCGCGACGAACGTCTCCTCGGCGCTGGCGGGGCGGCCGCGCAGGCCGAGCCGCGTGGCGACCCAGCCCTCGTGCATCTGGCCGTCGCGCACCAGGCGCGGGTCCTCGCAGTGCTGCGCGACGGGCAGCGCGAAGCGCGTCGAGTACTCGAGCGCGTGGCGCATCAGGCTGGGGTCGGCGACGGCGTCGCCGTCGTCGGACAGCGCGACCACGCCGGCGCCCGCGAGCTCGCCGGCGGGCGCCAGTTCCTTGCCGGCGCGGCCGTGCGTGATGCAGCCGATCGGCAGCACGCGTACGCGCGCCGAGGCCTCGGCCTCGCGCAGCACCGACTCCACCGCCGCGCGACTGTCGAGCGGCGGCTGCGTGTTCGGCATCGCGCAGACGGTGGTGAAGCCGCCACGCGCGGCCGCCTCGGTGCCGGTCGCGATCGTCTCCTTGTACTCGAAGCCCGGCTCGCGCAGGTGCGTGTGCAAATCGACGAAGCCGGGCGCCACGACGAGCCCGCTCGCGTCGATGCGCTCCGCCTCGACGACCATGTCGCCCTCGTCGGGGCCGACACGCGCGATGCGCCCGTCGACGATCACGACGTCGGCGATGCCGTCGCGCCCGAGGGCCGGGTCGATCACCCGGCCGTTGTGAATGGCGAGCGTGCTCATCGCGCGTGCTCCTCGTCCTGGCGCGCAGCGGCCGGGCCACCGGGGAGCTCGGTGCCGCCGGACAGCAGGTAGAGCAGCGCCATGCGCACCGCGACGCCGTTCGTCACCTGCTCCTCGATGATCGAGTGCGACCCGCGCGCGACCGCGCCCGAGATCTCGATGCCCTCGTTCTTGGGGCCGGGGTGCATCAGCAGGTGGTTGGGATTGGCGCGTGCCAGCCGCTCCTCGGTGACCTGGTAGTGCTGTGCGTACTCGTGCAGCGAGGGCAGCAGCCCGCCCTCCTGCCGCTCGCTCTGCAGGCGCAGCGCCATCACGACGTCGGCGCCCTCGATGGCGCGATCGGCGTCGGTCTCGATGCGCACGGGCGGGAGCGCGCTCTCGGCGTGCGCCGGCCGATCGGCGACGCGCAGGCCGCGCGGCAGCAGCGTGGGCGGACCGCAGACGACGACGTCGGCGCCCATCGCGGCGAGCCCCCAGAGGTCGGAGCGGGCGACGCGCGAGTGCGCGATGTCGCCGACCATCACCACGCGCTTGCCGTCGAGCTCGCCGACGTGCCGGCGCATGGTGTAGAGGTCGAGCAGCGCCTGGGTGGGGTGGGCGTGCGCGCCGTCGCCGGCGTTGATGATCGACGCGTCGGTGTGCGTCGCGGCGAGGTACGGCGCGCCGGCCATGGCGTGGCGCATCACGATCGCGTCGGCGCGCATCGCGCGCATTGTGCGCACGGTGTCGATCAGCGACTCGCCCTTGACGACGGACGACGTGCTGGCGTTGAGGCTGAGCACGTCGGCGCCGAGCACCTTGCCGGCGAGCTCGAACGACGCGCGGGTGCGGGTCGACGGCTCGTAGAAGAGGTTGACCACCGTGAAGCCGCGCAGCGCCGGCACGCGGGCGATGCGGCGGTCGAGGATCTCGCGCATGCGGTCGGCGAGGTCGAGCACCGTCACGATTTCGTCGCGCGAGAAGTTGTCGAGGTCGAGGACGTCGGTGTGCGTCCATGTGATGTGCCGCGAGCTCGCGGTCTCGCGGGCGTCGCGCGGCGGTTCGGCGGCGGAGGCGCCCGTCGCCTCCGCCGCGAGCTGACCGGTGAGGTTCGTTGTCATCACTCGATCCTCCCGCGGACGACCTCGACCGCGTCGCGGCCGTCCTCTTCCTGCAGCAGCACGCGCACGTCGTCGGCCCGCGAGGTGGGGATGTTCTTGCCGACGAGGTCCGCTCGGATGGGGAGCTCGCGGTGGCCCCGGTCGACCAGCACCGCGAGGCGAATCACGGCCGGCCGGCCGTAGTCGTTGAGGGTGTCCATCGCCGCCCGGGTGGTGCGACCGGTGTAGAGCACGTCGTCGACGAGGAAGACGACCTTGCCCTCAATCTCGGGCAGGGTCGTGGGGCGCGGCGCCTGGCGCAGGCCGGCGCGCGTGAAGTCGTCGCGGTGCATGGTGACGTCGAGCGCGCCGGTCGCCGGGCGGCGGCCCTCAAACGCCTCGATGGCGTCGGCGAGCCGGTTGGCGAGCGTGACGCCGCGGCTCTGGATGCCGACCAGCACGACGTCGTCGATGCCGCGGTTCTGCTCGACGACCTCGTGGGCGAGGCGCGTGAGCGCGCGGCGCATGCCATCGGCGTCGAGCACGAGGGTGGCGTCAGTCATGGCCGACGCTCCCGGGGGCGACGCCGACGCCACAAAAAACCCTCCCACGGGAGAGGGAGGGTTCGTCGCGATGGCGGGTCCCGCGGTGCGCGGGGGCGTAGTGGCAGGTCACCGAATCTGCGTCCTTCCCGGCCTCACGGGACCGGCTTAAAGACACGCGCTGTGTCGTTGGATGCAGGATAGCACCGGCCGCGAGGAGGGGCAAAACGGGGCGGCCGCTCGCCGCCCGCGCGCCGGTTGCGGTGGAGCCCGCCTACGCCTCGTCGGTGCCGCGCTGCTCGCGCAGGAAGCGCTCCAGCTCGTCGACCATCGTTTGCGCGTCGGGGAGGTCCTCCGGCGGACCGCCGGCGCTGTCGACGTCGTCGCCATCGTCGTCTTCCTCGTCCGGCCCGGCCGCCTCAATCCGCCGTGCGTACTCGGCGACCTCGGGGTTCTGCGCGATGTCCGAGGCGACCTGCGCGTCGAAGCGCGCGGCGAAGACCTCGAGGTCGTGCAGCGTGAGGCCGAACTCGAAGCCGTGGTTGATGCGCTCGAGCAGCGCGAGCGCGCCCTTCGGGTTCGGCGAGCGACGCACGTAGAAGGGGATGTTGGCCCACACCGAGCCGCTGGGGATGCCGGCGTCGCGCACGGCCTGCGAGAGCACGCCGGTGATGCCGGTCGGTCCCTGGTAGCGGCTGCCCGCCGAGCCGAGCGAGAGCCGGGCGGCCAGGCTCTCGTCGGTGCTGCTGCCGGTGACGCGCACCGCGCGTGAGTGGCTGACCTCGGCGAGCAGAGCGCCGAGCGTGAGGAATCCCGACACCTCGTAGGTGCGACACAGCTCGAGCACGCAGTCGACGTACGTGCGCCACGCGAGGTGCGGCTCGGTGCCGGAGAGCAAGATCACGTCGCGATCGGCGTCCTCGATGCGGCGCGCCGAGAACTCGTTCGGCGGCCAGTCGAGCACGCGCTCGCCGCGCTCGAGGCGCACGCGCGGGCGGGACTGCGTGAAGTCGTAGAAGTTCTCGGCATCGATCTCCGCGAACGGCTTGAGCCGCCACCGCCGCGACATGAAGCGAACCGCGCTGGTCGCAGCCTCGCCCGCGTCGCTCCAGCCCGAGAAGGCCGCGATCAGGATCGGTCGCCGCAGCTCGGGACGCTCCTTGAAGACGAGGTCGCTCATGTCGCCAGCATAAGCGGTCGGGGCGAGCGTGGTTCGACTGCGCTCACCACGAACGGGGCGTGCTCACCACGAACGGGGGCGCTCAACGCAAACGGCGGCGCTCGCCGCTCGCGGAGGTGTCGACGCGAACGGATCGGCCATCGGGCGAGCGGAGCGCGTCCCGCTTCCGACAGCGTGCGGGAGCCGGCCCGGCGAGCGCGCGCCCGGCGTCAGACGTCGAGGGCCGCGAGGTCGAGGCGAGACAGCGAGGGGCCGGCGCGCTGGACGGCGCGGTCAATCAGCTCGACGCCGCGCTCGTGCGAGAGGTCGAGCGCGCCGAGCAGGAACGCTCCCTGCATCGCAAGCCATGCCTGCGCGAGCGTGTAGTCGCGCCGACAGTCGTCCCAGGCGTAGTCGCGCACCCCGCCGGCGACGAGCTCGTCGTAGTAGGTGCGCAGGAGCCCGTCCTCGGCGGCGTCGGCATGCTCGGGCGCGAGGTTCGGGCGGAGGAAATAGGCGACGTCAATCATCGCGTTGCCGATGCGCAGCCCCTGGAAGTCGATGACCGTGACGCCGCCGGGGTCGTCCGCGCAGCCGGCGTCGAAGAACAGGTTGTCGAGGCGGTAGTCGCCATGCAGCAGCGTGTACGGCGGCCGGGCGAAGCGCTGCAGCATGCGCCGGCCGTTGTGGTCGAGCCAGCGGCCAATCGCGTCGACGTTTGTGACGGCGGCCCGGTAGCGCTCGGTGAACAGCGGCCAGGTGCGCTTGCAGAGGCCGAGCACCAGCGGGGCATCGACGTCGATGGCGCGCAGCCACGGCCGCTCGAGCAGCGGGCTGTTCCACATGCCGGCGTGGAAGCGCGCGAGCGCCCGCAACGCGGCACGCGCCTGCACGACGTCGCACCCCGCGACCTGGTCGCCCACCTGCGAGGCGTCCAGGTCCTCGATCAGCAGCGCGTAGGCGCGGTTGCTCTTCGCGGCCGCGTTGCGCAGCGGGTTGAGCAGCGCCATCGTCACGGCGCCGGGGAGGCGTGCGAGCGCCCAGGAGACGGCGCGCGACGAGCCGGGCTCGGGGTCGAAGCCGGCGTAGTAGAGGCGCGGGACGCGGACGGGCACGCGGTCGGCCAGCTCGCGGTAGAAGCGGATCTCGGTCTCGTAGAGGCCGGCGACCACGCCGAACCCGCGGTTCTGCGCGATCGGCGAGGGGAACTTGCCGACGAGCGACGCCGGCGCGCCGTTCTCGGCGCGGTCGTACTGGAGCCGTATGCGCGCGAGCTGGCCGATGAAGCCGACGCCCTCGCCGAGGACCTTCCAGTCGAAGCTCGTGACCGCTGCCTGCTCGAGCGAGCCACCGGCGCGGAGCGCCTCCGTGAGCCACTCCGAACCGACGTCTGCGAGGGTCATCGGCAGTCGCGTCGTCATGGCCCGCTCGCTCTCGCTGCCCGGGCCGCTCGTGGCAGGGCCCGTCGTGTTCGCGGCACTATAACGGCGCGAAACCCGGCCCGCCAGCTTATCCGTGACATAAGACTTCGGCTGGCAGGGCCGCTGCCTCTTGACGAGATGTCTTTGTGGTGTCACTGTGACACCAACATGTGAAGCAGGGTGCGAGCCGACCCGGGTCCCCCCAGCCTAACCCGTGCGCGGCGCGCCGAGGAGTCCACACCGATGCGAATCCAGGTCGACGACGTCTTCAAGGCCTTCGACGGCGCTCTCGCGCTGATCGAGGACGAGCGCCAACGCCAGACCTTCGAGCGGGTGCTCGCCGCGAGCCGCGATTCCGTGCAGCGCGCCATCGGCGACCTCGTGCGGCAGGTCGTCGACGACGTGAACGAGGTCGCCGGCGGCGTGCTCGCACTCGAGCTCGTCTACCAGCCGGACGGCCTCGAGGTGCGCGCCTCGACCGCCTCGCTCGAGGAGCCAATCGAGGACGAGGCGGCCTTCGGGTTCGACGCCGAGGACGTCGATCGCCTCACGCTGCGGCTCCCGGCGGAACTGAAGGACATCGCCGCGGCGGCGGCGGAGCAGGCCGGCATCTCGCTGAACACGTGGCTGACGCGCCTGGTGACGCGCGAGGCCGTGCAACGCACGCGCGGTCGCGGTCGCGCGCCGCGGGCGCAGCGCAGCGGCTCGAGTCAGAGCCTGAAGGGGTGGATCGGCGGCTAGGCCCGTCGCACAAACCATGCAGTACTACCGCACGATTGAGCGGACCTTCCGCGCGGGCGACCGGCCCGCCCTCAAGGTCTCGAACCGCCGCGGCGAGCTGATCGTCGTCGGCGAGGACCGCGACGACATCGCGTTCACGGCGCAGCTGTCCGTGCAGGCCGACGACGAGGGCGCCGGCAACGAGCAGCTCGACCGCATCGGTCTCCCCATGAACGAGGCGGACGGCCGCGTCGAGATCGGACCACCCCAGTATGACGAGAGCGCGTTCTCCGGTATGACGCTGTTCGGCTTCCGCGTGCCGATGAGCTTTGGGTTCGGCACGCGCGTCGACATGCAGGTGCGCGTGCCGCGCGGCTGCACGGTGGAGGCGCTGAACCGCGCGGGCACGCTGCGCGTGACGGGGATCGAGGCGAAGGTCGCGCTCGATGCCCGCTCCGGCCGCGTCGAGCTGCGCGACGTCGGCGGGCCGGCGCACGTCGACGCACGCAGTGGGACGGTCGAGGTGCAGGACGTGCGCGGCGACGTCGAGGTCGACTCGCGGTCCGGCAAGGTCGAGATCGAGGATGTCGGCGGCGCGCTGCGCGTCGCGAGCCGCTCGGGCACGGTGAACGTGCGCAAGGTGGGCGGCCGGGTCGCCGTCGAGAGTCGGTCCGGGCGCGTGCGCTTCGAGGACGTGGCCGGGCCGATTCGAGCTCGTGTCGGCGTCGGGCAGCGTGGAGTTCCGCGGCCGCGTCGCGCAGCCGATCTCGATGGAGGTGACGGCCGGCTCGGTGCGCCTCGCCGTGAGCCGCGACTCCGGGTTCTTCCTCGACGCGGAATCGCGCGCGGGCTCGGTGCGCTCCGAGCTGCCGGTTGGGTACCTCGAGCGTCCGCCGAAGGATGCGCCGACGGTGCGCGTGCGCACGCAGAGCGGCACGATCCGCGTGGTCGCGCTCTAGCTGCAGGCGGTTCGGGGTTCGAGCGGCTGGGGGCCGTGCGCTACGTGGGGATCGTCGCGAGCAGCGCGGCGGGGTCGTGGGCGACGCCGCCCTGGACGACGCGCCACGTGTGGCGCACGTCGGCCATGTCGCGGAGCGGGTCCCCGTCCACCACCAGCATGTCGCCGAGCTTGCCGGGCTCCAGCGTGCCGATGTCGTCGGCGTGCCGCAGCACCTCGGCCGCGACGCGTGTCGCAGCCTGCAGCACGTCGGCGTGCGCGATGCCGGCAGCCGCGAGCAGCTCGAGCTCCGCGAGCAGCGAGAAACCCGGCACGAGCCCCGTGTGCGAGCCGCAGTCGGTGCTGGGCACGATCCGCACGCCCGCGGCATGGGCGCGGCGCAGGAACGCGAGCTCCTGGTCGCGGGCGCGGCGGCCGGTCTCGCGGTCGGGCTGCATCGCCGCGGGCCCCGGGCGGCCGGCGCGCTCCGCCTCCTCGCGCAGCTGCTGCATGCGGCGCTGGCGCTCCTCGCGCGCCTCAACCATCGGTCGCGGCGTGTACGGCAGGCCGGGCTCCGCGGCCGACTCCGTGGTGGCGATGCCGTTCGTCACGAGCACGGTCGTCGGGCTGAGCGCGACGTCGTGCGCGGAGAGACTCGCGATGAAGCGCTGTACGTGATCGGCGTCGAGGTCGGCGCGCGCCCAGCCCGCGTTCAGCCACGTCCAGTAGTTCGCCATGCCGCCGTTGCCGCCCTCGCGCGTGTGCCGGTCCTCCGGTCGCGCGATGTCCTGGTAGCAGGTCGCGTGCACGTGCTCGAGGCAGTCGATCCCCGCGTCCACGGCCTCGCTGGCCCAGGTGCGTCCGAGGTGCCCCGTGACCGGCACCGCGCCGTCCACCGCGCGGATCATCGCCGCGACCAAATCGGGACGCAGCCCGGCGTAGAGCTTGAGCCCGTCCACGCCGCGCGCGATTAGCGCGCGCACGGCCGCGACGCCTTCCTCGGGTGTGCGCAGCGGCTGCGGGTGCACGATCACGCCGACGCCGGTGCCGGCGGGAAAGATCGGCGGGTCGCCGTCGAGGAGCGGGCCGTACGTGAACAGCCGCGGCCCGGTGCGCTTGCCGGCGGCGAGCGCGGTGCGCAGGGGCAGCAGCACGTCGGGCGCGCCGCCGACGTCGCGCACCGTCGTGACACCCGCGCCGAGGAACGCCGGCAGCGAGCTCTCGCCGCCGGACAGCAGCACGTGCACGTGCATGTCGATGAGGCCGGGCATCACGAAGCGGCCGCCCGCGTCGAGCCGTGCGATCCGCTCGGGCGCGGGCACGCCGGGGCCGGCCGCGGTGATGCGGCCGTCCTCGACGACGACGGTTGCGCCCTCCTGCGGCGGGCGGCCGGTCCCGTCCCAGAGCCGCGCGTTGACGACGGCGAGCGATGCGTTCGCGGGCATCGGCGACACTCCGGCTAGGGCGCCACGGCCTCGCGGTACCACGCGGCGATCGCTTCGCCGATCGCGTGGGGCGAGTCCTCCTGGATGAAGTGAGAGCCCGGCACGGTGACCTCGCGCTGGTTCGGCCACGAGCGGCAGAACGCCCGCTGGTCGCCGACGAGGATGGCCCCCGGATCGGCGTCGATGAACAGCTTCGGCACGTCGCTCTCTGCGAGCCACGCGCCGTAGTCGCGCACGATCTGCGCGACGTCCGCCGGCTCGCCGTCGATCGGGATCTCGCGCGGCCATGCGAGCGTGGGCCGACGGCGCTCGCCCGGCTCGCGGTAGGGCTCGCGGTAGACGTCCAGCTCCTCCTCGGTCAGACCGCGCAGCACGGAGTTCGGCAGGATGCGCTCGACGAAGTAGTTCTGCTCGAGCACCAGCTGCTCGCCGTCGGGGCCGCGCATGCGCTCGAACGCCCGGCGCGGGGGCCACTGCTCCCACGTCACCGGCATCACGATCGCCTCCATGTAGGCGATGCCGGCAACGCGCTCCGGGTGCCGCCGCGCCCAGTGGAACCCGAGCGCCGAGCCCCAGTCGTGGACGACGAAGATGATGCGATCGCCGGGCCGGACGGCGTCGAGCCATGCGTCGAGGTACGCGGCATGATCGACGAAGCGGTACGAGCCATGCCCGGCTCTGCCGGAGCGCCCCATGCCGATGAGGTCCGGGGCGAGGCAACGCCCGAGCGGCTCGAGGTGCGGGATCACGTTGCGCCAGAGGTACGACGACGTCGGATTCCCGTGCAGGAAGACGATCGCCTCGCCGGTGCCGATGTCGACGTATGACATCTCGCTGTCCAGCACCGGCATGCGGCGACGCGTGAGCAGGTCTTCCGCGGAGATCGTCTCGGCCATGTCACCTCCTGCGACGCGCGCCCGCGCGGCCGGGCAACGCCGCGGAGCATAGCGCAGCGCGGGCGCCGGCCGGCGCGACGGATGACGGTGGCGAGAGGGGGGCGGTAGGCTCCGATCGCGTCGAGCGCGGAGCCCTGCCGGGTGGTGTAACGGTAGCACGGAGGACTTTGGATCCTTGAGTCTGGGTTCGAATCCCAGCCCGGCATCCAGACACGGCCGCCCGCGTCGCGAACCTCGACTTACGAACAGGGCCGGCACGAGGCCGGCCCTGCGCGGTTGGCGTGAGATGGCTCCCCGACGAGGACTCGAACCTCGAACCTAGCGGTTAACAGCCGCCCGCTCTACCGATTGAGCTATCGGGGAACTGGTCACCATTGTGACCGGGCGGAGCACTCGCGGGCAAGACGGGGCGCAACGAGTTCGCCCGCCTTCTCCGATTCGCGGCGTTATGATCCCGCGGGAGGCGCGGCGCCGCGGGCCCGGTGCGCGCCGCGGGCGGACGCGGGCGAGCGGCCGCGGGGTGGCGGTGCCAGACTGTGACCATGCCCGATCGTTCGCAGCTCGTGCGCGTCGCCATCACCGAGATCCCGGACATTCACCTGCTGCCCGGCTGGGACCGCCAGTTCCAGGTCGAGCAGCCGATCGACCTCGAGATCCAGCGCGTCAACTCGCGCCAGGCGCACGCGTTGCTGTCGGGCGACCGCGGCACGCCCTACGACGTCGCGATCGTCGCCGAGGAGCCCACGCTCGCCGAGTACCCGACGGAGGCGTACGAGCGCGTCGTGATCGGCGCCGACACGTTCTCGCTGGTGATGTGCAGCGACGACGCGCACCCGCGGCTCGCGGCGCTTCGCGCGTGGGGACCGTACGTCCGCTACCCCGAGCTCAAGGACCTGCTCCTGCACCTCGGCGACCACCGCCTGCTGATGCGCGAGCGCGGCGCGGGGGTGAACGTCTACATCTTCGAGCACCTGCTCGGCGGGCTGGTCGCGGACGGGCGCATCGGGCCCGACGGGTGCGTGCTGCTCGAAGAGGAGCGCGCGAACGAGGCGCTCGTCGGCGGCGTGTCGGGCGGCGACGACCTCGTCGCGATCGTCCCCAACTCCGTGCTGTGGGACGTGACGGTCCCGCGCGGTCAGGTCGACGTCGTGCCGATCGTGCACGCGCCGTTCCGCCCGTACTTCATGCTGCGGCGCCGCGAGGGCGAGCTCGACAGCGCGCACGAGCGCGCGATCGGCGTGCTGTGGGACTACCTGCTCGACTACGTCGGCGCGCGGCGCGAGCGCTCGCAGCTCGGCGCCGACCGCGTGCCGGTGGCGCGCCGGCCGGAGGCGGTGCTGCTCGGCGTCGACATCGTGAACTTCACGCTGATGCGGCAGGAGCACCAGCGCACGGCGGTGCGGCTGCTGAACTCGCTGACGCAGCACGTGGTCGCGAGCATCGAGCCGGTGCGCCGCGCGCTGTGGACCGCGATCTCGACCGGCGACGGCCTGATCCTCGTGCTCGACGGGGCGCTCGCCGCGACGCCGCTGTTCGACGCGATGATCGGGATCAACCTCGCGCTGCGGCAGCTGTTCGACACGCTGGGGCGCAACCTCGGGCTGGGCGGCGGCATCGGCGCGCGCATGGCGATGCACTCCGGGCCGGTGCTGACGGTGTACGACCCGGGGGGCGACCTCAACTTCGTGGGCCCCGGCGTGAACGTGCTGCAGCGGATCCTCGAGTTCGGGAACGCCGGCCAGGTGCTCGCAACGCACGAGGCCCTCGGCGCGCTGACCGGCGCCGACGGGGTCGGCGCGATGGCCGACCAGGCGTGGTCCGGCTGGGACAAGCACGGCATCGAGTACCGGGTGCACGCGATCTCGGGCGAGGGCTTTGGCGACCCGACGCGCCCGGCGCGGCTGGACCAGCGCTTCCGCTGACCCGGCCCGCCGCGCTTCCGTGGCGCGCGGTCAGAGCGCGATCGTCATCCCGTCGTACGCCGCCTCGGTCGCCGCGAAGCGAGCGCGCGCCTGCTCGGCGATCTCGTCGATCTCGGCGTCTGCTCGGCGGGGGTCGTGGCTCGTGAGGACGAGGCGCCCGACGCCGGCCGCGATGGCGACCGCCGTCGCGTGCTCCCACGTGCTGTGGCCCCAGCCGGCGCGCGTCGTCGTGAACTCGCCCGGCGTGTACTGCGCGTCGTGCACGAGCACGCCCGCGCCGGCGGCGAGCGCCACCAGGCGCGCATCCGCGGCGGCGTCGCCCGGCTCCACGTCGGTGGCGAAGACGAGCGTCGTCGAACCCGCTGCGACGCGGTAGCCGGTGACGCCGTCCGGGTGCGAGAGCGCCTCGTGATCGATCGCGAAGGGGCCCACCGCGAGGCGGTCCGGCAGGTCGACGAAGGTCTTGCGCGACGGCGTGTCGTCGAAGGCGACGGGAAACCAGGGCGGGCGGACGGGCCCGGCGAGCGCGTCGTGCAGCGAGAGCCCGGCGGGCGCGCGTCCGACAAAGGTGAGGTGCGCGCCCGCGTCGAGCAGTGGCTCGAAGAACGGCAGCCCCTGGATGTGATCCCAGTGGAAGTGGGTGAAGAGGATCGTGAAGTCGGTCCGCCCTGCGGTGTCCACGCTGAGCAGACCGGAGCCGGCGTCGATCAGCAGCACCGGCGCGCCGGTGCTGCTGATCTCCAGGCACGTCGTGTGGCCGCCGTACCGGGCGCTGGCGGGGCCGGAGACGGGCGAGGAGCCGCGGGTGCCGTGGATCGTGAGCTGCGCGGGCGTGGCCACGGTCCTCCCGTCGTCGCGCGGTGCGGGCACGCGTGGCCGTTTGACGGCCGTTGGCGGCGGTCCCTAGTCTCCGCGCTCAAGCGCTGCTCGGACAAGGAGCTCGATGATGGATGCCGCGCAGAAGGCGACGGCCCTGGCCGCGGTGCCGCTGTTCTCACAGGTGGGCCGGTCCGATCTCGAGCGCCTCGCGCGCGCGGCGGTCGAGCGGCACTTCGCGGCCGGCTCGACGATCGTCAAGGAGGGCGAGCGCGGCGTCGCCATGTTCATCATCGTCTCCGGCCAGGCCCAGGCGACGAAGGGCGAGACGAAGCTGGCCGAGTACGGCCCGGGCTCGTTCTTCGGCGACCTGGCGCTGTTCGAGAGCTTCCCGCGCAGCGCCACGATCACGGCGACGAGCGACCTCGAGTGTCTCGCACTCACCGAGTGGGACTTCCAGTCGGAGATCCGCGCGAACCCGGCCGTGGCGATCCAGCTGCTCAAGGCGATCGCGCGGCGGTTGCGCGACACCTCGGCGGAGCTCGCGGCGGCGCGCGGCGAAGGTCAGCCTCCGCTGGACTGAGCGCGCCCACACCGGCCGCGCGAAGCGTGGCACGCGCGACACCGCCGCGCTCACACCGAGAACGAGAGGGACGAGCGCATGGCTCCGCAGACGTACTACATCGAGCCGGTCGAGCCGGTGCTGCGGCGTTTCGTCGAGGACTTCCGCAACGTCGTCGCGCGCGAAGGTGAGGCGCCCGGGCTGCTCGACGCGCTGCGGGGGCCAACGGAGCGGCTGCTGGAGGACCCGACCTGGATCGCCGAGGCGTACCGCAAACCGGTGCCCGGCGCGACGGCCACCTGGGCCGTCTACCGGTCGCAGGACCCGGACCTCTGCATCTTCACGATGGTCGTGCCGCCGGGCGAGATGACGAAGGTGCACAACCACCTCACGAGCGGCTGGGTCGGCCTCGTGCAGGGCGGGCAGGTTGAGCGGATGTTCCGCCGCACCGATGACCGCTCACGGCCCGGCTACGCCGCGCTCGACCTCGTGTCCGAGACGAGCGTGGCGCTCGGCGAGCTCACGCCGCTGCAGTACCCGGACCACGACATCCACCAGGTGGTGACGACGTCGCGCGACGCCTCGGTATCACTGCACGTGCTCTGCAACGACCTGGGCACGGTCGAACGGCAGATGTTCGAACCGGAGGCGCACCGCGTGCAGGACTTCGTCTCCGGGTACACGAACGTGACGGGGCAGTCCGCGATCGGTCGCTGAGCGCAGCGCGGCGCGGGGAGGAGTCAGTCGTCGGGCAGCGCGTAGAAGCGCCGCACGGCGTCCTCCCAGGCAGTGTCCAGGAACCAGTCGACGCCGAGGTAGTCGAGCGTGCGCGCCATCATGCGCGGCAGCGTGTCCACGGCCGCGCCGTCGACGGCGTAGGGCGGCTCGCGACCGGGGAAGCACTCGCGGTGGCCCCACTCCCACGTGACGAGCGCCGGCGACGGCTCCGCGCCGGCCGCCACGGCGGCGCGGCGCCCGTCGACCAGGGCGACCGGCACGGAGAGCAGCCCCTCCGCGGGCGCGGCGAGCGGGCGGTCGCCGCAGGCGTCGCAGGCGCGCCAGCCCGCCATCGGCAGCGTGGTCGGGACGTCGTCGGCCATCGGGCCATCCGTTCGGGTCGCGCGAACGTGGGTGACCCACGCGGCGGGTCAGTCTTCGTTGAGCAGGACCTCGCGGGTGAGCGGCAGCCGGACGACGAACTCCGCGCCGCCGCCGACGGGCTCGCGGAGGATGAGGTCGGCATGGAGTCGCGCGGCGATCAGCTGCGAGAGGTAGAGCCCGAGCCCCATCCCGCGCACCTTGCGCGAGGACTCGCCGCGCACGAAGCGGCCGAAGATGCTGGAGCGCAGCTCGGGGGCGACGCCGGGCCCGCGGTCGCGGACCGCGATGGTCGTCCGGCGGTCCTCGGCCGTCAGCGTGAGCGTGATGTGCGGCGCCGGGCCGCCGTGCTTCGCGGCGTTGTCGAGCAGGTTGCCGACGATCTGGCGAATGCGATCCGGGTCGGTGAGCGCGATGTGCGGGCCGTCGGGGTAGACGCGATCGACCCGCACGCTGGGGAAGCGGCGCAGCATCGCCTGCACCTCCTCGTCGAGCAGGTGGCGCAGCTCGACGGGCTCCGGCGCCAGCTCGACGCGGCCGGACTCGAGGTCCGCGAGGTTCAGCAGCGTGTCGAGCGTCGTGCGCATGCGCCGCGCCTCGGCGGCGAGCGTTTCGATGTCCGCCCGCGTCTGCTCGTCGAACTGGTCGGCACGGCGGGAGAGCCGGTAGGAGTACCCGAGCACGCTCGTGAGCGGCGTGCGCAACTCGTGCGAGACGGACGAGAGGAACGCCTCGCGCACGTCCGCGGTCTCCTGCGCGAGCCGGTAGTTGCGCGCGTTGTCGACGGCGAATGCGGCGCGCGAGGCGAGCTCCATACCGAGGGTGATGTCCTCGTGCCCATAGCGGTGCTGCGGGTGGCTCGACACCATCTCGATCACGCCGATCGTGCGGCCGCGCGCGACCATCGGCAGCAGGAGCGCGGAGCGGATCGCGAGGATCTCGAGCAGCTCGCGGTGCTCGGCGTCGCGGGCCTGCGTCTCGAGCGTGCCGGAGGGGATGGTCGAGTAAACCTCCGGCTGGCCGGTGCGGATCACGTTCTGCAGGCCCTGGCGGGTGCCGCGCGCCTCGCCGTAGTCGCGGCGCAGGCGACGCACGCGCTCGACGAGCCGGGGGTCGCGGTGCGCGATCTCCAGCTCCCGGACGTTGCCGTCGTCGTCGACGAGGTGCACGGCCGCCCAGTCGGCCATGCGCCGCACGAGCAGCTGCGCGAAGGCGCGCAGGGTCTCCTCGTACTCGAGCGAGTTGCTGAGGAGCGCCGTGGCCTCCGAGAGCAGGTCCTGCGCGCTCGCGTGCTGGCGGAGGTGGATCGCTGCGCCGAGCACGTTCGCAACCGCCTGCAGGAAGTTGCCGTCATCCTGCGTGAAGGTGCGGCGCTCCCGGGTGTGCGCGCCGACGACGCCGAACGACTTGCGCGGGCCGCGGATCAACACGCTGATGCCGGAGACGACGTCGTGATCGAGCAGCAGCTGCGCGCTGTGGAAGCGCCGCTCGCTTGCGAGATCCTCCACCATCACGGGCTGATCCGAGGCGAGCGCATAGCCGGCCTGCGAGTCCAGCCCGCCCGGGAGGATGGCGGAGCCGACCAGCCCCTCGTGCCAGCCGTAGCCGGCGCGCAGCAGGAGCTCCTGGCTTCCCGGCAAGCGCTGGAGAATCTTCACGAACTCGACGTCGAGGTGGTTCGCAATCAGGCGCGCCGCGTCGTTGAGGAACTCGTCGAGCTCGGGCGTCGTGAGCGCCCGTTCACCGAGCTCGGCCACGAGGGCTTGCTGCCGCAAGCGACGCTCGAGGACGCTGTCGGCGAGGCGGGAGTCGGCCATCGGGCGTCCTTCCTCAGCGCTGCGACCTTTCGGGAGGATACCCCCTGCGATCACCTTCGCCGATGGCACGAATCGCGAGCATGCGCGCGGATGGACCAGCGATGAGGACCCTCATCGCCGTACGGACAGCCATCGGGGCTGAGCCGTGGGACCGCTTCTCGCGCCGGCTGGAGGAGCCGGGGCGCGTGGTGCGGCGAATCGCGTCCGAGCGCGCCCTCGGGCCGGCCTGAGCGGGCCGCTACCAGTACGTCGGCTCGCCGTAGTGACCGTGGATCTCCTGACCCCACGCCCGATCGGCGAAGTCCGGCACCTCGTCCCGCGCGTAGCCGGGCGCCCGCAGCAGCACGTCGCGCTCGATGTCGAGCAGGAGGGTGTCCCGGTCGTCGCTCAGCCGGAAGAGCGACCACGGCACGGCGAAGCGCTTCCCAGGCTGTCCGAGCTGCTCGTTGAACGAGAGGATCGCGTACGCGACGCGGCGATGCTCCAGGTCGAGCACCACGTCCTCGATCCAGCCCAGCGGCTCGCCCGCGATATTCGTGACACGATCGCCCATGAGGTCGCTGGCGGCGATGACGGTCGACTTCGGCATGTGGCGGCGCCTTTCCGTGACCACGCGGCGCTGCAGGGCCGTGCGCGCGCTCTCTTCGCATGATGCCGCGCGACGGCAAGCGCGCGCAGTGGCGGAGGTCCTCGCCGAGGGTGACCAGCAGGCCGAGCGGACGGCCCGCGCTCGGGATCCGCCGCAGCGGTGGGCTGCCTCAGTGGTCGCGGCGTCGCGCGGCGGGGCGCCGCGCGTGCGTGTTCGCCGGCGCGCGGTCGATGCGCCGCGGACCGGGCTCGGCGCCGAGCGGCTGCACCCGGTCGTCGTCTTCGACCTCGACGGCGACGGCTGCGGGACGCGCCATGCCTCCGCGTACGCCGCCCATCGAGACGCGAGCGCGCCAGCGCCGAACGGCGGACGGCGCGTCCCACACGAGCCAGAACGAGAGCATCGCGTACAGCGAGCCGGCGACGCAGTCGACGACATAATGCTCACCCATGTAGACGACCGCGAAGGTCATCAGCACCGGGTAGAGGACGGTGAGCCAGGACCAGCGCCCCGGCCACAGCCGCGTCGCCACGAGGAACACGAGGAACGGATAGCCGATGTGCAGTGACGGCATCGCGGCGTACGGGTTGGGATCGATCCACTGGTAGACGGTGAAGAACGGTCTGAAGAGGACGAAGTGGCCGACCGTGTACGCAAAGACATCGGTGAGCGGTTGCACGGCACCCTGCGCGTAGGCCAGCCGCGGCGGCATCGCCGGGAAGATCGCGTAGGTCGCGAAGCCCAGGTAGGAGAGCACGAGGACGGCGAGGACGTAGCGCCAGTAGGTGCGCCGGTCGTGGCGCAGCCAGAGCCAGAACGCGAGGCCGAGCACGCCGACGAAGTGCACGAAATACAGTCCGGTGGCGAAGACGTCGATGGGACCGACGTGGCCCGGCACGTACAGCAGGTGCTGGAGCCGCACGGTCGGGATCGGCGTCCCGAAGAGCAGGCGCTCGAGCGACGCGATGTCGCCGACGTGGATGTGCCCGTCCCAGTGCAGCGACAGGCCGCGGAACTCCTCGTACGCGAGCAGCAGGAGCGCGAAGGGGATCCAGTCCGCGAGGAACGTCTTGCCGCGCCGCATCACGATGGCAAGCGGGAAGAACGCCAGCGCGAGCAGATCGATCGTCGGGAAGTAGCCGTCGACCACGAGCAGCGCGGTGACGACGGCGAGGTAGATCAGGAAGCCGACCGAGATCAGCCGCCACTCGGTGCGCCCGAAGGCCGTGCGCGGTTGCTCGGACGGCGTGCCGCCCTCCGCCGGCTCGCGGTCGGTCGGCGGCACGCGGTCGCTCATGCGGCGCTCCCGGTGCCCGCGGTGGTGAGCTCGGGCGCGTCGCTCGTGGCGGCGGCGGTGGCGGACGCGGCGCGGCGCGCATGGCGGCGGTAGCCGAGCGCGATCGCGACGCCGGCGATGCAGACCATCCCCATCTCGACAGTCGCGAGCTGGACGCCCTGGCGCTCGGCCAGCGAACCGACGATCACGCTCCCGATGGGAGTGCTACCGGCAAAGAGCAGCATGTAGATGCTCATGACGCGTCCTCGCAGGGCGGCCGGCGCGGTGAGCTGGAGGCGGGTGTTCGCGGTCGCTGTAAACAGGATACTGAACAGGCCCAGCACGACCAGCAGCGGCAGCGTCGCCGGCCACCAGCGCGAGCAGGCGACCGCGACGAGCGCCAGGCTGAAGCCGGACGCGCCGATGAACAGCGTGCGCTCGGTGGCGCGGCCGCGGTACGCGATCCAGACCGATGCGACCAGCGAGCCGACCGCCATCGCGGAGGTGAGCGCCCCAAAGCCGAGCGGGCCGGCGCGCAGCACGTACTTCGCGATCAACGGGAGCAGGACCGTGAAGTTGTACCCGAAGGTCCCCAGGATGCCCATCATGATCAGGACGATCGCGATGTCCGGCGTACCGACGGCGTACCGCAGTCCCTCGCCGATCTGGCGCAGCATGCGACCGTGGGCCCGCGCGGGCGGGGCGAGCAGCCGATCCGGGCGCAGCATGAACAGCGCCGCGAGCACGCCGACGTACGAGACGGCGTTCAGGTAGAACGTGCCGGCGATGCCGATCAGCGCGATGGTCGCCCCGCCGAGGCCGGGACCGACGATGCGCGCCGCGTTGAACTGCGTCGAGTTGAGGGCCACGGCGTTCGGGAGGTCTTCGGGACCGACCATCTCCACCACGAACGCCTGCCGTGTCGGGTTGTCGATGGCGGACGCGATGCCGAGCACGGCGGCGAGCACGTAGACGTACTCCACGCGCACGAGCCCCGTGGACGTGAGCACCGCGAGCACGGCGGCCTGCGCGAGCATCACGCTCTGCGTCACGAGCAGGATCCGGCGCTTCGGGAAGCGGTCGGCGATCACGCCACCGAACAGCGAGAACGCGAGGATCGGCGTGAACTGGATGGTCGTGACGAGACCGAGCGCCAGCGGGGAGTTCGTCAGCCGGAGCACCAGCCATGCCTGGCCGATGCTCTGCATCCAGGTGCCGGTGACGGAGACGAGCTGGCCGAACCAGAAGAGGCGGTAGTTGGGGTTGCTCAGCGCGCGGAACGTGCGCTGGACCCCCTCGCGGGGGTGGCGATACATCGAGGGGTTCCTTCTACGGGCGATCCCGCGAGAGGCGCGCCTGTGCCGGCCGCTGAACGCGCCGCCGGCTGAGGTGATGCGTCAGAACAAGATGATACGGTATCGCCGTAGTACATGGGAAGCCGCAGAGGAGTTGGGTTACGCGCCGCCGGGGCGCCGGAGCTGCTCCTCCACCCGTTCCAGCAACTCGTCGAGGTCGAACGGCTTGGCGATGATCGAGGCGGCACCGGGGAGCGAGCGGCGCGTCTCGTCCGTGATGCGGCGCGCCGTGACGACGATCACCGCCGGCGCCGCTGCGTCGCCGATGCGGCTGCGCAACTCGCGGTAGAACGTGACGCCGTCCATCACCGGCATCATCAGGTCGAGCACGATGACGTCGGGACGCTCCGCCTGGACGCTGTCGAGGGCCTGGGAGCCGTCGCCCGCCGTACCGACGTCATAGCCCTCGTCGGTGAACACGGCTTCGAGCATGGAGCGGATTGCGGGATCGTCGTCGACCACGAGGATGCGCGCAGTCTGCGTGGGTGCGTTCTTCATGGCTCCACTCTGCCTATACGGACCGGTCTCCGCCGGCATGGGGCATGCCTGCCGCACGTCTCCCACACATCGAGCCTCACAGACGCACACAACCCCGGCTCCGGCCGCGCTCCCACGCCGGTCGGCGCCTCGGACTCTGGTGCCGCGAGCCGAGGCCAACGCTAGCGAACGTGGGCGTCCGGAGGGAAGAGGGCGATCCCCGAGTCCCGTCGATCTGCAACGATGTTGCAAGTGTCATATCACGAGCCGGAAGTTGGCGTGCGGCCGCTTACGTCTCGTCGATCGCCTCCGCGACCTCCTCGAGATCGAGCATGCCGACCAGCCGATCCGGCGCGCCGGGATCGACGACCGGCAGTTGGAGCACGTCGGCGTCCGCCATGCGTGCGTGAGCGTCGCGCAGGCTCTCCACCGTGGACGCCGTGATCACCTCGCGCGACATCGACTCGCCGACGCTCGCCTGACCGGCTTCTCGCGCGCGGAGGAGGTCGAGGATGGTGAACATGCCGACGAGCCGCCCCTCCTCGACGACGGGCAGGGCGCGCAGGCGGGATGCCTCCATCAGGTGCTCCGCCGCGTCGAGTGGGCTGCCGGGCGCAACGGTCTGGGGATCGGGCAGCATGACGTCGCCGACGGTGAGGCCGGCGTGCAGCGTGGTCTCGATCTCGCGGCGGTGCGACGGCGACTGCTCGCGCGTGGCGACCTGGCTCTCGTAGATGCTGACCTGCCCGCTGACGAGGTACGCCATCGACGCCGCGAGCATCGCCGGCACGATCATGCTGAACTCGCCCGTCATCTCGACGACCATCAACGTGACCGCCACCGGCGCATTCGCGATGCCCCCGAACAGCGCCATCATGCCGACGATGACGAACGGCCCCGCGGTCGGCGTGAGCGCGAAGGCGTGGCCCGTCGAGAGGACGGCCCACAGCGCCCCGCCGAGCGCCCCGCCGATGACCAGCCCCGGCGCGAAGACGCCGCCGCTGCCGCCGGAGCCGATGGTGAGCGACGTGCCCACGATCTTCGCGACGACGAGCAGCAGCATCGTGCCGTAGGCGAGGCGGGCGGTGTTGCCGTCGATCGCGTACTGGAGCCAGCCATAGCCGGTGCCGGTCACCTGGGGCAGCCAGATCGCGATGACGCCGACCACGAGGCCGGCGATCGCGGGCTTCACGTGCGGGGGGAGCGGGATCCGGCGGAAGAAGTCGCGCGTGCGGTAGAACGACAGGACGTAGACGCGCCCGACGACCCCGCACGCGACGCCGAGCACGGTGTACCAGATGAGCGCCAGCGGGTCGGAGAAGGTGAAGCCGGACTGGCCGAAGATCGGCGAGAAACCGGACCACACGGCGTAGATCGTGAAGCCGATCGCCGAGGCGATGAAGCCCGGGATGATCGCCGACGCCTCGAAATCGCGCCGGTAGGGCACCTCGGCGCCGAGGATCGCGCCGCCGAACGGCGCCTTGAAGATCGAGCCGATCCCGGCGCCGATGCCGACCGCGATCGCCGTGCGGCGGTCGCGCTGGTCGAGGCGCAGCAGCTCGCCCAGCCACGACGCGAAGCCGGCGGAGATCTGCGCGGTCGGGCCCTCGCGGCCCGCGCTGCCGCCCGAGCCGATCGTGATCGCGGAGGCGACGAGCTTCACCGCCGGGATGCGCGGGCGGATGCGGCCGGCCGTCTCATGCAGCGCCTTGATCGCGGCGTCGGTGCCGTGGCCCTCGGCCTCGGGAGCGAGCGTGAACACGATCACGCCGCTCAGCAGCCCGCCCGCGCCCACGATCACGGGCAGCAGCCAGCGACGCGTGGGCCCGACCGGCGTGCTCGTCAGCGCCTCGCCGCGCGGCAGCGGCGGCACGTAGCCGGCGCCGAGCTCCAGGAAGAGGTGTGTGGCGAGGTGGATCGCGGCGGAGAAGAGGATCGCGCCGACGCCGGCGGCGATGCCAATCAGCACGCCGAGCACGACCCAGCGGCGCAAGTAGCCGCCGAGCACACGGTTGCGCAGCGTGACGAAGCGGTGGCGCGGCGGCGGAGCGGGCAGCGGACCTTCGTGCACGCACCCCTGCCGATCCCGCCCGGCGCCGCCGCTCGCGTGCTAGAGCAGCGGCTCCGGCTCGCCCGGCACCACGCCCGGGCGGACGAGGATCGCGGGCACGTTCACCGCGTCGAGCACGTCCTCCGAGACGCTGCCGAACATCATCTTGCTGACGCCCCTGCGCCGGTGCGTGGCCATCACCACGAGGTCGACGTCCTTCTCGCGGATGGCGTCGGCGATCACGCGCGCGGGCTCGCCGTCCACTGCAAAGTAGCCGATCCCCTCGACGTCGCGGAGCGCGGCGATGCGCTCGTTGAGCCGGCGCTCGAGCTCGGCACGCTTGCCGGGCGCCTCGAGGTCGTCAACGGCCTCCCCCACCGTGAGCAGCACCAGCTGCGACGGCTGGCCGCAGCCGCGGGCGATGTCCTCCGCGTAGGCGATCGCCGACTGCGAGAGCGCCGAGCCGTCGACGGGCACGAGGATGCGCATGCGTTCCTGCCTCTCCGGTGCGCCGCCCGCGGTCCCGCTCAGCGCGCCCCTGCGGGCTCGCGGCCGCCGGCGAGCACGCCGAGCAGCCCACGCGTGAAGTCCGGCAGGTCGCCCGGCGCGCGCGACGTCACGAGGTTGCCGTCGACGACGACCGGCTCGTCCACCCACTCGGCGCCCGCGTGCCGCAGGTCGTCGCGGATCGACGGGAACGACGTGACGCGGCGGCCGGCCACCACCTCGGCCGACGCGAGCATCCACGCCGCGTGGCAGACCGCGGCGACCGGCTTGCCGGCGGCGTGCATGGCGCGCACGAGGGCGACCATGCGCTCGTCGCGGCGCATGTGGTCCGGCGCGTAGCCGCCGGGGATCACGAGCGCCTCGAGCCCGGCGGCGTCGACGTCGGCGGAGGCGACGTCGGAGGTGACAGGATAGCCGTGCTTGCCGGTGTAGGCGTGGCCGGCCTCGCGGCCGATCAGGCGGACGTCGAATCCCGCCTCCTGCAGGCGGTAGTACGGGTAGATGAGCTCGGGGTCTTCGAACATGTCGGCGACGAGCATGCCGATGGTCATCGGGGCCTCCTCGCGGGTGCGTCGAGTGGGGCGGTCACGGATCGATCGTACCGAGCGGCGCGAGCGGTCTCCGGCGTCAGCGGAAAGCACGCGCGAGCAACGGGCGTGCGTGGCTGACGACGGCGTAGCCGGCCTCCCGCAGGCGCCAGGCGAGGGGGAGGTCCAGCAGCCCCGCGAGCGCGCCGCCCGGCAGCATGCGCAGGGTGCGCGTGACGCTCTCGCCGCCGTGGTACTCGCGGCCGCCCGGGAGCACGAGGTGCGCCATCGCTGCCACCTCGTGCTCGCTGAGCGCAGTCAGCCAGCCGCGGCCGTAGACGTCCTGGAACGGCACGACCGCGAGCGGCAGCCGCGCGTGGCGCTGCGCGAAGCGCGCGACCCACGTGCAGAACGGGCACGACCCGTCGTAGACGAGGACCGGCTGCGCGGGCGGGACGGCGGCGCGGGTCGGCGGGTGGTAGGCCATCGCGATCGAGGGTACGGCCGCGGTGCGAGAATACCGCAGCATCTCAAGATAGTCACGATCCATGCGATTATCACGATCGCGCACGATGGTGTCGCCGGCGCTGGCGCCGCGAGGGGCCCGCGCCGGTCGGCGAGAGCAAGGCTCAGTCGAGGCTGCGCATGCGGGGCGAGAAGGCGAGCACCGAGAGCGCGATCACGACCATCAGCACGGCGGTGCCACCGAGCGCGGCCTGCGCCCCGAAGATCGACGAGAGCACGCCGACGATGAACGTGCCCAGCGACGTCAGCCCGAACTGCAGCATGTAGACGCTCATCACGCGGCCCCGGTGATCGTCGTCGGTGTAGGACTGCACCAGCACCTGGCTGTACGACTGGCGCCCGGCCTGGCCGATGCCCATCAGCGCCATCACCGGGGCGGTCAGCCAGAACCACGTCGACCAGGAGAAGACGATCAACATGACACCCTGGAACAGGGACGTGAGCAGGTAGAGCAGCCCCCGGCGCTTCGGCGGCAGGCCGGCGATCACCAGCGCGCCCAGCAGCGAGCCGCCACCCGTCAGGCTCAGCAGCACCCCGAGCTTCGCCGGTCCCTCGTGAAGCACGCTCGAGACGAAGCCCGGGAGCAGGAACAGGTACGGCATCGACATCAGGATCAGCAGCACGTTGACGCCGAGGAGCAGTCGGACCGTCGGCTCGCTCCGGATGTAGCGCAGCCCGTCGAGCAGCCCCGCCGCGCTCTTCTCCTGGCCCGCGTGGCGCGGTCGCTCGTCGTCCGCGTCGCGGTCCGCGTAGAACGCCGGGTCCGGGTCGCCGGGCACCTTGATCAGCGCGACCGTCGCCCACAGGTATGCGGCCGTCATCAGGAAATAGACGAGCGACGGGCTGAAGATCGCAAGCAGGTACCCGCCGAGGGCGGGCGCCAGCATGCGCATCGAGTTCATGCCGGCGGAGCTGAGCGCCACCGCGTTCATCAGCCGCTTCATGCCGACGATCTCGGGGATCATCGCCTGCCGCGCCGGCATCATCAGCGCCATGATGATGCCCTGCAGCACCGCCGCGACGAGCAGCGCCGGGTAGCTCAGCATCCCCATCACGATGAACACGGCGATCCAGAGCGCGTTGACCGCGCTCAGGAACTGCCCCGCCATCACCACGTACTTCTTCTTGCGCACGCGATCGGCGAGCACGCCGCCGTGCAGCGAGAGCACGATCATCGGCGCCGCGCCGGCGAACGAGACGACGCCGAGGTCCGCGTACGACCCCGTGAGCTGGTAGACGAGATAGCCGCGCACGAGCATCTGCATGTTCAGCGAGGCCATCTGGCCCATCATCGCCGCGAAGAACCAGCGGAAGCCGCGGTGCCCGAGCGAGTCGAACATCGACGACGCGAATGCGCGGCCGCGCGACGGGGGCGGTGCGGAGGGTGGGGTTGCGCCGGAGGGCGCCGTCGCGACGGTGGCGTGGTCGGGGTGATCGTGCTCGTGTCCGCGGGCGGCGGACCGTCGGCTCGTGGACTCGATGCTCACTACGGCTCCGCTCGCGGCAATGGCTCCGCCCGCGCGGTGGAGCGGACCCGCAACGGCTGACGTTCACGGGAAAGTTAGCTGTCCTTCCACCCTACCACTCGACCCCCCGACGATCCCCGGGCGGCCCGCGCCGAACCCTGTGCACTCCTGTGCGCCTTACGGCGAACGGGCCCCATCACGCGCCCGCCCCGCCCATGTATCATTCGTTACATGCAGGAGCAGACGACGCGCGAGGGCTGGCTGCTCGTCTCCTACCACGTCCCGACGCACCCGAGCGCGCTGCGCGTCGCCACCTGGCGCGCGCTGAAGCAGCACGGGGCGGTGCCGCTGGGCTACGGGCTCTACGCGCTGCCGGCGACCGACGCGAACCGGGAGGCGCTCTCGTCGGTGGTCGCGCGCATCACCGACGGCGGCGGCGAGGCGATCGCGTTCCGCGCGACGGCGCTCACCGCGGTCGACGCGGGCGCGCTGCGCGCGAAGTTCGAGGCCGCGCGCCTCGACGAGTACGCGCAGGTCGTGAAGAGCGCGCGCAAGCTCGTCGCGCACATCGGCCGGGAAGAGGACGAGGGCGACTTCCGCTACGCGGAGGTCGAGAGCCTCGAAGAGGAGCTGAACAAGGTGCGGCGCCAGCTCGCGCTGGTCGCGAACCGGGGCGGCGGCGACCTGCCGGCCCACGCGGAGGCGCGCGCGGCGGTGACCGACGCCGAGGAGCGGTTGCAGGCCTATCTCGACCGGGCCTACAGAGAGGACTGTCGATCATGATGCGCAGGGGTGGGAGCATCCGGAGCGGGGGCGGCTCGTGAGCATGTTGCTGCTGGTACTGGCGTCGTTCCTCGCATCGACCGTCGAGGTCGTCGAGGCGTTTACGATCGTGCTCGCGGTCGGCCTCACGCACGGCTGGCGCGCCGCGGCCGTCGGCGTGGCGGCCGCCGCCGGGCTGCTGATCATCGTGGTCGCCGCGCTCGGGCCGGCGCTCGTGCTGATCCCGATCAGCGTGCTGCAGGTCGTCGTCGGCCTGCTGCTCGTGATCTTCGGGATGCAGTGGCTGCGCAAGGCGATCCAGCGTCGCGCCGGGCTGAAGGCGCTGCACGACGAGGACCTGATTTTCGAGCGCGACATGCGCGAGTTCGCGATCGACGGGCCGGTCGACGGCTTCGACTGGGCGGGCTTCACGCTCTCGTTCAAGGGCGTGTTCCTCGAGGGGCTCGAGGTTGCGTTCATCGTGGTCACGTTCGGCGCGAACGCGCATCACGACCTGGCGGTCAACGCCTTCGTGCTCACCGGTCTCGGCGCGCTGGCGGCGATGGTGCTGGTGCTCGCGGTGGGCGTGGTCGTGCGAGCGCCGCTGGCGCGCGTGCCCGAGAACGACCTCAAGTTCGCGGTCGGCACGCTGCTGACGGCGTTCGGCAGCTTCTGGATCGGGGAGGGCGTCGGCGTCCGGTGGGCCGGAAGCGACGCGATGATCCTCGGGCTCGTCGTACTGTACGGGCTGTTCGCGTGGGCGGCCTCGACCATGCTCGCGCGCCGCGCGGCGCAGCCCGCGACGGCGCAGGTGGAGCCGGAGGTGGCGTCGTGATCATGCGCAGGATTCGCGGCTTCGGCGCGTTCTGGTACGACTTCATCGTCGGCGACTCGAAGATCCTGGCGGTCGGCGGACCGGCCGTGCTGCTCGTCGCGTACCTCACGGTGCGCGGCGGCGTCCCGACGCTGGGGGAGGCGCTGATCCCCCTGGGGGTCGTCGGCACGCTGGCACTGAGCCTGCGACAGGCGGCGAAGTAGGCGCGTGTCCGCGGAACGGTGGGGCCGCGCCCGGAAACAGCGGACCGACGCCCCCTGCTCGCCTCCGCCCTACGTGCTCAGGCCCTGGCCGCTCAGCCTGCGGTTCTTCGTCTTCGCCTTGATGTAGTCGCGGTTCATGTAGGCGATGAAGTCGATGCTGATGCCCTTCGGGCACGCGTACTGGCACTCGCCGTGGCTCGTGCACGAGCCGAAGTACTGATCCATCGTCTCGACCATCGCCTCGGTGCGCTTCCAGCGCTCGGCCTGGCCTTGCGGCATCAGGTTGAGGTGCTGGAGCTTCGCGGCCGTGAACAGCGACGCCGCGCCGTTCGGGCACGCGGCCACGCAGGCCCCGCAGCCGATGCACTCCGCCGCGTCCATCGCCGCGTCGGAGACGTCCTTCGGCACCGGGATCAGGTTGGCCTCGGGCGCGGAGCCCGTGTTCACGGAGATGTAGCCGCCCGCCTCGATGATGCGGTCGAACGGCGAGCGGTCGACCACGAGGTCGCGGATCAGCGGGAACGACGCGGCGCGCCACGGCTCGACGATGATCTCGTCGCCGTCGCGGAACAGCCGCATGTGCAGCTGGCAGGTCGCGGTGCGGAAGCCGGGCCCGTGCGCCTGGCCGTTGATCATGACGCCGCAGGAGCCGCAGATGCCCTCGCGGCAGTCGTGATCGAACGCGATCGGCTCGGTGCCCTGCGCGATCAGCCGCTCGTTCACCACGTCGAGGACCTCGAGGAACGACATGTCCTCGGTGACCTCGGTGGCCTGGTACGTCTCGAAGCGTCCTGGGGCGTCGGGGCCGGCCTGACGCCACACCTTGAGCGTGAGGTTCACTACTTGTAGCTCCTCTGCGTCGGGTGCACGTAGTCGAACGTGAGCGGCTCCTTGTTCAGCGCGTGCGGCTCGCCCGCGCCCTTCCACTCCCACGCCGCCACGTACGAGAAGTGCTCGTCGTCGCGCGCCGCCTCGCCCTCCTCCGTCTGGTGCTCCACGCGGAAGTGGCCCCCGCACGACTCCTCGCGGTGGAGGGCATCGCGCGCGATCAGCTCGGCCAACTCGAAGAAGTCCGCGACGCGCCCGGCCTTCTCCAGCGAGTCGTTGAGCGTGTCGCCCGAGCCGAGCACGCGCACGTCGCGGTGGAACTCGTCGCGCAGCGCGGGGATGTCGCGCAACGCCTGCTCGAGGCCCTCGCGCGACCGCTCCATGCCGATCTGGTCCCACACGATCCGGCCAAGCTCGCGATGGAAGTGGTCGACCGAGTGCGTGCCGTTCGTCGCGAGGAAGCAGCGGGTCTGCTCGCGCACGCCCTCCTCGGCCTCCGAGAACGCCGGGTGCGACGTCGGCACCGCCGGCTGTCCGAGCAGCCCGGCGAGATAGTCGCTCACGGTGTTCGGCAGGACGAAGTAGCCGTCGGCAAGCCCCTGCATCAGCGCCGAGGCGCCGAGCCGGTTCGCGCCGTGGTCGGAGAAGTTCGCCTCGCCGCCGACGAAGAGGCCGGGGATCGTGCTCATCAGGTTGTAGTCGACCCAGAGCCCGCCCATCACGTAGTGCGACGCCGGGTAGATGCGCATCGGCGTCTCGTACGGGTCCTCGCCGGTGATCCGCTCGTACATCTCGAAGAGGTTGCCGTAGCGCTCGACGATCTCCTCGCGGCCGAGCCGTCCGATCGCCTCGGCGAAGTCCAGGTACACCCCGTTCTTCAGCGGGCCGACGCCGCGGCCGGAGTCGACCTGCCGCTTCGCCGCCCGCGACGCGACGTCGCGCGGCACGAGGTTCCCGAACGCCGGGTACACGCGCTCGAGGTAGTAGTCGCGATCGGCGTCGGGGATCTGCGAGGGCGGTCGGGTGTCCGCCGGTTCCTTCGGGACCCAGATGCGGCCGTCGTTGCGCAGCGACTCCGACATCAGCGTGAGCTTCGACTGGTGCTCGCCGCTGGTCGGGATGCACGTCGGGTGGATCTGCGTGAAGCAGGGGTTGGCGAAGGCCGCACCGCGCTTGTGCGCGCGCCATGCCGCGGTGGCGTTGCTCTTCTTCGCGTTCGTCGAGAGGTAGTAGACGTTGCCGTAGCCCCCGGTCGCGAGCACGACCGCGTGGCCCGACTCCGACCACACCTCGCCGGTCACGAGGTCGCGCACGACGACGCCGACCGCGCGGCCGTCGACGACGACGAGGTCGAGCATCTCGGTGCGCGTGTGCAGCTCGACGGCGCCGCGGTCCACCTGGCGCAACAGCGCCTGGTAGGCGCCGAGCAGCAGCTGCTGGCCGGTCTGGCCGCGCGCGTAGAACGTGCGCGAGACCTGCACGCCGCCGAACGAGCGGTTGTCGAGCAGCCCGCCGTACTCGCGCGCGAACGGCACGCCCTGCGCCACGCACTGGTCGATGATGTTCACCGACAGCTCGGCGAGCCGGTAGACGTTGGCTTCGCGCGAGCGGAAGTCGCCGCCCTTCACGGTGTCGTAGAAGAGGCGATACACGCTGTCGCCGTCGTTCTGGTAGTTCTTCGCGGCGTTGATGCCGCCCTGTGCGGCGATCGAGTGCGCGCGGCGCGGCGAGTCGTGGTACGTGATCATCGTCACGCCGTAGCCGAGCTCGGCGAGCGACGCGGCGGCCGAGGCGCCGGCCAGCCCGGAGCCGACGACGATCACGTTGAAGCGGCGCTTGTTCGCCGGGTTGACCAGCCGCATCGCGAAGCGGTGCTTGTCCCACAGCTCCTCGATCGGCCCCTCGGGGACGCGCGCGTTCAGCTCGAGTGTCGGTGTCGACGTCGACGTCATGGTGACCATGGGATTACCGCACGATTCCGAATTGCACCGCGAGCGGGAACGAGACGTTGGGCCCGATCACGGCGAGCGTGAACAGGAACGCGAAGACCCGCCGCGCGCGGTTGTACTGCGGCGAGTTCACGCCGAGCGACTGGAACAGGCTCCAGGCGCCGTGGAACAGGTGGAAGCCGAGCGCGAGGTTCGCGATCACGTAGACCGCGGCGATTGGCCAGCGTTCGAAGGAGACGACGACGTTGTGGTAGACGTCGCCGGCGACGAAGTCCGGGTTCGCGACGCCCCAGGTGAGGTCGAGCAGGTGGAAGACGATGAAGGCGAGGACGATCGGTCCCGTCCATTTCATCGTGCGCGACGCCCAGTTCGCGGCGATGTAGTCGCGCTTCGACTGGTAGGCGGTGGGGTGCGCGCGCCGGTTCATGCGCCACAGCGTGTAGGCCGCGTGGATGTGCACGACGATCGCGAGCGCGAGGATGGCGCGCACCGCGTCCAGCACGATGCTGTAGGGCGCGAATGGCTCGCCGAAGGTGCGCAGCCCGACGGAGTAGTTGTTCACCGCCGCGGCGCCCAGGTACAGCTTGAGGTTGCCGAGCATGTGGCCGAAGACGAAGGCCATCCCCATCACCCCGGTGATGGCCATCACCCACTTCTTGCCGACGGCGGTCTGGTAGAGGTTGAGCGGCCACGGCCATGCGCGCGGCCGCGGGTTGATCGGGCGGACCGCCGCCCGCGCCGAGGATTCCGACTGCGTCTGCGTCATGCGCCCCTCCCACCACCGGCGTCGGTGCCGCCGCTGCGCCGGACGCACACTGTCCGCTGGCGCACCCGGCGTCACTCGTACGCTAGCGCGCTGCGCGCTACGGGGCGAGAGCGACGCGCGACGTGCGGGGTGGCGATCCGGCGTATGCGGGATCGCGGAGGAGGGCGCGGGACGGGGCGGTGCGAGCGTGCGCGCGGGTGCACGGCGCGCCTGAAGCGCCCCGCGCGCCGGCAGTGCGCGCGGCTATCGGGCGGGCGTCGACGCGTCGGGGGCGATCAGGGCCAGTCCCGATGCCTCGTCGTGGCGCTTGCGAAGGTGCGCGGGCGTCTCCGTGAGCACGACCTCGAGCGTCGGGCGGACGTGTGCCTCCACCAGGTGTCCGCCGCGCGTCGACGTGTCGCGTCGGGCGACGACCACGTGGCCGTGCACCGCGACCTCGCCGTCCTTGTCCGCGACGTCGCCGGCGAGCGTCAGGACCTCGACCTGCTCGTCGAGGCGGTGACGCTCGTACTCCTTGCGCTCCCAGTCGAAGTACGCGAGCACCACGTCCTGGAACGCGCCGATGGCCGTGAACTGCGCGCCGTTGATCTGCTCGCGGCGCGCGAAGTCTTCCAGCGTCGACATCACCTCGTCGCCGCGGTCGAAGATCAGCGCGAACGTGCGCAGGCCGTCTTCGCGATGCAGGAGCGTCGATTGCATCAGTCGTCTCCTCCGCTGCGTGCCCCACGGTCGCCCGCGCCTGCCGGCTCGGGCACGGCGCGCCGCTCGTGCACCGCCGCGGGCATGTCCGCGCGCGCGGGGCGTGTGCGCGGCGACGGCGCCGCGCCGACGCGCTGGCCGAGCGCCAGCTGGATCACCTCGCCCAGCGTCATCGCGTCGCGCGGTGTGCCCTGCCGGATCTGCTCGCGGCAGCTGAAGCCGTTCGTGATCACGAGCGCGTCGCGGTCGGCCTTGCGCACGACCGGCAGCAGCGAGTGCTCGCCCACCGCGATCGACGTCTCGTAGTGTTCGGCCTCGAAGCCGAACGAGCCGGCCATGCCGCAGCAACCCGACGCCAGCACCTCGAAGTCGAGCCCCAGCCGCTCGAGCATCTCGCGCTCGTCCTCGAGCCCCATCACCGCCTTGTGGTGGCAGTGGCCGTGCACGATCGCACGGCGGTCGAGCTGCGGCGGCCGGTAGTCGGCCTTCACGAGGAACTCGCTCAGCACGAACGTCTGCTGGCTGAGCCGCCGCGCCATCTGGTCGTGCGGGAACAGGTTCACGAGCTCGTCGCGGAAGACCGCGACGCAGCTCGGTTCCACGCCGACGATCGGCGTGCCCGCCTCGATCTCCGGGCGCAGCTCCTCGAGCGTCTGCCGCAGCAGGCCCTTCGCCGTCTCGAGCATCCCGTAGTCGTAGAGCGGGCGACCGCAGCACAGCGACGTGCGCGGAATCACGACGCAGTACCCCGCGTCGGCGAGCGCTGCCGCGGCCGCGTTCAGCGCGCCGGGATAGATGTAGTTGTTGAAGGTGTCGGGCCACAGGATCACGCGCGGCGCGCCCGCGTCGCCGGCGCCCTGGAACGCGGTCGAGAACGGCTCGTGCGCGAACGCCGGGATCTGCCGCTCCTGGGCGATGCCGGCGACCTTCTTCGCGATCCAGCGCAGGCCGGGCGTCTGGCTGAAGAAGTTCACGACGCGCGGCGCGTGCGACGCCGCGCGCGCCCACCAGTAGATCAGCCCGAGCGAGTAGGCCGTCCGCGGCCGCAGCCGCCGCTCGTAGTAATGGGAGAGGTACTCGGCCTTGTAGGTCGCCATGTCGACGTTGACCGGGCAGTCGTTCTTGCACCCCTTGCACGCGAGGCAGAGATCGAGCGCGTCGCGCATGCCATCGTCGCGCCAGCCCTCCGCCGGCGGCCGGCCGTTCAGCACTTCGAACAGCAGCCGCGCGCGGCCGCGCGTCGAGTCCTTCTCCTCGCGCGTCACCATGAAGCTCGGGCACATCGTGGAGCCCTCGGGCGAGTCGGCATCGAGCCGTCGGCAGCGGCCGACGCCGACGCAGCGCAGCGCGCCGCGGATGAAGGAGCCGTCGTCCTCGGGGAACTGAAAGTACGTCTTCCGCGCCGGCGGGTCGTACTCGGTGCCCAGCCGCAGGTCCGAGATGATGCCGTGCGGATCGACGACCTTACCCGGGTTCATCTTCCAGGCCGGATCCCAGACCGACTTGAACTCGCGGAACGCGCCCACGATCTCGTGGCCGAACATCTTCGGCAACAGCTCGGCGCGCGACTGGCCATCGCCGTGCTCGCCGGAGAGCGATCCGCCCATCGAAACCACGAGGGCCGCGGCCTCGCCGACGAACGCGCGGTAGCGCTGCAGCCCCTCGGCGGTGAGCAGGTCGAAGTCGGTGCGCGTGTGCACGCACCCCTGGCCGAAGTGGCCGTAGAGCGCGCCGTGGTAGCCGTAGCGGTCGTAGAGCTGCTGGTACTCGCGCAGGTACTCGCCGAGGCGCTCGGGCGGCACGGCGGCGTCCTCCCAGCCGGGCCAGGCGTCGGGCTCGCCCGGCACGCGCGCGGTCGCGCCGAGGCCCGACTCGCGAACATCCCACACGTCCGACTGCTTCTTGTCGTCGACCAGGATCTCGCGGGTCGGTCCGTCGTCGCCGAGCGCTTCGAGCATGTCGCGCGCCTGCTGCTCCGCTTCGTCCTTCGAGTCGGCGCCGAACTCGACGAGCAGCCAGCCGTTGCCCGGCGGCAGGTAGCCGATGTCGTCGAGGTGCAGGTGCTTCTTGCCCATGTTCTCGATGAGGCGGCGGTCGATGCCCTCCAGGCCGATCGGGCCGTGCTTCATGATCTCGGTGACGTGGTCGGCGGCGTGGAAGACGTCCTCGTAGCCGAGCACGCAGAGCACGCGCTCCTTCGGGTTCGGGACGAGCTTGAGGGTGGCCCCGAGGATCATCGCGCAGGTGCCCTCGCTGCCGACCAGGGCACGCGCCACGTTGAAGCCGTGCTCGGGCAGCAGCTCGTCGAGGTTGTAGCCGGAGACGCGGCGCGGAATGTCCGGGTAGCGGCGGCGGATCTCCTCCGCGTGGCCGTCGCGCACGTTGCGCAGGCCCCGGTAGATCTCGCCGACGCGGCCGGGCAGCGCGGCGAGCCGCTCCAGCTCCTCGGGACTCGTCGGGCCGACGGTCATGCGCGTGCCGTCGTACGTGAGGATGTCGAGCTCGTGCACGTTGTCGGCCGTGCGGCCGGCCATCACGGCGTGGACGCCGCACGAGTTGTTGCCGAGCATGCCGCCCAGCGTGCAGTGGTTGTGCGTCGCCGGGTCGGGGCCGAACGTCAGCCCGTACTGCTGCACGGCCGCGTTGCGCAGGTCGTCGAGGATCGTCCCCGGCTGCACGCGCGCGAGGCGCCGGTCAGGGTCGATCTCGAGCACGCGGTTGACGTACTTCGAGCAGTCGATCACGACGGCGACGTTGCAGCACTGGCCGGCAAGGCTCGTGCCGCCGCCACGCGCCAGCACCGGGGCGTCGTGCTGCCGCGCGACCGCGACGGCCGCGATGATGTCCTCCTCGTCGCGCGGGATCACGACGCCGATCGGCACCTGGCGGTAGTTCGAGGCGTCGGTGGAGTACATCGCGCGCGACGCGGCGTCGAAGCGCACCTCGCCGCGCATCCTGCGGCGGAGGTCGGCCTCGAGCGCGGCGAGGCGGGCGGGCGAGATCGGTTCGGCGGTCGCGCTGCGGTTCGCGGTGGTCACGTGGGTTCCCTTTCCTCGGCGTCGTGCGGCGGGGTCGCCTCAGACGCGGTAGCGGGCGGCGTCCGCGCGCTTCAGCTCGAGGCCGAGGCCCGGGCGCGTGAGATCGGGGACGAGCGCGCCGTCCCGCGGCTCGAGCGCGCCGTCGAAGAGCAGGTGCTCGATGCGGACGTGGTCGAAGAAGTACTCGAGGTGGCGCAGCGCGGGCAGCGCGCACGCGGCGTGCGCGTGGACCGACGGCGCGCAGTGGCCGGAGTACGGCACGTGCCACGCGTCGCACAGCGCGCCGCCGGCGAGAAAGCCGCTGATGCCGAGGCAGCGCGTCGCGTCCACCTGCAGCACGTCGACGGCCTGCGCCTGCAGCATGCGCTGCACGTACCACGGGTCGTAGGCGTACTCGCCGGCGGCGACCTCCATGGCGGCGGGCGCGTGGTCGCGCACGAAGCGCAGGCCGTCGAGGTCGTCCGACGACACGGGCTCCTCGAACCAGCGCACGTCCAGCTGCGCGAAGGCGTCGGCGGCGACCAGTGCCTGGCGGCGGCCGTACGCGCCGTTGGCGTCGACGAAGAGCTCGACGTCGTCGCCGATGGCGTCGCGCGCGGCGGCCACGCGCGCGGGGTCGGCCGCCGGGTTGCGCCCGACCTTCATCTTCACGCGCGGGATGCCCTGCTCGACCCAGCGCGCCATGTGCGCCTGCAGCTGGTCGACGTCGTAGGACGTGAAGCCGCCGCTGCCGTAGACGGGCACCGCGGCGCGGCAGCGGCCCAGCAGGCGCGCGAGGGGGAGGTCGAGCAGCTTCGCCTTGAGATCCCACAGCGCGACATCGACCGCCGCGATCGCGCAGGCGGCGACGCCGGGCCGGCCGGCGTTGCGCACCGCCCGCGCCATGGCGCGGGCGCAGTCGGGGATCGCGAAGGCGTCGCTGCCGCGGACGGCCGGCGCGAGCTTGTCGGCGACGATCTCCGCGGCGGACGCGTGCGCATACGAGTAGCCGATGCCGACGCGCCCGCCGGCCGCGACCTCGACGAGCACCATCGTCGTCGAGTCCCAGTCGAGCGTGCCGTCCGACTCCGGCGTCTCCGTCGGGATCGTGTAGGCGGCGACGTCGACGCGCTCGATCGGCGTGTCGCCGTCGACGACGCGCTCGGCGTCGTGCGCCGGCGCGGCGCGGGTGGCGACCAGGTGCGAGCCCGCCATGGCTGAGATCAGCTCCCGGACCTTGTCGCCCATGGCGGTGACCGCGATCTTCACGCGGTTCGGCTCGCCGCGCGCCAGCGACTTCGCGAAGTTGATCGCCTGCGAGCGCTCGATCTTCGCCGGCAGCGGCGGCTCGAGCGGGTCGACGACCGCCTGCACGACCACGGGTCCCGGCGTGTTGAGCGCCTGCGCCAGGGTCGCCGCGCACTCGCCCGGCTGCTCGATCGTGAAGCCGGTCCCGCCGCAGGCCTCGGCGAACTTCGCGAAGTCGATCGGTGCGAGCTGGATCCCGTACTCCGGGTTCCCGTTCATCACCATCTGCTCCCACTTGATCTGGCCGAGCGCGTTGTTCTTGATCACGATCACCTTGATCGGGAGGTCGTGCTTCACGGCAGTCACGAAGTCCGCCATCAGCATCGAGAAGGCGCCGTCGCCGACGAACGCCACCACCTGGCGACCGGGGTGCGCGACCGCGGCGCCCAGCGCGTAGGGCAGGCCGTTCGCCATCGTCGCCAGGGTGCCGGAGCAGCTGAACATCTGGCCCCGTCGCGCCTTGATCTGGCGCGCCCACCACGTCGTGATGCTGCCGCTGTCGGAGACGACGATCGCGTCGTCGTGCAGGAGCTTGTTCAGCTCCCACGCCACGACCTGCGGCTTCATCGGCATCTCGTCGCGCGTACCGCGCTCCTCCATCGTCTGCCACCAGTCGCTCATGCCGCTCTGCGCCTGCTCGAGGAAGGAGCGGTCGTCCTTGCGCCGCAGCATGGGGAGCAGTTGCTGGAGGACCTGCGTGCTGTCGCCGACGAGGCCGACCTCGACGGGATAGCGCAGCCCGATACGCTGCGGGTCGGCGTCGATCTGGACGCAGCGGGCCTGCCCCGGCTCCGGCAGGAACTCCATGTAGGGGAACGAGGACCCGACGATGAAGAGCGTGTCGCACTGCTCGAAGGCATCCTGCGACGGCTTCGTGCCGAGCAGTCCGATGCCGCCCGTGGTGTACGGGGAATCGTCGGGCACCGCGGCCTTGCCGAGCAGCGCCTTCACGATCGGCGCGCCGAGCGCCTCGGCGACCTGCTCGAGCTCGTCGGTGGCGCCGAGCGCGCCGCGGCCGGCGAGGATGGCGACCTTCGAGCCGGCGTTGAGGACCTCGGCCGCCTCGCGGATCTGCGACTCCGCCGGCTGCGGGAACGCCCACGCGCGCTGCGACGAGGTGTGATCGGCGACGTTGCGCTTCGTGCGGCGCGCGACCTCCTCCTCCTGGAAGTCCACCGGCACCTGCACGTGCGCGACGCCGCGGCCGCTGATCGCCGACCGGCATGCGATGTTCACGACGTTCTCGATGTGCGCGGGGGACATCACCCGCGTGCTGTAGATCGAGACGTCCTGAAAGACGCGATCGAGGTCGACGTCCTGCTGGGACCACGTGTCGATCAGGTCGCTGAAGTGATGGCCGGTGATCGCCAGCACCGGCTGGCCGTCCAGCTTGGCGTCGTAGAGCCCGTTCAGCAGGTGGAGTCCGCCCGGACCCGAGGTGGCGAGGCAGACGCCGAGGCGCCCCGTGAACTTCGCGTAGCCGACGGCCGCGAACGCCGCGGACTCCTCGTGGCGGACCTGCACGAAGCGGATCTTGTCTTCGCGCTTGCGCAGGCCCTCCATCAGCCCGTTGATGCCGTCGCCGGGGAGGCCGAAGACCGTGTCGACTCCCCAGTCGATGAGCGTGTCGAACAGGATGTCGGCGCCGTTCTGTCCCATGGTGGCCTCCGTTCGATCTCGATGCGTGGTGTGGGGCGCAGGACGCGCCCGCGCGTGCGCGGTGAGCGGCGCCGGTCAGCCGGACGCGCCGCCGGCGAACGCGATCGTGCTGAGCAGCGCGTTCTCCGCCTGGCGCGAGTCGAGCCGCGTGTGCTGCACGACGACCGGGACGTCGGACTCGATCACGCTCGCGTAGTCTGTGGCCGCGGGGATCGGTTCCGGGTCGCGCAGCGCGTTGAAGCGGACGTGGCGCGTGCGCCGTGCCGGGACGACGACTTCGTACGGGCCGGCCGGCTCGCGGTCGCTGAAGAAGACGTGGATGCGCACGTGGGCGTCCGCGTCCGACGCGTTCAGGATGCAGGCGGTCTCGTGGCTCGTGAACTCGGGCTCCTGCCCGTGGCTCCAGCCCGGGATGTAGCCCTCAGCGATCGCCCAGCGCGTGCGTCCGATAGCGTCCACGATGCTCCGATCCGGTGCCGTGGGGGCGGCCCGACGGCTGGTTGAACGCTACGACGCGGCGCGGGCGGGTTCGCATAACCGCGAGGACCGGTGAGTTGCAATGGGGTGTCACTCGCGGCGCGGGGTATCGTGAGGCTTCACCACGGGAGCCGAGAGAGCGGAGCAGGCGAGCCGATGCCGGGCGCGAACGACTTCAACACGCAGATCATCAACGAGTTTCGGCAGAACGCCGGGAAGGTCGGCGGGCCGTTCGAGGGCGCGCCGATGCTCCTGCTGCATACGACGGGCGCGAAGAGCGGGGCGGAGCGCGTCAACCCCGTTGTCTACCAGCCCCTGGCCGACGGTGCGATGGCGGTCTTCGCGTCGAAGGGCGGCGCGCCGACGAACCCGGACTGGTACCACAACCTCGTCGCGCACCCGGACGTCACCGTCGAGGTCGGCACGGAGACGGTGACGGCGACGGCGCGGGTGGCACAGGGCGAGGAGCGCGACCGCATCTGGACGAAGCAGAAGCAGGCGGCGCCGGGGTTCGCGGAGTACGAGCGGAAGACGGCGCGGGAGATCCCGGTGGTGATCATCGAGCGGCGCTAGGGCACTCGCTCTGCGCGGCGCCCGGAGGCCAGGCCTCGCGCGGAGGCGGTCCGGGCTGCGTCCCTAACATTTGCTAACGCTGGCGAGCGAGGGGTAGAGATCGCATCGGGCCGGGCCGTCAGTCGGACCGGAGGCAGACGCGCTATCCAGATCACCCCTCTCGGGGAGCAGCTCTGGAGGTCGGCCTCGTGGACCTCGTCGTAGTCATCGAACAGGATCCCGCGATCGGCGAGCTGCTCGAGATCGTGCTCGGCGACGCGGGCTTCGACGTGCGTGTGCTCCCGAACCCGTCGGACCTGGTGCCCGAAGTGCGCAGCCGGACGCCGCGTGTCGTGCTGCTCGACCTGCCGCCCGCGAAAGACGTCTACGCGGACCTGGAGCGCGTGCAGCGGGTGCTGCGAGGCAGATGTACCCGCCTGGTGGCGATGACGACGTCGCAGTCGGTGGAAGCCGACTGCCGCGAGTCGCGACACATCCCTGCGCTGTTGAAGCCGTTCGACCTCGATGAGCTTGTCGCCCTCGTGACCACCGAGGTGCCTCCGGGCGGCGCCAACTGACGGTCGGGCGCGCGCCGCGGCTCCCCCCGTATCAGACCGGAGTGGCGCTCCAGCGCGCATGTAGCGCTGTCGTGCATGTGCTACGCCGAAGTGCATCTGATTGCATGACGAGGCGAATCGCGGCGCGATCACGGGTCCAGATGTCATGCACAGCTCGCGCCAGGCACGGCACACCAGGGCCCATCGCCATGGACGAACCAGCGCCGACCGCGGCAGACGGGATTGCGGGTGACGCCGCGTCACCCGCTACGTTCGTCCTGGGGGCTGCATGGAACGACGGCTGTGGCACATCGGCGAGCTGGCGAAGGCGACGGGCCTGACGGTCCGCACGCTCCGGCACTACGAGCACGAGGGCTGCTCGTCCCCTCGGGCCGGTCGGCGGCGGGCCACCGCGTCTACGCCGAGGCCGACGTGCACCGCCTGTACGAGATCCTCGTGCTGCGGCGCATGGGGCTGCGGCTCGCCGCGATCCGCGACCAGCTCGCGCGCCCGCGCGACCTCCGCGACGTGATTCGCGACCACATCGCTGAGGCGCAGACCGAGGCGACGACGCCTCGTCGACCGGCTGCGGCGGATCGCGACCTCGATCGAGTCGTCGGGCCGGCCCTCCTACGAGTCGTTACTGGAGGTGATGGAGCGAATGACGATGCTCGAGCGCTACCTGAGCGCGGAAGAGATGGAGCGCCTGCGAGAGCACCGGCGCGCGACGGGCGACGAGCGGATCCGGGCGTCGAGCCTGGAGCGCGATCGACTGCTGGGCGAGTTGCGCGCCGCGCACGAAGCCGGCACCGACCCGACGTCGCCGCCCGTCCGCGAGGCCGTTGACCGCGCTGTTCACGGAGTGGGCCGGCGGCGCGCAGTTCGCCGCCGGCCTCACGCGGATGGTGGAGGTCGAGGGCGGCAGAGGCCGCGTCCTACGGGCTGATGACGCAGGAGCTCGCCGAATACGTGAGGCAGGCGGCGGGGTAGACCGGGGCGCAGTCCCGCTCCCCGGCGCCGGGGAGCGGGACCACACGCGGCGTCCGGGTTCGCCGGCGACGCCGGACCACTGCTGAGCCGGGCCCGCGGCGGTCGGTGCCCTCACGGCGCGGCGCCGGTTGCGCGCTGCACTCCCAACGGCAGGGTTTGAGGGTAGGTCACCACGCGTCCGTCGATGCGCAGGCGCAGTCCTGCCACGTACCGCCCGGGCTGGAGCCCCCACAGGAAGCGGTCGCCGCTGCGCCGCGCGGTGACGGGCAGGATGCTGAACCCGTCGGCCGCCTCCACCCACTCCGAGTCGCCGGGGAGCACCTCCACGAGCCGCCCGACCTCCGTGTACAGCACGACCTGGAAGGCGACCTCCGCAGCGCCGCCCCCGGCGCGCTCCACCGCGAAGGTATAGAAGTCGGTGGGCGTCCCGTCGACGGGAAGGCGCGAGGTCAGGTGGAACGTCGTCAACGACGACGCCATCAGCTGGACGAGCCGGTCGCGTTGCGCGGCGCTGAGTGGTCCCACGGCGAGCTCGCGCGCCGGCTGCCCGCCGACATCGGTGCCGCCGGGCAGTTGCAGGAAGGCGAAGCCGCGAACCGTGCTCGTCACGCTCGCATCGATCGGCGCCGACGAGAGCACGACCCGCCCGAGCGACGCGAACGGGTTGATGGGGACGTAGCTCCGCCGCAGCGTGCGCGACACCGTCGTCTCGGTGCGGATGACGTCGCTCTGTCGGACGGTCGGCTCGAGGATCTGCGTGGATTCGGCGGCCGGGACCAGCGCGTTCGGCGGCGGCGTCACGACGTCCGGCGGCATCGGGATCGGGCCGGTGACGCCGGGGACCGGCAGATCGGGGTAGCTCGGGATCAGGATCGCGTCGCCGCGACTCACGCGCGTGAACCGAGAGGACTCGAGGAATCGCTCCGGGAAGCCGCTCTCGTAGACGCCGAACGCGATGTGGATGCGCCCGCCGGAATAGAGATCGGCAGCCGACCGGAAGGCTTCGAGGTTGGTCAGCCCCTCGCGGCTCTGGGCGAAGTGGTGGCTCACCCAGTACTCGCCGTTGTGGATGAGCCCTTCGTCGATGCCGGTGGCGATCTTCGCCAGCTGGCTGTCGAGCGAGCGTGTGATCGAGAGTCCGTCCTCGAAGAACTTCGCGTCGAGCAGGATGCGGCGGCCGTCGCGCAGCTGCAGGAGAACGTCCGCCTCGAGCACGTTCGCGTAGCGCGTGCCCTCCGCCACGTTGAGCCGGTCGATCTCCTGGAGCCACCAGCGGCGGCCCATCACGATACGCGCGCCCTCGCGCTCGACGTCGTCGAGGATGCGCGACACCAGCAGCGCCTCGAACGCGTGCCCGCGGTTTCCGGCGACGAGCGAGTCGAACAGGCGCGGGTTGGTCCGGCTTACGCGATTCATGACCCCGTCGATGCCCTTGATGCGATCGAGCGCGACGGCGAGGTCCATGTTCAGGCGCGGCGTGTTCAGGTACTTCGTGTAGCTGCGGTTCCTCATGATGGCGTGCAGCGCCGAGTTATCAATCTCGGGGTCCCGGAAGAGCCGGCGCAGCGGCGCGAATGCCGCGTCGTCCCAGTCGCTCACCTTCGGCACGCCGAAGGCGAAGAACCCGAACTCGAGGTCGTCGGCGGCGCCGGCTTTCGCGGCCGCCTGGCGGATCGGCTGCAGGAACTCGTCGTTGATGATGCGATCGAGATCCTCCACGGATGCACCGCGCTTCGCCGCGGACTTGAGCCGCCCGAGGAAGCCGGCGTCGGCGCTGCCGAGTCCGCGCGGAACGCGCCGGCCCTCCAGCCGCGCGAGCAGCTTCTCGCGCAGGTCGGCGGGGCGACCGAGCAGGTGCTCCAGGGTGCCGTCGCCGACCAGCGAGCGGAAGAAGCCCTCGCGCGGCGGCGGCGGCACCGCCTTCACTGGGAGCTCGCGGAGCCGGATGCGCTGCCAGTCCCGCGCGAACTCGTCCCAGGAGAGCGGCGAGAGGTCGCGGGCGCGCAGCTCTTCGAAGTGGCGGGCGTACGCGTCGTCGATGAGCGGCACGTAGCGGCGGTCGATCGACTGCCGGACAGCGGGCGTCGCCTGCTCGATCGCGTCGGCGGCGCTCGCGGGCGGGTCGGCGAGCCGCCGGGAGTGGGACAAATCCACGGGCGCCGTCGAGGCGTCCCCGGCGGACCGGCGCGCCGCCGCGAGGTCGACGTCGCCGGTCGCGCGACCGATGGCGTCCGCGTCGGCGGCCTCGGTGAGTCGCGCAGTCGCGCGCGCGTCGGTGACGTCTCCGCCGAGCGTGGCCAGCTCGTCCAGTGAGCGCGGCAGCGCCGATGCCTCGTCGGCGAAGTCGAGCGTGCGCAGCGCCGAGCGCGCCTCAGAGATGCCGCCCACCACGTCGACGATCGAGAAGACGACGTCGACGCCTGCCCAGAAGGCCGACTCGCGCGCCTCCGCCTGCGTCACCAGCGTCTCGTCGACGCTCACGTCGGAGTCGCTCAGTGCGTCCTTGAAGACCGCCTGATCGACAGAGACCACGGCGGCGAACACCCCCAGCGCGATCGATACCGGCGGACAGAAGAAGGAGAAGACGAGCGAGCCCAGTCCGAGCACGAGCTGGAACGTCCCGGCCTGCTCCTTCAGCCGCTGCACCGCCCAGAAGTACTCAGCGTCGCCGTTGATCGCTTCGCGCTGCTCCTTCTCCACCGTCCCGACGATGCGGGGGATGCTCATGATGCGCGGTGGGACGATGGTCAGCATCCGGCGGATGTCCTCCATGTCGTCCTCGAGCATGCGGACCGCCCGCCCGTTGTCGCTCTTCAGATCCCGCACGACGCCGAGCACCGCGTCCGCGATCTGGTCGGTGGTGCGGCTGTGGATCGTGCCCCACGACAGCCGGCCCAGCAGCGGCGTCCCCTGCCGCAGGCGCTGGAGCTTGTGATCGAGCAACTCGACGAGCTCGTCGAGCGACATCGGGTGCCCGGCAGCTGCGAGGTCCCGTTCCATCTGCGGCACGATGCGCTCGACGAGCGCGGTGTAGGCATCGCGCTTGCCGAGGGCGAGCGTCGTCACGTACGTGGTCGCGCTCAGGTAGCGCAGGTACGTGAGCAGGTTGAAGAAGTCGCGCAGGTTCTCGAGTGCGTAGTAGGAGGTCGCCTTCTCGCGCAGCTGCGACACCATCTGCTGGAAGGCGTCGGTCCGGTCGCGCGCAGCGGCCGCGAGATTGTCGAGCTCGGTCTTGCTGTGTGCCAGCAGGTTGCGCGCGAGGTTAACGCAGAGGTCGATGAACAGGATCTCGCGGCTCTTCGAGTCGTCGACCTCGTAGCTGAGCACGCCGAACAGCGGCTCGGGTCGGTCGCTGTTGTTGTAGAAGAGGAGGCCACGTCCGCCGACAATCGCAGCGAAGTGGTCTCGGCTCTCGGACGCGATCCGGGCCTCGATGCTCAGCGCGAGGAACCGCGCCTCCGAGCCCGCGAATTGGACGGCGAAGACGGGGAATTGCTTGGTCCCGGCCGGACGATCCTGGTGCGAGACGTAGTAGTAGCCGTTCGGCAGTGCGATCCCGAAGTCCTTCATGCCGGCGTCCGACGAGACCGGCTCGATTGTGAGCACGTCGGGCGTGGCCCCGGCCAGGATCGTGAGCGACGACGCCTGGAGCTCCCCGATGAGCACGTCGCCGGCGGTCGGCGCCGAGTACGGCGGCGTAATCTGGATCTCGGTCAGGTCGCGGAAGAGCCCCGGGCGGCCGAGCAGCGCCTGGAGGTTCGCCGCGACCTCAGCGTGAGGGAGCGGCATGGTCGTCCTCCCCTCGCCCCGGGTCGCGCATGTCGACGAACGAGAACACCGTGTGCGCGGTCGACGGCACCGGGGGCGTCGCCGCCTGCTCCTCGGCGTCGAGCACGGTCACGCCGTCGACGACGAGGATGTACGGCCGACTGGAGAGGTTCGCGACGCTGATCTCACCGTCGGCGGCCGTCCGGCCGTGCTCGACTGCGGTGCCGTCGAGGTCGCGCAGCTCCCAGTCGAGTCCGGAGAGCGCGCGGCCGGTGGAGTCGGCGAGCCGCATCCGCAGCGTGACGAGCAGGTCGAGCCGCGCGTACAGATGCAGGTCGGGGTGTCCTGGGACATCGTCGGCATCGGCGGCCGCGAACGGCTCGTCCATGAGCGCGACGCCGAACCCGAGGGCCGGGACGTCCTCGCCGGGAATCGCCTCGGGCACGCGCCAGTCGACGCGCATCACGCTCGCGTCGGCGAGAGGAGCGTCGACTCGCTCCAAAAACATTGAGCCGGCCGCCGTGACCGCGGAGATGTCGAACGTCACCCGCTGGCCGGCCACGCCGCCGCTCAGGATCGCGACCAGCTGCACGACTTCGCCGGCATGCGCGGACCCCCGGCTCCACCCGGCGGCGACGACGCGTCCGAGCGCTGAGGGGACGAGCGCGGCGGGGTCGTCGATGATGGCATCGGCGGCGACTGCGACGCGGTGTGCCGCCATGACGGCCGGCTGGCCGGCCGCCTGCGGCTGGAAGTGGACGAGCACCGCGCGGTCGACGCCGCCTGCATCGCTTCCGCGCACGGCGACGACGCGCTCGTCGCTTGCGCCGACGACCGGGAGCGCGCGCTGCCCGAGCGTGAACCAGTCGAATGCGCCCTCGGCCGGCGGATGGACGACCGCCGCGTATCGCACATCGGTGTCCGGCGGGACCAGGTCGGGGGCGGCGCCGACGCCGTCGGAGGCGCGGATCGCGACAACGGCCGGCACGTCCCCGACCGAGAGCGGCACGGAGTCGCGCGTCTCCCCTTCGATCTGCACGTCGAGCATGACGTCCGGCTGCTCTCCGACCGTCGCGGAGACGCCGTACAGCGCGAGGAGCTGCTCGGTGTCGGAGGTGAGCTCCCGGCTGGTCGGCCCGTCGGGGCGGTCGAAGCGAATGTCGCCCGATGCGGCGTCCGAGCGCTTGCGCAGGGCGAGCACGACGGGCCGCGCATCCTCGGGCCGGCCCGGGGCCCCGGTGCCGCCATCCGAAGCGCGCCACCGCACCGAGACGTAGAAGGGGGAGCGCCGTCCCGCCGGGATGCGGTCGGAGCAGGCGACGACGACGGTCGCACGCCAGTGATCGCGGCTGATGGTGCCGCGCACGACCTCTCGCCCGATGGTGCGGTGGACCACGTGTGCGCATCCGCTCACGCGGGCGGACGCACGGCCGCACCCGCTCAGTCACGTCGAGCGAGCCGGCCCGCGCTGCAGTGTACAACCGCGACGCGCACCCGCCGCATGATTCGCGGAGCGGCGCGGCTCCTCGCCCTCCTCAACCCCGCGGCTCGCCGAACTCGGGCGCTGCACCCGCTCGGAGACGACGAGAGTCGTCAGGCGACTACGGCAGCCCCTTGGTTGCCCCCCAAGGCACGCGCCGTAGGCAAGTGTGCTTGAACCTTGAGAGAGCTCGACGTCCTTGATTGCCAGTGCGTTCGAAGCGGTTCGAGGGTCGCTGACATCGGGAGAGGCGCGAACGCCAGGTCGTCCGCGCTCGCGTGCGGAATTCTTGTTCGACTCGCGGCGCGGAACATCCGCAAATCAGTGAGAAGCTGGTGCCGAAGGAGGGACTCGAACCCTCACGGGCCTCTCGGCCCAACGGTTTTTGAGACCGTCGCGTCTGCCGGTTCCGCCACTTCGGCGCGGGTCCTGAGTATCGGGCGGCCCGCGATCGCCGTCGACTCCGACGCCCGCGGCACACGGGGGTCATGTGCACGGCGGGACGTTTGCACGTGCGACGTTTCCGTGTACGGGCGCAGACTCTAGGCTCGATGGGCAGCCGGGCGGAGTGCGTCGATGCTCGAGTTCGTCGATCTCGTGAAGCGCTACGGCGACGTCGTCGCGCTCGACGGCTGCGACTTCACCGTCGCGCCGGGGCGCATGGTGGGCTTCCTCGGTCCGAACGGCTCGGGCAAGACCACCGCGATGCGCAGCGTCTTCGGGCTCGTCGAGCCCGACCGCGGCGAGGTGCGCTGGGCCGGCCACCGCGTGCACGACGCGGACCGGTTGCGCTTCGGCTACATGCCCGAGGAACGCGGCCTCTACCCGCGCATGCGCGTCGCCGAGCAGGTCGAGTACTTCGCGCGCCTGCACGGCATGCCCGCGCACGACGCGGCGCGTGCCGCCGCGAGCTGGCTCGAACGCCTCGGCCTCGGCGACCGCGCCACTTCCCGCGTCGAGGAGCTGTCCCACGGCAACCAGCAGCGAGCGCAGCTCGCCGTCGCGCTGGCGCACGAGCCCGACCTGCTCGTGCTCGACGAGCCGTTCGCCGGGCTCGACCCGCTGGGCGTCGCATCGCTCGGCGCAATCGTGCGCGAGGAGGCGGCCCGCGGCGCGGCCGTCGTGTTCTCCAGCCACCAGCTCGACCTCGTCGAGGACCTCTGCGACGACATCGCAATCATCGACCACGGGCGCATCGTGCTCGCCGGCCCGCTGCGCCAGGTGCGGGCGGCGTCGCGCTTCCGCTACGTGCAGGTCGCGCTCGACGGCGACGGCCGCGCGTCCGGCGGCACGCCGCGCGGCGCATGGCCTCCGGCCGGCGGCGACGTCGAGGTGCTGTGGCAGCGCAACGGCGAGACGCGCCTGCGCGTCCCCGCGGGCGCGGACCCGGAGCCGCTGCTCGAGGAGGCGAAGCGCGCCGGCGGCGTCGAGTACTTCCGGTTCGAGCCTCCGTCGCTCGACGACCTGTTCATGGAGGCGGTGGGACGATGAGGCCGTTCACCGCCGCGTCGCTCGTCGCGCTGCGCGAGATCCGGGAGCGCGCGCGCACGCGCTCGTACGCCGTATGGACGGCGGTGATCGTGGCGACGGTCGTCGGACTGGTGGTCGCGGCGAACGTGCTGCCGGGCGTGCTCGAGCCGGAGCCCCCGACGCTGGGCGTGACGCCGGCGATCTCGCAGTCGCTCACGACGCAGATCGGCGCCAGCAGCACGCAGCTCGGGATCGACGTCACGGTCGTGCGCGTCGCCGACGCCGCGACCGGCCGCTCGGAGCTGAGCGACGGCACGCTCGACGCGCTGCTCGTTGACCCGAGCACGCTGCTCTTCCAGAAGGAGACCGACACCTCGCTGGCGGCGGTCGTGAACCAGGCGGTGCAGGTCGAGTCGCTGCCGCGACGCCTCGCGGCGGTCGGGCTGACCGCGCAGCAGGCGCAGCCGCTGATCGCGCCGACGCCGGTCGACGTGCAGGTGGAGCAGCCGCCGAAGCCCGGCGCGCCGACGGGCTCGCCGTACGAGCGCGAGGGCTACCTCGTCGCCACCGTCAGCGTCGTGCTGCTCTACATGGCGCTCGCGCTGTACGGCGGGCTGGTGCTGAACGGCGTCGTCGAGGAGAAGTCGAATCGCGTAGTCGAGGTGCTGCTCGGCACGCTGCGGCCGTCGGAGCTGCTCGGCGGCAAGGTGTTCGGGATCGTGGCCGTCGCGCTCATGCAGCTGCTGGCGGCGCTGGCGGCCGGCGGGGTCGCGCTGCTCGTGGTCGGGCACGCGCACATCCCGTCGATCGCGTTCGGCACGACGGCGATGGCAGTGGCGTGGTTCGTGCTCGGGCTGATCTTCTACAACTTCGCGTACGCCGCCGTCGGCGCGACGGTCTCGCGCCCGTCCGATGCGCAGAGCGCGGCCCTCCCCATCACGATGCTGCTGCTCGTGCCGTACCTCGCGTCGTTCGTCGTGATCCCAAACAACCCCGACGGTCCGCTCGCGACGGTGCTCTCGCTGCTGCCGGTCTCGGCACCGATGGCGATGCCGGCGCGCTTCGCCGAAGGGAACCCCCCGACCTGGGAGGTGGCGCTGGCGTTTGCGCTGATGGTGCCGGCGACGCTGGGGATGGTGTGGCTGTCCGGGCGCATCTACCGCGGGGCGGTGCTGCGCGGCGGCCAGCGCGTGAAGCTGCTGACGGCGCTGCGCGCCGGCAGGCCCTCGTGAGCCGCCGCGCGGCGTGACGCTCCGGCGGTCGGCGGCGCGCGGTCAGCCGGGGTAGCCGGGCCGCGGCGCACGCGGAATGCGCGCCGCGGCCTCGATGCCCCGGGGCACTCCGCGGCGCTCCCGGCGCTAGGCGGGCGGGTCGAGGAGCGCGTGGCGGAGGGTCTCGAAGAGCCAGTGCGTGAAGCGGGTCTGGCTCCAGCCGCGCGTCATGACGAGGGACTCGTACAGGCGGCCATCGATCAGCGTCCAGATGATGTCGGCGGCCGTCTCGACAGTCATCCCGGGCGCGAGCCAGCCACGCTCGTGCAGCAACTGAGCGACAACGCGCTGCCCGCGCATGCGCTGATCGACCGAGAGGGACTTCCACAGCGCCGCGAGCTCCGGATCGGCGCCGGCGGCGCCTTCCGCGATGCGCTGCACCGGCGCCACGCGGCGGTTGATCGCGACCATGTTCGCGGTGTGCACCCGGAGCAGCTGCACGGGATCATCGAGGTCGACGATCGCGCGGTAGAAGCTGCGTTCGCGCACCGGCAGGCCTGACGCGTCGCGTCCGGCGATCGCGCGAGTGATGAGCTCGGCGAGGATCGCCGGCTTGGTGCCGATCGCCGTGTAGATGGTGGGCGCGGCCACGCCTGCCTCGGCGGCGACGTCGGCGATCGTCGTCGCGACGTACCCGGCTCGCGCGAAGCGGGTCATCGCCGCAGCGAGGATGCGCTCGCGGGTCTGCTCGGCCTGCTCGGCGCGACGCGGGGATCGATAGCGTCGGCGCTTGACGGCTTCGCTCATATTCGATATATGCCGTTACTAATGAATCATGTCATAGCGTGATGATTATGAGGAGGGTACCAACGTGAGCGCCCCGCGACAACACAGCCACCTGCTGCCCGACCAGGGGCACGCCGTGCGTGCGCGCGGAGACATCTACGTCTTCAAGACGCGCGCCGCCGAAACCGAAGGGCATTACTCGCTCTTCGAAGCGCGCACGCTGCCGGACGGCGGCGTCCCGCCGCACTACCACACGCGCGACGAGGAGACCTTCTACGTCCTCGAGGGGCAGTACGAGATCCAGATCGGGGACGAGACCATCGTCGCGGGTCCCGGCGCGTGCCTGCACGTGCCCCGTCCGCTGCCCCACGCGTTCCGCAACGTCGGCGGCGGACCGGCCCGGATGCTCGTCGTCGTCTCGCCCGGGGGCCTGCACGAGCAGTACTTCGACGAGGCCTGGGAGCCGATCGACGACCTCGAGCAGGTGCCGCCCCCGCCGGCGACGCCCCCGGACATGGCGCGCGTCGCGGCCGCGCTGAAGCGCGCGGGCATGGAGATGCTCCCCGAGCCCGGGCGCTGAGGCGCGAACCCGGGCAGGCGTGCGCATCCACAAATGAGTTGGTCAGCGTGCGGCCGGCCGCGCCGCGAGTCGGCCCGCGCGACCGCGCCCTCGTGGGTCGAAAGGGACGTCCGATGAACGCCTATCACATCGCCCTCTTCTTCCACCTGTTCGCGCTGCTGGCCGCGACGGTGGCGTCGACCCTCACGCACTTCGGCGAGCACCGCATGCAGCGCGCCGCGACGGTCGGCGAGGCCCGGCCGTGGCTGCTGCTCGTCGCGGGCGTCGGCAAGGTGTTCCCGCTGGCCCTGCTCACGCTGCTCGCCACCGGGAGCTACATGGTGCACGGGGGGTGGACGTGGAATCTCGGGTGGGTCGACGCGGGTCTCGTCGGCGTCGTCGTGCTGTTCGTCAGCGGGCTCGCGCTCGAGCGTCACGGGCGGGGGATCGGCGCGGAGCTGGCGCGGCTGGGCGACGGTCCTCTCGACGCGCGAGCGGCTGCGGCGGTGCGCGATCCGGTCGCGGCCGCGCAGTCGTGGGCAAACAGCATGCTCGCGCTCGCCGTGGTGTTCGACATGGCGACGAAGCCGGCACTGCCGGTCGCGCTGACGGTGCTCGCGATCGGCGTCCTCGCCGGTGTCGGGATCGCGCGCCGCGCCGCGCGCCCGACGGGCACGCACGCCACGGTCGCCGGTCACCGGTCCATTGACGAAGCCGTGGACGTCCTAATGAATTCATGATACAAGCAGCGTCCATCGCGGACGCTGCTCCGCGGATCGTGACAGTCCCCCGCACCCGAGTGCTGGAGGCTCCCCTCGCGGGCCGGGCGACGGGATGACCGCGGGAACCCCCGAAACGAGCCACGGCCGCACCTCATGCCGACCCGCGGACTCCCGCGGGCCCGGTTCAGGTCGTGTTGCGTTCGGGAGGAATCGTCGATGACAGCAGCGATAGCCGGCGGTGTGCGCCGGTGGTGGCTCGGGATGGTCGTACTGGCGGTGTTCGCCATCGCGCCGATCGTGGCGCTCGGCGGCGGCGCGGCCGACGCGGCCGGCACGGCGATCCAGGTGCCGAGCCAGTGCACGCTCGCATCGGCGATCGCGCATGCGGATGCGGGGCAGGACTGCAGCGGCGCCGCGTCGCCCGCCCCGTACACGATCGTGCTCGACGCCGGCTCCCCCGTCACGCTGACGGCGCCGGACAACGCGATCGACGGGCCCAACGGGCTTCCGGACGTCACGACGGCCATCACGATCCAGAGCAACTCCTCGAGCCCGGCGACGATCCAGCGCAGCGTCGCGCCGGGGACGCCGTCGTTCCGGCTCTTCCACGTCGCAAGCACGGGCAGTCTCACGCTGATCAACATCCAGCTCGGCAACGGCCTGGCGCAGGGCGGGCGCGGCGGGGACTCGGCTTCCGGCAACGCCGGCCAGGGCGGCGGCGGCGGCGGAGGCATGGGCGGCGCGATCTTCTCGCACCAGGGTGCGGTGTCGCTCAGCCAGGTCACGTTGACCGGCAACGCGGCGGTCGGCGGGAACGGCGGCTACACGAACAGCTATGACGGCCTGGTCACCGCGGGCAGCGGCGGCGGCGGCGGCATGGGCGGGAACGGCGGTAACGCCGCGTTCTACAACGGCGGCGGCGGCGGCGGCACGGGCGGCAACGGCGGCAGCGGGTCGAACTACGGCGGCGGAGCCGGCGGAGGCGGCCAGGGGCTGGGCGCGAACGGCGGACCGAACACCGGCCTGGGCGGCGGCGGCGGCGGCACACAGACCGCCGCGAGCAACGGCACGGGCGGCGTCCTCAACGGCGCCAACGGCGGCCTCAACGGCAACGGCATCGGGCAGTATGGCAGCGATGGCTACAGCGGTGGCTACGGCGGCGGCGGCGGCGGCGGCGGCACGGCCTGTGGCCAGTGTGGCGCGAGCGGCGGCAGCGGCGGGTACAACGCCGGCGGTGGCGGCGGCTACTACGGCGGCAACGGCGCGGGCGGCGGCTTCGGCGCGGGCGGCGGCGCGGGCGGCTACCACTCCGGCAGCGGTGGGTTCGGCGGCGGCGGCGGCGGCGCGGCCGGCCAGGGCGCGAACGGCGGCTTCGGCGGCGGCGCCGGCGGCACCGGCTACTACCAGGCCGGCAGCGCCTACGGCGGCGGCTCATCCGGCGACGGTCGCTACGGCGGGGGCGGCGGCGCGGGCGGCGGAGCGGGCCTCGGGGGTGCCATCTTCGCCTACGGCGGTACGCTCACCGTCCACGACTCCACCTTCACCGCCAATAGCGTCGCCGGCGGCGCGGGCGGCGTATCGCACTACGGCCCAAGTGGCGGGGGCGGCATCGGCCAGGCCGCGGCGGTGTTCGTCTACAGCAGCGGCAGCGCCACGGCGACGGCGCTGGTGCAGACCTCGACGGTCAACGCCAGCGACATCGCCATCTACGGCACCCTGACCGCGGGCAGCCTGCTCGGCCCGACGGCGCAGCTCGTCTTCACGACGCAGCCGCCGGCGACCGTGGCCGCCGGCGCAACCTTCGGCGTCACGGTCGAGCTCCGCGACGCCTTCGGCGACCTGGAAACGGCCGACACGTCGACGGTCACCCTCACCGCGCAGAACTGTGGCGGGTGCGTGCTGAGCGGCAGCACGACGGTGGCGGCCGTCGGCGGGCAGGCGTCCTTCGCGAATCTCGCCTTCCCGGTCGCGGCCACGAGCGCCTCGATCCGGGCGAACGTGGGCGCCGTGCAGGCGGCGTCGAGCAACGTGGCGGTGTCGAAGGCGACGCCGGACGTCTCGCTCGCGACGAACGCGGCCTCCACCGTGTTCGGCCAGCCGGTGACGTTCACCGCGACGGTCGCGGCTCCGAGCGGCTCGTCGGCCGGCGCGCCGACCGGCAGCGTCACGTTCAGCGACGGCGCGACCGCCATCGGGAGCAGCGCGCTCAGCACCAGCGGCGGCGTGACGACCGCAACGCTCACCACGAGCGCGCTCGCGGTCGCGGACCACAGCATCACCGCCGCGTACGGCGGGAACACGGCCTTCACCTCCGCCACGAGCTCGGCGGTGGTGCAGTCGGTCGGCCAGGCCGGCAGCAGCGTTTCGCTGGCCACCTCGGTCAGCCCCTCGGTCGTCGGCCAGCCGGTGACGCTGACCGCGACGGTCTCCACCGTCGCGCCGGGCGCCGGGACGCCGACGGGGAGCGTCAGCTTCACCGATGGCGCGACCGTGCTCGGCGGCGCCGTGCTCAGCACGACCGGCGGCGTGACGACCGCCACCCTCGCCACCTCGGCGCTCACGGCCGGGAGCCACACACTGGCGGCGACCTACGCAGGTGACGTGCACTTCGCCGGCAGCCAGGCCACGACCGGCACGGTCGTCGACCCGGCCGCGACCACGATCACCGTCGCGTCGACGGCGAACCCGTCGGTGACCGGGCAGGGCGTGTCCTTCACGGCGACCGTGACGGTCACGGCGCCCGGGGCCGGCGCGCCGACCGGCACCGTCACGTTCAGTGACGGCGCCACGGTGCTCGGCGCGGCCCCGCTCAGCGGCGGCGTCGCGACGTTCGCGGCGCCCGGCCTCGCGCTCGGGTCGCACACCGTCACCGCGGCATACGAGGGCGACCTCGCGTTCAGCGCGAGCGCGAGCGCGGCGTTGGCGCAGGCCGTCACGAAGGCGGCGACCACGGTCGCTCTCGCCTCGAGCGCGCCGGCGTCGGTGACCGGCCAGCCGGTGACGTTGACGGCGACCGTCGCGGTCTCCCCGCCGGGCGCCGGCACGCCGACCGGTACGGTCACCTTCCGTGACGGCCCGATTGTGCTCGGGACGGACACGCTCTCGGGCGGGAGCGCGACGCTGACGACGGCGAGCCTCGCCGTGGCGGCGCACCCGCTCACCGTGGACTACAGCGGTGACGCCGGCTTCAACGGAGCGACGAGCAGCCCGCTCAGCCAGGTCGTCGGCCGGGGCGGCACGACGACGGCCCTGTCCGCGTCGGTCAATCCGTCCGTGTTCGGCCAGGAGGTGACGTTCACCGCCGCCGTCGACGTGACGGCGCCGGCGGAGGGCGCGCCCACGGGCGGCGTCACCTTCAGCGACGGCACGACCGTGCTCGCGACCGTCCCGCTCAGCGGCGGGTCGGCGACGTACAGCACGTCCGCGCTCGCCGCGGGCGCGCACGCCGTGACCGCGACGTACGGCGGCGACGACAGCTTCGGCGGCAGCGCGAGCGCCGCCGTCGCGCAGTCCGTCGACCAGGCGTCGACGGTCACGACCGTCGCGCCGGATCTCGGGACGACGGTCTTCGGGCAGAGCGTCACCTTCGTCGCGTCCGTCGCCGCGGCGGCGCCGGGCGCGGGTACGCCGGGCGGCACCGTGCAGTTCAGCGTCGACGGCAGCCCGCTGGGTTCGCCGGTCACGCTGGTGGGCGGCAGCGCGTCGCTCAGCGTCGCGAGCCTCGCGGTCGGCGATCACAGCGTCGGCGCGACCTACGGCGGCGACGCGAGCTTCGTGACGAGCGAGGGCGATCCGGCCGCGCTGGCGGTGCTGCCGGCCGTCACGATGACGACCGTCGGCTCGTCGGTCGCGGCCGCCGCGTTCGGGCAGCCGGTCACGCTGAGTGCCGCGGTGGCGGCGGTCGCCCCCGGCGCGGGCGTCCCGACCGGCACGGTGGTATTCAGCATCGACGGGGTCGCCGGCGCGCCGGTGGCGCTGGTCGGCGGCGCCGCCTCCACGACGACGGCAGAGCTGGCCGTCGGCGGCCACAGCGTCGTCGTGAGCTACAGCGGCGACGCGAGCTTCAGTGGGAGCGCGAGCGCGGCCTTCGCGCAGGCGGTGAGGCGCGCGACGACGACGACGGCGGTCGTGTCCGCGGCGAGCCCGACGGTGTCGGGTGAGTCCGTCACGTTCACCGCCACGGTCGCGGTCGCGGCCCCGGGGGCGGGCATGCCCACCGGGAGCATCGAGTTCCGCGACGGCGCGACGATCATCGGCAACGTGTCGCTCACGGGCGACTCCGCGTCGCTCGATGTCTCGACGCTCGGCGCCGGCACGCACGTCGTCACCGCTGCCTACAGCGGCGACGGCGACTTCGAGGCGAGCGCCGCGACGGTCACGCAGAGCGTGGACCGCGCGGACACGACGACGGCGCTCGACGCGCCGGCCACGTCCACGTTCGGGCAGTCGGTGACGTTCACGGCGACGGTCGCCGTGGCGCCCCCGGGCACCACGGATGCGGGCGTGCCGACGGGGAGCGTGAGCTTCCTGGACGGCGCGATGGTCGTCGGCGCGGGCGCGGTGAGCACGAGCGGCGGGATCACCACCGCGACGATCACCACGAGCCTGCTCGGCGCCGGCACGCATGCGCTCACCGCGGTCTACGCGGGGGACGCGAACTTCGCCGGCTCCACGAGCGCTGCCGCGACGCTGGTCGTCGCGCCGGCCGACACGTCGCTGGCGGTGGTCTCGTCGGTCAGCCCGTCCGCGTTCGGCCAGGCCGTCACCTTCACGGCGACGGTCGCGGTCGTGGCGCCGGGCACGATCAGCGGCGGGTCGCCGACGGGGAGCGTCGTCTTCGCGGACGGCGCCACCACGCTGGGGATCGCGACGCTGGTCACGAGCGGCGGTGTGACCACGGCGACGTTCACGACGAACGCGCTGGGGGTGGGCACGCACGGCGTCACCGCGACCTACGGCGGTGACGCCGGCTTCAGCGGGAGCGCCGGCGCGCCGCCGCCGCAGGTGGTAGACGCGGCGGGGACGTCCGTGGCGCTCGTCGTCACGCTCACCCCGTCGATCTTCGGCCAGTCCGTCACGTTCACCGCAACGGTGGCCACGACGGCGCCCGGCACCACCGACATCGCGTCGCCGACGGGAACGGTGACGTTCTCGGACGGCGCCGCGTCGCTCGGGACGGCTGCGCTGAGCACCACGGGCGGTGTGACCACGGCGACGTTCACGACGGCCGCGCTGCCCACGGGGACGCGGAGCATCACGGCGGCGTACGCCGGTGACGGCAACTTCACCGCCGCGTCGAGCTCCGCGCTCGCGCAGGTGGTGAACCGGGCGGACACGGCGACGGCGCTGACGCTCGGGACCAACCCGTCGGCGGCGGGGCAGAGCGTCGCGTTCTCGGTGAGCGTCTCGGTCATGCCCCCGGGCACGACCGCGGCGGGCTCGCCCACGGGGACGGTGCAGTTCACGGTCGACGGCGTGAACCTCGGCGGCGCGGTGGCGCTCGTCGACGGCCAGGCGACGAGCCCGGCGACGTCGACCCTGCAGATCGGCAACCACGTGGTCGTCGCGACCTACAGCGGCGACGGCAGCTTCGCGGGCAGCTCCGCCACCGCGACGCAGACGGTGAACCCGAGCGGCGGGACGAGCGCGAACCTGCACGGCGGGAACCTCGACGGGGCGAACCTCGACGGGATCGACGTCAGCGGCTCGAACCTGTCGGGGGTCACCCTGGACGGCGCCTCGCTCGTGGACACGAACCTGTCGGCCGCGAACCTCAGTCACGCGTCGGCGACCAACGCGAACCTCAGCGGGGCGAACCTCGCCGGGGCAAACCTGTCGCACGGCACGCTGACCGGCTCGAACCTGAGCGGGGCGACGCTGAACGGGGCGAACCTGAGCCAGTCGAGCCTGGCCGGCGTGAACCTCACGGGCGCCGATTCGAGCACCGCGAACCTTAGCGGCGTCGACCTCAGCGGGGCGATCCTCGTGGGGGCGAACCTCGCCGGGGCGAACCTGAGCGGCGCCAACCTCTCGGGTGCGGATTTGACGGGGGCGGTGCTGACCCACGCGAACCTGTCAAACGTCAGCTTCGCGAACGCGAACCTGACGAACGCGAACCTGACCGGGGCCAACGTGAACAAGAAGACGGACTTCACCGGCGCGACGCTGACGGGGGTGATCGGCTACCCGTAGCGGTCACGCCGGCGATTGCGCTGAGACGCGAGGGGCGGGGCACATGGCCCGCCCCTCGCCGCGTCCGGGCCAGTGCCATCCGCAGCGAACCGTGAACGGGAAGGGAGGGAGTGGAGCGGAAGACGAGGGTCGAACTCGCGACCTCCTCCTTGGCAAGGAGGCGCTCTACCACTGAGCTACTTCCGCCCGCGGGGGCAAGGATAGCGACGGATACCCGGCAGTGTGAAGGGCGTGGGCGTCGACGAGGCGGAAACGAAGGGGGCGGGCGGGCTGCTCAGCCCGCTGACATGCTCAAGGGCGGAGTGCTCAGCCCGCTGACGCGGAGCCGTTCGCCGCGGTGCGCTCTGCGCGCAGCGCCGCGTGCCAGGCGGTCCAGTTCGTCGCGGGGAGCGTGCCAGCGATGAAGCGCGCCTTCGTCTCCTCGCGGACGCGGTCGGCCTCGGCGAGGAACTCCGCGAGCGTGCCGTCGTTGTGGAAGACGTAGTCGGCGCCGCCGGCGCGGTCGCGCCAGTTGCGCGCGGAGGCGAGCCGCTGTGTCGCCTCCTCCTCGCTGAAGCCGTTGCGCTCCATCAGCCGCGGCAGCGCGATCGCGTCCTCGGCGGCGACGAGCCACGTGGCGTCGCACCACTCGGAATAGCCGGCCTCCATCAAGTTCACCGCCTCGAGGATCGCGACCTGGTCGCGCGGCAGCGTCGCGCGCCACTCGTCGATCACGCGGTGCATCTCCCCGCCGATGTCGCCGATCGCCCGGGTCAGCGCGCTCATGCGCTCGCGGTTGCCGAAGACCTTGCTCCCCAGCACCTTGCGATCGATGTAGCCGTCGTCGCCGACGATGTCCCGGCCGAACTCCCCGACGATGCGGTCGAACGCGGGCTTGCCCGGGTCGTACATGCGGTGGACGACCTTGTCGGCGTCGGCGTGGACCACGCCGAAGCGCTCGACGAGGTGCTGGCAGAGCAGGCTCTTGCCGGTCGCGATGGAGCCGGTGACGCCCAGGACAAGCGGCATGCGTTCCCCCTCGGGTGTGTTGAGGGCGGCGGGACCGGGACAGGCTAGCGGCGCCGCGGGGCAGGGGCGAGCAGGGGTCGTCAGACCGCTGTTTCCGGGTGCGGCGACCGCGCGCGCTCCTCGGCACGCGGACCGCTCGTCGGGGGAGGCGATAACGACGGCCGCTGTGACCGGAAACAGGGGACTGACGCCGCCCTGCTCGCGGCGGCGCGGAGGCTATGGCGTCCGCGTGAGCGTCAGCGTATGCGCCGCCGCCGCCCGCGCCGCCTCCGGGGCGAGGTGCATCGGGACGCGCTCGTGGTCGCGCCACGTCGCCACCTGGTCGGCGTAGTGGGGCGTGCCGGGCAGGCCGGAGGCGCCGCCGGGGATCGACCACGTCGCCGCCTCGGGGTCGGCGAAGTCGACGACCTGGCGGTAGACCGATACCGACGCGACGCGGAAGCCGGCGGTCGGGGCCCAGCCGTAGCCGGAGACCTGAAGCGTGTCCGGGTCGCCGCCGAGCGCGATTGCCGGCGGGTCGAGATTGGCGACAAGCTCGGGGATGACGGGCGAGAGCGTGTGCGGAGCGGCGGTCTCGTGCGCGGCGTCCCAGCGCCACGCGGCCGGGTCGGCGCTGCCGGCGGTGCGCGCGGCGGCCTGCCAGGCGTCGGCGAGCACCGGGGCGAGCACGTCGTCCCAGGCACGATTGCCGGGCGCGGTCGCCGCCGCGTCGAGGGTCATCGACACGTGGAACGCCCATTCGCTCACGAGCCGCGCGCCGCCGGTGTTCGCAGGGTCGACCAGCCACGCCCACGTGTCGTCGCCGACGATCGGCGCGAAGAGCGCGCGCGCCACGCGGCGACGGAACTCCGCGTACACGAGCGCGGCGCCGCTCTCCGGGCGCAGGTCGCCGTCCCACCCGGCGAGCAGCGCGCGGGCGCGCTCGGCGTCGCCGTCGAGCGCGCGACGCGTCGCCAGGAAGCGTGCCCATGCCCGCGCCGGCACCGACAGCGTGTCGCCCTGCAGCGCCGCGACCTGCTCGGGGGTGAACGGCGCGCCGCCGTTCGCGCCCGGCCCGAGGGCTTCCGCGATGCGCGTCGAGCGCGCCGGCGTCGCGAACTCGTGCGCGAGATACGGCTCATCGCGGTCCCACGGCCGCTGGTTCGCCGTGCCGAAGAAGCCCTCGGGCGGATTGATCGCCTGCGGCAGCGACGCGAACGGCACGTCGCCCGTCCACTCGTGCTCGCCGGTCCAGCCGGGAACGACGAACTGCCGGCCCGCCGTCGACGCCCGCACCGGCACGCGGCCGCGGTAGAGGAAGCCGACGTTCCCCTCGACGTCCGCGCTCAGCAGCGCGTTCACCGGCTCCTCCCAGCCGCGCTGCGTCTCGTGCAACGCGCCGACCGTGTGCGCGGTGAGCATCGGCCGCAGGGTCTCCCACTGCCGGTTGGGCCGGTCGGTCGCGGTGTAGCGCATCGCGATGGCGCGTCCGTCGGCGGGGTCTCCGGCGATCACCGCGCCGTGGCGGGTCACCGTCACCGCGATCGGCTCGCTCGCCGCGCCGCGCACGCCGATCTCGCCGCGCTCGACCTCCGCCGTCGCCCAGCCGGAGTCCGTGCGGTAGCGCGTCGGGTCGGCCGAGTCGAACTCTTCGAGGTAGAGGTCCTGGTAGTCGGCCTGGCCGTGCGTGATGTTCCACGCCACCGCGCCGTTGTGCGCGAAGTGCGGGAAGGCCGGGAAGCCGGGGAAGGCGCCGCCGGCGACGTTGAAGTCGGGGCAGGTCACGTGCGCCTGCCAGTAGACGTTCGGGACGTCGAGCGGGCGATGGGAGTCGTTGCAGAGCACGGGGCGACCGGTCGTCGTGCGGCTGCCGGCGACGACCCACGAGTTCGACCCGCCCTCGTCGCTGGCGAGGGATCCCAGCTCGCGCGTGGCGCGGGCGATGTCGGCGGCGGCCTGGCGCACGACGCCCGCCGTCGCGCCACCGGGCGGCAGGATCACGTTGAGCCCGGCGGGCTGGAGGTGCTCCAGGCGCGCGTAGGTCTCGGCGCCGACGCGGCGCAGCAGCTCGGTGCGTGCGAGCTTCACGCCGTACTTGCCCATGATCGCGTGGCGCACCTTGAACACCAGCACGGAGTGCCACGGCTCCCATGGCTCGGGCTCACTCTCGGTCAGGGCGTACTCGACCGGCCGCGGCTGGCCGGAACGCAGGAAGGCGTTCACGCCGTCCGCGTAGGCGTCGAACATCGCGCGTGTCTCCGGCGACATCGCGTCGACGTCGGCGCGGGAGGCTGCGTCGAGACGGAGGCGGCGGAAGAGCCGATCACCGTCGAGGCCGGAAGGCCCGGCGAGCTCCGACCAGCGCCCGGTGCCGCGGCGGCGGTACCACTCCATCTGCCACAGCCGGTCCTGGGCGCTCGCGAAGCCCATCCCGAACCACGCGTCGTGCTCGGTCTCCGCCTGCACGTGTGGGATGCCATGCGCGTCGCGGTGGATCGCGACGGGGCGATTCGACGCCGGGCGCCGCGAGGGTGCCGTCCTGCTGCGGGACGGCGGCGGCGAAGTCGATGGTCGTGCGGGTGGCCATGGGGGCGCTCCGTTCAGGCGAGCAGGGCCGTCAGGCTGCTGTTTCCGGCTGCGACCACCGCGGCGGTGCCTCCGGCTGGGGAAATCGCGGGGCGAGGATACGCGGGCGGTCCACCCGCGGCATGCCTTCAGGCCGCGGGACGATCGCGGCGGGGACACGTGCGCGGTCGAGCCGCGGCGGCCCAGGAGGGAGGCGTCTGCGGGGTGAGCAGGGAGACCCGCGGCGCGGGGACGTGTCCTCTGCCGGCAGCGCGTCCTTCGTCGCGAGGAGGCGCGGGTGATGCGGGATGCCGGAACCAGCGGCCTGACGACCCCTGCTCGCCGCGGCCGTGAGGTAGGCGCGGGGGAGGCCGCTACTGCAGCATGCCGGCGGCGGCGATCGGCCATACCGCCTCGACCCTGCCACCGCGGACGGCATAGAGGCGGCGGTGCAGCAGGATCGTCGAGTCGGTGTAGTGCGGGATCAGCGTGACGCGGTCGCCGGGGGTCACCGTCGTGCCCTCGTCGCGATCGAAGATCGTGTGCTCGGCGTTCAGGCCACGGACGTGCAGGCCCGCGGGCGACACGACGAGCGGCTTGCCGGTGTGCATGCCCGTCGTCTTCCAGCCGGCGTCGCCGATGGCGCGGCCGGGCGTCGCGGTGCTCACGATCTGCACGACGAGGAACAGCGCCTGGCGATGCCCGGGCACCTTCATCGCGTCCCCATACGTCTGGTCCATGAGCACGCCGCCGCCGGCCTGCAGCTCGTTGAGCGCGCCCAGCCGCGAGGCCATCCAGTAGTTGCCGGTCCCGCCGCCGCTCATCACGCGCACCGGCATGCCGGCGGCCTCCACCTGGCGGCGCGCCTCGGCGAAGACGTCGGCGGCCAGCGACGACTTCGCCTCCTTCTCCTCGAGATCCGCGATGCCCATGACGTGACCCTCGTAGCCCATCAGCCCGCGCAGCGCGACGCCGGGCAGGTCGACGGCGAGGCGCGCGAGCGCGGGCGCCGCGTCGGGCGTGACGCCGCAGCGGTTCGCGCCGATGTTGATGTCGACGAGCACGTCGACGGTGACGCCGGCCGCGGCGGCGGCGCGCGACAGCTCGCGGAGGTTGCGCTCGTCGTCGACCGCGACGCAGAGGGCGCGCACGCGCCCGGCGAGCGCTACGAGACGCCGGATCTTGATCGGCCCCACGATCTCGTTCGCGATCAGGATGTCGTCGATGCCGCCGTCCGCCATCACCTCGGCCTCGCCGACCTTCGCGCAGGTGATGCCGACCGCGCCGCCGGCGATCAGCCGCTTCGCGAGCTCGGGCGCCTTGCTCGCCTTGACGTGCGGCCGCCACGCGACGCCGAGGCCGCGGGTGAGCCGGGCCATCGTCGCGACGTTGTGCTCGAAGGCGTCGAGGTCGACGTAGAGCAGGGGCGTGTCGAGCGCATCGACGGGGAGGCCGATCTCGGCGGCGGGATCGGCGGCGACCTGGGTCATGGGACGGCTCCTGTGCGCGCGGCGGGTGGCGATGGAGGCACGATAGCAGCGCATGCACGGCGCGCGGCGGCGTTGCCGACCATCCTGCGGCCAGACGGGCAGGTCGGGACGCCGGCGAGTAACGCGTGCCGGAGCTACCCGCGAGGCAGCCCCAGCCCGCGCGTCGCGATCACGTTGCGCTGGATCTCGGACGTCCCGGCGCCAATCGTCTCCGACAGCGACGCGAGGTAGTACGTCCCCCACACGGCGCGGTCCGGCGTGCGCGGGTCGTTCTCGTCGTAGAGCATCCCGTACGGGCCGAGCGCGCGCATCGCCGTGTTCGCCAGGCGCTGGTGCAGCTCGCTCGAGAACAGCTTCTGCACGCTCGCCTCGTAGTTCGGGATCACGCCGCGGTTCTGCAGCGTGATGATGCGGTTCGAGAAGTTACGGGCGACCTCGACCTCGGTCGCCCGCTCGGCCAGCGCCGCGCGCACCGGTGCGGAACGGCCCAGCGTCGTCCGGCCGCTGCCGGCGTCGCGCTCCGCGCGCAGCAGGCCGGTGAGCGCGTCGATCTTGTGCTTGAAGCCGACCGCCGAGCCGATCGACGAGCGCTCGAAGTCGAGGTGCGTCGCGCCCACGTACCAGCCGCGGTTCACCTCGCCGACGGCGTTCGACACCGGCACGCGCACGTCCTCGAAGAACACCTCGTTGAACGCCTTCGCGCCGCTGATCTGCTCGAGCGGGCGCACGGTGATGCCCGGCGTCTGCATCGACAGCAGCAGGTAGGTGATGCCGCGGTGTTTCGGCGCATCGGGGTCGGTGCGCACGAGCGCGAACATCATGTCGGCGATCGCCGCGCCCGACGTCCAGATCTTCTGGCCGTTGACGACAAAGTCGTCGCCGTCGCGCACGGCGCGCGTCTGGACCGACGCGAGGTCGGAGCCGGCGCCCGGCTCCGAGTAGCCCTGGCACCAGAACTCCTTGCCCTCGATCAGGGGCGGGATATAGCGGCGCTTCTGCTCGTCGCTGCCGTGCACGAGGATCGTCGATCCGACGTCGTGCACGCCCGCGACGGGCGCCTGCGACTCCGAGAAGACCTCGCGCAAGATGAACTGCTGCATCGGCGACATGCCGGCGCCGCCGTACTCCTTCGGCCACGCCGGCGCGATCCAGCCGCGGTCGAGGATCGCCTTGCGCCAGGTGTCCATTAGCGCGCGGCGGCGCTCCGTGGGCAGCGTGCCGCGGTGCATGCCGCCGAGCGTGCCCGCGTAGCGGGCGTCGTCGCGCAGCTCCCGCGGCAGATGCTCGTCGATGAAGCGCTGGACCTCGGCGCGCCAGGCCGCGTCCTCGGGGGTGTCGGCGAAGTCGACCATGCGGGGGCCTCCTCGGTGTGGAGCGCATGCTACGACCGTTCCGGGCGCGCGGCAGGCGTCCGAGCCTGCCGTGTGCCATGGCAGGCTCATGACACGGGAGCGTGCCACCTCGCACCTGCGGAGGCTGCCACAGCACACGGCGGGCTCGGACGCCCGCCGCGCACCGGAGCGTCCGAGCGCATCGCCGTAGAATCTCCCGCGCCACTTCGTCCACGCAGTCGCCCGGGGTGCCCATGGCTCGTCTTCCGTCCTCCTCGCTCACCCACCTGCAGTGCGCCGTCTGCGGCGAGCTGCACAAGGCCGCGGTGCCGCAGACCGTCTGCACCGCCTGCGGCCGGCCGCTGTACGCGCGCTACGACCTCGAACAGGCGCGCCGCACGTTCTCGCTTGACGCGCTCGCGGGGCGGCCGTGGGACATGTGGCGCTACGCCGAGGTGATGCCCGTCCTCGACCGCACCTTCGTCGTCTCGCTCGGCGAGGGGATGACGCCGCTGCTCCACCTCCCGCGCCTCGGCGCGACCATGGGCGTGCCGCAGCTGCACCTCAAGGACGAGGGCCAGAACCCGACCGGCACGTTCAAGGCGCGCGGCCTCTCCGCCGCGGTGTCGAAGGCGGCCGAGCTCGGCATCGGCGACGTCGGCGTGCCGACCGCCGGCAACGCCGGCGCCGCGGCGGCCGCCTACGCGGCGCGCGCCGGCATCCGCGCGCACATCGCGATGCCGCGCGACGCGCCGCCGATGGTGATCGACGAGGTGCGCGCCTACGGAGGCGAGCTGGCGCTGGTCGACGGCCTGATCACCGACGCCGGGAAGCTGGTCGCCGCCGGCGTGCGCGAGAACGGCTGGCTCGACCTCTCGACGCTGAAGGAGCCGTACCGCGTCGAGGGCAAGAAGACGATGGGCTACGAGCTCTGGGAGCAGCTGGGCGGCGCGCTGCCGCAGGCGATCGTCTACCCCACGGGCGGCGGCACCGGCCTGATCGGCATGTGGAAGGCGTTCGACGAGCTCCAGCAGATGGGGCTGATCGGCCGCGAGCGCCCGCAGATGATCGCGGTGCAGGCCGAGGGCTGCGCGCCGATCGTGCGCGCGTTCGAGGCCGGCGCCGAGCGCGCGGAGCCGTGGGAGGGCGCGACGACGATCGCGCCCGGCATCCGCGTCCCGGCGCCGTTCGCCGACGACCTCATCCTGCGCATCCTGCGCGAGAGCAACGGCACCGCGGTCGCCGTCTCCGACGACGACATCCTCGAGGCGATGGGCACGCTCGCGGCGGAAGAGGGTGTCGACGCCTGCCCGGAGGGCGCGGCGACCGTCGCGGGGCTGCAGCGCCTGCTCGACATCGGACGGGTCGACCCCGACATCAACATCGTGCTGTTCAACACCGGGACGGGTCTCAAGCACCCGGAGCTGCGGGAGCGCGTGCGCGGGGAGAGTGACTGATGCCGGAGCAGTTCGATTCTCGTGATCCGCGGCGGCACCGTCGTCGACGGCACGGGCGCGCCGGCCGTGCGCGGCGACGTCGCCGTGCGCGGCGACCGCGTGGTGCGCGTCGGCGACGTGTCGGCGGACGCCGACGCCGGGGAGACCGTCGACGCCGCCGGCCACGTGGTGTGCCCGGGTTTCATCGACGTGCACGCCCACGACGACACGCTCGTGCTGATCGAGCCCGACAACGAGGGCAAGGTCATGCAGGGCGTGACCACCGTGATCAACGGCAACTGCGGCGCCGGCGTGGTGCCGCCCGCCGAGAGCCGCCGCGTCCAGGAGCGCGCGGAGGCGATCCCCGCGTGGGACTCGTATCCCGGCTACTTCGACGCGATCGCGCGACAGCCCCCGTCGCAGAACGTCGCGACGCTCGTCGGCTTCGGGACCATGCGCGCCGGCGCGATCGGCGGCGCGGCCGTGCAGCGGCCGGCGACGCCCGACGAGGTCGAGCGCATGCGCGGCTGGCTGCGGGACGCGCTCGCCGCCGGCGCCGTCGGCATGTCGACGGGGCTGATCTACGAGCCGGACCGCTACGCGACGACCGACGAGATCGTCGCGGTGGGTGCGCCGCTCGCCGAGTACGGGGCGCTGTACGCGTCGCACGTGCGCGGCGAGGGCGAGACGCTGCTCGCGGCGCACGCGGAGGCGATGACGGTGGGGCGGCGCATCGGCGTCGGCGTCGAGATCTCGCACCACAAGGCGAGTGGCCGCCCGTGGTGGGGGCGCGTGCGCGACTCGCTGCGGCAGATCGAGGGGGCGCGCGCGGCCGGCGAGGCGGTGAGCGCGGACCAGTACCCGTACACGGCCGGCAGCACGCGCCTCGCCGCGATGATCCAGAACGGCTGGTTCGCGCCCGGCGGCGACGCCGATCGCGGCATGGAGGTGCTGCTGGCGTCGGTGCCGCGTCGCCCCGAGTGGGAGGGGCGCTCGGTCGCGGCGCTGGCCGCCGAGCTCGACCTGCCGCTCGACCAGGCCGCGCAGCGGCTCGTCGAGGAGGGCGGGCCGTCGACCTTCGCGGTGATGTTCTCGATGGACGAGGACGACGTGCGCACGGTGATGCGGCACGAGTCGACGATGATCGGCACCGACGGCATCGGCTTCGGCTCGAAGCCGCACCCGCGGCACTACGGCACGTACCCGCGCATCCTCGGCCGCTACGTGCGCGAGGCGGGCGTGCTCACGCTCGAGCAGGCCGTCCACAAGATGACCGGCATGCCGGCGGCGAAGTTCGACCTGCCCGGGCGCGGGGTGCTGCGCGAGGGCGCGATCGCGGACCTCGTGGTGTTCGATCCCGAGACGGTGATCGACGTGGCGACGTACGAGGACCCGCGGCGGCCGCCGCTGGGAATGCCGTTCGTCTTCGTCAACGGCACGGCGGTCGTGCGCGACGGCCGGCACACGCACGCGCGCGTCGGGCGACCGGTGCGGCGCGGCGTCGACGGCTGAGGTCGGCATGGGGGCGGGAGCCGGCGCGGGACCCGACGCCGTCCGCCTCGCGGTGGTGCGCGCGGCGATGGAGCGCTTCGCGCGCGGCGAAGCCGTCGCCCAGCGCTCGCCGCTGTACGCGCACCTTGCGGCGCTGGCCGCGCGCGACGACGCGCTCTGCGCGGTCGCGGCCGACGCGCGCCCGGGCCAGCCGCCGCCCAACCTCTTCTTCGCCGCGGTGCACGCGCTGTTGCTGGCCGGCGCGGGGGACGGCGACGGCGGCGGCGACGGCGACAACGACGCGGGGGTCGAGCGGCGCCTCGCCGCGTACTACCCGAGCGTCGGCGGGACGCGCGCGCCGGACGCCGCGCTCGACGACGCATTCCGCGCGTTCGTCGACGCGCGACGCGACCCGCTGCGCGTGTTGCTGCGCACGCGGCTGGTGCAGACGAACGAGGTGCGCCGCTGCGCGCTGCTGCTCCCCGCGCTGCGTGCGATCAGCGACGACGCGGCCATCACCGGGGGCGGCGCGCCACTGGCGCTGATCGAGATCGGGCCGTCCGCCGGGCTCAACCTGCTCCCCGACCGCTATGCCTACGACTACGCCGGCACGGCCGCCGGCGACCCCGCGTCGCCGCTGCGGCTCGCGACCGAGGTGCGCGGCGAGCAGCCGCCCGTCGCGCCGGTGCCGCGCGTGGCGTCGCGCCTCGGCATCGACCTGCACGCGCTGGACGTGCGCAACGACCACGACGTGCGCTGGCTCGAGGCGCTGACATGGCCCGAGCACGACGAGCGCCGGCGCGTGCTGCGCGCGGCGGTCGGGGTCGCGCGCGCGAATCCGCCGACGGTCGTCGGCGGCGACCTCTTCGAGCTGCTCCCGGCCGCCTTCGCCGACGCGCCGCGCGACGCCGCCGCCACGCTGATCGCGACGTTCGTGCTCAACCAGTTCTCGCGGGAGATGCTCGACCGGCTCCGCGACCTCGTGCTCGCCGCGTCGCGGCGCCGCCCGATCTGGATGGTGCTGCTCGCGGCGAACCACTGGATCGGCGCGCCGTCGCCGCCCGACGGCACGGCCGATCTCTGGCTGGTGCGCGTGCGCAACGGCGAGGGCGTCGCGCAGTCGCTCGCGCGTGTCGACCCGCACGGCTGGTGGATCGAGTGGCACCCCGGGCCGGGCCTGGCGTGGCCGCCGGGACGGTTCATGGGATAGCCGTCGGCCGCGCGCCGGCGCATCACCGGCGAGCGCGTGCTACCACGTGTGCTCCGCCTCGTACGGGACGTACTTCGTGCGCAGCGCGACGTCCCAGCGGGCGAGCGCGCGGTCGTCGTGGACGTCGAGCAGGCCGGCGCGCGCGGCGTCGGTCGCGCTGATCCGGCCCCACACCATCGACGCCAGCGTGTCCGGGGTAAGCGTGAGGTCCGGGTCGCGGCCGTCGGCGCGCGTCACCGCGCTCGCCTCGGGGTCGGTCTCGAGCTGCCAGCGGCCGGCGTTCCACGGACAGAGCTCGTCGCGCAGCTCGAAGCGGAGCGTCTCGCGCACCGGGTACGGGCGCTGGGTCAGCGCGTCCTCGACCGTGACCAGGCGGGCCATGATGCCGTCGCGCGTGTGCGTGTTGAGCATGCGCGGCTCGACCAGCATGTTCGGCAGCGGATCGTCGGGCGCGGCGTTCTCCCAGCGGATCTCCCGGACGTTGTCGTAGGTGCCGAGGATGCGCCACAGCGCCTGGTGGGCCGCCGGCGTGAGCGCGAAGAAGTCCATCACGCGCAGGTAGTGTCCCGGGCCGGGACCATCATCAAAGTTCCCGGGGCCGGCGTGGTAGATGACATAACCCAACGGCTCGCCGGCCTCTTCGTAGGCGAGGATCGTGCGCCGGTGCCCGATCGGCGGGTCGGAGAGGGGCCCGGCGTCCCACATCGCGCGGCCGCGATGCACGAGGCCCGTGCGGTCCTCGCGGAAGCGGCGGTAGACGTCGACGAGCAGGCCGAACTCCGTCTCGAGGTCGACCTCGCGCACGCCGCCCGTGACCTCGACCGGGTGCGCGAACTGGATGTGCCGTGGCTCGACGCGGTACGCGAAGCGCGTGTTCACGGTGCCGTAGCCGTAGCGCTGGTAGATCGCCATCCAGGCGGGGTGGAGGCCGGACATCGCGACCTCGCGCCGCTCGTGGAGCTGCTCGAAGTGCATGCGATGGATCGCGCGGAGGAAGCCGCGGCGGCGGTAGGCGGGGTGCGTCGAGACCCAGGTCACGCCGGCGACGGGCGCGGGCGGGCCGTTGAAGCGAATCTGCAGCGGCCACGCCGCGTAGGTCGTGACGACGTGCCCGTCCTCGAAGGCGCACAGCGTCCAGTCGGGGTGCATGCCCTGGAACATCTCGGGCGACAGCCCGAGCTGGCGCGACGCCTGCTGCGCGACCTCCGACAGCTCCTCGGCGCGGGCGGGGCGGATCTCGACCATGGGGGCTCCTGTCGTAGTGCGCGTGCTTCGAGCGGGGCGGCTACGCCGGCTTGAACTGCGGGACGAAGACGCCTGGCGCCATCTCCACGAACGTCGCCTGCACCGGCATACCCACGCGGATCGCGTCGTTGTCGACCTCGACCAGGTTCGCGTTCACGCGCGGGCCCTCGGCCAGCTCGACGACCGCGAGGTTGTACGGCACCTCCCGTGCGAACGCCGGATGGTAGACGCGGTGCATCACCCCGAACGTGTGCACGGTGCCGCGGCCCGACGCCTCGGTCCACTCGAGGTCCGACCGCAGGCACTCGCTGCACACCTCGCGCACGGGCGCGAGGTACGTCCCGCAGTCGCGGCAGCGCTGGATCATCAGCGCGCCGCGCGCGGCGCCGTCGAAGAACGGCGCGGAGGCGTCGTCCGGGGCGGGCGCGGGGCGGTCGGTCGCGGCGGGCGTCGTCATCGGTGCGCTCCGTTCGCGGTGCCGGCGGTGGCGTCCGGCGACAGGATCAGCGTCGCGTGGTGGTCGAGGATGCCGCCCTGCGTGCTCACGAGGACGACGTCGTGCTGGGGTACCTGTCGGTCGCCGGCCTGGCCGCGCGCCTGGATCACGCCCTCGGAGACCGGCGTCATGCCCCACATGTAGTAGCCGGAGAGCTGGCCGCCGCCGGTGTTGGTCGGCAGCGCGCCGCCCGGACCGAGCTTCCCGTCCTGGACGAAGGCGCCGCCCTCGCCCTTCTTGCAGAAGCCGTAGTCCTCGAGCGTCACCATCGTCGTGTACGTGTAGCAGTCGTACAGCTCGCGCACGTCGACGTCGTCGACGCCGACGCCGGCCATCGCAAACGCGGTCTCCTTCGCCTGCACGGCGCCGGTGTTGACCTCGTTCTCGAAGCCGGCACGGCGCGGGTTGCCGGGGTGCCCCTGGCCCATGCCGATCACGTAGACGGGCGGCTGCGCGAGGTCGCGCGCGCGCTCGGCGGAGGTGACGACCACCGCGATGGCGCCGTTCGTGACGAGCGTGCAGTCGAAGAGGTGGAACGGCTCCACGATCCAGCGCGAGTTGAGGTAGTCCTCGAGCGTCATCGGCTCGCGCTGCATCGCTGCCGGGTTCATCGTCGCCCACGCACGGGTCGACACGGCGACGGCGCCGAGCTGCTCCTGCGTCGTGCCGTAGAGCGACATGTGCCGCCGCGCGGCGAGCGCGTACTGGGTGTTCGCGGCGCCGAAGAACCCGTACGCCGCGGTGAGGCTGGCCATGCCGGTCGGCCGGCCGCCCCCTCCGCCGTACGCCGCGCCGGCGCTCACGCCCGGCCGCAGCGGCGCGTCGGCAAAGACGCACACCACCGCAGAAGCGAGCCCCGCCTGGATGGCGAGCGACGAGAACTGCACCATCTGGCCCGCGGTCGAGCCCTGGCCGTTCATGTGGTTGACCAGCCGCAAATTGCGGAAGCCGAGCTGCGACTGCAGCCCGGTGGAGATCGCGTTCGTGACGCCCGCGTTGATCAGCAGGCCGTCGATCTCGTCCTTCTGCAGGCCGGCGTCTTCGATCGCCCGGCGGATCGCCTCCGCGGCGAGCCCGGACGCGCTCAGGGTGTAGTCGCGCGTCATCGCGGTGATGCCGAGCCCGGCGATCGCCGCTCCGCCGCTCGGGTTGAAGCTGGCGCTGTACGTCATCGGTGCCCCCTCGTCCGCCGGGCCGCGCGCCCGGTGCGCGGGGATGATAGCGCGGGAGCCCGCGGGCGCCGCTCGAACCGAATCGGTACGCTGTGCGTGAGGATCAAGGTCACGCCATGTTCTGGATCCTGTTCGCGCTGATCGGCCTGAACTCCGACCGCTATCCGCGGGTCGCCGAGCACCGGCGACACGTCGTGATGACCGCCATCGCGCTGCTCTTCCTCGTCGCCGCCGTGGCGATCTTCATCCAGGCGGCTCTCTCGAACTGAGCGCCCTTCCCCCGGGCGAAGCGATATGCGACGCGTGACATACTCCGGCACGCCGGGCGGTGGTCATCCAGGGGGTGCTTCCATGTTCTTCATCAGCGTCATCAAGCAGTACGAGCGGGCCGTCGTCTTCCGGCTCGGGCGCTACGTCGGCACCCGCGGGCCGGGGCTCATCATCCTCATCCCGTTCGTCGACCGCGCCCTGCGCGTCGACATGCGCGAGCAGGTGCTCGGCGAGCCGGCGCAGTCATCGATCACGCAGGACAACGCGCTCGTCGACATCGACTACGTCGTCTACATGCGGGTGGTCGACGCCGAGGCCGCGATCATCAACGTGCAGGACTACTTCCAGGCGGTGCGCAACCTCGCCACCACGACGCTGCGCTCGGTGATCGGCGACATCACCGTCGAGCAGGTGCTGTCGCAGCGCGAGCAGATCAACCAGGTGCTGCAATCGAAGCTGTCGGCGGAAACCGTGCGGTGGGGCGTCGAGGTGAAAGCGGTCGAGATCCGCGAGATCACGCCGCAGCACGACATCCAGCAGGCGATGACGCGCCTGCTGACGGCCGACCGCACGAAGCGCGCGCTGATCACGGAGTCGGAGGGCGATCGGCAGGCGGCGATCAACCGCGCCGAGGGGGCGAAGCAGGCCGCGATCCTCGAAGCGGAGGGCGAGCGCGAGGCGTCGATCCTGCGCGCGGAGGGCGCACGCCAGGCGGCCATCCTCAACGCCGAGGGCTACGCGATGGGCCTCGACCGCATCTTCCAGGTCGCCGCGCGGGTCGACTCGAACACGATGGGCCTCCAGTACCTCGAGATGATGAAGCAGCTCGGCCAGGGCGCGTCGACGAAGTGGATCATCCCGATGGATCTCGCCTCGGTCGCCGGTCCGCTGGGCGAGGCACTGGGCGGCATCGGGCGGGGTGCGAACGGCTCCGGCACGGCGTAGGCCGCGTTCGCCGCGGCGAGCGGCAGGCGCAAGTCCTGCCGAGCGCTGCGCCGGATGACGGCGAAGCCCACGTCAGCGCCGACGGCGACGCCCGCGCGTTCGGGTAACGGCGACGCACACGCGTTTGGTTCACGGCGACGCCCACGGCAGTCAGCATGCCCCGGGGCGCCGTGCGCGCATGGACGTCACCCAAAGCGGCGGCAGATATGCCGCCGACAGGACGCGGACGCAGTCCGCGGCGGGCGCCGCGCTTCTGTCGGCATATCTGCCGCCGCTTTGACGTTCCGACGAGCGCCGACGGCTGCCGCCCGCCTACAGCAGCCGCCCGCCCGGTTCCTCCGTGCGCGCCATGTAGCCGCGCGCGACGACGACGAACGCCGCGGTCACGAGCAGCACGAGCGTGCCCGCGACGATCGCCAGCGTGGCCGCGAGCTGGCGCAGCGTCAGCGCCGTCGAGCGCTGACCGAGGATGATGCTGAGACCGATTACGATCGCCAGCGCCGCACCCGCCCCGAGCACGCCGCCACTGGGCACGAAGAACTCCATCGCGAACAGGACGGCCCCGACGAGGATCAGCGCGATCGCCGCCTCGCCCGGGAGCAGCGTGCCGAGCCCGAGGAACGCCAGCAGCAGCGAGATCACGCCGACCGTCCCCGGCAGGATCGTCCCCGTGAGGAAGATCTCCCCGGCGATCCCCGCGATCCCGAGCAGCAGCAGCAGCGACACCACGAGCGGGTCGCTCACCACCTGCAGCAGCCGCTCATACGCGTTGCGGCGCAACTGCACCTGCGGCGCCGCCGCGACGTCGAGCGTCACCTTGTCGGCGTTGAGCAGCGTGACGGTCTTGCCCTGGACCGCGGCGAGCAGGTTCTCGAGCGTCGGCGCCGTGAGGTCGACGACGTGCTGGTCGACGGCCTCCTGCGGCGTCGCCGAGACGGCGTCGCGTACGGCCCGCTCGGCCCAGTCCGCGTTCCGCCCGCGCAGCTGGGCCACGCCGCGCGCGAACGCCACGGTGTCGTTCTCGACCTTGCGTCCCTCGGTGCCGGTGATGTCGCCGCCGGTGTTCGTCACCGGCGAGGCCGCGCCGATCGTCGTGTTCGGCGCCATCGCCGCGACGTGGCCGGCCATCGCGATGAACGTTCCGGCCGACGCCGCCTCCGCGCCCGGGGGGCCGACCCAGGTGATCACCGGCACGCGCGAGCGCTCGATCCGCCCGACGATCTGCTTCATCGCGCTGATCTCGCCGCCGGGCGTGTCGATACGCAGCACGACCGCCGGCGCGGACACCTGTTCCGCCTGCGCGATCGCGCGGTCGACGTAGCGCGCCATCACGCCGTCCACCGTCCCGGTGACGGGCACGACGTAGAGCGCGCCGCGCTCCGGCGCCTGTGCGCAGCCCGCGAGCAGAAGCACCGCGATCAGCGCCGGCAGCACCCTCCGGGTCGCCTTCCGGGCCGCCCGCCGAGAGGCGTCCTCGGCCGAACGCACAGGCGTCCCGGGAGGCTCGCTCGTTCCTTCTGACATTCGTTCACACATATCCGCAGGGTTATACTCCGCCGGAACTTCGCCCGTCCGCTTCGCGCCGCCGCCCCGGTCCGCGCGTCGAAGCCCGCGCCAGAGGGGGACTGCTTGCGACCGATCGCCGACGTCGCCGCCACCATGGGCCTCGCCTGGGACGACCTCGAGCCGTACGGGCGGGACAGGGCGAAAGTCCCGCTCCACGTCTTCCCCGAATCCTCGAACCCCGCTCACCTCGTCGTCGTCACTGCCATCACCCCCACCCCGGCCGGCGAGGGCAAGACCACGACGTCGGTCGGTCTCGTCGACGGCCTCGCGAAGATCGGCAAGCGGCCGGTGCTCACGATCCGCCAGCCGTCGCTCGGCCCGCTGTTCGGCCGCAAGGGCGGCGGCACCGGCGGCGGCCGCGCCGTCGTGCAGCCGGCGAACGACATCAACCTGCACTTCAACGGCGACTTCCACGCTATCGAGTCCGCGCACAACTTCCTCGCCGCGATGGCCGACAACGGCGCCTACACCGGCGACATCGCGGGCTTCACCGGCGAGAGCATCTCGTGGCGCCGCGTCACCGACGCCGAGGACCGCGCGCTGCGCCGCATCGTCTCCGGCGTCGGCGGCCGCGCCGACGGCCCGCTGCGCGAGACCGGCTTCGACATCTCCGCCGCCTCCGAGATCATGGCGATCCTCGCGCTGGCGTCCGACTACGACGACCTGCGCGCGCGCCTCAGCGACATCGTGGTCGGCTGGGCGAACGACCAGCAGCCGGTGACTGCGGCCGACCTCAAGGCCGTCGGCTCGATGATGGTGCTCCTCAAGGATGCGCTGAAGCCGAACCTCGTGCAGACGAGCGAGGGCACCCCGGCGGTCGTGCACACCGGGCCGTTCGGGAACATCGCGCACGGCTGCTCGTCGATCGTCGCCGACCGGCTGGCACGCGCGTGCGGCGACTACGTCGTGACCGAGGCGGGCTTCGGCGCGGACCTCGGCTTCGAGAAGTTCATGGACATCAAGGTGCGACAGGGCGGCGCGAAGCCGTCGGCGGCGGTGGTCGTGGCGACCGTGCGCGGGCTGAAGTGGCACGGCGGGGTCGAGATGGACGCGATGGAGACGCCGAACGTGCAGGCCGTGCACGACGGCAGCGCGAACCTGCGCCACGCGATCTCGATCGTGAAGCGCTACGGGCTGCCCGCCGTGGTCGCGATCAACCGCTTCCCTCAGGACACGCCCGACGAGATCGCGGAGCTGAAGCGCGCGGCGCTCGAGGCCGGCGCGCTGGCGGCGGTCGAGGCGAAGGGCTTCGCCGACGGCGGCGACGGGATGACCGAGCTGGCCGAGGCCGTGGTGAGCGCGGTCGAGGGCGGCTCGGCGAACGTGCAGCTCCTCTACGACGACGGCGACCGCATCCGGAAGAAGGTCGAAACGCTGGCGTCGAAGCTGTTCATGGCGGCCGAGGTCACGTGGGGGCCGCGCACGCTGACGACGTCGCGCCGCTTCGAGCAGAACGGATGGGACTTCCCGATCTGCATCGCGAAGACGCACCTCTCGATCTCCGCGAACCCGCGCCTGCGCGGTGCGCCGGAGGGCCACATCTTTCCCGTGACGGAAATGCGCATCGCCGCCGGCGCGCGCCAGGTGATCTGCCTCGCCGGCGACATCATGACGCTGCCCGGTCTCCCCGCGACCCCGAACGCCTACGACATCGACCTCACGCCCGAGGGCGAGGTCGACGGGCTGCTCGGGACGTAGACCGGGCCCCGGTCCGCGCGCGGCAGGCTTCGGCCCGCCGGTCGGCGCGCGGCAGGCTTCAGGCCTGCCGTGTGCATTGGCTCCCTCCGATCACGAGAGGTGGCCACTCCGGGTCTGCGAAGCCGGCCACGATCCCACGGAGTCGCCATGACCCGGTTGGGGCGCCGTCCGCGCACGATCGTCACCCAAAGCGGCGGTAGATATGCCGCCGACAGCAGCGCGGCGCCAGCCGCGGACTGCGTCCGCGTCCTGTCGGCGGCATATCTGCCGCCGCTTTGACGTTCCGACGAGGGCTGAACCCTGCCGCGCCGGCCGGCGCGGTCTACTCCGCGACCCGGATCGCGCCCTCGTCCTGCAGCGCGGCGAGCGCCTTCGTATCCAGGCCCAGCTCCGCGGACAGCACCTCCGCCGTGTGCTCGGCGATCAGCGGCGCACGGCCCTGCGGCACGGCGCCTTCCATGCGCAGCGGGTGGCGCATCAGCTGCACCCGGCCATTCTCCGGGTGGTCGACCTCCTGGATGAAGTCGCGCGCCACCAGGTGCTCGTCGGTGAACAGGTCGTAGGTGTCGAAGACGTATGAGCACGGCACGCCGGCGCCGGCAAGGATGTGCATCACCTCCTGCTTGGTGTGCTGCGCCGTCCAGTGCGCGATCTCGCCGCGCAGCGCGTCGACGTGCTCCATGCGGAATGCGGGGTTCTCGAAGCGCGGGTCGGCGAGCAGGTCCGCGCGGTCCATCGCCGCCACCATCGCGTCGAACATGCGGGTGGTGGCGGGGAAGATGAAGACCCAGTCGTTCGGCCCGCCGCCCTTGCACCGGTACAGCCCGCCGCCCGTGCGGCCGCGCTGTGAGCCGTGGCGGAGCGCCGGAGACTTGCCCCAGTTCGCGAGGTCGAGCGTGCGCATGAACATGGTCACGGCCTCCTGCATGGAGAGCTCGATGACCTGGCCCCTGCCGGTGCGCTGCTGCTCGACGTACGCCGCCGTGATCCCGAGCGCCGCCTGGATGCCGGTGCCGGTGTCGCCCATCGTCGGGCCGACGATCTGCGGCGGGCCGTCGGCGTCGCCGGTCGTCGAGAACGAGCCGGCCGCGGCCTGCGCCACCCAGTCGTAGACCTTGTAGTCCTTATAGGGGCCCGACAGGCCGAAGCCCTTGATGCGCGTGTAGATGAGGCGCGGGTTCAGCGCGCACAGGACATCCGGACCGAGGTCGAGCGCCTCGATCACGCCGGGCCCGTAGTTCTCGACGAACGCGTCGAACTTCGGCACGAGGTCGAGGAAGAGCTGCCGGCCGCGGGCGTGCTTGAGGTTGAGGACGACCGAGCGCTTGTTGCCGTTGTAGTTCATGAAGTACTGCGGGTCGCCGGGATGGCCGTCCAGGCCGCGGCCGGTATAGCGGCCGGGGTCGCCGGTCGGGCCCTCCACCTTGACGACGTCGGCGCCGAGCCACGCGAGGTACTGCGTGCACGAGGTGCCGGCCTCGTACTGGGTCATGTCGAGAACGCGCATGCCATCGAGGGCGGGCATCGAGGGGCTCCTTTCGACGCCGGGGGCGAGGGGCCGGCCGGAACGCCCGCATGGTAGCGGACGCCGTCCCGGTGCACGTCCGCCTACCGCCGGTCCTGCGCGGCGAACGTCGGGCCCTCCGGCAGCTCCACGCCCATCTCGCGCGCGGTGGTGTGGTAGATGCCCACCGCCATCGTGGAGCGCTCGCGGCCGGCGCGCGCCAGGTACACGCGGCCGCGCGCGGCGCGCACCGCGGCGTCGTCCGGCGCCGCGAGGTGCGCCCAGTCCGCCAGGTGGCACGCCAGCCGGTCGTCGCCCGCGGCCGACAGCGCCTCGGCGCGCGCGGACAGCGCGCCGGCCCCGCCGGCGAGCGACGCGATCTCCTCGGCCTGCGCCTGCTCCGACGCCGGCTTGAGGTGCGACGGCTGCCCGTCGTACCAGCCGCCGTACAGCCGCCACACGTTGCGCACGATGAACTCCGGCTCGTCGTAGACCGGCTGCAGGTACGGGCGCGCGATGAGGTGCTCCGGTGGAAGCACCTGCTGCAGCAGGTCGTCGAGCGACGCGCCCTGGTTCATGAGCGCGAGCGACTGCCGCTCCAGCGACTCCAGGTACTCCGCCGTCTCCTCGAGCGCCTGCCGCACGCGGTCGCGCCCGGCGATCGGCGGGCCGTGGCCGGGCAGCAGCAGCTCTGCCTCGCGCGCCGCCATCTCGCGCAGCGCGACGGCCCACGCCGCGGCGTAGCGCTGCACCTTCTGCGGGTTCCCGGCGTTCGGCGCGACCCAGACGAAGAGGTCGCCGGTGCACAGCACTCCGCGCGACGGCACCCACACCCACGTCGCGTCGTCGGTCTCGCCCCGGCCGTGGCGGAGGTCGAACGTTTCGCCGCCGATCGTGACGACGAGGCGGTCGCGGTAGGTGGTGTCGGGGTACCAGTAGTCGGTCGGCCACTGCGGCGCGCCGGCGCCGCCGCGGAACTGGCGCTGGTTGATGATGCCGTTCCAGCCGACGGTCTTGCGGTATCGCTCGAACCGCGGCGGGACGGCCTCGTGGGCGATCACGCGCGGCGGCGGCCAGCCGCGCTCGCGCGACTCGGCGGCGTAGCGGTCGGCGCCCCACACGTGATCCATGTGTCCGTGGGTGTACACCGCTGTGTGCAGCGGCCGGTCGCTGACCGCGCGCACCGCCGCGTGCTTGTCGGCGGCGTTGTTGCGCGCACCCGGGTCGACCACGACGAGGCCGTCGTCGGTGTCGAAGATCGTCGAGTTCGCGAAGCCGCTGTAGAACCACGTGCGCGGCGCGACCGCCTCGAGGCTGTTCGTCGCCCGCCACGGATGCCGCTCGTTCGCGCCGGCCCACGCTTGCTCCGCCAGGTCCATGATCTCGCCCACCGGTGGCCCTCCCTTCGACCGCAGCGATGGTGATGGTAGGGGCGGAGCCGCGCGGACAGTCGTGCCGAACTCCTCACCGCCCTCGCCCGAGTCCACAAGACCGCGATATAAGCCCGTCATCCGGGGCAGTCGCTCCGTTAGATCAATGCAACACTTGCATCGGGGGCCGTTGACGATCCTGCAATCATTTCAGGGGACCACGATGCGAAATCGCAAGATCAGCCGCCGCCAGGCATTGCGGCTCGCCGGCGGCTCGGCGCTCGCGGCGCTGCTGTTTCCGACCGCCAACGCCGTTGCCGCGCAACTGTCCGGGTCATCGACGTCGACGGCCGGCACATCGTTTGCGCCAGCGATGCAGGTGAACCTCGACCAGGACACGGTGTTCGCGACGGCCACGGGCGGCGCGCGCGCCGAGGCGCCGTACCACGCCCTCGACACCGACTTCGGCGCGGCCGGCGTCCAGGGTCAGCGGTGGTTCGACGCCGCGAAGCGCGCCGGCTACGATGGCCTGATCACGACGCTGCACACGTACTGGGGCGGCAACCCGGTCGCCTGGGGGTCGGCGCCGCTGGTGCTCGAACGCGCGCTCGCCGCCGGCCTGTGGATCGGCGCCTACGGGCGGCCCGCCGCGTACTGGCGCGAGGCGCTCGCGCCGCTGCCGACGGAGCTGCGTGAGCGGCTCAAGTTCTACGCGCTCGACATCGAGGTCGAGCCCGGCAACACCCAGTTCCCGATGCAGCGTGCCTACGCGGACGGCGTCGCCGACGAGTTCGGCGTGCGGCCGGTCGTCTACACCGGGTGGGGCATGTGGGGGGACGTGATGGGCTACGGCTCCGGCGGGTTCGCCGACCTGCCGTTGTGGGACTTCTCCGGGGATCGCGCCGACTGGCCGGCAGCGCTCAGCGACGACGCGCTCGTGCCCTTCGCCGGCTGGAACACCGCCGACAATCTGCGCACGGGCTGGCAGGTGCAGATGCAGACGCCCGCGACCCTCAACGGCGTCACGATCGACCGCGACCTCTTCTCGCGCGCCTTTATCGACGCCGTCTAGCCGCCGCCTCCGTCGCGGGCTACTCGACCGTCACCGTCTTCGCGAGGTTCCGCGGCTGATCGACGTCGGCGCCGCGGATCGCGGCAACGTGGTACGAGAGCAGCTGCAGCGGCACGGCCGCCACGATCGGGACGAGGAACGGGTCGACCTCCGGTATCTCGAGGACGTCGTTCGCGAGCGTGTCGCAGGAGTGGTCGCTCTGCGTCACCAGCGCGAGCACCCGGCCGCGCCGCGAGCGGACCTGCTCGATGTTCGACAGCATCTTGTCGCGGAGGCCGTCTCGCGGGGCGAGCGCGACCGTGGCGATACGCTCGTCGATCAGCGCGATCGGGCCGTGCTTCATCTCCGCTGCTCCGTACCCCTCCGCGTGGACGTAGGCGATCTCCTTGAGCTTCAGCGCGCCTTCGAGCGCCAGCGGATAGCCGAGGCCCCGGCCGAGGACGAAACAGTCCTCGTACTGGGCGTACCGCTGCGCGACGCGCTCGACTTCCGCGGCCGATTCCAGCGCAGCCTGGACGCGCCCGGGCATCGCCAGGGCCTCGCGCACCTGGCGCTCTTCGAGCGCCGGGTCGAGGGTTCCGCGCAGCCTCCCGAGGGTGAGCGCGAGCCCGTGCAGCATTAGCAGGGACGCCAGGAACGTCTTCGTCGACGCAACGGCCACCTCCGGGCCGGCGCGCAACAGGATCGTGCCGTCGGCGATCCGGGTCGTCTGTGCGCCGGGGGTATTGCAGAGCGTGATCTGCGGCGCGCCGCGGCGGCGTGCCTCGTCCATCGCCGCGAGTGTGTCGACCGTCTCGCCGGACTGCGTCACGGAGATGACGAGCGTGTCCCGCCCCAGGAGGGGCGCGCGATAGCGGAACTCGGCGGCGTTGTCGACCTCCGCCGGCAGCCGCGCGAAGCGCTCGATGTAGTGGCGGCCGATCATCGCCGCGTGCATCGACGTGCCCATCCCGATCAGGACGACGCGACGCAGTGAGCGCACGCGGGCCGCGTCGAGCGGCAGGTCGTCGAACGTCGTGCGCGCGGGTGACGCGTGGTACCGCCCGCGCAGCGCGTCGGCGAGCGCCGCGGGCTGCTCGAATATCTCCTTGAGCATGAAGTGGCGATACGGCCCGCGCGCCGCCGCCACGGGATCGTACGGGAGCACCTGGACGGACTTCTCGAGCGCCCACCCGGCGGCGTCGACGTACGTCACGGCGTCCGGGCGGACGTCCGCGACCTCGCCCGGCTCCAGGAACACGACCCGCCGCGCAACCGGAAGCACCGCGCCGACGTCAGAGGCGACGACGTGCTCGTGGTTGCCGCAGCCAATCACGATGCCGCCCGCGTTGCCCGCGCGGGCGGCGACCAGCCGCCCGGGTTGGTCGCGCGCGACTGCAACCACCGAGAAGGCGCCCTCCGTGAGCGCGACCGTGTCCCGCATCGCGTCCAACAGGTCCTGCCCGCGCTCGAGGCACGCGGCCAGCATGTGCGCGAGGACCTCCGTGTCGGTGTCGGAAGCGAAGTCGCCCCGTGCAAACTGCGCACGCAGCGCGTCGTGATTCTCGACCACGCCGTTGTGCACGACGGCGACGAGGCCGTCGGGGTCGAGGTGCGGGTGCGCGTTTCGATCGCTCGGCTCCCCATGGGTCGCCCAGCGCGTGTGTCCGATGCCGCTATGACTGTCCGGCAGCGCACCTTCGAGGCGCTGCACGAGCGTGTCGAGCTTCCCCGCCGACCGCGCGACGTAGAAGTCCCCGTCGGCGCCCGCGAGCGCCAGCCCCGCCGAGTCGTAGCCGCGATATTCGACGCGTCGCAACCCATCGAGGATGACCGCCCCCGCTGCCTGGTAGCCGGTGTAGCCGACGATGCCGCACATGGAGCGGACCCTTCTGTCGCATCGAGAACGCACGTTCCTGACTGACTCCCCGTGGGGGGTTACGTGGAGGGCCACTTCCACAGTTCGAGCCACATACGCACGCGCCAATCGCGCACCCAGCGGTACCACCACGGCACCGCCGGGTGAGGTTCGGCGGGGATGTTTGCTCGACCGCTCGCGGCCAGTCCAGGACTGCGGCTTCGTTGCTCCCATCCTTGTGGGGCCTGACGACGCGTCATATGCTGCTGCACGGTGCTTGTTCCTTGTCGTAAGGGGGCGATCACCGACGGGACGGCTGGTGCTCGAACACCAGCCGTCCTCCTCACCTCCGAATGCTGGACTGCTGGGTGTCGACGGATGGCGGACGCTGCGGCTGGCCGGCAGCGTCCGCTTCGTCGAGCAAGCGATGCGCCGCGTCGACCAATGCTGCGTTTCCGCCGGCTTCGATATGCGGCAGTTGATCGCGCACGAGCGCGTCGATGCGCGCGACGTCCGCGCCGACGTTCTCTCCGTCGACCCGCTCGGCGAGCCGGGCGAAGGTCAGCGCGTCTTGCATGTGCAACACGAGGCTCCACGGCGCCCCGACGTACGTCCGCGCCGCGCGCGGCGAGAGGTAGAGCTCGCGCAGGGCGCGGTAGCGGGCGAGCGCCGACGTCTTGCCGTCGGTCACCCGCAGCATGTCGGCGACCAGGCCGGTCTTGAGCGCCGGCGTGTCCGCGTCGCGGCGGGGGTCGACGGCGGAGAGGGCGAGAAAGACGCGCAGGGACGGTTCGTAGCCGTTCGCGCGGCGCACGCGCGGGACGGCGCGGTCCGCGATCGTCGATCCGTGCACGGCCGACACGCCCGACGTGTAGCGCGCGTAGGCCTCGTCGTTGGAGGTCACGTCCGGCATCGCGTAGATGCTGCGCATCACGATGGCTGCGAGCGTCACGTTCTGCCGCGGCTCCCAGATGCTCGTGGAGGCCTGGAACCCCGCGACATGGTAGGGACTGTGCGCGTCCGCCGCCCAGGCGGACGCGGTTCGCTCCGAGGCGAACGAGACCTGGCCGAGCCCGCGGTCGCCCGGCTCGGGGCCCTGCGCGAGCGGGTCGAGGGCCGACTCCGACGCCAGCGCCTGGAAGAGGAAGAGCGGCCCGATGCCGACGCGATCGGCGGCGTCGAACACGAGCGGCCGGATTGCGAGGAAGCGGCCAAACTCCACCTCGTTCCACGGACCGAGCGCTTCCGCCTGTGCGAGAAGCGCCGGACCGTCGGTCCGCGCCCACGCCTCGAGCATCGCGCCGCTCTCGACCGATACGTGGATCGGCAGGTCTCGCGCGCTCGTCACCGCCGGTCTCTCGGCCGGGCGCGCCACGAAGGGTGCCGCCGGGACGCGCAGGCCCAGCGACGTCGAACCCGGCACGCGGTCGAGGGGGCGCGCCGAGACCGCGAACCCCGTGTTGACGTGGAGCAGGGCGATGGCGATCACCGAGAGGATCAGCACGCCGGACAGCGTGCTCGCCACGCGGGACGTCGCGGAGGGCTCGAAGGCGTTCACGCGGCATCCGCCCGCAGCGGGCCGCCGGCGCGGGCGCGTTCCGGCGGTTCGTGCGCGGCGGCGGGGACGACCCGGCGCCGCGCGGGGCTCTCCCACGCAGAGGAGAGGTGCTCACCGTCGCCGCCGGAGGGCCGCCGCGGGAACGCATGGTGCAGCACGCTGGCGAGCGCGCGAACGCTGTTCGCGAACTCGAGGAGCATGAGCGCGACCACGAACGGCGCCAGCACCACCATCGCGAAGCGCCCCGTGGCGATCGCTCCGATGAGCACGACCGCCAGCAGGAACGCGAGCTGGATCGCCAGGTGCAGCGCCAGCGCGTCGCGGCCGCCCGGATAGGCGAACTGCGGCGGCTCGTGCGGCAGAACGAGCAGCACCGGTATCGCGAAGAGACGCAGGAAGAAGGTCGCCATCAAGACGATCACGACCGCGTTGACGATGTCGAGGCCGCTGGGGCGCAGCCGTCCCACGGGGTCGCGACGCAGCCAGCACAGGCCCACGCGGTCGATCCGCACGACCTCCCACCATGCCCGGTTCCACCGGTACGTCTGACGCACGAACGCCCGCAGGCCGCGGGGGTCCTGCGTCCACACCACCGCGCCCGCGACGTATCTGATCCGTCCCAGGCGCTGGCGATGCGTGGCGATCGAGAGGTGAAAGTCCTCGGTCGAGAGGCGATGGTCGAACCGGATCTGGCGGAGCGCGCTGACCCGCCACGTGCTGGCGCAGCCCGGCGCGATCGCGACGGCATCGAAGACGCTCTGGAGTCGCTTGAACAATGCCTGCCAGAAGAAGTAGAGGCACGCACGGTAGATCGAGACGAGGTTGGCCCCGTCGGGGCGTGACTTCACCTGGCCCGCCGCGCACGCCACGCGGTCGTCCGCGAGCGCGGCGAGCGCGCGTTCGCGGTACCGCGGCTCCATCGTCGTGTCCGCGTCCAGGATCGTGACGAACTCGTAGCCGGACGGGTACACGTCGCGCGTCAGCGCGTACTCGAGCCCGCGCGACTTGCCGACGTTTGCGGCGTGCCGGATGACGTTGCGTGCCGGCAGATACCGCTCGGCGATGTCCGCCGTGCCGTCGTCGCTGGCGTCGTCGAAGAGGAAGACGTCGTCCGGCGCGTACGCCTCGAGCACCGACTCGAGCGTCGCCGCGATCGTGAGGCGCTCGTTGTGCGCCGCAACCAGGACGGCGGCTCGCCCGGCGGCGACCGCCTCGGTGCTCACGCCGGTCCCCCGACGAGCTCGCGCGTCGCGCGGCGCGCCAGCCGCCGCGCGATGTCGTCGATCGTGTACCCCAGGCCCTCCTCGAGGGGCACGGTCGGCCGCCAGCCAAGCTCCTGCTCTGCACGCGTCGTGTCGGGAAGCCGAGCGTCGTGGTCGTGCGCGGCCCGGGGCACCTCGACAATCTCGCTGCGCGAGCCGGTCAAGGCGACGATCGTCTCGGCCAGGACACGCACGGTCTCGGACTCGTGCGACCCGAGGTTGTACGCCCTGCCCGCCGCTCCGTCGCGGAGCACGCGTCGCAGACCATCGACCAGGTCGTCGACATACGTGTGGCAGCGCCGCTGCTCGCCGCGTCCGTGTACCCGCACCGGCGTCCCGCACAGCGCCGCGCGCACGAACGCGGGCACTACGCGCGTCTCGCGGAGCGACATCCCCGGCCCGTACGTGTTGAAGATGCGAGCGACCTTCGCCGCTACGCCGTAGCGCTCCGCGTAGATGCCGCACAGCGTCTCCGCGACGCGCTTGCCCTCCTCGTAGCCGTTGCGCGGTCCCAGCGTGTCGACGTTCCCGGTGTACGTCTCGGGCTGCGGCGACACGGTCGGGTTGCCGTAGACCTCGGCCGTCGAGGCCAGCACGACGCGCGCCCCGCAGGCGCGTGCGACATCGAGGACCGCGCGCGTCCCGTCGAAGCTTGTCTCCAGCATCTCCAGGGCGAGCGGCCCGAGGTTGGGCACGCCCGTCGGACAGGCAAGGTGGTAGATCTCCTCGGCACCCGCGCGTCGAGCGATGTCGCGAAAGGCGTCGCTCGTCACGTCCAGCTCGTGGAAGTCGAAGCCCGGCTCCCGCAGCAGGGGAACGAGATCATCGCGGTCGCTGGTGATGAAGTTGTCGAAGCCGACGACGGCGTGTCCCTCCGCGATGAGGCCGGCCACCACGTGACGGCCGATGAAGCCCGCGGCACCGGTGACGATGGCGGTCATCGTCGGCCCTTCCCGCCCGCGGCCGACCGCGGCGCCGATGCCGGCCCGCCCGTCGCGCCGTCGGTCAGCCGGAGCGTTCGCCAGCCGCGCGACGCCATCGCCTCCGCGTCGAAGGCACGATGGTCGACGAGCATCACCGCCAGGTCGTACGCCGCCGGATCGGCCGACGCGAGGTTCACGGAGGATCGCCCCGCGAACTCCGAGACGTAGGGGTCGTGGAAATCGACACGCGCCCCGGCCTGCTCCAGGAGCCCCATGATCGCGAGGGCCGGTGAGCGGCGCGTATCTCCGATCTCCGGCTTGTACGTCACGCCGAGCAGCAGCACCCGCGCACCCTCGAGGCCCCCCTCGAGCCGCTCGGCGATCCGCTGCACGACCACGCTCGCTCGCGACTCATGGTTCGCCATCGCCGCCGCAAGCACCGGCGCGGCGACGTCGCCCTCGCGCATCGAGTCGTGGAGGAAGTAGGGGTCCTCCGCGATGCAGTGGCCGCCGACGCCGGCGCCGGCAAAGAAGGGCATGAAGCCGAACGGCTTGGTCGCGGCCAGCCGGGTGACCTCGTGCGAGTTGAGGTTGCGCGCGTGGCAGTACTCGTCGAACTCCTGCGCGAAGGCGATGTTCACGAAGCGGAACGTGTTTTCGAGGAGCTTCGTCGCCTCCGCCGCCTCCATGCTCGAGGCGGGCACCACGTCGTCCACGATCTCTCGGTAGAAGCGCAGCGTGAGAGCCGCCGCGCGATCGTCCGCGCCGCTGGTGACCTTCGGGATCTGCTCGAGCTCGAAGCGCTGGTTGCCGGGGTCGATACGCTCCGGCGAGTAGCCCACCGCGACCTCGCTCGCGGACCCGCGCGGGGCGAGAATCGGCATCACCACGTTCCGGGTCGTGCCGGGTGCGTACGTGCTCTCGCTCACGATCAGCCGCGGACGGTCGTCCGTCGCGATCTGCGAAGCAACGACCTCCGCCGCGGCCGTGACCAGGGAGAGATCGGAGCGACGCGAGCCATCTTCGACGCGCGTCGGCGTGGGAACCGCAATCAGGATGACGTCGCAGCCCCCGAGCACGGCCGCATCCGCGGTGGCGTCGTACGGCTTGCCCGCCGCGTTCTGCGCGACGCACCGCCGCACCGCTACGGGGTCAATGTCGACACCGAACGTACGGAACCCGACGGTGGCCGCGCGCTGAGCGAGACCGAACCCCACGTATCCCTGCCCGACGACGCCGACAGTCGCGGTGTGAGAGGCAATGGCGCATTCCAGCGGGTCGGCGGGGTCCGGCCGGAGCGGCGGCCGCAGACGATCCGGTTCGGAGAGGCGCGCGCGCAGTCGAAGGGGCCCGCGCCCCGGCCGTGACGGGACGACAACTTCTCGTGGCACTGTAAATTTCCTTCGTCGTAAGGGGGCTGATTGCCGGCGGCAGGTGCTCGAACACCCGTTTGGGCCGCGCGGTCGCTTGCTCTACTCGATAACGTCCTCCTGTGGCACGTGATCGGCGCGTGAAGTCGCCTGATTCGCGCACATCAAGCGTGGCCGGTTGACCCCGCGCTCAAATGGTATGGATTCATCATTCCTCCCCGGGGCTCACCAACGGATCACATATGACAGCGACGAGTATCCGTTCGCTCTCATTTTCGACGTATGCAAAATTGTTCTATCCGAAGGCTCGGGGGATCTTCGAGCCACGCGCCTCGCGAGGTCCGGATGAGACGCGAGCAGCCCATTCGCTGGCGACGCTGGACGGGCCGGGGTTGTGACCGGGGCGAGCACACGACACATCCGGTGCTCGCCGTCGGTCGCGCCGCGTGCCGATGAGTCGAGGGCGCGCCGCAACCGGGCGCCGCACCTATCATCCCCGCGGCGAGACGCACCACGGAGACGAACGGGGAACGCATGGCCGTGCTCGAGACCACGCAGGACGGACACGTCCGCATCATCCGGCTCAATCGGCCGGAGAAGAAGAACGCGCTCTCCCAGGAGCTCGCGTGGGGCATCATCCACGCCGTCGAGGACGCCGCCGCGGACGACGACGCCTGGGTCGTCGCGATCACCGGCACCGACGACGCCTTCTGCTCCGGCCTCGACCTCTCGCCGGAGGACGACGGTCGCGACCACACCGGCCTCACCCCGCAGGCTGCCTACCTCGACGACCTGAGCTGGGTCAGCCGCTTCCCGCTCGTCTTGCGCGAGCGCTGCGACAAGCCGGTCGTCGCCGGCCTCAACGGCGTCGCGGTCGGCGCCGGGCTGTCGCTCGCGATGGCCTCCGACATCCGCCTCATGGCGCAGAGCGCGCGCCTGATCGCCGGCTACCCGCGCATCGGCGGCTCGCCCGACGGCGGCCTGTCGTGGACGCTGCCGCAGACGATGGGCTACGAGCAGGCGATGCGCTTCCTCCTCGAGAACCGCACGGTCGGCGCCGACGAGGCGCTGCGGCTCGGCATGGTCGGCGAGGTCGTGCCGGACGATCGCTTCGCGACGCGCTTCGCCGAGTACTGCGCGTCGCTCACGCACCTCTCGCCGATCACGGCGCGACTGACGAAGCGCGTGGTGCGCCACGCGACGGCGCTTGCCGACCCCGAGGGCCACATGCGCTACGAGCTGCTCAACATCGGCAGGGCGTTCGGAAGCGACGACGGGAAAGAGGCGCGCCGCGCGTTCCTCGAGCGGCGCGAGCCGCGCTTCGAGGGTCGCTGAGCGGGCGCGCACGAAGGGAGACGGACATGGACATCGGACTGATCGCGCTCGGCGGACGGCTCGAGTCGCTCGTGCAGGGCGCCGCCGACGCCGAGCGGGACGGCTTCGCGTCGTACGCGATGGCAAACATCTTCGGCCACGACGCGATCGGCACGCTGACGCTCGCGGGCACGCGCACGTCGCGCATCGAGCTGATGACGGCGGTGGTGCCGACCTACCCGCGGCACCCGGCCGCGATCGCGCAGCAGGCGCTGACCGCGGCCACGGCGGCGGGCGGGCGGTTCACGCTCGGCATCGGACTCTCGCACCAGGTGGTGATCGAGGGCATGTACGGCTACTCGTACGACCGCCCTGCACGACCGATGCGCGAGTACCTGTCGATCCTCCTGCCGCTGCTGCGCGGCGAGCCGGTGCAGGTGGCGGGCGAGCACTACACGTTCCGCGGCGGCCTGCGCGCCGCCGACGTCCCGTACCCCGTGCCCTGCGTGATCGCGGCGATGGCGCCGGTCATGCTCCGCCTCGCCGGCGAGCTGGCCGACGGCACGGTGCTGTGGATGACCGGCGCGAAGGCCGTCCGCGACCACGTCGCGCCGCGCGTCCGCGCCGCCGCGCGCGACGCCGGCCGCCCCGAGCCGCGCATCGTCGCCTCGCTGCCCATGGCGCTGACGAGCGACGTCGCCGCCGCGCGCGCGGCGGCGAACCAGCAGTTCGAGAACTACGGCCGGCTGCCGTCCTATCGCGCGATGCTCGACAAGCAGGGGGCGCCGAACCCCGGCGACGCCGCGCTGATCGGCGACGAGGCGGCGCTCGACGCGGCGCTGCGCGAGATGGAGGAGGCCGGCGCGACGACCTTCAACGGCGCGCCCTTCGACGACGGCACCGGGTCGCTGGCCCGCACCCACGCGTACCTCGCGTCGCGCGCACGCGAGCGGGCGTCCGCTCGTGCGTGACCCCGGCGCCGGCGACGACACGCTGCGCGTCTGGCGCGTCTACACCGGCGATGACGCGCAGACGCACGTCGAGACGCTCGACGTGCCGCTCGCCGCGACCGGTCGCGGCGGCGCGATGTCGCGGCTGCTCGCGGGCAGCGGCGTGATCCTGCGGCGCACCGGGCTGGAGTACGACCTCGACTGGCACCCCGCGCCGCGCCGCCAGTTCGTCGTCACGATCTCGGGCCGCGGCGAGATGGAGACCAGCGACGGCACGGTGCTGCCGCTCGAGCCCGGGACGATCGTGCTGGTCGAGGACGTCGACGGCATCGGCCACCGCTCGCGCGCCGTCGGCGACGAGCCGCGCGTGTCGCTCTTCCTGCCGCTGGACGACGCGACGGAGGTGCCGTAGGCGCGCAGGCGGCAGGGCCCGTCGAAGGCGCGTCCACCACAGCGGCGGCAGATATGCCGCCGACGCCAACGCGACCCGGGGGCCGCGATCTGTCGGCGGCATGTCTGCCGCCGCTGTGGTGTCGTCCGCGGCCCACCCGCTACTCCGTCAGCGCGAACGCGTCCGCGTCGGTGATCGCGGCCGCGAGGCGCGCGAGGCCGACGTCGTGCACCGTGCGCATGCGGCCGCTCGGCGGCGCGCCGGCGGCGCCGATCACGAAGGTGGCGAACGTGAGGAGCAGCCCCAGCGCGTAGTCGCGGCGCGCGGCGTGCGCGTCGTAACCGCGCACGCCGGCTGCGGCGAGCGCGTCGAGGTAGGCGGCGATCAGTGCCGCCTCGTGCTGCCGGCGCGCGTCGGGTTGCAGGTCGAGCGCGATGAAGTAAGCCACGTCGTACATCGGCCGGCAGCGCGCGGTGAACTGCCAGTCGATGGCCTTCGCGCGGCGCTCGCCGTCGCGCGTCACGAAGAAGAGGTTGTCGAGCCGGTAGTCGCCGTGGATCACGCTCACGGGCGGGGTCGCCGCCGCGGCGAGCAGCGCGGGGTAGCGCTCGATCACCGCCGGCACGCGCGCGGCGAACCCCGCGGGCTCCCGCAGCGCCGGCGCGACGACATCCCAGGCGCGCCCGAACGCGCCCTGCACCGGCCGTGCGTGGTCGAGCCCGACGGTCGTTTCCGGCAGCCAGTCGAGCGCGTCGCCGAGCTCGGGCGCGTTCCACCAGCGCGCGTGCAGCGTCGCGATCGTCTCGACCGCCAGTCGCGCGTCGTCGGCGCTGCACCCGGCGAGCTGGTCGCCCTGCGAGCGCGCGCCGAGGTCCTCGAGCAGCAGCAGGAAGCCGTCGCTCGTCAGCTCGCCGAAGAAGCAGACCGGCATCGGGAGCGTCGCGGGCGCCGCGGGATGCGCGGCCGAGAGCGCGGCGAGCTCGCGATAGGCCCGCACCTCGCGCTCGTACCAGCGCTGGAACGCCGCGACCCCGCGCGCGGACGGCGCGCTCGCCGGGAACTTCGCGATCAGCGTCAGCGGCCCCGCCGCCGCGGAGTACCGCGGCAGCAGTCGAAAGACGTCGCCGTTCACGCCGCCGAGGTCGACCGGGCCGACGCGCACCGACAGCACGCGCGACGCCGGGTCGAGCACGCCTGCGTCATGCAGGACGTCGGTGAGCCACGCGGGCGTGATCGCGCCCGGCGCGAGCGGGATGCGTGGCCCGAGCCCGGGTTCGTGCTGCGGCAACGCGGCGCCCGCCTCAGCCCTGCGCCGGCAGCGCGGCCGAGAGGACGTCGCCCACGCCGACCGCCCACCCGAGCAGCGCCTCGTCGTGCCCGTAGCGCGCGCACAGCTGGAGGCCGAGCGGCAGCCCGCCCTCCGCGGCGCCCGCGGGGAGCACGACCGCCGGCATGCCGGCGTGCGTCCACGGCAGGTTCATCGCCGGGTCGCCCGTCGCGCCGAGCCCCAGCGGCGCCGGGCCCGGCGCGGCGGGCGACGCCCACGCGTCGACGCCGTGCTCCGCCATGAGCGCCTCCAGCCGAGCGCGCAACTCCCCGCGGCCGGCCAGGCCGGCGCGAAAGGCGTCGTCGTCGATCGCCGGCGCGCGGTCCATCAACGTGGCGCTCCCCGGGCGGAACAGCGCGGCGTACGCGCGGAAGCGCTCCGCGTGCACCTCCGCGAACTCGCGCGTGGTCAGCGCGCGGTGGCGGGCGGTGATGGCGTCGATGTCGTCGAGCGCCGGCACGCGTCGCACCACGTAGCCCGCGGCGCGCAGCGCGTCGAGCGCGCGCTCGAAGCCGGCCAGCCCGTCGGCGGCGGCCTGCGCGAGGTAGGCGCCGTCGGGCACGCCGAGCACCGGCCGACGCGCGGTCGGCGCGGCGACCTCCGCCTCCCGCCAGCCATCGACCAGCACGCGCGCGGCGATCGGCGCGTCGGCCGCGCGCTGCACGAACCAGCCGACGGTGTCGACCGAGCGCGAGTACGGCAGCACGCCGTCGCTCGGCACGCGCCCGTAGCTCGGCTTCACGCCGACGACGCCACAGAACGCCGCCGGCCGGATCACCGAGCCCACCGTCTGCGTGCCGAGCGCCAGCGCGGCAATCCCCGCCGCGACCGCCGCCGCGGAGCCGCTGCTCGAACCGCCGGGCGTGCGCGCGGGCGCGTGCGGGTTCGTCGTCGGACCCGGGTCGAAGTACGCGAACTCCGTGGTGACGGTCTTGCCGACGATCAGCGCGCCGGCCGCCCGCAGCCGCGCGACGACCGGCGCCTCGGGCATCGCGAAGGACGCCGCCGGCACCATCGACCCGGCGCGCGTCGGCAGCCCGTCGACCGCAATGATGTCCTTCACCCCCACCGGAGTCCCGAAGAGCGGCGGGCGCGCCGCCGGGTCGGGCCAGCGGCGTTCGAGCGCGGCCGCGTCGCGGAGCAGCCGCTCGCGGCGGCCGGGCTCGGGCAGCAGCGCGCGCAGGCGCGGCTCGACGGCCTGGATGCGGTCGCAGAGCGCCTCGACGTACCCCGCCAGCCCCCCGGGCGCGCGCGCCGCAGCGTCCAGCGGAGCGTCCGCGAGCAGCGGCGCCTCCGTGTCAGCGGCGGCCGGGGCGGCGGGTGCGCGGTGGGCGCGAGGTGCGGTCATCCGCGCGATGATAGCGGCCGTGTCCGGAGCCGGACGTCGCGGTACCATCCCGCGATGCAGCACGCCTCGCCCGCGACCCCGCCGCCGCCCGAGCCGTTTCGCCTGCGCCCGCTCATCCTCACGGTCTACCTTCCGACCTTTCTGATCGCGATCGGCCAGGGCGCCGTGCTGCCCGTCATCCCGCTGTTCGCGAAGGACCTCGGCGCGAGCATCGGCGTCGCCGGGTTCGTGTTCGCGCTGCGCGGCCTCGGGACGATGGTGTTCGACGTCCCGGCCGGCGTCGCGGCCTCGCGGTTCGGCGACCGCCGCACGCTGATCGTCGGCGCCGCGGTGATCGTGATCGTCGGCATCGGGTCCGGCACGAGCCACTCGGTCGCGCAGCTCGCGCTGTTCACGTTCGTCTTCGGTGCCGGCAACGCGGTCTTCCAGGTGGGCCGCCTCGCTTACATCAGCGAGGTCGCGCCGGTGCACTACCGCGGCCGCGTGATCTCGCTGATGGGCGGCACGAACCGCGTCGCGACCTTCATCGGCCCGATCCTCGGCGGCTTCCTGGCGAAGGGGTTCGGGTTCCCCGCGGCGTTCTTCCTGCAGGCGGTCGTCGGCGGTAGCGCCGCGCTGATCTTCTTCCTCTTCATCCGCGGCAACGAGGCGCAGCCGATCGTCTCCGAGCACAACGTCTACCGGCGCGTCGGCGAGACCATGCGCCAGCACCGCGGCAGCTTCCTCACGTGGGGCCTCGCGGTGATCACGCTGCAGGTGCTGCGCAGCGGCCGGCAGATCCTGATCCCGCTGTGGGGCGACCACGTCGGGCTCGACGTCGCGGCGATCGGCCTCGTGGTCGGCATGTCGTCGGGCATCGACATGCTGCTCTTCTACCCGGTCGGCGTCGTGATGGACCGCTTCGGCCGGAAGTGGGTCGCGGTGCCGAGCCTCGTCGTGCTCTCGATCGGGCTCGCGCTGATCCCGCTCGCGCGCACGTTCCCGGTGCTGCTGCTCGTCGGCGTGCTCACCGGGTTCGGGAACGGGCTCGGCACGGGCATCGTGATGACGCTCGGCGCCGACCTCTCGCCGCCGATCGGTCGCGGCGAGTTCCTCGGGGTGTGGCGTCTCGTGGGCGACGTCGGCACGGCCGGCGGGCCGTTCGTGATCGGCGCAATCGCGCAGGTGCTGACGCTCGGCGCGGCGTCGCTGACGGCGGCCGGCGTGGGGATGGTCGGCGCGGTGTTCATGCTGCTGCGAGCGCGCGAGACGCTGACACGCGAGCCGTCGGCGCGCGGCGACCCCGGCGGTGCCGCCGAGACGAGCGAGACCGGCGCGCCGCGCGGCGGCGGCTGAGCGGCGGGCGACCGGCGGCTACGATGAGGCCATGAGCGATCCCAACACGCGGCTCGTCTACTCCAGCGACGGCGGTCGCGTGCGTCCGCCCCGCGAGACGCCGCCGGCGAAGGGTCGCGGCGGGCGGTCGGGCGGCGGCAGCGCGAACGCGCTCCCCGAAGATCCCGGCGACGGCGTCGTGCGGCTGCACCGCGGCAAGTCCGCGCGGGGCGGCAAGCCCGGCACGCTCGTCGTCGGCCTGCCCGGCACCGACGCCGAGCTCGACGCCGTGCTCAAGCGCGTGAAGCAGCGCCTCGGCACCGGCGGCACGCGGCAGGGGCGGGTGCTCGTGATCCAGGGCGACCACCGCGAGCCGCTGCGCGCGATGCTCCAGGCCGACGGCCTCCGCGTGAAGCTGGCCGGCGGCTAGCCGGCGACGAACGACAGCCGCACCTGCCGGTGCGCGTTGTCGACGTTCGTGTCGACCATCACCACGCTCTGCCACGTGCCCAGCGCCGGCTCGCCGTCGAAGACGGGCAGCACCAGCGACGGGCTCACGAGCACCGGCAGCAGGTGGTCGGCGCCGTGGCCCTGCGCGCCGTGCGCGTGACGGTAGCGGTCGTCGCGCGGCAGCAGCCGGTCGAGCGCGGCCTCGAGGTCGGGCTCCGAGCCGGAGCCGGTCTCCATCAGCGCGAGCCCCGCGGTCGCGTGCGGCGCGAAGACGTGCACGAGCCCGTCGCCGCGATCCCGGCAGAACGCGACGACGTCCGACGTGAGGTCGGCGACGCGCCGCCGCGAGGTGTCCACGTCGATCAGGGTGGTGTCCACCGGCGGTTCCCTTCGCGCGCGAATCCAGTATCGCAAGCGGCGGCAGACACGCCGCCGATTTCCCGAGGGGCGTCCGCGCTGCGGCATGGCGTCGCCACCGCGCCCCACCGCGGCGGCAGACATGCCGCCGACAGGGCGGCGTGCGCCGGCGCGTCGGTCGTGCGCGACGCCGTCAGCGATTGGAAGCGGTCGCGGCGTGTCGGCGGCATGTCTGCCGCCGCTGTGGGTTCGCCGCCCCGGCCGCCGCAGAATGGCGCCCCGTCCGGCTGCGGGAACGGCGCGCCGGACCGCCTACTGGTACGGCGCGAGTTGATCGCGGATCACGGCGGCGTCACCGACGGCGACGATCGTCATCTCGTCGCCGCGCAGGTACGCGGCGGTCACGCGACGCACCTCGTCGGGCGTCACCGCGTAGGCGCGGTCCACGTAGCCCTCGGCAAACGACTCCGGAAGGCCGTGGAGCTCCAGGAACGCCAGCTGCTCGGCGACGCCGCTCGGCGTGGCGTAGTGCATCATGTACGTGCCCGCGACATAACGCTGGATGCTCTCCAGCTCCTCGGCGCCGGGCGCCGTCCCGCGGAGCCGCTCGATCTCCGCGAACACCTCTTGCAGCGACGCGCCGGTGACGTTCGTCGTCACGTCGGCGATCTCCATCCAGTGGGCGTCGCGCCGGCGCAGCGAGAGGTAGCTGTGCGGCGAGTACGTGTACCCCTTGTCCTCGCGGAGGTTCATCGTGATGCGCGAGTAGAAGGCGCCGCCGAGCAGGGCGTTCGTCACCGCGAGCGGCACCCAGTCCGCGTGGAGCGGGCTCGGCACGGGCAGGCCCACGAACAGCGTGGTCTGCTCGGCGCCCGGCCGGTCGACGAGCCGCACGACGCGACCGCTGCGCGGGTGGGGCGGCCGGTCCGTTCGTGCCGCGCCGGCATCCCAGCCCGCGAAGGCGTCGCGGATCGCGCCTGACACCACGGCCGCGTCGAAGCGGCCGGCGACGTACAGCGCCGCCGTCGCGCCGCCGGTGTTGCGCCGGTAGAAGTCGCGCGCTGCGGCGGCGGTGAACGACGCGATGACGCCGTCGGCGGGGAACACGCGACCGTAGGGGTGGTCGCCGTAGAGCGCCGCGCGGAACTCCGCGAGTGCCAGCATCTGCGGCCGCACGCGCGCGAGGGCCAGCCGTCGCTCGAGGTCCGCCTTCAGCCGCGCCTCCGCCGCCTCGGGGAACGTCGACTCGCGCGCGACCTCGGCGAGCAGCGCCACGGCCGCCGACGCGTGCTCCGACAGCACGCGGATGCGCACCACCGTCGTGTCGTCGTCGCTGTCGACCTCGAGCTCGCCGCCCAGGTCGGCCGCCGCGTCGGCGAGCGCCTCGGCGCTCCGCGCGGACGTGCCCTCCTTGAGGTATTCGGCCGCGAGCCGCGACAGCCACGTCTCTCCGGGTGCCTCGTTGATGTCGCCGACGTCGAGCACCAGCCGCAGCTCGACCTTCGGCACCGAGCCGACGGCGACGAGCGTCGCCTGCAGCCCGTTGTCGAGCCGCAGCCGCTCGGTTGGTGGCAGCGCGAACGCCGGCGGGCGGCCGAGCGTCGGCCGCGCGGCGGTCACGCCGCACCCCCGGCCCCGGCGTCCGCGCCCTCGGCGGCCAGCCCCGGCACCAGCTCGAGCACCGTCCGGTTCTCCGGCCGCAGGTACTCGCGTGCCGCCTCGAGCACGATCTCCGGCGTCAGCGCCTCGAAGCGCGCCGGCACGGCGTTGATGCGCGCGGGGTCGTCGTCGAACAGCGCGAAGCTCGCGAGCAGGTTCGCCCGACCGAAGCCCGGGTAGTAGAAGCCCGCCATTGACTCGTAGTACGCCGAGCGCGCCTTCACGACCGCGCGCGCGAACGTCGCGGCGTCCAGCGGCGCCTCGCGTACGCGGTCAATCACGCCGTCGATCGACTGGAGGATCGAGTCGGCGGAGGCGCCCGGGTCGTGGATCAGCGACGCCGTCCACAGCAGCGGCGTCTGCGCGTCGTACATGTTGCCGAGGAAGTTGATGCCGCCGTCGACGTGGCTCGTCACGGCGCGCCGCTTCACCAGCTCCTGCGCCAGCGCCGCGTCGTCGCCGCGCAGCAGCGCCTGCGTGAGCAGCCCGAGCGCGTAGTAGGCGTCTGTGCCGCGCTCGGGCGTGTGGTACGACACGGCGAGCGCGGGGCGGTTCGCGTGCTCGTCGGTGATCGACGCGCGCCGCTCCGCCGCCTGGCGCGGCTCGGTGAGGTCGGGCAGCGGCGGCGCCGGCCGCGCCGGCAGGTCGAAGTAGCGCGTCGCGAGCTCCAGCGCGCGGTCGGGCTCGAAGTCGCCGGTCACGACCAGCACGGCGTTGGACGGGCCGTAGTAGTCGTCGAAGAAGCGCTGCACGTCGCCGAGGCTCGCGGCGTCGAGGTCGGCCATGTCGCCGTAGCCGTTGTGGGCGTTCTGCCAGTTCGTATAGGCGTGCTCCGCCATGTGGATCCACGGGAAGCCGCCATATGGCTGGTTCAGCACGTTGACGCGGATCTCGTTCTTCACCACATCGCGCTGGTTATCGAGCTCCTCCTGCGTGATGCGCGGGCCGCGCATGCGCTCGGCCTCGATCCACAGCGCCAGGTCCAGCGCGTGGGCCGGCAGCACCTCGAAGTAGTTCGTGAAGTTGTAGGCAGTGGAGCCGTTGAGCTGGCCGCCGTTCTGCTCGACCAGCCGCACGACCTCCATCTTCTCGAGCTGCCCCGACCCCTGGAACATCAGGTGCTCGAAGAGGTGGGCGAACCCGGTGCGGCCACGCGGCTCGAGGCGCATGCCGACGTGGTAGTAGACGGCGACCGTGACGACGGGCGCCGAGCGATCGGGCGACAGCACGACCCGCAGCCCGTTGGCGAGCCGGTGATCGTGGACGGGGATGGCGAGCGCGAACGACTGAGCCCCCGGAACCACGCACTCCCCCTCACACCGGCACGAACGACCATGCTAGCGCACGGGGTCGCGAGGGGCTCCGGCCGAGACCGGCTGGTTCGAGCGGCTCCTGCTACTCGATCGACACGAGCGCGGCGCGGGCGCGCATCACGGCCTCGGTCGTGCCCCACAGCAGGAGGCGGTCGCCACGCTGCAGCACCGTGTTGCCGTGCGGGATCACCTCCTGGTCGCCGCGCCGCACCAGCAGCACGAGCACCCGCTCGGGCAACCCCAGCTGGCGTACCGCGCGACCCGCGAGCCCGCTGCCGACCGGCACCTCGAGCGACAGCCGCTCGCCCCCGGCGGAGAGCGCGTCGTGGAGCACGGGCGTGCCGATCACGTCCATGAACGCCTGCGCCACCGCGTCGGCCTCCGAGACCGCGTGGATGCCCGCGTTGCGGAAGGCCTCGGCGGCGTCGGCCTGGTGCACGCGGGCGAACGTCTGCGCCTCGGGGTTCTCCGCCCGCACGTACTGGCAGAACAGCAGATTCGCCTGGTCGCTGTCCGTCGCGCCGACCGCGATCTGCGCGCGGTTCGCCTCCACGCTGCGGAGGAAGTGCACGCTCGTGGCGTCGCCCAGCTGCGCGTCGAGCCCGGCGGCCCGCGCGCGCTCGACGGAGTCCGGGAACGGGTCGATCAGCGTGACGTCGAACCCGCCGCCGGCGAGGTGCGTCGCCAGCTGGCGCGCGAGCCGCCCACTGCCGGCGATCACGGCTTTCATCGCCCGCACCTCGAGCACCCGCGCGAGCCATCCTGCATAGGTGGACTGTACGGCAACGGTCAGCGCGATCGTCAGGAACACGAGCGCCGTCAGCGCGTGCCCCCCGGCCGCCTCGCCCAGGCGCTCGCCGGCCAGCGCCGCGAGCGCCGCTGCCACCACGCCGCGCGGGCCCATGAGCCCCACGTACGCCCGCTCGCGCCACGTCAGGTCCGAGCGGAACGCGCACGCCAGCGCCACCGCCGGCCGCACCAGCACCATCAGCGCCAGCACGACCAGCACGCCGCCGGGCCACAGCACCCGCAGCGCGTGCACGTCGACGCTCGCCGCCGCGAGCACGTAGACCGCCGCGATCATCAACCGCGAGAGGTCGTCCTCGAACGCGCGCACCGATTCGGCGTGCGGCACGCCGGCCGCCGCGAGCCCCACGCCCATCACCACCATTGCCGAGAGCCCGCTGTTCGGCAGCAGCCGCTCGGCCAGCGCGAACACGCCGATGCTCATCCCGAACAGCAGGAGCGCGCTCTCGCGGCTCGACGACCCGCGGTTGAGCCACAGGACGACGCGCACCGCGCCGACCCCGGCGAGCCCGAGCGCCGCGCCCCCGCCGAGCCGCGACGCCGCCCACAGCAGCGGCACCGGCTGGACGCCCGACAGCACGAACTCCAGCGCAACCACCACGACGACCGCGCCGAGCGGATCGATCAGCACGGCCTCGCCGAGGAGCACCGCGCGCACGTGATCGTTGAGCCGTACGGACCGCACCAGCGGCGTGATCACCGTCGGTCCCGTCACGGTCACCAGCGCGCCGAAGAGCACGGCCGCGTGCCACGGCAGCAGCCCGGTCGCGCCGACCAGCAGCGCGCCGGCGGCGAACGTGAGCACCAGTCCGATCGTCAGCAGGTTGCGCACCACGCGGCCGACGCGCCGCAGGTACACGAGGTCGATCGAGAACGCGCCCTCGAACACGATCATCGCGACGAGCAGCTCGAGCGCGACCTCGAACGGCTTGCCGATGACGTGCGCGTCGACGAGCCCGAGCACGGACGGCCCCGCGAGGATCCCGACCAGCAGGTAGAGCAGGATCGCGGGGACGCGCAGGCGCCGCGCCAGGATCTGCCCGACCGCAACGGCGAAGCCCACGGTGCCCACCGCGGACAGCAGGGCCGCCTGCATCGCGCCTCCCAGCGCCTGCCCGACTCAGCTCAGGCTATCCGCTGCCGCCGCCGAGCACGCGCGCGAGCGCCGCGCTCAACTCGTCCTGCGTGACGAACGACTCGAACCGCGCGGCGATCCTGCCGTCGGCGCCGACGATGAACGTCCACTCGTCCGTCGGGATGCGCCACTGCTTCAGCACAGGGTTGCGGACCGCCCGGGCGAGGTCGCCGTGGATCTGGTCGGGGTTCTCGTAGATGTCGACGTGGAGGAAGTCCGCGCGCCCCGCGAACTGCTGCGCCAGCGCACTCGCCACGTCGACCTCGGGACCGCACAGCGGGTTCGTGCAGAACGCGGGGCTCGCGAAGACGACGACGAACGGCGTATGCGCCGCGAGCGCGCCGGCGATGCTCACCCGGTAGAGCGCGGGGTCGGGCGTGCTCGCGGTCGTGAGCTGCGCGAGCGACGACACGTCGGCGGCGGTGCGGTTCTGCGACGGCGGCGCGGCGTCGCCGACGTCGAGCGCCTGCGTGTGCTCCGCCACGTCGAACGTGAACGAGACGACGGCCGTGCTGCCGCCCGGCCGCGGGACGTGCACGTCGAGGCCCCAGCGGCCGGCGCGGTCGAAGTCGAGCGACAGCACGTCGAGGCCGCGCGACCCGTCGGGAAACGGGGTGAAGCGCGCGGTCACGCGCTGGACCGGGCCCTCACGCGGGCCGCTGGCCGGATCGAAGAAGCTGTCGACCTGGAGCGCCGGCAGCGCGATCACCCCCTGCGCGTCGCTCATCGTGAACGCAACGCGGCGCGCGCCGACGGCGAGGTCGGGCGTGCCGAGGATCGTGCGGATGCCGGTGGCGGCGTCGCTGTACGTCGGGTAGCCGGCGCCGAAGAGCGGCGCTGGCGTCGCGGTCGGGGTCGCGGGCCCGCCGCGGGCGCCGCATGCCGAGAGCGCCGCGAGCGCCGCCGCGAGCAGGAGCGTCGCGAGCGCCGAGCGCCGCAGTCGCCGAAGCCGAATCACGGCCTCGCCCGGTTGAGCTCGAACCTCACCGCGTACATCGCGCAGCCCTCCGCGTTCGACGCCGGCGGCAGCTCGTGCGCACCGGGTGCCGGCAGCAACACGATCTCGTACATCCGCGCCTGCGTCACGTTCCTCGCGCCGACGGCGGTCGCGTTCGGACTTCGCCCCGCGCGCCTCCGCCGCGCGCGCCGCCGTCGCCACCACGCGCGACCGCGATCACGCACTATGCTCCCGCCGCTCGGAAGGAGTCCCCGTGGAATTCGTACTGGACGGCGGCCGCGTCTGGACCGGCGGCGCCGCCGACGCCGCCGCGAGCGGCACGGTCGCCGTGCGCGACGGCCTGGTCGCCGAGCACGCCTCCGGCGATGCCGCGGCGATCGACGTGCGCGGCTGCACCGTCATCCCCGGCCTGATCGAGGCGCACGCGCACCTCTGCTTCAACGCGCGCCCCGACTGGCGCACCGTCTACGACGCCGACACCCCGTCGCGCATGCTGCTGCGCATGGCGCACCACGGTCGCGCGATGCTGCGCGCCGGCGTCACGACCGTGCGCGACCTCGGCGCGCCCACCACGCTTGCGGTCGAGCTGCGCGACGCGGTGCGCGCGGGCCTGATCGAGGCGCCGGACCTGCTCGTCGCCGGCGCGCCGGTCACCACCACCGGCGGCCACTGCTGGTTCATGGGCGGCGAGGCCGATGGCGAGCTCGGCGTGCGCGTCGGCGTGCGGGAGCGCGTGAAGGCCGGCGTCGACTGGATCAAGGTGATGGCGTCCGGCGGCAACATGACGCCGGGCACGAACCCGTTCCGCGCGCAGTACACCGTCGACGAGCTGCGCGCCGTGGTCGACGAGGCGCACCGCCTGGGTAAGCGCGTGGCCGCGCACTGCCACGGCGTCGAGGGCATCCGCGTCGCCGTCGAGGCGGAGGTCGACACGCTCGAGCACTGCTCGTTCCAGACGCCCGACGGCTCCCGCAAGGACGACGCCCTGATCGACGCCATCGCCGCGAAGGGCCTGATCGTCTCGCCGACGACTTCGGTGTCGCTCGCGCGCATGCCCGACCGCGACCGCTACGAGCGGCGCGCCGACGTCCTGCGCCAGCTCTTCGCCGCCGGCTGCCGCGTGGTGATGAGCACCGACTGCGGCATCCCGAACGTCCCGCACGAGGCGCTCGCGGGCGGCATCGCCGCGCTGGCCGCGGCCGCCGGCCTCGCGCCCGCCGCCGCGCTCCGCCTCGCGACGAGCACGTCCGCGGAGCTGCTCGATCTCGACGACCGGGGCGTCGTCGCCCCGGGCAAGCGCGCGGACCTGCTGGTGGTGGACGGCGACCCGACCGAGGACCTCGCCGCGCTCGAGCGCGTGCGGCTCGTGGTCGCCGGCGGGCGCGTGGTCTACCGGGCGACATAACGCGGCCGGTCCCGTCACGGGCTTGCACGGCCAACCTGCTCGAGCCCGACCGCGTGCCTTCGCTGCGCCCGCTGCTGCGCCGGGATCCCGAGCCCCGCTCCTGGCGGCGCTGGCCGCCCCGGTAACATAAAGAGTCCGGCGGAGGTCGTGCATGCAACCCACGGACAATCTCCTGCTCCGTGCGCTGCCCGATGCGGAGCGAGAGCGACTCATCGCTCTCAGCTCCACCATCGAGTTCGCGCTCGGCGATGTCCTGTACGAGCAGGACCAGGAGATCGAGACCGTCCACTTCCTCACGTCGGGCTGCGCGTCGGTCCTGATCGCCATGGAGGACGGGCGCGCGCTCGAGCCGGCCGTCGTCGGTCGCGAGGGCGTGCTCGGCTTCCCGCTCGCGCTCGGAGACAACCGGTCGCGCTGGCGATGCGTCATCGAACTCCCGGGCGAGGCGTATGTCATCCCCCGCCGGCGGCTGGCCGGCCTGCTCCGCGAATCAGGGGATCTCGGTCCGCTCCTCATGCACTACGCCAGCCTCCTCATCACCTTCGTTGCGCAATCCGCGGCCTGCACGCAGTTCCATCCGGTGGAGCAGCGCGCCGCGCGCTGGCTCCTCCTGCTGCACGAGCGCGCCGGGGTGGACCAGTTCCCGATCACGCACGAGTGGCTCGCCTACATGCTCGGCATCCAGCGCCCGTCGGTCTCCGTTGCCCTCGAGAGCCTCGCCCGCACGGGCGCCATCCGGCAGCGGCGCGGATTGGTCGAGGTGCTCGATCGCGCTCGGCTCCAGGAGCTGGCCTGCGAGTGCTACGAGCGCGTGCAGGCCCCGTTCCGGGAGATCGTGACGGTGATGCGCCGCGGGTCGGAGGGCGGCGTGTACCAGCCCGGCGGACCCGGGGCCGAACAAGCAGGACTGGCGGAGCGTCGGGACCGGCCGTGACCGCCGGCTCGGAACCCGACCGCTCGATGCGCGCACCGAGCGCGGCCGCAATTTCGTCATGCGATATGGCGGATTATCAATTCTTAGCACTATGGTGTTGAGCAGCGGTGGAGGGCCGCCGGCCGAATACCCCGCCCGCACCGGCGTGCCCTCCACCCTCTTCCTGCCTGTCTGCCGTCGCGCCGACGAGCGTCGACCCGGAGGAACCGCCGTGACGAACGAGAATACGAACCTGCCTCCCATCAAGGTGATCGGCGTCGGCGGCGGCGGCTGCAATGCGGTGAGTCGCATGGTCCGGGAGCGCCTTTCCGGGGTCGAGTACGTGGCCGTGAACACCGACCTGCAGGCGCTGACGCGAAGCGAGGCCGACGTCAGGGTGCAGATCGGCGACCGCGTCACGCGCGGACTCGGTGCCGGAGCGGATCCGGCGCGGGGGGGTCAGGCCGCCGAGGAGTCGGTCACGCTGCTCGAGGCGGCAATCGCGGGCGCGGGGATGGTGTTCGTTGCCACCGGCCTCGGGGGCGGGACCGGCACCGGGGCCGCGCCCGTCGTCGCGCGCATCGCGCGCGCGGCAGGCGCCCTCACCATCGGCGTGGCGACGAGGCCGTTCGCCTTCGAGGGCGCGAAGCGGCGCCTTCAGGCGGAGCAGGGCGCGCAGGCGCTGCGCGAGCAGGTCGACACGCTGATCCTGATTCCCAACGATCGCCTGCTCGAGATCGGCGACGTCGAAGCCTCGGTCGTGAAGGGATTCGAACGCGCCGACGCCGTGCTCCGCGACGGCATCCAGGGCATCAGCGAACTGATCACGCAGCCCGGGATGGTGAACCTGGACTTCGCCGACGTGCGCAAGGTGATGTCCGACGCCGGGCCGGCCGTGATGGCCGTGGGGAGCGCGCGCGGCGCCGATCGCGCCGTCGAGGCCGCCCGCCAGGCGGCGGCGAGCCCGCTCGTCGAGGCGAGCATCGCCGGCGCGTCGCGGGTGCTCTTCAACATCACCGCGTCGGCCGACCTGAGACTGCGCGAGGTCGAGGCGGCCGCGCGCGTGATCGCCGAGACGGTCGATCCCGACGCCGAGATCGTCTTCGGGACGTGCGTCGACCGCGCGGCCGGCGACGAACTGCGCCTGACGTTGATCGCCACCGGGCTGCGCTCCGCCGCGGGGCAGCTCGCCGCGGCCACTGGGGAGGCGCTCCCGGCGCCGGCCGAACGCCGGCCGGGACCCACGCGCAGCGCGCTGCCCCCGATCCCGGCGCTCGACGACGCCGGCGGCCTCGAGCTTCCGAGCTTCCTCCGACGGCGCGCGTCACGAGGCGCGTGACGTCGTTCGGATGGAAGGCGTGTGGCGCCGCCGTCTGCCACGGCACGTTCGGTGGCGAGGACCGGCCAAGGCGCACGTAGGCGGCGCCGCGATCACGCGCCCGACGCGGGCCCCACGCTCGGGTCGCTGGGGCGGTCGGGGCCGCTCTCGCAGTCCCGTGCCCGCCGGGCAGCGCGCCGTCCGCCGCTTTCGTGGCCGCTATCTGGTCGCTTGTGTATTCTCAGGCCCCGTGCCGAGGTAGCTCAGTTGGTAGAGCACGCGACTGAAAATCGCGGTGTCCCCGGTTCAAATCCGGGCCTCGGCACCACCTCCTGACACGCCGCTCCACCGCCCGCTGCCGCGGCTGCCGTCCGCACCCGGGTCAGTGACGTCCGCCCGACCCGCCTGCGGCCCCGGGCCCGGCGTCTTCTGAGTGCTTCGGCCCGCCGTCGCCTGGCTCGCCGTCGCCCGTCCCGGCCGTGCCGGCGTCGCGTCCATGCTCCTTCGCCGCGGGATCCGTCAGCTCGATGGCAACGCTGTACGACCGGCCGTCGTCGAGCGACACCTCAATCGCCGCCGTCCCCGCCGGGATGCCCGTCGTGTCGATGACGTACGAGTACTGTCCGCCACGCTCGTCGTGCGTCGCGCCCCGACCGTGTCCCCGGCCCGGGTCCGGCGCCGGCCCATTGCCGTCAACATGGCCGCTGTTCCGGAGCCGCGCGGGCGCGCCGTTGACCGTGACCGTCACCGCGGCCCCGTCCACGGCGTGGTGCCGCGCGTCGAAGAGCCGGAACTTCAGCGGCACCGCCTGCCCGACCTCGAAGTGCGCTTGCTTTCCCAGCGGCGGCTCGAATCCGCCCCAGCCGTAGGTCACGCTGTACGCGACCGTCACCTGGTTCGTGTTCCCGGCCACGTCGCTCGCCGTCACGGTGTACGTGTACTGGCCCACGCCGGTCGCGGTCGGCGGCGCGGAGAGCACGCCGTCGCAGGCGCCGGCCAGGCCGGACGCGTCCGCACCCGGGTCCGCCGCCTCGCAGGCGGGGTCGGCCCCGCCGACGACGTACGAGCCGCCGGCGTCGACGCCCGAGATCGTGATTTGCGGCGCCGCCTGGTCGACCCTGAACGCAAGCTGCCGCACCGGCTCCACGTTCCCGGCGGCGTCCACCGAGAAGTACGCCACGCTATAGACGCCGTCGGGGAACGTCACCGGGCCGCTGTACGGCTGCTCGTCGCCGCCGTTCACCCGGTACGCCGTCCGCGCCACGCCCGACGCCGCGTCGGTCGCCGTCAGCGTCAGCACGACGGGCGAGCCCGCGATGTACCAGCCGTCGTTGCCGGTCGTGCCGGCCAGCGACGCCGTCGTCGCCGGCGCTTTCTGGTCGATCTCGACGTCGACCGACTGCGCGGCCTCGATGTTGCCGGCCAGGTCGCTGGACCGGAACTGCACCGAGTGCGAGCCGTCGGCGGTCAGCGCGATGGGCGCGTCGTAGGGCTGCCATCCCGCGCCGTCGACGTTGACCTCGGTCGAGGCGACGCCGGAGAGCGCGTCGGCGGCGCCGAGCGATACCGAGACCGGACCGGTGTACCAGCCGCCGTCGCCGACCGGGCCGTCTACGGTCGCGGTCGTGACCGGGGCCGTGAGGTCGACGCGGATGCCGTCGAGCGTCGCGGAGGCCACGTTGCCCGCCTCGTCCGCGCAGCTCACGGTCGCCGACTGTGCGTCGCCCTCGTCGCTCAGCGTGACCGTCGTGCAGCTCGCCGCGTCGATGCCCGAGAGGGCGTCGGTGCCGGCGCCGGTGACGGTCACCGGCGCGCGGTTCCACCCCGCCGCGTTGGGCGCGGGCGACTGCGCCGCCGTCACGTCCGGCGGCGTGCGGTCGACGTTGATGTCGCCCGCCGTCGCCGTGGCGACGTTGCCCGCCTGGTCGGTCGCCGTGCCGGTCACCGACTGGCCCGCGCCCTCGGCGCCGACGGTCGCGTCGCCGTCGCAGCTCGCCACGCCGGACGCGTCATCGCTGCACGTGAACGTGACCGACACGTCGTCGACGTTCCAGCCGTTCGCGTTCGCGTCCGGCGTGCGTGTCGACGTGATGGTCGGCGGCGACTGGTCGACCTTCACCTCCAGCGTTTGCGCGTCCTCCACGTTCCCGGCCTCATCCATCGAGAAGAACGTGAGGTTGTGCACGCCGTCGGTGAGCGTCAGCGGGCCCGCGTAGTCTGCCGGCGACCCGCCGTCGACGGTGACGGTCGTGGACGCCACCCCCGAGCGGTCGTCCGCCGCGCTCAGCGTCACCACCACCGGATCGCCCGCCATGTACCAGCCGTCGCGGCCGGCGGTGCCGCTGACCGAGGCGGTCGTGATGGGAGGCGTGCCATCGGGGACCGTCATCGCGAAGGCGGTGCCGGTGAGCGACGTGATGCTCGGTGTGCTGGTCGCGTCGAGCGTGACCGTGAAGCGGCCGCCCGACGTCGTGCCGTCGAGGTTGTCCGCCGTGTCCATCACCGGCGCGGCGCCGCCGCTGCCGAGGACGGGCTGCCAGGCGGCGCCGTCGAAGTACCAGAGCTCGAGCAGCCCCTCCCGGGCCGGCGTCACGCTCGACGGGTAGTACATCCGCACCGTCGCGGAGTCGCCGGGGTCCGCGCCGGTCACGCGCAAGTCGACATAACCACCATCGACCCCGAAGGCGACGCCGCCGATCGGGTTGTGGCTGTAGGTCGCGACCGCGGCCCAGACGTCGCTCGCGGCCACCCCGCCGGGCGCGGGCGCGCCCGTGTCGGTGACGCCGGCGGCGATACCGGCGCCATCGGGGCCTGACGGCATGAGCGAGACGGTGGTCGTCCCGGCGAGCGCGCCCGGCGCGCCGGTCACGGCCTCCACGGCCGGCCCGACGACGAAGACGGGAACCGCGTCCGACGCGTTGAGGAGGAGGCCGCGCGCGGACTGGCCGAGCCTGACGTCAACGTGCCGGTAGTGCCCGCCCGCCGACGCCACGAGGTCGGCAGGCACGGTCGCCTGGACGTGCGAGGCGTCGATCGCCGTGGCGTCCAGCAGCGTGCCGTCCCAGCTCACCCCGAGTGGCCCCTGCGCCGGGTCCGTGAAGTCGGCCAGCACGTCGCCGGTCAGCGTCAGCGTGAGGTCGCCGCTGCCGGCCGCGATGCGCGACGGGCTCGCCTCGACAATCGCGTACGGGCCGACCGCGCGCGTCGTGAGCGAAACGACCGCCGTGTCGTTGGATGCATCGGCGTCGACCACGGACTCATCCGGCGTGAGCGAGGCCGTGGCTTCGAACGAGGCCTCGCCCGCGCGCGTACAGGCGACCGTGAAGTCGAGCGGGACGCTTGTCGTCTCACCCGCGTCCAGGGTGATCGGTTCCGCCTCCGGCGCGCCGACCACCGCGCAGGCGCCCGAGACGTCCAGCGTCGCGCCGACCATGAAGCCGGCGCCGTCCGCGGGGCCGGCGTTCGTGACGTCGGCGGTGACGGTGACGGTGCTGTTCCCCACGGTCGACGGCGCGGCTCCGCTCGTGACCGCAACCGTCGCGCTCACCTGGCCGTCGGCCGGCAGCACGAAGGGCATCATGACGAAGTCCTGCTGCGTGTTGTTCGCGAGGTCGGGATCGGGCACGTCCGGCGTCTCGCCGCCGGCCGGCTGCACGTCGGCCGAGACGTCAATCTCGTGGGCGCCGCCCCCATCGCAATGCACCTGGAACGTCGCCGTCACGGGCGCGGAGTCGCCGGAGTTCAGCGTGAGGTCCAGCGTCTTCGGGTTCTCGTCGCTGATGGTGCACCCGGTTCCGACGGCCGGCGTCGCCAAGAGCGTCGCGACGTAGTCGGCTGGACCGTACGGCCCGTGGCTCACGACCGTCGCGTCGACCGTGAGCGTGGCGTCCGAGCCGGCCGCGGTCGGGTCTGCCGGCGGCACCAGGGTGAGATCCATGAGCTCGGCGTCGGCCCCCGCGAATGTGATCGTCGCGCTCGCCGAGGCCTCGTCGTTCGCATGGTTCTCGTCCGGCTGCGCGACGGCGTCGACCGGCGCGACCCCGGCCGCCACCGAGACGTCGTATTCCCCCGGCGCGTCGCACGCGATCGCGAACTCCCCGTGCACGGGTGCGGACGCGCCGGCGGCAAGCTCGTCGACCGCGATCGTCTGCGTCGCGTCGCCCGACACGGCGCAGCCGTCTGGAGAGCGCCGGCGTGAGCGTCACCGCGAAGTCGGCGAGGTCGAGCGGCCCGTGGTTCGTCACGGCCGCGTCGACGGTGAGCGTCGCGCTGCCCGCCGGTGCGCCGAGCACCGGATCCGCCGGTGGCGTGAGCGTGAGGTCGCTCAGCTCGGCGTCGGCCATGTTCGGGTTGGGCGCAATCCGGAAGTCGAGCGCGAACCCGCCGCCCGCCGCGCCGTCGTAGTCGCCGTCGAGCGCGGCACCGTGGCTGTCGGTCACCCCGGCGCACGCGATCAGCCGGTATGCCGCGTCGTCCGGCAGCCGCACGCCGCCGTTCGCCCGCAGGCTCACGGTCGCCGCGGCGGCGTCGAACTGCAGGGCGTCGAGCGGGATGGCGAGGTCGTCGCCGGCGGGTGCGTCGCAGGCGGCGGTCTGCGCCACGCCGTCTGGTCCGTCGTCCACGAGCGCGTAGTTGGCCGGGTCGCTGGCGGTCGTGGCCATCCACTCGCTGAAGCGCAGCGTGAACTGCGTCAGGAGCTGGTCGCCCGGATAGAGCGAGCCGTCGAAGAGCGCGCCGTCGGGCGCGGCCTCGGTGGTGACGGCGTCGAGCACCGTCGGCGGGCCGCTCTCCACGGCGAAGTCGCGGTGGAAGTCGGCACCGCCGGCGATCCCGTTGCCGAAGCCGTCGAGGCGGTGCCCGACCAGGTCCTTGATGGCCGGGAGGTCCGGCTGCGTGCCATCCCCATCGCTGGCGCACACGACCAGCCGATAGGTGCCGTCGCGCAGCCCCTCGCCGCCGTTGACCGCGAGCAGGGCGGTGTGACCGGCGGCGTCATACGCCACCGAGTCGACGGGAATCCCGGCGGGGATGCTCGCGGCATCGGACCGGCAGTCCACATACGGGAGGACGCCGTCGGGGCCGGCCGCGTAGAGCCGGTAGAGGCCGGGGTTCGTCACGTCGTACGGGTCGGTGTCGCCTGCGGGGTCGGCCACCGGCTCGGAGAAATGGACGCCCAGCGTCGCGGGTCCGGTGGCAGTCGTCGCGCCCTCGGCCAGGACCCCGCCGCCGCCCCCGGCACCGACGGCGGTTACGGACCGGACCTTCGGCGCCGTGTCGTCGACCACGATGAAGTCCCGCGTGAAGTCGTCGCCCTGCTGGCCGTCGCCGTTGCCGTCGAGCACGTTGCCCGCGGGATCGGCGACGGACGCGTGGCCGCTGCAGACGACGAGGCGGTAGGCGCCCTGCGGGAGCGCATCGCCGAGCACCGAGTAGCCGGGGAACTCGACGTTCGCGCCCGCGGCGGCGCCGCCGACGCTGGAGTTGAAGACGTGGACGAGCGAGGCGCGGATCGCCGCGTCGTCGCCCTGGACGGGACCGCAGCCGGGCGTCTCGAACGTACCGTCCGCGCCCGGGGTGAGCAGCTCGTAATTCGCGGGGTTGCTGATGTCGCCCGCCCCGTCGTCGCCCGCGGGGTTCTGCACGGACTTGCTGAACCCGACCACCGCGTGCACCGGGTGCTTCGAGTCGGGGACCGTCGCGCCCGGGTCCATGACGTCGACCGACGGGCCGACGCCCTGGATCGCGGCGCCGACGACGCTCGGCGCGGTGTTCAGCGTCTGGAAGCCGCGCGAGACGTCTCCGCCCGGCAGGCCGTCGCGGTCGCCGTCCAGGGGGTGGCCGGCGAGGTCGATCAGGGCCACGCCGGCGGCATCGCCGCTGCAGACCAGGAGCCGGTAGCCGCCCGCCGGGAGCGGCCAGCCGCCGTTGAGGTGCAGCGTCGCCGTGGTCGTCGCGGCGTCGTAGGTCACCGCGTCGATCGGCACGGCGCTGTCGCCCGCCGCCAGCGGGCCGCATTCGGCCTCCTGCGGAACGTCCGACGACCCTGAGCCGACCACGAGATAGTGCGCGGGATTCGTCACGTCCTGCGCATCGGTGTCGCCGTAGCGGTCGAGCATCGGCTCGCTGAACGTGACGTCCAGGGTGGAGGCCGCCCCGATGTACGGGTCGGCGGGGAAGCCGCTGATCGTGGACGACGCCACGTACGGCGCGACGACGTCTCCGCCGCTGCCGAAGTCGAGCGCGAAGGCGTCACCCGCGGTGCCGTCACCGTCGCCGTCGAGCGGGTTCCCGGCGGCGTCCTGTGCAGCGCACACGAGGAGCCGGTACACGCCGCTCGGCAGCTGCGCGCCGCCGTTGAGGGCCAGGGTCGCGACCGTGCCGCGCTGCGAGACGGTCACGCCGTCGACGGCGATCGCCACGTCGTCGGACTGCGGTGCGCCGCAGGCGTTGCTCGCGACCGCTCCGTCGGGTCCCGCCCCGAACAGCGCGTAGCTCGCAGGATTGGTGACGTCGTGCGGCAGGGTGTCGCCGGCCGGGTCGCTCATCGGTTCGCTGAAGCTCACGGCGAGCGACGCGACCGGGTGGGTCTCCGGCACGACGTCGCCGTCCGCGATCGCCCCGCGCAGTTCGGACACGCCCGTCACCGCCGGCGGCTGCCAGTTGAGCGCGAAGTCACGGATGTAGTCGGCGACGCCGGACAGGCCGTTGCCGTAGCCGTCCAGGCGCCGGCCATTGAGATCGGCGATCGCGAACGGGGCGTCGGCCGAGCCGCACACGAGCAGACGGTAGCTGCCGTCCGGCAGCGACGCGCCGCCGTTGAGCGACAGCGTCGCGGTCTGCGTGGCGTCGTCGTACGTCACGCCGTCGATCGCGACCGTGCTCGCCACTTGCTGGGCGCAGGCACCCGCCGGGAAGCCGCCGCCGAAGCCGGCGCCGTAGAGGCGGTACGCCTCCGGGTTCGTCGCGTCCGTCAGGCCGACATCGCCATCCGGGTCGTTGACGCGCTTGTTGAAGGTGACGCTGATCCGCGAGAGCGGGTCCGTCACGAGCACGTCGCCGCCGGCGCCGCCATGGGGATCCACATGGATCGAGCCGGTGACGCCCGCGCCGCCGTAGCTCAACGTCGTCACCACCGGCGGCCCCTGCGTGCCGTCGACGCGGAAGGTCCGCGCGAAGTCGTCGCCGGGCACGCCGTCGCCGTTGCCGTCGATCGCGGTGCCGTCGGCGTTCACGACGCCGTCGAAGCCGCGCACGAAGAGCCGGTAGGTCTGGTCCGCGGGCAGCGCGACGCCGCCGTTCAGCGCCAGCGTCGCCGTCGCGGTCGCGGCGTCGTAGATGACGCCGTCGATGGCGATCACCGCGTCGTCGCCGATGAACCCGAAGCCGGGCTCGCTGGCGGCGGCGTCGTAGTACGTCTTGAACAGCTGCGTGTAGCCGCTGCTGAACAGCGCCGCATGGTCGTGGCTCGTTTCGACGTCGATCGACTGCGCAGGGGCGGTCACGCTGCCGGCGCCGATCACGCGGAACGTGTAGGTGCTGCCCGCGTTGAGATTCGCGTGGATCGGCACGATGTTCCAGCCGGGCGTCAGGGTGATGTCCTGGCTCGCCATCGGCGCGTCTCCGGGCATGACGAAGTTCGGTCCCGGCGCGCCGGCGTACAGCTCGAACGTCGCGGCGTCGCCCTCCGCGCTGTCGATGTCGAACGCGACCTGCGACAGCCAGCCGGAGTAGCGGGCGTGGAACACCTCGCCGAAGTGCGGCTCGACCACGCCGATCGACCCCGTGTGCGAGACCAGCTCGGCCTGGCCCGCGACGAGGCACGGCGACGCCGTTGCGCACAGCGCCGTCGAGATCACGCCGTCGTCGCCGGCGCCGACGAGCACGTAGTTCGCCGGGTTGGTGACGTCGCCGGACGCGGTGTCGCCGTCCGGGTTCCTCATCGGCTCGTCGAACGCGACCCGGAGGTCGGTGATCGGCGCGCGCGTGGACGCGCCGTCCTCGACGTTGCCCGCGGACGAGGATCCGACCCCTGTCACGTACGGCGCGGTGGCGCTGATCGAGAAGTCGCGCGTGAAGTCGTCGCCGCCCACGCCGTCCGCGCTGCCGTCGAGCGCGTTCCCGGCCGTGTCGCGCAACCCGCGTGCACCGCGCGCGATCAGGCGGTAGCCGCCGCCCGGCAGCGGGTTGCCGCCATTCACGGTGAGCGTGACGCGCTGTGTCGCAGCGTCGTACGTGACGGCGTCGACCGCGATGCGGGCGCCGTCGCCGAGCGCCCCGAACGGTGCCTGGGCGCCCGGCAGGGCGACCCACGTCTCGAAGAGGAAGTCGAAACCGGGGTTCGCGAGCGTGCGTCCGCCGACATATGTGTGCCCGTTGTTCCCAACGTCGGGCGCATAGATGTCCCCGCCGGTGACCGTGAACGTGTAGGTGCTGCCCGCCGTGACCGGCAGCGGGGCCGCCAGCACGAGGTCGTTCCATCCACCGTGCAGCGAGACCGCCTGCGATCGCAGCGCGGGGGTCGTCGCCGGCGCGTACCCGACCGTCGCATCCCCAATGATGCCGTCCTGGAAGACCTTGAGGGTGTACGTCCGGTCGGGCTGCGCCCGATTGAGCAGCACCGAGATGGCGGCGAGGCTGCCCGTGCGCCCCGCCGTGAACGACTGGCCGAAGTCGCCGTCGGCGTGGCCGACGCCGCATCCCTCGAAGTCGGTTTCGGGGCAGTCGGCCACGACCTGCCGCTGATCGCTCGTCGCGCAGGTGGTGCCCATCGGCGCGCAGCTGGCGGCGTCGACGGTCGTGCCGGGCGAACGCACCAGCAGGTAGTTGCCCGGGTTCGTCACGTCGGAGGCGCCGGCGTCACCCGGGGAATCGATCATCGCCTCGCTGAACGTCAGACCGAGCTGAGACACGTGGACGTCCTGCAGCGCGTCGCCGGCGCCGAGCGTGACGGCGCCGGCCGGCCCGGCATAGGAGACCTCCGTGACCCGCGGCGGGACGGCGTCGACCGTGACCGTGCGGGACGACGTCCACGTGTGCTGATCCGCCGGGCGGATCGCCGCGGTCAGCGCTTCCTTCACGGTCAGCGTCGCCGCGTACGCGCCGCTCGACCGGTACACGTGATCGACCACGCGATTCAGCGCGTCGGAGTTCGTGGGATCGACGGTCGTCCCGTCGCCGAAGTCCCACCAGTATTCGAGCTCCTGTCCGCCCGGGTTCGGCACGGTGAACGCCTCGAATCGGACGCCCTGGTTCTGCACGGCCGTGCTCGGCGCGGCGAAGTCGCCGCTGCCGCCCGGGCGCGGATCGAGCACGACGGGCGAACCCGCGTACGGGTTGAACCCCTGCAGCGTCCACTGCTGGCCCGTCGCCCCGTGCTGCATCGTCCGCTGCGTCGCTGGGAGGTCGAGCGTCTCGTCGTCCTCGGGCCCCCACGACTCGCTGATCTCCGGCGACTTCACCGCCGGCGTGACCGTGTGGCCGGCGACCTTCACCGCGGGCACGACCGTGTACTTCGGAATGTCGAAGCTGAATTCGCCCGCAACCTGGTGGATCGAGCGCTGATTGGAGATGGTCGTGGTGTTCGTGAAGGTGTTGCCCGGGATCTGGAAGGTCGGGTCTACCGACCAGCCGAAGTTCGGGTCGATGGCCGGCGCGACGAACTCGATGTCCTCGCCCACCGTGACCGTGATCGTGTCGGAGTTCCCCGTGCTCACCACGTCGTGCGTCGCGTGATCGCGCACCGTGTACTGGAGCGCCTGCGGGAAGCGCAGCGTCACCTGCATCGGGTCGGGGTGGAGTTCCAGCGACTGCCCCAGGCTGAACTTCAGCCACTCCTTCTCGTCGAGCAGCGTGTACGAGGCGCTGATGTCATGCGTGGCGACCTCGAAGCCCTTGTTCGACGCGCTCAGCGGGATCTTGTTGCCCACCGCCATCGAGTAGTACTTGTCCAGGTCCAGGCTCAGGTCGATGAAGTCCTCGCTGGAGCCGAAGTACGAGGACACCCCCGAGTTCGCGTATGAGAGATCCGGGAGGTGGTAGTGGCCGCCGACGCCCGACAGGAACTCGGCGAGGAACGGGATCTTCGTATCGGCCTGGTTGTCGATGGTGTAGGGCGGCAGGAGCGATCCGGTGAGGTCGCCCGTGTTCGCGTCGAACGGCGGGATCAGCGGGAGATTGAGGGATCGGTTGAACGACGGCAGCAGGCTGTCGAAGTGCTTGCAGTCGAAGATGCAGAACCGGATGTCCGCAGAGACGTCGAGGTCACCGGTCGCCGTGACGTCGATCTGTCCCTTCGGGAACTCGGGGTCCATCTGCGGCCGGTCGTACGCGCCGAACGTCTCAATGGTGACGGTGTCGCCGGGCACGAACGAGTCCTTGCGCGGCACGAAGAGCCACGCGTTCGCCGGGAGCCTGACTGAGAGGTTGCCGGTGCCGAAGTCGTGGAAGGTGGCGTTGAACCCGAAGTCGCCGTCGACGTTGAGGGTCACGTCGGCGCCGAACTTCTCGCCGGCTACGTCGACCACGTGGCCATCCGAGAGTTGCGCATGCACGGAGTTGGGCTCGAGCGGTAGCTGCATGGTGTCCGGCGTCGCCTCCGTGCCGGGGCCCCACAGACTCTGGTCCTTCGCCTCGAAGGTGGTCTGGTAGTAGTACATGTCGTGCGTGCTCAGGAGTGACTGGAGCTCGTCCTGAGTGAGCACGCCCGGCGGCGGGTCGGGCGGCCCGTCCGCGGCCGCGCGCAGCATGCGCGGGCCGACCGTCCCGAGAACGAGTGCGACGGCGAGCAGGGCGATGAGCGCGGGCAGGATGCGTGTGACGAGCGCGCGGAGCATGTGGCGTCTCTCGGCCTAGGCGCGCACCGGGGCGGCTTGCGCTCCGCGAACCTAGCCGAGGGCCCTCGCGACCCGAATCAGCCGAAAGTTAGAACTCGTGAGAGAACCGGTCAGATCATTGGATGACCGGCGGGGCAGGCGCGCTCCGTCCGGATCGCAGAGCCGCGGCACATGGTGAGGTCGCGAGGGCGGAGGTCCGCCCCCGCGACCGTCCCTGCTACGAGTTGATCCAGATGTTGCGGACGTTCCAGTAGTCGATCGACGTACCCGGCCCGTGCGTTCGGTTCATGATGTCGTTGTAGACGACCGTGTTCGTCCCCACGCCGAAGACGTTGATGAACGGCGGTGCCTTCGACGCGATCACCTTCTGCGCGTCGATGTAAGCCGCCTTGCGCTCGGCCTCGTCGAGCGTCGACGCCGCCTTGTCGATCGCCGCGTCCACGTCCGGGTCGGAGAACTTCGTGTCGTAGTGCCCGTTGCCCGTGATGCCGCCCGTGTGGAACCACTGCAGCGTCGCGTCGGGCGTCTTGTATGACTGGTTCAGCGAGAAGCTCGCCTCGAGCTTGCCCTGGAAGTACGCGGCAACCCACGTCCCGGCGTCCTGCGGCTGTGGCTTCGCGGTCACGCCGATCTTCTGCAGCTGCTGGACCATGATGTTGACGTAGTCGTTCATGTTGCTGCTCGTGGGGTGGTTGAAGGTGATCTCCTTCACCCCCGCGGCATCGAACATCTTCTTCGCGTCGTCCGGATTGTATGGCTGCGCCGCCTTGAGGGCGTCGCCGCTCAGCGCGTATTCCCCGAACACCGTGTTCACCGAGCCAATCGGCTCGCCCTGGCCCTTCCCGATGATCTGGATGTACTGGTTGCGGTCCATCGAGAGGTTCATCGCGTTGCGCACGCGCTCGTCGTCCCATGGCTTCGCGTCGACGCGCATCCAGAACGAGTCGAAGCCGGTGCTCTTGTCCTCGAGGCGCACCGTGTTCTTCACCGACTTCTCGAGCTGCTTAGCCTCGTCAATGTCGGGCGGCACGTAGATGTCAATCTGGCGCGTCGTGAACGCGGTGCGCTCGGTGGCCAGGTCCTGGAACGCCAGGATCGTCTCCTGGTCGAGGTAGGGCTTGCCCTTCTCCCAGTAGTTCGGGTTGCGAACCATGACCGCGCGCTGGCCCTCGGTCAGCTCCTTGAGCATGAACGGACCGGCGCCGACGGCGTCCTTCTTGAGGTCTGCGCTGGCCAGCCACTCCTTGGGCACAATCGCGCCCTGGAGGTTGTCGCCGAGCACCTCGAGCACCCACGCGAACGGCTTCTTCGTGATCACGCGGACGGTCGACGCGTCCGGCGCGTCGTACTTGTCGACCCAGCGGTTGAAGAACGTGTAGCCGTTCGAGCCCGACTTCGGGTCGGCGATGCGGTCGAACGTCTTCAGGACGTCCTCGGAGTCCATCGGCCGCTCCGGCACGTCGTGCTGGTTCGGCGCGATCTTCACGTTGTCGCGCAGCTTGAACACCCACGTGAGCTTGTCGGACTGCAGCGCCTGGCTGGCCGCGAGCAGCTGGATGGTCCCCGCCTCGGGGCGGAAGACTTCCTTGCGCACCAGGTAGGTGTAGACCTGCGGGACGATGCCCGAACCGCCGTACACGGAGTTGTGCGGGTCGACGCCGGCGAACGGGCCGGTGAATCCGGTGCGATAGTTGCCGCCGGTCTTCGGCGTCTGCGTCGCCGTGGCGGCGGCCGTGGCGCTCGCTCCGCCGGCGGCGGTGGCCGCCTGCGTGGGCGCCGCCACGGTCGGCGTACCCTTGTTGCTGCTGCCGCAGCCGATCAGTGCCGCGCCGGCCAGGCCGGCGGCTCCCAGGGCTCCGCCGCGCAGCATCGCACGGCGCGAGGCCCGGCCCCTCAGCGCTCGATTCCAGTAGCCCTGCTCTTCCACAGTCCCCTCCGTTTGCGCCCACGGGCCACGTTCGGCCCGGCGCTGCTTGGGTCACATACCGGCAGTCTGTCCGCGCGGCTCAACCCGTGTGAATGGCGGCAACCTACTACACGCGTCATCCTTTTTCACCTGTACGCGCACAAGACCACGAGGGGATTCATCGACCCCATCGCACGCCACGTGACAGGTTTGCGAGCGCCTCTGCCGCGCCCAGCTAGACTCGGCGATATGCGTCGTCCGCCCCGCGGACACGCGAGTGCAGGCAGGGGGACCAGATGGACGTCTTTACCGCGGTGCGCACCGTCCGCGCCGTGCGCGCGTACGAGGACCGACCGGTGTCGCCCGACGTCGTGCACCGGGTGCTCGAGGCAGCCCACCTCACGGCCAGCAGCCGCAACGGGCAGCCGTGGCACTTCATCGTCGTCGAGGGGCGCGACGCGCTCAGCGCCCTCGCCAATCACACGCCGACGGGCGTGTACACGAAGGACGCCGCCTTCGCGGTCGTGGTCGCCGTCGATCACGACTCGCCCTACGGCGTCTCCGACGCGAGCCGCGCGATTCAGTCGATGGTGCTCGTGGCGTGGGAGCAGGGCGTCGGCTCGAACTGGGTCGGGTTCAACAACCTCGACAGCCTGAAGGCGATGCTCGGCATCCCTGCCGGCATCGACGTCGTCGCCGTCGTCCCGTTCGGGTACCCGGTCGAGGCGCGCGCGAAGGGGAAGAAGCAGCGCAAGCCGTTCGGTGAGGTCGTCTACCGCGGTCGGTTCGGCGAACCGTTCGCCTGACCCGGCGTTCGCTCCCGGCCCCGGGCGTACGGCGAGCCGCGGATGGCCCCGCGGCTCGCCTGCGTCCTGAGCCGGTCCCCGTAGTCCTCTAGCCGCTGTACGGCCAGGGGATGTCCGCCGACGTCAGCGGCTGGTCGCTCGTCTCGACCCGCGCGTCGATCACGTGGCCGACCACGACCGTGTGGTCGCCGACGTCGATGAACTGCTCCGCGGTGCAGTCGAGCCACATCAACGCGCCGTCGAGGATCGGGCACCCGCGGTCCGTCGTCCGGTAGTCCACCGCGTCGAGCTTCTCGTAGGTGCTCGAGACCAGCGGCTGCCCGCGGCCCTTCACCTTCGACGCCCGGTGCGGCTGGATGAAGTGTTGCGCGAGCGCCATGCCGGCCCCGTTGGCGCGCGCCAGCAGGTTCACCGTGTACGCGCCGTTCGCGCGGATGCTGCCGAGGCTGAACGAGTCGTTCTCGAACGAGAGCGCCACGCGGTGCGGGCGGAAGGCGACCTGCATCACCCAGTCCGCGATCATCCCGTTCGGCTCGCCGTCGCGCGTCGAGCCGACGATGTAGACGCCGTACGGCATCTCCTCGACGGCGCGTGCGATGTCGCCGTGCTCGGCCTTGAGGTCGCTGAGATCGAGTTCCGTGGTCATCATGCCATCTCCTCCACGCCCGGGCTCGCGGGGCCGCCCCCCGGGCTCCCCTCAAGCTTGACGGGCGTGATGGAGACGGACAGGGCCGATCGGCCCCGTTGCGGGTGGACTATCGCCCGCCCGCTGCGCGTGTGACCACGCAGCGGGCGGGAACGGCAGGGATCGGGCGAGGACGGCTGCGGCGGTCGCCGCGGTCGCTAGCCGCCGCAGTTCTGCGTGACCCAGGCGTCGATGTGCTGCGTCGCCTGCTCGAACTTCGGGTCGTTCAGCGCCTGGAAGGCGGCCTGCACGGTCGGGTCCGTGGCGACCTTCGTGAAGTCGTAGTTCGCCTTCGCCATCGCCGAGGCGAACTGCGTCCAGAACTGCGCATAGACCTGGAAGTCCGCCTTGATCTCGGACGGCGCGTTGTTGCTCAGCGCCTGCACGAAGGCGGTCGTCTGCTCGATGCTCGTCTTCATGTCGGTCGGCGTGCCCGACGCCGACGCGCTGCCGAGGCCGGTGGCCGCCGCCGCGTTCACGACCATCTTGCCCCAGTCGCCGCAGAAGCCGGCGGCGGCGGACGCACCGGCGCCGGACGACCCGCCGCCGGCGGCCGTGCCCGACGCTGCCGCCGTCGCGGTCGCGGCCGCCGCGGTCGCGGCCGTCGTCGGCGCGGCGGTCGGCGTCGCCGTCGCCTTGCCGCCACCGCAGGCGGCGAGCAGCAGCGCCGCGCCGAGTCCGGCGGCGATCAGCGCCGTCGTTGCGTGCGCACCCATGGCCCGGCGCAGCCGGGAGAGCATCGAGCCGTGCATCGTGGTCATCCTCTCGTGAAGCCCGCCCGGACTTCGCATGGTCTGGCATCGTCGCGCCGCGCCCGACGGCCGCGCAGAGGCCAAGGTCCCTACGCCGCTCGGGCGCGCCTTCCAGTGTCACACGCCGCGCTCACAGGATCGCGAGCGCGGCCCCCAGCGCGGCGGTCGTCGCCGTCAGCGCCAGGAGCGCCATCGACAGCCGCCGGAACGCGACCTCGGATAGCCGCGGCCGCAGCAGGCGGCCGCTCGCGATGCCGAGCGCGATCGCCGGCAGCCCCACGACCACGAAGGCCCACACGTCGGGCGTCAGGACCCCGCCGATCAGCGCCATCGGGATGCCCGGCAGGCCGAAGAACGCGAAGTAGGCAAACAGCCGGCGGCGAATCGTCGCCGCGTCGCCCCCGAGCCAGTGCTGGTAGAGGACCACCGGCGGCCCGCCCATGCCCGTCGCGCCGCGCAGCACCCCCGAGAGCAGGCCCGTGGGCACCATCAGCGCGACGCGGTTCGGGCGCGCCGGGTGCTCCCCGCCGGCGCGCCCCAGGTTGATCGCGGCGCCGGCGACCACGGCGGCACCCACCAGCACGCGCAACGCCGCCTCATTCACGTGCACGAGGAGGACGAGCCCCAGCGGGAACGCCGCCAGCCCCGGCACCACGAGCGGCGCGATCGCCCGCAGTGGCTCGCGCGGCCGGTGCTCCCAGTACACGCCGAGCGAGAGCAGCGGGCTGAGCACAATCGAAGTCGCCACCGCCGCGTGCGGCCCGACGACGAACGCCGCGAGCGGCGTGAAGACGAGCGCGAACCCGAAGCCGAACGCGCTCTGCGTGAAGGCGGCGAGCAGCACCAGTGCGGCGACGGCGGCAAGTTCGGCGGGCATGCTCACGGCCTGCACGGTAACCGCGCACCCGCGTGTGCGGCACCGCCCCGTCGAGCGGCGACCGGCCGCCCGCTGCCGTCCGGCCCGCGCCCCGGATTCGGCGGACGAAGGTCGAGCGCGCGCACGCCGAACGGCCCGTGATCGGCCGACGCCGGCCTGCCACCCTTGACGCATCCCTCACCGGGGACCGCAGGGCCGCGGGCCGCCGCGCCCTGCCGGAGGAGCCGTGGTCCGCTTCGCGCTGCGCAGCCTGCTCTACGACCGCGCCCGCCTCGCCATCGCCGTCGGCGGCGTGGGGTTCGCGGTGCTGCTCGTCCTCACCCTGCGCGGCATCTTCGACGGCACGATCGCGAAGTCGACCCTCTACACGGAGCGCGTGGGCGCCGACCTGTTCGTGACCCAGGCCGGCGTCGAGCACATGGCGCTCGCGACGCCGCTGCTCCCCGGAGCGCTGGAGGACGCGCTCGCCGCGGTCCCCGGCGTCGCGGAGGCCCGCGGCATCGTCCGCGTGCCCGCAATCGTCCGCGCCGGTGGCGCCGACATCTCGGCGAGCGTCGTCGGCTTCGACGTCGCCAGCGGCTTCGGCGGACCGTGGTCGCTCGCCGCCGGCACCGCGCGACTCGACCCCGACGGCGTCGTGCTCGACACCACCCTCGCGGCGCAGCACGGGCTGCGCCTCGGCGACACCGTCACGATCGCCGACCACGGCTTCCGGCTGGAGGGGCTCTCGCGCGACACCAACGCGCTCGCCCTCGGGCGCGACGTCTTCGTCGACCGCGACGTCGCGGCACAGTTGTTCCTTCAGCCGGGCATCGTCAACTTCGTGCTGGTGAAGGTCGCGCCCGGCGCCGACCCGCGCGCGGCGGCCGCCGCGATCGTGTCGGCGCATCCCGAGCTGGCGGCCCTTCTGCGCGACGACCTGGTGGCGAACGATCGCGCCCTGTTCCGCGACCTCTTCGGCGTGCCCGTGAACGTGATGGCGTACATCGGCCTCGCCGTCGGGCTGCTCGTGATCGGCCTCGCAACGTACGCGGCGGCGGTCGAGCGGGCGCACGACTTCGGCGTGCTGAAGGCGATCGGCGCATCGAACCTCTACCTGTACCGCGTCGTGATCGAGGTCGCGCTGGGCATCGGGGTCAGCGGGTTCGTGGCGGGCCTGGTGCTGGCCGTCGCGCTCGGGCCGCTGATCGTGCGCGTCGCGCCGGAGCTGGGCGTCACCGTCCGGGCGGCCTACGCCGCGCAGATCTTCGTGCTCGCGGTCGGGCTCAGCCTCGTCTCGGCGCTGCTGCCGGTCCGGCGCGTCGCCGGCCTCGACCCCAAGGAAGCGTTCGCGTGACCGCCGGCGCCGGCGGGAGCGACTGCGCAGGCACGGGCGCGCTCCCGCTGCGGCTCGTCGACGTGACGCGTCGGTACGGCGAGCCGCCGCGCGTCGTCACGGCGCTCGACCACGTGTCGCTCGAGGTGCGCACCGGCGAGGTCGTCGTCATCGTCGGTCCGTCCGGGAGCGGGAAGACCACGCTGCTCTCCGTGGCCGGCTGCATGCTGCGACCGACGCACGGGCGCGTGGAGGTGATGGGCACGGCCGTCGACCGGCTGAGCGAGCGCCAGCTCCCGGCGGTGCGCGCGACGCACCTGGGACTGGTCTTCCAGTCGTTCAACCTGCTCGCGCCGCTGTCCGTCTTCGACAACGTGCTGATCGCGATGAACCTGGCGGGGCATCGCGGCCGCTCGGCGCGGGCGCGCGTCGAGGAGCTGCTCGCGGCGCTCGACATCGCGGACCGCGCCCGCTGGTGGCCACGCGACCTCAGCGGCGGCGAGCAACAACGCGTCGCGATCGCCCGCGCGCTCGCCAACCGGCCGGACCTCATCCTGGCCGACGAGCCGACGGCGAGCCTCGACGGCGCGGCGGGGGCGCGCGTGATGCGCCTGCTCGCCGGCGCCGTCCGCGACGGCCAGGCGCGCGCGCTCGTCGTCGTGACGCACGACCAGCGCATCCTCGACGCCGCCAATCGCGTCCTCACGATGGAGGACGGGCGGCTGTCTACGACGTAACGTCGCGGCAGGCGCCGGGCGGACTCGCAGGACTTCGCGCCGCCAGCGCCGCCTGCGCTCTTCGGCGGGTGCTGCACGCCAGATGCATCGGTGCTCGGTTGCGGTCACCCCGGGGCGCACGTAGGCTCGCGCCGAGCGCCGCGGGTGCGGCCGGCACCGCGCTCGCCCCGGCCTCACACCGATGATCGATGACGCGAACGGGGCTCCCGATGTCCGTGATCGTGGTCGCAGGCACCGCCGCCGGCTCCGGCGCGACGACGATCGCCGTCGGCATCGCCCATCGCCTCGCGTACGCCGGTCACGCGGTACGCCTCGAGCGGATCGCCGGCGACGCCGGCGCCGCGGCCGACGCTGCTTCCTTCGCCGCTCTCGAGATTGCGGGCGCCTCCGGCGCGCCGGTCGAGGCCACCGCGGTGAGCGCGCCGGCGAGCGGCGTGCTCGTGCTCGAGGCGCCCCCCGCGAGCGACTGGGCGGCGCTGGCGCAGCGGCTCGGCGCGAAGCTCGTCGTCGTGGGCGCGGAGGGCGCCCCCGCGCCCGCCGGCGGCATCGCGTTCGCCAACCACACGCGCTCCACGGGGCTGCACGCCCTCGGCGAGGACCGCCTGCTCGCCGGCCCCACCGTGCGACGCCTGATCGAGGCGAGCGGCGCGCGCGTCCTCGCCGGCGGCGCTGACGGCGAGGACGCCGTCTGCGAGCACCTCGTCATCGGCGCCATCTCGCACGACTCCGACGAGCCCTACTTCCGCCGCTTCCCGCGCCCCGCGGTCGTCGCGCGCGCCGAGAAGGTTGACATCGCCCTCGCGGCGATGCGGGTGCGGCCCGTGTGCCTCATCCTCACCGGCGGCGGAGAGCCCAGCCCCTACATCATCGACCGCGTCGCCTCGTCGCGAGACACGACGCTGCTGCTCGCCCCCGAGGGCACCGTCGAGACGATGCGCGACATCGAGGGCACCTTCGGCACCGTGCCGTTCTCGGGCGAGGCGAAGGTGGAGCGTGTCGGCGACCTCATGAAGATCGCCATCGATGATGCAACCGTGGCGACGCTCCTCGGCTAGGACGCCGCGCGCCGGCCCCGGCCGCCCCTACCCCGGCACCCCGCCGCCCGAGACCGCCTCTCGCCTGCCCTCCGACGTTCAGCGCGCGCGCAAGCGGCTTCGGCCCGGTGCGACGGCGTATGCTCGACGCATGGACCTCAACTCGGGCCTGGTCCTCGGGCGGATCCGGGGCATCGCCATCCGCGTGCACTGGTCGTGGGCCCTCATCTTCGCCCTCGTCGCGTGGTCGCTCGCCGACGGCGTGTTCAAGGACCTCTTCGTCAACTGGAGCGCGAGCGAGCGCTGGACCGCCGCGCTCATCACCTCGCTGGTGTTCTTCCTCTCGGTCCTCCTGCACGAGTTGTCCCACGCGTTCGTGGCACAGTCGCTGGGCATGTCCGTGCCGTCGATCACGCTGTTCATCTTCGGTGGCGTCTCCAGCCTCGGCGAGGAGATGAAGACGGCGAAGCAGGAGTTCCGCGTCGCCGTCGCCGGCCCGCTGATGTCGTGGGCGCTCGCGCTGATCTTCGGCGCGGTCTGGTTCATCTTCCGCGGCAACGACTTCGCGACGATCTCCGCGTACCTGGCGTGGATCAACTTCGTGCTCGGCGCGTTCAACCTGCTGCCCGGCTTCCCGCTCGACGGCGGTCGCGTCTTCCGCGCCATCGTGTGGTCGCGCACCAAGAGCCTCGTGCGCGCCACGCGCATCGCCTCGCGCGTCGGCTCGGGCATCGCGTGGCTGATGATCCTGCTCGGCGTCGCGGTGGTGATCTTCGGGAATCTGACCGGGCTCTGGTACGTCCTGATCGGACTCTTCCTGAAGTCGGCGTCCGAGGGCGCCTACCAGCAGATGGTCGTGGAGCGCTCGCTCGAGCACATCCGCGCGCGCGAGGTGATGCGCGATTCCGCCGGAGCCCGTCGGCGAGGAGTGGACGCTCCAGCGCATCGTCGACGAGCGCGTACTCATGCACGGCGAGCGCTGCGTGCTCGTCGGACACGACGGCGCAGTCACGGGCATCCTCACCACCTCGGATCTGACGAAGGTGCCGCGCGAGCACTGGCACGACACCGACGCGCGCGCCGCGATGGTGCCGGCAGAGCAGGTGATGGTGGTCTCGCCGAACGCGTCTGTCCTCGACGCGATGAAGCTGATGCAGCAGCACGACATCCACCAGGTGCCGGTGCTCGACGCCGGCCGTCTCGTCGGCCTGCTCACCCGCGCCGACGTGATCCGCCAGCTCGAGCTCCGCTCCGCCTTCTCCGCGGAGGCGATGCGCGGCTAACGCGGCAGCCCGCGGCGGGCCCGTTCCGGGTGCGCGGCTACTTCCGCAGTCGCGCGAAGCTCAGCAGCAGCCGCTTCACGCCCTGGCCCTCGAAGGCCACCGTCACCTGCTGATCGCCCGGCACGATCTCGCAGGCGATCACCGTGCCGGGACCGAAGCGCTCGTGCACGACGCGCTCGCCCGCGCGGAAGGCCGGCGTCTCGACGTCGACCTCCTCCGGCTCGCGGCCGCCGCCGAAGCGGGTCCCGCCGAAGTCGCGGTCGGGACGGCGCGCGCCCACCGGCACCGCCGTCTCCTCCTCGGGCACGTCGTTGAGGAAGCGCGACACGGGGTTCGCGCGCACGTTGCCGTACTGGAAGCGGCGCCGCGCCCGCGTCAGGTAGAGACGCTCGCGGGCGCGCGTCATGCCCACGTAGCAGACGCGCCGCTCCTCCTGCATCTGCTCGGGGTCGTCCAGCGCGCGCATGTGCGGCAGCAGCCCCTCCTCCATGCCGGCGAGGAACACCACCGGGAACTCCAGCCCCTTCGCGGCGTGCAGCGTGATCAGCGTCACCGCGTCCGGCTGGTCCGCGCCCGGGTCGTCCACGTCCGACACCAGCGCCACCTCCTCGAGAAACGCCGCCAGCGTCGCGTCCCCCTCCACCGCGCTGTACTGCGCCGCGACCGACCGCAGCTCCTGCACGTTCTCCCAGCGCACGTCGGCGTGATCGCCGTCGGTCTTCTGCAGGTGCTTGCGAAAGTCAGTCGCCGCCAGCACGCGGTCGAGGATCTCGCCCGTCGACAGCGTGTCGCGCTCGGTGGCCAGCTGGTCGATCAGCGACACGAAGCGCGCGAGCGACTGCCGGATGTCCGCGCGCAGCGCGGGGATCGCCGGGTCCGCATCGCCGCGCGCCGCGCGCGCCGCAGCCGCCAGCGGCGAGATGCCCAGCGCCGTCGCCGCGGCGAGCACGTCCGACACGCTCTTCCCCCCGATGCCGCGCGCCGGCACGTTCACGATGCGCTCGAACGCGATCGAGTCGTGCTCGTTGTGGATCAGCCGCAGGTAGGCGATCAGATCGCGCACCTCGCGGCGGTCGTAGAACCGCGTGCCGCCGACGATGCGGTAGCGCACCCCCTGTTGGATGAACGCCTCCTCGACGGAGCGGGACTGCGCGTTCGTGCGGTACATCACCGCGAAGTCCGCGGCGCCGCGCTGCTCCGTGCGCTGCAGCCGCTTCACCTCCCCGGCGATGAACAGCGCCTCGTCCTCGCCGTCGGGCGCGTCGTAGACCACCACCGGGTCGCCGTCCGGGTTCGCCGTCCAGAGACTCTTCTCCGGGCGCCCCTCGGCGCGCTCGATGACGGCGTGCGCCGCGCGCAGGACGTGGCCGGTCGACCGGTAGTTCTGCTCCAGCAGCACGACCTCCGCTCCGGGGAAGTCGTGCTCGAAGTTGAGGATGTTGCGGATGTCGGCCGCCCGCCACGAGTAGATCGACTGGTCGGGGTCACCCACGACCGTGAGGTTGCCGTGCGACGACGCCAGCGCCCGCGCCAGCTGGTACTGGACGAGGTTCGTGTCCTGGAACTCGTCGATCAGCGTGTACAGGTAGCGGTCGGCGTAGCGCCGCTGCACATCGGGGTGCGTCTCGAACAGCTCGAGCACGCGCCCGAGCAGGTCGTCGAAGTCGACCGCCCCGTTGCGGCGCAGCGCCGCCTCGTAGTCATCGAAGACCCGGGACACGATCTCCTCGAAGTAGCTCCCGACGCCACGCGCGTACGCCGCGGCATCGCGCCGCTCGTTCTTCGCCGACGAGATCGCGGACAGCACCGCTCGCGGCGCGAAGCGCTTCGGGTCGATGTGGTGCTCGGCCTCGATCAGCTTCACGAGCGACATCTGGTCGTCGGTGTCGTAGATCACGAAGTCGGACGGCAGGCCGATCGCCTGGCCGTCGCGCCGCAGGATGCGCGCGCAGATCGAGTGGAACGTGCCCATCGTCAGCTCGAGCGCGCGGTCGCCGAGGAGGCCCTCCACGCGTTCGCGCATCTCGCGCGCGGCCTTGTTCGTGAAGGTGACGGCGACGATGCGCCACGGCGGGACGCGCCGTTCCTCGACCAGATACGCGACGCGGTGCGCGATCACGCGGGTCTTCCCGGAACCCGGGCCGGCGAGGATCATGAGCGGGCCGCCCGGCACCTCCACCGCCCGGCGCTGGGCTTCGTTCAGGACATCATGGACAGAGGACATCGTGAGGATTGTAACGGCGGTGCAACTCAGGTGCCCCCCGTGCGCACGGCGATCCTCACGGGGGCGCGTGCTAGCCTGATGCTCGCTGCTCTTGAGCGGGTGGACCGGAGGCGTATGTGGACGTGCTGATTGGCTGGCCGGGGGGCGACTGGACCGCGACCCTCAAGCTCGGCGGGTTCCTCGTCTTCGGTTACGTCTTCATCATCTGGGTGGCGTCCGTCCTCTGGGTGTACAAGGACATTCGCAGCCGCACCCGCGACCCCATCTCGCAGGCGATCGGCGTGGGCATCGCGGTGGTGCTCCCGATCATCGGCTTGCCGGTCTACCTGGTGGTGCGGCCCGGCGAGACGCTGAACGAGTCCTACGTGCGGCAGCTCGAGCAGGAGGCGATCCTCTCGGACCTCCACGCGATCAGCGCGTGCCCGAACTGCCGTCGCCCCGTCGAGGACGACTTCCAGGTCTGCGCGCACTGCGGCACGTCTTTGCGCGAGCCGTGCAAGCGCTGCGGCAAGCTGTTGCAGTTCTCCTGGCGCAACTGCCCGTACTGCGCGACGCCGCGCGAGGCGTCACGCCCGGCACGTCCGGCTTCCGCGCCGGCGGGCGTGGGCGCCGGCGGCGGGGCCGCGCGCTCGGCGCGCGCCGGGGCGGGCCGCGCCCGTCCGGCAGCGGAGCCGGGCGACGCGTTCGACCCCGCGCCCGGGCCGCAGTCGCCCGGGCGCACGCGCCCGGCGTCCGCCGGCGACGAGCGGGGCGGCTGGTAGTCGGTCCCCAGCCTTCCCTCCCAGCACGCGAAGCGGGCCGCCCACCGGGCGGCCCGCTTGCTGTGCTTGCGTCGGCGCGGCGCACCGTGCGCGTGCCGGCCTCCGACTCCGTGGGTGCTCGCGCTCGCGTCGGCGGCCCGCGGCGCGAGGGCGGAGCGCACCGTGCGCTCCGCTCACCATGAGGCGGGTTGCTAGCTGAGCGCCTCCGTCAGCAGCGCGAGCAGCTCCTTGACCTCGGCCTGTCGCCAGCCACCGGCCAGCTCCCACGTCTTCGCCGTGTACTGCTTGCGCGCCTCTTCGTACGCCGGCGTATCCCGCTCGACGCCCGCGAGGATCCCGCGCAGGTCCTTCATCTCCTCGTTCGCACGGTCCGCGCGCTCGATCCAGTGGCCGAGGTAGCGGTGGTCCCCGTCGTACAGCACGACCACGGGGATCGACTCGAACTCCCCGTCCTTCAGGAACTCCGCCATGATGTCCTTGTTCTCGTCGCGCTTGAACAGCCGGATCGGCATGCCGGCCTGCTCGGCGAGCTTGCAGGCGACCGGCAGGCCGCGCCACACGTCCGGGCACCAGTCCTCACCGATGACCATCGCCCGCACACCGTGGTTCTCCACGAAGCGCTTGAGCGTCGCGACGTCCTGCGCGTCGGGCTCGAACTCGTCGTAGTGGCGCTGGAAGGCGTCCTTGTTCTTCTCGATCGCGGCCATCCACTCCGAGAAGCTCTTCATGCCGCGCTCGTAGCGCTCGGACGTGACCACCGAGTCGGGCCGCGCCGCGGCCTCCTTGCGCGTGGTCGTGGAGGCAGCCGTCGTCATCGCGTACTCCTTCGCAGCCTCGAGGGGCGTGTCTGCTGCTGTGTCGTCGGGTCGCCGACCGTCACGTCGACGGGTGACGCGGACGCGAGTGTAACACGGGGGCGCTGGACTTCTTACTGCGCCCGCGCGACGCGTTCCTCGCGCGCGAAGCGCTCCGCGAACGCGCCGGCGGCGAGCCGGAGCGTTTCCTCCGCATCGATCTCGGCATCGTCCGCGACCGTCACGGCGGCCCACAGCAGCGCGGCGAGCGTCTCGTCACCGGGCGCCGCTGCGAACGCGGCGGCCGCCGCGCGCGGGTCGCCGGCCGCGATCGCCCCGGGGGCGGCGCGGCGCGCACGGTGGATCATCGACTGCGCACGCTGCAGCGCGGGCGCGGCGCGCGGGATCGAGTCCAGCGCGCCCGGCGGCGGCACGTCGTCTCCGTCCGCTTGCTCGGCGCGCTCGCTCGCCTTGATCGCATCCCAGCGTCCGAGCAGCTGCTCGCGCGTGTGCGCCTCCTCGTCGCCGAAGACGTGCGGGTGGCGCCGCACGAACTTCGCCGCCGCGTGCGCGACGACGTCCTCGAGGCTGAACTCGCCGTCGCGCTGCGCCAGCGCGGTTTGCATGAAGAGGTGTGCCATGACGTCGCCCAGCTCCTCCTCCAGCCCGGGAAGGTCGCCGCGATCGATGGCGTCGACAAGCTCGTAGCACTCCTCGAGGAAGTAGCGGCGCAGCGTCTCGTGCGTCTGCTCGCGGTCCCACGGGCACCCGTCGGGCGCGTAGAGGCGCTCCATCACACCGCGCAGACCGGCCAGCGCGCGCCGGTCGTCCTCGGGCGCGAGCGCCGGCAGCGCCCAGGCGCTGGCGGCGCCCGTCGGGGCGGCAGGGTCGAGGAGCGCCGCCACATCGACGTGCTCGACGCGACCGCCGAGCACCGCACGCACCTCCGTCTCGGCCGGGTAGCGCGCGGCGAGGAGCGGCCGCGCGGCGGCGAACTGCGCAGCGAACACGACGAGCGGCCGCTGTGCGTCGAAGCGCGGGTACGCCGGATCGAGGGCCTGCACCTCATGGAGAGCGAGCCCGAGCAACTCGAGGGCCTGCGCGGGCGCGGAGGGCGAGGACGGACGCGGGCGCTCAACCATGGGCCGAGTATACTCAGCGCGTGCTTGCGCTCCGCTGGACCGCCGCCGCCCTCTTCGTGCTGTGCATCCCCGTCTTCCTCGTGCTGACGAACGTCCGCATCGCAGCGACCGACGTGCGCGTCTACGAGTACTCGTTCGCCCACTACGACGCGCCCGCCGTCACCGGCGTGAGTCGTCCCCAGCTCGACGAGGCCGCGCGCGACATCGTCCAGTACTTCGAGACCAGCCCGCGCAACGCTATGCTCGACGTCCGTGTGACGCAGGGCGGCGAGACCGTCCCGCTGTTCAACCAGCGCGAAGTCCTGCACATGCGAGACGTGCGGAACCTCTTCCGCTCCGTCTTCCACCTCCAGGAGCTCGTGTTCGTCTACGCGATCGGCTACGTCGTCGCCATCTTCGTGTGGAGCCGGGAGCGCTCCCTCGCGCGCCTGGCGCGCCAGGTGGCGATTGGCGGCGCGCTCACCGCGCTGCTGCTCGCCGTGAGCGCGATGGCGGTGCTGGTCGGCTTCGACCGCCTCTTCACGGAATTCCATCTGCTGTCGTTCTCGAACGATTTCTGGCAGCTCGACCCGGCACGCGACCACCTGATCCAGATGTTCCCGCAGGGCTTCTGGTTCGACGTCACGCTGGGCGTGGTCGTCCTCTCGATCCTCGAGGGCGGCCTGCTCGCGGCGCTCGGCGTGGGCTACCTCGCGTGGATCGATCGCGATCATCCCGGGTGGCGGACGCGCTGGCCGCTGCTCATCCCCCGCTGGTAGCGCCGATCGGCGCGTTCGCAGCACCAGAGCGGCAGTGGGACGCGGCGACCGCCCGGCCCCGGCGCGACGAACGAAGGAGCCCGCCGGATGGCGGGCTCCTTCGTTCGTCGACGTGAAGCGCTTTAGAAGTCGAAGTCGCCCATGTCGAGATCGTCGTGATCGTGACCGTGATCGTGGTCGCCGCCCATGAAGTCCTCGGGGTCGCCTTCGCCCATCGCGGCGTCGGGCGCAGCGCCCGACAGCATCGCGAAGGCTTGGAACTTCAGCCGCGCGGTGCCGCGCGACCCGCACTTCGGACAGGCCGCCACCTTGTCGCGCTCGGCGAGTCGGCGCATCAACTCGAACTGCTCGTTGCACTTCTTGCAGCGGTACTCGTACAGCGGCACGTCAGGCTCTCCGTCGTTCCAGTGGCGCGCGCAGCGCCTCACCATTCCCGGCGCGGAAGTCTCGCACAGCGGGGTTAATCGAGGTAGTCCTTCAGCTTCTTCGAGCGCGTCGGGTGGCGAAGCTTGCGCAGCGCCTTCGCCTCGATCTGGCGGATGCGCTCGCGTGTCACGTTGAACTCGCGGCCGACCTCCTCGAGCGTGCGCGACCGACCGTCCTCCAGGCCAAACCGCAGCTCGAGCACCTTGCGCTCGCGCGGCGTCAACGACGACAGCACGTCCATCACCTGCTCCTTGAGCAGCTGGTGCGATGCCGCGTCCGACGGTGCCAGCGCCGCCGGGTCCTCGAGGAAGTCGCCGAGGTGGGAGTCCTCCTCCTCGCCGATCGGCGTCTCCAGCGAGACCGGCTCCTGCGACACCTTCATGATCTCGCGCACGCGGTCCGCCGGGAGCTCCAGCTCGCGGCCGATCTCCTCGGAGGTCGGCTCGCGGCCGAACTCCTGCACGAGGCGGCGCTGGATGCGCACGAGCTTGTTGATCGTCTCCACCATGTGCACCGGGATGCGGATGGTCCGCGCCTGGTCGGCGATCGCGCGGGTGATCGCCTGGCGGATCCACCACGTCGCGTACGTCGAGAACTTGTAGCCCTTGCGGTAGTCGAACTTCTCGACGGCGCGAATCAGGCCGATGTTGCCCTCCTGGATGAGGTCCAGCAGGGACATGCCGCGGCCGATGTACTTCTTCGCGACCGACACCACGAGGCGCAGGTTCGCCTCGGTCAGTTGCCGCTCCGAGCGCTTGCCGTCGTAGATGATCTTCTCGAAGTAGTACTGGAACGCGCCGCCGTGCTTCGACTCCAGCTTCTCGGCGAGGTTCTTCGGCGGCGGGGTGAGCTTCGACTCCGCGCCGACGAACTCCGACGCCCAGCGCACGTGCTCGGGCCGCATGATGTGGGTGATGATCGACATCCGGATCAGCGCCTGGTGCGCCCGGTCCTCGTCCCACTTCATGTCCTTCATCAACCGCCGCTGCGAGCCCTCGTCGAGCTCGCCGTCGAGCGAGCCGCGGAACTTCGCGTCCGCGATGCGCTCGGAGATCGACTGCCGCGGAAGCTTCAGGTAGCGGCTCACCGACTGGTAGATGTCGCGTTCCTTGTGGAACTGCCGCAGCAGCTCGACGAACACCTGCGACCAGGTCGGATCGTCGCCCTCCTCCTCGCGGTAGTCCTCAATGATCTGCTCGACGTGGATCCACTCTTCGATGGCGCGCGACAGTCGCTTCTCGTCGTCGGCCGTGAGGAGCGGGACCTTGCCGATCTCGCGGAGGTACATGCGGACGGGGTCGTCGATGCCGGCGGCCTCGTCGACGATGCGGCGAGCGGCGTCGACCACCGTGGTGGCCTCGCGCCCGGCAACGGCGTCGACGCGCACGGAGATGCCGTTCTCGGAGAGCTGCGAGATCACGGACGCCAGGCGTTCGCGGCTGGCCTCGGCCTCGGGAACGGCCTCGAGGACGTCCTCCGCCGTGACGGTGCCGGAGCGCCGGCCCTTCGACAGCAGCGCCTCCAGACCCGCCTCCGCGATGGTCGTGTCGTCGAACGTCTGGGTCATGTCGTCTCCTCCACACGGTCCGGGTCCGCGGCGGCGGGATATCGGCCGGCTACCTGCTGGTATTGATAGGTCAGCTCACGCTGACGGGATGTGGTCTCCACGAACTGCTCCGCGACCTCGGTCGCGTCGATCACCGGGTCGGCGGCGTCGTCGGCGGCGGACTCTCGCACGCCGGACGGCGTGCGGCGGAGCGCGCGCAGCGCCTCGGCCTGCTCGCGCGCCGTCTCCAGCAGCCGCTGCTGCTTCCGTCGCAACCGCAGCTGCACCGCGATGTCACCCACCATCTCGTCGAGGTGCTTCGCCTCGTACTCCGGCAGCACGACGGCCGCCAGCTCGCGGTAGCGCGCCTGCAGGTCGTCCTCGAGCTCGTCGACGCGGTCGTCGTAGTCGGGCGCGGCCGCCCACCACTCGAAGAGCGCGCGGTTGCGCGAGTCCTCGAACGTCTCGGGCGCGAGCGCCTTCCCGGCGCCGCGGCACTCGGAGCGCTGGACGAGCACCTGCAGCAGCTGCGTCTCGCCGTCGATCGGCGCGGCCACGCGGCCGCGGGGCGCACGCGGCGCCTCGCCCGGGTGAGGCGCCGCCTGGGCGGTGCCCGGTGCGGGCACCGGCCGCGGCCGGCCGCCGCGCGAGAGCATGCGCATCACGATCGACTCGTCGACCTGCCCGATGCGCGCCAACTTCTGGACATAATGCGCCCGGATGACCGGGTCCGTCATCACCGCGACGGTGGGAATGAGCGCCTGCAGCGCCTTCGAGCGGGCCAGCGCGTCGCCGGGCCGGATCGACGCGGAGACTGCCTGGAACAGGTGATCCGCCACCGGCAGGGCGCCGTCCACGAGCCGCTTGAACGCGTCGGGGTCGCGCCGCACCATCGAGTCGGGGTCATCGCCCTCGGGCAGCGAGACGACGCGAATGTCCGCGCGCAGGCCGTCCTGGACCGAGACGAGGCCGCGCCAGTCGATCGTGGGCACTGCCATATGATCGGCAGCCCCGGCGGCGACCTGAACGCCGCGCAGCGTCGCCTCCGAGCCGGCATTGTCGGCGTCCAGCGCCAGCACGACGTTCTCGGTGTAGCGCTTGAGCAGCGTCATCTGCTTCTCGGTGATTGCCGTCCCGTTCGATGCGACGACGTTCGTCACGCCGAACTCGTGCGCGGCGATCACGTCCATGTAGCCCTCGACGATCACGGCGCGGTCGGCGCGCCGGATGGCCTCCGCGGCGCGATCCAGCCCGTAGAGCGTGCCGCTCTTGTCGAACAGCGGCGTCTGCGGGGTGTTCAGGTACTTCGGCTCGTCGTCCGGGCGCAGCGCCCGGGCGCCGAAGCCGATCAGGCGGCGGCGCTGGTCGCGCGTCGGGAAGATGACGCGGTCGCGAAAGCGGTCGTACGCGCCGCGGTCGCCCTCGATCGCGAGGCCGGCCTCCACGATGTCGCTCTCGGCGAACCCGCGCGCGCCGAGGTACTCGACGAGCCCGCGCCAGCCGTCGGGCGCGTACCCGAGCTGCCACGTCTCAATCGTCTGCGTGTCGAGGCCACGCTTCTCGAGGTAGGCGCGGGCGTCGCCGCCCTGCGGGCCCCCGAGCGCGGCCTGGAAGTAGACGGCCGCGGCCTCGTTCGCCTGCAGCAGCCGCTCATGCTGCTCGCGCTCCTCGACGTCGCGCTTCGACGGCGGCCGCAGCTCGACGCCGGCGCGCTCCGCACAGGTGCGCAGTGCCTCCTTGAAGTCGAGGCCCTCCACCCGGCGCACGAACTCGATCACGTCGCCGCCGGTCGAGCACGATCCGAAGCAGTGCCAGGTGCCGCGCTCCGGATCCACGACGAACGAGGGCGTGCGCTCCTGATGGAACGGGCAGCGCGCTTTGAACGTGCGCCCGGTCTTCTTCAGTTCGGGGACGTACTGTCCCACGGTCTCGACAATATCGAGACGTGCCTTGACTTCGTCGATGGTGCTCATGCTCTATGTGGTTAGACCCCGGCGGAACCGAAAAGTTACGGGGAACCCTGAGAAATGTGTGCCGACCCCCGCAGGGTTTGTGGATGTGATGCGGTCGACACCCACCGCATGCATCCGGTGCGTCAGGCTTCGCCCGCCTTGAGCGCCGCGATCCGCGCCGCCACCGCCTCCTCGCGCGCCGCGACGCGCTCCACGATGGCGCGGGTCTCGACCGCCCCGCCGGCCGACTCGACGAGCCGCAGCGTCTGGTAGCGCGCCCCGGCGAGGTCGTGCACGACCTGCGGCGGAAGCGGCTTCTCCGCCACCCGCGTGGCCGCGCCCGGCCCGCCGGCCGCGGCCACGTCCGACCGCTCGGCGGCCGCCAGCTCGGCGAGCGCGCGCACAACCGTTGTCCCATCGCCGAGGTCGGCGGCAAAGGCCCGCTCGGTGATCCCCTCGAGCGCCGCCAGCAGCGCCGCCCGCGAGGCGTCGAGCCGCGCCCGCAGCGCGTCCGCTGCGTCGTCGCTCATCGTGGGTACACATCGTTCGTCGGCACGGCGTCGTTGATGGCCTCTGTGACGAGCAACACCGTCGCCTTCGTGAAGTCGACGTGCTGGACGTCCGGAAGCGCCAGCGTCGTCGATGCCTGCGGCGCGAGGTCGATGTCCGCCGTGCGCGCGCCCAGCGAGCGGTCGCTGCCGCCGCTCGCCTGCACCGTCAGCGTGACCGCACCCACCACGGGGATCGGGCTGTTGTTGCGGATCACGACCCGCAGCTCGCCGCTCGCCACGGCACTGGCTGCGCTCACGATCTCGAGGTCGTTCGGGAGATCCGGCGCGATCACGGCGTCGACCGCGTTGTTCGCGGCGTCGCGCTCGGCGACCGGTGGATCCGTGCTCACGGCGACGTGCACCTGCGCGCGCCGCTGCACGTACTCGTCCGGGAAGACGAAGTCGACGGTGTCGTCCGCACGCAGGGGCTCGCCGGCCTTTACCGGCACCGGCTCGGCCGTGCGGCCGTCGACGCTCACGAGGATGCGCGCGGTCACGTCGACCGTCCCGCGGTTCGCGATGGTCACGCCCAGCCGGTTGTCGCGCGAGAACACCCGCTCGAGCGCGAGGTCGGGTCGGTCCGCGCCTCCGGGCACGACCGCGGTGGCCGCGCCCGCCGGACCGGTCGGCGACGCCGTCCCGCTCGCGCCGCTCGGCGCGACCACGGCGAGCGCGTCAATCGCACCGGCACCGCCCACCACCGCGACCGGCACCCACCCCACGACCATGTCCTGCCCGGCCGGCGAGACGGCCAGCCACTGGCCATCGGCGGACCGCCCGATCAGCTGCACGACGGTCCCCGCAGCGAGCCGCTGCACCGGCGCCAGGTCGTTCGCAGGCCCGGGACGCAGGTCCGTCGCCGCCAGCAGCGTCGGCACCGCCGGCGTCGCGACCTCGGTCGCCGGCGCATCGGCGCGGTCGCGCAACGCGACGAAGGCGCCGGCGGCGCCGATGCTCGCCGCGAGCACAACGGCCGCCCCGCCAATCCGAATCAGCCGGCGCGGCCGACCGCTCATCCCGTCACCTCGCCAGCAGGGGCGTCGCTCACGTCGGCCGCAGCGGCCCTAGCGGCCGGGTGCGACGAGCAGCGTGCGCAGCGTGTTGTTGAACTCGTTCGATTCCTTCACGTCGTCGAGCCAGTCCAATTCCAGCACGTACTCGCCGGTCTGCACGATGGTCACCTGCGTGTTCACGGTGGCACTCCGCCCCGGCGCCAGCAGCGTGCGCTGTACGTCCACCACGCCGACCACCTCGCCGGCGGCGCTCGTCACGCGCAGGCCCACCGCGCCGTCGAAGCGTCCGGCTCCGACGTTCGCCATCCGGATCGTCAGGGTACCGTTCGGCGCGACGAAGGCGTTGGTGATGGTGAGGTCGGGCAGCGCGGGCGCGGCGGTGGCGCCCGGGGTGGCCGAGGCGCCCGGCGCGACGGGCTCGGCGACGTCGACGACCGGCACGCCGCTCGCGTCGCCGGCCACCGGCTCCACGTTCGAGGCCGGCACCCAGCCCTGGAGCCGCGAGCCCGGCGGGTACACGACCTGCAGCCAGCTCCCCGACGGCGCGCGCCCGACGACGTCGGCCACGCGGTCGCCGGGGATGATCGCCACGACCTCGGCCTGGCGGTCGGGCGCCGCGCGCATGTTCGTCGTGAGGGCCGCGCGCACCGTGACGGTGCCACCGGCACCCGCAGTGCGCGACGGCGCGGTTCCGGCGACCGGCCCTGTGCCGGGCGCGCGACCGGTGATCGCGATCAGCGCGAGCGCGGCCGCGGCGATCAGCACGATCGCCATCCCGGCCACCGCGGGCGCACGCAGATACCGTCTCGTGATCGCCCCCGCTCTCGCCCGCCCGCTCAGTCCGCGAAGCCGAGCGCCCGCGCGCGCCGCGTCGCGAAGCCGTCGGTCATGCCCGACACGTAGTCCGCCGCGCGCCGCCACGGCGGGTCCTCCGCTCGCGACCACCCTGTGATCTCCTCCGGGTGCCCGACGTAGTGCTCGTAGAGGAACGCGACAATCCGCTGGCCGCGCCGAGCCTCGCGCAGCGTCGACTCGTGCAGGTAGACGCGCTCGAACATGAACTCGCGCAGCTCGTCGGTGGCGGCGAGCACCGCCTCGCCGAGCACGATGCGCGGCTCCGGCCCATCGAACGTCGCGCGCGACGCGAGCACGCAGTCGGTCACCAGCCTCGCGATGCGTGTGGAGTGGTCGGCGCCCAGGACGTCGCGCACGCCCGCCGGGAGGTCCTGCTCGGCGAGGAGGCCGGCGCGGATCGCGTCCTGGATGTCGTGGTTGAGGTAGGCAATGGAGTCGGCCAGCTTCACGATCTGGCCCTCGAGCGTGCCAGCCGTCCCCCACGCCTCCGCCGCCACCGACTCGCGCACCTTCGAGTGCTTGAGGATGCCCTCGCGCGTCTCGGCGGTGAGGTTGAGGCCGGCGCCGTCGTGCTCGAGCGCGTCGACGATGCGCAGCGACTGCTCGTTGTGGCGAAACCCGTCGGGTAGGAGCGCCGCGAGCTGCTCCTCGCCGGCGTGGCCGAACGGCGTGTGTCCGAGGTCGTGGCCCCAGCCGACGGCCTCCGCGAGGTCCTCGTTGAGATTGAGCGCGCGCGCAATCGTGCGGGCGACCTGCTGGACCTCGATGGTGTGCGTCATCCGCGTCACGACGTGATCGGAGTCCGGCGCGACGAAGACCTGCGTCTTGTGCTTGAGCCGGCGAAATGCGCGCGTGTGGATGATCCGGTCGCGGTCGACCTGGTAGGCGAGCCGCAGCGCCTCAGGGGGCTCGGCGAGCGCGCGCCCGGCGGAGGTCGCTTCCCGGGCGGCCAGCGCGTGCAGGGCGGCTTCGCGGGCGTCGAGCATCCGGCGAACGTCGGCGAGCGCGGCGGCATCGGGGGCACGACCGGCGGCCATGCCCACAGTGTCGGTCATCTCGGCCAATCCGTCTACTCGGATGATCACTTGGGTGCATGCACGGCACCGTATAATCTTGCACGGCACGGGGGAGCGGTGCCCCGCGCGCGATCCCCACGCGCGATCCCTGCTCCCGACGCACTTCGCCGCGCTGTGTCCGGCCGCACCGAAGGGCGGCCGACCCATGCGCGATCTCGCGCGCACCGAGAGGTTCCAGCCATGACTTCCGTCTCGAACCGGCCGCCGGCTCCCGCGCTCGCTCACCCGCCCGTGTACCGCTTCGGCGGCGGGTCGGCGGCGGGCAGCGGGAAGCTGCGCGACCTGCTCGGCGGCAAGGGGGCCGGTCTCGCGGAGATGAGCGGCCTCGGCATCCCGGTGCCGCCTGGATTTACGATCACCACCGAGGTCTGCAACGCCTTCTACCAGCGCGGCCGCACCTACCCCGACGGCCTCGAGGCCGAGGTACGCGCCGGCCTCGAGCACATCGAGCAGCTCGTCGGCATGCGCTTCGGCGACGCCCAGAATCCGCTGCTCGTCTCCGTACGCTCGGGCGCCCGCGTCTCGATGCCCGGCATGATGGACACCATCCTCAACCTCGGCCTCAACGACACCACCGCCGCCGGTCTCGCCGCCCGCTCCGGCAAGCCCCGCTTCGCGTACGACTCCTACCGGCGCTTCGTGCAGATGTACGGCGACGTCGTGCTCGGCATCGGCAAGGCGTCGGAGACCGACGACGACCCGTTCGAGCGCCTGCTCGAGTCGAAGAAGCGCGCGCGCGGCGTGAAGCTCGACACCGACCTCGACGCCGACGCGCTGCGCGAGCTCGTCGGCGAATACAAGGCGCTGGTCCGCGAACGCACCGGCGCGGACTTCCCCGACGACCCGTGGCAGCAGCTCTGGGGCGCGATCGGCGCCGTCTTCTCGTCGTGGGAGAACCCGCGCGCCATCTACTACCGCCAGATGCACGGCTACCCCGACTCGTGGGGCACCGCCGTCAACGTGCAGGCGATGGTCTTCGGCAACCTCGGCGACGACTGCGCGACCGGCGTCCTCTTCACGCGCCACCCGGCCACCGGCGACCAGCGCCTGTTCGGCGAGTTCCTCGTGAACGCACAGGGCGAGGACGTCGTCGCCGGCATCCGCACGCCCCAGCCGATCCTCGAGATCAGCCGCAAGCCGGGCGAGCCGCCCTCGCTCGAGGCGTCGATGCCGGCCGTCTTCGGCGAGCTGCAGCGCGCCTGCGAGACGCTCGAGCAGCACTTCCGGGACATGCAGGACATCGAGTTCACGATCCAGCAGCAGCGCCTCTGGGTGCTGCAGACGCGCAACGGCAAGCGCTCCGGCCAGGCGATGGTGAAGATCGCCGTCGACATGGTCGAGGAGGGGCTGATCGACGAGGACGAGGCGATCCGCCGCGTCGATGCCGAGCAGCTCGACGAGCTGCTGCACCCCGTGTTCCAGTCGGGCGACCGCGACGTGATCGCGGTCGGACTCGCCGCCTCGCCGGGCGCCGCGGTCGGCAAGGTCGTCTTCACGCCGGCCGACGCCGTGGACGCCGCCAAGCGCGGCGAGGACGTGATCCTCGTGCGCGAGGAGACGAGCCCCGAGGACATCGAGGGCATGAAGGAGGCGCGCGCGATCCTGACCGCGCGCGGCGGCATGACCTCGCACGCGGCGGTGGTGGCGCGCGGCATGGGCAAGTGCTGCGTCAGCGGCTGCTCCGCGCTGCAGATCGACTACGCGAAGCGCCGCTTCACCGTGCAGCCGGACGGCCGCGACCCGGTCGTCGTCGCCGAGGGCGACGTGATCTCGCTCGATGGCACGCGTGGCGAGGTGATGCTCGGCGCGCTCCCGCTCGCCGATGCGCAGTTCCCGCCCGAGTACGACCGGCTGATGACGTGGGTCGACGCACGGCGCCGGCTGCGCGTACGCGCCAACGCCGACACGCCCGACGACGCCGAGCGCGCCCGCGCCTTCGGGGCGGAGGGCATCGGCCTCTGCCGCACCGAGCACATGTTCTTCGGCGCCGACCGCATCCTCGCCGTCCGCCAGATGATCCTGTCGCAGACCGAGGCCGAGCGGCGCGAGGCGCTCGCGAAGATCCTCCCGATCCAGCGGACCGACTTCCACGGGATCCTGCGCGCGATGGCCGGGCTGCCCGTCACCATCCGCCTGCTCGACCCGCCGCTGCACGAGTTCCTCCCGCAGACCGAGGAGGACATCCGCGACCTCGCGCACGCGCTCGGCATGCCGGCGGACGAGGTCGAGCGGCGCGTCGAGTCGCTCCGCGAGTTCAACCCGATGCTCGGCCACCGCGGCGTGCGGCTCGCGATCACGTTCCCCGAGATCTACGAGATCCAGGTCGAGGCGATCGCCGAGGCTGCGTGCGACCTGCAGGCCGACGGACTCGACATCAGGCCGGAGATCATGATCCCGCTGGTCGGCATGGAGACAGAGCTCGCGCAGCTGCGAGACCTGGTGACGACGACCGTCGACCGCGTCCTCGCGAAGCGCGGTGCACAGCTCGACGTGACGGTCGGCACGATGATCGAGCTGCCACGCGCGTGCGTCGTGGCCGACCGCATCGCGGAGCATGCCGACTTCTTCTCGTTCGGAACGAACGACCTCACGCAGACGACGTTCGGCCTGTCGCGCGACGACGCCGGCCGCTTCATGCCGGCCTATCTCCGCCAGCACCTGATCGAGCGCGACCCGTTCGTCGAGCTGGACCGCGACGGCGTCGGCGGCCTGATTCGCCTCGGAATCGAGCGCGGACGCCGGACAAAGCCGGGTCTGAAGGTCGGGATTTGCGGCGAGCACGGGGGGAACCCGGCGTCCGTGGCGTTCTGCCATGAACAGGGCTTCGACTACGTCTCGTGCTCCCCGTACCGGGTGCCGATCGCGCGGCTCGCCGCCGCGCAGGCGTCGCTCTCAGCCCGGGAGATCGTCGGCGAGGGCTAGACTCGCTTCGAGCGGCACGCGGTCAGCGTGCTGAGGTGCCGCCGACGGCGTTCCGCTCGCGGTGCGCGTTCCCCGTTCGTGGGTGAACGCGCACGCGTTCGCGGCGAACGCTCGCGCGCGCAGCCGCCCATCCGCAGCGAAGACTACCGAACCGCGCCGACGCGCTCACGGCGATCGAGTGACGCGCGGCGACTCAGCGCCCCCCGAACCGCCTGCCGGCCTGCCCGGCGACTCAGCGCCTTCACCAGCCGCCGCTCGAACCCACCCTGATCACTCCACCGTCACCGTCTTCGCGAGGTTGCGCGGCTGGTCCACGTCCGCGCCGCGCTGCACCGCGATGTGATACGCGAGCAACTGCATCGGCACCACCGTCACGATCGGGAACAGCGCCGAATTGACCTCCGGCACCTGGATCACGTCCGTCGCAAGGTCATCGAGCGAGTGGTCGCCGCGCGACACCAGCGCGATCACCTGGCCGTGGCGCGCGCGCACCTGCTCGATGTTCGAGCGCATCTTGTCGAACACCTCGTCGCGCGGCGCGAGCGCAACCGTCGGCATGCGGTCGTCGATCAGCGCGATCGGCCCGTGCTTCATCTCGCCGGCGGCGTAGCCCTCGGCGTGGATGTACGAGACCTCTTTCAGCTTGAGCGCGCCCTCGAGCGCCATCGGGTAGCCGAGGCCACGTCCCAGGAACAGGAAGTCGTCGAAGCGCGCATAGCGCGCGGCGATCGCCGCGACCTGGTCGGACAGCGCGAGCGCCTCGCCGATCGCCGCCGGAAGGTGCAGCGCCGACTCGATCTGCTCGCGCGCGACGTCGTCGCTGAGCACGCCTCGGATCCGGCCGAACTGCAGCGCGAGGCCGTGCAGCAGCAGCATCGACGCGACCATCGTCTTCGTCGATGCGACCGCCACCTCGGGCCCGGTGTGCATGTAGATGGTGCCGTCGGCGAGGCGCGTCGCCTGGGCGCCCGGCGTATTGCACAGCGTGAGCTGCGGGCAGCCGGCGCGCGCCGCTTCCTCCATGCCAGCCAGCGTGTCCACCGTTTCGCCCGACTGCGTGAGCGAGATCACCAGCGTGTGCTCGTCGAGCACCGGCTCCCGGTACCGGAACTCCGCCGAGTTGTCGACCTCGGCCGGGATGCGCGCGAAGCGCTCCATGTAGTGTCGGCCGACCATCGCCGCGTGCATCGACGTGCCCATGCCGATGAGGACGACGCGTCGCAGCGAGCGGATCACCTCGTCCGAGAAGGGCATGCCCTCCATCGTCACGCGCGGCGGGTCGAGCGCGTAGCCGCGCAGCGCGTAGAGCACGCACTCCGGCTGCTCGTACATCTCCTTGAGCATGAAGTGCTTGAAACGCCCCTTCGCCACCGCCACGGCGTCGTAGGGCTGCGTCTCAATCGTCTTCTCGATCGTGTGGCCGTCGCCGTCGAGGAACGCGACGCCGTCCGCGCGCACGTCCGCGATCTCGCCGGACTCGAGGAACGTCACGCGCCGCGTGTGCGGGATGAGCGCCTGCAGGTCGGACGCGAGCAGGTGCTCGCCGTCCCCGTACCCGATCACGATGCCGCCGGCGTTGCCGACGCGTGCCGCCACGATGCGACCCGGCTCGTTCGCGTCGACCGCCAGCAGCGAGTAGGCGCCTTTCGCCTCGGACACGACGCCGCGGAGCGCGTCGGCGAGGTCCTCGCCCGCGTCCAGGCGGTCGGCGAGCATGAACGCCAGCACCTCGGTGTCGGTATCCGACAGAAAGATCGCGCCGCGGTCTCTGAAGCGCGCGCGCAGCTCCTGGTAGTTCTCGATGATGCCATTGTGCACGACGGCGACGCGGCCGCTCGGGTCGAGGTGCGGGTGCGCGTTGTGGTCCGTCGGCTCGCCGTGCGTCGCCCAGCGCGTGTGGCCGATGCCGGCGACGGCGGGCGGCAGCGTGCCCTCCACGCGCTGCACGAGCTGGTCGAGCTTGCCGGCCGCGCGCGCGACGTAGAGCTGGTGATTCGTGTCGAACAGCGCGATGCCGGCCGAGTCGTAGCCGCGATACTCGAGGCGCCGCAGTCCTTCCAGCACGAGCGGACCGGCGGGCCGCTTCCCGGTGTAGCCGACAATCCCGCACATCAGAGCAACCTCCGGCCACCGCCACTCGGGTTCAGTCCGCCTCCTCGCGCCGGTGCTTCGGCGATTGGCGCGCTACCACGATGGTACCTGCCGATGCCGACCCGTATGCGCCCTGGTACGCGGGCGGCAGCATCGCGGACACGCGCCGCATCATGCGATCGGTCGCCATCTCGGCCGAGCGCGCGTCGGAGCTCTCGGAATCGAGCGCGAACGGCTCTCCGAACTCCACGCGCAGCCGTGGGCGCCGCCGGACCATCCACTGGAAGAACACGCGCGGGATGCGGATGCGGTCGGTGCCGGTGATCGCGACCGGCACCACGGGCGCCTTCGCGAGCAGCCCGACCATCGCGGCGCCGGGCAGCGCCGGCCGCATGCCATTCCCGTGCGCTCGCGTGCCCTCGGGGAACATCAGCACCACCTCGCCGTTGCGCAGGTAGTTGCGCGCGACGCGCAGCGCGCCCATGTCCCCCGAGAAGCGGCGCACCGGGAAGGCGCCATACGCCCAGAAGTACCAGCCGATGAGCGGCGTCTCGAAGAGCTCGCGCTTCGCCATCGGGTGCACCCGGCGGCGCGTCGACGCGGCGACCAGCGGCGGATCGAGCAGGTGGTTGTGGTTCGCGACCAGGATCACCGGGCCCTCGGGCGGCAGCCGCTCCGCGCCCACGACCTCCCAGCGCGCGAGCGAGGAGATCACGGCGCGCGCGAAGTTGTTCGTGGCGGCGTAGACGTACCGGGAGAGCGCTCGCTTCAACCGCGTTCCTCCGCTGCCGCCACCCGGCGGCGTCAGGCGGTCGCGTTCGCGGCCTGGTAGGCCTCGACGCAGCGGTCGACGACCGCGTCGATGCCGAGCGCGTCGGTGTCGATGATGATCGCGTCGCGCGCCGCCTGCTCACGTCGCACCGCGCGGTGGCCGGTGTCGTCGAGCTCGTCGCGCCGACGCGTCGCCGACAGCACCAGCTCGAACGACGTCTGCCGGCCGCGGTCGAGCTCCTCCCCGAGGCGGCGCCGCGCGCGCACCTCCGTGGAGGCGTCGAGGAAGATCTTGGTGCGCGCCTCGACGAGCACGCGCGTGCCGATGTCGCGACCCGCCATCACCACCGGCTCGCGCGACGCGATCGCGCGCTGCCGCCGCACGAGCTCGTCGCGCACCTGCGGGATCCGCGAGACGAGCGACACCGTGCGCTCGATCTCCGGATCGCGCAGGCGGTCCGTCACGTCCTCGCCCGCGACGAAGAGCCGCGGCTGCGTCGGGTCGACCCAGCGCATGTCGAGTTCGAGCGAGCGCACCAGCGCGATCACGGCGTCGTCGTTCTCGAGGTCGGTCTTCGCCTCGAGCGCGGCAAGCGCGCAGGCGCGATACATCAGGCCGGTGTCGAAGAAGCCGAGGTGCAGGCGGTCCGCGACGGCGCGACCAACCACGCTCTTTCCCGCGGCCGTCGGGCCATCGATGGCGACGCAGCGGGCGATCGGGTCGTCGGTAATGAGGGCCTCCGGGGTCCGCGGGGGAATCGACCGATGATAGCCAGCGCCCGATCTGAGCGTCCACCGCAAGCGGTCCGGCCCGCCGGTGCTCGCCGCGCCACCCACAGCGACGGCAGCCATGCCGCCGACGGATGTGCGGGCGCCGCCGCGGCACCGACGCCTGTCGGCGGCATGCCTGCCGCCGCTGCGGACGCGCCCGCGCGCCCTGCCGGTTAGTCGAGGTCCACCGCCGCGCGCAGGCGGGCGAGCTCGTCGGGGTCGAGCGGCCGCGCGACCCCGCGCGGCAGCGACCCGAGGTGCACCGGCCCGAAGTCGGTGCGCACCAGCCGCGCGACGCGCGACCCGACCGCCTCGAACATGCGACGCACCTGGCGATTCCGCCCCTCGTGGATCGTGAGGCGCACGACGCTGCGTCGCTGCCCGGCGCACACCACCTCGACGCTCGCCGGCGCCGTGCGTCCGTCCGCGAGCGCGACCCCGCGGCGGAGCGCGTCCAGCGCGTCGGTCGGGGGTGGGGGGCCGTCGAGCGTGGCCTCGTAGACCTTGTCGACGCCCCAGCGCGGGTGCGTGAGGCGGTGCGCCAGCTCGCCGTCGGTGGTCAGCAGCAGCAGGCCCTCGGTGTCGCGATCGAGCCGGCCCACGTAGCGCAGGTCGGGCGGCGCGCCGGGAAGCAGCGCGTAGACCGTCGCGCGGCCGCGCTCGTCCTGCGCGGTGACGACATAACCCGCAGGCTTGTGCAGCGCGATGGTGGACGTGCCGGAGGGCATCGCGAGCGGCGTGCCGTCGACCTCGATGCGCTGCCGCGCCGGGTCGGCGCGCGTGCCGAGCGTGGCGACCGCGCCGTCGACGGTGACGCGTCCCGCGGCGATCACGGCCTCCGCGGCACGGCGCGAGCCGTACCCCGCGCGGGCGAGCAGCTTCTGCAGGCGCTCGGGGCCGGTCGCGGGTTCGGTCATGCGGACGCGGGCATCGCCGGCAACGGACGCGCGCGGCGCGTCAGCGGCGCACGCGGTAGCGCTCGACGATCGTGGTCTCGCGGTAGGAGGCGAAGACGCGGACGGGCGGCGGCGCGTCGATGCGCGCGGCGGCGGCGCTCGGCGCAAGGCGGCCCACCGTCGATGTCACGGCGTTGCGCACCGCGCGCTCGGCGGCGAGCAGGGCGAGCCCGGCCGCGACCGACTCCGCGACGACGGGCAGCGCGCGCTGCGCGACCGTCACCAGCGCGGCGGCCGCGCGGTCGCGCGCGGTCACCGGCAGCATGCGCCGCGCCGGCTCGAGGGCGCGCGACGCGCCCATGGCGTCGGAGGGGAGGGGGGCGGCCTGCATCATCGTCGACTCCGCAACTCGGGCCGCGGCGGCGCCGGCGGCACGTGCCAAGCGTACCGGGCGCCGACAACGGCCACCAGCGACCCGCAGCCGCGCTATGCCGCTGACAACCCGTTGTCACGGAGCGCGCGTACGGTTACGCACGACATCCGGGCGGAGGAGGAACCCATGAACTGGCACGACTTCGTGGCGAGCGCGCCGGCGCTCGCCGCGCTCGGGCGCGAGCGGCTGGACCGCAGCGGGCTCGTGATGCTCGGAACGCTCCGCCGCGACGGCGGCCCGCGCATCACGCCGATCGAGTTCTTCATCTTCGACGCCGACCTGACGCTGAGCGGGATGTGGCGGTCGATGAAGCTGCTCGACCTGCTCCGCGACCCTCGCTGCGCGCTGCACAGCACGACCGCGAACAAGGACGGCAGCGAGGGCGACTTCAAGCTCTACGGCCGCGCCATCCCGGAGGACGACGCGGGCTATCGCGAGCGGTGGGGTGCGGCGGTGCACGCCGCCACCGGCTGGCGGCCGGAGGGAGCGTTCCACCTCTTCCGGGTCGACATCGAGGCGGCTGCGCTCGCGCAGTTCGGCGACGCCGCGCCGGCGACGGCGGAACGGCTCCGGACGGACGCGGCGACGCGCGTCCGCGAGTTCGGCGCGGATCCGAACACGTCGGGGTACGTGGTGGCGGATTGGCAGGCGAGGGGCGGGCGAGCGTGACCCGGGGAATCGGCGGTCCGCACGCCGGGACGGCCTGAGGGGCACCGAGTAGCGGGCGGGATCGGAGGTGGCGGGCGGACCCCGGGCTGTTCGCCACGGCGTGGGCGCGACTACGCCCGCGCGGCGTCCGACATGCGCGCGGCGACGTCGGCCGTGAGGTCGAGCGGTGCGGCGGGCGCGCCGCCGGCGTCGTGCAGGCGGTGGCCGTCGGCGCGGAGGCGGCCATCCGCGAAGGCGGCGAGCGTCGCGACGAGAAACGGCGCCTCGCAGGACAGCTGCGCCTCGCGGATGCGCGCGAAGAGCGGCGTCGACTCGAGCGCCGCGTCGTCCATCTCGTCGAGCTGACCGTCCAGCTCGGACCACAGCGGGTCGAAGCCGGCGCCGACGACCGGGTAGCGGCAGAACGCCGCGACCGGCCCGGCGTCGACGCGCGGGATCGCGACGTGCACCATCACGCCGCTCTCCGGCGCGCGCGAGCGAATGAGCTCGCGGATGACCTCGCGCCAGGTGCCGATCGGTCCGCCGGGCAGCGCCGGGTGCAGGTTGAGGATCGTCCGGCTGTCGACGAAGTCCGGCGTGAAGATCAGCATGTAGCCGGCGAGGACGCCAACGTCGAACGGGTGCGGCGCGATCCGCCGCGCGACCTCGGCATCGAACGCCTCGCGCCACGCGGGGAGCGGCGCGCCGGGCCGCGAGCGCTCGCCGCCGTGCTCCTTGCGAAAGCGCACCGACGACAGCGTGACCAGCGGCAGCCCGGCACCCTCGACCAGTCGGAGGAACGCGTCGGTCGTGGCGTCCTCGCCCCGCTCGCGGTTGCAGAAGACGACGCCGAACGCGGCGTCGAGCGTGCCGGCGTCGATCGCGCCGCGCACCGCCTCGAACATGCCCCGTGACCCGGCGCCGCGCGCGGTGGTGAACCAGCCCACGCGCAGGGTCACGAGCCCGCCTCCGCGCGGAGCATCACCGCGGGTCTTCCTCGACGCCGGGTGACCGCTGGCGCAGCGTCTCGATGCGCTGCTCGACGTTCGTCAGCAGCTGCTGGCAGCGCTCGGCGAGGCGCATGCCCTCCTCGTAGAGGTCCACGGAGCGCTCGAGCGGCAGGCCGCCGGCCTCGAGCGCGGCGGAGATCTCCTCGAGGCGCGCGAAGACGGCCTCGAAGCTCTCGGCGTCGCCCGCGGGCGGCGCGGGCGCGAGGTCGGCCTGCGGGTCGTCGTGCGGCTGGGGTGCGCGTGGTCGGGTCGGCATCAGGGCGACTCTACACGCGCCGAGCGGCTGCCGTCGCGCCAGCGGATCGCGATCCGGTCGCCGTCCGCGACGTCGGCCGCGGCCGTCACGACGCGCCCGTCGGCGGCGGAGACGATGGCGTATCCGCGCTCCAGCGTGTGCATCGGCGAGAGCGCCTGGACGCGGCTCGCGAGCCGCGACACCGCCTCGCGCGCGCGCGTCGTCGCCGCACTCGCCGCGCCGCGCATCAGCTCAGCGTGCATCGCGAGCTCGTGCCGCAGCCGGCCCACGTCCGGCAGCCGGCGCTCCATCGCCGTGGCCCGTCGCGCGACGTCGTTGCGGGCGGCGTCGACCCGGCGCGCGAGCCGCTGCTGATGGTGCCGCTGCATCGCCGCGATTCCCTGCAGCACCTCGACGCGGTCGGGCGCGGCGAGCTCGGCCGCGGCCGAGGGCGTCGGCGCGCGCATGTCGGCGACGAGGTCCGCCAGCGAGACGTCTGTCTCGTGCCCGACGGCCGAGACCACCGGCACGGGACAGCCGAAGATCGCGCGCACGACCGGCTCCTCGTTGAACGCCCACAGGTCCTCGGCCGACCCGCCGCCGCGCCCGACGATCACGAGGTCGGGCCATGCTTCGGGCCGGTTGCGCGGCGCGATGGCGCGGATCGCCTCCGCGATCAGCACCGGCGCCTCCTCGCCCTGCACCGGCGCCGGCGCGAAGACGATCGTCGCGAGCGGCCACCGCCGCTCGAGCACCGTCTGGATGTCGTGCAGCGCCGCCCCGCGCGCCGACGTCACGACGCCGATGCGGCGCGGGAAGCGCGGCAGTCGCCGCTTCCGCTCGACCGCGAACAGGCCCTCTTCCTCGAACGCCGCGCGCCGCCGCTCGAACTCCGCCGCCAGCGCACCCACGCCGGCCGGCTGCACGAAGTCGACGATGAACTGCAGGTCGCCGCGCTGCTCGTAAACCGACACCGCGCCGTGCACGATGAGGGACGCGCCCGACTCGATGCGGTCGCGCTGTCCCACGTTCTTGCCGCGGAAGAAGACGCAGCGCAGCGCGCCGCCCTGGTCCTTGAGCGTGAAGTAGATGTGCCCCGACGAGGCGAGCGTGAGGTTCGAGATCTCGCCGGCGACCCACAGGTCGCCGAGCTGGCGGTCCTGCTCCACCAGCACGCGCAGGTAGCGCAGGACCTGCCAGACGGGACGAACCTCGGGCGGCATCGCGCTCCGCCGAACCGGCCGCTAGCCCGTGGCCACGCGCTCGATGTAGCCGCTGCCGGACGTCGATACCTTGATCGTGTCGCCGGCGTTGATGAACAGCGGGACGTTCACGACGTAGCCGGTCTCGAGCTTCGCCGGCTTCGTCGCGCCGGTGGCGGTGTCGCCCTTCACACCCGGATCGGACTCCGTGATCTTGAGCTCCACCGCCGCCGGGAGCTCCAGACCGAGCAGCTCGGCGCCGTAGAGCACGCCCTGGGCGCTATCGCCCTCCTTGAGGTAGTGCAGCGCGTCCTCGATGATCGCGCGCGGGACCTCCATCTGCTCGAAGGTCTCCGAGTTCATGAAGGTGTACATCTCGCCGTCGCCGTAGAGGTACTGCACCGGCCGCCGCTCGACGCGCGCGGCGGTGAGCTTCTCCCCGGCGTTGAACGAGCGCTCGATGATGTGACCGGCGCGCAGGTCGCGCATCTTCACGCGGTAGACCGCGGACTTCTTCGTCTTGATGTGCTGGACCTCGACGATCTGGTACAGCGTGCCGTCCACCTCGACGGACGCGCCCTTCTTCAGGTCGGAAGTGCCGATCACCGTGTGACCCCCATCTCCAGGTCGAGTTTCGGCGCCGTGGAGATCGGCCGCAGGCGGCCGCCTTCCATGACGCATTGATCTTCGATGCGCACCCCGCCCCAGCCGGGGATGTAGATGCCGGGCTCGACCGTGACCACGTGGCCGTCCGCCAGCACGTCCTCCGAGAACGGCGACAGCCGCGGGTCCTCGTGGATCTCCAGCCCGACGCCGTGGCCGAGCCCGTGCCCGAAGTGATCGCCGTGCCCGGCGTCCGCGATGATCTGCTGCGCGATCAGGTGCGCGTCGCGGCCGGTCATCCCGGCCTCGATGCGCTCCTCGGCCATCGTCTGCGCGGTGAGCACGACGTCGTAGACGCGCTTGAACTGGTCGTCGGGCTCGCCGAGGAAGACGGTGCGGGTGAGGTCCGAGCAGTAGCCGTCGACGACCACGCCCATGTCGATCACGACGCCCTGGCCGGCCTGCAGCGGCTCGTCGCTCGCGCGCCAGTGGGGGAGCGAGCCGTGCGGTCCGCCGCCGACAATCGTGTCGAACGACATCGACTCCGCGCCGTGCTCAATGGCATAGTGCTCGATCGCCCGGGCGAGCTGACGCTCCGTCATCCCGGGCTCGATCACCGACAGCCCGTGCACGAGCGCCGCGTCGCCGAGCAGCACCGCGCGCGTCAGCGCGTCGAGCTCGGCCGGCTCTTTCACCATGCGCAGGTCCTCGACGGCATGCGGCGCCGGGACGAGCTGCGGGCGCGAGTGGGCGGGCAGGTCCGCGATCGCGCGCGTCCACTGCTCGTACGCGGCAACGGTCATGTCCGCGGGCTCGAAGCCGACGCGCATGCCCGCCGTGCCCTCGAGCAGCGCGGGCGCCGTCCCGGTCGTGGCGCCGGCGACCTTGACGAGCGTGAAGTGCGGCGCCTGGCGGCCCACCTGCTCCCAGTAGCGCGAGTCCGTGGCGAACAGCGCGGTGTCGCGCGTGACGAGCAGCACCCCGGCGCTGCCGGTGAAGCCGGACACCCAGCGGCGGCTGACCGGGTTCGTGACCAGCAGCGCGTCGACCGCGAGCGCTTCGAAGCGGGCGCGCAGGCGCTCCAGCCGGGCGACGCTCACGCCGACGCCTCGTCGGTCAGCCGCCCGTACAGCAGGTCGAGCGCGGCGAGATAGCTGCGGAAACCGAACCCCGCGATCTGCCCCCACGCCACACGGGAGAGGTACGAGTGGTGACGAAACTCCTCGCGCGCGTGGATGTTCGAGAGGTGCACCTCGACGACCGGCACGGCGACCGCCTCGACCGCGTCGGCGATGGCCAGCGATGTGTGGGTGAGCGCCCCGGCGTTCACGATCATGCCGTCCCAGTCTCGGTGCGCATGGATCGTGTCGATCAACTCGCCCTCGTGGTTCGACTGGAAGAACGCGACCTCGACCCCGAGCTTCTCCGCGCGCGCCCGGACCAGCAGCTCGATGTCCTTGAGTGTCTGCAGTCCGTAGATCTCGGGCCGCCGACTGCCGAGCAGGTTCAGGTTCGGCCCGTTCAGGACGAGAACGCGCATGCCTGTCTCCCTGCCGTGGAGGGCCCGCCCCTCGCTCGCAGTCTACCGTCTGCTACCCGCCGCCGCGCCCGCGTCGCTCCGCGTCAATCTCGCGCGCGCGGCGCATCGCCGCGTCGATCAGCGAGGCGTGCTTGCGCTGCGCGACCGAGGTGTAGATCTGGGTCGTGTCGACCGAGCTGTGGCCGAGCAGATGCTGCACCACGCGCAGGTCGGCGTCGCCTTCGAGCATATGGGTCGCAAAGGTATGGCGCAGCAGGTGCGGGTGCAGCGGCTGCAGGATGCCGGCCTGCGTCCCGGAGCGCCGCACGATGGTCTGAACCGACCGCACGGACAGCCTCCCGCCGGAGCGATTCACGAAGACGGCCGGCTGCGGCCCCTCCAAGAGCGCGGGCCGGCCGCGCTCGAAGTACGCCTCGAGCGCGGCCCGCGCGGGGTCGCCGAACAGGCAGATCCGCGTCTTGTCGCCTTTGCCGGTGACCCGCACCTGGCGGTTCACGGCGTCGACGTCGTGCATCTCCAGGCCGGCGAGCTCGCTCACGCGCAGGCCGGCGGCGTAGAGCAACTCGAGGATGGCGCGGTCGCGCAGCCCCGCGGGCGTGTCGGCGTCCGGCGCGTCGACGAGCCGCGCGGCCTCGTCCGTCGAGAGGAAGTGCGGCAGGCGCCGCGTGGCCTTCGGGTAGCGCAGGCGCAGCATGGAGTCGCCCGGCCGCGCCTCCAGCGTCACCCCGTCGGCGTCGAGCCAGCCGTAGAACGTGCGCATCGTGGTGGCGCGGCGCTTGATCGAGGCATCGGCCACGCCGCGCCGCTCGCGCAGCTCCGCGAGGTAGGCGCGCCCGAGCGCGCGGCCGGCGGCGAGGAAGGGGACCTCGCGTTGCGTGACATAACTCAGAAAGTCACCGAGGTCGGTGCGGTAGTTGCGCAGCGTGTGCTCGGAGCGGCGACGAACGTCGCGCAGATAGGCGAGGTAGCGGTCGAGCGCGGCGCGTGCCTCGGGCGACGGGGCGGGCGGCGGTGCTGCGGCGGCGGGATCGCGTCGCGCGGATGCCATGGCGCGCCTGGTTCCACCCCGCCCAGAGCGCTCGGTCTGCGTGCTCAGGCTAGCAGAGCGCGCCGGTTAAGGCTGCGGCCGCGGGCGGCGACGCAGGAGACGGCGCACGACGCGCCAGCCCGCCGACAGCAGGAAGAACATGCCGGCGACGAAGAACAAGCCGCCGAGCAACCACGCGGCCATCGCCGCGAACAGCCGGCGAATCGCCGAGCGCAGCGCCAGCGCCGACAGCACGAAGGCCACGACGGCGAGCACGACGCGGCCGGCGGCACCGAGCGCCGGCCGCCCGGTCACGCCGACCTCCGCTTCCGCGCGCCGCCCGACGCGTTATTGCGCGTCGACGGTCGCCGCGTGCGTTTCGGTGCGCGCGGGTCCTTGCCCTCCGAGCGGAGCTTCTCTTCGCGGCGAGCGAGCAGGTCAATCGCATCCTCGAGGCTGAGCAGCGACGGGTCGCGCCCCTTGGGGACGGACGCGTTCACGGTGCCGTCGGTGACGTACGGGCCGAAGCGGCCGGAGCGCACGGTAATCGGCTCGCCGCTGTCCGGATGCTTGCCGAGCTCCGCCATCACCTGCGGACCACGCGGCGCGCCGCGCCCCGCCCGGGGCTGTGCGAGCAGCGCGAGCGCCTCGTCGAGCGTGACCGTCGCGAGCTGCTCGTGGCCGCCCTCGAGGCTGCGGTACTCGTTGCCCATGCGCACGTACGGTCCGCGCGGACCGTCCTGCGCGGTGATCGGCTCTCCACTCTCCGGGTGCGTGCCCAGCACCTTCGGGAACGACAGCAGCAGCTTCGCCTGATCGAGAGTCAGCGTCTCCATCGACATCGTCGGCCAGAGGCTGGCACGGCGCGGCTTCGGCTGGTCCTTCGCCGCCTTGCCCTTCGCCGGCGGCGGGTCCTCGCCGAGCTGGACGTACGGGCCGTAGCGGCCGGTCTTCAGGTAGATGGGCTCGCCCGTCTCGTCGTCCTCACCGAGCACGCGGTCGCCGAGCTTCTCGTGCTCGAGCAGGCGCAGCGCCTCCTCCAGCGTCAGCTCGTCGGGCGCGAGGTCGTCGGGGAGCGATGCACGCTCGTCGCTGTCGTCGGCCTGCACGTAGGCGCCGTAGCGGCCGACGCGCACCGCGACGGTGCGCCCCTGCGCGTCCTGCCCGAGCGGGATCGACGACACGGCCCGCGCGTCGATCGCCTCCCAGCTGTCGCCGATCGTCGCCTTCAGGCCGTCGTGCCGGAGGTGGTCGCCGGCCGGCGAGTCGGGGTTGCCGAAGTAGAACTCGCGCAGCCACGGGCGGGCCTCGATGCGCCCTTCGGCAATCTCGTCGAGCGAGTCCTCCATGCGCGCGGTGAAGTCGAGGTCGACCAGCTCGGGGAAGTGCTGCTCGAGCAGGTTGATCACGGCGAACGCGGTGAAGGTCGGGACGAGCGCGTTGCCCTTCTTCCAGACGTAGCCGCGGTCCTGGATGGTCTGGATGATCGACGCGTAGGTCGACGGCCGGCCGATGCCGCGCTCCTCGAGCTCGCGGATCAGGCTCGCCTCGGTCCAGCGCGCCGGCGGCTGCGTCTCGTGGCCGCGCGGCGTCGTCGCCGTCGCGTCGAGCTCCTGGCCCTGGCGCAGCGGCGGCAGCACGCGCTCCTGGTCCTCGAGCTCCGCGTCCGGGTCGTCTGAGCCTTCGACGTACGCGCGCAGGAACCCGGGGAACGTGATCACCTTGCCCGACGCCTGCAGCACGGCGGTGCCGTGCTCGCCGGCATCCGCCTGCAGCCGCACCTGCGTGCGCAGACCGGTCGCGTCCCGCATCTGCGACGCGACCGTGCGCTTCCAGACGAGGTCGTACAGGCGCATCGCGTCCGCGTCGAGCTCGGAGCGCAGGCTCTCGGGCGTGCGGAAGATGTCGCCGGCCGGGCGGATCGCCTCGTGCGCCTCCTGGGCGCCCTTCGTGCTCGACGCGTAGCGGCGCGGCTGATCCGGGACGTACTCGTTGCCGTACAACGACGACGCCTGCCGCCGCGCCGCGCCGACCGCCTGCTCGGACAGGTTCGTCGAGTCGGTGCGCATGTAGGTGATGTAGCCGTTCTCGTAGAGGCGCTGCGCGACCTGCATCGTGCGCTGCACGCTGTACCGCAGCTTGCGTGCGGCTTCCTGCTGCAGGGTCGACGTGATGAACGGCGCGGGCGCGCGCTGCGTGTAGGGGCGCTCGTTGACCTCCGTGACGCTGAACGCCGCCGGCTCCAGCACGCGCGCGACGGCGGTCGCCCGGGTTTCGTCGAGGAGCGCGACGGCGGCGGCGTCCGTGAGCTCGCCGGTGGTCGAGTCGAAGTCGCGGCCGCTGGCGACGCGCCGCCCGTCCAGCTCGACGAGGCGCGCGAACACGCTCTCCTCGCGGCCGTCGCGCGTGTGCAGCGTCGCCTCGACGTCCCAGTACGCGCCCTGGCGGAAGCGCATCCGCGCGCGTTCGCGCTCGACGATCAGCCGCAACGCGGCGGACTGCACGCGGCCGGCCGACAGGCGCGGCTTCACCTTGCGCCATAGCACCGGCGAGACCTCGTACCCGAAGAGGCGATCGAGGATGCGCCGCGCCTCCTGCGCGTCGACCAGCTGCTCGTCGACCTGGCGCGGGTTCGCGAGCGCGGCCTCGATCGCCGGGCGAGTGATCTCGTGGAACACCATGCGGTGGACGGGGACCTTCGGCTGCAGCACCTCGCGCAGGTGCCAGGCGATGGCCTCGCCCTCGCGGTCCTCATCAGTGGCGAGGTAGAGCTCGTCGGCGTCGCCCAGCAGCTTCTTCAGCTTCGTGACCTGCTGCTTCTTCGTGCTCGGCACGACGTACAGCGGCTCGAAGTCGTGATCGACGTCCACGCCGAGGCGCGCCCACGGCTCGCCCTTGACCTTCGCGGGGATCTCGCTGGCCGTGGACGGGAGGTCGCGGATGTGGCCGATCGAGGACTCGACGACGTAGTCGGGTCCGAGGAACTGGCCAATCGTACGGGCCTTGGCCGGCGACTCGACGATCACGAGCCGGGTCGGCGTCCGCCCGTTCGAGCGTGCGCGAGAGCGCGCCGGCCCTGTGGCTGCGTCAGTCGTCAAACCGGCTCTCACTCTCCGGACCGGGCGGCGCGGCGTGCCTACGGGGTCCCGAAACCAGGGGCGTTCTCGCGAACGCGGACGTACTGCATGCCCCCGACGGCGCGCGCCAGCCCCTTCAACTCAAGCATTGCGAGCGTACCGGACACCGTGGCTGCGGCCAAACCGCTCCTGCGCACGAGGTCGTCGACGTGCCGTGGCTCCAGCGTGAGCGACTCGAGCACGGCGTGCTCCTGCGGATTCGCCGGCGGCGCCAGGTGCCCGAAGTCCAGCTGCGCTCCGATCATCGTGAGGTTGAGCGCCTCCAGCACGTCCTCGGCTCCCGTCACCGGCGTCGCGCCGTCGCGCAGCAGCCCCAGCGGCCCGCGCGACTGGGGCGAGAAGATCGAGCCCGGGACGACGAACACCTCGCGCCCCTGCTCGAGGGCGAACTTCGCCGTGATCATCGCGCCGGACGTGTGATCGCCCTCGATCACGAGCGTACCGAGCGTGAGGCCGGAGAGGATGCGGTTGCGCCGCGGGAAGAACTCGGCGCGCGGGCGGGTGCCGAGCGGGTAGTCGGTGAGCAGCGCGCCGCGCTCCTCGATCTCGGCGGCGAGGTTGCGGTTCTCCGGCGGATAGATCGTGTCGAGCCCGCTGGCGAAGACGGCGACGGTGCGGCCACCCACCTCGAGCGCCGCGCGGTGCGCAATGGTGTCGACGCCGCGCGCGAGGCCCGACACGATCGTGATCCGGTTCGCGGCGAGACCGCGCGCGAGCTCGCCGGCCGCCTGGCGGCCGTACGCGGTCGCCCGGCGCGTGCCGACGATCGCGACGCTCCACTCGTCGTCGCTGGTCCAGGCGCCACGGGCGTAGAGGAGCGGCGGCGCGTCGTCAATCTCGCGGAGGCGGGCGGGGTAGTCGGGGTCGCTCCGTGCGAGCGGGCGCACGCCGGCGGCGGCGAGCCGCTCCAGCTCGCCCGCCGGGTCGATCGCCGCGCGCGCCGAGACGAGCGCGGCAGCGGAGCGATCGTCCAGCCCGGCCGCGAGGAGCTCGCCGCGCGACGCGCGCCATGCCGCCTCCAGCGACGGGAAGCCGCGCTCGAGCACCCCGAAGCGCACCGCGCCCAGCCGGCGCACACGGTGCAGCGCCACGCGGTACGCGAGGTCCTCGGGCGGCCCCGCCGCGGGCGCCGACGCGGGTTCGGGCAATCGCAGGCTCATCGCCCAGCAGGCTACGCAGTGCAGGGGTCGCGGGTTGCGGGGCGCGGCCCGGAAACGTGCGGGGCCGACACCGCGACCTTGCGGGCGCCTTGCGGGCCGCGGCCCGCGAGGCGAGCGGTTCGTCGGGGTACCGCGCAGCCGGAAGCAGCGCCTTGGCCGCCCCCGCTCGCCTCCAGCGCGGTCGGCGCTACTGCGCTCGCGATGCCTCCGGCTCGGCGGAGTCCACGGCGCCCTCCCGCTCGGGATCGCCGACGCGGATGCGCGTCACGCGCACCTTCTTGATCCGCCGGCCCAGGATCGAGAGCACCCGCAGCGACAGCGCCTCGCCCGGCTCGTGGTCCTCCGCGTCGCGCGTCACCACCTCGTCGCCGGGAACCGCCAATCGCCCGAGCAGCGTCACCACCAGCCCGCCCACCGTGTCGAAGTCCTCCGATGCGATGTCCGTGTCGAACTGCTCGTTCAGCTCGTCAATCGTCAGGCGCGCATCGACGATCGCCTCGTCCTCCGAGATCGCCTGGACGTCGACCTCGTCCACGTCGTACTCGTCGCTGATCTCGCCGACAATCTCCTCGAGCAGGTCCTCGACGGTCACGACGCCGGCCGTGCCGCCGTACTCGTCGACCGCGATTGCCATGTGGACCTGGTCGCGGCGCATGTCGGCCAGCAGCTCGTTCGCGCGCTTCGTCTCCGGCACGAAGTAGGGCGGCCGCGCGATGTCGCGCAGGCTCGGCCGGATGTCGCCGGCCTGCAGGAACGCCAGCAGGTCCTTCGCGTAGATCACGCCGACGATGCGGTCGAGCGATTCCTCGTAGAGCGGGATGCGGCTGAAGCCGGAGTCGATGATCACGCGCATCACGTCGGGCACCGACGCGTCGACGTCGATGGCGGTGAGGTCCGTGCGCGGGGTCATCAACTCGCGCACCGTCTGCTCGGACATCTCGAGCACGCCGCGCATCATGCGCCGCTCCTCGGCGAGCGAGGTGTCCTCGGGCTCCAGCTCGAGGAGCGCGGCGAGCTCCTCGCTCGGATCGTGCTCGCCCGTGGCGGCGCGCCCGGCGATGCGCAGCAGCGCGTTCGACGGCGCGGAGGCGAGCCAGGCGAGCGGCATGAACAGCAGCTGCATCGCCGCGATCGGACGCACGAGTCGCAGCCCCCACGACTCCGCCTCGAGCATGACGACCGCGCGCGTGGTCTGCCGCAGCAGCGTGACGACGACGATCGACACCGCCGCGACGACCACGGTGCCGAGGGCGGTGAGCGACCGGCCGTGCAGCACCGCGTAGCCCGTCGCCACCGTGCCGATCACGATCACCGCGCTCGACCCGACGCTGAGGTTGCGCAGCACCTGCTCCCGATGGCGGACGTAGCGATGAAGCAGCGCCGCCAGCCCGTTGGTCGCGCCATTGCGAACGCGCGCGCGGCTGATGGCGGTGACCCCCGCCTCGGCCGCCGCGATCAGCACGAGCAGCGCGGCGGCGACCGCCAGGATCAGGAGGGTGACGAGCAAGCTGGTATCCAAAACGCAGTCAGGCGTGAGCGGGGGCTAGCCGCCGGCCCCGGTTCCTCCCTTTCCCCACCGGCGCGGGCCCGCGCCGGGACGCCCATCACGAGCGTCCCCGGCGGTACGTCGCGCGTGACGACCGACCCCGCGGCCGTGCGCGCGCCCGCTCCGAGCTCCACGGGAGCGACGAGCACCGAGTCGCTGCCGATGAACGCGCCGTCCCCGACGCGCGTCCGGTGCTTCGCCTCTCCATCGTAATTTGCGGTGATTGTCCCTGCGCCGACGTTCACGTCGGCGCCCACGTCGGCGTCGCCGATGTACGAGAAGTGCCCCACGGCCGTGCGCGCACCGATGCGCGAGGCCTTCACCTCGACGTAGTTCCCGAGGTGCGCGCCGCGCTCGATCACCGCGCCGGGACGCAGATGGCAGTACGGCCCGACGGTCACGTCGTCCGCCAGCGTCGCCCCCTCGAGCGTCGAGCCGTCGATCTCGCAGCCGGCGCCGACGACGGTGTCGCGCAGCACGGCGTTCGGCCCGACGCGGCAGCCTGCGCCGAGGCGCGTGCGACCGAGCAGGTAGGTACCCGGGAAGATCGTGGTGTCCGCGCCGACCGTCACGCCGGCGTCGACGTAGGTGGCAGGCGGGTCGATCAGCGTGACGCCCTCGTCCATCAACCGGCGGCGGATGCGCTCGCGCAGCAGCTGGTCGCTCTTGGCGAGGTCGGCCCGTGTGTTCACCTGCTGGACCTCGGCCGCCTCCTGCGCCTGGTAGGTCTGCACGCCGCCGTCGCGCACGGCCCGCGCAATCAGGTCCCCGAGGTTGCGCTCGCCGCGCGGCCCGGCCTCGAGCGCGACGAGGCTCGCCCACAGCCACGACGCCTCGGCGGCGTAGAGGCCGACGCTCACCTCGGGCTCCCCGCGCGTGACGGCGTCGGTCTCCGCGTCCTCGACGATCCCGTCGATGCGGCCGTTGCGACGCACGACGCGCGCGTACCCGGTGGGGTCGTCCAAGTAGGCGGAGAGGAACGTCAGCACGGCGCCGCTCGCGAGGTGCCGCTCGGCCGTCTCGCGCAGCGTGCGCACGGTGATCAGCGGCAGGTCGGCGTTCACGATCAGCAGGCGGCCGGCCTCGCCGACCGACTGGCGCGCGGCGAGCGCCGCGTGGCCGGTGCCGAGCGGCTCGTCCTGCGTCGCGACCGCCACGCCCGGCCCCACGGCCTCCGCGATCGCGTCGCGGTCGGCGCCGGCGACGACGGCGACGCGGCCGACGCCGGCCTCGCGGAGCGAGTCGCACACGAGGCGCACCATCGGCACGCCCGCCACGGGCTGCAGCACCTTCGAGCGTGCGGAGCGCATGCGCGTGCCGCGGCCCGCCGCGAGGACGATCGCCGACCAGCCGTCGAGAGCGACGGCGCCGGCGCGGGGACTATGGGGGAACGGATCGCTCATCTCGCGACGCGGCCCGAACGGGCGGTCGGAGGGCGGGCGGACGCCGGGCGGAGCGGACGCGGCGGAGCCGAGTGGTCGCAGCTGATGATCGTCACCTCGAGCCGGCCCCACTGCGCGAGCGCGCGAGGCGCCAACGCTCGAAAATTGACCGGCAAATCGTGCCCATTCTACACTCCGGCGACGCCTCGACTCTAGCCTGCGGGGGACACGTTTCGACCGAACCCGCCGAGCGCGCGGCCCCCACGCCGCGCCCGGCGCCGGCACGACAAGGACGCGCGGCAGTGACCATCGACGAACTGCGTCGCGCCTTCCTCGAGTTCTTCGAAGCGCGCGGCCACCGCCGCATCCCCTCCTCGTCGCTCGTCCCGCACGGCGATCCCACGCTGCTCTTCACCACCGCCGGCATGGTGCAGTTCAAGCCCTACTTCATGGGGCTCGAAGAGCCGCCGGCGTCGCGCCTCACCTCGATCCAGCGCTGCTTCCGCACCGTCGACGTCGAGAACATCGGCGACGCCAGCCACCTCACGCTGTTCGAGATGCTCGGCAACTTCTCCGTCGGCGACTACTTCAAGCCCGACGCCATCGCGTGGGCGTGGGAGTTCGTCACCGGGGTGCTCGGCGTCGACCCCGATCGCCTCTACGCCACCGTCTTCACCGACGACGACGAGGCGTTCGACCTCTGGCGGGCGCAGGGCGTGCCGGCGGAGCGCATCCTTCGCTACAACGCCGAGCAGGGGAACTGGTGGGGGCCGCCGGGCGATAGCGGCCCCTGCGGGCCGTGCTCCGAGCTGCACTACGACTGGGGCGAGATGCCCGGCTGCGCGCACTGCACCGACGGCACCTGCCACCCGGATATCGAATGCGGGCGCTTCCTCGAGATCTGGAACCTCGTCTTCATGACGCTCTACCAGGACGACGACGGCACGCGCACGCCGCTGCCGGCGGCGAACATCGACACCGGAGCGGGGCTGGAGCGGCTGAACTCCGTGCTCGTCGGCGCGCGCAGCGTCTACGAGACCGACGAGCTGCGCGGCATCGTCGCGCGTGCCGAGGAGGTCTCGCACCGCCGCTACGACCCCGACGAGAGCCCCGAGGTCGCTCGCGCGCTGCGCTCGATCGCCGAGCACTCGCGCGCGATCGCGTTCCTCGTCACCGACGGCGTGCTGCCGAGCAACGAGGGCCGCGGCTACGTGCTGCGCCGCGTGCTGCGCCGCGCCGTCTACTTCGGCCACCGCATCGGGCTGCGCGAGCCGTTCCTCGACCGCACCGTCGACGCCGCGATCGAGGCCTCGCTCGCGGCGAACCCGGAGCTCGCGGAGCAGCGCGAGTTCATCCGCCGCGTCGCGGCCGTCGAGGAGGCACGCTTCACGGCGGCCCTCGCGCGCGGCCTAGAGCTGCTCGACGACGTGATCGAGCGCGAAGCCGCGACGAAGCGCATCCCCGGCCGCGATATGTTCGTGCTCTACGACACGCACGGCCTGCCGCCCGAGCTCACCCGCGAGGTGGCCACGTCGCGCGGGTACGCGGTCGACGACGAGGGCTTCGAGCGCGAGATGGCCGCGCAGCGCGAGCGCTCGCGCGGGCAGGCGGACTTCGGCGGCGTCGAGGACGATCGCGCGCTGCGCTACGCCGCCCTCGGCGTCGAATCGAAGTTCCGCGGCTACGAGACGCTCGAGACGCAGTCGGAGGTGATTGCGCTCGCGCTCGACGGCCGCCCGGTCGACCGGCTGGAGGCCGGTGCCGAGGGCGAGCTCGCGCTCGCGGCGACGAGCTTCTATCCGGAGGGCGGCGGCCAGGTCGGCGATCACGGCGAGATCGTGACGCCGGGCGGCCGCTTCGAGGTGCGCGACACGCAGCGCCTCGGCGAGGCGATCGTGCACGTCGGCCGCGTGACCGAAGGTGCGATCGCGACGGGCGACGTGGCGGAGGCACGCGTCGACCCGACGTGGCGCAACGGCTCCGCACGCAACCACACGGGCACGCACCTGCTGCACGCCGCGCTGCGCGAGGTGCTCGGCACGCACGTGCGGCAGGCCGGCTCCTACGTCGGCCCCGACCGCCTCCGTTTCGATTACACGCATCCCGAGGCGCCGAGCGCGGAGCAGATGCGCCGCATCCAGCGCATCGTGAACCAGAAGATTCGCGAGGACATCGCGCGCGAGACGCTGGTCCTGCCGTATGAGGAGGCGATCGAACGCGGGGCGCTTGCCTTTTTCGAGGACCGTTACACGAGCGAAGTGCGCATGGTCGAGTACTGCGAGGCGCGCGGCCACGGCCACGAGCACACCGCGCGCTGCTTCAGCCGCGAGCTCTGCGGGGGCACGCATCTCCACTCCACGGGCGAGGTCGGCTTCCTGCAGGTCGTGAGCGACTCGAGCATCGGCGCCGGCCTGCGTCGCATCGAGGCCGTGACCGGACCGGAGGCCGAGCGCTTCGTCGAGGAGCGCATGGACGCGCTGAACGCGCTCTCGCGACGCTTCCGCGTCCCGCCGCTCGAGGTGCTCGCGCGGGTCGACGCCATGGAGGCGCAGCTCGCCGCCGAGCGCAAGCGGGCGGAGGACGCCGAGCGGCGCGTGTCGGCCGGCACGGCCGACGATCTCGCGGCACAGGCCGAGACGATCGTGGGCACGCACGTGCTCGTCGCGCGCGTCGAGGTGGAGTCGGCCGATGCGCTGCGACCGATGGTCGACCGCCTGCGCGCTAAGCTCGGCAGCGCGTTCATTACGCTGGGCGCAGACGTCGGAGGTCGGCCGATGTTCATCGCCGCCGCCACGGACGACGTGGTGGCACGCGGACTGCGGGCGGACGAGGTGGTGCGCGCCGCCGCAGCACTTACCGGTGGGGGCGGGGGCGGACGCCCGCAGATGGCACAGGCCGGGGGCCGCGACGCGTCGCGGCTCGACGACGCCCTCGAGGTCGCACGACGCACGGCCCGGGAGCGCCTGGCCGGGAAGTAGCCCGCCATGTCCCAGACGCCCGACCCCATGCAGGATGCCGTCCGCCGGTTCCGCACGGCCGCGGCCGCGACCGGCCGCTGGCTGCGGGCGGCCGCGCAAGCCGCCGGCCGCGGCGCGCGCCGCGCCTGGCTCTACCACCCGCGGCTCCTGCCGCCCGAGCCGATGCGCGACCCCTACGCGACGGTGATCGCGGCCGACGACGACGACCTCGCGTCGGTCACCGGCCGCATCGACACCGCGCCGGCGATGAACGTCGTCCTCGTGATCCCCGCGCGCGCCCGCGGGCTGCGCGAGGCGGGCATCTGGCCCCACGTCGCCGCGCACGTGCGGCGCCGCGGGATCGCCCTCGGCGTCGTCTGCACGCGACGCGACGTGCGCGGCTACGCGCGCGAGAACGGCCTCGCCGCCGCACGCTCGATCGCGCGCCTCTTCGCTCCGGCGCGCCGCCGCGTCGCGTTCGGCGATTACGCGGTCGTCATCCCGCATCTGCCGGCGCGCCGCGTCAGCACCGCCGTGATCGCGCTCGCACTCGTCGTCGCAGTCGGCTTCGTCGGCTGCGTCGCCGTGCCGTCCGCGCAGGTCGTCCTCGTCCCGCAGGGCCAGGCACTGACGACGTCGCTCCAGGTGCGGCTGAGCACGATCGCCAACACCAGCGACCTCAGCAACGCGCTCGCGCCGGCGTCGCCGCTGCGCATCGTCGTGCACACCGTCGTCTCCACGACCGCGACCGGGAAGGCGGACATCCCCGACCAGGCGGCCACCGTGGATCTGACGGTGGAGAACGGGTCGGGCGGCGCGTTGACCGTGCCCGCCGGAACGCGCGTGACGACCGACGACGGCATCGCGTTCGCGACCACTGGCGCGATCGACGTCCCGCCGAAGCAGCTCGGCACCGTATCGGCCGCGGCGATCCAGCCCGGCACCGGCGGCAACGTGAAGGCCGGCGCGCTCACCCACGCCGAGGGGCTCGCGGACGGCGTGACGATCACCAACCGGCGCGCGGCGACCGGTGGGACGGACAAGGCCGTCTCCGCCGTCTCGCAGGACGACTTCGATCGCATCGGCGGCATCGCGACCGAGGTGCTGCGCCGCGTCGCGGAGCGCGAGCTCGCGGCGACGATGAGCGACAGCGGAACGGTCTTCCCCCAGACCGTGAACGTCGCGATCCTGAGCCAGACGCCGCTCACGAACGTCGGCGACCCGGCGGATGCCGTGATGATGGAGTACCGGGCCGTGGCGACCGCGCTCGCGCTGCCCGAGGACACGCTCCGCACGCTCGCGGAGGAGATGCTGCAGCGCGCGGCCCCGCCGGGCTACACGGTGCTGCCGGGCACCGCCGACGCGCGCGTGATCGGCGACGCCTCCGCCGACAAGTCCGGCGCGGTCGACGTGCGACTGCGGGCAACCGGCAGCGTCGTGCCGGAGCTCGCGGCGACCAGCCTGCGCGCGGCGATCGCGGGGGAGCGTCCCGGCACGGCGGCCGCTCAGCTCCAGGAGCGGCTGCACCTGCAGTCGCCGCCGGAGATCCACCTGACCCCCGAGATCGTCCCGTGGCAGTGGCTGCCGCGGCGCGCGAGCCGCATCTCGATCGTCCTCGGTGCGCCGGCCACCCCGGAGCCGACGCCGACCGCGACACCCACCCCCGTGTCGACCGCCGTCACCACCGCGGCGCTGACGCAGTGACGCAGGTGCGGTGGCTGGGCGTCGATGCGGGCGAGGCGCGCGTCGGGCTCGCAATCTGCGACCCGGACGAGCGCATCGCCGTGCCGCTCGAGATCGTCCCCGCCTCCGCCGCCTTCCCCGCGATTCGCGCGATCGTCGCGCGGGAGGACGTGCGCGGGCTCGTGGTCGGCCTGCCGCTGACGATGGCCGGCGCCGAGGGCGAAGCCGCGCGCATGGCGCGCCGGCTCGGTGAGCGCATCGCCCGCGCGCTCGCGCTGCCGGTGGAGTACGAGGACGAGCGTCTCACCACCGTCGCGGCCGAGGAGCGCAGCCTGCGCCGCGGCCACCAGGACGACCTCGCGGCCGCAATCCTGCTGCAGCAGTTCCTCGACCACCGCCGAACGACACGGACCCCGGGTGGCCATGCCCCGGCGTGACGCGCGCACCGTCGCGCTCGTCGCGCTCGGTGCGTGGACGCTGATCGTCGCGGGCGCGCTGGGGGCGCTCCTCGCGCGCACGCCGGCGCGCGTCGCCGCGGCGATCGCCGCCGGGCACGCGCCCACCGAAGCGCCGCCCTCGACGCAGACCGTCGAGATCGTGGTCGACCGGGGCGCATCGGCGGATGACATCGCGAAGCAGCTCGTGCAGCAGGGCGTGCTCGACAACGACGCACGCTTCGCGACGCTCCTCGCGCTCACGGGCGTCGGCGCGCAGCTGCAGGCGGGGCGCTACGAGCTGCCGGCACACACCCCGGCCTCGGAGGTGCTGCGCCGGCTGCAGCTCGGGCTCACCGCGCAGCACCTCGTCGCGGTACCCGAGGGCCTGCGGCTCGAGGAGATCGGCGCGATCTTCGTGAAGCAGGGCGTCTTCACGCAGGAGCAGTGGGATGCGGCGCTTGCGAAGCCGCACGACGAGCCGTTCCTCGCGGACCGGCCGGCGGACGCGTCGCTGAACGGCTACCTCCTGCCGGCGAGCTACCCCGTCACCACCAAGACCACCGCCGACGACGTCGTGCAGGCGATGCTCAAGCACTTCGGCGACCTCGTCACGCCGGACCTGATCGCCGATGCGAAGGCCCGCAACATGTCGCTGCACGAGGTCGTCACGCTCGCGTCGATCGTCGAGCGCGAGGCGGCGGTCGCGAAAGACCAGCCCCTGGTCGCGTCGGTCTTCCTCAACCGGCTCGACCAGGGGATCGCCCTGCAGGCCGACCCGACGGTCCAGTACGCGATCGCGACGCCGGAGAGCGTAAAGCAGTACGGCTGGTGGAAGCACGACCCGACGCCCGAGGACCTGCAGGTCGACTCGCCGTACAACACGTACCTCCACGCGGGCCTCCCGCCGGGCCCGATCTCGAACCCCGGCATCGACGCCATCAAGGCCGTGATCCGCGCGCCCAAGACCGACTACCTCTACTTCGTCGCCTCCCCCGCGTGCGACGGAACGCACCGCTTCGCCGCTACGCTCGCCGAGCACAACGCGAACGTGCAGGCGTACCTGCAGTCGCCGTGCGGGCAGTGACGGGCAGAGGAACGGGCGCGTGACCCAGACCATCGCCCTGATCGGGCACCCCGTCGCGCACTCGCTGTCGCCGCACTTCCAGCAGGCCGCGCTCGACGCGCTCGCGATCGACGCGCGCTACGAGGCGTGGGACGTCACGTCCGCCGACCTGCCGATCGCGGTCGAGCGGCTGCGCTCCGGCTCGCTGCTCGGCGCGAACGTGACCGTCCCGCACAAGGTGGCGGTGATGCGGCTGATCGACCGGCCGGACGCGCTCGCCGAGCGCGTCGGCGCGGTGAACACGATCGTCCGGCGCGACGGCCTGCTGCAGGCGACGAACACCGACGTCGCGGGCGTGCGCCGCGCGCTGGCCGACGCCGGCGCGACCGTCGCCGGCGCGCGCGTCGTGCTGCTCGGCGCCGGCGGCGCCGCGCGCGCGGTCGTCGTCGCGCTGCGCGACGACGGCGCCGCGCACCTGACGATCGCGAACCGCACGCTCGACCGCGCGCGCGCGCTCGCGCGGCTCGGCGGCGAGTCGCTCGCGGTCGACGTGTGCGCGCTCGATGCCGCCGCGCCCGCGCTGCGCGCCGCCATGCGCGATGCACAGATCGTCGTGCAGGCGACGTCGCTCGGGCTGCCGCACGCGGCGGATGCCGATCGCTCGCCCGTGCCGGGCGACCTGTTCGTCGCCGGCCAGGTCGCGTTCGACCTGGTCTACGGCGCGGCGCCCACGCCGTTCCTGCGCGCGGCCGCGGCAGCCGGCGCGCGCACCGTGGACGGGCTCGCGATGCTCGTCCACCAGGGCGCGGAGTCGTTCCGCCTGTGGACGGGACACGAGCCTCCGCTTGACGTAATGTTCGCGGCCGCACAAGCCGCGCTCGCGTCCTGACTCGACGGCAGTCGACGGTCGCACGACACTGGCACGGCGCTGCGCCGCGTGCGCGGCGGTTCGGCGCCGGCAGGGAGCACTGATGGGCCTCGGGTTCGCGATCGTGATGATCCTGCTCTTCGGGTCGCTGCTCGGCTTCATGGTCGTGCAGGCGAAGTTCGCCGCCCGCAAGTGGGAGCAGGTGCTCGCGGCCGGGGACCGCGATGCGCTCGACCAGCTGCTCGACGCCACCTTCGAGTCGTGGCGCGCCGGCCGCGCGCCGAAGGGCATGCCGCCGGCGGACTGGCGCGCGCTGCACACGGCGGCGGTGGTCGCCGCGGACCGCGAGCGCTGCCGCGTCTCGCTGATCGCCGGGCCGGACGTGCGGGTGATCGACGGCCGCCGGGTGGAGGTCGGCAGCGACCTCGACGTCGCGCGGCGCGCGGCCGTGCGCATGGCCGAGCGCATCTTCTACGAGATCCCACACGCCCACTTCGCACACGGGCAGGTCGACGTCTACGCCGAGTACCGCACGCCCGACGGCGAGCAGCACTCGACGTGCATTCTCACCACGCGCGCCTCGCGCGCCGAAGCGGCGGTCGCCGACTGGGACGCCGACGCCTCGGCGATCCTCGCGGACTGGCACACCGCAGCGTCGTCCGCGCGGGGCGGCGTCGACCCGGACGCCGACGCGCTGATCACCGAGGCCGAGGTCGACGCGGTCCGCGCCGCCGAGGAAGCCCTTCGCAACCAGCCACCGCAGGAGCCACGACGATGAGCCCGTTCCGCTTCCTCACCGCCGGCGAGTCGCACGGCAAGGGCCTCGTCGCCGTCGTCGAGGGTGTGCCCGCCGGCCTGCCGCTCACCGAGGACCAGGTCGCGGCGGACCTCGCGCGCCGCCAGGGCGGCTACGGGCGCGGCAAGCGCCAGCAGATCGAGCGCGATCGCGCCGAGATCGTCTCGGGCGTGCGTCACGGCCGCACCATCGGCTCGCCGATCGCGATGACGATCCCCAACGCCGATCACGACAACGCGAACTGGCGCGTGCGCATGGCCGTCGAGGCCGTGGACGAAGAGGTGGAGCGCGTCACGCTGCTGCGTCCCGGCCACGCGGATCTCGCCGGCACGCAGAAGTACGGGCTCGACGACGTGCGTCCGATCCTCGAGCGCTCCAGCGCGCGCGAGACGACCGCGCGCGTCGCCGTCGGCGCCGTCGCGCGCGCGCTGATCGCGGAGCTGGGCATCGCCGTGCACTCGCACACGCTCTCGGTCGGCGCGGTCCGCGCGACCGTGCCGGCGCGCATCGACTGGGCCGCCGTCGACGCCTCGCCGATGCGCGTGGCCGACCCCGCGATCGAGCAGGCGATGATCGACGAGGTCGACCGCACGAAGGAGGCGCTCGACACGATCGGCGGCGTCTTCGAGGTGCGCGCGAGCGGCCTGCCCTTCGGGCTCGGCAGCCACGTGCACTGGGACCGGCGGCTCGAGGGCCGGCTGGCGCAGGCCGTGATGTCGATCAACGCCGTGAAGGCGGTCGAGGTCGGGGAGGGCGTCGAGGGCGCGTCGCTGCGTGGCTCAGAGGTACAGGACGTGATCCTGCCGGTCGACGCCTGGGAACGACGGCCGTGGGAGCGGGCGTCCAACCGCGCCGGCGGCCTCGAGGGCGGCATGACGAACGGCGAGGACATCGTCGTGCGCGGCTACCTCAAGCCGATCTCGACGGTGCCGCGCCGCATGCCCACCGCCGATCTGCTCACCGGTGAGGAGACGACGTCGTTCTACGAGCGCTCGGACGCGTGCGTCGTGCCGGCGGGGGGCGTGATCGGCGAGGCGATGGTCGCGATCGTGTTGGCCGACGCCGTGCTTGAGAAATTCGGCGGCGATCACGTCGCGGAGCTCCGCCGGAACTTCGAGGCATTCATCGCCACGGTCGGGCCGCGCGAGCCGCGCACACCCTTCCGCCCGGCGGGCGGGCGCGCCCTGTGACGGTGCAGCAGATCGTCCTGATCGGCCTTTCCGGCGTCGGCAAGTCCACGGTCGGGCGGCGGCTCGCGGAACGGCTGGGCTGGCCGTTCGTCGACACGGACGACGAGGTCACGCGCCGCGAGGGCGCCTCGCCGGCGGACATCCTCGTGCAGCAGGGCGAGCCGGCGTTCCGGAAGATCGAGGAGCGTGTCGTCGTCGAGGCGGCGAAGCGCACCCCGGGGGTGATCGCGACGGGCGGCGGCGCCTTCCTCAGCGCGCGCTCGCGTCGCGCGCTGGGCGAGCACGGCTTCATCTGCTATCTCGACGCCACGCCGGGGGAGATCGCGCGGCGCGTGCGCGCCGGCGCCGGCGAGGCGCGCGGCGGCGCGATGCGCCCGCTCCTCGGCAACAACGACGCGCAGCTCGAGTCGCGCCTCGCGGAGCTCGACGACGCGCGCCGCCCGTTCTACAACCACGCCAATCTCTGGGTCCCCGTGCAGGCGAGCGGCGGCGACGGCGTCTCCGCCGACGTCGAGCCGACCGTGCGCCGCATCATCGCCGCGTGGGCGGCCGAGGCCGAGGACCGTCTCGCCAGCCCCGGGCGCCTCGAGCGGCTCGGCCACCCCGACCCCGCACGGGGCCCGGCCGCCATCGTCGACACCGGGCGCGAGCGCTACCCCGTCTGGGTCGGCACCGGCGAGTACGAGCGCCTGCCCGACCGCCTCGCGCAGATCGGCCTCACCGATCGCCGCGTCTTCCTCGTCTCGGACGCCTCCGTCATGGAGCGCCACGGGCGCGCGGTCGCCGAGGCGCTCGACGCCGGCGGCATCGCCGGCGCGTCGTACATCGTGCCGGCCGGCGAGGCGTCGAAGAGCGCGCGCGTCGCGGACGAGCTCTACGGGTGGCTCGCGGAGCAGCGCGCCGAGCGGCGCGACGTCGTGCTGGCGCTGGGCGGCGGCGTGGTCACGGACCTCGCGGGGTTCGTCGCCGCCACGTACCTGCGCGGGATGCCGCTCGTGCAGCTGCCGACGTCGGTGCTCGGCATGAACGACGCCGCGATCGGCGGGAAGGTCGCCGTGGACCTGCCCGTCGGCAAGAACCTGGTGGGCGCGTTCCACCAGCCGCGCGGGGTGATCAGCGACGTCGCGACGCTGCGCACCCTCCCGCGTCGCACCTACGCCGAGGGCTTCGCCGAGGTGATCAAGCACGCGCTGATCCTCGACCCGGTCCTGCTGCGCATCCTCCGCGACGAGGCCCCGCGGCTGACCGGCGTCGATCCCGACCTCGACCTGCTCGCGGACGTCGTGGGCCGGTCGTCGCGCCTGAAGGCGCTGATCGTCTCCAGCGACCCGACGGAGCAGGGCCTGCGCCGCATCCTCAACTACGGCCACACGATCGGCCACGGCGTGGAGACGGCGGGCGGGTACGAGACGTACCGGCACGGCGAGGCCGTCTCGATCGGCATGATGGGCGCGGCGCGCATCGGGGCCGCGCTCGGGCTCGTGAGCGCGGACTTCGTCGACGACCAGGCGCACCTCCTGCGCCTCTACGGCCTGCCCACCGATGCCGCCGGCGCCGACGCCGCCGCCGTGCTCGCGGCGATGCGCCTCGACAAGAAGATCGAGCGCGGGCAGTTCCGCTTCGTGCTGCTCGAAGGCGCCGGCCGCGCCGTCGTGCGCGGCGACGTGCCGGACGACCTCGTCGAACGCACGGTGCGCGCGCTGGTGAGCGGCTGACGTGGCGCGCGCGCTCCGGCGGATCGTCGCGCTCGCGAAGGGGCGCGTGCAGGGCGTCGGCTACCGCGCCTTCTGCGCCGACGCCGCGATGCGACTCAACGTCGACGGCTTCGCGCGCAATCTCCCGGACGGCCGCGTCGAGGTCGTGGCCGAGGCCGATGAGGCGACGCTCCGGCAGCTCGTCGAGCGCCTGCGCGAGGGCCCGCCGCATGCGCGCGTCGAGGACGTCTCGTACCGCTGGGAGGAGCCGACCGGCGAGTACCGCGGTTTCGAAGCGGTGATCTGAGCGGCCCGGCTCGGCCCACGCGGCGGCACCCGGTACGATCCCCCGATGACGACTCGCCCGAGCGTTCCCGTGCTCGCCGGCACGACGATCACGCTGCGTCCGCTGTGCGACGGCGATCGCGACGCCCGCCACGCCCTGGGCCGCGACCCCGAGTTCGTGCGCATGAACGGCGGCGATCCGCACCGCGCGACGACGTTCACGCACGCCGACGCCGACCGCTGGTACCGCGGCTTCCCGCAGTCGCTGCGCTGGGTGATCGAGCAGGACGGTCGCATGCTCGGCGAGACGCGGCTGGACCTCGTGGACGCGGCCGACCGGCGCGCGCGGTTCGCCATCGGGATCTTCACGCCGTCCGGGCGCGACCGCGGCATCGGCACGGAGGCGACACGCCTCGTCCTCGACTACGCGTTCGGCCCGCTGCACCTCGCGGAGGTCATGCTGCGGGTGCTCTCGATCAACGCACGCGCCATCCGCTGTTACGAGAAGTGCGGCTTCGTGATCTACGCCGTCGAGCGCGAGCACGCGTACGTCGACGGCCGGTGGCAGGACGACCTGCTGATGCGCGTCGATGCCGACGTGCATCGCGCGCGGCGCGCCGTCGAGCGCGGCGACGCGCCGTGACGGACGCGCCGCCGGTCGACCTGGTCGCTCGCGCGGAGGGACTGCTCGGCGCGCGGGTGCGCGACGCGCGTCGCCCGGCCGGCGGATACACGAACGCCGAGCGCTGGGTGCTGCGCTTCGTCGACGGGCGCTCCGCGTTCGCGAAGGGCGGCGTTGACGCGCAGACCGCGGAGTGGCTGCGCGCCGAGCACCGCTTCTGCCGCGCCCGGGACGACGACTTTGTGCCGCGCCTCCTGGCGGCGGACGTGGACACCGCGTTGCCGCTGGTGTTGTTCGAGGACCTGAGCGCCGCGACGTGGCCGCCACCGTGGACGCCGGCACAGATCGCGGCGCTCGGCGCGACGCTCGCCCGCGTGGCAGCGAATCCGCCGCCGCCGTGGCTGCCGTCGCTGGAGGCGGCGCGCGACTCGCTCTCGGGGTGGCACACGGTCGCGCGCGACCCCGCGCCGTTCCTCGGCCTGGAGTTGGTGACGGCCGGCTGGCTCGACGCGTCGCTGCCGGTGCTGCTCGCCGCGGAGGCCGCCGTCGTGCTCGCGGGCGACGCGCTCGTCCACCTCGACGTGCGCAGCGACAACGTCTGCTTCGCCGGCGACCGCGTCGTCCTGGTCGACTGGAACGGCGCAGCGCGTGGCAGCGCGATGCTCGATCGCACGGCTGGCTGCCGGCGCTGCACCAGGAGGGCGGGCCGGCGCCGTGGGAGCTGTGCGCGGAGAGCGACGGCTACGCCGCGCTGCTCGCCGGCTACTTCGCGGCGCGTGCCGGCCTGCCGCTGATCCCGCACGCGCCGCGCGTGCGGGACGTCCAGCGCCGGCAGCTGCGCTCGGCGCTGCCGTGGGCCGTGCGGGAGCTCGGGCTGGCCGCGCCGGACGGGCGGGCGCGGGAAGAGCTGGGCGCGGACTAATCGTCTCGGCGGCGACGGATGCTGAGGCGCACGGACTTCGGCAGGCTCACGCCCTTGAGCTGCTCAACCATCGTCAGCACGGGCCGCGCGATCATGTCGCGCACGAAGCCCATCGCCTCGACCGGTTGCTGGTCGACTTCGATCTGCATCTCGATCTCGGGCCGGCCGTCCAGCAGCCGCTGCTCGACGAGGTCGGCGACGCCGCCCGTCTCGCCCGGGCCAAACGTCGCGAACGCGCCGGCGATCTCCTCGGACGACACGACCGCGAACAGGTCGTCGCCGCTCGTCGCGAGCGCCGCCGCGCCCGGCGGCGAGAGCTCGATCGCGGGATAGCCCGCGTCGTCGAAGCCCTCCGCGAGCAGCAGGTCGACGCTCGGATCGATCGACGCCACCACGGACTTCAGCCCGGGCAGCGCCATCGTGCGCTCGAGCGTGACGCGGCCGCCGTTCGACAGCACGATCACGGTGGCTGCCGCCCCGGCGTCGAGCTGGCGAGCGGCGTCGGCGTCGAGCAGCGCCGACTCGATCGCCTCGCGTCGCACGACGGTGGCGACGCGGTAGCCGCGCGTGCGCAGCGCCTCCACCAGCGAGACGATCAGCAGCGTCTTTCCCGAGCCCGCCGGGCCAACCACGCGAAGCACCGCGGCCACGGCTACGCTCCCGCGTCCGTGCGACGCGCCGGCGGTACCGGGGCATCGCGGTCGACGAGGATCGCGTCGCACTCGTCGCCCGGCTCGATCGTCGCGACGTCTTCCGGGCAGATCGCGTAACCGTTCGCGAGCGACATCGAAGTAAGCACGCCCGACCCCTGCGGCCCCGTGAGGTGCGCGACCCAGCGCCCGTCCTCCTCGGTGAGGACACAGCGCGCGTAGAAGCGGCGCAGGTCGGAGTTGTGGATGCGATCGGCGGCGATCGCGCGCACGGTGGGGCGCGGCCAGGCGTCGGGCTTGCCGAGCATCGTGAACATCGCCGCGCGACCGAACAGCTCGAAGGTCATCATCGCGGAGACCGGGTTGCCGGGCAGGCCGAGGTGCGGCACGGGGCCGCGCGGCCCGCGGAACACGCCGAAGGCAAGCGGCTTGCCCGGCTTCATGCGCACGGTCCAGAACCCGATCTCGCCCTCGTTCGCCAGCACCGTCTTCACGACGTCGAAGTCGCCGCGCGAGACGCCCGCGGAGGTAACGAGCATGTCGGCGCCCTCGAGTCCCTCGCGGATGCGCGCGGTCAGCGCCTCGACCGTGTCGAGCGCGACGTCGAGCACGCGCGGCACGCCGCCGAACGCCTGCACCTGCGCCGCGAGGGAGAACGCGTTCGCGTCATAGATCTTGCCGGGCGCGAGCGGCTGGCCCGGGCGCAGCAACTCGTCGCCGGTCGACAGCACGGCGACGACGGGCCGCCGGTAGACGCGCGCCGTCGCGCGGCCGAGCGACGCCAGCACGCCGACCTGCGCCGGTTGCAGCACGGTGCCGCGCGACAGCACCAGCTCGCCGGCCTTCACGTCCTCGCCGGCGACGCGGATGTTCGCACCGGGCTTGGCCTCGACGTCGATGCGCACGCGCTCGCGCGGCGCATCCTCCCAGCGGCCGAGCTCCTGCTCGTCGGTCTCCTCGAACGGCACGATGCTGTCGGCCCCCTGGGGCATCGGCGCGCCGGTCATGATGCGGACGGCCTGGCCGGGACCGACGCTGCCGTCATAGACCGAGCCGGCGGCCAGGTATCCGACGACGTCCAGGTGCACAGGGCTGTCGTAGGTCGCGCCGCGCGTGTCCTCCGCACGGACGGCGTAGCCGTCCATCGCGGTGTTCGGCAGCGGCGGGATGCTGAAGCCGGCGGTGACGTCCTCGGCGAGCACCTGGCCGAGCACGGACACGCCGCCGCCGGGCGCGACGAGCGGCACCTCGGCGGGCTCGAGCGTGTGGAAGTGCGCGAGGATGCGGGCGCGCGCCTCCTCCACCGAGATCATGTCCGGCGGGAGGATGCTCCGCGTGCTGGTGGTGGTGGCGCTGTAGGTCTGTTCGTCGTTCGTCACGTCCGCAGTGTATCGAGGCGAGCGCCCGCGTTCACACGGGGCGCTCGCGAGCGACCACGCGCGCTACTTCTTGCGACCCGCCGCGCGGGCGACCCAGCCCGATGCCGTCGTGTTCGAGAACTCGCGCTCCGCGCCGCAGAACTTGCAGACGCCGTTGCTCGTCGGGCCGCCGGGTCGCGGGAGGACCCAGTGGTGGGAGCACAGCTGCGTCGTCGTCGCGCGGTCGGATGGCATAGGGGAGACTCCTCGCAGCAGCGTGGCCCGGCAATGCAGTGGACTGGGCGCGTCGTGACAATAGCAGAACGCCATGGGCCCTGCGCATGGGCGGCGAAGCGAATTCCCGGGGCCGCGCGCGGGCGCCTGGGCAGACGAAGGGGGACCCCGTACGGGTCCCCCTTCGTCAGGTGCAGGCCGAGAGGCTTCGCCGGGGCGAGCCTTCGTGCCCGAGCACGCAGCCCTAGCGGCTCGAGCGCGCCGGGGCCTTCTTCGCCGTCGTGGCGGTCTTGCGGGCGGCCGGCTTCGCGGCGGTCGCCTTCTTCGCCGGTGCCTTCGCGGCCGGCTTCGCGGCGGTCTTGCGCGCGGCGGGCTTCGCCGCTCCCGTCGTGCGCTTGGCAGCCGGCTTGGCGGCGGCGGTCGTGCGCTTGGCGGCGGGCTTCGCAGCGGACTTCGTGGCCGCCGTCGTGCGGGCGGCCGGCTTCGCCGTCGTCGTGCGCTTCGCAGCCGGCTTGGCGGCGGTGGTGCGCTTCGCAGCCGGCTTGGCGGCGGCGGTGCGCTTCGCCGGTGCCTTCGCGGCCGGCTTCGCCGCAGTCTTGCGCGCAGCGGGCTTCGCCGCGGCCGTCGTGCGCTTCGCGGCCGGCTTCGCCGCCGTGGTCTTCTTCGCCGGCGCCTTCGCCGCGGGCTTGCGGGCGGCGGGCCTGGCGGCCGTCGCCTTCTTCGCCGGGGTCTTCGCTGCTGGAGCCATTAAGCCGATCTCCCTCGCATCTCGTGCAACCCCCGGTGTGACAACGCTTGCACCCTATGCAAGGTTCACCGAGAGACACGTCGTGGTGCGCTGCACGCCGTCGAGGCTCTGGATGTCCGCCGTGATCGACTTGCCGAGCTTGTCGAGATCGTCGGCTTCCAGTTGCACGATCACATCGAACGGACCGGTGACCGTGTCCACCGCTGTCACGGTCGCGAACTGCGACTGCAAGTGACGGATGGAGTCACCGACCGCCTGGGTCCGCCCCACCTCGGTCTCGACGAGGACGTACCCCTTGATGCTCATCGTGCCCTCCTCGATCGGATGCATGCACCGATCGCGTTGGCGCAGTGCGCATGCCCGTTGTCCGAGCATCGTGCGCTGCGTAATGAAAGAGTGTCAACGGTTTTCGCGTTGTGCGACATACCCACCACCCCGATCTTGCGTGCGTCACGATCGCGCGCGACGCACGCGCTTCGCGGTGATCGATCGCGAGGCGATGGCGCGGTCGCGCGCGGCCATGGTCGCGTCGCACACGACCCCGGCGATCGCGCTGTGGAAGGCACGCGCAGCGTTCCGTAGACTCGCTCGCATGACGACGAGCACCGGCATGGATCGCATCGCGGAGATCGAGGCAGAGGCGCGCGCGTCGCTCGCTGCGGTCGACGACGAAGCGGCGCTCGACGCGTGGCGCACGCGCGTGCTCGGACGCTCCGGTGCGCTGACGCAGGTGCTGCGCAGCATCGGAGCGCTCGACGCCGACGAACGCCGCGCGGTCGGACAGGCCGCGAACGCCGCGAAGGACGCGCTGGAGTCCGCGCTCGACGCACGTCGGGCAGAGCTGCGCGAAGCCGCGCTCGCGCGCTCGGCCGGCGACGCGCTCGACGTCACGCTGCCGGGGCGACCGCGCCGGCCCGGCCGGCTGCACCCGGTCACGCGCACGCTGCAGGAGATCCTCGACATCTTCGGCCGCATGGGCTTCGCCGCGATCGAAGGACCCGAGGTCGAGCTCGACGACTACAACTTCGGGCGCCTGCGCATCCCGGAGCATCATCCCGCGCGCGACATGTGGGACACGTTCTGGGTGGACGAGGACGTCGACGGCCGGAACCCGCTGCTGCTGCGCACGCACACCAGCCCGATGCAGATCCGCTACCTCGACGTGCACGAGCCGCCGATCCGCATCGTGGTGCCGGGCCGCTGCTATCGCTACGAGGCCACGGACGCGACCCACGAGTGGATGATGCACCAGGTCGAGGTGCTCGCCGTCGACGAGGGCATCTCGATGGCCGACCTCAAGGGCACGCTGCAGGAGTTCGCGCGACAGATGTTCGGACCCGAGCGACGCGTCCTCCTGCGCAACTCCTACTTCCCATTCGTCGAACCGGGCGTCGAGCTCGCCGTCGACTGCTTCAACTGCCCCGGCAACGACCCGCGGTGCCCCGTGTGCCGGGGCTCCGGGTGGCTCGAGATCATGGGCGCCGGCATGGTGCACCCCGAGATTGTCGCATCGGCGGGGTACGACCCGGAGCGCTACACGGGCTTCGCGGCCGGGATGGGCGCCGAGCGCATCGCGATGCTGAAGTACGGCATCGACGACATCCGCAACTTCTACGCGAACGACCTCCGCTTCCTGCGCCAGTTCTAGTCGCGACCGCCCGCACGCGAAGGCAGGCGAGAGGGAAGCCGCACGCGCACGCGGGTCGCACCCTCGCGTCCTGCCGGCCGCCATCGCACGTAAGCAGTCGATCGCTCACGGGGGGCGCTTGCGTTAGCCACCATTGGGGATGGAGTGGAACTAGCCGCTCCTCGGGCGCGCTGTGCCGGTCCCCACTGGATGCGCGTCGGGATCGGCCCGCCGTCGTGCGAACTGCGCGGCATCGATCCGTCCCGCCGCTCGCCCGCAACGCCCGGATGATCCAGACTCTGCGCCATGCTCGTGTCACTGAAATGGCTGCGCGACTACGTGGACCTGCCCGCCGACCTCGACGTCGACGTGCTGGCGCATCGCCTCACCGAGGCGTCGTCCGAGGTCGAGGGCATCCGCCGCGTCGGGGGCGACTGGGATCGCGACCTGGTCACCGTGGGCGAGGTGCTGAGCGTGGAGCCGCACCCTGATGCCGACCGCCTCCGCCTGGCCACCGTGAACTACGGCGGCCCCGCGCCGCAGCGCGTCGTGTGCGGCGCGCCGAACGTCGCGGCTGGGCAGCGCATCGCCTTCGCGCGCGCCGGAGCCGAGCTCTTCGACGGCCACACCGGCAAGCCCTCGCGGTTGAAGCCCGCGACGATCCGCGGCATCGAGTCCTCCGGCATGGTGCTGTCGGAGCGCGAGCTCGGGCTCTCCGAGCAGCACGAGGGCATCCTCGTGCTGCCGCCCGACGCCGCGATCGGCACGCCGCTCGCCGACTACCTCGGCGACGTCGTGATCGACGTGCACACGTGGCCCAACCGCGCCGACACGACGAGCATGGTCGGCATCGCACGCGAGGTCGCGGCCATCGTCGGCGGGACGCTCCGCGTGCCCGACGAGTCGTACGCGGCGGAGGGTCCGCCGGCGGCCGACGCGGTCGCCGTGGAGATCGAGGACGCCGCGCTCTGCGCGCGCTACGTCGCGACCGTGATCGAGGGCGTGGCCGTCGGCCCCTCGCCGGCGTGGATGCAGGACCGCTTGCGCGCCGCGGGCATGCGCCCGATCAACAACGTCGTGGACATCACCAACTACGTCATGCTCGAGCAGGGCCAGCCGCTGCACGCCTTCGATCTCGACCGCGTGCGCGGCACGGTGGTGGTGCGCACGGCGCGCGACGGCGAACGGCTCACGACGCTCGACAGCCAGGAGCGCGCGCTGACGCCCGACACGCTCCTCATCACCGACCGCGACGCTTCCGGCGCGAGCCGGCCGATCGCGCTCGCCGGCGTGATGGGCGGCGAGGCGACCGAGGTCACGCCGTCGACGACGCGCATCCTGCTCGAGGCCGCGCGCTTCGACCCGACGAGCATTCGCCGCGCATCGACGCGGCTCGGCCTGCGCTCCGAGGCGTCGGCGCGCTTCGAGCGCAGCCTCTCGCCGGAGCTCGCGATCCACGCGGCGCGGCGCGCGACGAAGCTCTTCGTCGAGCTCTGCGGCGGCACCGCGCGCGCCGGCGTTGTCGACGTCTACCCGGCGCCGCTCGAGCGCCCGACCGTCACGCTGGCGCGCGCGCGGCTCGACACGCTGCTGGGCATGCACGTCGCCACGCCGCAGGTGGTTGCGATCCTCGAGGCGCTCGGGTTCGCGGTCCCGGAATCCGACGGCGAGCGCGCCGAGGGCCGCTTCGTCGTGCGCCCGCCGTGGTGGCGGACCGACGTCGCGATCGCCGACGACGTCGCGGAGGAGGTGCTGCGGCTCGCCGGCTACGAGGGCCTGCCCGGCACGACGATCCGCGGCCGCATCCCGGCGTGGGAACCGCGGCCGCTGCCGGCACTGCGCGACCGCGTGCGGGAGGCGCTCGCTCGGGCCGGCGCGCAGGAGGTGATCACCTATGCGCTGACGACCGTCGAGGTGCTGTCGCGCGTCATGGCGCCCGAGGACCTCGCGGTGATCCGCCCGCTGCGCCTGCGCAACACCCTTTCGTCCGACCGCCAGGTGCTGCGACCGACGCTGCGCCACGCGCTGCTCGAGGTCGCCGAGCGCAACATCCGCGCCGGCGCGAACGAAATCGTCGTCTACGAGGCCGCGCGCGCGTATCTCCCGCGCCGCGGCGACGATCCGGGGGCGCCGCTCCCCGACGAGCACGAGCTGATTGTCGGGGCGGTCAGCGGCGTCGAGACCGACCGCTGGGGACGCGCCACGGCGCGCCGCCTCGACTTCTTCGACGCGAAGGGCGTCGTCGAGGCGGTCGCCCACGAGCTCGGGGTGCCGCTCGAGTACGTCCCCGACCGCGAGTACGCGATGATGCCCGGCCGCACCGCACGCCTGCGCGCGGGCGGCGAGGAGGTCGGTCTGCTCGCCGAGGTGCACCCGCAGACGCTGGAGCAGTTCGAGATCGGGCAGCCGGTCGTGCTCTTCGAGCTCGACCTCGCGCGCCTGCTGCCGCACGTGCCGGCGCGCGTGGAGACGACGCCGGTGTCGCGGTTCCCCGCGGTCGAGCAGGACCTCGCGGTCGTGGTCGACGCAGACGTCGCGGCGGGCGCAATCCAGGCGGTGATCGAAGGGTCACCGCTCGTGGCCGATGCGCGGCCGTTCGACGTCTATCGGGGCGACCAGCTTCCGGCCGGGAAGAAGTCGCTCGCGTTTGCGATTCGCTACCAGGCGCCGGACCGCACGCTCACGACCGACGACGCCAACCGCGAGCAGGCGAAGATCCTGAAGCGCCTCGAGCGCCAGTTCGCCGCGGTCCAGCGCGCCTAGCCGTCAGCGACCACCGGCAAGGATTGGTGCCTCGTCGTCGACCGCGCTCGGCCCCTCGATCTGCAGGCGTGGGAGCAGGCGGTCGAGCCAGCGCGGCATCCACCAGTTCGCGTCGCCCAGCAGCGCCATCACCGACGGCACCAGCACGATGCGCACAATCGTCGCGTCGACGAGGATCGCCGTCCCGAGCCCGACGCCGAACTCCTTGATCACGCGGCTATCCCCGAAGGCGAAGCTGAGGAACACCGCGACCATGATCGACGCCGCGGCCGTAATCACGCGCGCGGTCTGACTCAGGCCGCGGGTCACGGCCTCGCGGTTGGTCCTCCCGTGCACGTACTCCTCGCGGATGCGGGAGAGCAGGAAGACCTCGTAGTCCATCGAGAGGCCGAAGAGGATGGCGAACAACATCATCGGCAGGAACGACTCGATCGGTCCCGGTCGCCCGGTGTGCAGGAGCGGCCCGAGCCAGCCCCACTGGAAGATCGCCACCACCACGCCGTACGCAGCGCCGATCGAGAGCAGGTTCATCACCGCGGCCTTCAGCGGCACCGCGATCGAGCGGAAGACGACCATCAGCAGCACGCAGCTGAGCCCGATCACGAGCGCGAAGAAATAGGGCAGGCGCGCGCTGATCAGCGTGCCGATGTCCTCGAAGGCGGCGGTGATGCCGCCGACGTAGACCTGCACGGCGGTGCCGCGCGTCGCCTGCGGGATCACCCGGTCGCGCAGCACGTGCGTGAGCGCTGAGGTGGCGGCGTCCTGCGGCGCGCTCTTCGGGAACACTGTGATGATCGCCGCGTCGCCCGCCGCGTTCAGCCGCGGAGGCGTGACCGCCGCGACGTCGGGCGTGGCGCCGATCGCCTGCACGAGCGACGCGAGCGCCGCCTCGCCGGCGCCGGCGGGCAGGTCGACGGCGAGCAGCAGCGGCCCGTTGAAGCCGGGGCCGAAGCCCTGCGACAGTAGGTCGTAGGCGCGACGCGTGTGCAGCGACGTCGGATCGTTGCCGGCGTCGGCGCTGCCGAGACGCAGCCGCAATGCCGGCATCGCGAGCAGCAGCAGCACCGTGAGCGCGACCAGCGCCGCGACCAGCGGCCGGCGCTGGATTCGGTCAGCGGTGCGATACCAGATGCTGCGCGGGTCGGCGCTGTCCGTGGACTGCAACGCCGCGATGCTCCAGCGGTCGATGCGCGGGCCGACGAGCCCGAGCAGCGCGGGCAGCAGCGTGGTGGCGACGAGCACGCTGGCGAGCACGACGGCACTGCCGGCCAGCCCGAGCGCGGCGATGAACTTGATGCCGACCACGAACAGCCCGAGCAACGCGATCGCCACGGCGACGCCGGCGAAGATCACGGCGCGGCCGGCGGTGTTCAGTGCGACTCCCGCGGCGTCGGGTACCGGGGCGCCGCGTCCCACCTCCTCGCGGAAGCGCGTGAGGATGAACAGCGAGTAGTCGATGCCGACGCCGAGCCCGATCATCGAGGCGAAGGCCGGTGTGAACTGGCTCATCGGCAACACGCGCGTCAGCAGCCCGATCAGCAGGATGCCCGAGCCGAGGCCGAACAGCGCGGTGACGATCGGCATCCCCGCCGCGACGACCGACCCGAACGCCAGCATCAGCACGACCGCGGCGGCGACGAGCCCGATGATCTCGGAGCGGCCGGGCGGCGTCTGCTCGCCGGCCTGCGCCACCGGCCCGCCCACCTCCACGCGCAGGCCCTGGGCGGGCGCGTTCGCCGCGTCGACCGCGGCGAACAGGGCGTCGATGCTCTCCGGGGCAACCGTCGACGCGCGCGTGGCGTACTGTGCGGTGGCATAGGCGATCCGGCCGTCCCGGCTCACGAACGCCGCGGGGTTGTCGTACGGGGAGCTGACGCCGACGACCCCCGGCAGCTTCGCGACGCGCCCGAGCAATGCCTCGACCTGGCTCCGCACGGGGGCGCTCGCGATGCCCTGCGGAGCGTCGAACACGATCGTCGCGGCATCGCCGGCCTGCTGCGGGAAGCGAGCCTCGAGCAGGTCGCGCGCACTCTGCGACTCGGTGCCGCCGATGCTGAAGTCGTTGGTGTAGCGGCCGTGCAGCGAGCGGCCGACGACGGCCAGTACGACGAGGAGCAGCAGCCAGGCGCCGATCACGCGCCACGGATGACGGGCCGCGGTCCGGCCCCAGGCGGCGAGCGCGCCCCGCGAAACGGTGCCGGAAGAGCGAGGACGCTCAGCCATGACAGGACCCCTCAGACGGGCGCCGGACGGTGGACAGCGGATGGGAATTGCGAGCGCCGTCGAGCGTATCGCGAGCGCTGGCTAGGGACAGCCGGCCGACCTGCGGGGCTGCCCTACAATCGAACGGAGTCGACTCACGCTTCTCGAACGCCGGGATTCGCGCACACGGGGGCGCTGGTGAGCTGGAGCTGGTGGCCGTCGGCCAGCGGCATCGCGTGGGACTGGGCATGGCGGCCCCAGCCCGGCGTCTGGGCGGTCGTGGCCATACCTGTCCTGATCTACGTCGCCTGGATGCTGCGGGCGGGACCCGGCCGGGCCTCCGCGCGCCAGGCGTCGTTCTTTGCCGCGGGAACGTTGGTGCTCTGGGCGAGCCTTGATTGGCCGCTCGGCACGCTCGCCGCCGGCTACCTGCTGAGCGCGCGCGCCGCCCAGTACCTGCTGCTCACGATGGTCGTCGCGCCGCTGCTCCTCCTGGGCACCCCGCGCGCGCTGGCCGACCGCATCCCGCTGCCGAGGCGCGTCGGGCGCGCGCTCTCGCACCCGGGCCTGACCGTGCCACTGCTCGGCGTCGTGCTGCTCGTCACGTTCCTGCCCCGGGTGGCGGACGCCGCCGCCGGGCACCCGGGCAGCGCGTTCCTCGTGACCATGGCGTGGCTCCTGAGCGGCCTGGCGTTCTGGTGGCGGCTCGTCGGCCCGATGCCCGAGGCGCGGCGCCTGCCATACCTCGGCGGGCTGGTCTATCTCTTCCTGCCGTTCGTCTTCCCGAAGGTGCCGGGCATCATCTTTGCGTTCCACGACCGCCCGCTCTACGCGACGTACGCGGGTGCGCCGGCGGCGCTCGGGCTGTCGCACCTCGTGGACCAGCAGCTGGCCGGGCTGCTGCTCTGGTTCGTCGGGAGCCTCATGGTGATCGCCGCGCTGGCGGTGTTGTTCTTCCGCTGGTTCGGGGAGGACCGGCGGATGGCGCGCCCCGACAGCCTTTCGATCCCCGTCGACCAGCGCGCGGTGCACCTCCTCTTCGAAGTGCCCGGCGCCTGGACCGCGCTGGAGCACCTCGTGCGCGTCGTCCGGGCCGCGCTCCCGGAGCCGCACTACGGCGCCGAGCTGCGCTTCGCGTACGAGGAGCACACGGGGAGCGGCGGGGCGACGCGCGTGCTCCTGGAGCTGCGCGTCGCGCTCGACCCGGACGTGGAGCGCGCGTTTGCCGAGCGCGTGGAAGGCGAGTGGGGCGGGATCATGCGGCGGCTCGCGACACCGCAGCGCGAGCTCGTGACGCGGCGGCTCGGCTTTCGCCTGGTCACTTACGGGTCGCGGGTGGGCTAGCCGAAACACAACACAGCCGCCCGGGTGGGCGGCTGTGTCGAGGTCATGCGGGTTTGGGAATCAGGCAGCAGCGGCCTTCGCCCGGTCAGCGAGCTTGCCGAAGGTCTCAGGCGAGCGCACCGCGAGGTCCGCGAGCATCTTGCGGTTGATCTCAACGCCGGCCTTGTTCAGGCCGTCGATCAGCCGGCTGTACGACAGGCCATGCAGGCGCGCGGCCGCGTTGATGCGCACAATCCAGAGCCGTCGAAAGTCACCCTTGCGATCGCGCCGATGGTCGGTCGCGTACCGCAGCGCGTGCATCATCGACTCGTGCGCGACCTTGTAGTTGGTCCGGCGCTTGCCGCGGTGCCCCTCGGTCAGCTTCAGCACCTTGCGGTGGCGCTGGTGTGCGGGAACCTGGCTCTGGGCTCGGGGCATCGTCGATCCTCGGTCTCGTGCGGCGGGTTGGTGAGTGCGCGGCGGCTAGCGGGCCGCGTCCGTGTACGGCAGGTTCTTCCCGATCGTCTTCGCCAGCGAGGCGTCGACCGGGTGGCGACGGCGGATCAGCTGGAGCTTCTTCTCATGGCTTCGCTTGTTCCGCTTCGGGTTCATCCAGCGCACCATGAGCTTGCCGGAGCCGGTCACCTTGACCCGCTTCGCGGTGCCCTTGTGGGTCTTCATCTTGGGCATCGACTAGTCGCCTTCCGCGGCGGCCGGGGCAGGCTCCCGGGCCGACTCGGCCTCTCGCTCCTTGGACTGCGCGCTCGCGGCGCTCGACCGAGCCTTCTTGGTCGGGTCGAGCGTCATGGTCATGAATCGACCTTCGAGCTGCGGTGCACGCTCCTGGTCCGCGACGTCCTTGAGCGGCTCGTAGAACTTGTCGAGCAGCTCCCGGGCGACCTCCGGGTGCGTGATCTCGCGCGCTCGGAACATGACGGAGACCTTGACCTTGTCCCCGTCGAGCAGCAGCTTGCGAGCCGTCCGGATCTTGAATTCACGGTCGTGCGTGTCGATCTTGACCCGCATCCGCACTTCACGCAACTCGGTCTGCTTCGACCCGCGGCGCGACTCCCGCTCCCGCTTCGCCTGCTGATACTTGAACTTCCCGTAGTCCATGATCTTGCAGACGGGCGGATCGGCGTTCGGCGCAATCTCGACGAGGTCCTGGCTGGCCTCCTCTGCGAGCTGGCGCGCCTCTGCGATGGGAACGATGCCGAGTTGCTCGTCCCCGCGAATCAGGCGGACCCGCGGCGCGTAGATGCGCTCATTGATGCGCAGTTCCTTGGCGATAGAACGAACCCTTCCAACTCCCGCCGCGCCCGCGCCCGACGGCGCGAGTACTCGCGACTGACAACCATGCGACGCTCGCCCACTCGGGGGCGGCGCCACCTCGAAATCTTAGCATTCCGGTCGGAGCCCGGTCACAACGCGTGTCGGTCAATCACCCCGCAACATGGCGGGGCACCCCCCGCCAATTCGCCTATTCGTCCACGTCGTACTCGACGACGAGGTCGCCCTTCTCCACGCGACCGCCCTTGGCGCAGTGCACCGCGGTGATCGTGCCGCCGTGGCGCGCCTGGACCTCGTTCTGCATCTTCATCGCCTCGATCACGACGAGGCTCTGGCCCGCGGCGATCGTCATGCCGACCTCGACCCGCACGTCGACGACGACGCCGGCGAGCGGCGCTGAGACGCGTCCCGGCGGGTCCGCCGCGCCGCCAACTGCCCCGCGCTGCCGCCCACCGGCGGTCGCGGAGCCGATCTCGAACGGGCGGCCGTCGACGATCACGCGGTAGCCCCCGGCGAGTCGCGAGACGTAGGCGTGGCTGGGCCGCTCGCCGACGATCATCGAGATCAGCCCGGGCACGCCCGACGCCGTCGCGTCGACGAGCACGGGCTCGTCGTCGTCGATCTGCACGCTCAACCGGCCGTCGACTTCGTCGACGAGCACGTTGTGCGCGACGCCGTCTAGCTGGAAACGATGCCGCGACGCCATCCGCGCACGCCTCCCCCCTCGACACGCATGCCGACCGCCCGGGACCGCGCCGCGCGCTGCCACCGGCTCGCCGTGCTCACCGGGCCGCTCGCGACGGTCGGCGCGGCCTTCACGAGGCTCGCCGCGATGCCGGCCGCCATCAGCGCGGTCCGACTGCGCGGATCGTCCTGCGGCAATGCCGGCATCTGGAACTGTGCCTCCATCCAACCCGTGCTGAAGTCGCCCGACCGGAAGTCCGGGTGGTCCATCAGCGCGAGGTGGAACGGCTGGTTCGTCAGCACGCCCACGACGATGAGATCCACGAGAGCGCGCTTCATGCGCAGCACCGCAAGCTCACGCGTCTCGGCCCAGACGATGAGCTTCCCGAGCAGCGAGTCGTAGTACACGGGCACGTCGAGACCGTCGAACAGCATCGTGTCGAAGCGCACGCCGGGGCCCATCGGCCACTGCACGAACTCGACGAGGCCGACCGACGGCACGAAGTTGTTGTACGCATCCTCGCCGTTGATGCGGCACTCGATCGCCCAGCCGCGCGGCTCGAGCGGACCGGTCTGCTCCGGAATGCGCTCGCCGGCCGCCACCGCGATCTGCATCGCGACGAGGTCGACGCCGTAGACGAGCTCGGTGACCGGGTGCTCGACCTGGAGCCGCGCGTTGACCTCGAGAAAGTAGAAGTTGTCGTTGCGATCCACGAGGAACTCGACGGTGCCGGCGTTGCGGTACCCACAGCTGCGTGCCGCCGCGATGGCCGCGTCGCACAGCCGCTCGCGCAGGGCCGGCGACACCGCGATCGAGGGCGCCTCTTCGAGCAGCTTCTGGTTGCGGCGCTGGATCGAGCACTCGCGCTCGCCGAAGGCGCGCACGGTACCGTGCGCGTCGGCCATCACCTGGACCTCGATATGGCGCGCGGGCGAGACGTACTTCTCCAGGAAGATCGTCGCGTCGCCGAAGGCGGAGGCCGCCTCGGCGCCGGACGCCCGCATCGCACCCTCGAGGTCGGCGGTGGACTGCACGAGGCGGATGCCACGGCCGCCGCCACCGGCGGCCGCCTTGACCAGCAAGGGGAAGCCGATGCGCTCCGCCTCGCGGCGCGCGGTCGCGAGGTCGCCGGCGTCGATGTCGTTGGCGCCGGGGACGACCGGTACGCCGGCCTCCTCCATGAGGCGGCGCGCGGACACCTTGTCGCCCATCGCGCGCATGGCAGATGCGGGCGGGCCGATGAAGGTGATGCCGGCCGCGTCGGCGGCATCGGCGAAGCGCGCGTTCTCGGAGAGGAAGCCGTAGCCGGGGTGGATGGCCTCGGCGCCCGTTTGCTTCGCGGCGTCGATGATCTTCTCGATCACGAGGTACGACTCGAGCGCCGGGCCTGGCCCGATGCAGACGGCCGCATCGGCGTTCCGCACGTGCATCGCGTTGCGATCCGGTTCGGAGTAGACCGCGACGGTCTCGATGCCCAGTTCGCGGCAGGTGCGCTGCACGCGCAGCGCGATTTCCCCGCGGTTCGCAATCAGGATGCGCTTGAACATGCCCGCGTCACCTAGTTCCCGACGACCCTGCGTCCGACCGCGCGTAAGCCTGACACGAGCCGCAGACACCGGCAAGGGTGACGTCCGCCGACGGAAGGGGCGAAGGGGCGGCGGCCGACGGACGCGAGCGCGCGGCTGCACGCGCGCCCACCGGCGCCGGCGAACGGCCGTCCCCGCCTACTGGGCGATCGCCGCCACGAGCCACTTCCCGTCGACCTGCTTGAGCGTGATTGTCCGATGCGGGTTCGCGCTGACCTGCTGGTTTGCGTCGTTCACCTTCTCGAAGGGGATGAGGCCCGCGGAGGCCGCGGCCCCCGCGGCGGCGGCGGTGTAGTTGAGCTGGACCACGACCGTGGCGGTGTCCCCCTCGGTCTTGGTTGAGACGACCGAGTAGCCGTTGTCGGGCGGGAAGGGGAGCGCCATGAATCCGTCGTAGACCTTGTCGAGGCGCTGCGAGCTCCCCGCCGTGGTGGCGGTCTGAGCCTTCGTGCGCAGGTCCCCGGTCAGCAGCAGGCGCGTCTGGCCGGCGGTGATGTCGTCGCGCTGCGGCCCGGAACTGCGCTGCCAGCCGTCGAGCCACTGCTTGGCCACCTCGGCGGCCTTGCCACCGCCGCCGCCACCGCCGCCCCCACCGCCGCCGCCGCAGGCGGCTACGAACATCGTGCCCAGTGCGAGCAGCGCGACGAGCACACCGGCCAGTGTCAGTCCACGGCGACGCATGCGACGACTCCATCCACGGGTCCAGTCCCTCAGGCTGCGCGGCACCATATAACAGGCGCGAACAGCCCCGCACCGTCACGCACGGGTGAGAGTCCCGTCTGCGCAGCGCCGCTCCGGCCGACGCGCCGCCCCGCTACGGGGCGGCGTCGACCGGTGCCTGCGTCGTCCGGGAGTCGCGCTCGTCGACGAGGCGATCAGCCAGCTGGAACAGCGGCATCGCGCCGAGGTTGTCGCCGGTGCGATCGCGCACCGCAACGGCCTCCGCCTCCGCCTCGCGGTCGCCCACGACGAGCATGTACGGCACGCGCTGCAGCTGCGCGCGTCGGATCTTGTTGCCCATGCGCTCGTTGGAGTCGTCGATCTCGATGCGCAGCCCGCGCCGCTGCAGCTCGCGCGCGACGTGCGCCGCGTACTCGACGTGCCGATCGGCGATCGGGATCACCACGGCCTGCACCGGAGCCAGCCACAGGGGGAAGCGGCCCTCCGTGTGCTCGATGTACACCCCGAGGAAGCGCTCGAGCGATCCGAGGATCGCGCGGTGCAGCATTGCGGGACGGTGCTCGGCGCCGTCGTCGCCGATGTACTTCAGCCCGAAGTTCGTCGGCATGCCCATGTCGATCTGCAGTGTGCCGAGCTGCCATGACCGGCCCAGCGCGTCACGGAAGTGGAACTCGACCTTCGGCGCGTAGAACGCCGCCTCCCCCGGTGCGAGCTCGTAGTCCCACCCGGCGCCGCGCACGCGCTCCTCGAGCAGCGCCTCGGCGTGATCCCAGTCCTCCGACGTGCCGATGTAGTGCTCGCCGCGCGTGGCGATCTTCACCTCAACGTCGCCGAGGCCGAGGTCGCCGTAGATCTCGCGCACCATGTCGAAGACGTGCTCGATCTCCTCGTCCATCTGCTCGGGGGTGCAGAAGATGTGCGCATCGTCCTGGCTGAACGACCGCACGCGCGTCAGGCCGTGCAGCACGCCGGAGCGCTCGTTGCGGTGCAGCCGCGTGAACTCCGCGAAGCGCACCGGCAGGTCGCGGTACGAGTGCAGCGACGCGTTGTAGAGCCAGCAGTGGCCCGGGCAGTTCATCGGCTTCACGCCGACCTCCGCCTCGTCGTCCGCCATCTTGTACATGTCCGGGAAGAGGTCGTAGTGACCCGACGTCTTGAAGATGTCGGTGTTGAAGAGTTGCGGGGTGATTACCTCGCTGTACCCGTACTTCGGGTAGAGCGAGCGCACGTACTCGACGAGGCCGTTGTAGAGAATCGCGCCCTTGGGGTGGAAGAACGGCGAGCCCGGCGAGATCGGGTCGAGGTGGAAGAGGTCGAGCTCCCGGCCGAGCCGGCGGTGGTCGCGCTGCTCGGCTTCCTCGCGCGCCTTGAGGTAGGCGTCGAGCTCGCTCTGCGTCGGGAAGAGCGCGCCGTAGACGCGCTGGAGCATCGGCCGGTGCTCGTCGCCGCGCCAGTAGGCGCCGGCGGTGTGCGTGAGCTTGAACGCGCCGATCTGGCCGGTGCGCTCGGTGTGGCCGCCGCGGCAGAGGTCCTCGAAGTCGCCGTGCATGAAATGCCCGACCGTCTCGTCCGGGATGTCGTCGATCAGCTCGAGCTTGTACGGCTGGTTCTTGAAGATCTCGCGTGCGCGGTCCTTCGGGATCCATTCGCCGCGCACGGGAAGGTCGGCGGCGATGCTGCGCCGCATGCGCGCCTCGAGGTGCTCCAGGTCGTCGGGCGTGAGCGTGCGGGGCAGGTCGAAGTCGTAGTAGAACCCGTTCTCGATCGGCGGGCCGATGGCGTACTTCGCCTCGGGGAACATCTCGAGCACGGCCTCGGCCAGCACGTGCGCTGCGGAGTGTCGCATGCGGAAGAGCCGCTCCTCCGGGGACAGCTGATCGAACGGCACGTCGTCGTGGCGCTGCTGCTCGTCCTGGTCGCTCATCGTCCGCTCCTCTGCGCTCGGCCCGGTTCCCGGGAATGCAAAACGCGCCTCCGTCCGTCGGGACGAGAGGCGCGCTCACGTGGTTCCACCCGAGTTCCTCCGCCCGCCGCGGCGGTGCCGCGCGGGTGGAGCTCGTTGACCCGTAACGGGGGCCGGCCGCCGCGGGTTCGCCCGCGGGCTCGGGGGTGGTATCGCGGCGGGTCGGCTCCAGGGCTCGCAGCCAGTGGCCCCGGTTCTCTGTCGGCCGTCGCCTCGCCGGGACGTGTCCCCGTCGACGCTCATGTCGCGCCCCCCTCGCGGGAGACGGCAGGGCGCGATCGTACCAGCGCGCACGCGAGACGGCACGCGCAACATCGCGTGCGCGCAGTCATGACATAAAGCTGAATGGGGTCTACGCTGCCGATGGTGGGCGGTATTGGATTCGAACCAATGACCTCAGCGATGTCAACGCTGCGCTCTAACCAACTGAGCTAACCGCCCGCGGACCCGCGTCGCGCGGTTCGGAGGCAAGCCTACCGGGGGCCGCGACGGAGCGCAAAACCGGGATGCGCGGGGTCGGATCGGTGGGCGATCGAGTGGGCGCGCGGGTGTCAGATCGGGCGGATGGTCCGCGTGTATCCATTTCGTTGACACCCGATCGGGCGCTTGCTACCGTCGCGCGCGGGGCCTCTAGCTCAATGGTAGAGCAGCTGACTCTTAATCAGCCGGTTCGGGGTTCGAGTCCCCGGGGGCTCACCAACACGAACCACCGGGGGTGAGCCCGCCGTGGGGAAGTGTCGGAACTGGCAGACGAGCGTGATTTAGGATCACGTGCCGAGAGGCGTAGGAGTTCGAGTCTCCTCTTCCCCACCAGCACCCTCTCGGTGCGGCACGCGACGTCCAGTGCTGGTCAGCGGTGACGGGGTACGTTCGCACAGGAGTTCACGTCGATCGACGTGAGGGGGGTCCATGGCGAAGCTGCTTGAGGTGAAGAACCTCCGCACCTACTTCTACACGGAAGAGGGAGTCGTCCGCGCCGTTGACGGGGTCAGCTGGGACCTCTCCGAGGGCGAGACGCTGGGGCTCGTGGGCGAGTCGGGCTGCGGCAAGTCCGTCACCGCGATGTCGATCCTCCGCCTCATCCCGAACCCGCCGGGCCGGATCGTCGACGGCGAGATCCTGTTCGACGGCAAGGATCTCCTGAAGGTCAACGACGCGGAGATGCGGAGCATCCGCGGCAACCGCATCGCGATGGTCTTCCAGGAGCCGATGACCTCGCTGAACCCGGTCCTCACGATCGGCCAGCAGATCAAGGAAGCGATCACCCTCCACCTCGGCCTGCACGACGAAGAGGCCACCGCCCGCGCCGTCGAGCTGCTCGAGATGGTCGGCATCCCGGAGGCCGCCGGCCGCCTGAACGACTATCCCCACCAGTTCTCCGGCGGCATGCGCCAGCGCGTGATGATCGCGATGGCGCTCTCCTGCAACCCGAAGCTCCTGATCGCCGACGAGCCGACCACCGCGCTCGACGTCACGATCCAGGCGCAGATCCTCGAGATCATGGCGCGCCTGTCGAGCGAGCTCGGCACGGCCGTCCTCGTGATCACGCACAACCTCGGCGTGGTCGCTCGCTACGCCGACCGCGTCAACGTGATGTACGCGGGGAAGATCGTCGAGAGCGGCAGCGCGATGGACATCTTCAAGCACGCCCGGCACCCGTACACGGTCGGCCTGCTGCACTCGGTGCCCCGCCTCGATGCGACGGAGCACGTGCGCCTGGCAACGATTGAGGGCCAGCCGCCGCTGCTCATCCAGCCGATCCCCGGCTGCCCGTTCGAGCCGCGCTGCGACTGGGCAATCGACAAGTGCAAGACCGACCCCCCTCAACTCGAGGAGAAGGGGCCGAACCACACCGCCGCCTGCTGGCGCAATCCGCTGACGGACGAGCGCACCCGCATCCCGGCCGACATGGCCGCGGCGGGCGGCACCGCCACGCCCGCGGCGACGTCCTAGGCAAGGGGAGACACGATGACGACGGACACCGCCCCGGCTCCCCGCGCCACCGCCACACAGCGCGACAACCTCGTCGAGGTGCGCAACCTCAAGATGTACTTCCCCGTCACCGCGGGGCTGTTCATCCAGCGCAAGATCGCCGACGTCCGCGCGGTCGACGACGTCTCGTTCGACGTCATGCGCCGCGAGACGCTCGGACTCGTCGGCGAGTCCGGCTGCGGCAAGTCGACGACCGGTCGCTCGCTGCTGCAGCTCTACCGCCCGACGGCCGGCTCCGTGAACTTCGACGGCACCGAGCTCACGAAGCTCAAGGGCTCGAACCTGCGGCGCTTCCGCCGCCGCATGCAGATGATCTTCCAGGACCCGTTCTCGAGCCTGAACCCGCGCATGAGCGTCGGACAGATCATCGGCGAGCCGATGGCGATTCACGGCCTCTACAAGGGCCAGGCACGCCGCGACCGCATCGAGTACATCATGAACGCGGTGGGCCTCAACCCGCTGTTCGCAAAGCGGTACCCGCACGAGTTCTCCGGTGGCCAGCGCCAGCGCATCGGCATCGCCCGCGCGCTCGCGGTCGAGCCCGACTTCATCGTCTGCGACGAGCCGGTCTCCGCGCTCGACGTCTCGATCCAGGCGCAGATCATCAACCTGCTGGAGGACCTGCAGGATGAGTTCGGCCTGACCTACCTGTTCATCGCGCACGACCTCGCCGTCGTGCGGCACATCTCCGACCGCGTGGCGGTGATGTACCTCGGGCACATCATGGAGCTCGCCGACTCGAACGAGCTCTACGAGAACCCGCTGCACCCGTACACGAAGGCGCTGCTCTCCGCGGTCCCGATCACCGACCCCGAGGTCGAGCGCAAGCGCGAGCGCATCATCCTCACGGGCGACGTGCCGTCGCCCCTCCGGCCGCCGCCGGGCTGCGTGTTCAACACGCGCTGCCCAATCGCGGTCGACGAGTGCCGCGAGCGCGTCCCCGAGTTCCGCGAGGTCGTGCCCATGCACTGGGTGGCCTGCCACCGAGTCTGATCCGCACTGCCGGATACAAGCGAAGGGCCCGCCTCACGGCGGGCCCTTCGTCTGGGTGGGCGCCGGCGAGCCCGCACGCGGGGCGTATGCCCCGCGTGCCCGCCCCGATACGATGGACCGATGCAGCCGTCCCGCATCCGCAACTTCTCGATCATCGCGCACATCGATCACGGCAAGTCGACGCTCGCCGACCGCATGCTCGTGCGCACCGGCGCGATCTCCGAGCGCGAGATGCGCGAGCAGGTGCTCGACTCGATGGACCTCGAGCGCGAGAAGGGCATCACGATCAAGGCGCACGTCGTGCGCATGCAATACACGGCCGGCGACGGCGAGGGCTACGCGCTCAACCTGATCGACACGCCGGGCCACGTGGACTTCGCCTACGAGGTCTCGCGCGCGCTCGCCGCCTGCGACGGCGCCATCCTCGTCGTCGACGCCACGCAGGGCATCCAGGCGCAGACGCTCGCGAACGTCTACATGGCGATGGACATGGACCTCACCCTGATCCCGGTGGTGAACAAGATCGACCTGCCGTCGGCGGAGCCGGAGCGCGTCGCGCAGGAGCTGATGGACGTGGTCGGCTTCGGCGCCGACGAGGTGATCTTCGCGTCGGCCAAGACCGGCGAGGGCGTCGAGGAGATCCTGCAGGCGGTCGTCGATCGCGTGCCGGCGCCGAAGGGGAACCCCGGCGCCCCGCTGCGTGCACTCGTCTTCGACGCCAAGTACGACGCGTTCAAGGGCGTGCTCGCATACGTGCGCGTCTTCGATGGGCGCGTCGACTCGAAGCAGACGCTTCAGCTGATGCAGCAGCACCAGCGCTTCGAGCCAATCGAGATCGGCTTCTTCCGGCCGGGGCCCGAGATCACCTCCGCAATCGAGGCCGGCGAGGTCGGCTACATCGCGACGGGCCTGAAGGGCGTGCAGGAGGCGCGCGTCGGCGACACGGTGACGACCGAGCGCAACGGCGCCGAGGCGCCGCTGCCCGGCTATCGCCCCGCCAAGCCGATGGTGTTCGCCGGCATCTACCCGAGCGACTCGGACGCCTACGGCGAGCTGCGGGACGCGCTGGAGCGGCTGTCGCTCAACGACTCGTCGCTGCAGTGGCAGCCGGAGAGCTCGCTCGCGCTGGGGTTCGGCTTCCGCTGCGGCTTCCTCGGGCTGCTGCACATGGAGATCCTCCAGGAGCGGCTCGAGCGGGAGTTCGGGCTCGACCTCGTCGCCACCGCACCGTCCGTCGAGTACCAGGTCACCAGGCATACGGGCGAGGAGATCGTCGTCGACTCCCCCGCGGACCTGCCGCCCTCGGGCGAGATCCAGGAGATCCGCGAGCCCTGGGTCGCCGTGGCGATCACCGTGCCGTCGCGGTACCTCGGCGCGATCATGGCGCTCGTCAGCGAGCGGCGCGGCGAGTACGACCGCGTCGAGTACCTCGACCACGCGGTCGACGAGGGCGACTCGCGCGTCCTCGCGCGCTACCACCTCCCGCTCGCCGAGATCCTGGTCGAGTTCTACGACCAGCTGAAGTCGCGCACGTCCGGCTACGCGACGATGGACTACCAGGTCGAGGGCTACCGCGCCGCGCGCGTGTCTCGGCTCGACGTGCTCGTGAACGGCGAGCCGGTCGACGCGCTGTCGGCGATCGTGCCGACCGAGGAGGCGCCCGTGCAGGGCCGTCGCCTCGTGTCGGCGCTGCGCGAGCTGATCCCGCGGCAGATGTTCGACGTGCCGATCCAGGCCGCGATCGGCGGAAAGGTCGTCGCGCGCGAGACCGTGCGCGCGATGCGCAAGAACGTCCTGGCGAAGTGCTACGGCGGCGACATCACGCGCAAGCGCAAGCTGCTCGAGAAGCAGAAGGCCGGCAAGAAGCGCATGAAGATGCTCGGCGCCGTCGAGGTCCCGCAGGAAGCGTTCATGGCGGTGCTCAAGCTGCGGGACTGACCTCCGTCGCCGCGGCGCTCGCCGCGGCTCCGCGCGATCAGCCGACGCGCGCCGGTGCCTCGACCCTCGCCGCCGTCGCCATGAAGCGCCGCAGCACGCCGGTGAAGCGCTCCGGAATGATGCTGTTCGGCGAGTGATCGACCCCGTGGAAGACGTGGAGGTGGCGCACCTCCTTCGGCAGGTCGAGGTAGCAGCGCACCGAGCCCTCGGGCGGAACCGTGTGATCGGCATCGCCGAAGCAGACGAGCGTCGGCACCGGCATCGAGCGGATCACCGCCTGCAGGTCCTGCGGCTCCTCGCGCACCCCGCGCATGCGCTGAGGCGGCACGCGCTGCCAGTCCTGCCACAGCTGCGCGCGCACGTCCGCGTCGAGGCCCACGTGCTCGGCCTCCCAGTACTCGCGGTTGATGTTGCCCGGGTAGCCCTCGATGTTCTTCAGCCAGGCCGCTTCCTGCTCGGGCGTCATCGTCGCCCGGCCGGCGAGCGCGCCGCCCGCGAGCAGGACGAGCGCGCGTACGCGGTCGGCGTGATCGCGCACGTAGTTCGTCACGGTGCTCGCGCCCATCGAGTGGCCGACGAGGACGAAGCGCCCGATCCCGAGCCCTTCGAGGGCCGCCGCGAGGTCGCGCGCGAAATTGGCGGCCGAGTAGTCGGCGGCGTCCGGCGTCACCGCGGAGGCGCCGGCGCCGCGCATGCTGACCGCGACGCTGCGCACGCCGGCGTCGGCGAGGGTGCGCTGCACGCCGTCCCAGATGCGCGCCGACGAGCGGTAGCCGTGCACCAGCACGACCGGCTCATCGCCGGAGGGGCCGCGCTCGAAGTACTCCAGGCTGACGGATCCGGCCGGCACCATCGGCATCGTGGAGCTCCTCTGCAGCGTGTGCGAGCGGTGAGTCGGCGGGCGCCGCAGCCCGCTCACGCGGGGCCGTTCGCCGCCGGACGGCCCGGATTGTAGCGCCTGACCGGCGCGCGCCGACTGCGGCCGCCCACCACGTGGGGTAAGGTGCGCCGTACCGGTGAGGGGTCACCAGGGCAGCCTGACACAGCCGACGCGCACGGGAAGGACGGGCATGGCCGAGCAGGTCGTGAAGCCGCGCATCCGGGGATTCATCTCGCTCACCGCGCACCCGGACGGCTGCGCCGCCAACGTGCGCGAGCAGGTGCACACCGTGAAGGCAGCCGGCCTGCCGCGCGGCGAGCTCGGGACCGTGCTCGTGCTCGGGTCGTCGACGGGCTACGGGCTCGCGAGCACGCTCGTGGCCTGTTTCGGCTACGGAGCGCGCACGCTCGGCGTCTGCTTCGAGCGCGAGCCCGAGGACGACAAGACCGCCACCGCCGGCTGGTACAACCTCGCGGAGGCGCACCGCCTCGCCCGCGATCAGGGGCTGACGCTTGCCACCATCAATGGCGACGCCTTCTCGCAGGACGTGAAGGACGCGGTGATCGCGCGCCTGCGTGGCGGCCTCGGTCCCGTCGACATGATTGTCTACTCGCTCGCCGCGCCGCGCCGCGCCAGGCCCGAGGGCGGTCACTGGAGCAGCGTGCTCAAGCCGATCGGCGAGCCATACACCGGCCTCGGCTTCGACCTGCGCAACGAGCGCGTGACCGAGGCCGGCATCGAGCCGGCGACGGAGGACGACATCGCCTCGACCGTGAAGGTGATGGGCGGCGAGGACTGGCGCGAGTGGATCGAACAGCTGCGCGACGCCGGGCTGCTCGCGCGCGGCTGCCGCACGGTCGCGTACTCGTACATCGGCCCCGAGTTCACCGCCGCCATCTATCGCCGCGGCACGATTGGCCGCGCGAAGGAGCACCTCGAGCACACCGCACGCGAGCTCGACGCCCTGATGCACGCGGCGTGCGACGGCGGTGCGTGGGTGAGCATCAACACCGGCGTCGTGACCCAGGCGTCGGCCGCGATCCCGGCGGTGCCGCTCTACATGAGCATCCTCTTCAAGGTGATGAAGGAGCGGGGGCTCTACGAGACGGCCGTCGACCAGATCGTGCGGCTGTTCCGGGACCACGTCGGACCGGGCGCGACGCCGACGGTCGACGACGAGGCTCGCATCCGGCTCGACGACCGCGAGATGCGGCCGGAGATCCAGGAGGCGATCACGGAGTACTGGCGGCGTGTCAGCACCGAGAACCTCGCGGAGACGACCGACTACGCCGGCTACAAGCACGACTTCGCGCGGCTCTTCGGGTTCGAGGTGGAAGGCGTGGACTACGACGCTCCCACGGAGATCGTGCGCGCGCTGGCGTAGCGGGCCAGCGGACGCGGACTCAGTCGCCGGCGCCCTCGGTGGTCGACTCCACCTGCGTCGTCGCCGCATCCGCATCCGCATCGTCGGGCACGAGCAGGTCGGTCAGTTCCACGACGCCGTTCGTCTCGAGCAGTCGTCGCCGGATCGCGGCCAGCGTCTCCTGCGGGAGGCCCTCGAGCGCGGCGACGGCCGCGACGAAGAGCCAGCGCGAGGTGATGAGCGCGTAGCCCGTCGCCTCAGCGGCGACACGGAGCGCGTCGACGTACTCGCGGGCGCGCTCCTCCGGCTGCTGGAGGCGCTCGCCGTTCGCGACCACGAGGCCACGGACGGGCTCGGCGCGGCGCTCGATCAGCTCGTCGAGGTGCCGGCGGAGGCGGTAGTGCGGCCCCATCTCAACGGCGCCCCGTGCGCCCTCCGCGACCACGTGCAGCTCGCCCTCGGCGGCCGACAGGACGGTGTGCCCGTCGCCCGCCTCCTGCACCTCGAAGCCGAGCAGCTCGGCGCAGGCAATCGCGGCGGGGAGCAGGCGATACTCGGCCCCCTCCCAGAGCACATCGCGCAGCGCGGCACGCGACGCGAGCGCCGCCGCCGCCGTCTCCTCCTCGCCGGTCGCGCGCTCGCGCGCGATGCGGGTCGTATCGGCCGTGCGCTTGAGCGCGTCGAGGCCGGGAACGTCGGTGTCGATCACCCAGCGCGGGCGGTCTTCGTCGGGCTGGCGCAGCAGCTCGCGCATCGCCTCGACCGTCGCCTCGCCCTCCGCGGCGACGAGCCACGCGGCGCCGACCTCGCGCGGCGTGGGCATGAAGATCACGCGGCCGTTGAGCACGGGGAAGTCGACGCCGAGCACGCCGCCGCCCGCGGAGCGCGCGAACACGCGCGGCCGCGCGGCGGCGAAGCCGGGGGCGCGGTCGTCGAGGTAGGCGCGGTAGAGCAGGTCCTGGCGCAGGAGGTCCAGCACGCGCACGAGCGGATGGTCGTGATCGGCGATGGCCAGCGTGGTGCCCTCGCCTCCGCGCACGGTGGTGGCGTCCCAGGCGAGGCCGGTCGGGGCGGGGAGGAAGAAGTAGCGGTCGAGCCCCGGCATGCCCTGCACCGCGGTGAGCAGCGCGGGCGGGTGCGCGTAGACGACGACGACCGCGCCGCGCTCGAGCGCGCGCACGAACTCCTCGCGGCGGCGGCGGAGCACGTCGGCGATGCCGACGACGCCGTCGACCGAGCTGCCGTTGACGACCGCGAGGTCTGCGAACGTCTGGTATTCGTCCTCGGCGCGCGCGGCGAGCCGAATCGAGTCGAACACGCCGCCGGCGTCGACGACGATGGCATCGTAATCGAACAGGGTCGGCGCGTTGAAGAATCGAGTGGTTGTCGACGAGCCGGTGCTGCATGCGATGGCTGAGCGAGAGCACGCGCACGGACGAATCCTCCTCGATGCCGCGCCTCCGGCCCGGGCGGGCCTCCCGGGCCGCCGCGCCGGACGGCCCGGCGGGGCCGTGGTCGGGCTAGAGGCTAACCGCTCCGCGCGGGTGGCGCGACGCCGTGCGATGGGGCACACCACCGGGGGCCGCGGCCGGTTGCCGCGGCCCTCGGCGATCGCGGAGCATGCGTGCCGGGCGCGCGGCGTGCCGGGGCGCGCGGAGCGGAGACGGCTGCGATGAGCGACGAGACGCTGGAGCGCGTGCGCGCGATCTGCCTGGCGCTGCCGGAGGCGCACGAGCGCACCGAGCACCGCCCGGCCTTCGCGGTCCGCACGAAGAGCTTCGCCATGTACATGGACAACCACCACGAAGACGGCCGGCTCGCCGTCTGGTGCAAGGCGCCGCCCGACGCACAGCGCGAGCTGGTGGCCGCGGACCCGGCGCGCTACTTCGTCCCGCCGTACGTCGGGCCGAGCGGATGGGTGGGCGTGCGGCTCGACGTCGAACCGGTCGACTGGGACGGGCTCGCCGAGCCTGATCGAGGACGGCTACCGGATGTCGGCCGGCAAGCGCCTGCTCGCGGCTCGACGCCGAGCGTGACGGTTGACCGGAGCGCGTGAGACCGGCCGTCCGGGTCACGCTCCGGCGGCGCTCCCGGCGCGTCGACGAAGCAGCTCGGCGGCGCGGCCGACCCTCCCGCGCGGCTCACACGCAGCTCCGGCGTCGGCCCCGCGAAGCCGAGCAGCACCAGCGAGCCGTCGACGTGCGGATCGCAGCCGCCGGCGGCGCGCGTAGCCTCCGCGAGCACCGCGAGGAGGCGCTCCGGGTCGTCGAGGTCGAGCGGCGCCGTCCACACGGTGCCGCCAAGCAGGACGCGGGCGCGCGCGACGGGCACGAGGTGCGCGTGCAGCTGTGCCACCTCCTGCCGGCCGCCCATGTTGATGCTGAGCAGGACGTCGTCACCGGCAAGCGGCGCCGCGAGGCGCGCCGCGGCGAGGAGGTCGCGGAAGACGTCGAGCCGCCGCGATGCGACGAGCGCGCACAGCGAGCGCACGTAGGCCTTCGGAACGACCACGAGGTGTCCGGGGAACTCGGGAAGCGGGTGACGGATCACCACGGCGCCGCCGGCGTCCATCACGCGCTCGGCCGGCAGCAGCGCCGGCGCGTGCGCACAGACGATCTGCGCCAGTCGGCCGCCCGGTCGCGAGCGCGCGACGAACATCGTCGCGACGCGCACCACGCGGCGTCCGCGTCGCGCCATGTTGCCCCGCATCGCGTCCTCCCGTTCGCAGCGCAGGGTACGGGCGGCGCCCTGCGGGAGCGAACGTCACCGTGACGCGGCGCCGCTCGAAGCGCGGGCGGCGGGGCCGCTTCGCACTCACGCCGCGCCGCTGATACGATCAGCGCGGTCGTGCTAGGCGGGGAGCTAGCGGTGCCCTGTACCCGCAATCCGCTACAGCGGGGCTGAATCCCCGCTCGAGGGTCGGTACCCGAGGGGACTGCCTCCGTCGAGCGGCGTTGAGAGCCTGGTCCTGCGCGGCGAAGCGCTGTGAACCCCGTCAGGTCCGGAAGGAAGCAGCGGTAAGTCGGAATGCTCGGGTGCCGCAGGGTCGCCGGGCTTGAGTCGGACGGCGGCAGCAAGCTTTCGGTGCGATTCGACGGCGGGGCACGACCATTCCTCCTCCACCCACCGGGCCGACCAGCACGCCGCGATTGTCTTCATGCGCAAACGTCGACCGCACAAGCCGTCTGGCCCGCGCCGCGGGCCCGCGTCGGTCGACGCCCCCCGCGACCTGCCGGAGTACCTGCGCCGCCTCGGCGTCGAGCCGCGGAAGGCGCTCGGCCAGCACTTCCTCGTCGACGAGTTCGTGCTCGGCGATATCGCCGACGCCTGTGCGTTCCGGCCCGGCGAGACCGCGCTCGAGATCGGTGCCGGGCCGGGCGGGCTGACGGAGGAGCTGGTCGCGCGCGCCGAGCGCGTCGTCGCGGTGGAGCTCGACGAGGAGCTCGCCGGGTTGACGCGGCGCCGGCTCGAGGCGCACGCGAACCTCACCGTGCTCGCCGCCGACATCCTCGACTTCGCGCCGATCGAGCTGCTGGAGGAGGCGGGCGCGGAGCCGCCGTATGTCGCGGTCGGCAACCTGCCGTACTACATCACGCAGCCGGTGGTCCGCCGCCTGCTCGAGTCCGACCCGGCGCCGGAGCGCATCATCGTGATGGTCCAGCGCGAGGTCGCGCGGCGCATGGTGGGCGGCCCGGGGCACGAGTCGCTGCTCTCGATGGCGGTGAAGTTCTACGGCGAGCCGCGCGCGCTGTTCGACGTGCCGGCGGCGGCGTTCTGGCCTCAGCCGCGGGTGCAGTCGGCCGTGATCGCCATCGACCGGCGCCCGGCGCCGGCGATCGACCTCGACGACCACGAGCGCCGCGTCTTCTTCGAGCTGCTCCGCGCGGGGTACGTGAGTCCGCGAAAGCAGCTGCACAACTCGCTGCCCGGGGCGCTCGGGCTGTCGAACGCGCAGGTCACCGACGCGCTCGAGGCGGTGGGGCTCGACCCGGCGCTGCGCGCTCAGCACCTCGAGATGGGCGACTGGGAGCGGCTCTTCCGCGTGCTGCGCGAGCGCCACCCCGAGGCCGTCGATGTCCCGGCCTGACGGCGCCGCCGCCGGGACGCCCGCGGTGGGCGGCGTGCGCGTGATCGCGCCGGCGAAGATCAACCTCGCGCTCGAGGTCACGCGGCGGCGCGACGACGGCTACCACGACATCGACACGGTGATGGCGACGATCGACCTTGCGGACCGCGTGACCCTGTTCGCGGCTCCGGCCGGCGCCGGCCTCGACGTGCGGCTGGCGGGCGAGTTCACGCGCGGCATCGACGCCGCGGACGACCTCGCCGGCCGCGCGGCGCGCGCGCTCGCCGCGGCCGCCGGCCGCGCGCCCGACGTGCGTGTCGCGCTCGAGAAGCGCGTGCCGCCCGCCGCCGGGCTCGGCGGCGGCTCGTCCGACGCCGCCGCCGTCCTGCGCGGGCTCGACGCGCTGTGGGGGCTCGGCTGGGGCGCGGCGCGTCTGACGCCCGTCGCGGAGTCGCTCGGCTCGGACGTCCCGTTCTTTCTCCACGGCGGTGTGGCGCACTGCACCGGGCGCGGCGAGCAGGTGGAGCCGCTGCCGGACCTGCGCCCGCTGCGCATGCTGATCCTCGTGCCGCCCGTGCCGCCACCGCCCGACAAGACCGCGCGCCGCTACCGCGCGCTGCACCCGCACGACCTCACGGACGGCTCGCGGGCGGAGCGCCTGGCGCGGCGCCTCGCGCGGCGCGCGCCGCCGCCGACGGGCGACCTCGTCAACACGTTCGAGGCGGTGATCGAGCGCAGCGAGCCGGAGCTGGTCGCGCACTACGCGGGGTACGGCGCCGCGACCGCGCGCACGCCGCGCTTTCACCTCTGCGGCGCCGGGCCCGCGCTGTTCCTGCTGCTGCGCGAGGAGGCGATCATCTCCGAGCTGCGGCGAGACTTCGAGCGGGCCGGGGCGCGCGTCTTCGCGGTGCGCACGCTCGGGCGCGCCGAGGCGCTGCGCGTGGAGCGCGTGCCGGCCGAGGAGGCCGCCGCGGAGACCGGGGCCTGATCGCGATGCCATTCCCGCACGCCCCACAGCTACTGGCCGGCCATCTCGACCCGGCGCGGGTGCTCCTCGCCGGCTTCATCGCCGGCGCCGCCGGCGGGCTGGCCAGCACCGCCATCGCGCTCTTCGCGCTGACCGGAAATGCCGCGGCGCGCGCGCACCTGCCGGCGCAGGTGCGCTTCGGCGCGATCGGCATCGTCGCCGCGAACGCGATGCTCTTCGGGTGGACGCTCGTCGGCCTGGTGCTCGGCGCGGTCTACCTGCACGCCGCGCAGCCCGCGTTCTCGATCGGGATCGCGGCCGCCTGCGTCGTCGCGCTCGGCGGCGCTGCGTTCGTGCGGCGGCGCGTGACGTGGCCGATGTGGAGCGCCGCGCTCGTCGCGGCGATGACGTTCGCCGTGCTGCTGCCGCTGCTGGCCGGCCCGAGCTGAACGCGCGGGGTGACGCAGCGCGGGAATGCCCCGTATGCTGCGCCACCGGATCTCGGGAGGGGGACCACCTGGAACTCATCGACGGGCTGCAGGCCTCGGTCCTCGAGATGCACGTGCATACGCTCGCCGGGTCATCCGACAGCATGCTCGACCCGCACGAGCTCGTGGCGGTCGCGAGCCGCAACGGGCTGACCGGCGTGAACATCACCGAGCACGACAAGGTGCTCGAGCCGCACCAGCGGCGCGCCTTCCTGGACGAGCACCCCGACTTCTTCGTGAACTTCGGCATGGAGGTCTCGACGGACCTCGGCCACATGATCGCGGTCGGCCTCAACGCATACCTGCCGGGCATCCGCCGCGCGGCGAAGCTGCGCGAGGAGCTCGACAAGGTGGGTGGCTTCCTGATCGTGGCGCACCCGTTCCGGCGCCTCTTCGACCCGGTGACCGCGATGCGCACCGGCGTGAAGTTCGAGATGACGCCGGCGGAGGCCGCCGAGCAGCTCGAGGTGTTCAAGATCGTGCACGGCATCGAGATCGCGAACGGCGCGAACACGCCGCGCGAGAACGAGTTCGCGGCGGAGGTCGCGCAACTCGCGGGGCTGCGGGGCACGGGCGGCAGCGACGCGCACTCGACGCAGGGCATCGGCGTCTTCGCGACCGGGTTCGAGCGGCCGATCACGAGCCCCGAAGTGCTGCTCGAAGAGCTGCACGCTGGCCGCTTCGAGGCCGTGCACCGCACCAAGGGCGGCCGGATCGTGCGCTTCGAGACCGGCAGCACTGAGGCCGCGCTCGAGGACACCGCCGGGGCCTGATCGCCCGGCCCACCCCGCAAATCCCGATACGGGTGGCGCCTCGCGGCGCCGCGCGCTCACAATCGGCTGAACCGACCGCCCGCACCTGCCGCGGGCGCGCCCCTGGAAGGGAAGCCCGCGCGCATGCCGCGGGCCCGCGCGTCATGCCGGACGAGTTCGTCGCCATCGACCTGGAGACCACCGGCCTCAGCCTCGAGGACGACCGCATCACCGAGGTCGGCGCCACGCGCTTCGACCGCGCCGGGCGCGTGGAGACCTTCCACTCGCTCGTGAATCCCGGCCGTCCGATCCCGCCCGAGATCCAGGAACTCACGTCGATCACCAACGCGGACGTCGCGAACGCGCCGCCGTTCTCCGCGATCGCGCCGGCGCTGACCGACTTCCTGGGCGATCGGCCGGTCGTCGGGCAGAACGTGCAGTTCGACATCGGCTTCCTCGTGGCGCACGGCGTGCCCGTGCGCGGGCGCGCGTACGACACCTGGGAGCTGTCGTCGGTGCTGCTGCCGACCGCGCAGCGGCTGAACCTCGAGACGCTCGCGGGGCTCGTCGGGGTGGACATGCCCGTCGCGCACCGCGCGCTGTCGGACGCCGAGGCGACGCGCGACATCTTCCTCGCGCTGCTCGACCGGCTCGACGCGATGCCGCGGGCGCTGCTCCTCGAGCTGCGCGCGTTCGCCGCGCGCGCGGGCTGGAACGTGCGCGACCTGATCGAAGGCGCGCTGGCGGGCCGGCAGGCGGCCGGGGCGAACGGCGCGGCGGCGGAGCTCGCGCTCAGCGAGGAGGCGGCGGCCCAGCTGGTGGCCGCGCTGCCGCTGCCGGTCCGCGCGGCGCCGGCGCCGGCGCTGCACCCCGCGGAGTCGCCGCGGCCGGTGACGGCCGACGACCTCGAGGCGCTGTTCGCGGCGGCCGCCGCCGACGCCGAGCGCTTCCCGGGCTACGAGCCGCGGCGCGGCCAGCAGGCGATGGCCGACGCCGTGCGGCGCGCCGTCGCGCACGGCGGGCAGCTCGCGGTGGAGGCCGGCACGGGCACCGGCAAGTCGCTCGCGTACCTGCTGCCGACGCTGCTGCACGCGCTGCGCAACGACGACCGCGTCGTCGTCTCGACGCACACGCTCAACCTCCAGGAGCAGCTCGCGACGCGCGAGATCCCGCTGGCCGCCGCGCTGGTCGAGGCGCGCGAGTCGCGCCCCGGCGCGCTGCGCGCGGCGCTGCTGAAGGGCCGCTCGAACTACCTCTGCCTCGAGCGCTGGGCGGCGGTGCGCGCCGACCCCCAGCCGCGCAGCGAGGCGGAGGCGCGGCTGTTCGGCCGCATCGCCACCTGGCTGCCCGGGACCGACACCGGCGACCTCGCCGAGCTCTACATGACGTCCGCGGAGTCGCCGGCGTGGGGGCAGGTGTCCGCGGAGGGCACCGACTGCCTCTCGCGCCGCTGCGCGTTCGTGCGCGACGGCAGCTGCTTCCTGCTGCGCGCGCGGCAGCGGGCGGCCGCCGCGCACGTCGTCGTCGTGAACCACGCGCTGCTGCTCGCGAACGCCGCCCGCGACGACCAGGTGCTGCCGCCGTTCCGCCACCTCGTGATCGACGAGGCGCACCGCCTCGAGGACGTGGCGACGCAGCACTACGGCGCGTCGCTCTCCCTGCGCGAGCTGCGGGAGCTGCTCGACGCGCTCGGCGGCGCCGACCGCCACGGCCGGCCCGGGCTCGTGCAGCGCCTGCAGTCGGCGCCGCGCGACGGGCAGGCGCTGTCGCTGGCCGCCGGCCTGCAGCCGGTCGCGGACCGGTTGAGCGTGACCGCGCGCGCGGCGCGGGAGACGGTGCCGGACGTGGTCGAGGGCGCGCGGCGCTTCGCCCAGGAGTTCGCGGACGAGGCGGGCGCCCGCAGCGAGGTGTCGCTCACGGCCGCACGGCGCGCACAGCCGGCGTGGGAGGACGTCGAGGAGCGCGCGGTGCAGCTCGACCTCGCGCTGCAGGTCGCGCTCGAGCGGCTGGGGCCCGTGCGCGACGCGCTCGCCGCGATGCCGGCCGGCTCGCTCCCCGCGCTCGAGCAGCTGCGCACCGACGCCGCGCGCACGGCCGACGCGCTGGCATCGGCGCGCGACACGCTGCGCCGCGTCGTGCTGCGCCCGGGTCGCGACGACATCATCTGGCTCTCGACCGCGAACGGGGACGTCCGCTTCAGCCTCGCCCCCCTCGATGTCGCCGACCACCTCGCGTCCGACCTCTATGGTGGCCGCGAGTCGGTGGTCGCGACGAGTGCGACGCTGACCGCCGGCGGCTCGTTCGACTTCAGCGTGCGCCGGCTCGGGCTGACCGAGCCCGAGACGCTCGAAGTGCCGTCGCCCTACGACTACCGCCGCGCCGTGCTCGTGCTGCTCGTGGACGATCTGCCGGACCCCGGCATGCCCGGCTACGAGAACGGGCTGCAGGAGGCGCTGCTCGACGCGACGCGCGGTGCCGGCGGACGCACGCTCGCGCTGTTCACCGCCCACGGCTCGCTGCGGCAGGCCGCGGCCGCGCTGCGCGAGCAGCTGGCCGAAGAGGACATCGTCGTGCTGGCGCAGGGCGCCGACGGATCGCCGAACCGGCTGCTGCGGCTGCTGACCACGCGGCCGCGCACGCTCCTGCTCGGAACCGCCGCGTTCTGGGAGGGCATCGACGTCCCGGGCGAGGCGCTGTCGCAGATCGTGATCGCGCGGCTGCCGTTCCCGGTGCCGACGGACCCGATCTACGCCGGGCGCGCCGAGCAGTTCGACGACCCCTTCGCGGAGTTCGCGGTGCCGCAGGCGGTGCTGCGCTTCCGCCAGGGCTTCGGCCGGCTGATCCGCGGGTCCACCGACCGCGGCGTGTTCGTCGTGCTCGACAGCCGCATCACGCGCCGCGCCTACGGCGAGACGTTCCTCGAGGGGCTGCCGGACTGCGAGGTGCGGCGCGTGCGCCAGAACCTGCTCGAGCAGACGGTCGCGGAGTGGCTCGACCGGTGAGCGGCGGTTCGTGGGCGCGCGGCTTCGGCGTGACGCTCACGCGCGTCGGCGCGCTCGATCTCCGACTCCCACCCGGGTCTCGCACGCGCGCTGGCCGACGGCATCGAGCGACGCTACGAGGGCGCGGTCCCGGACTTCCCCGCGGCGAGCGAGCGGTACCTGGTGCGGGCCGAGGGCGCGGTCGTGGGCGCGCTCGTGCTGCAGCGCGACTGCCCGTCGCGCGGCGTGGCCGCGGTACTCGCGGTCGCGATCGATCCCGAGCGGCGCGGCTTCGCCTGCGGCACCAAGGCGCTGCTCCTCGCGGAACGCCGGCTCGCGGCGGAGGGCATCGCGCGGGTGACGGCGCGGGTGCCGCGGACGAACGGTCGCGGTCTCTACTTCATGTTGCGTGCGGGTTACACGCCGGAAGCGCTCCGCGGCGAGCCGGCGCGGGACGACGGCGACGCGACCTGGTTCGCGCGCAGCGCGACATAAGCACGCCGCCGGACGAGCAGCGAGCGGCCGCCGCGCTACCGGTCGCGTTCGAGCCGGCGCCTGGCCTCGATGAGCCCGCGCACCCAGCGGCGGTAGGCCATCGCGATGCCAAGGGCAAAGGCCGTCGCGACCGCGATGAAGAACCAGCGCTGCAGGCCGCTGCCGGCGAGCGCCTTCTGCGCGAAGGCGCCGATGAGGATGCCGCCCAGCAGCGCCACGGCGAGCAGGAGGCGCGATGCGCGCGCCGGCGCGGGCGCGGCCCCCCGGCGCTCCGGCGCGGCCGGCGGCGCGGCGGGGAGGGGGCGCTGGCGAAAGCGCGCGCCGGCGCGGCGCCGGCGACGCCCGTCACCACTCGGCGCTCCGGCCATCAGCGATCGAGGTCGATGCGGCGGTAGCGCCGGCGCGCCCGCGCCGGCTTCGCCGGCGACCGAGCGGGGGGCTCCGCCGCCGGCGCGCGGACGGGGAAGCCGAGCGAGTCCCCGTGGATCGCGGCAATCATCGCCTCCGCGCGGGCAAGTGCGGGGTCCGTGCCGGCGGGCATCGCCGCGCGGTTCCGTTCGTCGAGGCAGAGGTTGCAGAAGAAGTAGAGCCCGAGGTTCTCGCCGAGGACCGCGTCACCGCAGTCCGTGCCCTCGCGATTCGAGTAGGGGTTGAGGTGAAACGGGCGGCCGCAATCGAGGCAGGTCGAGATCAGGCGAACGTCGGCCTCGACGACGTCGCAGATCGCGCAGCGCGCGCCGGGTGCGTCCTTCGAGTTCGGGTCCCGATCGCCGGTCAACGTCGCGTCGTCCGTCCTGCTGCGCGCCGCAGCTCATCACGCACGAGGTCGCGCGCCTGCGCGACACCGCTCAGGTTGCCGAGATAGCGCTCTCGGCGCAAGCACGCGAGCAGGCGGCCGAGCTCGGGACCCGCGGGGACGCCGAGCGCGAGGAGCGCGGCGGCGTCGAGGTGCGGCGCGGTGCGCTCCCAGCGCCGGAGGTCGCGCTGGAGCGCGGCCTGCGCGGCCGGCGCGAGCCAGCGCGCGGCATCGCGCGCGGCGGGCGGCGTCGTGGCGAGCGGGGCGAGGCGATCGGCGTCGGCGGGCGCGTCGCGCGGCGGCGCGGCGCCGGCGACGAGCAGCCGCGCTGCGCCGTCGACGGCGGCGCGGACGGCGCGCGGCGGGCGCAGGCGGTCGAGGACGGCGTCGCGGCCGTCGAGCGGCGCGAGCACGAGCGCGGCGGCGACCTCCGGCGCGTGCGGGCCGGGGTGACGGCCGAGCGCGCGATCCGTGGCGGGGGCGAGCGCGAAAGCGGGGTGCACACCCGCGAGCGTGCCCCAGCGGTCGAGCAGCCGCAGCGCGCTCCGAAACGTGCGGCGCGCAGCGGTGAGCCGGAACTCCGCGAAGAGGCGCTCGCCGGAGATCGGGGCGAGCCAGCGCGCTCCGGCGGCGATCAGCGCGGCGTCGGCGGCGTCCGGGCGCAGGCGGTGCTGCGCGGCGACGCGCGCGCCACGCCACAGGCGCGTGGCGTCGTCGACGTACGAGCGCGCGTGGAGCGCGCGCAGCCGGCGGGCGGCGAGGTCGGCGAGGCCGTCGAAGGGGTCGACGAGCGCCCCGGCGCGCGGGCCGGTGAGCCCGAGCGCGACGGCGTTCACCGTGAAGTCGCGCCGCGCCAGGTCCGCGTCGAGCGAGGCGCCGAGCGTCGCCGTCGGGAGCGCGCCGGGGCGCGCGTAGCGCTCGTCGCGCAGCGCCGCGAGGTCCACCGCAGCGTCGGTGGTGGTCACGGTCGCCGTGCCGAGGTCGGCCGCGCTCACGCGCGCGACGCCGCCGGTGCGCCGGGCCACCGACCTGGCGAGTGCCAGCACGCCCGCCATGTCGGCTGCCGCCACGGAGACGTCGAGGTCGCGCACGGGCAGCCCGGCCGCGCAGTCGCGCACGGCGCCGCCGACGGCCCACGACTCGACGCCGGAATCGCTGGCGGCGAGGATCACGGCATCGAGCAGGCGGCGCGCGCCGGGCGCGAGCGCCGCGCGGAGCGCAGTTCGGCTAGGCCGCTTTAGCGGTTTATCCAATATTGACACTCCGCCGAAGGCCTGCCTACGATCCGTCGAACCCGGAGGCGCTCCCCAGCGTCAGCCGCTGTCCCGGGCAGGTACATCGTATGCGCGGCGGGTGCATGCGGTGGGGAGGCTTCAGGCTTGGCCACATCCTCGCAACCCGCCGCGAGATCCCCTGGCGCGTTGTTTGTGAGCAACTTCGAGGGCCGCGAGTTCGGCGCGCTCGAGGCGCGGATCGGCGTCGGGTTCCACGACGTCCACTACCTGCGCACGGCGCTCACGCACTCGTCGTACGCGAACGAGCACCCGGAGGACTCGACCGACACGAACGAGCGGCTCGAGTTTCTCGGCGACGCGGTGCTGGGGATGGTGGTGGCGGAGGCGCTCTACGAGCGCTTCCCCGGCGTCCCCGAGGGCCGGCTCACGGAGTGGCGCGCGCAGCTGGTCTGCGGCCCCACGCTGGCACGGGTGGCGGCCGAGACGCTCGACCTCGGCCGCTGGCTGCGGCTCGGCCGCGGCGAGGAGGCCACCGGTGGCCGCGAGCGCGAGACGAACCTCGAGCGCGGCTACGAGTCGGTGGTCGGCGCGCTGTACCTGGACCGCGGGCTCGACGCCGCGCGCGCGTTCGTCTTCCGCACGCTCGGCGCGGACCTCGACGCGATCGACGCCGACGCCGACGCGCTCGACCCGAAGGGCATGCTGCAGCGGCTCGTCCAGCCGCAGAGCCTGCGCCCGGACTACCGCGTGCTCGCGGAGGAGGGGCCCGAGCACGACCGCCGGTTCACGGTCGAGGTGCGCGTCGGCGACGAGCGCCTCGGCGAGGGCACCGGCACGAGCAAGCAACAGGCCGAGAAGGAGGCCGCGCGCGCCGCGCTCGAGGTGCTGCGCGCGCGCGAGTCCGAAGAGTCGGCGGGGTAGCAACCGAGACGGCACGGCGGGCGGAGAGGGGCTCGTTTGTACCTGCGACGGCTCGAAGTACACGGTTTCAAGGCATTCGCCGACCGTCAGCGCTTCGACTTCGGACCCGGGATGACCGTGGTCGTGGGGCCCAACGGCTCCGGGAAGTCGAACGTCGCCGACGCGATTCGCTGGGCGCTCGGCGAGCAGTCGGCGAAGCAGATCCGCGCGCGCAAGACCGAGGACGTGATCTTCAGCGGCTCGGAGCGGCGCCGGCCGATGGGCATGGCCGAGGTCACGCTCACGCTCGACAACTCCGAGGGCTGGATGCCCATCGAGTTCTCCGAGGTCGCGGTGACGCGCCGCGCGCACCGCTCCGGCGAGAACGAGTACCTGATCAACGGCCAGAACGTGCGACTCACCGACGTGCTCGACCTCTTTCGTCGCGCACAGGTGGGGCAGAACTCGTACGCGCACATGTCGCAGGGCCTCGTCGACGAGGTGCTGGCGCTGCGCCCGGGCGAGCGGCGTGAGCTGATCGAGGAGGCGGCCGACGTGCGCCGCCACCGGCACCAGCTGACGCTCTCCGAGCGGCGGCTGTCGGAGACGCGCGACAACCTCGGCCACGTGCGGATGCTGATCAAGGAGGTCGAGCCGCGGCTGCGCCAGCTCGCGCGGCAGTCGAAGCGGGCGGCGGAGTACAAGCGTCTCGCCGGCGAGCTGTCCGACGTGCTGCAGGTCTACCTGGAGACCGAGCTGCGCCGCGCCCACGAGGCGCAGGCCGCGGCGCGGGCGTCGCACGATCAGCGCGCGCAGCGCTTCGCGGAGGCGCAGCGCGAGATGCAGACGCTCGAGTCGCGCCTGCGCGACCTCGAGGCCGCGCTGCACGCGCGGCGCGCGGAGCTCGAGCGTGTGCAGGGGCACGAGCGCGAGCTCGCTGAGGAGGGGCTGCGGCTGGAGCAGTCGGTCGCGCTGACGCAGCAGCGGCTGGAGCTGCTCGGGGTGCGCCGCGGCGAGCTGGAGCAGGCGATCGCGGCCGGGGAGGCCGACCTCGGTCCGGACGGCGGCGAGGGCGACGACGATGCGGCGGTCGCCGCGATGCTGACGGCGCTGGAGGCGCAGGTCGCGGGCGCGCGCACGCGGCTGGCCCGCGAGCAGGAGGCGCTCGCGTCCGCCGACAGCGGCGCGCGCGATCTGCTGCGGCAGCTCTCGGAGCTCGAGGCGCGGCGCGCGCGGCTCGAGGGCGCGCGTGACGACGCGTCGCGGCGCATCGCGGAGTACACGGCGCGCACCGAGCGGCTGGCGCGCGAGCGCGCGGAGGCCGAGCAGCGGCGCGACGCGCTGCTGGTGCGACTGCGCGAGCACGGCGCGGCCGCGCTGGCGCACGAGCGCGCGGCGCGCGACCTCGCGGAGGCGGCGGGCACCGCCCGCCGGCGACGCGAGGCCGCGGAGCGGCGGCTCGAGGACGAGCGCCGCGCGGAGGCCGCCGCCGCCGAGGCGCTACGCGAGGCGGAGGCGCAGGCCGCGCGCCTGCGCGAGCGCCTGAAGCTGATCGAGATGCTGCGGGACTCCGTTCCGGCGGCGAGCGGCGGCGCGCAGGCGCTGCTCGAGGCCGCGCAGGACCCGGAGCAGCGGACCGACGAGGAGACGCCGCTCGCGGGCGTGATCGACGCCGTGCACCGGCTGATCCGCGTGCCCGACGGCCTGGAGGCCGCGATCGAGGCCGCGCTCGCGGAACACATCGCCGCGATCGTGGTCGAGCACGAGGCCGACGCCTACAGCGCGCTGGAGTACCTGCGACGCGAGCAGGCCGGCACCGCGACGGTGTTCCCGCTCGACGCCGTCGAGCACCGCTACCCGCTCAACCTCTTCAACGAGCGCGGCGTGATCGGCGTCGCGTCCCGGCTGGTGCGCGCGGAGCAGAAGTACCGCCCGTTGATCGACACGCTGCTCGGCCGCGTGATCGTGGTCGACGACCTCAAGGTCGCGCAGCAGATGGTGAAGCGCGGGCTCGGGTCGGTCGTGACGAAGGACGGCACGCTGCTGCGGCAGGGCGGCGGCATCTTCGGCGGCCGCGCCGGCGCCGCCGCCGAGCGCTTCAGCCTGGAGCGCGAGCTCGAGGCGCTGCCGGCGCAGATCGACGAGGCGGATCTCGCGGTCGAGCCGGCGCGCGCGCGGCTGGAGCGCGCCGCCGCGACGGTGGCGGAGGCGCGCGCGGCGGTCGAGGAGACGCGCCGCGTCGTCGACGACGCGGAGGAGCGGCGCCGCGCGCACGGCGCGGAGCAGGCGAAGCTGCGGCAGTCGCAGGCGGCGCTGGCCGGTGCGATGCGCGCCGCGCGCGTCGTGCTCGCCGGCGGCGGCGACGAGGAGGCTGGGCTCGCAGAGGCGCGCGAGGCGCGCGAGCGGGCGCAGCAGCAGCTGATCGAGGCACTCTCGCAGATCGACACGCTGCGCGACCGCTCGGAGGCGGTCGGGCAGGAGCGCGATGCCGCGGTCGAGCGATCGGCGCAGGCGACGCAGGCGCTGGCGGCGGTCGACGCCGAGCGGCGCGCGCTGGTGGCGCAGCGCGAGGAGCGCGCGGAGGCGCGCCGTCGCGCGCGGCAGCAGCTCGAGGAGCGGCGCTCGCAGTTCGACGCGCTGCGGCGCGAGCAGGAGGACCTGGAGCTGTCGCTGCAGGACCGCCGCGCGCGGCTGGCGAACCACCGCACCGCGCGCGAGGAGGCGCAGCGCGCCGTGGGGCCGACGCACGCCGCGGTCGCGGAGCTGGAGCAGGAGAACCGGGAGCTGGCGGCGACGCGCCGCGAGCGCCAGCAGGCGCTGCTCTCGGCGGAGCGCGAGCTGCTCGAGAGCGAGAACGCCGCTCGCGAGGCGGCCTCGCGCGTGCAGCGGCTGCTCGAGCAGGTCGCGGAGGAGGGCATGGAGGTGCTCCCCGACGGCCGCGTCCATCCGCTGCCGGTCGTGCGCGCGAGCGCGGACGACGCGGCGAGCGACGACGACGAGGACGCCGCGGATGGCGACGAGGACGACGACGACGAGGCGCAGGTCTTCGACGCGCCGCGCGGGCCGCGCCTCGAGCAGGAGGACGACGGCGTCGAGGTGGAGCTGTTCGAGGAAGCGCTGCTCGTGGAGTTGCCCGAACCGATCCGCGGCGGCGCCGACGTCGATACGGAGGAGCTGCGCGGCCGCATCAACGTGCTGCGCTCGGAGATCCGCGCGCTCGGCCCGGTGAACGTCGACGCGCTGGAGGACCTGAGCGAGGAGCAGGAGCGGCACGACTACCTGACGGCGCAGGTCGCGGACCTCGAGGCCGCCGAGGTCGAGCTGCGCGACGCTATTCGCGAGCTCAAGAAGCTGATCCGCGAGCGCTTCACGGAGACGTTCGCGCTCGTGAACGAGCGCTTCTCCGAGTACTTCCGTCGCTTCTTCGGCGGCGGGCAGGCGGAGCTGCGGCTCACCGACGACGGCAACCCCGATGAGCCGGAGGAGGACGCGGAGCCGGGCGTCGAGATCATGGCGCAGCCGCCGGGCAAGCGCGTCTCGAGCCTGAACGTGCTCTCCGGCGGCGAGCGGTCGATGACCTCGGTGGCGCTGCTGTTCTCGCTGCTCTCGGTGAACCCCGCGCCGATGGTCGTGCTCGACGAGGTGGACGCGGCGCTCGACGAGGCCAACGTCGGCCGCTTCGTGGACACCCTGCGCGAGCTGCGCGACCGCACGCAGTTCATCGTGATCTCGCACAACCGGCGCACGATCGAGGCGGGCGACTCCATCTACGGCGTGTCGATGGGCGAGGATTCGACGTCGCAGGTGCTCTCGCTGCGGCTGGCCGACCTGCCGGCGGCGTAGACGTCTCGGAGCGGCGGCGCGCGGCGTGGCTTCCACTACGCGCGCTGCCGTACGATCGGTGCTCCCCACCTGCGACGAGCCCGTGCGCACGCGGGCAGTGCCGGTCGCCCGGCGACAGGAGTGTCCGTGAGGCTGTTCGGACGCAGCAAGGAGAGCGACGCCGCCACCGACCAGGCGCTGGAGCGCACGCGCCGCTCCTTCTTCGGGCGGCTCGGCGAGATCTTCGCCGGCAGCGACGTCGACGACGCGCTGTGGGAGTCGCTCGAGGAGGTGCTGATCGGCGCGGACGCCGGTGTGCGCACCACGACCGCGGTGCTCGACCGCGTCCGCGCGCAGGACCCGCGCCGTGCCGAGGACGTGCGCACGCTGCTGCGCGCGGAGCTGATCGCGATCCTGCGCGCGCCGCAGGACGGCTCGCGCGGCCGGCTCTGGGGCCTGCCGGAAGGGACGCCGCCGCCGCCGGCCCCGCGCGTCGTGCTCGTCGTCGGCGTGAACGGCAGCGGCAAGACGACGGGCATCGCGCGGCTCGCGTACGCCTACCAGCAGGAGGGCCAGCGCGTGATCTGCGCGGCCGGCGACACCTTCCGTGCGGCCGCCATCGAGCAGCTGCAGGAGTGGGGACGCCGGCTCGACATCCCCGTGATCGCGTCGCGCCAGGGCGGCGACCCGGCCGCGGTCGCCTTCGACACGATCGAGGCGGCGCGCGCGCGGGGGGCCGATCTCGTGCTCGTCGACACCGCGGGGCGGCTGCAGAACAAGCAGAACCTGATGGACGAGCTGGCGAAGGTGCGGCGCGTGATCGAGCGCCACCTCGACCGCGGCCCCGACGAGGTGCTGCTCGTGCTCGACGCCACCACCGGTCAGAACGGCCTCTCGCAGGCGCGCGCGTTCACGGAGTCGGTCGAGGTGACGGGCGTCATGCTCACGAAGCTCGACGGCACGGCGAAGGGCGGCATCGTGTTCGCGATCGCGAGCGAGTTCGGGCTGCCGGTGCGGTTCGTCGGCACGGGCCAGGGCGCGGGCGACCTGGCGCCGTTCGACGCCGAGGCGTTCGTCGACGGGCTGCTGGGCGAGCCGGCCGGCGCCGAGGCGTAGCGGCCGGTGGCGGAGTCGCTCCGCTGGTACCTCGCGCTCGTGCTGATCGGCGGCGGCGGGCTGCTGCCGTCGGCGCTGCTGTTCTCGGGGCTGCGATCGGCGGGCGTGCTCTACGCACGCCCGCTCGCGCTGTTCGGGCTCGCGTACGCCGCCTGGATCGTGTCGCATTTCGGCGTCGTGCCGTATGGCGCGCCGCTGATCGTCGCACTCACCGCGGCGCTGTGGGCGTGGAGCACGGGGCTCGCGTGGCGGCGGCCGGCGCTGGTGGACGCCGTGCGGGCGCAATGGCGGCTGCTGCTCGTCGGCGAGGTGCTGTTCGTCGCGCTGTTCGCGGTGATCGCGTTCGCGCGCACCCAGGCGCCGGCGGCGATCAACACCGAGAAGCCGATGGACCTGATGATCCTGACGGCGATCCACGAGGCGCACCGCCTGCCGCCGCCGGACCCGTGGCTCTCCGGCCACCGGCTGTCCTACTACCACCTCGGACACACGGCCGTGGACGTGGTGGGCCAGCTCTCGGGCAACGGACCGGGGGTCGCGTTCAACCTCGGCCTCGCGATGGCGGGGGCGCTCGCCGGCGTCGTCGCGTTCGGGCTGGCCGGCGACGTCGTCGCGCTGTCGGCGGTGCGACGGCGGGCTGCGCCGTGGGTCGCGGGCGGCGCGGCGACCGTGGGCCTGCTGTGGCTCGCGCCGCTCGAGGGGGCCGCCGACATTGCGGCCGCCAACGGGGTCGGCGCGACGTCGCTGTGGACGCGCCTGGGGGTCGAGGGGCTGCCGGGGTCGGTCGCGACGTCGCACGGCATCCCCACGCAGTTCTGGTGGTGGTGGCGCGCGACGCGCGTGCTGCCGCAGGCGACGGGCGCGCAGATCAGCGAGTTCCCGGCGTTCTCGCTGCTGCTCGGCGACCTGCACGCGCACGTGCTCGCGCTGCCGCTCGGGCTCGTCGCGCTCGCGCTCGCGCTGACGGCGCTGCAGGGCGCGACGCCGCTGACGTGGCGACGGTGGCTGGCGCGGCCGGCGACGCTGGCGTTGGCGTCGGCGCTGTTCGCGGCGCTGTTCATGGCGAACAGCTGGGACGTGCTGACGTTCGGCGCGCTGTGGCTGTTCGCCGCGGTGATCGCGTTCCGGCGCGTCGGGTGGTCGCTGCCGGCGGCGCTCGTCGGCGGGGTGCGGTACCTGGCGCTGCCGGCGGGCATCGCGCTGCTGCTGGCGGCGCCGTTCCTCGCGGGGCTGCAGCGGCCGCCGCTGGGCATCGCGCCGGTCTGGGGCGAGCACTCCGATCCCGGGCGCTTCCTGCTGATCTGGCTGACGCCGCTGCTGCCGCTCGCGGCCGCGCTCGTGCTGCTGGCGCGCGGGTGGCGCGCGCCGGGCGCGAGCGTTCGCGCGCGGCGTCGCCGGCGCGGCGGTGCTGGTCGCCGCGTGGGCCGTGGTGCTGATCGCGATCGGACACGGCGGCGAGCTGGCGGACCGCGGCAGCGGATGGATCACGATCGCCGCGCTGGGGCTCGCGGTGCCGGCGCTGGGCGCCGCGATGCTGGCCGCCGACGACGCCGGCGACCGTGCCCGTGCCGCGTGGCTGGGGCTCGCGGCCGCGGCGCTCGGCCTCATCTTCGCGACCGAGCTGTTCCGCATCGCCGACGCCTTCGCCGGCCGCACGAACACGGTCTTCAAGTTCTGGTTCCACGCCTGGGCACTGCTCGCCGTCGCCGGCGGCGCGGGGCTGGGGCTCGCGCTCGACCGCGTCGCGTGGCGCGTCTCGGCGGCCGCCTGGCGCACCGCCGCGATCTGCGTGGGCGCCGTCGCCGCCGCGCTCACCGTCGTCTCGCTCGCGTACGCGCCGGCGATGGCGGTGAGCCGCTCGCGCGAGGGGCAGGCGCGCGGGCTGAACGCGCTCGCCGACATCGCCGCGCGCGATCCCGGCCTAGCCGCGACGGCGCTGTGGGCGCGCGGGAACCTCGACCCCGCGCACGACGTCCTGCTCCAGGCGTTCGGCGACAGCTATACGACGGCCGGCGGCCTGGCCGCGGCGAGCGGCGTGCCGACGCTGCTCGACTGGGTGAACCATGAGCGGCAGTGGCGCGGGCCGCTACCGACGTTCCTCGAGCGCGAGCAGGCGATCGCGGCGATCTACCAGGGCGGAGCCACGCCGGCGACGGCGACACTGGCCCGGAGGTGGGGCGTGGACTACATCTACCTCGGACGCGAGGAGCAGGAGCACTACGGACTCGACGTCGCGACGCGCTTCGACGCGTGGCCGGTCGCCTTCCGGTCCGGCGACGCGCGCGTGGTCGCCGTGCCGGGCGCGGGGAGCGGGGCGGTCGGCGCCACGGGCGTGACGGCGACGACGGCGATGACGGAGATGACGGAGATGACGGCGGGGGCGACGCGATGACGCTGCAGGAGGTCCAGACGCCGCCCCCCGGTGCACCGCTCGATGCGCGCGCGAACCGCGAGTCACGGGGCAAAGGGTGGCACCCGAGAGCGGGCGGGCGCGCTCAATCGGGCTCTGCAGGAACACCGAGAGGGCGATCGGACAGTGACGTCGCAACAGCCCTCCGAAGAAACACACGTGAACGTGACAGTCAACGTAGCAGTGGAGGTTGCTCCGGCGGCGACGGGGGCCGCGCAGACGCGCCGTACCCGCTTCGAGTGGCCGTCGCTGACCACGATGATCGTGATCGCGCTCGTCGTCGACGGGCTCGTGCTGCGCCTCGTCGACCTCGGCGTGCGCGCGATGCACCACGACGAGTCGCTGCACGCGACGTACGCCTGGTACTTCGCGGAGGGTCGCGGCTACGTACACGACCCGTTGATGCACGGCCCGCTGCAGTTCCACCTGATCGCGGCGCTGTTCAAGCTGTTCGGCTCGAGCGAGTTCACGGCGCGGCTGCCGGCCGCGCTGCTCGGCACGGCGCTGATCGCCGCGCCGCTGCTGTTGCGCCGCTGGCTCGGCGGCGTCGGCACCGTGGCGGCGGCGCTGTTCATCGCGCTGTCACCGACGCTGCTCTACTACTCGCGGTTCGCGCGCAACGACATGTTCATCGCGCTCTTCACGCTCCTCCTCGTGGTCGCCATCTGGCGGTACCGCGCCGACGGCCGCTTCCGCTGGCTGCTGCTACTGGCCGGCGCCGACGCGCTGATGTTCGCGACGAAGGAGACCACCTACCTGACGGAGGCCGTCTTCCTGCTCTACCTCGAGGTCGTGCTGTGCGGGGCGTTCCTCGCGCAGTACCGCGCGGACCTGCCGGACGCGACGCGCAGCCAGCGCTGGGGCGCCGCGGTGGCGCTGCTGCCGACGGCGTGGCTGATCGCGGCGCTGTGGCCGCTGATCCCGCGCGAGCGCCGGCGCTTCGGGCTGCACACGCTGCCGCGCGAGGGCGAGCTGCTGATCGTGCTCGGCGCGCTGTCGGCGACGCAGCTGAGCGCGCTCGTGCAGGTGCCGCTCAAGCATTTCGGCTACGTGCCGACGGGCGACACGCTGGTGCTGATCGGCAGCCTCACGGCGCTGGGCCTCGTGGGCGGCGGCGCGGTGATCGGGCTGCTGTGGGATCCCCGGCGGTTCGTGCTCTGCTTCGGGCTGTTCATGGCGATCACGATCCCGCTGTACACGACGCTCTTCACGAACCCCCAGGGCATCGTGACGGGCTTCTGGGGCGGGCTCGACTACTGGCTGCAGCAGCAGGACGTGCGCCGCGGCGAGCAGCCCGGCTTCTACTACCTGATGCTGCTGCCGATCTACGAGCTGTGGATCCTCGTGCCCGGGCTGATCGGCGGGGCCTGGCTCGTGCTCAAGCGCGACCGCTTCGCGATGCTGCTCGCCTGGTGGTTCGTGGGGATCTTCGTCGCGCTGTCGTTCGCCGGCGAGAAGATGCCGTGGCTCACCGTGCATCTCGCGCTGCCGATGGCGCTGCTCGCGGCGTACTCGCTTGGACGTGCGCTGCCGTGGCTGCGCGACCGGCTCAGCGCGCCGCGCGTGTCGGCCGCAGCGTGGGGCGGCGCGGCGGCGACGACCGTGCTCGGCGTGGCGCTGCTGGCGCTGACCGTGCGCACGACGACGGCGCTCTCGTTCGGGCACCCGGACACGCCGATCGGCCCGATGATCTACACCCAGACCGCACCGGACGTGCCGGTCCTGAGCAAGCGGATCGTCTCCGCGCTGCACGACCCGAACGGGCCGAAGTCGGTGGTGGTCGATACGACGGCATCCCTGACGTGGCCGTGGGCGTGGTATTTGCGCGACCAGACCGTCAGCTATTCGCCGCCGTCGCTGATCCAGCAGGGCGACGTGCCGCCGAACGCCATCCTGATCGTCGCGGACGGGACGCTCCCGCTCTCCAGCCCGCTGCGCCAGCAGTACGCGGCGCCGATCGAGTACCACCACCGCTGGTGGTTCCCCGAGGAGGGCTACCGGGCCGCGAACTTCCACAACGTCGCGCAGGGCCTACTCGACGGGTCGCTCGAGGGGAAGTGGTGGCACTTCATGCTGCACCGCATCGACGCCTCGCAGGTCGGATCGCTGAACGGGCAGGTGCTCTTCCCGCGGCCGGGCGCCGCCGGGTCGGGCGGGACCAACCCCGGGTCATAGCGCGGCTCGCCGGATCGCTGGCGGGTGTGGACCGCATGCCCGAGACTGGGTGAGCGCGTCCGCGCACCCCACGCACGTCGAGGAGGCACCCTGCACATGGCCCGCGCCCGCTCGCTCGTGCGAGTCGCGCTCGGACTCGGCGTCAGCGCACTCTTTCTCTTCCTCCTGCTGCGCCGGGTCGACCCCGGCGAGTTTGGCGACGCCATCCGCAGCATCCAGGCCGGCTGGCTGCTGCTCGCCGCGCCGATCTACCTGGCGGCGATGGTCACGCGCGCCCATCGCTGGCGGCTCGTCCTGCGCCCGGCGATCGAGGTGTCGCTGCGCGACGCGACGTCGATCGTGGTGATCGGCTACTCCGCGAACAACCTGCTGCCGGCGCGTGTCGGCGAGGTGATGCGCGCGGTGTTGCTGCAGCGCCGCACGGGCGCGTCGCGGCTCACGGTGCTCGGGACGATCGTGGTCGAGCGCGTGTTCGACGGGCTCGTGCTCACGCTCTTCCTCGTCCCGCCGCTCGCGCTGCGCGGCAGCACCGGCACGCTGCGCGCGCTCGCGTTCGTCGCGACGGGCATCTTCGTGACGGCCGCGGTGGTGCTCGCGCTGCTCGCCGCGCGGCCGGAGCCGATGCACCGCTTCATCCACCGCGTGCTCGGACTGGCACCGGGCCGGCTGCGGCCGGCGTTGCGCGCGTGGACGGCGAGCTTCCTCTCCGGGCTCTCGCTGCTGCGCGGGCCGCGCGCGTGGGCCGGCGTCGCGCTGATGACGACGATCTCGTGGACGTGTGAGGCCGGCACGTACTGGATGGTGGGGCACGCGTTCGGGCTGGGGCTCGACCCGTGGCTCTACTTCGGCGTGTGCGGCGCGGCGAACCTCGCGATCAGCGCGCCTGCCGCCGGCGGGGTCGGCCCCTACGAGTTCTTCGCGAGCGCGGTCGTGGTCGCGTTCGGCGTGGGCATCAGCGTCGCGTCGGCGTACGCGCTGGCGCTGCATGCGTTGCTGCTCATCCCGACGACCGTGGCCGGCCTGGCGCTGCTGTGGCGCGAGCAGATCGGCATCGGCGCGCTGCGCCGCCAGGCCGCCGACGCATCCGCCCAGGCGCGCGCCGCGGAGAGCGGCGACAACGAGGCGCCCGACGCGCCGCTGGCGAGGGCAGAGGAGCCGACAACGTGACGCCGTCGGTCACCGCGAGCGCGCCGAATGAAGGCGTCCGGGAGGGAACGAGCATGACGACGCCCGCAAGGGGACAGGCATGAAGGTGATCGTCGTCGGCGGTGGCGTCGCGGGGCTCGCGGCCGCGTACGAGCTCGTGCGCGGCGGGCACGAGGTGTCGGTGTTCGAGGCGGGCCCGGTGTGGGGCGGCCAGGTGCGGACGTTCGACATCGGCGGCGGGCGCATCGAGTGCTTCTACCACCACCTCTTCCGCTCGGACACCGAGATCATCCGCCTGATCGACGAGCTCGGCCTCGGGCCGGACCTGATGTGGATCGACTCGAACGTCGGCATCAACGCCGACGGCCGCAACTACCCGTTCGTCGGTCCCGTCGATCTGCTGCGCTTCGATCGGGTCTCGCTGCTCACGCGCCTGCGGCTCGGGCTGACCGCCGTGTGGCTGCGGCGCGTGGCCGACTACCAGCGCTACGAGGGCCAGCGGGCCTCGGAGTGGATCACGAGCCGCGTCGGCCGCGAGGGCTACGAGCGCGTGTGGGGGCCGCTGCTGCGCGCGAAGTTCGGGCAGTACGCGGACGACGTCTCGATGGTGTGGTTCTGGGGCAAGATCTACCTGCGCTTCGCGTCGCGCGAGGGCGGACTGTTCGCGAAGGAGCAGCTCGGCTACCTGCGCGGCTCGTTCGGGCGACTCGTCGACGCGCTCGTCGAGACGCTGCAGGGGGCGGGCGCCGAGCTGCGCAGCGGCGCGCCCGTGGAGCGCATCGACGTCGACGGCGGCCGCGTCGCCGGCGTGACGCTCGCGGGCGGGCAGCGCGTGCCGGCGGACGCCGTGATCGCGACGGTGCCGTCGCACCTCTTCGCGCGCATGCTGCCCGAGCTGCCGACGCTCGACCCGCGCTACGCGGAGCTGCTGGGCCAGGTGCAGTACCAGTGGGCGACGGTGCTCGTGCTGGCGCTCGACCGCCCGCTGTCCGACATCTACTGGCTCACGATGACCGACGACGATTCCCCGTTTGTCGTCGCGGTCGAGCAGACGAACTTCGTCCCGCCGTCGACCTACGGCGGGCGGCACGTCGTGTACTTCTCGCGCTACGCGGATCCGGGAGACCCGATCGTGGAGCAGGACGAGGAGCAGGTGCTGGCGGAGTACGAGCCGTACATCCGTCGCATCAACCCGGCGTTCGACCGCTCCTGGGTGACCGGGCGGTGGCTCTTCAAGGACCGGGCCGGGCAGCCAATCGTGCACGCGCGCTACCACGAGACGATCCCACCGCACCGCGCGCCGGCGGAGGGGCTGTACCTGGCGAACACGACGCAGATCTACCCGGAGGACCGCGGCCAGAACTACTCGATTCGCATGGGGCGGCGGGTCGCGCGGCTGGCGCTGGCGGAGTACGAGCGCACGCAGTCGGGGCTGGACGCGGCGCCGGTCGACTGAGCGGTGCGCGTGGCGGCCGCAGGCCGGCGGGGGCCGGCGCCGGCCGTGCTTCCGCGAACCTGCGGGCTTGCCTATAGTGAGGCGCGGCCGGCCGGGCCCGCGCGCGCGACCGCGCCGCGGCGGTCCCGGGCACGTCTACGGCCACGTCGAAAGAGAGCCGCCATGCCGCTGGAGACCGAGGCGCAGGCCCAGATCCGGGCGTTGATCGGGGACCTGCAACCGAACCACGGCGACCTGCTGCAGGCCCTCCACCGCGTTCAGCACGAGTTCGGCTACATCTCACGCGCGGCGATCGAGGTCGTCGCGCAGCAGCTCGGGCTGTTCGCTGCCGAGGTCTACGGCGCGGTCACCTTCTACTCCGAGTTCCGCCTGCAGGCGCCGCCGGCCGTCGAGGTGCGCTGGTGCAGCGGGCCGGCCTGCCACCTGCGCAACGGGCGCGGCATCCGCGACGCGATGCTGGCAACGCTCGGGCTGCAGGAGCTCGGCGAGCAAACACCGGACGGGCGCGTCGGCATGTGGCTCGGGCAGTGCAACGGCACCTGCGAGCTGGCGCCGCAGGTCTGGGTCGACGAGCCGGCGCACCAGAGCAGCCGGGTGGTCGGGCACCTCACCGCCGCGAAGGCGGTGCGCATGGCACGGGCGTTGCGCGACGGCGCGAATGCGGACGAGGTGGGACGTGACTGAAGCCGGGGATCGCTTCGCCGCCCTGCGCGAGCGCGCGGAGGCCGTCTACGCCGCCTGGCGCAGCCCCGAGCGGCCGCGCATCGACGTCGCCGACGAGACCTCGTCGCGCGCGAACGGCGCGGAGGCGACGCGGGTCGCGCTCGAGGCGCTGGCCGAGCAGCGCGGCGCGGCGGTCGACTTCGGCCGCAACCACGGGTATGGCATGCAGTGGCTGCAGCCGCTGGTCACGATCACGTGGCCGGACGGCGCGAGCGTCATCTACGGCCCGGTCACGCCCGACAACGCGGCGCTGATCCTCGACGAAGCCACCGGGCGCGTGGGCGCCGCGGCGGAGCTGGCGATCGGGGTGCTCGCCGGCGACCGCCCCGGCATCCCGAGCATCCGCGAGCACCCGTTCTTCGCGTGCGAGCCGCGCGAGCGGCGGCTGCTGCGCAACATCGGGCTGACCGACCCGGAGTCGCTCGAGCACTACATCGGCACGGGCGGCTACCGCGCCGCCGCGCGCATGCTCGACCGCCACCTCTCGCCCGAGGACGTGCGCAAGATGCTCGCCGACGCGGCGATCACCGGGCGCGGCGGCGCCTACTTCAACACCGGTGTGAAGTGGAACTTCCTTGCGGGCGCGTCGACGAGCGAGCGCTACGTCGTCTGCAACGCCGACGAGGGCGACCCCGGCGCGTGGGTCAATCGCGTCGTCCTGGAGGGCGACCCGCACCTGCTGCTCGAGGGCATGCTCATCGGCGGCTTCGCGATGGGCGCGACGCACGGCTTCATCTACATTCGCGACGAGTACCCGCTGGGCGTCGCCCGCGTGCAGCAGGCGATCCGCCAGGCAGAGGCGGCCGGGCTGCTCGGCGACGACATCCTGGGGACGGGCCTGAGCTACCACCTGCGCGTGATCCGCGGCGCCGGCGCCTACGTGTGCGGCGACGAGACGGGACTGCTGTCGTCGATCTCCGACGCGCGCGGGATGCCGCGCATCAAGCCGCCGTTCCCGGCCGCGTCCGGCGTCTTCTACCAGCCGTCGAACGTGAACAACACCGAGACGTACTCGAACGTCCCGTTCGTGCTGCGGCACGGACCGGAGTGGTACCACCAGCTGGGAACCGAGGAGATGCGCGGGACGCGCCTCTTCACGTTCTCCGGGGAGATCGAGCGGACGGGCTTCATGGAGCTGCCGTTCGGCACGCAGCTCACCGACGTCCTCGCGGCGTGCGGCGGCATCTCCGGCGGCGGGCGGCTGGGGTCGCTGCAGTCGGGCGGGCCGCTCGGGTCGCTGCTGCCGGGCGCGCTGCTGCCGACCCTGAACACGACGCTCAACGCGTTCCGCGCCCACGGGGGCTCGATGGGCTCCGGCGGCATGGTGTTCCTGTCCGACCGCGCGTGCCCGATCCACCTCAACGAGTTCATCTCCGAGTTCGTCGAGGAGGAGTCGTGCGGGCGGTGCACGACCTGTCATGGCGGCAACCAGCGCATGACCGAGATCTTCCGACGCGCGATCGGGGGCGGCGGGCGGCGCGAAGACCGGTACAACCTCGAGCTCATCGACCGCACGATTCAGCAGTCGAACTGCCAGCACGGCCAGCTCAGCCCGACGGTGATGCGCAACACCCTGCGCCACTTCTCGACGGTGTTCGACGAGCACACGCTCGGCCACCGCTGCGCGACGCTGCGCTGCGAGGGGCTCGTGCGCTTCGTGATCGCCGACCAGTCCGACCCGGCGCTGGCGGAGGCGGCCGACATCTGCCCGGTGGAGGCGATCCGCGGGGTCGAGGGCCGGCGCTGGATCGACGACGACGCCTGCATCCGCTGCGGGGCCTGCGAGGATCTCGCGCCGCGCGGGATTGCGCGGGAAGCGGCGCCCGTCGCGCCCGTCGTGATTCGGCTCGCGTAAGCGACGGGGGCGCGGTGGCGCCCGCGTGTGTTCCTTCCGTTTACGGTCGAGCCCGAGACTCCGCCCGAGCCGGTTCGAGCGGCAGCCGGGAGGGTGCCGATCATGGGGCGCGCGGCGCGATCCCATCGCTGCCGCTGCGGGCTCGACGGATGCTGCGCATGTGCGCGTCGCCGCTCGCTAACCCCCGTCGCCGGCTGCACGGCCGCGAGGGGGCGCGGTGACGGACGGGCGCGCGCGCGTCTGGCTGCAGGTCGCGCTCTTCGTGGGGCTGCTCGGGATGCCCGACGGGGCGCTGGGGGTGCTTTGGCCGTCGCTCCGCGCGACGTTCGAGCGGCCCGTGGGGGACCTCTGGATGCTCGCGGCGGCGGGGACGGCGCTCTACGTCGCCGGGAGCGTGCTCACGGGAGCCGGCGCGCGCCGCTTCGGGCAGGGCGGCTTCGTGGCGGGTGCAACCGTCACCGCCGTCGCGGGGTACGCGCTGTGGCTGCTCTCGCCGGCGTGGCTCGTCGTGATCGTCGCCGTCGCGGCGACGGGGTTCGCGCGCGGAGCCGTCGACGCCGCCGCGAACGCCGACGCCGCCCTGGCGAGCGGCGCGGCGACGCTGGGGTTGATCCACGCCAGCTACGGCCTCGGTGCGACGGCCGCCCCGCTGCTGGCGACGCCGCTGCTGCGCGCCGCGGGGTGGCGCGGGGTGGTGGCGCTGCTGGTGGCGGTGAGCGCCGCGTGCGCGGCCGCGGCCGTTCGCCTGCGCGGCCGCTGGGACACGCCGGCGGCCGCGGACGGGGCCAGCGCCGGCGCCGGCGCGACGACCGCTGCGGGCGCGACGCGCGACCCGCGCCCGGCGGGCCAGGCGGAACCGGCCGCCCCCACCGCGACGCCGGCCCGCGCGCGGCGCGGCGTGCTCGGGGCGACGCTCCTCGCGTTCGTCGTCTACGTCGCGGTGGAGACGTCGGTCGGCGCGTGGGCGTTCAGCGTGCTGCGCGAGGGGCGCGGCGTCGGCCTGGCGTGGGCGGGGCCGCTGACCGCGAGCTACTGGGGGGCGCTGACCGCGGGGCGCGTGCTGCTCTGGGCGGGCGGGCGGCGCGCCGGGGCGCGGTTGCTGCACGCGTCGGCGCTGCTCGCGCTCGGGGGGCTCGTGCTGTTCTGGGGCGACCCGTTCGGCGCCGGCGCGGTCGGGCTCGCGGTGACGGGGCTCGGCTTCGGGCCGATCTTTCCTCTGCTCGTCGCGCTGATCCCGGCGCGGCTGGGCGCCGCGCGCGCGACCTCCGGCGTCGGGCTCGCCGTCGGCGCGTCGTCGCTCGGGGGGCCGCTGGGCGCGGCGGGCATCGGCGCGCTCGCGAACCGCGGCGGGCTGGCGGCGGTGCCGGCCGCGTTCGTGGCGATGGGGTGTGCGCTGGTGCTCGTCGAGTTCGCGCTGGGACGGGTCGCCGACGGCCCGCGGCGGGCGGCGAACGTCGCCTGAGGGCGCGCGGCGGCGCCCCGGGCACGCGCGGCCTGGCGCGAGCGCGGACGACTCCATCCGCCCGCCGAACCACTTACCCGCTGACACAGGTTCGCGTTAGACTGGGGGCCGTCTCCCCGGGAAACGTGACGGGCATCGTGGCCACCCCGGCCCGCCGGCAGTATCTCGACCTCAAGGCGCAGCACCCCGACGCGGTGCTGCTCTTTCGCATGGGCGATTTCTACGAGACGTTCGACGCGGACGCCGAGCTCGCTGCGCGCGTGCTCGGCATCGCGCTGACCTCGCGGCCGATGGGGCGCAGCGAGGGGCGCATCCCGCTCGCCGGGATCCCGTACCACCAACTCGAGCGGTACCTCGACCGGCTCGTCAGCGCCGGGCATCGCGTCGCGATCGTGGAGCAGGTGAGCGAGCCGGGGCAGGGGCTCGTGGAGCGCCGGGTCGTGCGCGTGGTGACGCCGGGGACGGTCGACGCCGGGGTGCTGCTCACGGAGCGCGGGCACAACTGGCTCGTCGCGCTGGCGCCCGGCGGCGAGGAGCGCTGGGGCATCGCGGCGTGCGACGTCACGACCGGCGAGCTCGAGCTGCAGGTGATCGCGGCCGCGGAGCTCGCCGGCGAGCTGGCGCGCCTCGCGCCGCGCGAGGTTGTGGCCCCGGAGGGCGTCGACCCCTTCGCGGGGCAGGCCGAGCGGGTCGCGCTGCTCACGGCGCGGCCGGCGCGGCAGTTCCGGCCGGAGCGCGCCGCCGATGCGCTGGCCGAGCGGCTCGGCGTGGCCGGGCTGGGCGGGTTCGGGCTCGAGGGGCTGGACGCGGCCGTCGGCGCCGCGGGGGGGCTGCTCGGCTATCTCGAGGAGAGCTGGCCGCAGGCGCTGGCCCACCTGCGTGCGCCGCGCGCGGTGCGCGCCGGCGATCACGTCTACCTCGACCCACAGACGCGACGGAACCTCGAGCTGTTCGCGCCGGGGCGCGCCGGCGGCGCCGCGGGCGGGTCGCTGCTGGAGACGCTGGACCGCACGCTGACGCCGATGGGCGCGCGTCTGCTGCGCGCGCGGCTGGGGCGGCCGCTGCGGCGGCGCGCCGAGGCCGAGGCGCGGCTGGAGGAGGTCGCGTGCCTGGTCGACGCGGGCCGCGCGCGCGACGCGCTGCGAGCGGAGCTGCGCGGGCTCCCGGACCTCGAGCGGCTGCTCGGGCGCGTGCGCGCCGGCGGCGCCACTGCGCGGCAGCTCGTGCAGCTGCGGCGCGGCCTCGAGCGGCTGCCGGCTGCGCGCGCGGCCGCCGACGCCGCCGGGCCGGCCGCGCGCGCGATCGCGGAGCACGGCCTGCCGGCCGCCGGCGGCGCCGCGGAGGTCGCGGCGTCGGTCGCCGCCGCGCTGGCGGACGACCCGCCGGCGGAGCTCGAGGACGGCGGCACCGTGCGCGCGGGCTTCGACGCCGAGGTCGACCGCCTGCGCGGGCTGGCGACCGACGCGCGCAGCGCCCTCGCGCGGCTCGAGGCCGCAGAGCGGGCGCGCAGCGGGCTCTCGGTGAAGGTCGGCTACCACCGCGTGTTCGGCTACTACCTCGAGTTGCCGCGCGCGCAGGCCGAGCGCGCGCCGGCGGATTACGAGCCGCGCCAGACGCTGTCGAACGCGCAGCGCTTCCGCTTCGCTGCGCTCTCGGAGCTCGAGGCCGAGATCCTGGGCGCGAAGGACGCGCTGCTCGCAGCGGAGCGCGGCGTGGTCGAGCGGCTGCGCGAGCAGATCGCGGCGGCGGGGCCGGCGATCGAGCGCGCGGCCGAGGCGCTGGCGCGGCTGGACGTGGCGGCGGCGCTCGCGGAGCTGGCGGTGGATGCGCGCTACGCGCGGCCGGCGCTGACCGAGGGCGGCCCGCTGGAGGTCGCCGGCGGGCGGCACCCCGTGGTCGAGCAGCGGCTGGAGGCGGGCGCGTTCGTGCCGAACGACGTCGCGCTGGGCGCCGATGCCGACGTCGTGGTGCTCACCGGTCCGAACATGGCGGGGAAGTCGACGTACCTGCGCCAGACGGCGCTGATCGCGCTGCTTGCGCAGTGCGGGTCCTTCGTGCCGGCGGACCGCGCGACGGTGCCCATGGTCGACCGCATCTTCTCGCGGGTCGGCGCGCAGGACGACATCGCGGCCGGGCAGTCGACGTTCATGGTCGAGATGCTCGAGACGGCGACGATCCTGCACAACGCGACGGAGCGGTCGCTGGTGGTGCTCGACGAGGTGGGGCGCGGGACGTCGACCTACGACGGCCTGGCGATCGCACGCGCGGTGATCGAGTACCTGCACCACCGGCCGGGCGGCACACCGCTGACGCTGTTCGCGACGCACTACCACGAGCTGACCGCGCTGGCGCGGACGTTGCCGCGGGTCGCGAACCGCTCGGTGGCGGTGCGCGAGGAGGCGGGCGAGGTCGTGTTCCTGCATCGCATCGTGGATGGCGGCGCGGACCGCTCGTACGGCGTGCACGTCGCGGCGCTGGCCGGGCTGCCGCGGGCGGTGGTGGCGCGGGCGCGCGAGCTGCTGGCGGAGCTGGAGCATGGCGTGCCGGCGACGGCCGCGACCGTGACGGACGGCGAGGCGGTGGCCGCGGACGCCGGCGAGCAGCTGTCGCTGGCGGCGGCCGAGGGGGCGGCGCTGCTCGCGGACCTTGCGGCGCTCGAGCCGGACGCGCTGAGCCCGCTCGAGGCGCTCCAGCGGCTCTACGAGCTGCGCGCGGACGCCCGGCGGCGCCTGGCGCTGGAGGACTGAGATGGCGGCGCGTGCGGTGGGGCGCGGCGCGGCGCGGGGATCAGCGCGCGGCCGGCGTGCCGATCCCGTAGCCGGTGTTCGCGGGAATCGGGACGCGGGTCGGCGTCGGGCCGGGCGTGCCGGCGCCGGACGCGACCGGACCGACCGGCGCGCCGGCACCGGAGCGCGACGTCCCGGGGGCCCCCAGCCCGTACAACGGCGCGTCGAGCGCGCCGGCGAGATCGAGCAGCCCGGAGGAATCGATGGTCGCCGTCTCCGAGCCCATGATCAGGCTGCGCACGAGCGGCGGGCGCAGACCGGGATGCGTCGAGAGGATGAGCGCGGCCGCGCCGGCGACGACCGGAGCGGCGAACGAGGTGCCGGTGGCGTAGGCATAGGGACCGTCCTCGCAGAACCAGCCGCGGCGGCCGCACATCGCCTGCGGGACGGTCGAAAGCAGCCGGCGGCCCGGCGCGAAGACGTCGACGCGTCCGCCGAAGTTCGAGAACTCCGCCGGGGCCGTGTAGTCGATGCCGTTGGTCCCCACGCGGCCGCTCGCCGCGACGGCGATCACGCCGGGGTAGGCGGCGGGGTAGGTCACGACGTCGGCGCCGTCGTTGCCGGCGGAGGCGACCACGGTCACGCCCTGCGCGAGCGCCTCTTCGACGGCGTCGCGCAGCACGGACGAGTCGCGGCGGCTGCCGAACGAGATGTTGATCACGTTCGCGCCGCGCTGCACGGCGTAGCGGATGCCGGCCGCGGCGTCGGCGATGCGGCCGGTCGCGGTGCAGTCGAGCACCTTCACCGGCAGGATGTGCACGTTCCACGCCACGCCGGTGATACCGCGGCCGTTGTCGCCCTGGGCGGCAGCGATGCCGGCGACGAAGGAGCCATGGCCCTCGTCGTCCTGGACGAGCCCGTTGGGGGGCGCGGCGGTGTAGCCGCAGGAGGGGTCGGCGGTGTCGAGCGAGACGAAGTTGCAGCCGACGATGTCGTCCGGGCAGCCGTTGCCGTCGGAGTCCTGGCCGTTCACGCGCTCGCGCGTGTTGTAGTCGAGGCGGCCGGCGAGAATCCGGGTGCGTGAAGTCGATCCCGCTGTCGATCACCGCGATCACGACGCCGGGGTCGCCGGTCGTGCGGTCCCAGGCGGCCGGGGCGTGGATCGCCTGCAGGTAGTCCGACTGCTCGGGGTAGCGCGTGTCGTTTGGCACGGCCGCGGCGTGCAGGACGCCGTCGGCCTCGACGTCGCGGGCGAGGCCGCTCGCGGCCAGCCGGGCGGCGAGCGCGCGAGCGTCGGTGCCGTGTGGGACGGCGACGCGCACCGCCTCGGCGAGCGCCGGGGTCGGCGGGAGCGCGTAGCCGCGGGCGGCGAGGGCGACGTGGAGGGCGGCGATGGGCAGGCCGGCGCGCGGCTGGACCAGCAGGAGGTCGGCGTTCGCGGGGGGTGCGAGCACGCGGGCGGCCGGCGGGGGCGAGTCGGTGTGCAGCGCGAAGAGGGCCAGCGCCGCGAGCGCGGCCGCGGCCACGAGCGCGCCGCTGCGCCGGACCAGGAGACGGCCGTGGCGCGCGGTGATCGACAGGGTCGCCGTCCTGTCCGTACCCCCCGGAGTCCGCTCATGCTAGCCAGCGCCCGATCCCCGGGCAACGACGCGCGCGTGCGATTCATGCGGCTTCGTCATACCCGCGGTCCGCGCGCGTGGGGCGTCGTGGCGTGACGGCCCCGCCGCGGCCGCGCATCGCGGCGCTGCCGCCGGAGGTGGCGGCGCGGATCGCCGCCGGCGAGGTGATCGAGCGGCCGGCGAGCGTCGTGAAGGAGCTGCTCGAGAACGCGCTCGACGCCGGCGCCGGGCGCATCGAGGTCGAGCTCGCGGCCGGCGGCGTCGAGCGGCTGCGCGTGCGCGACGACGGCTGCGGCATCCCGCCGGAGCAGGTGGCCGACGCCTTCGAGCGGCATGCGACCTCGAAGCTGCGCAGCGAGCGCGACCTCTTCGCGGTCGGGACGCTCGGGTTCCGCGGCGAGGCGCTGGCGGCGATCGCGGCGGCGGCGGAGGTGGACCTGACGACGCGCCCGCCGGGACAGGACGGGGCGGCGGTCGCGCGGATGCGGGACGGGCGGCTCGCGCACCAGGGCAGCGCGGCGGCGGCGCCGGGGACGACGGTCGACGTGCGCGATCTGTTCGTCGCATTGCCGGCGCGCCTGAAGTTCCTGCGCGGGCCCGGGGCGGAGACGCGTGCGGTGGCGGAGGTCGTGGCCGACTACGCGCTGGCGTACCCCGACGTGGCGTTCCGGCTCGTCGCCGATGGCCGCACGCTCGTGCAGTCGCCGGGGACGGGCGACCCCGTGGAGGCGGTGGCGGCGGTGCACGGGGCGGCGGTCGCGGGGCAGCTGCTGCCGGTACGCGGGGTGCGCGAGGAGCCGGCCAGCGTGGTCGAGGGAACCGAGGCGCCGGCGCGCGTCGAGGTGCACGGGCTGGTCGGGGCGCCGTCGCTGCACCGCGCGAGTCGCGGATACATCCATCTCTTCGCGGTCGGGCGAGCGATCCGTTCGCGGGCGCTCGTCCACGCGATCGAGCAGGCGTACGCCGGGCTGATGCCGGCCGGGCGGCACCCGGTGGCGGTCGTGCACGTGCGGGTGCCGCCGGCGCAGGTCGATGTGAACGTGCACCCGCAGAAGGCGGAGGTGCGGTTCCGGCACGAGCGGCTCGTGTACGCGGCCGTGGCGGCCGCGGTGCGCGACGCGCTGGCCGGGGCGGCGCTGCCGGACATGGGGCTGCTCGCGCCGGCGCCGCCGGACGGTGCGCGCGCCTGGCGGGCGGCGGACGGCGACGGCCGCTTCGGCGGCGGCGCGGCGAGCGCCGGCGGCGGCGCGCCGGGGCCCAGCGGGCACGACGTGATCGCGGCGGCGCGCGCGGCGCCGCTGCTGGCGGGGTCCGGGGTCGGCGAGCCGGTTCGGGACGGGGCGCGCGACGCGGCGGCCCCGGCCGGCATCCGCGCCGGGATCGGCGCGCTGCGCGCGCTCGGGCAGGTCGACCGCACGTACCTCGTCGCGGAGGGTGCGGACGGGCTCGTGCTCGTCGACCAGCACGCCGCGCACGAGCGCGTGCTCTACGAGCGCGTGCTGGCCGCGCGGGCGGCCGGCGAGGTCGCCGCGCAGCCGCTGCTCGCGCCGGCGGTCGTGGAGCTGAGCCCGGGGCACGCGGCGCTCGTCGACGCGCTGGGCGCGGAGCTGGCGGCGACGGGATGGGCGCTCGAGGCCGCAGACGGCCGCGCGGTGATCGTGCGGGCGGTGCCGGTCGCGCTCGCGGCGCGGGCGCGCGCCGTGGAGCCCGGGCGTGCGCTCGTCGAGCTGCTCGACCGGATGGAAGCGGAAGAGCGGCTGACGGGGCCGGACCGCGTGGCGGCGTCGCTGGCGTGCCGCGCGGCGGTGATGGCGGGGGACCCGATGGAGGCGCCACAGCAGCGCGCGCTGCTGCGGGCGCTCGAGGCGGCCGAGACGCCGCACAGCTGTCCGCATGGGCGGCCCACGGTCGTGCAGATCAGCCGCGAGCGCCTTGCGCGCTCGTTCGGGCGGCGCTAGCCGAAGAGCAGGCGGGCCGCGGTCGCGAGCGCGGGCTCGGCCGGCGGCGCCGGCGGGACGCGCGTGCCCGCCGCGGCCGCGGCGGCGACGACCGCGAGCCAGCCCTCCACGGGGTCCGCGTCCGCCGGCGTCCGCGCGCCGCGCGCGAGCGCGACGGCCGCCATCACGGACGGCTCCTCGACCGGGAGCAGCAGCGCCCCAGCTCCGGCGCCGACCGCGGCGGCGGCGTACGCGACCCGCAGCCAGCCGCGCAGCTCGGCCGGGGCGCCGTGTCCGACGTTGCCCACCGCGACGAGCGGCACCGCCGCGTCGTGCCCCCGCAGCGTGCGCAGCAGGGCGAGCGAGCGCCGCGCGCGCACCGGGTCCAGGGCGGGCGGGTAGGCGAGACAGTCGACATAACACCACCCGGAGACGCCGGCGGTGCGCGCGGCCGCAACGGCCTCTCGCGCGGACTCCGCGAGTGCGTCGGGGGCCGCGACGCCGTCGCGGTCGAGGTGGCGCGGGGCGATCACGAGGTCGGCGCCGTACGCGGCGGCCGCGCGCACGAGCGCCGCGCCGCCCGGCGCACGCACGTCTTCAGCGGGGAGCGCGTTCGCGACCAGCGGGCCGACGACGCCGGCGCGCGCGCAGGCGTCGAGGGCGGCGGCGAGCGTGGCGGGGTCGGCGGCGTCGAGGAAGAGCGGGACGCCGGGGTGTTCCGGGCGCAGCAGCGCGGCAGCCCACGCGAGGTCGTCCGCGCGGCCGTCGACGCCGGCGTTGAGGTCGAGCGCGTCGGCACCGGCGTGGACCTGCGCCCCGGCCCGCGCCCGGAGCGGCGCCGGGGCGCGCCCGGCGAGGGCCGCGGCGAGCGGCTGTCGGTGCAACTCGAGCGACTGACCGACGAGCAGCACGGCGTGCGCGGGGCGCTCGGTGCGCGAGGGGTCGGGCATGGTGTCGTCCCGTGCCGGCGCGCGCGCCGCGCCGACGGGCGGCGTGCCGCCCGGACCTCACAGGATAGGCGGCAGCCCCGCGCGCTCGGCACGCCAGCGCAGGACGAGTCCGACGGCGCGCGCGGCGCGGTGGATGGTGGGGAACGCGGCGACGCCGGCGCGGTACGCCTGCTGCTGGAATGCGTCCGTGACGTCGGCCGAGGCGGCGCCCATCCCGCGGTCGCGCTGCAGCGCGACGAACGGCTTCCCGGTCTCGGCCTGCAGCCGAGCGAGGTCGTCGGCCGCGGCACGCGCCCGCTCGATCGTGCGTCGCTCGGCCTCGGCGGGCGGCAGCTCGTCGACGCCGGCGGCGACGCCGGGACCGCCGCCCGGCCAGCGACCGAGCGGCGGGTTCGTGAAGACGACGTCGACGCCGGGCGCGGCGGAGACGATGCGCAGCGTGCGGTCCATCAGCTCGGGGCCGGCGTTCGTGTCGATCGGGTTGTTCACGCTCGTCCCGGCGACGGGGATGAACTCGCGCAGGCGCGACTTCGTCGCCTCGTCCATCGGGGGAAGGTCGAGCCCGGCGCGCGCGAGCGCGTCGGCGGAGAGCACGGCGATGCCGCCGCCGCCGCCCACGAGCACGACGCCCGGCCCGGCCACGCGGCGCGCGCCGGTGCCGACCGCGACGACGAGGTCGTGGAGGTCGTCCATCGTCTCGGCGCGCATGGCGCCGGCCTGGCGGCACATCGCGTCGAAGATCGCGAGCGAGCCTGCGAGCGACCCGGTGTGCGAGCGCGCGGCGCGTGCGCCGGCGTCGGTGAGGCCGCCCTTGAGGATGATCGTCGGCTTCACCGCGGCGCAGCGCTTCACGGCGTCGAAGAAGCGGCGGCCGCTCTGCACGCCCTCGATGTAGGCGGTGACGATTTCGGTCTCGGGATCGGCGGCAGCGTACTCGAAGAGCTCCCACGCCTGGACGTCGGCGCCGTTGCCGAAGGAGACGGCCTTCGAGAACCGCACGCCGCGGCGCGAGAGGCCGTGGATGACGTCGCCGGCGTTGGCGCCGGACTGCGAGATCAGCATCACGTTGCCGGGCTCGGACGGGAAGCCACCCATGAACGCCAGGCCGCTCGCGGGGACGTAGAGGCCCATGCAGTTCGGACCGATGGCGCGGATGCCGGCGGCGCGCAGCTCCGCAATCATGCGGCGCTCGAGCGCGACGAGCTCGGGCTCGCCGGTCTCCGCGAGGCCGGCGGTGAAGAAGTGGATGGAGCGCACGCCCTTCGTGATGCACTGCTCAACGAGCTCCGGCGCGACGCGCGCCGGGACGAGCGAGATCACGTGATCGACGGAGCCCGGGATGTCGAGGAGGCTGGCGTAGCAGGGGAGGCCGGCGACCTCGCGCATCTTCGGATTGACCGGGTAGAGCGCGTGGTGCTCCTGGTAGCCCTGCTCGAGCAGCGAGGCGAGGAAGCCGAAGGCCATGCTGCCCGGGCTGGAGGGGACGCCGACGACCGCGACGGCCTGCGGGTGGAAGATTGGGTCGAGCGGGTGGACGGGGTCGGTCACGAGGGTTCCTTCAGCTGCGCGTTCCCGGCGGGGAATCGCGGGCTCGGTCCGGGGCGATTGTACGGGCGGGGACCGTGAGGGGCAGTGGGAGTGTGGTGGTGGTGACGGCAGGACTCAGCGCCTTCACCAGGCGCCGCGCGAAGCGGGCGCCTGTGCTTCGAGCGGCGTCTGGCCAAAGGCGCTGAGCAGCCGGCGGCGTTACGCCTCGGCGGCGGTGGTGAGCCCGGCGAACTGCTCGGGGGGGACGTCCCCGGCGGCGAGACGCGCGACCATGTCCGCGGTGCGGTCGACCTCGGCCTCCGTGTTGTACACGTGGAGTGAGAGCCGCACGGCGTCGAACTGCTTCACGGAGCGGCAGACAATCTGCCCCTCCGCCTGCAGCCACGCCGAGATCGCGGCGGGATCGTAGCCCGCGACCGAGAAGAGGAAGAGGCCGCTCCGCGTGTCGTCTCGGGTGGGGCTCACCACGGTCACGCCGTCGATCGCGGCGAAGCGCGCCTCGGCGTGGCGGTTGAGCTCGCGCACGCGGTCCCACACGGCGTCCGGGCCGGCGGCGAGGTACTGCTCGACGGCGACGGCGGCGCCGGCGATCGCGGGCGACGACATGGTCGAGACCTCGAACTTCGTGACCTGGTCGCGGTTCGGCTCGAAGCCGCCGGTGTAGTCGTAGGACGCCGCCGCGCGGCCGCTCACCTTCACGGGGTCGAAGTCGCGGATGCGGTCGCGCCGCACGTAGAGCATGCCGACGCCGCCGGGCCCGCACAGCCACTTGTGCGACGGCACGGCGTAGGCGTCGATGCCGAGCGCGTGGACGTCGAGCGGGATGTGGCCGGCAGTCTGCGCGCCGTCGATCACGACGCTGGCGCCGCGGCGGTGCGCGGCGTCGACGATGGCGCGCACGGGGAGGAGCTGCCCGGTCGAGTAGGAGACCTCGGAGAGGATGACGAGCCGGGTGCGGTCGTCGATCGCGCGGTCGAAGGCCTCGGCGACGGCGCCGGGGCCGTCCTGCGCCGCGAGCTGCACGACGCGCACCTCGGCGCCGCGGCGCAGTCGCTGGTAGTACGCGGGAACGAGGCCGCTGCCGTGCTCGACGCTCGTCGTGACGACGCCGTCGCCCGGCTGCAGCGCGAGCCCGTTGACGGCGATGTTCACGCCCTCGGTGGTGTTGCCGGTAAGCGCGATCTCGTCGGGGTCGGCGCCGAGCATGCGCGCGGTGCCGTTGCGCAGGCGGTCGGCGAGGGCGGCGCGATCCTCGGTGGCGATCTTCGTGGTGGCGCCGTGCTCGAGCTCGAGGTCGATGCGCGCGCGCATGGCGTCGGCGACGGGCGTCGACATCGCGCCGACCCAGCCACAGTTGAGGTAGGCGTAGCGGCGCGTGACCGGGGTCAGCGCGCGGCGCTCCTCCCAGGCGGCGGCGTGAGCGTCGGGCATGGCGTCCTCCTTCGACGGCGGCGGCGGGCGCGCGCAGCGTAGCGCCGCCGCGGCCGCCCATGCACACTACGCGCAGCGACGGCGGCGGGAGGGCAGGAGGGCACGATGGCGACGACCGCGGGCGAGTGGCAACCCGGCCAGTACGCGCGCTTCGCGGACGAGCGCAGCCGGCCGTTCTACGACCTCGCGGGGCTGGTGCAGCCCGCCGGCGGGATGCGCGCCGTCGATCTCGGCTCCGGCACCGGCGCGCTGACGGCGTGGCTGCACCGCGAGCTGGGCGCGGCCGAGACGCTCGGCGTCGACGCGTCGGACGCGATGCTCGCGGAGTCCGCGCCCCACGCGGGCCAGGGCGTGCGCTTCGAGCAGGCCGACATCGTCGCGTTCGCCGATGCCTGCGCGCGCGACGGGCGCACGTTCGACCTGGTGTTCTCGAATGCCGCGCTGCAGTGGGTCGACGACCACGCGTCGCTGTTCCCGCGCGTCGCGGCGCTGGTGGCGCCGGGCGGACAGCTCGCCGTGCAGATGCCGGCGAACGACGACCACGCCTCGCACGACGTCGCGCGCGAGCTGGCGCACAGCGAGCGCTTCGCCGGGCCGCTCGGCGGCTACGTGCGGCCGGACCCGGTGCGCACGCCGGAGTGGTACGCGGAGCAGCTGTACGCGCTCGGCTTCGCCGAGCAGCACGTGCGCATGGTCGTCTACCCGCACGTGCTGGCGGACAGCGAGGGCGTCGTCGAGTGGGTGAAGGGGTCGCTGTTGACCGCGTACCGTCGCCGGCTCGACCCGGCGACGTACGAAACCTTCCTCGCCGCGTATCGCGAGCAGCTGCTGGCGCGGCTCGGCGAGCGCGCGCCGTACTTCTACGCGTTCAAGCGCATCCTGCTGTGGGGTCGCCGCTAGGGCGACGTGCCGCCGGCGCGGCGGGCTACGCGGAGGCGGCGTCCTTCGCGCCGCCCGGCGTGTCGGCCGTTTCGCCGGCGTCCACCGCCGGGTCGAACATGTAGCCGATGCCCGAGAACGTCCGGATCACCGACTGCTCCGGGCGGTCGGGCTCGAGCTTCGCGCGCAGCCGGGAGATCCAGACGCGCAGGTACTGCACGTCGTCGCGGTATTCCGGGCCCCACACCTTGCTCAGGATCTCGGCGGAGACCATGACCTTGCCGGCGTTGGAGGCGAGGTGGCGGAGCAGGTTCCACTCGGTGCGGGTGAGCGGCACGAGCTCGCCGTCCTGGGTCACGATGCGGCGCTCGAGGTCAATCTCGAGGTTGCGCACGCGCACCACCGGCTCCGCGGTCGCGACCTGGCGCTGCTCGCGGCGGAGGACGGCGCGCACCCGCGCGCTGAGCTCCTCGGGATTGAACGGCTTGGCGATGTAGTCGTCGGCGCCGAGCTCGAGGCCGCGCACCTTGTCGGCGTCGCCGCCCTTGGCGGTGAGCAGGATCACGGGGACCTGCGAGTGCTCGCGCAGCCGGCGCATGATCTCGAGACCGGAGACGTCGGGCAGCATCACGTCGAGCACGATCAGGTCGGGATGCTGCTGCGCGACGATCTGCAGGGCCTCCTCACCGCTCTCGGCGGCGAGCACACGGAACTCCTGCTCGCTCAGCTCGAGGCGGACGAGCTTCAGAATCGCCGGATCGTCATCGACCACCAGCACGAGGCCGTGCGGAGTACTGGTGAACATCCTGGCCCCCCTCCCGGCACCCACTCGCAACGTTCTCCACGGTACCCGACGTTGCAACGGAAACGGCCGGGGCAGTCTTGCAAATCCATCACGTCCTCGTCCGCGGGGCCGAGGCATCGCCGCCGCGTGCCCGGCCCCGCAGGAAGCTCGCGTGCGCGCAAAGCAAGGGATCCGCAAGCAGGTGGGGTGACACTACCGGCAGCAAGGCGCAGGGCCGGGCATGCCGGCTCAGAGACGACGACGACAGCGGTGTCGAGCCCCCGGCAGCGCGCAGCACGAATGGAGCGAGGAACGATGGCGCGGACCGCGACGCGGAGCAAGCAGTGCACGCACCACTGGCTGATCGACGGGCCGGAGGGACCCGAGAGCCGCGGCCGCTGCACCGAGTGCGGCGCCGAGCGCACCTTCCAGAACTCGCCGGCGCGGCCGTCGTTCGACCGCTCGCTCGGCACGATGGGCCGGTACCGGAGCGCCGTGCGCTCGTCGGTGCGGGAGGAGATCCGGCTGTCGGACGAATAGCCGCGGCACCGCCGCTCGCGAGACGACGACCCTGCGCACGCGCCCGGCCCACCCGTCGGGCGCGTCGCTGCGTGCGGGGGAGATCGGGGGCGATCGCGCGGCGAGCGTCACGCGCACGGGCCGGGAGCGGCGTGGGACGGGCTGTGGCGAGCGCGCCGCGGCCGTTACGCTGTCTCGAACGCCGGCGGGGCGAAGACGCAGCACGCAGTGAGGCGGACCTCGACGTGAACGCCGGATGACCGCGCGCCGATGAGCCCGACCGCACGCCGACATCCCCGGCGTCTCGCGTCGCTCGCGCTGCTGGCTGCGCTGGCCGGCGCATGGCTGCTCCTCTCCGGCGCTGCCCCGGCCGCCGCCGCCACGCTGCAGCCCGGCGACCGCGCGGTCGTGCGGGCCGACGGCGACTGCCTGCGCCTGCACGCGAGCCCGGCACTCGCGGCGAACACCGTCGCGTGCTTGCCCGAGGGCACGGTGGTGACGGTGCTCGCGGACGGCGGCGACGCCGACGGCTATCACTGGCTGCAGGTCAGCGGCGGCGGCGCCACCGGCTGGGCCGTCGACGCCTACCTGCAGGCGGTCGCGGTGCAGCCGACCACGACCCCCACCGCCGGGCCGACGCCCGCGCCGACCGCCGGCCCGACCGAGACCCCGGTGCCGGTGCCCGGCTCCGCGGCAGCGCTGCCGGTGCCTCCCGTCGGCGGGCTGACGCTCGGGCTCGCCGGCACGAGCGACCCGGCCGCGCTCGCCGCCGCGCAGACGTTCACTGTCGAGAGCGTGTCCGTCTTCGACGTTGCGACGCAGCGCTTCCTCACGTACATCCCCGGCGCCCCGGCGTTCACGAGCTCGCTGAACACGACGAACCTGCGCCCGTCGAGCATTGCGACGATCAAGCGACAGGGAGCCACCCCGGCCGCAACCACGCCGCCGACCGCAGCGCCGCGGCCGGTGCAGGGGAACGGCAGCGCGCTGCCGACGCCGCTCCCGGGCGGCCTGACGCAGGGCGTGAGCGGCACGAACAATCCCGCCACGCTCGCGGCCGCGCAGCACTTCGGCGTCGAGACCATCTCCATGCTCGACGTGCCCTCGCAGGCGTGGCTCGTCTACATCCCTGGTGCGCCCGCCGTCGTGAGCACGCTGAACTCCGGAACCCTCGACGTCGGCGCGGTCGTGACAATCAAGAGCAGCGGCGGCGGCTCTCCATCGCCGGCACCGACCCCGACCGCCCCGCCGGGCGGCACGCCGGTGGGCGGCTACACGCCCGCGCCCCCGTCGACCGCGACGGCGGTGCCGGGACCCGCGGGCAACGAGGCCGCCACGCAGTCGGGCGGCAACGTCACGACGGCCGCTGCCACGACGACGGTGCAGATCACCTACTACTACTGCGCGGCCGGAACGAACCTCTCAGGCGTCGGCGACGGCGGCGGCTTCTGCGGGACCACCGCGACCGGCGAGCCCGTGCACCGTGGCACGGCGTCGTGCGCGCCGTCGCTGCTCGGCCAGCGGTTCACGATCGCGGGCGACCCCGACCACCTCGTCTACACGTGCGGGGATACCGGCGCGGCGGTCCAGGTCGGCGAGCGGGACATCTGGTTCCCCGACAGCGACACGGGATACGCGTGGTGGCGCGTGGTCGGCCCCACGGCCGAGATCGCGGTCGTCGCGGCCTAGATCGCCCGTTTCCGATGACGCGGGCAGCCGCGCCGCCGCCGGGGCGTGTCAGGCGCGCGAGGCTGCCTCGTCCGACTCCATCGCCCCGCGCTGCACGGCCGCGACCGCCGCGATGCGCTCCAGCGCGTCGGTCATCGTGTCGAGCTCATCGCCGAGGCCGGCGGCGACGCGTTCCAGGAACGGCCGCGTCGTCTCCGAGAGTCCGCCCACGAGCACGTCGCCATCCGGCGAAAGCGTGAGCGGCTCGCGGCGGCGGTCGTCCGGGTGATGGGCTCGCGCGACGAGGCCGCGCTCCTCCAGCTTGATGATCAGGCCGCTCGTGGTCGACATCGTGGTGCCGAGCGTGCGCGCGAGCTCGGCGGTCGTGATGCCGGGACTGTTGCGGATCTGGAAGAGCACGCGAAGCTGTGGGAGCGTGAGGCTGGACCGCTCCCACATGCGCAGGCGCAGGTTGTCGATCTCCCGGAGCGCAGCCCAGTAGGCGCGGCGGAAGCGCAGGGTGCGGTCCGGCGGCGGCGCGTCTCGCTTCACGTGGACTCCTCGCGACTGAGGCCGCCGGCGGCGACCGGCTGCGATATATTGTACGGCAACACCGGACGGTCTGTGTCAGCCAATCCCGGCGTCCCGGCAACGCCTTACAAGTTCATGCACTTTTTCCGTCGGGACATGTAAGGATCCTCACACCCGCCGGTCTACACATGTGAAGGGCCGCATCGACACACCTGTTGATTCGGGGGTCACCCATGTCGTCTGTCATCGTCGTCGCCGAGCCCGACCCTGCGCGGCGGACCGATATCGCGCGGGCGCTCGTGGCCGCGGAGTTCAGCGTGATCGAGGCCGGCGACGGGATGCACGCGCTCCGCGAGGTGTTCTCATCACGGCCGGCGGCCATCGTCATGGAGCTGAACCTCCCGCTGCTCGGCGGACTGGAGCTCATCCGCGTGCTGCGGGCGGCCTCGGACCTGGCGATCCACGTGGTGATCGACGGCGCGACGCCGGCACTGGCCGCGCGGGTACTCGACACGGGGGCCGACGACGCCATCGCGCGGCCCGCGCCGGCCGTGGAGCTGGTGGCGCGTGTGCGCGCCGCACAGCGCCGGATCCAGCGCGTCGCCGGGCGAGAGCAGGCCGGCGGCGACCTCGTGCGCACCGGCTCGCTGGTGATCGACCGCGAGGCGCAGACGGTGAAGCGGCACGGCGTGACGGTCGCGATGACGCGCACGGAGCACCTGCTGCTGGACGCGATGGCGCGGCGGCTCGGGCAGGTGTGCCCGCACCGCTATCTGCTGACGGCCGTCTGGGGCGGCGAGTACGTCGACGACACGCACTACCTGCGCGGCTACATCGCGTCGCTGCGCGCGAAGCTCGAGGACGAGCCATCTCAACCGCGCCTGCTGCTCACGGAGTGGGGGATGGGCTACCGCCTGGCGGCGGTGCCGGTCGAGGACGCGGCGGTGGACGACGGCGCGCCGACGGGCCGCGAGTGGTCCGGCGAGCGGTCGCTGCCGCCCGATCTCGACGGCTTCGACGCGCTCGACGAAGAGGCCGTCGCGTCGTAAGGCGAGCGCGAGGCGCGTCTACACATTCTTACAAACTTCGAATGCGCGGGCGGCGGTGGCCGACGAATACCCCGGCTGCCGCACCGTAGGCTCGGCCCGGGCCGGGTTTCGAGTGCGCGCGGGAACGGAGGCGGCTCGTGTCGCGAGCCCGGTTCCTCAGGAGCGGCCAGGCGAGGCGTTCGACGAGCAGGAGGCGCTCGCGGCCTGCCGGCGTAGTGCGCCTCGGCGTGCTGGCGGCGGTGGCGGCGGTGGCGCTGGTCGTCGGACTGCGGCCGCAGCGCGGCGCGGCGACCGCGCAACTCGACATCGTCTCCGTCCAGCACGACCCGCGCGGCGAGATCCTCGCGTCGCTGCGCCCTCCGCAGCCCACCTCAGTCGTGAGCCAGGTGAGCGCGCTGGTCGACGGCGCGCCGCGGCCGACGCAGCTCGTGTCGCGCCCGCCGTCGCCCGCCTCCGTGGTCATCGCAATCGACACCAGCGCGAGCATGCAGGGCGCGCCGCTGGCCGGCGCACAGCGCGCGGCGATGGCGCTGGCCGATCGGCTCGACCCGCGCGACCAGGTCGCGATCGTCACGTTCTCGGACGCCCCGCGCCTGCTCGCGCCCTTCAGCACCGACCGCGCGCAGACCGATGCCGAGCTGCAGGGGCTCGTCGCCAGCGGGAACACCGCCCTCTACGACACGGTGGCCATGACGGCCGGGCTCTTCGCAGCAGCAGGAGAGCGGACCGCGCGTGCTGGTGCTGCTCACCGACGGCGAAGACTACGGCAGCGTCCTGCCCGACGGGCGCGCCGCGAGCCTGGACCGCATCAGGGGCAAGCGGCGCGCAGGTGCAGGCGTTCGCGCTGGGCTCGGAGGCCGACACCAGCTACCTGGCCGCGGTCGCGAGCGATACGCACGGCGGGTACTCGTCGGTGTCCGACGACTCCGCGCTGAACGACATGTTCACGCGCCTCGGCGACCGCCTCGCTGCGCCCGTGCAGGTGGCGGTCGACGTGCCGCCGCTCACGCGCGGGACGCACACGCTCGAGATCCGGGCGCGCGTCGACGGGCAGCCGGCGGTCGCCACGCGCGACGTGCCGGTGACGAACGATGGACTGCTCACGGGCTCGCTCCAGTCGCCGAGCGGAGCCGGGAGCCAGGACCTGGAGGTGCTCAACATCGCCTCCATGGCTCCGGATGGCTCGCTCGCGCTGCAGGCGGAGGCCGGCGGCGTCACGCTCCCGGTGCTCGGCCAGCCGCCGCGGGTCCTCGTCGATCCGTGGCGCTTCCAGGCGGGGCCCGTCCAGGTGAACGTGACGGCGTCGCTGAACGACACGGTCGTGTCGACGGCATCCTTCACGGTCGAGGTGCCGCCGCTCGCGCCAAGGATCGGCATCGATCTGCCGTCGGGACCGGGAGGCGGCGCCGCGCGCAACGTGGTCGTGCACGGGCAGGTCCAGGGCGCGGCGCCGGGAGCGATGCTGGTCGTGACCGTGGACGGCCGCGAGGTGGCGCGCGGACCGCTGCCCGATTTGCGCGTGCCCGCCCCGCGTGGATCGCAGGTCGTGGCGAGCGTCGTCGACGCCGCGGGGAGCGAGCTGGCAACCACATCCGCTTCGCTGCCGGCGGCTCCCGCCGCGCAGTCCGCGGCGAGCACCGGGCCGGCACCGTGGGCATCGCTGGTGGCCGCCGCGATGGGCGCGCTCGCCGTCGGGCTCTACGCTTCGCGTCGGTGGTCGGGACGACCGCGTCGCGAGCGTCGAGGTCCGCTGGAGTGGGAGCCGAACGCGCGGACCCTGCTCGTGGGACGGGGTCATCCGGAGGCCGCGGCCGACCCCGGACCACTCGCGACCCTCGTCGTGCGCTCGCCCCAGGGCGTCGAGCGCCGCTACGCCGTCGGCCGCCGCCCCCTCTCGCTCGGTCGTTCCGCGCAGTGCGACGTGATCATCGACGCGGAGGCAGTGAGCGAACTCCACGCACGCCTGGTGGCGATCGGCGGCGGCGAGTTCAGGGTGCACGCCATCGCGCCCCGGCCCGGCCTGGCGTGCGACGAGCGCCGCCCAGACGAGTGGTTGGTCGTGCATCTCGACGAGCCAATCGCGATCGGCGGACACACGCTGACGCTGTACGAAGCGGAGGCTTCTGTTGCCTGAGTCGCTGACGGAGCCACGGGAACGCACGCGCGCCGCCTCGGCCGCAGAGGACATCTACGGGCTGCTGGGCGTACGGCCCGACGTGGGCCGCACGCTCGCGCGCGAGATGTACTGGAACAAGATGGAGCCGGCTCCTGACCGGCGCGGAGCGAGACAGCGAGGATACGCGCGCGCGCATCGAGTCGCTGAACGCCGCGCTCGCGACGATCCTCGACGACGAGTTGCGCGCCGAGTACGACCGCTCCCGCCGAGTGATAGGTGGGCGCGGATCGGTAGGCCACACCGCGGCGCAAATGGCTCTCGCGCTGCGGCGGCTGGCTAGTGGCCGCGGCGGCGCTGGCTGCTCGTCGCGGCACTGTTCGCAGTGACCGTGGCGCTCACGGCCGGAGCGGGCTCGGGCGGCGCGTCTCCTGCCGGCCGCGGCGTCCTGCTGGCGTTGCTCAGCGCCGGCACGTGGGCCAGGGCGCGGCAGCGACGCGTCGCGCCGCTCGAACTGCTCGGGCTGCTGCAGGATGCGACGCCGCAGCAGATCGACATGGCATATCACTCGCGAGCACAGGACCTGCTGGTCCGCCTCGCGCAGGACGAACGCGTGATCCACTCGCTCGACCGGCTCGACCGGGCGTACGTCGCAGCCATGGGCATGGCGCTCGGACCCGAATCGCGAGGGGTGCCGCGGGGACGCGCAAAGCGCCTCCTACATGCCATCGGTCGGGGGGCGGAATGGAGCGCCTGGACGCTCTGGCGTCTGCTCACGGTCGCCGCCCGAGCAGCGGTACCGCCCACGCGCTGGCTGTTGCACGCAGCGGGGGTTGGCGAGCGCGCGCTCGTCGAGCGCGCCCGCCGGCTGGCGGACCAGCGTGCGACCGGAGCCGTGCCGGACCCTCCGCACATCGACCTCCAGGAGCGGCTGGCGGCGAGCTTCAAGGCGAGCGCGTTGCGCCTTGCCGAGCCGTCAGGAGCCGCGAACGCATCCGAGGACGCGCGCGCGGGGCGGAGCCGGCGGACGATGCAGGGCCTTCCGCATGGCTGTTGCTCTCTGCGGCCGCGGGGACGCGACGCGTGCCGGTCGGGTCGCGCCCGATTCGTATCGGCAGCGGCCGCGAGTGCGACCTCGTGCTCCCCGAACGAGAAGGCGTTGCCGCCGAACACGCGATGATCTGGCGTCGAGGGGACGCAGTCATTCTGCACGTGACCGATCCGCAGGCTCCGTGCACCGTGAACGGCTCGCAGGTGAGCTGGGCTCGCCTGGACGATCGCGACGTTCTGTGCATTGGGTCCGCGACCTTCAACATGAGGTCGCCGCGCCCTAGCCCTTCCGCTTTCGAAGGCACGATCTGAACCAGCATTCCACGGGCCATATCCGTGCGTGCTTCGATGTCCTTTGAGGCGACCGCACCGCGTCCTCGAGCGCGGCGGCATTCTTCACGTTTCTTGACGATTGTTCCATAGCCACGGGCGATTTCTCGGCCAAGGCGCCGCAGATTGTTCTGTACCTTGCCTGCACGCGGTTTCGCGTCTCGAACGAACGGCCGGGCCGGGGGATGGAGGCGAGTTCGCACGGATCGAGAGACCAGACTGACGATCCGCTTCGACGCATTGCGGGGACGTCGAGGGACCGCTGACACAGACCACAATCCCCGATCGTTCACAAGGAGTCATACATGTCGTTCGTGCTTCCAATGATTGTCGCATTCCGTGGCTACATCGAGTCGCTCCTGTCCGACCGCGAGGAAGGCCAGGGCATGGTCGAGTACGTGCTCATCATCGGCGCGATCTCGGTCGCCCTCGTCGTGGCGTTCAACACGGGTGGCGTGAGCACCGCCATCACCGCCCTTTCCGGCGGCGTCGCAAGCGCGATCCAGGCGACAGTGGGTTCGCTGTAGCGGAATCCTCAGTTCACGTTCCGGCTCCCGCGGGCGCCGCGAACGCGATTAGGACTCCGTGGCCCCATCAATAGCCACGTAGTGATTCAACGAGGACGAAGGGGGAAAACGACGTGCACCGGTTCCATGCTGAGACCGGACAGGCCGTCGTGGAGTTCGTGCTCCTGTTTCCCCTTCGTCCTCGTCATGATCCTCGCCATCGTCGAATTCGGGTTTGCATTCCATGCGTTTGTCACCATCAACAACGCAGCTTCAGAGGCTGCACGGTACGCCGCACTCGGCAACGAGCCGAATGCGGGCGCGACGTGCCAGACCGGGTCTCCCACGTCTATCGAGGGTCGCGCAGTGGATATGTCGGCCGGCCTGATCGCGTGTTGACGAAGTGTCGGTCCAGTACACGAAGATCGTGCCGGAACACGGGCTACTCACGCGGCGACGCCGTCTCCGTCCATATTGCGCACACGTACAGCATGATCACGCCGCTCGGCCCACTGCTCTCCATGGCGTCCAGGAGGAACGATCCCCAGCACACTGACGATGACCGCTTGTTCGGATTCGCGCCTCGAGCGCACGCCCGCGGATCAATCGCTCCTGCACGGCGGGAAGCGGGTGCTCCTGATGAGCGCGCTGCACGCCGAGGCGGCGAGCGGGCCAGACCGTGATTGCGCTCGTGCCGGTCATGTTCATGTTCGCCTGTTCGGCGCTGCCGTGATCGACGTCGGTGCACTGGTCAACACGCGGCGCGATGCGCAGTCCGACGTCGATCGCGCGGCGCTCGCGGGGGCCTCGGCATGTCACGCTCGAGGCCGCGAACAGCGTCCCGGACACCTCGCGGCTCTCTCGCGCGCCACCGACTGGGCGGTCAGGAACGGGATCGACACGAGCGCGCCCGGGTTCTCGGTGCAGGTCGTGTCGACCTGTTATTCGGCCAACGACGGCGTCCCGGACGGCGTGACGGTGTCCGTGAACCGGCCCGCGCCGTCGTTCTTCGTGCTCTTCAACTGGAGCGCGTCTGCGACCGCAACCGCCTGCGCCGGGCACTCGAGTGGGGTCACGGGCTTTCTGCCGTGGGCGCTCTCCCTCACAGCAGCTGCTTCAGGGACGACGGCACGGGGGACGCGAGCCGAGGTGGGGAGAGCGCTGCGACATCGTCGTCGACTCGAACTCCAGCGGATTGTCGGGCGAGCTGGGTGTCGCGATCGGTGGTCAGTGCGCGGACGGGAATCCGTCGTCATCCGTGGTGCGCGAGAACATCGCGAACGGCGTGACGGCGTACTGCCAGATCGGTGACTCAATCCAGGGCAACAGCGGGTACAGCGTCGGCGCCAACCGGCAGGGGCTGCACCACAGACTGATCGTCGACGGCGCGTGCGACGCCAACTTCCCGGGCACCGACGCCGAGTTCAACGCCGCAAACGCAGCGCTGGACGCGGTAGTTGCCGTGCCGCTCGAGTTCCCGTCGTCGCCCGCGCGCCGCGACGGCATCGACGACTTCTACGAGACCTTCCACTATGACCCGTATGCCCCTGGGCCCGCATACGGGCTCGAGCCGTACGACTGCAATCCGTGGATTGCGGACGTGCAGACGTCGCCCCGCAACGTGACGCTCGTCGTCATCAGTGACTACGCGGTGCCCGACGGCAACGCGGGTCCGCAGAGCTATGTCGTGCGCGGCTTCGCCGGCATGTACCTCGAGGGTTGTACGGGGAACGACGGCGCCTTTCGCAAGAACTGCAACGTCCCGGGCGGCCCATTCACCGTCCACGCGCGGTTCGTCAATCGCGTGAACCTCAACAACTCGAATCTGACGCTCGGCACCGTCGGAGACGTCGGGATCTTCCTGGCGCGCTGAGGACGATAGAGGAGTCGGCTATGCGGCTACTTCGGACGATCGGCTCGGGAAGCACGCTGTTGCTGCTCGCAGTGTTGCTCGGGTTGGCGACGGCCGGGGCGACCTACGCCTACGTGATGAAGCACACCGCCGACAGCCAGACGTCGGGCGGGGCTGCCGGGCTCGACGCTCAGACCCAGTCCATCGTCGTCGTGCGGAACGCGGTCGCCGCCGGCACGACGCTGCCGGCAGGGGTGCTGGAGCTGCGTGACGTCCCGGTGAGCGATGTCCTGCCCGGCGCGTTCAGCGATGTGAAGCAGGTGGCCGGGCACGTCGCACGCTACCCGCTCGTCGCGGGCGACCAGGTCATCGCGTCACGCATCGTGACTGACCAGTCCATCGACGGGCAGGGGCTCGCGTTCTCCGTCCCGGAGGGCATGCGTGCCGTCAGCGTGCCGGTCTCCGAAGTCAGCGGCGCCGGCGGGATGATCGTGCCCGGAGACCGTATCGACGTGCTCGCGTCGACCTCGTACCAGCGGCTGTTCCCGCCGGGAGCGACGGTCACGCCTGAGGAGCGCCAGGCGCCGGCCGTCGTCACGGTGCTCCAGGACGTGCTGGTGCTGGCCGTCGGCCAGGAGGCCACGTCGACCATCGACCCCGCGCAGGACCCGGCAACGCTGCGACCGACCGACGCGAAGCCGCAGCCGGCCGCGCGGTCGGTGACGCTGGCCGTGACGCCGGCCGACGCGCAGGTGCTCTTCATGGCGGCGATGGAGGGCAAGATCGGCATGGCCGTGCGCTCGTTCGGCGACCGCGACCGGTCGGTGCTCACGCCGGTGGCGAGCCTGCAGCCGGCACCCGTCGGTGCAGTGAGCCGGGCGCCGTAGCTCGCTGATCCCATCGGGCGCCTCCGGCGTCGCGCAACTGGAACGGAAGAAGGGCCGGATGGCGCGCAACCTGTCAGCACTGGTCGTCGATCCCAATCTCGACAGCCGGCTCGAGGCGGTGAAGCTCCTCGAGTCGGTGGGGTTGGACTGCGCCGGGGAGGCGACATACGGGGTGGAGGCGACGTACCTGGCGGCCGACCGGCGACCGAACATCGTCCTGCTTGCGCTGGAGGAGCCGCCGATGCGCGGCCTCTCCACCGCTGAGGCGCTACAGCAGCGCCTGCCGGACACGCCGCTGCTCGTGTACTCGTCGTCGCTCGAGCCGGCGATGATGCGCCAGGCCATGCGTGCCGGGGCGCGCGACTTCCTGGAGAAGCCGCTGTCTGCCGCGCGAGCTGCGCAACGCCATCCATTCGGTGCTCGCGCAGGAAGAGCAGCGGCAGCTCTCGCGGTGGCAGGAGCAGAGCGCGCACGACGCGCGCGGCACCGTGATCACAGTCGCCGGCGCGAAGGGGGGCATCGGCAAGACGACGATCGCCGCGAACCTGGCCGTCGCGCTGCGCCAGGTCACCGAACCAGGAGGTCGCGATCGTCGACGGCGACGCGCAGTTCGGCGACATCGCCGTCATGCTCACGCTGGACGTGGAGCGCAGCGTCGCGGATCTGGCGCGCAACGAGACCGAGATCACCCGCGACACGATCCAGCCGTACCTGGTAACCCACGAGTGCGGGGTCGACGCGCTCACGGCTGCCTCCGAGCCGGACGACTGGCGCGCGCTGCAGTCTGACCACATCAGCGCTATTGCACAGGCGCTCTCGCAGACCCACGAGTGGGTCATGCTCGACACGCCCGGCACGATGAGCGAGGTGGTCGCGGCCTCACTGAACGAGGCGGCGATCGTGCTGCTGGTGAGCTCGCTCGACGTCTCGAGCATCAAGGACACGCGGACCGCGCTGCGCATCCTCGAGTCATGGGCGGTCGGTCCCGACCGCATCCGACTCGTGGTGAACGACAACACGCGCGCCGGCCGCGGTGACGCCCGAGGACGTCGAGCGGGCGACCGGGATGGAGATCTCGCGCCTGATCGCGCACGACGCGTCGGTCGGCCTCTCAGTGCAGACCGGGATCCCGATCGTGATGTCGAATCCGCGCAGCCGGTTCGCACGCGAAGTGGTCGGGCTCGCAGAGAGTATCGCGGGGGTGCGCCGAGGAGCGGGCCGCATGGAACCCGATCACGCGGATTCCGCTGCTGGGTAGGAGGGTTTGATGACTGAGCCAGGGCGACTCGTCCGCCCCCTTGGACGCGAGCAGGCTCCGCAGCGCGACGCGCGCGAGGGACGCCAGTTGCTCGCGGAACGCCTGCACGAGCGCCTGGTCGCCGATCTCGACGTCCGCGCGCTCGACGCGCTGCCGGCGGCCGAGCGCGCGCGTCACCGTCGAAGGCGCCGTCGCCCGACTGCTCACGGAGCTGGACCCGGCCGTCGCTGGCCTCACGCGCCAGGAGCTGGTGAACGAGGTCGTCGGACGAGGTGCTCGGCTTCGGCCCGATCCAGCCGCTCCTGGAAGACCCCGAAGTCACCGAGATCATGGTGAACGGCCCGTCGCGAGATCTTCTACGAGCGCGACGGCATGCTCTACGTGAGCGCGGTCCGCTTCCGCGACGCCGAGCACATCCGGCGCATCGCCGACCGCATCACCGCCCCGCTCGGGCGGCGCCTGGACGAGAGCTCGCCGATGGTCGACGCCCGCCTGCCCGGACGGATCGCGCGTGAACATCGTGCTGCCGCCGATCGCGGTGCACAGCCCGACGATGACCATCCGCAAGTTCCGCACCGACCGCTTCGACATCGACGACCTCGTGAGGATCGGCACGCATGAGCCGCGAGGTTGCCGGGTTCCTCCGCGCATGCGTGATCGCGAAGGTGAACCTGGTGATCTCGGGCGGCACCGGCACCGGCAAGACCACGTTCCTGAACGCGCTCTCCGCGTTCATTCCACGGCAGGAGCGCGTCGTCACGATCGAGGACCCGATCGAGATCCGGCTGCGCCAGCCGCACGTCGTGACGCTCGAGGCGCGGCCCGGCGGCCGGCGAGGGCAAGAGTCGAGGTCACGCAGCGCGACCTCGTCCGCAACGCGCTGCGCATGCGCCCCGATCGCATCATCGTCGGCGAGGTCCGCGGCGCCGAGGCGTTCGACATGATGCAGGCGATGAACACGGGCCACGAGGGCTCGATCACGACCGTGCACGCGAACACGCCGCGCGACGCGCTCTCCCGCATCGAGAACATGGTGATGATGGCGGGGTTCGAGCTGCCGCACGCAGGCGATCCGCCAGCAGATGGCCTCCGCGCTCCACCTGATCGTCCAGGTTTCACGCATGGTCGACGGCTCGCGCCGCGTGACTGCGATCACGGAGGTTGTGGGGTCTGGAGGGCGACGTCATCGCGATCCAGGACGTGTTCCGGCTCGAGAATCAGGCGCTCAACGCGGAGGGTCGCGTCGAGGGCGAACTCGCTGCCACGGGTGTCCGGCCGCGATTCGTCGACCGGTTCCGCGCCCTCGGAGTGTCGGAGGACTGGATCGCCCCACCCCCGGTGAACGGCCGTGTCGGGGTGGCGCTGTGAGCGCGCCCGGCATAGTGGGAACCCACGTACTCATGGCGCCGACCGTGATCGCCCTGGGTGCCGGCAGCACCGCGTTCCTCGTCGTGGTCTGGGCTTCACAGCTCGCGCGGAGACCGCGCGCGCTGGTTCGCGCGCGCGTCGACGCGATGCGCCAGCTCGGGCCGTATGTGGCCGGCGCGCGCGCAGGACGTGCTGCGCGACCGACGCCTGTCGGGTGTGCGCGCGTTCGACCTCCTGCTGCGGGGTCGTGCGTGGACCGCGGGGCAACGGCGCCTGCTTGAGCGCGCCGGACTCGAGCTCCGGGTCGGCGAGTACATGGCAATCCGGCTCGCGGCGGTCGCGCTGCTTGCGGCGGTGCTCACCGTCGCGCTCGACCGTGCCGCGCCGGCGCTCGCGGTGCTGGGGGGCGTCGGCGGGGCGCGTCCTCGGCACCATCGTGCCGACGATCTGGCTGCGGCGACGCATCGTTCGCCGACGGCAAGGCGATCGAGCGAGCCTGCGTCGAGCTCTGCGACATGATGGCGTCGATGCTGCAGTCGGGGTTCGCGTACATGCAGGCGCTGTCGATGGCTGCCGATCAGATCGAGCGGCCCACTGGCGGACGAGCTTGCCAGATGCGCGACGCGGTGCGGCTCGGGGCGGGAATCGATGACGCGCTGGAACAGCTCAACGAACGTCTCGACAGCAAAGACTTCGACATGATGGCGACGGCCATCGCGATCCAGCGGCGCACGGGCGGGAGTCTCGCCGGGATCCTGCGGAGCGTCGCAGAGACGATTCGCGAGCGCCAGCTCTTCCGACACGAGGTGGCGGCGATGACGTCGCGCGAGCGCTATTCGGCGCTCGTCGTCGCGGCGGTGCCGCCGCTGCTCGCGACGCTGTTCATCGTCGTCGCGCCGCCAGAACTACATGCGCCTGCTGACCGACCCGATCGGGAACGTGATCCTCGCCATCGCGCTGATCTCGACGCCCTCGGGTACTTCGCGATCAAGCGCGCGACGCGGCTGGAGGTCTAGATGCACGCGCTTGCCACGGCCATCCCTGCTGGCGGCCGCGGCCGGGGTCTCGGTGGGCCTGCTCGTGCTCGGGCTCGCGCGGCCAAATCGCCGCTCGGCGGTGCGGGAGCGACTGGAGGCGATGGGGCGGGTACCGCCCGAGCGCGCGGGCACATCGCTGGCCCGCGCGCCTTGGTGCCGGTGGCGACGCGCGCGTCGGCCGCTGGCTGGCGTCGTATCTCCCGGGCGGCATGCAGCGGCGGGTCGCGTGCGCTGGGCTCGACCACGCCGGCCTGCGGATCGCGCTGTCACGCTTCCTCGCATGGTGGGCCGGGTTCGGCTTCGTGCTCTCCTCTGGCTCTCTTCCTGCTGGTGGTCGCGGGCGGCGGGCAGCTCGGCCCGCGATCGCTGCTCGACACTCGTCGCCGGGCCGCTGCTGGGCTGATGCTCGCTGGCTGTGGTTGCGCGCCGCAGCCGCACGCGCGATCATGCGATCGATCGCGGCCCTCCCCGACGCCATCGACCTGATCGTCACGAACATCGAGTCCGGCGTCGGTCTGCAGGCCGCGATCATCAGCGTCGCGCAGAAGTCGACTGGACCGGTTGCGGAGGAGTTCAACCGACTGATCCGCGAGATCAGCCTGCGGGCGTTCGAACCAGGAAGCACGTGGAGGCGATGGCGCGCCGGAGCGGCTCCCGCGAGCTGTCGTTGTTCGCGCGCTCGATCGCACAGGCGGAGCGGAACGGCATTCCGATCAGCCGCGTACTGCGTGGCCATGCCGCAGAGTTGCGCGAGCGGCGTCGGCAGCAGGCCCGCGAACGCGCGAACACGTTCCCTCTGCGCATCACGTTGCTGACCGTGGTGTTCATGTTCCCGACCCTTTTCCTGCTGATTCTCGGCCCCGTCGTCCTGGGCATGATCTCGTACTTCAAAGGGTTCGGCGGATGACCGGCCTCGACCGACGATCCGGGGGTGCCCGCGCCAACCGCCGATCGCCCGGGCACGCGCGCGTGACCCTTGCGACTAACGCGGCCGTACGTGATCACGAGCGCGCGTCGCTGCGAGTTGGTGGCAGCGCGCGCGCGGATTGCTGTTCGCGCCGATGTTGCTCCCCGCCGGAGGGCCTGTCTGATCACGCCGTGCGGGTCGGTGCACACGTGGGGGATGCGCGAAAGCATCGATGTCGCGTCTCCTCGACGCCGACCTGCGGGTGGTGAAGGTCTCCGCGCGGCTGCGGCCGTGGCGGTTCAGTTTCGGGGGGCGTCGCACACGCCACACGCTCGAGCTCGCGGAGGGCGAGTGCGCAGCGCATCGGGCTTGTCGTGGCGAGATGCCCTCACGCCGCGGGGCGGCCCGGAGTCCGATGGCGAGGAACGGGGGCGCCGAATGACGTTGTCACGGCGTTCCAGGTTCGCGATCGCCGCTGCGCGACCGGGAGCAGGCGGGCCGCCGCTATGACTCGGCCGTGCTCGGGCGGACGACAGCCGGAGTGGCGGCCGCCGGCGTAGCCACGGCGCTGCTCGCCGCCGCAACCCTCATCGATCTGCGGGTGCGGCGCGTGCCGAACGCGCTCGACCTACGGGGGGACGGTTGCGGCCGTCCTCGCAGCGGCGATCGAGGGACCGTCGTCTGCCGCGCTCGCTCTAGCCGGGTGCGCATTTGCTGGTGGAGTGATGGGCAGCGTCTACATCGCCTCGCGTGGCCGGCTTGGACTCGGGGACGTGAAGCTCGCGGCCGCCGTCGGCGCTCTGCTGGGTCCCGCGGGGGTCGTTCCGTTCCTCCTGGCGTCCGGGGTTGCCGGCGGCCTCGGCGGCACCTGGCTGCTGCTCCGGGGCGCGCGGCGCGGCGACACGATGGCCTACGCTCCCGCGCTCGCGGCGGGCGCGGTAATCACGCTCCTGTCGTCCGGCGGGGTCATCCGCTGAGTGCTCCGCCGCACACACCCGGCCTGCGACGAGCGTTCAGGAACGGACGGTTGGCTTCCAGCGGGCCAATTCGATCAACACGCGCAACGTCCGCGCCGTCGCGGCCGGCTCAAGTCTCACGCCGTCAATCGTGAGCCCCGGAAGCATGGTTCATCTTACGAACGGACTTCGCAGCATGTTCGCGAGCCCGCGCGTCGAGAGCCAAGCGAGCACGAGTCCGGCGGCCGCGAGCGGGATGAAGACCACAGCCCACCGGTAGCCGAGGTGGAGATAGACGATCGACGCGATCGTGAGACCGATCCCGATCTGGCCCATCTGGAAGGCCAGGAGACCGTACGCCGCTCCGAGGCACGCGCGATCCGTAGCACGAAACATCATCTACCTCCGCGGCCAGCGTAAAGCCGAATCTATTAGTATTTTATCATAGATCCGTCAGTCACCATGAGAACGGGCCGACCCTAGCCTCGCTGCCCGCCAGCGCGGCGCAACGCGGCGCGCCTGAGCGCCTGCTTCCTGACGATCGCCCCCGTCGGGCCGGCACCAAGGTCGGCTCTCGCCCGATCCGCTTCCGTGTACGCTCGATGCGGGCGGCGCGACATGGCCGCTTTGCTGTAGCCGATGGAGAATCGCCATGACGACCGGTCGCTCGCTCGCGATGACAAAGCACGTGGCGCTGCCGTACGACGAGGCGCTCGTTCGCGTGAAGGCCGCGCTCAAGGAGCAGGGGTTCGGCGTGCTCACCGAGATCGACATCGCCGCCACGCTCCGCGAGAAGCTCGGAATCGACTTCCGTCGCTACGCGATTCTCGGCGCCTGCAACCCGCCGCTCGCACATCGCGCGCTGCAGGACGACCTCTCCGTCGGGCTGCTGCTGCCGTGCAACGTCATCGTGTACGAGGACGTGCCGGGGGCGGCCGACGGGGGCAGCACCGTGTCGTTCTTCGACCCGGAGGTCGGCATGGCCGTCGCCGGCTCGCCGGGCCTCGCGCCGATCGCGACCGAGGCGCGGGAGCGGCTGCAGCGCGCGCTGGACGCCGTCTAGCCCGGGTCATCGGGCGCCGTCGCAACGGTGATTTTGTACGCTCAGCGACGGTTTATACGGATCTGCAATTATCACGGGAGCGGGGTAGTCGGCGCCGGGGTGCGCTGACATACTCCCTCGGTGCGGCGGGGAATCCGCAGGGCGCTCATCCGCGATCTGCGATGGGCGATCCTGGTGACGCTATCTTGCTTCGTGGCGGCCATGCTCGTGGGCATTGCCGGTTTCGAAGGACTCGGTTTGCCGATGCCGGCAGCCGGGGCTTTGTCGACGGTTCCGCCGACCCGCGCCGACCGTCTTCCCGGTGACATCACGCACGCGCCAATGAAGCGCAGCGGCGACGAGCTCGCGACGCCCGGCTTCGCGCATGCCGCGGTCGCCCGACAGCAGACGTCCCTCGCGTTCAACGCGGCCGAGGCGCGCGCCGCGGGCCAGGCGCTGCGGTCGCAGCCACGCACGCTGAGCATCGCCCCCCCGGCCCGGCAGCCGGTCGCGCAGGACGGCCGCGTGGTCGCCGCGCAGGCGGCGCCGGACGCGCCGGCGACGGCCGCGGGCGCGCGCGTGACCGCCGACGTCACCTACTACTACTGCCAGGCCGGTCCGACCGGGCCCATCGGCGACGGCGGCGGGTTCTGCGGACGCATGGCCAACGGACAGGTCGTGCACTCCGGGGCCGCCGCCTGCTCGGCCCAGTACCTCGGGCAGCGCTTCCGCATCCTCGGGGACCCGACCGGCCGCACGTACACGTGCGCCGACACCGGCAGCGCCGTCCACGGCGAGCATCGCGACATCTGGTTCAACACCAACGACGAGGGCGCCCGCTGGCAGGCCGTCGTCGGGCTCAGCGCCGTGATCCAGGTCCTGCCGTAGCCGCCGGGCGCGCCGCGACGACCATGCGCTCCGCCCGCCCCTCTCGCCTTGCCCTCGCGCTCTCCGCGGCCCTCCTCGCGCTCGCCGCGCTCGTCGTCGCCCCCGGCATCGCCTCGGCCCACGCGCGCTACACCCGGTCCGCGCCGGCCGCCGGCGCCGTCCTCCGCACTGCACCGGCGCGCGTCGACATGTGGACCGACTCCGAGATGTTCAGGCAGGCGCAGGCGAACACCCTGACCGTCACCGGTCCGACCGGCGCGGTGGCCAACGAGGGGCCCTCGCAGCTCGACGACGCCGACCGCACGCACCTGTGGGTCGCGCTCCAGCCGGGGTTGCGCCCCGGCCTGTACACGGTGGCGTGGCGCACCGTCTCGGCCGACGACCAGGAGGTGGCGACCGGCACGTTCTCGTTCACGGTCGACCCGAACGCGACGCCGTCCGCCGGCGCAGCGGCCGCGACGAGCGGCGCCGCGGTCCCGACCTCCCCGCCGGGCGGCGGGGTGCCGACGAAGGGCGCCGTCCCGGACGCCGCGAGCACGACCGGCCGCGGGTTCGCCGTGCCGCCATGGGCCGTGATCACGCTGCTCGCGCTGCTCGCCGCCGGTGCCGTCGCCGCGTTCGCGATCCTCCGCGCGCCGCCCGGCGGCGACCGCGCCGGCTAGGGCGTGGCCGGCGGCGACGCCGCTGCCGCGGCCGACGGCACGGGTGCAGCCGATGGCTCCGCCGCGGCCGGTGTCGGGGTGATCGAGGCCGCAGCCGGCGGCAGCGTGACCGTCGCCGGCGCGTCCTGGTCGAAGTAGCGCGTGATCATGATGTGGTACGGGCCGAGCAGCGCCTCGCGCCGCACGTCGCCGGTCGCGTCGTCTACCCACCATGCATACCAGTACTGCTGCGGCGCGCTGTAGAAGCTGACGACGTGCGTCGGGTGGCCGTCGACGGTCTCGGCGCGACCGGACGCGAACGCCGTGCTGCCCGCGAAGTCGTCGGGGTTGAACGGCGGCAGCGCCGCGCCGAGCCGGCAGTTCCAGTCGCCGCCCTGCGACCACGTGCACCAGGCGGGGCCCTTGCGCACCACCTCGTTGATCGCCGGGCCGCCAATCGCCTCGCTCGTCGTGATGTGGACGTCGTCCGGCGCGACGCCGAGGCCGTCGTCGCGCACCCAGCCGCTCACGCCGTGCGGCGCCAGCTGGCCGCTGGTGATCTCGTCCGCCCAGCGCATCGAGCGCACGCCGCCGTAGCGCGCGAGCGCGCGGCGGAAGAGCGCCTCGGCCTGCGGGTCCGAGGGCGCGTCCGACCCAGGCGGCGCCCAGGCCGCCGGCGCACTCGACGGCGCGTCGAGCCGCACGTAGAAGCTCGCGCCGGGCGCGCCGTCAATCAGCACGTCGATGTCCCACCAGCCGGTCGTTCCCAGCAGGTGAGTCGCGACATAACCATCGCCACGGTGCGCGCGCGTGGCCGGCTCGGTTGCCGGCTCGACGGCGCCGTCGAGTCGCGAGAAGCGCAGGTCGACGCGGCCCGCGGTCGCGGGCTGCGCGTTCCCATCGAGGAGCGTCGCGCGGAAGGCGTTGACGCCGACCTGGAAGGGGTCGGCCGCGAGCAGGACGAAGCGGTCGCCGGGCGCCTCGAAGCGCATCGCGATCGCGGTGCGGAAGGGTGGTGGCGCCGGCACGCCACCGGCGCCGGGCGACCACAGGGCGAGCGCGAGCGTCGCGGCGCCGGCCAGCGGCACGGCGGCGGCGCCGAGGGCGCGCGGCGAGGCGAGTCGCGCACGCCGGCGACGCGCGTCGAGCCACAGCGGCGGGCCGGCCGCAAGCAGCAGCGCGCCGGCGAGCGCGCCCCAGTTGCCGGCCGTGAGCGGGTAGCCGAACGCGCGGGCTGGCGCGGCGCCCGCCGCCGTGCCGGGCGCGGCCGTGCCCGCGCCGGTGCGTGCCGGGACGGCCATCGGCACGTCGAAGCGCACGAGCAGGTCGTCGTGGCCGGGGCGGCGCACCTGCACCTCGGCCCGCCACTGCGCCGTCAGGCCGGAGAACGCCGCGGTTGCCGTGAAGACGCCATCGCCCGAGGGCTGCGTCTCGACGCGGTCGCCGGCCTCGCCGAACCCGGGGCTGACGAGCGACAGGATCACACGCGTGCCGGGAGGCACGTCGGCCGCTCCGCCGGCCGCGGCGGACAGGCGCACGCGCAGGCTGGTTCTGGCCGGTCGCCGCCGGCGTCACGGCCAGCGCGACGTCGAGGTCCGCGGCGTGCCGCGTGGCCGCGAACGGCGCGCCCGCAGCCGCGGCGGCTGCCGCGGCCGGGCTCGGCGCCGCGGCAACGTCGACCGCCGCCGGCAGCTGCGTGAGCAGCGCCGCCACGACGAGCACCGCGACGCCGAGCGCCGCCTCGAGCGGCAGCGAGCGGCGCAGGCGGCGCGCCGCGCGCGCGGCGTCGATGCGTCCGGCGCCCCAGCGCCGTGCGAGCCGGCGGTTGTGCAGCGCGACGGCGAGGGCGGCGCCGATCAGCGCGGCCTTGACGAGCAGCGAGCGCCCGTACCCGGTGTCCGGGACCGACGCGGCGGTCGGGAACTCGGCGAATGCGCGGAACAGGCCGGTCAGCGCGAGCACGGAGATGGCACCGGTGGCGAACGGGGAGAAGCGCGCGACGAGCCCCGCCGAGACGCGGTCGGCGTCGGCGCGCGCCTCGCCGGCCGGCACACGGCGGCGACGCACGAGCAGCGCGGCGATCACGGCGAGCCCGCCCACCCAGAGCGCGGCCGCCGCCAGGTGGATCGCGTCGACGGCGACCGACCACGCCCAGCCGTTCGTCGCGCCGGCGTGCCCGAGCGCCGACAGCGCGACCACCGCGCCGGCGGCCGGTGCGGCCAGCGTCGCCTCCAGCGCGCGGCCCAGCCGCGCGCGGCCGCGCGCCGCGGCGGCGAACGCGAGCGCCAGCAGCACCGCGAGCGCCGCCACGCAGAGCACGCGAGCGAGCCAGAGCGACCCGAACCGCGAGCCGCCGAGCAGGGCCCCCGCGCTGCTGCCGGTGGCGTCGACCTGCGCGAGCAGCTCCACCACGAGGCCGCCGGCAAACAGCGGCAGCGCCGCGACGTCGAGCCCACGCACGACGCGCCGCGCGTCGCGCGCCGCCGCGCCGTCCGCGCGGCCGCCGGCCGCAGCGACGAGCGGCACCACCGCCACGCCGCCGAGCACGAGCGCGAGCGCGAGGAACGCCAGCGTGCGCCCGGCGACGGCGCCCGGCGGCACGCCGGCGCCCAGTGACGGCGTGTACGCGACGCCCGACGGCTGGCTGCCGTCGGGCTCGATCACCGCGAAGGTGAACGAGCCCGTCCACGGGTGGCCGTCGACCGACGACAGCGTCTTCCACACCACGGTGTAGAAGCCCGGCGCGAGCGCGCGCACCGACCCGGCGAGCGCGCGCGGCCGCTGCGGGTCGACGACGTGCAGGCCGTCGACGGGGATCGCGCTGCCGTCGCCCGCGAGCAGCTGGAAGCTCGAGAAACGCGGCTCGAACGGCTCGGAGAACTCGAGCGTGACCGTCGACGGCGGCGTCGTCAGCTGCGCGTTCGCGGCGGGGTCCGAGCGCACGAGCACGGCGTGCGCCTGGGCGCGGCGCGGGCGGGCGAGCGCGGCCGCCGCGAGCAGGCAGCCGAGCATGCACGCCGCGGCGACGAGCGTCGCGACGCGTCGACCCGGGCGCCGTGGGCGGACAGCGAACCACATCGTGCGTTCAGGGTTTCGCACCCGCGGGCTGAGCGGAAGCGCCCGCGCGTTTGCGGGTGCCTGTCGTCGGTGTGGCGCCTACGCTGTCCCGACGCCCGCACCGCGCGCGGAGGTCCCGCCAGCCGATGTCCACCCGTCTCCGCGCCCGCAGCCGCGCGGCCGCCCTCGTGTTCGTGCTCGCGCTCGCCGCCGTGCTCGCGGTGGCGGCGTGCGGCACCGCGCCGGTCTCGCCGGCCGGCGGCGGCGCCGCCGCTCCGCGCACCCTCACGCCGGCGCCGGCCGGGCATGTTCCCGCGTTCGGCCACGTCTTCGTCCTCGTCCTCGAGAACACCGAGTACGGGACGATCGTCGGACAGCACGCGGCGCCGTACCTGGAGTCGCTGGTCGCGCGCGGCGCCCTGCAGACCGCGTACTACGCGGTCGCGCACCCCTCGCTGCCCAACTACATCGCGCTCGCCTCCGGCGACACGCAGGGCATCTCGAGCGACTGCTCGCGCTGCTTCGTCGACGCGCCGACGCTCGCCGACCAGGTGGAGGCCGCCGGGCGCACGTGGCGCGCGTACATGGAGGACATGCCGGCGCCGTGCACGCTCGGGAACGCCGGCGGATACGCGCAGCGGCACGACCCGTGGGTCTACTTCGACGCGATCCGCACCGATGTCGAGCGCTGCGCCGCGCACGTCGTGCCGCTGTCGCGGCTGGACGCCGACCTCGCGGCCGGCACCGTCCCCGACCTCGCCTGGATCACGCCGAACCTCTGTCACGACATGCACGACTGCAGCGTCGAGACGGGCGACGCGTGGCTGCGCGACTTCCTCCCGCGCATCCTCGACTCCGCCGCGTTCCGCGACCACGGCGTGCTCTTCATCACGTTCGACGAGGGCACGACCGGCGCCGGCTGTTGCGGGGTCGGCGGGGGCGGCCGCGTGTTCACGCTGGTGCTGGGGCCCGACGTGCGCGCCGGCGCGCGATCGCCGGTCCCGGAGACGCACTACAGCCTGCTGCGCACGATCGAGGACGCGTGGGGCCTGCCGCCGCTCGGCCACGCCGCGGACGCGGCGTCGATGACCGAGAGCTTCGCTCCCTGACGGCGACCGGTGGCGCCGTTCGTCATCCCGTCGCGGCGACGAACGTCCCTGTGGGCCGCACCGTGTCGGCGGCATCGTCGATCACGAGGGCACGCGGGCGCGGCTGCCGCGGCGGACGACGATGCCGGGAGGAACGGGATGCGACAGGCATGGCTCCGCGCCTGCGCCGGCGGCGCGCTGCTGCTCGGCGTCGCGACCGCCTGCGACGGCGGCGGCGCCGCCCGAGCCGCGCGCACGCCGCCCCCCACCGCGGCAGCGATCACCGCTGCCGCACCGGCCGCCGCCGGCGCCCCAACCGGCACGCCGACGCCGGGGGCGACGCCCGCCACCATCGTGCACGTCCCCGTGACCGCGTTCGCTGAGCAGCCGCTGGCGGCGCTCTCGCCCGCAGCCGCCGCGTTCATCGCGGGGCGGCCGGGCGTCGTCACCGTGGGCGTGGTGGTGCCGGCGCGCCACACCATCTACGTCGCGAACCCGGACACCGCTGTGCAGACCGCCAGCGTGATCAAGGTCGCGATCATGATGGACGTCCTCGCGGGCGCCGACGCGGCGCAACGCCATCTCACGGACGGCGAGCGCGCGCTGCTCCACGCCATGATCACGGTTAGCGACAACGACCGCGCCACCGCCCTCTGGAACGCGGTCGGGGGCGGCGCCGGGCTCGGCGCGTACCTGGACCGGATCGGCGTGCACGGCGTCCAGCCGAACCCGTCGGACTGCTGGGGCGCGAGCAAGGCGACCGGCGCCGGCGTCGCGACGCTGCTCGGCCGGCTCGCCTTCGACGACGTCCTGCAGCCGGCGAGCCGCGACGTCGCGCTGTCGCTGCTGGCGGGCGTCGCGCCCGATCAGCGCTGGGGCGCCACCGCCGGCACCCCGGACGAGCCCCCGGACGGCACCGTGATCGGCGTGAAGGACGGCTGGTACCCCGCCGAGTGCGGCTGGTGGGCCGGCAGCGCCGCCGTCGTCCTGCCGGGCCCCACCGCGCCGCCCGGAGCGCCCGCGTACACGCTGGCGATCCTCACCGCCGAGCACGCCACGCTCGAGGACGCGGTCGAGACGATCGAGGGCGTGGCGGCGGCCGTGCACGAGTCGCTACACGGGGCCACGCCCGCCGGCGCCACGGCCGCGGACTGACGCCCCGCTCCCGCGCCGCCCGCGCTCAGGGCGCCGCCCGCGCCCCGATCCGCCCATAGAACAGCCGCTTCGCCAGCTCCGTCGCCGCCACGTACAGCGTCGTCAGCCCCGCCAGCCCGAGCAGGAGGTGCGCGGGCAGCGTCGTCAGGCCCAGCGGTCCCGCCGCCGGCGAGAACGGCAGCGCGAGCGTGAGCGCGCCGACCGCGGCCGACAGCCCGAGCAGCCACGGGCCGGGACGGCTGCGGAAGAAGCGCCGGCGCGTGCGCAGCACGAGCAGCGCGCACAGCTCCGTGCCGAGCGACTCGACGAACCAGCCGCTGCGGAACAGCACCTCCGACGTCCCGTATGCGCCTCGCAGCACCGCGAAGGTCAGCAGGTCGAACACCGTCGAGATCAGCCCGAAGACGACCATGAACCGCCAGATCATCCCCGTGTCCCAGTGCTCGGGCCGCTCGAGCTGCTCGGGGTCGGCCACGTCCGCGGCGATCGCCATCGCGGGGAAGTCGCTGAGGAAGTTGAGCAGGAGGATCTGGCGTGGCAGGAGCGGCAGGAACGGCAGCGCGAACGCCGCGATCGACATGCTCACCATGTTCCCGAAGTTCGCGCTGGTCGTGACGAAGATGTACTTCAGCGTGTTCTCGAACGTGCGCCGGCCGAGCCGCACGCCCTCCGCGAGCACGTCGAGGTCCTTCTCGAGCAGGACGACGTCGCCGGCCTCGCGCGCGACGTCCACCGCGTCGGCGACCGAGATGCCGACGTCGGCGGCGCGCAGCGCCGGCACGTCGTTGATGCCGTCGCCGAGGAACCCCACGCTGTGGCCGGCGCGGCCGAGCGCCGCCACGACGCGACGCTTCTGCTCCGGCGCCATCTCCGCGTAGATCGCGGTGCCGGCCGCGCGCGACGCGAGCTCCCCGTCGGTGAGCGCGTCGACGTCGGCGCCGACCAGCAGCCCGGCGGTCGCGAGGCCCACGCGCGCCCCGACGTGGGCGGCGGCGAAGCGGTTGTCGCCGGTCATCATGCGCACGGAGATGCCGAGCGCAGCGAGCTCGCGGATCGCATCGCCGGCATCGGCCTTGGGCGCGTCGGCGAACGTGACGAAGCCGAGGAACGTCATGCCCGCCTCGTCGGCGTGCGCTGGCGCTCGCCCGCTCGCCGAGGTCGCGCGCGGCGAGCGCCAGCACGCGATAGCCGTCGGCGCTCAGCGCGCGGAAGCGCGCCTCGGCGTCGTCGCGCGCGGCCGGCGCCGGCCGCGGCTCGCCGGCGGGCGTCGCAACGAGCGTGCACACGTCGAGCACCGCCGCGACGGCACCCTTCGTCACGAGCAGGTGCCGGCCGTCGACGCGCAGCAGCACGCTCAGCCGGCGGCGCGCGAAGTCGTAGGCAGATCTCGTCCAGGCGCTCGGCGGCCGGCGGCGGCTGCGGCGGGCTCGCGGCGATCGCGCGGTCGATCGGGTTGTCGAAGCCCGACTGCAGCGTCGCGTTGAGGTACGCGAGCGCCGCCACCTCCGCGCTGGGGCGCCCGGCCGCGTCGAGCGCGGCGACGAGGCGCACGACGCCCTCGGTAATCGTCCCGGTCTTGTCCGTGCACAGGACGTCGATGCCGCCGAAGTCCTCGATCGCGTCGAGCCGGCGCACGATCACCTGCCGCCGCGCCATGCGCCGCGCGCCCGACGCGAGGCTCACGCTCACGATCGCCGGCAGCAGCTGCGGCGTCAGCCCGACGGCCAGCGCGAGCGAGAAGAGCAGCGCCTCGAGCAGCCCGCGCCCGAGCGCGACGTTCGCGACGAAGACGACCGCCACGAGGACCGCCATCACCTCGGCGAGCATCCCGCCGAAGCGCGCGACCCCACGCTCGAAGCCGGTCGTCACCGCGGGTTCGGCGAGCGTCGCGGCGATGCGGCCGAGCTCCGTGCGCGAGCCGGTGGCAACGACCAGCGCGTCGCCGTCGCCTCCGGCGACATGCGTGCCCATGAAGAGGCAGTTGCTGCGGCGCGCGAGCGGCGTCTCGGGGGCCGCGACGCCCGGCGCCTTGTCGACGGGCACGCTCTCGCCGGTGAGCGACGCCTCATCCACCTGCAGCGCGCGCGCCGCGAGCAGGACGGCGTCGGCCGGCACCACGTCGCCGGTCGCCACCCGCACGACGTCGCCCGGAACGAGCTCCGCCGCAGGGCGCTCGACGAGCCGGCCGTCGCGCCGGACCCGCGCGCGCGCGCCGACCGAGGCCAGCAGCGCGGCGATCGCGCTCGAGGCGCGATGCTCCTGCACGAAGCCGAGGATCCCGCTGAGCAGCACAATCGCGAGGATGATGGCCGCGTCGGCAACGTCGCCGACCGCGGCCGCGATCAGCGTCGCGGCGACGAGCAACAGGACGATGGGGCTCGTGAACGGGTGAACCAGCTCGCGCCAGCGCGCGGCGCCCCGGCGGCGCAGCGCGTTGGGGCCGCTGCGCGCGAGCCGCCGCGCCGCCGCGTCGGCGTCGAGCCCGTCCGCGGTCGCGCCGAGCGCGGCAAGCAGATTGGGAGCCGAGCGGGTCCAGTAGTCGGCGGGCGCGAACGCGGTGACGGCGTCAGCGGGCTGGCCGGCGTCGCGTGGCATCATCGCCCTCCACGCGACCGCTGCGCGCCGCCGCCTAGCGCAGCTTCGCCGCCATGCCGCCCACCGAGGCCAGCGCCGCTTGGCCGCGCGCGACGATCACGTCCGTGCCGTGGCTGAGGCCTTCGCGCAGGAGCCACTCCGCGGCCTCCGACTCCAGCACGGCCGGGTCGAACGCCAGCATGTCGATCATCCCACCCGGAAGCAGCGAGCGGATCTCGGGCGCCGACGCCGTGTAGTCGCGCTCGCCCTGCGCGCGCTCGGCCAGCTCCTCGGCCACCGCGGCGCGCTCGGAGCGACCGGCCTCGACCAGGCGCGGCCAGACGTGATCCACCACGTCGCTGAGCGACGCGCGCATGTCGATCGACGTCACGAAGCGCAGCGCGTCGCTCGCGCGCGCCCCGAGCGCCTCGACCAGCGCCGGCGTGATCTCCGCGTCGCCGGCGATCACCAGGTCGTCGACGTCGGCGCGCTGCCTCGCCGCCTCGATGGCGAGCGCGGCGTCACGCGCGAAGCGGTCGAGCATGGTCTCGCGCGCGTGCTGCTCGTGTCCGCTGCGCCAGCCGGTGCGCGAGCCGAGCCGCGCGCCGGTCCACGTGTCCTCGGCGAGCTCGGCGGTCTGCTCGACGTCGGTCGGGCGGATCGCGATCATCCGCACGCGCGTGGTGTCGGCGAGCGCGACCAGGCACGGGCGGTCGTCCTGCACGAGCTCGGCGAGGGGCAGCAACAGCGGTCGTTCGCCGACGTGCGTGAGCGTCGACAGCGGCACGCGGAAGGCCTGCGCGCGCCACAGGCCACGGCCCTCGCACGCGAAGATCGCGAGGCCGCGTGCGGCCGGATCGGCGGACTCGTCGAGGTACTCGCGCACGCTGAGCGTGTCGGCGAGGAGCGACTCCCGGGCGGGACCACGCGCGAGCGCGCTGTGCTCGGCGTCGTGCAGATCCTTGCGCAGCGTGACGGCGGCATCGCGCACGCCGCGCCCGTCGACGCGCCAGTCGGCGTACACCGTGAGCACGGCGTGCCGCGACGGCTCCCACCGCACCAGGACCTCGGGCAAGACGATGCCGTGACGGCTGCGAACGGGCACGCGGGTCATCTCTCCCACCTCCATCCCGCTCACTGCGAACGTACCGACGGGGCAGCGGCGCGCCAGCGGTCGAAGGTCCCGCACGTCCGGGGACTCGCCCGGGCGGAACCGGATCGGAGCGCAGTGGTGGAGGAAACGGGGCTCGCCGTGCGCGCAGCGGGGGACTCAGGGCACCGCGCCGACGACCTCCACCGGCTCGATCGCGTCGGCCGGCACGAAGCCGAGCACCCAGCCGTAGAACCAGAGCTCGGCCTCGATCGCGCGTCGGATCGTCTCGGCACGCCGGAAGCCGTGCTGCTCGCCGGGGAACTCGAGCAGCGCGTACGGCACGCCGCGCGCGCCCAGCGACGCGGCCATCGCCGCGGACTGCGCGGGCGGCACCACGCGGTCCTCCAGGCCCTGGAAGAGGATGACCGGGCACGCGATGCCGTCGACGTGGTGGATCGGCGAGCGCTCGACGTAGACGTCGCGCGCGGCCGGGTAGGGGCCGACGAGCCCGTCCAGGTAGCGCGACTCGAACTTGTGCGTGTCGGTCGCGAGCGTCTCCAGGTCGCCGATGCCGTAGTACGACGCGCCGACGGCGAACACGTCGCGGAAGGCCAGCGCAGCGAGCGTCGTGTAGCCGCCGGCCGAGCCGCCGCGGATCGCGAGCCGGTCGGGGTCGGCATCGCCGCGCTCCACGAGGAAGCGCGCGGCCGCGACGCAGTCGTCGACGTCGGCGACGCCCCAGCGGCCGCGCAGCGCGTCGCGATAGGCGCGGCCGTAGCCGGCGGAGCCGCGGTAGTCGACGTCGACGACGGCGATGCCGCGGCTCGTCCAGAACTGGGTGCGCAGGCTGAGCGCGGCGTCGGCGGAGGCGGTGGGCCCGCCGTGCGACATCACGAGCAGCGGCGGGCGCTCGCCCGGCGGCGCGCGGAAGTCGCGATTGCGCGGCGCGTAGTAGAGCGCGTGCGCCGTCGCGCCGCCCGCCGTCGGGAACGCGATCGGCTCGGGCGGCGAGAGGAAGCCGAGGTCGACCGCCTCCTCCATGCTGCGGCGGACGACGTCCACGCGACCGCTGGCGAGGTCGAGCGCGACGACGGCCGGTGCCGCCGTCCCCGACGCGCCGACGAACACCGCGCGCGTGCCGTCGACGCTCGGTGCGCCGAGCGACGTGAACGGGATGTCGAGCGCGGTCACGGCACCGCCCGGCGCGATGCGCACCAGCCGCTCGAGCCCATCCGAGCGAACCCGGCACAGCACGTCGCCGCCGGGGAGGAAGTCGTACGTGCCGGCGTCGAACACCCAGAGGGGCACGCCGCAGTCGGCCGCCATCGGGGCGAGCGCGACCGCCTCCCGGTCGCGCCAGGCGTAGAGGTTCCACCAGCCGGTGCGATCGGAGACGAAGTGGAGGACGCCGGCCGGGCTCCACGCCGGCTGGAAGACACTCTCCTCCGGCCCGCCGGCGACGCGCGTGGCGCGACCGAGGGCGCCGCCGCGCCAGTCGGCGACCCAGCACTCGGTGCCGTCCCACGGCATGCGCGGGTGGTCCCAGGAGAGCCACGCGAGCCGGGCGCCGTCGGGGCTGAGGCGCGGCGTGGCGTAGAAGTCGGCGCCGGAGGCGATCACGCGGGGCGGCGCGCTGCCGTCGGCCGGGAGGGCGACGAGCTCGTTCACCGGTTCGCCGCCGTCGTCGGGATCGCGCTCGCGCACGCAGATCAGCGTCGCGTCGTCCGGGGTGACGACGGCGTCGGCGTAACGGACGGCGCCGGGGCGGGCAGGCGCCGGCGTGATCGGCCGCGGCGCGGCGCCGTGATCGAGGCGATAGAGACGCTGGTCCGCGAACTCGACATAAAACACCACATCGCCGGCGAGCGTGCAGGCGCCGCCGCCGTACTCGTGCACCCGGCTGCGCACGTTCGCGCCGGCCGGGGTGACGTCGCGCGGCGAGCCCTGCGGGTCGACCGCGAGGTCATCGTCTCCCCGCTCTACGGCGTGTTCACCCCGCAGACCTACGCGCTTGGCGTGATCCTCGATGCGCTCTTCGAAGTCGCCGCTGGCCGCCCGCAACTACCTCTATCCCCTTGTCCAGAAGGGCGCCAAGAACACGATCGCCGTCACCAACAGCCAGTTCCTCGAAGGCAAGCTCCGCCTCCCGATGGACCCGGCGAACAAGCCGCAATCGCCGACATCGTGAACGCATCCCACGCCGAGTGCGCCGGCATCGAAGCCGAGATCGAAGCGCTGACCCGCCAGAAACGCGGCCTGATGCAGAAGCTGCTGACGGGCGAATGGAGGGTCAGTCCGTGAAGTTCGAAGTCTACTGCGACGAGACTCTGCCGGACCTGTTCACCTCGGGAAGCCACAGGGCCGATACCTGATGATCGGCAGCCTTTGGCTGCCCGCTGAACTGCGCGAGGACGTCAAGGCCCGGATCGCCGGGCTGCGCCAGCGTCATGGCGTTCATGGCGAGATGAAGTGGCGGAAGGTCTCGCCGTCGAAGGTGGCTTTCTACACCGATCTCATGGACCTTTTCATGAGTTTTGGCCTCGACCTTCGGTTCCGCTGCATTGCGGTCGACCACCAGGCCATGAATCTCGGACCTTCATAACGGTGACGCGGAATTGGCTTCTACAAGTTCTACTATCAGGTTCTCCACCACTGGATACTTGATCAGAACGAATACACAGTCTTTTGCGACTTGAAACGCAATAGAGACAGTACACGGCTTCAACTCTCCAGCGTGTCCTGAACAACGCCAACCGGACATCGACCATTCCAGAAGTTCAGTCGCTACCGTCTTCCGAAGTGGTTCTTTTGCAGCTCTGTGATGTGCTGCTCGGCGCGGTCTCCGCGCGGATCAACGAGCGGCAGGACCTTGGCGCGGCCAAAGAAGGCTTAATCGCTCATCTGGAACGGCGGTTCAATCGTACCGCGGCTCGCCCTACCCACAAGTCGGAGGAGAAGTTCAATATCTTCAGGATCCGGCTGGAAGGTGGCTGGTGATTCCCCCGCTTTTGAAGCTTGCTGATCAGGCAGCCTATCGCACCCACTACGAGCGAACGCTCTGCCGAGGCGGGATCGTTACACATGATGGGATCTCGTGTCTTTTTTCGAAAGCAGGAATTTGATCATGCTTTTTTCGAGAGTTCGGGGCGGCGTGGGGAAAACGATGTGTTCTCCCTTGAACGCGCGATGCGGATGGACTGGATCGCTCCTGCACTTGCCGATCCGAATGCGCGGCGACTGCAGGGTTGGTTGAAGAGAGAACAACGGCACGACCCAACGCGGCGCGTAACCGTGTTCATCGACGGTTTCCTCGTCATCATCGCCTTGCGATTGAGAGACGGAGACCTGCGCGCCCAGTTCGTGACCTGCTATCCCGCCGACGCCAGGACGCAGACCAAGCTAACCCGTGCGCCATTCTGGACGCTGGAGGACTGTCTCAATGCGTTGCGATAAGGGAAGAGGGACGCTGATTCGCTATGCTGGCTCAGCGTCCGAAGCCTCGACAGATTCACGGCCGTTGGGCAGTGAACTCGCGGTAGATATGGTCATTGTATGGCTTGGAAGTCAAGGGACCCCTAACAGGTCGCACTTTCCGCTTAGGTCATCGAGCAGCGTTCGGAGCACGCTCATGACCTTCAACGCCGCCGAGAAACACCAGTCCCAGGTCCCGGCGCTGCAGCTGCTCGTGGCGCTCGGGTTCACCCCGCTCTCGCAGGAGGAAGCGCTGCGCCTCCGCGGCGGGCGCCTGCGGAACGTGGTGCTGGACGATGTGCTCGCCGAGCAGCTGATGCGCATCAACCGCTTCACGCATCGGGGCCGCGAGTACGGCTTCGACCTCGAGGACGCGCACGAGGCGATGCGGCGGCTCAAGCCCACGCCGGACCGGCTGAAGGGGCTGCGCGGGACGAACCAGGACATCTACGACACGCTCGTCCTCGGCACGACGATCACGAAGTCCATCGACGGCGACTCGAAGAGCTACTCGTTCCGCTACATCGATTGGGAGCGGCCGGAGAACAACGTCTTCCACGTCACTGCCGAGTTCTCGGTCGAGAGGACCGCGTCGAGCCAGACCAAGCGCTGCGACATCGTCGCCTTCGTGAACGGCATCCCGATCCTGGTGATCGAGAACAAGCGGCCGACCGAGAGCCTGAAGAAGGCGGACAGCCAGCTGATCGGCTACCAGAACGAGGACAACATCCCGCAGCTCTTCCACTTCGCCCAGCTGCTGATCGGCATGAACCGGAACGAGGCGCGCTATGCGACCGTCGGGACGCCGCGGAAGTTCTGGCAGACGTGGCGCGACGAGGAAGACACCGACGAGGCCATCGCGCCCTTCGCCAACCGCGTGCTCACCGCGGCGGAGAAGGACGCCATCTTCTCCGGCGACTTCGCGGGCGCGCGCGCCTATTTCGACGCGATGGCCGCCGAGGGCGACCGCGCGGTCACGGCTCAGGACCGGACGGTGTACGCGCTGTGCCGCCCCGAGCGGCTGCTCGATCTCATCCGCCGCTTCACCGTGTTCGATGGCGGCGTCCGCAAGGTTGCGCGCCATCAGCAGTTCTTCGGGATCCGCCGCGCCGTCGAGACGGTCAAGCAGCACGATGTCAGCGGCGCCCGCAAGGGCGGCGTGATCTGGCACACGCAGGGCTCGGGCAAGTCGCTGACGATGGTGATGCTGGGGCGCTCGCTCGCTCTCGAGCGCAGCATCGAGAACCCGCGGATCATCATCGTCACGGACCGCGACGATCTCGACAAGCAGATCAAGGACACCTTCAAGTCCTGCGACCTCGAACCGGTTCGGGCGACGAGCGGGTCTCACCTTCTGGAGCTCGTCCACAACAAGGCTCCGCTGGTCACCACGATCATCAACAAGTTCGACACGGCGCTGAAGAACAGCAAGCTGGCGGACGAGGATCCGAACATCTTCGTGCTGGTCGACGAGAGCCACAGGACGCAGACGGGGCGCTACGGCGGCCACAGCCAGTTCGCCGCCAAGATGCGCCGCCTCCTGCCCAAGGCCTGCTACCTCGGCTTCACCGGCACGCCCCTGCTCAAGAAGGAGAAGAACACGCTGTCGACCTTCGGGCGGCTGATCCACCGCTACGCCATCGACGAGGCGGTCGCCGACGGCGCCGTCGTGCCGCTGCTCTACGAGGGACGGCTTGTCGAGCAGCAGGTCTCGGGCGCCGTGATCGACCGCTGGTTCGAGAAGATCAGCGAGGGGCTGACCGACAGCCAGAAGGCCGACCTCAAGCGCAAGTTCTCCCGGATGGACGCGCTGGCCAAGACCGACCAGGCCATCCGAGCCAAGGCGTTCGACATCTCCGAGCACTATCGCCAGCACTGGCAGGGGACCGGCTTCAAGGCGCAGCTCGTTGCCCCCTCGAAGGCGGCGGCCGTCCGCTTCAAGGAGGTTCTCGACGAGATCGGCCACGTCTCGAGCGCGATCGTCATCTCGCCGCCGGACGAGAACGAGGGCAACGAGGAGGTCGACCAGGAATCCAAGGACCTCGTGCGCCGCTTCTGGTCGCAGATGATGGCGCGGTACAAGACCGAGGAGGAGTACAACCGCCAGATCATCGATGCCTTCAAGGGCTCCGGCGATCCAGAGATCCTGATCGTCGTCTCCAAGCTCCTCACCGGCTTCGACGCGCCCCGGAACACGGTGCTTTACGTCTGCAAGTCCCTGAAGGAACATAACCTCCTGCAGGCGATTGCGCGCGTGAACCGGCTCTACGAGGACGGCGGCACGGAGAAGCAGTTCGGCTTCATCGTCGACTACGAGGGGCTGCTGGGCGAGCTCGACAGCGCCCTGACGACCTACAGCGCCTTCGAGGGCTACGAGGCGGCCGACCTCGCCGGGACGGTGCATGACGTCCGCGAGGAGATCCGCAAGCTGCCCCAGCTGCACGACCAGCTCTGGGACCTCTTCAAGCCGGTCCGGAACAAGAAGGACATGGAGCAGTTCGAGCAGCACCTCGCCGACGAGGCGCTGCGCCATGAGTTCTACGCGCGCCTCAAGGCTTTCAGCCGGTGCCTGCACATCTCGCTCTCGTCGGACAAGCTGTTCGATGTCTTCGACGAGGCCAAGGTCGATGCCCTGAAGCGGGACTGGAAGCAGTTCTCCGAACTCAAGCGGTCGGTCCAGCTCCGCTACCAGGAGACGGTCGATGTCCGCGAGTTCGAGCCGAAGATCCAGAAGCTGCTCGATGACCACGTCGTGGCGATGCCTGCCGAGACCATCATCGAGGTGGTGAACATCAACGATCCCGACGCGCTGAAGGCGGTCGTCGAGGAGACGGGCGTCTCCGAAGCCTCGAGGGCGGACCGCATCGCCAGCGCCACCCGGCGGGCAATCACCGAGAAGATGGATGAGGACCCGACGTTCTACAAACAGTTCTCCGAGCTGCTCGAAGAGACCATTCGCGCCTATCGCGAGAAGCGGCTCTCCGAGCGCGAGTACCTGAACAGCGTCGTGGACCTCGCGAGCAAGGTGGCACGCAAGGATCGGGGCCGGGATGTTCCGGAAAGCATCCGGGGCGATGAGGATGCACAGGCGTTCTTCGGCGTCCTGGACGGTCAGCTCAAGACCAAGGACGATGAGCCGGTGGCCGGCGACGAAGCCGCATCCATCGCCCTGGAGATCATCGACATCATCAAGTCGCACCTGATCGTCGACATCTGGTCGAACGAAGTGGCCCAGAACAATCTGCGCAATGCCATCGATGACTACTTCTTCGACGTTCTGCGCGACGAGAGGGGCGTCGACCTGCCCGTGGAGGTGCTCGACGATCTCGAACTCAAGATCATGGATCTTGCTCGGGCCCGGTTCGCGGCATGACGCGGGAACTGCACTGCCTGCAGTACGGCGAGCAGGAGATCCGGTACGAGATCGTCCGCCGCCCGAGGAAGACACTGGAGATCGCCGTCGAGCCGGATGCTTCGGTGGTGATCGCGGCCCCGGAGGACGCGACGCTCGACGCCATCGAAGCCAAGCTGCGGAAGCGCGCGGCATGGGTGACGCGGCAGCAGCGGTACTTCGCCCAGTTCCTGCCACGGACGCCGGAGCGCAGGTTCGTCGCCGGTGAGACGCATCTCTACCTCGGGCGCCAGTACCGGCTGAAGGTCGTCCCGCATGTCCAGGAAAGCGTGAAGCTGATCCGCGGCTTCATCGTCGTGCAGACACACCGGCCGACCAGGCCGGAGGTGACGCGCGAACTGGTCGAGGCATGGTACCGGGACCGGGCCCACATCAAGTTTCCGGAGCGGATCGAGCTCTGTCTCGGTCTCTTCCCGGATCCCGAGGCATTCCGGCCGAAAGGTCTCATCGTGCGTCAGACCCGGCAGAGATGGGGGTCCATGTCGCCGGCCGGACGCCTGCTGCTGAACCGCCGCCTCGTGCAGGCGCCGGTCGACGCCATCGACTACGTGATCACCCACGAGCTCTGCCACGTGGCGGAGCCTCATCACGGCGCTGCCTTCTTCGAGCTACTCGACAAGGTGATGCCCGATTGGGAGCGTCGGAAGCAGAGGTTGGAACGGGCCATGGCCTGAGAACTTCCGAACCCGGTCGCGGCAGACGCAAACGCGACTCCAATCCAAGCAATTTCGAACGCTGGATTTTCTTTCTATCTTACAAGGGCTTATAAGAAATTCACCAAACGGGCGCAGTCATGAGGTCCGGAGAATATCGGCCCTGGAGAGACCGCTTCCGGCCCTCCTGGCGCCGCGGGCCGGTGCTCAGCCCCTCCCGCATAACCCTCGAAAACAACGGAAAAATCCGGCCGCAGCCGGATCGGGAGAACGCTTTCGCGAGGGCAAGTGGCGGAGACGAAGGGATTCGAACCCTCGAGACGGTTTCCCGCCTACACCCTTAGCAGGGGTGCGCCTTCGACCACTCGGCCACGTCTCCGCCGATCCGTGTAAGTGGCGCGTCGGCGGAAAAAAAGGGGCCCGCGGGCGAGGGGAGGCCTATGTGCCGCCTGCGGCCCGGCATCGCGCGCGCGAGAGCGCGGCTTCGGAGCGATCTCGAAGCCAGCGTCGACGTCGCGGGCGTCCAGCGACCGCGGTTCACGGATGTTACACGCCGCGACGCCTTTCCCGCGCGGCTCCGCGCTGGCCCAGGGCGCGCCACCGAACCCGTGATGCCTTGTGCTCCCATGCGCCGCAACGGATGCGGCCCGGCGTCGGCCGTTCCCTCCGCCCCGGAAACTCTGCTATGCTGCCGGCCATCGACCCCGCGTTCTGCCGCGACTGCCTGGCGAAAGCGACGGCCGGCGTCGCTGCCCCGCCTGCGGCCCCCCGCACGCGCGCCCACCCGGAGCTGCCACCCTCGCCATCGCCCACATCGACTGCGACGCCTTCTACGCCTCCGTCGAGAAGCGCGACGACCCCGCCTCGCCGACCGCCCCGTCATCGTCGGCGGCGGCCGCCGCGGCGTCGTCTCCGCCGCCTGCTACATCGCCCGCATCTCCGGCGTCCGCTCCGCCATGCCGATGTTCAAGGCCCTGCGGCTCTGCCCCGACGCCGCCGTGATCCGCCCCCGGATGGAGACCTACGTCGCCGTCTCCCGGCAGATCCGCGCCCTGATGCGCGCTCACGCCGCTCATCGAGCCCCTGTCCCTCGACGAGGCCTTCCTCGACCTCACCGGCACGCAGCGCCTCCACGGCGCCCCGCCCGCCGTGATGCTCGCCCGCCTGCGCCCGCATCGAGTCCGAGATCGGCGTCACCGCCTCGGTCGGCCTCTCCCACAACAAGTTCCTGGCCAAGATCGCCTCCGACCTGGAAAAGCCCCGCGGTTTCTCGGTGATCGGCCGCGCCGACACCGACGCCTTCCTCGCCTCCCAGCCCGTCGGCATCATCTGGGGCGTCGGCCAGGCCGCCCGCGACCGCCTCGCCCGCGAGGGCATCCGCACCATCGCCGACATCCGCGCCGCGACCGCAAGGCGCTCGCCCAGGCCTACGGCGCCCACGGCGACCGCCTCTGGCGCCTCGCCCACGGCCAGGACGACCGCCGCGTCTCGTCCCGTTCACGCCGTGAAATCCGTCTCCAACGAGACCACCTTCTTCGAGGACACCTCCGACGCCGAGCTGCTCGACGGCCACCTCTGGCGCCTCTCCGAAAAGGTCTCCGCCCGGCTGAAGGCGAAAGACATCGCCGGCCGCGTCGTCACCGCTGAAACTCAAGCGCGCCGACCACCGCCTGCTGACCCGCCGCGCCTCCCTGCCCGAGCCCACGCAGCTCGCCGCGCCATCCACGCCGCCGCCGCGCCGCTCCTGTCCCGCTCGCTCCCCGAAGGCCCCTTCCGCCTGATCGGCATCGGCCTCTCCGACCTGGTCCCCGGCGCCCAGGCCGACCTGTCCGCCGACCTGCTGGAGCCCGACGCCAAACGCCGCCGCGCCGCCGAGGCCGCCACCGACTCGATCCGTGCCCGTTTCGGCGACACCGCCATCGTCAAGGGCCGCGCCTTGCGCTGATCCGCCCCCGGATCGCCCAGAAATTGAGCATCCCCCCGCGATACGCCCGGGTTTCGCTCGTTTTCGCAACACCGCAATTTTTTATCGAATGGTCAATCGGATTCCATTGACTGTGCTGCGGCGCAATATAAATCTGACCGATGTTGATGCGATGCATCACGCGCCCGTTCCGGGCGTTTCCTCCCTAGACTTGGGCCGTGCCTTGCGCACGGCCCTTTTTTTCGGGAGCAGGCGCCGCTACTCGGCCGCCAGCGGCGCGGCCGCGTCACCCAGGTCCGCGAGCCCTTCGAGCACGGCACCCAGGCGGGTCGCCACGTCCTCGAAGCTGGAGTCATGCTGAGCGTGCGCTCGTCCATGTAGAGGCCGCGGTCGATCTCGATCTGCAGCGCGTGGACGCGCGCGCGAGGGGCGGCCATAATGCTGGGTGATGTAGCCGCCGGCGAAGGGCGCGTTGCGGGCCACCACGAAGCCCTGCGCGGTGAACAGCGCCGCCGCCGCGTCGATCACCCAGCGCCCGCAGGCGGCGCCGAAGCGGTCGCCGAGGATCACGTCGGGGCGCCGTCCGCGCACCATCGGCGCGGAGCCCAGCGCGTCGTGCGGCATGGAGTGGCAGTCGAACAGGATCGCCAGGCCGAAGGCGTCGCGCTGCCGGTCGAGCAGCGCCTCGAGCTGGTCGTGATAGGGGTGGTAGCCGAGATGCGGCGCTGGCGCCTCGCGCAGGGGGATCTTGCCGCTCGGATCGTCCGCCCCTCGGCCACGACGCGCGGAATCACCCCCAGCCCGGCCGCGACGCGCGGGTTGGCGCCGCGGCGCTGCGCGCCGGCGATCAGCGCGGGGTCGAGCTCGTCCGGGGCGCGGTTGAGGTCCACGTAGGCGCGTGGCAGCGTCGCCGCGAGCAGCGGCGCGCCAGGCGCGGCGCCGAGGCGAACAGGCGATCGACGAAGGCGTCCTCGGACGAGCGGATCGTCATCGGATCCAGGCCGCGAGGCAAGGAAATCGGCCGGATAGCTGGCCCCGCAATGCGGCGAACTGAACACCGCGCGGGACGTCCAGTCGGAGGCATCGTAGAGAATGAAGGATTTGGTCATGTCCCGAACTCCGGCTGCCTGCCGATGAAATGTAGTCCAATCGCGAGGCGGCAAAAGGCCTTGAACCCCCCGCCAACTCCTTTTATAGACACTTCCACACGGGGCAGATACCCGCACCCGTGTATGGTTAAGGGCGTATAGCTCAGCGGGAGAGCACTTCGTTGACATCGAAGGGGTCAGTGGTTCGATCCCACTTACGCCCACCATTTTCCCCGCGAGGGAGGCGACGGTCCCCGTGACGTGCAACCAAGGCGCAGGCGCGCCGCGCGCCGCGACAAGGAGAGAGGCCATGAAGGTCGCAATTCGCTCCGCTCCCTGAAGCGCGCCACCGCGATTGCCGCGTCGTGCGCCGCAAGGGCCGCGTCTATGTAATCAACAAGACCCAACCCCGGTTCAAGGCCCGCCAGGGCTGAGCGCGGCGGCGGCCGGAGAGCCGCCGCGGCCGGGACCCGCGCCCGGCCGGCGGCTGCTGTCGGAACAACGGTCCAGGCATTCCGGCGCCGGTTGCGCGACGTGACCCGTCTGCGCGCCGCGCCGGAGACCTGGCACCGGTCGACCGGGATGAGCGTCAGGCGCCGGCCTCCGCCGCCCCGCGGCGGTGCCGCTGCGCACCTCCCTCTTCGGGTTACGCGCCGACCAGGCGGCGGTGATCGCCGGCCCCTCGAGCATGCACTGCGCCCAACTCACCCCGGGAGCGAAGACCGGCCCGCGCACCCGCTCGCAATCCGTCAGTGCGGGCGTGCCCGCGCAGCACGCGACGAAAAGAAACTGGAACGGTCCCACGTGCGAGCCTCCTCCGAGATCGAACGACACCCGGACGCGATCCTGACCACGGGCCGCGCCGGTCCTCACCCCTTCGGGTGAGCCCGCGCGGTTCAGAGCCGGCCGCGGGCCATCACGAGGCGGATGAACCTGGCTTGCCCGTCGACCCCAAGCTTGCCGTAGTCGCCTTCAGGTGGCTCTTGACGGTGTTGTCCGACAGCCCGAGCCGGGCGGCGATGGCGCCGACCTTCAGCGCCTCGGCGGCCACGCGGCGACCCGCGCCTCGCCGAGCGTGAGACCGAAATCGGCGCGAGGCGTCCGGTGCCAGCGCCGCCA
>CAVSIV010000003.1:0-24645 GCA_963728205.1 uncultured Chloroflexia bacterium
GACGCCGTCGTGGCGCGCTTCGAGCGCGACTACTCGTGGGAGGTCGAACAGCGGCACGAGGCGCTCGACCGCGTGCTCCAGCCGCTGCGGCCCGTGCCCGCCGAGCGCGCCGCCTGAGCCGCGTGCGCCGCCTTCTGCGCGACCGCGTGCGCCCGCGCGACCGCGAGCCGTTGCGCCCCCGCCGCGGGGGCGGCGGGGGCCCGGCCGCGCTGCGCGCCGCCTCCCTCTTCGCGCTCGCAGCGCCGCTTGCCGTGGTGCTCGCGCTCTCCGCGCCCGCGCCCGCGCCCGCGCCCGCCGCGAGCGGCGTGCGCTGGTTCTGCGGCGCCCCGCCCTCCTCCACCGCGGCCGGGCCGCGGCCGACGCCGCCGCCCCTCGCGACGCCTCTCGCCACCACGAAGCCGCTCACGCGCTGAGAGCGTCATTCCCGCACGGCCTGGGCCTCCGGCCGCCCACGCGCGCCGCATCGCAGCGAATCTTCACGTTATTGCGATGCTCGGCCCGCGATCGCTGCGGGATCGCGCATGCCGTCACGCCTAGGCTTGCGCGCGCATCCCGCGCGCCCGCCGGGGAGGGAACCATGCGCCGACAGATCGCTCGCAGCCTCGCCGTGCTCGCGGCCGCCGCGTCGCTCGTCGCGCTCGGCCTCACCGGCCCCGCGCCCGTCCGCGCGGCGTCGCCGGGCCAGATCGACGGCACGCTGCCCTCGCACGGCGGCGTCGCGGCCGTCACCTGGGGCGGCGGCACTGTCGACGCGCTTGCCTCGGCCGCGTCGCTGCAGGGCTGCGACCTGGCGTCGGCGTGGGTGTTCGTCGGGGGGAATGCCATCGGAGACGTGGTCGGCGCGCCGGCGTTCGTGAACGCCGGCTTCCTCGCGCAGTTCCCCGGCGGCGACATCACCGCGAATACGATCCTCGTCGTGGTGTGCGCGGCGCCGGCGGCGAGCGCGCCCGGCGCGGTGGCGCTCGCGCCGGCCCTCGGGGGCCAGACGTTCGACCGGCCCGTCGAGCTGGTCGCGTACCCGGGCAACCGCTGGCTCGTCGTGCAGCAGGACGGCGCGATCCTGCTCGTAAACCACGACGGGGGCGGACAGAGCACGTTCCTCGACCTCACCGGCCGGGTGCGCCGCTCCGGGAACGAGGAGGGGCTGCTCAGCGCCGCCCTTGACCCGGCGTTCGCCTCGAACGGATACGTCTGGATCTACTACTCGGTGGCGAGTGGCGACCGCCGCCAGCGGCTCGCGCGCTTCACGGTGCAGGGCGACGTCGCCGACACGGCGAGCGAGCTCGCGGTGCTCGAGCAGGCCGAGCCATACAGCAACCACAACGGCGGCGCGATCCGCTTCGGGCCCGACGGCATGCTCTACCTCGGCATCGGCGACGGCGGCTCGGGCGGCGACCCGCAGGGGAACGGCCAGAACACCGACACGCTCCTCGGCTCGATCATCCGCATCGACGTCCGCAACGCGAGTGCCTCCGCGCCGTACGTCGTGCCGTCGAACAACCCGTTCGTGGGGAGGTCGGGCGCCGACGAAATCTGGGCCTACGGCCTGCGCAACCCGTGGCGGATGGCCTTCGACCCGCAGACCGGCAAGCTGTGGGCGGGCGACGTCGGCCAGGACGCATGGGAGGAGATCGACGTCATCACCAGCGGTGCGAACTACGGGTGGAACCGCCTCGAGGGCACGCACTGCTACCAGTCGGGCTGCTCGTCCTCGGGGACGACGCTGCCGGTGGCGGAGTACTCGCACGCGGACGGCTGCTCGGTCATCGGCGGCGTGGTCGCGCACAACGCATCGGTGCCCGCGGTGAACGGCGACTACCTTTACAGCGACGAGTGCAGCGGGCACCTCTGGGCGATTGACGCGTCCGCGCCGGGCACGCCGGTGGAGGTCGGCCAGCTCGACGGCAACCCCACGTCGTTCGCGACCGACGCCGCGGGGCACGTCTACGTCGTGCAGTTCGGCGGGCCGGTGATGCAGGTGGTGAGCAAGTAGCGGGCGCGCGCGACGGCGTCGACGGCCGCGATGGATATGACGGAGCGCGATATCGTCCGTCGCCGCGTTTGAGCGCACGGCGGTCGATGGGGTATCAACAGGGGGCCACCGGCGGGGGAAGCAGTCGGCGGCACGCCGCCGTGAGATGGTGCCCGTGCACGTCCCCTCGCCGCGCGCGCAGCGGCTGATCGCCGCGCTCGCCGTGCTCACGCTCGTCTCCGCCGTCGCGCGCAGCGCGCGGGGCCACGCCGTGCTCGCCGCCGTGGACGCGAGCGCGACGCCGGTCGCGGCCGTCGCGACCCTCACGACCCTCACGACCCCCACGACCCCCACGGCCCCCACGGCCCCCACGGCCACCGTCGCACCGACCCTCGCGCCGATGCCGGTCGCGACGCCGTGGGGCACCGGCGGGCTCGACCTCCGCCTCGTCGACAAGGACCACGCGCTTCCGCCCGACGACGTGCCGCAGGATCTCGTCGCGCTCGCCGACGCCCGCGTTGCGCCCGGCTACGCGCCGGTGGAGCTGCGCGCCGGCGCGGCCGACGCGCTGGAGCGGCTGCTGCGGGCCGCGTCGGATGCGGGCATCGAGCTGCGCGCGCGCTCCGGCTACCGCTCGTACGCGACGCAGCAGGTGACGTTCGAATACTGGGTCGGCGTGTACGGCGAGACGCAGGCGCGACGGGAGAGCGCCGAGGCGGGGCACAGCGAGCACCAGCTCGGCACGGCCGTCGACCTCACGAGCGCGTCGGTCGCGTGGGACCTCACGCAGGACTTCGGCGAGACGCCGGAGGGGCAATGGCTTGCCGCGCGCGTCGCCGACTTCGGGTTCGCCCTCTCCTACCCGGCCGGCGCCGAGGCCGTCACCGGCTACGAATACGAGCCGTGGCACATCCGGTACCTCGGCCGGCGCGACGCTGCGGGCTGGCGGCTGACGGGGCTGCCGCTGGAGACCTACCTGGAGCGGGCGCACGCGCCGCTCGTGCCCCCGGCGACCTCGACGCCCACCCCGACGCCGACGCCCACCCCGACCCCGACGCCGACCTCAGCGACGCCGGCCCCGGCCGCGGGCGAGACCCTGTGATGCGCGCGCGCGGCCTCCGCGCCGCCGCCGTCGCTGCCGCGATGGTGGCGCTCGTCGCGCTGCTCGCGCACGTCGCCGCCACCCCGGCCCGCGCGGCCGATGGGCCGCTCGCGACCGGCAGCGTCGCCGTCGTCAGCGCGGACGGCGACTGCCTGCGACTGCGCGCCGCGCCCGGGCTCGCCGCTACCGAGTTGAGCTGCCTGCCGCAGGGGGCGCGCGTCGACGTGCTCGACGGCACCGTCACCCAGGACGGCTACCGCTGGCAGCACGTCGCGTTCGGCGCACTCAGCGGCTGGGCCGCTGATACCTACCTCATCCCCGAGAGCGCGCTCCCGCCGCCGCCGACGCCAATCCCGGGAGACGGCACCGTGCAGCTCTTCGTGCCGGCGCCCGCCGGCACCGAGTGGCAGATCGCGGCGGGCTACAACACCGCGACGCACTCGGCGGCCGACGGCGGCGACCCGTACGCGATCGACATCGTCCGTACCGACGCCGCGACCGCAGGGACGCCCGTGCTGGCCCCGCTCGACGGCACGGTCGCGTGGCTGGACCCCGATTGCCTGGAGCTCACCGATCGCGCCGGCATGCGCGTCCTCCTCTGCCACTTCTTCCACGACCCCGGGGTGCACGACGGCCTCCCGGTCGCGCGCGGGCAGCGCCTCGGGACCGTCGCGCCGGCGGGACAGGCGGGGAACAACGGGCTCGCGCACATCCACGTGGCGGTGCACTACGACCACGTGAACGGCGGCGTCACGGTGCCCCTCGCGGGCGCGTATGCGATGGAAGGGACGGCGCTGCCGGCGGTGACCACCTTCAACGCGTACGCCGGCACGACGTTCCGTTCGACGAACGTCCCGCCGGGCGCGACGCAGCCCGTCGTCGAGGGCACGACCGCGCCCACGCCGGCCCCCACTTCCGCCGCGACCCCCGTGACGACGCCCACGCCGGCGCCCCGACCCCCACGCCGCCTCCGCCGCCGTCGCTGAGCCAGCCGCTGCCGCCGAGCGGCTTCGCCGGCGTCGTCTTTAGCGGCGGGACGAACGAGCAGCTGGTCGCCGCCGCCGGGTGCCCGGCCGCAGAGCTGGCGTTCTGGACGTTCGACCAGGGCGAGATGGTCACGTACCTGCCGGGCACGACCGTCGCCATCGTGAACGCACGGTGGGACGCGCTCTTCGCCGCCGGCATCCCGGACCACACGATCCTGATCGGGCGCTGCGGCAGCTGAATCCCGCCCCCAAGGTCACATCTTTTCGGACGCGCCCGGGAGGGCAATCCGCGCCTCCGCCTCCCTGTTGGAGGTGACCAAAGTCCCGGGCGAGCTGCCGTTTCCACCACGGTCGTCGTGATTATTCGCGACGTTTGGACCCGCCGGTCGTGACCTACGTCCGTGGGTGCGTCCCGGGACGCTCCCTAGTCTTTCAAACGTGGTTGGTACGTGTGCTCACAATCACAAGTGAAACGGGAGGAACCGAAAGTGTCCAGCATCAAGAGGTACATCTGGATCGCCGCCGTGCTCGCCGGAGTCATCTTCGTCGCCACGGGTGCGGTCATGCTCGTCCAGGGCGCGAACGCGAAGGCGGCCGTGAAGGACGGACTGGTTCAGGAGAACGTGACGATCGGCGCCGACGCGGCGCTGTTCGGCCAGCAGAGCGGCGTTCTCGTCGACAGCGCGGCCACGGCCAAGCTGCAGGCGGACATCATCCACTTCCACAGCCTCGCCGGCGAAGACAAGCAGGTTGTGGACGGCAAGATCGTGGGCGGCACGCCGTACTCCGGCATGAAGCGTGACGACCCGGCGCGAGCGACGTACCTCGACGGTGTCACGCTCCGCTCGTCCCTGATGCTTGCCTACATGGGCTTCAAGGTTGGCGACCTGGTCATGGGCCTCGGCGCCGCCTTCATCCTCATCGGCGTCAGCACGGCTGGCCTGCTGGCCCCGGCGCTCTACTGGGCACCGCGCCCGGCGACGGAGGCCGAGGCTGAGACCGCAAAGGCGGCGCGCCAGGCTCTGGCCACCACCGAAGGTTAAGGAGCACACCACGGAGCCGGCGCGCCGACAGCGCGTCGGCCCCGTGCTTCCGGCGGTCCCAGACCGCAGGCACAGCACCGTGGAGGAGCCCGCCGCAAGGCGGGCTTCTCTCTGGCCGCGGAAGGGCGGCGGAGGGACGGCGGGCCGGGCTGACCACCGGCCGGCGGCGGCGCGGGGCGCGCGCCCTCGCCACGTTGCCCGACCGTCGTCCCCGGGCACGCGTGACCTTCGACCGGACCGTCCGGGGGTGCCGCGCGCTACACATGAGAGAGCGCGCAGGCACGCGTCGGCGCGACCGAATCGTCCGGCGTGCGTCGGGAGGTCCCCACATGTACGAGCGCATCCTTGTCGCCTTCGACGGCTCGCGGCCGTCGCGGCGCGCGCTCGACGAGGCCATCGGGCTTGCCCGCGATCAGAACGCGCAGCTGCGCATCGTGCACGTCGTCGCAGCCACCGGTGGGTTCGTCGCCGGGGGCATGGGCACCGCCCGCTACGCCGACGCCCCGACCGCGTCGTGGGGGGATGCGCGCGCCCTGGTCCGCGAGGCCGAGGAGCGCGCCCGCGCGCAATCCGTTGCGACCGAGAGCGCGCTGATCGAGGCGCGCGACCGCATCGGCGCGACGGTGATCGCGGACGCGGTCGAATGGTCCGCCGATCTGATCGTGGTCGGCACGCACGGCCGGACGGGGCTGCGCTCGCTGCTCGCCGGGAGTATCGCCGAGAGCGTCGTGCGTGCCTCGCCGGTAGCCGTGCTGCTCGTGCGGCTCGCGGCCGAGGATCGGCCGCGCCGGCCGCGCGGCGGCAAGCGCGTGCGCATCGGCCCCGTCATCCGCGACGTGGCGACTGTGCCGGCGCAGACGCCCTCGATCTAGCAGCGCTGCCTGCCGCCACGCGGCAACCGCCGCCCGCCACCCCCACCCGTCGTCCGCCGTTCCGGCCCACCGCCGCGCGCCGAGCGCTATGCTCCCGCGCGCCGAAGGAGGTGACGCATGGCAGGACTGGAAGGCCGGGTCGCGCTGGTGACCGGCGGCGGCCGGGGCATCGGTCGGGCGATCTGCCTGCGCCTCGCGCGCGATGGCGCCGACGTCGCGGTGAACTACCGCGGCAGCGAGGCGGCCGCCCGCGCCGTCGTCGGCGAGATCGAGGCGATGGGCCGCCGCGCGCGCGCCTATCGTGCCGACGTCGCCGACGCCGCGGCGTGCGATGCGATGGTCGAGCAGGCGCTCGCGGACTTCGGCGGGATCGACATCCTCGTGCACAACGCGGGCATCGGCAGCAGCGGCATCGGCCGCCCGACGATCACCGAGGCGACGCCGGAGCAGGTCGACCTGTTGATGGGCGCGAACCTGCTCGGCCCCCTGCACCTGTGCCGCGTGCTCGTGCCGCACATGCGCGAGGCGCAGCGCAGCGACGTCGTGATGATCTCGTCCGTGGCCGCCCAGACGATGGGCGCGCGCATGGGCGTCTACAGCATCACCAAGGCGGGCGTCGAGGCGCTCGCGTACACGCTGGCGAAGGAAGAGCGCGCGCACGGCATGCATGTCAACGTCGTCGCGCCCGGCCTGGTCGAGACCGACATGGGCCGCAACCTGATCCGCCAGCTGCCGGGGCCGGACGACATGCGCGAGCGCGACGCCACGTCGCCGTTCGGCTTCGTCTGCCAGCCCGAGGACATCGCGGCCGCGGTGGCGTTCCTGGTCTCGGACGAAGCCCGTTACGTGACGAACCAGCGCATCACCGTGAACGGCGGCGGCTTCTAGGCGGCCGCGGCGCTGCCCGCGAGCGGCGCGCGGCGCGCAGCGCGCGCTCCGCGGCTAGCCGCCGCCGGCCGGGCGGGGTGCCCGCTTGCCCGCGCGCAGGCGGCGCTGGTCGCCGACGGTTTCGACGGCCGCTGCGCGGCCGCCCACGTCCAGCTGGTCGCCGTGGACCACGCAGGTCTTCGCGCTCCCCATGAGGATGCGGCCGCAGCGAGGACAGTTCACGAACGCCACCTTCCGTCCCGGGAGCCCGCGTCGCACGGCCCCGGAACATCGAGAGCCCGGCCGCACGGCCGGGCTCTCGGGTGTTGTGCTGCGAGGCGAAGGCGCGCCGCGTCTTCGCCGGGCCGGGCTAGCGCCGGTTGTACCCGCCGCCGCCGCCGCCGTAGCCGCCGCCGCCACCACCGCCGAAGCCGCGGCCGCCACCGGCCTCACGGGGCTTCGCCTCGTTGACGTTCAGCGCCCGCCCGCCGAAGTCCTTGCCGTTGAGCGCCGAGATCGCCTTCGCGGCGTCGGCGGACGACATCTCGACGAACCCGAAGCCGCGCGGGCGGCCGGTCTCACGGTCCGTCGGCAGCGCGACGGACATCACTTCGCCATATGCGGCGAAGAGCTCCTGGACAGCCCCCTCCGAAGCATCGAACGGGAGGTTGCCTACATAGATCTTCTGGGCCAAGGTGAACCTTCACTCCTCGTCGGCAAGCGCCAACAGACTGACCGGGCCCCGTGCGGGACTCGGTTCGCGTGGGTCTCAGGCGCGACGTGGAAGCTTGGTGGTGCCACCAGGAGGCGGGCTGAGGGACACGCCGAGTTCGACGTGCCTCATTGAGCGTAGCACGAGGCGACCGCTGCGGGTCAGCGCGGCTTGCCCGCGGCCGCGGCGCGCCACGCGGCGCGGCGGTCGGTGTCCAGGAAATCGCGCTCGGCGCCGCAGCGCTTGCACACCGCAGCCGTCGCTTCACGCGCCGGCGCGCCGAGCATCCAGTGGTGCGCGCACGCGTCGACAATCGGGTCGGGGTCCGCCATGGCTGCCTCGCTCTGCCCGGCGCCGCCGCGCGCGAACGCGCACGTCGCTCACGCCCGGCACACCCACGGTACGCCCTCGGCTCGCCGTGGTCTGCCCGTCGCCGCGCCCGGCGAGCGCCGCCCCGGCCGATCCGGGAGGTGCTACCGTGAGCGCACCGTGTGCCGCGTGCACCCGCACGCGCCCCGCGCCTCCGCCTCCCTCGTCCCGGGTGAGCACGGCGCGCTGCCCGCACTCGCGAACTTGCTGGAGGCACACGCCACCATGACCTCATCGGGCACCCACGCATCGGGGTCGATGCGCTTCCAGCTACACGAGGTCCTCTCGGGCATGCTCGCCTCGATCTCGGCGAATTCGTTCACCGACGACCCCGCCCGGCTCGCCGCGATGTTCGAATCGCTCTCCGGCCAGTTCGCGCTCTTCGCCCCGTTCCAGTCGGGCGTCGACGCCGACGCGGTGGACGCGGCACTGCAGAAGCTCGCACAGCAGCACGTCATCGAGCACGGCGACGGCGGGTACACGGTGACCGCGGAGGGCCTCGCGCACTGCGTCAGCAGCAAGCGCACGCTCTTCAACCAGGGCGACCGCGAGCAGCTCGAAGCCGCCGCGGTCGTCTTCGACACGCTCTAGGCCGGGGCGGGCGGCGTGCGCGGAGGTCGCGAGATGGACGTGGGGGCGATGGTGCGCCGGCTGATCGGGCGGTTGCGCCCGCCGCCGCGGGGACCCCGCGGTCCGCGGCCGCGCGGCCGCGGCGAGAGCACCGAGCAGCGGGCGGCGCGTCGGTACTGGGACGAGCAGGTCGCCGACGATCACGCGCGCCGTGGCGTGAACGACAAGCACGCCTAGCGTCTCGCGCGGGTCGGGGGTTGCCCGACCAGCGCCTGCCGGCGGCGCATGCTACGCTCGCAACACCGCCGGCGGGTTCAGCCCGTGTGGCGCGTCCCCTCAGACCCTCTTCTCGCCACGACCTGACGAACCTCGTGAGCCCGGAAGAGCGCCGCGAACCTCTGCGGACGGGAACGCCCGTCTCACGCGGCTCATTCTGAGCGGCTCATCGGCACGGAGCCCGCAGGCTGGCGGCTCCACCGTGCTGATCGTCACCCGTCGCCGCGGCGGCGACACCCTTCCGCCGCGCCCGCCAGCCCCAATCGGAGCGCGTTCCGCGTGTCATCCACGGCCGTCCCGGCCTCGTACCCCTCCCAGGAGGATCGCCCCGCCATCGCCCGCCGCCGCCCGGCATCATCCGCACCGGTGCCGGCGGCCGCCCCCGCCGCCCCGGCCGCCACGGCCGGCTTCCAGGCGCTTGGCCTGCCCGCCGACCTCGATGCCGTCCTGCAGCGCCTGGGCCTCACCACCCCCACGCCAATCCAGGCACTCACCATCGGCGACGCGCTCGCCGGCCGCGACGTCTGCGGCAAGGCGCAGACGGGCTCGGGGAAGACGCTCGCGTTCGGCCTGCCGCTGATCGCGCGCACCACGACCGCGCGCCGGCGCCGCCCGCGCGCGCTGGTCCTCGTGCCGACACGCGAGCTCGCGAACCAGGTCGCCGAAGCCCTCACGCCCTTCGCCGCCGAGCGCGGCCTCTGGCTCAGCACCGTCTACGGCGGGGTCTCGATGGTTCGCCAGGTGCGCGCGCTGCAGGCAGGCGTCGACGTCGTGATCGCGACCCCCGGCCGCCTCAACGACCTGCTGGAGCAGGGCGAGCTCTCCGTCGCCGACGTCGAGTTCGTCGTCCTCGACGAGGCCAATCAGATGTCCGACATGGGCTTCCTGCCGCAGGTCCAGCGCATCCTCGACCGGGTCGAGGGCCAGCCGCAGACGCTGCTGTTCTCCGCGACGCTCGACGGCGCAATCGGCACGCTCGTGCGCCGCTACCAGCACGACCCGGTGCACCACGCGGTCGCGGCGGCGGTCGAGTCGACCGACGCCATGGACCAGCGGTTCATCGGCGTCCTGCCGGCGGAGCGCATCGCCGTCACCGCCGCGATCTGCGCGGCGGCCGAGCGGTCGCTCGTCTTCGTGAGCACGACGCGCGGTGCGGATCGGCTCGCCGAGCACCTCGAGCGCACGGGGCTGCGCTGCGCCGCGATCCACGGTCGGCTCGCGCAGAACCGGCGTGAGCGCGTGCTCGCGTCGTTCGCCAGCGGCGCGACGCCCGTGCTGATCGCGACGAACGTCGCGGCGCGCGGCATCCACGTCGACGGCGTCGACGTGGTCGTGCACTACGACCCGCCCGAGGACGCGAAGGTCTACCTCCACCGCTCGGGCCGCACGGCGCGCGCGGGCGACCGCGGACTCGTCGTCACCCTGGCGCAGCCCGAGCACGAGCGTGACATCACGCGCCTCATCCAGGAGGTCGGCATCGACCACGACATCGTGCGCATGCGCCCGGACGACGAGCGCCTCGCCGACCTCGCGGCCTGGGAGCCGCCGGCGTCGACGGCGGGGCCGGTCAGCGGGACGTACAGCGTGCGCAAGCAGAACCGCGGCGGCGGTGGCGGCAACGGCGCGCGACGCGGGGCGCCCCCCGTGGCGCGCCCCGCGTCGCCGCGCTCGCGCACGCCTGCCGGTCGCGCCCGCCGGCGCGACGCGCGCTGGTAGGACACTCCGCGCGTGGCGAGCGGAGGGCGTCCCGCCCTCCGACTCAGCCGGCCTCTCCGACTCAGCCGGCCCCTCCGACTCAGCCGGCCCCCTCCGACTCAGCCGGCCCCCTCCGACTCAGCCGGCCTCTCCGACTCAGCCGGCCCCCTCCGACTCAGCCGGCCCCCCCGACTCAGCCGTCCCCAGCGCGGCGTTTTGACCCTGCCGCCCGCGGACGCCACAATCCCGCGCATGCGCTCGACCGCACGCACGCAACCGGGACGCGCGTGACAGGGCGCGCACGCCTCGCCGTGCTCACGCTCGCCGCGCTGGCCGCGCTCGCCGCCGCCGCGTGCGGCGCGACGGGTGCCGGCCCTGCGCCGTCCGTCACCCCGTCTCGGTCGGCTGCCAACACGCACACACAGGGGTCCGGCACCGCGGTCGCGTCGGGACGCGCGCAGCCCAGGTCGACCACCGCCGCCGCGCCCGGCGTTTCCTCTTCAACCGCCTCGCGACCGACCCCCACCGCGACCGCCGCGCCGGCCGAGACGCCGGTCGGTACGCCGCGATCCACCGCCGCCACGGTTGCGCCCTCCTCGCCGTCCCCCGCACCCGCCGCCGCGAGCACACCCCGCCCCACCGCGACCGCCGCCGCCGCGTCCGCCAACGACTGGACCGACGCCGTCGATCCCACCCGCATCCCCGTCGGCGACGGCAGGGTGTCGAGCACGCCGCGCGTCGGCTACGTCGACTCCTGCACGACCACCTTCCGCGGCGGCGGAGCCGAGCACGCCGGCGCCTGGCTCGACGCCGCCGCCGGCACCTGGAACCTCGAGACGAAGATCTCCGTGGCCGGCGAGCGCTACTGGTCGAACGCCACGTTCAACGCCCACGTGCAGGGCGCAACCCGTGTGATCACGAGCGTTGACCTGCCCGTCGGGGTGCCGACGGGCACGTTCCCGATCGCGCGTTCCGACCCGGCCTTCCAGTTCGACCGCAACCCGAATGCCATCGCCACGCAGTCGGTCACCTACCAGCTGCCGGCGAACCCGGTCGCCGCAGCCTCGCCCTCGTGCACCGGTCTCGGCCCAATCGGGATCACCACCGACGGCGTCTTCCTCTACAACGCGCTGGACGACGGCGGCCGCGACGCCGGTGCGCACGAGGTCCAGGACAGCTGCCAGGGCCACCCCGACGGCCGCGAGCGATACCACTACCACTCGATCTCGGGGTGCCTGGAGTCGCCGCAGCCGGGGACATCGATGCTCGTCGGCTACGCCCTGGACGGCTACGGCATCTACGCGGAGTGGAACGCCGCGGGTCACCTGCCGACGAACGCGGACCTCGACGCCTGCCACGGTCGCACCAGCACCATCACGTGGGACGGCGCGCCGCGTTCCATCTACCACTACGACGTGACGCTCGAGTACCCGTACACGGTCGGCTGCTACCACGGCGCGCCGATCCCGGCGAACGGCCCGCGTTAGCGGGCCGAGGAGCGCGCGCCACCCCGTGCCGGTGCCCGCCGCTGCCCGCCACGCCTCAGACGATGCCGCGGTTCCCGTGCAATCCGCCGTCCACCGCCAGGATCGCGCCCGTCGTGAACGACGACGCGTCGCTCGCGAAATAGAGCGCCGCACCCACCACCTCATCGGGCCGCCCGCCGCGCCCGAGCGGGATCGTCTGCCGGGCGCGCGCGTTGAACCCCTCGAGGTCCCACGCCTTCGACACGTCGGTGAGGAACGGGCCCGCCATGATGCAGTTCACCCGCACCTTCGGCCCGTACGCGACCGCGAACGAGCGCGTGAGGTTGTTCAGGCCCGCCTTCGCCGCGCCGTAGGGCTCGGCGCCGGGCGATGGGCTGACCGATGCCGTGCTCGACACGTTGATGATGCTGCCGCCATCGCCGGCCGCCATGCGCGCCCCCACCAGCGCCGACAGGCGGAACGGCCCCTTCAGGTTCACGCCGACGACCTTGTCGAACAGGTCCTCCGTGACCGCGTCGAGCGACGGGTAGAGCGGCGACATTCCGGCGTTGTTCACGAGCACGTCGAGCCGCCCGAACTCGTCGTAGGCGGCATCAACGAGCCCGTCGAGCTCGTCCCAGTGGCCGACGTGGCACGCGTACGGAAACGCGCGACGGCCGAGCGCGCGGATCTCGCCGGCGGCGCGCTCGCACGACTCGAGGTTGCGGCTCGCGACAACGACGTCGGCGCCGTTCTCCGCGAACGCGAGCGCCATCGCGTACCCGAGCCCGCGGCTGCCCCCCGTCACGAGCGCAACCTTGCCCGACAGGTCCACCGTCATCGCCACCGCGCGTGCTCCTCTCGCCGCCGCCTGCGCGCGGGGCGTCGGGAAGATAGCCCGGCACCCACGTCAGTCACCATGCCCCGCGCCGTGCGGGCACGACCTCACCCAAAGCGGCGGCAGACATGCCGCCGACAGGACGCGGACGCAGTCCGCGGCTGCCGCCGCTCGCCGCGTCGGCGGCATGTCTGCCGCCGCTTCGACGCTCCGATGAGCGCTGGGCTCAGTCGTCAGGCGAGCGGCGCCGGCCGCGCCCCCGCCGTGAAGCGCCGGTGCACCGTGCCGTCGCCGTCGAGGCGGTAGAGGCTGAACTCGATGTGGTGGCCGCCGTCGGGCAACGGATCCACGCGCACCGCACCGAAGTTGTTGCGCGGCTCGATGCCCTCGCGCACGGCCACGCAGCGCGCCTCGCCCCAGTTCACGAGCCGCGTCCCGACGCGGTTCGCCACCGCGTGCGCAACACCGCCCGGCGCCGACAGCGAGCTGCTCGTCCACTGGTGGAAGACGCCGCCGGTCACCCGGTCGCGCACGCGGAATGCGGCCCCGGCGTGCACGTCCCCGGAGAGGACGATCACCTGGCGTCCGTGCGCCGCCTGTTGCCACCGACCCAGCAGGGCGATCGTCCAGTCACGCTCGGCACGAAAGGGGTCGGCCTCCCAGCGGTCGCGGATGTCGGAGCCGTGCCCGCCGGGCACCCACTGCAGCACGCGCACGGCGTGCGGCGAGAAGTGGATCAGCGGGATCGAGGCGACGATGAACAGCGTCGGCGTGCCACGCCGCGTCGCCTCCTGCGTGAACGCCTCGAGCGCGTCGCGCTGCGCGCACCCCAGCACCACGCGCTCCTTCCAGGAGCGGATGCCGCGGAGGTCGAGCACGAAGAAGCCGGCGTCGCCGTGCCAGAAGTCGTATGCATAGGGCGGGTCGCCGTCGAAGGAGCCGCGCGCGGCGTGCGGCCACTGGTACTCGCGGTAGACGCGCGTCGCCGCGCAGAACATCCGGCGCTCGTCCTCGCGCGTGTGCAGCCGCGAGCCCCACGAGTTCATGATGTCGTGGTCGTCCCACGTCATGACCGACGGGAACGCTTCGAGCAGCGCTCGAAACCCGCTCTCGTTGAAGTAGCCGCGGTAGAGGTGCCGGTACGCGTCGACGAATTCCTCGACGGTCGGCGGCGCGCCCTCGCTGCGCGCGCGTGACCAGTCGCGCACGCTCGCACCGTCCACGCCGTCCGAGTAGACCTGGTCGCCCAGCAGCACGAGGAACTCCGCCGCGCGGTCCGACAGAATGCGTCGCATCGGCCCGTAGATGCCGGCGCGGTCGTGCTTCTCCACGCGCCCGCCGGCCGCGGGCGCGAACGGCTGGTGGCATGACGCGAACCCGAACGTGAACGCCGCGGGCGCGTCGGGCGCGGCCGCGAAGCGACCGGGCAGGCGCTGCTCGCCGACCTCCACGGTGAACCGCGCGCGCGGCGCGGCGCTCGCGAGGGAGACGTCGACGAACGCGACGCCGTCGTGCGCGGGGTCGGGCGTCGCCTCCGCCTGCGCGGCCGCGCCGCCGTCGCGCTCGTCGACGCAGAGCCGCACCGGGACGCGGGCGACGCCCGGGCTGCGCAGCCAGACGCGCACCGCGCGGTCGGTGACCGCGCCCAGACACGCCCAGTGGTCGAGCAGGCCATCGGGGAACTCGAGCCTGAGAGGCATGACCAACTCCCGACGCGCTGCACAGCCGCCCGTCGTGGCCAGGCGGCCCGCAGGGGTGGGGGGGCGCAACGATCGTACCCGGCGGCGTCTCCGCGGCCGGAGCGCGGTCATCGCCACGTGCCGGGAGGCGTCGCCCGGTCGCTAGCCGTACCGGTTCCACGCGAGCGAAAGACCGACCGCCGCCGTCGCGAGCAGGGCGCCCAGCGCGACGAACGCGAAGCTCAGCTCGACGTGCTCGTGTTGCAGTGTGACCTCGGAGGGGAGGTGGTGGAAGACGTCGACCAGCTCGCTCGCGTCCTGTGCGCGGTGGTACGTGCCGCCGGTGGCGTCCGCGATGCCCTGCAGCGTCTGCTCGTCGATCAGCAGCGCCGACCGCCCCCCGCCGCCGAAGTTGCCGCCGCCGAAGTTGCCGCCGCCGAAGCCGAAGCTCCGACCGCCGCCGGCGAAGCGGCCGCCGAAGACGTCGCCCCCCAGCTGCTGCTGGGAGCACGCGAGCGGCGCGCCCTCCGTCGTCCCGAAACCGATCGTGTAGATGCGCACGCGGCGCGCGGCCGCCTGCTGCGCGGCCACCAGCGGGTCGACGCCCTGCGTCGTCGCGCCGTCCGTGAGCAGCACGACAATGTCGGGCTGGTAGCCGCCGGCCGCCGCCCCGGCCGCGGGCGTCGCGACGTCGAGTCCGGTTCGCGGGACGCCCGGGTTCACCGCCGCGATGGCGTCGACCGCACGCAGCTCCGCCGTCCCGACGGCCGTACCGCGCCCCGTGGTGAAGCCATCGATCGCGGCGACGAGCGCCTCGCGGTCGGTCGTCGGCGGCACCACCAGCTGCGCGATGCCCGAGAACGCCACGATGCCGATGCGCGTCCCGGCCGGCTGGTTCCGCACGAAGGTGCGCGCGACGTCCTGCGCGACCGCCAGCCGGTTCGGCGGCACGTCCGTGGAGCACATCGACAGCGACACGTCGAGCGCGAGGATCACCGTCGTGCGGCTGGTCGGCACGACCACCGACGCCTGCGGCCGCGCGGCGGCGACCGCGAGGCTCAGGAGCGCGGCGAGGAACAGCGCGAACGGCAGCCGCCGCCGCCAGCGCGACTGCGCCGGCAGCGCCTCGCGGATCAGCGCGAGGCTCGCGTAGCGCACCGCGAAGCGCCGGCGCCGGCGGCGCAGCAGGAGGTACGCGCCGAGCACGAGGGGCGCCACGAGCAGGAGGAAGAGCGCGGAGGGCCAGGCGAAGGTCATGGCTAGGGGACCCTCCCGAACCAGCGCATCGTGAGACCCGCACCGACGACCAGCAGCAGCATGGCCACGACCGCGACGAGCGGCGTCGCCTCCAGCTCTTCCCCGCGCACGGCGAGCTGCAGATCGATCCTGCCGTACACCTGCTTGAGCTTCGCCGCGTCCTCTGCCCGGAAGTACGTGCCGCCCGTGGTGTCGGCGATCTTCGACAGCAGCGGCTCGTTCAGCGCCGTCGCGACCTGGTAGCCCTGGATGTCGAGCGTCGCGCCGTCGGGGCTGCCGAGCCCGATCGGGAAGACGCGCACGCCGGCGTTGGCCGCGACCTGCGCGACACCGAGCGGGTCGACGCGCGACGTGTCCTCGCCGTCGGAGAGCAGCACGATCACCGCCGACCCGTAGTAGCCGATGTTCGTCGAAGCCGGGTCGGGCGCGGCCGTCGCCGTGGCCGTCCCGCTCGCGAGCGCAATCGGGTGGCCGGCGATCGCGCCGAGCGACGAGAACATGCCCTCGCTCAGCGAGGTCCCGCCCTGCGGCTCGATGCGGTCGATGGCCGCGAGCACATCGCCCTGGTCGTTCGTCGGCTGCTGCAGCACGAACGCGCTGTCGCTGAAGGCGACCACGCCGATGCGCACCGACGACGGCTGATCGCGCACGAAGGCGTCGGCGGCCTGCTTCGCCGCCGCCATGCGCGTGGGCGCGAGATCGGTCGCCTCCATGCTCGTCGAGACGTCGAACGCGAGGATCACGGTGCCCTCGCGGTGGGGGAGGGCGACGACGACGGTGGGGCGTGCGAGCGCGGCGAGCATCAGCGCGAGCGCGGCGAGGAAGAGCGCGGGCGCCAGGTGACGGCGCCAGGCGGCACGCCGGCCACCGCCGCCGTCGGTGACGCGCAGCGGCCCGAGCGCGGGCGCGGCCGCGGCGCGCCGCCGCATCAGCCAGACGTAGCCGGCGGCCAGCACGGGCACGAGCAGCAGCGAGAGCAGCATCGCCGGCCACGTGAACGACATCAGCGGATCCGTCGTTTCCGCTGGCCGGCCATGCGCACGAGCGCCGCGACGAGGTCGTCCTCGGTGGAGAGGTCGAACGGGTCGACGCCGGCGCGGCGCAGGCTCGCATCGAGCTGCGCCTCGCGCGCGCCGGCCAGCTCCGCGAGCCGGGCGCGCAGCCGCGGGTCGCTCGCGTCGACGAGCAGCTGCTCGCCGGTCTCGGAGTCCTCGAGCACGATCAGACCGGCGTCGGGCAGCTCGACCTCCCGCGGATCCCACAGCCGGATCGCCACCACGTCATGCCGCCGGCTCAGCATCGGCATCAGCCGCTCCCAGCCGGGCTCGCTCATGAAGTCGGAGACGACGAAGACCAGCGAGCGTCGCTTGATCGTGTTCAGCGCGACCTGCAGCAGACCCGCCAGGTCGGTCGGGCCGTCGCTCGCCGGCGCGGGGCGCATCAGGTCGCGCGCGAGGCGCAGCACCTGGATGCGCCCGCCGCGCGGCGGGATCGTGCGCTCCACCGCGTTGTTGTAGAGGATCGCGCCCACGCGGTTGCCGCGACGCGTGAGCAGCCGCGCCAGCGCGGTCACCACGTCGGTCAGCACCCGCGCCTTCGGGCGGTCCTCCGGGCCGAACGCCATCGACGGCGAGCGGTCGAGCAGCATCCACGCCGTGAGCTCGCGGTCCTCGCGGTACTCGCGTACGTACGGCGTGTCCATGCGCGCCGTCACGTTCCAGTCGATGTGCCGCGCGTCGTCCTCGGGCTGGTACTCGCGTATGTCGGCGAGATCGACGCCCGCACCGTAGAAGAGCGTGCGGTAGTCGCCCTGCAGCAGGCCGTCGAGCCGCCGCAGCACCTGCCAGTCGAGGCGGTGCAGGATCTGCTCAGGCGTCGGAGGGACGACGGGCGACGACGACATTCGCTCCACCACGGCTGCTCTCGCTGAGGGATACGTCGGGCATCGACACGGCGGGCACGAGCGTGTGCAGCACCTCGTCCGCGCCGACGTTGTCGGCGAGCGCCTCGTACGAGAGCACGAGGCGGTGCCGCAGCACGTCGAGCGCGAGGTCGCGCACGTCCTCCGGCAGGGCGTAATCGCGGCCGCGCACGAAGGCGAGCGCGCGGCCGGCGAGGATGAGGTTGATCGACGCGCGCGGGCTGGCGCCGAACGCGAGCAGGCGCGCGAGCCCCGGGTGGCCGACCGCGCCGGGCTGTCGCGTCGCCCGCGCGAGCTTCACCGCGTACTCGATCAGCGCCGGGTCGACGTAGACGGCGTCGGCCGCGCGCTGCAGCGCAAGCAGGCCCTCGGCGTCGACGACGCGCTGCGGCGGCTCCATCGCCGCGGTCATGCGCTCGACGATCACGAACTCCTCGGTCTGCGTCGGGTAGTCGACGAGCACCTTCAGCATGAAGCGGTCCTGCTGCGCCTCCGGGAGCGCGTAGGTGCCCTCGGACTCGATCGGGTTCTGCGTGGCCAGCACCAGGAACGGCTCGGGCACGGCGTGCGTCTCGCGGCCGATCGTGACCTGGCGCTCCTGCATCACCTCGAGCAGCGCGCTCTGCACCTTCGCCGGGGCGCGGTTGATCTCGTCGGCGAGCAGCAGGTTCGTGAAGACCGGGCCGAGCGACGTCTGGAACGCGCCCGACTGCTGGTTGTAGATGCGTGTGCCGGTGAGGTCCGCCGGCACGAGGTCCGGCGTGAACTGGACGCGCTTGAAGTCGCCGCCGATCGACGCCGCGAGCGTCTTGATCGCCATCGTCTTCGCGAGGCCCGGCACGCCCTCAACGAGCACGTGGCCGCGCGCGAGCAGCGCGACGATCATCCGCTCGAGCAGCGCGTCCTGCCCGACGATCACCTTCTTCACCTCGTAGAGCACCTGCTCCATCGGGCGGTGGTGGCCGTTCGCGGAGGGTGGCGACGGGTGCATGGTCATGGCGCGCTCCTGCTCGCTGTCGTGGCTGGGTTAGCGGGGCGGCCCGGCGGCGCCGCCGCCGGCGGCGTTCAGCGGGACCGCGAAGCCGATGCCGCTGAACGAGCCCTGGTCGCTCGGGTTGGCGAGGGCCGTGACGATGCCGATCACGCGCCCCTTCGCGTCCAGCAGCGGCCCCCCGGAGTTGCCCGGGTTGACCGCCGCGTCGAACTGGATGAGGCCGGTGAGGTTGGTGCCTCCGCCCGGGCGCGGCACCGTGCGGTCGAGCCCGGAGATCACGCCGGCGCTGAGCGACGCCGCGAGGCCCAGCGGGTTGCCGACGGCGAACGTCGCGTCCCCAATCTGCAGCCCGCCCGACCCGGCGAGCACTGCCGGCACGATCACCGACGGGCCCGTGGCCGGGCGCAGCACGGCGAGGTCCTGCTCGGGCTGCTGGCTGACCACGGTGGCAGCCGACTCGGTGCCGTCGGCGAAGGTGACGGTGATGGCGCGGGCGCCGTCGACGACGTGGTTCGCCGTGAGGATCGATCCGTCGGCGTTCACGATCACGCCGCTGCCGACACCATGTCCGTCGGCGCGCTGCTCGTTGCCGGTGGTGCTGATGTAGACGAGCGACGGGAGGATCGTCTTGAACGCCTGCACCGACGCGGGCGGCGTGGCGGTGGTCGAGGCGATCGCGGAGGCGACGGCGGCGTTGATGTCGCCGGCGCGCGCGGGCGGGGCGGCGTCGAGGTGGAGGGTGGTGAAGAGGACGAGGCCCACGAGGGAGCCGAGCAGGCCCAGCGCAAGCGGGCCGAGCGAGCGCCAGCGGACCGGGGACGCGCGGCGCGTGCGTCGGCGTCGACCGCAGCGTCGGCGGGCGGCGAGCGGCGGGGCGTCACCGGTGCACCGTCGCGGCACGCCGAGCGGACATGGCGGCCCGCCCGTCGGCGAGACGGGCGAGCCGGTCGCGGTGCCGGGGAGAGCACGGCAGCGATCGTGACACGCGGAACTCCGGCTGTGGGCCGCACGACGTGACGGGCCACCATGATACGGGCGGCGTGTCAGGTTCCCATAAAGATGAGCCCGCCTTCGGGCGGGCCCCCTAGCGGTCGAGTGGTGGAGTCGCGGTAGGCTCCCGCCGCTTCATCTCCTCCGACCGGCGCTCCGTCTCGGCGAGTTCCCGCCCTCAGTCTCGGACGACGGGCACTCGAACGTGGACGCTCGTGCCGCTCGCGGGTGCCGAATCAATCGTCAGTCTGCCGCCGAGGCCAAGCACGCGCTCACGCAGATTCGCGAGACCGAACGACCCGTCGGACGTGACCAGCTGGTCGAAACCGACACCATCGTCCTCGACGCACAGCTCGACGCCATCGCCAGTCGACGAGAGCACGAAGGACGCGTTGACCGCGCCGGCGTGTCGCCTCACGTTCGAGACCAGCTCCTTCGCGATGAGGAACAGCTCGCGAGACAGCGTGCCGGGCAGCGCTTCCATCGACCCGATCTCCGCCCGCCAGCGCGGGAGACCGGCACGGGGCTCGAGCAGCGACCGCACGCGCGCTGGCAAGACGTTCTGTTCGCCATCCGCCTGCGGGTCGCGAAGATAGCCCATGTAAGCGCGCAGATCGCTGATCACGGCCTTCAGTTCCGCGATCGCGCGATCGAGCGCCTGTGCCTTGGAAATCCTCGGGTCGAAGCGGGCCGCCTGCAGGTCAAGCCCGACGGCATACACGGACTGGATGAGGTCGTCGTGGATGTCGCCGGCGATGCGCTGGCGTTCGCGGTCTCGTTCAATCCGGCCGAGCTCCTGTTGCGCCGACTTGACCATGTCAGAGACGTGCATCACGTCCGGTGATGCTCCGCGCACAGTCTGCAACATACGCGCCTCCCGGCTGGTCATACGACCGCCCGTATCGCGCCGGGTGCCTCAAGCAACCGGACGCCTGCGACGATGGCGGCTGATCCGTCACGCCTCCGTTACGCCCCCGTCACCACCGAGGCGCCACACCGCGGCCCAGGAGCGTCCGTGCTCGTGATCGTGGCCGCCGGTCGCTCTCGTCACGACTGCCACGCGCGCGGGGTCGCGCCGCCGCCCAACACCGTCGGCGTGCCATCACCGAAGCAGGTCGGTGAAGACGTCGCGCATCGCGGCGGCCGGAGGAGCGCCACCATCGGTCGCTCGCGCCGGAGACGCGGACGTCGACAGGGCGGCCGGGTTCCATCGGCCCGAGCGAGCGGAGCGCGTGCGTGATGGTGTTGCGGAAAGCGTCGTGGCCCGTCCACGCGTGATGCAGACCGGCGGGGCCAGCTCAGAACGCGAGCAGCAGGGCAGCGCGTCGCCAGCTCGTGGGCCGCTCACCGCAGCACGACCCCGCGCGGTCGATCAGTCGAACCGCTCGCCCACGTAGCGGTCGGCGCGGATGGCCGCGGTCGCGCCGTCTCCCGCGGCGGTGACGGCCTGCTTCGCGGCCTCCGCCCGCAGGTCGCCGGCGACGAAGAGGCCCGGCGGCCCCGCCTCCATCCAGCGGTTGACCCGGGCGTGGCCGCCGGCGTCCAGGTCGACGATGCCCCGCAGCAGCTGCGAGTTCGGGCTCTGCCCGATGAACACGAAGACGCCGGCGACCTCCAGCGTGCGCTCTTCGTGCGTGCGCACGTCGCTCAGCCGAAGCGACTCGACGCGTTCGCGTCCCCGGATCTCCACGACGACCGTGTTCCAGACGAATTCGATCCGCGGGTGCGCGAACGCTCGCTCCTGCAGCAGCCGCGAGGCCCGCAGCGCGTCGCGGCGGTGGATCACGATCACGCGCGTGGCGAAGCGCGTCGTGAAGAGGGCCTCGTCGAGCGCGGAGTCGCCGCCACCCACCACGGCCACCGTCTCGCCCTTGAAGAACGCCGCGTCGCAGGTCGCGCAATACGAGACGCCATGGCCGGTGAGCTCGCGCTCGCCCGGCACGCCGAGCCGGTTCGGCTCCGCGCCGGCGCTCACGATCACCGCGCGGGCCCGCTCGCGGCTGCCGTCCGCGGTCGAAAGCAGCCATCCGTCGCCGGACGGCTCGAGCCCAACCACGCGGTCGTAGCGCGTCTCCACGCCGAACGCCTCCGCCTGCCGGCGCATCGCATCGCCGAGCGTGAACCCGTCGACGCCCTCGGGGAAGCCGGGGTAGTTCTCGACGCTCGCGGCGGTCGCGATCTGCCCGCCGATCACGCCGCCCTCCCACAGCACGGTGCGGCGGCGCGCCCGGCCCGCGTACACCGCCGCCGCCAGGCCGGCCGGCCCGGCGCCGACGATCGCGATGTCGAGCGTCTCGACGGTCTCGTCCCGCTCAGCACTCATCGGCACACCCACCCCTGTCCGCCCCGGCAACCGTCGCTCCGTCCGGTTCCCCGCTCTCGGCCACGGCCGCGACGCGGCCGCCGGGTGTCGCCATCCGGCGGGAACCGCGAGCGTCATGCGATCCAGACGGTCTTCACGTTCACGAACTCGAGCATCCCGTACCGGGACAGCTCCCGGCCGTAGCCCGACTGCTTGACGCCCCCGAACGGGAGGCGAGGGTCGCTCTTGACGATGCCGTTCACCGCGACGTGCCCGGCCTCGATGCGCGGGGCGAGCTCCTTCGCGCGGTCGGGCGCGGTCCACAGGCTCGCGCCGAGGCCATAACGCGAGGCGTTGGCGAGCGCGACGGCCTCGTCCGCTCCGTCGACGCGGGCGACCGCGGCCACCGGCCCGAACGTCTCTTCGTCGAACGCCGCCATCCCCGGGCGGCAGTCGGCGAGGAGCGTCGGCGCGTAGAACCAGCCCGGCCGGTCGAGCGGATGCCCGCCGGTGACGAGCCGCGCTCCCGCGCCGATCGAACGCTCGACCTGGTCGTGGAGAGTCGCGCGGAGGTCCTCGCGGGCGAGTGGTCCAATCTCGCAGCCGGGCTCCAGGGGGTCGCCCACCGCGCGCGCCGCCATCCGCGCGCCCATCGCCTCGACGAACCGGTCGTACAGCGGCGCGACGACGATGAAGCGCTTCGCGGCGATGCAGCTCTGGCCGGCGTTCATCGTGCGCGCGCTCACCGCGGCCGCCACGGCGCCGTCGAGGTCCGCGTCCTCGAGCACGATGAACGGGTCGGACCCGCCCAGCTCGAGCACCGTGGTCTTCACCTCCGAGCCGGCGATCGCCGCGACGGCGGCGCCGGCGCGGCCGGAGCCGGTGAGGGTGACCGCCGCGATGCGCGGGTCGCGGATCACCGGCTCCGCGCGCTCCGCGGAGATCAGGAGCGACGTGAACACGCCTTCGGGCATGCCGGCGCGAGCGAACACCTCCTCGATGCCTAGCGCGCAGCCCGGGACGTTCGGCGCGTGTTTGAGCACGCCGACGTTGCCGGCCATCAGCGCGGGCGCGGCGAACCGGAAGACCTGCCAGAAGGGGAAGTTCCACGGCATGATCGCGAGGACGGGCCCGATCGGGTCGAAGCGGACGAAGCTCTCACCGGCATCGGTCGCGACCGGCTCGGGTGCGAGGAACGCGGCGGCCTGGTCGGCCATGTACTCGCAGGTCCAGGCGCACTTCTCGACCTCGCTTCGCGCCTCGGCCAGGGGCTTGCCCATCTCCTCGGTCATCAGCCGCGCGTGCGCCTCGGCGTCCTCGCGGAGCACGCCCGCCGCCGCGCGCATCAGCTCGGCACGGCGCTCGAGGGGGGTCGTGCGCCAGCTCACATATGCCTCGGCCGCGCGCTGCAACCGCGCCTCCACCTCCGCCGGGGCGTGCTCGTCATAGGTACGGACCACCGCTCCGGTCGCCGGGTTGATGACCTGCATGCCGCACCTCCTCCGTGTCTCGGCGCGTGTCCGCCAATCGTGCTCGCCCGTTCAACCCACCGTCTCAGGCTAGAATCCGGGCCGAGCACCACCGATGTGGGCGAACGTCCCGCGGCAGCCGCCGTCTGCGGGGCCGGGCGCAGGACGTTCGGCATTCCAGTCGTGAACCTCTGTTCGCAGCGGCGGCAGACATGCCGCTGACAGACCGCGCCCTCACGGCCACTCTGGCGTCTGCGGCATATCTGCCGCCGCTGGACGTGGGACGACGGTCCAACGCGGCCGCCGGCCGGCTGGCGCAGATCAGAGCGCCGGTGGGAACTCGGTGCGGACGGGCACGGCCACCAGCGTCGGGCCGGGGATCGCCAGCGCGCGGCGCAACGCGGGCAGCAGGTCCTCCGCGCGCTCGACGCCGAAGCCCGGGATGCCGAACGCGGCGGCGAGCGCGACGAAGTCGGGGTTCCCGAAGTCCACGCCGAACGTGCGCCCGAAGCGCCGCCGCTGGTTGAGGTCGATCACGCCCAGCCGCTCGTCGACGAGCACCACCGCGACCAGCGCGGTCCCCAGGCGCTTCGCCGTCTCCAGCTCCTGGACGTTCATCATGAAGCCGCCGTCGCCGGAGACCGCGACCACGCGCGGCGCGGCGCCCTCACCGAGCGCCAGGCGCGCGCCGATCGCGCCCGGGAGCGCGATCCCCATCGACGCCAGCCCGTTCGCGATCACGACCGTGTTCGGGCGCGCCGCGGGGAATCGCGTCGCGATCCAGAGCTTGTGCACGCCGACGTCGCTGATCAGGACGTCGGCCTCGCCCATCGCCGCGCGCAGGTCGTGCACGACGCGGGCGGGGTGGAGCGGGAAGGCGTCGTTGACGGCCGCCTCCGCGGCCTCGACCGCGTACGGCTCGCGGTACGCCTGCGCGTCGGTGCTCGCGCGCCAGCCGTCGAGCGCCGAGGCCAGCGCATCGAGGCTGTCGCGGATCTCGCCGACCAGCTCGACCGCCGGCAGGTAGTCGCGGTCGACCGGTGCGGCCCGGCTGTCGACGTGGACGATGCGGGCATGGCCGTCGCCGTTCCAGTACGCGGGCGACCACTCGATGAGGTCGTAGCCGACGGCCAGCACGACGTCGGCGTTCGCCAGCGGGCCGCCCACGTCCGCGCGGCGCAGGCCCTGCGGCGGCAGGCTCAGCGCATCGGCGTCGTCGATCACCCCCTTCCCCATGAACGTCGGCACCACCGGGATGCGCAGCT